>OY843588.1:0-2215000 GCA_963692935.1 Nitrospirales bacterium
CACCCATATGGTAAGCGGCTACGGCGGCGTCACCGCCGACCCGGTCGTGGTCACGGCTACCGACAACGACACCGACAGCGCGCCGACCTTCAGCGCGACGGTGACGGACAGGCCCTACACCGTCGACGCCGCCATTCCGACGCTGACGTTGCCGGCCGCCGCCGGCGGGAATGGCGACCTGAGCTACACCCTGACCGGTGACATCCCCGACGGCCTGACCTACACCGACACCGCCCGCACCCTGACCGGCACGCCCACCACCATCGCCCCGGCCGTCACCCTGACCTGGACGGCCACCGATGAGGATGCCATCAGGACCGCCGCCGATGCGGCAATGCTGCCCTTCACCGTGACCATCACGCCGGCGCCCGCAGTCACCCTCGACCCGACCGCCCTCACCGTGCTTGAAGGCAACACGGCCATCTACACCGTGGCGCTGACCACCGTGCCTGACGGCGACGTGACGGTCACGCCAAACAGCGGTGACAACGCCGTCGCCACCGTCACCGGCGCGCTGACCTTCGACTCGTCGACCTGGAACACGGCGCAGACGCTGACCGTCACCGCCACCGAGGATGACGCTGATTTCGCTAACGCCACCGTCACCATCACCCATATGGTGAACGGCTACGGCGGCGTCACCGCCGACCCGGTCGTGGTCATGGTCACCGACAACGACACCAACAGCGCGCCGGCCTTCACCGCGACGGTGACGGACAGGACCTACACCGTCGACGCCGCCATTCCGACGCTGGCGTTGCCGGTTGCTGACGGCGGGAATGGCGACCTGAGCTACACCCTGACCGGTGACATCCCCGACGGCCTGACCTACACCGACACCGCCCGCACCCTGACCGGCACGCCCACCACCATCGCCCCGGCCGTCACCCTGACCTGGACGGCCACCGATGAGGATGCCATCAGGACCGCCGCCGATGCGGCAATGCTGCCCTTCACCGTGACCATCACGCCGGCGCTCGCAGTCACCCTCGACCCGACCGCCCTCACCGTGCTTGAAGGCAACACGGCCATCTACACCGTGGCGCTGACCACCGTGCCTGACGGCGACGTGACGGTCACGCCAAACAGTGGTAACACCGCCATCGCCACCGTCACCGGCGCGCTGACCTTCGGCCCGTCGACCTGGAACACGGCGCAGACGGTGACCGTCACCGCCACCGAGGATGACGCTGATTTCGCTCACAACACCGTCACCATCACCCATATGGTGAACGGCTACGGCGGCGTCACCGCCGACCCGGTCGTGGTCATGGTCACCGACAACGACACCAACAGCGCGCCGGCCTTCACCGCGACGGTGACGGACAGGACCTACACCGTCGACGCCGCCATTCCGACGCTGACGTTGCCGGCCGCCGCCGGCGGGAATGGCGACCTGAGCTATACTCTGACCGGCGACATTCCCGACGGCCTGACCTTCACCGATACCACGCGCACCCTGACCGGCGCGCCCACCACCATTGCCGCGGCCGTCACGCTGACCTGGACGGCTACCGATGAGGATGCCATCACGTCCGCCACCGATGCGGCCATGCTGCCCTTCACCGTGACGATCACGCCGGCACCGGCGGTCACCATCACCCCGACCGCCCTCACCGTGGTTGAAGGCAACACGGCCATCTACACCGTGGCGCTGACCACCGTGCCTGACGGCGACGTGACGGTCACGCCAAACAGTGGTAACACCGCCATCGCCACCGTCACCGGCGCGCTGACCTTCGGCCCGTCGACCTGGAACACGGCGCAGACGGTGACCGTTACCGCCACCGAGGATGACGCTGATTTCGCTAACGCCACCGTCACCATCACCCATATGGTGGGCGGCTACGGCGGCGTGACCATCGCCGACCCGGTCGTGGTCACGGTGACCGACAATGACACCGACAGCGCGCCGACCTTCAGCGCGACGGTGACGGACAGGACCTACCCCGTCGACGCCGCCATTCCGACGCTGACGTTGCCGGCCGCTGACGGCGGGAATGGCGACCTGAGCTACACCCTGACCGGCGACATACCCGACGGCCTGACCTTCACCGATACCACGCGCACCCTGACCGGCACGCCCACCACCATTGCCGCGGCCGTCACGCTGACCTGGACGGCTACCGATGAGGATGCCATCACGTCCGCCACCGATGCGGCCATGCTGCCCTTCACCGTGACCATCACGCCGGTGCCCGCAGTCACCCTCGACCCGACCGCCCTCACCGTGCTTGAAGGCAACACGGCCATCTACACCGTGGCGCTGACCACCGTGCCTGACGGCGACGTGACGGTCACGCCAAACAGTGGTAACACCGCCATCGCCACCGTCACCGGCGCGCTGACCTTCGGCCCGTCGACCTGGAACACGGCGCAGACGGTGACCGTTACCGCCACCGAGGATGACGTTGATTTCGCTCACAACACCGTCACCATCACCCATATGGTGGGCGGCTACGGCGGCGTGACCGCCGACCCGGTCGTGGTCACGGTGACCGACAATGATACCGACAGCGCGCCGACCTTCAGCGCGACGGTGACGGACAGGACCTACACCGTCGACGCCGCCATTCCGACGCTGACGTTGCCGGTTGCCGACGGCGGGAATGGCGACCTGAGCTACACCCTGACCGGCGACATACCCGACGGCCTGACCTTCACCGACACCGCCCGCACCCTGACCGGCACGCCCACCGCTGTGGCCGCGGCCGTCACGCTGACCTGGACGGCCACCGATGAGGATACCAACATGGACGCCGGCGATGCGGCCACGCTGACCTTTGCCGTGACCATCACGCCGGCGCCCGCGGTGACCCTCTCCATCGCCACCCTCTCCGTGTCTGAAGGCGGCATTGCCACCTACACCATGGAGCTGACCACCGTGCCCCCCGGTGACGTGACGGTGATGGTGAGCGTTACACCCACCGGCGATGTGACGACCACCCCCGGCGCGTTGACCTTCAGCCCCGCAACCTGGAATACCGCCCGGACCATCACCGTCACCGCCGCCGACGATGGGGACACCACCGACGACATGGCCACCATCAGCCATGCCGTGAGCGGCTACGGCAGTGTTACCGCCGACCCTGTTGTGGTTACTGTCACCGACGACGATGCCGCCGCCTCGGTGCCAGACTTCGGCATGGCGATGGTGGATGACATGACCTACACCGCCGAGGCCGCCATTCCGACGCTGACCCTCCCTGCCGCCACAGACGGGAATGGCGCCCTGAACTATGCGCTGACCGGCGACATCCCCGCCGGTCTGACCTTCACCGCCACCGCCCGCACCCTGACCGGCACGCCCCTCACCGCGGCCCCGGCCGTCACCCTGACCTACACGGCCACCGATTCGGATGCCATCACGTCCGCCACCGATACGGACACGCTGACCTTTGCCGTGACGATCACGACGGCGCCGGCGGTCACCATCGCCCCGACCGCCATCGCCGTGATTGAAGGCAACACGGCCTTCTATACCGTGGCGCTGACCACCTCGCCCGCCGGCAATGTGATGGTCACGCCAACCAGCGGTAACACCTCCGTCGCCACCGTTACCGGCACCCTGACCTTCGGCCCGTCGACCTGGAATACGGCGCAGACGGTGACCGTTACCGCCACCGAGGATGACGCTGATTTCGCTCACAACACCGTCACCATCACCCATATGGTAGGCGGCTACGGCGGCGTCACCGCCAACCCGGTCGTGGTCACGGCTACCGACAACGACACCGACAGCGCGCCGACCTTCGGCACAGTCACGGTGCCTGACAGGACCTACACCGTCGACGCCGCCATTCCGACGCTGACGTTGCCGGCCGCCGACGGCGGGAATGGCGACCTGAGCTACACCCTGACCGGCGACATCCCCGACGGGCTGACCTACACCGACACCGCCCGCACCCTGACCGGCACGCCCACCACCATCGCCGCGGCCGTCACGCTGACCTGGACGGCCACCGATGAGGATGCCATCAGGACCGCCGCCGATACGGCCATGCTGCCCTTCACCGTGACCATCACGCCGGTGCCCGCGGTCACACTCGCTCCGACCGCCCTCACCGTGAATGAAGGCAGCACAGCCATCTACACCGTGGCGCTGACCACCTCGCCCGCCGGCAATGTGATGGTCACGCCAACCAGCGGTAACCCCGCCGTCGCCACCGTTACCGGCACCCTGACCTTCGGCCCGTCGACCTGGAACACGGCGCAGACGGTCACCGTCACCGCCACCGAGGATGCTGATTTTGCTAACGCCACCGTCACCATCACCCATATGGTAAGCGGCTACGGCGGCGTCACCGCCGACCCGGTCGTGGTCACGGTGACCGACAACGACACCGACAGCGCGCCGACCTTCAGCGCGACGGTGCCTGACAGAACCTACCCCGTCGACGCCGCCATTCCGACGCTGACGTTGCCGGCCGCCGACGGCGGGAATGGCGACTTGAGCTACACCCTGACCGGCGACATCCCCGACGGCCTGACCTTCACCGACACTGCCCGCACCCTGACCGGCACGCCCACCACCATCGCCGCGGCCGTCACGCTGACCTGGACGGCCACCGATGAGGACGCCATCACGGCCACCACCGATACGGCCATGCTGCCCTTCACCGTGACCATCACGCCGGTGCCCGCGGTCACCCTCGCCCCGACCGCCCTCACCGTGCTTGAAGGCAACACAGCCATCTACACCGTGGCGCTGACCACCTCGCCCGCCGGCAATGTGATGGTCACGCCAGCCAGCGGTAACACCGCCGTCGCCACCGTCACCGGCGCGCTGACCTTCGGCCCGTCGACCTGGAACACGGCGCAGACGGTGACCGTTACCGCCACCGAGGATGACGCTGATTTCGCTGACGCCACCGTCACCATTACCCATACAGTAGGCGGCTACGGCGGCGTCACCGCCGACCCGGTCGTGGTCACGGTGACCGACAACGACACCGACAGCGCGCCGACCTTCAGCGCGACGGTGCCTGACAGAACCTACCCCGTCGACGCCGCCATTCCGACGCTGACGTTGCCGGCCGCCGACGGCGGGAATGGCGACCTGAGCTACACCCTGACCGGCGACATCCCCGACGGCCTGACCTTCACCGACACTGCCCGCACCCTGACCGGCACGCCCACCACCATCGCCGCGGCCGTCACGCTGACCTGGACGGCCACCGATGAGGATGCCATCACTGCCACCGCCGATGCGGCCATGCTACCCTTCACCGTGACCATCACGCCGGTGCCCGCGGTCACCATCGCCCCGACCGCCCTCACCGTGATTGAAGGCAACACGGCCATCTATACCGTGGCGCTGACCACCTCGCCCGCCGGCAATGTGATGGTCACGCCGGGCAGTGGCGACCCCGCCGTCGTCACCGTCACCGGCGCCCTGACCTTCGACCCGTCGACCTGGAACACGGCGCAGACGGTCACTGTCACCGCCACCGAGGATGACGCCGATTTTGCTAACGCCACCGTCACCATCACCCATATGGTAAGCGGCTACGGCGGCGTCACCGCCGACCCGGTCGTGGTCACGGTGACCGACAACGACACCGACAGCGCGCCGACCTTCAGCGCGACGGTGCCTGACAGAACCTACCCCGTCGACGCCGCCATTCCGACGCTGACGTTGCCGGCCGCCGACGGCGGGAATGGCGACCTGAGCTACACCCTGACCGGCGACATCCCCGACGGCCTGACCTTCACCGACACTGCCCGCACCCTGACCGGCACGCCCACCACCATCGCCGCGGCCGTCACGCTGACCTGGACGGCCACCGATGAGGATGCCATCAGGACCACCGGAGATGCGGCCATGCTGCCCTTCACCGTGACCATCACGCCGGTGCCCGCGGTCACCCTCGACCCGACCGCCATCGCCGTGATTGAAGGCAACACGGCCATCTACACCGTGGCGCTGACCACCGTGCCCGCCGGCAATGTGATGGTCACGCCAACCAGCGGTAACATCGCCGTCGCCACCGTCACAGGCGCGCTGACCTTCGACTCGGCGAATTGGAACACGGCGCAGACGGTGACCGTTACCGCCACCGAGGATGACGCTGATTTCGCTGACGCCACCGTCACCATCACCCATATGGTAAGCGGCTACGGCGGCGTCACCGCCGACCCGGTCGTGGTCACGGCTACCGACAACGACACCGACAGCGCGCCGACCTTCGGCACAGTCACGGTGCCTGACAGGACCTACACCGTCGACGCCGCCATTCCGACGCTGACGTTGCCGGCCGCCGACGGCGGGAATGGCGACCTGAGCTACACCCTGACCGGCGACATCCCCGACGGCCTGACCTTCACCGACACTGCCCGCACCCTGACCGGCACGCCCACCACCATCGCCGCGGCCGTCACGCTGACCTGGACGGCCACCGATGAGGATGCCATCACGGCCACCGCCGATGCGGCCATGCTACCCTTCACCGTGACCATCACGCCGGCGCCCGCGGTCACCATCGCCCCGACCGCCCTCACCGTGATTGAAGGCAACACGGCCATCTACACCGTGGCGCTGACCACCTCGCCCGCCGGCAATGTGATGGTCACGCCGGGCAGTGGCGACCCCGCCGTCGTCACCGTCTCCGGCGCCCTGACCTTCGGCCCGTCGACCTGGAACACGGCGCAGACGGTGACCGTCACCGCCACCGAGGATGACGCCGATTTCGACGACGACACCGCCACCATCAGCCACACGGTGGTCGGCTACGGCGGCGTGACCGCCGACCCGGTCGTGGTCACGGTGACCAACAACGACATCCCCAGCCCCCTGACCTTCGGCATGGCGTCGGTGGCGGCCCGGACCTACACCAGCGGCGCCGCGATTCCGGCTCTGACCCTGCCCGAAGCCACCGGCGGCATCGCTCCTCTGGCCTACTCACTCACCGGGCCTCTGCCCACCGGCCTGACGGTCAACGTTGGCACACGCATCCTGAGCGGGACGCCGACGGTGGCTGGCCCCACAGGCATCTACACCTGGATGGTCACCGACCGTGCCGCCACCACGGCCAGCCTCCAGTTCACCATCGCGGTCCCTGCGACGACCACGTGCAGCCGCATTCCGGCGTTGCGCGACGCCATTGTGATGGCGGTGGCCGGTGTCTCCACCTGCGCGGATGTGACCCCGGACAGCCTGAGCGAGATCACCGATCTGGACATAGCCGGCATGGATCTCGGCGTACTCCAAAGCGACGATTTTGCGGGGCTTGACGCATTGACCAGCCTGGACCTTGGCAACAATCAGCTCGCCACGCTGCCCGAGGGAATTTTCGATGGGCTTGACGCGTTGACCAGCCTGGACCTTGGCGACAATCAGCTCGCCACGCTGCCCGAGGGAGTTTTCGATGGGCTTGATGCGTTGACCAGCCTGGACCTTGGCAACAATCAGCTCGCCACGCTGCCCGAGGGAGTTTTCGATGGGCTTGACGCATTGACCAGCCTGGACCTTGGCAACAATCAGCTTGCCACGCTGCCCGAGGGGATTTTTGATGGGCTGGATTCCCTGACCAGTCTCACGCTGGACGGCAACCCCGGCAGCCCGTTCATGCTGGACCTTAAGCTGGATCGGTTGCCGAATGGCCAGTTCCAGGCGAGTCTCATGGAGGCCGCCCCGCTACCCATTGAGGTGACCTGGGAGACTATCGGCGGGGGCGCGGACACCACAATCATTGCGGCCACCGCTGAGGCCAGGGGTACGGCCACCATCGCCGCGGGCGAGCGCACCAGCGCGGCCTTCGGCGCGGAGACCTCCTCGCCACCGGCCACCAGACTCCGCAATCCCATGTTCCCCGGCGTGACGGAGGACACCGCCGACGATGCCGGCTCTTACAGAGGCTTCCAACTGGGCCTGGATGAAGCGGCGGCCGGCGCCAGTGTGGACATCACCCCGACCGCCCTGACCGTGGACGAAGGCAACACGACCACCTACACCGTGGTGCTGGGCACCGCCCCCAGCGGCTCCGTGACGGTGACGCCGAGGGCCAGCGACGGCGCGGTGACCGTCTCCGGCGCCCTGACCTTCGGCCCGACGACCTGGAACACCGCCCAGACCGTCACCATCACCGCCACCGATGACGCTGACAACAGCCACGACACCGCCACCATCAGCCATGATGAGGTAAGCGGCTACACCACCGTGATCGATGTGCCCGGCGTCATGGTGACCGTCACGGACGACGAGCCGATGGTGGAGATCACCCCGACCACCCTCACCGTGCTCGAAGGCCGCACGGAAACCTATACGGTGAAACTGGACACCGCCCCCAGCGGCTCCGTGACAGTCACACCGAATGTCAGCGGCGGCACGGTCACCGTCTCCGGCGCCCTGGCCTTCGGCCCGACAACCTGGAATGATGCCCAGACCGTCACCGTCACCGCAGTCGAGGACGAGGACAATGACAATGCCACTGCCACCATCCGTCACAGTGTGAGCATCACCGCCCTCACCGCCCCCGAAGTTGTCGTAACCGTCACCGAGGAGAACAATCTGGACGCCGTCAACCGGGTGGTATTGCCGGAAGTGGCGCGGGCGCTGGCCGACCAACGGGTAAGCGCGATTACGCAGCGCATCCAGCAGGCCCGGTCTGACTCCGCCAGTGCGGCCCGGAATGTCACGGTCGGGGGCCAGTCCACGCTGGCCGGGGTGGTAACCACCCACGGGAAAACCATCGCCGAAGGGAATTTCGACCTGAAGACCCTGCTGGGCGGCTCCAACTTTGTGTTGCCGTTGAACGCGCGCGAGGTGGCCCCGGGAACCGGCCTGTCCGCCCTGACACTCTGGGGCAGTGGTGACTATCGCGCCCTCTCCGGCAAGGGCGATGCGATAGATTGGAATGGCGACCTGTTCAGCGCCCATCTGGGCGCCGACGCCCGCCTGAGCGATGACCTGCTGGCCGGGCTGGCGGTGTCGTGGAGCCGGGTGGATCTGGACTACAGTATGGCCGGCGGCACGCGGCGTGATTACGAACTGGCCCTGACCAGCGTTCATCCCTATGTGGGCTGGACGGCGCTGGGCGGGCGGCTGGATCTGTGGGCCACGGCGGGCTACGGCTGGGGCGAGCTGGAGGCCATCGGGCAAAGCTCCAGCGATGTGACGACACAGACACTCGGGGCCGGTGGGAGCGGGCAGGTGCTGGAGTACGGCGGGACCACGGTGCGGCTCAAGAGCGAGGCCCTGCACACGACCATGGACATTGATGGCGGCACGGGGATCACGGCCATGGTGGTGGAAGCGAGGCGGATGCGGCTGGGCCTGGAGGCAAGCCATACCCACACGCTGGCCGGCGGGGATCAACTGGTGCCCACCCTTGAGGTCGGGATGCGGCATGATGCCGGCGACGGGCGGACCGGCACCGGCGCCGAAGTGGGCGGCGGGTTGCGCTACACCAACGCGGCCCGCGGGCTGACGGTGGAAAGCCATGGGCGGGTTCTGCTGGGGCACACCGGTGACTATACGGACTGGGGCCTCGGCGGGAGCGTGAAACTGGAGACGGGCGTTGGCGGGCAGGGGCTGTCGTTCAGTCTGCAACCCACGTGGGGCGCCACGGGTAGCCGGGTGTCCCAGGTCTGGGCGCAAGACGCCTCCGCCACGGTGCCGACGGCTGGCGCCACCCCGCCGCGAAACGGGCAGGTGAACATGAACCTGGGCTACGGGCTGGGCTGGGACGAGATGTTAGTCACGCCCTACGGCAACATGACCCTGACGAACGGCCCGGCGCGGTCCTACCGTGTAGGCAGTCGGATGCAGCTGGTCGGTGGGATGACGCTCAGCCTGGAAGGCAGGCGGGATGAGACCGCCGCCCGCTTAGTGAACCATGGCATCCGGTTGCAGGTTGGAGTGGGCAACCAGCTGACGTTCAGCCTGGAAGGCACGCGGCAGCAGACCAGCGCCCAGGCGTCGACCGACGGCATCAAGCTGCAACTCGGGCTGGACTTCTAACCCGCCTCGCCATTTCCACGCACCTGCACAGGGCCGTTCTGTGGTTGAGTGCTCAGTCGCCTCCGGTGCGTGCAACCCCGCCCGGCGGCAACCACGAATTCCGGGGAGCCTGTGTCCCGGTCAGCCAGTGTGCCAGACGGCGACGGTGTGACGTTGGGCCTGTGCGCAACACGTCGTCCCGTCGGAAAAGCGCCCTCCCACTTTTTTTCCCCCGCCCCCCAAAAATCTCTTGCGTGCACGCCATTGGTTCTGCTATAAGCGAAATCCTTGCGTGCACGCACCTGAGAAAATCGCTCTGAACTTCCAACTGTGAGACATATGGGAAGCGAAAACACGAAGTCTGATGCGTCTCCGCGTACCCAAATCCCCCCCCCCCCCTTGGCGTAGCATCGCCCGTATCCTGCGGCGTTCGGGATGGAATCCGTACCGCTGGTTCAATGCGGGACGGTCTTATCCGGGCAACGTGGCGCGTGGTCGCTGTGCGGAACGGAGTGAGCACATGACCCGTGCGTGGCCTGCCCGGACCACCCGTGGCGTTCGCCTGGTACAGGGTATCCTGCTGGTCGCCTTGACGGTGTTGTCGGTGGAGAGCGTGCAGGCGCAAGCCGTCTTCACCGTCACCGGCCCCGCCCGTGTCTCCGAGCCGTCCGACTCTGGCACCCCGTCGAGACCCCACACCTATACCGTCACCCGTACCGGCTCGCCGTTGACCTCAGCCACCGTCCTCACCTGGAATATCGCCTACGTCACCACCACCCCCGACGACTTCGTTGCCAGCAGCGGCACCGTGACCTTCGCCGCCGGCTCCAGCGTCAGGACCTTCATCGTGGGCATCAGAACCGACAGCTTTGCGGAGAGCGAAGAGCGATTCGACTTGAACGTGAGTTCGACCGGCCACAGTTCCGGCGCCGCTCTCCCCGTCACCATCGCCGCCAATCCCGGCGCCATGGGTAGATTTGCCACTATCGGCGGCGCCGACCGGACTGTGCTGGAGGGCACCATCATCGAAGTACCGATCAGGATGTCCGGCCAGACATTCCAGTTTTCCTCCCTCGTCACCTTCGCCATCACCGGCACCGCCACGAACGCCGATTATGAAGTGGTGACTCGGACCACCGCACCAACGCTCTCCTTCAACACCGGCACCGGCGTCGGCATCATACAATTGTTCAATAATCAAAATGAAGGCAGCATCCCCATCCGCATCCTGTCCGACTCCGTCATGGATGCTGGCGAAACACTCGTCGTCGGGATCACCAACCACACCAGCGGCAGCAGTCATACCCCGTTTGACCCCGCCCCGCGCACCTACACGATTGCCACCCCCGCGCGGACCTTGACCCTCAGCGGTCCCGTCCATGCCGAAACCAATGCCGACACCTCCATTGTCTACACCGTCGCCCTCACCGCGGGCGACACGGCGTTCGCCGCCCCCACCCAGGTCACCTGGACGGTCACGCACGGCGGCACCAGCAACGATGATCTCGGCGCCCTCACCGGCACCATCACGTTCCCCACTCAAACACAGTTCAGTATCCCCGTCACCGGCGACACCCTCAACGAAGCCGACGAAGCGTTCACCGTAACGGTAACCGTTGCCGACCTCTTAGCTGACGGTGGCACAGCCCCCGGCGCGACCACCACCACCATCGCCGACGATGATGCCATCACCGTCGCCATCGGCGACATCCCCACGGTGTATGAAGGCGCCACGGCGGGATTCCCGCTCACCCTCACCGGTGGCACCCGCACCGCCGATGTGATCCTGGCCTACACGTTGAGCGGTCCCGGCATTGACGCCGCCGACTTCACCGATCTCACCGGCATCACCGGCCAGACATTCACCATCCCGCAGGCCGCCACCCCGCCCTATACACTGTCGGTGGCCATTGCCGACGACGGCCTTGCCGACGAGCCGGAGGAGCTGACCCTCACCCTGGTCGGCGCCAGCAGTATGGGCCGGGTGGACATCAAAACGGGCGGCGACCCGAACCAGGACGCCACGGCGACGATTAGGGCGCTGGGCCCGAGGGTTGTCGCTGACCCGACCGCCCTCACCGTGGCTGAAGGCACCATGACCACCTACACCATGCGCCTGCTCACCCAGCCGGGCGGCCCGGTGACGGTCATGCCGGCAAGCGGCGACATGGCCATCGCCACCGTCGCCGGTGCGCTGACCTTCACCGTGGCCAACTGGAACACCGCGCAGTCGGTAACCGTCACGGGCGTCGCGGATGCGAATGCGGTAACGGACACCGTCGTCGTCAGCCATACGGTGACCGGCTACGGCAGTGCGGCCGCGGACGAGGTGACGGTGACCGTCGCCGACACTGCCGGGGTCACGATTGCCCCGACGTCCCTGACCGTGACCGAAGGCGGCACTATCACCTACACGGTGGTGCTGGATACCGAGCCGGTCGGCAACGTCACCATCACGCTGAATGTCACCCCGTCCGACCACGACCTGATGCTGACGCGGGGCGCGCTGACCTTCACCCCCGGCAACTGGAACACCGCGCAGACCGTCACCGGCGTCGCCGCCGAGGACGGCGACACCGTTGACGACACCGCCACCATCACCCATACGGTGACCGGCTACGGCGCCGCCGCCGCCGCCACCATCACCATCGTCGACAACGACAGCGGAGTCCCCTCACTCTTCACCGTCACCGGCCCCCGCCGTGTCACCGAGCCGCCCGCCTCTGGCGCCGCGTCGGTCCCCTACAGCTATACCGTCACCCGTACCGGCGCGCCGTTGACCTCAAACACCATCCTCACCTGGAATATCACCTACGTCACCACCATCTCCGAGGACTTCGTTGCCAGCAGCGGCACCGTTGCCTTCGTCGCCGGCTCCAGCATCAGTACCTTCCCCGTGCACATCCCCAGCGACATGTATGCGGAGAGCGAAGAGCGATTCACCTTGAACGTGAGTTCGACCGACCCCGGCCACAGTTTCGGCGCCCCTCTCCTCGTCATCATCGCCGCCAATTCCGGCACCACGGGTAGATTGGCCTCTCTCGGCGGCGCCGACCGGACTGTGCAGGAGGGCACCATCCTCCAGGTGCCGATCATGATGGCCGGCGGGATGCTTGAGTTCACCTCCTCCGTCCATTACTCCATCACCGGCACCGCCACGAACGCCGATTATGAAGTGATGACTCAGACCAACTTCCCGGTGATCCAATTCAACCCCGGCACTGGCACCGGCATCATCGCAGTAGGCTCCAGCGCACCTCTCCGCCACCTCCCCATCCGCATCCTGTCCGACTCCATCGTGGAGTCTGAAACACTCATCGTCAGGATCACCCAACACAACGTGACCGATGCGTTTGACCCCACCCCGCGCACCTACACGATTGTCGACAACGCGCGCACCTTGACCCTCAGCGGTCCGACCGCCCATGCCGAAACCAATGCCTTCACCGCCATCGGCTACACCGTCGCCCTCGTCGAGGGCGACACGGCGTTCGCCGCCCCCACCCAGGTCACCTGGACGGTCACGCACGGCGGCACCAGCAACGATGATTTCGGCGCCCTCACCGGCACCATCATGTTCCCCACTCGAACACAGTTCAGTATCCCCGTCGCCGGCGACACCCTCAACGAAGCCGACGAAGCGTTCACCGTAACGGTCTCCGTTGCCGACCTCATCGCCGACGGTGGCACAGCCGCCGGCGTGACCACCACCACCATCGTCGACGATGACGCCATCACCGTCGCCATCGGCGACATCCCCACGGTGTATGAAGGCACCACGGCGGGATTCCCGCTCACCCTCACCGGTGGCACCCGCGCCGCCGATGTGATCCTGGCCTACACGTTGAGCGGTCCCGGCATTGACGCCGCCGACTTCACCGATCTCACCGGCATCACCGGCCAGACATTCACCATCCCGCAGGCCGCCACCCCGCCCTATACACTGCCGGTGGCCATTGCCGCCGACGGCCTTGCCGACGAGCCGGAGGAGCTGACCCTCACCCTGGTCGGCGCCAGCAGTACTGGCCGGGTGGACATCAAAACGGGCGGCGACCCGAACCAGGACGCCACGGCGACGATTAGGGCGCTGGGCCCGAGGGTTGTCGCTGACCCGACCGCCCTCACCGTGAGCGAAGACCGCGGCACGGCGACCTACACCATGCGCCTGCTCACCCAGCCGGACGGCCCGGTGACGGTCACGCCGGCAAGCGGCGACATGGCCATCGCCACCGTCGCCGGTGCGCTGACCTTCACCGTGGCCAACTGGAACACCGCGCAGTCGGTAACCGTCACGGGCGTCGCGGATGCGAACATGGTGACGGACACCGTCGGCATCAGCCATGCGGTGACCGGCTACGGCAGTGCGGCCGCGGACGAGGTGACGGTGACCGTCGCCGACACCGCCAGGATCACGATTGCCCCGGCGTCCCTGACCGTGATCGAAGGCGGCAGTATCACCTACACGGTGGCGCTGGGTACCGAGCCGGTCGGCGAAGTCAGAATCACCCCGGATGTCACCCCGTCCGACCACGACCTGATGCTGACGCCGGGCACGCTGACCTTCACCGCGTCGACCTGGAACATCGCGCAGACCGTCACCGTCGCTACCGCCGAGGACGGCGACACCGTTGACGACACCGCCACCATTACCCATGCGGTGACCGGCTACGGCTCCGCCGCCGCCACCATCACCATCGTCGACAACGATGTCAGCGGAGTCCCCTCACTCTTCACCGTCACCGGCCCCCGCCGTGTCACCGAGCCGCCCGCCTCTGGCGTCGCGTCGATCCCCTACAGCTATACCGTCACCCGTACCGGCACGTCGTTGACCTCAAACACCATCCTCACTTGGAATATCGGCTACGTCACCACCACCCCCGACGACTTCGTTGCCAGCAGCGGCACCGTTGCCTTCGTCGCCGGCTCCAGCATCAGTACCTTCCCCGTGCACATCCCCAGCGACATGTATGCGGAGAGCGAAGAGCGATTCACCGTGAACGTGAGTTCGACCGACCCCAACCACAGTTTCGGCGCCCCTCTCCTCGTCGTCATCGCTGCCAATTCCGGCACCACGGGTAGACTGGCCTCTCTCGGCGGCGCCGACGGGACTGTGACGGAGGACACCATCCTCCAGGTGCCGATCACGATGGCCGGCGGGATGCTTGAGTTCACCTCCTCCGTCCATTACTCCATCACCGGCACCGCCACGAACGCCGATTATGAAGTGATGACTCAGGCCACCTTCCCGGTGATCCAATTCAACCCCGGCGCTGGCACCGGCACCATCGCAGTAGGCTCCAGCGCCCCTCTCCGCCACCTCCCCATCCGCATCCTGGCCGACCCCATCAGGGAGTCTGGCGAAACACTCATCGTCAGGATCACCAGCCACAACGTGACCGATGCGTTTGACCCCACCCCGCGCACCTACACGATTGTCGACAGAGCGCGCAACTTGACCCTCAGCGGTCCGACCGCCCATGCCGAAACCAATGCCGACACCGCCATCGGCTACGTCGTCGCCCTCGTCGCGGGCGACATGGCGTTCCCCACCCCCACCGAGGTCACCTGGACGGTCACGCACGACGGCACCAGCAACGATGATTTCGGCGCCCTCACCGGCACCATCACGTTCCCCACTCAAACAGAGTTCACGATCCCCGTCACCGGCGACACCCTCAACGAGGCCATCGAAGCGTTCACCGTGACGGTCACCGTTGCCGACCCCAACGCCGCCGGTGGCACAGCCTCCGGCGCGACCACCACCACCATCGTCGACGATGACGCC
Organism: Nitrospirales bacterium; assembly: GCA_963692935.1. Lineage (GTDB taxonomy): Bacteria > Nitrospirota > Nitrospiria > Nitrospirales > UBA8639 > Bin75. Next base: position 15,726 of record OY843588.1, read on the forward strand.
ATCACCGTCGCCATCGGCGACATCCCCACGGTGTATGAAGGCGCCACGGCGGGATTCCCGCTCACCCTCACCGGTGGCACCCTCGCCGCCGATGTGATCCTGGCCTACACGTTGAGCGGTCCCGGCATTGACGCCGCCGACTTCACCGATCTCACCGGCATCACCGGCCAGACATTCACCATCCCGCAGGCCGCCACCCCGCCCTATACACTGCCGGTGGCCATTGCCGCCGACGGCCTTGCCGACGAGCCGGAGGAGCTGACCCTCACCCTGGTCGGCGCCAGCAGTACGGGCCGGGTGGACATCAAAACGGGCGGCGACCCGAACCAGGACGCCATGGCGACGATTAGGGCGCTGGTCCCGAGGGTTGTCGCTGACCCGACCGCCCTCACCGTGAGCGAAGACCGCGGCACGGCGACCTACACCATGCGCCTGCTCACCCAGCCGGACGGCCCGGTGACGGTCACGCCGGCAAGCGGCGACATGGCCATCGCCACCGTCGCCGGTGTGCTGACCTTCACCACCGCCAACTGGAACACCGCGCAGCCGCTAACCGTCACGGGCGTCGCGGATGCGAACGTGGTGACGGACACCGTCGGCATCAGCCATACGGTGACCGGCTACGGCAGTGCGGCCGCGGACGAAGTGACGGTGACCGTCGTCGACACCGCCAGGGTCACGATTGCCCCGGCGTCCCTGACCGTGACCGAAGGCGGCAATATCACCTACACGGTGGCGCTGGGTACCGAGCCGGTCGGCGAAGTCAGAATCACCCCGGATGTCACCCCGTCCGACCACGACCTGATGCTGACGCCGGGCACGCTGACCTTCACCGCGTCGACCTGGAACATCGCGCAGACCGTCACCGTCGCCGCCGCCGAGGACGGCGACACCGTTGACGACACCGCCACCATCACCCATGCGGTGACCGGCTACGGCTCCGCCGCCGCCACCATCACCATCGTCGACAACGATGTCAGCGGAGTCACCTCACTCTTCACCGTCACCGGCCCCGGCCGTGTCACCGAGCCGCCCTCTGGCGCCGAGTCGATCCCCTACACCTTTACCGTCACCCGTACCGGCGCGCCGTTGACCTCAAACACCATCCTCACCTGGACTATCGGCTACATCACCACCACCCCCGACGAATTCGTTGCCAGTAGCGGCACCGTTGCCTTCGTCGCCGGTTCCAGCATCAGTACCTTCCCCGTGCACATCTCCAGCGACATGTATGCGGAGAGCGAAGAGCGATTCACCTTGAACGTGAGTTCGACCGACCCCGGCCACAGTTTCGGCGCCCCTCTCCTCGTCATCATCGCCGCCAATTCCGGCACCACGGGTAGATTGGCCTCTCTCGGCGGCGCCGACCGGACTGTGCGGGAGGACACCATCCTCCAGGTGCCGATCACGATGGCCGGCGGGGTGCTTCAGTTTTCCTCCGCCGTCAATTACTCCATCACCGGCACCGCCACGAACGCCGATTATGAAGTGATGACTCAAGACACCGTCCCGGTGATCCAATTCAACCCCGGCACTGGCCGCGGCGCCGTCCAAATAGGCACGACCACACCTCTCCGCCACCTCCCCATCCGCATCCTGTCCGACTCCATCAGGGAGTCTGGCGAAACACTCATCGTCAGGATCACCAGCCACAACATGACCGATGCGTTTGACCCCACCCCGCGCACCTACACGATTGTCGACAGAGCGCGCACCTTGACCCTCAGCGGTCCGACCACCCATGCCGAAACCAATGCCGACACCGCCATCGGCTACGTCGTCGCCATCGGCGCGGACGAGATGGCGTTCTCCGCCCCCACCGAGGTGACCTGGACGGTCACGCACGGCGGCACCGGCAACGATGATCTTGGCGCCCTCACCGGCACCATCATGTTCCCCACTCAAACACAGTTCACGATCCCCGTCATCGGCGACACCCTCAACGAAGCCGCCGAAGCGTTCACCGTGACGGTTGCCATTGCCGACTTCGACGCCGACGGTGGCACGTCCATGGGCTCTGCCGACGGCGTGACCACCACCATCGTCGACGATGACGACATCACCGTCGCCATCGGCGACATCCCCACGGTGTATGAAGGCACCACGGTGACATTCCCGATCACCCTCACCGGTGGCACCCGCGCCGCCGATGTGATCCTGGCCTACACGTTGAGCGGTCCCGGCATTGACGCCGCCGACTTCACCGATCTCACCGGCATCACCGGCCAGACATTCACCATCCCGCAGGCCGCCACCCCGCCCTATACACTGCCGGTGGCCATTGCCGCCGACGGCCTTGCCGACGAGCCGGAGGAGCTGACCCTCACCCTGGTCGGCGCCAGCAGTATGGGCCGGGTGGACATCAAAACGGGCAGCGACCCGAACCAGGACGCCACGACGACGATTAGGGCGCTGGTCCCGAGGGTTGTCGCTGACCCGACCGCCCTCACCGTGAGCGAAGACCGCGGCACGGCGACCTACACCATGCGCCTGCTCACCCAGCCGGACGGCCCGGTGACGGTCATGCCGGCAAGCGGCGACATGGCCATCGCCACCGTCGCCGGTGCGCTGACCTTCACCGTGGTCAACTGGAACACCGCGCAGTCGGTGACCGTCACGGGCGTCGAAGATGCGAACATGGTGACGGACACCGTCGGCATCAGCCATACGGTGACCGGCTACGGCAGTGCGGCCGCGGACGAGGTGACGGTGACCGTCGCCGACACCGACACCGTCAGGGTCACGATTGCCCCGACGTCCCTGACCGTGAGCGAAGGCGGCAGTATCACCTACAGGGTGGCGCTGGATACCGAGCCGGTCGGCGACGTCACCATCACGCTGGATGTCACCCCGTCCGACCACGACCTGATGCCTTCGCGGGGCGCGCTGACCTTTACCGCGTCGACCTGGAACACCGCGCAGACCGTCACCGTCGCCGCCGCCGAGGACGGCGACACCGTTGACGACACCGCCACCATCACCCACGCGGTGACCGGCTATGGCTCCGTCACCGCCGCCACCATCACCATCGTCGACAACGATTTCAGCGGAGTCACCTCACTCTTCACCGTCACCGGCCCCGGCCGTGTCACCGAGCCGCCCGCCTCTGGCGCCGCGTCTATCCCCTACACCTTTACCGTCACCCGTATCGGCTTGCCGTTGACCTCACACGCCGTCCTCACCTGGACTATCGCCCACGGCGACACCACCGACGCCGACTTCATGGCCACCAGCGGCACCGTGGTCTTCGTCGCCGGCTCCAGCGTCAGGACCTTCCCCGTGAACATCGCCTACGACGCCCCGTCGGAGAACGACGAGACCTTCATGTTGACCGTGAGTTCGACCGACCCCAACCACAGTTTCGGCGCCCCCCTGTCCGTCGCCATCGCCGCCCATACCGGCACCACGGGTAGACTGGCCTCTCTCGGCGGCGCCGACGGGACTGTGACGGAGGACACCATCCTCCAGGTGCCGATCACGATGGCCGGCCAGATGCTCCAGTTTTCCTCCGTCGTCAGCTACTCCATCACCGGCACCGCCACAAACGCCGATTATGAAGTGATGACCCGGGAACTCTTCCCGCATATCATATTCGACCCTGACACCGGCACCGGCACCATCCAACTGGGCGCGCAGCAGATGACCCGCAACCTTCCCATCCGCATCCTGGCCGACTCCATCAGGGAGTCTGGCGAAACACTCATCGTCACGATCACCAACCACGAAACCGCCGGGCTGACCGTGTATGACTCCACCCCGCGCACCTACACGATTGTCGACAGAGCGCGCACCTTGACCCTCAGCGGTCCGACCACCCATGCCGAAACCAATGCCGACACCGCCATCGGCTATGTCGTCGCCCTCGACGCAGGCGACACGGCGTTCTCCGCCCCCACCCAGGTGACCTGGACGGTCACGCACGGCGGCACCGGCAACGATGATCTTGGCGCCCTCACCGGCACGATCATGTTCCCCACTCAAACACAGTTCACGATCCCCGTCACCGGCGACACCCTCAACGAAGCCGCCGAAGCGTTCACCGTGACGGTCACCATTGCCGACCCCGCCGCCGACGGTGGCACGGCCATCGGCTCTGTCGACGGCGTGACCACCACCATCGTCGACGATGACGACATCACCGTCGCCATCGGCGACATCCCCACGGTGTATGAAGGCACCACGGCCAGATTCCCGATTACCCTCACCGGTGGCACCCGCGTTGCCGATGTGATCCTGGCCTACACGTTGAGCGGTCCCGGCATTGACGCCGCCGACTTCACCGATCTCGCCGGCATCACCGGCCAGACATTCACCATCCCGCAGGCCGCCACCCCGCCCTATACACTGCCGGTGGCCATTGCCGACGACGGCCTTGCCGACGAGCCGGAGGAGCTGACCCTCACCCTGACCAGCGCCAGCAGTACGGGCCGGGTGGACATCACAACGGACGGCGACCCGAACCAGGACGCCACGGCGACGATTGTGGCGCCAGGCCCGAGGGTTGTCGCTGACCCGACCGCCCTCACCGTGAGCGAAGACAGCGGCACGGCGACCTACACCATGCGCCTGCTCACCCAGCCGGACGGCCCGGTGACGGTCATGCCGGCAAGCGGCGACATGGCCATCGCCACCGTCGCCGGTGCGCTGACCTTCACAACCATCAACTGGAACACCGCGCAGTCGGTAACCGTCACGGGCGTCGAAGATGCGACCGCGGTGACGGACACCGTCGGCATCAGCCATACGGTGACCGGCTACGGCAGTGCGGCCGCGGACGCGGTGACGGTGACCGTCACCGACGCCGACACCGCCGGGGTTACGATTGCCCCGGCGTCCCTGACCGTGATCGAAGACGGCAGTATCACCTACACGGTGGCGCTGACGTCCGAGCCGGTCGGCGAAGTCAGAATCACGCCGGGCATCACCCCGTCCGACCACGACCTGACGCTGACGCCGAGTGGCGCGCTGACCTTCACCCCCGCCAACTGGAACATTGAGCAGACGGTGACCGCCGTCGCCGCCGGAGATCCGGACGGCCTCACCGACACCGCCGCCATCGGCCATGCGGTGAATGGAGCGGACTACGACGCCGTCACCGCCGCCGCGTTGCCGGTGGTCATCCGCGAGCGTGTCACCCTGGGCTTTGAGCAATCCGCATATTCAGTGTCAGAGGGCGCGGGTGTTGTGAGACTGTGCCTGGCCGTGACCACGAGAGTCGGCGGGGCTGTTGAAGGGACGTTCGTCGCGGAAGTGTCCACGGTCGACGGCACCGCCACCAGCCCCCGGGACTACGGAAGCCTGAGCGGGTTCGCCGTTGGCGCGGGGGGACAGTCTGCGCAGGCCCCACGGCTCGGATGTTTCAACATTGCGCTTGTTGATAACATGATGGTCGAGGGTAACAAGACCTTCATGGTCGGGATTGATGGTGTGGCGGGTTCGAATACCGTTCCGGATCTGACGATTGATCCCGACGCGGCCACCGCCACCGTCACAATCGTTGATGACGACGTCTTCGGAGTCGCCTTCTCACAGAATGTCCTGGGCATCGTTGAAGGCACCTCTGCCACCTACACCGTCATGCTGACCGACGAACCCGCCGCCGATGTCACGGTCACGCCGAGCAGTAGCGACATGGCCGTCGCCACCGTGACCGGTGCGCTGACCTTCACGACCATCAACTGGAACACCGCGCAGGCGGTGACCGTCACCGGTATCATGGATAGTGATATGGAAACCAGCGTCGCCACCATCACCCACGCGGTGGGCGGGGACGATCGCATCGCCACCGGTTCGGTCACGGTCAGGGTCGCCGACACCACCGCCACTGCCGGGGTCATCGTTCCAGAGGACGTCCTGAGCGTGGCCGAAGGCGCCAGTGCCACCTACACCGTCGTGCTGAACGCCGCGCCCGACGCCGATGTCACGGTCACGCCGGAAAGCGGCGACACGGCCGTCGCCACCGTCACCGGTGCGCTGATCTTCACCACCGCCAACTGGTTCACCGGTCAGCTGGTCACCGTCACCGGCGTTGAGGATGCCGACGCGGTCACGGACACCGTCATCATCAGCCATACGGTGGGCGGCTACGGCAGTGTGACCGCGAACGATGTGACGGTAGCCGTCACCGACACCGACACCGCCGGGGTCACGATTGCCCCGGCCAACCTGAGCGTGGTCGAAGGCGGCAATATCACCTACACGGTGGTGCTGAATACCGAGCCGGTCGGCGAAGTCGGAATCACGCCGGGCATCGCCCCGTCCGACCACGACCTGATGCTGACGCCGGGCGTGCTGACCTTCACCCCCGCCAACTGGAACGTTGAGCAGACGATGACCGTCGCCGCCTCCGTGGATGCGGACGCCCTCCCCGACACCGCCACCATCAGCCACGTGGTGAGTGGTGCGGACTACGCCGCCGTCACCGCTGCCGATGTGACGGTGTCAATCCGCGAGCGCGTCCTCCTGGGGCTGGAGCAGACCGCCTATGAAGTGTCGGAGGGCGTGAATATTCTGAACGTGTGCGTGGTCGTGACCGCGCCGGCAACCGGGACGGTTGAAGGTGTGTTCGCCGTGGAAGTGTCCACGGTCGACGGCACCGCCACCAGCTCCCTGGACTACGCGATGTCCAGCAATATTATCGTTCGCGGGGACGAGGACCCACGGCGCGCGTGCGTCCCCGTTGTGATTGTTGATGACGGGATTGACGACGAGGGCGCCGAGACCTTCATGATCCAACTTGATGGTGTGGCGGATGCGAATACCGTTCCGGGTCTGACGATTGATCCCACGGCCGTCGCCGCCACCATCACCATCGTCGACAACGATTTCAGCGGAGTCACCTCACTCTTCACCGTCACCGGCCCCGGCCGTGTCACCGAGCCGCCCGCCTCTGGCGCCGCGTCGCTCCCCTACAGCTATACCGTCACCCGTACCAACGGTCCGTTGACCTCACACACCGTCCTCACCTGGACTATCGCCCACGGCGACACCACCGACGCCGACTTCGTGGCCACCAGCGGCGCCGTGGCCTTCGTCGCCGGCTCCAGCGTCAGGACCTTCCCCGTGCGCATCTCCAACGACGCCATGGCGGAGACCGAAGAAACCTTCATGTTGAACGTGAGTTCGACCGACCCCAACCACAGTTTCGGCGCCCCCCTGTCCGTCGCCATCGCCGCCAATCCCGGCACCACGGGTAGATTGGCCTCTATCGGCGGCGCCGACGGGACTGTGCTGGAGGGCACCACCATCCAGGTGCCGATCACGATGGCCGGCCAGATGCTCCAGTTTTCCTCCCTCGTCAACTACTCCATCACCGGCACCGCCACGAACGCCGATTATGAAGTGACAACCCGGGACAGCTTCCCGCGGGTCTCATTCGACCCCGACACCGGCACCGGCAGCATTCAACTGGCCACGTCGCACACGACCCGCCACATCCCCATCCGCATCCTGTCCGACTCCATCGGGGAGTCTGGCGAAACACTCATCGTCACGATCACCAACCACGGAGCCGCCGGGCTGAGCGTGTATGACCCCACCCCGCGCACCTACACGATTGCCGACGGAGCGCGCACCTTGACCCTCAGCGGTCCGACCACCCATGCCGAAACCAATGCCGACACCGCCATCGGCTACACCGTCGCCCTCGGCGCAGGCGACACGGCATTACCCGCCCCCATCGAGGTCACCTGGACGGTCACGCACGGCGGCACCAGCGACGATGATTTCGGCGCCCTCACCGGCGCCATCATGTTCCCCACGCAAACACAGTTCACGATCCCCGTCACCGGCGACACCCTCAACGAAGCCGACGAAGCGTTCACCGTGACGGTTGCCGTTGCCGACCCCGGCGTCGACGGTGTCACGACCATCAGCTCCGCCGGCGGCGTGACCACCACCATCGCCGACGATGATGACATCACCGTCGCCATCGGCAACGTCCCCACGGTGTATGAAGGCACCACGGCGAGATTCCCGCTCACCCTCACCGGTGGCGCCCGCGCCGCCGGTGTGATCCTGACCTACACGTTGAGCGGTACGGGCATTGACGCCGCCGACTTCACCGATCTCACCGGCATCACCGGCCAGACATTCACCATCCCGCAGGACGCCACCCCGCCCTATACACTGCCGGTGGCCATTGCCGACGAAGGCGTCGCCGACGAGCCGGAGGAGCTGACCCTCACCCTGACCAGCGCCAGCAGTACGGGCCGGGTGACCATCGCAACGGGCGGCGACCCGAACCAGGACGCCACGGCGACGATTGTAACGCTGGGCCCGAGGGTTGTCGCTGACCCGGCCGTCCTCAACGTGAGCGAAGACCGAGGCATGGCGGCCTACACCATGCGCCTGCTCACCCAGCCGGGCGGCCCGGTGACGGTCCTGCCGGCAAGCGGCGACACGGCCATCGCCACCGTCACCGGTGCGCTGACCTTCACGACCATCAACTGGAACACCGCGCAGTCGGTGACCGTCACGGGCGTCGAAGATGCAAACGCGGTGACGGACACCGTCGGCATCAGCCATACGGTGACCGGCTACGGCAGTGCGGCCGCGGACGAGGTGACGGTGACCGTTGCCGACACCGACACCGCCGGAGTCACGATTGCCCCGGCGTCCCTGACCGTGATCGAAGGCGGCAGTATCCCCTACACGGTGGCGCTGGCTACCGAGCCGGTCGGCGACGTCACCATCACGCCGGATGGCACCCCGTCCGACCACGACCTGACGCTGACGCCGGGCGCGCTGACCTTCACCGCCGGCAACTGGAACATTGAGCAGACGGTGACCGTCGCCGCCGCCGGAGATCCGGACGGCCTCCCCGACACCGCCACCATCATCCATGCGGTGAGTGGAGCGGACTACGATGCCGTCACCGCCGCGTTGCCGGTGGTCATCCGCGAGCGTGTCACCCTGGGCTTTGAGCAATCCGCATATTCAGTGTCAAGGGGCGCGGGTGTTGTGGGAGTGTGCCTGGCCGTGACCACGGAAGTCGGCGGGGCTGTTGAAGGGACGTTCGCCGCGGAAGTGTCCACGGTCGACGGCACCGCCACCAGCCCCCGGGACTACGGAAGTCGGAGCAGGGTCGTCGTGTTCGCGGGGGGAGAGTCTGCGGAGGCCCCACGGCGCGGGTGCTTCAACATTGCGCTTGTTAATAACATGGCCGAGGGTAGCAGGGCCTTCATGGTCCGGATTGATGGTGTGGCGGATTTGAATACCGTTCTGGATCTGACGATTGATCCCGACGCGGCCACCACCACCGTCACGATCGTTGAAGTCTTCGAAGTCTCCGTCTCACAGAATGTCCTGAGCGTCGTTGAAGGCTCCGTTGCCACCTACACCGTCGTGCTGACCAACGAACCCGTTGCCGATGTGACGGTCACGCCAACCAGCGGTAACACCGCCGTCGCCACCGTCACCGGCGCCCTGACCTTCGACTCGTCGACCTGGAACACGGCGCAGACGGTGACCGTCACCGCCACCGAGGATGACGCTGATTTCGCTGACGCCACCGTCACCATCACCCATGCGGTGGGTAGCGACAGCGGCGTCACCGCCGACCCTGTCGTGGTCACGGTGACCGACAACGACACCGACAGCGCGCCGACCTTCAGCGCGACGGTGACGGACAGGACCTACCCCGCCGACGCCGCCATTCCGACGCTGACGTTGCCGGTCGCCGCCGACGGGAATGGCGACCTGAGCTACACCCTGACCGGCGACATCCCCGCCGGTCTGACCTTCACCCACACCGCCCGCACCCTCACCGGCACGCCCACCACCGCCGCCGCGGCCGTCACGCTGACATACACGGCTACCGATGAGGACGCCATCACGGCCACCACCGATGCGGCCACGCTGACCTTTGCCGTGACGATCACGTCGGTGCTGGCGCCCGCGGTCACCCTCGCCCCGACCGCCCTCACCGTGACTGAAGGCAGCACTGCCATCTACACCGTGGAGCTGACCACCTCGCCCGCCGGCGCGGTCACGGTGACGCCCGATGTTGCCGGTGCGGCGACGGTCTCCGGCGCCCTGACCTTCGGCCCGTCGACCTGGAATACGGCGCAGACGGTGACCGTCACCGCCACCGAGGATGACGTTGATTTCGCTAACGCCACCGTCACCATCAGCCACATGGTGAGCGGCTACGGCGGCGTCACCGCCGACCCGGTCGTGGTCACGGTGACCGACAACGACACCGACAGCGCGCCGACCTTCAGCGCGACGGTGACGGACAGGACCTACCCCGTCGACGCCGCCATTCCGACGCTGACGTTGCCGGTCGCCGCCGACGGGAATGGCGACCTGAGCTACACCCTGACCGGCGACATCCCCGCCGGTCTGACCTTCACCCACACCGCCCGCACCCTGACCGGCACGCCCACCACCGTCGCCGCGGCCGTCACGCTGACATACACGGCTACCGATGAGGATGCCAACACGGCCCCCACCGATACGGCCACGCTGACCTTTGCCGTGACGATCACGTCGGTGCTGGTGCCCGCGGTCACCCTCGCCCCGACCGCCCTCACTGTGGTTGAAGGCACCATGACCTTCTATACCGTGGAGCTGACCACCTCGCCCGCCGGCGCGGTCACGGTGACGCCCGATGTTGCCGGTGCGGTGACGGTCTCCGGCGCCCTGACCTTCGGCCCGTCGACCTGGAACACGGCGCAGACGGTGACCGTTACCGCCACCGAGGATGACGCTGATTTCGCTAACGCCACCGTCACCATTACCCACATGGTGAGCGGCTACGGCGACGTGACCTCCACCGACCCGGTCGTGGTCACTGTCACCGACAACGACACCGACAGCGCGCCGGCCTTCAGCGCGACGGTGACGGACAGGACCTACCCCGTCGACGCCGCCATTCCGACGCTGACGTTGCCGGTCGCCGCCGGCGGGAATGGCGACCTGAGCTACACCCTGACCGGCGACATCCCCGCCGGCCTGACCTTCACCGACACCGCCCGCACCCTCACCGGCACGCCCACCACCATCGCCACGGCTGTCACCCTGACCTGGACGGTCACCGATGAGGACGCCATCACGGCCACCGGCGATACGGACATGCTGACCTTTACCGTGACCATCATGCTGGCGCCCGCGGTCACCCTCGCCCCGACCACCCTCACCGTGGTTGAAGGCACCATGACCTTCTATACCGTGGAGCTGACCACCTCGCCCGCCGGCGCGGTCACGGTGACGCCCGATGTTGCCGGTGCGGTGACGGTCTCCGGCGCCCTGACCTTCGGCCCGTCGACCTGGAATACGGCGCAGACGGTGACCGTCACCGCCACCGAGGATGACGCTGATTTCGCTAACGACACCGTCACCATCAGCCACATGGTGGGCGGCTACGGCGGCGTGACCGCCGACACGGTCGTGGTCACTGTTACCGACAACGACACCGACAGCGCGCCGACCTTCAGCGCGACGGTGACGGACAGGACCTACACCGTCGCCGCCGCCATTCCGACGCTGACGTTGCCGGTCGCCGACGGCGGGAATGGCGACCTGAGCTACACCCTGACCGGCGACATCCCCGACGGTCTGACCTTCGCCGATACCACGCGCACCCTGACCGGCACGCCCACCGCCGTGGCCGCGGCCGTCACGCTGACGTACACGGCCACCGATGAGGATGCCAACATGGACGCCGGCGATGCGGCCACGTTGCCCTTTGCCGTGACCATCACGCCGGCGCCCGCGGTGACCCTCTCCACCGCCACCCTCTCCGTGCCTGAAGGCGGCATTGCCACCTACACCATGGAGCTGACCACCGTGCCCCCCGGTGACGTGACGGTGATGGTGAGCGTGACACCCACCGGCGATGTGACGACCCCCGGCGCGTTGACCTTCAGCCCCGCAACCTGGAATACCGCCCGGACCATCACCGTCACCGCCGCCGACGATGGGGACACCACCGACGACATGGCCACCATCAGCCATGCCGTGAGCGGCTACGGCAGTGTCACCACCGCCGACCCGGTTGTGGTGACCGTCACCGACGACGATGCCGCCGCCTCGGTGCCAGACTTCGGCACGGCGATGGTGGATGACATGACCTACACCGCCGAGGCCGCCATTCCGACGCTGACCCTCCCGGCCGCCACCGACGGGAATGGCGCCCTGAACTATGCGCTGACCGGCAGTCTCCCCGCCGGTCTGACCTTCACCCACACCGCCCGCACCCTGACCGGCACGCCCCTCACCGCGGCCCCGGCCGTCACCCTGACCTACACGGCCACCGATTCGGATGCCATCACGTCCGCCGCCGATACGGACATGCTGACCTTTGCCGTGACGATCACGACGGCGCCGGCGGTCACCATCGCCCCGACCGCCCTCACTGTGACTGAAGGCACCACGACCATCTATACCGTGGCGCTGACCACCTCGCCCGCCGGTGATGTGATGGTCACGCCAACCAGCGGTAACACCGCCGTCGCCAGCGTCACCGGCACCCTGACCTTCGACTCGTCGACCTGGAACACGGCGCAGACGGTGACCGTCACCGCCACCGAGGATGACGCTGATTTCGCTGGCGCTACCGTCACCATTACCCATGCGGTGAGTGGCTACGGCGGCGTGACCACCGCCAACCCGGTCGTGGTCACGGCTACCGACAACGACACCGACAGCGCGCCGACCTTCAGCGCGACGGTGACGGACAGGACCTACCCCGTCGACGTCGCCATTCCGACACTGACGTTGCCGGCCGCCGACGGCGGGAATGGCGACCTGAGCTATACCCTGAGCGGCGACATCCCCGCCGGCCTGACCTTCACCGACACCGCCCGCACCCTGACCGGCACGCCCACCACCGTTGCCACGGCCGTCACGTTGACCTGGACGGCCACCGATGAGGATACCAACATGGACGCCGGCGATGCGGCCACGCTGACCTTTGCCGTGACGATCACGCCGGTGCCCGCAGTCACCATCGCCCCGACCGCCCTCACTGTGGTTGAAGGCACCACGACCATCTACACCGTGGCGCTGACCACCTCGCCCGCCGGCAATGTGATGGTCACGCCAGCCAGCGGTAACACCGCCGTCGCCACCGTCACCGGCGCGCTGACCTTCGGCCCGTCGACCTGGAACACGGCGCAGACGGTGACCGTCACCGCCACCGAGGATGACGCTGATTTTGCTGACGCCACCGTCACCATCACCCATACGGTGAGCGGCTACGGCGGCGTGACCACCGCCAACCCGGTCGTGGTCACGGCTACCGACAACGACACCAACAGCGCGCCGACCTTCGGCGCGACGGTGCCTGACAGGACCTACCCCGTCGACGCCGCCATTCCGACACTGACGTTGCCGGCCGCCGACGGCGGGAACGGCGACCTGAGCTATACCCTGACCGGCGACATTCCCGACGGGCTGATCTTCGCCGACACCACCCGCACCCTGACCGGCACGCCCACCGCCGTGGCCGCGGCCGTCACGCTGACCTGGACGGCCACCGATGAGGATGCCATCAGGACCAGCGGCGATGCGGCCACGCTGACCTTTACCGTGACGATCACGCTGGCGTTGGCGCCGGCGGTCACCATCGCCCCGACCGCCATCGCCGTGACTGAAGGTAGCACGGCCATCTACACCGTGGCGCTGACCACCTCGCCCGCCGGCGATGTGATGGTCACACCAACCAGCGGTAACACCGCCGTCGCCACCGTCACCGGCGCGCTGACCTTCGACTCGTCGACCTGGAACACGGCGCAGACGGTGACCGTCACCGCCACCGAGGATGACGCCGATTTCGCTGACGCCACTGTCACCATTACCCATGCGGTGAGCGGCTACGGCGGCGTGACCACCGCCAACCAGGTCGTGGTCACGGCTACCGACAACGACACCAACAGCGCGCCGACCTTCAGCGCGACGGTGACTGACAGGACCTACCCCGTCGACGCCGCCATTCCGACGCTGACGTTGCCGGCCGCCAACGGCGGGAATGGCGACCCGAGCTATACCCTGAGCGGCGACATCCCCGACGGCCTGACCTTCACCGACACCGCCCGCACCCTGACCGGCACGCCCACCACCGTGGCCGCGGCCGTCACGCTGACCTGGACGGCCACCGATGAGGATGCCATCAGGACCGCCGCCGATACGGCCACGCTGACCTTTGCCGTGACCATCACGCTGGTGCCCGCGGTCACACTCGCTCCGACCGCCCTCACTGTGGTTGAAGGCACCACGACCATCTACACCGTGGCGCTGACCACCTCGCCCGCCGGCAATGTGATGGTCACGCCAGCCAGCGGTAACACCGCCGTCGCCACCGTTACCGGCGCGCTGACCTTCGGCCCGTCGACCTGGAACACGGCGCAGACGGTGACCGTCACCGCCACCGAGGATGACGCCGATTTCGCCGACGATACCGCCACCATTACCCATGCGGTGAGCGGCTACGGCGGCGTGACCGCCGGCCCGGTCACAGTGACGGTTACAGACAACGCCGTCGCCAGCCCCCTGACCTTCGGCACGGCGTCGGTGGCGGCCCGGACCTACACCAGCGGCACCGCGATTCCGGCTCTGACCCTGCCCGAAGCCACCGGCGGCATCGCTCCTCTGGCCTACTCACTCACCGGGCCTCTGCCCACCGGCCTGACGGTCGACACTGGCACGCGCATCCTGAGCGGGACGCCGACGGTGGCTGGCCCCACAGGCATCTACACCTGGATGGTCACCGACCGTGCCGCCACCACTGCCAGTCTCCAGTTCACCATCGCGGTGCCTGCGACGACCACGTGCAGCCGCATTCCGGCGGTGCGCGACGCCATTGTGACGGCGGTGTCCGGTGTCTCCACCTGCGCGGATGTGACCCCGGACAGCCTGAGCGAGATCACCGATCTGGACATAGCCGGCATGAGTCTCAGCGCACTCCAAAGCGACGACTTTGCGGGGCTTGGCGCGTTGACCAGCCTGGACCTTGGCGACAATCAGCTCGCCACGCTGCCCGAGGGAGTTTTCGATGGGCTTGACGCGTTGACCAGCCTGGACCTTGGCGACAATCAGCTCGCCACGCTGCCCGAGGGGGTTTTCGATGGGCTTGACGCGTTGACCAGCCTGGACCTTGGCGACAATCAGCTCGCCACGTTGCCCACGGGGAGTTTCGCGGGGCTTGGCGCGTTGACCAGCCTGGATCTTGGCAACAATCGGCTTGACACACTGCCCACGGGGATTTTTGATGGGCTGGATTCCCTGACCAGTCTCACGCTGGACGGCAACCCCGGTAGCCCGTTCATGCTGGACCTTGAGCTGGAGCGGTTGGATAATGGCCAGTTCCGGGTGCGTCTCATGGAGGCCGCCCCGCTGGCTATCGAGGTGACCTGGGAGACTGTCGGCGGGGGCGCGGACACCACAACCATTGCGGCCACCGCTGAGGCCAGGGGTACGGCCACCATCGCCGCGGGCGAGCGCACCAGCGCGGCCTTCGGCGAGGAGACCTCCCCGCCACCGGTCACCAGACTCCGCAATCCCATGTTCACCGGCGTGACGGAGGACACCGCCGACGATGCCGGCTCTTACAGAGGCTTCCAACTGGGCCTGGATGAAGCGGCGGCCGGTGTGGACATCACCCCGACCGCCCTGACCGTGGACGAAGGCAACACGACCACCTACACCGTGGTGCTGGGCACCGCCCCCAGCGGCTCCGTGACGGTCACACCGGATGTCATCGGCGGCGCGGTCACCGTCTCCGGCGCCCTGACCTTCGGCCCAACGACCTGGAACACCGCCCAGACCGTCACCATCACCGCCACCGATGACGCTGACAACACCGACGACACCGTCACCATCGGCCATGATGTAAGCGGCTACACCGTGATCGCGGTGCCCAATGTCGTGGTGACCGTCACGGACGACGATCTGATGGTGGAGATCACCCCGACCGCCCTGACCGTGGTCGAAGGCAGCACGGAAACCTATACGGTGAAACTGGACACCGCCCCCATCGGCCCTGTGACGGTGACGCCGATGCCGAGCGTCAGCGGCGGTGCGGTCACCGTCACCGGCGCCCTGACCTTCGGCCCGGGAACCTGGAATACCGCCCAGACCGTCACCGTCACCGCAGTCGAGGACGAGGACGATGACAATGCCATTGCCATCATCAGTCACCGTGTGAGCATCACCGCCTTCACCGCCCCCAGCGTCGAGGTTACCGTTACCGACGACGAGATGCGCAATCTGGGCGCCGTCAACCGGGTGGTATTGCCGGAAGTGGCGCGGGCGCTGGCCGACCAACGGGTGAATGCGATTACGAAGCGCATCCGGCAGGCCCGGTCTGACTCCGCCAGTGCGGCCCGGAATGTTACGGTCGGGGGCCAGTCCACGCTGGCCGGGGTGGTGACCACCTACGGGAAGACCATCGCCCAGGGGAATTTCGACCTGAAGACCCTGCTGGGCGGCTCCGACTTTGTGTTGCCGTTGAACGCGCGCGAGGTGGCCCCGGGAACCGGCCTGTCCGCCCTGACACTCTGGGGTGGCGGCGACTACCGGGCCTTATCCGGCAAGGGCGATGCGATAAACTGGGACGGCAATATGTTCAGCGCCCATCTGGGCGCCGACGCCCGCCTGCGGGACGACCTGCTGGCCGGGGTCGTGGTGTCATGGAGCGAGGCGGATGTGGACTATACCGATACCGGGAGCGGCGATTACGAAGTGGGTCTCACCAGCGTCCATCCCTATGTGGGCTGGACGGCGCTGGGCGGGAAGCTGGATGTGTGGGCCACGGCGGGCTACGGCTGGGGCGAGTTGGACATCACCCCCGACGCTGACACGAACGACCAGCGGGCAACCAGTGATGTGACCATGCAGACCATCGGGGCCGGCGGCAGTGCGCAGGTGTTTGATGGTCGTGTGGCCACGTTGCGGATCAAAGGCGAAGCCTTGCAGACGAGCATGGACGTGGAGGGGAGCGAGGACATCACCGCCGTCAGGATTGGAGCCAGGCGGCTGCGCCTGGGGCTGGAAGCGAGCCGTACGCATGTGCTGGCCGGTGGCGTTCAACTGGTGCCCACCCTGGAGGTTGGCATGAGGCATGATGCCGGCGACGGGCGAACCGGCACGGGCGCCGAAGTGGGTGGCGGGATGCGCTACACGGATGCGGCCAACGGGCTGACGGTGGAGAGTCACGGGCGGGTGCTGGTGGGGCATAGCGGCGACTACCAGGACTGGGGCATAGGTGGAGCCGTGCGGCTGTCGGCAGGCCAGGACGGACAGGGTCTGTCATTCAGTCTGCAACCCACATGGGGCGCCACGGGTAGCCGGGCGGCCCAGGTGTGGGCGCAAGAAGCCGCCGCCACGGTGCCGGCGTCTGGCGTTGCCCCGCCGCGAAACGGGCAGGTGAACATGAACCTGGGCTACGGGCTGGGCTGGGATGAGATGTTAGTCACGCCCTACGGCAACATGACCCTGACGAACGGGCCGGCGCGGACGTACCGGCTGGGTAGCCAGATGAATCTGGGCAGCCAGCTGACGCTCAGCCTGGAAGGCATGAGGGATGAGACCGCCGCCCGCTTAGTGAACCATGGCATCCGGTTGCAGGTCGGGTTGGGTAGCCAGCTGACGTTCAGTGTGGAAGGCTCGCGGCAGCAGACCAGCGCCCAGGCGTCGGCCGACGGCATCAAGTTGCAAATCGGGCTGGATTTCTAACCCGCCTTGCCATTTCCACGCACCTGCACAGGGCCGTTCGGTG
The DNA here is from genome assembly GCA_963692935.1 of Nitrospirales bacterium. Classification (GTDB taxonomy): domain Bacteria; phylum Nitrospirota; class Nitrospiria; order Nitrospirales; family UBA8639; genus Bin75. The sequence goes on from OY843588.1 coordinate 33,445, forward strand.
GTTGACTCCGTCGCCTCCGGTGCGTGCAATCCCGCCCTGCGGCAACCACGAATTCCGGGGGGGCCTGTGTCCCGGTCAGCCGGTGTGCCAGACGGCGACGGTGTGACGTTGGGCCTGTGCGCAACACGTCGTCCCGTCGGAAAAGCGCCCTCCCCCTTTTTTTCCCCCGCCCCCCACCCCAAATCCCTTGCGTGCACGCCACTGGTTCTGCTATAAGTGAAGTTCCTTGCGCCGTGTCCCGTCCGCGAGACGGCCGGGCAGACACGGACCTGGGTTGCGGGCCAGACTGGGAGGAGATGCTGGTAATGCCCTGCGGCAACATGACCCTGACGAACGGTTCGGCGCGCGCCTGTCGGCGCTGGGCAGTCGGATGCGGCTGGGCGACCGGCTCCTGCTTAATCTGGAAGGTATGCGGCAGGAGACCGCCGCCCAAACGGTTGACCAGGGCGAGCTGTTGAATAATCGCTCTGAACTTCTAACTGTGAGGCGTATGAGGAGCGAAAACACGAAGTCTGGTGCGTCTCCCCGTACCCGAATCCCCCCCTCCCCCCACCCCCATTGGCGTAGCATCGCCCGTACCCTGCGGCGTTCGGGATGGAATCCGTGTCGCTGGTTCAATGCGGGACGGTCTTATCCGGGCAACGTGGCGCGTGTCGCTGTGCGGAACGGAGTGAGCACATGACCCGTGCATGGCCCGCACGGGCCACCCGTTGCGTTCGCCTGGTGCAGGGTATCCTGCTGGTCGCCGTGACGGTGTTGTCGGTGGAGAGCGTGCAGGCGCAAAACCCGCCAACCTTCACCGTCACCGGCCCCTCCCGTGTCTTCGAGCCAAGCTCTGTCACCGGGTCGAGAACCTACACCTTTACCATGACCCATAGCGGCGGGCAGTTGGTAGACAACACCGTAGTCTTCTGGAGAATCTCCCACGGCACCACCGTCGACGCAGACTTCGTTGACACCAGCGGCATCGTTCGCTTCTCCCCCGGCGGTAGTTCCGTCGGGACCTTCGACGTGCGGATCGCCGGCGACACCCATACGGAGCCTGACGAGCGATTCACCGTGAACTCGGTTGAGTTCAACCCCTTCGATGACCCCACCCCTCTCATCAGGGCCGGCCCCCCTCTCGCCGTCACCATCGCCTCCAATTTCGGCACCGACCGTAGACTGGCCACTCTCAGCGACACCGGCCGGAATGTGCCGGAGGGCAACACCATCGAAGTACCGATCAGGATGTCCGGCCTGACACTCCCGCGAAACTCCTTGGTCTACTTCACCATCACCGGCACCGCCACGCCCGCCGATTATGAAGTGGTGACTCGGAACACCCAACCAAGGCTCCGCTTCTTCACCCCCACCGGCTTCGGCAATTTCCTGGAAGTGCTCAATACTCAAACTACCAGCAGCATCCCCATCCGCATCCTGTCCAATCCCCTGAGGGGGTCTCCCAGAACACTCGTCGTCACGCTCACCGCACACATCACCAGCGACGTCAACGACATCGCGAAAACCGTGTTTGAACGCCGCCCGAGCACCTACACGATTGTCGACAACGCGCGCACCTTGACCCTCAGCGGTCCGGCCAGCCATGCCGAAAACAATTCCGTCATTAGCTACGTCGTCTCCCTCGGCGCGGGCAGCAGGATATTCACCACCCCCACCGCGGTCACCTGGACGGTCACGCACAGCGGCACCAGCAACGAAGATTTAGGCGCCCTCACCGGCACCATCATTTTCCCCACTCAAACATCGTTCACGATCCCCGTCACCGACGACACCCTCAACGAACCCGACGAAGCGTTCACCGTAACGGTCAACGTTGCCAACCCCGGCGCTGACGGTGGCACACTCCCCGGCATGACCACCACCACCATCCTCGACAACGATGTCTCAACCTTCACCGTCACCGGCCCCGACCGTGTCTCCGAGCCGTCCGGCTCTGGCGCCCCGTCGAGACCCCACACCTATACCATCACCCGTACCGGCGCGCCGTTGGCCTCAAACACCGTCGTCAACTGGAATATCGCCTACGTCTCCACTTCCCCCGCCGACTTTGTTGCCAGCAGCGGCGCCGTGACCTTCGCCGCCGGCTCCAGCGTCAGGACCTTCACCGTGGGCATCAGAACCGACAGCTTTGCGGAGAGCGAAGAGCGATTCAACTTGAACGTGAGTTCGACCGACCACAGAGACAGTTCCGGCGCCGCTCTCCCCGTCACCATCGCCGCCAATCCCGGCGCCGTGGGTAGATTTGCCACTATCGGCGGCGCCGACCGGACTGCGCTGGAGGGCACCATCATCGAAGTACCGATCAGGATGTCCGGCCAGACATTCCCGTTATCCTCCCTCGTCACCTTCGCCATCACCGGCACCGCCACGAACGCCGATTATGAAGTGGTCACTCGGACCACCGCACCAACGCTCACCTTCAACACCGGCACCGGCGTCGGCGTCCTGCAATTGTTCAATAGTCAAAATGAAGGCAGCATCCCCATCCGCATCCTGTCCGACTCCGTCGTGGATTCTGGCGAAACACTCGTCGTCGGGATCACCAACCACGCCAGCGGCAGCGAGCATACCCCGTTTGACCCCGCCCCGCGCACCTACTCGATTATCGCCCCCGCGCGCGCCTTGACCCTCAGCGGTCCGACCGCCCATGCCGAAACCAATGCCGCCATCGGCTACGTCGTCTCCCTCGGCGCGGGCGACATGGCGTTCTCCGCCCCCACCGAGGTCACCTGGACGGTCACGCACGGCGGCACCGGCGACGATGATTTCGACGCCCTCACCGGCACCATTATGTTCCCCACTCAAACACAGTTCACGATCCCCGTCACCGGCGACACCCTCAACGAAGCCACCGAAGCGTTCACCGTCACGGTCACCGTTGCCGACCTCCTCGCTGACGGTGGCACACTCGACGGCGTGACCACCACCACCATCGTCGACGATGACGCCATCACCGTCGCCATCGGCGACATCTCCACGGTGTATGAAGGCGCCACGGCGGGATTCCCGCTCACCCTCACCGGTGGCGCCCGCGCCGCCGATGTGATCCTGGCCTACACGTTGAGCGGTACGGGCATTGACGCCGCCGACTTCACCGATCTCACCGGCATCACCGGCCAGACATTCACCATCCCGCAGGCCGCCACCCCGCCCTATACACTGCCGGTGGCCATTGCCGCCGACGGCCTTGCCGACGAGCCGGAGGAGCTGACTCTCACCCTGGTCGGCGCCAGCAGTACGGGCCGGGTGGACATCAAAACGGGCGGCGACCCGAACCAGGACGCCACGGCGACGATTGTGACGCGGGTCCCGAGGGTTGTCGCTGACCCGACCGCCCTCACCGTGAGCGAAGACTTCGGCCTGGCGACCTACACCATACGCCTGCTCACCCGGCCGGACGGCCCGGTGACGGTCATGCCGGCAAGCGACAGGCCCATCGTCACTCTCGACGGTGCGCTGACCTTCACCGTGGCCAACTGGAACACCGCGCAGACGGTGACCGTCACGGGCACCCCGGATTCGAACGCGGTGACGGACACCGTCGGCATCAGCCATATGGTGACCGGCTACGGCAGTGCGGCCGCGGACGAGGTGACGGTGACCGTCGTCGACACCGACACCGCCGGGGTCACGATTGCCCCGACGTCCCTGACCGTGAGCGAAGGCGGCAGTATCACCTACACGGTGTTCCTGACGTCCGAGCCGGTCGGCAACGTTACCATCACCCCGGATGGCACCCCGCCCGGCCACGACCTGACGCTGATGCGGGGCGCGCTGACCTTCACCGCGGCGAACTGGATCTCCACGCAGACCGTCACCGTCTTCGCCGGCGAGGACGGCGACAACGTTGACGACACCGCCACCATCACCCACACGGTGACCGGCTCCGGCTCCGGCTACGGCTCCGTCACCGTCGCCTCGGTGACCGTCACAGTCACCGACAACGAGGATCGCGACTTTCCCCCGGACTTCGGCGGGCAAACGGTGGATGCCCTGACCTACACCGTTGGCGTACCCATCCCCACCCTGACCCTGCCGGAGGCCGTCGGCAGTGGCAGTTTGGAATACGCGCTGCGACCGCTACCCGCTCTGAACGGTTTGGTTTTCCGGAGTTCCAGTCGCAGCTTGCAAGGCAGTCTGATCAACGTGGGCACAAACGTGGTGACCTACACCGCCACCGACTCCAGTGGCCGTGTCGCCACCCTGAGGTTCACCGTGACGGGTCTGGCGGCGCCGGTTCCCGGCGTCACGATTTCACCGGCCGCGCTGACCGTGGTCGAAGGCAGGAACGCCGCCTACACCGTCGTACTGGCCACCGACCCCGGCGGCAATGTGACCATCACGCCGGGCATTGCGCCGGGCATCACGCCGGGCGGCCACGACCTGACCCAGACCCCGGGTGGCGCGCTGACCTTTACCGCCGACAACTGGAACACCGCGCAGACCGTCACCGTCGCCGCCGCCGAGGACCGCGACGCCGTGAACGACGACGACCTCATCGTCTACGTGGTGACCGGCTACAGCTCCGTCCTCAGCGACCGGGAGTTACCCGTCATGGTCCTCGACAACGACGCCCACGGCGTCACCCTTTCGGTGACCGCCCTCGCCATGACCGAAGGCGCCACCGGCGCCTACACCGTGGCGCTGAGTGCCGAGCCGGCCGTCGACATGCACATCACACCGGGTGTCACCCCGTCCGACCATGACCTGACGCTGACGCCGGGCACGCTGACCTTCACCCCCGGCAACTGGAACATGGCGCAGACGATCACCGTCGCCGCCGCCGTGGATGCGGACGAGGTCGCGGACACCGTCGTCATCAGCCATACGGTGAACGCCGCCGTCGTCGCCGCCGAGGTCACGGTGTCAATCCACGAGCGCGTCATCCTGGGCCTGGAGCAGACCGCCTATGACGTGTCGGAGGGCGCGAATATTCTGAACGTGTGCGTGGTCGTGACCGCGCCGGTCACCGGGCCGGTTGACGGTGTGTTCGCCGTGGCAGTGTCCACGGTCGACGGCACCGCCACCAGCTCCCTGGACTATGCGATGTCCAGCAATGTTGTCGTTCGCGGGGACGGGGACCCACGGCGCGCGTGCGTCCCCGTTGTGCTTGTTGATGACGGGATTGCCGAGGGCACCGAGACCTTCATGATCCGGATTGATGGTGTGGCGGATGCGAATACGGTTCAGGGTCTGATGATTGACCCCGCCACCGCCGCCGCCACCATCACCATCGTCGACAACGACAGCGGAGTCCCCTCACGCTTCACCGTCACCGGCCCCGGCCGTGTCACCGAGCCGCCCGCCTCTGGCGCCGCGTCTATCCCCTACACCTTTACCGTCACCCGTACCAACAGGCCGTTGACCTCACACACCGTCCTCACCTGGAGTATCGCCCACGGCGACACCACCGCCGCCGACTTCGTGGCCACCAGCGGCACCGTGGCCTTCGTCGCCGGCTCCAGCGTCAGGACCTTCCCCGTGCACGTCTCCAGCGACGCCCTGTCGGAGAGCGAAGAGACCTTCATGTTGAACGTGAGTTCGACCGCCCCCAACCACCGTTTCGGCGCCCCCCGGTCCGTCACCATCGCCGCCAATTCCGGCACCACGGGTAGACTGGCCTCTCTCGGCGGCGCCGACGGGACTGTGACGGAGGACACCATCCTCCAGGTGCCGATCACGATGGCCGGCCAGATGCTCCAGTTTTCCTCCGTCGTCAGCTACTCCATCACCGGCACCGCCACGAACGCCGATTATGAAGTGATGACCCAGACCAGCTTCCCGCATATCGTATTCGACCCCGGCATCGACCCCGGCACCCGCACCGGCACCGGCATCGGCACCATCCAACTGGGCGCGCAGCAGATGACCCGCAACCTCCCCATCCGCATCCTGGCCGACTCCATCAGGGAGTCTGGCGAAACACTCATCGTCACGATCACCAACCACTCAACCGCCGGGCTGACCGTGTTTGACCCCACCCCGCGCACCTACACGATTGCCGACAGAGCGCGCACCTTGATCCTCAGCGGTCCGACCACCCATGCCGAAACCAATGCCGACACCGCCATCGGCTACGTCGTCGCCCTCGACGCAGGCGACATGGCGTTCCCCACCCCCACCGAGGTGACCTGGACGGTCACGCACGACGGCACCGGCAACGATGATCTTGGCGCCCTCACCGGCACGATCATGTTCCCCACTCAAACACAGTTCACGATCCCCGTCACCGGCGACACCCTCAACGAAGCCGCCGAAGCGTTCACCGTGACGGTTGCCATTGCCGACCCCGCCGCCGACGGTGGCACGGCCATCGGCTCTGCCGCCGGCGTGACCACCACCATCGTCGACGATGACGACATCACCGTCGCCATCGGCGACATCCCCACGGTGTATGAAGGCGCCACGGCCAGATTCCCGCTCACCCTCACCGGTGGCGCCCTCGCCGCCGATGTGATCCTGGCCTACACGTTGAGCGGTCCCGGCATTGACGCCGCCGACTTCACCGATCTCACCGGCATCACCGGCCAGACATTCACCATCCCGCAGGCCGCCACCCCGCCCTATACACTGCCGGTGGCCATTGCCGACGACGGCCTTGCCGACGAGCCGGAGGAGCTGACCCTCACCCTGGTCGGCGCCAGCAGTACGGGCCGGGTGGACATCAAAACGGGCGGCGACCCGAACCAGGACGCCACGGCGACGATTAGGGCGCTGGTCCCGAGGGTTGTCGCTGACCCGACCGCCCTCACCGTGAGCGAAGACAGCGGCATGGCGACCTACACCATGCGCCTGCTCACCCGGCCGGACGGCCCGGTGACGGTCATGCCGGCAAGCGGCGACATGGCCATCGCCACCGTCACCGGTGCGCTGACCTTCACCACCGCCAACTGGAACACCGCGCAGTCGGTGACCGTCACGGGCGTCGCGGATGCGAACATGGTGACGGACACCGTCGGCATCAGCCATACGGTGACCGGCTACGGCAGTGCGGCCGCGGACGAGGTGACGGTGACCGTCGCCGACACCGGCGCCGTCAGGGTCACGATTGCCCCGGCGTCCCTGACCGTGACCGAAGGCGGCACTATCCCCTACACGGTGGCGCTGGATACCGAGCCGGTCGGCGACGTCACCATCACGCCGGATGTCACCCCGTCCGACCACGACCTGACGCTGACGCCGGGCGCGCTGACCTTCACCACGGCGACCTGGAACACCGCGCAGACCGTCACCGTCGCCGCCGGCGAGGACGACGACACCGTTGACGACACCGCCACCATCACCCATGCGGTGACCGGCTATGGCTCCGTCACCGCCGCCACCGTCACCATCGTCGACAACGATTTCAGCGGAGTCACCTCACTCTTCACCGTCACCGGCCCCGGCCGTGTCACCGAGCCGCCCGCCTCCGGCGCCGCGTCCATCCCCTACACCTTTACCGTCACCCGTACCGGCTTGCCGTTGACCTCACTCGCCGTCCTCACCTGGACGATCGCCCACGGCGACACCACCGCCGCCGACTTCGTGGCCACCAGCGGCACCGTGGCCTTCGTCGCCGGCTCCAGCGTCAGGACCTTCCCCGTGAACATCGTCTACGACGCCCCGTCGGAGAACGGCGAGACCTTCATGTTGAACGTGAATTCGACCGACCCCAACCACAGTTTCGGCGCCCCCCGATCCGTCACCATCGCCGCCCATGTCGGCGCCACGGGTAGACTGGCCTCTCTCGGCGGCGCCGACGGGACTGTGCTGGAGGACACCATCATCCAGGTGCCGGTTACGATGGCCGGTCAGGTGCTCGATGATCCTTCCGCCGTCCTGTTCTCCATCACCGGCACCGCCACGAACGCCGATTATGAAGTGATGACTCAGGGCAGCTTCCTGGTGATCGAATTCAACCCCGGCACTGGCACCGGCACCATCGTAATAGACGCCAGCACACTTGTCAGCCACATCCCCATCCGCATCCTGGCCGACTCCATCAGGGAGTCTGGCGAAACACTCATCGTCACGATCACCGAACACGTGAACGGCAGGGGGCTGAGCGTGCATGACCCCGCCCCGCGCACCTACACGCTTGTCGACAGAGCGCGCACCTTGATCCTCAGCGGTCCGACCACCCATGCCGAAACCAATGCCGAGACCGCCATCGGCTACGTCGTCGCCCTCGACGCAGGCGACATGGCGTTCCCCACCCCCACCGAGGTCACCTGGACGGTCACGCACGACGGCACCGGCAACGATGATTTCGGCGCCCTCACCGGCACGATCATGTTCCCCACGCAAACACAGTTCACGATCCCCGTCACCGGCGACACCCTCAACGAAGCCGCCGAAGCGTTCACCGTGACGGTTGCCATTGCCGACCCCGACGCCGACGGTGGCACGGCCATCGGCTCTGCCGCCGGCGTGACCACCACCATCGTCGACGATGACGCCATCACCGTCGCCATCGGCGACATTCCCACGGTGTATGAAGGCACCACGGCGAGATTCCCGCTCACCCTCACCGGTGGCGCCCGCGCCGCCGATGTGATCCTGGCCTACACGTTGAGCGGGCTTGGCATTGACGCCGCCGACTTCACCGATCTCATCGGCATCACCGGCCAGACATTCACCATCCCGCAGGACGCCACCCCGCCCTATACACTGCCGGTGGCCATTGCCGACGACGGCGTCGCCGACGAGCCGGAGGAGCTGACCCTCACCCTGGTCGGCGCCAGCAGTACGGGCCGGGTGGACATCGCAACGGGCGGCGACCCGAACCAGGACGCCACGGCGACGATTGTGACGCCAGGCCCGAGGGTTGTCGCTGACCCGACCGTCCTCACCGTGAGCGAAGACCGAGGCATGGCGACCTACACCATGCGCCTGCTCACCCTGCCGGGCGGCCCGGTGACGGTCCTGCCGGCAAGCGGCGACATGGCCATCGCCACCGTCACCGGTGCGCTGACCTTCACGACCATCAACTGGAACACCGCGCAGTCGGTGACCGTCACGGGCGTCGAAGATGCGAATGCGGTGACGGACACCGTCGGCATCAGCCATACGGTGACCGGCTACGGCAGTGCGGCCGCGGACGAGGTGACGGTGACTGTCGCCGACACCGGCACCGCCGGGGTCACGATTGCCCCGGCGTCCCTGACCGTGATCGAAGGCGGCAGTATCCCCTACACGGTGGCGCTGGATACCGAGCCGGTCGGCGACGTTACCATCACGCCGGATGTCACCCCGTCCGACCACGACCTGACGCTGACGCCGGGCGCGCTGACCTTCACCACGGCGACCTGGAACATTGGGCAGACGGTGACCGTCGCCGCCGCCGGAGATTCGGACGGCCTCACCGACACCGCCACCATCGGCCATGCGGTGAGTGGCGCGGACTACGACGCCGTCACCGCCGCCGCGTTGCCGGTGGTCATCCGCGAGCGTGTCACCCTGGGCTTTGATCAACCCGCATATTCAGTGTCAGAGGACGCGGGTGTTGTGAGACTGTGCCTGGCCGTGACCACGGAAGTCGGCGGGGCTGTTGCAGGGACGTTCGCCGCGGAAGTGTCCACGGTCGACGGCACCGCCACCAGCCCCCGGGACTACGGAAGCCTGAGCGGGTTCGTCGTTGTCGCGGGGGGACAGTCTGCGGAGGCCCCACGGCGCGGATGTTTCAACATTGCGCTTGTTGATAACATGATGGTCGAGGGTAACAAGACCTTCATGGTCGGGATTGATGGTGTGGCGGATTCGAATACCGTTCCGGATCTGACGATTGATCCCGACGCGGCCACCGCCACCGTCACGATCGTTGATGACGACGTCTTCGAAGTCTCCCTCTCACCGAATGTCCTGGACATTGTTGAAGGCTCCGCTGCCACCTACACCGTCGTGCTGACCGACGAACCCGTTGCCGATGTGACGGTCACGCCGAGCAGTAGCGACATGGCCGTTGCCACCGTCACCGGTGCGCTGACCTTCACCACCGCCAACTGGAACACCGCGCAGGAGGTCACCGTCACCGGTATCGTGGATGGTGATATGGCAACCGGCGTCGCCACCATCACCCACGTGGTGGGCGGGGATGATCGCTTCACCACCGGCTCGGTCACGGTCAGGGTCGCCGACACCACCGCCACTGCCGGGGTCATCGTTTCAGAGGACGTCCTGAGCGTGGCCGAAGGCGCCGCTGCCACCTACACCGTCGTGCTGAACGCCGTGCCCGTCGCCAATGTCACGGTCACGCCGGAAAGCGGCGACACGGCCGTCGCCACCGTCACCGGTGCGCTGACCTTCACCACCGCCAACTGGTTCACCGGCCAGCTGGTCACCGTGACCGGCGTTGAGGATGCCGACGCGGTCACGGACACCGTCGTCATCAGCCATACGGTGAGCGGCTACGGCAGTGTGACCGCGGACGATGTGACGGTGGCCGTCACCGACACCGACACCGCCGGGGTCGCGATTGCCCCGGCCAACCTGAGCGTGGTCGAAGGCGGCAGTATCACCTACACGGTGGCGCTGAATACCGAGCCGGTCGGCGAAGTCGGAATCACGCCGGGCATCGCCTCGTCCGACCACGACCTGATGCTGACGCCGGGCGCGCTGACCTTCACCACCGCCAACTGGAACGTTGAGCAGACGATGACCGTCGCCGCCTCCGTGGATGCGGACGGCCTCACCGACACCGCCACCATCAGCCACGTGGTGAGTGGTGCGGACTACGCCGCCGTCACCGCTGCCGATGTGACGGTGTCAATCCGCGAGCGCGTGATCCTGGGGCTGGAGCAGACCGCCTATGAAGTGTCGGAGGGCGTGAATATTCTGAACGTGTGCGTGGTCGTGACCTCGCCGGTCACCGGGACGGTTGACGGTGTGTTCGCCGTGGCAGTGTCCACGGTCGCCGGCACCGCCACCAGCTCCCTGGACTACGCGATGTCCAGCAATGTGATCGTTCGCGGGGACGGGGACCCACGGCGCGCGTGCGTCCCCGTTGTGATTGTTGATGACGGGATTGACGACGAGGGCGCCGAGACCTTCATGATCCAAATTGATGGTGTGGCGGATGCGAATACCGTTCCGGATCTGACGATTGATCCCACCGCCGCCGCCGCCACCATCACCATCGTCGACAACGATGTCAGCGGAATCCCCTCGCGCTTCACCGTCACCGGCCCCGGCCGTGTCACCGAGCCGCCCGCCTCTGGCGCCGCGTCGCTTCCCTACAGCTATACCGTCACCCGTACCGGCGCGCCGTTGACCTCACACACCGTCCTCACCTGGACTATCGCCCACGGCGACACCACCGACGCCGACTTCGTGGCCACCAGCGGCGCCGTGGCCTTCGTCGCCGGCTCCAGCGTCAGGACCTTCCCCGTGAACATCCCCAACGACGCCCTGTCGGAGACCGAAGAGACCTTCATGTTGAACGTGAGTTCGACCGGCCTCAACCACCGTTTCGGCGCCCCCCGGTCCGTCACCATCGCCGCCAATTCCGGCACCACGGGTAGACTGGCCTCTCTCGGCGGCTCCGACGGGACTGTGCAGGAGGACACCATCATCCAGGTGCCGGTCACGATGGCCGGCGAGGAGCTTCCGTTTTCCTCCTCCATCGTCTGGTTCGCCATCACCGGCACCGTCACGAACGCCGATTATGAAGTGATGACTCAGGGCAGCCCCCTGGCTATCGGATTCACCCCCGGCGACGGCACCGGCTTCGTCCAAATGGGCGGGACGCAAAGTTTGCGCACCCTCCCCATCCGCATCCTGTCCGACCCCGTCAGGGAGCCTGCCGAAACACTCATCGTCAGGATCACCCAACACATGAATGGCAGCGGGCTGAGCGTGCATGACCCCACCCCGCGCACCTACACGATTGCCGACGCCGCGCGCGCCTTGACCCTCAGCGGGCCGGCCACCCATGCCGAAACCAATGCCGCCACCGCCATCGGCTACGTCGTCGCCCTCGGCGCGGGCAACATGGCGTTCCCCGTCCCCACCCAGGTCACCTGGACGGTCACGCACGGCGGCACCAGCAACGATGATTTCGGCGCCCTCACCGGCGCCATCATGTTCCCCACGCAAACACAGTTCACGATCCCCGTCACCGGCGACACCCTCAACGAAGCCGACGAAGCGTTCACCGTGACGGTTGCCGTTGCCGATCCCGACGCCGCCGGTGGCACAGCCGCCGGCGTGACCACCACCACCATCGTCGACGATGACGACATCACCGTCGCCATCGGCGACATTCCCACGGTGGATAAAGGCGCCACGGCGATATTTCCGCTCACCCTCACCGGTGGCACCCGCGCCGCCGATGTGATCCTGACCTACACGTTGAGCGGCACCGGCATTGACGCCGCCGACTTCACCGATCTCACCGGCATCACCGGCCAGACATTCACCATCCCGCAGGCCGCCACCCCGCCCTATACACTGCCGGTGGCCATTGCCAACGACGGCCTTGCCGCCGATCCGAAGGAGCTGACCCTCACCCTGACCGGCGCCAGCAGTGCGGGCCGGGTGGACATCAAAACGGGCGGCGACCCGAACCAGGACGCCACGGTGACGATTATGGCGCCGGCCCCGAGGGTTGTCGCTGACCCGGCCGCCCTCACCGTAAGCGAAGACAGCGGCATGGCGACCTACACCATGCGACTGCTCACCCGGCCGGCCGGCCCGGTGACGATCCTGCCGGCAAGCGGCGACCTGACCATCGCCACCGTCACCGGTGCGCTGGCCTTCACCCCCGCCAACTGGAACACCGCGCAGTCGGTAACCGTCACGGGCGTCGCGGATGCGAACGCGGTCACGGACACCGTCGTCATCAGCCATGCGGTGACCGGCTACGGCAGTGCGACCGTGGACGCGGTGACGGTGACCGTTGCCGACACCGACACCGCCGGCATCACCACGACCCCGATGTCCCAGACCCTGTTCGAAACCGAGGAAATTGACCCGATGTCCCTGGCCCTGCTCGAAGACACCAGTGCCACCTACACGGTGGTGCTGACGTCCGAGCCGACCGGCGACGTGACCATCACACGGAATGTGACCCCGTCCGGCCACGGCCTGACGCTGATGCCGAGCGGCGCGCTGACCTTCACCTCCGGCAACTGGAACATCGAGCAGACGATGACCGTCACCGCCGCCACGAATACGGATCGCGCCGCCGACGTCGCCGCCGACGCCACCATCATCCATGCGGCGAGTGGCGCGGAATACGATGCCGTCGCCGACGTCGGGTTGCCGGTGATAGTCATCCATCGTGCCACCGTGGGCTTTGAGTCCGACCGGTACGTTCTGGCGGAGAATGCGGGGCAGTTGCAGGTGTGCGTGCAGGTGATCCGTCCGCCGTTGAGTCAACCGATTTCCTATTCCTTCGGTATGCAAGTGAATACAGCCGATGGCACCGCCACCGCCGGTAACGACTACATCGGTATCTCCAATCAGCCAGTCGGCCCGTTCACCGACTTCCGACGGCGCGAGTGCTTCGCTGTTGGTGTGATGGACAACCAGTTTGACGAGGGCGCCGGGAAGACCTTCACGCTCGCGCTGACCGGACCGTCCACGGTGAGGATTACCCCCGCCATCGCCACCGTCATGATCAACGACGACGAGACCAACGTGGTTGTCATTTCGCCGGCCACTCTGGCTATGCACGAAGGTGCCACCACCCCCTACACCATGGTCCTGAACAGGGAGCCGATTGGCAATGTGACGGTCACGCCGAGCCTCACCCCGTCATCCGACCGCGATGTGACACTGACGCCGAGTGGCGCCCTGACCTTCACCCCCACCAACTGGAACACCGTGCGGACGGTGACGGTCGCCGCCGCCGAGGATTTGGACGGGAACGACGACACCGCCACCATCACCCATGCGTTGGACGGCTACGGCATTGTCTCCGACGTGGTCAGTGTGACCGTCACCGACAATGACACCCCCGAGGTGACCCTTTCGGCGACCACCCTGGCCGTGGACGAAGGCGCCTCCGCCGCACGCTACGCCGTGGTCCTGACGACTCTGCCGGGCGGCCCGGTCACGGTCACACCGGGCGTCACCCCGCCCGGCCACGACCTGATACTGACGCCGGCCATGCTGACCTTCACCACGGCCAACTGGAACACCGGGCAGACGATGACCGTTGCCGCTGAAACCGATGCGGACAGCGTCGACGACACCGCCACCATCAGCCATGCGGTGAGCGGCTACGGTGACGTCGCCACCGGCCCCGCTGTCACGGTCACGGTCACCGACATCCTGCGTGCCCCGGACTTCGGCGCGGCGATGGTGTCCGACCAGACCTATGTCGCCGAGACCGCCATTGCAACCCTGACCCTCCCGACCGCCACCAGCGGGAATGGCGTCTTGAGCTATGCGCTAACCGGCCGTATCCCCGCCGGTCTGATCTATACCGACACCGACCGCACCCTGACCGGCACGCCCCTCACCGCGGCCCCGGCCGTCACGCTGACCTGGACGGCCACTGATTCAGACGCCGACACCACCGCCGACGATGCCGCCACGCTGACCTTCGCCGTGACGATCATCCCGGCGCCCGTGGTCATCCTCGACCCGACCGCCCTCACCGTGGATGAAGGCAGCACGGCCATCTATACCGTCATGCTGACCACCGTGCCCCCTGGCGATGTCACCGTGACGCTCGACGCTTCCGCCGAGGTCATCGTCACCGGCGCCCTGACCTTCACCACGGCGACCTGGAACATGGCGCAGACGGTCACCGTCACCGCCGCCACCGACGCGGACGCCGCCGAGGACACCGCCATGATCACCCATACTGTGAGTGGCTACGACAGCCTCACCGGCGGCACGATCCTCATCACCATCCCCGACACCGACAGCGCGCCGACCTTCGACCCGTCGACAGGGACGGTGCCTGACCAGGCCTACCCCGCCACCGTCGCCATTCCAACCCTGACCCTTCCGGCCGCCACCGGCGGGGATGGCGCCCTGAGCTACGCCCTGACCGGCCCCATTCCCGACGGCCTGACCATTGATACCAGCGCGCGCACCCTGACCGGCACGCCCGCCACCGAGGCCCCGGCCGTCACGCTGATCTGGACGGCTATCGATGACGACGCCAACACGGACGCCGCTGATGCGGCCATGCTGACCTTTGCCGTGACGATCACGACGGCGCCCGGCATCACCCTCGCCCCGGCCGCCCTCACGGTGGCCGAAGGCGCCTCCGGCACCTACACCGTGGCGCTGGACACCGTGCCCGCCGGCGACGTGACGGTCACGCCAGTCAGCGGTCACACCGGCGTCGCCACCGTCGCCGGTGCCCTGACCTTCACCACGGCGACCTGGAACACCGCGCAGACCGTCACCGTCACCGGCGCCGAGGATGCGAACGCGGTCGCCGACACCGTCGGCATCACCCATATGTTGGCCGGCTACACCGTGTTGAATGTTGGCGAGGCGACGGTGACCGTCACCGACAACGACACCCCCGGCGTGACCATTACCCATATGTCCCTGACCGTGATCGAAACCGATGACCTTGACCCGATGTCCCTGGGCTTGATCGAAGGCGTCGGTGCCACCTACACGGTGGTGCTGACGACCGAGCCGGTCGGCGACGTCACCATCACACGGACTGTCACCCCGGACGACGACGACCTGATGCTGACGCCGAGTGGCGCGCTGACCTTCACCCCCGTCAACTGGAACATTGAGCAGACGATGACCGTCGACGCCCCCGTGGATATGGCCCGCATCCCCGACGCCGACGCCGACGCCACCATCACCCATGCGGTGAGTGGCGCGGACTACGACGCCGTCACCGACGCCGCGTTGCCGGTGACAATCTTCCCTCGTGCCATCGTGGGCTTTGAGAATCTCCAGTACGTTGAGCCGGAGAATGTGGGGCAGTTCGAGGTGTGCGCGCAGGTGACCCGTCCGGCGTTGGGTCAACCGCTTGCCTACTCCTTCAGACTGGAAGTGAATACAGCCGATGGCACCGCCACCGCCGGTAACGACTATGTCCGTATCTCCGATCAGGTCGTCGGCCCGTTCAGCGACTCCCGACGGAGCGAGTGCTTCGTTGTTGATGTGTCCGAAGACCTGATTGCCGATGGCGCCGAGACCTTCACACTCAGGCTGACCGAACCGGGCGGGGGGCCGTCCCTCGTGACGATTGACGACGCCGTCGCCACCGTCAGGATCACCGACAACGACATCGCCGGGGTGGTCGTCGTGTCGCCGACCACGCTGGGCATGAACGAAGGCGACACCAGCGCCTACACCGTGGTGCTGACCTCCGAGCCAACCGGCGGTGTGACCGTGATGCCCGAAATCGGCACCAGCGGCGTGCTCACCGTCTCCGGCCCCCTGATCTTCAGCACGACGAACTGGCACACCGCGCAGACGGTGGCCGTCACCGCCGTCTTCATCGGGGATACGGACAGCGACGACGACACCGTCACCATCAGCCATGTGGTGAGCGGCTATGGCAGCGCCACCGCCGAGGATGTTGTGGTCACCGTCGACGATGTCACGATCCCTGTGCCGGGCTTCGTTGCGATGGTGCCCGAACAGGCCTACCGCGTCGCCGTCGCCATTCCAACCCTGACCCTCCCGGTCGCCTCCGGCGGGAATGGCGCCCTGAGCTACACCCTGATCGGCGACCTCCCCGACGGCCTGATCTTCACCCGCGCCAACCGCACCCTGACCGGCACGCCCACCACCATTGCCCCGGCCGTCACGCTGACCTGGACGGCCGGCGATTCCGATGCCGACATGTCCGACGCCGATACGGCCACGCTGGCCATTCCCGTGTCGGTGGTGTCCTCCTCCATCAGCCTCGCCCTTCGGGGCTTTGACCTGGCGAAAGAAGGCCAGGCCTTGTTGTTCGACCTGATCGTCGACGGTCCTCCCCTCAGCGCGTCGGTCACGCTGTCCTACACCGTCTCCGGCAGTGGCGCGCTACCCGCCTCACCCAGCGACTTCAACATCCCGTCGCCCGCGACCGTCCTCCTGCCCATGGGCGCAACCGTGGGCACCATCAGCATCCATCATGTTGACGATGGCTTACCGGAGGGTGGGAGCGTCGTCCCGGAAGGCTACACCCTCACCATCAGCCCGTTTTCCTCTGCCGATGCTCGCATCGTGGCCCTGGGCAGGTCGACCCTCAGAGGTTTCATCCAGGACGCCCAGAATGGCCAGATCAACGTCGGCTTTGAGTTTGGGGCCTACACCTTTGATGAAGGCGACACTGCCGTCGTCAAAATAGTCGTCTTAAATCCGGCACCCGATGAACCCTGGGCCATCAACGTTCCTCGTGTCGATTCACCACTGCTGTACAACATAGACGGAATTGACGCCACGGTCGGCAGAGGCACGGACTACCCGGTGGACGCCCGCTTCCCTGATGGCACAGGAACCCAAACCATAAGGTTTCCCATCGCAACCGATTTTGCCTTCACTGATGCTGTCCGCGAGGTGAACGTGACGATACCCACCAACGATGACCTCGTGACGGAAAACGACGAACGGTTCAGCCTGGAAGCGGTGGAGCCTGATGGCTTTGAGGGATGGCGTATCAACGCCCGCTTCGACGCGGAACTGATCCGTACCACCATTACCATTCGCGACAACGACACGCCCGGGGTCACCCTCGCGCCCACCGCCCTGACCGTGAATGAGGGGGGAGACACCGGCGCCTATACCTTCGTGCTGACGACCCAGCCCCACGGCAATGTGACGGTGATGCCCACGGGCGACACACTCACCTTCGACGGCGCGCTCACCTTCACCGGGGCGACATGGAACGTCCCGCAGACGGTGACGGTCACCACCGGCATTGACGCGGACGCGGACACCGACACCGCCACCATCACCCATGTGGTGGACGGGTACCGTGACGTCGTCGTCGACGAACTCCTCGTCACCATCCCCGACACCGACAGCGCGCCGTTCTTCGACCCGGCGACGGCGCCCGGCCGGAACTACATCGTCGGGATCGCCATCCCGGCGTTGACGTTGCCGGAATCCACCGGCGGCGACGGCACCCTCCGGGCCTATGCCCTGACCGGCGACATCCCCGACGGCCTGACTTTCAGCAACACCGGCCGCACCCTGACCGGCAGGCCCACCACCATCGCCTCGGCCGTCACGCTGACGTACACGGCCGCCGATACGGATGCCAACATGACGGCCGCCGATATGGCCATGCTGACCTTTGCCGTGACCATCACGCCGGTGCCCGCGGTGACCATCATGCCCGCCGCCCTCACCGTGAATGAAGGCGCCACGAACATCTACACCGTGGCGCTGACCACCGTGCCCACCGGTGAAGTGACGGTCACGCCCACCAGCGATGACATCGGCGTCGCCACCGTCACCGGCGCGCTGACCTTCACCACGGCGACCTGGAACGCCGCGCAGACGGTGACGGTCACCGGCGCCACCGACGCGGACGCCACCGAGGACACCGCCACGATCACCCATACCGTCAGTGGCTACGGTAGCGTCACCGCCGACGAGATCATCGTCACCATCCCCGACACCGACAGCGCGCCGGCCTTCGATCCGTCGACAGGGACGGTGCCTGACCAGACCTACACCGCCGACGCCGCCATCCCGACGCTGACGTTACCGGAAGCCTCCGGTGGCGACGTCGACCGGAGCTACGCTCTGACTCCCATGGCCGCCATCCCCGACGGCCTGACCTTCACCCGCACCACCCGCACCCTGACCGGCACGCCCACCGCCGTGGCCGCGGCCGTCACGCTGACCTGGACGGCCACCGATGAGGATGCCAACACCGCCGCCGACGATGCGGCCATGCTGACCTTTGCCGTGACCATCACGCCGGCGCCCGCGGTGACCCTCTCCACCGCCACCCTCGCCGTGCTTGAAGGCGGCATGGCCACCTACGCCATGGAGCTGACCACCGTGCCCCCCGGTGACGTGACGGTGACGACGAGCGTCAACCCCGTCGACGATGTGACGACCAGCCCCGTCGCGCTGACCTTCAGCACCGCAAACTGGAATACCGCCATGACCGTCACCGTCGTCGCCGCCGAGGATGACACTGATTTCGTTGACAATGTCGCCACCATCAGCCATATGGTGAGCGGCTACGGCGCCGTCACCGTCGCCGATGTTGTGGTCACGGTCACCGACAACGATGCCGCCGACACGATGCCGGACTTCGGTGCGGAGACGGTGTCCGACCTGACCTATGTCGCCGGGACCGCCATTTCAACCCTGACCCTCCCGTCCGCCACCAGTGGGAATGGCACCCTGAACTATGCGCTGACCGGCAGCCTCCCCGCCGGCCTGACCTACACCGACACCGCCCGCACCCTGACCGGCACGCCCCTCACCGCGGCCCCGGCCGTCACACTGACCTGGACGGCCACCGATTCAGACGGCAACACAACCGCCGACGATGCGGCCACGCTGACCTTCCCCGTGACGATCATCCCGGCGCCCGTGGTCACCCTCGACCCGACCGCCCTCACCGTGGATGAAGGCAGCACGGCCATCTACACCGTCATGCTGACCACCGTGCCCCCTGGCGATGTCACCGTGACGCTCGACGCTTCCGCCGAGGTCATCGTCACCGGCGCCCTGACCTTCACCACGGCGACCTGGAACATGGCGCAGACGGTCACCGTCACCGCCGCCACCGACGCGGACGCCACCGAGGACACCGCCACGATCACCCATACTGTGAGTGGCTACGACAGTGTCACCGGCGGCACGATCCTCATCACCATCCCCGACACCGACAGCGCGCCGACCTTCGACCCGCCGACAGCGACGGTGCCTGACCAGACCTACACCGCCGACGCCGCCATCCCGACGCTGACGTTACCGGAAGCCTCCGGCGGCAACGGCGACCTGAGCTACGCCCTGACTTCCGATGCCGCCATCCCCGACGGCCTGACCTTCACCAACGCCGACCGCACACTGGCCGGCACGCCCACCGCCGCCGCCTCGGCCGTCACGCTGACCTGGACGGCTACCGATGAGGATGCCAACACGACCGCCGCCGATGCGGCCCTGCTACCCTTCACCGTGACGATCACCCCGGCGCCCGCCGTCACCCTCGACCCGACCGCCCTCACCGTGGATGAAGGCAGCACGGCCATCTACACCGTGGCGCTGACCACCGTGCCCGCCGGCGACGTGACGGTCACGCCAACCAGCGGCGACACCGACGTCGCCACCGTCACCGGCGCCCTGACTTTCACCACGGCGACCTGGAACACCGCGCAGACCGTCACCGTCACCGGCGCCCCCGCCGCCCCCGACGCGGATGACACCGATGCCACCGCCACGATCACCCATACCGTGGGCGGCTACGGTAGCGTCACCGCCGATGATGTCCTCGTCACCATCCCCGACACCGACAGCGCGCCGACCTTCGACCCGTCGACAGGGACGGTGCCTGACCAGACCTACACCGCCGACGCCGCCATCCCGACGCTGACGTTACCGGAAGCCTCCGGTGGCGACGGCGACCTGAGCTACGCCCTGACTTCCGATGCCATCCCCGACGGCCTGACCTTCACCAACGCCGACCGCACCCTGGCCGGCACGCCCACCGCCGCCGCCTCGGCCGTCACGCTGACCTGGACGGCTACCGATGAGGATGCCAACACGACCGCCGCCGATGCGGCCCTGCTACCCTTCACCGTGACGATCACCCCGGCGCCCGCCGTCACCCTCGCCCCGCCCGCCCTCACCGTGGGTGAAGGCGGCACGGCCATCTACACCGTGGCGCTGACCACCGTGCCCGCCGGCGACGTGACGGTCACGCCAACCAGCGGTGACACCGACGTCGCCACCGTCACCGGTGCCCTGACTTTCACCACGGCGACCTGGAACACCGCGCAGACCGTTACCGTCACCACCGCCGCCCCCGACGCGGATGACACCGATGCCACCGCCACGATCACCCATACCGTGGGCGGCTACGGTAGCGTCACCGCCGATGATGTCCTCGTCACCATCTCCGACACCGACAGCGCGCCGACCTTCGACCCGTCGACAGGGACGGTGCCTGACCAGACCTACACCGCCGGCGCCGCTATCCCGACGCTGACGTTACCGGAAGCCACCGGCGGCGACGGCGACCTGAGCTACGCCCTGACTCCCGATGCCATCCCCGACGGCCTGACCTTCACCAACGCCGACCGCACCCTGGCCGGTACACCCACCGCCGCCGCCTCGGCGGTCACGCTGACCTGGACGGCCACCGATGAGGATGCCAACACCGCCGCCGCCGATGCGGCCACGCTGACCTTCACCGTGACGATCACCGTGGCGCCCGGAGTCACCCTCTCCGCCGCCACCCTCTCCGTGGGTGAAGACAGCACGGCCACCTACACCATGGTGCTGACCACCGTGCCACCCGGTGACGTGACGGTGACGACGAGCGTCAACCCCGGCGACGATGTGACGACCAGCCCCGTCGCGCTGACCTTCAGCACCGCAACCTGGAATACCGCCATGACCGTCACCGTCGCCGCCGCCGGGGACACTGATTCCGTTGACGATGTCGCCACCATCAGCCATATGGTGAGTGGCTACGGCACCGTCACCGCCGCCGATGTTGTGGTCACGGTCACCGACAACGATGCCGCCCCAACGGCGCCATCCTTCGGTGCGGAGACGGTGTCCGACCTGACCTATGTCGCCGAGACCGCCATTGCAACCCTGACCCTCCCGACCGCCACCAGCGGGAATGGCGCCCTGAACCATGTGCTAACCGGCAGCCTCCCCGCCGGCCTGACCTACACCGACACCGCCCGCACCCTGACCGGCACGCCCCTCACCGCGGCCCCGGCCGTCACGCTGACCTGGACGGCCACCGATTCAGACGACGACACAACCGCCGACGATGCAGCCACGTTGCCCTTCACCGTGACGATCACCCCGGCGCCCGCGGTCACCCTCGCCCCGACCGCCCTCACCGTGAATGAAGGCAGTACGACCATCTACACCGTGGTGCTGACCACCGTGCCCGCCGGGGACGTGACGGTCACGCCAAACAGCGATAACCCGGACGCCGTCACCGTCACCGGCGCCCTGATCTTCACCACGGCGACCTGGAACACCGCGCAGACCGTTACCGTGACCGGCGTCGAGGATTTTGACGCGACCGACGAGACCACCCGTATCACCCATCTGGTGACCGGTTACAATGCGGTGAACGTTGGCGAGGTGGCGGTGACTGTCGACGACGACGAGACCATCGGCGTGACCATTACCCGGATGTCCCTGACCGTGATTGACACCAGTCCATTCGAGGACCCGATGGCCCTGGCCGTGATCGAAGGTGTCAGTGCCACCTACACGGTGGTGCTGACGTCCGAGCCGACCGGCGACGTCACCATCACACGGAATGTCACCCCGGCCTCCCACGACCTGACGCTGACGCCGAGCGGCGCGCTGACCTTCACCCCCGTCAACTGGAACATCGCGCAGACGATGACCGTCGTCGCCCCCGTGGATCTGGCCCGCATGCCCGACGGAGTCGTCAACGCCACTATCGCCCACGAGGGGGGTGGCGCGGACTACGACGCCGTCACCGCCGCCGCGTTGCCGGTGACAATCGTCCTTCGTGCCATCGTGGGCTTTGAGCGTCTCGAGTACGTTGAGCTGGAGGATGTGGGGCAGTTCCAGGTGTGCGTGGAGGTGACCCGTCCGGCGTTGTCTCAACCGCAAGACTACTCCTTCAGCCTGCAAGTGAATACAGCCGATGGCACCGCCACCGCCGGTAACGACTACGTCCGGATCTCCAATCAGACAGTCGGCCCGTTCAGCAACCCCCGACGGCGCGAGTGCTTCGCTGTTGGTGTGTCCGAAGACCTGATTGACGAGGGCGCCGAGGAGACCTTCACATTCAGGCTGACCGAACCGGGCGGGGGGCCGTCCATCGTGACGATTGCCCCCGTCGTCGCCACTGCCAGGATCACCGACAATGACACCGCCGGGGTCGACGTTTCGCCGACCACGCTGGGTGTGGACGAAGGCGCCACCGGCACCTACACCGTGGAGCTGACCACCGAGCCTACCGGCGGTGTCACCGTGACGCCCGGCGACAGCGGCGGCGTGCTCACAGTCTCCGGCGCCCTGACCTTCAGCCCGACGAACTGGAACACCGCGCAGACGGTGACCGTCACCGCCGCCATGGATGCGGACAGCGACGACGAGACCGCCACCATCAGCCATGTGATGGACGGCTATGGCAGCGTCACCGCCCCCGATGTTGTGGCCATCGTCGCCGACGCCACTCGCATCGGTCTGGTGCCGGACTTCGGCGCGATGACGGTGACCGACCGGACCTATTTCACCGGCATCGCCATCCCAACCCTGACCCTCCCGGCCGCCACCGGCGGGGATGACGACCTGAGCTACGCCCTGACCGGCGCCATTCCCGACGGCCTGACCTTCACCGACACCGACCGCATCCTGACCGGTACGCCCACCACCGCCGCCCCGGCCGTCACGCTGACCTGGACAGCCACCGATGAGGACGCCAACACCGCCGCCGACGATGCGGCCACGCTGACCTTTGCCGTGACGATCACCGTGGCGCCCGGAGTCACCCTCTCCACCGCTACCCTCGCCGTGGGTGAAGGCAGCACGGCCACCTACACCATGGTGCTGACCACCGTGCCACCCGGTGACGTGACGGTGAGGACGAGCGTCAACCCCGGCGACGATGTGACGACCAGCCCCGTCGCGCTGACCTTCAGCACCGCAACCTGGAATACCGCCATGACCGTCACCGTCGCCGCCGCCGGGGACACTGATTCCGTTGACGAGGTCGCCACCATCAGCCATATGGTGAGTGGCTACGGCACCGTCACCGCCGCCGATGTTGTGGTCACGGTCACCGACAACGATGCCGCCCCAACGGCGCCATCCTTCGGTGCGGAGACGGTGTCCGACCTGACCTATGTCGCCGAGACCGCCATTGCAACCCTGACCCTCCCGACCGCCACCAGCGGGAATGGCGCCCTGAACCATGTGCTAACCGGCAGCCTCCCCGCCGGCCTGACCTACACCGACACCGCCCGCACCCTGACCGGCACGCCCCTCACCGCGGCCCCGGCCGTCACGCTGACCTGGACGGCCACCGATTCAGACGACGACACAACCGCCGACGATGCAGCCACGTTGCCCTTCACCGTGACGATCACCCCGGCGCCCGCGGTCACCCTCGCCCCGACCGCCCTCACCGTGAATGAAGGCAGTACGACCATCTACACCGTGGCGCTGACCACCGTGCCCGCCGGGGACGTGACGGTCATGCCAACCAGCGGTGACACCGGCGTCGTCACCGTCACCGGCGCCCTGATTTTCACCACGGCGACCTGGAACACCGAGCAGACCGTCACCGTCACCGGCGTCGAGGATGATGATGCGACCGACGAAACCGCCCGCATCACCCATCAGGTGGACGGCTACGACACGGTGAGCGCTGGCGATGTGACGGTGGCCGTTGCCGACACCGACACCCCCGGCGTCACCCTTTCGGAGACCGCCCTCACCGTGAATGAAGGCAGCACAACCATCTACACCGTGGTGCTGACCACCGTGCCCGCCGGGGACGTGACGGTCACGCCAACCAGCGATGACACCGCCGTCGCCACCGTCACCGGCGCGCTGACCTTCACCACGGCGACCTGGAACGCCGAGCAGACGGTGACCGTCACCGGCGCCACCGACGCGGATGCCACCGAGGACACCGCCACGATCACCCATACCGTAGGTGGCTACGGTAGCGTCACCGGCACTGGCACCGAGGTCATCGTCACCGTCCCCGACACCGACAGCGCGCCGACCTTCGATCCGCCGACAGCGATGGTGCCTGCCCAGACCTACACTGCCGACGCCGCCATCCCGACGCTGACGTTACCGGCAGCCACCGGTGGGAATGGCGCCCTGAGCTACGCCCTGACCGGCCCCATCCCCAACGGCCTGACCTTCACCAACGCCGACCGCACCCTGACCGGCACGCCCACCGCCGCCGCCATGGCCGTCACGCTGACCTGGACGGCTACCGATGGGGATGCCAACACGGCCACCACCGATGCGGCCCTGCTACCCTTCACCGTGACGATCACCCCGGCGCCTGCTGTCACCCTCGACCCGACCGCCCTCACCGTGGATGAAGGCAGCACGGCCATCTACACCGTGGCGCTGACCACCGTGCCCGCCGGCGACGTGACGGTCAGACCAATCAGCGGTGCCCCCGCCGTCGCCACCGTCACCGGCGCCCTGACTTTCACCACGGCGACCTGGAACACCGCGCAGACCGTTACCGTCACCGGCGCCCCCGCCGCCCCCGACGCGGATGACACCGATGCCACCGCCACGATCACCCATACCGTGGGCGGCTACGGTAGCGTCACCGCCGATGATGTCCTCGTCACCATCCCCGACACCGACAGCGCGCCGGCCTTCGACCCGTCGACAGGGACGGTGCCTGACCAGACCTACACCGCCGACGCCGCTATCCCGACGTTGACGTTACCGGAAGCCAGCGGTGGCGACGGCGACCTGAGCTACGCCCTGACTTCCGATGTCGCCATCCCAGACGGCCTGACCTTCAACGACACCGACCGCACCCTGGCCGGTACACCCACCGCCGCCGCCTCGGCGGTCACGCTGACCTGGACGGCCACCGATGAGGATGCCAACACGGCCGCCGCCGATGCGGCCACGCTGACCTTTGCCGTGACGATCACCGTGGCGCCCGGAGTCACCCTCTCCACCGCTACCCTCGCCGTGGGTGAAGGCAGCACGGCCACCTACACCATGGTGCTGACCACCGTGCCACCTGGTGACGTGACGGTGACGACGAGCGTCAACCTCGTCGACGATGTGACGACCAGCCCCGTCGCGCTGACCTTCAGCACCGCAAACTGGAATACCGCCATGACCGTCACCGTCGCCGCCGCCGAGGACCCTGATTCCGTTGACGAGGTCGCCACCATCAGCCATACGGTAAGCGGCTACGGCACCGTCACCGCCGCCGATGTTGTGGTCACGGTCACCGACAACGATGCCGCCCCAACGGCGCCATCCTTCGGTGCGGAGACGGTGTCCGACCTGACCTATGTCGCCGAGACCGCCATTGCAACCCTGACCCTCCCGACCGCCACCAGCGGGAATGGCGCCCTGAACCATGTGCTAACCGGCAGCCTCCCCGCCGGCCTGACCTACACCGACACCGCCCGCACCCTGACCGGCACGCCCCTCACCGCGGCCCCGGCCGTCACGCTGACCTGGACGGCCACCGATTCAGACGACGACACAACCGCCGACGATGCAGCCACGTTGCCCTTCACCGTGACGATCACCCCGGCGCCCGCGGTCACCCTCGCCCCGACCGCCCTCACCGTGAATGAAGGCAGTACGACCATCTACACCGTGGCGCTGACCACCGTGCCCGCCGGGGACGTGACGGTCACGCCAACCAGCGGTGACACCGGCGTCGTCACCGTCACCGGCGCGCTGACTTTCACCACGGCGACCTGGAACACCGAGCAGACGGTCACCGTCACCGGCGCCGAGGATGCTGACGCGACCGACGACACCGCCCGCATCACCCATGTGGTGGACGGCTACAACGCGGTGAGCGCTGGCGATGTGACGGTGGCCGTCGACGACACCGACACCCCCGGCGTCACCCTTTCGGAGACCGCCCTCACCGTGAATGAAGGCAGCACAGGCATCTACACCGTGGTGCTGACCACCTTGCCCGCCGGGGACGTGACGGTCACGCCAACCAGCGATGACACCGCCGTCGCCACCGTCACCGGCGCCCTGACCTTCACCACGGCGACCTGGAACACCGAGCAGACGGTGACTGTCACCGGCGCTACCGACGCGGATGCCACCGAGGACACCGCCACGATCACCCATACCGTGGGTGGCTACGGCAACATCACCGCCGCCGAGGTCATCGTCACCGTCCCCGACACCGACAGCGCGCCGACCTTCGATCCGTCGACAGGGACGGTGCCTGCCCAGACCTACACCGCCGACGCCGCCATCCCGACGCTGACGTTACCGGAAGCCACCGGTGGCAATGGCGACCTGAGCTACACCCTGACTCCCGATACCGCCATCCCCGCCGGCCTGGCCTTCACCGAGGCCACCCGCACCCTGGCTGGCACGCCCACCGCCGTGGCCGTGGCTGTCACGCTGACCTACACAGCCACGGATACCGATACCAACACGGCGGCCGACGATACGGCCACGCTGACCTTCGCCGTGACGATCATCCCGGCGTCCGTGGTCACCCTCGACCCGACCGCCCTCACCGTGGATGAAGGCGGCACAGCCATCTACACCGTCGTGCTGACCACCGTGCCCGACGGCGATGTCACCGTGACACCCGCCGCTTCCGCCGAGGTCACCGTCACCGGCGCCCTGACCTTCAGCACGACGACCTGGAACATGGTGCAGACGGTGACGGTCACCGCCACCCCCGACGCGGACGACACCGAGGACACTGCCACGATCACCCATACTGTGAGCGGCTACGACAATGTCCCCGGCGCCGAGGTCATCGTCACCATCCCCGACACCGACCGCGCGCCGGCCTTTGACCCGCCGACAGCGACGGTGCCTGACCAGACTTACCCCATCGGCACCGCCATCCCGACGCTGACGTTACCGGGAGCCACCGGCGGCAACGGCGACCTGAGCTACGCCCTGACTCCCGATTCCGCCATTCCCCCCGGCCTGACCTTCACCATGGACGCCCTCACGCTGACCGGTACGCCCACCATGGTCGCCCCGGCCGTCACGCTGACCTGGACGGTCACGGATACCGATACCAACACGGCGGCCGACGATGCGGCCATGCTGACCTTTGCCGTGACGATCACGCTGGCGCCCGCGGTCACCATCGCCCCGACCGCTCTCATGGTGAATGAAGGCAGCACGACCACCTACACCATCGTGCTGACCACCGAGCCTCCCGGCGCGGTCACCGTGATGCCCGCCGCCGCCACCGGGGTGACCGTCACCGGCGCCCTGACCTTCAGCGAGACGTCCTGGAACACGGAGCAGACGGTGACCGTCACCGCCACCCCTGACACGGACACCACCCAGGACACCGCCACGATCACCCATACCGTGAGCGGCTACGGCAACGTCACCGCCGCCGATGTCCTCGTCACCATCCCCGACACCACCAGCGCGCCGACCTTCGACCCGTCGACGGTGCCCGCCCAGACCTACGCCGCCGGGACCGCCATCCCGCCCCTGACGTTACCGTCCGCCGCCGGCGGAGCCGGCGCCCTGAGCTATGCCCTGACCGGCGACATTCCCGACGGCCTGACCTTCTCCCGTGCCACCCGCACGCTGACCGGCATACCGGTCACCGTCGCAGCGGCGCGGTCCTACACCTGGAGCGCCACCGATCCCGGCGGCGCATTCGATACCCTCACCTTCACCATCACCATCCAGCGGACGACCGTGTGCCTACGCACCCCGGCGGTGCGCGACGCCATCGTGGAGGCGATAGACAGCGTGGACGACTGCGCGGATGTCACCCCGACCCATTTGAGCGGGATCACCTCGCTCAGCTTCATGGGGACCAACGTGGTCGGGGAGGGCATCACCGCATTCCAAAGCGGCGATTTCGCCGGGTTGAGCGCGTTGGAGGTCCTGCGCATCACGGCCCAGGCGAGTCTCCCCACCTTACCCGGGGATCTCTTCGCGGGGCTGAGCGCGCTGAGGGACCTGAGTCTGCATAGTAACGGGTTCACCGCCCTGCCCGCGGGCCTCTTCGCCGGGGTGAGCGGGCTGACATCCCTCACGCTGGAAGACAATCATTTCAGCACCCTGCCGGCGAATCTCTTCGCCGGGTTGAGTGGGATCACCACCCTGGTTTTGCGGAACGGGGAACTCATTACCCTGCCCGCGAATGTGTTCACCGGCTTGAGCGGGGTGGAGACGATTGATCTGAATAATAATATCCTCGACACCCTGGCGGCGGGTCTGTTCAGCGGGCTGGACAGTCTTCAGTCGGTGAACATGCGAGGCAATCAACTCGGGGCGTTGCCCGAAGGGCTGTTTGACGGCGTGACTCGCCTTGACGGCCTGGTCCTGCACCAGAACCCCGGCAGTCCGTTCATGCTGAATCTCGCTATTGAGGAACAGGAGAACGGCCAGGTGCGGGTGCGTGTTCCAGCGGCCACCCCGTTGGACATCGAGGTCGCCTGGACAATCCTCGGCGGCGGCACCGGCACGGCCACCATCCCGGCGGGCCGGCGCACCTCGGATGCGTTTGGCATGGCCGTGGCCTCGGTGGCCGACGTGGCGCTCGGCACCCCCCGATTCACCGGCGTGACGGAGGCCACCGCCGACACGACCGGCGCTTACAGCGGCTTTCAAGTGGGCCTGGGTGCCGGTGTGGACATCACCCCAACCGCCCTGACTGTGGACGAAGGGATCTCGGCCACCTACACCGTGGTGTTGCGCACCGCCCCCAGCGGCCCCGTGACGGTGATGCCGGGCGTCAGCGGCGGCGCGGTCACCGTCTCCGGCGCCCTGACCTTCAGCGAGATGGCCTGGAACACGGAGCAGACGGTGACCGTGACCGCCGCCGATGACCCGGACAACATCAACGACACGGCCACCATCAGCCATGTGGTAAGCGGCTACGGCGACGTGACCATAGCGCCCGGCGTCACGGTCATGGTCATGGATGACGAGCTGATGGTGGACATTTCCCTCGCCACCCTCACCGTGCCCGAAGGCAGCACGGCCATCTACACCATGGTGCTGACCAGCGCGCCCACCAGCGCGGTCACCGTGACGCCCGCCGCCACCAACGAGGTCACCGTCTCCGGCGCCCTGATCTTCAGCACGGCGTCCTGGAACACGGAGCAGACGGTGACCGTCACCGCCGTCACCGACGCGGACGCCACCGAGGACACCGCCACGATCACCCATACCGTGAGTGGCTACGGCAACATCACCGCCGCCGAGGTCATCGTCACCATTCCCGACACCGACAGCGCGCCGACCTTCGACCCGTCGACAGGGACGGTGCCTGCCCAGACCTACACCGCCGGCGCCGCCATCCCGACGCTGACGTTACCGGCAGCCACCGGGGGCGACGGCAACCTGAGCTACGCCCTGACTTCCGATGCCACCATCCCCGCCGGCCTGACCTTCAACGACACCGACCGCACCCTGGCCGGCACGCCCACCGCCGTCGCGGCCGTCACGCTGACCTGGACGGCCACCGATGCGGACGCCAACACCGCCGCCGACGATGCGGCCACGCTGACCTTCACCGTGACGATCACCGTGGTGCCCGGAGTCACCCTCTCCGCCGCCACCCTCTCCGTGGGTGAAGGCAGCACGACCACCTACACCATGGTGCTGACCACCGTGCCACCCGGTGACGTGACGGTGACGACGAGCGTCAACCCCGCCGGCAATGTGATGACCAGCCCCGTCGCGCTGACCTTCAGCACCGCAAACTGGAATACCGCCATGACCGTCTCCGTCGGCGCCGCCGAGGACCCTGATTCCATTGACGACGTCGCCACCATCAGCCATATGGTAAGCGGCTACGGCACCGTCACCGCCGCCGATGTTGTGGTCACGGTCACCGACAACGATGCCGACCCAACGGCGCCATCCTTCGGTGCGGAGACGGTGTCCGCCCAGACCTATGTCGCCGAGACCGCCATTTCAACCCTGACCCTCCCGGTTGCCACCAGCGGGAATGGCGCCCTGAACTATGCGCTAACCGGCAGCCTCCCCGCCGGCCTGACCTACACCGACACCGCCCGCACCCTGACCGGCACGCCCCTCACCGCGGCCCCGGCCGTCACGCTGACCTGGACGGCCACCGATTCAGACAGCAACACAACCGCCGCCGATGCAGCCACGCTGACCTTCCCCGTGACGATCACCCCGGCGCCCGCGGTCACCCTCGCCCCGACCGCCCTCACCGTGAATGAAGGCAGTACGACCATCTACACCGTGGCGCTGACCACCGTGCCCGCCGGGGACGTGACGGTCACGCCAACCAGCGGTGACACCGGCGTCACCGTCACCGGCGCGCTGACCTTCAGCACGACGACCTGGAACACCGAGCAGACGGTGACCGTCACCACTACCGAGGATGCTGACGCGACCGACGCCACCGTCGCCATCACCCATCAGGTGGACGGCTACGACACGGTGAGCGCTGGCGATGTGACGGTAATCGTTGCTGACACCGACACCCCCGGCGTCACCCTTTCGGAGACCGCCCTCACCGTGAATGAAGGCAGCACAACCATCTACACCGTGGTGCTGACCACCTTGCCCGCCGGGGACGTGACGGTCACGCCAACCAGCGATGACACCGGCGTCGCCACCGTCACCGGCGCGCTGACCTTCACCACGGCGACCTGGAACGCCGAGCAGACGGTGACCGTCACCGGCGCCACCGACGCGGATGCCACCGAGGACACCGCCACGATCACCCATACCGTAGGCGGCTACGGCAGCGTCATCGGCACTGGCACCGAGGTCATCGTCACCGTCCCCGACACCGACAGCGCGCCGACCTTCGACCCGATGATGGTGCCTGCCCAGATCTACACCGCCGACGCCGCCATCCCGACGCTGACGTTACCGGAAGCCACCGGTGGCAACGGCGACCTGAGCTACGCCCTGACTCCCGATGCCATCCCCGACGGCCTGACCTTCACCAACGCCGACCGCACCCTGGCCGGTACACCCACCGCCGCCGCCTCGGCGGTCACGCTGACCTGGACAGCCACCGATGATGACGCCAACACCGCCGCCGCCGATGCGGCCCTGCTACCCTTCACCGTGACGATCACCCCGGCGCCCGCCGTCACCCTCGACCCGACCGCCCTCACCGTGGATGAAGGTAGCACGGCCATCTATACCGTGGCGCTGACCACCGTGCCCGCCGGCGACGTGACAGTCACGCCAACCAGCGGTGCCCCCGCCGTCGCCACCGTCACCGGCGTCCTGACCTTCACCACGGCAACCTGGAACACCGCGCAGACCGTCACCGTCACCGGCGCCACCGCCGCCCCCGACGCGGATGACACCGATGCCACCGCCACGATCACCCATACCGTGGGCGGCTACGGTAGCGTCACCGCCGATGATGTCCTCGTCACCATCCCCGATACCGACAGCGCGCCGACCTTCGATCCGTCGACAGGGACGGTGCCTGACCAGACCTACACCGCCGACGCCGCCATCCCGACGCTGACGTTACCGGAAGCCAGCGGTGGCGACGGCGACCTGAGCTATGCCCTGACTCCCGATGCCATCCCCGCCGGCCTGACCTTCAATGACGCCGACCGCACCCTGGCCGGTACACCCACCGCCGCCGCCTCGGCGGTCACGCTGACCTGGACAGCCACCGATGATGACGCCAACACCGCCGCCGCCGATGCGGACATGCTGACCTTCACCGTGACGATCATCACTGCGCCCGCCGTCACCCTCGACCCGACCGCCCTCACCGTGGATGAAGGCAGCACGGCCACCTACACCGTGGCGCTGACCACCGTGCCCGCCGGCGACGTGACGGTCACGCCAACCAGCGATAACCCGGACGCCGCCACCGTCACCGGCGCGCTGACCTTCAGCACGACGACCTGGAACACCGAGCAGACGGTGACCGTCACCGGCGCCCCCGCCGCCCCCGACGCGGACGCCACCGATGCCACCGCCACGATCACCCATACCGTGGGCGGCTACGGCAACGTCACCGCCGACAATGTCCTCGTCACCATCCCCGACACCGACAGCGCGCCGACCTTCGATCCGTCGACAGGGACGGTGCCTGACCAGACCTACACCGCCGACGCCGCCATCCCGACGCTGACGTTACCGGAAGCCACCGGTGGCGACGGCGACCTGAGCTACGCCCTGACTCCCGATGCCATCCCCGACGGCCTGACCTTCACCAACGCCGACCGCACCCTGGCCGGCACGCCCACCGCCGCCGCCACGGCGGTCACGCTGACCTGGACAGCCACCGATGATGACGCCAACACGGCCGCCGCCGATGCGGCCCTGCTACCCTTCACCGTGACGATCACCCCGGCGCCCGCCGTCACCCTCGCCCCGACCGCCCTCACCGTGGATGAAGGCAGCACGGCCACCTACACCGTGGCGCTGACCACCGTGCCCGTCGGCGACGTGACGGTCACGCCAACCAGCGGTGCCCCCGCCGTCGCCACCGTCACCGGCGTCCTGACTTTCACCACGGCGACCTGGAACACCGCGCAGACCGTCACCGTCACCGGCGCCCCCGCCGCCCCCGACGCGGACGACACCGATGCCACCGCCACGATCACCCATACCGTGGGCGGCTACGGTAGCGTCACCGCCGATGAAGTCCTCGTCACCATCCCCGACACCGACAGCGCGCCGACCTTCGACCCGTCGACAGGGACGGTGCCTGACCAGACCTACACCGCCGACGCCGCCATCCCGACGCTGACGTTACCGGAAGCCACCGGTGGCGACGGCGACCTGAGCTACGCCCTGACTCCCGATGCCCTCCCCGACGGCCTGACCTTCACCAACGCCGACCGCACCCTGGCCGGCACGCCCACCGCCGCCGCCACGGCGGTCACGCTGACCTGGACGGCTACCGATGAGGATGCCAACACGGCCGCCGCCGATGCGGCCCTGCTACCCTTCACCGTGACGATCACCCCGGCGCCCGCCGTCACCCTCGACCCGACCGCCCTCACCGTGGATGAAGGCAGCACGGCCACCTACACCGTGGCGCTGACCACCGTGCCCGCCGGCGACGTGACGGTCACGCCAACCAGCGGTGCCCCCGCCGTCGCCACCGTCACCGGCGTCCTGACTTTCACCACGGCGACCTGGAACACCGCGCAGACCGTCACCGTCACCGGCGCCACCGCCGCCCCCGACGCGGACGCCACCGATGCCACCGCCACGATCACCCATACCGTGGGCGGCTACGGTAACGTCACCGCCGATGAAGTCCTCGTCACCATCCCCGATACCGACAGCGCGCCGACCTTCGACCCGTCGACAGGGACGGTGCCTGACCAGACCTACACCGCCGACGCCGCCATCCCGACGCTGACGTTACCGGAAGCCTCTGGTGGCGACGGCGACCTGAGCTACGCCCTGACTTCCGATGCCACCATCCCCGCCGGCCTGACCTTCAACGACACCGACCGCACCCTGGCCGGCACGCCCACCGCCGCCGTCGCGGCCGTCACGCTGACCTGGACGGCCACTGATGCGGACGCCAACACCGCCGCCGACGATGCGGCCACGCTGACCTTCACCGTGACGATCACCGTGGTGCCCGGAGTCACCCTCTCCGCCGCCACCCTCTCCGTGGGTGAAGGCAGCACGACCACCTACACCATGGTGCTGACCACCGTGCCACCCGGTGACGTGACGGTGACGACGAGCGTCAACCCCGTCGACAATGTGACGACCAGCCCCGTCGCGCTGACCTTCAGCACCGCAAACTGGAATACCGCCATGACCGTCTCCGTCGGCGCCGCCGAGGACACTGATTCCATTGACGACGTCGCCACCATCAGCCATATGGTAAGCGGCTACGGCACCGTCACCGCCGCCGATGTTGTGGTCACGGTCACCGACAGCGATGCCGACCCAACGGCGCCATCCTTCGGTGCGGAGACGGTGTCCGCCCTGACCTATGTCGCCGAGACCGCCATTTCAACCCTGACCCTCCCGACCGCCACCAGCGGGAATGGCGCCCTGAACTATGCGCTAACCGGCAGCCTCCCCGCCGGCCTGACCTACACCGACACCGCCCGCACCCTGACCGGCACGCCCCTCACCGCGGCCCCGGCCGTCACGCTGACCTGGACGGCCACCGATTCAGACAGCAACACAACCGCCGCCGATGCAGCCACGCTGACCTTCCCCGTGACGATCACCCCGGCGCCCGCGGTCACCCTCGCCCCGACCGCCCTCACCGTGAATGAAGGCAGTACGACCATCTACACCGTGGCGCTGACCACCGTGCCCGCCGGGGACGTGACGGTCACGCCAACCAGCGGTGACACCGGCGTCACCGTCACCGGCGCGCTGACCTTCAGCACGACGACCTGGAACACCGAGCAGACGGTGACCGTCACCACTACCGAGGATGCTGACGCGACCGACGCCACCGTCGCCATCACCCATCAGGTGGACGGCTACGACACGGTGAGCGCTGGCGAGGTGACGGTAATCGTTGCTGACACCGACACCCCCGGCGTCACCCTTTCGGAGACCGCCCTCACCGTGAATGAAGGCAGCACAACCATCTACACCGTGGTGCTGACCACCTTGCCCGCCGGGGACGTGACGGTCACGCCAACCAGCGATGACACCGGCGTCGCCACCGTCACCGCCGCGCTGACCTTCACCACGGCGACCTGGAACGCCGAGCAGACGGTGACCGTCACCGGCGCCACCGACGCGGATGCCACCGAGGACACCGCCACGATCACCCATACCGTAGGTGGCTACGGCAGCGTCATCGGCACTGGCACCGAGGTCATCGTCACCGTCCCCGACACCGACAGCGCGCCGACCTTCGATCCGTCGACAGGGACGGTGCCTGACCAGACCTACACCGCCGGCGTTGCCATCCCGACGCTGACGTTACCGGAAGCCACCGGTGGCAACGGCGACCTGAGCTACACCCTGACTCCCGATGCCATCCCCGACGGCCTGACCTTCAATGACGCCGACCGCACCCTGGCCGGTACACCCACCGCCGCCGCCACGGCCGTCACGCTGACCTGGACAGCCACCGATGATGACGCCAACACCGCCGCCGCCGATGCGGCCCTGCTACCCTTCACCGTGACGATCACCCCGGCACCCGCCGTCACCCTCGACCCGACCGCCCTCACCGTGGATGAAGGCGGCACGGCCATCTACACCGTGGCGCTGACCACCGTGCCCGCCGGCGACGTGACAGTCACGCCAACCAGCGGTGCCCCCGCCGTCGCCACCGTCACCGGCGTCCTGACCTTCACCACGGCAACCTGGAACACCGCGCAGACCGTCACCGTCACCGGCGCCACCGCCGCCCCCGACGCGGATGACACCGATGCCACCGCCACGATCACCCATACCGTGGGCGGCTACGGTAGCGTCACCGCCGATGATGTCCTCGTCACCATCCCCGATACCGACAGCGCGCCGACCTTCGATCCGTCGACAGGGACGGTGCCTGACCAGACCTACACCGCCGACGCCGCCATCCCGACGCTGACGTTACCGGAAGCCAGCGGTGGCGACGGCGACCTGAGCTATGCCCTGACTCCCGATGCCATCCCCGACGGCCTGACCTTCAATGACGCCGACCGCACCCTGGCCGGTACACCCACCGCCGCCGCCTCGGCGGTCACGCTGACCTGGACAGCCACCGATGATGACGCCAACACCGCCGCCGCCGATGCGGACATGCTGACCTTCACCGTGACGATCATCACTGCGCCCGCCGTCACCCTCGACCCGACCGCCCTCACCGTGGATGAAGGTAGCACGGCCACCTACACCGTGGCGCTGACCACCGTGCCCGCCGGCGACGTGACGGTCACGCCAACCAGCGATAACCCGGACGCCGCCACCGTCACCGGCGCGCTGACCTTCAGCACGACGACCTGGAACACCGAGCAGACGGTGACCGTCACCGGCGCCCCCGCCGCCCCCGACGCGGACGACACCGATGCCACCGCCACGATCACCCATACCGTGGGCGGCTACGGCAACGTCACCGCCGACAATGTCCTCGTCACCATCCCCGATACCGACAGCGCGCCGACCTTCGACCCGTCGACAGGGACGGTGCCTGACCAGACCTACACCGCCGGCGCCGCCATCCCGACGCTGACGTTACCGGAAGCCACCGGTGGCGACGGCGACCTGAGCTACGCCCTGACTCCCGATGCCATCCCCGACGGCCTGACCTTCACCAACGCCGACCGCACCCTGACCGGCACGCCCACCGCCGCCGCCACGGCGGTCACGCTGACCTGGACAGCCACCGATGATGACGCCAACACGGCCGCCGCCGATGCGGCCCTGCTACCCTTCACCGTGACGATCACCCCGGCGCCCGCCGTCACCCTCGACCCGACCGCCCTCACCGTGGATGAAGGCAGCACGGCCACCTACACCGTGGCGCTGACCACCGTGCCCGCCGGCGACGTGACGGTCACGCCAACCAGCGGTGCCCCCGCCGTCGCCACCGTCACCGGCGTCCTGACTTTCACCACGGCGACCTGGAACACCGCGCAGACCGTCACCGTCACCGGCGCCACCGCCGCCCCCGACGCGGACGCCACCGATGCCACCGCCACGATCACCCATACCGTGGGCGGCTACGGTAGCGTCACCGCCGATGAAGTCCTCGTCACCATCCCCGACACCGACAGCGCGCCGACCTTCGATCCGTCGACAGGGACGGTGCCTGACCAGACCTACACCGCCGGCACCGCCATCCCGACGCTGACGTTACCGGAAGCCTCCGGTGGCGATGGCGACCTGAGCTACGCCCTGACTGCCGATGCCGCCATTCCCACCGGCCTGACCTTCACCGAGGCCACCCGCACCCTGGCCGGCACGCCCACCACCGTCGCCGCGGCCGTCACGCTGACCTACACAGCCATGGATACCGATACCAACACGGTTGCCGACGATACGGCCATGCTGACCTTCGCCGTGACGATCATCCCGGCGCCCGTGGTCACCCTCGACCCGACCGCCCTCACCGTGGATGAAGGCAGCACGACCATCTACACCGTCGTGCTGACCACCGTGCCCACTGGCGATGTCACCGTGACGCCCGACGCTCTCGCCGAGGTCACCGTCACCGGCGCCCTGACCTTCAGCACGGCGACCTGGAACATGGCGCAGACGGTGACCGTCACCGCCGTTACCGACGCGGACGACACCGAGGACACCGCCACGATCACCCATACTGTGAGTGGCTACGACAGTGTCCCCGGCGCCGAGGTCATCGTCACCATCCCCGACACCGACAGTGCGCCGACCTTTGACCCGTCGACAGGGGCGGTGCCTGACCAGACCTACACCGCCGACGCCGCCATCCCGACGCTGACGTTACCGGAAGCCTCCGGTGGCGACGGCGACCTGAGCTACGCCCTGACTTCCGATTCCACCATCCCCG
This sequence comes from Nitrospirales bacterium, assembly GCA_963692935.1. Lineage (GTDB taxonomy): Bacteria > Nitrospirota > Nitrospiria > Nitrospirales > UBA8639 > Bin75. Next base: position 71,651 of record OY843588.1, read on the forward strand.
CCGGCCTGACCTTCACCGAGGCCACCCGCACCCTGGCCGGCACGCCCACCATGGTCGCCCCGGCCGTCACGCTGACCTACACGGTCACGGATACCGATACCAACACGGCTGCCGACGATACGGCCATGCTGACCTTCGCCGTGACGATCATCCCGGCGCCCGTGGTCACCCTCGACCCGACCGCTCTCACCGTGGATGAAGGCAGCACGGCCATCTACACCGTCATGCTGACCACCGTGCCCACTGGCGATGTCACCGTGACGCTCGACGCTTCCGCCGAGGTCATCGTCACCGGCGCCCTGACCTTCAGCACGGCGACCTGGAACATGGCACAGACGGTGACCGTCACCGCCGCCACCGACGCGGACGCCACCGAGGACACCGCCACGATCACCCATACTGTGAGTGGCTACGACAGTGTCCCCGGCGCCGAGGTCCTCGTCACCATCCCCGACACCGACAGCGCGCCGACCTTCGACCCGTCGACAGGGACGGTGCCTGACCAGACCTACACCGCCGACGCCGCCATCCCGACGCTGACGTTACCGGAAGCCTCCGGTGGCGACGGCGACCTGAGCTACGCCCTGACTCCCGATGCCATCCCCGACGGCCTGACCTTCACCAACGCCGACCGCACCCTGGCCGGCACGCCCACCGCCGCCGCCACGGCGGTCACGCTGACCTGGACAGCCACCGATGATGACGCCAACACGGCCGCCGCCGATGCGGCCCTGCTACCCTTCACCGTGACGATCACCCCGGCGCCCGCCGTCACCCTCGACCCGACCGCCCTCACCGTGGATGAAGGCAGCACGGCCACCTACACCGTGGCGCTGACCACCGTGCCCGCCGGCGACGTGACGGTCACGCCAACCAGCGGTGCCCCCGCCGTCGCCACCGTCACCGGCGTCCTGACTTTCACCACGGCGACCTGGAACACCGCGCAGACCGTCACCGTCACCGGCGCCACCGCCGCCCCCGACGCGGACGACACCGATGCCACCGCCACGATCACCCATACCGTGGGCGGCTACGGTAGCGTCACCGCCGATGATGTCCTCGTCACCATCCCCGACACCGACAGCGCCCCGACCTTTGACCCGTCGACAGGGACGGTGCCTGACCAGACCTACACCGCCGGCGCCGCCATCCCGACGCTGACGTTACCGGAAGCCAGCGGTGGCGACGGCGACCTGAGCTACGCCCTGACTTCCGATTCCACCATTCCCGCCGGCCTGACCTTCACCGAGGCCACCCGCACCCTGGCCGGCACGCCCACCGCCGCCGCCGCGGCCGTCACGCTGACCTACACAGCCACGGATACCGATACCAACACGGCCGCCGACGATACGGCCATGCTGACCTTCGCCGTGACGATCATCCCGGCGCCCGTGGTCACCCTCGACCCGACCGCCCTCACCGTGGATGAAGGCAGCACGACCATCTACACCGTCGTGCTGACCACCGTGCCCACTGGCGATGTCACCGTGACGCCCGACGCTCTCGCCGAGGTCACCGTCACCGGCGCCCTGACCTTCAGCACGGCGACCTGGAACACGGCGCAGACGGTGACCGTCACCGCCGTTACCGACGCGGACGACACCGAGGACACTGCCACGATCACCCATACTGTGAGTGGCTACGACAATGTCCCCGGTGCCGAGGTCCTCGTCACCATCCCCGACACCGACAGTGCGCCGACCTTTGACCCGTCGACAGGGACGGTGCCTGACCAGACCTACACCGCCGGCGCCGCCATCCCGACGCTGACGTTACCGGAAGCCTCCGGTGGCGACGGCGACCTGAGCTACGCCCTGACTTCCGATTCCACCATTCCCGCCGGCCTGACCTTCACCGAGGCCACCCGCACCCTGGCCGGCACGCCCACCTCCGCCGCCGCGGCCGTCACGCTGACCTACACAGCCACGGATACCGATACCAACACGGCTGCCGACGATACGGCCACGCTGACCTTCGCCGTGACGATCATCCCGGCGCCCGTGGTCACCCTCGACCCGACCGCTCTCACCGTGGATGAAGGCAGCACGGCCATCTACACCGTCATGCTGACCACCGTGCCCACTGGCGATGTCACCGTGACGCTCGACGCTTCCGCCGAGGTCATCGTCACCGGCGCCCTGACCTTCAGCACGGCGACCTGGAACATGGCACAGACGGTGACCGTCACCGCCGCCACCGACGCGGACGCCACCGAGGACACCGCCACGATCACCCATACTGTGAGTGGCTACGACAGTGTCCCCGGCGCCGAGGTCCTCGTCACCATCCCCGACACCGACAGCGCGCCGACCTTCGACCCGTCGACAGGGACGGTGCCTGACCAGACCTACACCGCCGGCGCCGCCATCCCGACGCTGACGTTACCGGAAGCCTCCGGTGGCGACGGCGACCTGAGCTACGCCCTGACTCCCGATGCCATCCCCGACGGCCTGACCTTCACCAACGCCGACCGCACCCTGGCCGGCACGCCCACCGCCGCCGCCACGGCGGTCACGCTGACCTGGACAGCCACCGATGATGACGCCAACACGGCCGCCGCCGATGCGGCCCTGCTACCCTTCACCGTGACGATCACCCCGGCGCCCGCCGTCACCCTCGACCCGACCGCCCTCACCGTGGATGAAGGCAGCACGGCCACCTACACCGTGGCGCTGACCACCGTGCCCGCCGGCGACGTGACGGTCACGCCAACCAGCGGTGCCCCCGCCGTCGCCACCGTCACCGGCGTCCTGACTTTCACCACGGCGACCTGGAACACCGCGCAGACCGTCACCGTCACCGGCGCCACCGCCGCCCCCGACGCGGACGACACCGATGCCACCGCCACGATCACCCATACCGTGGGCGGCTACGGTAGCGTCACCGCCGATGATGTCCTCGTCACCATCCCCGACACCGACAGCGCCCCGACCTTCGATCCGTCGACAGGGACGGTGCCTGACCAGACCTACATCGCCGACGCCGCCATCCCGACGCTGACGTTACCGGAAGCCAACGGTGGCGACGGCGTCCTGAGCTACGCCCTGACCCCCGATTCCGACATCCCCGACGGCCTGACCTTCACCGGCATCGGCGCCGTCCGTACCCTGTCCGGCACGCCGACCACGGTGGCGGGCGCGGTTACCTTGACCTACACGGTCACGGATGAAGACGGCGACGCCGCCAGCGCAGCGTTTGAGGTGACGGTGGTGATGTTGGATCCGGTCGTGATTATGCCGACCGCGCTGACGGTGGACGAAGACGCCTCCGCCACCTACACCGTGGCGCTGACCGGCCAACCGGACGGTGATGTGACCATCACGCCGAGTGCCCGCCTCGACAGCGGTACCTCCAACCCCATCACCACCAGCGGCGCGCTGACCTTCCCCGCCGGCAACTGGAACGTCGCGCAGACGGTAACCGTCACAAACAAAAGGGACGATGACGCGGTTGCGAATAGCGTCATCATCTCCCACGCGGTGGCCGGCGCCGACTTGGTCGTCCCCGATGTCGAGGTCACCGCGCTGGATAACGAAACCGGCTTCACCGTCTTCGGGGCCAGCCGCCTCACCGAAGGCGAGACCGAGCCTTACCGCATTATTCGCACCGGCAAGGAGTTGAGTGGCGATACCACCGTCACGTGGCGGGTTATCCACGGCAGTGGCGCGACCACTGACACCGATGCCGACGACTTCGAAGCCGTCACCGGCACCGTGGTATTCGCCGCCGGCGATGACCTCAAGGTCTTCACCCTGACCCCGCGCGAGGACGCGTTGGAGGAAACGAACGAAGACTTCACCGTGAGCGTATCCGCTCCGGGCCACGAGGCCGGCCCCGATCTGGTCGCCACCATCCTCTCCAGCGCCTCGGACGCCCCCCAGGGCCAGGTCTATCTCGTTGATACCGGCAACTATTATGTGCGCGAGGGTGACACCATCAGACAGCCGATCTGGGTCCGTGGGAGCGGAGGGTTCGGGCGGGCCACCCGCGTGCACTTCAGCATCACCGGCAGCGCCACACGCACCGCCGACTACTCGGTGAGCCACAACGGGCGCGCTCTGCAATTCCAATTCAGTCCTGCATCAGGCACAGGCTCCCTCCTGCTTACCGGGTCGAGGGGCAGAGAGGTGGAGCTGTCTATCCTGGTCAACCGCGATTCAGTCACCGAGACCATCCCGGAAACGATCACCGTCACGATCACCAACCGGATGCTGGGTCCTAACACGTTTGACACAACCCCGAGAACCTACACGGTCTTTGACTCTCTGCTGAACATTTCGAGGACCAACCTGGCCATTACAGAAGGGACGAGCGAAACCTACACCGTGGCGCTGAACATGGCGCCGACCGGCGATGTGACGGTCACACCCGACGTCGTTCCGTCCACCGGCGACCTGACCTTCCGTCATGCCGGCGGTGTGCCGGGCGAAGCGGGCGGCGCGCTGATATTCACCGAGATGAACTGGAACATCCTGCGCACGATGACGGTGACCGCCAACGACGACTACGACGAAGAAGACGAACGCTTTCTAGTCAGTCACACCATGCGCGGCGTCGGCTTCCCCGCCGGTTCCGCCTCCGGCAGTTTCAACGTGCAACTCAGCGATAACGACCGCACCAACACCTTCACCGTCAGCGGTCCCGCCAACCTCGCCGAAGGCGGCGCCGGCGGCCTCTACACCGTTACCCGCAGCGGCACGGGGGTGCGCGCCGTGCGCGTCACCTGGCGGGCCAGTCACGTCGACACCGTGGACGCCGACTTGAGCGCAACCAGCGGCACACTGGACTTCGCCTTCGGCGAGAACCGCAAGACGTTCACCCTGGCCGCCCCCGCCGATAGGTTGAACGAGGGCGACGAAGTCTTCACCTTGACCGCCGACGCCACCGGCCACCGTGCCGGCGAGCCGCTGTCTGTTACCATCTCCGAATTCGACACCGCGCCGATCTTCACCCCGGCGACGGTGCCCGACCAGACCTACACCGCCGGCGCCGCCATCCCGACGCTGACCTTGCCGGAAGCCACCGGTGGCGACGGCGACCTGAGCTACGCCCTGACTCCCGATGCCCTCCCCGCCGGCCTGACCTTCACCAACGCCGACCGCACACTGACCGGCACACCCACCGCCGCCGCCTCGGCGGTCACGCTGACCTGGACGGCGACCGATGATGATGCCAACACGGCCGCCGCCGATGCGGCCCTGCTACCCTTCACCGTGACGATCACCCCGGCGCCCGCCGTCACCCTCGACCCGACCGCCCTCACCGTGGATGAAGGCAGCACGGCCACCTACACCGTGGCGCTGACCACCGTGCCCGCCGGCGACGTGACGGTCACGCCAACCAGCGGTGCCCCCGCCGTCGCCACCGTCACCGGCGTCCTGACTTTCACCACGGCGACTTGGAACACCGAGCAGACGGTGACCGTCACCGGCGCCACCGCCGCCCCCGACGCGGACGACACCGATGCCACCGCCACGATCACCCATACCGTGGGCGGCTACGGTAGCGTCACCGCCGATGATGTCCTCGTCACCATCCCCGACACCGACAGCGCCCCGACCTTTGACCCGTCGACAGGGACGGTGCCTGACCAGACCTACACCGCCGGCGCCGCCATCCCGACGCTGACGTTACCGGAAGCCAGCGGTGGCGACGGCGACCTGAGCTACGCCCTGACTGCCGATGCCGCCATTCCCACCGGCCTGACCTTCACCGAGGCCACCCGCACCCTGACCGGCACGCCCACCGCCGCCGCCGCGGCCGTCACGCTGACCTACACAGCCACGGATACCGATACCAACACGGCCGCCGACGATACGGCCATGCTGACCTTCGCCGTGACGATCATCCCGGCGCCCGTGGTCACCCTCGACCCGACCACCCTCACCGTGGATGAAGGCAGCACGACCATCTACACCGTCGTGCTGACCACCGTGCCCGACGGCGAAGTCACCGTGACGCCCGACGCTTCCGCCGAGGTCACCGTCACCGGCGCCCTGACCTTCAGCACGGCGACCTGGAACACGGCGCAGACGGTGACGGTCACCGCCGTTACCGACGCGGACGCCACCGAGGACACCGCCACGATCACCCATACTGTGAGTGGCTACGACAGCGTCCCCGGCGCCGAGGTCCTCGTCACCATCCCCGACACCGACAGCGCGCCGACCTTCGATCCGTCGACAGGGACGGTGCCTGACCAGACCTACACCGCCGGCGCCGCCATCCCGACGCTGACGTTACCGGAAGCCAGCGGTGGCGACGGCGACCTGAGCTACGCCCTGACTTCCGATGCCACCATCCCCGCCGGCCTGACCTTCAACGACACCGACCGTACCCTGACCGGCACGCCCACCGCCGTCGCCGCGGCCGTCACGCTGACCTACACAGCCACGGATACCGATACCAACACGGCTGCCGACGATACGGCCACGCTGACCTTCGCCGTGACGATCATCCCGGCGCTCGTGGTCACCCTCGACCCGACCGCTCTCACCGTGGATGAAGGCAGCACGACCATCTACACCGTCGTGCTGACCACCGTGCCCACTGGCGATGTCACCGTGACGCCCGACGCTCTCGCCGAGGTCACCGTCACCGGCGCCCTGACCTTCAGCACGGCGACCTGGAACACGGCGCAGACGGTGACCGTCACCGCCGTTACCGACGCGGACGCCACCGAGGACACCGCCACGATCACCCATACTGTGAGTGGCTACGACAGTGTCCCCGGCGCCGAGGTCCTCGTCACCATCCCCGACACCGACAGCGCGCCGACCTTCGACCCGTCGACAGGGACGGTGCCTGACCAGACCTACACCGCCGGCGCCGCCATCCCGACGCTGACGTTACCGGAAGCCTCCGGTGGCGACGGCGACCTGAGCTACGCCCTGACTTCCGATTCCACCATTCCCGCCGGCCTGACCTTCACCGAGGCCACCCGCACCCTGGCCGGCACGCCCACCGCCGTCGCCGCGGCCGTCACGCTGACCTACACAGCCACGGATACCGATACCAACACGGCTGCCGACGATACGGTCACGCTAACCTTCGCCGTGACGATCATTCCGGCGCTCGTGGTCACCCTCGACCCGACCGCCCTCACCGTGGATGAAGGCAGCATGGCCCTCTACACCGTCATGCTGACCACCGTGCCCACTGGCGATGTCACCGTGACGCCCGACGCTTCCACCGAGGTCATCGTCACCGGCGCCCTGACCTTCAGCACGGCGACCTGGAACATGGCACAGACGGTGACCATCACCGCCGCCACCGACGCGAACGCCACCGAGGACACCGCCACGATCACCCATACTGTGAGTGGCTACGACAGCGTCCCCGGCGCCGAGGTCCTCGTCACCATCCCCGACACCGACAGCGCGCCGACCTTCGACCCGTCGACAGGGACGGTGCCTGACCAGACCTACACCGCCGACGCCGCCATCCCGACGCTGACGTTACCGGAAGCCTCCGGTGGCGACGGCGACCTGAGCTACGCCCTGACTCCCGATGCCATCCCCGCCGGCCTGACCTTCACCAACGCCGACCGCACCCTGACCGGCACACCCACCGCCGCCGCCACGGCCGTCACGCTGACCTGGACAGCCACCGATGATGACGCCAACACGGCCGCCGCCGATGCGGCCCTGCTACCCTTCACCGTGACGATCACCCCGGCGCCCGCCGTCACCCTCGACCCGACCGCCCTCACCGTGGATGAAGGCAGCACGGCCACCTACACCGTGGCGCTGACCACCGTGCCCGCCGGCGAGGTGACGGTCACGCCAACCAGCGGTGCCCCCGCCGTCGCCACCGTCACCGGCGTCCTGACTTTCACCACGGCGACCTGGAACACCGCGCAGACCGTCACCGTCACCGGCGCCACCGCCGCCCCCGACGCGGATGACACCGATGCCACCGCCACGATCACCCATACCGTGGGCGGCTACGGTAGCGTCACCGCCGATGAAGTCCTCGTCACCATCCCCGACACCGACAGCGCGCCGACCTTCGATCCGTCGACAGGGACGGTGCCTGACCAGACCTACACCGCCGACGCCGCCATCCCGACGCTGACGTTACCGGAAGCCAGCGGTGGCGACGGCGACCTGAGCTACGCCCTGACTCCCGATGCCGCCATCCCCGCCGGCCTGACCTTCACCAACGCCGACCGCACCCTGGCCGGTACACCCACCGCCGCCGCCTCGGCCGTCACGCTGACCTGGACGGCCACTGATGAGGACGCCAACACCGCCGCCGACGATGCGGCCACGCTGACCTTCACCGTGACGATCACCGTGGTGCCCGGAGTCACCCTCTCCGCCGCCACCCTCTCCGTGGGTGAAGGTAGCACGACCACCTACACCATGGCGCTGACCACCGTGCCACCCGGTGACGTGACGGTGACGACGAGCGTCAACACCGCCGGCAATGTGATGACCAGCCCCGTCGCGCTGACCTTCAGCACCGCAAACTGGAATACCGCCATGACCGTCTCCGTCGGCGCCGCCGAGGACACTGATTCCATTGACGACGTCGCCACCATCAGCCATATGGTAAGCGGCTACGGCACCGTCACCGCCGCCGATGTTGTGGTCACGGTCACCGACAACGATGCCGACCCAACGGCGCCATCCTTCGGTGCGGAGACGGTGTCCGACCAGACCTATGTCGCCGAGACCGCCATTTCAACCCTGACCCTCCCGGTTGCCACCAGTGGGAATGGCGCCCTGAACTATGCGCTAACCGGCAGCCTCCCCGCCGGCCTGACCTACACCGACACCGACCGCACCCTGACCGGCACGCCCCTCACCGCGGCCCCGGCCGTCACGCTGACCTGGACGGCCACCGATTCAGACAGCAACACAACCGCCGCCGATGCAGCCACGCTGACCTTCCCCGTGACGATCACCCCGGCGCCCGCGGTCACCCTCGCCCCGACCGCCCTCACCGTGAATGAAGGCAGTACGACCATCTACACCGTGGCGCTGACCACCGTGCCCGCCGGCGACGTGACGGTCACGCCAACCAGCGATAACCCGGACGCCGCCACCGTCACCGGCGCGCTGACTTTCACCACGGCGACCTGGAACACCGAGCAGACCGTCACCGTCACCGGCGCCGAGGATGCTGACGCGACCGACGCCACCGCCCGCATCACCCATGTGGTGGCCGGCTACAACGCGGTGAGCGCTGGCGATGTGACGGTGGCCGTCGACGACACCGACACCCCCGGCGTCACCCTTTCGGAGACCGCCCTCACCGTGAATGAAGGCAGCACAACCATCTACACCGTGGTGCTGACCACCTTGCCCGCCGGCGAGGTGACGGTCACGCCAACCAGCGGTGACCCCGGCGTCGCCACCGTTACCGGCGCCCTGACCTTCACCACGGTGACCTGGAACGCCGCACAGACGGTGACCGTCACCGGCGCCACCGACGCGGATGCCACCGAGGACACCGCCACGATCACCCATACCGTGGGTGGCTACGGCAGCGTCATCGGCACTGGCACCGAGGTCATCGTCACCATCCCCGACACCGACAGCGCGCCGACCTTCGATCCGTCGACAGGGACGGTGCCTGACCAGACCTACACCGCCGGCGTTGCCATCCCGACGCTGACGTTACCGGAAGCCACCGGTGGCGACGACAACCTGAGCTACACCCTGACTCCCGATGCCATCCCCGCCGGCCTGACCTTCACCAACGCCGACCGCACCCTGACCGGCACACCCACCGCCGCCGCCTCGGCGGTCACGCTGACCTGGACGGCGACCGATGATGACGCCAACACGTCCGCCGCCGATGCGGCCCTGCTACCCTTCACCGTGACGATCACCCCGGCGCCCGCCGTCACCCTCGCCCCGACCGCCCTCACCGTGGATGAAGGCAGCACGGCCATCTACACCGTGGCGCTGACCACCGTGCCCGCCGGTGACGTGACGGTCACGCCAACCAGCGGTGACACCGACGTCGCCACCGTCACCGGCGCGCTGACCTTCGACTCGGCAACCTGGAACACCGCGCAGACCGTCACCGTCACCGGCGCCGGGGATGATGACGCGACCGACGCCACCGTCGCCATCACCCATCAGGTGGACGGTTACAACGCGGTGAGCGCTGGCGAGGTGACGGTGGCCGTTGCCGACACCGACACCCCTGGCGTCACCCTTTCGCCGACTGCCCTCACCGTGACCGAAGGCGCCACCGACACCTACACCGTGGCGCTGACCACCGTGCCCGCCGGGGACGTGACGGTCACGCCAACCAGCGGTGACACCGGCGTCACCGTCACCGGCGCGCTGACCTTCAGCACGACGACCTGGAACACCGAGCAGACGGTGACCGTCACCACTACCGAGGATGCTGACGCCACCGACGCCACCGTCGCCATCACCCATCAGGTGGACGGCTACGACACGGTGAGTGCTGGCGAGGTGACGGTAATCGTTGCTGACACCGACACCCCCGGCGTCACCCTTTCGGAGACCGCCCTCACCGTGAATGAAGGCAGCACAACCATCTACACCGTGGTGCTGACCACCTTGCCCGCCGGGGACGTGACGGTCACGCCAACCAGCGATGACCCCGGCGTCGCCACCGTCACCGGCGCGTTGACCTTCACCACGGCGACCTGGAACGCCGAGCAGACGGTGACCGTCACCGGCGCCACCGACGCGGATGCCACCGAGGACACCGCCACGATCACCCATACCGTAGGTGGCTACGGCAGCGTCATCGGCACTGGCACCGAGGTCATCGTCACCGTCCCCGACACCGACAGCGCGCCGATCTTCGATCCGTCGACAGGGACGGTGCCTGACCAGACCTACACCGCCGGCGCTGCCATCCCGACGCTGACGTTACCGGAAGCCACCGGTGGCGACGACAACCTGAGCTACACCCTGACCGGCCCCATCCCCGACGGCCTGACCTTCACCAACGCCGACCGCACCCTGACCGGCACGCCCACCACTGCCGCCACGGCCGTCACGCTGACCTGGACGGCTACCGATGGGGATGCCAACACGACCGCCGCCGATGCGGCCCTGCTACCCTTCACCGCGACGATCACCCCGGCGCCCGCCGTCACCCTCGCCCCGACCGCCCTCACCGTGGATGAAGGCAGCACGGCCATCTACACCGTGGCGCTGACCACCGTGCCCGTCGGCGACGTGACGGTCACGCCAACCAGCGGTGACACCGACGTCGCCACCGTCACCGGCGCGCTGACCTTCACCACGGTGACCTGGAACACGGCGCAGACCGTCACCGTCACCGGCGCCGGGGATGCTGACGAGACCGACGCCACCGTCGCCATCACCCATCAGGTGGACGGTTACAACGGGGTGATCGCTGGCGAGGTGACGGTGGCCGTTGCCGACACCGACACCCCCGCCGTCACCCTCGACCCGACCGCCCTCACCGTGGATGAAGGCAGCACGGCCACCTACACCGTGGCGCTGACCACCGTGCCCGCCGGGGACGTGACGGTCACGCCAACCAGCGATAACCCGGACGCCGCCACCGTCACCGGCGCGCTGACCTTCAGCACGACGACCTGGAACACCGAGCAGACGGTGACCGTCACCGGCGCCCCCGCCGCCCCCGACGCGGACGCCACCGATGCCACCGCCACGATCACCCATACCGTGGGCGGCTACGGTAACGTCACCGCCGACAATGTCCTTGTCACCATCCCCGATACCGACAGTGCGCCGACCTTCGATCCGTCGACAGGGACGGTGCCTGACCAGACCTACACCGCCGGCTCCGCCATCCCGACGCTGACGTTACCGGAAGCCACCGGTGGCGACGGCGACCTGAGCTACGCCCTGACTCCCGATGCCCTCCCCGACGGCCTGACCTTCACCACCGCCGACCGCACCCTGACCGGCACGCCCACCGCCGCCGCCTCGGCGGTCACGCTGACCTGGACGGCTACCGATGAGGATGCCAACACCGCCACCGCCGATGCGGCCCTGCTGCCCTTCACCGTGACGATCATCACTGCGCCCGCGATCACCCTCGACCCGACCGCCCTCACCGTGGATGAAGGCAGCACGGCCATCTACACCGTGGTGCTGACCACCGTGCCCGCCGGGGACGTGACGGTCACGCCAACCAGCGATGACACCGACGTCGCCACCGTCACCGGCGCCCTGATCTTCACCACGGCGACCTGGAACGCCGCGCAGACAGTGACCGTTACCGGCGCCACCGACGCGGATGCCACCGAGGACACCGCCACGATCACCCATACCGTAAGCGGCCACGGTAGCGTCACCGGCACCGGCACCGAGGTTATCGTCACCATCCCCGACACCGACAGCGCGCCGACCTTCGATCCGTCGACAGGGACGGTGCCTGACCAGACCTACACCGCCGACGCCGCCATCCCGACGCTGACGTTACCAGAAGCCAGCGGTGGCGACGGCGACCTGAGCTACGCCCTGACCCCCGATGCCATCCCCGACGGCCTGACCTTCACCAACGCCGACCGCACCCTGACCGGCACGCCCACCACCGCCGCCTCGGCCGTCACGCTGACCTGGACGGCTACCGATGATGATGCCAACACCGCCACCGCCGATGCGGCCCTGCTGCCCTTCACCGTGACGATCATCCCTGTGCCCGCAGTCACCCTCGACCCGACCGCCCTCACCGTGGATGAAGGTAGCACGGCCATCTACACCGTGGCGCTGACCACCGTGCCCGCCGGCGACGTGACGGTCACGCCAACCAGCGATGACACCGACGTCGCCACCGTCACCGGCGCCCTGACCTTCAGCACGGCGACCTGGAACATGGCACAGACGGTGACCATCACCGCCGCCACCGACGCGGACGCCACCGAGGACACCGCCACAATCACCCATACCGTCGGCGGCTACGGCAGCGTCATCGGCACCGGCACCGAGGTCATCGTCACCATCCCCGACACCGACAGCGCGCCGACCTTCGATCCGTCGACAGGGACGGTGCCTGACCAGACCTACACCGCCGGCGCCGCCATCCCGACGCTGACGTTACCGGAAGCCACCGGTGGCGACGGCGACCTGAGCTACGCCCTGACTCCCGATGCCATCCCCGCCGGCCTGACCTTCACCAACGCCGACCGCACCCTGGCCGGCACGCCCACCGCCGCCGCCACGGCGGTCACGCTGACCTGGACAGCCACCGATGATGACGCCAACACGGCCGCCGCCGATGCGGCCCTGCTACCCTTCACCGTGACGATCACCCCGGCGCCCGCCGTCACCCTCGACCCGACCGCCCTCACCGTGGATGAAGGCAGCACGGCCACCTACACCGTGGCGCTGACCACCGTGCCCGCCGGCGACGTGACGGTCACGCCAACCAGCGGTGCCCCCGCCGTCGCCACCGTCACCGGCGTCCTGACTTTCACCACGGCGACCTGGAACACCGCGCAGACCGTCACCGTCACCGGCGCCACCGCCGCCCCCGACGCGGATGACACCGATGCCACCGCCACGATCACCCATACCGTGGGCGGCTACGGTAGCGTCACCGCCGATGAAGTCCTCGTCACCATCCCCGACACCGACAGCGCGCCGACCTTCGACCCGTCGACAGGGACGGTGCCTGACCAGACCTACACCGCCGACGCCGCCATCCCGACGCTGACGTTACCGGAAGCCAGCGGTGGCGACGGCGACCTGAGCTATGCCCTGACCCCCGATGCCGCCATCCCCGACGGCCTGACCTTCACCAACGCCGACCGCACCCTGGCCGGTACACCCACCGCCGCCGCCTCGGCGGTCACGCTGACCTGGACAGCCACCGATGAGGACGCCAACACCGCCGCCGACGATGCGGCCATGCTGACCTTCACCGTGACGATCACCGTGGAGCCCGGAGTCACCCTCTCCACCGCCACCCTCTCCGTGGGTGAAGACAGCATGGCCACCTACACCATGGCGCTGACCACCGTGCCACCCGGTGACGTGACGGTGACGACGAGCGTCAACCCCGCCGGCAATGTGATGACCAGCCCCGTCGCGCTGACCTTCAGCACCGCAAACTGGAATACCGCCATGGCCGTCACCGTCGCCGCCGCCGAGGACACTGATTCCATTGACGATGTCGCCACCATCAGCCATATGGTGAGCGGCTACGGCACCGTCACCGCCGCCGATGTTGTGGTCACGGTCACCGACAACGATGCCGACCCAACGGCGCCATCCTTCGGTGCGGAGACGGTGTCCGCCCTGACCTATGTCGCCGAGACCGCCATTTCAACCCTGACCCTCCCGACCGCCACCAGCGGGAATGGCGCCCTGAACTATGCGCTAACCGGCAGCCTCCCCGCCGGCCTGACCTACACCGACACCGCCCGCACCCTGACCGGCACGCCCCTCACCGCGGCCCCGGCCGTCACGCTGACCTGGACGGCCACCGATTCAGACGCCAACACAACCGCCGCCGATACAGACACGCTGACCTTCCCCGTGACGATCACCCCGGCGCCCGCGGTCACCCTCGCCCCGACCGCCCTCACCGTGAATGAAGGCAGTACGACCATCTACACCGTGGCGCTGACCACCGTGCCCGCCGGGGACGTGACGGTCACGCCAACCAGCGATAACCCGGACGCCGCCACCGTCACCGGCGCCCTGACTTTCACCACGGCGACCTGGAACACCGAGCAGACCGTCACCGTCACCGGCGCCGAGGATGCTGACGCGACCGACGCCACCGCCCGCATCACCCATGTGGTGGCCGGCTACAACGCGGTGAGCGCTGGCGATGTGACGGTGGCCGTCGACGACACCGACACCCCCGGCGTCACCCTTTCGGAGACCGCCCTCACCGTGAATGAAGGCAGCACAACCATCTACACCGTGGCGCTGACCACCTTGCCCGCCGGCGAGGTGACGGTCACGCCAACCAGCGATGACCCCGGCATCGCCACCGTCACCGGCGCGCTGACCTTCACCACGGTGACCTGGAACGCCGCACAGACGGTGACCGTCACCGGCGCCACCGACGCGGATGCCACCGAGGACACCGCCACGATCACCCATACCGTGGGTGGCTACGGCAGCGTCATCGGCACTGGCACCGAGGTCATCGTCACCGTCCCCGACACCGACAGCGCGCCGATCTTCGATCCGTCGACAGGGACGGTGCCTGACCAGACCTACACCGCCGGCGCCGCCATCCCGACGCTGACGTTACCGGAAGCCACCGGTGGCGATGGCGACCTGAGCTACGCCCTGACTCCCGATGCCATCCCCGACGGCCTGACCTTCACCAACGCCGACCGCACCCTGACCGGCACGCCCACCGCCGCCGCCATGGCCGTCACACTGACCTGGACGGCTACCGATGGGGATGCCAACACGGCCACCACCGATGCGGCCCTGCTACCCTTCACCGTGACGATCACCCCGGCGCCCGCCGTCGCCCTCGCCCCGACCGCCCTCACCGTGGATGAAGGCAGCACGGCCATCTACACCGTGGCGCTGACCACTGTGCCTGCCGGCGACGTGACGGTCACGCCAACCAGCGGTGACACCGACGTCGCCACCGTCACCGGCGCGCTGACCTTCGACTCGGCAACCTGGAACACCGCGCAGACCGTCACCGTCACCGGCGCCGAGGATGATGATGCGACCGACGCCACCGTCGCCATCACCCATCAGGTGGACGGTTACAACGGGGTGATCGCTGGCGAGGTGACGGTAACCGTTGCCGACACCGACACCCCCGGCGTCACCCTTTCGCCGACTGCCCTCACCGTGACCGAAGGGGCCACCGACACCTACACCGTGGCGCTGACCACCGTGCCCGCCGGGGACGTGACGGTCACGCCAACCAGCGGTGACACCGGCGTCACCGTCACCGGCGCGCTGACCTTCAGCACGACGACCTGGAACACCGAGCAGACGGTGACCGTCACCACTACCGAGGATGCTGACGCGACCGACGCCACCGTCGCCATCACCCATCAGGTGGACGGCTACGACACGGTGAGCGGTGGCGATGTGACGGTAATCGTTGCTGACACCGACACCCCCGGCGTCACCCTTTCGGAGACCGCCCTCACCGTGAATGAAGGCAGCACAACCATCTACACCGTGGTGCTGACCACCTTGCCCGCCGGGGACGTGACGGTCACGCCAACCAGCGATGACACCGGCGTCGCCACCGTCACCGGCGCGCTGACCTTCACCACGGCGACCTGGAACGCCGAGCAGACGGTGACCGTCACCGGCGCCACCGATGCAGACGCCACCGAGGACACCGCCACGATCACCCATAGCGTGGGTGGCTACGGCAGCGTCATCGGCACTGGCACCGAGGTCATCGTCACCGTCCCCGACACCGACAGCGCGCCGACCTTCGATCCGTCGACAGGGACGGTGCCTGACCAGACCTACACCGCCGGCGCTGCCATCCCGACGCTGACGTTACCGGAAGCCACCGGTGGCGACGACAACCTGAGCTACACCCTGACCGGCCCCATCCCCAACGGCCTGACCTTCACCAACGCCGACCGCACCCTGGCCGGCACGCCCACCACTGCCGCCACGGCCGTCACGCTGACCTGGACGGCTACCGATGGGGATGCCAACACGACCGCCGCCGATGCGGCCCTGCTACCCTTCACCGTGACGATCACCCCGGCGCCCGCGGTCACCCTCGACCCGACCGCCCTCACCGTGGATGAAGGCAGCACGGCCATCTACACCGTGGCGCTGACCACCGTGCCCGCCGGCGACGTGACGGTCACGCCAACCAGCGGTGACACCGACGTCGCCACCGTCACCGGCGCGCTGACCTTCGACTCGGCGACCTGGAACACCGCGCAGACCGTCACCGTCACCGGCGCCGGGGATGCTGACGAGACCGACGCCACCGTCGCCATCACCCATCAGGTGGACGGTTACAACGCGGTGATCGCTGGCGAGGTGACGGTAACCGTTGCCGACACCGACACCCCCGGCGTGACCCTTTCGGCGACTGCCCTCACCGTGGATGAAGGTAGCACGGCCACCTACACCGTGGCGCTGACCACCGTGCCCGCCGGGGACGTGACGGTCACGCCAACCAGCGATAACCCGGACGCCGCCACCGTCACCGGCGCGCTGACCTTCAGCACGACGACCTGGAACACCGAGCAGACGGTGACCGTCACCGGCGCCCCCGCCGCCCCCGACGCGGACGCCACCGATGCCACCGCCACGATCACCCATACCGTGGGCGGCTACGGTAACGTCACCGCCGACAATGTCCTCGTCACCATCCCCGATACCGACAGTGCGCCGACCTTCGATCCGTCGACAGGGACGGTGCCTGACCAGACCTACACCGCCGGCTCCGCCATCCCGACGCTGACGTTACCGGAAGCCACCGGTGGCGACGGCGACCTGAGCTACGCCCTGACTCCCGATGCCCTCCCCGACGGCCTGACCTTCACCACCGCCGACCGCACCCTGACCGGCACGCCCACCGCCGCCGCCTCGGCGGTCACGCTGACCTGGACGGCTACCGATGAGGATGCCAACACCGCCACCGCCGATGCGGCCCTGCTGCCCTTCACCGTGACGATCATCACTGCGCCCGCGATCACCCTCGACCCGACCGCCCTCACCGTGGATGAAGGCAGCACGGCCATCTACACCGTGGTGCTGACCACCGTGCCCGCCGGGGACGTGACGGTCACGCCAACCAGCGATGACACCGACGTCGCCACCGTCACCGGCGCCCTGATCTTCACCACGGCGACCTGGAACGCCGCGCAGACAGTGACCGTTACCGGCGCCACCGACGCGGATGCCACCGAGGACACCGCCACGATCACCCATACCGTAAGCGGCCACGGTAGCGTCACCGGCACCGGCACCGAGGTTATCGTCACCATCCCCGACACCGACAGCGCGCCGACCTTCGATCCGTCGACAGGGACGGTGCCTGACCAGACCTACACCGCCGACGCCGCCATCCCGACGCTGACGTTACCAGAAGCCAGCGGTGGCGACGGCGACCTGAGCTACGCCCTGACCCCCGATGCCATCCCCGACGGCCTGACCTTCACCAACGCCGACCGCACCCTGGCCGGCACACCCACCGCCGCCGCCTCGGCGGTCACGCTGACCTGGACAGCCACCGATGATGACGCCAACACCGCCACCGCCGATGCGGCCCTGCTGCCCTTCACCGTGACGATCATCCCTGTGCCCGCAGTCACCCTCGACCCGACCGCCCTCACCGTGGATGAAGGTAGCACGGCCATCTACACCGTGGCGCTGACCACCGTGCCCGCCGGCGACGTGACGGTCACGCCAACCAGCGATGACACCGACGTCGCCACCGTCACCGGCGCGCTGACCTTCACCACGGCGACCTGGAACACCGAGCAGACGGTGACCGTCACCGGCGCCACCGACGCGGATGCCACCGAGGACACCGCCACAATCACCCATACCGTCGGCGGCTACGGCAGCGTCATCGGCACCGGCGCCGAGGTCCTCGTCACCATCCCCGACACCGACAGCGCGCCGACCTTCGACCCGTCGACAGGGACGGTGCCTGACCAGACCTACACCGCCGACGCCGCCATCCCGACGCTGACGTTACCGGAAGCCTCCGGTGGCGACGGCGACCTGAGCTATGCCCTGACTCCCAATGCCATCCCCGACGGCCTGACCTTCACCAACGCCGACCGCACCCTGGCCGGTACACCCACCGCCGCCGCCTCGGCGGTCACGCTGACCTGGACGGCGACCGATGATGACGCCAACACGGCCGCCGCCGATGCGGCCCTGCTACCCTTCACCGTGACGATCACCCCGGCGCCCGCCGTCACCCTCGCCCCGACCGCCCTCACCGTGGATGAAGGCAGCACGGCCACCTACACCGTGGCGCTGACCACCGTGCCCGCCGGCGACGTGACGGTCACGCCAACCAGCGGTGCCCCCGCCGTCGCCACCGTCACCGGCGTCCTGACTTTCACCACGGCGACCTGGAACACCGCGCAGACCGTCACCGTCACCGGCGCCACCGCCGCCCCCGACGCGGACGCCACCGATGCCACCGCCACGATCACCCATACCGTGGGCGGCTACGGTAGCGTCACCGCCGATGATGTCCTCGTCACCATCCCCGATACCGACAGCGCGCCGACCTTCGACCCGTCGACAGGGACGGTGCCTGACCAGACCTACACCGCCGACGCCGCCATCCCGACGCTGACGTTACCGGAAGCCAGCGGTGGCGACGGCGACCTGAGCTATGCCCTGACTCCCGATGCCATCCCCGACGGCCTGACCTTCACCAACGCCGACCGCACCCTGGCCGGTACACCCACCGCCGCCGCCTCGGCGGTCACGCTGACCTGGACGGCCACGGATGAGGACGCCAACACCGCCGCCGACGATGCGGCCACGCTGACCTTCACCGTGACGATCACCGTGGCGCCCGGAGTCACCCTCTCCGCCGCCACCCTCTCCGTGGGTGAAGACAGCATGGCCACCTACACCATGGCGCTGACCACCGTGCCACCCGGTGACGTGACGGTGACGACGAGCGTCAACCCCGCCGGCAATGTGATGACCAGCCCCGTCGCGCTGACCTTCAGCACCGCAAACTGGAATACCGCCATGACCGTCACCGTCGCCGCTGCCGAGGACACTGATTCCATTGACGACGTCGCCACCATCAGCCATATGGTAAGCGGCTACGGCACCGTCACCGCCGCCGATGTTGTGGTCACGGTCACCGACAACGATGCCGACCCAACGGCGCCATCCTTCGGTGCGGAGACGGTGTCCGCCCTGACCTATGTCGCCGAGACCGCCATTTCAACCCTGACCCTCCCGACCGCCACCAGCGGGAATGGCGCCCTGAACTATGCGCTAACCGGCAGCCTCCCCGCCGGCCTGACCTACACCGACACCGCCCGCACCCTGACCGGCACGCCCCTCACCGCGGCCCCGGCCGTCACGCTGACCTGGACGGCCACCGATTCAGACGCCAACACAACCGCCGCCGATACAGACACGCTGACCTTCCCCGTGACGATCACCCCGGCGCCCGCGGTCACCCTCGCCCCGACCGCCCTCACCGTGAATGAAGGCAGTACGACCATCTACACCGTGGCGCTGACCACCGTGCCCGCCGGGGACGTGACAGTCACGCCAACCAGCGATAACCCGGACGCCGCCACCGTCACCGGCGCCCTGACCTTCACCACGGCGACCTGGAACACCGAGCAGACCGTCACCGTCACCGGCGCCGAGGATGCTGACGCGACCGACGCCACCGCCCGCATCACCCATGTGGTGGCCGGCTACAACGCGGTGAGCGCTGGCGATGTGACGGTGGCCGTCGACGACACCGACACCCCCGGCGTCACCCTTTCGGAGACCGCCCTCACCGTGAATGAAGGCAGCACAACCATCTACACCGTGGTGCTGACCACCTTGCCCGCCGGCGAGGTGACGGTCACGCCAACCAGCGGTGACCCCGGCGTCGCCACCGTCACCGGCGCGCTGACCTTCACCACGGTGACCTGGAACGCCGCACAGACGGTGACCGTCACCGGCGCCACCGACGCGGACGCCACCGAGGATACCGCCACGATCACCCATACCGTGGGTGGCTACGGCAGCGTCATCGGCACTGGCACCGAGGTCATCGTCACCGTCCCCGACACCGACAGCGCGCCGATCTTCGATCCGTCGACAGGGACGGTGCCTGACCAGACCTACACCGCCGGCGCCGCCATCCCGACGCTGACGTTACCGGAAGCCACCGGTGGCGATGGCGACCTGAGCTACGCCCTGACTCCCGATGCCATCCCCGACGGCCTGACCTTCACCAACGCCGACCGCACCCTGACCGGCACGCCCACCGCCGCCGCCATGGCCGTCACACTGACCTGGACGGCGACCGATGATGACGCCAACACGTCCGCCGCCGATGCGGCCCTGCTACCCTTCACCGTGACGATCACCCCGGCGCCCGCCGTCGCCCTCGCCCCGACCGCCCTCACCGTGGATGAAGGCAGCACGGCCATCTACACCGTGGCGCTGACCACCGTGCCCGCCGGCGACGTGACGGTCACGCCAACCAGCGGTGACACCGACGTCGCCACCGTCACCGGCGCGCTGACCTTCGACTCGGCAACCTGGAACACCGCGCAGACCGTCACCGTCACCGGCGCCGAGGATGATGATGCGACCGACGCCACCGTCGCCATCACCCATCAGGTGGACGGTTACAACGGGGTGATCGCTGGCGAGGTGACGGTAACCGTTGCCGACACCGACACCCCCGGCGTCACCCTTTCGCCGACTGCCCTCACCGTGACCGAAGGGGCCACCGACACCTACACCGTGGCGCTGACCACCGTGCCCGCCGGGGACGTGACGGTCACGCCAACCAGCGGTGACACCGGCGTCACCGTCACCGGCGCGCTGACCTTCAGCACGACGACCTGGAACACCGAGCAGACGGTGACCGTCACCACTACCGAGGATGCTGACGCCACCGACGCCACCGTCGCCATCACCCATCAGGTGGACGGCTACGACACGGTGAGCGGTGGCGAGGTGACGGTAATCGTTGCCGACACCGACACCCCCGGCGTCACCCTTTCGGAGACCGCCCTCACCGTGAATGAAGGCAGCACAACCATCTACACCGTGGTGCTGACCACCTTGCCCGCCGGGGACGTGACGGTCACGCCAACCAGCGATGACCCCGGCGTCGCCACCGTCACCGGCGCGTTGACCTTCACCACGGCGACCTGGAACGCCGAGCAGACGGTGACCGTCACCGGCGCCACCGACGCGGATGCCACCGAGGACACCGCCACGATCACCCATACCGTAGGTGGCTACGGCAGCGTCATCGGCACTGGCACCGAGGTCAGCGTCACCGTCCCCGACACCGACAGCGCGCCGACCTTCGACCCGTCGACAGGAACGGTACCTGACCAGACCTACACCGCCGACGCCGCCATCCCGACGCTGACGTTACCGGAAGCCACCGGTGGCGACGACAACCTGAGCTACACCCTGACCGGCCCCATCCCCAACGGCCTGACCTTCACCAACGCCGACCGCACCCTGGCCGGCACGCCCACCACTACCGCCACGGCCGTCACGCTGACCTGGACGGCTACCGATGGGGATGCCAACACGGCCGCCGCCGATGCGGCCCTGCTACCCTTCACCGTGACGATCACCCCGGCGCCCGCGGTCACCCTCGCCCCGACCGCCCTCACCGTGGATGAAGGCAGCACGGCCATCTACACCGTGGCGCTGACCACCGTGCCCGCCGGCGACGTGACGGTCACGCCAACCAGCGGTGACACCGACGTCGCCACCGTCACCGGCGCGCTGACCTTCGACTCGGCAACCTGGAACACCGCGCAGACCGTCACCGTCACCGGCGCCGGGGATGCTGACGAGACCGACGCCACCGTCGCCATCACCCATCAGGTGGACGGCTACAATGCGGTGATCGCTGGCGAGGTGACGGTAACCGTTGCCGACACCGACACCCCTGGCGTCACCCTTTCGCCGACTGCCCTCACCGTGACCGAAGGTGCCACCGGCACCTACACCGTGGCGCTGACCACCGTGCCCGCCGGGGACGTGACGGTCACGCCAACCAGTGATAACCCGGACGCCGCCACCGTCACCGGCGCGCTGACCTTCAGCACGACGACCTGGAACACCGAGCAGACGGTGACCGTCACCACCATCGAGGATGCTGACGCGACCGATGCCACCGTCACCATCACCCATGAGGTAGGCGGCTACGGCAGTATCGCCATGGCCGACCCGGTGACCGTCACGGTCACCGACACCGACGAAGCCGACACCGCCCCGGCCTTCGCCGATGACGCTACGCCGCCCGACCAGACCTACACCACTGGCGCCGCCATCATTGCCCTGACCCTGCCCGAAGCCACCGGCGGGAATGGCGCCCTGAGTTACACCCTGACCGGCCCCATCCCCAACGGCCTGACCTTCACCAACGCCGACCGCACCCTGGCCGGCACGCCCACCGCCGCCGCCTCGGCGGTCACGCTGACCTGGACGGCTACCGATGAAGATGCCAACACGGCCCCCACCGATGCGGACATGCTGACCTTTGCCGTGACGATCACCCTCCCGGCGCCCGCCGTCACCATCGTCCCGACCGCCCTCACCGTGAATGAAGGCAGCACGGCCATCTACACCGTAGCGCTGGCCACCGTGCCCGCCGGCGACGTGACGGTCACGCCAACCAGCGGTGACACCGACGTCGTCACCGTCACCGGCGCGCTGACCTTCACCACGGCAACCTGGAACGCCGCGCAGACCGTCACCGTCACCGGCGCCGGGGATGATGACGCGACCGACGCCACCGTCGCCATCACCCATCAGGTGGACGGTTACAACGGGGTGAGCGCTGGCGAGGTGACGGTGGCCGTTGCCGACACCGACACCCCCGGCGTCACCCTTTCGCCGACTGCCCTCACCGTGACCGAAGGGGCCACCGACACCTACACCGTGGCGCTGACCACCGTGCCCGCCGGTGACGTGACGGTCACGCCAACCAGCGATAACCCGGACGCCGCCACCGTCACCGGCGCGCTGACCTTCAGCACGACGACCTGGAACACCGAGCAGACGGTGACCGTCACCACCGTCGAGGATGCTGACGCGACCGATGCCACCGTCACCATCACCCATGAGGTGGGCGGCTACGGCAGTATCACCATGGCCGACCCGGTGACCGTCACGGTCACCGACACCGACGAAGCCGACACCGCCCCGGCCTTCGCCGATGACGCTGCGCCGTCCGACCAAACCTACACCACGGACGCCGCCATCATTGCCCTGACCCTGCCCGAAGCCACCGGCGGGAATGGCGCCCTGAGCTACGCCCTGACTGGCGACATCCCCGCCGGCCTGACCTTCACCAACGCCGACCGCACCCTGGCCGGTACGCCCACTGCCGCCGCCACGGCCGTCACGCTGACCTGGACGGCTACCGATGAGGATGCCAACACGGCCGCCGACGATGCGGCCCTGCTACCCTTCACCGTGACGATCACCCTCCCTGTGCCCGCCGTCACCCTCGTCCCGACCGCCCTCACCGTGAATGAAGGCAGCACGGCCACCTACACCGTAGCGCTGGCCACCGTGCCCGTCGGCGACGTGACGGTCACGCCAACCAGCGGTGACACCGACGTCGTCACCGTCACCGGCGCCCTGACTTTCACCACGGCGACCTGGAACACCGAGCAGACGGTGACCGTCACCGCCGCCGAGGATGATGACGCGACCGACGCCACCGTCGCCATGACCCATCAGGTGGACGGCTACAACGCGGTGAGCGGTGGCGAGGTGACGGTAATCGTTGCCGACACCGACACCCCCGGCGTCACCCTTTCGGAGACCGCCCTCACCGTGAATGAAGGCAGCACAACCATCTACACCGTGGTGCTGACCACCTTGCCCGCCGGGGACGTGACGGTCACGCCAACCAGCGATGCCCCCGACGTCGCCACCGTCACCAGCGCCCTGACCTTCACCACGGCGACCTGGAACGCCGAGCAGACGGTGACCGTCACCGGCGCCACCGACGCGGATGCCACCGAGGACACCGCCACGATCACCCATACCGTGGGCGGCTACGGTAGCGTCATCGGCACTGGCACCGAGGTCATCGTCACCGTCCCCGACACCGACAGCGCGCCGACCTTCGATCCGTCGACAGGGACGGTGCCTGACCAGACCTACACCGCCGGCGCTGCCATCCCGACGCTGACGTTACCGGAAGCCACCGGCGGCGACGGCGACCTGAGCTACGCCCTGACTCCCATGGCCATCCCCGACGGCCTGACCTTCACCAACGCCGACCGCACCCTGACCGGCACGCCCACCGCCGTCGCCGCGGCCGTCACGCTGACCTGGACGGCCACCGATGGGGATGCCAACACGGCCGCCACCGATGCGGCCCTGCTGCCCTTCACTGTGACGATCACCCCTGAGCCAGCCGTCACCCTCGACCCGACTGCCCTCACCGTGAATGAAGGCAGCACGGCCATCTACACCGTGGTGCTGACCACCTCGCCCGCCGGCGCGGTCACTGTAACGCCCGCCGCGTCCGGCGCAGTCACCGTCACCGGCGCCCTGACCTTCACCATGGCGACCTGGAACATGGCGCAGACGGTGACCGTCACCGGCGCCACCGACGCGGATGACACCGACGCCGCCGCCACGATCACCCATACCGTGGACGGCTACGGTAGCGTTACCGGCACTGGCACCGAGGTCATCGTCACCGTCACCGACACCGACAGCGCGCCGACCTTCGATCCGTCGACAGGGACGGTGCCTGACCAGACTTACACCGCCGACGCCGCCATCCCGACGCTGACGTTACCGGAAGCCACCGGTGGCAACGGCGACCTGAGCTACACCCTGACCGGCCCCATCCCCAACGGCCTGACCTTCACCAACGCCGACCGCACCCTGGCCGGCACGCCCACCGCCGCCGCCTCGGCCGTCACGCTGACCTGGACGGCGACCGATGAGGATGCCAACACGGCCGCCGCCGATGCGGCCCTGCTACCCTTCACCGTGACGATCACCCCGGCGCCCGCCGTTACTATCGCCCCGACCGCCCTCACCGTGGATGAAGGCAGCACGGCCATCTACACCGTGGCGCTGACCACCGTGCCCGCCGGGGACGTGACGGTCACGCCAACCAGCGGTGCCACCGCCGTCGCCACCGTCACCGGCGCGCTGACCTTCGACTCGGCGAATTGGAACACGGCGCAGACTGTCACCGTCACCGGCGTCGAGGATGATGACGCGACCGACGAAACCGCCACCATCACCCATCAGGTGGACGGTTACAACGCGGTGATCGCTGGCGAGGTGACGGTAACCGTTGCCGATACCGACACCCCCGGCGTTACCCTTTCGCCGATTGCCCTCACCGTGACCGAAGGTGCCACCGGCACCTACACCGTGGCGCTGACCACCGTGCCCGCCGGGGACGTGACGGTCACGCCAACCAGCGGTGACACCGACGTCGTCACCGTCACCGGCGCCCTGACCTTCACCACGGCGACCTGGAACACCGAGCAGACGGTGACCGTCACCGCCGCCGGGGATGATGACGCCACCGACGCCACCGTCACCATGACCCATCAGGTGGACGGCTACAACGCGGTGAGCGGTGGCGAGGTGACGGTAATCGTTGCTGACACCGACACCCCCGGCGTCACCCTTTCGGAGACCGCCCTCACCGTGAATGAAGGCAGCACAACCATCTACACCGTGGCGCTGACCACCTTGCCCGCCGGGGACGTGACGGTCACGCCAACCAGCGATGACACCGCCGTCGCCACCGTCACCGGCGCGCTGACCTTCACCACGGCGACCTGGAACGCCGAGCAGACGGTGACCGTCACCGGCGCCACCGATGCAGACGCCACCGAGGACACCGCCACGATCACCCATACCGTGGGTGGCTACGGCAGCGTCACCGGCACTGGCACCGAGGTCATCGTCACCGTCCCCGACACCGACAGCGCGCCGACCTTTGACCCGTCGACAGGGACGGTGCCTGACCAGACCTACACCGTCGACGCCGCCATCCCGACGCTGACGTTACCGGAAGCCACCGGCGGCGACGGCGACCTGAGCTACGCCCTGACTCCCATGGCCATCCCCGACGGCCTGACCTTCACCAACGCCGACCGCACCCTGACCGGCACGCCCACCGCCGTCGCCGCGGCCGTCACGCTGACCTGGACGGCCACCGATGAGGATGCCAACATGGCCGCCACCGATGCGGCCCTGCTACCCTTCACCGTGACGATCATCCCTGAGCCAGCCGTCACCCTCGCCCCGACCGCCCTCACCGTGAATGAAGGCAGCACGGCCATCTACACCGTGGCGCTGACCACCTCGCCCGCCGGCGCGGTCACTGTAACGCCCGCCGCGTCCGACGCAGTCACCGTCTCCGGCGCTCTGACCTTCACCATGGCGACCTGGAACATGGCGCAGACGGTGACCGTCACCGGCGCCACCGACGCGGACGCCACCGAGGACACCGCCACGATCACCCATACCGTGGACGGCTACGGCAGCGTTACCGCCGCCGATGTCCTCGTCACCGTCCCCGACACCGACAGCGCGCCGACCTTCGACCCGATGATGGTGCCTGCCCAGACCTACACCGCCGGCGCCGCTATCCCGACGCTGACGTTACCGGTAGCCACTGGCGGCGACGGCGGTCCGAACTACGCCCTGGCTCCCATGGCCGCCATCCCCGCCGGCCTGACTTTCACCAACGCCGACCGCACCCTGACCGGTACGCCCACCGCCGTCGCCGCGGCCGTCACGCTGACCTGGACGGCTACCGATGAGGATACCAACATGGCCGCCGACGATGCGGCCACGCTGACCTTCGCCGTGACCATCACGCCGGCGCCCGGGGTGACCCTCTCCACCGCCAACCTCTCCGTGTCTGAAGGCGGCATCGCCACCTACACCATGGAGCTGACCACTGTGCCCCCTGGTGACGTGACGGTGATGGTGAGCGTCGCGCCCGCCGACGATGTGACGACCACCCCCGGCGCGTTGACCTTCAGCCCCGGAACCTGGAATACCGCCCGGACCATCACCGTCGCCGCCGCCACCGATGGGGACACCACCGACGAGATGGCCACCATCAGCCATGCCGTGAGCGGCTACGGCAGTGTCACGACCGCCGCCGAGGTTGTGGTGACCGTCACCGACGCCGATGCCACCGACACGGTGCCAGACTTCGGCACGGCCATGGCGACTGACAGGACCTACACCGCCGAGGCCGCCATTCCGACGCTGACCCTCCCTGTCGCCACCAGCGGGAATGGCGCCCTGAACTATGCGCTGACCGGCAGTCTCCCCGCCGGTCTGACCTTCACCCACACCGCCCGCACCCTGACCGGTACGCCCCTCACCGCGGCCCCTGCCGTCACCCTGACCTACACGGCCACCGATTCGGATGCCATCACGTCCGCCGCCGATACGGACACGCTGACCTTTGCCGTGACGATCACGCCGGCGCCGGCGGTCACCATCACCCCGACCGCCCTCACCGTGGTTGAAGGCAACACGGCCACCTACACCGTGGCGCTGACCACCGTGCCTGACGGCGATGTGACGGTCACGCCA
Source organism: Nitrospirales bacterium (assembly GCA_963692935.1). Lineage (GTDB taxonomy): Bacteria > Nitrospirota > Nitrospiria > Nitrospirales > UBA8639 > Bin75. The sequence goes on from OY843588.1 coordinate 99,856, forward strand.
GCCAGCGGTAACACCGCCGTCGCCACCGTCTCCGGCGCCCTGACCTTCGACTCGGCGAATTGGAACACGGCGCAGACGCTGACCGTCACCGCCACCGAGGACGACGTTGATTTCGCTCACAACACCGTCACCATCACCCATATGGTGAACGGCTACGGCGGCGTTACCGCCGACCCGGTCGTGGTCACGGTGACCGACAACGACACCGACAGTGCGCCGGCCTTCAGCGCGACGGTGACGGACAGGACCTACCCCGTCGACGCTGCCATTCCGACGCTGACGTTGCCGGTCGCCGACGGCGGGAATGGCGACCTGAGCTACACACTGACCGGTGACATCCCCGACGGCCTGACCTACACCGACACCGCCCGCACCCTGACCGGCACGCCCACCACCATCGCCGCGGCCGTCACGCTGACCTGGACGGCCACCGATGAGGATGCCATCACGGCCGCCACTGATGCGGCCATGCTGACCTTTACCGTGACGATCACGCCGGCGCCGGTGCCGGCGGTCACCATCGCCCCGACCGCCCTCACCGTGGTTGAAGGCAACACGACCATCTACACCGTGGCGCTGACCACCTCGCCCGCCGGCGCGGTCACGGTGACGCCCGATGTTGCCGGTGCGGTGACGGTCACCGGCGCCCTGACCTTCGGCCCGTCGACCTGGAATATGGCGCAGACGGTGACCGTCACCGCCACCGAGGATGACGCTGATTTCGCTAACGCCACCGTCACCATCACCCATATGGTGGGCGGCTACGGCGGCGTGACTATCGCCGACCCGGTCGTGGTCACGGTGACCGACAACGACACCGACAGCGCGCCGACCTTCAGCGCGACGGTGACGGACAGGACCTACCCCGTCGACGCCGCCATCCCGACGCTGACGTTGCCGGTCGCCGACGGCGGGAATGGCGACCTGAGCTATACTCTGACCGGCGACATCCCCGACGGCCTGACCTACACCGACACCGCCCGCACCCTGACCGGCACGCCCACCACCATTGCCGCGGCCGTCACGCTGACCTGGACGGCCACCGATGAGGATGCCATCAGGACCGCCGCCGATGCGGCCATGCTGCCCTTCACCGTGACCATCACGCCGGTGCCCGCAGTCACCCTCGCCCCGACCGCCATCGCCGTGACTGAAGGCAGCACGGCCATCTACACCGTGGCGCTGACCACCTCGCCCGCCAGCGATGTGATGGTTACGCCAACCAGCGGTAACACCGCCGTCGCCACCGTCACCGGCGCCCTGACCTTCGGCCCGTCGACCTGGAACACGGCGCAGACGGTGACCGTCACCGCCACCGAGGATGACGCTGATTTCGCTAACGACACCGTCACCATCACCCATGCGGTGAGCGGCTACGGCGGCGTCACCGCCGACCCTGTCGTGGTCACGGTGACCGACAATGACACCGACAGCGCGCCGACCTTCAGCGCGACGGTGACGGACAGGACCTACACCGTCGCCGCCGCCATTCCGACGCTGACGTTGCCGGTCGCCGACGGCGGGAATGGCGACCTGAGCTATACCCTGACCGGCGACATCCCCGACGGGCTGATCTTCACCGATACCGCGCGCACCCTGACCGGCACGCCCACCACCGTGGCCGTGGCCGTCACGCTGACCTACACGGCCACCGATGAGGATGCCATCAGGACCGCCGCCGATGCGGCCATGCTGCCCTTCACCGTGACCATCACGCCGGTGCCCGCAGTCACCCTCGCCCCGACCGCCATCGCCGTGACTGAAGGCAGCACGGCCATCTACACCGTGGCGCTGACCACTTCGCCCGCCAGCGATGTGATGGTCACGCCAACCAGCGGTAACACCGCCGTCGCCACCGTCACCGGCGCGCTGACCTTCGACTCGGCGACCTGGAACACGGCGCAGACGGTGACCGTCACCGCCACCGAGGATGACGCTGATTTTGCTGACGCCACCGTCACCATCACCCATGCGGTGAGCGGCTACGGCGGCGTGACCATCGCCGACCCGGTCGTGGTCACGGTGACCGACAATGACACCGACAGCGCGCCGACCTTCAGCGCGATGGTGACGGACAGGACCTACACCGTTGACGCCGCCATTCCGACGCTGACATTGCCGGCCGCCGACGGCGGGAATGGCGACCTGAGCTATACTCTGACCGGCGACATCCCCGACGGGCTGATCTTCACCGATACCGCGCGCACCCTGACCGGCACGCCCACCACCGTGGCCGTGGCCGTCACGCTGACCTACACGGCCACCGATGAGGATGCCATCAGGACCTCCGACGATACGGCCACGCTGACCTTTGCCGTGACCATCATGCCGGTGCCCGCGGTTACCCTCTCCACCGCCACCCTCTCCGTGCCTGAAGGCGGCATTGCCACCTACACCATGGAGCTGACCACCGTGCCCCCCGGTGACGTGACGGTGATGGTGAGCGTCACGCCCACCGGCGATGTGACGACCACCCCCGGCGCGTTGACCTTCAGCCCCGCAACCTGGAATACCGCCCGGACCATCACCGTCACCGCCGCCGACGATGGGGACACCACCGACGAGATAGCCACCATCAGCCATGCCGTGAGCGGCTACGGCAGTGTCACCACCGCCGACCCTGTTGTGGTGACCGTCACCGACGATGATGCCGCCGACACGGCGCCAGACTTCGGCACGGCGACGGTGGATGACAGGACCTACACCGCCGAGGCCGCCATTCCGACGCTGACCCTCCCTGCCGCCACCAACGGGAATGGCGCCATGAACTATGCGCTGACCGGCGACATCCCCGACGGTCTGACCTTCACCGACACCGCCCGCACCCTGACCGGCACGCCCCGCACCGCGGCCCCGGCCGTCACCCTGACCTACACGGCCACCGATTCGGATGCCACCACGTCCGCCGCCGATACGGACATGCTGACCTTTGCCGTGACGATCACGACGGCGCCGGCGGTCACCATCGCCCCGACCGCCATCGCCGTGACTGAAGGCAGCACGGCCATCTACACCGTGGCGCTGACCACCTCGCCCGACGGCAATGTGATGGTCACGCCAACCAGCGGTAACACCGCCGTCGCCACCGTCACCGGCACCCTGACCTTCGGCCCGTCGACCTGGAACACGGCGCAGACGGTGACCGTTACCGCCACCGAGGATGACGCTGATTTCGCTGACGCCACCGTCACCATCACCCATACGGTAAGCGGCTACGGCGGCGTCACCGCCGACCCGGTCGTGGTCACGGTGACCGACAATGACACCGACAGCGCGCCGACCTTCAGCGCGACGGTGGCTGACAGGCCCTACCTCGTCGACGCCGCCATTCCGACGCTGACGTTGCCGGCCGCCGACGGCGGGAATGGCGACCCGAGCTATACCCTGACCGGCGACATCCCCGACGGGCTGATCTTCACCGATACCGCGCGCACCCTGACCGGCACGCCCACCACCGTCGCCGCGGCCGTCACGCTGACCTACACGGCCACCGATGAAGATGCCATCAGGACCGCCGACGATACGGCCACGCTGACCTTTGCCGTGACGATCACGCCGGCGCCCGCGGTCACACTCGACCCGACCGCCATCGCCGTGACTGAAGGCAGCACGGCCATCTATACCGTGGCGCTGACCACCTCGCCCGGCGGCAATGTGATGGTCACGCCAACCAGCGGTAACACCGCCGTCGCCACCGTCACCGGCGCGCTGACCTTCGGCCCGTCGACCTGGAATACGGCGCAGACGGTGACCGTTACCGCCACCGAGGATGACGCTGATTTCGCTGACGCCACCGTCACCATCAGCCATACGGTAAGCGGCTACGGCGGCGTCACCGCCGACCCGGTCGTGGTCACGGTGACCGACAACGACACCGACAGCGCGCCGACCTTCAGCGCGACGGTGACTGACAGGACCTACCCAGTCGACGCCGCCATTCCGACGCTGACGTTGCCGGCCGCCGCCGGCGGGAATGGCGACCCGAGCTATACCCTGACCGGTGACATCCCCGACGGGCTGATCTTCACCGATACCGCGCGCACCCTGACCGGCACGCCTACCGCTGTGGCCGCGGCCGTCACGCTGACCTACACGGCCACCGATGAGGATGCCATCAGGACCATCGGCGATGCGGCCACGCTGACCTTTGCCGTGACCATCACGCCGGCGCCCGCGGTCACCATCGCCCCGACCGCCATCGCCGTGACTGAAGGCAGCACGGCTATCTATACCGTGGCGCTGACCACCTCGCCCGGCGGCAATGTGATGGTCACGCCAACCAGCGGTAACACCGCCGTCGCCACCGTCACCGGCGCGCTGACCTTCGGCCCGTCGACCTGGAACACGGCGCAGACGGTGACCGTTACCGCCACCGAGGATGACGCTGATTTCGCTGACGCCACCGTCACCATCACCCATATGGTAAGCGGCTACGGCAGCGTCACCGCCGACCCTGTTGTGGTCACGGTGACCGACAACGACACCGACAGCGCGCCGACCTTCAGCGCGATGGTGACGGACAGGACCTACCCCGTCGACGCCGCCATTCCGACGCTGACGTTGCCGGCCGCCGACGGCGGGAATGGCGACCCGAGCTATACTCTGACCGGCGACATCCCCGACGGGCTGATCTTCACCGATACCACGCGCACCCTGACCGGCACGCCTACCGCTGTGGCCGCGGCCGTCACGCTGACCTACACGGCCACCGATGAGGATGCCATCAGGACCACCGGAGATGCGGCCACGCTGACCTTTGCCGTGACCATCACGCCGGCGCCCGCGATTACCCTCTCCACCGCCACCCTCTCCGTGCTTGAAGGCGGCATTGCCACCTACACCATGGAGCTGACCACCGTGCCCCCCGGTGACGTGACGGTGATGGTGAGCGTCATGCCCACCGGCGATGTGACGCCCACCCCCGGCGCGTTGACCTTCAGCCCCGCAACCTGGAATACCGCCCGGACCATCACCGTCACCGCCGCCGACGATGTGGACACCACCGACGACATGGCCACCATCAGCCATGCCGTGGGCGGCTACGGCAGTGTTACCAGCGCCGACCAGGTTGTGGTTACTGTCACCGACGATGATGCCGCCGCCTCGGTACCAGACTTCGGCACGGCGATGGTGGATGACAGGACCTACACCGCTGAGGCCGCCATTCCGACGCTGACCCTCCCGGCCGCCACTGGCGGGAATGGCGCCCTGAACTATGCGCTGACCGGCGACATACCCGCCGGTCTGATCTTCACCCACACCGCCCGCACCCTGACCGGCACGCCCCGCACCGCGGCCCCGGCCGTCACGCTGACCTACACGGCCACCGATTCGGATGCCATCACGTCCGCCGCCGATACGGACATGCTGACCTTTGCCGTGACGATCACGACGGCGCCGGCGGTCACCATCGCCCCGACCGCCCTCACTGTGATTGAAGGCAGCACGGCCATCTATACCGTGGCGCTGACCACCTCGCCCGCCGGCGATGTGATGGTCACACCAACCAGCGTTACCACCGCCGTCGCCACCGTTACCGGCGCGCTGACCTTCGACTCGTCGACCTGGAACACGGCGCAGACGGTCACCGTTACCGCCACCGAGGATGACGCTGATTTCGCTAACGCCACCGTCACCATCACCCATATGGTGGGCGGCTACGGCGGCGTTACCGCCGACCCGGTCGTGGTCACGGTGACCGACAACGACACCGATAGCGCGCCGACCTTCAGCGCGACGGTGACTGACAGGACATACCCCGTCGATGTCGCCATTCCGACGCTGACGTTGCCGGCCGCCGACGGCGGGAATGGCGACCTGAGCTATACTCTGACCGGCGACATCCCCGACGGCCTGACCTTCACCGACGCCGACCGCACCCTGACCGGCACGCCCACCACCGTCGCCTCGGCCGTCATGCTGACCTGGACGGCCACAGATGAGGATACCAACATGGACGCCGGCGATGCGGCCACGCTGACCTTTGCCGTGACTATCACGTCGGCGTTGGCGCCGGCGGTCACCATCGCCCCGACCGCCCTCACCGTGAATGAAGGTGGCACGGCCATCTATACCGTGGCGCTGACCACCTCGCCCGCCGGCGATGTGATGGTCACACCAACCAGCGGTAACACCGCCGTCGCCAGCGTCACCGGCGCGCTGACCTTCGACTCGTCGACCTGGAACACGGCGCAGACGGTGACCGTTACCGCCACCGAGGATGACGCTGATTTCGCTGACGCCACCGTCACCATTACCCATGCGGTGAGCGGCTACGGCGGCGTTACCACCGCCGACCCGGTCGTGGTCACTGTGACCGACAACGACACCGACAGCGCGCCGACCTTCAGTGCGACGGTGACTGACAGGACCTACCCCGTCGACGCCGCCATTCCGACGCTGACGTTGCCGGCCGCCGACGGTGGGAATGGCGACCCGAGCTATACCCTGACCGGCGACATCCCCGACGGGCTGATCTTCACCGATACCACGCGCACCCTGACCGGCACGCCCACCACCGTCGCCGTGGCCGTCACGCTGACCTACACGGCCACCGATGAGGATACCAACATGGACGCCGACGATGCTGCCACGCTGACCTTTGCCGTGACCATCACGCCGGTGCCTGCGGTCACACTCGCTCCGACCGCCCTCACCGTGATTGAAGGCAACACGGCCATCTACACCGTGGCGCTGACCACCTCGCCCGCCGGCGATGTGATGGTCACGCCGGGCAGTGGCGACCCCGCCGTCGTCACCGTCACCGGCGTCCTGACCTTCGGCCCGTCGACCTGGAACACGGCGCAGACGGTGACCATTACCGCCACCGAAGATGACGCCGATTTCACCGCCGACACCGCCACCATCAGCCACGCGGTGGACGGCTACGGCGGCGTGACCGCCGACACGGTCACAGTGACGGTCACCGACAACGACAACGACGTCCCCAGCCCCCTGACCTTCGGCACGGCGTCGGTGGCGGCCCGAACCTACACCAGCGGCACCGCGATTCCGGCTCTGACCCTGCCCGAAGCCACCGGCGGCATCGCTCCTCTGGCCTACTCACTCACCGGGCCTCTGCCCACCGGCCTGACGGTCGACACTGGCACGCGCATCCTGAGCGGGACACCGACGGTGGCTGGCCCCACAGGCATCTACACCTGGATCGCCACCGACAGGGCCGCCACCACGGCCAGCCTCCAGTTCACCATCGCGGTGCCTGCGACGACCACGTGCAGCCGCATTCCGGCGGTGCGCGACGCCATTGTGACGGCGTTGTCCGGTGTCTCCACCTGTGCGGATGTGACCCCGGACAGCCTGAGCGAGATCACCGATCTGGACATATCCGGCATGAGTCTCAGCGCACTCCAAAGCGACGATTTTGCGGGGCTTGGCGCGTTGACCAGCCTGGATCTTGGCAACAATCAGCTCGCCACGCTGCCCACGGGGGTTTTCACGGGGCTTGGCGCGTTGACCAGCCTGGATCTTGGCGACAATCGGCTTGCCACGCTGCCCACGGGGGGTTTTGCGGGGCTTGGCGCGTTGACCAGCCTGGATCTTAGCAACAATCAGCTTGCCACGTTGCCCGAGGGGATTTTTGATGGGCTGGATTCCCTGACCAGTCTCACGCTGGACGGCAACCCCGGTAGCCCGTTCATGCTGGACCTTGAGCTGGAGCGGTTGCCGAATGGCCAGTTCCGGGCGCGTCTCATGGAGGCCGCCCCGCTGACCATTGAGGTGACCTGGGAGACTGTCGGCGGGGGCGCGGACACCACAATCATTGCGGCCACCGCTGAGGCCAGGGGTACGGCCACCATCGCCGCGGGCGAGCGCACCAGCGCGGCCTTCGGCGAGGAGACCTCCCCGCCACCGGACACCAGACTCCGCAATCCCATGTTCCCCGGCGTGACGGAGGACACCGCCGACGATGCCGGCTCTTACAGAGGCTTCCAACTGGGCCTGGATGAAGCGGCGGCCGGTGTGGACATCACCCCGACCGCCCTGACCGTGGACGAAGGCAGCATGACCACCTACACCGTGGTGCTGGGCACCGCCCCCAGCGGCTCCGTGACGGTGACGCCGACGCCGAGCGTCATCGGCGGCGCGGTGACCGTCACCGGCGCCCTGACCTTCGGCCCGACGACCTGGAACACCGCCCAGACCGTCACCATCACCGCCGCCGATGACGCTGACAACACCGACGCCACCGCCACCATCAGCCATGAGGTAGACGGCTACACCACCACGACGGTGGCCAACGTCGTGGTGACTGTCATGGACGACGATCTGATGGTGGAGATCACCCCGGAGACCCTCACCGTGCTCGAAGGCAACTCGGAAACCTATACGGTGAAACTGGACACCGCCCCCATCGGCCCTGTGACGGTGACGCCGACGCCGAGCGTCAGCGGCGGTGCGGTCACCGTCTCCGGCGCCCTGGTCTTCGGCCCGGGAACCTGGAATACCGCCCAGACCGTCACCGTTACCGCAGTCGAGGACGAGGACGATGACAATGCCACTGCCATCATCCATCATAGTGTGAGCATCACCGCCCTCACCGCCCCCAGCGTCGAGGTTACCGTTACAGACGACGAGAGGCGCAATCTGGACGCCGTCAACCGGGTGGTGTTGCCGGAAGTGTCGCGGGCGCTGGCCGACCAACGGGTGAACGCGATCACGCAACGCATCCAGCAGGCCCGGTCTGACTCCGCCAGTGCGGCCAGGAATTTCACGGTCGGGGGCCAGTCCACGCTGGCCGGGATGGTAACCACCCACGGGAAGACCATCGCCCAGGGGAATTTCGACCTGAAGACCCTGCTGGGCGGCTCCAACTTTGTGTTGCCGTTGAACGCGCGCGAGGTGGCTCCGGGAACCGGCCTGTCCGCCCTGACACTCTGGGGCAGCGGCGACTATCGCGCCCTCTCCGGCAAGGGCGATGCGATAGATTGGAGTGGCGACCTGTTCACCGCCCACCTGGGCGCCGACGCCCGCCTGAGCGATGACCTGCTGGCCGGTCTGGCGGTGTCGTGGAGCCGGGTGGATCTGGACTACAGTGAGGCTGGCCCCACACGGCAGCAGGGTGATTACGAACTGTCCCTCACCAGCGTCCATCCCTATGTGGGCTGGACGGCGCTGGGCGGGAAGCTGGATCTGTGGGCCACGGCGGGCTACGGCTGGGGCGAGCTGGAGGCCATTAGCAACCCGTCCATCGGGCAAAGCTCCAGCGATGTGACGACGCAGACACTCGGGGCCGGTGGGAGCGGGCAGGTGCTGGAGTACGGCGGGACCACGGTGCGGCTCAAGAGCGAGGCCCTGCACACGACCATGGACATTGATGGCGGCAAGGGGATCACGGCCATGGTGGTGGAAGCGAGGCGGATGCGGCTGGGCCTGGAGGCAAGCCATACCCACACGCTGGCCGGCGGGGATCAACTGGTGCCCACCCTTGAGGTCGGGATGCGGCATGATGCCGGCGACGGGCGGACCGGCACCGGCGCCGAGGTGGGCGGCGGGTTGCGCTACACCAACGCGGCCCGCGGGCTGACGGTGGAAAGCCATGGGCGGGTTCTGCTGGGGCACACCGGTGACTATACGGACTGGGGTCTCGGCGGGAGCGTGAAACTGGAGACGGGTGTTGGCGGGCAGGGGCTGTCGTTCAGCCTGGAACCCACCTGGGGCGCCACGGGTAGCCGGGCGGCCCAGGTGTGGGCGCAAGACGCCTCCGCCACGGTGCCGACGGCTGGCGCCACCCAGCCGCGAAACGGGCAGGTGAACGTGAACCTGGGCTACGGGCTGGGCTGGGAAGAGATGTTAGTCACGCCCTACGGCAACATGACCCTGACGAACAGCCCGGCGCGGACGTACCGGCTGGGTAGCCGGATGAGTCTGGGTAGCCAACTGACGCTCAGCCTGGAAGGCATGAGGGATGAGACCGCCGCCCGCTTAGTGAACCATGGCCTCCGGTTGCAGGTCGGGTTGGGTAGCCAGCTGACGTTCAGTGTGGAAGGCACGCGGCAACAGACCAGTGCCCAGGCGTCGACCGACGGCATCAAGCTGCAAATCGGGCTGGACTTCTAACCCGCCTCGCCATTTCCATGCACCTGCACAGGGCCGTTTGGTGGTTGACTCCGTCGCCTCCGGTGCGTGCAATCCCGCCCGGCGGCAACCACGAATTCCGGGGGCTGTGTTCCCGGTCAACCCATGTGCCGGACGGCTATGGTGTCGTTGGGCCTGGGTGCGACAAGTCGTCCCGTCGGGAATGTGCTCCGCCCCTTTTCCCCGAAACAGCTTGCGTGCACGCAACGGTTTCTGCTACAAACGCAATCGCTTGTGTTCACGCAACTGATTCTGCCGTAACCCATTCACTGTAGGGTGTGACCGTTGGGAAAATCCGTAGTCCATAACAGGTTATCCCCCCCCCCCCCCTCTATTTCGCTGTTTAAGTTTTAGTCTCTGCGCCGTAGCGCTGGCGGTGTCGTTGTCCGGCGTGGCGGCGGCGCAAACCTCGGGGACGATTACGCTTTCCGCCCGTGGCAACAACGGCGACCGTGACCCGGTAGCGCCTGGCTTGCAGGTGGATGAGGGCGACATATTTTATCTCGCCGCCACTTTTCACGGCAAAACCAACGGGTTTTTGGGTATCAGCATTCTGCGAGTCGCCGGAACCGCGCTTTACTCTCGTAATGCTGTAGCGACTATTAGTACAGATGTTATTTCTGATAGTGGAACTGGTCATACTAGTGTCCGTGCTGGAATAAGTGAATCCAGCGGTGAGGGTATTGAGTATCGCGTTGTAAATGACAACAGAGTAGAAGGAGATGAAACAATCACCTTTGAACTAGCGGATGTTAGTACCCTGCTGTCTGTCGACCCCGTCCCTGCCACTTGGACTCACGGCACGCCCAGTCGCGTCACCATCACCATCCGCGCCAACGACGGTAGCCAGGCGTTTCTCGGCGGCGCGGATGCGGAAGTGGAGGAGGGCGGCACGATCACTGTGCCGGTGGAGTTCATCGGCGAGGCGCGCACCGCTCCCTCCACCGTGACCTTTGCCGTCACCGGCACCGCCGCCAGTGCGGATTACACGGTGGACGACACCGACAGCGCCATTACCTTTGACACGACCTCCGCCACCGGCACTATTGCCATTCCCCACACCGATTCTTCCGGATCTATTCCCATCACCATCGCAAGCGATTCCACCGCAGACGCAGGCGAGACTCTCATCGTCACGCTCACCGGGCATACTGGCGGTGGCGTAAGCAGCGTTGTGTCCTCCGCCCCGCGCACCTACACCATCACCGAGGCCGATACCGCCCCGGACTTCGGCGCCGGCGTTGCGCCGCCCGACCAGACCTACACCGACGACGTCGCCATCATTGCCCTGACCCTGCCCGAAGCCACCGGCGGCAATGGCGCGTTGACCTACGCGCTGACGCCCGATGTGGCGACGGCCGTCCCCGGCCTCGCCTTTGACGCCAACACGCTCATATTGAGCGGCACGCCGACCACCATGGCGGGCGCGGTTGCGCTGACCTACACCGCCGGCGACGCCGATGCCAACGCCGCCGCCTCCGATACCGACACCCTGACCTTCAGCGTCACCGTGCAACCGGCGCCGATTGTCGTAACGCCCGCCGTCACCATCTCACCGACCACGCTGACCGTGGCCGAAGGCGGCACCGCCACCTATGCCTACACCGTGGTCCTGACCACCGACCCCGGCGGCATGGTGACCATCACGCCGGGCATTGCGCCGGACGGCCACGACCTGACCCTGACCCCGGACGGCGCGCTAACCTTCACCGCCGCCAACTGGAACAGCGCGCAGGTTATTACCGTCGTCGCCACCGAGGACGGCGACAGCGTTGACGACACCGCCACCATCACCCACGCGGTCAATGGCTACGGCTCCGTCACCGCCGACCCGGTGACCGTGACGGTTGCCGACAACGATGACCCCGGCGTTACGATTACCCCGACCGCCTTGACCGTGCCCGAAGGCGGCACCGCCACCTACACCTACACCGTGGTCCTGACCACCGACCCCGGCGGCATGGTGACCATCACGCCGGGCATTGCGCCGGGCGGCCACGACCTGACCCTGACACCGGACGGCGCGTTGACCTTCACCGCCGCCAACTGGAACAGCGCGCAGACGATCACCGTCGCCGCCACCGAGGATGCTGACGCGACCGACGACACCGCCACCATCACCCATGCGGTCAACGGCTACGGCTCCGTCACCGCCGACCCGGTGACCGTTACGGTTGCCGACAACGATGACCCCGGCGTTACGATTACCCCGACCGCCTTGACCGTGGCCGAAGGCGGCACCCGCACCTATAATGTGGTGCTGGATGTCCTGCCCTCCGGCAATGTGGTGATTACGCCGATGTGGGCGAATCTCGGCGATACCGCCGTGGCGACTTTCTCCCCGGCGGCGATGACGTTCGCCCCCGGCAACTGGAACAGCGCGCAGATGGTCACCGTGACCGGCGTCGAGGATGCCGACGCCGTGACCGATGGCCCCGTCACCCTCACCCACACGGCGGTCGGCGGGGAGTACGGCACCGCCCGGAGCGAGCTTGAAGGCGCCGTCAGCCCCGCCACGAGCATTGACATTGACAGCGTGGTGGTGACGGTGGCCGAGGACGACCCCGGCGTGACGATTACCCCGACCACGCTGAGCGTGACCGAAGGCGGTAGCGGCGCCTACACCGTCGTGCTGGACGCCCTGCCCGGTGGCGAGGTGACCATTACGCCGGGCATTGCGCCGGACGGCCACGACCTGACCCTGACCCCCGGCGGCGCGTTGACCTTCACCGCCGCCAACTGGAACAGCGCGCAGACGATCACCGTCGCCGCCGCCGAGGACGGCGACACCGTTGACGACGCCGCCACCATCACCCATGCGGTAACCGGCTACGGCTCCGTCACCGCCGACCCGGTGACCGTCGCGGTCACCGACACCACCGCCCCCGACACCGCCCCGGCCTTCGCCGCCGGCGTTGCGCCGCCCGCCCGGACCTACACCGTCGGCGCCGCCATCACCGCCCTGACCCTGCCCGAAGCCAGCGGTGGCAACGGCATGTTGACCTACGCGCTGGCGCCCGATGCAGGGACGGCCGTCCCCGGCCTCGCCTTTGACGCCAACACGCGCATCGTGAGCGGCACACCGACCACCATGGCGGATGCGGTTGCGCTGACCTACACCGCCGGTGACGCCGATGCCAACACTGGCGCCAGCGATACCGCCACCCTGACCTTCAGTGTGACCGTGCAACCGGCGCCCGCCGTTACCATTTCACCGACCACGCTGGCCGTGGCCGAAGGCGGCGCCGACACCTATACCGTCGTCCTGACCACCGCCCCCGGCGGCACGGTCACCATCACGCCGGGCATTGCGCCGCCCGGCCACGATTTGACGCTGACCCCGGGCGGCGCGTTGACCTTCACCGCCGCCAACTGGAACAGCGCGCAGACGATCACCGTCGCCGCCGCCGAGGACGGCGACAGCGTTGACGACGCCGCCACCATCACCCATGCGGTGACCGGCTACGGCTCCGTCACCGCCGACCCGGTGACCGTCACGGTTACCGACCCCGACGCCCCCGACACCGCCCCTGCCTTCGCCGCCGGCGTTGTGCCGCCCGCCCGGACCTACACCGTCGGCGCCGCCATCACCGCCCTGACCCTGCCGCCGGCCACCGGCGGCAACGGCGCGTTGGCCTACGCGCTGGCGCCCGCTGTGGCGACGGCCGTCCCCGGCCTCGCCTTTGACGCCAACACGCGCATCGTGAGCGGCACGCCGACCACCATGGCGGGCGCGGTCGCGCTGACCTACACCGCCGGCGACGCCGATGCCAACACCGCCGCCAGCGATACCGCCACCCTGACCTTCAGTGTGACCGTGCAACCGGCGCCCGCCGTCACCATTTCACCGACCGCGCTGACCGTGGCCGAAGGCGGCGCCCCCTACACCTACACCGTCGTCCTGACCACCGACCCTGGCGACCCGGTGACCATCACGCCGGGCATTGCGCCGGACGGCCACGATTTGACGCTGACCCCGGGCGGCGCGTTGACCTTCACCGCCGCCAACTGGAACAGCGCGCAGGTTGTCACCGTCGCCGCCGCCAGGGACGACGACAGCGTTGACGACGCCGCCACCATCACCCATGCGGTGACCGGCTACGGTCGCGTGACCACGGCCAACCCGGTCATCGTCACGATCACCGACACCAACAGTGCGCCGGAATTCGGCGTAGCGAGTGTGGCGGCCCAGACCTACACCGCCGGCATCCCCATCCCGACGCTGACGCTTCCGCCCGCCTCCAGTGGAGACGGCACCCTGAGCCACGCGCTGACCGGCAACCTCCCCGCCGGCCTGACCTACACCAACGCCGCCCGCACCCTGACCGGCACGCCCACCACCATGACCCCGGCGGTTCGGCTGACCTGGACGGCCACGGATGCGGATAGCCAGCAAACGTCCCTGACCTTCACGCTGACCGTTGTAGCCAGCGCCGCCAGAGACATGGAGAAAGCCCAACGGGCCGCCCTCAATCGCGTGATTCTGCCGGAAGTGGCGCGGGCGCTGGCTGACGACCGGGTGAGCGCGATTGCGAGACGCATCCGGCAGGCCGGGGCTGACTCCGTGGGGGCGGGCCAGACCCTCACCCTCGGCGGCCAGTCCACGCTGGCCGGGGTACTGACGACCCACGGGCGCGCCCTCGCCGAAGGCACCTTCAACCTGAAAACCCTGCTGGGCGGTTCCGACTTTGTGTTGCCGTTGAACGCGCGGGAGATGGCCCCCGGCACCGGCCTGTCCTCCGTAACCCTCTGGGGTGGCGGCGACTACCGGGCCTTCTCCGGCAAGGGCGATGCGATAAACTGGGACGGCAATATGTTCAGCGCCCATCTGGGCGCCGACGCCCGCCTGCGGGACGACCTGCTGGCCGGGGTCGCGGTGTCATGGAGCGAGGCGGATCTGGACTATGCCGATGACGGGAGCGGCGATTACGAAGTGGGTCTCACCAGCGTCCATCCCTATGTGGGCTGGACGGCGCTGGGCGGGCGGCTGGATCTGTGGGCCACGGCGGGCTACGGCTGGGGCGAGTTGGAAATCGCCGCCGACGATGACCCGAACGACCGGCGGGCAACCAGTGATGTGACCATGCAGACCATCGGGGCCGGCGGCAGTGTGCAGGTGTTTGATGGTCGTGCGGCCACGTTGCGGATCAAAGGTGAAGCCTTGCAGACGAGCATGGACGTGGAGGGGAGCGAGGACATCACCGCCGTCAGGATTGGAGCCAGGCGGCTACGCCTGGGGCTGGAAGCGAGCCGCACGCATCTGCTGGCCGGTGGTGGTCAACTGGTGCCCACCCTGGAGGTTGGCATGAGGCATGATGCCGGGGACGGGCGAACCGGCACGGGCGCCGAAGTGGGCGGCGGTCTGCGCTACACGGATGCGGCCAACGGGCTGACGGTGGAGAGTCACGGGCGGGTGTTGCTGGGGCATAGCGGCGACTACCAGGACTGGGGCATAGGTGGAGCCGTGCGGCTGGCGGCGGGCCGTGGCGGGCATGGTCTGTCATTCAATCTCCAACCCGCGTGGGGCGCCGCGGCCAGCCGGGTCTCCCAGGTCTGGGCGCAGGAAGCGGCCACCACGGTGGCGGCGGCGGCCACTCCCGTCCGGCAGAATGGCCGGGTGGACATGAACCTGGGCTACGGGCTGGGCTGGGAGGAGATGTTGGTGACACCCTACAGCCAGGTGACCCTGACAAACGGTTCGGCGCGGGCCTACCGTCTAGGCAGTCGGATGCGGTTAGGCGGTGGGATGACGCTCAACCTGGAAGGCATAAGAGAGGAAACCGCCGCCCGTCTGGTGAACCATGGCATCCGGTTGCAGTTCGGGGTCAGCGACCGCACCACGTTCAGTCTGGAAGGCACGCGGAAGGAGACGGCCACCCAGGCGTTGAACCACGGCATCACCCTGCAACTCGGGCTGGACTTCTAACCCGCCTCGCCATTTCCACCCACCTGCACAGGGCCGTTCGGTGGTTGAGTGCTCAGTCGCCTCCGGTGCGTGCAATCCCGCCCGGCGGCAACCACGAATTCCGGGGGGCTGTGTTCCTGGTCAACCCATGTGCCGGACGGCTACGGTGTCGTTGGGCCTGGGTGCAACAATTCGTCCCGTCGGGAATGTGCTCCGCCTCCTTTCCCTGAAACAACAGCTTGCGTGCACGCAACGGTTTCTGCTACAAACACAATCGCTTGTGTTCACGCAACTGATTCTGCTGTAACCCATTCACTGTAGGGTGTGACCGTTGGGAAAATCCGTAGTCCATAATCGGTTATCCCCCCCCCCCCCCCTCTATTTCACTGTTTAAGTTTTAGTCTCTGCGCCGTAGCGCTGGTGGTGTCGTTGTCCGGCGTGGCGGCGGCGCAAACCGCGGGGACCGTCACCATCTCTGCCACCGGCAACAACGGCGACCGTGACTTGACGACGCCCGGTTTGCAGGTGGATGAAGGCGATTCGATTTTTTTTCGAGTTGACATCGGTAGTACGGTCACCGTTGAAGGGACGGCCACTATTGACGGAACTGTCAACACTCACGATCTGATTCTGATCGGTTCTTCTCCTTGGACCATCTCAAACGTTAACATTATTGTAGACACCTTTAGTGGATTTAGAGTGGATACCATGAACGACAATGAAGCCGAAGGAGATGAAACTGTCACTTACAGATGGACCGCCACTCGGGTGCACAGCGGCACCGCTGTTTCCGTTGGCGATTCTGCCAGCATAACCGTCACCATCCGCGCCAACGACGGTAGCCAGGCGTTTCTCGGCGGCGCGGATGCGGAGGCGCCGGAGGGCGGCACGATCAATGTGCCGGTGGAGTTCATCGGCGAGGCGCGCACCGCTCCCTCCACCGTGACCTTTGCCATCACCGGCACCGCCGCCAGTGCGGATTACACGGTGGACGACACCGGCAGCGCCATCACTTTTGACACGACCACCGCCACCGGCACTATTGCCATTCCCCACACCGATTCTTCCGGATCTATTCCCATCACCATCGCAAGCGATTCCACCGCAGACGCAGGCGAGACTCTCATCGTCACGCTCACCGGGCATACTGACGGTGGCGTGAGTAGCGTTGTGTCCTCCGCCCCGCGCACCTACACCATCACCGAGGCCGACACCGCCCCGGACTTCGGCGCGCAAAGGGTGGACGACCAGACCTACACCGCCGACGCCGCCATCATTGCCCTGACCCTGCCCGAAGCCACCGGCGGCAACGGCGCGTTGACCTACGCGCTGACGCCCGATGTGGCGACGGCCGTCCCCGGCCTCGCCTTTGACGCCAACACGCTCATATTGAGCGGCACGCCGACCACCATGGCGGGCGCGGTTGCGCTGACCTACACCGCCGGCGACGCCGATGCCAACGCCGCCGCCTCCGATACCGACACCCTGACCTTCAGCGTCACCGTGCAACCGGCGCCGATTGTCGTAACGCCCGCCGTCACCATCTCACCGACCACGCTGACCGTGCCCGAAGGCGGCACCGCCACCTACGCCTACACCGTGGTCCTGACCACCGACCCCGGCGGCATGGTGACCGTCACGCCGGGCATTGCGCCGGACGGCCACGACCTGACCCTGACACCAGACGGCGCGCTAACCTTCACCGCCGCCAACTGGAACAGCGCGCAGACGATCACCGTCGCCGCCACCGAGGACGGCGACAGCGTTGACGACACCGCCACCATCACCCACGCGGTCAACGGCTACGGCTCCGTCACCGCCGACCCGGTGACCGTTACGGTTGCCGACAACGATGACCCCGGCGTTACGATTACCCCGACCGCCTTGACCGTGGCCGAAGGCGGCACCGCCACCTACGCCTACACCGTGGTCCTGACCACCGACCCCGGCGGCCCGGTCACCATCACGCCGGGCATTGCGCCGGACGGCCACGATTTGACGCTGACCCCGGACGGTGCGTTGACCTTCACCGCCGCCAACTGGAACAGCGCGCAGGTTATTACCGTCGCCGCCGCCGAGGACGGCGACAGCGTTGACGACACCGCCACCATCACCCACGCGGTCAATGGCTACGGCTCCGTCACCGCCGACCCGGTGACCGTTACGGTTACCGACAACGATGACCCCGGCGTTACGATTACCCCGACCGCCTTGACCGTGCCCGAAGGCGGCACCGCCACCTACACCTACGCCGTGGTCCTGACCACCGACCCCGGCGGCCCGGTCACCATCACGCCGGGCATTGCGCCGGACGGCCACGACCTGACCCTGACACCGGACGGCGCGCTAACCTTCACCGCCGCCAACTGGAACAGCGCGCAGACGATCACCGTCGCCGCCGCCGAGGACGGCGACAGCGTTGACGACACCGCCACCATCACCCATGCGGTCAATGGCTACGGCTCCGTCACCACCGACCCGGTGACCGTTACGGTTGCCGACAACGATGACCCCGGCGTTACGATTACCCCGACCGCCTTGACCGTGCCCGAAGGCGGCACCCGCACCTATAATGTGGTGCTGGATGTCCTGCCCTCCGGCAATGTGGTGATTACGCCGATGTGGGCGAATCTCGGCGATACCGCCGTGGCGACTTTCTCCCCGGCGGCGCTGACGTTCGCCCCCGGCAACTGGAACAGCGCGCAGATGGTCACCGTGACCGGCGTCGAGGATGCCGACGCCGTAACCGATGGCCCCGTCACCCTCACCCACACGGCGGTCGGCGGGGAGTACGGCACCGCCCGGAGCGAGCTTGAAGGCGCCGTCAGCCCCGCCACGAGCATTGACATTGACAGCGTGGTGGTAACGGTGGCCGAGGACGACCCCGGCGTGACGATTACCCCGACCACGCTGAGCGTGCCCGAAGGCGGTAGCGGCGCCTACACCGTCGTGCTGGACGCCCTGCCCGGCGGCGAGGTGACCATTACGCCGGGCATTGCGCCGGACGGCCACGACCTGACCCTGACCCCCGGCGGCGCGTTGACCTTCACCGCCGCCAACTGGAACAGCGCGCAGACGATCACCGTCGCCGCCGCCGAGGACGGCGACACCGTTGACGACGCCGCCACCATCACCCATGCGGTAACCGGCTACGGCTCCGTCACCGCCGACCCGGTGACCGTTACGGTCACCGACACCACCGCCCCCGACACCGCCCCGGCCTTCGCCGCCGGCGTTGCGCTACCCGCCCGGACCTACACCGTTGGCGCCGCCATCACCGCCCTGACCCTGCCCGAAGCCAGCGGCGGCAACGGCATGTTGACCTACGCGCTGGCGCCCGATGCGGGGACGGCCGTCCCCGGCCTCGCCTTTGACGCCAACACGCGCATCGTGAGCGGCACACCGACCACCATGGCGGATGCGGTTGCGCTGACCTACACCGCCGGCGATTCCGATGCCAACGCCGCCGCCAGCGATACCGCCACCCTGACCTTCAGTGTGACCGTGCAACCGGCGCCCGCCGTTACCATTTCACCGACCACGCTGGCCGTGGCCGAAGGCGGCACCGACGCCTATACCGTCGTCCTGACCACCGCCCCCGGCGTCCCGGTCACCATCACGCCGGGCATTGCGCCGGACGGCCACGATTTGACGCTGACCCCGGGCGGCGCGTTGACCTTCACCGCCGCCAACTGGAACAGCGCGCAGACGATCACCGTCGCCGCCGCCGAGGACGGCGACAGCGTTGACGACGCCGCCACCATCACCCATGCGGTGACCGGCTACGGCTCCGTCACCGCCAACCCGGTGACCGTCACGGTTACCGACCCCGACGCCCCCGACACCGCCCCGGCCTTCGCCGCCGGCGTTGCGCCGCCCGCCCGGACCTACACCGTCGGCGCCGCCATCACCGCCCTGACCCTGCCGCCGGCCACCGGCGGCAACGGCGCGTTGGCCTACGCGCTGGCGCCCGCTGTGGCGACGGCCGTCCCCGGCCTCGCCTTTGACGCCAACACGCGCATCGTGAGCGGCACGCCGACCACCATGGCGGCTGCGGTCGCGCTGACCTACACCGCCGGCGACGCCGATGCCAACACCGCCCCCAGCGATACCGCCACCCTGACCTTCAGTGTGACCGTGCAACCGGCGCCCGCCGTCACCATTTCACCGACCGCGCTGACCGTGGCCGAAGGCGGCGCCGCCACCTACACCGTCGTCCTGACCACCGCCCCCGGCGACACGGTCACCATCACGCCGGGCATTGCGCCGGACGGCCACGATTTGACGCTGACCCCGGGCGGCGCGTTGACCTTCACCGCCGCCAACTGGAACAGCGCGCAAGTTGTCACCGTCGCCGCCGCCAGGGACGACGACAGCGTTGACGACGCCGCCACCATCACCCATGCGGTGACCGGCTACGGTCGCGTTACCACGGCCAACCCGGTCATCATCACGGTCACCGACACCAACAGTGCGCCGGAATTCGGCGTAGCGAGTGTGGCGGCCCAGACCTACACCGCCGGCATCCCCATCCCGACGCTGACGCTTCCGCCCGCCTCCAGTGGCGACGGCACCCTGAGCCACGCGCTGACCGGCAACATTCCCGCCGGCCTGACCTACACCAACGCCGCCCGCACCCTGACCGGCACGCCCACCACCCTGACCCCGGCGGTTCGGCTGACCTGGACGGCCACGGATGCGGATAGCCAGCAAACGTCCCTGACCTTCACGCTGACCGTTGTAGCCAACGCCGCCAGAGACATGGAGAAAGCCCAACGGGCCGCCCTCAATCGCGTGATTCTGCCGGAAGTGGCGCGGGCGCTGGCTGACGACCGGGTGAGCGCGATTGCGCGACGCATCCGGCAGGCCGGGGCTGATTCCGTGGAGGCGGGCCAGACCCTCACCCTCGGCGGCCAGTCCACACTGGCCGGGGCGTTGACTACCCACGGGCGCGCCCTTGCCGAAGGCGCCTTCAACCTGAAAACCCTGCTGGGCGGTTCCGACTTTGTGTTGCCGTTGAACGCGCGTGAGGTGGCTCCTGGAACCGGCCTGTCCTCAGTAACCCTCTGGGGTGGCGGCGACTACCGGGCCTTCTCCGGCAAGGGCAATGCGATAAACTGGGACGGCAATATGTTCAGCGCCCATCTGGGCGCCGACGCCCGCCTGCGGGACGACCTGCTGGCCGGGGTCGCCGTGTCGTGGAGCGAGGCGGATCTGGACTATGCCGATGACGGGAGCGGCGATTACGAAGTGGGTCTCACCAGCGTCCATCCCTATGTGGGCTGGACGGCGTTGGGTGGGCGGCTGGATCTGTGGGCCACGGCGGGCTACGGCTGGGGCGAGTTGGACATCACCGCCGACGATGACCCGAACGACCGGCGGGCAACCAGTGATGTGACCATGCAGACCATCGGGGCCGGCGGCAGTGCGCAGGTGTTTGATGGTCGTGCGGCCACGTTGCGGATCAAAGGCGAAGCCTTGCAGACGAGCATGGACGTGGAGGGGAGCGAGGACATCGCCGCCGTCAGGATTGGAGCCCGGCGGTTGCGCCTGGGGCTGGAAGCGAGCCGTACGCATCTGCTGGCCGGTGGTGTTCAACTGGTGCCCACCCTGGAGGTTGGCATGAGGCATGATGCCGGGGACGGGCGAACCGGCACGGGCGCCGAAGTGGGCGGCGGTCTGCGCTACACGGATGCGGCCAACGGGCTGACGGTGGAGAGTCACGGGCGGGTGCTGGTGGGGCATAGCGGCGACTACCAGGACTGGGGCATAGGCGGAGCGGTGCGGCTGGCGGCGGGCCGTGGCGGGCACGGCTTGTCATTCAGTCTGCAACCTACGTGGGGCGCCACGGCCAGCCGGGTCTCCCAGGTCTGGGCACAGGAAGCGGCCGCCACGGTGGCGGCCGTGTCCCGTCCGCAAGACGGCCGGGTAGACATGAACCTGGGCTACGGGCTGGGCTGGGATGAGATGTTAGTCACGCCCTACGGCAACATGACCCTGACGAACGGGCCGGCGCGGACGTACCGGCTGGGTAGCCGGATGCGGTTAGGCGGTGGGATGACGCTCAACCTGGAAGGCATCAGAGAAGAAACCGCCGCCCGCCTGGTGAACCATGGCATCCGGTTTCAGGTCGGGTTGGGTAGCCGGCTGGCGTTCAGCCTGGAAGGCTCGCGGCAGCAGACCAGCGCCCAGGCGTCGACCGACGGCATCAAGCTGCAACTCGGGCTGGACTTCTAACCCGCACCGCGACACAGGTGCCCCGGATACGCGTGCCTGTGCTGTCAGGGGGTGGGTAACGGGGAGTCGTCGTTGCATGTACTCCCGGGGAATGTCTCCTTCCGTCAGCTCCGTCTTGATGGCTCTCCTGCCTCTCTCCTCCAGGAACAATGGAACAGGCGACCCGCGTGCGCAGGTAGAATCAGGCGGGGAGGGGAGTACGCTACAACCCGGTCATGTTCGTGGAATGCGGAAGGATGAACTTTGTGGAAACGTGAGGGAGGCGGTGCTGGGAATAGACTGTGCTATTCCCAGCATCGTACTGCGCAAACCGAGGGTGACTACTTTCTCTTTCTGGCGGGGGTTTTCTTCTTTGCTACCTTTTTCTTGGCAGGAGCCTTTTTCTTGCTGGGGGCTTTCTTCTTTGCTGCCTTTTTCTTGGTGGTTGCCATGGGGCTTCACCTCCTTCCAGGTCTGTTAGGGGTATACGAACGAAACACGAGCTTTTTCATCGGCCTTGCTCCTAACTGCGTTGACTGATCAATAAGCATCCAACATGTCTTCTTGATTGCAGGTACCATCGTTCAGGTGCTTGCGGTTGGCTCAATACTCTCAAACGTATTGGGGGCAACTTTTTTAAACCTGGGATCCCGTTTGAGGGACGCGGCAATGGATACCACCGGGGTTTTTCCACGGATCTGCATCCCTCCCTCCATGAGAAGCCGGTATAACTCTTTTGCATGCATTGGCCGCTTCATTTCCTGCAAAATGGCGAATGCCCCATCCGGGGTTCTCATCCCAACATACTTGCTTCGACCCAGAAGAATTTCCCTGGATTGATCCGTGACATCCGCGGCTGGTACCGGGACTTCCACGGTTTGATCCGAAATGATCTGGTCGGAGAGACTGGCCAGTTTCGCTTTGTTTGCTTCCACTCTGTGGATGGTTTTTGCCAACTCCACATATTTCGCAATGGTCGCCATCTCTTCATTGATTTTCTCCTTTTTTTTCTTCAGGTCCTTGAGTTTGGTCTCGTAAGCAGCAATACGCTGCTCCAGACCAACAACAATATCCTTCAATTCGTCTTTTTGATTTTCCATAGGTCATCTTCTTCATACTTTTTCCTTACTTGTAACATTTGCGATAAACTCTGTCAATAAAAAAATGAAATTTTTTCACTGATTTAAATTTCACAATTTCGCGTGAGAATCTGACGGAAATATTTTTGTTTTGTTTCAGTACAATCATTTGGCATGGTTGGTCTAACGTGATTCGCTGTTGAATAATTTTTTCGATCCTGTATTTGGTATGGCTTTTTTGTCCTGGACTATATTATGTGTACCACATTGGATCAGGTGGGAACTCTTTCCGTTGTCCGGGGCGAGGCTGAGGGTTTCATGGTCCGGAATGAGGACAGGATTCCCGCCAGGAATTGTTCGACGGCAGGTACGGGATACCTGTGGCGTTCTTGTCGGGCGATTTTCACCAGTGATAGAGTGACCTCATGGCTGTGTCCGCCACCACTGTGACCACTGTGACTGAGACCCCCGTCAACCTTCTTGCTCTGGATTTCGAGAGCATGGCTTCGCTTGTCGCCCGGTTGGGCTGGCCGGCCTACCGGTCCCGGCAAATCCTGCGGTGGATTTATCAACACCGGGTTCGCGAAATTCCCAGGATGAAGAATCTGTCCCGGAAAGACCGGGAGACGATGCAGGGGCACACCATCATTGGCCGGCTGGCCTCTCCTGCGATTGTGCGAAGCGTTGACGGGTCCAGCAAATTACTGTTTTCTCTTGACGATGGGCTGACGGTTGAAAGTGTGCTCATCCCGGACGGGAAACGGCTGACGCAATGCGTCTCCACCCAGGTCGGGTGCACGCTGGACTGTCGTTTTTGTCTCACGGGACAGATGGGACTCAAGAGAAACTTGCAGGCACACGAAATTGTCGATCAAATCCTGACGGCTCAGGATGGACTTCAGCCCGGACAACGGATTACGTCTCTGGTGTTCATGGGCATGGGCGAACCGTTGGCTAATCTTGAGGCTGTCTCGGATGCCATCATCAGGCTGACGAATACCGACTGGGGGATGGGCTTCCCCGACAGACGCATTACGCTTTCGACGGCGGGATTTTCTGAGCGACTGCAGGCCGTGGCCCGGCTCGGGGTGAACCTGGCGATTTCGCTCAACGCGTCCACTTCCGAGCAACGGGAGCGCCTGATGCCGATGATGAATCGCCTGCACGCTTTGCCCGATCTTCTCGCGGCGTGCCGCGCGTATCCCCTGCCACCCACGCGTCGCCTGACGTTTGAGTATGTGTTGTTGCGCGGGGAAAACGATTCGGCTGAGGATGCCATGCGCGTGAGTCAACTGCTGCGGGGCATTCGTTGTAAAATTAATCTGATTCCGTTTAACGAGTTTCCTCACGCGCCGTTTCGTCAACCGACGGTCGACGCGGTGGCGACGTTTCAGGCGATCCTCCGGCAAAAGGGGTATGACGTGTTTATCCGAAACAATCGCGGACATGATGTGTTGGGAGCCTGTGGTCAACTTGGCAGACGGTTCGCTTGACGTTCACCCGTGTCTTATCTGACGAGATGCACTGATGCCGATACGTTCGCTGCCGCCCGTGCCCGGTGACCTTCGACGCAAAACGGAGCGGCTGCGTTCCTGCCTGCAAGGGCTGGATGGCGCTCTGGTCGCGTTTTCCGGCGGCATTGACAGCACGCTCGTGCTCAAAATGGCGTCGGATGTGTTGCGTGCACGGGTGCTGGCCGTGACCGCCGTGTCGCCCACCTTTCCGCGCGAGGAGCTGGATATGGTGCGGCGACTGAGTGAAGAAATCGGGGTCCGGTTGATCGAGGCGTCGACGAATCAACTGCACAGTGAGGCGTTTGTGCGCAACGACGCCATGCGGTGCTACCATTGCAAACAGGATCTGTACCGGCTCTTTGATCCCATCAAACGGGAAACGGGCATTGCCACCGTTGTTGATGGCACCAACGTTGATGACCTGGGCGATGACCGCCCCGGGATCATGGCGGCCCGGGAGTGTGGTGTTCGCAGTCCGCTGGTGGAGGCAGGGTTCGGTAAAACGGATATTCGCACTCTCGCCAGTACCCTGGGCTTGTCCAACTGGGACAAGCCGGCGGCTGCCTGCCTGTCCTCTCGTATTCCACGGGGCACGATGATTACCGAAGAAAAATTGCAGCGTGTGGGGCAAGCCGAACGATGGCTCAGGCAGGAAGGATTCGAGCAGGTTCGCGTCCGCGATCATGGAGACTGTGCGCGTATTGAGGTGGAGGCGAAGGAGATCCCGCGTTTCCTGGAAACAGGGCGGCGTGAACGCATTGCCCGCAGGCTGAGAACCCTTGGGTTTCGGTTTGTCACGTTGGACCTGGAAGGCTATCGTCCGGGAGGACGAGCGCGGGGCGGAGGCGGGGGATGAGCGGCTGACGGGATGTGCGGGGGCGACCTGGGTTGTCTTTTCCGGCGTTGCGCTATCCCTTGTATCGAGGAACAGACTCGGCCTTGATTTTGATACTGAGCTTGTGCGCAATGTCCTCCAGGCGCTTTTTCTTGACCGCGTTGGCGTCCTGGGTGGTGGCGACGTAGTGTCCGTTGACTTCATGTACGTGCGGAATGTCTGTTCTGCGCTGTTCGGAGATGAGCGGCCCGCCTCTGGAAGTCAGTCCCAGCGCCTTCACCCGCTCGACCCCCATCAGACGAATCGTTTCCACAAACGTGATGGTTGCGTTGGCATGCTCCAGCCGCTCGCCGGTGTCGAGGAACGTGACAACAAGTTTGTCAGGTCCCCGTTTCACGCTTCGGATGTCCCGTGGAGGGCGGGGTGGTGTCTGTGTGACGATTGTACCCCAGGGTTCCGTCATCCACCGGTCACGGAAACCGGAGATTTCGATGCGGAATTTTTCCAACTGTGCGCCGATTGTCGCCTTGTCCCTTACTTTGTCGAATTGCCCGGCCTCGGTGATCTGAGTGATCTCGGACTTGTGCTCGGCGATGATCTGCTCCATTTCT
Source organism: Nitrospirales bacterium (assembly GCA_963692935.1). Classification (GTDB taxonomy): domain Bacteria; phylum Nitrospirota; class Nitrospiria; order Nitrospirales; family UBA8639; genus Bin75. The sequence continues at coordinate 126,111 of OY843588.1, forward strand.
TCCAGAACAAGGTCCAGGGCATCATTCACACCGTCCTTCCTCATTGCCCCTCCTTGTTCACCACGCCCGCCGATTGGCCGGCAACGACGGCTTGCAGCGCGTTCTGCACCAGACGACGATGGTCGTCATCCGAGAGACTGCGCCCCAGGACTTTTTCCGCCACCACCAACGCCAGATCGGCCGCTTCTCTTTGGATGTCCTGCACGGCTTTGCGTCGCTCCCGCTCAAGTTCCCGCGTCGTCTCGGCCTGAATGCGTTGCGACTCTGTTCGCAATCGCTGCTCGTTTTCTTCCAGCAGACGTTGGGCTTTGGCTTTCGCGTCCGCCACGACTGCCTCGGCTTCCCGCGCGGCGCCTTGCAGTTTTGCTTCGTATTCCTGCAGGCGTTGTTCGGATGCCATGCGATTCTGGTCCGCCTGTTCGAGGCTGTCCCTGATTTTTTGCTCGCGCATTTCCAGGGCGTTGAGAATCGGCGGCCATGCAAATTTGTACAGGACCCAGCACAGGATGCCGAACGAAATACATTCCCAGAAAATCAGTGATGAAAAGAAATGGGAGTTAAATTGAGGCATGGTGGCGTCCTATCCCCTCAGGCCCATGATGATAAAGGCAATCACCAGTCCATAGAGTGCGATCGCTTCGACCAGCGCAAAGCCGATCCACATATACTTGCTGATCCGTCCCTCGGCCTCCGGCTGACGGGCCACGGCCTCGATCATTTTTCCGAAAATGTATCCAATGCCCACACCGGCGCCGGCAAACCCCGCGGCGGCCAGTCCCATTCCCACTAAGGCTGACGATGCAGAATCCATGGTGTTGTGTTCTCCCTGGTGAAATCGTTAATAAACATGCCGCATGCGCGTTACGACCGAACATGGTTCCGGGTGTGCGGTCGGGTTAATGAGGATGGAAGGCGTCTCCCATGTAGACACACGTCAAAATGGTAAAAATGTAGGCTTGAATAAAGGCAATCCCCACTTCCAGCCCGTAGAGCGCCACCGTAAAGGAAAACGGCAGCCAGCCGATCAACCACCCGCCACTCAACGTCAAGGCAAAGAGCACGCCCAGAATGACGTGCCCGGCTGTCATATTGGCAAACAGGCGAACCGCCAGGGATACGGGGCGGGCCAGTTGACTGATGATTTCGATGGGGATCATGAGCGGCAACAGCCAACCGGGTGTCCCCGGGGGCACGAGTATCCCCAGAAACTTCGCCCCGTGCAATTGAAATCCAACGATGAGACTGAGCAGATAGACACCCACCGCAAACACGCCCGTCACCACGAGTTGACTGGTGACCGTATAGGATCCGGGAATGAGTCCCAGGAGATTGCAGAATAAGATAAACAGAAAGAGGCCCGCGATCAGCGGGAAAAACCGCATCCCTTCCTGTCCCATGGTTTCGTGAATCATCCCCCGAATAAACTCCACCAGCATTTCGGCAAGGCTTTGCAGTTTTGTGGGGATGAGAGAGTCTGAGGTGCGTGCGCCGGTCATCAACAGAATGACCAGTCCCACCGCCAGGAACATCACGATCACGGCCTTGTTGAGCGACACGTCGAGGCCGAAGAGGGACAGGGGAACAATCGTGTGCAGTTCAAAGAGATGCAGGGGGTTTTCCACGGCAACCTCGTTTTCGTGTCAGAAACACGCCACGGTGGAAACGTGACGATTACTCCCAATGTTGGACACAACGATAGGTACTTCGAACGCCGGCAATCAGTCCAAGGACCAGGCCCGTTGCCACACCCCAGGGCGCTGTCGAAAACAGATAGGCATCCGCGCCCCAACCCAACCCTCCGCCGACAATCAGACTGGCAAGCAACGTTGTACCGACTCGCAGGGCCTGTCCTAATCCGGCATACAATGGATCGGGTGACGACGGCATGGTACTGTGTGGTCCGTTTGGAGTTGAGTGGGCTATTGGAACAAAACGGCGATTGTATTGTCAACTGAACCACGGGGTGACGTTTTGCTTCTCAGGGTCATACAGACTTGGCCTCGTCTTGACAAAAGCTGAACGGGATTTCTACGGTGGGCATCTGTGTTGTCAGTTGCTCCGTACCGGTATGAGGAAAGAGTATTGCAATGAAAGGAAAAAGGAGGTGCCTGCAATGCGTAGCGTGGGTGTGTTGGGTAAAAAGGGCCAGGTCGCTTTGGAGAAGCCGTTGTTGGTGCAGTGTTTGATCCCGGGGGGAGCAGGGAAAAAAGTCAACATGGCTGCGAAAGCCACACAGAAGGTTGCGGTCAAACCACTGAAAGTCGTTGTACATGAGGCAGAGGAAGGCGGTTACTGGGCCGAAGTCCCGTCTCTGCCTGGATGCGCGACGCAAGGGGATTCCCTGGATGAATTGTTGCTGAACATTCGCAACGCTGTCGAAGGTTGCCAATCTGTAAGGGCATAGGACATGGCTCATTCAGGCACTTGATGAACATAGCGGGCATTACAGAAAACATGACGGCATGATGCCGCTGAAATGCCACGGATATCCTGAGTCCTCCCGCATTTGCCCGTGTCCGCAGTATGTCTGACACCATGGGCCAGCCCGTTCTTCCTTCAGGTTCTTCAACGCTCCCTGATGCCTGGGGATTCCCGATGGTCCGCACCAGGCCACTCAACAAGGGAGAAAGCCCCTGGGACATCTATCAACGGATTGCCCTTCCTCACTACCCGTCATGCCTTCTGGAAAGTGGGAAAGGGCCTTTGGGCGTCGCCCGGTATTCCTTTGTGGCCGGACAGCCCTATCTCATCTTTGCCGGATGGCCGGGGTGCTATACCCTTGAAACCGCACAGGAGACCACGCGATATCAGGGAGAACCGCTTCCTGCGTTATTGAATCTCCTGCGCCCGTCTCTTGTGCCTCGTGTGCCCTCCCTGCCCCCGTTTGCCGGCGGTGCCGTGGGATACGTGAGTTATGATGCGGTACGACATTATGAGGTTCTGCCTTCTCTGACGGCCCGTGATCTCCCGTTGCCTGATCTGGAGTTTCTGTTTTTCGACCTGCTGGTCGCTATTGATCACCACACGCACGCGTTGCATGTCATCTTTACTCCGGCCCCCGACCGACTGCTGTCGGAGTCCCATGCGGCCCTGCGTCGAGAAGGCGCCGCCCGCATGGATGAGCTGGACCATGTCTTGCGTGCCCCAGGTGCGACAAGGCCATGGTCTGAATCGCCGGTTGTGCCCCACACCATGCGGGGCACACATTCCGAACAGGAGTATGTGGAACGCGTGCAACGGTGCCAGACCTTCATTCGCGCCGGCGACATCTATCAGGCCAATCTTGCCCAGCGATTTTCCGTTGCGTTCAATCCAGCCGCCGACCCTTCGCTGCACGCCGTCGGCCAGAGCCTGTATGACCGTCTGCGTCTCGTGAATCCCTCACCGTTTTCGGGATTATTCGTGACCGGCAATCTGGCGTTAGTCTCCTCGTCTCCCGAACGACTCGTCCAGGTTACCGGCAGGCAGGTGACCATGCGTCCGATTGCCGGCACGCGGCCACGAGGTCGCACGGCCGTTGAAGATCATGCCATGATTGATACACTTCGCGTTGATGAGAAGGAACGGGCGGAACACGTCATGCTGGTGGATCTGGCCCGCAACGATCTGGGGCGAGTCTGTGCCTATGGCTCGGTGCACGTTGAGGAATTTATGACGATTGAACAGTATTCGCATGTGGCGCATCTGGTGTCCGCTGTCAGGGGGACGTTGACGCCCGCTTCGACGACACTCGATCTCATGCGCGCCGTGTTCCCCGGAGGCACGATTACCGGTGCCCCGAAAATCCGCTGCATGGAGATCATTGAAGAACTGGAACCCGTGCGGCGTGGACCCTATACCGGATCCCTGGGATACGTGAGTTGGACCGGAGATGTGGATTTCAATATTCTGATTCGCACGATGGTCTTGACCCGGCAACATGCTTACCTCCAGGTTGGCGCCGGCATCGTTGCGGATTCCAATCCCCATCGTGAATATCAGGAAACCCTGTATAAAGCGCAGGCCCTGTTCGACGCGTTGCACTGACCTGCGGCCGGCTCCTTTCATGTGGATCTATCTCAATGGCCGGATGGTGGACGAAGCAAACGCGCGGGTCTCCGTCTTTGATCGCGGGTTTTTGTACGGTGACGGGGTCTTTGAGACCGTCCGCATCCATCATGGACACCCGGTGTGGCTTGACCGCCATCTCGCACGACTCTCGCACTCCTGCCAGGCCATTCACCTTGAGGTGCCGGCAACCAACTGGCACGACGTCTTTCAGCGGCTCATTGCCCGCAATCAGTTGGAACATGCCATGATTCGCCTGACGCTGTCCCGGGGGACCTGCGTTCCCCGGGACGATGGCGCCGTGACGGCGGAGGCATGCGCTGGCCCGACGGTGGCGCTGGTTCCGCGTCCCCTCCGGCACATCACGGCACAGCAACGGCACAACGGGGTTCCGATCATCACCGCCACGATTCGCAGGCCTTCCCCTGCGTCGTATCCCACGCACGCCAAAACGCTGAGCTATGTGAACACGGTGCTGGCCGCGCGTGAGGCTACCGCGCGGGGGGCCTTCGAAGGGCTACAGCTGACCGTTGACGGGTATCTGGCCGAATGTGCAATGAGCAACGTCTTTTTTGTGAAGCACAATACGTTGCACACCCCTTCGCTGGCCTGTGGCGTTCTGCCCGGCATCACCCGTGGGATCGTGCTCGACATCGCCCCGACCCTCGGCCTTGACACCCGGGAAGGCCGCTACCTCCCCGACATCCTGAACGATGCTGATGAATGTTTTATCACCAGCAGCGGGATCGGCATTCTCCCGGTGGACACCATTGACGACAGAGCCTTGCCGAAACGATCAACCGATTCCTGGGTCGCTATCCTTCAACACCGGTATGACCGCATGGTCGGCGAGTCGCGTTCACAGTGACGTTGTTGAACATGCTCGTTACTGTTGCCGACATCAGCACACCAGGCACGACATCAATGACATTCAGTCCGGGATGAGCTTTTCTCATCGGTACTGCCGCGCTTGCAGAAACGGTCATGCTTCTTTGCCGGGCCATCGTAGCGAGTGCCTGCCGTACAGAGGCTGTTGTATGCAGCAGGTAACCCGGCAAACGGAATGCCGGCATGGCGTTAGCGGAAAGGGACGTGCCGAACGGACGATATGAGTGTCAAGGCGGGGAGTCTATCCGGCCTGGGGATGGGTGAGGGGCGCAACATCGGCCGATGGTGTCTGCCGGATCTGACTGTGCGTGTTCCATGCCGGACTGTTGCAATGCGGGAAATCTTCCCGGTAATGGGCGCCCAGGCTGTTTTCTCGCCACAGGGCGGCTTCGGTCACACACCGCGCGACCTGAACCATGTTTTTGACTTCGAGGTCGGAGCGCGTCTGCAACGTCTCCTGAATATGCTGATCCCAGCGAACAAGCCAGGCCAGCGCCTGGACCAGGGAATCGCCGGTCCTGACCAATCCGACTTTTTCCCACATCAGGCGTCGCAAGGAATTTCTCAATTTTTCGCCGTCCTCCAACATGCCGACCGGTTCCGTGACCACGCGCGGGATCAGACTGTTCAGGTATGCCCGACTGGAGCCGGGCAGCGCTGCCGCCGACCGGGCCACGCGGCATCCGAAGACCAGCCCTTCCAACAATGAATTGCTGGCCAGACGATTGGCCCCGTGAACCCCGTTACAGGCGACTTCCCCGGCAACCAGCAACCCGGGCAACGTGGTCTCTCCATCAATGCCGGCCTTCACGCCGCCCATGCAGTAATGGGCACTGGGAGAAACCGGAATCCATTCTTCCGTGATATCAATGTCAAAACGCAGGCAGGTCTGATAGATCGTGGGGAACCGTTGGGTGATGAAGTCTTTTCCCAGATGGGTGACGTCCAGATACACATGGCGTGATCGAGTCGACACCATTTCCGACCAGATCGCCCGCGCGACAATATCGCGCGGGGCCAGTTCGGCCGCGGGATGATACCGTGACAGAAACATTTCACCCTTGCGATTGCGAAGGACGCCGCCTTCGCCCCGCATGGCCTCGGACAGCAGACAGGGAGGGCTGGAGGGGAGATACAACGCGGTGGGGTGAAATTGTACAAATTCCATATCTTCCAGGGTGGCACCCGCCCGATACGCCATGGCCATGCCATCGCCCGTCGCATTGTCCATGTTGGTGGTCCTGGCATACATTTGTCCCGCGCCACCCGTGGTCAGGAGCACGCAGGTTGCCGGGAGGATTTGCACATCCCGCGTGAGTTCATTCACCACAATCGCGCCGTAACATCGGCCGTCCGCGACCAGCAGGTCCCTGGTAAAGTGGCGATCAACCATTGAATGTTCGACTGTTGTCTGGCGCGTTCCAGCAACACGCGAATCATTTCATGGCCGGTCGCGTCGCCTCTGGCCCGCAACACGCGGCTTCGGCTGTGCGCACCTTCTGTCGCAAAGGCGAATTGTCCGCCGACCTTGTCAAATTCCGCACCCCAGGCGATGAGTTCCTGAATGCGCACCGGCCCTTCCTCCACCAGGATGCGCGCCGCGTCTTCCCGACCAAGCTGATGTCCGGCCCGAATCGTATCGGAGAAATGCAGATTCACGTCATCTTCGGCTTGCAGGGCAACGGCGACGCCTCCCTGGGCGTACATGGAGTTACTTTGGAAACGGCTGCCTTTTGTCACGATGAGGACTCGCCCGAGGCGAGCCAGCTCAATGGCCGCGCGCAACCCCGCAATCCCGCTTCCGATGACGAGGAAATCAGCCTCCGGCCCCCGGCGACAGGGCGTCGCGACGGGGTTCATGGCATCACGGTTGATGGAGACGGGCATGGATCTGTCCACGGCAGGTTTATCGTGAGATGATGATGCGGCTTAACGGTTGGCTCTTCCAAAAGGCAGATTCCCCTCCACTCGATCCAGCAGCACCACAGCCCGGCCAGTCCAGACGAGAATCCCGTGTCCCCGATCCCTCGTCGGCGTTTCGTCGGGTACGCGTTGCCACATGCCTTCCCATCGAACATTGACTGTGGCCTCGTCCCCCTGAATGGACATGCGCTCAAGCGTCAGTGTTAAGGAAATCGTCGCATAGGTTGCAAAGTCCTTTTCCATGTCGCGTGCGAGCTGATCGAGGCCCTTTGACGTCGACCGTAGCGCCTGAAATGCTTTCAGATCCTTGTTTTCATACGCTGAACTCAACGCATTCACCGCCTTGACGACTTGCTCAAAATGCGTGTGGTCTTCCGTATACTCAGGATCGCCGGACTGACATCCGGCCATAAACAGGACAAGGCCCGCGCACCATGCCCAACGGAGCGCGGCCTGATAACACGAAGCAGGAGTGGAATGGGAGCGATACACAGGCCCATTGTAGCGCGAGAGCGACGAAACCACAAAGGCGGCCCGGGATCCGGCAGGCGGTCACGTGGCAGTCCCTGTAGCGTGTCCACGAGTCAACGCATTGTTGCCGCGCCGGTGGGTATTCGAAGACCAACGATGCCTTACTCCACATTCTCCGATTCGTGTCCTGCCATCCCAACCCGAACGCCACAGGTGGCGGATGGATACATTGACTTGTGCGACGCGGGTGGCCCTGCTAAGATATGAAGACTCATCTGTGGTTGTCTCCTCGTCTCAACGATCCATGATGCGTGCAGTGCTTCCTCTTGTGTGAAATGACGAAGCGGACTGTCTGACCACGATGACCTCCCATGCCACGGTCTCCTGTCACACAAAAAGTTGTTCTTGCGGCCGTGCTCGTTGTCGTGGCCTGGAGTGGGAGCGGCGCCCTTGGCTTCCCTCGCGTGTTCCAGGCCATGTTTGTGACGTATGTGGTGTTGGGTCTTGCGGTGTTTCTGCTCCTGGACGCTCCCCCCATGGCCAGGTTGTCGGGGCGGACCGCTGTGGTGGCGCTGGTGGGTTTCTACCTCGTGCTGTCCGTCGTGTATATCGTGGGGGCGTCAATTTTGCCGCAATATGATCCGGCAGTGGAGAAGGGGAAAATCGAAAAAATTCTCAAACGTAAGCGGGAAGCGGTATTGGCGGAACGTCGGGAAACGGCTACGTTGCTGGATCAGGTCGGGAAACTTCAGGAACACGTGGACACGATCACGGCGCGGCTGGCCCGGATTGCCCCGGTGGGAACACCGGGGGGGGAGCCGTTGGCGAGCCTGCCCCAGGCGTCGTCTTCGGAGCGTCTCACGGTGGTGGAACAGGGGGCCGAGGTCTATGAGTTGTATGAATGTTATAACTGCCACACCATTGGGGGCAAAGGAAGCGTGAAAAAACGGGGGCCGATCCTGGATAACATCGGCAGTTTGCTGACAATCGGCGATATCAGGAAAAAAATCCTTGATCCCACGTATCTGTATGCACGCGGGTTTGAGAAAGAGCATAAAAAGGGCCGGATGCCGGACAAATATAAAGATTTGATGACGGAAGAAGAAGTGGTGAGCCTGGCAACCTATTTGTCCACATTGAAAGATCCCACGGCTGACACGCCGCGTCCTGTCTTTGTGCGTTCCAACGTGGAACATGGATTCACGGTGTTCGGGTATGTCCGGGATGCGTCGGGAACGGGGATGGTGGATGTTACGGTGCAGGCGATGCCCAGGGTCAAAGGGGGCCATGCGGCGTCCGGCAAGACGAATGACAGCGGCTATTACGAAATTTTCCTGCATATGCACAATGAAAATGCCGGGGCCACTGTCGCGGTGTCGGCGCAAGGCGTGACGAAAGAATTTGTGGCCGGTTATGATCCCGGTGATAAAACGACCCGGCGGCAACAATCTGTTGATCTGACCGTGGCTGGTACGGCGAGCTGATGAGTGGGGTGGTACCATGATGGGATTCGCGCTCCGTGTCGTGGTCACGGGCTTGGCGGTGCTGGTCGCGAGCCATATGATGACAGGCGTGACCATTGATTCGTTTGCCTCGGGGCTGGTTGGCGTGCTGGTGCTGGCGACGCTGAATGCCGTGGTGCGGCCGCTTCTGTATGTGCTCTCGGTCCCCTTCATCGTCGTGACGCTTGGGTTGTTTATGGTGGTGATTAACGCATTCCTGTTGAAAGCGGTCTCCGTCTTCGTCCAGGGGTTTCACGTGGATGGATGGTGGGCGGCGGGCGGCGGCGCTCTGCTGATCAGCCTTGTCAGCGGGGTGGTGAATCTGATGTTCTCCGGACGGGGCCATGTGGCGATGGTCAGGCCGGGACGGATCAAACACATCAATTGAGTCGGTCCATGTTTCTGGTAACATGCGCGGCAATTTCCTTTTACTGTAATGGCTAGAACACGCACGACAGCCTCGGTTCGGACCGCGCAACAGACGACGCTCCAGCGCGTGATCACCCTCGCGGTGAATGATCTGGGCATGGATGTGGTGGTGGCCATTATGAGCCAGCTTGATGGGCCGTTGGTGTCTCAGGTGGCCAAGGGATTTTCAGATCGTGAGGTCCGCGCGGTGCTCCGAACCCTTTCATCCGGCAATGCAGGGCAGTCAGACGGTCGCCTCTGGGGTGTGCAGGATGGGGTCGCGGAGCCGGGGGGGTTGCAACTGCGCATGGTGAACCCGGGTTACAAGAATCTGCTGGCGATGTTCCTCAGAGATGGCAAAGAAATCTATGGGGTGCTGGTGGTTGGCAAACCAGAGGGGCGGGTATGGACGAAGCGGGAAAAAACCATGATCGAATCGGTCAGTCATACGATCACCGACCGCTTGCGAGAGGCCAGTCTTTTTGACCATTCCGTCATCCTGGCGCGCCCCTGGGTGGTGCAGAACCCGTCGGCGTCGCGCTCCGTCGCGTCGGCGTCCGGCTCGACGATGCCCACGTACACCTCACCGCAAGTGCAGGAACGCATGGCCACTTGTCTGACGGCGGCACAGGCGTTGGTGCCTTTCGACCGTGGATGGGTCACCCTGTATGATCCGGTCGCTGCTGCCCTTGAGGTGCTGGTGTGTCTGGGCGGGCATGCCAAAGAGCTTGTGCCGGGTCACCGCCTGTCGCTGAACGACTCCGTGTCGGGTTGGGTGGTGCGGCATCGAAAACCCCGTCTGGATCACAACCTGGCCTCCACGCAGGGACGCTTTCACGATTATAAACAGTTGTACCGCGACCGGTTCCTGTGCACGCTGGTGGTGCCCTTTTTTGTTCGGGGACGTGTGGCTGGCACGATCACCCTGGCGTCTCAAACGGCGTCCCGGTATGAATCGGCGGAATCGGCTTCGAGTACCCTCGCACCGGTTATGACGCAACTCGCCCAGTGCTTTGAAGATCCCGCCCTGAAGCTCTCGTCCGTTTCGTCTCCTCAGGGGCCTCCCACCCCGGAGGTGCCCGTGTCCGGTATTTCCGAACCGGCCATTCGTCGTCAGGAACGTCAATCGGCCTTGCATGAAGTTGGCTCGTTTCTGGCAACCGAGATTCGTGAACCCATGGGGTATATTCGCGCCCAGCTGGAGGAAGTGACGGGAGATGGCGCCATCAATGCTGACGTGAAAACCCGTATCGAATCCGCCATGCGGGATCTTGTCCGGACGGAAACGTTGCTCAACGAGATTCTGGATTTTGCGAAACCACTGGCCCTGGACCGACGCCCCTGCCAGGTCATTCCGTTGATTGAAGAGGCGTTTGCCCTGGTCGAGACGGACTTGAAAGTGAACCGTATTGACGTCACGAAGGAATTTCCCGAACGGCTGGATCAGGTTCGGTGGGATAAAGAAAAAGTGAAACATGCCCTGCTCAGTATTCTGGAGAATGCCCTGGAGGCGATGTCTCCGGAAGGGAAACTTCGCATCTCCGTGTCGCCGAAACGTGGAAGCCTCCCGGAAATGGTCATCCGCATTCACAACGATGGCGTGCCCATTCCCCACGAATTGCGCGAGAAGATTTTTGAACCCTATTTTACGACGAAACGGTCGGGGACGGGGTTGGGGTTGGCGATGGTGAAAAAAATTGTGGAAGAACATGAGGGGCACATTGCCATACAGAGCGGTCCGGAGGAAGGGACGCTGGTCACCATCAAACTGCCGGCCATGCGGCCGAGGCCCCTCTATCGCCGGAGGAGCCGGGCGCCACGCCGCAGTCCCGCATGAGCCATGCGACAGGGCCACAGGCTTTCCATTCCCGGTTTCCGTCCCTGCTTGACACCTCGTGGGGAAATGCCTAGGATTTGATGCGTGTCCCGTGAGACGTTCATATGTTGTGTCCCGGCTATAACCTGTCTTAACAAAGGAGCGGAATTATGAAAAGTCTTCGCCCTGTTCTTATTGCGTTAGCGGGTGGTGCGTTGACGGCGTCGCTGGCGTTTGCGAATCCAGGTCTGTTGCCTTCACACTCCGGTTATCCGATGTCAGCAACCAAATCCCCAGCGGATGGGACCCGGACCAGCCATGATGCCGGTCAAGCCAGTGCAGGTGGGGCCAAAGCCAGCATGAAGGCGTCATCGTTTGAGAATAATGCCATGCATATGATGGTTGATGAGAACCGGATGCGGATTAAATCCTCGATGGGGGCCGGACGCCTGCCGGAGATTAAAGGGAACATGAACAAGGTCAACGTCAACCCTGCCGGTGCCAAATCCACAGTGATCCGGTAAACGGGTCTCATTTTTGCAGCCATGCGCGATGGAGGCTATCCCGGGGGTGGCCTCCATTTTTTTGGCATGGTTGGCCGGTTGGTGGACGTGGTGGTGGCCGGTCCACGGTGATGGTGGCGGTGTTGTTTCCGGGTGGCGTACCCCATCACAATCGGCGTTTCTGGAACAGACCCTGGCCGGATGGTGTGCAAGGTCGGGGGATGCTCTTGCTCCATCGTCGAATCGTCCGGTGGGTGTGGATGCTGAGGGTTGAGTGAATGGGCAGAGGCAGAGCAGCAACAAATAAAAGCGCGCAAACAAGCACGCACCAGAATGTCCAATCACGTGCCACGGATGATGCCCGAAGCAGCACGCCACCGGACACTCCCGACACGCAGTGGCAGACACGCGATGCCATCAGGTACATCCTGATTCTCTTTCTTGTCTCCCGTGCCATCCTCACCATCGTTGGTGTGCTCGCAAGAGACCATATCGGGCAGCTCCCGAATATTGGCGATATCGAAAACTTCGTCTTGACTACCACCGGCGAGATTATCGTCTCAGACAAAAGGACAAGACTTGATGGCAGCGCACAGGTCGGCGTCGGCACGGACGGTCAGGTGCGTCCTCTTCCCACACCCGGTCCTGATAGCATCGCACAGGTCGGCCTTGGCACGGGGTACACCTGGCTGGATATCTGGGGCGCGTGGGACACGCGATGGTATATCACCATAGCGGAGACCTGGTACAGCACTGGCAAAGATGTCTTCGGATACGTGCCCCATGCCTTCTTTCCGCTCTATCCGGTGTTGATCAAGGTGTTCGGCTTGCCATTCGGCAACAGTTACTATGGCGGCGTGCTCGTGTCCAACCTGGCGTTCCTGGCAGGCGCATGGCTTCTCTACAAGCTGGTGTACGAGATGAAAGGCCATGAGATGGGCAAACGCGCCGTGCTGTTCATGTTTCTTTTTCCCACCGCGTTCATGTTTTCCGCGGTGCTCACCGAGTCACTGTTTGCAGTCCTCTCCATCGGGGCTTTCTACTGTGCCCGAAGGAAATACTGGCTGGTCGCCGGCATGCTGGGAGGACTCAGTGCCTTAACCCGCCTGAACGGGGTGTTTATAGGGGTGTTGCTCTTTCTGGAGTATATGCAACAACGGCAATTCAGGATACTGGCGATTCGCGCCGATGTGCTGTGTCTCGCGTTGGTGCCCCTGGGCACGTTCCTGTTTATGCTGGTCGGCTATGTGTCCGAAGGGAATTTCTTTGCGTTGTTTGAAGCGCAAGCCGCGTGGGGAGGCCGATCACTCGAGAATCCTGTCACCGTGCTGTGGCATTCCGTGGATGGCTCCCTGGCTGGACAAGAACCGCAGTTCACACTTGGCCCCTGGACATTTTCGCTTGGCTCCTGGACATTGTCGCTTGGCCCCTGGACAATCGCCTCGCCGATGATGATGTTCGGCGCAATACTGGCGAGCTATGTGTTGGCGGTGCTGGCGTGGGGATGGAAACGGTTGGACTTTCATCTTCTTGTCTGGTGCGCGCTACTTATCCTGATACCACTTGCGAGTTCGAAAATAGTCGCGACGGCTATGCCGCGTTACATGGTTGTCGTGTTCCCGATTTTTCTGGTCTTCGCCCATCTGCGGCCCGGACGCGTCGCATATTACGTGACAGCGGCTGGGATGATCCTGGCCCAGGCATTCGCGATGGCGTTCTGGACAAACAACTACCACATTTTATAACACCGGTCCGGCGATGTCCGCGCGTTCACTGAGGACATGCTGGTTGTCCTCCGGCCAACGTGGATACGACATGGTGCGGTGCCCGCGTTGTTCATGCCGGAGTCTTGTCATGGTCTTTGCCGGTTGGTGGCGTGGTGTCGCGGTTGTTGAGATGGCGGAACACGACGAAATTCTCGAAAGAGAACGAAAACGATGCAATCAACGGCAATGCCAGCAAGCCGCTGAGGTAGGGGTCCAGACCCATGCGAACCAACGTGCCAATAGACAGCACCGACACGCCGTAAATCAGCGCTTGCCCGATCAGGTATAAGAGCACAGTCCCGTGGCGCGAGCGGTCGGCGAAGACGAACAGGCTGAATGTGAGGTAGTTGTTGATCGCTGCGATAATCTGCGAAACAACCAGGGCCTCGTAATAGACGAGGCCGAACCAGATACACAAGGCGTAGGCCACGTAGCCGACAATCGTGTTGAACACACCGGCGAGTCCAAAACGGATGATGCGCTGTATGGCGGGCCTGTCGAGGAGATAGAGCACATATCGCAAGGAAAAGATAACCAGGGCACAGCCATAGCCGCAGTAATACAACAACCGGCTGGCGTTGCGAAAACAGGGTTTGATCGTGGTCTGGTAAAAGCGCGTGTACTCTCTGTAATGTGCCCAGAAGTGTCTACCGGTTATGCCGCCCATCCTGAAATACGACAGTGTCTCGGGCAGGTGGCACAAATCGCCCTGCTCCAGCAGGCGCAACCAGAAATCTATGTCCACCGTGATCCGCCCGCTGAAGGGGCGCGTCTCGTTTGCGACCGCCACTGTGCGTATCAGCACGGTGCTGGGGTCGCCGATGGGGTTGCCATGGACAACGATGGCGCGCACCACGTCGAGATATGTCGCATGCCGCGCCTTGCGGGAGAACCCGATCGAAAAAAGCGGTTGTCCCGATATGCCGGTGATCCACCGGTTGCTGGTGAACAGCACGCAGTTGGTATGATCCGGCTTGCTCGCCTCGCGGACTTTCTTTTCCAGACAACGCGGATCCAACGTATCGTCGGCGCACAACAACTGGAAAAACTCACCGCCGGCATGGTGAACACACCGTTGCCAGTTTTCATGCATTGACAAGTCTCTGTCGTCCTCATGCAGGGTGATACGTTCGTCCTTGAAGGAACGGACCACAGCCTGCGTGCCGTCGTCGGAGGCATTGTCGCACACCGCCAGCGTCCAGTGCTGGTGCGTCTGATTGAGCAATGATTGAATCGTCTCACCGATGGTGCGCGCGTTGTTTTTTGACGGAATGGCAATGGTGACGAGCGGCGCTGTCCCGGCGAGGTGTGGCGTGCTATGCATGGATCATCAACCGACGCTGTCCGGGGGAAGGAACAAACGGATCTGAAGGCTCGTGTGGCGGGACGCCAACGGCCTTCTGATCCATTCCCGATCACATCAGGCTTTGGTCTGAAAGGCTTGTTCCAGAAGAGGCTGCAGTTCGCCTTTTGTCCGCATCGGTCCCAGGACATCGGTGTCGCCATAAAACTGGGTTTTGATAAACACTTTGGGCAGGGTGGGCCAGTTGGTCATTTTCGTTAATGCGTCCCGTTTCACCGGCTGGTCCAACACGTTAATCACTTCGTAGGGATAGCCGAGTTGATCGAAAAACTCCATGGTTTCGACGGTGAATCCGCATTGCGGAGCGGTTCTGGTCCCCTTTCCGTAAATGAGGATGGTGTGTTGCTCCAGTTCCCGTTGTATTTCTTCCTCGATGACATCGTTCATACGGTTCCTCCTCCTATGAGCCATCCGTTGTTTCTGCCGTCAGTTCAAGCGCGTGGAGCCGGCCGTCTTTCAACGGTTCATCCAATGCCTGATACACCAGACGGTGACGATCTAACAGGTTTTTCCCTTTGAACACATCCGACACCACACGGACGTTGAAGTGATCCATGGTGCCCGTTCGATCTGTGACGGTGACCTGGGCATCAGCCAGGACCTTCCGCACATACTCCGTGAGCGTGTGTGTATCCAGCATGAGTCAACATTCCTCCCATCACAATGGTGAATCAAACGGGGGGTATCATACTGAACACGACGCGCTTCCGCAACGCGTTCCACAGGCACGTGACAGCCCGCCCACGGCGCGATGGCCGGTATGGAATCCCTGCGTCATGGTCACCGGCGAGGGGTGGTGAGAAATGAGCCAAGCTGGTCCAGAACCGGAACGGGAATTTCATGCCCTCCACGAAAGGCATGCCAGGTCACGGGGAGTCCGTGGCGGCGAAAGGTGTCTCTCAGTTGTATGGCGGTGTCATAGGGGAGGATGGGGTCGTCCATTCCGTGACTCTGAAAAACAGGCAGTCCTGTGCGAGCCGGCCAGCGTGCATCCCATTCCTGTTGCGCCATGATGCTTCCCGACAGCACGATGAGTCCCGCAAAAGGGCGAGTGCTTCGGACGATTGTATCGCAGGCCAACATGGCGCCTTGTGAAAACCCGCCGAGAAAGACGCGGTCCGCGGGCAGGCCCCAATCCCGGTCGAGTGCATCCAGCATGGCGAGCAGTTGCTCGCGGGCAGGCGCCAGTCCGTCGGGGACGACGCGGAGATCGCGTCCGCGCCCGCTTGCCACATCACGAGCCATGCGGTCTACGTCTATCATCCACCACGCTCGTCCGCCTGGAAAGCCACCACGCAGGGGCAGGGGGGCCACTGGAAACACGAACCGAAACGTGTCCGGCACGCGTATCATTCTCCACAACGAGACCAGATCGTCGCCGGGGGCGCCAAACCCGTGCAGGAGAATGACCACGGGGCCATTCCCTCCGCCTTCGCGGTCCGGCCCTCCCGTCAGCCGGATGTCGAGCCCGTTGTACGTTTTCAGGCGCATCGGAACCTGTGCCGGTTGAACACGGGTGGGCGGGTCTTAATGTCCCATTTTAGGAGCACCGGCGTTGTCTCCTTGTGTCACAAGCGGGATTCGCAGGATCTGTCGACAATGGGTACAGGTGACCCGTAGCGTATTCGTGTCCGCATACGTAATGTCGTGTTCCTTGACCCAGAAGAGTTTGTCACATTTCGGACATTGTCTGACAAGCATGGGCATGGTGAGGCTCCCGACTGGCAATTGCGATGGATTTCGTGTAAGAGAAACGGGTTGCCACACTCCAGCCGGATGTTGACCAATTGTTTCCGGTGTCACTCCTCACGGCCGATGAAGGCACCGCGTATCGAAACCATCGGTGTGGCATTCGACGTTTCGCCAGTGGCGCAAGGCGGTCTTGTTGACCAGGCGACGGTCTGGTGCGTTGCGGGATGTATTCGTCCGGCATGCGTCTCCACCCGTGGTATCGTCGTGGTTTTCCAATAATCCGTTCGCTCATGATCACCTATACGGACAGGAAGGATTTTGATCACGCGACCCTGGTGCCACTCTTTGAACAATCGCCTTGGGCGCGCGGAAGGACGGTAGCCGAGACGGTGGACATGGTGCGGCAGACCGACCTGTTTATCACGGCCTGGGACGATCATCGGTTGATTGGTTGCGGACGGGTGCTGACCGATTATGTCTACCGGGCCTCCATCTGGGATGTCATGGTGGATTCGACATACAGGGGAAAGGCTGTCGGGTCTGAGATCATTCATCGAATCCTGCACCATCCGACCCTGCAACGGGTCGAGCTCTTCTGGCTCTGCACGCGCGACAAACAGGCCTTTTATGAAAGTCTTGGTTTCAGTGCCAGAGAACAGACAGGTATGGTCTGGGACCGGACAAAACAGCCTGGTTCTTCCTGACATGATGACCGCACACGCGGGGTGATTGTACCATGTTGCTCACCGGAAACAAACGTCGTGTCCGGAACTATCGCCTTTGCCATTCGAAGCCTGTCCCTGGTGTGAACTGTGGATACAGGAGTCCATTCGCGAGTCCGCGACCGTCCGGGGACGCTTCAGGATTCAGGGGGAGGGCGGTGTGGCAGTGCGCGGTGCGTCTTCGGGTTCGGCCTGCCGGGGGTTCTGAACCGATACACGGTGCATGCAGGTTTTGTGGGGAAGGGAGGCGACGACAGCCATGAAATGCCTTGGGCTTATGTCGGGAACCTCACTCGATGGGGTGGATTGCGCGATGGTTGATATCCGACCCGGCCGGTTGGCATTACGGATCACGCTCCTTGCGCATCGGACCCGTCCGTACCCGCCCGCGCTTCGGCAAGGCCTCCTTTCGCTCATCCGGTCCGGCACGACGGAAGCCGTCTGCCGGCTTCACGTCGCCGTTGGAGAGATCTTCGCCCGTGTGGCAAACCAGACCATCAGGCAGGCGCGGGTATCGTCCGGTGATATTGCTCTGATCGGCTCTCATGGACAAACCGTGTGGCACGGGCCCAATCAGGTGGCACTCCCCGGTGTCGGATCGGTCCGGTCCTCTCTCCAGATTGGGGACCCGTCGGTTATTGCTGAGCGAACGGGCATCACAACCGTGGCGGACTTTCGTGCCCGTGATGTGGCCGCCGGCGGGGAGGGTGCCCCGTTGATTCCCTATCTGCATCACCAGTTGTTTCTGTCTCGGAAAATGTCGCGGCTGATTGTCAATCTGGGTGGGATTGCCAATGTGACGTATGTGCCGGGCGGCGGCGACTTGAAGGACGTACTGGCCTTTGATACGGGCCCGTGTAATCTGCTGTTGGACGGGTTGATGGCGATGGCTACGAATGGAACACAGCTGATGGATCGCAATGGAATCCTGGCTTCTCGCGGGCGCCAGCGGGAATCGTTGACGGCCTCATTGCTGACGCATTCATTCTGTTCCAGGCATCCCCCCAAATCCACGGGTCGTGAAGAATTTGACGAACGCTACGTCCAACGCGTCTGGCAACAGGCGAAACGGCACAGGCTGTCGTTGGCCGATACCCTGGCGTCGGGTTGCGCCGGTATTGCTCGCACGATTCGTCAATCCTGGCGATGGCTGCCGGGGCCGATTGATGAGGTGATTGTGGGTGGAGGCGGTGTGCGCAATCAAGGCCTGATGGAGGCACTGCGGCAACAGTGCGGGTCGAGTCGCGTTATGTCCATGGAGTGCGTCGGCGTGAACAGCAAGGTGGTGGAGGCCATGGCCTTTGCGGTGTATGCCTATCAGACCATCCGAGGCGTGCCCACGAATCTGCCTTCGGTCACCGGTGCGCGGTGTCCTGTCGTTCTGGGCACGATTGCCCCGGGACGGAACGCCTCCCTTCGCTTCTCCGGACGGTCGCGTTCGCAATGAGCCTGGGGCACTTCATGAGTCTTTCTGGTTGGCTGCCATTCTCCGAGTCGCGCGCTGCGATGTTTGCGGTGGGGCTGGTGGCGGTGCTGGGAGTCATCGTGTTGTTCCTGGTGTGGCGGGGGCGGTCACGAGCCGGGAGCGCTCGTGGCATGAGGGTTGAACGCCTCCCTGCGATGGTCGAGGTGCAGGCGCGGGAACTTATGGATGAATCGGATGTCGCGCTGTTGAATCTTCTGATGATCGCGGCTCGCGACCGCTTTCTGGTGCTGGCGAAAATGCCCTTGACTCGCCTCATGCGCATCCATGTCCAGGACGATTTCGACGCACGGATTGTGGCGAAGGCCATTCGCGGGATCACTGTTGATTTTGTGTTGCTTCACCCGGGAACCCGACGGGCTGCCAGAGCCATTTTCGTGGAAAAACAGGGGGACCACTCGTCGTCGTGGCATGAACAGCGCCCATGGCTGGACATGCTGTTTCATGATGCGGAGATTGAGGTTATCCGACTCGATCGGGATGGCCGGTACAACGTGGAACACATAACCGCGTTGTTGGGTATGGCAGACGATGAGTGAAGCGGGGAGTCTCCAGCCATGCACGTTGTTGGTGAGCAGGACGGGTCGCATGGCCCGCAGAGTGTGATGGATGTGGGAAGAATCAGCACGATGGGGGGCGGTGTGTGAAACTGGCCACCTTTAATGTGAATTCCATTCGGAAACGGATGCCCGTGGTGAAGCGTTGGTTGAACACCCATGCCCCTGACGTGTTGTGTCTGCAGGAAACGAAGGTGCAGGACGCGGAATTTCCCGAACGTGAACTGGCTGCCACAGGGTATCACGTGCGGTTTCGGGGGATGAAAGGGTACAACGGGGTCGCCCTCTGCACCCGACGTGAGCCTGAATGGATCTCATTTGTGCTTGGCAAAGGTGCCTGTGCGATGGAGCCTCGTTTCCTGCATGCGGTGGTGGACGGGATTGCCATCATCAACACGTATGTTCCGCAAGGCGTTCGGATTGACCATCCCAGGTATCAGGACAAGCTGAACTGGTTGAAACGGTTGCGCCGGTATTTTACCCGTCATCTTTCGCCTGACGCGCCGGCCATCTGGTGCGGGGACATGAATGTGGCTCCGGAGCCGCTTGATGTGCATCACCCGGAGGCACATTTGACCCATGTCTGTTTTCATCATGAGGCGCGTGCGGCTTACCGGCAGGCGGTCAACTGGGGATTTGAAGATGTGTTTCGTCGTCTCTATCCGGATCGGCAGCAGTTTACCTTCTGGGATTACCGTCAACCCGATGCCCTCACGGCAAACCGTGGCTGGAGAATTGATCACATTCTCGCCACCAGACCGTTGGCGCAACGGTGTCTGGCTGTCGACGTTGACCTTAATCCCCGGAAGGGGGCAATGCCCTCGGACCATACCGTGCTCTGGGCTGAATTTTCCGTTTTGGAAAAGCCAAGCCCGGTTCGATCCAGCACGTGAACCACCGTGCTGGATGGTGTGCGTGGTGTGATGGTCGGATCCGGGGATGAATCCGGGCGGTCAGGTGCGGTGGCGTTTCGGCGCGACGGGGGGAACGTTTTCCAGTGGAATGAAGACCGCCAGGGCAACCACGGTTGTCCACACTGCCGGCCTGCCGATTGCTGACTGCGTGATGTTTTGCGTGCGCACAATTTTCCCGCCCATCTTAAACACCTGTTCCCGTTCTTTCCACGCCACATCAGGATCAAAGGCAATACCCAGGGTCGTGGCCAGCATCTGGGCCGCGAGATCTTCCGTGTATTCCCCCGCTTCTTCGTCGGTTTCCCCATGCGCGTGATGTTCCGAGAGATAGCCGTAGGTCTTGTGTCCGCCCTGGGGAATGGCCACGCCGATTGACGAAGAAATTAACCGGTTGCGTTCATTCGTTTCATTCCTGGCCATGACGCAGTAGGTGACTTCACCGGGATTCAGCAGTGCTTCGCCCCGTTTCCGTGGGAGGATTTTGCAATTGGGCGGGAGAATGGATGACACACTGACCAGATTACAGTAGGCCACACCGGCGCTACGCAGGGCTTCCTCAAAAGAGGCAAGTTTTTCTCGATGGGTTCCGACGCCTCGGGTCAGAAACATATGGGTGGGAACCATGGCTCCTCCAAATGGCCACGACGGGATGTGACCGACAGGTCAAGGTGATACTCGGGGACACACGCGACGGCGGCTCAAGCCGCTCCCGAACGGGTGTGGTCTCTCTGCTCCCTTCGTTCAGATGCGCAAGCGTGAAAAAACGAGTGCGATAGTGACAAATTCCTGAAGAAATCTGCAAGGAGTATGTGTGTCGGTTTCACGATGGTGTCCCCCCGAACTTCGATGATTTGAGGGACATGATGACCAGCATACATGTGCATTAGTGAGGCAGGTGCAGGACCAACAGCTTGGGTTCCGTGAGTTCCTGGATCGCATATTTGACGCCTTCACGGCCCAGCCCGGAATCTTTCACTCCGCCGTATGGCATGTGATCGGCTCGGAATGTCGGAATTTCGTTGGCCAGCACCGCCCCGACATCCAGGTCACGATAGGCGCGGAAAATCGAATTGATATTGTGCGTGAAAATGCCGGCCTGGAGTCCATAGGCCGAATCATTCACCATATCAATGGCCTGCTCAAGGCGCTGATACCGGGAGAGTGTGATGATCGGCCCGAAGGCTTCTTCGCACGAAATTCTCATGTCCGGCCGGACGCCGGCCAGGACGGTGGGGTGAATCACCAGCTGTTGACGGGTTCCCCCCGTCATGAGTTGGGCACCCTGACGCACGGCTTCCCGAATGAGCGTCTCCACACGGTCGGCCGCCTGTTCATTAATTAAAGGCCCGATCACCGTGGACTCGTCCGTGGGGTTCCCGGTGGGAAGCGCTTCGACAAGCGGGATGAACCGTTTGAGAAAAGACTCGTACACATCGTCGTGGATATACATGCGCTGGACGGAAATACAGGTCTGTCCGGAATACGAAAATCCTCCGGTGAGGCATCGTGCGGCCGCCATGTCCAGGTTGGCATCGGGTTCAATGATGACCGCGGCGTTGCCCCCCAGCTCAAGCACGACGCGTTTTTTCCCCGCGTGTTCCCTTAAACGCCAGCCGACCGCGGCACTGCCTGTAAAGCTTAAGACTCGAATTCTTGCATCGCGGACCATGGATTCCGCCAGGGCGTTTTCGCATGGCAGGATGCTCAGTGTGCCGTTCGGAAGATCGAGTTCCTGGAAGATCGTTCCCAGTCGCAGCGCCGTCAACGGGGTTTGCGGAGCGGGCTTCAGGAGCATGGGATTGCCCGCGGCCAGGCACGGTGCCACTTTATGCGCGACCAGATTCAGAGGGAAATTAAACGGCGTGATACCGAGAACCGGACCGATGGGCACGCGTTGCCACAAGCCGTGGTGGTCTTCCATGCCGGGGCTGCCGTCCATCGGGATGATCTCGCCCTGTATCCGTTTGGCTTCCTCGCCTGCGATTGAAAACGTTTGAATGGCCCGGCCCACCTCGCGTCGGGCATCGGCGATGGGCTTACCCGATTCCAGGCAGATGGTTCGGGCAAAGTCCTCCCGTTGTGCGTTCAGCCTGTCGGCAATGTGGTGCAAGGCTGTGGCACGGGCATGGGCGGGGGTGCGGGCGAGACGGGGAAAGGCCTGCAGGCTGAGGGTAATGGCCTCTTCGATGTGTTCCGGTCCGGCCAGGCAGATGTCGGCAACCGGCTTTCCCGTGAACGGGTTGATCACGGATTGGCGTGTCGATGTTTCGCGCCATTCAGAACCAAGAAGCAGTGGAGACGGGGTTGCCACGGGTCGCTGGGGATGGTCAGGCGTGCGGAAGTTCAGACGAGTGATCCGGTATGGATAATTCCGACACGGGATTCAAAGAATGCTGGGGAGACGCGACCATGTTGAGTAGCTTGTCAATTTCTTCCTTAAAGGTCTCGTAGGGAAACGCGCCAGGAATGGCGACAGCTTCCCGGGGGTTCTCCGTCAGATAGAGCACGAACCCCGGCGTGCCTCGAAACCCAAAGTTGTTGGCTTCGACCCGGTCGGCAAAAATGTCTTTGGTATAGCGAGCGTCATCAAAGCAAGCGGTATAGTGTTGAACATCAAGTGATAATATTTCCGCCTGTTGCTGCAGTTGTGCGGGCGAAAATTTGTCCCGGCTTGCAAATAAACGGTCGTGCATGGCCCAGTACTGTCCCTGTTCACCCGCGCATCGTGCCGCCTGGGCGGTATCCACACTCGGGCCACTGGGGGCCCGTGGAAAATCACGATAGATCAGGCGCAGCTTCCCGGTCTGTACGTATTCGGAAAAGAGAATGGGCCACGTTTCCTGAAAAAACTTTTCGCAGTATCCGCACGTGAAATCCGAATATTCCAGCAGGGTCAGCGGAGCCTGGCGATTGCCCCTGACCCTGTTATCGTCCTCGGTCACGGCAAAGGGTTCCTGGGCGCCGGCGGGAAACACAAGCCACAGACTCAACAGCACAATGACCAGCCCTCCCGCGCCGATCATAAACCTGGACAGCATCGGGATTTCCGTACGAGACCGTTGTGCTGGAAGGGGAGCGATGTGCATGGTGGATCCTCGTTTATGAAGCACGTTCATCACTCATGTTCGTTACAGGCCAACACAGGTTGCTTGACCGCAACGCCATGAACCATTCAACGCCATGGTAGCACATTCGGGTTCAACATTGACACACCGCGACGGGCGTCTTCCCGTCCGGTGAGCCGGGCGGCGACGGAAACCGTCCGTCAACGGCTCTGTCACGGTGCGGCGGTGTCGGCTTGAGAGCGGGAATCTTCGAGTAAGGCCATGATCAACAGCGGCCAGACCACCGTTGCGTCACTCAACACTTCCGAGAAACGCCCCCCTTCTTCGGGGGGAACAAATTTTCCCCAGGACACCCCTTCCTGATACGTGCATCCGCTCAGGCCTCCCCAGTAATCGGGTTCCGGACAGATGCGGACGCCATAGTGGAAACGGGGAGGGGTGATCGTCGTGCCCAACCGCAGATTCAGAATTTCGATGTAGGGGGGAATTTGCTGCGCCCAGTTGCGAGGGACGCCGCCGCCAATGGTAAAGATCCCCAGTCGTCTGGCGCCCAGGAGGTTGTGTGTATAACTGTTGAGATCGAGAAAGGGATTAAACGCGGGGAGACCGTTTTGTAATCCCGCCCACGTTGCCTGGTCATCACCCGGTGCGGGGGAAGCGTCGGGGGAAACGGGTCCCCGGGCTTGCATGGACCAGATGGATGTATCAAGGCCCAGTTCGGAATCCGTAAAGGCGGGAATATACACCGGAACCTGTTTCAGGAAGGCGCTTTTGAGGATGCCGGGACCCGGAAATTGTTCGTTCAACGTCCGACCAAGTTCCCGGGTCAGCGTTTCCGATGAGAGCGGGTCGTCGGGCCGGAGGCGATTCAGCGTTGTGGCGGCGACCTGCTCGACATGATTCAAATTCAATTCCATTTCGAGGGTGTCATAGACCCGGTTGTACCCTTTTTCAAAGAGATCGGTGTCCTTCATGGACGGGTGGTATTTATAGTGGGTTTGCCCGACGGCTTCGCTCATGCCATGGGCGATCAGGGCGCCGGTCGAGACGACGGCCTGCACCATCCCCCGATCCAGCATGGTGCAGATGATTTTTCCCATTTTGGCGATGGTCATGGCGCCGGAAAGTGTCATCACCACAAAGCAGTCGGGATCCGCAATCATGGTTTTGAGCACGGCAAAGGCTTCCCCGAGCCGCCGGCCCCCAAACGCGGTTTTTTGCATGGCGATCAGCAGATCGGAGAAGGAATGAATGCGTGCGGGATCAAGCGCTTCCAGCGCCTCAAGCCCGTCGCGATTCCCGTCATGGAAGGTGCGCATCGTTCGGCGTTCCGTTTTCCCCGTCGCCACCCCGTTGGGTATGACGACGTGATGACTGGCAAGTGTGGTTACGGAAGGGGTAAGGAGAGAAAGGTCGTGTCGTCACGGGATGATGATGGATCCATGTAGAAGGTGGGCACTGGTGGTCCCAACGGGATTCGAACCCGTGTCTGCACCTTGAGAGGGTGCCGTCCTGGGCCAGGCTAGACGATGGGACCTCTATCGGGTCATGGTGTCTGTCTGCTCGGTATGGACGCACAATCCGCCCTCCTCACGTGGATCAAGCAGGGCTACTGGTGAGACATCACCGATGCGACGCAACCGTGAAACTCTATCATGTCCAAAGGGGATGCGCAATGAAGGGGCGTGGCGACACGAGGGGAACAGGAAACGTCATGTGCACCGTTGAACGAATCACGCAGGGGAGGATGCGTCGCGATGGGTGACCTGGACGCCGTCGGGCGACCCGATGATGACCGTTGAGATGCGGTTCACAAACAAGCCGTTTTCCACGACCCCCGGGATGAGATTGAGACGGGCTTCAAGTTGCGCGTGGTCATGTGTCTCATGCAGTGGAAGATCGAGAATATACTGGCCTCCGTCGGTCTGAAACACCATGCCCTGCCTGGTCCGGAGAGTCGGTGTGCGGCCCCCAATGGCTTGCAGGTGCCTGGCGGTACCGGGCCATCCAAACGGGGTGACTTCCACGGGAAGTGGCATGGAGGCGCCCAGCACAGGGACGCATTTGGTGTGATCCACCAGCACAATCAATGTGCGCGCGGCGGCGGCCACGATTTTTTCCCTCAACAGCGCTCCCCCGCCTCCTTTGATCGCCTGCAGTTGAGGATCCAGTTCATCGGCTCCGTCAATGGCCACATCCAGCGCCCATGCTTCGTCTTCCGGGAGAAGCGGAATCTGTAATTGCCTGGCCAGTGCGGCCGTGTCACGAGAGGTGGGAACGCCGTGCACGCGGAGCCCGTCTTTCACGCGTCTGCCGAGAGCCAGAAGAAAATAGCGCACGGTGGAGCCAGTCCCCAGACCCACACGCGCGCCGTCCTGGACCCAGTCCACGGCGGCCTCGCCCGCCGCGCGTTTGCCGGCTTCTTGCGGCGTGTCGGCCTGGGGGGTGTGACAAGGTGCGGAAGGCGTCATGGATGGCTTACCCGGACAAGCCCTTGCTGGCGGCCACGGACGCCGCGCCAAGCAGGGCGGCTTTGTCGTTCATGATCACCGCGACAGGAATGGAGGAGAGCAAACGTTTATAGCGGCCTTTGGCCACAAACAGTTGAGCGAAATTAGGCTCGCGAATTTTCTCGATAATCCGTGGTGTAATGCCGCCACCGAGATACACGCCCCCCCGCGCCAACACATTCAGGGCGCAGTTGCCGGCTTCCGCGGCCAGAATGGAGACAAACAAATCCAACGCCTGCGCGCAAATATCGGGCTTGCCGGCGAGGCCGGCTTCCGCAATGAGGGCCGGCGGGTCGCCGGTGGGCAGACGTTCGGCAAACCACGTAGGCTCGTTTTTCCTGGTATCACGGAGGAATTCGTAGATGGCATGAAGCCCGTTGCCGGATAACACCCGGTCAAAACTCACGTGCAGAAAACTCGTGCGAAGGTACCGCAGGAGGTCAATGGCCAGGTCGCTCGTTGGTGCAAAGCTGGCATGTCCGCCTTCCGACGGCATGGCATGATACCGCTCGCCGTCCCAGTAGAGCGTGGCTTCCCCCAGGCCGGTCCCCGGCGCGACAAGAACCCTGGTGCCCGTTTCCTGCGGTTCGCCCTGAATCATTTCAATTTCGTCAGGCCGCAGAACCAGTACGCCGTAGGCCGCGGCTTCCACATCATTGAGCAAATGGACGCAGGATGTATTGAGAGTCTCCGTCAGGGTGTGACCATCAACCGTCCACGGCAGATTAGTGGCGCGACACCGGTTATCAACGACGGGGCCGGCCACGCCGAAACAGGCCGCCCGAAGGGGCATGGAGGGAGAAATCCCGTCGTGGTCCGCGTCGGTGTCGTGGGGCGTTTCGCCGGTCTCATCGGATGCGTCTCCGGCGTTATTGACCACCTTCGCCTGTAAAAATTCTTCGAGTATCTCTTCAAGCGAATCGAAATCCGCATTCCAGAACTTTTCCTCGCGGATGGGTTCCACCCGTGTCTCGTGCCAGTC
Source organism: Nitrospirales bacterium (assembly GCA_963692935.1). GTDB lineage: Bacteria > Nitrospirota > Nitrospiria > Nitrospirales > UBA8639 > Bin75. The sequence continues at coordinate 152,723 of OY843588.1, forward strand.
AAACAGGCCAAGATAGGTTTTGGTTCCGCCAATGTCTCCGGCTAAAATCATGATGGTCCTTTCAGCCACCCCATGCTGTGTCCATGTCGTGCTCCGATTGCGTCACCAATCTGGTCAGGCGGTGTGGCGATGTCCATGACAGATCGAATGTGTACGGGGAGTGGGGCCATGCTCTCCTGTGTGCCCGAAAACTTTCCTGAAGGCCCTGTCAGACGTCTCGATGGGCGGATCGCCAGGCGGACTCGCTCACCTGTGCCGGACAGTGTCGCATGACAGCCGGAATCCAGTAAAAACATGATGGGTCAGGCGGCGGGCCGATGGTGGTTTGTGTGGAGCCAGACTGCCTGATGGTCGTCATGACTTGACGGGATCGGTATTCCACTGCGACGGGTTAACAGGGTGTATAAAAAGACATCCGTCCGGAAAATTTGCAAGCCGCCCATTCAATTTCCCTCCATCATGCCTTGAGTACATCGAGCGCCATCTTTGACCCGACTGGTGGTACATGCCCCGCATCAGAGTATGGGTACACGTGTTGATTTTTTTGCAGGACAGAGCCAATGCCGTCGGCAACGCAGTTGCAGCGCTCACATTAATCGCAGCAAACGCTTCGCCATAACGGCAAAATTCCTTTATGTTCACTGAGGGGACGATCACCATATCCGCAACACCGCCCACCAGCGGGTAAGCAAGCCTTCTTTCGCTGGCAGGCCATGTCAACAAGCGTTGCATTCGTCGAAGCACGATTTTCAACCACTCACGCAGCACAACGGACTTTTGGCAAGGGGGAATATCGTAACCATGGGCCAACAGGGACCAGTCAAACGATATGGGCTTGATGGCCAACCCGTGCGCGGAGAATTTTTCCAACGCTTCCTCGTAAGCGGGGAGCAGGTCCACGCTGCCCTTGAAAGAATAGGCTTGCGGGGTGTGGGGCCACTCCAGTCTCTGGTGCAGCGCATAAAATTCCGGCAAAAAAGCGGTGTCTTCCTTATCCAACCCCAGGTATTCCCGAACAGTGTCTTCCTTGAGACAGGGATTCAGAAGCAGATCGTCACGGATAAAGAGATAGTGCGTGTGTTCCTCCCGGAAGTAATGCCGCAAGCCCTGTGCGATGTATCCCTGAAAGCAGGAAGATTTACCATGAACAGGGATGACATTGGGTCTGGCCTCATGTGCCGATGGTGCAAAGCCGGGCATCACGGGCACCAGATGATACATATGAGAAAATCTCTCCCCGTACATCTTCTCCAGAACCGGGATATTGTCGGCATGATGTTGACGATAATCATAAACAATAATCAACGCCACTTCCCCGCTCATGATGTCCTTCTCCTCATCGGAATCTCACTTCCACTGCGACAGTTTAACAGGGTGCATAAAGAGACATTCGTCCGGAAAATTTTCAAGCAGACCACCCAACGCCCCATCATCATACCTTGAGCGCACCAACTGCCATGTTGTACCCCGCCAACGGTATCTGCCCCGTCTCAGAATATTTTTATGCGTGTTGATTTTTTTGCAGGACAGAGCCAATGCTGTCGGCACCGCAGTGGCAACGAACAAATTGAGCGCGGCCAGTGCTTCGCAATAACGGCAGAATTCCTTGATGTTGCCTGCGGGGATGACCACGATATCCGAATAACCGCCCACCAGCGGGTAAGCAAGCGTTCTTTTGCTGGCAGGCCATGTCACCAGGCGTTCCAGCCGTTGAAGCACGATTTTCAACCACTCACGCAGCACAACGAACTGTTGGCAGAAAGAATCTGCAGGGTGAACATAGTAACCATGGGTCAACAGGGACCAGTAAAACGATATGGGCTTGATGGCCAACCCATGCGCAGAGAATCGTTTCAACGCTTCCTCGTAAGCGGGAAGTGGGTCCACTCTTCCCTTGAAAGACCAGGCTTCCAAGGCAAAGTCCCACTCCAGTCTCTGATGCAGCACATACAAGTCCGCCAAAAAAGCGGTGTCTTCCTCGTCCAGCTCCAGATATTCCCGAAAATTGTTCTCATTGAAACCGGGGTTCAGAATCAAATCGTCATGGATAAAGAAATAATGCGTGTATTCCTCCCGGAAATACTGCGGCAAGCCCTGTGCCATCCATCCCTGAAAGCAATAAGACCTGCCATGAACAGATATGACATTGGGTCCGATCTCATGTGCCACTGGTGCAAAACCGGGCATCGTGGGCACCAGATGATAAATATGAGAAAATCTCTCCCCGTACATCTTCTCCAGAACCGGAATATTGTCGGCATGTTGATGATGATTATAGATAATGATTAATGCCACGTTCCCGCTCACGATGCCTTCCTCCTCAAGCGAATTTTGCTCCACCACGATAGACTTCACCTGTCTTTTTCGCAATCATCGTACAGGGAAAATGGCGGGGCTATCGCCTGGCTTTGCCCGAATCACTCAAAATGAAAATCGGTTTTGCTTGAATCCAGCTAATCCATCCGTGAACAAACACACTTCAACATCATCCGGATCGGGATTAAGCACAGGGCATATCGGCTGACACAAAGATCGTGCTGGAGTGGCAAAGGGCATAAAAACTCAAATGGTGTTTGTCCTTCTGTTGTCCAATTTGGGGCCACCAGGGTGTTCCCCGTATCCGGGTGCCGCCGTTACCGGCGTGACGGGGGGAAGACCAGCGCTTTCTGGATCAGAAAATTCACCGGATAGAGCAGAATATCCACCGGGATTTTGGAAATCTCCGGCGCGATGGCCAGGCTGGTCCATGCCGCATGCACCAGTTGAGCGGCGACGACCGCCATGATGCCCACTTGCAACAGATACCGCACAAACTGGCGCGCCGTGCGCCGGTGCGAACGAAACGCAAACAGCTTGACCAGTGAAAAATTGACGAGTAGCGAAGAAATCCGTCCCAGGCTCACACTCAACAGAATGTGGTGTGAGAACGAGAACGCCACGAGATACACGCTGAAATCAACAATGGCGGCGAACGTCCCGGACAACACGTGGCGCAGCAGCACCCAGTAGATGCGCATCGAGTCGAGCACGGGGCGGAAGTGTGAGCGTGCATTGCCCTTGTAATACACGGTGCGAATCGGAATTTCCTCAAACCGGACGCCGGCATGCTTCAGCGCGCGCAACATTTCCGTTTCCAGTTCATAGCGATCAAACGGAATGGCCACAATAGCGGGCAGCAAGGGCATCGGGATGCCGCGCAGTCCCGTTTGGGTATCCGAGAGCGTGAGGCCGCAACGCAGGCGCATGACCAGCCGCGTCACCCGGTTGCCAAACGCGCTGCGCCAGGGTACATCGGCATTGAAACGACGCGCGCCCACGATCAGCGCGCCGTCGCCATGCTCCAGACGACGCGCAATGTTCAGCGCGTCCTCAGGCACATGCTGGCCGTCGGCATCCACCGTCACCACGCCAATGGCGTCAGGATGGTGTGCCAGCACGTGGCGAAACGCGGTTTTCAGCGCCGCGCCTTTGCCTCGGTTCACGTCGTGCCGGAGCACGGTGAGGTCCGCCGCCGGCAGTCGGTCAATGAGCGCCCGGCCTTCGTGCGCGCTGCCGTCGTCAACAAGCACCACCGGGACATGCCGGCGCAACGCCTCGACCACCGCTCCCAGCTTTTCATCGGGATTGTAGGCGGGAATGACGACGATGATGCGCGGGTGGGTCATGGTGTCCGGGGCATGACGCCAACCTCCCACAGCGACACCGTGGGACTTTTCGCGAACGCATGGCGGAAATAGGCGGGGTTCATGGTATGGCGGATAAACAGGCGGTTGACGATGGATCCAGCGACATCCTTGGTCATCAATGCGCCGAAACGGACGCGGGGAATCCATTCGAAGTGCAGTCCCTGTGGATGGCCGTATCGCTTCTCCTGCAACGAGTGGCCAGTATATGTGATGAAGGCGTCGAGTGGTTTCCGGATTGTGTGCCCCTCAATCGTGAGCTTGATCTTCTTCCCCTCGTTCACATTGAAGGACAGGTTTTCATCCAGTGTGACCAGGTCGCCTTTCCGCTCGACTCCTTGAACGGGGTAATAGACGGGCATCTGTCCCTCCCCCCGTGCGGCGTCCCATGTTCCATACCAGAACCAGCGGTCTTTCAATATCGCGTGATAGAGCAGCAGAAAGACCGGTTCCGTATTGTCGGGAAACAGGAAGGCGCGGCACGCTTCCATGGTCCTGAGGTCCGCACCGTGTGCGTGTTGCTCGGCGAGTTGGAGCAGGCTTCGCCCTGCCGCATCCGCAGGCTGGCCGAACCATGTCCTTATCCAGCGCAGGCCGGCGTTGGTGGAGCCGGCCAGTTGGATAATGCGCCTGAGGCCGGTCAATCCCCGTTCCGTATAGAAGCGGATGAAGTGACGCGCGAATGCCGGATCACGGCTCACCAGGGGCATGTTGGCATAGACCCGTCGCTCGCCACTCATAAACTGACCGTCCATGATCACGCGCCGCCCGGTGTAATACATGAGCGGATACCCCAGCGACCATGGCGCCCACAGGAGCGCGTCGGGCGGCGTATGCTCGCGGATGGCCGGGATAGACGGCATCATGTGCGACGATGCCGGCGAGGAAGGCATCGCCCCCAGTTCAGATGCCATCACCGGACCAATGACGAGCGCTGTCCCCGCCGCGACGATGAATCCGACACGTCGTTGTGGCTCGAAACGCCGACTCGCGCGCGCGATCACAAAACCGATGCCGATGCCGATCAGCGGTCCGAAGAATATCAGAATGCGTTGTCCGAAGAAGAAGGCGCTGAGAGCGAGCACCACCGGCACGGTGAAGGCCACCAGCGCCATTCTGGGTTGTGCACATGCCAGCCACACAAGGCCGATGCCGCCGAGCACCACACTCAGAGAGAAGCCGGTCGTGTCGTTAACCAGCATCGGCCAGCTGAATGTCCCAAGCTCCGCGACATCTTTGGCTGCGTTGGGAAACCCGACCACTCCCCCGCCTTTGACGCCGGAGAACATGACTTCCTCGATGGTGTGCCACAGTGCGAACAGACGGGTCCCCGCCGTCGCCAGTAGCGCCAGCAGGCACACAGCCAGTCCGGCGGCGACGGCGAGCGCTTCCCGACGCGCCGGGCGGTAATACAACGCGGCGCTGAGCAACAACGGCACGAGGCAAATCAGTATGACCGCCTCCGGCGCCTGATCCCACCACCAGGCGAAGAGCGCGGCATTGAGCACGGCCCCGAGCAGATAGACAGAACGCTGACGACCCCGCTGCAACCCGAAACCCAACGCCGCTACCTGCGCACCCAGGCTGAACGCCACGATCAGACAATCGGTATCATAGGTGCCGAGGCTTGTGCGGTTGATGAACAACCGGGTGTTGAGTGCACAGAACACCGCGACCAGCGCGGCAAAAGGCGGAATCCGCAACTGCCGGCACAGCAGCAGCAACGGAATGCACAGGGTCAGGGCGAGAAAAGACGGCAGCAGAACGGCGGCCCAGTCCAGTGACATTGTGCTCACCGCGCTCACCGCCACCGTGAGCAACGAGAGCAACGGCACCGGCATGGGACGCGGCGGATGCTCCGGCGTGGTTCGTAATTCGTCCGTGGCGTTGTACCGGCCGTCACGATAATCCCGTGCCAGTCGCAGGTAGTAATAGCCGTCGACGTTCACCAGCACCGGCTCGTCTTCGAAGAAATACAGCCCCCGATGTTCCTGCCACACGCTGTAGTCTTGAAGGCGCAGGAAGAGACTGATGCCCAACACCAGCACCAGCGCGAACCACCACCCGTAACGCCAGGCGCGGTCTGCCCAGCGTCCATCGTCTGTGGTCGCCGACGGCGGCGCCACGGCCAGGTCGACGGGATTCGGTTCGCGGGCGGGCATGTGTTGGGTCATGCGCTCGCTCATCGCGGCCCGGGGACATGCTCCCCGGGGAGTCTGTGTATGCGCCACACAAGGGCGAACGGCTTGAAGTCATCAACGAGGAAGGACATGGTGGGCCTGCACTATGCCATAAAACAGAACGGTTTTCCCAATACCGGTTGACACGGCTTGTGTGCTCGACAGCTCCGTCGTGGGCAGAACGGACAGGGCCGGAGGTCTCACAAAGAGCCGGGGGGATGCTCGCATGCGTGGTGGACCACGTGTTGATTGACAACGGTCACAATATGCGAGGCGATGGATTCGGGTGAGAGATGATCGGTCGCGATGCTGTGATCGGCCGTAGCCCGGTATTGCGGCGTGCGCGCGGTCAGGACTTCCTGAATTTCCTCGACAAACGTTGCCCCGGCGGTGAGCGAAGGGCGCTGGGTGTCTTCGGCGATGCGTTGCGTGATGGTTTCAACCGTCGCGGTCAGCCAGAACACCAGGCTGTTGCGCTTGAGGGCCTCGATATTGGCCGGTCGCAGAATGATGCCGCCGCCGGTGTCAATCACCAGGCGGTCCTGTTGTGTGAGCGTTTCGCAGACCGCCGATTCGAGATCGCGAAAATGATCCCAGCCATCGCGGGCGACAATGTCCGGGATGGCACACCCGGCCTGTTCAACGATGCGTGCATCCGTGGACAGCCACCGCCACCCCAGTTGTGCCGCCACCAGTCGCGCGACGGTGCTTTTCCCTGTTCCCCTGTACCCGATGAGCACAAGATTCATGACAACCGGGCCTCCACGACCCGACGCATGACGGCAAGCGGCGCGGGGTGACCCGTCCACAGTTCAAACTGCGTGGCGGCCTGATGCAGGAACATGTCCAGGCCGCGAATCATCCGGCATCCGGCCTGACGCGCGTCCTTGAGCAGGCGTGTGTCCAGTGGGTTGTACACGATATCCATCACCGTCAGGTGCGGCTGCAACAGGTGTCCGGGGATGCAGGTGTGGTCGGGATGGGGATCCATCCCAACGGGTGTGCAGTGGATCACCAGGTGCGCGCGGGCCAGCGCTGACTGCATGGTGTCCGCGTGAAGCGGGTGCTCGTCAATGGCGCACGCGGCGTTCACGCGAAGATCGTCGGCCAGGCGTTGGCGTTCGGCATCTTCTACCGCCAGGAGCGTGAGGGCGGCGATGGGAGTCTGCAGGGCAAGCCCGAACGCCACGGCCCGCGCGGCGCCCCCGGATCCAAGTATGACAACCCGTTGCCCGTCGAATGCCACGTCGGCCTGTTCCAACGCCCGCAGCGCGCCGGAGACATCCGTATTGTAGCCGGACAGGGTATGATCCGATTTCACGATGGTATTGATGGCGCCAATGTGTTGCGCGGCGGGGTCAATCGTGTCCAGGTGCGTCATGGCCGACACTTTATGTGGAATCGTCACGCTGCACCCTCTGAGATTGCCTAACGCGCGTATGCCATGAATGGCATGGGCCACGTCTTCGACGGGAAAGGCCAGGTACACATAATTCAGTCCCAGGTGTTGGAAGGCGGCGTTATGGATGGCCGGAGACAGCGAATGGCGCACCGGATGGCCAAGGACGCCGCATACTTGTGTCTCGGTGTTGATTTCCATGAATGTTCCCGCGCCCGGAATCCGCATCATGACGATGCGTGCCGGTGTGGCCCCGAATCCCACGCCCCCTGCATATATCACAGAACAGCGGAGCGCGTGAAGGGTACGGGGGAGCGGTGGGGGTGGAAGAACGGGTCTGTCAGGATAATCCGGGGATGTCAAAATTCACGCGAAGATTCAGTGAGCCTACATGAATGGTCGTATCCCATCTGCCGTTGATCCGTGGGTCGTCATTATCGGCGATTCCGCGTGACTGGTAGAAAATGCCCTTCCAGGCCACATCGAGACCGATTGCACCCACGCCCGGGGAGCCTGGTTCCGATGTTCCGCACGCGATGATGCCCAGAAACATGCCGCCACGCCGGCACAGCAACCCGATGCCGACGGAGTACGAATGTGAGTTAGCCCCTGGCACATCCGGCTTGAACGTCCGCTCCGGCACCGGGCTGTCGGCAAACACGTACCCGCCCCGAACGGCCACGTCCCAGTGCGGCAACACCTCAGGCCCCATCCATGTGTATTCGGTGCCGGCCATGGCGACGTAGGAATGTTGCCAGTGTCGTGGTCTCGGAAACACCACGCCGTTCGCCAGGGTGACGTCGAGGTTGTTGAACGAGGTCCAGTCGGCATAATCCAGATCCACTTCCACCTTCCACTCGCGTTGGGGGGTCCGTACGGGCCACAGCGCCAGACCGGCGGTGATGACCTGCGGCAACGTCAGATCGGCCGTCGCGTCCACCGCAATGCCGCGATCCCTGTTCTGAAACTGTCCTTTCAGGTTCAACGTCGTCCGGCTTCGAAAGACAGCGGCGACATTGACGAGCGGTTGTGCCCGGGCGTTGCGAAGCGGAGTCCACAGCAGACTCGCATGATATCCCAGAGCCGTATCCTTGCCATGCACTTCAATTGTGTCGTCGGGGGCCAGGGCAAGCCCTGTGCCGACCAGATCCGCGCCGGTTTGCTGTATCTCCACGTGCCCTTCGCCGAAGAGTCCGGAGAACGTATAGATATCCAACCCTGCGCCCAGGGCGAATGCAGGGTGCACCCTGAACGCCACCGTCGGCGTCACGTCCAGAATCGGGGCCGCCGAACATGTGAGAACGGGGGCGATGCGTGAATGGCGCGGGTAGGCGGTGAGGTTGCCAAAGGGCGCGTACACGCCCAGCCCCAACGCCACCGCCTGCAACGACGCGAAGCCCGGATTGCCGAACCGGGCCGTCACAAAGAAACTGCTCGGCGGAGGATTGGCAAACGTTCCGCCGAAATCGCCTTCAATGGTCCCTCCGGACGAGGGCATGAAATCAATGTTCCCGTTCACGAGTAGCGTGCCGGCGGTCATTTGCAGGCCCGGCAGGTTCGTCATGGCGGCCGGGTTGAAATGTACGGCCGACGGGTCGTTGGCCTGCGCGGCAAACGCGCCACCCTGCGCGCTGGCCGCCGCGCTCTGGTCAAGAATTCTGAAGCCTTCGCCAAACGACGGGAGCGCGAAACCGAGCACCATGCCACAGGCCAACGATGTCCGGAGGAGCGTGGGCAACAGGAGACGGCGGCGATGGGCAGGTTTCTGAAACATGATAATCCGCAACGAGGCGATCCAATGGGTGCGCGGCAGTGTACGCCGACGGGAATGACAAGACAAGATTCCGCCATGGCCGTCTCACGCCGCAACCAGCATGACGGGCGGTGTATCGGTTCGGAAACCGTTCGCGCACCGAATCGGGAGTCGTGCCACGCCTGTCCACCATGCCGGATCACGAATCCTGGTTTCCGGATCTCCGCTTGTGCCGGCATGACGATCCATGCGCGAAACCGTTTCCTGGCCCGAACGGGGGCAGGATGTCCGACAACGATCTTCCATGGACAGTCTATTGTTGGAAACCGAGGGGTTCAGTACAATGACGGCGACCGTGTGATGTGCGGCAATGCCCGTAAGACAGGATGACCCCGATGAGCGTCACGACCCCCCCGACCGCGACCATCGAATCAAAACTGGCGCATCTCCCCAGTCAGCCTGGGGTGTACCTCATGAAAGACAGGAGCGGTGACATTCTTTACATCGGGAAAGCCCGCGTGTTGGCGGACAGGGTGCGGTCGTATTTTCAGAAAGGACGCGACCCCAGCCCCAAAACCCGCACCATGCTTGCCCTGGTTCACGACATCGAAACAATGATCGCCAGATCGGAACTGGAGGCCCTGCTGCTGGAAAGCAATCTGGTCAAACGCCACCGTCCCCGGTTCAATGTGGTGTTGCGCGATGACAAGCACTATCCCTATCTCCGTCTGCCGGTGAAGGACGATTTTCCCCGTCTCTCGATTGTGCGTCGCGTGCACCACGACGGGGCGTTGTATTTTGGCCCGTATGTCCCGTCCGGTGCGTTGCGGGACACGCTCAAAGTCATCAAAAAAGTGTTTCCGCTGGCCACGTGCGCGATAGAGATTGACGGAACCGCCGACCGTGCCTGTCTGGAATTTGAAATCAAACGCTGTATGGCGCCCTGTACCGGCAACCAGTCGCGGGAGGATTATCACCGCATTGTCAACCAGGTGCGCTGTTTTCTGGAGGGACGGGATCGGGAATTGCTTGAGGGGTTGCGCGGGGATATGCAGGCGGCCGCCGACCGCGAAGCCTTTGAAGAGGCGGCCCGCCTGCGCGATCGTATGACCAGCGTCTCCAGGACATTGGAAAAACAGCGCGTGGCGCAAATCGGGCCGATGGATCAGGACGTCCTCGGCCTGGCCAGACGCGGCCAGGCAGCGGATGTGCAACTGTTGTTTGTGCGCGGCGGCCTGTTGATCGGGCGCAAGGACTTTTTCTGGGCTGACACACACGGATCATCCGACGAGGAGGTCATCCGATCAACCATCGAGCAGTTTTACCACGGCGACACCATGCCGCCGAAGGAACTGCTTGTGCCCGAAGCCCTGTCCGATCAGGCCTTGCTGCAACGCTGGCTCATGCACAAGAAAGGTCGGCGGGTGCGCATCCTGGTTCCCGAGCGCGGAACAAAATTCGACCTGTTGCAACTGGCCAGGGAAAATGCCGAGGCGTCCCTCTCGGATCATGTGCGCACGCGCGCGGTGGAAGACCGGGAAGCCCGGGATGTGCAGGGTCTCTTCGGGCTACCGAAGGCGCCGGGGCGGGTGGAGGGGTTCGACATTTCCAATACCATGGGCACCCATTCCGTGGCCTCCATGGTGGTGTGGGAAGATGGGGTCATGAAAAAAGCCGATTACCGGCGGTTTCGCGTCAGGACTGTCGAAGGGGCGAATGACTTTGCGAGTATCCATGAAGTGGTCAGGCGTCGGTATGGCGGCACCCTCGCCTCCTCGCACAAGAAGGCGTTGCCTCTGCCGGATCTCGTGCTGATAGACGGAGGGCCTGGACAACTGGGGGCGGCGGTGGACGCCCTGCGCGAACTCGGACTCGGGCACCTGCCGGTGATAGGACTTGCCAAAGCCAAAGGCGACAAAGCCGAACGTGTGTACACCCCCGCCCGTCGCACACCGCGCATCCTGTCCTCCACGTCCCATGCCACACGACTCCTGCAACGCATCCGCGATGAAGCGCATCGCTTCGCCATCACCTACCATCGCAAACTCCGCGGCCAGGCGTTCATTGTGCCCGAGTCAAAAGGGGGCAAAGCCCGGGGAAAACGCACATAGGTCGGGCAATGTGCACAGAACAGAAAACATTATGTATACTGAAAGCCCAAAACTGGACATGTGCGTCTTTGTACATATAAAAGTTATACATATCGGGACGGATATGTATAAAAAAATGCAAAATGTGTACATTAAAAGCAAGCACTGGCGGATACCCATATAAAAGTTATACATATCAGGGCAGATATGTATAAAAAAATGCAAAACGTATACATTAAAAGAAAGCGCTGACCATACCCATGCCACGGAAACAGAAGAGGACACCCGCCACCCCGCCATACGATCCGGCACAACCGTGGAACGGCCTGCCGGAGCTACCACCCGGGACAGAGATTGAATCAGGGCCAATACTCAAAGCCTGCATTGCGGCAAGGGCCGAACTGGCCCGTGTCAATGCCCTGGCGGAGACGCTGCCAAACAAGAACATTCTGATTCAGACCATACCGCTGCAGGAGGCGCGCAGCAGTTCCGAAATTGAAAACATCGTGACGACCAGCGACGCGCTGTATCAGGCCCTGGCATCCAGCGGAGAGGGAACCGATGCCGGCGCCAAAGAAGTATTGCGCTACCGCGAAGCGCTCTGGGAAGGCGTGAACATGCTGGCAAGGCGGTCGAAGTTGAACGTCGTGCTGTTTGAGCAGATTTGCTCACGCATCCGCGACACGGACGTTCGGGTACGTCGTGACAAGAAAGTCTGGATTGGCAACGCGGCCACGCGCCGTATCACCTACACACCGCCTGTCGGGGCGCGTCTGGGGCGGCTACTCACGAACCTGGAGCGCTTCATGGCCGACGACAAAGATGGCGTGGATCCACTTGTCAAAATGGCCGTCATGCACTACCAGTTTGAAGCGATTCATCCCTTCTCCGACGGCAATGGCAGAACCGGGCGGGTGCTGAACATTCTCTACCTGATGTCTCGCCGGTTGCTCAGCGCGCCGGTTCTGTATCTGAGCCGGTTCATCATGGAGCATCGAAGCGACTACTACCGGTATTTGCGGGGCGTGACCGAAGCGGGACAGTGGGAGCCGTGGATTCTCTACATCCTGAGTGCCGTGGAGCACACGTCGCGGGAGACCGTCGCAAGGATTGAAGCGGTGCGCGCGTTGATTGACGACATGTCCCGTGCGGCACGGGCGGGCAAGGCCAAAGCCGTGGAGCGGGAGGGCTTTCTTGAACTCCTGTTCAAATGGCCGTACTGCAAAATCGGCATCGTGGAGAGAGAACTGGAATGTTCCAGAATCACGGCGACCCGATACCTGAACGAAATGACCGATCTCGGACTGCTCGAACGTATCAAACGGGGCCGTGAGTCGTACTATATCAATACAGGGTTGATGGCGTTGCTGGAGGAGTGAGCGGTTATGGACATCCACGCGTACATTAAGGCAATCAACAGACAGTTCAATACCAGTCTTGCCACTGAGCATACCCACCGCCCCGCGTTACAAGCATTGCTGGAATCAGCCATGCCTGGCGTGCTGGTTACCAACGAGCCAAAGCAGCTTGACTGCGGCGCACCGGATTATGTGTTGACGCGCAATCAAATCCCGCTTGGCTATATCGAAGCCAAGGACATCGGCAAGAATCTGGACGATGCGAGTTACAAGGCGCAACTGAAGCGTTACAGTAAGGCACTGGACAACCTGATCGTTACCAATTACCTGGAGTTCCGCCGATTCAAAGACGGCAAACCAGAAGGGGCCGGCATCACCATTGCCACACTCAGCGGTGGTTGCATCAAACCGAAACAGGGTAATTTCGGTGCCTTTGCCGACTTCCTCAAAAATTTTGCCAGGTACGAAGGCCAGACCATCACCAGTGCTGCCGACCTGGCCAGACGCATGGCCCTGAAAGCGCGGCTGCTGGCCGGCGAGATACGCAATGTTCTTTGGGAAGAAGACGACACGACCGACGAAGTTCACGAGGCACGTAACACGTTACACAGCCAACTCACTGCGTTTCGAGAAAATCTGATACATGAAATCACGGTTGGGGATTTTGCCGACATCTACGCACAAACAGTGGCCTACGGTATGTTTGCCGCACGGCTACACGACCACATTCCGGCCACGTTTTCCCGGCAAACGGCCACGTTTTCCCGGCAAAAAGCAGCCGAGCTCATTCCGGTTACGAATCCCTTCTTGCGCAAATTCTTCCAGCACATTGCGGGGTTTGATCTCGACGAGCGCATTCGCTGGATCGTGGACGACCTTGCCGACATCTTCCGTGCCGCAGACGTCGGCGAGTTGATGAAGGACTATGGGAAATCAAGCCGGCGCAATGACCCGTTCATACATTTTTACGAGACCTTCCTCGGCGAATACGATCCGAAATTGCGCAAGAGTCGTGGTGTCTATTACACCCCCGAACCAGTGGTGAACTTCATCGTGCGGGCGGTGGATAAAATTCTGCGAACAGATTTTGGTCTGAAAGATGGCTTAGCCAACACCAGCAGGACCACCATGGATCCGAATGGCCGGTGGGTCAAAACATCAAGGCAGTCATCCGCAATCAAAAAAGAAGTGCACAAGGTCCAAATTCTTGATCCTGCTACTGGGACCGGTACCTTCCTGGCCCACATCGTGCAGCACATTCATGACGTACGGTTTCGTCGGCAAAAAGGCGCTTGGTCTGACTATGTGAAGAACGAACTGATTCCTCGCCTCAACGGCTTTGAAGTGCTGATGACGTCCTATGCCATGGCGCACACTAAACTGGAAATGGTGTTAAAGGAGACAGGGTACGAACTTGGCACCGATCGCCTGCGTATCTTCCTGACCAACTCACTGGAAGAACGCCATCGTTATACCCGTGCCCTGTTTGCCACATGGCTTGTTGCCGAGGCCAGGGAAGCCAACGACATCAAGCGCAATACGCCGGTGATGGTGGTGATTGGCAACCCGCCGTACAGCGGCGAGTCGGCGAACAAGGGAGATTGGATTATGACCTTGTTGAAGAAATATAAAGAAGAGCCGGGCGGTGGCAAATTGCGGGAGAGAAATCCCAAGTGGATCAACGATGACTATGTGAAGTTCATCCTCTACGGCCAGCACTATATTGACCGCACTGGCGAAGGAATCCTCGCCTATATCAATAATCACAGTTTTTTAGATAACCCAACCTTTCGCGGAATGCGTTGGAGTTTATTGCACAGCTTTGATGCGATATACATCCTTGACCTGCATGGCAACAGCAAAAAGAAAGAAACTGCACCCAACGGCTCGCCGGACAAAAACATCTTTGACATTCAGCAGGGTGTCTCAATCAACCTGTTCGTCAAAACAGGGAAGAAGTCACAGAACGAGTTGGGCCAGGTATTCCATTACGACCTGTATGGACAGCGGGAAACTAAATATCAGTTTCTGTTGGAAAACAATCTTGAACAGATTAGGTTCAAGGAACTGAAACCGCAGGCGCCCCAATACTTCTTTGTGCCCAAAGACCACAGCTTGCAAGCCGAGTATGACAAAGGGATTGCTGTCAATCATCTGCTTCCGGTCAATTCAGTCGGCATTGTCACGGCGCGCGACGATTTTACCATTCATCACACACCTAATGCCTTGAAGGCTACCGTGACAAAATTTCTTACAATGGATGACGAAACCGCCCGTCAGAAATTTTCTCTGGGACAAGACGTCGAGGATTGGGAGGTTGCTCTTGCTAGAACGGACTTGAAGAACAAGGTATTTGGCAATGACAACGACAAAGCCGTATCCATTCACTATCGTCCGTTTGATATCCAATACACCTACTACACCGGAACATCAAAGGGATTTCATTGTAGGCCCCGTGTAAAAGTCATGCACCACTTCATTGCGGGTGACAATATAGGATTGACTCTTTGCAAACAGTTCAAAGGGTCTGAAAAATATTGTCATGTATTCATCGCCGGCCAAATTTTTGAATCATCTTTGGTCTCCAACAAGACCGGTGAAATAGGATATGGGTTTCCTCTCTATCTCTACCCAGATACCAAACAACAAAACCTCTACCCAGATGCCAAACAACAAAGCTTTAAGGAACAACAAAAGCGAAAGCCGAACCTTGACTCTAACATCGTGCAAACTATTGCTGACGTCCTCGGCATGCGCTTCACCCACGAAAAAAAGAACGACAACAAAACCTTCGCGCCTGTTGATCTGCTGGACTATGTCTACGCGGTGCTACACTCGCTCTCGTATCGGGACCGTTACAAGGAATTCCTGAAAACAGATTTTCCGAAGGTGCCCTATCCTACTGACAAGAAGCTGTTCAGGAAACTTGTAGCACTCGGTGGCAAGTTGCGCATACTGCATCTGATGGAAAGTCCTGCTCTGGACACACTCATCACCACCTATCCCGAAACCGGCGACAATGTTGTAACCCGAAGTCTGGGCAAGGATGACTACGAAATCACCGATACCCGAAAACGCCTCGGCAAAGTCTGGATCAATAAAAAGCAGTATTTCGGCGATGTCCCTGAAATCGCCTGGAATTTCTATATTGGCAGTTATCAACCAGCGCAGAAATGGCTCAAGGATCGCAAAGGCAGAAAACTTACACACCAGGCCATCACGCACTATCAGAAAATCATCGTTGCATTGACCGAAACCAACCGACTGATGCAGGCAATAGATAAGTTGCCGTTGTGTTGGCATAGGATTCTCTGATGTCATCCTACGGCAACACTTCTGCAACGTCTTGTTGCCTACTCATCTTCGGAAAGTTGGGAGTGAAGGATAGAGGAAAAATTGCTGAAAGGAGTTTTTAAGTGACCAATCAGGACAGGGCAAAAATGATGAACGATGTGGAGACGGATTGGGGCACGATGGGACAAGATTGCGAGAGTGATCTGCCTGTACACAGTGCAGAGCGGATGGTAAAGGATTTATGTGAGAAGATTAAAACACTATTGGATGATGTTTGCGAAGAAATTTTAAAACGCCATAAAGCAACGATTACACAGGCCATTCACTATACAAGCATTGGTAGTCTTATGTCGATACTTGGTCACGCTAACAACAGCAGTGCAGGAAAAAATAATAAAGGATTTCTGCATCTATACGACACAGTACACTTTAACGATCCAGATGAAGGCAATTTTTTTGTTCGGCACTTGCCTGATAAATATGCTTGGTTAAGGGATGCAAGCGAAAAGAAAGGATATGCGTATGTCGCCTCTTTCATCCTCCCCAGTCAAGACAAAGATATGAGCGACAATCTTGTATTCTGGCGAACATACGGGGAACAGGGTGAAGGTTGCTCGTTGTTGTTAAGTGCTCCAGATCCTTCTTTGCAGAAAGTCTTGTATGACAGGGAAGAAGTGGAGCAAACAATAGACACGTTAGATCCTGTCCTAAAAATGCTGTCCTGTTTTGTGGAACACAAACAACTTCGGGGTTCCTTGAGGGAGAAATACAAAATAGATATAGGAAAGGAAATTGCCAAAGTTGTTTGGGAATCTCTGGAAAGGATTCGCTACTTGTATAAGAGCAGTGCGTATACGTATGAAAAAGAATGCCGTTTCATCGTTACGAAACCGGCCAACGATGAAGAAATTTTTTTCGAGTACACAGACAGCAATAATTTTTCATCACATATAAGGCACTATTGCAAACATGAGACTCTAGAAATATCACGACTGCTGGCTACTGATAGCATAATCACACTCGGCCCTTCCGTACCTTACCGCGAGAATATACAGCATTGCTTGGAAGTGCTACTGAAAAAATCTGGCTTGAGTGCGACAAAAGTTCGGTGTTCGGAAATACTGTATCGAAAATTCTGATATCGTGTTGTCAAATTGCTTGAAGATCAGCTTCTAGCAATGTTTGTCCCCTTTTATCAAATAGGAAGGATTTTCCGCATCACCTTGCGCGTGCCGTTGGCGGAATGAGCAGTGAGTGTGGCATTCTTTGTTAATAATTCGCATTTCCCCCGCCACAAACTGACAATCCTGTTGTTGCACCAATGGCCACCAGTTGGCAGCGAGCAAATAGCGAAGCATTAGGTTCGTTTCCATTCCTGCGACGCTTAGACTAAACGGAAATACATTCTGATTCCTTCCCCGTTCTTCTTCGGGCAGATTACTGATGTAAGACGGATTGTCGAGTGAGCCATCCAATTCCATTACCACCATGCTTGTATTGTATTGTCCGTTACATCGCATACATTGATGGTATGGCGTAACGATGTGAGCACGCCAATGTGCTGAAAATAAGTTTTCCTGCTGACGGTCCATCTCCACAGCCACTCCGCCATCAATGACCGGAATTAAATGTGCTTGTGCAATGTAGTTTAAAACATCACGCGCAACAGGACGATCGACGCAACTAAATACAATATCGCAGTCCAGCACAGCCTGATAGGCAGTTTGGTTATGAATTGAGACAGGGAAAGTGGTTATCCGAATTTTTTCCGCCGTTGCATGAGACTTCATAGCGCGTGCCGCCACATCAACTTTCAACTTGCCGACATTCTTTTTGGTGCCATAGAGCAGGCGGTCAAGATTGTGTGTCTCGATTTTATCTGGGTCTATTAGCGTAGCTTGCGCGACCCCAATCCGTGCGATGGCTTCGGCAACGATGCAACCGACACTCCCAAGTCCAACAATGCCGACATTCAAACGTGCGATAGTTTCTTGTGCTTTACGTCCCCACGTGTCAAACGTGCGTTTGAGAATTTCTTTCCGTGCCGGTGGTTGAACCATCTCGTCATTGAAATAAATCTTGTAAGATTGAGGGCCTACGACGCGGATTTTTTCGCACCAGCGACAGCACATTCGTTTGCCAGCTTTTTCCCAGAAACGTCCACTCCAGTAGCCATCGGTCCCAATCGTCAAACCGACTAACGGTAGACCGGTTGCTCCTGCCGGGTAGGCCAGTACATCGCGCTCAGCCTCAACATCTGGGCCGCTCATCCCTTGCCATCCGGGGGAAGGGTGACTGTGCATGAAAGCCAGCCCTGTTTTTTTTTTACATGCGATTTTTATCGCTCGTCCAAGATAGTCGGGTTCGAAACTTGTGTTGCCGTGCAAGTTTCGATCACCTTTTTCCGGCAGGATGATCTCACTGATTAGTGCGACTCGCCGCGTCTGTCCGGTGGATGGGCGCCACAAAGCAAAGCAAAGGTCTTCTTGTAGCTCATCGTGACGGAAGTGCTGCAATAAATGCTGGCTGGCAATCGTATCTGCTTCCGACGTGAAAACAACTTCAAAACTCATATATTGTTCCAGAAGCGACGTATGTGTCCGCTCAAATAAGCCGCCATATGCTTTGTCGGCAACTCATCCCATAATTGTGGACCAGGGGGGCGGCTCATTGCAATCCATTGTTGCCCTTGGTCATCATTGTATCCGACAACGCTTCCTCCTTTTCCATCATCGACTGGTGGTCGTAGATGAATCCAGTGAGGGGGATATTCTGGATAGGCTTCACCACCTTGCATACTAATTCCCAGATTGCCTGACCAGCCTTTATGAGAACCAACTTCCACCGTGTAGGGAAAAGCAACAACTTTTCCCTGAGGGCTGTCAAACAAGAAAGTCTCATAGCCCAGAGATTCCAATTCGGCCTGTATGCGCTCGATGTTATCGGACATCTTGAAGGATTTTAGGCCACAGGTGTTGATTGGTCTGGAATCGTTATGCACTCATTGTCTTCGTCCATGTCAACCCAATCATCCAGTTTGTATTGCCTGTTATCTTTCTTGCCCTGCAAGATATAGTCACCAGGTTTTTCAGGGATGGCCCCTTTGTCTCTGGCCAGTTTAAGAATATCTTGTGCGACAAGTTTGTGGTGCGGCGTTTTGATTGTGACGCCGTTCACTGTGAAAGAACACTCTCCTTTGTTGTCCTCGGCAAGTTTGCACTTGTCAACAGGCTTTTCCCCAATGACATCTGGTTTCCCCGTTTCTTTTTTGTCGTCAGTCATTTTTGCGCTCCTCCCGCTGGAAAAGAAACACACTCGTTACGTTTTATCAGAATAAAGATAGCCTGTAACTACTGGGAGTCAAGGGCGTCTGATGTTTTTCAATCAACCAACCAATACAGTTACAATCGTCCATAACGGCAACTGCCTTTTTTTGTGCATTGGGTGTCTTATCACCCATCGGTTTGGTGGCATGTCTTTCGGTGAAACAATGGGTGTCAGGTGGTTGTGAAGCAGAATCTTCTGCCCCCCCCCCCCCTCACCCTTTCAGAACATCCGTTTCCCCCTCCGATTTGGCGATGATGACCGCCGCGCAGGAATCGCTGAACACGTTGACGGCGGTGCGCATCATGTCGAGGATGCGATCCGTGATCATTAAGATGCCGATGCCTTCCGCTGGCAGCCCCACGGCGGCGAGAATCACCACAATCGCCACCAGACTGGCGGCGGGAATGCCGGCCACGCCAATGGATGTCAGCAGGGCCACCAGCACAATGGTGAATTGCGTGGCCAGACTTAAATCCAGCCCGTAGGCCTGCGCAATAAACATGGCCGCCACACATTCATACAGGGCGGTGCCATCCATGTTCACGGTGGCCCCCAACGGCAACACAAAGCTGGAGGTTTTGCGCGACACACCGGCGCGGTCCTGGACACATTCCATGGTCAGCGGGAGCGTGGCGGACGAGGATGCCGTGGAAAATGCCGTCAGGAGTGCGGGTGACATGGCCTGGAAATGCCGGACGGGTTTGATGCGGCCCAGCAGGGCCAGCGCCAGCGGTAGGATCACAAACGTATGCAGTGCGAGAGCCACCACCACCGTCAGAAAAAATCCCAGCACCGGTTTGAACGCGCCAAAGCCGGTGGCGCTGACGGTTTCCGCAACCAGAGCAAACACGCCGATGGGCGCGAATTGCATGATAAACATCGTGATGGCGACCATGGTGTCGGCCACACCGTGCCAGAAATGTTGCAGGGTGGTCTGATACTGACCGCTGATGCGCGTCATAAACACACCGAACAGGATGCTGAAGAAAATCAGGCCCAGCATTTGCATGTCATGCGCGGCGGCAACAATGTTCTTCGGCACCATCCGCAGAAAAATATCAACGATGTCGCCGCTCCCGCGGCCTTCAATCCTGGACAATGTTTTCTGCAGTGCGGCTTTGTCCGTCCCGAGATTCAGTTGTGCTCCGGCAGGTTCCCCGTCGCTGATGCCAGGCGTCGTGATGTTCACGACCGCCAGGCCGATCAGAATGGCCAGCAGGCTGCTGGCGGTGTAATAGAGCAGGGTTTTCCCGCCAAGACGGCCGAGGTGATCGCCTTCGCCCAGTCCGGCCACGCTGGCAATAATGGACGACACGATCAAGGGTACGATAATCATTTTCAATGCGTTTAAAAACAACGTGCCGAGAAAGTCGTAGACCTTGAACAGGTCGCTATCCGCCGGCGTCAGATGACCCGCGACCAGAGCCGCCACGATCGCAATGGCAATTTTCCAGTGCAGTTTCATGTGTGTTTCCTTTTCCTGGTATGTGTTAGATGATAGACACGACGGGATTCCACACCGACCAACGGATGAACGGGCACAGGATGTCAGGCGGGGAAATCGGGCACCGACACGTTGTGTGGAATAACCGCGCCCGAGTGGGAATGTACACAAACCGCGCGGTATTTTCCAGCAGTAAATGGCCGCCGGGATTTTTTGCTGCTGACCGGACTGACACCATCCACTCGGCCGATGCAGACATTGTGCTCGGTCCGGCTCCTGCCAGGCCGCACCGGATCGTCCGATGGTGCGTGCCTTGTCTCACACAGGTTGCTGTGGTAGATTTTCCACTCGTCGCGTGCCGCCTGCTTGTGTATTCTGAAGGGGCCTGTCCGGCCCGTATCACCCCGGCTCATGTCCACATTCTACGATCCGCAGCGCATTGAAAAAAAATGGCAGGCGTACTGGCGCGAGACCCAGCCCTTTCGTTCCGACAGGGACCCGGCCAAACCCAAGTATTACGTCCTTGATATGTTCCCGTATCCATCCGGGGCCGGCCTCCACGTGGGCCATCCCAAAGGCTATATCGCCACCGATATTCTGTCCCGTTACAAACGAATGTGCGGCTATAACGTGCTGCATCCGATGGGCTGGGACGCCTTTGGCCTGCCGGCGGAGCAGTATGCGATTGAAACCGGAACCCATCCGCGGGAAACCACCAGACGGAATATCCAGAACTTCAAGCGCCAGTTCCAGGCCCTGGGCATGGATTACGACTGGTCGAGGGAAATTGATACGACCGATCCGGCATACGTGCGGTGGACACAATGGATTTTTCGCAAACTGTATGAGAAGGGGCTGGCCTATTTGGCGGAGGCGCCGGTGAACTGGTGTCCAGCTCTGGGAACGGTGCTGGCCAACGAAGAAGTGATTGACGGGAAGAGCGAGCGCGGGGGGCATCCTGTTGTCCGGGTTCCCATGCGGCAGTGGATGCTTCGGATTACAGCCTATGCGGATCGGTTGATTGACGACCTGGCGCTGGTGAACTGGCCCGAATCCATCAAGCGGATGCAGCGGGAATGGGTGGGGCGTTCAGAAGGCGCCAGGATTGTGTTCCAGGTTGGGGAACAGATGTCCGATGCGCGTGCGGTGCGGCAGACGATTGAGGTGTTCACCACCCGTTCGGACACCTTGTTCGGTGTGACCTATCTGGTGCTGGCTCCGGAACATGCGGCCGTGAGCGCGATCACGACGCCCGAGCGGCGCGCGGCTGTGGAGGCGTATGTCGAAGATGCATCGCGGCGAAGTGAACGGGTGCGTGTCGCCGATCTGGGTGAGAAGACGGGGGTCTTCACCGGTGCGTTCGCCGTGCATCCGGTCACGGAGCAGCCGCTCCCGATCTGGATTGCGGATTACGTGTTGGCGACGTATGGCACCGGTGCGATTATGGCGGTCCCGGCCCATGATACGCGGGATCATGCGTTTGCGAAACGATTTGCGTTGCCGATGGTCACCGTCGTCTCCGGAGGCGATTCGGCCACCAGTGCGTTTGTCGGAGAGGGCACGAACGTCAATTCCGGTTTTTTGAACGGCCTGGCGACTCCCGAGGCCAAACAACGCATGAACGACTGGCTGGCGGAACACGGGAAGGGCGGGAAGACCGTCCAGTATAAATTGCGCGATTGGCTCTTCAGCCGGCAGCGGTACTGGGGGGAGCCGTTTCCTGTCCTGCATCGTGAGGACGGCGAGATCCAGCTTGTGCCTGAAGCGGCGTTGCCGGTTCTGCTTCCCGAGCTGGAGGACTTTCGCCCAAGCGGGGAGTGTGAGACGCCTCTGGCACGTGTGCGCGAGTGGGTTGAGGTTACCGATCCCGAGACGGGCCAACGGGCCTTGCGTGACACCAATACCATGCCCCAGTGGGCTGGAAGCTGCTGGTATTACCTGCGGTTTTGCGATCCCCGCAATGATCGGGAGCCGTGGTCCACAGACGCTGAACGGGCTTGGATGCCGGTTGATTTGTACGTGGGCGGGGCCGAGCACGCCGTGTTGCATCTGCTCTATTCACGGTTCTGGCATAAGGTGATGTATGACCTCGGGCTGGTGCATACGTCCGAGCCGTTTCAGACCTTGCTGAATCCTGGCATGATCCTCGGGCACAGTTATCGCTATTTTGATAACAATCTCTCGGATGATCCTTCATTCGCGGCGCAGGCGTATCCGGCGTCGGATGTGTGTGTGGACGCTGATACCCCGTTGCACCGTGAGACGGGGGAGGAACTCAAGGCGCGATGGGTCGCGGCGGCCGATGTGCGGTGGCAGGACGGGGTGCCGGTGCATCCGACGCTGGACGGACTTGTGCTGACCGAAGTCACGGAGAAAATGTCGAAGAGTCGTGGCAACGTGGTGAATCCGGATGAGATTATTGCCGAGTACGGAGCCGATGCGATGCGGCTGTACGAAATGTTCATGGGGCCGTTGGACAAAGGGGCTCCCTGGTCATCTGAATCCATCCCCGGCGTGGTGCGGTTTCTGCAACGTGCCTTTCGTCTCGTGCGCGGTGAGACGGAACACGACGGTTCGGGGTCGCCGATTCTTGATGGTCAGGGTACTCCGGCTCAGGCCCGACTCACGGCCCGGACCATTCAGGGTGTGACGCAGGATCTGGAGGCGATGCGGTTGAATACGGCCATTGCGAAATTGATGGTCATGGCGCGGGATCTCACCAAGGATGGCCCTGTGCCGCGTGCGTCGGCCGAGGCCTTTGTCCTGTTGCTGTCGCCGTTTGCCCCGCACCTGGCGGAAGAGTTGTGGGCAGGGATGGGCCATGCGACGAGTCTGGCGCATCAGGCCTGGCCGACGTGTGATCCTGCCCTGGCGGTGCCGGAGGAATTGACGATCCCTTTGCAGATCAATGGCAAGTTGCGGAGCAAAATTCAGGTGTCGGCCGATGCGCAGAAGGATGACATTCTCGCGCGCGCACACAACGATGCCAGAATGCGGGAAGGGTTGAAGGGGGCGGCACCGCGCCGGGTGATTTATGTTGAGAAAAAACTGGTCAACTTTGTGGTCTGACAGTCTGCACAGAGCGTGGCGATGATGAACGGACGGGTTGCGACTATGGTGGTGATGCTGGGCATGCTCGTCCAGGGGTGCGGCTACCAGTTTTCCGTGGAAGGTCCCGGCCCGCGTATTGGGGGCGGGCCTTCCCTGATGGATGATGCAGGCCCCGTGGTGTGGCTGACCATTCGGAATTTTCGCAACCGGACGTTTCATCGTAATCTGGAATATGCCTGTACCCGCTCCATGCGTCAGGAATTCGCCGTGAGTAGCGGGGCGCGTGTCGTGTCGGATGATGAGCAGGCGGATTATGTGATGGAGGGAGAGATCGTCTCGGTGGTGGTCTCGTCGCTGACGTTCTCGACCAACGAAACACGGGAGCGACGCGTGGAAGTGGTGGTCAGCGCACGGGTGAAGCATCGGCGGACAGGCGATGTGGCGTGGACGGGAACGGCCACCGGCATCGGAGAGTTTTTTGTCAATCGCGCGCCCGATGTTGGAAACCGTCAGGATGAAATTCAGTTCAATCAGGTGCTGCGGGAGCGGGCGTTGGAGCATGCAGGCCAGGATGTTGCGGAAATCCTGGCCGCGTCATTCCGGGATGCGTGGAGACAGGGGCATTTCTCTCCCGGGCCATCCTCGTCTGTCGTTGCTCCCCGGGGCCTGGCCTCATCCCCTGTCCCTGTCCCGTCTACTGCGACCCACATGCCTTTGCTGGCATGCTTGCCGGAATCGGTCAGGTAACCTGTGAGTGGACGTGGTTCCAAAGATGGCGGTCTCAGCCTGGCCGGGCTCGGTTCGTCTTTGGAACGCCACGGGCGGACATTGTTGTATGCGGTGCTTGGGGAGGAAGACTGCCTGCGCGATCAGGCCATTGACATGATTCGCAATCATGTCTCGCCGCCCGCAGAGGCTGTGGCGCAGGGCGATGTTCAGGCTGCCACCCACGCGGACGACGGCGATGCCTTTGCCTTTGAGGTCCTCTATGGCGATGAAACGTCTGCACAGGACATTGTGTGTCATGCGCGGGAAGTCCCTTTCTTTTCCCGCCATCGTGTGATGGTGCTGAAATGGGCGGATAAACTGTCCGCGCGGGAAGGGGACGTGCTCATGCCCTATTTCGCCGCGCCATCCGATACCACCACACTAATCATCTCCGCGGGCAAACTGGATGGCCGGATGAGATGGGTTCAGGCGTGTACAAAGCAGGCCGTGGTGGTGAACTGCGCTCCGTTGTACGGCAATCAACGGCCGGGTTGGATTCGTCAGGAGGCCGCTCGCCTTGGCCTTCGGCTTGATGCCGAAGCGGAGGATGTGCTGAGCGATACGGGTGGCGAGGGGTTATACCGGGTGCGGCGGGAACTGGAGAAGCTGGCGCTCTATGTGCCCAGGGGAACAACAGTCGAGGCGCGTGACGTCGTGGCTGTCCAGGGGAAAGAACCCGGCGCATCGGTCTTCGATCTGTCGGGAGCCATCGCGCAGGGCAACGAGGCCAGGGCCCTCCTCATTCTGGACAACAACCTGGAGGCGGATGAGCCTCCTCTGCGTATACTCGGCGCGTTGCTGTGGCAGTACCGTCGTTTGTGGAAAGCCAGGGATGGGCTGAACCGTGGAGTCGGGGAAGCGGTGGTGGCGAGATCCCTGGGGATCCGCCCCCGTGAACACAGCGGGTTTTTCGCCGTGGCCAGGCGCATGCCGCTGGCGCATTTTCCAAAGACCTTTGCGGTTTTTGCGGCGACGGATCGTGCGTTGAAAGGTGGCGCCGCCAATTCACCACACCGCATTATGCATGCCCTGGTTTTTGATTTGTGCCGATTGGCACAGTCCGCGCCCGACAGGACCCGCGGGCAGGCATAGCAGGCGCGGCGCCAGGAAACCGGAGGCAAGCGATAACCCGTCGAAGACGATCAGCGGGCTTTGAAGGCGTTGAAGGCGGTCGTGAGTTGAGCAATGCGTCGGGAGGCGGTATTGCGATGGAGGGCGCCTTTCGTCACCGCTTTGTGCAGGGCTGAGACGGCTTCCCTGAGCAAGGCATCGGCCGATTGTCCGTCCGTGTCCGCACCTGGTTGCTGGATGGTGGTCCGGAAATTTTTGACAACGGTTTTGGTCCGATGCAGGATGGCGTGGTTGCGTGCATGGCGCTTCTCCGACTGGCGGGCCCGCTTGATGGCTGACTGATGCGTAACAGGCATGATGTTCCTTTCATTCCTTTCATGCTATGTGAGTAGGCGACGCCGGACTTCTAGCATAACCCCTTCTTGTGGGTCAAATGGTCAACGGAAAGAAAACGGGCATGCCCGGACACGAGCGGGGTGCGGGGATTCAGGCCACTGAGCGGCTGATTTTTGCCCTGGATGTGCCCACGGCCCAGGCGGCGGAAGCGGTGCTGGATGCCGTCCATGAGTCAGTTGGGGTCATCAAAGTCGGGTTGGAACTGTTTGCGAGTGAAGGCCCTGCGGTGATCCGGCTGGTGCGTCAATTTGGCAAGCCCGTGTTTCTCGACTTGAAACTGTTGGATATTGCGGAGACAGTGCAGCGGACAACCGCACGGGTCGCGGAGATGGGCGTGTCTTTTCTCACCGTGCATGCGCAGCGAAAGGCACTGGCCGCTGCCGTGAAAGGGCGGACCGGCAATCCGGCGTTGCACATTCTGGCGGTGACGGTGTTGACGAACGTTGACCGTGCGGATCTTCGGGAATGGGGAGAATGGGGAGACGGGCGGAGTGTCGACGATCTCGTGGTGGCGCGCGCGCGTGTGGCAGCCGAAGTCGGGTGTGATGGCGTCATCGCGTCCGGGAAGGAGCCTGTGGCCATTCGTTCGGCCATTGACGCCCCGTTGCTGATTGTGACACCCGGCGTTCGGCCGGCCGGTCAGGCCCTTGATGATCATGCGCGCTCCACCACGCCGTGCCAGGCCATTCAGGCGGGAGCGGATTATGTCGTGGTGGGGCGGCCGATTCGGGACGCTCCCGATCCACGCGCAGCCGCGCAGGCTCTCGTTGGCGAAATGCAGGATGCCTTCGATCAGCGTGTTCGACACGGGGGGCACGCATGAACAGGTTTCATTGCAAGAAGTGTCAAGCAAGAGTTGTCGGGCCGGACAGCCCCTCCTTTTCCCAGGGATCCGTGGCTGTGTGACGAGTGTACAGAGTCCCTGCTTACGTCAGCCGTCCATGTGATCGTGGCCGGAGCAGGCGGAGTAGTAGCGGGACAGGAGCGACAGAGTACCGTGTCCTGGTTGTCTTGCGTCGTGCGAGTGTATATCATGCTCTTCCCGCTCGAAACCGGTCTGTGTTGTGAGTGAGTGGTGGGTGTAGCTCAGTTGGTTAGAGCGCCGGATTGTGGATCCGGAGGTCGCGGGTTCAATTCCCGTCACTCACCCCACTACGCCTCTTGCCATCATGCTCTCTCGCACACTCGTCTGCACAGTTAGCCTCCTTGGCCTTCTGCTCCTGACACATTCCCAGGCGTTGTCCGATCCCTCCAGTGCCTCTGGTTCCGATACCCCTGACATGATCTGCGAATCGGCGGAAGCCTGTTTTCTGGCTGCCGTGTCGTTTGCCGACACGCACCCCGATCAGGTGCTTCTGCAGGTGAAACGGTTTCGCCACGTGCGCGAGGTGTACCCAGGCACCCCGTGGGCCAGGCGTGCCGGTTTTCGAGCGGGGTGGGCCTTGCTCGACCATGATCCGGCTCACGCCCTTGAATTGTTGCGCGCGGCGCGCACGAATTTTCCCCTCTTGGAAGATTATGTGCTCTTGAAACTCGGGCAGGCCCTGGGGCATCTGGATTCCTATCATGACTCGGCTATGACGTTCGACGAGGCGCTGGCCTTGTCCCCACCTTCCGTCTTGCGCACGGAGATGCTGTACCAGGCGGGTTTTGCGTGGTTTGCGGACGGGCATTGTCACCATGCCGGTGATCGTTTACGCCGGGCCACATCCCGTGATCCGGATTCTGTCCACGCCCCCCGGGCCTTCTATGTGCGTGCGACCTGTGCCGACCGACTGCAACGCGCGGCAGACGCCACACAGGCATTACGTGAAATCTGGTGGCGCTATCCCGAATCTCCCGAAGCCCGGGCCGTCAATGACATCGTGCGGTCCGGCCAGCCGTTGTCGCTGCGGTGGGAGCCTGCAACACGGGACTATTATCGCCGGGGCAAAAGGTTGTATGACCTGGCGCATTTTGAAAAAGCGATTCAGGATTTGCAGACATTTGTGGACAGGCGACCAGGTAGCCCCGAGCGCGAACAGGGGCTCTTTCAATTGGGGATGGCCCACGTGCGGCTGAAGCGGTATCCGCAAGCGGTGCCATTTTTCCGTCAACTGGCCGGGACCGCTTCCGCCTATACCGGCAAAGCGACCGTCTGGCTGGCCAAAGTGTATTTGCGGCAGGATCAGGGCCGGCTTCTCCTGGCGCTTCGTGACGCGGAGATGCCAACGTTACACGTGCATGACCGGGATCAAATCCAGTGGTTGAGCGGCGTGTGGGCGGACGATCACAACGAGATTCAGGACGCCCTCGCGGCCTATGAACATGTCTCGCGCGTGGCCGGCCTTCCTACCATCCAGCGGCGCGCCCTGTGGCGTTTGGGATGGTTGCGGTATCAACAAGGCGACTGGGAAGACGCGCGCGACCACTTTCAGACGCTTGCGACTACCGTACAGGATCACGCCTGGCAACGACAGGCTCATTACTGGCACGCGCGCACACTTGAGCAGATGGGACAGGAGGATGAGGCACAAACGTGGTATCGGCGCATCGCGACCGAGTGGCCCATGACCTACTATGGACAGTTATCGCAGGCGCGTCTCCGGATTCCGGTCAACGTGGCAGACAACCGGCGTGCGCAATGGGAAGAACAGGTCATCGAGCATCCCGCGTTGTCCGAACTCCATACCAATGTGCATTTTCAAAAGGCCAATGCCCTGTCGCGGTTGGGTCTCCGCGAGGAAGCCGCCGGAGAACTGTTGGCGGTCAGGACGGACTATCGCGGGCAGCCACGGATCCTGTATGCGGTCGCGCGGCAGCTGATGGAATTCGGAGCCTATGACGCCGCACTGTCGATCGCCGTACGGAATTTTCTGGACGTCCTGCAACGTCACCAGGTTCCTCCCGCTTCGCCATTGTGGCGGATAACCTATCCGGCTGGATATGTACACGTGATACGGGACTCTGTGGCGCCGCATGTGGATCCCTTTCTGGTGGCGGGGCTGATCCGTGAGGAAAGTTTGTATAATCCCAGGGCGTTGTCGCCTGTTGGAGCCGCGGGGTTGATGCAGCTGATGCCAAAGACCGCAAACCGCGTCGCACGCCGCCTGGGTCTTGGTCACGTGGATCGGGATGATCTCTTTGACGGCGTGTTGAACATTCGGCTGGGGGCCTACCATGTCGGCGAACTGCTGGATGCCTATCAGGGAAATCAGATTCACGCCATCGCGGCATATAATGCCGGCCCGAAAGCCGTGCAACGGTGGATTGACAAGTTTGGCGATCGGGATCCGGATGAATTTGTCGAGCATATCCCCTACAAGGAAACCCGTCGCTACGTGAAGCGGGTGATCACAAGTTATCGTATTTACTGCTACCTGTATGCCACAGCATGTAGTGTTTTTCGTCTTGACAGGCCCTTTTGAAGATTTTATTCTGTCAACAGGTTCTGATGTGCGTGTCCATCATCCTTGAAAGGGAGGCATCCTGAATGAGTCTTGAGAAAATGGACGTCTTGGAGGTTCGCGTGCGGCAATTGGTGGACCTGGTCCAGGAATTACAACAGACCAATACATCGCTCCGGCAACAAGTAAGCCTGGCGAATGAGGAATTATCAAAGCGCGAAGCCTGTTTCCATGAATGGGAGTTGGAAAGGGAGCGTCTTACGTCGCGCATTGAAAAAGTTGTTGGAGAACTGGATGGGCTTGAGTTGTCAGATGCTGCCTTCGAAGAGGTTGCCGATGGCAAAGCCTCTTGAGGTTGATGTGTATGGCCATAGGCTGGCCTTGCAACCTACTGGCGATGAAGCCTATGTGCAGGAGCTGGCTGTGTACGTGGACGGGCAAATGCAAACCATTGCGCGAGGGTTGACGAAATCCGCGCCTGCGACGATTGCTATTCTGGCTGCGATGAATATCGCGGATCGGATGTTTCAGCAGGAACGACGTCTACGGGAAGGCGAGGCGGAAATTGAGCGTCGAGCCGAAGGATTGCTGGAGTGCATTGGATCCCGTTTGGTGGCAGATGACACCGTGTAGGGGCCTGCGTGCTTGCATGGTATTTGATGCGTCTGTTACGTTCCACCAGAGATGTGTTTCGGTTGCTTAACATTTTGAGAGAGGAATCGCGAGACACTCGGTGCGCAACAGGGAGTCACGAAAAAACCTCACAGCGAATGATCGGGGTACATGTGGAATCAGTCCAACAGTGGATGATTGGGAATGAAGCCAGGTTTTGGGGAAAATGAATGGTGTGGCCGCTTACCACGCGGTGCGGTTTATGTTGGGGGAGGAAGGCCGGCTGGCCAGCCCGGGTGATGCGTGAATTCTGAGACCGTGAACAATGGTCGGAGCGATGGTTGGGACAAACGGCCCGAGCGTATCCCGGACCGGAGGCCACCGCGTGGCGGACCTGATGTTCCAAACAAGAGGTAGAACCATCGGAATCAGTGCCATGTTGCCTTGCGTGGTGGTCGTCGCTCCCCTCCCTTGCGTGGTGTAGAACGGCGCGTTTCCCTGCGCGTCTTTTCATTCCTGCCCCGTCAGTCCTGTCAGTGCTCCTCGTTTCTTCGCGCATGCTCATCGCAGGCAGACTCGTCTGAAGTGCAGGCATTCCTCTCAAAGGCTCGTGCGGAGCTCTGGCATGAGCGGTCAGCGAAGGGGGGTGACAGCCATTTTGACAGATATCGTGATCGTGGTGGGAGTGGGAGGTCTTGCCCTCGGGGCGGGCTTTGTGTTGGATCGGGTGATACAACGCACACGCCTGGCCACGCAACGCCGTGACACCGAAGACCAGCATCGTCAATTAATCCAGTCGTCACAGCGCGAAGCTGAGCATCTGGTGAAGGAAGCGAAAATTGAAGCGAAGAGTCTGTTGTTCCAGGCCAGAAGCGAACGGGACAGGAAAGAAAGAGAAAAACGAGGCGAACTGCAGGATGTGGAAAAACGGTTGGGGCGGCAAGCGGACGATTTGGTGAAAAAAATCGCGCATTGCGATCGCCGCGAAGAGGAAACGCGCAAGGAAGAGCAGGCATTATTGCGGCAGAAGGAGTCGTTGGAGAAGAAAGAACATGCCTGTGAACAGGCCAAACAGGGTCATGTCGCGGCGTTGGAACGTGTAGCCGGATTGACCGTGGATGAGAGCCGGCAGCAACTGTTGGCTGAGATTGAAAGCGGGGTTCGTTTGGAGGCCATGGGGCTGACGAAACGGATCCTGGATGAAGCGAAAGAAAACGCCGACAGGGAAGCACGGCAAATTGTAACCAACGCGATTCAACGGATTACTCGTGATTATGTCAACGAAGCCACTATTTCGGTGGTGTCTCTTGCCAACGAAGGGATGAAGGGGCGCATCATCGGACGGGAAGGCCGGAACATTCGGGCGCTGGAAGCGGCCACGGGTGTGGATTTGATCGTTGATGAAACGCCGGAAGCGGTGATTGTCTCCGGGTTTGATCCCTTGCGGCGGGAGATTGCCAAAATATCGCTTGAGCGGCTGATGCAGGATGGTCGCATCCATCCGACCCGCATCGAAGAAGTCGTGGAAAAAGTGAAGGGCGATATTGACAAGTTGATGCGCGAAGAGGCTGAGAAGGTTATTTTCGAAGTGGGTCTCGCCGACTTTCATCCAGAGATTGTGAAACTCCTGGGCCGTTTGCGCTACCGGACCAGTTATGGACAAAACAATTTGTAT
Organism: Nitrospirales bacterium; assembly: GCA_963692935.1. Lineage (GTDB taxonomy): Bacteria > Nitrospirota > Nitrospiria > Nitrospirales > UBA8639 > Bin75. Next base: position 184,210 of record OY843588.1, read on the forward strand.
CATGCCCGCGAAGCGGCCTACATCTGCGGCATTATGGCCGCGGAACTGGGTTTGGATCTGAAGTTGGCCAAGCGAGGGGCTTTGCTGCATGACATTGGGAAAGTGGTGAGTCACGAAGAGGAGGGGACCCATGCCATGCTGGGTGCTGAAATCGCGAAGAAGTATGGCGAGTCCGAGAAAGTCGTGAATGCCATTGCCGCACACCATGAACAGGTTGAACCGCTTTGCCCGGAATCCGTGCTGGTCGCGGCGGCCGAGGCATTATCAGCCGCCCGGCCCGGCGCCAGACGTGAGACGCTGGAAGCCTACGTGAAGCGACTGGAAAAACTGGAAAGCCTGGCCGTGGGCTATGATGGGGTGGACAAAGCCTATGCCATTCAGGCGGGTCGGGAAGTGCGGGTGATTGTGCAACAGGAAGCCATTTCCGATAACGATGCCTTGCGTCTGTCCCGTGACCTGTCCAGGAAAATTGAGCAGGAAATGACGTATCCGGGTCAAATTAAGATCACCGTGATTCGGGAAAGTCGATTTATTGAATTTGCCCGATAGCGGGAAGCGGGCACAGGGAAGCGGTGGCGTGTATGGTTCTGTTGTTTATCGGTGATATTGTGGGTGAACCGGGAAGACGGGTCATCGCCCAGACCATCCAGAAAGTCAGTGAGCGCTACCATGTCGATCTGGTCATCGGGAATGGCGAGAATGTGGCCGGAGGGTTCGGCATCACACCGGACCTGGCCGGCGATCTCTTTGACCTTGGGTTCTCGGCGATCACGACGGGCAACCATGCCTGGGATAGAAAAGAAATGGTGGACTATATTCGCAAAGACCCCCGCATCGTGCGCCCGGCCAATTATCCGGATGGTACGCCCGGCCAGGGGTCGTTTCTCATTGTCAGGCCCGGTGGCGAGACCATTGGCGTGATCCAGCTTATGGGGCGGGCGTTTATGCCGACGCTTGATTGCCCCTTTCAGGTGGCCCGGCGGGAAATTCCCAAACTGCGTTCGCAGACCCCGTGTGTCATTGTGGACATGCATGCGGAAACGACGTCGGAGAAAATGGCCATGGGGCATTTTTTAGATGGCCAGGTGACCGCGGTCGTGGGAACGCATACACATGTGCAAACCGCGGATGAGCAGATCCTGCCCAGGGGAACGGCCTATTTGACGGATATTGGGATGACAGGCCCCGTCAATTCCGTGATCGGCTTTAAAAAAGAACTGGTGATTGAGAAATTTCTCATGCAGATGCCCCGACGGTTTGAAGTGGCGTCCGGCCCGGCGGTTCTGGGTGCAGTCGTGATTGAATTCGACCCCGCGACCGGAAAAGCCTCCGACATTCAACGCGTTCGAACCATCGCATAAATAATAGCGCGATCTTCGCTGTGTCTGGTACCCCGCCGCTTGTGTTCACTGTTACGCAACTCACGACGCACATTCGTGCAACACTCGAGCATGTGTGTGCCGACGTGTGGGTCGAGGGCGAGATTTCCAATCTGCGAACGCCTGCTTCGGGGCATGTCTATTTTTCTCTGAACGATCAGGAAAGCCAAATCCGCGCGGTGGCGTTTCGACGTGTGGCCGTGTCGCTTCCGTTTACGTTGGAAGACGGTCTCGTGGTGGTCGTGAAGGGTCGTGTCAGTGTCTATGAGCCGAGGGGCGATGTGCAGATCCTTATCGCGTCTCTCGAACCCAAAGGCGTTGGCGCGCTTCAGATTGCCTTTGAACAACTCAAGACCAGGCTGAAGCGGGAAGGTGTGTTTGATCCGGCGCGCAAGCGTGCCCTTCCGTTTTTCCCCCGCCAGGTTGGCGTGGTCACGTCCAGAACGGGAGCTGCGCTTCACGATATTGTCACAGTGGTGCGGCGACGATGTCCCCTGATCGGCATCCGGTTGTTCCCGGTAGCCGTTCAAGGCCCCGGTGCCGCGCAGCAAATCGCGGATGCTGTCAGACTGGCCAATCAACATGACGATCTTGACGTGCTCATTGTCGGGCGCGGTGGTGGCTCCTGGGAAGATTTGTGGAGCTTTAATGAAGAAATGGTTGTTCGCGCCATTGCCGACTCCCGCATTCCGGTCGTCTCGGCGGTAGGCCATGAAACTGACGTGACCTTGTCTGATTTGGCCGCTGATTACCGGGCCCCCACCCCTTCAGCGGCGGCGGAATCCGTTTCACCCGTTCTTGTGGACTTGCAAAACGGTGTCCGGGCACAGCACAGGCAACTGGTGCGGGCCATGCGTCGTATGCTTGTGTCACACGGGAAGCAGGTTGCGCAGGTCTGTCAGTCGCTTCCCGATCTTGCGCACAGTATTCATCGTCGGATGCAACGGGTTGACGAACTCCGGCTTCGCCTTGGCAGAAGCCTGCGTATGCTGTTTTCCGGGATTCGCCCGAAACTGTTCGCCGTGTCTGCCAGACTGACCCTGACGGGATGGCGATCATTGTGTCCACAGGCCGGTCTGCTGGTGCCGCAACTGTTTCGGCGACTCGTCCAGGCCATGCCGTGGGTCATCACGCACAAAAAACACCAGTTGCGAACGGCGACCAGCACCCTTCACACGTTAAGCCCGATTGCGATTTTGTCGCGCGGGTACAGCGTGGTTGAGACCAGTCCCGGCGGAGACATTGTGAAAAATTCGCACGCTGTCGAAGTCGGTGACCGTATTCGGGTGCGCTTGGCTGAAGGCAGGTTGTCATGTCTTATTGAAAGCGTCGACCGGACGTCGTCAATCTTGACGTCGAAGGAACACGGCGTATAATGGGTCCACGGTCGGCACAGGTCTCTGGCGTGCGGGACGACGTCTTCCCTGCTGTGGAATGTGAAACCTGCAGGGCAATAATCGCGGAACGCATGGATGTCGACGAAGGTGGTCTCACAGAGTGAGGTCTCTTGAGTAGCGGATTTCTCTATGGCACCCTTGAAATTTGAAGATGCCTTGTCCAGGCTGGAGACCATCGTGACCGAGTTGGAAAAAGGTGATCTTCCGCTGAGTGATTCCCTGAGGATTTTCGAAGAGGGGATCAAACTCTCCAAAAACTGTCTCAAAATGCTGGATGACGCGGAACGGAAGGTGGCCATAATGGTGCAGGACACAAACGGTCAGAAGCGGTTGGAAGCCTATTCCGTTGATGAAGATGCCGATGAACGCAACCTTTCCGTGTGAGACTGTAGTACGTCACCCTGCCGTGCCCGGCGACGACATTCTGCCGGGGATATCATCCCTCCCTTGACGACCCAACGCCCCACGGTTCACAAACAGCGGCTCGACGAAGTACTGGTTCAGCGTCAGTTCGCCACCAGCCGGGAACATGCGCATCGGATGCTTCTGGCAGGATTGGTGAAAGTCGACGGGCAACGTGTGGAAAAGCGTGCCACGCGCGTGGCCGTGCAGGCGGTCATTGACGTAGACAGGCCCGCGAGTCTTTTTGTCAGTCGGGGCGGCGAGAAACTGGCGGCGGCTCTGGACGCCTTTTCCCCGCACGTTGCGGACGCGGTCGCTCTGGACGTCGGTGCGTCCACAGGCGGGTTTACGGATTGTCTTCTCCAGCGAGGCGCTCGACGAGTCTATGCCGTGGACACAGGGTATGGACAATTAGACTGGGGCCTGCGAAACGATACGCGAGTCGTTGTGCTCGAACGATGCAATATTCGCCATCTTGATCCCTCCGCCATTCCCGATCCTGTTCAACTGGCTGTGATTGACGTCTCGTTCATTTCACTCCGTCTGGTGCTTCCCTGCGTGGTCCCGTTGCTGGCGCCGGAGGCGACGGTTATTGCCCTGGTCAAACCGCAATTTGAAGTTGGCGTGAAACAGGTGGGGCGAGGGGGCGTGGTTCGTGACGACGCGCTACGGTGGGACGCCGCGCAACGGATTCGAGGCACGGGCGAACGATTAGGCTTCGCGTGCCTGGGGAGCCTCGATTCTCCCATTCCGGGGAAAAAGGGCAACCGCGAAATTCTTCTGGGTCTGCGGTGGCCTGTTTCGCCTGGCGGGTTCTCGTGAAGAGCCATCCCCTGGCTCATCGCGGAAGCTCAATATCGCGGAACTGACTGGTCGATTTCCACAGACCAGGCGTCCATGCCACCAATCAGGTTTTTGACATTCGCAAATCCCTGCTGAAGAAGAAATCCTGTGGCATCGGCGCTGCGCATCCCTTTGTGACATAAGGCCACGATTTCCTCGTTCGGGTCCAGCTGGTTGAGCGAGTCGGGCAACGTACCCAGAGGAATCAACGTTGCTCCTTCGATTTTGGCCAGCGAAAATTCGTGTGGTTCCCGAACATCCAGCAAAAAAACCTTGTCACCTTTATCCATGCGCTCTTTCAATTCCCGAACGGTAATGGTGTGGCTCATCGCGCAAACCTCCTGTAAAGAAAGACATGATAGCCGTGGTGTTGACGTGATGTCAATTCATCCTGCTGATGGAAGGAGATTGAGAGATGACCTCAGACTGGATATGCCATTTTGCCGTAGAAAAATCCGGAAAGACAAACACTGTGGCGAAATGATCAGGGGGGCAACGCATTCACGCTTACCGGACACTGACCGCACGGTCAAATGCCTGTCATCTGTCCGCAGACACATTCCAGTCCTTTTCCCCACCTGTTGAAAGTCGGCTGTGTTCATTAGCCTGTTGTGGCTGGTTTTCCCCGCAAAATTTTCCCTTGCCATTGTCTTCTGCATCTCGGCTTCCCACCATACTTTAAGTGTTTGATTTTCATTGACATTGATATGGATATCCGTATAATTATCCCATGAAGTGGGAGAAAGTAGTAGGAAATGGCTCAATAAATGACAACCAGGAAGGCATAGTTGGATAATGTTGTTCATGTTCCAGTCTTAGCAGAGGAGGTTGTGGCGTGGCTACGACCACGAACGCGAGGATGGTACCTTGATTGTACCGTTGGTCTGGGCGGGACGGCGGAACGCGTTCTGCAATGTAGTGGCCCTGACGGTGTGCTCATTGGAATTGATCATGATCCGATGGCGGTTACCCATGCACACGCACGGCTTTATGCCTACCGGTCACGGGTCCGGCTCATGTGTGAGAATTTTCGACATGTGAAAACGGTGATGCGCATGGCCAACAGAGAACTCGTAGATGGCATTCTGTTCGATCTGGGAGTGTCGTCCTGGCAGTTGGATCAGCCTGAACGCGGGTTTAGTTTTCAGCAGGATGGCCCGTTGGATATGCGCATGAATCCAACCTGCGGACAACCAGCAGAAACCCTTGTGAATACCCTGCCTGAAACACACCTGGCTACGATCATTCATACATTGGGGGAAGAACGGTACGCACGACGCATTGCCCGGGCTATTGTCCGTACCCGCAGTCACATCCCACTTCGTACCACCATGGACCTGTCACGGGTGGTGCAACAGGCCGTGCCACGGTCGTATCGCTACGGGCGCCTGCATCCCGCGACCCGGACCTTTCAGGCGTTTCGCCTGGCGGTCAATGGTGAATTGGACGCGCTGAAAGTTGCGCTCAACGACGTGACGGATTTCCTGGCGCCGGGAGGACGGCTGTGTGTGATTGCGTTTCATTCCCTGGAAGACCGGGTGGTCAAACACACGTTTCGGCATGTTGCTCAAGAGGCGTCGGATCAATGGACCATTTTAACGAAAAAGCCCGTGGTGCCTGCCAGAGAAGAACGGATGGCCAATCCGCGCGCACGGAGTGCGAAGCTGCGCGTCATTGAACGGAAGCCGGAGAGGGAAGGCATGCGGGATCGAAAGGGGCACGTATGAAACCGGTTCTCTGGACGGTGTTGCTTGTGGTGGGCCTCAGCGGGGTGTTGCTCGTGTATGTGTGGGGACGAGTTGATGTTGTGCGCGTGGGCTATGAGCTGGATACCCTTGCAAAGCAGAAGGTCGTCCTGGAGCAGGAGCATGACCGGTTACGGATCCGGCTCTCGCAGTTACTGGCTCTCGACAGGATTGCCGCGGAAGCGAACAAAAAACTGAAGATGACCCGCCCGGGACCGGGGCAGGTGGTCCTGGTGCCGGTTCGCACGGACAATGGAATGCTACGCAACGGGGGTGCGCGTCCGTTGCGTGTCGCCCAACACACACGAGACTGATGATGCCTCCGTCCTTCATGCGACAAGCGCCTGACACACATTCGGTGAATGCCGGAAGGCGGGCCTGTCTGGTGCTGTGTTTTCTGGTGGGATTTGCCGTATTGCTGTTTCGGTTTTTTGATCTTCAGGTGTTGCAAGCGGACACGATGACCGAGAGAGCCCGTCGGCAGCATGAAAAGACCGTCACGCTCGATTCCAGTCGGGGTGCTATTTTCGATCGACAGGGCAGGCCGTTGGCGTTAAATCGTGACGTGTCGTCGGTGTATGCCACGCCGACGGCGATTGACCGACCGCAACGCGTCGCCCGCCAGCTTGCGCAGGTGTTGGGTGTTCCGCGGAAACCCCTGGAAAAGCGACTACGAACCGACCGGGAATTCGTGTGGGTGAAACGGAAAATTCCCGATGCCTCCGGCGAACGGGTGCGGGGCCTCGCACTTCCCGGGGTTGACACCCTCCTTGAAGCGCGCCGGTTTTATCCCAAGGGGACGTTGTTGGCGCATGTCCTTGGATTCGCGGGCATTGACAGTCAGGGGCTTGAGGGGGTGGAAAATGGCTATGATAAACACCTTCGGGGCGTCGTTCGGCGTGTGGTCTTGCATCGTGATGCGCTGGGGCACGTCATCATTCCCGAAGAGCGGCAAATGCCACAGGGTCTTTCGGGTCATGCCATTCATCTGACGATTGATGAGGTCATTCAGTATATCGCGGAGCAAGCGCTGGAACGTGCTGTGCGGGACACCCGTGCCCGGGGCGGGGCCATTCTTGTCATGGATCCTTCCACCGGTGAGATTTTAGCCTGGACGATTCGCCCCACGTTTGATCCGAATCACATCCAGCGGGCGTCACCCGAGCGGTGGAGAAATCGGGCCATCACCGATCCCTATGAGCCGGGGTCAACGCTCAAAGTGTTCCTGTCCGCCGCCGCGCTGGCGTTGAATCACATGCAACCGAACACGCTGCTGTATGCGGGCGATGGCGAAGTCCCGATTCGTGGAACCGTGATTCGCGACCATGAGACCGCCGGGTGGGTGACGTTTCGCGAAGCCGTCCAGCAATCCAGTAACGTGGCCTTCGTCAAAATATCGTTGGCATTGGGAGAAAAACCGGTCTATCGGTTTTTGCGCGCGTTTGGCTTTGGTGAGAAAACGGGCATTGATCTGCCCGGCGAATCAATCGGGATCCTGAGAAGTCCCGATCAATGGAGTCGGCGCACGTTACCTTCACTGGCCATTGGGCAGGAAATTGCCGTGACCCCGTTGCAATTGACGACGGCCATGTCGGCCATCGCTAACCAGGGGTGGCTCATGCGACCGTTTCTGGTGCGGGAGATTTCGGATTATCAGGGCCGAAACGTCTGGAGGCAGTCTCCCCGTATTCGTCGCCGTCCCATTGATGCCGACACCGCGCACACGGTCACGGATCTTCTGGTCAACGTGGTGGAAAACGGGACGGGTCGGCGCGCGGCCATCCCGGGCTATCGCGTGGCGGGCAAGACCGGCACGGCGCAGAAGGTTGATCCTGAAACGGGGATGTATTCTTCCACCAAATCAATCGGATCGTTTGTTGGCTTTGTCCCGGCGGAGGATCCGAAGTTCACCGTGCTGGTTATGATTGATGAACCGCAAGGCCCGGCGTGGGGGGGAGTCGTGGCGGCTCCGGTCTTTCGTGAGGTGGTGGAGCAGGCGCTCCGATATGTCAATGTGGCTCCCAGCCGGGAACACCGGATGATGACGGCATCCAAGCAGCTGTCCGATCCTGACGGGGCCCGCCCCAACTAGGTCCCATTAGAGTAGGGATGACTCTGGCCGAATTGATCATGCCCCTCGAAATGGTCGGCACGGAGGGAAACCTTGACGTGGCTGTGTCAGCCATTACGGACGATTCGCGGGATGTCATGCCGGGTGGGGTGTTCGTTGCTATCAAGGGGCAGCAGGCTGATGGCCATGTGTTTGTGGAGCAGGCCTGTCGGCGACGGGCAGGGGGGGTGGTGGTGCAAGCGCCCTTCCAGGTTCCCGTCCGCTACGCACGCGACACCAGTCCCGCATGGATCACGGTCAACAATTCCCGGAAGGCGCTCGGTCAGTTGGCCGCGCGGTTTTTCCGGAACCCCTCGCGCTCCCTCACCGTCGTGGGCGTCACGGGGACCAATGGCAAGACCACGGTGACGCACGTGAGCCGGGCCATCCTGTCGTCCGGCGGCTTCCAGACGGGGCTTATCGGGACGGTGGGCTATCATATTGGCACCGAGGTGCGGGCAGCCAGTCACACGACGCCGGGCGCCGTTCCTCTGCAATCGTTCCTGCATCGGATGGTGGAAGCCGGCGTGGAGACCGCGGTCCTGGAAGTCTCGTCTCATGCCCTCGCGTTGGATCGGGTTGAAGGCTGTGCGTTTGACATTGTGGTCTTTACGAATTTAAGCCGGGACCATTTGGATTTCCATGGCGATATGGAGTCCTACTATCAAACAAAATTACGTCTCTTTCAGGAATGCGTGATCCCCCATTCCCCCACGAGACCCAAACGGGCGATTATCAATATTGACGATGACTGGGGCGTTCGCCTGGCGGCCGAGACGCCCATTCCTGTGTGGACCTGTTCCATCCGCCGGCGTGCAGATATTCAGGCCCGGCGCGTCACGCTCTCACTGGATGGTACCCGGTTCACGGCCGACACGCCTCTCGGTGCGGTGGACGTCCGGACAGCTCTGGTGGGGGAACACAACGTGTCGAATCTCCTGGCCGGAATCGGAGTCGGTCTCGCGCGCGGCCTGTCTCTGAATGCCATTCAAGATGGTATCCGAAGCTTCCGGACGGTGCCGGGACGGTTTGAGCGCGTGGAGGCCGGGCAGGATTTTTCCGTGATTGTGGATTACGCGCATACGGAGGATGCCCTGGCCCGGCTCCTGGCCGTCGCACACCAACTCCGGACGGGACGGCTGCTGACGGTGTTTGGTTGCGGGGGCGATCGCGACCGGGGGAAACGGTCGAACATGGGCAGGGTGGCCGCGCAACGCAGCGACATGGTGTTTCTGACGTCGGACAATCCTCGCACCGAAGACCCTGACGCCATTCTGCGCGATGTTGAACAGGGAGTGCTGGAGCTTGCCGCGGGGGCGCGTGGCGCGTGGCACGTGATACCGGATCGTCGCGCCGCCATTCAGGCGGCACTGCGTGAGGCGCGCACGGGCGATATGGTGTTGATCGCAGGGAAGGGGCATGAAGATTACCAGATCATTGGCGGGACGCGGCATCATTTTGACGACCGGGAAGTTGCGCGCGAACTGTTATCCGCTTTGCCAACGCATCGGCCGCACGAGGCGTCCTGACGATGTTGGCGTGGACGGGGGAAGATGTGCTTGACGCGACGGGCGGAACATGGCTGAGCGGGACACTGGGGTGTCGGATCCGACGCGTGTGCACAGATTCCCGAATGGTGCGCAGGGGAGATGTGTTTGTTGCCATGAAAGGCGAGCGGTGTGATGGTCACCATTTTGTCGATGATGTTGTCACCCGTGGCGCGAAAGGGGTGGTGGTTGAAGCCGTTTCCCGACGGGCGACGATCACGAAACGCCCTCGCCCTGAACGTCGTGGTGCCCGCCGTGCCGAACCCTTCGTCATCACGGTGAACGATACGGTGCGAGCGTATCAGGATCTGGCGGCCTTTCATCGCGCGCGTGTTGATATTCCGGTTATTGCGGTGACGGGGAGCAACGGGAAAACGACCACGAAAGAGATGATCGCCCGCATCCTCGCGCAACGATGGCGTCTCATAAAAACGGTCGGCAACGCGAACAATCGCATTGGGCTACCGTGCACGGTGCTGGGGTTGACCACGTCTCATCAACTGGCGGTGCTGGAATTCGGGGTGGACCGGGAAGGGCAAACCACGCGACTGGCGGACATTGCCCGGCCGACTATCGGTGTCATTACCAATGTCGGTGCGGATCATCTGGAATACTTCGGAAGCGTTGCCGGGTCTGCCCGCGCGAAGGCCGAACTGCTGGCCCGGCTTCCCCGTGACGGGACCGTGCTGTTGAACGCCGATGATCCGTATTACAGGTCGTTCCGTCGTCGTGCCCGCTGTGCGGTGGTTTCGTTCGGATTCAACCGTCGAGCGGATATCCGGGGAAGTCACATTCAGCGGCAGGGCGCGCGAACTGAATTTCGTCTCCATGTGAGCGGTCATCCGCGCCCGCATCGCATGGTGCTCCGCGTGCATGGAACCCATAACGTGTTGAATGCGTTGGCCGCGATTGCCGTGGGGCATACGTTGGGGCTGTCGGTCGCCGCAACGACCACCGGCTTGAGTCGCTTTCGGGCGGCGGCCATGCGGTCACAAGTGTTGTCGCGACAGGGCCTCACCGTGATCCAGGATTGCTATAACGCCAACCCGGATTCTATGAAAGCGGCGGTGACGCTGTTACAGGAATTCGGCGGGGGGAAACGGACCATCGCGGTGTTGGGAGACATGCTGGAACTGGGAGCGGAGGCGCAGACATGCCATGCGTCCGTGGGGGCGTTTCTTGCCGACAGCCGGATTACCTGTTTGATTGCATGCGGACAGTTCGGCGCGGCGCTGGCAGACGGGGCTGCCTCACGGGGCATGGATCCGTCAGGGATTTTTGTCACGCCACATGTTGGCGATGCGACACGAGTTCTCAATCACCTGGCGCAACCCGGCGATGTCGTGTTGCTCAAAGCGTCCAGGGGCGTGGGGCTGGAACGTCTGCTGGACGGGCTTGCACTGCGGCGCTGGTCCACACACCAGTAAAGGCGGGACACGGCCTATGTTGTTTTTGTGGCTTTACCCACTGCACACAGACATCGCATTCTTGAACGTCTTTCGGTATTTGAGTTTTCGCGTCATTTACGCGGCATTGACCGCGTTCCTGCTCACGTTTTTCCTGGCGCCGCCCATGATTAAAAAATTACAGGCGCTGTGCCTGGGGCAACGAATCCGCGAAGATGGCCCCCGCCACCATGTTGTCAAAGGCGGCACCCCCACCATGGGCGGCATGCTCATTCTTTTCGCCGTGGTGCTGTCAACGCTGCTGTGGGCGGATGTGTCTAATCTCTACGTGTGGCTCGTCATCCTGTCGCTCGTCGGGTTTGGGCTGATCGGGTTTGCCGATGACTACGTGAAAATTTTGCGGAGTCACTCACAGGGCTTGACGGTTCTCCAGAAACTCGTGGCGCAAAGTGGCATTGCGCTGGGAATCGGTCTGGTGTTTTACATGTCTTCCGGGTATTCGACGGAACTCAGCGTGCCGTTTTTCAAAACATTCACGCCCGACCTGGGGCCGATCTACATTCCGTTTATCATCCTGGTAATCGTTGGCTGTTCCAATGCCGTGAATTTGACAGACGGGTTGGATGGATTGGCGATCGGCTCCATCATCGTGGCGTCCGTGGCTTATGCCGCGGTGGCCTATGCGGCAGGGAACAAGGTGGTGGCAGACTATTTACTGATTCCCTACATTGAAGGCGCAGGAGAATTGGCCGTGCTGATGGGGGCGGTCTTCGGGGCGAGTCTCGGGTTCCTGTGGTTCAACGCGTACCCGGCGTCGGTGTTCATGGGGGACGTTGGGTCGTTACCCCTTGGCGCGGCGCTGGGCACGGTCGCGGTGGTCAGTAAACAGGAGTTATTGCTGGTCCTGGTTGGCGGCGTGTTTGTCATGGAAGCGGTCTCCGTCATCTTTCAGGTGGTGTTTTTTAAATCGCGCGGGAAACGGATTTTTTTGATGGCGCCGATTCACCATCATTTCGAGATGAAGGGATGGAAGGAACCCAAGGTCGTGGTTCGATTATGGATCGTGGCCATTCTGCTCATGCTCGTGAGCCTGAGTACCTTGAAGCTTCGTTAATCGTCACCCTATGCCGATGATGCTGGAGGACATGGCACAACGGGCATCTCAAGAGAGCGGGCGTCCCTGCGACCGGCTGGCCCGGTTGCCGGGGCAAGCCGTGGCCGTGGTCGGGGCAGGACGAAGCGGGCTGGCCGCCACACAGTTGCTGGTCGCGCTGGGCGCCAGAGTGTCGTTGGTGGATCACCGGCCTGAAACGGAATGGGCTGCAATGGTGCCCACTGCACACCCGCGGGGCGTTCGCCTGTTTGGCGGCGAACGATTTGCACGGGGACTGGAGGCCGTTGACCTGGTGGTCGTGAGTCCCGGTATCCCGCCGGGCCTGGAAGCGTTGAATGGTGTGCGCCAACGAGGCGTCCCCGTTGTCGGAGAGGTCGAAGTGGCCTCATGGATGTTTGCGGTCCCTGTCATCGGTGTGACCGGAACGAACGGCAAAAGTACCGTGGTGTCGCTTCTGGGCAGGATATTCCGGGAATGCGGGCACACGCCGTTTGTCGGCGGCAACATTGAGCCGCCACTCACGGAAGCCGCTCTGGCTATTCACCAGCATGCCGGCGCGGATCGGACGAAGTCGCCCCCTCTGCATGAGATCATCGCGGAATTGTCGAGTTTTCAACTGGAGACCATTGACCGGTTTCGTCCGCACATCGCGGTGATGCTCAACATCACCCCCGATCATCTGGATCGCTATCCGGGTTTTGCGGAATACGCGAGGGCCAAGGCCAGGATTTTTCGCAATCAGACGTCCAGGGATTTCGCCATGCTGAATGCTGATGATCCGCAGCTCCTCACGGTCCGGTCGTCGCTCCGCGGGCAGCTCGTCGAATGGAGCCTGGACCGGGAAGTGCCCACCGGCGTGTGGGTGGCTGGAGACACGATCATGACGCGATGGAACGGGCCGCCGGAGGCGCTGATGCCGGTGAATGAGATTGCCCTTGTGGGACGGCACAACGTGTCCAATGTCCTCGCCGCCGTCGCGGTTGGCATGGTCAGTGGATGTTCTCGTGCGGGCATGCGACGGGCCGTGCAGGCGTTTCGCGGGTTGGCGCATGCGTGTGAAGTGGTCTGCGAGCGACGGGGCGTGACGTTTATCAATGATTCCAAGGCGACCAATGTGGACGCCACGCTCCACGCTCTCAACAGTCTTCGGCAACCCGTCGTCATCATTCTGGGCGGACGGGCGAAAGGCCCGAGTGAGTTTCATCGTTTGCAGGAGCCGCTCAAGCGGAAGGCTGTGCATTGTATCGTGCTGGGAGAATCGGCGGCGACTATTGCGCGGGCTATCACCGGTGCGGGAGCCATCAGTCGTGTCTCGTCCCTGGCCGAAGGAGTGAATCTGGCCGCAACCATTGCCGTACCGGGGAACGCCGTGTTGTTGTCTCCGGCCTGCGCCAGCTTCGACATGTTTCGTGACTATCGCGATCGGGGTCAACAGTTTCGGGATCTCGTGAATGCCCTCACGCATGAGATGAATCCATGATGGGACGTGTTCGTGGCCACACATTGCCATTTGCCTCGGAGTCATCAAGGTGGAACGCCGGCGCCGAGTGCAGACGGGTCGGTCCCGTGGATCGGACGATCCTTCTCGTGACGTATGCCCTGGCTACCATCGGGCTGATCATCGTGTTTAGTGCCAGTGGCGTGATGGCGGAAACCCGTTACGGAGACTCGACATTTTTTCTGAAACGTCAAAGCCTGTGGCTGCTGTTGGGCATGGTGGCCCTGCACGTGGTTTCCCTGTGGGATTACGACAGGTGGAGAATGCTCACCCCCTTTGTCCTGGTCCTCACCCTCGTGCTGCTGATCCTGGTGCTGATCCCCGTGCTGGGCACGCAAGTGAACGGGGCGCGTCGCTGGTTTCGCGTGGCATGGGTGTCCGTGCAACCGGGCGAGCTGGCCAAATTGTCCATCGTATTGTACCTGGCTTCGTTTCTCGTCAGGAAAGAACAGGACATGGTCTGTTTCAGTCGGGGCGTGTTGCCGCCTGTGCTGGTCGTCGGGGTATTGGCCGGGCTGGTCTTGCTGGAACCCGATATGGGAACGTCGGTGGTGATGTCCATCCTCTTGCTGGGCATGCTGTTTGTCGGCGGTGCACGGCTCCCGTGTCTCGTTGGTCTGGCCGGGAGCCTGCTCGGTCTGGCGTATCTGCTGATCATGCAATCCGGGTATCGTCGTCGCCGGTTATTGAATTTTTTGGACCCCTGGCAGGATCCAACCGATTCCGGCTTCCAACTCACGCAGTCGTTTGTGGCGTTGGGGAACGGCGGGTTCTTCGGTGTGGGATTGGGCCATGGGCGGCAGAAATTGTTTTTTCTTCCCGAAGCTCATTCGGATTTTGTCCTGGCGCTGGTTGGGGAAGAACTCGGCTTTGTGGGCACGGGATTGCTGATTAGCCTGTTTGTCGTGCTGATCGTCCGAGGCTTTCATGTTGCGGGACGGGCACCCGATGCCTTCGGGCGGTATCTGGCATCCGGAGTGACCTTGCTGGTGGGCGTACAGGTGGTCATCAATATGGGGGTGGTGTCCGGCCTGTTGCCGACGAAAGGTCTGACACTGCCATTGGTGAGTTACGGCGGGTCGTCGTTAGTGGTCACACTGGTGGCCCTTGGCATCCTGCTGAGTGTGTCGCGGTCGGTGCACGCGGACCGGCCCGCGTCTTCGTGTGGGACGGGATGAATGTGGTGATTGTCGCAGGTGGGACGGGAGGACATGTGTACCCGGCGATTGCTCTGGCCGAGGCGTTGTGTCGCCGGGACTCCGGGACGTCCGTGACGATCGTGGGAACGGGTCGTGCGCTTGAACACATCATGATGGCGGAGATGCCATGGAAACTTACCACATTGCGGGTGCGGGGGGTGGTGGGTCGTGGTCTCAAGGCTGCCATCCCGGCACTGCTGGCCCTGCCCGGGGCGGTGTGGCAATCCATCCGTGTGTTATGTGCCTCGAAGGCCGATCTGGTCATTGGAACTGGCAGCTACACGAGTCCGCCGGTGGTGGTCGCCGCGTTCATGTTGGGTGTGCCGCGAGCCATCGTGGAACTGAACGCGATCCCGGGTGTTGCCAATCGGGTGATTGGCCCCCTGGCCAACCGGGTTTTTGTCTCGTATGAACAGGCCGCCGGCTATTTTCGTGCCAACCGGGCCGTGGTGACGGGGACGCCCTTGCGCGATGCTTTTGTCACGTCTCCTCCCGATATTGGCCCGGGCCGGATTGACACGATCCTGGTCTGTGGCGGCAGTCAGGGTGCACAGGCTGTGAACTCTGCCGTCATCGACGCCGTGCAGGCGTCGTCCATGATTCGGGAGCGTGTCACCGTCATTCATCAGTCAGGGGCGGATGACGTTGATCGTGTGGCCCGGGCGTATCGCCACATGGGGGTCGCGGGAGAGGTGGTGCCGTTTATCACGGATATGGCGCAGACGCTTCGCCGGGCGGATCTGGTGATTTCCCGGTGCGGGGCGTTGACACTGGCCGAAATTGCGGCCTGTGCCAGACCGTCCATTCTGATTCCGTTCCCGCATGCCACGCATAACCATCAGGAATGGAATGCGCGGGTCGTGGAGCGGGTGGGCGGCGGCATCGTCATGTTGCAGTCCGAGCTGACCGGAGTGCGGCTGGCACAGACCATCGAGGGGTTATTGTGCCATCCGGAACGTGTGCGGCATATGGCTGAACAGAGTGGGCGTTTGCGCAAAACGGATTCGGCGGGGGCTATCGTCGACGAATGTTACCGGTTGCTGGAACCGCGTTCGTCTGCACGTTCACGGTGACGCGCGATGTTTGGAAAAATTCAACGTATTCATCTTGTGGGAATCGGTGGCAGTGGGATGAGCGGGATCGCCGAAGTGTTGTTAACGCTGGGGTATCGGGTCACAGGCTCCGATGCGGTCTCGTCTGACAATACACGTCGTCTGGAAACGCTGGGCGGCAAGATTTTTATCGGACACGATGCCGCCCATGTGGACGGTGCGCAAGTCGTGGTGATGTCCTCGGCCGTCCCTGCGTCCAATCCCGAAGTCGTGGCGGCACGACAGCGCGTGATTCCGGTGATTCCTCGCGCCGAGATGCTGGCTGAACTCATGCGACTCAAGTTCGGCGTGGCGATTGCCGGCGCCCATGGCAAAACCACCACCACGTCGATGGTTGCGACCATGCTGGCGCATGCTGGTCTCGATCCGACGTTCGTGGTTGGCGGGAGGGTGGATGCCATGGGCACCCACGCCAGACTGGGGAGAAGTGATCTGCTCATTGCCGAGGCCGATGAGAGTGACGGGTCATTCCTTCGGTTGTCTCCCGCGATTGCCGTGGTGACAAACATTGATCGGGAACATCTTGAGTACTACGGGTCCATGGATCGGATCCTGGCGGCTTTTCTGGAATTTGTGAATAAAATTCCCTTTTACGGGGTCGCCATCCTGTGCGGGGATGATCCGCATCTGCGCGGACTGTTGCCTCACCTGCGGAAACGCTGTGTGACCTACGGATGCCAGGAGTCCGCTGAGACGCCTCGGCCGGATCTGCATGCGACGGATATCGCCATTGACGGATGGAGTACGAACTTTCACGCCCACGTTCGTGGACAGTCCCTGGGAGCCTTTCGACTCAATATCCCGGGTCTCCACAATGTCTCCAACGCCCTGGCCGCGATCGGGGTTGGCCTGGAACTCGATGTCCCTCTGGATTTGATTCGTAGCGGCGTGGCGGCGTTTTCCGGTGTGGACCGACGATTCCATATCCGCGGGGAACGGGGTGGCATTGTCGTTGTGGACGATTATGGTCATCACCCCACGGAAATCCGTTTGACGCTCATGACGGCGAAGGCTGTCTGGCCGGGACGGTTGGTGGCGATCTTTCAGCCTCACCGGTACAGCCGGACGGGCGATCTGTTGCATGCCTTTGCGCATGCCTTTGCGCAAGCGGATGTCGTGTATGTGACACCAATTTATGCGGCGGGGGAAGATGCGATTGAAGGGGTGTCGGGCGCGATCCTGGCCGAACGCATTCGTGCAACGGGACATCCGGCGGTCCATGCTGTGGAGAACACGGACGTCCTGATGGCCCACCTGATGCGGGAACGGCAATCCGGGGATGTGGTGATCACGCTGGGCGCCGGGGACATTGGGGGGGTAGGCATGCGGGTGTTGGAGTCGTTGTGAGTGTGATGACCCGCCCGCACGGATGCACCCGGGGGGTGGACGAGGTCCCGACCATGGTGATGCGGCATGATGTGACAGCAGCCCTCTCGGGTCTCCGTGGCGACGTTGTGTTTGACGCGCCGTTGGAAGCGGTGACGTCGCTTCGTATCGGCGGCCCCGCCGACGCGCTGGTCACGCCGGCGGATGTGCGTGACGTGTGTCGGATCGTTCGTCAGGCCCGTGCCGCTCGCGTGCCGGTCATGGTGCTGGGCGGAACGAACCTGTTAGTGCAGGACGGAGGGGTGCGGGGTGTGGTCCTGATCTTATCCAGCCTGGTTGCCATGACGCGAGACGGGGACGCGCGCGTATTTGCGGAAGCTGGTGTACGGATGCCCACGCTGATGGGGTTTGCCGCACGTCACGCCTTGTCGGGGCTTGAATGGGCGGCTGGTATTCCCGGAACCGTTGGCGGGGCCGTGGTGATGAATGCCGGGACCGCACTGGGGGACATGAGCCACTGTCTGGAAGCCATTCACATGGTGACCCCCGAGGGACAGGTCCGGACTCATGCCGCCGCCGATCTTGCCTTTGCGTATCGTCATGTTGGTCTTCCCGACGGTGTCGTGGTGGGGGCAGGGTTGCGGCTCACCCCTGCCTCCCGTTCACACATTGAAGCCAGTACCAAGTCCTATTTGCAGTACAGAAAACGCTCGCAACCGTTGTCGCAACCCAATGCCGGGTCGGTCTTTAAAAATCCGCCGCGGATGGCGGCCGGGCGGTTGATTGAGGAAGCCGGTCTCAAAGGCTCCCGCGTGGGGGATGCGCAAGTGTCCACCAAGCACGCCAATTTTCTCGTGAACCTCGGGCGCGCGCGCGCCTCGGACATGTTGCAACTCATCGCCAACATACAACGGGAGGTCTTTCGCCGAACGGGTATTCTGTTGGAACTGGAATGGAAAGTGGTGGGCGAAGGCGACGGCGTCGCCCCGCATCCGCACGGGACACGGTGATCATCGTATGGCATTCACGTCAGCGTACATAGGCATCCTCATGGGAGGGCAGTCCGCCGAGCGGACCATTTCCTTACGCACCGGCCAGGCGGTGTATGCGGCGTTGATCCGCAAAGGGTATCGCGCCACGCGCATTGATGTGAACACTTCGTTGCCGTTCACGTTGCGGGCGCGCAAAGTCCAGTTGGCGTTCCTGGCCCTGCATGGTCGGGGCGGGGAGGATGGAACGGTCCAGGGCCTGCTGGAGATGATGCGGATTCCCTATACCGGCTCCGGTGTGCGAGCCAGCGCGATGGGCATGAATAAACCGGTGACCAGGGCGTTTGTGCAGATGCACCGCATTCCCGTTGCGCCCGGTGTGGTGATCCGGCACACGCAACAGACGGTCCTGCCGACGCACCTGCCGTGGCCGTTAGTGGTCAAACCCGCGAACGGGGGATCAACGGTGGGCGTGACGATTGTGCGCAAGCCCTCGCAGTGGAAGAAGGCCCTCGCGAGGGTCTTTGAACACGATCATGAAGGGCTTGTGGAATCGTTTATCGAAGGTCGTGAGATTGCGGTGTCCGTATTGGATGGCGTGGTCTTGCCTCCGGTCGAAATTGTTGCCCCGGGCGGGTTGTATGATTATGCGGCCAAATATGAACACGCCGGGACGCGTTATCTCTGTCCGGCTCCGTTAACGACGGGCCAGGAGCAACGGCTCCGAGCGTTGGCCGGGCGGTCCTATCAGGCGATGGGCTGTGCCGGTGCGGCCAGAATTGATTTTCGTCTCACGCGGTACGGGCGGCCGGTGTTTCTGGAAATCAATACGACGCCCGGCATGACCCGACGAAGCCTGCTCCCCATGGCCGCGATGCAGGCCGGTCTCGATTACGATGCCCTGACGGAACGCATCTTGCAATCCGCGCTTGAGCGGCAGTCGTGTTGGGGAACCGGCCCATGAGGCGAAGAGGATGCTGAGTGACCGAACCCAGGCACGTCGGCGGACGTCAGCGTCGTCCGTGTGGCGACAATGGCTCCTGCGCGGTGGGCTGTCCGGTCTTCTGGTGGCTCTGTGTCTGGTGGGCTATGAGCGGGTGCCGTCGGCCGTGGCAGGGTTGATGACTGTGCAACATGTATCCGTTACAGGGACCGCGCGACTTGAGCGCCGGGATATTCTTGCGTTGCTGAATTTGCCCGGAGAAAGCTCGTTGCTGTGGCTGGATCGGGCCCGGCTTGCCCGGCAGGTAGAAGCGCATCCCTGGGTGGCGTCCGCGTCGGTGGGGCGTGCCCTGCCCCATACCCTGTCGGTGGTGGTGGAAGAGCGTCAGCCTGCCGCATTGGTGCACCATGCGGACGGAACCGTGTTAGTGGACCGTGAAGGCGTGGTGTTGGCCCCGGCGTCAGACATGCCAACGGGAGGCTTGCCAACCGTCGTCGGGCTTTCCTCGGCGACATTGTTGGAGGGAGACCGCGCGACGCGGGATCGCATCCGGAGAGGGCTCGACTTTGCCGAATGCCTGCGCCGTCGTTTCGGACATGCCGTGACGGTTGATTTGGGTGAGGTCGGGTTCATGTCCGGGCACACCGACTCGCATGTGTTCCTGGTACATGACGAGTTCCAGAATGCATGGCAGCAGTATCTTGATCTGGAACCTTCTCTGCCGGAGGGGCGTGCGCAGAGACCGTACGAGTTTGATTTGCGGTTTGTCGGCAAACTGATTGTTCGACAGAAAGGGTAACCCATCACTATGGCCAGAAAAGAGCATATTATCGTCGGGCTTGACATTGGAACGACCAAAATTTGCGCCATCGTGGCCGAGGTGACGCCTGAGAAAGGCGTTGACATCATCGGCGTGGGCTCGAGTCCGTCGAGAGGACTTCGCAAAGGGGTCATTATCAATATTGAAAGCACGGTTGGGGCTATTAAAGATGCCGTGGAAGAAGCCGAAGTGATGGCAGGTGTGCAGATTAACTCGGTCTACATTGGTATCGCCGGCGGGCATATTTCCAGTGAGACCGCCAGAGGCGTGGTCGCGCTCAAGCGTGATGAAGTCTTGCGAACCGATGTGCAGCGCGCCATTGATACGGCACGGTCGGCGGCCGTGGTGTCGTCTGATCGCCATGTGTTTCATGTGCTGCCACGGGAATTTATCGTGGATCATCAGGAGGGCATTCGCGAACCGATCGGCATTTCCGGCTCGCGGTTGGAGGTGGAGGTGCATATCGTGACCGGTGCGACGACCTCGGCGAAGAATCTCAAGAAATGCGTGAATCGGGCCGGGCTTGACGTGGTGGAGATTATCCTGCAGCCGCTGGCGTCCAGTGAAGCCGTGCTCACGGAAGAGGAAAAAGAGTTGGGCGTGGCCATGGTGGATCTTGGCGGGGGGACGTCGGATCTGGCCATTTTTTCTGAGGGCACGATCTGTCACTCCGCCGTGTTGCCGGTGGGAGGGCAACACATTACGACCGATCTGCAAATTGGGTTACGGACATCGCTCGTGGATGCGGAATCCATCAAGATTCAGCACGGCATGGCGCTCGTCAATATGGTGAAGGATACGGAGATGGTGGAAGTCCCGAGCGTTGGCGGCCGTCCGCCGCACATGGTCGGGAAACGGGAGATTGCCGAGATTATCCAACCGCGTGTGGAGGAAATGTTTGAACTGGTCCTGCGGGAAATTCGTCGATCAGGCTATGAAGGCAAACTGGCCGCGGGGGTGGTCATCACTGGCGGCACGTCCATGCTCCCGGGGATGCCTGATGGAGCCGAACGCGTGCTGAATTTACCGGGGCGACGCGGCACGCCGGCTGGCGTGGTTGGCTTGCGGGACATTGTCAGCGGTCCAGGGTACTCCACGGGGGTCGGGCTTATTTTACACGCATATCGCATGGATCAGTCATTTGAGACCGTGGGCGCAGGACGGAAAAACGGGAATGGAGTGGGGCTGTTGGGTTGGATGAAAAATCGCATCGTCAACTTTTTTTAGGGGGTCGGTGCGGACACGGCCCGTCACGGTCACCACTCACGTAAGAGGAAGGCCGGGGCCTGTCGCCACGGCCCGAGTGGGAACGCGGGTGAAGGGCTGTCTGATTGTATCGAAAGGAGGCATCACATGTTTGCACTTCAGCAGGACGAAATTGCCCCGATTCGGATTAAGGTGATTGGAATCGGAGGCGCAGGATGCAACGCGGTTGAGACCATGATTGCCGCGAAACTCGCGGGCGTTGAGTTTGTGGTTGCGAATACGGATCTGCAATCGTTGGCGGTATCATCCGCCACGCACAGGATTCAGTTGGGTCCGGAGCGCACGAAAGGACTCGGAGCGGGGGCAAGACCCGAAATCGGCAAGGAGGCCGCGGTGGAAAGCGAAGGCGAACTCCGTGAGGCCCTGCAAGGTGTGGATATGGTGTTTGTCACCGCGGGCATGGGTGGCGGGACAGGGACAGGCGGCGCACCCGTTGTGGCGAGTCTGGCCAAAGAATGTGGCATCCTGACGGTGGGGGTGGTGACGAAACCCTTTCAGTATGAGGGGCGCCGTCGTATGGACTATGCCGAGGATGGCTTGCGCGAACTCCGACGACATGTGGATTCGTTGCTCATTGTCCCCAATCAGAAGCTGTTGAGCTTCGTCGAGAAGTCCACGCCCTTGTTGGAGGCGTTCAAAGTGGCCGATGATATTCTGCGGCAGGCCATTAAAGGCATTAGCGATGTCATCACCACGTCGGGCCTGGTGAACGTGGATTTTGCCGATGTGCGAACGATTATGTGTTACACGGGGAGAGCGGTGATGGGCATGGGCATGGCCAGGGGGGCCAATCGTGCCAGGGACGCGGCCCAGCAGGCGATGGCCAGTCCGCTTCTGGAAGAGGGGAGCATCGCAGGGGGCAAGGGGCTGTTACTGAATATCACCGGCGGGCCGAATCTGACGTTACATGAAGTCGACGAGGCGTCAACCATTGCGGAAGAGGCCGCGGACGATCAGGCCAACATTATCGTCGGACAGGTGATTGACCCGGCTTTGACGGACGAGGTGATTGTGACCGTGATTGCCACCGGGTTTGAACAACAACCGGAGCCGGCATCAATGTTGCAGTCGCAGATGAAGGCGAAGGCGAAGTTGAAGCCGTTCGGTGCTCTGGTGGGTCAGGATCGTCCCGGGGGTGCTACGCCCCGGCCCCCTCAGCCGGTTCTGGCCGCGGCCGATCTGGATCGCCCGGCATTTCTACGGCAAAGGGAATCGAATGGTACCGTCAACCACGGGAATGTGTTGGTGGATTCGGATTGGGATGTTCCCACGTTTTTGCGACGGAAAGGGCAATAACGGGTTGCTGTGCAGGACAAGGCCCCGGGAGAGGGGGGTGTGCGACAATCCGGTGTGGCGTATTCCATGAAGACGATGTGCTCGCTCACGAGTGCGTCCTTTGGAGAGTGCACCCGACACATGGTGCATTTCTTCGGGACGCGACATGGGCCACAATACGGGGGCGGGCGGGAGATGCGGGGGACGGTGCAGACCGCGGAACCCGATTACCCCGTGGTCGTTTCTGTTCGACAGGTCCATGGCACGAACGTCCTGGTCATTGATCGCCCGCTGACGGTGGGCGAACAGTTCCGTGAGGGCTGGGATGCCATTATTACCAATCAAGCCGGGATGTTAGTCACCATTCGAACCGCGGACTGTGTGCCGGTGCTGGTTGCGGATGTCGCGCGCGGGCTGGTCGGTGCGGTGCATGCCGGCTGGCGGGGGGCGGTGCAGGGCATTGTGGCGAAGAGCATCCGGGCCATGGTGGAACGGTTTGGAGCCGATCTCGACTCGCTTCATATGGCGATGGGGCCGTCAGTCGGGCCGTGTTGTTATGAGGTTGATACGCCGGTGCTGGCACGGCTGCCGACGGATTTGCCTGATGCCTCGACGATCCTCACGCTCACCGGTCCCCGGACCGGCCAGTTGGATTTGAAGGCCCTGATTCGGGGGCAAGCCCTGTCTCTCGGTATCGCCGAAGACCGGATTCACCGCGTGGACCTGTGCACCATGTGCCGGGCGGATCTGTTATTCTCCTATCGGCGGGACGGGAACGTGCACGGGACTATGGTCAATGGCATTATGATGACCTAGGGACATGGCCGGATATTCTGTTGCCGGAGAGGAACCGTGACCAGGGAGCAGTGGTTGGGTGATGTTCCGACGAAGATCCGGATGATGCTGGATCGCCTCTGCCGCGCGGCCGAACGCGTGGGGCGGGATCCGCGTCGTGTGCGTCTGGTGGCGGCGACCAAAGGCGTTGAGGCTTCCCGGGTGCTCGATGCGATCCACGCGGGACTGACCATGTGCGGGGAAAACCGGTGGCAGGAAGCCCAGGCCAAAATGGACGCGGTGGGTCATCATGCGGGGGTGGATTGGCATTTTATCGGTCGGCTCCAGCGACGAAAACTCAGGTGGCTGGTGGGGCGGTTCGGCTTAATTCATTCCGTGGAATCATTCGAACAGGCCGAGGAGATTCAGCGTCGCGCGCAGGAACACGACATGACCCAGGCCATTCTGCTCGAAGTGAACGTCGGTGGGGAAAACTCCAAAGGCGGGTTCCGACCCGATGAGTGTCCGGAAGTCGCGCGGGTGATGGAGTCATTCTCGCATGTTGCCGTGCGGGGGCTTATGACGCTTCCGCCCTGGCATCCGGATCCTGAACACATGCGGCCGTATTTTCAGCGGCTCAAGCATCTGGCAGACCGCATTGCGACGATGCCGCTGCAACGGGTTCGCATGGACGAGCTTTCCATGGGGATGTCGCATGATTGTGAAATCGCGGTGGAGGAAGGCGCGACGCTGGTGCGGGTCGGAACCGCGATTTTTGGCGCGCGTCCGCAGCCTCCGATTGCCGGGTAAGCCATCACCGGTCAACACCAGCACAGGCCGTCGCCGATGAACCGGGAACGCAGAGAGTGTCCGGGGGAACGGAATGGAAAACGGAAGGCATCCGCGCGCATGAGTCACGAGTTGAGGTCGCCATGTTTGTAGTGGGAAATCTTCTGCTGGGCCTGGCCTTTGTCCTGGATACGATGCTGTTCGTGTATATGTGGCTCATGATGATCCGGGTTCTGATTTCGTGGGTCAATCCTGACCCGTGGAATCCGATCGTGCAGTTTCTTGCCAGGGTGACGGATCCGGTGCTGCTCGTGATTCGACGGCGCGTGGGGACGTTGCAGGGCGGCGTTGACATCTCTCCTTTCCTGGCCATTCTGCTGATTGTGTTTTTGCGGTATGCCGTGGTGGAGACCATTCATGACCTGGGCATGAGGTTACAGTGACCGCGGGATGTGGGGCGTCGGTGTGCTCCGCCGCGTGGGTGACGCCAACCCGGTAGCGGGAGACTTCCGCTGCTCTCTGAGGTCCCGATGGGTTCCATTCTCCGGGCATTCCAACACGCCGTTCAGGACAAGGTCTTTCCAGGTGCTGTGGTGCTGGTGCGCTGTCGTGGGACCATCGTGGTGCATGAAGCTGTGGGTACACGAGGGGATCCGCCCCACGACCAACCCGTCCATCAGGACTCGGTCTACGACCTGGCGTCGTTGACCAAACCCCTGGCGACAGCCACTGCGGTGCTGTGTCTGGTGCAGGACGGGCGATTGCAGGTGGATCAGTCTGTGCAACACTGGGTGGAAGAGCTACGGGGAAGCCCGTTTGCTACCGTCACGATTCGGCACTTGCTTTCCCACAGCGCGGGACTGCCGGCCTGGAGACCGTATTACACATGGTTGTCTCCCTCGGGTGTGCCGCCGCGTGATGAAGAGGAACGTCGTCACCGCGTGCACGTGTTGTTACAGGCCATTGCGCGCGAAACGGTCGTCTACCGGCCCGGGAGTCGCAGCCTGTACAGTGACGTGGGGTTTCTGGTGCTTGGCGCGATTGTTGAACGGTGTGCGGGGATGTCACTGGCTACCTATTGCAGACGGAAGATTTATGAGCCGTTAGACGTGTCGTCCCTGGGGTTCCCCTGTTGTGACGATGCGGACATGGCATGGGTGGCGGGGTCGGTGGTGCCCACGGAATGGGATACCTGGAGGAGCCGTCTGCTGTGTGGGGATGTGCATGATGAAAATGCCGCAGCACTGGGAGGCATTGCCGGCCATGCCGGGTTATTTGGGACGGCCCATGCCGTGAGCCGGCTGTCAACCGTCTGGCTCCAAGCGGTTCACGGCCGGGCCGGATTGTTGAATGCCGATCTTGCTCAACAGTTCACCCAACGCCAGCACGGGATTCCCCTGTCCAGTTGGGGATTGGGGTGGGATACTCCGTCGCCCCCTTCCTTGTCGGGTACGCGGTTGTCCTCGCAAGCCTTTGGACATGTGGGATTTACCGGCACCTCGCTCTGGATTGATCCATCATGCGATCTGGAGGTGATCATTCTGTCCAATCGCGTGCATCCCACCCGGACGAACAAAGCCATTGCGGCATTTCGTCCGCGAATCCATGACGTGATCTACCGGGAATGTGTCAGGCGGGAATCTGTCGGGGGGTGATGTGCGGGAAGGCGCGGGCGGCGTGCCATGTTGCTGTCGGAAGCCGGTCAGTCGGGATATTCAACCCAGGATTCTTTTTCCGCGAGATAGGCCTGACCTTTGAAATTCAACCGCGTTCGCATGCGCGTGAAGCCCAATGGTTGCAGTTTGCCCACAATGTCCCTGATGGCTCCGCCCACCGTTTGGTGAATCCCGCTTTCCGTGACCAGTGCTTCATAGAGCATGCTGGCCACATAGCCCCGCTTCACATGCTTGACCGGCACGATGCGGTTGAAATAGCGATCGCTGGGGTCGGTGCCCTCCAACTGGTGCTTCTCCACCACCGCGTCACGGAAGCGAAATGACAATGGCAATGTGCTCATGGGGATTCATCCATGCTGACATATATGAAGTGCGAAGGCGATTATAGAAAGCTCCCCGAAGCCCTGCAACTCATGGAAAAAAATTAGGGGTTGCTCGAAGTAACCCACATCAAAGAGGGGAAATATAGTTGCTTGGTTTTGCTAACTGGGATGAGAAAAAGCCACCACATTCTTCGATTTTCGTGCATTTGGAACACACTGGTAAATACTCATTTTTCCAATCGGAAATCGATTTTCGTGCATAAGGCCACACGACTTTATCAATAACACACAACTGATGGTTATAAATCGATACCGGCCCGCCCGCCCGATCCAAATATTTTGTTGCTTCAGTCAGCTCTTCACGATAGGTCATAGGGTCAATCCAAAGGGTGTCCATATTAGCTTTGGTGAAACCGGTGAGTTCCAAACCCATCAATGCCACATGATCAACAAAGGCGAGATTTCGTAGGATAAACTCAGCCAATCGAGGAAGTCGTGCGTAAGTTTGCCTGTGCACCACTACTCGAATTTCCACTGGCTGGCGATATTTCTTCAGATTCAATATGCCCCGTATTGTTTCATCAAAAGCATTGTTTGCTTGCACAATGTAGTCATGTATATGTGCAACATCCGAATAAACTGGAATGCCAACTATCATATCGGGATGATTGATTGCTGCATAGGCCCTTGTAAAGTTGCTGTCTGCAAATCGTCTACCATTACTCAAGATGTGGACAGCCGTGTCAGGGAGATACTGTTTGCACATTTCCAATATGCGTAAGAAGCGATCACCTAACAGTGTAGGCTCACCACCAGTGAATCCGATCGCTCGGGTACTTTTATCGATTAACGGAATTGTGTTCGTGATTTCTTCAACAATCCAGTCATCTGAGATGTCCCGTGGTGGTTGAGAACACATCAAACAAAAGTTGTCACATCGTTCTGTTACCAAGAAACTGTTCGAGAGAGAAGAAGCGCGAAATAGAACCCGTAGAGTTTTTTTTGTTGGATCAAGCCTAATGATATCCCCAGCCGAGAGGTATTCATACTCACGGTCCAAGTGAACAACTCGTTTGGTCCGACGGGCTATCTCAAGACTATGACGTTTATCGAAAGCACAATACAACGAATAGCCCTCGGGAATTTCATCTGAGTTTGCTATGTACCCGGACTTCTTTTTGATTGGGAGAGGCAATCTCTTGTCTTCATACAACTTTATGATGAAAGGATCTTCATTCACCTTGAAATTGTACAAATCAAGGTTATGAGCAGAGAGTGATAGCATGTCAGTGACGTATCCAGGAAGACAATACCTCTTTGACCTTGCTGTCGCTTTCCATCCATTGGACCAGATGCTTGAATATGGACATGTTTCGCTGGCAAAAACCTGAAGAGGACTTGTTACCAACATAGTCTCCTTGCGTAGCATGGTGATACACGGGGTCTGCACCGCAATAGGGTTCAAAGGCACAGTCAGCACACATGGGAACGCTCTTTGTGTAACTTGCTTTCAGTGGTTCTAACAGTGCTTCCGAAGTGAAAATTTCTTCATAGCTATCTGTTAGCACATTGCCGAGTAGGAACGTATCATCATTCATTTCCGCAAGCATTCTCCCTTCATCCGAGGCATAAACTTTGCCATCATAATTGTAAAGCACACCACCGATGCCTATTCCAGCAGGGCTCATCAAATCAATATAGCTGGTGGCATAAGGAGAGAGCATTTTGGTTAGTATTGTAGCTGCATATTGTTCCACAAAACGGTACCCATCGAGGTTGATCTGGACAATGTACTCCAAGCCTTTAAAATAAAACTGCAACCATTCTTGATGCCCGTAAGACTTGAAGGATTTCGTTTTAAGCGCGAATCCATAGGGGGATATAGGTCTTAGAAAAATTTCACGGAAGCCTTGAGCAATATACTCGTCAATGATTTGGACCGGATAATTTAGGCATGCCTGGGTCGTTGTCATAAGTGCGCCAACCCGATCTGGGCCTAGGAACGTCCGGGAAAGCTGAATACCTTCAATGGTCTTTTGATAACTATTTCCCCCTGGCCGAGGACGATTTTGATTGTGCAACCACTCTGGTCCATCCAATGACGTTGAAATTAACACATCATGCGCTTTGCAAAATTCCAAATGTTGCTTGGTAATCAACGCCAAGTTGGTAGCAATGACAAATTGCAAATTTCTATGTTCTGTGACATTCAATCGCTCAGCTTCTTCAACTACATGGACGATCCGTTCAAAATTGAGGAGTGGTTCGCCACCCTGAAATTCGATCTTGATATGAGGAGAAGGAGATCGAAATGCCAACTTGCAGGCTTTTTCTGCTACCGCCTGAGACATATCGTATTCAGATCTTGAGGCATCATCATTTGCTCGTGAAACTTGGCAGTAGGAACAAGAGTGCTCACAGCGTAGGCTGACAACGAACATGTGGAGACCAGTAAAATCAGATAAGCTACTCAGCTTTGTCCGTTGCTTCAATGTAAGCAGATCAACAGCAACCGTGCTTGCACTGTCGTAAAGAAAATGCTTGGCTTTTAGATCGTTATATAACGTGCTAGTACTATCCAACTTATGCTTGACTAGAGCATCAAGTTGGTCGCGTTGCAAGATCAAGTGTTCGCCAACCAGATTCGTAGCGATATACTGACCATTGTCCAAGGGTAAAAAATTGAACGGAAACAGTTTATAGCCACCGATGAGGAAGCTTGTGTAATAGGCGAGATCCTTGAACTTAGTCATCTTGCAAGCGTGTTTTTGAAAATACGTGGGATAGGATGACATTTCGAATCGGTTCAGTCTCACGCGCTATAGACTGCCGCAGGTCTTGGTCGAGTACTTCATTTTTGAAAGCCTCGACTGTATCAGCGAACTGTTCTGATTGCCCCTTGTCAAGGCAAAACAATGTTACAGCAAATTCTTTGTCTGTTTGGAGAAACTCAAAGCTCGCTATGTTTGAAAATTTGTAGGCAGCTTTTTTGATCGTGGTTAGATCAAAAACTGAGGCATCGAAAGAAATAGAGATCTTCAAGATGCTATTCCCAACCACCTGCTCTCATGCTTAATGATAACTTGAGTAGTGGCTTCTGTGGCTGTAGTGGCTGGAATGGCTGGAATGGCTTCTGTGGCTGTAGTGCCAAGCAAAGTTAGTGGAAAACTTGCTTGGCTCAATAACGAAATCAGCGTCCAGAGTAACCGGCTCTTGTTTCAAAATTCTATCCAGTGGCTCTTGTTCCTGCGTATCCGAAGCTACGTTAGCTTGTGCGTTTATACTTCCACCCAGCATCGCCACGGACAGTGCTAAGGGTAAGAGAAACCTAGGCTTTTTCATTCCTTATCCTCCAATTTAATTTAGAGACTTGCATACTTAAATGTACTACAGCCCCGCCCTTCCCGCAACAGCGGGAATCCAGAATAGCAACATGACTGAAGTGGAGAGCTGTGTATTTAAGTATGTAATCTCCCCAAATATAATTCCCCAAGAAAGTGCGCGTGGGGAGCAGTTATTGTGAGACTCAGGCATACTTCAAAGTGGCGATATATTCCATAGGTGTGTGTAGATTGAGGCTTAATGTGGGCAAATATGATTGTCGCAATACTTCTATTGGGCAATAACATTGACTTACCCGTTTCCCGTCCTTAGGCTTACCTCAGAAAGGACGCACACACACCATGCCCAAACACGGACCGTCATCGGATGTCATGGATGAACGTTGTATCGGCGGGGTGATTCCCCTCAATATCCCCAACAGTCTCACGATTCTCCGTATCCTGTTGATCCCTGTCATCGTGGGGTGTTTGCTGTACGGGCATGTGGCGTATGCCCTGGTGACGTTGATCGTGGCCGCGTTGACCGATGCACTTGACGGGAGCATTGCCCGCATGGCGAATCAACGAACGCGCTTTGGGGCATACCTGGATCCGTTGGCGGACAAGCTCTTGCTCATGACTACCTTTATTACGTTGACTTGGTTGGACATGGTGCCGGTGTGGAGTATGCTGGTTGTGGTGAGTCGCGATGCGATTTTGCTCACCGGTGCGTTGCTGGCCCGTCTGACCGATACGTCCATTGACACCACACCCACTGCGTCGGGCAAAGCCACCACGCTGTTTCAGGTGTGCTATGTGATTCTGGTGCTGGCCTGTGTCGCCCGAGATGTCAGTACTGCCTGGTTGCTTCCCCTGCTGTACGTGATGAGTCTGCTGACAGTTCTGTCCGGCCTGCAGTATCTTGTTCGCGGCGTTGGTCATTTGCATGCCTCCGAACGGTCGTAATTGTTTCTACTTGTAGCTTGAGGGAGGCCATGCTTCGCGCCCGGATGGGTCAGTTACTGCTTGATGCCGGGTGCATTACCTCTGTGCAACTGGATGAAGCCTTGGCGCAGCAGCGGGAATCCCGGCGCCCGCTTGGTCAGATCCTCTGCGAGCATGGTGCGATTTCCGAAGACGTGTTGCTGAAGTTTCTGGGCCAGCAGTATGGATTGGCCACCGTGTCTCCCTTCCCCTCCGTGGTTGACCCGCAACTGGCGGTCTGCATGCCCCGGGCATGGGCCGAACGACATGCAGCCGTGCCGTTGAGTCAGGTCGGTCAGCGGTTGACCGTCGCCTTGGTTGATCCAGCTAATGTGCATGCGTTGGATGAAGTGCGCTTTCGTACCGGGTTGCGTGTGGTGCCGGTGATTGCGCTGGAGTCCGACGTCCGGCAACGCATTCAGGCACTCTACCGGTTGCGGGAGCAGCATCAACCCGATGGATCGTCGCCGCCCGTCGGCCGTGATGCGGACGTTATGCAGGCCGATGGGGACGGGCCATGGTCTGCCGGTGTGTCCTGCCGGGAGTCTCACAGAGTTGATGAGACCTTGCAGTCTGACGAGATGACGACCTTGTTGGAACGGGTGTCGTCGAGTCTCCGGTATGCTCAACCGGACACCGGGGCCGAGACGCTGGCCGAAGATGCGTCGCCTGTCGCGCAGTTGGTGCAGACCATTCTTCAGCGTGCCGCCCACATGGGTGTGAGTGACGTGCATCTGGAACCGTATGAGAACGTGGTGCAAGTGCGGTTTCGACTGGACGGCACGCTCCATCCGATGATGACTTATTCGATCAGCTTGCGGAATGCCGTGATCTCCCGGCTCAAAATCCTCGCGCATCTGGATATTGCCGAGCATCGTCTTCCGCAGGATGGGCGCATGACGGTGGAGCTGGAAGCCAGGCAGGCACTGGATATTCGTATGTCGGTGTTGCCATCTCTGCACGGGGAAAAAGCCGTGCTTCGCTTATTGAATCGTGCCGGGCAGATGGTTGAGTTACCGGCCCTGGGGTTGGATGTGACGGACACCGGCATTTTGCTTGCGGCGCTGGAACGTCCACATGGCATGTTGCTGGTGACGGGGCCAACGGGGAGCGGGAAGACCACGACGCTGTACGCCGCGCTGCAGGTGTTGAATACGAAGGATGTGAACATTGTCACGGTTGAAGACCCGGTGGAATACCATTTTACCGGCATCACGCAAGTTCAGGTTAAGGAAGAGATCGGTCTTGGCTTTGCGCAAGTTCTACGGGCCTTTCTGAGGCAGGACCCGGATATTATGATGGTGGGTGAAATCCGGGATCTGGAAACCGCACAAATTGCGATCCGGGCCGCCTTGACCGGACATCGGGTGCTGTCCACCCTGCACACGTATGACGCGGTTCGAACGGTGACTCGGTTGCTTGAGATGGGCATTGAACCCTTTATGGTGGCGTCGTCGGTGAGTGTCATTGTGGCCCAGCGTCTTGTGCGTCGTGTGTGCTCGGAGTGTCAACGGCCGACCGATCCTCTTTCAAGCGCACAACTGCGCGAGTTGGGATTCACTGGAGACATGGCATCGACGGTCGTTCCGGTTCGGGGACACGGGTGTGTGGCCTGTCACGGGACGGGGTATAAAGGGCGTGTGGGTCTGTTTGAGGTGTTGCCGGTGTCTGCAAGGTTTCGGTCTCTTATCCTTGAACGGGGGACGGCAGACCAGCTCAAGCAGCAGGCGTTAGCGGATGGCCTGAAGACGATTCGACGAAGCGGCCTGGATGCCGTCACGCGGGGACTCACCACGATCGAAGAGGTCATGAGTGTGTCCACCGAGGATTAAGCGCGTCCTCGAATGTCCCCGTGCCTGAGCCCCCCCCCCCCCCACGATTCCGGGCAATGAGAGAATGTGGGCCACGGCCCTCGGGAGCGTCTGACCATGCCGACCTTTGTCTATCGCGGGAAAACCCGTCAGGGGAGCATCCAGCAGGGAGAAGTGGATGCCGCAAGCCACAGTGCCGCGTTCCGGATCTTGCGACAACGCGAGTTGTTTGTCACCCGCCTCCGCGAAAAACCCGCCGCCCGGTTTGCCTGGTCATTTCCTGAACGGGCCCGCATCCCTCAAAAAGAGCTGGTGCTCTTCACCTATCAACTGGAAGCTACGATCAAAGCCGGTGTGCCTCTGTCACAGAGTCTTGAGATGCTGGCGACACATGCGTCTTCGGCGGCCTTCCGGGAGATCATTCGCGCGGTGAGACAGAAGGTGGAGTCCGGGTCGTCTCTGTCCGGAGCGCTACACGGCCATCCCAAGGTGTTCACGTCCTGGTATGTCAGTATGGTCGAAGCTGGTGAAGAAGGCGGGATGCTGGACAGGACACTCCGCCGACTGGCTGAGCATACGGACAAGATGTGGCGACTCAGGCAACAGGTCAATCTGGCGTTAGCCTATCCCCTGTTTGTGGCGATCGTGGCTGTTCTCGTGTTCTGGGTGTTGCTCATCTGGGTGATCCCCATGTTCGGAACCATGTTTGCCGATTGGGGCGATGCGTTGCCCTGGCCGACGGCCGTGGTCCTGGAGACGAGTCAATGGCTCC
Source organism: Nitrospirales bacterium (assembly GCA_963692935.1). Lineage (GTDB taxonomy): Bacteria > Nitrospirota > Nitrospiria > Nitrospirales > UBA8639 > Bin75. Next base: position 217,030 of record OY843588.1, read on the forward strand.
GGCATCACGGGTTCGCCGTGATGGTCGGTGCGGTCAGTCTCGGACTGGGAGCGCGGCTGTGGGCGAAAACGCCATCGGGGCGACGGATGGTGGAGACTGGTCTGTTGCGTGTGCCGGTGTTGGGTAGACTGTGGCGCAACGTGGCCGTGGTGCACGTCACGAGAACGTTGGGATCGCTGTTGGGGAGTGGCGTGCCGATTTTACGCAGTCTGGAGATTGCCCGACGGGTGTCCGGGTTGCTCACCATGGAACAGGCGTTAGCGGACGCGACGGTGAGTGTGCGTGAAGGGCATACCCTGGCTGACCCGCTGGAGCGGTCCGGCATGTTTCCCGCCCTGGTGCCCAACATGGTGGCCGTCGGCGAGGCGACGGGCAGTCTCGACGAGGCGTTGGAGAAAATCGCGGACCTCTATGCACGTGAAGTGGATCGCGACATGAATGCGTTCACGGCTCTGTTGGAGCCGCTGATCATTGTCGTGTTGGGTCTTGGCATTGGGTTTATTGTTGTGGCCATGTATCTTCCAATTTTCCTGATGGGCTCTCTGTTTGAGTGATGCGTGCGGCTGTATGCTCCGGTGTCGTGCCGGCCTCGTCTGTTCGCCTTGTGTCCGATGGTTAGGAATGCCTCATTGCACAACGTGGATCGTTCGCTACGGCTGCATCCGCCGGCCAAGATCAATCTCGTGCTGAAGATTTTTCAGCGACTCCCGAACGGGTATCATGCCCTGTGGTCGTTGATGCAAACGATCGGCGTGGTGGATGACTTAACGGTTCGCGTCACGGATGCGTTTGAAGGAATTCGCTTGACCTGTTCGGATGAAGCCCTTGCCGCACCTGCGGGGAACGTGGTGTATCGGGCCGCCGAACTGGTGTTGCGTCAGGCCGGCGTGTCTGTGGGCGTTGCATTGGACCTGACAAAGGGTGTGCCCGTTGCGGCGGGCCTGGGCGGTGGAAGTAGTGACGCCGCGGCGACGATCATGGGCCTCAATCATCTGTTGGAGCTGGGGTGGACCAGCGGCGATATGGCGAAACTGGGCCAGACCATCGGCAGTGACGTGCCTTTTTTTCTTGAAGCGCCAACCGCGATTGTGCGGGGATGGGGGGAGCAGGTCATGCCTCACATCCTTGAAGACATCCGATGGATTGTCCTGGTGAATCCGGGGTTTCCCATCTCTACCGGTCAGGCCTACGGGCGACTGGAGAGAAGCGGACGGACCGTGTCGTCCCTGCCTGACAGCCTGCTCGCGTTGGAGCGTGCGTCGTCTTTGTCCTGGCATCAGCTGATCCCCTGCCTTGAAAACGATTTTGAAACGGTTCTGTTCAACGACTATCCCGTGTTGGCCGACATCAAGCACACGTTACTGCGGGCCGGTGCCGAGGGGGCCCTGGTGTCGGGCAGTGGGGCGACCGTGTTTGGCGTGTTTCCGGATCGGCGCAGTGCGATGAAGGCCAGGGACGAGTTTGTCGGGACGCCAGGGTACCGGCTGTTGCTCGGGCCTTCCCTGCAACGCGGATGTGTTGTGTATCCCTAGGAAGACAGGGCAGGGAAACGGGGTGCCGGCTTTGCGGGGCCGTGCCGGTCACGCAATCGTGTGGCGACGGTGTTCAGCGTTGACAATACGCACCCGGATGGCCTACATAGTCCCTCTGTTGACTCACCGTGTTCTTGATGACCGCACCCCCCCTTTGGAAGACCAAGGTATGGCTGGCGAGTTGAAGCTGTTTACCGGGACCGCGAACCCTGCACTTGCGGAAGAGGTGAGTGCCTATTTGGGTGTGCCGTTGTCCCTGGCGATGGTCTCGACCTTCAGCGACGGCGAAATCCGGGTCAAAATCGAAGAGAATGTGCGAGGGCGGGATGTGTTTGTCATGCAGTCCTGTTGTCCCCCCGTCAATACGTCGATCATGGAACTGTTGATCATGCTGGATGCGCTGAAACGTTCATCCGGCTATCGGATCACCGCTGTGATCCCGTATTTCGGCTATGCGCGACAGGATCGCAAAGATCAACCGCGCGTTCCTATCAGCGCCAAGTTGATGGCTGATTTGATTACTATAGCCGGGGCGCATCGCGTGTTGACCATGGATTTGCACGCTGGACCGATTCAGGGATTTTTTAACATACCGGTTGATCATCTCTATGCCGCCCCGGTACTGGTTGAGTATGTCCAGAAAAGTCACATGCGGGATTTGGTCGTGGTTTCGCCGGATGCGGGTGGGGTGGAGCGTGCCCGGGCGTTTGCCCAGCGGCTGGAAGCCACACTGGCGATCGTGGATAAGCGTCGGGAGGGGCCCAATCAGGCCCAGGCGATGAACATTATTGGGTCCGTGAAAGGCCGGCACGTGTTGTTGCTTGATGACATGATTGATACGGCGGGAACCATTGTGGAAACCGCCAAAGCCTGTATGGAGAACGGCGCCTCCACGGCCTCGGCCGTGTGTACCCATCCCGTGCTGTCCGGTCCGGCGATTGAGCGGATTCAGCAGTCGTGTCTGACGCAGGTGGTGGCCACGAATTCGATTCCCATTCGGGACAAAGACAAAGCCTGCTCAAAAATTCGCATCCTTTCCGTCGCGCCGCTCCTTGCAGAAGCCATCAGGCGGATCCACGAAGAACAATCCGTCACTTCATTATTTAATGCTCCCCCTTCCTATTCGGGGCGAACACCTGTACAATGAAGGCCGTGAACGTGGGAAGCCTTGAGCGGGGAGGGGCGATAAGTCCTGTGAGCAGGAGAGTGGGCATGGAAGAACGGAGACTGCTGTATGGGGGAGTGTGATGCAATTTGTCGCTGAAGCAACAGGTAGAACGAGATCGGGGAAGGGGGCGGGTCGGCAAATCCGAAGAGCAGGCCAGGTCCCCGCTGTGATGTATGGTCAGGGACAGTCTCATTTGATCCAACTTGACCCCAGGGCGATTCAAAAAATACTGGTCACCCAGGCTGGAGGGACGGGACTGATTGCTCTGAACATTGAAAGTGGCGGTCAAGTCCAACAACGCACCGTCGTGATTCAGGATGTGCAACGGGATCCTGTGAGCGGTTCGATGGTCCATGTTGATTTACTGGAAGTGGCAATGGACAAGCCGGTTCGTGTGACAGTGCCCGTTCATGTCACAGGGGGGGTGCCTCTTGGCGTGAAGCGTGACAAAGGGGTGCTGCATCAGGCCACGCGAGAGTTGCATATTGAATGTTTGCCCCGTGCCATTCCTGAACACATTGAGGTGGACGCGTCGGCACTGGAAATGAATCAGGGCATTCATGTTCGTGATCTCAATGTCGGCGAGGGTCGCAAGATCCTTGACGATCTTGACGGGATGGTTGTCAACGTGACCATGCCGATTTCAGAAGCGAAATTGTCCGCCATGCTTACCTCGGAAGGCACTCCCGCCGCGGCGACGACAGCAACTCCAGAGAGCGGTTCCGCCGCCGAACCAAGTGGGCCCAGAAAATAACTCTTCTTGTCGGACTTGGGAATCCTGGCTTTGAGTATGCCGCGACTCGTCATAACATCGGACGAAGGGTCGTGGCTTGCACCGCGGCTCGGTGGTCTGTCCTGCTTACACCGCAAAGTCTGGCGCAACAGGGAACTGGCCTGATCCACTGTCACCCGGTTGTGATTGCGCTTCCCGATACCTTTATGAACGTGTCCGGCGAGGCCGTGGAGGCCATATGCAGGGCGCACGGCATGCTGAGTCGGGATGTGATCGTGGTGCATGATGACCTGGATCTGCCAGTCGGGCGTCTTCGCATAAAGTCTGGAGGAGGACCCGGTGGCCATAATGGTGTACGGTCGGTGTGCACGGCGTTGGGCACCGAAGAGTTCGTTCGTCTGAGGATAGGAATAGGACGTCCCGCATCAGACGTGGATCCAGCCGATTTTGTGTTGGCGCCATTTACGCAGGCAGAACAGGCCCACCTTGAACCCGTCATAGCCCGGGCTGTTGAAAGCTTGGAATGTGTGGTATTGCATGGCGTACAGGAAGCGATGAATCGCTATAACGGCCATGCCCTTGCGTAAGCCATGGCCATGGAGGTTGCATGGGGTGTGGCCACATGGAACATGGTCCCCTTCTGTTTGACAGTGTATGTGGCCCTGTGGTAGCGTCCCGCTCTCTTATCGTGGGGGCCTGCATGGTAGATTTTTACACGGATGAGGATGATAAGGATACGGTATGACAGTGTATGAATCGATAGTCATTGTTCGGGCGTCATTGACCGATGAGGCCAATGCATTGGTTCTCGAAAAGATGAAAGCGGTGGTCGAGCAGCATGGGGCCATTGTTTTGAAAGCTGAGAACTGGGGCAAAAAGAAACTTGCCTATGAAATGAAACATGACAGGAGAGGTACCTATATGCTTCTCCAGTTTGAATCAGGGCAGGGGAATGTGGTGAGCGAGCTCGAACGGTTATGCCGATTGGAAGACTCAGTCCTGAAATTTCTGACCGTGAAAGTGGACAAAGGTCTCCAAGCCGTTGCGTCGGGAGATGTCCCGTCCGAAACTGGAGAAGCGGAGTGCGAAGCAAAGGCAGGGTCAGCCGATGGTGGGATTTAACAAAATTATTCTTATCGGGAATCTGACGAGCACGCCTGAACAGCGGTTCACCCCCAACGGCACGCCGGTTGCCAATTTTGGCCTGGCGGTGAATCGCCGGTTTCGTCAGGGGGATGATCAGAAGGAAGAAGTGTGTTACGTGGATATCGTGGCGTTTAGCAGGCAGGCAGAACTTTGCAGCCAGTACCTGAATAAAGGTGATGGTGCCATTATCGACGGCAGGTTACAACAGCGGCGGTGGGAAACCGAAGACGGGCAACGCCGAAGCAAATATGAAGTGGTGGCTCAATCGGTCACCTTTCTCCCTAAAAGACAGAATGTCGGGGCGGGGCCCGAGCATGGGTTGGGAGAAGACAACGAACCGGGTGACCATGCATACGGAGACCCGACAGAGGGGCCGTAGCGTCTGCCAGCGAGGAAACAATACGTGGAACGAGGAAGGCTTTTTCAACGACGTCGAGTGTGCAGGTTTTGTCATGACCCTGCCCCTTTGGATTTCAAAGATTTGAATTTATTGCGTAATTTTCTGACGGAACGAGGACGCATTATTCCGAGACGGATATCGGGGAACTGTATGCGTCACCAACGGAAGCTCACCATTGCAATCAAGCGTGCGCGCAGTATCGCTCTGTTGTCGTTTGCCGAAGAACGGTAGATGCCGTGGGATGGGGACATGTGTTTCTTCCAACCGGTCCTGTGAGCGTGAGATTCCAGCCTGTCTTCCCATGTCAGTGGTCTCAGCGAGGTAAGAGACGGTGTCCTCTCTGAGCGTCAGTCTGCGGGACATTCCTTCGGAAGGTATGCGTGTTGCCTGTGTCGTCGGCAGGGAGGACCTGCAGCTGGCAGAGAAAGATCCCCGGATCAAAGACGTCCTCGCATTGACGGCGGATGTGCAGGCCGATGGTGAGGATTGGCGGGTAGAAGGCGAGGTGCATGGCCTGCTGGTCCATGAATGTGTTCGTTGCTTGGAAGCGTTTGACATGCCCGCCGACATTTCATTTCGAGCACTGTACAAAGATCTGGAGCAGCGTGGTGCTCCTGGCCGTGGGAGCGACCATGGCGAAGAGGAGTCCGATCGTGAGGCGGTTGACTACTATCCCACAGTCATGCGCCGCATTGAATTACACGATGTGTTGCGGGAACATGTCATTTTGTCCGCACCCATGCAGCCGCTTTGTTCGGAGATCTGTCGGGGACTCTGTCAGGTGTGTGGACAAAATCTGAACATGAAGGCCTGTGAGTGCGAAGAGGTCAAAGTGAAGTTGCCCTTTGCGGTCTTGCAGGATGTTCTCAAACCCGCACGGAACTCTCTGGCTTCCTGACGCGTGCCGGGCATGCTGTCGTCGATCTTTTCTTGGACGTGAGGAGAGAACAATGCAGGGACCCCACCCGCGCATCGGCATTCTGAACACCCCTGCCTTGATCGTGCCGTTTCGTGAATACCTCTTCAAAACGGTTTCGGGTTTGTTGTGCAGGCTGGGTTACTGCAGGATGTCTCACGGCCTCAACGTCCGGATTGTTCCATGTGCCTTCAATATCGGGCACGAACGAAATGACCTCATCAGCCTCGCCTGTCATGCGACGACTGCACGCGTGTGGTGATCCTCACCATGGAGCAAAGCGAAACACATTCCTCCGCCACCTTTTCCGACGCACGATTCGTGTCGTTGCGAATGTCGTGGGTGTGGACTGTCCGAGTCGGGTAGACGACAATACCGTATCTGCACCTGCGTTGAATCTGTCCGGCATGTTCCACCGTTTTCTGGAATTTTCCCGCAATGTCAGGGTGAGCGTTCCTCCGCCTGTGCCATTCACGATTGCTGACAGTGGTGGACATGTACGATAACGGGATTGAGCCTGACGGTTCCATGGGGCCTGATTGGGGTTTGGTCTCGAAAGGGTTAGGGTCATGAAACTCCATATTGTTGTTCCCTGCTTTAATGAACAGGATGTGTTGCCGGAGACGGTGCAGCGATTGATGGAAGTCCTGCGGGCATTACAGCGTAAAGAGAAAATCGGCCACGACAGCCACATCTACTTCATTGATGATGGCAGTAAGGATCGGACATGGCCTTTGATTGAGGACTTGAACCGCCAGCATCAGGCCGTGCACGGCATCAAGCTGTCGCGGAATTTTGGACAACAACAAGCGATTCTGACTGGTTTACTGACCATTGACGGCGATGCCGTGATTAGTGTGGATGCAGATCTGCAGGACGACCTCGGTGCTATCGAGCAGATGCTGGACGCCAATCGTGGTGGCTACGAGGTTGTGTATGGAATCCGGAAAGATCGCAGATCCGACAATTTTCTTAAGCGTTTTTCCGCCGAATCCTTTTACCGTCTGATGGCGTGGATGACAGGAGAGGGGTCCATCATTTTTAACCATGCGGATTACCGGTTGCTAAGTCGCCGAGCCATCGAGCATCTACGAGATTTTAAAGAAGTCAACCTGTTTTTGCGGGGGATCGTGCCCTTACTCGGCTTTCCCTCCACTTGCGTCTATTACGACCGGTCCTGTCGCCATGCTGGTCGTTCCGCCTACGCTCTACGACATTTGCTTGGCTTGGCCATTGATGGTATTACCTCATTTTCTGTTTTCCCGCTCCGCATTATCACTGCATTAGGTCTTATAATCTCCGTCTTCAGCTCGGTGTTCTGCCTGTGGGCACTGCAGGCTGTATTCAGTGGTGACGCCGTGCCAGGCTGGACCTCTACCGTGGTACTGCTCTCTCTCCTGAGCGGAGTCCAACTTCTGAGCATCGGCGTTGTGGGGGAATACCTGGCAAAGATCTACATGGAAACAAAGGCTCGTCCCCGATACATCATCGAAAAGATGATTTGACGCGGGGGGTGAGGGGAACATGAGGGCAGATCCATTCAATCCCATGTGCCGGCAACATGGTCATTGGACTGTCAGGGGTACAGGGAAGATAATGTGGTTGCATGCTGTCGTCTCCAGTATCCCGGCTGACTGCCTGGTCAGGATTGAGGGTGCGGTCTTTCCACGACCGGCAACGAGTTTGCAATGGAAAACATAACGTTTTTCGACCGTAGCATCGTGATCTCATTCGTAGTCTCCGCGAAGAGGTCAATGCGAAGTCGCCCTGCGGAATTTTACATGGCGGGCTCAACCCTTCACGGAACTCTTTGGCTTCCTGATGCAGGGTATGGTGCCCTGTCACCGATTGTTTCTTTAACGTGAGGAGAGAACAATGCCTAATCCCAAACATCGACATTCCAAGTCAAGGCGGGATCAACGTCGCACACATCAAAAACTTCACGTGCCAAGTTTTTCCATTTGCCCTCAATGTCACGAACGCATGTTGCCTCATCGGACCTGCCTGTCATGCGGTTACTACAAGCGGGTGGCGATCATTGCCATGGACCAGGGCTAACCCCGTATCATCTTCTGTCCTCCCTTCGGGAGGTTTGTGGGTTGCATGAAAATTGCTGTCGATGCCATGGGCGGGGATCACGGCGTGGCCCCTGCCGTTGGAGGCGCGGTACAGGCTCTCAATGAGCTTGATGTTGAATTGATCCTCGTGGGCCAGGAAGACCGTCTCCGGGCCGAGTTGGATCGCGTGCAGTGTACAGATCCCCGGTTGACCATTCATCATGCCCCTCAAACGATGGGCATGCACGAATCCCCCGCGCACGTCGCCAGAAAAAAACGCAATTCGTCAATATGGATCGCGACCAGTCTGGTCAAAACCGGAAAGGCGCAGGCGGTGGTGAGTGCCGGCAATACGGGGGCGACGATGGTTTCGGCCTTTTTTCTGCTTGGTACTATCAAGGGGGTTGAACGACCGGCTATTGCCGCCACCCTGCCGACTTTGCGGGGGACGGCCATTCTGCTGGACGTCGGAGCCACGGTAGACTGTTCTGCCCGACAACTCTATCAGTTTGCCATTATGGGCCATGAGTATGCCAAGCACCTGCTGAGTCTGCCGAGTCCTCGTGTGGGATTACTCAGTATTGGCGAGGAAGCCACCAAAGGTAACGAGGTGACCAAGGAAACCTTCCATCTGCTCAAAAACAGTGCCTTAAATTTTATGGGGAATGTTGAAGGTCGGGATGTGTACAGTGGAACGGCCGATGTGATCGTGTGTGACGGCTTTCTTGGCAACGTGTCGTTGAAAATCTCCGAAGGTCTGGTGGAGACCATGAAAAAAATACTCATGAGCGAGGTGATGCGTTCCACCCTGGGTCGCGTGTCGCTGGTTGTCTTGGCCGGCCCGCTGATGCGATTGAAACGACGAACGGATTACGCCGAATTCGGAGGCGCCCCGCTCCTGGGTGTGAATGGCATCTGCATGATTTGTCATGGCCGGTCTTCGACGAAGGCGATTAAAAACGCGATCGGACGGGCGGAGGCGTTAGCCAGGGGGCGGCTGATTGACCTGATTCAGCGTGATATTGCCGAGAGTTTGACTCACCCCGTGACGGGTGGGGCCTTGCATGGCCTGTGAATGAGAAGTCGGATACTCGGGACGGGTTCCTGTGCTCCGAAGCGGGTCTTGACCAATGTCGACCTCGAAACGATGGTGGCGACGTCAGATGCCTGGATTGTGGAGCGTACGGGCATTCGCCAGCGTCACATAGTGGCCCCGGGCGAGGCATGCTCGGATCTGAGCATGCGTGCCGCGCGGCATGCGCTGGCCGCCGCGAACGTTCAATCCTCCCAACTTGATCTGATTCTCGTGGCCACCTGCACGGGGGATGCGCCTCTTCCTCCGACCGCATCCATCGTTCAACATGGACTGGGAGCCACGAAGGCTGCGGCCTGTGACCTTGCAGCAGCCTGTTGTGGCTTTGTTTATGCGTTGTCCGTGGCGGATGCCTTTGTGTGCACGGGATATCGCTATGTGCTGGTGATTGGGTCGGATGTGATGTCCACCGTCACGGATTGGACGGATCGTAATACATGCGTGCTCTTTGGAGATGGCGCGGGAGCTGTCGTGGTCGGCCCCACAGAAGCCGAGTGCGGTATTCTGTCAACGCATTTGCACGCGGATGGTCGGTTATCCGAGTTGATTCACGTGCCGGGCGGTGGCTCCAGCCTGCCCCCTTCGGAGCACGTGGTCGTCGAGCGGTTGCATTGTGTCAAAATGCGCGGGAATGAAACGTTCAAGATTGCCGTCAAAACCATGGAGGAGGCCATACGGGAAGCGGTCGCGGCTCACGGGCTCGGGATTAACGATATTGACTGGCTGGTGCCCCACCAGGCCAATATCAGGATTTTAAAGGCTGTGGGGCAACGGATCGGGTTGTCATCCGAACGGATCGTGATCAACGTGGACCGTTTTGGCAATACCTCCGCTGCTTCCATCCCGTTGGCGTTGGATGAAGCCGTGAGAACCGGGGCCATCCAACCGGGGCAGGTGGTGGTGGTGGCGGCGTTTGGAGCGGGTCTCACTTGGGCCTCCGGTGTGATACGGTGGTAGGCGGTGAAGATGTAATTAAGGCAGTCAAGGAAATCTGCCTGCAGAATGGGTCGTGACCACCAGGATGCCAAACCCGCACCACAGGACGCGGGCAAGACACAAACTGGCACGGAAAGGATGAAACATGGCGACGGATCATCAACCACTGGAAGGAGAATGGGCGGTCATTCTGGGGGCATCAAGCGGCTTTGGTGAGGCCGTCGCACTGGAATTAGCGGCCTGTGGCATGAATATTGTGGGCGTGCACCTGGACCGAAAATCCACACTCCCCAATGCGGAACGTATTCAGGGCGCTATTCGCGCACTTGGCCGTGAGGCGCTCTTTTATAACGTCAATGCCGCCGATGTGGAGAAGCGTCGCGCGGTCATTGACGCGATGCGAGCGAAGTGCCGCGCGGCGGGTTCATCCGGGACAGTTCGCGTGCTGTTCCATTCCCTGGCCTTTGGTACGCTGAAACGGTTCATTGCCGACAAGCCTGGCGACGCCGTGAGTCAATCGCAGATCGAAATGACCCTCGACGTCATGGCAAACAGTCTGGTGTACTGGGTGCAGGCGTTATACGCCGAGGGACTGATGGCCCGCGGCGGACGGATTTTTGCGATGACCAGCGCCGGAGGCGCTCGGGTGTGGCCCACATATGGCGCGGTGTCTGCGGCGAAAGCGGCACTGGAGTCCCATATTCGTCAACTCACGCTGGAATTGGCGCCCATGGGGATTACGGCAAACGCGATTATGGCGGGTGTCACCGATACCCCTGCCTTACGGAAAATTCCAGGGTCCGATACCATGATTGACATGGCGCAACGGAAGAATCCGTCAGGGCGACTCACCACGCCCAAAGATGTGGCCGACGTCATCGGCTTGCTGAGCCATCCGAAGGCACACTGGTTGACGGGCAACGTATTATATGTTGATGGCGGCGAGTTTATCGTTGACTAACCCGCGTGTGGGACCGGTGTCCGTGCACATGCATGTGTCCCCGCTGGCGTTCGTCTCCGGGGCGCGCATCCTGTAAGCCTATGTCCGATACCATTGCATTCCTGTTTCCTGGTCAAGGCTCGCAGGTCGTCGGGATGGGTCGGGTATGGCGTGACGCGCGTCCCGATCTGATGGCCTTGTTTGAAGAGGCCGGCGCGATACTGGGATATGACCTGCGGCATGTCTGCTGTGACGGACCGGCGGAACAACTCAATCAAACAGAATATACGCAACCGGCGTTGTTGGTCACGAGTCTTATCGCGTGGCGGGCGTTGGATGCGAAAATCCGGCCGGCGGTGGTGGCGGGTCACAGTGTGGGGGAATATGCCGCCGTCGTTGCAGCCGGCGGGCTGTCGTTTGCCGACGCGGTGGCGTTGGTGCAGACACGGGCCAGATACATGGCGGAGGCGGTCCCGTCCGGGAGCGGGCGCGTCGTGGCGATCCTCGGGTTGGCAGGGGAAGTGGTGGAGGATGTCTGTCGTGAGGCGCAGTCCGAAGGCATGGTCTCACCGGCCAATTTTAATGCTCCGGGGCAGGTGGTGATTGCGGGCGAGCGTGCCGCCGTTGAACGCGCGATGAGCCTGGCCAAAGCCAGAGGGTGCCACCGTGCTATTCCTTTACCCGTCAGCGTGCCGGTCCACTCGTCCTTGATGCAACCCGCCGCGGATCGTCTGGCCGCTCACGTGCGTGCGGTGTCTCTTGCCGATTTGAACGTGCCGCTCCTGGCGAATGTGGATGCCCGGCCGTTGGTGCGGGCGGAGGACATTCGGCGTTCGCTGATTCGTCAGTTGCCCGCCTCCGTGTTGTGGGAGCAAAGCATGCGCGCGATGTGGAACATGGGCATGCGGACGTTTATTGAAATCGGTCCGGGAACGGTCTTGACAGGACTGGCCAAACGAATCGTGCCGGAGGCGACGTTACTGAATATTCACGATCCGGATTCTTTGGAAAAGACCTTGACGGATGTACGTCATTGCGGGTAAGAGGCAACTCCTCTACACGAATACAGCGAGGGGCTATGCTGGAAGGGAAAAAAGCCGTGGTGACCGGAGCGGCTCAGGGCATCGGTCAAGCCATTGCGGCGTGCCTGGCACAAGCGGGGGCGGATGTCGCGGTGGTTGATCTTGATGCAGGGCAGTGTCAGGACACCGTGCAGTTGGTGACTCAACATCGTCGTCAGGGACTGGCGGTCTCTGCGAACGTCGGACAGTGGGATGCCGTCACGGGCATGGTGGATCGCGTGTTGAAGGAATGGGGGCGCGTGGATGTGTTGGTCAATAATGCGGGCATTACCCGTGACGGGTTGATTGTGCGCATGAAGGAAGATGATTGGAACGCCGTTCTCCAGGTCAATCTCACGGGGACATTTTATTGCATGAAAGCCGTACTGGGTCCGATGTCCAAACAGCGGTATGGCCGGATTATTAATATCGCGTCTATCGTGGGAGCGACCGGGAACGCGGGACAGGCGAACTATGCGACGTCCAAAGCGGCGGTCATTGGCGTGACCAAATCCGTTGCTCGGGAATATGCGAGCCGGAAGATTACCGTGAATGCGGTGGCGCCGGGTTTTATTGATACGGCGATGACCCGGGTGTTGAACCAGGATGTCAAAGACGCGTTAGCGCGACAGATTCCGCTTGGTCGGTTCGGCCAACCCGCTGATGTGGCCGAGGCCGTTCGTTTTCTGGCGTCTGACGCCGCGGGATATATCACGGGTCAGGTGTTGCATGTGAATGGCGGGATGTATATGGCATAACGTGAGCAATGCATGGTGCAACAGGCTTATTTAACGGGAGGTGAGAAGGTCGATGGCTGTTGAAGAGCGTATTAAAAAGATTATCGCGGAGCAGTTAGGGGTGGAAGAGGATGATGTCGTGCCCGAAGCGTCTTTTGTCGAGGATCTGGGGGCTGACTCATTGGATACGGTTGAGCTGGTGATGACGCTTGAGGAGGCCTTTGATATTGAAATTCCCGATGAAGATGCGGAAAAGATTCAAAAGGTTTCTCAGGCCATTGAGTATATCAAAGAAAAAACCTGAGCCGTGGTGAACGATTCTCATGAGTGAGCATCCCCCGCGGCGCGTCGTCATCACCGGCCTGGGAGTGGTGACTCCCGTGGGTATTGGTGTCGACAATACCTGGCAGGCGTTGCTGGCCGGCAGGTCGGGTATCGGCCCGATCACGCGATTTGATGCCTCGGACTATCCCTGCCGAATCGCGGGTGAGGTGCGGGGCTTCGATCCTGCCTGTTACATCGAAAAAAAAGAAATCAAAAAAATGGATACGTTCATCCACTACGCCGTAGCGGCCAGCCAGGAGGCGGTGGATGACGCGGGATTACATATCACCCCGGAAAACGCCGAACGGGTCGGGGTGTACATCGGGGCCGGGATTGGCGGCCTTCCGGGCATTGAGCAGTATCACCAGGTTCTCCAGACCAAAGGTCCGGGGCGTGTCAGCCCGTTCTTCATTCCCATGGTCATCGTGAATCTGGCCTCTGGTCAGGTGGCGATACGGTTTGGAGCCAGGGGGCCTAACTCGTGTGCGGTCACGGCCTGTGCCACAGGGAATCACTGCATCGGAGATGCCTACAGGATTATTCAACGCGGGGAGGCGGACGTGATGTTGGCGGGTGGGACGGAGGCGACGATTTGCCCGTTGGCCATTGCCGGATTCGGCGCCGCCAAAGCGTTGTCCCGTCGGAATGACGATGCGGTGCGGGCGAGTCGGCCGTTTGATCGCGAGCGGGATGGATTTGTCATTGGAGAAGGAGCGGGGGTTGTGGTGCTGGAAGAACTCGACTATGCACAACGTCGCGGCGTCAGAATGTACGGTGAACTTGTCGGATATGCCATGACCAGCGATGCCTTTCATATCACGGCTCCGCCGGAGGATGGGGCCGGAGCGGTTGCGTGTCTGGAACAGGCGCTGCGCGATGCCGGGGTGCATCCGGAGACCATTGGGTATATTAATGCTCATGCAACCTCGACCATGGCGGATGCCATTGAAACCCGGGCTGTCAAAACCGTGTTTGGAGAGCATGCCTATCACCTTCCCGTCAGCTCCACGAAGTCCATGACGGGCCATCTGCTGGGCGGTGCGGGGGGAGTCGAGGCCGTGGTGACCACCCTGGCGCTGTATCATGGAATCCTGCCGCCCACGATCAATTTGGAGCATCCCGATCCTGACTGTGATCTTGATTATATTCCCGGCCAGGCCCGACAGGCTCCCATCACGGCTGCGATTTCCAATGCGTTTGGTTTTGGCGGCGTCAATGCCTGCCTGGTTTTCAAGTCCGCGCCAGAGCGTCGCGCTGGTTCCGTGTCCCCCCCGGCGTGCCATACCGGCACGTCCGCCTGACTCGCGGCGTCTCGAACCATGAACGCGGTGTTCCATGCGACACGCCGCAGACAGAACGAAGCCCGGGGTGTGACGATGTGCCAGGATGCTCAGCAGGTGTTGCAGTATCACTTTCGCCAACCCGCGTTACTGGAAGAGGCCTTAACGCATCGTTCCCATCTCCAGGAAACATCGTCCAGTCATGCCAGAGATAATGAACGCCTTGAGTTTTTGGGCGATGCCGTGCTGGGACTCATTGTGAGTGAGTATCTGGCGGAAACCTTTCCGGCGTTGGCGGAGGGAGCGTTGTCACAGATACGATCCCGGCTGGTTGGGCGTGTCGCGTTGACGGACGCCGCCCGTCAATTGGGCCTTGGCCCACTGCTTCGCTTGGGGCGGGGCGAAGAACGCACCGAGGGCAGAGACAAAAGTTCCTTGCTGGCCAACGCGTTAGAGGCGGTCATCGCGGCGATCTATCTGGATGGGGGGATGGCCGCAGCCCGAGCGTTTGTGTTAAAGGCATTGGCATCTCAATGGCGGGCCTTGCGGGAGGACAATCTCGATGCTTTCCGGCAGGACTACAAAAGTCAATTGCAGGAATGGGCGCAACAACATTTTCACGCATTGCCGGTCTATACGGTGATTGAGGAATCGGGCCCCGATCATCGCAAGACGTTTACCGTGACCGTTGCCATTGCACGGACCATGTACGGAAGCGGGTTGGGGCAAACCAGGAAGATGGCCGAGCAGCAGGCCGCGAGGCAGGCGTTGGACCACCTGACGTCCACCGATGCGTGCGGCGTGGTATAATGACGAATAACCGTGGAGGATGGAGCATGATGAAATGGCAAGTCGTACGGAGTAGCTTTGTGACCTGGGGTGTGGCTCTGGGGTGTGCCAGTGTACTGGTGGGGGGGAGTCTGGCCGATGTGTGGGCCGGAAATCCCCGGGCGTTGCGTGTGGCGGATGAGAAGGCGCCTCAGAAGGCGCCTCGTGTGACCATCAAAACCAAATTTGGTGAGATGGAGATGGTGCTGTTCCCGGAACTGGCGCCCAGGCATGTCGAAAGTTTTGTCAATCTGGCCAGGAAAGGTTTTTATAACGGAACCATTTTCCACCGGGTCATCCCCGGATTTATGATCCAGGGCGGTGATCCATCCACCAAAGACCCAAGCAATCGGGCGGAGTATGGAATGGGAGGCCCCGGGTACACCCTGCCGGCCGAGTTCAGCCAGATTCCTCATGAACGGGGCATTGTGTCTGCGGCTCGCACGGCTGATCCCGACAGTGCCGGATCGCAATTTTTCATCATGGTGGGTCGTGCCCCGCATTTGGATGGCCAGTACACGGTGTTTGGGGAGGTAGTGAGCGGGATGGATGTGGCGGACACCATCGTGCAACAACGACGAGACCGCAAAGATAACCCCCTCGAACGTATCGAAATCACTGTCGAAGCACACGACACGGACACGGCAGGCAACGGGTCGTGATCCGGCAACAATGACTGTGCGTCACCCGTTACACAGGGTGAAAGGGGGCCACCCGATCTTTGTATGCGGCGTCGCCCGGGAGGAGAATCTGTCCGCCCGTCGTGCCAAGTTTCGTCAGTTGTTCGGCCGTCTCCGGATGCCGGCTCTTCAGGAAACCGACCAGCCCGTTGAGAAAGCGATTGGACCGTAGCCCTGTGCCTGAAAACTCGGTCATAAACGTCACGCCCCGGTCCAGCACCGCGTTCACGAGCTGTGCATCGGCTTTTTCGCCTTGCATAAATGCCTGAAATTCCTTCTTGAGAGACTCGGTAAACGGTGGGGCCATCCCTTCCGGGATGTGGATGGGGCTGAATGAGCGACGCAACGTCTGGATGGCCGCAATGACCTCTCCATCCTGTGCATCCTTCCGTGCCTGGAAATGTTTAAACGTGACGGCTTCGAGAAAGTACCACACCTCCGCGGCTTTCTCTCCCCATTGCTCGATCAGGGCTTTGTAGAGGGCCCGCCGTTGCTGTTCAAACTGATCCCCGACGCGTTTTTGTTGATAGGCCACGTTGTTGTCCAGATAGACGCAATCGGTGTGGCAGGGAATACGGACCAGACGGTGCGTCCCACAGCATTGACTGCACAGGGGGCCGTCTAACGCCGGGCACGGGCGTTTCCCTTTGCGTTCCCGACAGTAGACACAGACGCTCATGGTCGCGTGTCTTCCTGGAACCCGCCCAGTCCATAATCGGAAAGCGTTCGTCGGCGTTTCTTGTGCGTGCCGCTATTGATCGGGTGTTCCAGACTGTTCATCTCGGCGCCATTGGCGTACAGGTAGGGCACGAGAATTCTGTGTTGCAGACGATCGATTTTGACGGCGGCGGGCGAGATCAGGAACTCGGCGATGACATGCATGGACTGGTCCGGGTACACCTGCCAGATTTTCCCCGCCGTCAGATCCGACAGATACATGCTGCCGAACCGATCAAAATCAATGCCGCTTAAATGCTGAAACCGGCCGGTCAACATCGAATTGGAAATGACCTCGGTGATGGTGCGGTCTTCCGCGATTTCCATCACCGTCCCTTGATCCAGACTGGCCACCAACAGCCGGCCCGACTGTGGATGGACGGCCACGCCCCGCGGCGATGCCAGATCCTCATGTTGGACATAGAGGGACACGGCATGATGATTGTGCGGGTCAACCTGGTAAATGGCATTGCCCCTCGTATCCAGGACAAAGAGCTGCCCGACGCCGTCGGCAATCAGATCTGTCAACATCTCAATCTGCATGGGCTGAAACGAAACAGTGACCATGGGCTTGCCTGAGGCGGCATGAAACCCCCGGATGACGTTGATATCAGCCACGTAGAGGATGTCGCCGACAATGGCCATGCCATGGGGAGCATGCAGAATCGTGTCCCCCCGGCCACCTTGAATAAAGTGCAAATCCAGCATGGTGCCATGCTGATCGAGTTTGGAGATGAATCCGTTTTGATCGGCCTGTCCGGGTTCGCCGTTGGCATTGGCGATGAAATAGGCATCACCCGCCGGGTGGGCAATAAACGACTGGGGGTGCTGGAGTTCGCCGATGGGATGGGCCAGAGCCGAGGGTGGCCACCATCCGAGCAGCCACAGGGTTGGGCCGAGCCACACCAGCATGGCGAGGGTGAGAAGCGGTGTGCTCAACAAAGAGAATGGGCCGCGAGTGACGCAAGCAAACAGCAGGCAACACACTGGAACGGATTGAGAACGCGGGTCGGCAGGTCGTCTCACGAACGCATCCTACGGACCGCTTTTGGATGGTGTCAAGAGAGACGACGTGCTCCTGTCCCGGATTGACGACAATTTTGAGCCCCTGTTATCGTCACGGGGTTGCACAGGGTGGTAACCATTAATGTTCGGGTAGCACATTCAGGCGAAAGGAGAATGCGGTGTCGGCTCATCTCATTGACGGGAAACAGTTGGCAAAGGAGATTCGAGATCACATTGGCCTGGACGTGAAGGCGTTTGAAACCCGAACCGGCGTGCGTCCCGGGTTGGCCGTGGTCCTGGTCGGCGACGATCCGGCCTCGGCCGTCTACGTGCGCAATAAAAAGAAGGCATGTGATACCGCCGGCCTGTATGCGGTTGACCATCATGTGCCGTCGGACACGACGCAGGCCGGGTTGCTGGACCTCATTCATCGGCTGAATGCGGATGCCGCGGTGCATGGGATTCTGGTTCAACTGCCTTTGCCGTCCCATATCGACAGTCAGGCCGTGTTACAGGCGGTGTCTCCCGACAAAGATGTTGACGGCTTTCATCCGTACAATGTGGGCCGGTTGGTGGAGGGGGCGACGGGGATTGTGCCGTGTACACCCAACGGGGTGCTCCGCATGATTGAATCAACCGGCGAAGCCATCCAGGGAAAGCAGGCGGTCGTGGTCGGTCGTAGCAACATTGTCGGAAAGCCGGTGGCCATGTTACTGATGCATCGCCACGCCACCGTGACCATTTGTCATTCACGGACGACGGATCTTCCCGCTGTCTGTCGGGGCGCCGATATTCTGGTGGCCGCGATTGGCAAACCACAGTTCATCACCGGTGACATGGTGAAAGACGGTGCCATCGTGCTTGATGTGGGCATCAATCGCCTTGATGACGGACGGTTGGTAGGCGATGTGCATTTTGAACAGGTGCGTGCACGCGCGGGATGGATTTCCCCCGTGCCCGGGGGAGTTGGACCGATGACCATTGCGATGCTTCTGGTGAATACCCTGGAAGGGGCGCGACGGGCCGTGGCTTGATCGTTCCTTCCGCACACGACCATGCCTGTCCCCCGATCCATATTCCACCATGCCCTGACCCACGGTCAGTTTGCCGTCACCGTCGAACTGAACCCGCCGAAAGGGACCAATGTGTCGGGGTTGCTGGAGACCGCCAAGTCATTACGCGGGATCGTGCACGGGATCAATGTCACTGACAACACCGCTGCGGTGATGCGGGCGAGTTCTGTGGCGCTGGCCCGCCTGCTGTCTGAGCAGGGGCATGACCCTGTGCTCCAGCTCACCTGCCGCGATCGAAACCGCATTGGCCTTCAATCGGATCTGTTGGGAGCCCATATTCTGGGCATCCGTAACGTGTTATGTCTCACCGGCGACAGTCCGGGCATTGGCGATCACCGGGATGCGAAGCCGGTGTTTGACCTGGATACCGTGCAGCTCATGCGCGCCGTACAGGCACTCAATCAGGGACACGATTTATCCGGACACCAGTTGGATGGGGCCACGACATTCTTTATTGGCGGCGCAGCGGCGCCGGGTGGTGAACCGATTGATCTTGTGCAGAAGAAAATGGCGGCCAAGATCAACGCCGGCGCGCAGTTTTTTCAGACACAAGCCGTGTTTGCCACCGAGGGATTTCAGTCGTTCATGCGGGCGATTCCCGCAGGGACCTGTTACATCCTGGCTGGTGTCCTGGTACTCCGGTCGGCCGCGATGGCGGAATATGTCAGAGCGAACATACCGGGCATCCATGTGCCGGATGAGATCATTCACGAACTGCACAAAGCCGGAGATGCCCGTGCGCCTGAAGTCGGGATTGAGATGGCGGTGCGGACTATTCGCTTGATTCGTCCATGGTGTCATGGCGTGCACATCATGCCCGGACGGTTAGCTGACCGACTGCCCGAGATTATCCGCAAGGCGGAGGTGGGCGCATGACGGTTCCAGAATTCCGACGCCAGAAGCATGGGGCAAAACTGGTCGTCGTGACGGCCTACGATGCGTTGTTCACCCGTCTCATCGAACAAGCCGGCATCCAGGCCATTCTGGTCGGTGATTCGCTGGGTGTCGTGGTGCAGGGGCAACGCGACACGTTGTCGGTCACCATGGAAGACATGGTGTATCACACGCGGCTGGTGACCCGTGTCCGTCGCCAGGCGTTGATCATTGCCGATATGCCGTTTATGAGCTATCAGGTCAGTCGCGAGCAGGCGTTGTACAATGCGGGTCGCTTGATCCAGGCTGGCGCCGCGGCCGTAAAAGTCGAAGGTGGTGGCGTGATTGTGGATCGGGTCCACGCCCTGACCGCCATGGGTATTCCGGTCATGGGCCATCTCGGCATGACCCCGCAATTCGTGAATCAATTTGGAGGCTACAAAGTGCAGGGCAAAGACGTTGCTCAGGCCGACGTGTTGTGCACTGATGCCAGGGCATTGGAACAGGCCGGGGCGTTTTCTCTGGTGCTTGAAGCGATGCCCGCCGCCGTGGCGCAATCCGTGACCCAGGCGGTCGCAATCCCGACCATCGGGATTGGGGCGGGACCCCATTGCGACGGGCAGGTGTTGGTCCTGTATGACCTGCTGGGTCTGTTTGATGAGTTTGTCCCGAAGTTTGTCAAACCCTATGCCCACCTCAAAGCCGATGCTCTGCAAGCCTTACGTTGCTTCAAAGACGAAGTCGAATGTCAGCGGTTTCCCACGGACACGGAAAGCTATCAGTAAACGGCCGCCGAAGTTGCGTCGGACCAGAATGGCATGAAAGCGCTATGAACCACGATTTCTTTGAACGACCGATTTTGAATTCACCCTACGAGTGTCCGTCGGAACATTGGGAGCTTGATGAGAACAGACAGCCGACAAACCAGACTCTCAATCAGAGACGCAGTGTTTCGTTTATCACGCCGATCCCCGCGCCCAGGAAGCGGAAGCATGTCCAGCGCGAAATCGTCTTCGACTCCGAGTCACAAACACTGGAGACCGAAACCCAGCAATATGATTTGACGGTGCTCATCAACGAACTTCGACAGCGTATTGCCAACTGGCGAGCGCTGACGGACCCCAAGGATTGGCGGGTGACACCGGAGACGGCCAGGTTACTGCAACACTGGCGTCATCATCGGTTCAATCACATTCGTCCTTTCTTCTGTCAGGTCGAGGCTGTGGAGATCGTCATCTGGCTGACCGAAGTCGCTCCGCAGATTGCCAGGGAGAGGCAGCGGTTTCTCGAAAATCTTGAGTGGGTGAATGATCGCTTGAACCAGGGCCTTTCGAGATTGGCTCTGAAACTTGCCACCGGTGCAGGGAAGACCACCGTCATGGCCATGCTCATTGCGTGGCAGACGATCAACGCGGTCCGTTGCCCGAGCCGCCGGAAGTTCACACGTGGGTTTCTGGTGGTCGCTCCGGGTCTGACGATCAGGGATCGGTTGCGGGTGCTCCAGCCGAATGACCCGGACAGCTACTACAGAAACCGCGAACTGGTGCCGGGCGACATGCTAGGCGATATGGATCGTGCGAAGATCGTCATCACCAACTACCATGCCTTTATGCTACGGGAGATGACCAAACTCTCAAAATGTGGGCGATCTCTTCTTCAGGGCCTGGGGCCGGAGATCGAGACGCGTGAAACCGAAGGGCAGATGCTCCAGCGTGTTATGCCCGGTCTCATGGGTATCAAGACCATCATGGTATTCAACGACGAAGCACACCATTGTTACCGGGAGAAACCGTCCGGTGAGCATGCCGACGGTAACTTGAAAGGGGACGACCGCAAGGAAGCGGAGAAAAATAAGGAAGCCGCCCGTGTCTGGATTTCCGGGTTGGAAGCGGTGCAACGCAAACTGGGCATCCAACGCGTGGTTGATCTGTCGGCGACTCCCTTCTTCCTGCGCGGGTCGGGCTACGCCGAAGGCACGATCTTCCCCTGGACGGTGAGCGACTTCTCGCTCATGGACGCCATCGAGTGCGGCATCGTCAAGCTGCCCCGTGTCCCGGTGGCTGACAACATCCCGGGCGGCGACATGCCGAAGTTTCGGAATCTTTGGGATCACATTGGTAAAAAAATGCCCAGGCAGGGGCGCGGCAAAGTCTTCACGCTTGACCCGCTCAAGATTCCTGTCGAACTCCAGACTGCGCTGGAAGCTCTCTACGGCCATTACGTCAAGATCTTTGATCTGTGGCAGGATGCGGGGATCAAGGTTCCCCCCTGTTTTATCGTGGTGTGCAATAACACCTCAACATCGAAGCTGGTGTATGATTACATTGCCGGGTTTCGGCGTGAGCAGGAAGACGGTGCCACGAAGCTGGAGCACGGACGTCTGAAATTGTTCCGCAATTTCGACGGGCATGGGAAGCCGATTGCCCGTCCCCGCACATTGCTCATTGACAGTGAACAACTGGAATCGGGGGAGGCGCTTGACGCGAATTTTCGGACCATGGCCGCCAATGAGATTGAACGCTTTCGCCGTGAGATCGTGATGCGGACGGGTGATCGTCAGCAGGCGGAGAATCTTTCTGACCAGGATCTGCTCCGCGAGGTGATGAATACCGTTGGTAAAGAAGGCCGGCTCGGCGGGGCGACACGTTGCGTCGTTTCGGTATCAATGCTGACAGAGGGTTGGGATGCCAATACCGTCACCCATGTGTTGGGCGTGAGTGCCTTTGGTACGCAGTTGCGGTGTGAGCAAGTTGTGGGTCGTGCTCTCCGTCGACAGTCCTATGACTTGAACGAAACGGGGCGCTTGCACGTCGAATACGCCGATGTGCTCGGCGTCCCGTTCGACTTCGCGGTCAAGCCGGTGGTGATCCCACCGGAGCCGCCGCATGGGACGGTGGAGGTCAAGGCGATGACCCCGGAACGCGACGACTGCAAGATATGTTTCCCCCGCGTGGAAGGCTACCGTGTTGAGTTGCCGGAGGAACGTCTCTCGGCCAGGTTCAACAACGACTCGACGCTGGTACTCACACCCGACATCGTTGGTCCGTCCATTACGCGCAATGAGGGTATCCTCGGCAAGGGCGTTGATCTGAACCTCAAGCACCTCGAAGACCTGCGTCAGTCCACACTGCTCTACCACCTGACCCACCGACTCCTGGAGACCAAATGGCGAGACCCCGGCGAGGAAATGAAGCTGCACCTCTTCGGCCAGTTGAAGCAGATTACCCGTCAGTGGTTGGATCGCCACCTTGTCTGCAAGGGGAACACGTATCCGGCCCAGCTTGTGTATCTGGAACTGGCGGACATGGCCTGTGAACGCATCACCCGTGGAATCGTTGTGCAACATATGGAAGAGAGCCCTATCAAGGCCACTCTGGACCCTTATAATCCGACAGGCTCGACGACCCATGTCCGCTTCACCACATCAAAGACGACGCGCTGGAATACGGATTGCCGCCGTTGCCATATCAACTGGGTCGTCTGCGACAGCGACTGGGAAGCTGAATTCTGCCGTGTCGTTGAGTCGCATCCGCAGGTGCGTGCCTATGTCAAGAACCATGGCCTTGGATTAGAAGTGCCCTATCGCTACGGCTCCGAGTCGCGCAGGTATCGCCCTGATTTCATGGTGCTGTTAAACGATGGAAACGGGGATGACGACCCGTTGCACGTGATCGTCGAGATCAAGGGTTATCGGGAAGAAGATGCCAGGGACAAAAAAGCAACGATGGACACCTACTGGGTGCCGGGTGTGAACAACCTCCGTGCCTATGGCCGCTGGGCCTTTGCCGAATTCACCGACGTCTTTGAAATCGAGAAGGGATTTCATGACCTTGTTGACAGATTGATTGCCGACGGCGTGCCGACAGACGCTTGACATCTATTCGGATCCGGTGTTACCGTCCCGCCATAATCCGCCCCTTGGCAGTACGCTTCGCTCCCGGCTTACAGGCTGGCGATCATGAGTGAGGCCGATCCCTTGGGGCTTTTTCTTGCCTTGTTGCCTGTGCTGTGAGTGCCACGGTATGACCAAAGTCGCAATTCTTATTGACGGTGGATATTTCCTGAAACGTCTTCCGGCTGTACGGCGCGACGTCAATGCAGAAGATCCCAATGCTGTTGCCCACTCAATCGAGCAATTGGTTCGAGGGCATCTTGAGCAATTGAACGAAGTTCATAAGGCTCAAAATATGTTCCAGCTCTTGTATCGTAGCTTCTACTATGACGCGAAACCTTACGACCAGAAAGTCCACCTGCCTGTCAGTAAGAAGCCATTTGACTACGCCAAATCATCCCAGGCGAGGTTCAGGAAGGACCTCTTTGGTCATTTGCGAGGTCGCCCCAATTTTGCCGTGCGACTGGGTGATGTGCGTAAGCGTAGCGGCTTCTCCTGGATACTGAGCGTGCAAAAACAGGAGCAGATTCTGAAGGGCCAAATAAAAGTTACCGATCTTACCGACGATGACTTCAGGCCAGACTTGTACCAGAAAGGCGTGGACATGCGTATCGGCCTTGATATCGCGTCTATTACGCTGAAACGCCAGGCAAACATCATTGTCCTCGTCTCCGGCGATGCCGACTTTGTTCCGGCGGCAAAGCTCGCAAGACGGGAGGGCATGCAGTTCGTCCTTGATCCCCTTTGGCAGAAGGTACACCCCGACCTCTACGAACACATTGACTACTTGAGGAGTGGTTTCTCTCGACCGAAGCAGGTGGCTATACGGCTACAGAACCAAGAGGCATGATTGAGCATCATTGATAAAGTGTTTCTCGATAAAATCGAGAGGCCCCGTCTGGGAAGGTATGCTTTTCGCGGCCAGGCAAATGCGAAGTGGAAGTTGTATTCGGCAGCGACGCGTCGCCTGATAAGTGAACAGATTATACAACCCTCTGGTACTGGAGCGACAGGAAACGATCAGTTCCCCCGTATCTATAAAAGCTATCACGGTGACGAACTTATCGCCCCTGCTCGAACGGCCGGCTTTGATATAGAAGAAGGTCGTGTGGTTTCCGATCTGCAACTTCTCGCCAAACTCCAGCATTTCGGTGCGGCCACGGGGCTGATTGATTTTACGTGGCCCCCCCTGATTGCACTTTGGTTTGCCTGTGCTGAGCAACGAGATCGAGATGGTGAGTTAGTAGATGGTACAGTATTCGTTGTTAACCTGAACGATACAGACAAATATCAACGTGTCTTCAACGATCAACGTGTCTTCAACGGGGAAGAGGCTATTGATAAACTTTTTCCGCCAAATGATGGCAGAGTGTTGCCGTTGTACTGGGAACCGAAGGTTCGAAGTGAGGCTTCAGCGAGAATTCTACGTCAGCAAAGTGTCTTTGTTCTGGTACGTTCGCTTGGCTTGGAAGACGTCGTGCAGAAAATAAAAATCGAGGCATCTGACAAAGAGGACATCAAAAAGGAACTTGCTGGTCTGGGTATTAGCGAGTTGTCACTATTCATGGACATACATGGGTTCTCTATGGTTAATGGTCCCGATGCACCTGTAAGACAAATGAATGATCCGGATGTCTATCTCATCCAAGGTAATACATTCTATCAACAAGGCGACTACAACGATGCGATCAAGAGCTATGACAAATGCATCTCTATCGCACAGGATTCCCATGAAGCATACTATCTTCGAGGAAATGCCAAAGCGGAGACCAGGGATTATGAAGGAGCTATAAAGGACTACGATTCTGCTGCTGAGAAGGGGGCGATAGCGTTTGATCGTTGGGCGATCCTGTTCAATCGAGGAAATGCAAAGGTAGCATTGGATAAATATGAAGATGCCTTACGGGATTACGACAAGGCTGTTCAACTTGCTCAAAAGCTACATCTTGAATCAAGTACTGGAATGATTGTCTATAATCGGGCAAATACCAAAACTATTTTAGGAAAATACGAAGATGCCATACAGGACTACGACGAAGCTATTCGTCTGAGACCTGAATCCAGAAAGAACGCCCGATTCAATAAAGGAAACGTTTTAGTGATTACGGGTCGTTTTCCCGAAGCGTTACAATGTTATGGTGAATCCATACGCGAAGGATACTCTAAAGCGGAGAGAAATATAAAATCTCTTGAAGGGGTTCTCCAGAGCATAGGCGAAGCAGAGTATAAATGTCCCCAGCATGGATCCACTGGACCGGTCTCTGTAGTTATAACTGTCAATGATGGTAGTCGTGTCCCCCGAGTATTCGGTTTTGATGGCAGTGTCGGTAACACTGGTAACCGTGGTGGAAATCGTCTTCCAGGCGGGGAGGGATATTCGGGAGGACATCCGTTTGTAGTTGAAGTACGGGCAGGGAATCTACCGTCGTCGCCTGGTCAAACAGTCTTGTAAACAGCACTTCCATGTAACGGATATGATCGAATTCTGTCCAAAGGATAGCGTCTGAATGCCGAAACGAAAGTCAAGCGGGACATCCAAGTCTGTTGAAGCCCTTACGTACCCGGATGCGACGCGCAAGAACATCCCCACGGCCGAGCATGAGGCTGTGATGGAGAAAGATGACAGGAATCCCGTTCCTGTCGCGTACCAGTGGCGCAACCGCGATCTCGATCCACAACTCGTCTGGCGGGGGAAGGACGAGCAGGACATGTCGGATCTGGTGGTTCAGGCTCCGCCACTTTTCATTCAGGAAAAAGTTCACGCGAAAGTACTGGTCGACGATCTGCAACGCCGGAGCAGGCAGGCAAAAGCGGAGAAGGATGCCGACGAGTCAGGTTTCCAGCCGGATCTCTATGCTGACTTCAACGGTCTGCCAAACGAAAACGCGAAGACCGAATTCTATCGGCACGATGCCAACTGGTCCAACCGGATGATTCTCGGTGACAGCCTGCAAGTGATGACAAGCCTAGCGGAGCGCGAGGGACTACGTGGCAAGGTGCAGTGCGTCTATCTTGACCCGCCTTACGGGATTAAATTTAAGGCCAATTTCCAGTGGTCAACCACCAACCGTGACGTGAAAGACGGAAAAGTTGAGCACATCACACGTGAACCTGAACAGGTCAAAGCCTTTCGGGATACATGGAGGGAAGGGATTCACTCGTATCTTACCTATCTCCGTGACCGACTAACCGTAGTACGCGACTTGTTGACTGATAGTGGATCTATATTTGTGCAAATCGGGGACGAAAATATGCATCGTGTGAAAGCTGTGATGGATGAAGTATTTGGGGAAGAGAATTGTGTGTCAATAATCAGATTCAGAAAGAAAACAATGCCACTTGGCGCTAAGTACATTGAGGAGATGTATGACTTCATTATCTGGTTTGCAAGAGATATTGCACAAACCAAGTACCGTCAACTATTCGAAAACAAAGACTACAATAGTGATTTTCACTGGAATAACTATGAAGATGAGATGTTGGAGCGACATAAGATTTCAAAAAAGGCCATTGAACGTGGCTTTGTCCTTTCCAAAAACGCAAGGCGCTTCCGATTGGTTTCACTTTGGCCTGCATCCTATGACCCCAACGCTGTTTTTCCAATAGAGTTTAGAGGGTCCACTTGGCTACCTCCAAAGGAGCAATGCTATCCAACTTCACTGCCTAATATGCAGAGATTGATTTTTGCAAATCATATTGAAGTTGAAGGAAAATATTTGCGAAAGGTCGTATATGCAGAAGGAGCAGATTATGCAAAGCTAACATCTACATGGTCTGACACGATTGGCGCAAGAGAGAAGACATATGTTGTAGAAACATCTGCTGAAGTGGTTAAGCGCTGTATCCTTATGGCCACAGACCCAAGTGATCTTGTCCTTGATCCCACATGCGGTTCAGGCACCACTGCCTATGTTGCCGAGCAATGGGGCCGCCGGTGGATTACGATAGATACTTCCCGTGTCGCATTGGCTTTGTCCCGTGCCCGTGTCATGGGTGCATGCTATCCCTTTTATTTGTTGGCCGACTCCCACGATGGTCAGATCAAAGAATCAGAAGTTACTCACACCGTGCAGAGTTCACAACCAGTGCATGGGGAAATTCGTCAGGGGTTCGTCTATGAGCGTGTCCCGCGTATCACTCTTAAATCCATCGCCAACAATGCCGAGATTGATGTCATTTGGGACACCTTTCAGAAAAAACTGGAACCTCTGCGCAAAAAGCTGAACACGGCGCTCAAGAAAACGTGGCAGGAGTGGGAAGTCCCGCGCAAGACGGATGCGACATGGTCATCCGGAGCACAGAAGCTACATGCTGACTGGTGGAAGCAACGCATTGCGCGTCAGAAGGCAATTGATGCTTCGATTGCGGAGAAAGCCGAGTATGAATATCTCTACGACAAACCGTACGAAGATGACAAAAAAGTGCGTGTCGCCGGGCCGTTCACTGTGGAAAGTCTTTCGCCACATCGGGTGCTGGGCGTGGATGAGAATGACGAACTCATAGACGGTGTGGCGAAGCTCAACCCCGGAGATACACAGGACTTTGCCGGTATGATCCTGGACAATCTCAAAACCGCCGGTGTCCAGCAGGCGCATAAGGAAGACCGGATCACCTTCACCGCACTCATTCCCTGGCCGGGGCACTTTATCTGTGCCGAGGGCCGGTACATTGAAGGCGGGAGCGACGATAACGACGGCAACTCCCGGGCTGAGAAGCGTGCCGCCATCTTCATTGGTCCGGAGTTCGGCACGGTCGCGCGTCCCGACCTTGTCGCCGCCGCTCGTGAAGCTGCTGATGCCCACTTCGACGTACTCATTGCCTGCGCGTTCAACTACGATGCTCATTCATCCGAGTTCCAGAAACTCGGTCGTATTCCTGTCCTCAAAGCACGCATGAATGCCGACCTCCACATGGCCGAGAACCTCAAGAACACAGGCCAGGGTAACCTCTTCGTTATCTTCGGCGAGCCGGACATTGAAATTCTTGATGCCGACGATGGACAAATCCAGGTCAAGATCAAAGGCGTGGATGTCTTTCATCCCAACTCTGGCGAAGTTTGCTCTGACGATCCTGACGGGATCGCCTGCTGGTTTATTGACACCGACTACAACGAAGAGAGCTTTTTCGTCCGCCATGCCTACTTTCTGGGTGCCAACGATCCCTACAAAGCTCTCAAGACGACGCTCAAATGCGAGATTAACGAGGAAGCCTGGGCAACGCTTCACAGCGACACTTCCCGTCCCTTCGACAAACCGACATCGGGCCGGATTGCCGTCAAAGTCATCAATCATTTAGGCGACGAAGTGATGAAAGTCTTTCGGATACATGGCAAGCGCTGAAATGGAAAAGACGATGTTGTATTTCAGCGAGCGAGAAGCAGGAGAGCGTCCTCGGGATAACGACGAGATAAGCCAGGATGTATGGGGTGGTGTGCGGGTACTTATCTATACAGGAATCCACAACGGTTCGTTCGGTAATAGTTATCCTGAAAGCTGCCCCGATGGGCCTAGCATAACAGGTACTGATGGTGATGCACTGTGGCAAGCCATGCGTGCTGAAATACCCGCGTTGCGGGAACCGCCATTATCGTTTGAGCCTGAACCATGGATGAGCCATGCACGTACGCCGCCCATTCTGACTATGCTTGATATCATTGAGTTTTGCTGGCGTCGCATTGGCAAACCTATCCATCTCCACTATCATGACTATCTCAATCACTATCATCTAACATTCAGTGTCGAAGCAGGTCAGGAAGAATTCCGTGAAGCTGTCAACCGCATCTTCCGTTGTAATGGAATTGCGTATGATCTTAAAGAAGACGGTCATATCGAACGGTTTGTTCCCTCTGTCCTCAGTGAAGAGTTGCTTTCGGCTCACTTTTCCACAAGCGATTCAAAATTGAATTGCATGCTGGAGTCGGCACGCCGCAAATTTCTCGACAACAATGAAGTAACACGGCGAGAAGCGTTAAATGTTTTGTGGGATGCTTGGGAGCGACTTAAGACCCTGGGTTCAGGGTCGGATAAGAAAGCGCAAAGTACAGCCCTTCTTGACGCCACTGCAGGACCATCCTCTCCAATGTTTCGGGAAGCACTGGAGCAAGAGGCACTCGCACTCACAAAGATTGGCAACAATTTACACATTCGACATTCCGAGACAGGACAGGAACAGATTGCTAACAATAAACATGTCGATTATCTGTTCCACAGACTTTTCGCGCTTGTTCTAGTAATTCTTCGTATGACCCATTAGCCTCGTTATTTGACAAAACACGTCAGGCTACCTAGCATCGCCCTTGGGCTCTGGCTTGATACTGGCCAGGCCCTTTTTTGTGACTGTTCTATGGAAGGATCGGGTGCGTGAATGGGTAATGTTGTAGTGGTTGGGTCCCAGTGGGGGGACGAAGGCAAAGGGAAAATTGTGGATATTCTGGCCCGGGAGGCGGATGTCATCGTGCGCTTTCAGGGTGGATCCAATGCCGGCCATACGGTTGTGACGCCACGCGGCACGTTCGTGTTCCATTTACTGCCATCCGGCATTTTATCCAGGGGCAAACAATGCGTGTTGGGAAGCGGGGTGGTCATTGATCCAGGGGCGTTGATTGGAGAACTGGATCAGTTGGCCGCCCGGGGAACGAAGGTGGGGCGCAATTTTGCGATCAGTCAGCGCGCGCATCTCATCATGCCGTATCATAAGGCCATTGACAAAGCCGCGGAGAAAGCGAAAGGCGCCCGTCGTATTGGGACGACGGGGAAAGGGATCGGTCCGGCCTATGTGGATAAAATGGCGCGCATTGGCATTCGCGTTGGCGATCTGCTCAACCCTGAAGGGTTTCGAGAAAAAGTCGAGAGCAATTTAGTTGAAATCAACGGTTTTCTTCGGCATGTCCATGGGACTCGGGGGTTTACGGCCGATCGTATTTGCGAAGAATACCTTGGGTATGCCCAACGCCTCTCTGCGTATGTGACCGATGATTCGTTACTCATCCACAAGGCCATGGAAAATGGACGCCGCGTACTGTTTGAAGGGGCGCAGGGCACACACCTTGACGTGGATCTTGGAACGTATCCCTTTGTGACATCATCCAATGCGTGTGCCGGTGGTGCCTGTACCGGGGGCGTGGGGCCGACGAAAATTGATGCGGTGTTGGGCGTGACCAAAGCCTATACCACGCGTGTCGGAAGCGGGCCGTTTCCCACGGAGCTGTCCGATGACGTGGGGAGTGGCCTGCAGGCGCGTGGACAGGAAATGGGGGCCACGACGGGCCGAGCACGTCGGTGCGGATGGTTGGATGCGATGGTATTGCGCTACGCGGTTCGGGTGAATGGTTGCACCTCGTTGGCGGTGACCAAACTGGATGTCCTGGACGGGGTGCCGGAACTCAAAATTGCGGTGGGGTATCGCTATCAAGGCAAACTCTATCGCGAGATGCCCGTGGATTTACATGTCCTGGAGAATTGTGAGCCTGTGTATGAATCACTCCCTGGTTGGTCCGGGACGACCACAGGGGCGACCACCTACAAAGCCTTGCCGGCTGAAGCCAAATGGTATCTCCGGCGCATTGAAACGCTGACGGCCTGTCCCGTTTCCATCGTGTCCACGGGTTCGCATCGGGAACATACGATCATGCTGAACAATCCCATGACGCATACCCGCTCCCGGAGCACACGCTCCAAAATCAGCGCGCCCAACGCCGTTACCTCACGCCATCGCCTTACCCGCGGGGAGGCTTCGCGTTTGACAACCATCAGACCGGTTGTTAGCGTCGCAACGACGGCGGAGTAACCCATGGCAGATTATTGATCCATGCTATGAGAAGCAAGGAGTGTCCGCCATGCAGGAAAAGACTAAGCTCAACACAGTTGACAGGATATTGTTGCTTGCCTTGGCGTTTGGGGTTTATGCGGTCTTGGGAACCTTGTGGTTGCAACCGACTCTGACCCTTGCACATGACGACGGTCATACCCATTACCACCAGTATGCAGAAGAAGGGCACGGCCATTACGATGCAGAAGAAGGGCACAGCCATGCTGTGAATGATATTGACAGGTTAAGATATGCGATAGAGTCTGTAGTTGAAGATGTAGTTGAAGATTGCCGTGTTGTAGAAGACCCTGCAGTCAGGGTAACCTGTTGATCAGACGAGCAAAGTGGGCCGCTAGCTCAGTTGGTAGAGCATCGCCCTTTTAAGGCGAGGGTCCTCGGTTCGAGCCCGAGGCGGCTCACCATTCCTTGTCGGCCATTGTGTCCCTCGCAGTCTTGCTTTTTGGAACTGGGACTTGCTATAAGGCAGGTGTTCGGGGCGGTGGGCGGAAGCCCACTTTTTTTTGTTTTGCTGTTCCCCAGCAGACAGGGTGGGCTGGTGGCGTGGGGAGGAACGGGGTGGACACGAACAGGCTGGGGAGTCAGGTCCAGCACATCGCTGAGCCTGTTGCCAAAGCTCTCCAGCTTGAAATTGCCGATGTGGAGTGTCAGGGCAGAAGGGATGGCACGATCATTCGGGTGTTTGTCAGGAAAGAGGGAGGGGTCGGCATTCTGGATTGTGAGCGGTTTCACCATTCGCTCAGTCGGGCGCTCGATGTCGTTGATCCCGGCTTCCGTGCCTGTCGTCTTGAGGTTTCTTCCCCAGGTCTGGATCGTCCGCTGAAACGTCGAGGGGATTATCAACAGGCCGTTGGACAGATCATTCGGGTCAAACTCCATCAACCCGTTGACGGGAACTGGGTGTTGACGGGTCGGTTAGCCGAGGTCAACGACCAGGGTCTGACCTTGGAGGTGCGGGATCGGTCATCACGGATCCGGGCACGAACCCGGAGGGAGATGGCGTTGCCGTGGGAGGCCATCGTACAGGCCAAACGGGAGATTGACTGGTAATGGAGCGAGCGGTGGCAGGTGTCGCGTTGGAGACGGGCCGGTTGCGTGGAGGGCAAGAACAGGAGGGGCGATGAAGCATGAATTGATGGCAGTCGTTGAACAAGTGGGGCGCGAAAAAGGCATTGCGAAAGACCGGGTGCTGGCGGCTATGGAGTCCGCGTTGCTGACGGCGGCCAAAAAACGGTACGGCGACTACAGGAATCTTCAAGTCCAGATCGATCCTGAAACCGGTGAGATTTCAGTCATGTCCCTCAAAACCATTACAGAGACGATCACCGATGACAAGTTGCAGATTTCACTGGATGATGCGCGAAGCATGGATGCGGATGCCGAATTGGGTGATGAAATCGGGTCGCTCATTGAACTGGAAGATTTCGGAAGAATTGCTGCGCAGGCCGCCAAACAGGTGATTTGCCAGAAGGTTCGGGAGGCGTCCTGGGAGGCCATCGAGCGAGACTATTCGAAGCGTGAGAAAGAATTGGTTCATGGCGTCATCGTGGGGCAGGATCGACGCAATTACCTGGTGGAAATTGGCAAAGCTGAAGCCGTTTTGCCTGTCCATGAGCAGATTCCACGCGAAGTCCATCACCGGGGGGATCGTATCCGAGCGTTGTTGCTTGAAGTGCGTCGCACACCCAAGGATGTGCAGGTGATTCTGTCCCGTGCGCATCCCCAGTTTGTGGTGAAACTGTTTGAGCTGGAAGTACCCGAGGTCATGGAAAAAATTGTCGAGATTAAAGGTGTGGTGCGCGAACCGGGGGATCGCACCAAAATCGCGGTCGTCTCCAGAGATAAAGCTGTGGATCCCGTGGGTGCCTGTGTGGGCATTAAGGGATCCCGTGTCCAGTCGGTTGTGCGGGAACTCAAAGGCGAAAAAATTGACATCATCCCGTGGACCATGGATTTGCGCGTGTTGATCGGCGAAGCGTTGAATCCGGCCTCTATTGAAAAAGTGGGTATTGATGAAGAGAAAAAAGCCGCCCTGGTGGTGGTGGCAGACTCGCAATTATCGCTGGCCATTGGGAGAAATGGTCAAAATGTGCGGCTGGCCGCCAAATTAACAGGGTGGAAAATTGATATCATCAGCGCGAGCGAATATGAGAAAGAAAAACTTGAGCGGGAACAGGAGATAAAGGCTGCTCTGGCAGAAGAAACCGCCGCGCAAGATGCACAGAAAGCAGGGGTGGCGGGGTTGCAATCGGATGTGAAGGATGAAAGCGTGGCTGGTGCGGTGCCTGCGGCCCCGTCTGCCTGCGACGTACCCGCTCCGGTGCCTGCGGAAAACGTTGAATCTCAGGAGACCTCTTCTGGAAGTCAAGTGATTGCCGATGAAAACTCGTAAGACGTCACGTGATGATAAGGTAAAGAAAGCTGGCAAGACACCTGCGCGGAAGACATCGCGTTCGCCAGGATCCTCCACCAAGTCAGCTTTGTCCAAGGCTACGCCGTCCAAGGCTGCCAAGAAGGCATCGTCCAAGGCTGTTCAGAAAAAAAGCGTTCGTGCCACGACCGCTCGCGCCAAAGGCAGTACCACAGCTCCCCGTGCCAGAAGCAAGGTTGTGGAAGAAGCCGCTCCTGAGCCACACAAGAAACACGTTCTCATTAAACGGAAAAAAGAAGACGAGGCATTGCCCTCCGAGGTTTCCAGCCCCGCGTTCCCTGAACACGACGCCAGCGAAACGGTGCCTGAAAGTTCGGTTCTTCCCGAAGTGGTGGCCGTGGCACAGGTACCCATGACTGAATTACCGGCCGTCCTCGCGCCCGACATCGTGCCTGCAGTCGAACAACCCTCGTCGCCCGTTGTTCCAGAGCCGGTTGCTGTGCCACCCGCACAAGGAGGGATGCCAGAACAGGTCAAAACAGGTGATGAGAAAACTAAGGCGACAGACGATGCGAAACAGAAAAAAATCCGGAAAAGCGGAAAACCCAGGGATGCTGATCTCTTTGCGGAAATCTACGAAGATGCGGCTCGATGGCAGGATCTTCGTCCGCTACCGGCCTTGAGACGGGACGAACGATCCCGGCATATCCCGTCTTCCACATCCACCGAAGTCACGAAGCCAAGAAAAAAGACCGTCAAACTTGCCCCCAGCATGACGGTCAAGGAATTTGCGGAACGTTTGGGCGTCCGCGTGGCGGATGTGATCCGCAAGTTAATGGAAATGGGCACCGCCTGCACGATGAATCAACCCATGGACATGGATGCCGGCGTACTGATTGCCGAAGAGGTCGGGGTTCACGTTGAAGTGCAGACCGAGAAGGCCAGCGAAGGGCGATTAGAGGACCTGATTGAGCCTACGAACGAGGCCATGCTCGTGCCTCGCGCGCCGGTCGTCACCATTATGGGGCATGTGGATCACGGGAAAACGTCGCTCCTGGATGCGATTCGTCAGACCAACGTGACGGACAGGGAAGCGGGTGGCATCACGCAACACATCGGAGCCTACTCCGTTCAGGTGGGAGAGAAAACGGTGACGTTTCTTGACACGCCAGGCCATGAAGCGTTTACGGCCATGCGTGCGCGCGGGGCACAAGTCACCGACATGGTGGTCCTGGTGGTGGCGGCGGATGACGGCGTCATGCCGCAAACCATCGAGGCGGCGAACCACGCGCGAGCGGCTGGTGTGCCGATTCTGGTCGCGATCAATAAAATTGATCTGCCGGGAGCCAATCTGGACCGAATCAAACAAGGTCTTTCGGATCATGGACTCGTTCCCGAAAACTGGGGGGGGCAAACCATTTACTCGGAAGTGTCGGCGAAAGACAAGCGGGGAGTGGAGACGTTGTTGGAAATGATCCTGCTACAAGCCGAGGTCATGGAGTTGCAGGCGGACAGGGCTTGTGCCGCGCGAGGTGTGGTGCTGGAGGCCCAATTGGATCGCGGGCGTGGTCCCATGGCTACGGTGCTGGTGCACGGCGGGGTGTTGAAAGTCGGCGATGCGTACGTGGTGGGTGCGACCAGCGGTCGCGTGCGGGCGATGGTGTCGTACGACGGGAAACAAACCAGAGAAGCCGGACCATCCACTCCCGTCAAGGTGATGGGGTTACTGGGGTTGCCGGCCGCGGGTGATCAATTGGTGGTCGTCAAAGAGGAGTGGATGGCACGCGAGCTTGCTACATCCCGACAACAGAAACTCCGTGCGGCCGGGCTTGTCACAGGACACAACCGACTTACCTTGGATGATCTGTTGGCGCGAGGCCAGAAACCTGACAAAAAGGTCTTGTCAGTGTTGTTGAAAGCGGATACTCAGGGGTCGGTGGGGGCCCTGCGAGAATCTGTGAGCAAACTGTCCTCTGATGCGGTCATGGTGCAAATTCTTCATCAGGGCGTTGGCGGCATCACGGAATCGGACGTGTTGTTGGCGTCCGCGTCGAAGGCGTTGGTGATCGGGTTTCACGTTCGTCCGGAACCCAAAGCGACGGTGCTCGCCGAACGGGAAGGTGTCGACATCCGGCTCCATACTATCATTTATCGTGCGATCTCGGATCTTGAAGCCATCGCGCAAGGGTTGCTTGATCCGACCCTCACGGAACGCGTGCTGGGACGGGCGGAAGTTCGGCAGGTCTTTACAATCCCGAAAGTCGGTACAATTGCCGGCTCGTATGTCCATGACGGGCAGATTGCCCGCGCGAGCGAGGGCATTCGATTGTTGCGGGATAATGTCGTGGTCCATGAAGGGACGCTCGGCTCGTTGCGGCGCTTTAAAGATGATGTCCGGGAAGTGCAGCAGGGGTATGAATGTGGGATTGGCATTGAAAATTTCAATGATATTAAAATTGGTGATGTGATTGAGGCATACGTTTTTGATAAAGAGGCCGCCAGGCTGTAGCGCGTGGTCGAACGGTGTGGCACATGAGCGTGACAGAGGCCAGGCGTGTCGGACTCGTCGGAAGACTCTATGGTGGTTGGAATTTGTCGGATCGCGTTGCACCTGCCCGATGGGCATTCTCTCAAGTCGAAACGGCATATTCTGTCCAGCCTCAAAGCGCGTCTCTGTGGGACGTTCAACGTGTCGGTGGCTGAGCTTGGCGATCATGATTTGTGGCAGCGGTCTGTGTTAGGCATTGCCTGTATTGCGAATGAAGCTCGTCATGTGAATCGGGTGCTCGATCAATCGTTGAACATGATTCGGACCATCCCCACGCTGGAGTTGCTTGATTCTCACATTGAACTCTTGTAGGGGGCGTTGGTACGGGGTGCCGGAAAGCGGAAGCATGAGCGTCGTGTCAAAGCCAACCAAACGATCGGTCAGGGTGGCTGATCAAATCAGAATGGAAGTCGCTGACGTTCTCTCCAGAAAGTGCAAGGACCCTCGGCTTCAGTGTGTCACGGTTACCGGGGTGGCGATGAATAGTGATCTGCGGGTAGCCCATGTCTATGTGTCCCTGCTGGCTCCCCAGTGCGACGTGGAAACTATCATGGAAATTCTCAGAAATGCGGTTGGGTTTGTGCGTTTGGAATTAGGGCGGCGCCTGGATTTGCGCTATACGCCGGAGGTGAGATTCTGGTTCGATGCGAGGGCCCCACATGAGGAAAACATTGGCCGGATCCTCAATGCTGTGTTGCCGGTTGAGGCGGAGTCGGAGAGCGAAGGGCATGGCCATGCCGGATCGTCTGATGGGGAACAGGCATGATGGCCGGGATGCTTGAGGACGTGTCCCCTGTCACAGGAATCCCGCCGACGTCTCAGCACGGCGTGTTGAACGTCTGCAAGCCGACAGGCTGGACGTCTCACGACGTTGTGGCCAGGGTGCGACGTCTTCTGCAGATTCGGAAAGTGGGACATGCGGGCACGCTGGATCCCGATGCCACTGGCGTGCTTCCCATCCTGATTGGGCAGGGGACGCGACTGTCGTCGGTGCTTGTCCATTGGGATAAAGAATATGAGGCCGTGTTGCGTCTGGGGCAGGAGACGACGACTCAGGATGCCACCGGCGCCGTGACCAGGGACTGTCCAACCCGGAGCCTGTCGGACGAGACCGTTCGCGCGGTGATGGGTGACTGTCAAGGTGAACAATGGCAAGTGCCTCCCATGTATTCGGCGGTGAAAGTCAGCGGACAACCGCTGTACAAGGCCGCACGCGAAGGGAAAACCCTTGATCGCCAGGCACGTGCCATTGTCATTTACCGGCTGGAGATCACGAGGCTGGACATGCCGTATGTCACATTCCTGGTTCGGTGTTCCAAAGGCACATACATTCGGACATTGTGCGCGGAAATTGGCCAACGATTGGGTGTGGGCGGACATTTGAGTCGCCTGACCCGCGTGCGTGTCGGGCCGTTGCATCTTGACCGGTCTGTGTCGCCTGCCGATCTCGTCTATGGCAGGGACCTCATGCAGCACGGCACCGCGTTCCTGAGTCTCGATGACGCTGTCGCGCATCTTCCCACGGTCGTGGTGGACGCCGGTATGGCGGAGAAGGTCTGCCACGGCGTTCCGCTTTCGGAAACGGTCGTGTGGCCGGACGGGTGTTGCGACGATCCGCACGGCACGTTGATTCGAGTCAAAGATGAAGAGGGACGGTTACTGGCTCTGGGACAATGGGTGCCGTCGTTGTTTCCGCCGGATGCCCCCCCGACGGAATCAGAATCTCCGGTGAGACAATTGCAGATGGTGAAAGTGTTTGGAGGGCGTTCGTAGGCACACGGGTCCGGAATTCTCACGGTTGTTTACGCAATCAGGAAGGAGACCAGGTATGGCAGCGGTCAAAGAAGCAAAACCGGATATTGTTCAGCGTCATCGGCTTCATGAACAGGATACAGGTTCGTCGGAAGTGCAAATTGCCCTGCTGACGAATCGCATCAACTATCTCACTGACCATTTGCGCACCCATACCAAAGATAATCATTCGCGACATGGGTTGCTGAAAATGGTGAGCCGTCGCCGACGCTTGCTGAACTATTTGCATCGTGAAGACGTGGGTCGGTATCGCGCGATGCTGGGAGCCTTAGGACTGCGGAAGTAACTATGCCACTCAATGGTTGAGGGGCCTATCAAGCCGGTAGGAAGGGAGAGACGAATGGTACATGCGGTGGAATTTGAGATAGCGGGACGTACGATGCGATTGGAGACGGGTCGGATAGCCAGGCTGGCTGACGGGGCGATTTGGGCCACCTATGGCGATACGGTGGTTCTGGCAACGGCAGTGGCCTCGCATACGGCGAAGCCGGATCAGGATTTTTTGCCGCTCACGGTCAATTATCTGGAAAAAGCCTATTCGGCTGGAAAAATTCCGGGAGGGTATTTCAAGAGGGAAGGGGCGCCGTCGGAAAAAGAAGTCTTGACCAGTCGGCTCATTGATCGGCCCATTCGTCCCCTGATCCCCGCCGGGTTTTGTTACGAGACTCAGGTGATCGCATCGGTGCTTTCCATTGATCACTCGATGACCTCTGAAATAGTGGGTCTCACGGCTGCCTCCGCCGCGCTTGCGATCTCGGACGTGCCCTTTGGAGGTCCGTTGGCAGGAGTCAGAATCGGGCGCGTGGGTGGTCAACTGGTGGTCAACCCCCCCATGCGGGATCTTGAGAACAGTACCCTCGATTTGGTGGTCGCCGGCACACAGGAGGCGATCATGATGGTAGAAGCCGGGGCGGATCAGCTGTCCGAGGCTGTGATGCTCGAGGCTCTGGAGTTGGCGCATACGACAATCAGGAATATGGTGGCGAAGATCGTTGAGTTGCAGGCGGCGGTGGGACGTCCCAAACGGGTGGTGCCGGTTGCACCGATCAGTGAGGAATTGCCGGACCAGGTGAAGACGTTGGTTGCCGCTCCCATTCGAAGCGCTGTGCTCATACCCGATAAAACCGAACGGCAGCAGCAGTTTGATCAGATACTCGCCAATGCGATTGACAAGCTCGGGCAGGAAGACCCGGTACGTCGCACCCAGATCAAGACACTGTATCGCGAGTGCGAATATCGGGAAGTGCGTGAGATGATTCTCGAAAAGAAAACCAGGGCCGATGGTCGGGGGACAGCCGATATTCGTCCCATTACGTGCGAAACCGGCCTGTTGCCGCGCACGCATGGTTCCGCCCTGTTCACGCGAGGAGAAACCCAGAGTCTGGCCGTGGTGACGCTGGGCACCACGGATGATGAGCAACGCATTGATGCGCTCGAGGGGGAATATTTCCGTACCTTTATGCTCCACTACAATTTCCCGCCCTTCAGTGTCGGGGAAACCCGGCCATTGCGCTCGCCCGGACGACGGGAAGTGGGACATGGGAAACTGGCCGCGCGTGCCTTGCAGTCCATCCTGCCGGGTAAAGAGGCGTTTCCTTATACCATTCGCATTGTGTCGGATATTCTGGAATCCAATGGGTCCTCTTCCATGGCCACGGTGTGTGGGGGTACCTTGGCCCTGATGGATGCCGGCGTGCCGATTAAAGAACCGGTGGCAGGCATTGCCATGGGGCTTATCAAAGAAGGGGACCGGATCCTGATTCTGTCGGATATTCTTGGACTCGAAGATCATTTGGGAGACATGGATTTTAAGGTGACGGGCACACGCGATGGGATCACGGCTCTGCAGATGGACATCAAAATCCAGGGCATTACCACGGACCTGATGCGGCAGGCACTGGAACAGGCCCGCGTGGGACGCCTGCACATTTTGGAAAAAATGCGGGAAGCCCTCGCCTCTCCACGGACGTCGCTGGCTCCCTATGCCCCGCGCATTTTTACGCTTCAGATTAAAATCAACAAAATTCGCGATGTGATCGGGCCGGGAGGGAAGGTCATTCGAGGCATTATTGCGGAATGCGGGGTCAAGGTGAATGTCAATGATGCGGGCTTGGTGACGATTGCCGCAGCGGACGAAGATTCGGCCAATCGGGCGATTGACATGATTAACCGGTTAACGGAAGAAGTGGAAGTGGGAAAAACGTATCAGGGGACGGTCAGAAAAATCGTCGAATTTGGGGCCTTCGTCGAGATTTTACCCAACGTGGATGGCTTGGTCCATATTTCACAATTGGCTGAGCATCGCGTCAAATCCGTGGCCGATGAACTGGCTGAAGGGGAAACGGTCCTGGTCAAAGTGATGGGAGTCGACAGACAGGGCAAAATTCGTTTGAGCCGGAATGAAGCTGTCAGGGATGCGGAGCAGGCTTCCTCGGGGCTCCCCGTGGAGAGTTGACCGGCACCATCCTCCGCTGTGTCGTAGCCCTGTCATGCGTTGGCAATCAGGGGAGTAGCCGTGACACGTAAGATATTCCTTGATAACGGCGTTCGAGTCGTCATGGAACAGATGCCGTCTCTCAAGTCTGTCGCCGTGGGTGTCTGGGAAAAAGTCGGCACGAGAGACGAAGGCCCTCATCAAAAAGGGCTTGCGCACTTCCTTGAGCATATGATGTTCAAGGGCACACGCCGTCGCTCCGCCACCCGGATTTCTCATGAAATCGACGGCCTGGGTGGCGAGATGAATGCATTTACCACCCACGAAGCCACCACCTTGTATCTCAAGGTGTTGGATCAACAACTCGGGCAAGCCGTTGACTTGTTAGCTGACATCTTCCATCACTCTCTGTTTGACCGCAAAGAAATCGAACGAGAAAAACAAGTCGTGCTGGAAGAGATCCGAACGGTTCGGGACGACCCAGAAGATTTTGTGCAGGAGCTCCATGCCAGGCAGGTATTACGGGGGCATCCGTTGGGACGGTCGATTCTGGGGGATCAGGTTACCATGAAGCGCGTCCAACGGCGTGATGTGATCCGCTACCTGGATGAACACTATCGTCCCGCAAAGACCGTCATTGCCGTGGCGGGAAATTTTCAGGTCAAGGCAGTGGCAACGCTCCTCAATGCTTCCTTCGGGAAATGGAATCTGGCCGGAGAGACTGGGCATGAAGGGGGCAGGCAGCATCCTCCCCATATACGGGGAGGGACGCTTGTCCATCGTAAACAGTTGGAGCAGGCCCATCTTTGCGTTGGATTCAAGGGGCTTCCTGTGGCGCATCCGGATCGCTACGCGGCCCATACGCTGAATGCTCTGCTTGGCGGAGGAATGAGTTCCCGCCTCTTTCAGGAAGTTCGGGAAAAACGGGGGCTTGCCTATGCGATCTATTCGCAATTATCCAGTTTTTCAGATACGGGGGTCTTAACCATTTATGCAGCCAGTGGCGCGAAGGAAGTACCCTCTGTGGTGGATGTAGTGTGTCGGGAAGTCAAAAAATTACGCAACAGGGGACCGACCTCCGGGGAGTTGGAGCGAACCAAAAACCAGTTGAAAGGGACATTGATGCTGGGGTTGGAAGGGACCTATGGCCGGATGAGTAAATTAGCCAAGGATGAAATCGCCCAGGGACGGTACGTGTCCCTTCGGGAGCTCGTGTCCGAAATTGACAGGGTTTCCGCACGGGATGTGCAGGAAATCAGCCGGGAACTCCTGGATTTTAACTCTATGGGTGTGACAGTACTGGGTCCTGTGTCCCCTGCGGTCTTTCAGGCCGGAAATGGTGTCGGAAAACCCTGAAACAATCATCTGGATTTCCTTGGAAAGGCACTTGACAACTCCCAACGGTATCAGTAGCATGGCCTCTCAGTTGTGAGAAGGTTCGGATTTTGTGGGGCTGTCGGAGGTGTGGTTGTGGAAGTAAAGTTTTTTGGGTTACAAGGTGTCTTTCGTTATATTCATTATGTCATCCTAAGTTCAAAGGAGGGGGCGATGAAGAAGTCATTTTCCCGTGGGGTGTTGTTGGGGCTGGTAGCCGTATGTCTGATGACGTTCGGTTTCGTCGGTCTGGCGGGTGCCCAAAAGGGTCCCTGCTCAAGCAACAAGAAGTGCAAGGGTGATCCCAGTGATGTGGCGACCCTCGGTTCCATGAAACTCAAGGGGACCACAGCTTCCAGTTTAAAAGGTCGGGTGTACGCGCATTGGGCGGACAATCCAGATGGGGAAATTCTCTTCGGCATTCAGTACTGGAATACCAGTGAACCCGCCGAGACCGGTGATCCTCTTGGCCGTGCGTCCGACGATCGGGATGTATCGATCCCTGATCCTCTGTTTGCCTGCTGTGCTTGGGGATATCAGGGCGGTGAGGAACTCAACAACCCGTATGCGGGATGGTATACCCCGCAAACTACGGTTCGGTTGCGCGTTAAAGATGCCTCGTTGATGAAGAAAATCACAGACGCGTCGAAAAATGACCTTGTGGCGATGGAAGTAAAACTCGACGGCAACACCA
Organism: Nitrospirales bacterium; assembly: GCA_963692935.1. Taxonomy (GTDB): domain Bacteria; phylum Nitrospirota; class Nitrospiria; order Nitrospirales; family UBA8639; genus Bin75. The sequence continues at coordinate 259,478 of OY843588.1, forward strand.
TCACGAGCTTTAATGTACTCAAGTAACGAGCAATGGTGACGGGTTTGTTGAATGGATTTTATCGAAACGTTTATTTCCCGAAGCTTTTATTTTCGTAAAGAGGGGGAGGAATCATGAAAATCGGTCAATCAGGGTTGGCGGTTTTGACTGCCTTGATCTTGGTAGGGTGCATGGCCTCCAGTGCACTCGCTATTGAAGCATTCCAGGAAAGGTTTGAGTGGGGCGATCTTGGTAAACCGACGACCATTCGTGCCAGAGTGGCCGTTGTGGATCCGTATGAGAAAGCTGCGTGGATTAATGCCGCGGTGTTCGGTGGCAATGCCGAGAGCGGGTACTACTGGCAGAAATATTTTCCTGGAAAGAATTTGAAGGTGTATCCGGCCAATGACAAGGTGTGGAAGGCTCTCCAGTCGTTGGGGAAAGGTTCACACAGTCAGGCGGTGATGAGTGGCACTAATGCTTCCCATTACACACTGGTCGAGCTTGTGGTTCAGGAAACAGAACAGAATCATCGCGTGGTGTCTTCGGTGAAGAAATTGAAAGAAGTTGCCGGCACTCCGGATAAGCCGCGTAGCATTCATAGTCTGAGAACCATCAGCATCATGGATTCGATGGACAACAACAGCTGGGCACAAAACAAAAAGATGCAGTACGATGTGCTCATTCCTGGCGTGGGTCCGGTCTCTGGATTGATCCCTTATTCCAACCAAAAGCCCCACACTTCCAAAGGGACGAAGTCAGGGAAATTTGGGGGATTGTTGGAGTAAGCTGGTAAATGTCCTGCGGGGCAGAAGGGGCAGAACCTGGAAAGGTTCTGCCCCTTTTCTTTTATTTGGTGTCAAGGCGTTGTTGGATATCCGCCAGGTGATTGAGTGCTTCCAGAGGAGTCATGGCAGACAGTTCCAGTTGTTTGATCTCTTCAAGCAGGGGATGGACTGTGGGGAGTGCGGGGAGTGTGGTTGCCTCGTGATCACGCTCGTCCCGTTGCCGAAGACTGGCCCGCATCTTTTCAGAAGACGCATGCTGTTCCAGCTGAGACAGAACAGCCTCCGCTCGTGCAATGATAGTTGAAGGCAGTCCCGCGAGTTTCCCGACGTGGATTCCATAACTGCGATCGGCTTTCCCCCGTTTGATTTTTCTTAAGAAAACGACTTGGTCTTTGTCTTCTTTCACGGCGACAGTCAGGTTTTGCACACCGTCACGGAAATGTTCCAGATCCGTGATTTCATGATAATGGGTTGCAAAGAGGGTTCTTGCTCCGAGTGTGTGCCGGTCTTGGAGATATTCCGCGATGGCCCATGCCAAGCTTAACCCATCGTAAGTACTGGTTCCCCTCCCTATTTCATCAAGCAGAATAAGACTGCGGGATGTGGCACCCTGTAAAATTTTGGCGGTCTCCAGCATTTCCACCATAAATGTGCTCAGCCCAAAGGCCAGATTGTCGGAAGCCCCCACCCTCGTAAAAATTCGATCAACGATGCCAATTCTGGCTTCGACGGCGGGAACAAAACACCCAATATGGGCCATGAGTGCAATCAGTCCGGTTTGTCGTAAAAACGTGCTTTTCCCCGCCATGTTGGGGCCGGTGATGAGCAATAACCGATGGGAATCAAGGTCGAGGTAACAGTCGTTGGGAATAAACCCTTCGCGCAAGTCAAAGTGTTCCACAACTGGATGGCGGCCATTGGTTATGGCAATGACACCATCATCATGAATCTCGGGTTTGACGTATCCATGAATGGAAGCCACCTCCGCGAAATTGACAAGCACGTCAAGAAGAGACAACTGTCGAGCCATTGTTTGAATACGGAACACATGGCGGGCAATCTCCCTGAGGATAATCTGAAAACGTTCGTGTTCGGCGTTGCGTAATTGTACCTGTGCCCCGGAAATTTGGGTTTCGATGTGTTGCAGTTCATCGGTCATATACCGTTCGGCATTGGCCAGTGTTTGTTTGCGTCGAAAACGTTCGGGTACGCGAGCCAGATTGGCTTTGGTCACTTCAATACAGTATCCAAAGACCTGATTATATTTGATTTTCAGAGAGTCAATCCCGGTGTTTTTCCGTTCGCGTTGTTCTAAATCGGTCAGCCATTGTGTGCTGTTCCGTGTGATGGTTCGGAGATCGTCGATGACGGGATCGAATCCGTCCCGTATGATCGTGCCATCTTTGGCGGAAGCCGATGCATTGGGATCAAGGGATTCCTCAATGAGCGCGGTGATGTCTGAAAGAGGATCCCAGCGTTGAAACATGGATGCGAGAATCGGATCGGCCATGCTGTCGAGCAGAGGAATAAGCTGAGGAAGAATCTGAAGGGATTCTTTCAGGCACAGCACGTCACGTGGAGTGGCTGTTCCCATCCCCACGCGGCTACTTAACCGCTCCAGATCGTACAGTTCCTGCAATAACGTTCGAATTTGCAGGCGAATTTTCAATGTGTTCTGGAACGTGGATACGGCATGGAGGCGGCGTTGAATGGCAGCTGGGTCGGTCAGGGGACGAACGATCCATTGACGCAACCGTCGGCTTCCCATCGGTGTGACCGTGTGATCAAGCACTGACAGTAACGTGGACTGTTTGTGTTCGGGGTTCAACGCCTGGATCAGTTCCAGGTTGCGAATAGTCATCGCGTCCAGATGCATTTCACGGGTGGCTTCACGTATTTCCGGCCTTTGGATATGGTGGTGATCCAGAGTCGGCTGGGTCTGTTTCAGATATCGCAACATGCCGCCTCCCGCCGACACGCCGGGATGGTCGTGCGTAAGGCCAAGCTCTTCCAGGCGTTCCACGCCGAACTGCGACTGGAGTATGTCCTGTGAAGCCCGCATCTCGAAGCAGTTGGATGGTTGTTCAGTCACACGAGGCAATCGAAGGGAGGTCAACAGCGTGTTGACATCTGGCACGCTCTCCCCCGTTTTCCCCGGGACAAGCACTTCCCGAGGGCCCAGGCGAATGAGTTCATCCAGTAGAGATTCCTGCCCGTGCTCGCCGGAAAATTCAGCAATGAAAAAATGTCCGGTCGAAAGGTCAACCGCGGCAAGCCCAAAGTGGGTCGCGGCCTTGACGACGCGCATTGACACGGCGGCCAGAAAGTTGGCCTCTTTGGCGTCGAGCAACTCATCATCGAACACCGTGCCGGGCGTATAGACCCTGATGACCTTTCGCCGGACCAGCCCTTTGGTCAATTTGGGGTCTTCGACTTGTTCGCAGAGCGCAACGGTTTTCCCTGCTTTCAGCAATTTGGCCAGATAGCTTGTGGCGGCATGATACGGAATGCCACAGAGCGGAACGGGATTGGCACTCTGCTTGTCCCGGGCGGTCAGGGTGATATTGAGTATGGCCGCGGCCTCGGTCGCGTCTTCATAAAACATTTCATAAAAATCTCCCACACGAAAAAACAGAATCGCATCCTGGTGATCCCGTTTCACGTCGCGATACTGTTTCAGCAGTGGCGTCAGTTCGGATTGACTCATGATGGGGTTACCTGGAGTCTGCCATGATCGTCTGGAGAAGACCGTGGCTTCGTGGGCCAAAAGCCTGCACACGGGCGCGGCGAGATGTGTGCCCCGCGTGGGTGAAATGAATCAACAGGTAGTCGTTGGGCAACCAGGCCGTGGGCAACCGGTCGGCCCATTCAATGAGCACGGCAAAGTGTCCAGTCAAATAATCGGCCAAGCCCGTCTCATCCATGTCTCGTGGGTCTTCAAGGCGATACAGGTCAACGTGAGCCAGGGCAACAGGCCCGATGTATTCCTGAATCACGACGAAGGTCGGGCTGCTGACAACGTGAGCGGAGAGCCCTGTGCCACGGGCAAGGCCGCGGACAAACGTCGTTTTTCCGGAGCCTATCTCGCCAATGAGGGCAATGACCTCACCCTGCTGCAGATGACGCCCGATGGTTGAGCCGAATTTCTCGGTGTGCCATGCCGAGTCCAGGGGCAGGGTCTGTGGTTGTGCTGGATCACTGTCCATATGTGCCGACTGAAACAGGCGTGCGGCCACCAACATGCAGGGCATATGTGATGGCCCGAGGTAAGTAGTGCAAAAGATCACCGGCCATCAACCCGGCATGCCCGTACTCTTCAGCCGCGAGATCGCCCGCCAGTCCGTGAAGATAGACACCGCTTTGGGCTGCCTCCCAGGGGGCGAGTCCCTGGGCCAGCAAGCCGGTAATGACACCGGTCAGGACATCTCCCGTGCCGGCCGTGGCCATACCGGGGTTTCCGGTTGGCGAGATGGCGGTGTGGCCATGTGGATGAGCGATGATCGTGCGTGCACCCTTGAGGACCACGATGCTCGAATGTGTGCGGGCAAAGTCCTGAGCCACCCCCAGACGGTTACAGGTGATCGTGTCCGTCGTCGTGCCAAGCAGTCGGGCCATTTCCCCTGGATGTGGGGTCAGAATGGGGGGAACGGGGCACAGACGCAGGATGTGTGTATGCCCGGCCAGAGCGTTGAGCGCGTCGGCATCAATGACGATGGGACGGTCACAGCGTGCGATCAGCGTTCGCACCACGTCAGAGGTTTCCGCATGCGTTGACAATCCCGGGCCGATGCCGATTGCACTGCGGGCTTGCATGAAGGTGTGCAGACGGGGAAGAGCGTGTCTCGACACTGTGGCGTCGCAGGTTTCAGGTAGCGGGAGCGTCATGGCTTCCATCACGCTTGCTGTCAGACTTGCCTGTACGCTGGCCGGCGTTGCCACGGTGACCAGTCCGGATCCTGCTCGGAGTGCCGCAGTGGCAGCCAGGGCGGCGGCACCGTTTGTGCCTGATGCGCCCGCGATGATGCCGGTATGACCAAAGGTCCCTTTGTGGGAAGACGCCCGGCGTGTCGGTAGCCAGGACCGAATCGCGGCAGGGGTCAACAGTGCAATCGGAATGCGCATCGCCTCCACATACGGAGTGGGAATGCCGATATCCACGTGCTGCACCTGGCCCGCGTGGTCAATGCCCGCTCCCAGCAACAGGCCGAGTTTGGGATTGCCGAGCGTGACGGTCAGGCTGGCGTGCACCGCGGTTCCCAACGTCACGCCGGTGTCCGCATGAATGCCGGAGGGTAAATCCACCGCGATGGCGGGAATGCCCGACGTATTCATCGTGTGAATGGCCTCTTCGTACAGGCCGGTGACAGGCGCGGAAGTCCCGGTGCCCAGAAGCGCGTCAACGAGCAGGTGACTCCGTTGCGTCAGGTGGCGCATACGATCCGGAGACGGGGCGCGCACGACATGTGACGTGCCCACTTCTTTCCCCATGCGCCGGTACATCAGTCTGGCATCACCTGTGAGATCGCGGGCGTGGGCCAGCAGACAAACCTGCACATGGACGCGCTTGCGATGCAGGAGCCGTGCGACGACAAACCCGTCTCCTCCGTTGTTGCCCTTCCCACAGAAGATCGTGACCGTTTTCCCTTTCATGGGGCCGAACCGTGTTTCCATGGCCGCAACCACGCCGGCACCCGCCCGTTCCATCAACACCTGTCCGGGAACGCCGGCTTCCTGGATCGTGCGTCGATCGAGTTCCTGCATCTGGTGGGCGGTGACAATTTTCATGGTGACGTGGATACGAATGCGTCGTGTCTCTAACGGCGGGTCGAAAACGGAATGCATGCCCGCATTTCGCTGACTGCCCGTTCGAGGCCGACGAGAACGGCACGGGAAATAATACTATGGCCAATATTGAATTCCGCGATCTCCTCGATGGCCGTCAGGCGTCTGATATTGTGATACGTCAGGCCATGGCCGGCATGCACATCCAGGCCCAGCTGCCGTGCGAGGTCGGCTCCCTGAATCAGGGCCTGAACCGCCTCCTGGATGTCCCGGGGGTGGCGACTGTTGGCATAGGGCCCTGTGTGCAGTTCAATGGCGTCGGCGCCGACGCGCTCCGCGGCGCGAATGTGCGAGGTGACCGGGTCAATGAACAGGCTGACCGGAATCCGGGCGTTGTGCAGGCGATCAATCAGGAGCGCAAGCCGGTCCTCATGGTCCGTGACCGCCAGCCCGCCTTCGGTGGTTAATTCCTGTCGTTGTTCGGGAACGAGCGTGACGTGATCGGGCCGGACGCGCAACGCAATGTTCGTCATGGTGTCTTCCGCGGCCATTTCCAGATTGAGGGTGGACGGGACGGTTTCGCGAAGCCGTGTCAAGTCCCGTTCCTGAATGTGTCGGCGATCTTCACGGAGATGGACGACCAGGCCATCGGCTCCCCCAAGGTCTGCCAGCACCGCCGCGGCTACCGGATCCGGCTCATGGCCGCCCCTGGCCTGCCGGAGCGTGGCCACGTGGTCAATATTGACGCCGAGTCGAGCCATGCGGCACCATTTTCATCTCGCAGCAGAGTTGTGAGGGGGTAAAGACTGTCCCAACATGCATGGGCATTATGGCAAAACGGGCACGGGGTGTGCAATGAAACCGGTTTGAGAACACCGGTGAGGGACGTTCCGGACGTGGAGGCCGACCACGCTGCACACACAACGTGTTGTGGGGGCAGAGGGCTGTCTTCTACCCTGTTTCTCTGCCTGTCACAGTCAACCACCTGTGAGATATTGAAGACAAAACTTGACCAATGAGAGTCATCTGTCCGGTGAAATTTCCAAGTGAATAGATGAAACGATTCCCTACCTTGACGAACGGTCCATCGTATTTATCACTGATGCCTCTGCTGCTCTTGGTCTGTGGTTATGGTTACTTTTGGTGTTCTTTCGTTTTCGTAAGCCTTTCATTCAGGCTTAGACACGATTTTTTCAACACGGCGGCTTACCTTGTCAATTATCAAGAGTTTGGGTTCATTAAACGAGGATTAATCGGCACCATGATCTCTGTTCATCTCCTGCTGTGGCCAATATGAAGGCAATGTGGAAAAGCTGAGCTTAAAATTGCAAACCCATGAGCCTTATCTGAGTGCTGAAAGAAAACGGACCATGTGCATGTTGCTCATTTTTCATCAAAAAGACTGTTGTGGTGGGGAAAACTGCTATTTCTTATTGGTCCACTGGGAGCTGTGATCCTGAGAATCTTAAGGAGATTGTTGGGTGTTCTGCAGGGATATTGATAGAATGAAGCCCGGCATGGTAATCAACGCCAACCGCGTGCCGTCATGACGCGTCACCGTTGGCCATGTCCCGATACGGAAAGATGAGTCTGCCGTGGAACGTTTTTTTCGCATTCAACGCCTCCCACCCTATGTGTTGAGTCAAGTCCAGACACTCAAACACGATGCGCGGCAGCGCGGGGATGATGTGATTGACTTTGGGATGGGGAATCCCGATCAGGCGACGCCACCCCACATTGTTGAAAAACTGGTCGAGGCAGCGCAAAAAGGGAAAAACCACCGGTACTCGGCTTCCCGTGGCATTACCAAATTACGCCGTGCCATCAGTGACTGGTATGGGCGGCGGTATGACGTGGAGATTGATCCGGAGACCGAAGCCATTGTCACGTTGGGCGTCAAAGAAGGCCTGTCGCATTTGGTCCTGGCGATGTTGAGTCCGGGCGACGTGGTGTTGATGCCCACGCCGACATACCCCATTCATATGTACAGCGTGATTATTGCCGACGGAGAAGTGTGCGGTGTCGAGAAAAGTTATTTGGATTACGGCATGTTTCAACCCGTCTTCGACACTGTGGCTCTGCCTGCCACAGTCAACCACCTGTGAGTGAAGACAAAACCTGACTCCCGGGAGTCATCTGTCCGGTGCACTTTCCAGGCGAAGAGATGAAACGATTCTCTACCTTAACGAACGGTCCATCGTATTTAGCACTGATGCTTCTGCTACCCTTGGTCTGTGGGTATGGTTACTTTTGGTGTTATTTCATTTTCGCAAGCCGTTCATTCAAGCCACTTAACTCCTTCACGATGTCTCATTACCTTGTCAATTATCAAGAGTTTGGGTTCATTAAACGAGGGTTAATCGGCACCATGCTCTCGGGATTCGGTGTCCCGCCGACTGTGACGGCTTTTGGGTTACTGTTTGTCGGCTTCCTGTTTTGTTTTATTGTGGTGTCCATTTATTTTTTCAGATGGGCCACACGAGACGTCGACAGGCATACACCATTCATCAAAAATATAGCGATCCTCTACATACTTTCTCCATTGACTTTGATGCATTTCGCGTGTGACCTGGGCCGGTTTGATGTCATCAATGTCACACTGCTGATGCTGTCTATCATGGTCTTGCCTCGGGGACGGGGATGGTATGCAGGTGCGTTGGCCATGATGGGCATTCTGATTCATGAGGCCTTTATTTTTGCGGGATGCCCGATTCTGTTAATCGTGGCCCTCAGCATGCCCCCCCCCCCCCCACGCACGATTTCAAATTCGAGACTTTCTCTTCCTTATTACCTCGTCTCAATTGGAGACTGATCCCAGGGGTACTGACCTTGCCGCTTGTGGCCATACTGTTCATCGCCGGTTGCGGCCAATACGAAGGCAATGTGGAAAAACTGAACTTCAAATTCCAAACCTATAACCATTTTCCATCAAGTCTGGATGATGCTGAAAGAAAATTTCGAGGAGGTAGAACTGCAAAGATTTGGACACGAAGCCTTGCTGACAACATGGTGAAGACCGCTAAGAACTTTATTGACCTGGTCGAAAACAGTGTAGAGTATCCTACTTTGTTGTTCTTTGTTGCCGTTCTTTCATGGTTTTACATGCATATCTTTATTAAAGCCTTTGGTGTTAATTTGCTGATGCTCGCTCCTCTTTCCATATTCCCCTTGTTTCTTCTCGGGTCTGATATCGACCGTTGGGGATCGCTGACTGTCACCAACATATTTATTGTCAGCCTGGTGATGATTAAAATGGGCGTCATCAATGTGCATGTTGCTCATTTTTCATCAAAAAGACTGTTGTGGTGGGGGAAGCTACTGTTTCTTATTGGTCCAGCGGGAGCTGTTATCATTCGGACGTTAAGGAAAGTTTTGACTCTGCAGGGATATTGATAGAATGAATCCCGGCATGGTAATCAACGCCTATCGCGTGCCGTCATGACGCGTCACCGTTGGCCATGTCCCGATATGGAAAAATGAGTCTGCCGTGGAACGTTTTTTTCGCATTCAACGCCTCCCACCCTATGTGTTGAGTCAAGTCCAGACACTCAAACACGATGCGCGGCAGCGTGGGGATGATGTGATTGACTTTGGGATGGGGAATCCCGATCAGGCGACGCCACCCCACATTGTTGAAAAACTGGTCGAGGCAGCGCAAAAAGGGAAAAACCACCGGTACTCGGCTTCCCGTGGCATTACCAAATTACGCCGTGCCATCAGTGACTGGTATGGGCGGCGGTATGACGTGGAGATTGATCCAGAGACCGAAGCCATTGTCACGTTGGGCGTCAAAGAAGGCCTGTCGCATTTGGTCCTGGCGATGTTGAGTCCGGGCGACGTGGTGTTGATGCCCACGCCGACATACCCCATTCATATGTACAGCGTGATTATTGCCGGTGGGGAAGTGCGTAGCGTTGAGTTGCGCCCCACCGATGATTTCTTTGCCAATCTCACGCGTGCATATCGCCAGAGTCAGCCCAGGCCGAAAGCCCTGCTCCTGAGTTTTCCCCACAACCCGACCACGAGCGTGGTGGATCTGGAGTTTTTTCAAAAAGTGGTGGCCTTTGCGCGTGAACACGATGTGTACGTCATTCACGACCTGGCCTATGCGGACATTGTCTTTGATGGGTATCGCGCCCCCAGTTTGTTACAGGTGCCGGGCGCGAAAGACATTGGCGTGGAATTTTACTCCTTATCCAAAAGCTACGACATGCCTGGATGGCGTGTCGGGTTCTGCGTCGGCAATCGAGACATCATTGCGGCCTTAACCAAGATCAAAAGTTATTTGGATTACGGTATGTTTCAACCAGTCCAGATTGCCAGTATTATCGCACTCAACGGGCCACAGGATTGCGTGCAAAACATTGTGAGTCGCTATGAACACCGTCGGAATACCCTGGTTGCCGGGCTGCATCGCATCGGCTGGATGGTTGATTATCCGCGCGCCACGATGTTTGTGTGGGCGCGCATCCCTCCGACTCACGCCGGCCACGGCTCTCTCGAATTTTCCAAGCTGCTGCTCCGCGAAGGCAAAGTGGCGGTGTCGCCGGGGATCGGCTTTGGAGAAGGCGGCGATGAGTATGTACGATTTTCCCTGGTGGAAAATGAACATCGCATCCATCAAGCCATTCGGGGCATCAAGGTCGCATTAACACACGAACGGTCATCGCCAGGTGCACATGCAACATGACATTGGCATCGGGATCGTCGGATTTGGCACTGTGGGGTCCGGGGCGGCCACCATTCTGTTCCAGAACGCCGATCTGATTGCGCGACGCGTAGGGTCGTCTCTGCGCGTGAAACGAATCGTGGATCGTGACGTGACCTCGGATCGCGGTCTGGCACTGCCCGATGGGATACTTGGGACGGACCTTCCGGCGCTGATGCGTGATGCATCCATTGATATCGTGGTTGAACTGGTCGGTGGGTGTGATGTGGCCAAACGCATCATGCTCGACGCGATTGGTGCGGGTAAACATGTTGTCACCGCGAATAAAGCGCTCCTGGCGATCCATGGCGAAGAGGTCTTTGCCGCTGCCCATCGCGCGGGCGTGGACGTGGGGTTTGAGGCCAGTGTGGGTGGAGGGATCCCGATCATTCAGTCGCTAACCGGGGGATTGGCTGCCAATCGGTGTGTGTCCCTGGTTGGCATTCTGAATGGCACCTCCAACTATATTTTGACTCGGATGAAATGCGAGGGGCAGGACTTCAGGGATGCCCTTGCCCATGCGCAAGCCGCCGGATACGCGGAGGCCGATCCCGCGTTTGACATTGAGGGCGTTGATGCCGCGCACAAACTGGCTATCATGGTCAGTCTGGCGTATGGCACGCCCGTGAATGTGCAGGATATTTATACCGAGGGCATCCAACGGTTGACCGCGCTGGATATTCGCTATGCGTCGGAACTGGGGATGACGGTGAAACTGCTGGGTGTGGCGAAATGTCACGGGGAGAGCATTGAAGCCCGCGTGCATCCGACGATGATTGACTCGACGGCGCCGCTGGCCCGAGTGGATGGTGTGTATAATGCCATTCATGTCGTTGGCGACGTGGTGGGTGACGTGATGCTGTACGGGCAGGGGGCGGGTTCGTTACCAACGGGGAGTGCCGTGGTGAGCGATATCATGGACATTGCCCGGAACATTCGCCAGGGTATCCGCGGGCGCGTGCCACCGACCTCGTTTCACATGGACTGCCGCACGCCGATCCGGATTCGCCCGATGGAAGCCGTGATGGCTCGCTATTACCTGCGGTGTATGGTGCGGGATCAGTCTGGGGTACTGTCCAGAATTGCGGGGATCCTCGGTGAACATGCCATTAGTATCGCCTCTGTCCTGCAACAGACTCGGCGGGAAGGCCAGACGGTCCCGGTCGTGATTATGACGCATCGGGCATCGGAACGTGCGGTGCAAACCGCGCTCCAGGCCATCAATGGTCTGACGTCGCTTGTATCGGAACCTGTCACGTTGATCCGCGTGGAGGACCAGGAACCATGACGCGCTGGCGCGGTGTCATAGAAGAATTCAGAACGTTTCTTCCGGTTACGGAACAGACGCCGGTGGTCACGCTGTGTGAGGGCAACACCCCGTTGATTCAAGCCAACCGGCTGGCTCAACGCATCTGCCCGCACGCCAGCCTGTATCTCAAAGTCGAAGGGGCCAACCCCACAGGGTCGTTTAAGGATCGCGGGATGAGCCTGGCGGTTTCCAAGGCATTGGAGAAACGCGCCCGTGCGATCTTGTGTGCGTCAACCGGCAACACGTCCGCTTCGGCTGCGGCGTATGGGGGACGAGCGGACTTGCCGGTGTACGTGCTGATCCCCGTTGGCAACGTGGCACTGGGCAAACTGGCGCAAGCGATGGCGCATGGCGCCACCGTGATTCAAATCGAAGACAATTTTGATCAGGCGCTGGCCATCGGCAAGACCGTGTGCGCGGCAGAGGGATTTGAACTGGTCAATTCCATCAATCCCTTTCGCCTGGAAGGACAACAAACCGCGGCCATGGAAGTCTGCGATCAGTTGGGCCATGCTCCTTCGTATCATTATTTACCCGTGGGTAACGCCGGGAATATCTCGGCCTACTGGAAAGGGTACACGGCCTACCATGCAGCCGGTCGGATCACGCACTGTCCGAAAATGATCGGTGTGCAGGCCCAGGGCGCCGCGCCGATTGTTCGCGGTCACGTGGTCGAACAACCAAAGACGATTGCCACCGCCATTCGCATCGGCAATCCCGCGAGCTGGAAGTTGGCGTTGCAGGCGGTGGAGGAATCTTCAGGAGCCATGAAGATGGTGACGGATGAAGAAATTCTCGTGGCGTATCGCCTGCTTGCCACCGAAGAAGGCGTGTTTTGTGAGCCTGCCTCCGCCGCGTCCGTGGCCGGTCTGACCCTGTGCAGCCAAGCCGGCCTGGTGCCGGAAGGTGCCACAGTCGTCTGCACCTTAACCGGGCATGGATTGAAGGACCCTGATATCGCTGTCAGCACCTCACCCAAAGCCCGGACGGTCAAAGCCACACGGGACGACGTGCTCGCGGTGTTGCGGGCTTGAGCGAGGACGGCTTGCGTGTTCCCAGGGCGATGCACTCATGGCGTTGTTCATTCAGAAATTTGGCGGGACGTCCGTCGGAAGCGTTGAGCGAATCCACCGGATCGCCGAACGGATAGAACGCACCCACCGGGTCGGCCACCAGGTCGTGGCAGTGTTATCGGCCATGAGCGGGGAAACGGATCGACTGTTGCGACTGGCCCATGCTGTCACCTCGCAACCGGATGATCGCGAACTTGCTGTGTTGTTGTCCTCCGGCGAGCGTGTGGCCATTGCGCTTCTGGCGATGACACTTCGGAACCGCGGCATCAATGCGCGCTCCTTCACCGGACGTCAGGTGGGGATTGTGACCAACAGTTCACACACGCGGGCGCGTATTGCGAAAATCATGGCCGACCCCGTCAAGCGGGCACTGGCCGAGGGGGTGTTGCCCATTGTCGCGGGGTTTCAGGGCGTCAACGAACAATCGGAAGTCACGACCCTTGGCCGAGGGGGCTCGGATCTGACGGCGGTGGCGCTGGCCGCCGCGCTGAAGGCATCTCGTTGCGTCATCTTTACCGACGTGGATGGCGTGTACACCGCCGATCCCAACGTCGTGGCGTCTGCCAGGCGGATTCCGAAACTGTCGTATGAGGCCATGCTGGAGCTGGCAAGTTTGGGGGCGAAAGTGCTCCAGGCTCGCTCCGTCGAATTTGCGGCGAAATATGGCGTTCCGGTAGAAGTACGGTCGAGTTTTCAGGAAGGAGAAGGCACACTCGTGACCCACGAAGACGTTGATATGGAACGGGCCGCGGTGTCGGGTGTGACGGGTGACCGGAACCAGGCCAAGATCACCGTGGTGGGCGTACCTGACCGGCCGGGGATTGCGGCGAATGTCCTGGGCGCCATGGCGGAAGCCTCCATCGTGGTGGATATGATTATTCAAAATGTGAGTCACCAGGACGCGTTCACGGACATTTCCTTTACGGTGCCGCGCAGCGACCTGGCGCGCGCGATGGTTCTGGTCACGCGGACAGCCGGGGCCATTGGTGCGAAGACGGTTGAAGTCAAGGAGGAGATCGCCAAAGTGTCGTTGGTGGGGGTCGGCATGCAGTCCCATTCAGGCGTGGCCTCGCGGATGTTCCAGACCCTTGCAGGAGAAGCGATTAATATCATGATGATCAGCACATCGGAAATTAAAATTTCCTGCGTGCTGGATGAGCGGGATTGCGACAGAGCCATCCAGTCTCTTCATGCGGAGTTTGGGTTGGGTCATGCTCCCGCCGGCCATGCAGGGACAACGGATCGGAGCGGAGGACCGGCGTCTTGAACACGTAATTGTGATGCATGTGTGCAGGCATTGATTGATTTTCGGGAGGGGCCGTTCACACGATGAGCATGGTAATCGTATCGGGCATATCGGGCAGGATCAGGTGTGGAGTGAATACATCATGGCTGACATGAGCCAACTGGAAATCTACGATACCACACTCCGCGACGGCGCCCAGGCCGAAGATGTGAGTTTTTCGGTGGAGGATAAGGTACGCATTGCGCAGAGACTTGACGAGTTGGGTGTCCATTTCATTGAGGGGGGATGGCCGGGTGCGAATCCCCGTGACATTGAGTTGTTTCAGGCCATGCGGACGATTCCGCTTCGACAGGCGAGCCTGGTGGCCTTTGGCTCGACCCGAAAAGCCAGTCAATCCGCCGGCGCCGATGCTAACCTGCAATCGTTGTTGGCAGCGGAGACCTCGATCATCACCATTTTCGGGAAAAGCTGGGTCTTGCATGTGACGGAAGCGCTGGGCACGTCGCTGGACGAAAATCTTGAGTTGATTCGGGATTCCATCGCGTACCTGCGCGCCCATGGCAAACGGGTCTTTTTCGACGCGGAACATTTTTTCGATGGGTTCAGGGCCGATGCCGGTTATGCGTTGAAGACGTTACAGGCAGCGGCCGATGGCGGAGCCGAGCGGATCATTCTCTGTGACACCAACGGTGGGACCATGCCGTGGGACATCGAATCAATCTGGGGGCAGGTCAAGCGGGCCTGTCGGGTTCCGCTGGGCATTCATGCGCATAACGATGCGGACATGGCGGTGGCCAATACCCTGGTAGCCGTGTTGCAGGGCGCGCGACAGGTGCAGGGAACTATCAACGGGATCGGAGAACGATGCGGGAATGTCAACCTCTGCTCCGTGCTGGCCAATCTTGAGTTCAAGATGAACATTCATGTGTGGGAAGACGGTCGGTTGCGACAACTCCGGAATGTGTCAAATTTTGTGTCGGAAATTGCCAACCTCACGCCGAACAAGCGACAGCCCTATGTCGGGGACGCGGCGTTTGCCCATAAAGGGGGCATCCATATTCACGCCGTGCAGAAAAACGCCCACACATATGAGCATGTGAATCCGGAATCGGTGGGCAACCGGCAGCGCGTCCTGCTTTCCGATCACAGTGGGCGGAGCGGCATGGCACGGAAGATGGAAAGTTTCGGTTTGCCGATGTCCAAAGACCATCCGCGTCTTCCGGAACTGTTGGCGCGACTCAAGGATCTCGAACGGGATGGGTATCAGTTTGAAGGGGCGGAAGGGTCATTTGAATTAATGGTTCGGGAAACGATGGGAATGCATCGCCCGTCCTTTGAGCTGTTGGGCTTGCGGGTCAACGTCGAGAAGCGACATGCCGAGGAGTCGCCGGTGACGGAAGCCACCATTAAAATCCGGGTGGGTACGGTCGTGGAACAGACGGCGGCGACGGGTGACGGTCCCGTCAATGCGATTGATAATGCCTTGCGGAACGCGCTCGAAACGTTCTACCCTGAGTTGCGAGAAGTCCGGTTGCTGGACTACAAAGTGCGCGTGCTGGCCGGCAGTCAGGGCACGGCGTCCAGGGTGAGGGTGTTGATCGAGTCCGGCGATCATAAAAATACCTGGGGCACGGTTGGCGTGTCGGAGAATATCATCGAAGCCAGTTGGCAGGCTCTGGCGGACAGCATTGAGTACAAGCTGCTCCGCGTTCCCGCACATGGGACAATGGAGGAGGGGAAGGGGGAGCAAGTATAATTCCCCTTGACAATTGCATGTTCTCCCGATAGCTTTCGGGGGATGTTCAACGCGAGGGCGGGGCATCTTCGTTGCACTGCCAACGGTTATTTTTCCTTCCGGGAAGTTGTGCCGTGACCACAAAGGTTGGCAGAGACGATGCGTAAAGCCGATATTGCCCATCGCATCTGTGAGCAGGTGGGGGTGTCCAAAACCGAAGCCGTGAATATCGTGGAGTACATGCTGGGTTGCATGAAAAATGAACTGCGCAAGGGTGAGGCCGTGAAAATTGCGGGCTTCGGGAATTTTGTCGTCAGAAGCAAAGGAGAGCGCAAAGGACGGAACCCGCGGACCGGCGAATCAATCGCCATTATGCCCCGCAGGGTGGTCACCTTCCGGGCGAGTCAGCTTTTCAAAAAAGCTGTGAATCAGTAAGGCCATACGCCGGGTGGGGAGGGAAGACATCATCGTTGTGGATGCCCATGGGGAGTCACATCCCGGACAAAGCGTTTTATAAAATTGGTGAAGTCAGTACGATCACCAGATTGCCGGCTTCCGTGCTTCGTTTTTGGGAGTCCGAGTTCAGTTTCCTGCGTCCCCAGAAAAGCCGGGGACGGCATCGTGTCTATGATCAACGGACAATTGAAGTTGTTCTGGAAATAAAACGGATGCTCTATGAAGAAGGCTATACCATTACGGGTCTCAAACGGTACTGGCGTCGCCGTCGGGGACGTGACCAGGAGAAACCGGTAATGGTGCGTGGGCAGGTGCAACGCATCAGAGATGAACTCAGGGATATCCTGAACGGGTTCAACGCGATTGCCAGGAAATCCTGTCAAGCGAGCTATCCTTATGCGGGCCAGCAAGACCTGCAACCTTCTTCCCCGCCATCGGTTGAATCATTGTCGGGGCGTGGCGTAGCCCGGTAGCGCACTCGCTTGGGGTGCGAGAGGTCGGCCGTTCAAATCGGCTCGCCCCGACCATGATTATTGCCTCCCCTTCCCTCGTACTGAACGGCCCTTGCAGAGCATGGCCGGGGTCCTCTTCCACATTCCGAACGCATATGCCTGATCCGTGTGCTCTCACTGTCTTTTGCTTCCCCGGGTGAACAGCGGTACGAGGGGAGCCGTTGCGGATCATGCCACGGCATCATCGGGCCACGGATTCATATATGGGCAACGGGGCGGAGGTCAGGCGTACAGATCGTCTACATCTTCGATAAGATCTTCGCTCTCCGGCATGCCATAGGCCACAAATTTTGCGTAGGACAGATAGATGCCACTACTGTCCTGCATGGCCTTTGTGCCGGCGGTCATACGTTCAAGCATTCGGGCATCCGATCCCTCCGTGGACTTGAGAGCAATCAGATAATTGGTGAGCACGTCATTGTAGCGTTGCATGGAACGTTCGACTTCGATGTAAGCCTGCATTAACTGATCGTTCATGAGTATACCTCCAACATGTGACCGCTCACCATACCGAAGGCGTCGTGGGTGGTCAATGCAGGCACACCGTCCTCATGTGCGTCGCGAAAGCGGAGGAGAGAACGGAAGACCATGGACTGGGAACTCATTGGATGGGCGTTGATCCTCACGACTCCCCTGATGGCCGGGCTATGGCTGGTCTATCGTTGGGGGCCACGGAACGCGTCGCTGGCAGATGTGGGCTTTGGCACGGGGCTGGGACTCGTAGCCATCGGGTTCAGTCTGCTGACCACGGGTGATGTGACCCGCCGTGTTGTGGTGGCAACCATGGTGACCGCGTATGCGATGCGCCTCGCGGTCTATATCGGGAAGAATCGTGTCCTGCATGCCACCGAGGATCAACGTTACCAGACACTTCGCCGACGATGGAACAGCCGGGGAGGCCGGGCTGAATGCTGGTTCTTTGTGTATTTTCTGGGACAGGCCGCGGCCATCGCCATTTTTTCCGTTCCCATGCTCGTCCTGATGTCAAATCCTGCTCCTCTGTGGAATGTGTGGGAAGTGTGGGGAGGTATCATCTGGGCTCTGGGTGTGGGCGGGGAATCTGTGGCGGACTTTCAACTGAATCGTTTTCGGCGCAACCCGAACAACAGAGGGAAAACCTGCCGGCAGGGGCTATGGAGATATTCCCGCCATCCCAATTACTTTTTTGAGGGCGTGCACTGGTGTGCCTATGTGGTCATGAGCATCGGGTTGCCCGAGTGGTGGCTGACGCTGGTGGGGCCGGTCGTCATGATCGGCGCTCTCCTCATGGTGAGTGGCATTCCTTTAGCGGAAACCCAGGCCATGGCCAGTCGCGGCCAGGAGTATCGAGAGTATCAACGGACGACCAGTGCGTTCATTCCATGGTTTCCCGGGCCATGATGCGCCATCGTGTGTCGCATCCTCGGAAACACTTCCGTGCCATGACTTCTGCCACCGGTGTCCGGCCTCACCCCGGAACCGGTTAGTCGCCCTCCGGCTCGGTGCTGCCGTGTTGATGGGTGACCTGGTCTTCTTCAAAGAGTTCAGCCATGTCCTGGGCAAGCACATCGTTGTCATGCGGAACCGACACGACGTGAATTTCCTTCTGTGTTTTCGCGGCGTCGGCTGGGTCGGGCGGGGGGGGACTGGGGGCGGTGAAAGTGGGATCGGAGTCGTTCATTGTGCGGTCCGTGGGTTTGGTGTCACTCATACACTTCCAGAAAAGACTGTTCGGTAAAGGGGCGCCGACAGTGTTGGCAGGTCACGAAATAGCGGGACTCCCGCACAGACATGGCGATGCGAAAGTCGAGCGAGACCCCCCGTTGATCGCAGTGGGGACACACAATGTCTTTGAGCCGATAGGGAATGTCAGGTTGGGTTTGGAGATAAAATTCCATATCCGTATAGACCGGAAAGTGATAATGGCAGTCCAGGCACAGCGCTTTCCAGTTCCCGTCGTCTCCGATGGATCGGCTGTCAATGGCAAACCGATTCTTTTTGCAGATGGCGCATTGCGCGAGGCGGAGTTGATCTTGAACGTATTGCACGTCAGGCTGTGGCATGGTGCGAGCTTTCCTTCAGTTGATGGCAACCGTCATCCTGGGCCGTCCAAGACTTCGATGGCAGTATAGAAGTCTTGATGGGATTGCGCAACGGTCGGGGTCGTGTGCCAGTCTTGCGCGATTGTCTTGCGTGTGTTTCGAGGAATGCGATGCCAGAACTTCCTGAAACCGAAGTGGTGCGGCGTCAATTACAGGAGGCCCTGCCCGGGGCCGTGATTGCACGTCTGTGGATCGGGCGGGAGGATATTGTCCGGCAGGGCCTGGATACGGTGTCCTGGTATGTGCGCGCGCATGTCATTGAGGTGCGGCGGCATGGAAAGATCATCGCCATCGTGTGTGAGCGTGACGCCGAGCAACGGGTGATAATCGTGGAACTTGGGATGACGGGTTTGTTGCTCTTTGCGCGTGAAGCGGTTCCGAGTCAACGACACGTGCATATGGTCATGCGGTTTGTCAGGGGGCCGCAGCTGCGGTACTGGAACGCCCGTCGCTTTGGCGGAGTGTACTTCCTGAATCAGGAGGCGTGGCGGGTATATTGCCGACGCCGCTTTGGCCCGGATCCGTTGACCGTGACCGAAAAGGAGTTTGTGGCCCTGGTCGAGTCCTGCCGTGGGCGTGTGAAAGCACTGTTGCTGCATCAACAGCGGATCGCGGGCATCGGGAACATCTACGCCAATGAATCGTTGTTTCGTTCGGGTATCCATCCACATGCCCGCGGGTGTCGGTTGTCGAAGCGGAGAATCCGGGTGTTGTTTGAGGCGATGCAGAACGTGCTGGTGGAGGCAATCCGCATGGGAGGCTCGTCCATTCGGAATTTTGTGGCACCGGACGGGCGTCCGGGGCGATTTCAAACGCGGCATCAAGTCTATCAAAAAGAAGGAGCGCGGTGTCCAAACGGATGTCAGTCTGATATCCGGTGTCTCGCGGATGAACGCACCTCATTTTTTTGTCCGACGTGCCAGAAACGTTAACGGGTCACCGTCCCCACCTTACGGCCGGCGTGCGTGCAAAATCCTGCGGTGTCGTCTCACGTGTCATGTCCTTCTCCCACCCCCGTTGAATGCGGTGTCCGGTGGCCCAGGCGTTGGCCAGACCATCCCGACTGTCAAGGCGGTGGACTGACACGGTGTCTTGTCGGCCGCGAATCCACTTGTTAGAATGTGCCGGTGCCAACCCTTGGTCGCTCTGTTGGGCAGGGATGTCTGGGGATACTCACGTGCGAAAAATCAAACTTCGTGAAGGTGTTGATCTTTCCAATCTGTTTGGTCCGCGGGATTTGCACCTCCGGTTGATTGAAGATGGTCTGCGCGTCCGGGTGTCGGCTCGTGGCGATGAGGTGCTCCTGGAAGGTCACCCCGACGCGGTGGTGCGAGCCGAAGTGTTGCTGTGTGAATTGGCCGAACGCACGACAGGGCAACGTCAAATACGACCGGAAGACGTCACGCGAGCACTGAAGGCGTCGGATTCTCCCCAGTCCGACCCGTCGTTCTTTCTGGACACGGTCCCGATTGCCACGCCCAAAGGATCCGTGGTGCCGAAGACGCCGTCGCAACAGCGGTATCTCGAAGCCATTCGGTGCCATAATCTGGTGATTGGCATTGGACCGGCGGGAACGGGCAAGACGTATCTGGCCATGGCCATGGGCCTTGTGGCGTTGACCAGGAAGGAAGTGCGACGGATTGTCCTGGCCCGTCCGGCCGTGGAGACTGGTGAACGGCTGGGGTTTCTTCCAGGTGATCTGTTTGCCAAGGTCCATCCGTATCTGCGCCCGCTGTACGATGCGCTGTATGCCATGATGGACATGGAGCGGGTGAATCGCCTGATCGAACGCGGGGACATTGAAATAGCCCCCCTGGCGTTTATGCGTGGCCGCACCTTCAACGATGCCTTTGTGATTCTGGATGAAGCGCAAAATGCCACGTCGGAACAAATGAAGATGTTTCTCACGCGGCTGGGGTTCCAGTCCAAAGCCGTGGTCACGGGAGACGTCACGCAAGTCGACTTGCCGCCCAACCGCCCATCGGGACTGATTCAGATTTCCGAAATTCTGCGACATGTGGAGGGAATCAAATTCGTGTATTTCCAGGACGACGACGTGGTCCGGCATCGGCTGGTGCAGGATATTATCAGGGCCTACAGTCAGCACGAAGACGGAATGGGCAAAGGTGCGGTGTCTCCGTCCACGGATGCGTGATCGTTTTGGTCTCTGCCAGTCCGAACGACTCTCAAGACCGGGCCAGTGCAGGGAGGTTCAGATGGTTACCCTGGAGTGGAAGCGTTACAGGAGTTTTCTTGATCTTCGTGTTGCCTTTCGTTCAAAGCCGTGTATTTACCTTCAAACTGATCCGGGAGAAACGATACTCAGAATCGGGCAAGCTGATGATATTTACGAACGGTACAAAGGGGGGACTGCGTATGCTCTTGAGGCCGCCATGCACGGATCTGGCAACCTGTGGTTTGCCGCGGAGGCTCCGCCGGATGAACGCAGGAGGAAACAATTGGAAAAGACCATGATATATGATCTTCAGCCACGGTACTGCAACCAGCATAAACAAGACCCGCCATCGTATTCTGTGCCCTACGCTCATGAAGGTGAGATTGCGAAAGGGCTTCTCCCGAAGTAACTTCTCCAACCCCGGGTGGGGGAGGGGGGGGGCGAAAGTGACATGGGCACTTTGCAGGAGTTGTGATCCTGCCTTCATCATGCCGGCTGAACAATCCTGTTCCCGGGTTTCCACAGCGAAGGTGTTGTGTCTGTCCACATTCATTGTCAATTAACGCGCATGTCGGTACGTCAGTTGACGCTACGTCGCGTGACACTCTCGCTTCTGACACGACTCGGTCGGGCCGATGCCGATGTCGGGATCGGGTTCATCGGGGATACGCGGATGCGACGGTTAAACCGGGAGTATCGCAAGCAGGATTGCACCACGGACGTCCTGGCGTTTGCCTATCAGGAAGTCCCGGCCCGCGTGGTGGCCCCGCTGGGAGATGTGGTAATTTCGATGCCCGCGGCGAAACGCCAGGCCAGAGCGTTGCAGTGTTCCCCGGACGAAGAGGTACTGCGGTTGTTGATCCATGGCGTGCTCCATCTGGTCGGATATGACCATGAGCGGGGTGAGCAGCAGGCGCGGCTCATGCGACGCAAGGAAGCGGAACTCCTGGCCACATTCATTCCCCTGCCGCACGTGGTGAACAAAGCGTGATGCAGGACGGCGTGCTGACATTCCGTGAGTCATCCCGGATTCTCATGCAGAAGGGAAAATCCCTGTCGTCTTCTTCATCAGAGCAAGCCCTGCTGGTTATGGATCACCTGCGCGTGGATTGGCACAGGCTGACATGAGCTGGATAACCCGCCTGAAAGCAGGATTGGAGAAGACGCGAAAGGGTATGTGGCGTTCGCTGACACAGGTGATGGGCCGCGGCCTCGATCCCGAGGTGTTGGATGACGTTGAGGCGTCGTTATTACAGGCGGATGTCGGCGTTCGCACGGTGAATCGTTTGATGGAACGGTTACGCGCGACGGGGAATGCCGATCCACATGAAGCCCTGCAGGAGCTGAAACGGGTGATGGTGGACATTCTGGCATCCGCGGAATCGGAGTCCATTGAATCGCTCATTCGATCGGGTCCCAGGCCATTTGTGATTTTGGCGGTGGGCATCAATGGCGTGGGGAAAACCACGAGTCTGGCGAAACTGGCCGGTCGCTTGCGCGGGCAGGGGTTCACCCCTCTCCTGGTTGCTGCCGATACCTTCCGCGCCGCTGCCATTGACCAGCTTGAAGCGTGGGGAACGCGTATTGGAGCGGATGTGATTAAACATCGTCAGGGAGCGGATCCGTCGGCCGTGGTGTTTGACGGGCTGTTGGCCGCGAAAGCCCGAGGTGTGGACGTGGTGTTGGTAGATACGGCTGGCCGGCTCCATACGAAGGGCAATCTCATGGACGAACTGAAAAAAATGAAGCGGGTGCTTGACCGCGCCTGTCCCGGTGCTCCTCACGAAGTGTTGCTCATGCTGGATGGCACCATCGGGCAAAACGCGGTGGCACAGGCCCAACAGTTTCACGAAGCTGTCGGCGTCACGGGGTTGGTGCTTACGAAGCTGGACGGGACATCCAAAGGCGGGGTGGTGGTGGCCATTGCCGAGACATTGGCGATCCCTGTTCGACTCATTGGAGTTGGTGAACACGAAGAGGACTTGCAGGACTTTCACGCGCGGGAATTTGCTGAGGCCCTTCTGGATGGCGCCCTTCCGGGGGAACACGATCCATGAGTCGTTTCGGCGTGGTGGGAGGAATCAACTGGTGTCTACGTGTCTACATGAGCCTGCCCGTGCAGGTTGCCTCTGTCCAGGATGCCTTTATGGACAGGAAAGTGACAGGGTGTGACATGAGACATGATGTGGTGGCGAAGGGGGACGCTTGACCAGCCGCCTGATGGTCTGACAGGGGCGTTTCACCAGGAATGAACGGGACTGACAGGATACCAGGCCGGCCCGGGAAACGACACGGGAAACCCATGAGAAGACGAACAAATATGATTCGGCAACTGGTCGCGACGGTGCTGTCTGTCCATATCCTGGCCACCGGTTTGCCGGCGTCGGCAACAGATACCGGCCAGGTCGAACGGCATTTGATGAACATCCGGCAACTGACCGTTGGCGGCAGGAATGCCGAAGCCTATTTTTCCTTTGACGGGACACGTGTCATTTTTCAATCCACAACGGATCCGGCGAACCACACGGTCGGTGACTGTTCGCAGATGTATGTCATGGATCTGGATGGCGACAACCGTCGCCGGGTCAGCACGGGGTATGGCACCGCGACCGGCGGCTATTTTTTCCCCGGCGGGCGGCGTGTGCTGTACTCCTCAACGCATGGAACCGGCTTGCACTGTCCTCCCCTGCCGCCGCAGGGGGATCACTCTCTCCGTGCCCTGCATGACTATGACCTGTTTTCCGTTCGCCTGGACGGTCGGGAACTGCAGCGTCTCACGTTTTCATCGGGGTATGATGCCGAGGCCACGGTCGCGCCTGACGGCAAAACCATTGTGTTGACGTCGGTTCGGAACGGCGACATTGATCTGTATTCGATGAATATTGACGGCACCGGCATGATGCGGCTCACCGACGCCGTTGGCTACGAGGGCAGCGCATGTTACTCGCCGGACAGCAAGAGGATTGTGTATCGCGCGCGGCATCCTGCCACCGCAGACGAGCACGAGGCTTATCAAACGTTGCTGAGCCGCAATCTGGTGGAAGCGGGGAGTGCGGAAATTTTTACGATGAATGCCGACGGCTCGGACATCTCTCAGGTGACGGCAAACGGAGCCTCAAACGTCGCCCCTTTCTTCCATCCCGATGGTCGCCGGATTCTTTTTTCGTCAAACGGGGCAGAGGCGGAGCGCGTGGACAGTCGACCCGCGTTTCATCTGTATGTGGTGAATAATGATGGCACCGGGTTGGAACAAATCACCTTTGAAGGACACTTGAACAGTTTTCCCGCAATGTCTCCGGACGGCACGATGCTGGTGTGGGTATCCGACCGTCATGCGAAGGAACCCGGTGAGTCGAATGTGTTTCTCGCCGAATGGGTTTTCTGAATGCCCGTCAGCCCTGTCGTCTGCTCTGAACATCCATCTGGCGAACCCCATCTGAATCCGTGCCGGATTCATCCCGAGACCGCATGTCCCGAATGAAATACTTCAGTGCGGCGGCCCTCTCCGGCGGGATATGTCTGACCTGTCTGTACCTGCTGTCACGGTTGGATTTTCAATCCGTCCTGTTTATCCGCTCTCTTGATTTCCCGTTGGTGGAACACCTGGGGGACGTCGGCGATCTCCTGGGGGACGGGGTCACGTTAATAATACTGTGCGTGGGGCTGTGGGGCCTCGGTTGGCTTCTCCATCGCCAAACGTATCAACGAGCGGGACGCGACGCATTTGTCGCATTTGTCCTGGTGGGGCTCCTCACACAACTCTTCAAACATTTCATCGGACGTCCCCGCCCGCGGTTCGCGCACCAGGGGGCGTTTGACTATGGCCCGTCCCTGCAGGGCGGGCTTGATGCGTTTCCCTCCGGGCATACCTCGGCCTCGTTTGCCGTGGCGACCGTGCTGGCCCGTGCGTTTCCCGCATGGGCATGGGCGTGGTACGGCGGAGCCTTCTTTGTCGGTTTGAGCCGTTTTGTACGAGGGTCTCACTTTCCCACGGACATACTTGGCGGAGCGGTCCTGGGTTTCCTGATCGGTTACGTATGTGCTCGCCCCCTCGCCGAATGGCGGCACCATGCCACACGGGCATGGACGTGCATGCTTCCGTTTGTGGTAGGCGGGTGCGCAATGTTCTGGAACGTCTTCAGCATCCGGTTGACGGACACGTGGCGCGGAGCATGTTCTGGGCGGGGCTGTTGTTGTGCGCGGGAGGGATAGTCACCCGGTGGATCATGGCCTGGCCGGGTCACGGCCTGGCCGGTTCATGGACAGGGCCGTTGGCCCGCCGCCCTGTTCCTCGACCTGTGCATGCCACAATGGTCATCGTGCTGGGTCTGGCCGTGAGTCTTCAGACCATGTGGATCGTCGCGGCGACCATCATGACGTGCGTTGTGTGGTGGATGCTGGATCAACCGGCTCACCAGCCGCCGGAGACGCCGCGGGTGTCGCGTGAGGTCTGGCTCACGGGATTGTGGGTGATCACGGTGGCGGCCGCCCATGGTTTGCACGGCATTGTGCCACTGCACTAACCCCTGTCGTTCCGCTCTGGTCTTTCAACCCCGGTCTGCCTGTCCCGGGTTTCCTGCCCTTGTCTCCCGTAGAACCGGATCGCTGGACAGGAGCACAAAGCCGTACCGTTGGAGAATCGGCGCGAAAGAAGAGACGGGAGCAGGCAACTGCTCACGAAGACGGTTTTGCAGGATGACCATGATGCGGCCGTCCGCGTTGACATGCGGCGTAAATTTTCCGTCTTCGCCAGGGTTGATGAAGTGCACCCGGCGTTTCGCGTAAAACGACAACGAAGGCAGTTTGCGGCCAAAGTGGATGAGCGTGTCATCGGGACCAAGATTGATCCCCGCGATGGTTGCCAATTCCTGGGGAGGATTGACGAAATATCGTCCGAAGCGCGGCAGGGCAAGCAGAATCACGATCAGCAGCATGACACCCGTCATCCCCGACAGCACCCAAAAAGCCTGAGTCCGACGGGCTTCCTTCCAGATCACGTGTCGAAAGATCACCACGCCCAGAAACACAACCATCCCCATTGCGACCGGTGCGGGGCCGACGCCGATCCGTTCGGCAGCCGGAAAATGCTCTATGATGACGGGTTTCATGCGTTCATACACGAGAGGGGCCGAGACCAGCAGGCCACTGAGCAGGTATCCCGTGATGAGGACGACGCGCGAGGACACAGTGAGTCCGGAGGGTGGGTCCGCAAGTTCGGAGTGAGAGGGATGCGCGAAGAAACGGGACCAGAGCACGGCCACCAGCAGTGCAGCCGGTGGATACAGGGGCAGGATGTAGTGAGGCAACCGCGTGGCGGAGATGGAAAAAAACAGAAAAATGCCGGATGCCCACAATGCGCAGAAGAACAGTAATCCCTGTTCGTCCCCCGCCATCCGCGTGGTCGTCCAGAACGACTTCCAGTCTTTCAGTGCGTGACCAATCGCCGACGGGAGGAAGCCGCTCCAGGGGAAAAACCCGAGCAGAAGAATGGGGACGTAAAACAGGATGGTTCCGCCATGGCCTTCCATGGGGTTTGCAAAGCGTCCGACCGTATTTGCCTGGGCCGCCGCGATATAATCCGCGCCATGGATAGCCAGCATGGCGAGATACCAGGGCGTGGCAATGAGGCCGCAGACGGTCCAGCCGAGCAGTGGCATGCCGCGAGCAACATAGGCCCGCCATTGATGCGTGAGAGTCAGGTATGGCACCACGCCCAGCAGGGGAATGAGAATGCCCACCGGCCCTTTGGCTAATGTGGCCAGTGCCATGCCAATGTAAAACAGCCACAAGCCATACCGCTCCCGCCCCCGGCCGTGAAACCCAAGCCAGAAGCCATAGGTGGCCAGCGTGGTACAACATACCAGGGCAGGGTCGGTCAGTACCAGACGGTGAATGCCCACGAATTCCACGTTCAGCAGGAGTATGAGCGATCCGCAAAGCGCGACCGTCGGTCCCAGCATCCGATGAAGAAAGAGGTATTGCAGCAGGATCAATGCGAGACCGAACAGAGCGGACGGCAGACGGGCCGTGAATGTGTTCACGCCAAACAGGGCGTAGACGCTGCCGATGATCCAGTACGTTCCCGCCGGTTTGGCGTAGCGCGGCTCCCCGTTCAGCGTGGGAGAAATCCAGTCCCCCGTGTCCAGCATTTCGCGCGCGGCTCCCGCGTTGCTGCCTTCATCACGATCGGTGAGACCCATGTCACCCAGGCCGGTCACAAGCAACAGGCATCCGCAGAGGAGCAACACCACAAGATGGAGGGCGCGTGTGGCAAACGGCATGGCAGGCGTGTCAAGCGACATCGGGGGCGACGGGGAGCACATCAGGCACGAGCGGTGCGCTTCCGGTTGGCATGGATCAGCATTAAATTCCGCAGATAGACGAACGAGCCGATACCCTGTCCGGCGATAAACACCGGATCACGGCGATAGATGGCGTACGACAACACGATAAGCCCGCCGGCCAGACTCATGTACCAGAACGCCAGAGGCATTTGACTGTCGGCTTTGCGTTCGGACGCGATCCACTGAATAATCCAACGGGAAAAAAACAGACTTTGTCCCAGAAAGCCGATACCCAGCCATACGAGTTCCCCCGGCGTCAGGCCGGCGAAGTAGGCGCTCACGTCGGTCAGGAATGTACTCATCGTGCCGGACCATGGATGATGCGATGGGAGACCAATCGGTGTGACATGCCGCACGTATGCGGTCGGGAACCATGGCCACTGAAGTCGGTACAAGTCATGGCAGATGCGACCGTTGTGGAACGTCTGGAGATGGAGGACCCGGGGCGACGTCTGTCGGCTCAGGAACAGAATCTGGTGACGAGGCCGGTATGATGTCGTACCGGAGACAACGTCGCTGCATCCAGCGGACGGCCATGAGATCGTACAGGCTGGCAAAGAGGCGATTGCCAATGCCGTATTTGGAATGTCCGCAGACGCGCGGGAAATGGCGCACGGGGACTTCGGTGACCGAAAATCCGTACATCCTGGCCAATGTCGGGAAAAAACGATGCATGTTGCGAAACAGAGGCAGACGCTCAACAACGTGCCGCCGAAGGATTTTGAGTGAGCACCCGGTATCGCGAACACCGTCGTGGAGCAGGGCATTCCGAATCCAGTTGGCAATGCGCGATGAAAGGCGCCGCACGACGGTGTCCATCCGTTGCTGGCGGTATCCGCACACCATATCGTAATCGTTGGTCAACGGCAGCAGTGTGGCAATGTCCGCGGGATCGTATTGCAGATCGCCGTCCAGTGTGGCGATCAGGTCGCCGCCGGCGTGACGAAAGCCCGCGTCAAACGCCGCGGTTTGCCCGTGATTGCGGTCGAAATGCAGCACCCGCACACCGGGAGTGCGGCAACAGAGCGCATCCAGTAGCGTGGAACTGCCATCTGTGCTGCCGTCGTCCACGTACACAATTTCAAACGGGGCATGGCGCGACTGCTCCAGGTTGCCCAGTACCGTGGTGAGCTGTTGGGTCAGAGTCTCCAGGTTGTCCCGCTCATCCTTGATAGGGATGACCACGGAGAGCCATGGTTGCGGGGCGTGTGTCATAAGCGAGGTCGGGCCGGAATGTCACGCGGCCCGCGCGGGATGGCGACATCGGGGCGCGTGTCAATGGGAGGAACGCGGTGCGACCATCCTACGCAATCATCCCAAACGGGTCAAATCTGTGTCTCAGTCCACCGTTGGCATTCGGAGCCTGCCCCTGGCTGACCGCAATGCCCGCGTCCAACTTTGCACAGCGTGTCCCCCGTCTCAGGCGTGCGGAGCGATAGTGAAGCGCAAAGTCCCCATGCGCGTAAGCTCATTGGCTTCGTAGCCCACAAAGATGTCAATCCGGTACAGCCCCGGACGCCAGCCAGCCTGACCGTCTTGAGACGGGGCGAAGAATTGCAGGTAGCCACTTTCATCTTCCAACGCGAGCGAGGCGGTGTCTTCGTCGGCGACGGTCTCGTCGGAAAGCCCCGGCACGCGCTCCGGAACCAGGCGTCCGATAACGTGATACGCGGCATAGTGCTTGAAGACCCGAAAGACCACGTACACCGCCGACGTATCCGACGTGAATGTCTCGGTAGGCTCAATGGGGTAGTAGAGATGGCCGCGTCGAATATCCAGATCTTCTTCAAAGCCCTGTGCCGTGGTAATCTGCCGAAACAGTCCGCCTGGTGGCCCGTCCTGCGCCCCGTTTTGTGAGTCGTCCTGCAAACGGCGTGAGCCGGGTTGTTCGTTCCTGTAATAGTCCAACGGATCCGGTGCCGTGTCTTCCGGAATCGGGGGAAGGGTCTCGAACTGGAAAAAGCCGTGTTGGGTTTCGTCGGGACTGAAGGGAGCGGAAGGGGAATGCCCGGTCGCGCCCTGGCCGGCAAAGCCCAACCCGACCAGGTACAGAAAACCTAGTGCACAAGACACACACGCGGCCAGGAATGACGGTGTGAATGATTGATTCAGTCTCATCGGGATCGCTCCGCAACGCCATGCCTCAACACAATGCATGCCAGTAGCCACACACAGGAGCTATCTAAGAGCTGTCACGGGAATGTCTCCTGCTCCATCGGCACATTAGCAGGTGGAGACATGCTCTTGCGAGGCGCAAAAAGCCTTGATAGAGTGCGCCTCGCTTTTTCGCAGACGAATTCGGGACAAATGGCAACGGAGACATCGTCTCATGGTAGCGCAAGTCGCGGAAAATGAAGAATCGTTACCCCAGTTGCTGGGGGAGTTTGCACCGGTTGATGTCTGGCAACGGCATCTGAACACCGTGTTCTACGGTCTGCGGGGCGAACGTGTGCGGGAATTCTATCAGACCTTTGCCGCCGCGGATTATCGCCTGGGGTACGCCCTGGCGGCGGATTATGTTGAACAGGCACTCCAACGCCAGCGCACCAGGCCCGGGACAACGACCGACCCGCTGACCATTATGGAATGGGGATGCGGCAATGGCAATCTGGCGGCCTGCTTTCTGGATCGCGTGCAAGCACTGGATCGGGACGCCGTGCTCTATCCCCGCCTCCAGTACGTGTTGCTTGATGCGTCGGAGACCGTCCTTGACAGTGCCAGGGACAACGCGGATCTGGACAGGCATCGGGAGCGCATCCAGTTCGTTCACGCCACCGTGCACGATCTGCAATCGTACCGCGACGGGTCGGTGGATCGCATTGTGTGCAATGAATTGTGGAGCGAGTTGCCGACGAAACTTCTGCTTCGGAAGGCAGGGGACGTGATGGAAGAACACATCCGTCCGAATTTGAAAGAAACCCGTCTGGAAGACTTTCCCGACTGGGCGGGGTTGGTTCATCTCTTTGAGAAAGCCGACATCGCCGGACTCAAACGGCTCCCTGCCTTTTTGGAAGACCTGGTGTGGGAACGGGAGTATCGCGCGGTTGTGGCCAAAGACATGCCGTTCCGCCGACTGGTCATGGATTTTCTCAAACTCTTTGACGAAGAAGTGCTGGTGCCCGTGAATACCGGAGCGGCCGCGGTCCTCAAGGAAGCGAAGCGGTTGATGGCCCCGGACGCGCTCGGATTAAGCGGCTTTGATGCGGGTACCATGGACGAGGCCGTCCTCAACGATCCGGACAAACCGTGTTACAACATCGTGGGGGGACAACTGAGTTTTATGGTCAACTTTGCGTTATTGGAAGATGTGGCCAAACAGGTTGGCGGTCGCGTGCGGATTGAGCCGCAAAAAGAATTTGTCGGGCGCACCCTGGGAGCCAACGTCATGAGTTTCATGGATGTGCTCGCCTCCCATCCCGCTGTGCCACGCGGCGGACAGTGGGAAGTAGACCGGCTGATTGTCCAGACTATTGAGGCGGTGAACGCCGGCGGCTACGCGAGTCCCTATAAACGAGCCATTGCCTTGCCCCTCGCTCCGGAGATCCCCGACGAGCCGCGTCGGGAACTGGAGCGTCTGCTGGCAAGGCAGCCTGGACACGGCATTGCGGATACGGTCGCCTATGTGACGGAAGAAGAGGTCATGAGCGTGATGGGTCAACTGGAAGCTCTGGGATACGAACGGCACGGCCTCCACAACGCCTTGACGGCTCCACCGCAGTCGGTTGACTATTTCCATTTCCGGATGAGCCTGGCCACGCAGTAAGATAGTGTGTGCATGCCCCTTGGCCTTCCCGTATGTAATATCACTCCACCATTCCCGCGAAAAGCAGGAGTCCAGAATGTCGCCTTGTCAAAAACAGAGGGAAGCAAAAACCGGATTCATGTCCCCGTTCAGGTCAGGGGCAGGCTTTGTGCAGGAATGGCGTGCGGGGTGTGGTAAGTGGCAGAGCGGTTATGAAAATGTCAGGCCGGCACCTGCCACACAGAATCGCAGATTGACACAAAAACAACCCCCAATGAATTTTGCTGATTTTTGTAGATTTTTTGATTGTGCCCGGTTATAATCGCCGGGACTACGTGGTCGGTAGCCATTCCAAGTGGCCTTCGTTGATGAAGGCAGGAGGCGTCCCCGTAGATCCAGTCCCGAGAAAAATTCGGTCAGTATGAAAAAAGTTGGCATTGCCATTGCGAGAGGGTGACGCATGATTGGCTCCTTTGGGTGGATGGAATTATTACTCATTCTGTTCATTGTGCTCATCATTTTTGGGGCGGGAAAAATTCCGCAACTCGGGGAAGGATTGGGAAAAGCCATCAAGGGATTCAAGAAATCCATTCATGAACCGGACGCGATGGATGTAACGCCACAGGATGAAACGGGCATGGGGAACACGCCACAGGCAACGGAACAGTCGGCGCCGGGGCAAACGGCACCGGGTCAGCTGGCCGAGCCACCCGTGGCACAACCGGTGACACAGAATGTTGCACCACCGGCCGGTGAAGCG
Organism: Nitrospirales bacterium; assembly: GCA_963692935.1. Taxonomy (GTDB): domain Bacteria; phylum Nitrospirota; class Nitrospiria; order Nitrospirales; family UBA8639; genus Bin75. The sequence goes on from OY843588.1 coordinate 291,169, forward strand.
TTGCAACAACAGCCAGGGCAACAGCCAGGACAACAGCCGTAACCAAAACGGATAACGGGGAGACGGGGAGCGGACGAAAATCATGTTTGGCCTCGGAGCAATGGAAATCCTCATCATTCTGGTTCTGGCTTTTCTCTTGTTCGGCCCGAAGGAATTGCCTGAAATTGGCAGGCAGGTGGGGAAAGCCGTGAAAGGGTTCAAGGAAACGGCGGATGACTTGAGACAGTCCGTTGAGCCGGAAATAAATATGATTCAGCAGGAAGTCAAAATGGCGGAACAGGATTTTACCTCATCGGTCAAAGACGCGGAAGAAACCGTGAAGGGAGCGGGAGAATCGGCGTCCTCCAGCATCAAAGAAGGCAACAGGCCGGTATAACGCGGCCCGCAACCATCACCCCAGACCTGTATGACAGGTAGCGGGTAAGACAATGCGTATCGGAAAACCATCAATTGAAGAGAATGGCCGTGTTGTTTTCGACACAAGAAGATCGGGCAGTGGTGTTGAATGTGCTGGTGAAGTATATCGTAACTTCTCATATTTATTGAGGAAAAACCTCGCATTTCGTGAGATAACATTTTTGGCATGAATCTGGCTTGTACACTATAAAATGAATGGGGAAACGATCCATGGCATCATGCCATGTCAATGGTTGTTCACGTCGAAAGCGAAAAGGAGGTGGGGGAGTCATCTTGGGTATGAATGGAAAAGTTGTTGCCAACAGTTCGCAAAATATGGTAGAGGGAACGGCAACATTGGTCGTATGGTGTGGAAGAGACAGAAACGAGGAACATATTTGGAATGAGTAACATGGAGCGGAAGAAGCAAGCGGCGAGAATTTCTGAAGGAAGCGGAAGGCCCGAGGCAAGTCTGCAAGGCAAGACACCGCAGTTTGCGATCATTGCGAATCATCATTTAGACAGGAGGAGGGAGAGGATGAACGTATTGAAATCCATTACAACGGTGGTGGCTATCCTGGCGGTGGCGGCCATGCCGGCTTTTGCCGCAAAGACCACCCCGGCCACGGATAAGAACTCGGCCGTGCCGGCGGTGCCGCGCGCCATTCCGGATCTGATTCCGTATCACAAATTCGATCCGCCGACCAGTACCATGTTTGACATCAGCAAGTTGACCATCTCCGGCGACATTCGCGTCCGTCCGGAATTTCGGACAAACGGCAGGTTTGGGTTGAGCGGTGATAACTTGGGTAATCTTGTAACAGGCAACAAGCAGAATAAGTTTTTTGTGCAACAATGGACGCGGCTTGGCCTTCACTATGCCGTGTCACCGGACGTGGTGTTCTTCCTCCAGCCGCAATACTCCAAAAACTGGGGTCGCGGGAGTAATGGAGCAGGAGGAACAGATGCCAATTCGACTGATGGCACCATCTTTGCCCGCCAGGCTTACATGCTCCTCAGAAACTTCCTGACGCCGAATCTCACAGTGAAAGCAGGGCGGCAACTGGTGGTTTGGGGCAACCATCGCATGTTCGGGCATTTTGACTGGAACAACGTGGGATGGAGCCACGACGGGGTGACAGCCAACTATAAGCTCTCCCCAACTACTACTCTGCAAGCCGGCTGGTTGCGGACAGATGAGGGAAACTGTGGGAATGCGACGGCTGGAGGCTGTGCTGGTCTCAACACCGCCACTCAGGGTAGTAACGAAGCTACTGACTCCGCTGACATTATCTATCTCCGCGCACCCATGAAATTCATGGGTATGACCGTGGAACCCACCTACATCTGGCATAGCAGTGGAACGGGTGCGGCCGGGGGAGTTGGTCCTCGTCCGTCCGATCAATCCCGTCATACCCTCGGCGGTCGTGCGGTCAAGAAAATGGGTATGGGAGGTTCCCGGGTAGATGTCACAGTTGAAGGTTACTGGCAATTCGGGCAGATAGCAGATTTTGCCTCGGCTTGCGGGACGCAGAAATGCGGTCGGAGCCTTGATATTGATGCTTATGCCTTGCACGTTGACGGTGGTGTGACGCTACCAGTGCCCATGCAACCTCGTATCGGTGGAGAATACAATATTGCGTCAGGGAATGATCCTGATGATAAGGGAGAATTTGGGGGCTTTGATCAGTTGTACCCCACCAACCACATTCATTTTGGCTACATGGACCGCATGGCTTGGAAAAACATGGTGCATTATGCCGTCGGTCTCCAGTTGCGTCCGACAAAGAGTAGCCACTTTGAAGTAACCGGACACTGGTTTTTTCTGAACAACGAAAAGGACCACTGGTATGGAGCCAGCCAAGCTCCATTTATTAGGTCGGTTGACACAAACGAGGAAGACTCTCTGGGCAACGAAGTTGACGTGGTGTATACCAAGTTCCTCACGCCGGACAACCATGTTGGTTGGCAGATCGGTGGTGGTGTTTTCTTCCCTGGTGACTACATAGAGAAAAACACCGCATCGAGCGTTAACGGTTCGGATGTTCCCAACGAAACCTGGGGCTACACCCAACTGTGGATTAACTTCTAACTGTTTTTCATACGGGGAGGCGTTGCCTCCCCGTTGTCCTGATCCCCGCCGCGGGTCATCCTGTGGCGGGGATTTTTTCTTATTCGTTGCCTCGTCAGGTCGTCCAACGGCGGGGCATTGTTACCAGACTGGGCCAACTTGACAGCAATAATCTTACAGATATAGGAATAAGCCAGAGAGACATACTTGGCGACACCATCTGCGCTTTGCTTCACGAACTGAGGACTGTGGGAATCAGAAGACCAACTTCCCTTATGTCAAACTAAATCGGCTGGCAATAATCTGCTTAAACTTAGGAAATTTTCATGATTGACATTGTTTGGGGAAGCACAGACAAACCTGTTTCAAGCAAGCAACTCGCGGAGACTCTATCCAAGGAAAATAGTCTTGAGGGAACCCTATACATCGGCTACCCGATCATTGGAACGCCAGAGGGACCTTTTTCGATTGATGCACTCTTGGTTTCGCCGGACAATGGTCTCGTGCTATTCAATCTTATCGAAGGACGAGAACTAGGCCAGCATGAGAATGCACAAGACGAGGCATTCAACAAAATGCAGGCCAAGCTCCTGCAACACCAATCTCTCATCGACAAACGAAAGCTAGGAGTTTCGATACACACAATAACTTTTGCACCAGCTGTTCCTAATCTTGATCTTGGAAACGATGAATACCCCCTGTGCAATACAGATACCCTGATAGAAAAGGTCAAAAATTTCAAAGGACACGATTCTGGCGTGCATAGCGCACTAGTAGCTGTCATTCAGGCAGTCTCAACATTGCGTAGCGGCAGAAAAAAGCGATATCCCAAAAAAACAGAATCGAAAGGGACAAAGATTCAGAAACTAGAGGATTCAATTGCCAACCTTGACACTCACCAGAGTAAAGCAGTTATTGAAACGTTTGATGGTGTACAGAGAATCCGCGGACTCGCAGGGTCGGGAAAAACCATCGTTCTGGCTCTGAAAGTAGCGTATTTGCACGCCAAACATCCAGACTGGGACATCCTCGTCACTTTTCAAACTCGATCGCTCAAGAAACAATTTGAAAATTTGATTACTAGATTTGTCCTCGAACAGACCAAAGAAGACCCCGACTGGGAGAAAGTCCGTATCTTGCATGCATGGGGTGCTCCTGGGGGGAAAGATCGGACTGGGGTTTATTACGAATTCTGTAAATACCACGGCGTGGAATACTTCGATTTCAGGTCCGCCAAGGAGAAGTTTGGTCCAGGCCGAGAATTTGAAGGTGTTTGTGATGTTGCCTTGGAAAGTGCAAAGAAATTCGTCCCTAAATATGACGCCATTTTGGTTGATGAAGCTCAAGACTTTGCTCCCAGTTTCCTTTTGCTCTGTTACAGGTTTCTGAAGGAGCCAAAACGACTTGTATATGCTTACGACGAACTACAGAATTTGAATATGCGTTCCCTTTCTCCAATGGAGGAAATTTTTGGAAATAAACCAGATGGCTCCCCTAGGGTAGAGCTTTATCAGAGCGAACCAGGGAAACCCAAACAGGATATAGTTCTCGATACTTGTTATCGAAATTCTCGGCCAATTTTGTCCACGGCTCACGCTCTTGGGTTTGGCATTTACCGAGATGGCGGCTTGGTTCAAATCTTCGAAAACAGTGCTTTATGGTTGGATGTGGGGTATGAGAATAAGCACGGGAACATAACCGATGGGAAGAGGGTTGTACTACGCCGCACGTCAAAATCAAGTCCTGAGTTGCTTGAAGTGCACTCTCCAGTGGATGACCTGATTTCTTTTGAGGTTTTCGATACGGAAGAGGAGCAAACAGCGCGTGTTGTGGAAGGGATTATGGGAAACCTCACGAATGATGAATTGTTGCCAGATGATATTGTGGTGATTAATCCTAACCCGCTTACAACACGCAATGCAGTGAAAGAAGCCCGGACGCTTCTCTTTGAAAAAGGTATTAACTCAAATCTAGCAGGTGTAACTAGTGCCGCCGATGTCTTCACTGAACCTGACACGGTTACATTTACCGGTATCTACCGGGCTAAAGGTAACGAGGCAGCGATGGTCTACATCATCAATGCACAAGATTGCTTTACCTCATTTTCACCTCGTAGCATTGCCCGTGTCCGCAATCTCCTGTTCACGTCAATCACAAGAAGCAAGGCTTGGGTTCGCGTATTGGGGGTTGGTCCCAATATGGTGGCATTGAAAGAAGAATTTGAGAAAGTTAAGGTGGCAGGCTTTGAACTTGATTTCATTTATCCGACTAAAGAAGAACGTGAGCATATCACTATCATTAATCGGGACATGTCAATCTCAGAGAAAGAACAGATCAAGCAAAATCGGATAACCCTTGAGGACCTCGCTGTGTCTTTAGAATCTGGGGAGACAATTATCGAAGATTATCCGGAAGATGTAATTATGAAACTCCGTGCTTTCCTGAATAAGAAGTCGATGCAGACTGGGTGATGGACTCTCGCGACACGCTCCAAGAAGTTCAATCGCTTATTATAGCGATGGTGAAGCTAAGCCTCTCAAATGAACAGTACTTTCCTTCGACGTATGGAGATCACAAGAACATTTTCGAGATCACAGTCAAGGACAATGAGGCACTTACATCTGCGTTGAAAAACATCTCATACTCTGAAATATATGATTCGTTGTCTAAAGCAAAGTGCTTCAATGTGAAGCTTCTTGACGGGGCGCTTCTTTGTCTTCGGTATAGATTTAAGCACGGCGAGGTCACCGAACATTGCTTAGCTTATTTTCCGTCACCAGACTTGGAACATTTTCAGAATAGTCAAGATTCCTACCTGTCAGATGAAATTTACGCAGATATTGTCAATAGAAACATTGTTCCATGCCCGATTCGCTTCGATTTTAATGCAGACCGTAGGCGTTATGTCGAAAGTCATCATCCTTACTCACACCTGACATTAGGACAATATGCAAACTGTCGAATACCTGTGTCCTCATCCGTGAGTCCTTTGGTATTTGGTGGCTTTATTCTTCGAAATTTCTACAATACAGCAGACCGTAAATTTTCCGATGAATTTCCCAACAGTGCCCTGAGATTTAAACCAACCCTTAGCTCCAAAGAGCAAGATATTCCTCATCTGGTACTGACCAAAGTTTAAGGGATTGGCAATATAGCATTGTTGCTCCAGTGTTCACCTATCATCGCATCAGTGGCCCCCCTCCGAATCACCGTCCTCACCCCTTCATCCGCCAGTAACTCCAGCAACAACGCATGCTCCATGCGCCCGTCAATGATATGTGCAGAGCGAAGGCCGCCAGTGCGTGCTGTCGAAGGCGCGCGTCACTTTCGGCACCATGCCGAAAGTTGACCACACACTGCTTTTTATGGTGCCGGTGTTGCGCGGTCAGTGGTCACACTGCTGTAGAAAGCTTGGAATCAGGCAATGCGATACTACCCTTCGATGCCATGGTGTTGAGTGCGTGAGATAATTCCCTGGCCCGACGTCTCTACAGACTTTGTCACCGACGGCGTGATGTAACACCCGTGTTTATTCCACGTTTGGCTGGTCTTCCGTGATCACGGGTTCGTCGGCCTCGGTTGGGGTGTCCGGTGTAGGAGTGTTGTCAGGGACGGATGCTGGTACTGGGGGAGTCGGAGCGGGTTCGGCGTTGGTCTCGGCCGGCGTGTCTGGTGTGGGAGTGCTGTCAGGGATGGAGTCCGGCGCTGGGGGAGTCGGAGCGGGTTCGGCGTTGGTCTCGGCCGGCGTGTCTGGTGTGGGAGTGCTGTCAGGGATGGAGTCCGGCGCTGGGGGAGTCGGAGCGGGTTCGGCGTTGGTCTCGGCCGGCGTGTCTGGTGTGGGAGTCCCGTCAGGGATGGAGTCCGGTGCTGGGGGAATCGGGGCGGGTTCGGCGTTGGTCTCGGCCGGTGCGTCTGGTTTGGGAGTCCCGTCAGGGATGGAGTCCGGCGCTGGGGGAATCGGGGCGGGTTCGGCGTTGGTCTCGGCCGGCGCGTCTGGTGCGGGAGTGCCGTCAGGGACGGAGTCCGGAGCCGGGGGAGTCGAGGCAGGTTCGCCGTTGGTTTCAGCCGGCGCGTCTGGTGTGGGAGTGCCGTCAGGGACGGAGGCCGGAGCCGGGGCAGCCGGGGCAGGTTCGCCGTTGGTTTCAGCCGGCGTGTCTGGTGCGGGAATGCCGTCAGGGACGGAGGCCGGCGCCGGGGGAGTCGGGGCAGGTTCGGCATTGATCTCAGCCGGCGTGTCCAGTTCGGGAATGTCGTCAGGGACGGAGGTTGGCGCCGGGGTTGTCGGAGCGGGCTGGGTATCAGTCTCAGCCGGTGTGTCCGGCACGGGTGAGCTGTCGGGGACGGAGACTGGCGTCGTGGGCGCCGGAGCGGGTTCGGTCTCCGCAGTGGCTTCCCGTGTGAGTAGAATGTCAGACACGGGCGAGGAGTCTGGAAGGGCAGGGATGACTTCGCCCATCTGGGCCGCGTCGTCAAGAAATTCGCCGACGGTGATGATGCGATTTGCGTCCGTGCTGATCAGGAGACCGGCGAAGTTATCGCTCCCGCGTCCGGGAATGTTGCGGATTTGAATGGTCGGGGATGAATCCTGCCGGGGCAGTCCGCTGTCCCAGCGAACGGGTTTGGATTGATTGGCGTCGAGGTTGCTTGCCGGGTTGCTCGATGGGATCAGAGGCGTGTCGAGGAGCAACAGGGTCAACCGATTGTCAAACGCTCCCAGGGCGCGTTGCAGTGATCGAAGAGAAATGAGCCGGTTCGGCGACGCGTCGGGCGATCCTTCATAGGGCACCAGATACACTTCTCCAGTTGCCGGGTTTTTGATGGCCTGTCCGGAAAAATATACCAGTAGAACCGAGTCCGTGCCGATTCGTTGACGCCCCCAGGTGAACAGGGCTTCTTCAACGTCCGATTTTGCGGCATGGTCGCCTTTGAGCACTTGAATGTTCTGCTCGGTGAACATGCCGGTCTTGTGCAACACATTCCTCATGGTTTCCATGTGTCCGGCTGGTGTGCGATACCCATCCGGCCAGTTGCCCCGGTAGGCGTCCATCCCTATGAGTATGGCCGCGTATGCCTCCGCGGAACGAGTCTCTTGGCTTGATGACGTTTGACGATCGGGACGCTTGTCCGTGTCGGTGGCTTCGGCGGTGGGGATATTCGGAGTGGACGGGGCAGAGGTAGCGGCGCGGTCCTTTTCTGTTTGGCTTTCGGCGGCGGGGATATTCGGAGTGGACAGGGTAGATCCTCCGGCTTGCAGTGGCGCGATAATGCGGTGCGACCCGATGCTCGTCCCCTCGCCGTCGGGGGTCAGCGTGATCACGAGTTCCCCCGTCGGTTCGCGCACGGTGAGAGGCATACGGCCACGAATTTCCGTGGTTTTGGTTTCGCCTGGCTGAAACGTGCCGAGGGAGACGGGTAGCGTGGTGACGCTGGAGAATGCCTCGACGATGATGGCGCTGCCGTCCAGGTTGGCATGCGCGGCCGCGAGCGCGCTGGTTCCCGCGTATGTGGCCTCGATTTCCAGCACGATGGTTTCTCCGCCTTCCAGAATCAGATTATCGTTGGCGTCCGTCAGTCTGGTGCGAAACGTCAGGGGCGGCGGTGTGGCGAGCGGGACGGCTGGCACAGCGGCCGGCAGGGTTGCCAGTGGGGTGGTCGGCGGAGTAGCCGGCGTGGTCGGTTGGCCGGCCACGGCCGGCGATTGGGGCGAGCCGTTCGTAAGCAATTCCGGCACCACACTCGCGAGTTGGCTGGCCAGGGCCTGCGCCGCGTTGCTGATGGTGCCGTCGTATTGTCCGGTGGCGCATGACACGGACTGGCCGGTGAGGGCCGGAGCCCAGACTGTCATCTGATCGTTGAAGTGCAACGGGAGTTGCGCCAGTTGTGTCCCGTCTCGATCAACAAACACGGCTTGAAGTTGCAGGTCGACAAAGACCAGATAGTTGTCTTCTTCCGCCATGCGGTCGGCTTCCTTGAGCGAGTGATGAATCATGTTGATCTGAATGGTGAGGTCATGCGTCTGTTCCTCACGTACCGCTTCGCTGGTTCCTTCATAGGCCGAGACGGACTGAAACCGTTTGTGTCCCACCGCGAGAAAGGCCTGGGGAATAATCTCTCCTGTGTTCAGCGTGTACGGCAGCCCGCATGCCTGCGTTTCGATCTGTGCTTCTGTCACGCTCGGATCAAAGGCATAGGCCACGGAGATGGGGATGGCCGGTTCCTGGGGTTCGCCAAATCCGATGCGCGGCATGGTGATGGTCGGCAGACTCAGTTCCGGCAGGCCGTTTTGGCAACCCGGTGACACCAGACAGACGGAGAGCAACAACAGGCGCAGTTTCATACACAATCCTTTCTCATGGTGGTAGCGTTCTTCTTGTCCTCAACCTACCTGATGGTCTCAATGGACGCAACGTGCCACGGCTCGCGTCATCGTGGCCGAGGGTTAACGGGGGAAGGAGGAACCTGGTTCAGCGATAATTGCCGAACTGCAGGTCAATGCCGAAATCCCGTTCTTTGAGAAGACCAATGACAGCCTGCAGGTCGTCCTTGCTTTTGCTCTGCACGCGCACATGGTCGCCTTGAATCTGTGCCTGGGCCTTCAACCGGCTCTCCTTGATGCTTTTGGCGATGGCTTTGGCTTTTTCGTCCGCAATCCCGTTCTGAATGGTAATCTGTTGCCGAACGGTGCCCCCGAGGGCCTGCTCCACCTTGCCGTAGGTGAGGGCTTTCAACGACACATGGCGTTTGACGCATTTGCCTTTGATGATGTCAATGACCGCCTTGAGCTTATAGTCATCGTCCGCCGTGACTTGCAGGACGCTGTCTTTTTCGTTGAACGTGACCGCCGCACACGAACCTTTGAAATCAAAGCGTTGGCTGAGTTCTTTCATGGTTTGCTCGACCGCGTTTTTGACTTCCTGCTTCTCCACCGTTGACGTGATATCAAACGAGGATGTCTCTGCCATCTGGTCGTCTCCTTGTGATATGGATTATGAACAGGGATCCGTGTACGCGAACCACGCGCCCGGAAGCGCGTGCCCGTGCAGGCGGATCGCGTTAGCAACACTTGCCCGCCGGGAGCCGCAGCCCGCCATCATCACTTCCGTCTGCTGTGTTCTCACCGTCGACAATTTCCGTGGTCGTACAGGGCTGTTTCAGGACGAGATACCGGTACCAGTGTCTTGCACTGTCGGTCAGGACAATGCAGGCCAGCACCGCCACCAGCCCCACCAGCGCCGCGTTGAGCGCCATCGTCATGAACTCTGCCGGGTCCGTGGCGTTTTGCGTCCTGGCCACAAAGATCCACCACAGGTCATGGCAGCCTGCGAGTGTGATGATGCCCACGAACACCATGGGCAGGGCAGTCACCCAGAGGTAGCGGGCTTTACCCATTTTGATGAGCAGGGTCGTCCCGATACATAAGGCCACGGTTCCCAGTAACTGGTTGGCCGCCCCGAACATGGGCCAGACGGTGGCAATCGTTCCCGTTCCGATGAGCCATCCCCACGCCCCGACCACGAATGCACTGGAGCAGATGACGCCGGGCCACCAGTTGATGTCACGCAACGGCGCGTACAGTCGTCCGCCCATTTCCTGCACCACGTATCGGGCCACGCGCGTGCCCGCGTCAATGGTTGTCAGGATAAACAGGGCTTCGAACAACAGCGCAAACTGGTACCAGTAAGCCATCAGTCCGGCCATCCCAGGCAGGGCGGACATAATCCAGGCCATGCCCACGGCCAGCGATACCGCGCCTCCCGGCCGGCCGGCCACGTCCACTTCCACGAGTTGCGAGAGCGTCTCAATGTTTGCGACGGGGAACCCCATGGCCGCGAGCGCGTCTGCTGACAGGTGCGTGTTCATGGCGAAATAATCGCCGGGGATGAGCAGGGATGCCGCGATCAGCGCCACCACGCCGACAAAACTTTCCAGCAGCATGGCGCCATAGCCCACCAGCGCCTGCGATTCACGCGCGATGATTTTGGGTGTGGTTCCCGATGACACGAGAGAATGAAATCCGGAAATGGCGCCACAGGCAATCGTGATAAACAAAAAGGGAAAGAGGGGGCCGGGGATAATCGGCCCGCCGCCGGCAATGAATCGGGTGACTCTTGGCATGTGAATGTCGGGGGCGAGCACGATCACGCCAAGGGCCAGCAAGCCAATCACGCCGAGTTTCATAAACGTCGAAAGATAGTCCCGGGGAATCAGCAGCATCCACATGGGAAGCGCCGACGCGAGAAAGCCGTATCCGGCCAGCAGCCACACCAGCGTCGTCCGGTCATGGGTGAACCAGATCGCCAGGTCTGACTGTGCCACTGTTTTGCCAAACGCGACGGCCAGCCCGAGCAGCACGAGGCCGATGAGGGACATTTCTCCCACATGCCCGGGTCGCAGGCGGTGTTGATACCAGCCCATCAACAGGGCAATGGGGATGGTCATGGCGATGGTGAACGTGCCCCAGGGGTTGTCCTTGAGCGCGTTGACCACGGCCAGCCCGAGTCCGGCCAATGCCACAATGACGATAAAGAACACGGCCACGGCGGTGGCCGTCCCCGTGATCCATCCGATCTCTGCCCGTGCGATTTCAGGGAGGGAGCGTCCGTTGCGGCGCAGGGATCCGACAAGAATGACAAAGTCCTGAACGGCGCCGGCCACTACGGCCCCGATCACAATCCAGAGCAAGCCCGGCAAAAAGCCGAACTGTGCCGCCAGCACCGGGCCCAGCAATGGCCCGGCGCCGGCGATGGCCGCGAAGTGGTGTCCAAACAGCACGTATTTGTTGGCGGGATAGTAATTGGTGTTATCCCGGATTCGAAAAGCCGGGGTCTGTCGTCGGTCATCCAGCTCCATGACCCGCCGGGCCAGGAAGCGTCCGTAAAAGCGATAGGCCAGGACGTGAAAGCAGCCGGCCGCTGTGACCAACCAGAGACCATTGACGTGTTCCCCGGGGTGCAACAGACCGGTGACGAAGCCAAATGAGATGGCGCACAGCATGGAGACCAGCGTCCACACGATGATGCGCCATGGCTTCATCGTGGAGATTCCGCCGATGCAAACGCGGGCTTGCCGAATTTGTGCCGAATGACATTCATGGCCCGAAAGACCATGGGTTTCGTGAGCAACTGGTGCTCAATGTGCCGTTTGCCGGGAAAATCGAGAAGGGATATGCCGATGACCATGGTGAGTAACCCTTGCCCCGGGAGGACGAGCATGGCGATACCCGCCAAGAGAAACATGAGGCCGACCCCGTTTTTAACGGCCAGGCCGATGTAGCGCAGAATCGGATGGTAGCCCTCCATCCACACGCGCGTGTCGGTGTGGAGAAAATAGTCTGTCGGCAGGCGTATCACGATCAGGGGAATCAGCAACAACGTTCCCACAAACATCAGGACTGAGACGGCGGCAATGACGATCAATGCTCCGTCTGGCATCATGCGCACGAGTTCAAGAAAAAAATTCTGGATGGAGGCCATCAGAGGCTCTTTTCATGTCTGTGGGACATGGCATGGTTGACGGACATGCGACAGGCATGTGCAACGGTTCTGAAGCCGACTTTCCTCTGTCCCTGGGGCTGGAAACGGTGTGCCGCGTGCGTGCTGTCTTGTCGGGGAATGTGTTGAACGGTTGTGGCAGGCGCAGTACAATGTCGGCCCCGGTCTGTGGTGTCCCACGTCTTGCGAGCGATGCTTGGCCATGCCAGCTTACTGGTTGTTGAAATCAGAGCCATCAGCGTTTTCCATTGATGATTTGGCAGGTTCGCCTCACAAGACGACGTGTTGGGAAGGCGTGCGAAACTATCAGGCGCGCAATTTTCTGAAGGCCATGACAGTCGGGGATCTGGCTTTTTTTTACCACAGCCAGGCCGATCCTCCGGCGATTGTCGGCGTGGTCGAGGTGGTCCAGTCGGCCTATCCCGATCATTTTGCCTGGCGGCGTCACAGCGTCTATTTTGATGAAAAGAGTTCAAAGCAGAATCCGCGGTGGGTGATGGTGGATGTGCGTTTACGGAAGACATTCCGCACGCCGATTCCGTTGGAGCGGCTTCGAACGGTGCATGGTCTGGAAAAGATGGAACTGCTCCGAAAAGGCTCTCGTCTGTCCGTGCAACCGGTTCGTGAGCGGGAGTGGGAGATTGTTCTGGGATTGTCTCAATCGGTTCGTTGAACGGTTTGTACCACACACCAGTAGCGCAATCAGTTGTTATGCCGGGTGGTGGGACAGGGAGGCGATCCGGTTGAAACGGCGTGGGTTACGCCATCCCGTTGGAGAGTGCCTGTCGGCCGTTGTAGCCGTCTTCGATTTCATGCCACCACCCGATGGTGTCTTCGCCCAGCTTCCAGCACAGATAGACCACACGGCCTTCCAGAAGACAGGGGAAGTCGCACAGGCCCGTTTCCAGGTCTTTGACCAGCACGCCCATTTCGTGAATGCCGTTGAGGCTCTCATAAATCTCTTCCAGCGCTTGAATGTAGCGGGGGCCTTCGGAGCTGCCTCCGTCGTAGGGTGCGTTGGCACTCGCTTTTTTGATTTCGTCCCTGGTGCGGAGCAGGACGGTTTTGCCATCTTTGGCTTTGGTCAGGTGCGTCACGAGACTGGGAATCAGTGCCGTTGCTTCGGACAGTGAAAACAGCCGTTCATGAGAAAACGATTCTTCGTGTTGAGCCATGTTGGAGTGTACACGGACTGGTTGCACACATGAGAGGCACGGCTCGTTGTGTATCACAAACGACGGTGACGGGGCAAACCCTTGTCGCTGTCCACCTGTATGCCCGGAGCCTGCCTCGGCTTGCACAGGGGCCGGGTGTGCATGGGGCGGTGGACCGGAGAGTGCAGGTTGGGTCCGGGAAGGTTTCTGGATTCCCGCCTTGACGGGGCTGATGGTCGGGCACGGCCACAACCGTCTTTGTCATTCGCGTGGAGAAACAGGTAGATAATTCCCCATATGGACTATTGACAATTGTTGAATCCATGTTATACAAACGATTATAAGCCTCGTATTGAAGAGGTCGAGCCTTCTGCCGGTGTGAGTTTTCAAGCCCACGAACTGTCAATCCACTTTCTACACAAACCCAAACACCAAACGCGCTTCTATCCAATAGCTATCCCAATAACAGGAGGAGTCGTTTTCCTTCGTTGACTGCGAAGCGGCGGGCTGTCCGGCCGTCCATCCCTTCCACCGTGATTCTTGCTTGCACTACGCGTTGCGTCTGGAGACTGTGTGTGGTTCGCTCGTCCATAGCCGGGAGCGGGTGTCGTGGTATGAGGCAACGGTTGTGGGATGGCCGTCGGCTTTCGCGCGGATGATCGTTCGTCGGGGCGGCTCATGCAGGAGACACATGAGGCCGGTGCTGAATATGAGCGAGGAATGTATGGCATTGCAGTGGATCGTTGCAGGAGATTGATGTTCACAACATGATAGGGCCCCTCCGCCTTCTTGCCTGTCACCTTATTACCTACCTCAGGAGTTTCACGATATGCACCTCGCAGAACTAAAACGACAATCCATTGGCGAACTGGCAGAACTGGCCCGCTCATTAAACGTTGAAGGGGCCGCGAATCTCAAAAAACAGGAATTGATCTTCGCCATCCTGCAGGGACAGGCGGAGAAAAACGGCGTCATCGTTGGAGAGGGGGTGCTGGAAACCCTGTCCGATGGCTTTGGATTTCTGCGTGCTCCGGATTCGAATTATTTACCAGGTCCCGACGATATTTATATCTCGCCTTCTCAAATCCGTCGGTTTGGTCTCCGAACGGGCGATATTGTCTCCGGCCAGGTTCGTCCACCCAAAGGCGGGGAGCGGTATTTTGCCCTGTTGAAAGTTGAAACCATCAATTACGACGGCCCCGAAGCGCAACAGGAGGAGATTTTATTCGACAACCTGACGCCCCTCTATCCGGAGGAACGCATTAATCTGGAATATGATCCGGCGGAGTACTGTACGCGGGTGATCGAGCTGATCGCGCCTGTGGGCAAGGGACAACGGGGATTGATCGTGGCCGCGCCGCGCACAGGAAAAACCATGTTGCTCCAGGCCATGGCCCGGGCCATCCTGTGCAATCATCCGGAGATCCTGCTGATTGTCCTGCTGATTGACGAACGCCCGGAAGAAGTCACCGACTGGCAGCGGCAGGTCAAAACGGCTGAGGTCATCAGTTCCACGTTTGACGAACCCCCCCAACGACATGCGCAGGTCGCGGAGATCGTGATGGAAAAGGCGAAACGACTGGTGGAGCGCAAACGAGATGTGGTGATCCTGCTCGACAGTATCACCAGGTTGGCACGGGCCTATAATACCATCGTGCCTCCGAGCGGCAAGGTGCTGTCCGGGGGGTTGGATTCCAACGCGTTGCAACGGCCCAAGCGGTTTTTTGGCTCAGCTCGCAACATTGAAAATGGCGGGAGTCTCACCATTGTGGCGACCACACTGGTGGATACGGGCAGTCGCATGGACGACGTGATTTTTGAAGAATTTAAAGGCACGGGGAATATGGAAATCCATCTGGATCGCCGGTTGGCGGACAAGCGTGTCTTTCCGGCCATTGACATCAGTCAGTCGGGGACGCGGAAGGAAGATCTGCTGGTGGACGCGGACCGGCTGAACAAAATGTGGGTCCTCCGAAAGGTGCTCAGCCCCCTGGGGGCGATGGATGCCATGGAATTTCTCATGGATAAAGTTGGTGGGACCAAGAATAACCAGGAATTTCTTCAGTCAATGAATCGGTGACATCCAACCTCTTTGCCACCCTCCGGTCGTTCATGATACATGGAGGGTGTGCGCAACACGGTCAACGGGCCGGTCATCTGATGGGGGACATGATACCATGAAGGCAGGCATTCATCCTGAGTACGTCCGGGCAATGGTGAGTTGCGCCTGTGGCGTGAAATTCGAAACCCGTTCTGCCGCAGGCGATTTGAAAGTGGATATCTGTTCGGCCTGCCATCCCTTCTTTACCGGCACACAGAAAATCGTTGATACTGAAGGCCGAGTGGAACGGTTCAGAAAAAAGTACGCCGCCAAAACCGTCTCCAAAGCCTAGCCTGCCCCGTCAACATCGACCTCGTGCGTCTCATGTCTTGCTGACATCTTTTGGGTAGCCTGTAATCTGCGTAGTCTAATCCCGCGCAGACCAATCAGGTCTGCTAATGATTAGAATATCAAGAGGTTGAAAGCACAGATATGTCCAAAGAGAAAAACTTCACTTGGGCAAAAAATCTGCTAGCACTGATGCGGAGTGCTGGTGAATCAATTATAAGTAATAAAGCAACGACGAGTTCTTTTGCCAAGCACATCAGAGAAATTAGCATAGCAGGATATGATGCCGATATTCACAGCCATTTCTCTAAATTTCTCTGTGAAAATTTTTCTCCGGAAACAAGCGATAAAGTTAGATGGGCTGGAGAGATATTGGTGGATTGGATTGTGCTAAACACCGCAATGCATCTTACTACTGAAAAGCATCCTTATAGTTCTTGGCAACTTAGTGAAAATGATTTTCTTAACGCATTGCCGTTTCAGTTGCCTGTTTTTAATTTGAAAGTTCAACAAGACACGCAAGTTGACAAAACCTTTTTTCAGCTACGGTTAGGAAATATAGAAGACCTGATTCTGAGCAGGAAGTATGATGATATTTTCAATGCCATTCTTCTTTGGCGGATATACTCTAAAGAGCCATTTCATGACTATCGGCGTGCGTTAAATATCCGAAGTGTCGATGATTATATAAACTTCTATTTGGTTGAAAACATCAATAAATTTGATATGAATGTAGATGTCTGCTGGAAAGTAGCAACAAGATTTTTTTCAAAAAAAGATAATATAAAAAAGTTTTTCCAGCACCAGAAAGAAATTCTCAGGGAACGAAAACAACGTGCTGATAGAATTGCAAGGGAAACACTAAAAATAAAGCAGCAAAAACAAGAGGAGAACGAAAAGAGAAAAAAAGAGCATACAGAAAATAGGCGAAGAAAGCTTAAAGAACCTGTGGGAGGACAGAAAGAACGGTCGGTTGTCATTGAAATGCTTGATAAGAAAATAGAGACGAATGGCACTGCTGTTGGCAATAGAGCAGCTTGGCTTTGTCCATGCGGCAATAAATCTCCGCTCATTGGCAGAACTCATAGCATTATTCCTCAAAGTAAAAGCATAGTGATATGTTCCAAATGTAAAAAGCATTATCATCTTCTTCCATTATGGGGAAAACCCAATAGACCGCCAGAAAAAATAGTCGAAATAGATTCAAATTTTGATTTTACAAAATGAAAATATTCAAAATGGCAACCGTGTTCTGCATAGGAAGTGGTGTGTCCCAATGTCCGGTGACGAGATGGAAAACAACCAGTTTGAGGGATGGTTTGGCCAGTGGGAAGCCGTGGCGCGTCGCTATGACGATTTGACAAGTCAACTGGCGGATCCCGCGATCCTCGGCCAGCCGTCGTTGGTGATTGCCCACAGCAAAGAACGGGCTGACCTTGAAGAAGTCAGTCAGCTTTTTTCCGACTATCAGGCCGTGCTCCGGGACAGGGCCAGTACGGAACGGTTGCTTCATGACCCGCACCTGGACGCCGAATTCCGGTCGTTGGCTGCCGATGAGGCGGACATGTTGCGGGAGCGGTGTGCTGGCATGGAACAGCGGGCGCAGACACTCCTGCATCCCAGGAACGCCGAGGACGATAAAAATTCATTCATCGAAATACGAGCCGGAACCGGTGGCGACGAAGCGGGCCTGTTTGCCGGCGAGTTGTTGCGCATGTATCTGCGGTATGCGGAAAAACAGGGATTGCGTGCGCAGATGATTGACGCCAGTGAAACCGGCGTGGGAGGGATCCGGGAAGCCATTGCGCTGGTTGAAGGCGCGGGGGCGTATGCCGCCTTTCGGTATGAAAGCGGGGTGCACCGCGTCCAGCGTGTCCCGACGACAGAGGCGAATGGACGCATTCACACGTCCACGGCCACTGTGGCGGTGATGCCCGAAGTGGAAGATGTTGACGTGCATCTTGATCCGAAAGATCTTCGCATTGACACGTTTTGTTCCTCTGGTGCAGGCGGCCAGAGTGTCAACACCACCTACTCGGCCGTTCGCATTACCCATCTGCCCACCGGCCTTGTGGTGACGTGTCAGGATGAGCGGTCGCAGCTCAAGAATCGGGAAAAAGCCATGCGAACCCTGCGCACGCGCATTGGTGACGCCGAGCGCGAAAAACGGGTCGCCTCCATCGCCGAACAGCGTCGTTCTCAAGTGGGCGCCGGGAATCGAAGTGAAAAAATTCGCACCTATAATTACCCGCAGAATCGTGTCACGGATCATCGGATCGGGTTGAGTCTGCATAAACTGGACGCGGTCCTGGACGGGGAACTTCGGGAACTGGTCAACGCGTTGGACGCGGGGCGTGAGCCGGAGAACGGCGGGGCCGGGATCGCGTTCGGGACGCGAGGGCAGTCATGACGACGGCACCGCTCGACGATGCCCGTCACCCGGAATCCGTCACCCTTCTGTCTGCCTATCAACGGGGCGTGACCATGCTGAAGGACGCCGAAGTGGGCAATGCCCGGCATGAAGCGTTCTGGCTTCTGGAAACGGCGCTGGGGTGTTCGCGTCTTGCCGTGTATGTGGACCCGCACAGTCGGGTGGCACCTGAGGATTGGGAACGGATGGAGTCGGTGTTTCGTCGCCGCGCATCACGGGAGCCTCTGCAGTATATTGTGGGCACGCAGACGTTTCTGGGACGGGATTTTCTCGTCCGGCCCGGCGTGTTCATCCCCCGGCCCGAAACCGAGTTGATCGTTGAGGCAGTCGCGGCCGCGGCCAGTCTGGACGATGGCGAGCCTGTGGTGGATATGGGAACAGGCTCGGGATGTCTGGCTGTCTCGTTGGCGTTGGCGCGTCCTCGTTCCACCGTCTATGCCACGGATTGCAGCCTGTCGGCTCTTCGTCTGGCCGGGGACAATGCCCGTCGTCACGGCGTTGACCACAGGATACGACTGGTTCATGGCGATGGCTTTGCACCGTTGGTCGGGTCTGGTGTGGCGGGGACGGTGGCCGTGATTGTCTCGAATCCACCCTATATTCCATCGGGCGAGTTGGATTGCCTGCCGCCGGATGTCCGGCGGTTTGAGCCTCTTCGTGCGCTTGACGGCGGCCCGGATGGTCTGGCGTTTTACGACCGGTTGTTGGTCGACAGCCTTGCGTGGTTGCGTCCGGGTGGGCTGTTGGTTATGGAGATGGGCGCGAACCAGTCCGGGAACATCTGTCGTAAGGTGAGCGGGTGCGCCGTGCATGGCGTACCCGTGTGGTCTGTCAAACACATTCGACGGGATCAGTCGGGTATTGAGCGCGTGCTCTGTCTGGAGCGGACGGAGTAGGCATGGATCGTCTGGTCGTGACGGGGGGGCAACGCCTGGATGGGCGTGTCACGGCCGCCGGCGCCAAAAACGCGGCGCTCCCCATTCTGGCGGCGACCCTGTTGGGGCCGGGTGAATGTGCCATCTCCAACCTGCCGCAGGTCAAGGATGTCACCACCATGCTGACGCTCCTCGGCTTGCTGGGCGTTTCCGTCAAACAGGAAACGGGGCGGGTGATCGTTGACGCGACCACCGTCAATTCGGTCGAGGCTCCGTATGATCTGGTCAAAATCATGCGCGCCTCCATCCTGGTGTTGGGGCCGTTGCTTGCGCGCTTCGGAGAGGCGATGGTGTCCCTCCCAGGGGGGTGTGCCATTGGTCAGAGGCCGGTCGACCTGCATGTGGACGGGTTGCGGAAGTTGGGTGCCACCGTCTTGCTACAGCATGGATGTATCCGTGCACATGCCACGCGGTTGGAAGGGCAACGCATTGCGTTCCGGGTTCCCACGGTGACCGGCACCGAAAATATCTTGATGGCCGCCTGCCTTGCGAACGGTACCACGGTACTCGACAACGCGGCCTGTGAGCCGGAAATCACCGACCTGGCCGATTTCCTGATTAAACGCGGGGCCAGAATTCAAGGCGCAGGGTCCGAGCGCGTCGTCATTGAAGGGGTCCCGTCGCTGCACGGGGCCGAGCACGAGACCATTCCCGATCGTGTTGAAACGGGCACGTATTTATTCGCGGGCGCGATGACGGGCGGGCGGGTCGAAGTCGACCGGTGCATGCCCGGGCATCTGGATACCGTACTTTCGACACTCCGGCAATGCGGCGCGGAGGTGTCGGAGTCGGCACGTGCGATCACGGTGAAGGCCCCGCGCCGGTTACGGGCTTTGGATGTTCACACGTTGCCCTACCCTGGATTTCCCACGGACCTGCAGGCGCCGGTGATGGCCCTGCTGTGTCTGGCTGATGGCACGAGCGTGATTACCGAGTCGGTGTTTGAAGGGCGGTTTCTTCACGTCCCTGAGTTGTGGCGCATGGGAGCGGCGATTACGGTTGATGGGCACCGTGCCATTGTGAAAGGATCGGACCGGGTTTCGGGCGCTCCGGTCATGGCGTCGGATCTGCGCGCTGGCGCGGGTCTGGTGTTGGCTGGATTGGGGGCATCGGGTGACACGCGGATTTCCAGAATGTACCACGTGGAGCGCGGCTATGAGCACATCGAAGAGAAACTGCGGGGCCTGGGGGCTGTCATGCGTCGAGAGCACGTTCCCGCATGAGTGAGGGGGTGACCATTGCGTTGTCGAAGGGGAAACTCCTGGCGCCGACGCTGGCCCTGTTTCGGAAAGCGGGGTACCTTGATGCGGACTCGTCGTCTCCGCCGTTCGATGATCGCAGGATGGTTTTTGAGGTGCCGAAGTCGGGCGTGTCGTTTCTGGTTATCCGGCCGACGGACGTGCCCACATACGTGGAATATGGCGCAGCCGATGTGGGCGTGGCGGGCAAAGATTCATTGTTGGAGCAACAACTGGATGTCTATGAACCCTTGGATCTGCGAATCGGGTGGTGCCGGATTTGCGTGGCGGCAGTTGACGGGCCGAGTCCCCGGACGCGGTTGTCGTCAAAACTCCGGGTCGCCACGAAATATCCCAACATCACGGAATGGTATTTTAATCAACGGGGGACACCGGTTGAGATTATTAAACTCTACGGGTCAATCGAGTTGGCCCCTGTGGTGGGCCTGGCGGACCGGATCGTGGATCTGGTCTCGACAGGGCGGACGCTGAAAGCCCATCATCTCAGGGAAACGGAACGTATTGCCGAATCCACCGCGCGGTTGATTGTGAATCGTTCCAGTTTGAAAATGAAACATCAGATGATTGCCACGATGATCAACCGGCTTCGCGCAAGTCGTCCCGGAGTCGCGGTGCGCCCGGAGGGCTCATGAACATTATCTTTTCGCACGAGGCACGCTATCCGAAGGTGCTGGCGGATGTCTGCAATCGGGCCGCTCGTCAGCATGCCAGGATTGAAGGTGCCGTGAAACGCATTGTGAAAGACGTGGAACGAAACGGCGATGCCGCGGTTGTCCGATACGTCAAAAAATTCGACGGGTTGTCTCTGTCGCCGCAGCAGTTTCGCGTGTCCTCGCAGGAAATTCGACGGGCCTGTGCCCGCGTGCCACGCAAGGATCTCCAGGCCTTGAACTTTGCCGCTCGCCGCATTCGTGCGTTTCACCGCAAACAGCGGGTGTCGACCTGGGTGAGTCACGACCGGGGTGTGACACTCGGCCAGCTTATCACGCCGTTAGACGTCGTAGGGGTGTATGTGCCGGGAGGGACCGCGTTGTATCCTTCCACGGTGTTGATGAACGCAATCCCCGCGAAAGTCGCTGGCGTGCCACGGGTGGTCATGTGCAGTCCGACGACGTCGGGCGACGTGGCGCCTTGTTTGCTGGCGGCGGCGGATATTGCCGGTGTGGATGACGTGTACCGGATTGGAGGTGTCCACGCGATCGGAGCACTGGCCTACGGCACCGAACGGATTCCCCGGGCGGATAAAATCGTGGGCCCGGGTAATATGTATGTGGCGGCGGCCAAACGCATGGTATACGGGACCGTTGACATTGATATGATCGCGGGACCGAGTGAACTGCTGGTGATCGCTGATGCCTCAGCCAATCCCGCCCATTGTGCTGCCGATTTGCTGTGCGAGGCGGAACACGATGAAGAAGCGCGCGTCTATATGGTGACGCCTTCGGTGTCGCTGGCCAGGAAGGTTGAGCGGGAAATTCGCGTGCAACTGCCCCAGCTGACTCGTCGGCACATTGCCTCGCGTTCCGTGGGACGCCATGCGGTCATTTTCGTCGTATCGAATCTGCGGAAAGCCTTTGACGTGGCCAATGCCATTGCACCCGAACATTTGGAAATCCTGTTGCCCCGGCCGTTTGATCATGTGAAACGTGTACGGCATGCCGGCGCGATTTTCATGGGGAGCCAGACGCCACCGGCTGTGGCGGATTACGTGGCCGGTCCCAATCACGTGCTGCCAACCGGAGGCTCCGCGAGGTTTTTTTCGGCCTTGTCCGTGGACGATTATCTGAAACGCTCGAATATCGTGGCGTATAACAAGGCGCAACTCCGGGCCGTGACGCCGTCTGTCACGCGGTTGGCGGGGATGGAGGGGTTGCAGGGACATATCCGTTCTATGGAAAGTCGGGCATCATGACCGTTGCGAACCACCCATCCGGACGCCCACGACGAGCGGAAGTGGATCGGTCAACCTCCGAGACCGCCATTCAGGTGCACTGGGATCTGGACGGGACGGGTCAGCGACAGATTACCACTCCTGTTCCGTTTGTGAGTCACATGCTGGATGCCTTCGCGCGACACGGCTGTTTTGATCTGATGGTTCATGCCAAAGGCGATACGCACATTGACGATCATCATACGGTCGAGGACATCGGTATTGTTCTGGGGATGGCCCTCAACGACGCACTGGGGAACAAAGCCGGGATTGGCCGGTTCGGGTGGGCTGCTGTCCCTCTTGACGAAGCGCTGGCCGAGGTCGTTGTTGATTTAAGCGGACGGCCGTTTCTCGTCTATAATGTCGCGTTGCTGCATCGGGATGTGAAAGGATTTGATCTCGGCCTGTTTGAAGATTTTTTTCAGGCGCTGGTGCATCATGGCGGGTTGAATCTTCACATCAATGTTCGGTACGGACGCAATGCTCACCATATGCTTGAGGCCGTGTTTAAGGCGTTTGCCAAAGCACTGGATCAGGCGACTCGTCGGGACGACAGGGTGACGGGCGTCCCGTCCACGAAAGGTTCTCTCGCGTAACGAGGATCGACGTCATCGGCCGGCGGAGTGAGGCATGATCGCTATTATTGATTATGAAATGGGAAATGTGCGAAGCGTCCAACAGGGATTTGAAACTGTCGGACATCATGCCGTGGTCACGCGGGACTTGCGCATGATAGATCGCGCCACCCATGTGGTGCTGCCGGGGGTGGGTGCGTTTGGGGAATGTGTGAACAATCTCCACCGGTTTGGTCTGGTTGAGCCGTTGCGGCGGACGATTGAGCAGGGCAAGCCGTTTTTGGGGATTTGCCTGGGATTGCAGGTTCTGTTTTCGGAAGGCGAGGAGTTTGGTGCCCACCGCGGGTTGAATATTTTTCGGGGAACGGTCAAACGATTCCCGTCGGGGGTGGCCCCATCGCTGAAGATTCCTCATGTGGGATGGAACACGATTCGGGTCAAACGGCCCACGCCACTCTTCAGAGGCATCGCGTCTGATGCCCATGTGTATTTCGTCCATTCCTACTATGTGGAACCCGAAGATCCGGATGCGATCTGCACCGAGACGCCCTATGGCTTTCCTTTCGTGTCGAGCGTGACCAAAGGCAAGGTCTTCGCGTGTCAGTTTCATCCGGAAAAAAGTCAAACGGTGGGGCTTCATCTGCTCAAAAATTTCGGGGACTGGTCGTGAGGGGCTTCTCTGCCACGTGTGACACCGCGAGCCGGCCACGCGCACATTCGCTTGCCGTTCCCTGTTTGCTCATGCTGTGCGCAGGAGGAGTGGCATGCGCTCCAGACACCGTCACTGTTCGGTCGCATCCGAATTTTGCTCCTCATGCCATTACCAAAGTGGCAATTGTGCCATTTCGCGCGTTCGAAGGGACGCGGGGTGTTGTGCAAACATTCAAACCCCCGCCGCCGGCTCTGGATAATTCCGGGATTCGCCACTCGTTGGGCGGCCCCGTGCTGTCGGATCCCGGCCGTGCACGCGTGACATCCATTTCCGTTCCGACGTTCGCTCCCGAGATGATCCGGCACATGGTGTATTCCCGGTTGACACGGCATTCCCAGGTTCAGGTCTCGTTGACCGACGCCGTGTCGTATACTCCACAGGGTAATGGTGAGGAAGCAGGGGACCTTGACGCGCAGCTCCTGGAACAACAGTCTGCGGTGGAGGCCGTGCTGGAGGGCGTGGTTCATGTGTATCGTGAACGGGATGGTACGAAGTATGCCGCCCTGTCGGCCGCTGTCGGGTTTGAACTCCGTTTGCGTGATGTTCGGGACGGCAGGGTGTTGTGGGTGGGAGAGTATTTCGAAGAGCAGAAACCGTTGACGCAGGATATAGAGGGGTTCTTTGAACGGGGCGGCGCGTTTGTCACGGCTGAAGAGCTGGCGCGCGATGGCGTCGTGCATGTGTTGCAGCGCTTGCCGTTAGGGAAGGAGTAACGGGCGTTCGTCGTTTCCTTCTCCACTCTCTCCTCGACGGGGTCTTTCCCGTCCGTTTGTCCCTGTCGGCCCATGTCTGTCGCAACCAGGATACCAGGGGTGTTTCCCGATGATGGTCATTCCGGCAATTGACTTGAAGGACGGGCGGTGTGTGCGTCTCCGACAGGGCGACATGACACAGGAGACGATGTATTCACAGGACCCGACGGCCGTGGCCAGGCAATGGGAAGCCTTGGGCGCTCCGCGGTTGCACGTGGTTGATCTTGACGGCGCGGTCAACGGGAACCCTCGTCATATGGATCTCGTGTGCGCGATGGCCCGGGCCGTGTCCATCCCGATTCAGGTGGGCGGAGGCATCCGCTCGATGGACTCCATCCATGCCTATGTCTCCCGGGGAGTCGGAGGGGTGGTGTTGGGAACGGCAGCATTGGAAAATCCGTTGATGCTTGCCGAGGCATGTGAGCGTTTTCCCGATAAAATTTTTGTGGGGGTGGATGTCAAACAGGGAAAAGTCGCGTTGCGTGGATGGACCAATCTTTCCGACGCCACGCCCGGTCAGGTGCTGGCATCCCTGAAGGCCTGTCCCGTTGCCGGAGTCATTATGACGGAGATCAGCCGGGATGGCATGCTGGAAGGACCAGATGTTGTGGCACTGCGACATGCGGCAGAGGCCTGTCCCGTTCCCCTGATTGCCTCCGGCGGGATCACGCGAGTGGAGGACATTCGTGCGATTAAACAGTTGGGTCTCGGGATCAGCGGTGTCATTGTCGGCAAGGCGTTCTACGAAGGCGCCATGGATCTTCCGTCGGCATTGGCCGAGGCTTGTGCATGAGGGAGCGGCGCGCGGGATGTTGACCAAACGCATCATTCCCTGTCTGGATGTGAAGGATGGCCGGGTGGTCAAAGGCGTCAGCTTTGTGAACCTTCGTGACGCCGGTGATCCTGTCGAGGTCGCACGGAGGTATGATGACGCCGGGGCGGATGAATTATGTTTTCTGGACATCACAGCCTCTCACGAAAATCGAGGCACGTTGCTGGATATTGTGTCACGGACGGCCGAGCAGGTGTTTATGCCGCTCACGGTCGGCGGCGGCATTCGAACGCTTGAGGATGTTCGGCAATTGCTGAATGCCGGGGCGGATAAGGTGAGCGTCAATACCGTTGCCGTCAACAACCCGGATTTCGTGACGGAGGCTGCACATCGCTTTGGGTCACAATGTATCGTGGTGGCGATTGACGCGAAACGGGTTGGATCCCATCACGCGGACCATGCCGGGGAGCCGGTGCGATGGGAAATGTTCACCCATGGTGGTCGAACATCCACGGGGGGTGATGCGGTTGACTGGGCGCGCCGCGTGGAGGAAAAAGGCGCCGGTGAAATTCTGTTGACTTCCATGGATCAGGATGGCGTTCGGGATGGCTATGACCTGCCGTTGACCAGGGCCGTGTCCGAAGCCGTCTCCATTCCAGTGATTGCGTCCGGCGGTGCTGGAACATTGACGCATCTCTATGAGGCCCTGGGAACGGGGAAGGCTGATGCCGTACTCGTGGCGTCTATGTTTCATGATCGCACGTACAGCGTCGGTGAGGCGAAGATGTATCTCAAGGGTCGAGGGCTTCCCGTGAGGATCGTGAATGACCATGACGCCTGAACGGGATACCGTTTCCTGTGCCCAACCGGATGGGAGATTGAACACGGTGAACATACGGTTTGATGAACACGGACTGGTGCCCGCGGTTGTCCAGGATTGGCGTGACGGTGCGGTACTGATGGTGGGATATATGACTCAAGAGTCACTCAACCGGACGCTACAAACCGGCGAAGTGCATTTCTGGAGTCGTTCACGCCGGCAACTCTGGAAAAAAGGCGAGACCTCCGGTCATACGTTACGCTGTCAACGTCTGTTTCTTGATTGCGACGGGGATACCCTGTTGGTCAAAGCCGAGCCTGTGGGGCCCACGTGTCACACGGATGCGCGAACGTGTTTCTGGACGGAAGTGACGAGCCAGGGGATCGCCACTTGTCAGGACGGCGAAGAGGCCAATGGAGGTCTTGTTGATCAACTGTATGCCATTGCTCTCCAGCGCAAACATCATCCGCAGGATCGTTCGTATGTGTCATCTCTGATGCAGGGCGGTCCCGATCGGATTCTCAAAAAGGTCGTGGAGGAAGCCGGCGAAGTCGCGTTGGCCGTGAAGAACGACAATCGGGAAGAAATTATCCATGAAGTGGCGGATTTGCTCTTTCACACCATTGTGGCGTTGGGCTATTGTGACATTCCCGTGATGGCTGTACAGCGGGAACTTGGCAAACGGTTTGGACATTCAGGCGTCAGGGAGAAGCCGTTACAGGAACCTTCCCGGTAAGCGTCCACGCATGTTGCTCGCCGGTTGACTTGCCGGTTTTTCCTTGGTAGTGTCAGAAAACTCTTTGTTTTACAGTAGGTTGTGAGGTTGTAGCTCCTTCGGAAGTAGTCAGGACGAAGGCTTCGGAGGCAAGCCTTGGCGGTAGCGAGAGCTGGAATCCCCCCGGCGACCCTTCAACAGATCCGCGACGCCGTTGACATTGTGGCTGTGGTGTCCCGCTACGTCACGTTGTCGAAGACCGGTCAGAACTATCGCGGATTGTGTCCTTTCCACGAAGAAAAAACGCCGTCTTTCACCGTCACCCCGACGCGGCAGATGTTCTACTGTTTCGGGTGCGGCGTGGGCGGCGATGTCTTTACCTTCCTGATGCGCAAAGAAGGACTGGGCTTCCTCGAAGTAGTCGGCGAGCTGGCCGAGCAGGCGAGAGTCACGCTTCCGCAGCGGACGTCACGAGGGGCTTCGCCATCGCAGTCAGGTCAACGAAAACGGTTGGAACACCTGCACGCCCTGGCCCAGACTTGGTTTCAACACAATCTTCATGATCCCGGGAAGGGTGGATCAGCCATGGCCTATCTTGCCAGCCGTGGTCTTGACCCGGGGACCGTGCAGGAATTTGGTCTGGGGTATGCGCCGCCTTCGTGGGATGGGCTCGCACGCTATTTGATCGGTCAGGGAGCGTCCCCCCCCGATCTGGAAGACTCCGGCCTTGTGGTGTCCAAAGATGCGCAGGGCCTCGCGAAAACCGGTCGGCAGTATGACCGTTTTCGGGGACGGGTCATGATCCCCATTGCCGACCTTCGATCAAAGGTGGTGGCATTCGGCGGCCGCGTGTTCGAAGACGGCACACCCAAATATCTCAATTCTCCGGACACGCCGCTCTTTCACAAGGGCCGTTGCTTATATGGATTGCACAAGGCGCGCGCGGCGAGTCATCAACTCGACTCCCTGTTTCTCGTCGAGGGGTACTTTGACGTGTTGGCCCTGTGTCAGGCGGGCATTCATCAGGTGGCCGCGCCGTTGGGGACCGCGCTCACCCGCGATCATGTCAGTCTGCTTCGTCGCTTTGTCAACACGGTTGTGCTGACGTTTGACGGCGATGGGGCGGGAATCAGTGCGGCGTTACGTGGGCTGGATGTGTTTCGCGATAGCGGGATCACCGTCATGGTCGTTGTGATGCCTCCGGGACATGATCCTGATTCGTATGTGCGGGACCATGGAGCAGAGGGAATTCTTGCGTTGCGGGACCAGGCCCCGACGTTGCTGGAGTTTGCGGTGACGCAATGTCTGGGCGGTGCGACACACGAAACCATTGAGGCGCGGACCCGGCGCGTTGATGCCGTGCTCGGCATTGTCGCCAAAAGCTCAAACCCCGTTGAAAAGAGCGAACAGGTCCAGCGCATTGCTGAACGACTCGGCGTCAGGCCACACCTGCTTCTCGACCGCTATCCGATGTTGATTGAGCGTCAACGGGGTGTGGCGTCCCACCGTCGGTCCGAGGCATCGGCTTCTCCTTCCCGGATGCGGCACCACGATCAGAAAGAATTTCGTGAGGAACGTGAATGCGTCTGGTTGATGGTGCAGGACAAATTGCGCCCGGAACATTTCCGTGCGCTACGGCCCGACGCGTTTCAGTCTCCCCTGTATCGCCGGCTTGTGGAGATGGGTGTGTGCCGTCTCAATGCCGAAGGCCGTCTTGATGTCCAGGGGTTGCTCGAGGACACCAACGCGGATGACCTCTGCCGCGATGCGGTTGCGGAGCTGACCGCGTCTGAAAAGGATTTTGATGACCAGGATGAGTATATTCAGGGTTGTCTGAGAGCGCTGGAACGAAGACATTTGAGGATCCGCCTGGATGAACTGATTGTACAGCTTCGCATCGCCGAGCGCGAGCGACGGACCGATGACGTGGGCCGCCTGAATGCCCAGATCGAAGTGTTGCGTGGGGAAAAAGCCGGATTGTCCATCCCCGCCAGTGCTCCACGATAAGGAGGCCGTATGAGAAAGATGCTTGTCTCCAGGACACGGAACACACTCCGGGTGTTCAGGCAAAAGAGCAACGGGTGGCGGCACGAGACGCATGTGCGGAAGGGCATTCCCGGCCAGCAAGCCAGGAGTGCGGGTTGCAGATTCGTGTGCGACCTCGTGTATGACGTTCGAAACGGAGCAAACGCCCACAGTCGTGTTCCGAAACACAGATCAGGCCACGTGCTGGCCCATCTGTGATACCAATGGGCGTGTCTGTGGAACAGGAGGAACGGCCGGATTGATGGTGCACCGTGCGATCAGGGCCCATAGCTCAGTTGGTTAGAGCGGCTGACTCATAATCAGTTGGTCCCAGGTTCAAGTCCTGGTGGGCCCACCACTTTTGCTATTTGTGTATCAGATGCGGTACAATGGAGAACAGTGTCTGTCCCACCGCGTGTTGTGGATGCTTGGAGGTCTTCTTGAATTTGCAGCTTTCTCGTTTGGTTCATCTACAGCAGCTTGACCTCAAGTTACACGCTCTTGAACAACAGCAACAAGAGATTCCCCAGCGTCTCCAGGCAATGCAAGTGCCACTTGACCAGGCGCAGAAACGCTTGGAAGGTCTTCAGACATTGATGAAGACTCTGGCGGTCGAGCGGCGCAGTGGTGAACAGGACTTAAGTGAGCACGAAAGTCATATCAAAAAAATTCAGGAACGACTGAGCGGGTTGAAAACGAATAAAGAGTATCAAGCCCATTTATTTGAAATTGAACTGGCAGGGAAGCGGAAAGATGCTCTTGAAGAAAAAATTCTTCAGGCCATGGAGCGTGCCGAAACCATCTTGAAAGAACAGGAAGAAGTCCGGATATTGGTACAGGACTTAACCCGGGCCATGGAGAAAGACAAAATTGGGCTTGAGTCCCGGGGCGTGGAACTGACGGATGAGATTGCGACAATCGATCAACAAAAACAAACCCTTTTAGGCACATTGGATAAACGAATCAGTCATCGTTACTCCGCACTCAAATCTTCGCTGAAACTCGTTGTGGTTGCCCAGGTTCGCGGGGGCACCTGTCTGGGTTGTCAATTGCAAATTCCCCCGCAATTAGTTGCAAGCGTGAAGCGATCCGATCAACTGCTGACCTGCCCCTATTGCCGTCGCATTTTGTATGCCGAAGAAGCTCTCAACGAAGCAACCGAATCCTTGAGTACGCCATAACCCGTCGTCCCCGGAAAATCCTGAAGATCGTATGACCCGGGGGGGAACGTGACAATCTCCAGCCGTTTATCCGCGCCGTTTTCTTCTGTGTTCCTGTGGTTTCTTGCGTCGTGGACCGGGGTAGCGTACCATGGCACCGGGTATGAAGGTGTGGGTCAGGTGGCCACTCGCCGGGTTTGAGGCTTCCCGGTGAGAGGAAAGTCCGGACTCCAGAGGGCAGGGTGCTGGGTAACGCCCAGGCGGAGTAATCCGACATGAGCGCCACAGAAAACAAACCGCCCCGGGATGCTCTATTCAGCGGTGAATGGATTCCCGGGGTAAGGGTGAAAAGGTGGGGTAAGAGCCCACCGCGTCCATGGCAACATGGATGGCAGGGTAAGCATCACCCGGAGCAAGACCAAATAGGAGGACGCTCCGAACGGCCTGATCGGCTTCCGTGTGGCAAGCCTCCTTGTGAAGCTGATTCGGTGGTGTTCGGGAAAGGTTGGCCCGACCAAGGTTCTCGGGTAGGTCGCTGGAAGCGTATGGTAACATACGCTGTAGAGACATGGTTGCCACCATGTTGCACAGTCAACGTGGAACAGAATCCGGCTTATCGACCCACCCCATACCCTTTTCCCCGCCGCGTTCCGGATGTGCCGGAGCGTGTGGATTGACGTATCGGTGTTTTCCAACGCCGTGCCGGCAGAAAGGCAGTGCGTCCTCAGGTGGATCATCCCTTGTGTAAAGCAGGGCGAAGGAGCCACAACAGGTTTTGTGACGTTTGACTCGGTCTGCCCCCTTTGATACCATTCGTTTCCTCCTTTCCCGACCACTGCTTTTGTCCCCATCGTCTAGCCTGGCCCAGGACGCCGGCCTTTCAAGCCGGCAACACGGGTTCAAATCCCGTTGGGGACACCATCATACACGCAAAGCCGCTGAACCATGGTTCAGCGGCTTTCGTTTATCGCGCCACGTGATTCAGCTACACCTTCAGCACAGGCTCGGTACAGATCCCCTTCTCTCCCGTTGTGGTATCTGTCCTCGCTTTGTACAATGGCCGGATAGCCGTGGGTGAGTCCGCAACAGGCTCGGAATGCCCTGGATGTTCACGGCATGGCACAATGTAATGTGAGTGGTGGAGGGAGAAACATCATGCCTTGGGAAAAAACGCGCGCAGGGTGGTTGGCCCTTGGTCTTGGCATACTGGGGGGAGTATGGGGAGTGGTGCCTGGCTGGCAACCGGCGGCGGCTGAATGGACGTATGAGTCCTCCGAACCGCCGATCGAATCCCGGTTTGATATGATCAACGGCAAAGACGGGGTGCCGATGATCAAGATCCCCGAAGGTGAATTTCTGATGGGGGATAATGACGGGGCGAGGAATCAACGTCCCGAACATACGGTCTGGCTGGACAGTTATTATATTGATCAGTTTGAAGTGACGATGGAGCGGTATCAGAAGTTTCTTGATGAGACCAGGCATGATCTGCCGCCCTTGTGGGATGATTACGCGGCCACGGAGAAAGCGAAGAATCATCCGGCCGTCGGTATGGCATGGGACAGTGCGAAAGCCTACTGTGCATGGGCGGGCAGGCGGTTGCCGACTGAAGCCGAATGGGAGAAGGCGGCACGAGGAGACGATGGCCGTCGGTACCCTTGGGGGCATATGCAACCGTTTGTTGATATCGCGCGTTACAATCTCGGCACAACTGGCTGGGTCAGTTACGAGGTGACGTTAGCTCCGGTGACGAGCGGCGTGTCGGGAATGAGTATACGTCATGGCTTAACGCAGGGGACGAAAAGCCCCTACGGGCTTTATCACATGGCGGGCAATGCGTCGGAATGGGTGGCGGACTGGTATGATCGGACGTATTACGCAAAGAGTGCGAAACGCAACCCAACCGGCCCTGACGGGGGATTGCGAAAAGTCTATCGGGGCGGGTCGTGGGAAGATCCCCCGAAATGGCTGGAAGTGACCGCACGGCGAAGCGCCGAGCCGAATTTCCCCATTGATGCGAATGATTTGACCATCGGGTTCCGGTGCGCGATGGATGTGAAGGGAAAATGACTGGCGGGGTTTTAGGTTAGGGTCAAGATAATGTGAGCGGGCTTTATGTTTGCAAGACAAAACTCCTCCGAGGACTATGATAGAGACCTGCGCAATATTCAGGATGAAATGTATTATTGCGAGCTTAAAGACATCGGGCTAACCGTTCAACAAAGCGGTATGCCTAGCTGTTTTTATATATTCCATTGTGCTAGAAATTCTGTAACCCTATCTTCCATGTTAAATGCACATGAATGGTATGACCTTTTTGAAAAAAAAGGTTTCGATCATAGAGTTTTGTGGCATACCCACTACAAAATCGCGTATTTTTACCAATGGATTGAGCGGGATCGGAAACGCAGGCCTGTTTTGTCAGGTCAAGAAATGAGCTTTCCAGATTGGCACATCAGACAACTCCACAACAAGAACAAACAAAGCCGTAGGGATTGGACGAGACTTTCTCTTAGTCGATATCACCGATTTATTCTTGATTCGTGGACAAACTATTTTGTGCATGAAATTGATGACATTACTCATGGAGAGCCTTCAATATCAGAACACATCATTAAATCTGTACTGTTTCAAAATACCGAGAAAGGATATGCGTCAGAAGATGCCATTGACGATTTTTTGACATCGCGCTATGGGACAGAGTTTAAAAAAATCTTTGAGGCGGAGACTCGTAGGAACCGAGAAACTAACAATGCCTTGCAAGGATATGTTTATATTCTGGTTAGCCCAGCATTGCGTCAAGATGTTGTCAAGATTGGTAGCACGACAAGGCTACCCAATCGTCGAGCGGAAGAGTTAAGCATTGGCACTGGCGTGCCGGTTCGCTTTTTTGTAGCATTTGAATTATTGGTTGCAGATTGCAAGTCAATTGAACAAATTGTTCATGAGCGATTGGCATCTAACAGGCTATCGCACAATCGGGAATTCTTTGATGTTCCATTAAAGGATGCGATTGACGTTATCAACGAAGTTGCCAGGAGTTTCGAGAGATGCGTTGATTGAGAGAGGCAATGTGAGCGAAACGCAAACCCAATCTATTCACTTTGGGAGATTACGGATAATTTCAAGTTTTGCAACCAACCGACCATAGGAATCACGTGTCCGTACATAGCATCTGATTTCTTTTCCACAGATCTTCAGCTTTAAACGCTCTTTTGCTCTTTGGCCCTCCTTTGTACTTAGCTCGGGTGCATCAGAGGCAGTTCTGATTTTTTCATTATCCATGTAGTCGTGTACATTGTTCTTTCCAGTGTGAGTAATTTTCATTTCAAACGTGTCGCCATCAATAACGTTTGTTGCAAAACCTTGTATCATATCGTTCATTTGCATCTCCCTTCCTTTTTCACGAACACCCCGTCGTCTCCCCGCAGTTGCGGCACACCAGACACATCCCGTTTCGGACCAGTTTAAACTGTTTGCAACTGGAGCAAGGGTCTCCCTCAAAACCTTTTTGATACGCGATCGCCATCTCTGTAGTGGCGGGGGCCTCCTGCTTCAGCACGAGTCTGTGTGAACTCGTCCCGTTGCCCTGGTCGTGCCCGGCCGTACCCCCGTTGGCGATGTTCTGTCGAGCGGGGAACAGCACGGGATCAATGCTGGTTGTTGTGATGGTGCTGGGGTCAGTGGGTTCATCATCTGTACATTCAGGGTCCTGTACGACGGAATCCCCACGAAGGTCGTCCGGGTTCACCTGCGCGAGTTCTTTCTGTCCGAGATAAGAAATGGCCAGCTCGCGGAAGATGTAGTCAATGATGGACGTGGACATCTTGATATGGTCATTGAGATTGACGGGGCCATTGGGCTCAAAGCGGGTGAACAGGAATGCCTCGACAAATTCTTCGAGCGGGACGCCATGCTGAAGCCCCAGAGAAATGGCAATGGCAAAACAGTTCATGAGGCTGCGAAACGCCGCGCCCTCTTTGTGCATGTCAAGAAAAATTTCTCCCAGCGTGCCGTCCTCGTATTCACCGGTACGCAGGTAAATTTTGTGACCGCCAATCATGGCCTTTTGCGTATAGCCGCCTCGTCGCGAGGGAAGCGGCCGGCGCTTGGCCAGATACCGAACCATCACCCGCTCCGTCACGCGTTGCGCCGTCTTCAGCACATCGTCGTGTTGACCCGCATGGTCCGTCGGCTCAACGGAGACGTTCAACGGCTGGCTGAGTTTGGAGCCATCCCGATACAGGGCCACGGCTTTGAGCATAGACTGCCAACTCATGGCGTATGCATTCCGCACATCCCCGATGGTGGCCCCCACAGGCATATTGATGGTCTTGCTGATGGCGCCGCTGATAAACGGCTGGGCCGCGGCCATCATCTGAATATGCGCCTGCGTCGAAAGACAGCGTTTCCCGATGCGCCCGCAGCGACTGGCACAGTCGAAAATCGGCAGATGTTCCGCTTGCAGATGAGGCGCGCCTTCAACCGTCATGGTGCCGCAACAAAACGCATTGGCGGCGAGAATTTCTTCATGGGTGAACCCCAGCGCTTTGAGCATGTTGAATTGTGGATCATCGAGTTGCGCGTTGGAAAATCCGAGCACGTCTCGACAAAATACTTCGCCCAGTATCCATTTGTTAAAGGCGAACTGAATTTCAAACACCCCGTCCAGACTTGCTTCCAGTCGCTCAAGCACTTCCGGTGTACATCCTTTGGCTCGCAGTGTTTCATGGTTCAGGAATGGCGCCTGTTTCAGCGTGCGGGTCCCTGTGGCATACGTGATAATGTCATGGATCTGTTCCTGGGCATACCCCAGTTTCTTCAACGCCGGCGGCAGGCTCTGGTTGATAATTTTGAAGTACCCACCACCGGCCAGTTTCTTGAATTTGACAAGCGCAAAGTCGGGTTCGATGCCCGTGGTATCACAATCCATGACCAACCCGATGGTGCCCGTGGGAGCAATCACTGTGGCCTGAGCGTTTCTGAATCCATGGGCTTCGCCCAATGCGATGACGCGATCCCAGGTTTCTCGCGCGGCACGCAACAACGCCGGAGGTGTGTCAGCCGGATCAAGGCCTCTTGGCGGAGTCGTCAGACCTTCATACTTCTCAATCGGGGTGTTGTATGCGGCTCTTCTGTGGTTCCGCATGACTCGCAACATCGCGTCACGGTTTTTTGTAAACCCGGGGAACGGGCCGAGTTCCGCCGCCATTTCCGCAGAGGTGGCATAGGATTCGCCGGTCAGGATAGAGGAGAGGGCACCACAGATGGCCAACGCTCGGGGAGAATCATAGGGAATGCCCAGCCGCATCAGGAGTGACCCGAGGTTGGCATATCCAAGTCCCAGGGTGCGAAAGTCAAAACTTTTCTCGGCAATGGGCCTGCTTGGGAACCCGGCCATGAGCACGCTGATTTCCAGAACAATGGTCCAGAGCCTGATGGCGTGTCGGTAGGCTTCGATGTCAAATTCATCCTCCGGTGTAAGGAAGGCGCCCAGATTCAGCGATGCCAGATTACACGCGGTATCGTCCAGGAACATGTATTCGCTACAGGGATTGGAAGCGTTAATCCGTCCATCTTCCGGGCACGTATGCCATTCATTGATTGTGGTGTCGTATTGAATGCCCGGGTCGGCGCAGACCCAGGCCGCCCAGCAGATTTGATCCCACAGTGCTTTGGCGCTGACGGTTTTGGTCACGGTGCCGTCTGTCCGACGAGTGAGACGCCACTCATCATTCCTGTGTAACGCATCAAAAAATTCATTGGGGATTCGAATGCTGTTATTGGAGTTCTGCCCGGACACCGTTTGATAGGCTTTACCGTTCCAGTTCGTGTCATATTCATGGAATACAAAATGCGTATAGCCTTCCTGCGCATAGGTAAAGATCCGTTGAATATAGGCCTCGGGAACGCCTGAGTGACGCGCCGAGCGAATGGCTTCTTTGAGGGCAGGGTTGCGTTCGGGATCAATCTCAACTGTCCCGGGATGGCGCTGACAGGCTTGCAGGACGACATTCAACTGGTGGGCACAGGTGCGGGATCCCGTGACCAGAGCGGCGACCTTTTGCTCTTCCGTGACCTTCCAGTTGATGAATTCTTCAATATCGGGATGGTCCAGATCCAGGCAGACCATTTTGGCGGCCCGTCGTGTGGTGCCGCCCGACTTGATCGCGCCTGCAGCACGGTCGCCGATTCGGAGGAAGGACATCAGCCCGGAGGATTTTCCCCCACCAGCCAACGGCTCGTCTTCTCCTCGGAGCTTGGAAAAATTGGTCCCGGTCCCCGACCCGTATTTGAACAATCGGGCTTCGCGGACCCACAAATCCATAATCCCCCCCTCGTTCACCAGATTGTCACTGACGGACTGGATGAAACAGGCGTGCACCTGGGGGCGTTCGTAGGCGTTCCCTGAGCGATTGAGTTTTCCGGTGTTCTGGTCAACAAAGTAATGTCCCTGCGCGGGACCGCTGATGCCGTAGGTTTCGTGGAGGCCCGTGTTAAACCATTGCGGAGAATTGGGGGCGGCCATTTGTCTGGCCAGCATCACGCACAGTTCGTCGTAAAAGGCATGAGAATCCTCTTCAGATTCAAAATATCCATAGGCCTTGCCCCACTGTGTCCAGCATCCCGCCAGGCGGTGAAACACTTGCCGGGCATCCCGTTCTCCACCGGTAACGGGGTTCCCGTGCTCATCGGTGACAGGCTCCCCGTTGGCATCGTGTTGCGGGACCTCGGCCTTGCGGAAATACTTTTGCGCTAGAATGTCCACGGCCAGTTGGGACCATTGCCTGGGGGCTTGAATGTCTCCAAGCTGGAATACCAGGGAGCCGTCCGGATTTCTGATTTCCGAAGACCGGGTAGAAAATGGAACGTTTTCGTAGGGACTTTTCCCCGCCAGTGTAAAACGACGGTCAATTTTCATGCCGGGTGTACCTCCAGTGGCGCCACTGTGTCATGCATGAACCTGAACAGGTAGGTGAAGGGAAGATAAGGAAGTGCCGTCCACACAGAGGCCATAGCGGGAACAATCAATTACCAAAACATTCAGGGCCAAACCCCAGTCCGATTTTGATGGATACACAATCTATAGCGGGGAACAGGAATTGTCAAACTAAATATAGTGCTTTGTTGCTCCTCGTTGTGGATATCTGTGGATGGCATGCGCATAACGCAAGACATTGTGGTGTAAAACATTTTGGCAAGAATTTGCGCGTGATCCACAGGGAGCAAAGGGGAATGTGCCGTTCATCAACAGGCTGCACCGGATGTTGGGAAAATTTTCTCGACACGAGTGGTCATGTTGACACGGGAGGTTCTCCATTGACTTGAGTCCGAGGGGCTTCAAGGAGAGTGGAGCCGGGGCCTTGAATCCCCGGTCGCTGCTGGTGCTCGATTTTTGCCGACATCCAGATTATGCTGGTGGCTTTCAATATGTATCCAGCAGGTGGGAGGCTCCGATTCGCCGTTCCATGAGCACAACGGGTGAGCGAGGTGTCTCCCTCCATACACAAGGTGGTGAATCGTGTATGTATGGAGTCATCGGATTGTCATCACATTACTGGTGGTGTTTGGCATGTTGCAGCTTGTGTTTTGGATCGCGGCAGAAGGCGGGAGTCGTAGTGTGCTTCCCACGCACATCACCTACTGGTTGGTGGTCAACTATTTCCTGCTGTTGGTATGGATTGCGGTCTGGATGTTTGATCAGGCGCGTGTCCGCGGGAAAAACATGTGGGTCTGGTTGGCCCCTTTTCTGATTGCCCCGCTCCCCACCCTCATGATCTTTGTGTTGGTTCTCCAGAGACGGTCGCGATAGCGAGGATCCGGTACGCGTCCTCAGCCAATCATGATCCGGGATTCCGGAAACCGGGATCGGGGTGGGGTTGTGGTGTGAATGGCAAACAGGCCAAGAAGGAGCGGCCCGAAACGACCAAGGAGCATGGAGACGATAATCACCACCTTGCCAAAATCGGTGAGCAGAGCCGACAGGCTTCGCCCGACTCCATCCCCAAGGGACATGCCGACGATGCCCATGGCGGACGTGACTTCAAACATGATACTGAGAAACGGGAACTCTTCTGTAAATGTGAGGGCCAGGGTGAACACGGTGATGGTGGTGAACGCCAGGATGCAGAGGCAGAACGCGCGGACCACCAGCTCTTTTGAAATTCTTCGGTGGAAGATCTCGACATCATGTCGGCGGCGGAGCACGGCCCAGATTGTTAACCAGATAATGGCGAACGTCGTGGTCTTGATGCCTCCCGACATGCTGCCAGGTGACCCGCCAATGGTCATCAGGAGCAACAGGAAATACAGGGTGGCGTCGTTCATCGTACTGAGATCCATGGTTGTAAAGCCCGCCGTGCGTGACATCGTCTGAAAATGTGCCACGGCCAGTCGTTCCCCTATGCCCAGGGGTTGCAACGTGTGTGGATTGTTCCACTCAAGGACGGTGATGCCCACGGTCCCTGACACAAGAATGAGCAGGGTAACCACGACCACGATTTTTGTGTGCGTCTGAAACCGAAAACGTCTGCCTTTGATATTGTCCCACGTGTCTTGAAAGACCAGAAACCCAATGCTCCCCAGGATGACCAGGATGGTCACGATGATATTGACGGGCACATCCGTCCGATACGACGCGAGGCTGTCGGTGAATAAGGCAAATCCAGCGTTGTTGAAGGCTGAAATGGCATGAAAGACCCCGGAGTAAAAGGCATCGCCCCACGCCATGTCCTGTGCGAACCGCGTGGTGAGTAACAGGATCCCCAGTCCTTCCAGCGACAGTGTGGCGATGGCCACGATTTTGACATAGCGCACCGATCCTTCCATATCAAATGTGCTCAACGTTTCGGCCAGCATCATCCGGTCTCGCAATCCGATCCGATGCCCCAGGGCCAACAGAATGATGGTGGCCAGCAGGGCATACCCCAGACCGCCGATTTGAATGAGCAGGAGAATGATGGTTTGTCCAAAGAGGGTGAACTCATGGGGGGTGTCCAGCACAATCAACCCGGTCACGCATACGGCCGAGGTGGCGGTAAACAAGGCGTCGATAAACCGTATGTCTACACTCTCCGGGGTGGAGAACGGGAGCATGAGGAGGCCCGCGCCAATGAAAATCAAGGCTGCCGCGGCTGACGCGACCACCTGCCCTGGCAACAATTGAATGGACGCCAGCCGGTTGAGCAAAGAGGGCCGATCCGTGTGAGCCTGGTCATGCACTGACATGGGGACGATATTGCACGGGTTTCATGGTGTGGCTGAACGTGTGGTCATGGGTCACGCACCACGGCTGCGGGGCGGAAGAACGGGCGGTGTCAACAGGGCTGCCCATTAAACAGACAGGGCTTATAGCGGCTGGCATCGAACTCGACATTTTCCTGATAGACCCGTTCGTTGCCGTTCACGCCATCCTGTGCGGGGTCGTTCCACATCGTATGATTCCACCAGTAAAACAGAGGATAGGTTTCAAAATAGTATACGGGGTTCCCATAGGCGCTTTGCTGATGCTCCCACACTTTTCTGCCCACCACGTAATCCACATCGTCGGTTCCTTGCAGGGAATACAAAAACAGGATCATGCGTGTTTCCTGGTCGAAAATTTCCTCCACCCGGGTGTCCTCGTCCGGCTCGCTGGGCAGGAGAAACTGTGCCTGACTCTGGTTGGAAAGGAGAGGACACAGCAACAAGGCAAGGACAAGTGGGGCAATCCGAACAGGATGGATCATGTGTTACATCTCATCACGATCAAGCCATGACTCATGCGACTCTCAAACATTCTACGCCGACCCGCCCCTGTCGGCAATGTGTTTTTGGGGTTTCCCTACACGTGGCGGATGGGGCGCGCATCAGAAGCACCGGAACGGACACGGGGATTCTCCCGTGGAAACAGGGCCGCAGTTGTCGTCCGGTGCGCCTGTTCCCTATAATGCAACCTTCGTTGATGAGGGCCGGGACGCATGAACAAACACGTCACATTGTACACGGTCGGCTGTCGTCTCAATCAATCAGAGACCGCCGTCCTGGCCGACCGGCTGACAGGCATGGGCTACCGGGCGGTGGCCTACGGAGAGCCCACCGATGTGCTGGTCGTGAATACCTGCACCGTGACGGAACATGCCGAGGCCGACTGTCGACGGGTCATTCGTCGAACGCTGCGCCATTCTCCACAGGCATTGGTGGCGGTGACAGGCTGTTACGCGCAAACCGGTGTCACGATTCTGCAGAACATTCCGGGAGTGGATCTCGTGTTGGGGAACCAGTACAAAATGCTGTTGCCGGACTATGTGGAAAAATTGTCCCGTATGCCCAAACGTTTGGCGCCGTTGGTCCGGCATTCCGGCGCGATCGACAGGGACGATTTTGTGCAGGACGGGGTGGGGGCGTATGCGACGACGCGCGCCAATGTGAAAATCCAGGATGGCTGCAATTTCATGTGTGCCTTTTGCCTGATTCCATTTGCCAGAGGACGCGAACGTAGCCGGTTGATCGGGGATACGCTACGGGAAGCCGAGCACCTCGTGGAACGAGGCCATCAGGAACTTGTCCTGACCGGTGTGAATATCGGGCGATTCGCGAATGGCTCCGCGGGGTTGCTTGACCTGATCCGGCGGCTGGAAACCATTCCCGGCCTGGCGCGTATCCGCATTTCTTCCATTGAGCCGACGACCATTCCTGACGCGCTCCTTGAATATATGGGCACATCTGGAAAGCTGTGCCACTTTCTCCACGTTCCCCTGCAGAGCGGGGACGATGCCGTGCTGTCGGCGATGAATCGTCGCTACTCCGTGCGCGAGTATGTGGCATGGGTGGAACGTGCCGTGCGCATGATTCCGGATCTCTGCGTGGGGACTGACGTGCTCGTGGGATTTCCCGGAGAAACAGATCGTCAGTTTTCCGAGACCTGCCGGGTGATCCAGGATCTGCCGCTGGCCTATGCCCATGTCTTCAGTTATTCTGCTCGACCGGGGACACAGTCCGTTCGTATGGGCCACCCCGTGTCTCCGTCATCAACAATCAAAGCCCGGAATCACCGGCTCACACAACTGTCCCGGACCAAACGCCTGCAGTTCTATCGGCGGTTTCTTGATCAGGAACGTCTGGTGCTGTTTGAATCCATGGACAGGGCTGGAATATTCTGGACGGGCGTGACGGATAATTTTATTCGCGTGGGCGTTGCCCGTTCCGGCCGGCTGGCCAATCAGATCAGGCTGGTCAGGTTGACGGGGACCACGGAACACATGGTCCTGGGGCACGTGGTGGATGAGACGCCGTCGCGGCCCGGGAGAACACCCATTCCGGTCCTGCCATCTTCTGAACCTGTAGCCGGAGTGGCATGTCCCTGACCAACGTTTCTGGAGACTGTCCCGTGCCCTACCGTGTCTATATGCAGACATTCGGATGCCAGATGAATGAGTATGATACGGAACTGGTGCGGTCGTTGTTACAGGGCCGCGGGTTTGCGTTGACTCCGAACCAGGATCAGGCCGATGTGCTGTTGATGAATACCTGCGCGATCCGGGAAAACGCCCATGCCCGCGTCTATGGCCATCTGGCCAATTGGAAAGCCATGAAACGGGACCGCCGCGTGGTGATTGGCGTGTTAGGGTGCATGGCCCAGAATCTCAAAAAGGACTTACTGGATGCGCACCCCGTCATTGACGTGCTCGCGGGGCCGGATGCCTATCGGCACTTACCGGATCTGCTGGTCCATGCCCTGGAACGCCAGGAGCGGGCCATGGCCGTGGATTTGTCTGAATACGAGACCTACGACACGATTCTTCCGGAGCGCAAGCCCGGCGTCAATGCGTGGATTGCGATTATGAGAGGGTGCGATAATTTTTGCAGTTTCTGCGTGGTGCCCTACACGCGCGGCAGAGAACGGTCGCGTCCCGCGCGGAGTATTCTGGAAGAAGCACACACCCTCGCGGAGCAGGGATACCGGCAAGTCACGCTCCTGGGGCAGAACGTCAATTCGTATGGCAGTCCCGACCACAATGGCTACGATTTTGCCAGACTGCTTTCCGATGTTGCCGATGTTCCCGGCATCGAACGGGTACGGTTTACGTCTCCCCATCCCAAGGACTTTCCTCCCGCCCTCCTGGACGTCGTGGCCCATCACCCCCGCGTGTGTCGGCACATTCATCTTCCCCTGCAATCGGGCAATGACCGGATTCTCACCATGATGGGCCGGTCGTATACGCGAAACACCTATCGGGACCTGGTCGCGGCCATCAGGAAACGGGGCGACATTGCCCTCAGCACGGACATCATTGCGGGTTTCTGTACAGAAACGGATCAGGCGTTTCGTGACACATATGAGC
The DNA here is from genome assembly GCA_963692935.1 of Nitrospirales bacterium. GTDB lineage: Bacteria > Nitrospirota > Nitrospiria > Nitrospirales > UBA8639 > Bin75. Next base: position 333,079 of record OY843588.1, read on the forward strand.
TTGTACGGGAAATCGAATTTCAATCGGCCTATGTGTTCAAATATTCGGAACGAAAGCACACCATTGCCTGGCGGAAATTTCCGGACGATGTACCCGATGCCGTCAAATCGGATCGGGTCACGCGCCTGTTCGATCTTCAGCGAGCCATTTCCGCCGGGCACAATCGGCGGTTGATTGGCTCCGAAGTGACCGTTCTGGTTGAGGGCCATGCGAAAAAATCTTCGCAACAGTGGATGGGGCACACGGACAGCAACGTGACCGTGGTCTGGAACAAATCCGCGGCGCCACTTGCTCCCGGAGACCGGACGACGATTCTGGTGGATGATGTCTCGGCCTCGACGCTCTTTGGTACCCCTGTGTCTTCCTTCGTGCCGGTTGTCTGACATCCTGTTCCGTTCCCGTGCGACGTCTCATCCCTGTTCGAGTTGACGCACCCTGTGGCGGCTTGTATAACGTGCGGAACCTCGAACAATCAGGCAATGCGCCCGTAGCTCAATGGATAGAGCACTTGACTACGGATCAAGAGGTTAGAGGTTCGACTCCTCTCGGGCGCGCCATGGCAGGGCCATGACGGGATGCCCCCCCCCCCCCCACGAAAAAACCGAACTTCTTCATCCTCGGCGCGCCCAAGTGCGGCACGTCATCGTTGCATGCGTGGCTGAGTTCACATCCACGCATTTATGTCTGTGGCGGGGAACCCAATTATTTCAACACCACCGGCCGCAGGATGCCCGGCGGTTTGCCGGCATACGAAGCGCTGTTTGTCGGCGCATCCGAGCAACACCTCGCGGTTGGAGAATCCTCGCCAATCTATCTGCGTTGCCGTGACGCGGTTGCCAATATCCTGCGCTATAACGCCGATGCGCGCTTTATCGTTATGTTGAGAAATCCGGTGGAGATGGCCTATTCATGGCACAGCCAGTTGCTTTACGGCAATCATGAAAACATCGAAGATTTCGAGGCCGCTTGGAATCTGCAAGATGCGCGCAAAGCCGGCCGGCGGATTCCACGCTTTTGTCTGGATGTCGAGCAACTGTTTTACGGCGAGGTGTGCAGCGTGGGGGAACAACTGCGGCGGGTGTATCAACGGGTTCCAGCCGAGCGCGTGCATGTGGTGGTGTTTGACGATCTCAAGGCCGACCCGGCGGGCGCATACTGTGCAGTGTTGAATTTTCTAAAAGTGCCCGATGATTACAGCCCGGTTTTTGAGGCGCATAATCCGGCAATGACCAGAGGTCGCTGGTCCGGTTTGATACGCCGCGCGTGGCCGCCGTTGCGTCGGCTGAGAATCGCCCTGGGCGTCCGCAAGCCATTTGCCTTGGCGAGAATGGTCGACCGGCATACCAGGAAAGTCCAACCGCGCCCGCCGCTGCCACCGCACCTGCGGCACGCGCTGAGCGAATACTTCCACCACGATATACGCCTGCTGGAACGCCTGACCGGGCGAGATTTGGCACATTGGCGGGGCGCGCAAAGCGAAGATACGGACGGTTGAAGGATGCCCGGCGTGGCAACCGCGGACAACAATACAGGGAATTGCCCCTTATTTCCCCCCCGTTATTCCGGCCTTTCGATAGTAGAATATATCGGGTAGTTTGATGGCGCTACGGCCCTTGAATTGAGTTGCAACCACCAACGGAGGCGATATGAACAAGTTGCTCAAAGTCGGCGCGCTCAGCACGGCTACGCTTGCCGGTATCGGTCCGCCGCACCATGGCAGGGCCATGACGGGATGCCCCCCCCCCCCCCCCGGCGAATTTCCCTGCCCCGTGCGCGTATGTGAGCGGGACAGGAACTCCGGGATTACTCGTCGGTGTGCGCACCGGGGGTGATTTGCCAGAGACTCCAGTCAACCGCTTCTCGCAGTTCCTGCATGTGCGGATCGGTGGAAGAGGAGGTCCATGCCTTTAACCCGAGTTGTTGAAGGGGTTCCACCGAGCGTTGATCGGGAATTTTCCCCACGGCTTTCACAATTTCCGTCTGAACGCGCAGGTGCACATCCGGTGCCTGCATCATGGCGAGGAGGGGCGGCAGGATTTCGGTGTTGCCGCTACTCGCGCCAATGTCACCAAGCGCTTCCACCGCCGCGGCCCGGATGTCTACCGAAGAGGCCTCGTCCAACAGGAGTGTCATGAGGGTGGGAATGGCCGGCTCTCCCATGTGCCCCAGGGCCACCGTGGCCGGCAGGGTCAGGTCGGTTTGGGTGATGACGTCTTGTAGCGCGCGGAGCATGGTGTCATCCGGTACGTGGTCGGCGAGCGAGACGATGTTGAGTTTTGTCGCCGTGTCGGTTGCGGAGGCGGTCAGAAGGGAGGCGAGGCGATGGCTTTGCTGCCATTCCGCGGCGAGTGCCAGCGGGAATGTACTGTTTTCCAACGCCTGGCGCAGGTGACGCAACGCGAATTGGCCCGAATCGATTTCCCCACGGGTTCGGGCGGCGTTCCACGCATTGTCAAACGTGGTGCGCACTTCATAGCGCCACGGCCCCTGCTGGTGGTCCAGGACGTAATGTAACTGGCAGGCCGGGCCTTTCCAGATGCGAGACGGCGCCCCCGGCCGGTACGCCTGTTCATTGGTCCGCTTGATCCCTTCCCACGTTTTGCGCTCCTCGCATTTCACTTTCAACGTGACGTCATGTGTCTCTGTTGGGGTGGCGACGATCGTGAATCCAATCGCGGACAACTGACGAGAGACGGTCCGCCGCACCATGGCGGCATCCACGAAACCGTTTTCCGTCACAGCAAGCGCGCTGACAAAAATTTTCTCGACATGTTGCAGGCGCACCTTCTGTTGCGGATTGAGGGACATGCGACGGGCGGAGACATGTTCGGGTGCACACCAGGTTCCGAACAATACAAGACTGACAAACCAGGACATGATAACCCACATGCCGTCTGCTCTCCTTTCGTATCTGCGGCCGGACCGGCATGCCGGGTTGCCGGTGCCGTGTGGCACGTGTGTTCTGCATAGCAAGAGGGATGGATAAAAATCAAGAGGCGGGGAGGGGGGGTCGTTGGAAGACGTGTCGGGAACACGAGTCGGAGGGAGGCCGGGGGCGCCTGGATTAGCGTGGCTGCTGTCGGTTGGAGCGCCGGCCGGCCGGCCGGGTACGATGTGACAGGTGCAGGCTGGCCGCCAGTGTCAGGGTACACTCGAGTCGGGGATGGTCTGGATCGAGGGTTTTATACAGGTGGATTTCCATAATACGATTGTCATTGATGTTCATGGCTTCACAGAGGGCGTCCTGGGTGATTTTAAGCCCGCCATCAAGGTCGCGTCGCAATAACGTCGGAAAGTAAAAATGGATTGTCAGGGTCAGGGCACATTCCTGCGCCTGGCGCCGAAAGCTGTGCCAGGTGGGGGACGAGGATGTCGTGCTCGCCATGAGCAACTGACCAACCATCCGTTTGTAGTGACGCCCCGCCGCTGCCAGCACCCGCCGTCCGTTGACGGTGGCGTACTGTCTGTTGATGCTTGGTGGAACGGGCAGGACCAGAAACAATGTGGTGTCTGTCAGGGAGAACGATGTGGCCGCAGTGAAGGTTCCGGTGGAGAGAACCGGAGTCTTACGGGTCCTGCGAAGTTTCGGGAACATGGCGTCGGCCGTGTTCTGCGCGTTGTGAGGTTGTATCCGGTCGCCGGTCAGGGCAGGGGCCGTACCGTCGAGATGCGACATGTTCACAACGCTCCGGGGGAGGCACAGGGGGCGGTACGGAGACGGCACAGGCGTGTTTCGCGGGACAGTCACGACAGGCGTTCAGCTAGAGCAGGTCGAGCATTGTGCTGGCCTGTTCTTCCAGATCCTCGCTGTGCTGCGCGAGGTAGCGACGCCATTCGGACGGATTCCAGATTTCCAGGCGGTGATACATCCCCACGAGGACGATTTCCATATCATCTTCAAGCGGGATCATTTTTCTCAACCGCCCGGGAACAAGGATGCGCCCGGCCTTGTCGATTTCAGAAGACGTGGCTTCGGCCACTACGTAGTGCATGAAGAGCCGGTTCCGGTCTTCGGTGAACGTGTCTTTGGCACGGGCCAGGACGTTGTCCCATTCCCGTACCGAGTAAGCCGACAGCGGCAGATCCTGTCCCTTAACGAACATCACGCGGGCTCCCCTGGCTTCTCCTTCCGCCTCGAAGGGTTCGCGCAGGGACGTTGGAAGGATGAATCGCCCCTTTTCGTCCAGCTTGCAGTAGTATTGTCCGGCAAACATAGAGAACCTGACTGTTTTCTGTTACAGTGACCTGGCCCTGTCGCAGGCCACCTCAACCATGGATAAACAGGTGCCCCATGCTAGAGAAGGCCATCGGGAAAGTCAAGAAACTGTGCTGGTTGCAATCGCCCAATTCGTGCGGAGACTCACACAGGGACAGTCATGTCCACCTACCTTGTCTATGACGTCATTGGTGTGGATCGTGCCGGTTTGCACCATAACCTCGCCAATCTGTCAGCGCAGATCAGGGAAGCGGTCTTGCTGGGGCGGGCGCTTGTCGCGCCGCCACCTGCCCTGAGTGTCAACCATAATGAGGGATACCCTTCCCCTCCAGAATGGAACCGATACGTTGACCTGGAGAATTCTCTTCTGCACATTCGCTACAACAGTGGAGCAAGCACCATCTGCCCGATGCCCATCGCCGATCTGTTACAATACTCAGACAATGCATCAGCCGATGGAAAAGCTGTCGCGAGCGGAGCCATCCGTCTTCCGTCGTGATGCGCGGCGAACATTGGTCTGGGGGGGGGGGGGGTAGTCCGGTGTTGTTCCGGTCAGGAAGAACGCGGACAGTCCGCACGGCAGGCTCCGCGAAGCGGGGATGCGGATCCAACTCATTCGTGCAACGCACCGGTCGGAAGAAAAAACACGTGACGATGGCCTCACCGGCTTGTGTTCCGACAAGAGGGAGCCTGCGTACGCACTGGTGCATGTGGCGTTTTTCTTTACGTGATCTTGGACCGACATGAATACACGGAAACCTCATTTTTTTCTTATCGGTGCGCCCAAGTGTGGCACAACATCCATGTACGCGTGGTTGAAATCCCATCCTCGTATTTTTATCGCGCCAAAGGAAGCCCATCATTTCAACACCGATCACGCAGATCGTATCGTGCCAAGCTCGCAGGCTTATCAAGCGCTGTTTGAAGGGGTGTCCGACAGGCACATCGCGGTCGGAGAGGCCTCGGTGCGGTACCTGTATTCCCACGAGGCGGTCGCCAACATCCTGCGCTATAACAAGGAGTCAGTCTTTATTGTCATGCTGAGAAATCCGGTCGAGATGGCGTATTCCTGGCACAATCAACTCTATTACTCCGGGGATGAAAACGTGGCGGATTTTGAGACGGCCTGGAATTTACAAGCACAGCGCAGGGCGGGCAAACATATTCCACCCCATTGCCGTGATATCAAAAAGCATTTTTACAGCGATGTGTGTCGCTTGGGGGAACAGGTCCAACGGTTGTATCAACAGGTCCCGTCCGATCGGGTGCATGTGGTGGTCTTTGATGATCTCACAGCCAATCCCGGGCCCGTGTACCGCTCAGTCCTGAATTTTTTGAATGTGCCCGATGATCACAGACAGGTTTTTGAGATGCATAATCCGGCAAAAATTACGTATTCCCTGTTCCTGAGACGATCACTATCCTGGTTGGGGTTCCTGAAGTTGGGGCGACTGAAAAATGCCATGGGTATCAGCAGAAAATTTGGCATTCGGGACAGGATATGGAAATACAATGAGAAAGCGAAACGGCGTCCTCCGTTATCGCCTCACATGCGGCACGTGCTCGCTCAGTGTTTTTACGATGACGTTCGATTGCTGGAACGCCTGCTGGGGCGCGATTTCACGCATTGGATCGCCTGATGCCAGCGGCGGCGGTGGAAGGTGTGGCGGGGATGGTCAGCGTGATTGTGCCGACCCACAACCGGGCGCGGTTGTTGCGGCAGGCCCTTGCCAGCATCCTCGCTCAACGCTATCCGTTGATTGACATTATTGTCATTGCCAACGGGTGTCGTGACGAGACCGCACACGTGGTGCGTGACATGCAAGCCACTGGTCACAAGGCTGTCGCCGTGGGACATGCGGCGGGTCACACGCCGCCGGTGCCGCAAGTGACCTGGACATTCCTTGAGTTCGAGGAAACCCTGGGGGGGGCCAGGGCGCGCAACATTGGCCTTGATGCGGCCCGGGGGGACTATGTCGCTTTTCTGGATGACGATGATCTGTGGCATCCCGATAAACTCATGACGCAAGTGCAATTATTGAATCAGTATCGGTGCGCCATCGTCGGCACACAGTACTTTTACCTCTATGGCGACAACCAGTACAGGCCGGCCGGCGGGCCGGTTTGTGCTACCGGTGGTTCAACGGAGTTGAGCATCAAAGATTTGTCCTGCGAAAACAGCCTGGGCGGGTTTTCCTTGTGTGTGACCCGAAAATCCTGTATCGGGCACAGCCGTATTCATGAGGGGTTGGACGCCTTGCAGGACTGGGATTTGTGGTTGAAAATACTCAGGAATACGGGTCTGCCCGCGCGCATCAGTCCGTCCCGTCATGTGTATTACCGCCTGGGGAGCGAGAGACTGTCCGGCCGGTACACCCGTGTCGCCGGAGCGCAGAAACTGTTTCTGCAATCCTGGCACATGGTGCTGGATGAGCCGAGTATCAACTACCACCACATGAGAACCTGGTGTGTGCAGTTGAAGAGACAAACGGGAAAAAATGTTTTGCGGTGCATCATACATTCCGGATGGATTGTGAAGACGATTTTCCACAGCCGCGAGCGGGGCAACATCAAACGCTATATTCATTACCTGCTGCTGCCCATCCTGGATATTGATGCCGTGCGTGTCTGGATATGGAAACGCCGGGTGTGGAAACATTCAGCCTGGCATTGAGCAAGGCATCATGCACAGAGTCATCCGTTGGATCAGTTATGTCCATGTCGCCAAGTACAGGCTCTTGCATGCATTCAGGCGGCGCTCGGGTGTGAACACCCAACCGAGAGCGTTCAAGGTGATTGTCAGCCTGACCAGTTATCCGGCACGATTGCCCACTGTCTATCTTGCCATTGAATCACTGCTCAATCAGACGTTGAAGCCGGACAGAATTATTCTGTGGCTGTCGAAAACAGAAGTGGATGCGGTGGACATCCCCGCCAGTTTGACCACATTGCAGCCGAGAGGGTTGGAGATTCGCTTTGTCGATGAGAATGTCAGGTCCTACAAAAAACTTGTGTATGCCGTTGAAGCATTCGGCGACCACCATATTGTGACGTTCGATGATGATATGATGTGCCCGAAGTGGTTTTTGCAGCGGCTGTATCACACGCACCAGCAACATCCCGACTGCATTGCCACCTACAGGGGCCGCGTGATGAGCAAGAGTGGTGACCGTCAGCTTTGCCCGTACAATCAATGGCCCTTCTACGACAGCGCACGACACAACGGGAGGGAGCCTTCCTATAATCTCTTTCCAACCGGTGGCTGCGGCACCTGGTATCCGCCGCATTCACTGGATGCAAGACTGTCGGACAGGATGTTCATGACCGTCTGTCCCACAGGCGATGACATCTGGTTCAAGGCGATGAGCCTGCTGGCTCACACCAGGGCGGTGATGGTGCAACGCGCCAGCGTGACATTTCCGATGATCCATATCCACCAGGCCCAGGCGCGAACCTTGTGGGAACACAACGAGCGGGACAACGACCGGCAATTGCAAGCGGTGTTTGACCACTTTAATTTATACCACCTGATTGCCTGAGCGGAGCGGCACGCTCACCCCGACAGTCCACCAGGCGTCTGCGACCCGGTTCGGCACCCCGTGCCGACGAATGTCTGGTAGAACAGAGCCGGAAACAGGAGCACGCCTCCGGCGTGTTGTGTGACGGTGATGACCCTGCAACTCCTGATTGCGACGATGAACGGTCAGTTCTTCCAACGCGGCTATGTGCCGCCGTTTGGCAACTGTCTGGTCATCAACCAGGTCGGCGACCAGCGATCGGAACCGGAACCGTCCGCGCGCGAGCATGTGCAAGTGTTTCACTACCGCGAAAAAGGTCTGTCGCGAAGCCGCAACCGGGCATTGCAGCATGCCACCACCGACCTTTGCCTGATTGGGGATGATGATGTGCGCTATCCGCAATCGGCGGAAAACATCATTGTCGATGCGTTCAACAACAACCCGTCCGCCGACATCATCACCTTTCAGGCGCAAACCCCGGACGGTGCGTTGCTCAACAAGCGCTATGCGGCCCGGCAGCACGGGCATACCCGCCGTTCCATTATGCACGTGTCCTCCTGCGAAATCGCGTTTAGAACAGCGTCCATACAGTCCGCCGGCTTGCGCTTTGACGAGCACTTTGGCCTGGGCGCCGATTTTCCAACCGGCGAGGAAAATATTTTTTTGCTGGATGCGCTTCGTTGCGGCCTGAACATACGCTACATCCCTGTTCCTGTTGTGGTACATTCCGCGCACAGTTCGGGGAGTAATTTTTTCAACCACGATTTGATTGCGGCCAAAGGCGCGATGTTTTGTCGAATGTTTGGCGCCGCCTCCTGGCTGGTCTCACTCGTGTTTGCCTTCAAAAAATACCGCTTGTCCAATGTCAGCTACCGGTGCTTTTACCGGCTGATGTGCCGGGGGAGCGCAGCCTACCGGGAAGCCAGATGAATGCCGTTCCCGACTCTGTCCCCTGTCTGGTGTCCATTATTACGCCCTGTTACAACACGGAACCGTTTATCGCCGCGACGATTGAATCCGTGCTGGCCCAGAGTATGACCAACTGGGAAATGATTGTGGTTGATGACGGGTCAACCGATGCTTCCAACGCAATCGTGGCATCCTATGCGGCGTGGGACAGCAGAATAACCCTCGTGACGCTGAACCAGCATGCAGGCGTGCACCACGCGCGCAAGACGGCCGTCGGGCGGGCCAGGGGGCGTTACATTGCTTTTCTGGACAGCGATGACTTGTGGCTGCCGGACAAACTGGCCAAACAGACCGCCTTCATGGCAGACCACGATCTGGCGTTCAGTTACACGTCCTATCAGTTGATTGACCGGGAAGACAACAACCTGGGCACCTTCGTGACCGCGCCCTCCATCACCTATGTCAGCCTGCTGAAAACCTGCTCTGTCGGTTGTCTGACCGCGATGTATGACACCCGGAAACTCGGCAAAGTGTATCTCTCGGATGTCGCAAGAGATGATTATGCCCTCTGGCTGACCATCCTGAAACAGATCAAAACCGCCAAAGGGATCGTGGAGCCTCTGGCGGTGTATCGCGTCAGCAAGCCCTCATATTCAAGCAATAAATTCCGGGCGGCACGCCGACAGTGGCGGGTCTACAGGCAGTATGAGCAACTCGGCAGAGCGCAGAGTATGTATTATTTCTGTCATTATGTGTATCACGGTCTGGCGAAATATTTTTTTTCACGACGACACCCCGCGCCGTTGTCTCTTCCCCTGTTGGGGAGAAAGTCGGGGGGGGGGGGGCAGTGGCGCGAAAGCACTGAGCACGACGTCGGCCCGCAGCTCCCAACGGTAGCGCTGGCGCACCAGGTCTCGTGCGGCGGTGCCGATGGCGCGGCGCCGAGCGGGATCGCCCAGGAGGTCGACGACGGCTGCGGCTGTGTCCTCTGCGCTGGAGGCGACCACGTAATGGGTTCCTGGCTCGCCGGCGATGCCGCGCACGGCCACTGGGGAAGCGACCACCGGTTTGCCGGCCGCCATGGCCTCCAGAACCTTGTTCTGGATTCCTGCCGTGAAGGTAAGCGGTGCCACAACGACGGCTGCACGGGCCAGGTAGTCGCTGGGGTTGTCGACGAACCCGGTGACGCACACACCGGGCATCCGGTTCAGATCGCGCACGGCGGCCGGAGGAGAATGGCCGACGATGAAGAAGTTCGCTTGAGGCGCGGTGCGCCGAATGTCCGGCCAGCATTCCTTGCAGAAGCGGATCACCGCAGTGAAGTTGGGCGGATATTTCATGTTGCCGACGAAGACGACGCAGTCCTTCGATTCCTGAAGGGGCACGTGCAACAATCGCTCGTCGACGCCGTTGGCACACACCGTGATGTGGTCTACCGGGATCCCTGTTCCCAGACTCAACAGATAGTCGCGGTCGTAGACCGAACTGATGAGCACGCGGTCAAAGGTGTCGACGGCCCGGAGTTCGGCGCGCTGCAATTTTTTCTGTTCCCACGCATAGATCCATTTCCACGGCAGCGGCGCGTGATGCCTGCCCTGGCGGTAGAGCAGTGATGTCGCGTCGATCATGTCAATGACACGCCAGCCGGGGAAATCGTCCAGGTAGGAAGCCATGCGGATGTGGAAGCAGAGGGCCGCATCGTAGTCCGTACGGTGTTGGCGAATCCAGTGTCGCACGTTATGGCACTGGAAGTAGTTGAGTTGCATGGCGTCTCCCATGAACAGGGAACGGGTGATATTGACGGCACGGCTCCACCGACCGACTCGATGCGCGCTGACGCGGCCGAAGATCGCCATGTCCGCCTCGCCAGTCCGGGATTCAAGCTGTGAGTCGACAAAGAGGACATCAACCTCGTGGACCTGTGTGAGCAGACGAGACATGTTGTAGGTTCGGATCGCCGTGCCGTTGATCTGGAGTGCCGGATTTCGGAAAGCTAAGACAAGGATACGCATGAAACACCAGAGAGCGTGCAGTCTACCACCGGGGATCAGAGGGGACGAGCACAACAGGGGATTATACGGAATGGTCGAGCAAAACACCAGACGATGACGTCACGTCAAGGACGTGGCACGATGCAATTCGCATGGTGTATCCCAACGGGATAGAGCGGGAGAGACTGTCCTCAAGCGGGGCTGTCACGGCGTACAGGACAAACTGGCGTCATGCGCACCGGCGCCGCTCCATGAACGGGTTGGCAGGCAGGCTCACGGGTCGCTGGCACGATTGACCGTGCTGTGAGGAGCGGCAATCATTGTCACTCATGCCCCTGGGCTTCGCTCTGTCATGACGTGTATCGCGGGCCGGCATCATCGCGTTGAGCCTGCCGCCTTGCCCGCGCAAACGGGATCCCCGCTGGCTCTGCCGGAGACATGTTACTGAAAATACGGGGCGACGCGTGCATAAAATTTCTTGTCGTGGGGATAATAGGCACGATACAGATCGTGGAATGTGTTGGCATCGTCCATTCTGTCAGTACGCAGGGCAAAAAGGATCAGAGTGCGCAACGTCGTCTGTCTTTGAACCAGCAATTCGGTTGGCTCGGCGCTCAGTGCTTCATACACCTGCGTGGCGGCCTGGACGTTGTTCAGTTGGAGGTACGCGAAAATCATATTCACATAGTCAATATAGATGCCGATGGGTGCGCGCTGTTTCGATTGCTCCATGATGGCGATGGCCTCTGCGAATTGCTCTTGTTTGAGTAACGTTTGAATGGTCTCCTGCTGAGCCAGCCAGGTGCCTGGAACACATTCGTTGATGGATTCCACGACGCGCTGACTGTCCTGGTAACGTCCGATATTCCGGTACTGACCGGGAACAGACAGGAGTGCCCGGACAAGGCCTCTCGCGCACAGGAGCGGGGTCTTGTGAATAGGCTTGTCCCATGTGCGCACCTTCGCATTGTGTTCGATGTCGGCCATCGCGCGTAACCAGACCAGATTCACCGCGACGACCAGAGCCAGAACGCATCCCACAACCGTGAGGCCAGCGTGCCAGTGCCAGCTTTTCAGGGACAAGGCCACGGTTCTGATTCTGGCGTTGCAGGCGTCGCTACTTTTGAGGATCAGCCCTGCGTAGACACCAAACATGATCAACGGGACCGGCATTTGATAGGGAAAACTGAATTGCATGTTGACGGCGCTACCACCCAGCGCGGCGGCGACGAGCACGAAAAACACTCGTGCCGTGATCTCGCCGTGTCGGACCAGACGGGACAATCCGCACAGCAATCCCATGATGGCGCCAAACAGAAGCAGGATGCCAACCCCTCCCAGTTCAACCGCGACTTCAAGCATGTCATTGTGGGCCCGCAAGACGGAAAAGACGGAATGCTGGTGCGGATTCGAGAGGATATTGTAGAAAAAACTTCCCATCCCTGTGCCCAGGAACGGGTTGCGTTCAACCATGGTCAGGGCGCTTTCCCAGATTCGGTAGCGTTCCGGCCTGCGTTTGCGAACCTGAGCGTCGTACCCGCTGGCATCCCTCTGCACACTGAGCGCGATGGTGGTAAGGGTGTTCCCAACTCCTTCTCCCTGGGGTGACAGGGCGAGTAAGAGCGCCAGGACCAGCAAGGCTGACAGGGCGGCGAGTTTATGCCCGCCGCTCCAGTTCACCTGGCCTTCCCTTGCTGCGGTGGTGAGTCGCGACTTCTGCCAGACCAGCCCGATGATCATCACGACACATTCCACGATCAGCGCCAGCCATGCCGAGCGGGTTCGCGTATGAAAGGCATACACGAACACCAGTGCCAGGACGAACACATAGCATTTTGACAGCACGGGATGCCGGTCGAACAGCAGGCCAAAGATGATCATGGGCACCACGAGCACAATCACCTGCATCGCCGCATTCCTGTTGTTGAAGTTTGCCGCAGGTGGCGCCGCCTGGAGAAAGATATCAAGGGGCAGGAAGACTTGAGCACACCCGACGATGGCAATATACGCCGCAATCAGCGTGAAGCCCCTGGCGAGGCCAATCATCATGTTGAGATCGGGCTGCAGGGTCAGGGTCAACAGGACCACGGTGGCCGCGGCCAGCCACAACAGGTATTTCCCGACGAAGAAATCAGGATTGACCGCCCAGAAACCGGACAGGCTTGCCAACAACAGCAAGCCGAACAGCCAGAGGCGGGTATAACTCACGGTCATGGTGGCCTGCTGTCTGTGCCGGTTGCGGTACAGCCAGTGCCACAGCAAGCCAATAAAACCAACTTCGGCAATGGCTTCCCGGTAAAAATCCGAAGGGGAGCTGTTGTTTTGCAGACCGGCGAGCGTGCCGGCACTGGACGCGGCGATGAACAGCACCATCATGGCCGGCCAGGAGACGGGGTGTATCAAGCTGGTTAATGGGTTGGCTCTGGATGGTTTGGTTTTTTTTCGATCCATGGCGCGGACGTCTCATGGTGCTGTTGATGAGCGTATGATACGATAGTGGCCCGGCGGCTCCAAGACACCGTTGCGCAATACACACAATCGACCGTACGGCCAGTAACCACCATCCAGGGTATTTCCATGTCTTCCGGCACTCTCAAAAAACAACTCACGCGATCCGCCATACAAATGGCTGTCCTGGATGGTGTGGCAGCCATGATGGCCGTGCTCGCCGGCGTGGTGCTGGCAAGAGGGCTGGGCGCACACAGTTACGGCGTCTATGTGTATGCGTCGGCGCTTGTGTACTGGCTGATGTTGCTGAGTCAAATGGGTGTCCCGACCCTGATTATGCGCAATACCGTCAGTAGCAGGGTCAGGTCGGACTGGGCAACGCTTCGGTCAATGGTGATACGTTTTTCACAACTCTTTGTCCTGGCGTCATTCGCGATGATCTTCGCGTCTTTGGTCGCATTATGGTGGTTTTTCGAGCAGATGTCCACGCACCAGTTCTACACCTTTATCTGGTTGCTCCTGTTCGTGCCCGTTTACGCACTGCGAGGCGTTGGCAGCGCGGTGTTGCATGGCATGAACCGTGTCGTGGTCAATCGCGTGACAGGCGCCTTCATTCCTTCTTGTGTACGGTTGATCGCGATCGGCCTGTTATTCTGGTTGATGCCGGCAACACGTTTGCCGGAGTATGTCGCTTTTGTCAATCTGATTGTTGGCTTGGGATCCTTGGGTCTTGTCGGTCTCTGTTTATGGCATTACCTGCCCGAAGAATTTTTTCGGGGAGAGACCGTGTATCACACCAGGCAATGGTTGCTCAATGCCCTGCCGTTTATCCTGTACACTGGCACCGGAATGCTACATGCCAGAATCGACATCTTTACGCTGGGTTTCTTCCAGCCCGCGGAGCAAATCGGGCTCTATGACATTGCGGTGAAGGGGACCGCGTTTGCCACGGGGGTGTTGCAGATACGCACTGCCGTGCTTGCCCCTCACATCACCAGAATGTATCTGCAAAATGAGACCCGACAACTCCAGCGCATGGTGGCCATCAGCTCAAGAATATTCTTCGCCGCTACCTCGGTCATCGTGCTGGCTGTTGTGCTGTTTGGTGAAGAGATGATGGTATGGCTGTTGGGGGATGAATTTTACGCCGCGTATCCCTCTCTGGTGATTCTGATGTTTGGCATGCTGGGGGTGGCTGCGACCGGACCGGTTTGTTTGCTGGCCAATATGACCCGCCATGAAAAAGACTCCGTGCGTACGATAGGGATCGGTGCCGTGATCAATCTCGTTCTCAATTTCGCGCTGATTCCCCACTATGGCATTGTCGGCGCGGCGGTGGCCACGGTAACAAGCTTGATCCTTCGCAACATCTATTTGCATTCGATCGTCAAGTCCAAAACGGGGATAAAATGCAGCATCTTTTAACAGGCCTGGTCGCCTGACAGACATCCTGGCCGGCTTCGAGTTCGGGGGGGGAGGTCAGTGGTCGTGAGCGAGTGCCTGTGCGCCGGGCAACACGGTGACGCCAGCTCATGTGACGCGGCCGTTGACAATCCTGGCCTGTCACACGGCGCTGCTGAAGGGGGATCAGTCGCGCAACCTGGCGAAGTCAGTGGCGGGGGGAGCGTCTGTCAGCACGTTGCAAGCCTGATCCATTCCTCGACAATGCGCAGTTCGCTCTTTGCCACCATCCCCTTGTGGTGGAGTGCGTGGTACATCGTGTAGAGATCATCGTCGCCGCCTTGCAAGGCCGCGGAGCGCAATGTCTCCATCATGGTATGGAAATGCAGGTACAACGGCATTTCCGATTCAAAATCCTCTATCAGATTGTGCGGATTGCGTTCCTGGCGCACCGATGCGGGGGTGAAAGCCAGCTGGCCGCCGCGTGGCCAGATTCCGTATTGTGCGACATAGGATCTCAGGATATCGCAACAGCGGAATGGCACCGTTGCGGGGAGATACAGGTACGGGAACGCCGACCGGTTGACCCAGAATGTGTTCTGGGAGTTGAACGGGGACAGAACGTTCCTGTTCAGCACGTAGGTGTCGTTGCTGAACACGTGTGCTTGCCCGCCGAGAACCAGCCGGAAGATGGCGTCTACATCGGGATCGTCGTCTGCAAGGCTCTGGATAATAAACGCGTGGCCGTCCTTCTCCTCAATGAGAACAGGCTCATTGGCACGTATTTTGTCAAGCGGGAATCCTCGTGGCCAGATGAGTTGGTCGGTGTACAGGGCATACATGTTCGGATACTCGGGAGACACCACCGTGCGCGAGAAACGGTGGTCCAGTGTTCCCCAGTGCTCGTACGGAATGTTGTCGTCATCGCTTTCGGCGATAATATCGTAGCCGTGTTGTATGGCGTACAAGTAGCCGATGTTTTTGCGCGCGTAACTGTCCACGGGAAGCAGGCCGCTGATGGTCGGGAAGTGTTTGTGCTGGGCGTGCATGTCGAGAAAAATGCAATCGAGGGATTCGTAGTCGCCGGGGGTCTTCCGGTCCCCCACCACGATGACATCGTAGTCCGTGCGGATGAACTGGCGTATGGCTTCGGTTGGCTTGTTGACCGTGGTCAACACGATGCATCGTTTGTTCATGGATGATTCACGGGCGTCGTTCACTGCAGGACTTCAGCCCAGCGGCGGAGTGAGGCTTCCCTGCGGGCCTTGTTCTCACGATACATGTTTTCCGACAGGTTCTGGAGATTGACCTCTGTCAATTTTCTGAACAGGTCATCCGTGGAATCCCAGACCATGGCGTGTTCCACCTGGTAGACGTAACAGAACCGCAGCCAGTACGCCATAGCCTGTTTGCTGTCGTGGAAGCCATACGGGATGCGGCTGTTCGGGTGAGGCGGCCCCTCGTAGCGGTGCGCCATCACCTCCGATGGCATCTGGTGTTGCAGCATCCAGTCTACCGATGGGACAAAGAACGGTATGTTCATTTCATACAGTTCGGCCATCGAAATGGAATACGCCGAATACGGAAGGATGACAATGGCCGGGTGTTTGGCCAGGTCTTCCAGCTCATAGCTTGCATACAGGTCTCGTATGTGCCCGAACGTCACCGTTTTTCTGGTGCCGTTGCGTGTGCACCATCGTGCATACAGATCGTTGATTTCTTCCGCCGACCTGAACGGCGCTATGCCACCCCTGGAAACTGGTCCGCCAGACGGTCCGACCAGGACGGTGTCGCAGGTGGGTGTGTGCCTGCGCAAGGGAAGATGATGGCATGACGTATAGAGTTTCACTGGTTCCATGCCGAGATAATGCCTGATGTATTGATAATCGTATTCACCCATCACCGCCAGGGTGTGTTCCGGGCTTTCGTGGAGTGCTCTCAGGATCCCGGTGAATGTGTTGCTTACCCCCCCCCCCCCTAGGAACAGTTTTTTCTGCGTGAACCGGTTGGCCAGGTTCAGGATGACTCGTTTGTGATACCGCCGGCCCAGGTCCAGCAACAGTCTGCCGATGGTGGGAGGATACGAACCCACGAAAATGTCGTGGGTGCCAAACAGCTCGGTCAGATCCCTGGTGTTGCAGGCCAGGGACAACAGGACGCTGTCTGTCTTGCTCCAGCTTCCGCGCCGCCATGTGTGCTTCCACAGCCATTGCATGGTGCCCTGAATCTTTTTTTCCGCGGATGTGAGCGGGAAGACCACCGGTTTGCGTCTCGTCCTGAACGTCAGCACCGTTGTGGCCACGCCCGACTTCTCCATCGCAGCTTTTTGCCACAGTTGGCACCCGACATGCGCATCCATGATCAACGCGCGTTTGTTCACAGCATGATAGTCCGCGATCACGTCCAGCGAATGAGACCATGCCCAATCAGAATCAGCATGGTGATGACGAAGGGGACAAGGCGCGGCTTCACGCTACTGACGTCGTCCTCAACGGCACTCCGGTCGCCTTCTGCTCTCATCCGGCGGCAGGGGACCATCGTCCGTTATCACGTGTTCGTGGGCCAGGCCCTGAGTGCAAAGAGTTGTTACGCTGGGAGCGCGTGTCTTGTCAAATGGGACGGCGTCACTTCGGACAGGTTGACCTGAATCGCATGAGGACATCATGCGTATTCCAAAAGACACACGGAAGACGATGACCGGGACCACGCACATTGCCCGCATGTCAATCCGCAACGGTTTGCTGGATACCGTATCCTGCCCTTGTCGGGCTTTCAGAAAACACGCTATAGTCATGGCGTTACTCTTGGCCTGATGTCACACGGTTTCCTCACTGGAATGTTCCGATGCAAAAACGAGCGCTGATTACCGGGATTACGGGTCAGGACGGTTCCTACCTGGCCGAGTTCCTGCTTGGCAAGGGCTACGAGGTCCACGGCGTTCTTCGCCGGACCTCGCTGTTCAACACCGCCCGGATTGAACGCTTCTACCATGATCCCTTCGAGAAAGGCTATCCTCTTGTGTTGCATGCGGGGGATATGACGGACGCGACCAGCCTGATGCACATCCTGCAGCATGTGCGGCCCGATGAAATCTACAACCTCGCGGCGCAGTCGCATGTCGCCGTTTCGTTCGAGGAGCCTGAATACACCGCCAACTCGGATGCGCTGGGCGTGTTGCGAATGCTGGAGGCCATCAGAACCCTGAATCTGGTGGACACCACCCGTTTTTATCAGGCGTCCACGTCAGAGATGTTCGGCAACGCGCCGGACATGCCGCAGTCCGAGACCACCGCGTTCGAGCCGTGCTCGCCGTACGGGGCGGCCAAGCTGTACGCGTACTGGGTCACCAGAATTTACCGCAAAGCCTATGGATTGTTTGCCTGCAACGGCATTCTGTTCAATCATGAATCGCCGGTGCGCGGCGAGACGTTCGTCACCCGCAAGATTACCAGAGCGCTGGCTTTTATTAAGTTGGGCTTACAGGACTGTCTGTACATTGGCAATCTCGACGCCTGCCGCGACTGGGGCCACGCGCGGGATTATGTGGAGGCGCAGTGGTTGATGCTGCAACAGGATACGCCCGAGGACTTTGTCATTGCCACCAACGCACAACATTCGGTGCGCGAGTTTCTGGAAGCCGCGGCGCGTGAGATGGGCATGGACATCACCTGGCAAGGCACCGGACTCGACGAGCGGGGTCTGGACCAGAACGGCCGCGTGATTGTCCAGGTCAGGGATCGCTACTTTCGTCCCATGGAAGTGGACAGTCTGCGCGGCGACGCGGCACGCGCGCGCGAGAAGCTGGGCTGGCGGCCGCGTGTGACGTTTGACGAACTGGTGTCGGAAATGGTGGCGCATGATCTGGCACTGGCCGAACGGGAAAAATATGACAGGGAACGTGCCTGACCCCGTCACGGCTTCGCAGCCCGCGCTGCGTCGGGAGATGGCGGTGTATGTCGCCGGTCACCGGGGCATGGTCGGCTCGGCGGTGTTGCGCCGGCTGGCAAGCCGCGGCTTCACCAATCTGATTACGTGCGGGCATGAGCGTCTCGATTTGTGCGAGACGTCCCGCGTGCGCGAGTTTTTCGAACGCACGCCGGTGGAGTACGTCGTGCTGGCCGCCGCCAGAGTGGGTGGCATTCACGCCAACAACACCTATCCGGCCGAGTTCATTTACCAGAACCTGATGATCGAGGCCAACGTGATCCACGAGGCCTGGCGCGCCGGCGTGCAGCGGCTGATGTTCCTCGGAAGTTCGTGCATTTACCCCCGTCTTGCGGCGCAGCCGATGCGCGAGTCGGCATTGCTGCACGGTTCGCTGGAGCCGACCAACGAACCGTATGCCGTGGCCAAGATCGCCGGTATCAAGTTGTGTGAATCCTACAACCGGCAATATGGAACCGCGTACCGCAGCCTGATGCCGACCAACCTCTATGGCCCGGGCGACAATTTTCATCCCCGGGACAGCCACGTGATTCCCGGCTTGATTCACCGTTTCTGCGAGGCGAAAGAAACGGGGCAGCCAAGCGTGCGGGTATGGGGCACAGGCCAGGCGAAGCGGGATTTTCTGCATGTGGACGATCTTGCCGATGCCTGTGTCCACGTCATGGCACTGGCGGACGACGCCTACCACGCCTGCACGTCGCCGATGCAATCGCACATCAACGTCGGTTCCGGCACGGAGGTCACGATTGCCGAATGTGCGTCGCTGATCCGCGACGCGACGGGCTATCCGGGCGAGATTATGTTCGACTCCGGCAAACCCGACGGCGCACCGCGCAAACGGCTGGATACTTCGGTGCTGAATGGCCTGGGGTGGCACGCCGGCATTGATCTTGCCAAAGGAATCGCCGGGGCCTGTTCGTGGTTTCTGGAGCACCGCGACAGTGCCCGGGTGTAATCCGGCACACACAACAAAAGAGCCGCCATGAACACGGTTGACCGGGGTGCCATCACCTCACTGAGAGGTCCGGGCCCAAACAGGAAGCCGTCCAACCCACACGTGACAGCATGATACCCACTTCAATCAAATATCGCCTGGGTACTCTCACGGAAAAATTGCACCTGAAAGGGTATGAGTTATATTATCGCTTTTGGAAACATCACTCCCTCTCCCCCGATCGTGCTGGAGACTGGCAATACAGTCTCGCTGCAGAACAAATCTACGGCAACACGCGCCTCCCCGGAGTCAGCGGGTATTACCGGCTGTATAACGAAGAAGATTTTTTAGCGGCCTCGGTTGAATCTCATCTGCCGTTTTTTGACGAACTGATCCTCGTTCACGACAGTACCACAACCGACAACACACCGGCGATCGCCCGGGCACTGGCACAAAAATACCCCGGCAAGGTCACATACTGTTTCTATGAACCCGCCGTGTATAAACCACGCACCACGGCCTACAGGATGCTTCCCGTCAACCACCCCCACTCGTTTGCGAACTATTATAATTTTGCGCTCAGCAAAACAACCAGGCAGGTCGTCACGAAACTGGATGGCGATCATATTGCCATTGATACAGCATTTGCACGGATCACAGACAAGATTCATTCCATGGACTTTATGAAAGAGGTCTTTTACGCCTGTGTGGGCATTAATTTATGGTCGTATGATGACCAGCTCTATGTGGATACCCGGTGGATGACGACGGATATTGGCGACATAGGATTTTATGCCATGCGTCCGGAGAAGCACTACTATACAAAAAGGAAATATTACGAAGATGGGTATTTTACACGGAAAAAGAGAACATGCCACAATGCCGGGTGCCTGTTTTTCCATTTAAAATACATGCGAAGGCGTATGCCATACAGTTCAGATCGCGGTGAGGATCATACCATTCATCAGGAACGGTTCAGGCAACGGCTTCTGGAAGCACGGCAATACTGGATGGACTGGCACACGTTCGTGAGACACTACCGCGAACGATTTCTTAAAGACAT
Source organism: Nitrospirales bacterium (assembly GCA_963692935.1). Taxonomy (GTDB): domain Bacteria; phylum Nitrospirota; class Nitrospiria; order Nitrospirales; family UBA8639; genus Bin75. The sequence goes on from OY843588.1 coordinate 353,504, forward strand.
GGCAACGGATCTTGCCGAGTTACCCGACCCGCATCACTATTTGCGGGACAGGCTTGGCCACATTCCCACTCTCAAAAAATGACGTGTTGTATCCCCCCCCCCCCCCCCTCACACTGAATGTGCTGATTGTGCGCGAGGGGCAATCTGAAAAGCAGGGAAAGACGCGATGGCCCGCCTCATTGCATGTGGGTTGCGTGGTGGCAGACCGTGCCCATGCCGCCGCTGAAACGTCTTGGCATGACAATGCCGAATCAGGTATCTTCGGGGTTTCTGTGGCACGAGGGAGTTGAATGTGTATCCCGGCGCTGTCGGCTTGTTCCATGGCCGGCTTAGACAAAGGTACCAGCCGCCAGCCATGGCCAGCACGAGCCAATCATCCCATACCATATGGCATCATGCCACGGTGACCCGCCGTCGGCGTGAACGGCAAAATGGCCATCGGGGCGTCATGCTCTGGTTCACTGGATTGTCCGGCAGCGGCAAATCCACGCTCGCCCATGCGGTCGAAGAAACGTTGCATCAGCAGGGGTGCCGGACATTCGTGTGTGATGGTGACAATGTCCGCCACGGATTGTGCGGCGATCTCGGGTTTTCCAACGAAGACCGCGCTGAAAATATCCGGCGCATTGGGCAAATGGCAAAGTTGTTCGTCGAGAGCGGCATGATTGTGCTGACCGCATTCATCTCGCCGTTCAGTGTGGATCGTCGACGGGTGCGGATGATGGTGGATCATCCTGAAGATTTCATCGAAGTCTTCTGCGATTGCCCGCTGGAAATTTGTGAACAGCGGGATATCAAGGGCCTGTACCAGCGGGCCAGGAAAGGGGAAATTGACAATTTCACCGGCATTTCCTCGCCCTATGAAACACCGCACGATGCCGACCTCGTCGTCAAAACAGGGGAACGCACCGTGGAGCAATGTGTGCAGGAAGTCCTGGCCCTGCTACACGCCCGGGGCGTGGTCCCGGTGCGGCACGCAAGCGTATAGTGGTGCCGCCTGGTGGTCGCGGCTACCAGGTCATCGGTCCACGACAGCCATCCCCGTCACGCCGGCCAATCCGTTTCAGCCGGGAATGTCCCGGGAATGTGTATCGAACAACACAGTTATCCGTTGCGAACATGGCGGGTTCGATCAACACACGCAGGAAACGACCCCCCACGGGGGGCCGTAAGCGTGCCGACCCGTATCCGTGTCCCGAATGCTGTCGGTATCGTTCTCTGTGAGGTGACGGAGAACATTCCCGTCCCGAAGCGTCAGACCATCCTGGCCAACGTGTACACATACACGGCCTGTGCGCCGGCTTTCCGAAGGGTTTTTGCACATTCATTGACCGTGGTACCTGTGGTGAAGACGTCATCCACGAGCACCAGGGTTTTTCCCTCAATGGCAGCAGGGGTGGGCACGGCAAAACACCGTCGAAGATTTTTGAGACGCTCGCGGCGTGTCAGGGAAGTTTGCGATGGCGTGAATGTCGTCCGTTGGATGAGGTTGGCGGGAGCGGGGAGATTCCATTGCCTGCTCAAATGACGGGCCAGCAACAGCGACTGATTAAATTCCCGTTCCCGGAGTCGCCGGGGGTGCAACGGCACGGCAAGAATGGCATCAACGTTCGGCGGCGGACTGACGGCCCGGGCAAGCAGTTGCGCGAGTGGGAATGCCAGTTGTGTCTTGCCACGGTACTTTAAGAGCCCAATAGCCTCTTTCAGCGGAGATTGATACGCATACGGTGTCCGGGCGTGATGATAGGCCGGGGGATGTTGTCGACACCACCCGCACAGGTGACCGGGGCTATAGGAAAGAGCATACGGAGAAGGAAACGGACGGGCACAACGGGGGCAGGTCGGCGAACGGATGGGTGTAATGCGGTCCCAGCATGGTTGGCAGAAAAAGGGAATGAGATCGTCGCGGAGTGCCTGGCCGCACAGGCGACACGGCATGGGCAGGACGGCATGCAGGAGACAGCGCAACCATTGAGAGGTCGTCTTCTTCATGACCTGTGCCAGGCCCGTGTGGGGGGACCTGTGCGAATGCGCGGGTTACAACCGCACGACACCCCGCAGTCTCCCATGCGGGGAGGATGGCGCCGGTGATCATGCTCGCTGGATGGACAGTGAATGCCGACCATCGTGACGCCCACCAGTCTGGGAAACATTCGCGCATGTGTCAAGTGCTGTGTCCCGTTTCGCCCCGTCTTGTGTTGTTGGCCATGTGGCAGGTGTGGTAGGGGATAGTCTGTCGTGAGAGCATCCATGGATCTTTCCACCACTCTTGCCAACGTGCGTTTTGCGAGCTGTGTGATGAATGCCGCCGGGGCCTTGTGTGTGACCCGGGAAGAGCTGGAAGCCCTGGGCCGTTCCCGGAGCGGGGCGATCGTGACCAAATCCATGACGCCGGCCTTCCGGCACGGCAATCCTGCCCCCCGGTATCACAGCTTTCCCGGCGGGTCCATCAATTCCATGGGGTTGCCCAATCTGGGATCTCCGACCTATGCCGTGCTCATTCCCGAGCTTCGACAGTTCGGGAAACCCGTTATTGCCAGCATCGCCGGGCTGGAGCCTGCTGATTTTCTTGAAGTCGCGCATGCGATCACGGAGGTTCGGCCCGACTTGATCGAAGTCAATTTATCCTGCCCGAATATTCCAGGCAAGCCGCAGATTGGCTATGACGTGGAGGCCTCCCGCACGCTGCTCCGGCGGCTGAACGATGTTGTCACCGTTCCGATGGGTGTCAAACTGCCTCCGTATTTTGATCCGGTGCACCATGAAGCGATGGCTGACATGTTACGAGAAGTCGGGGTGGCTTTTGTGTCGGTCATCAACTCCGTGGGAAACGGGTTAGTGGTTGATCCAGCCCGGGAATGTGCCGTGATCAAACCGAAAGGCGGGTTCGGCGGCCTTGGCGGTCCCATGATTAAACCCGTTGCGCTGGCCAACGTGCGCGCGTTCTGGAAGTTGTTTGACGGCCGGATACCGATCATTGGCACGGGAGGCATTGTCTCGGGCATGGACGTGTTTGAACACGGTTTGTGCGGTGCATCCGCCGTGCAGATCGGCACGGTGCTTGTTGATGAAGGCGTCGGAGCCTTTCAACGGCTGGAACGTGAACTCGGGGAGATTTTAGAAAAGAAAGGCTACCGTTCATTTGCGGAATGTCGTGGACAATTACGGGAACTCTGACCCCGGATGTGTCCAACAGGCCCTGGCCTGTGGGGGGCTTCCTCATGGGGGGGTAGCGTGTTTCGGGATCAGATGCAGGAGCATTCCCTGTCGGAGGAGCTGGGCCACGTTTCGCACACGGAGCCGCCGCATCAGATTAAACCGATGGACCTCAACCGTGCGGACACTGATACCCCAGCTGTTCGCTGATTTCGTGGTTCGTGTGGCCCAGAGCCACGAGGCGAAGCACTTCTTGTTGACGGGCTGTCAGCGAAAGCGTCTCCGCGGTTGTGTCTGTGGTATGGCCCCTGGTCTCGTGCGTTCCCGACTTGAGTCTGGCCATCACGCCCGCCTCTTCCGTGCGGTATCTGGCGGTGAGCACATTGAGGAAGTCATGGCACAACCACTCATCAAGAGCCATTCGTCCCTCCTGTCTCTCCAGCATAGCAGGAGACAGGCGCCATTCACAAACCAGTGTGGTCGCATGCAGTAGCAGGAGTGCGTGCCCGGCCGTTAATCCGTTGAAGGAGATCAAGGGCGCCGCTACGGAACGATGGGTGGCGGCGGTCACTGCAGGCGGATCGTTCGGGCAATGGCGATATGTACTGGACAATCCGGTGTCGGCTATTCCGAAGATTCCCGCCGGGAGCCTGCTATCGAACGCCAGTGTGTGCTGAAGAGCAGGATGCTGTTGTGCAGGTTGGCGAGTCTGTCGCCACCTCAAAGCCCATGTCTTTGATCATCTGCTGCACTTCGTCGGCGGGTTGTCCGGGTGTGGTGAGATAGCCGTTGACGAACAGCGAATCCGCAACATACAGCGCCAGGGGTTGCAGGGAGCGAAGATTGAACTCGCGTCCGCCGGCAGCGCGAAGCTCGCGTTTGGGATGGACAAACCGAAACAGGCACAGGATGACGAGGCAGCGGTGCGGGGTCAGATGTGTGGCGTCGGCCAGGGGGGTGCCGGGCATGGGATGCAGCATGTTCAACGGAATAGAGTCGGGGGCCATGTCGCGCAGGGCGAAGGCGAGGTCCAGGAGATCATCGTCGGATTCTCCCATGCCGATAATCCCGCCTGAACACAATTCCAGACCGGCGGTGCGCGCATTGTGCAACGTGGTCATCCGGTCGTGATAGGTATGGGTCGTGCAGATGGACGGATGATAGGCTTCACTCGTGTTCAGATTGTGGTTGATCCGGTCCACGCCGGCGGCTTTGAGTTGTGTGGCCTGTGATGCCGTGAGGAGACCCACGGAACAGCAGACTTGCATGGGCAGTTCCCGTTTGATCCGCTTCACCGCGGAGGCAATGCCGGCGATTTCTTTTTCGAGCGGTGTGCGTCCGCTGATCACGACGCAATACCGTTGCGCGTTGGCTCTGTGTGCCTGGTAGGCGGCTTTCAGCATGGCGTCCGGGGATACCAGTGCGTAGCGGTCAATGGAGCGAGTGGCGACACTGGATTGCGAACAATAGTGGCAATCTTCCTGACAGGCACCGCTTTTGGCATTGAATAACATCTGGAGGGTGACGTTCCGCCCACAGAAGGCGTGGCGAATTTTATACGCGGCGTTGATCAGGGGAAGGAGCCGGGCTTCGTCGGTCTGGAGAATCGCCCATCCTTCTTCACGGGTGACCGCATGGCCCTGCAACACCTGGTCCGCGAGTGTTTCACATGATGTCATGTGCCTACTCCATTTGTGCACGAGGCTGCCATGGGTGACGACATGCGTCCATCAACTTGCACAGGGCCACGCATTGACGGATGCGGATATGGACGCTGGCTGAGGACCGGCCCCGCGGCCATGGCATATTCGGTTTGCGGGATCTGCGGCGCGTCGCTCCACATTTTTTCCACGGCATAATACATTCGAATGTCTTCCCGGAAAATATGCACAACGATGTCGCCATAATCAATCAGGATCCACGTCCCGGCCATTTCTCCTTCTCTGGTGCCGTGCTCCCCGAAGCGACACGACATTTCCCGCCGAATGGCTTCGGCGATGGCCTTGACGTGACGTTCAGAATTGCCGGAGCCAATGACCAGGTAGTCGGCAATCGAGGTAAGCTCCGCGGTGTGAAGCACCATGACGTCGGAAGCCTTTTTTTCAAGAGCGATCCTGCCGATGAGCAGGACTTTGTCTTTGACGTCTGGAATCTGGTTTCTCCTTACCACAACCCGTATAAGTGGTGCCGGATTATATAAGAATGGACCGGGGGGGGCAACCAGTCTGCGATGTCCAACCCCTCCTGTATGCGTGTACGGATAGCTGATGCGGACACCGGACACGGGGGCATCCGAAGCAACGTGAGCATGGTGTGAGGGCCGGTGGGGAGGTCCAGACGCGTGCACGTCCCGTCGTCTAAACGGTGCAGTTGTTCGGTGGGTGGAGGCGGCAGGAACGTCAGCGAGGCCACTTGGGAAAAGTGCGCGGGCGGTCGCGACAGCACGAGGAAATTCGTTGACGAGACCAGAGTTTCCACCGATTTCCAGCTTGCGATCTGAAGGAACGCATCAAGACCGATGAGAAACCAGAGCGATCCTTTCACACGTTGTCGAAGGGTATGGATCGTCTCCACGGTATAGGATGTCCCCGATGCGTTGGATTCCATATCGGATACCGCAAAGTGAGGGATGTCCGTGATAGCGTGCTTGACCATGGCCAGTCGGTGGCGGGCCGGAGCCAGTGTGGTGCTGGTCTTGTGAGGCGGGTGGTCTCCCGAAGGCATGAAGAGCACCTGGTCGAGGGCCAGGGCCTGTTGCGCATGTGTGGCCATCGTCAGATGGCCGCGATGCACGGGGTTGAAAGCGCCACCCAGTATCCCGATGCGTGTGTGGGGGGAATGTTTCACCGCGTTACGACGGAGGGAATCCGGCACATGTGCGCGTTAGAGCAACAGCGCAAGGTTGTCCCTGTGGATCACCTCTTCATAGTCCTGCATGCCCATCTCACGGTCAATGTCCTGCGTCCTCCGCCCCTTGATGGCGGACACGACCGCTGAGGAGACATTCACCAGTCCTCTGGCAAACTCTTTCCCGTCCGTGTCCGCGCAGGACACCGGGTCGCCCGGGACAAACGTGCCCTTCACCTCAAGAATTCCGGAAGGCAACAGGCTCTTGCCTCGGTGGGCGAGCGCCTCAACGGCTCCGGAATCCAGGATGAGTTGCCCTTTGGATCGTAGCGTCCCGGCGATCCAGTGTTTGCGGCTGTGCCGTTTCCGTCCCTGTGGAAGGAACAGCGTGCCGCCGTCGGCTCCTGCGAGGATGCGAGACATCAGGCCCGGCGTTTCGCCATTGATCAACAATGTCGGGAGTCCAAACTGGCCGACGAGTTTTGCGGCCTGGATTTTGGTCACCATGCCCCCGCGACTTTCCTGACTCCGGGAACGTCCGGCGCTCTGTTCGATGTCGGGTGTCATGTCTGCAATTTCGCTGATCAACGTGGCGTCGGGATGGCGTCGGGGATCCTGTGTGAACAGTCCATCCACGTCGGAGAGAATCATCAACAGATCGGCGTCCACTAAATGGGCGACTTGCGCCGCGAGCGTATCGTTGTCGCCGAAACGAATTTCCTCCACCGCGACCGCGTCATTTTCATTGATGACGGGAATGACGCCCAATGTCAACAACGTGGTGAGCGTGTGCCTCGCGTTGAGAAAACGTTTTCGATCGGCCAGGTCCTGATGGGTGAGTAACACCTGGGCGATGTTGTGTCCGGCCTCCTGAAAGCTGTTTTCATAGGCGCGCAGCAGGCGACTCTGTCCGGCTGATGCCGCGGCCTGTTTTAACGGGAGTGTGTGCGGATAGGCCTTGAGGCCGAGTTTCTCAATGCCCGCGACAATGGCTCCCGATGACACCAGGACGATGTCCCGTTTGTCCCGTTTGAGTTGCCCGATTTCGTTGGAGAGGCGTTGAATGTGGTCGAGACGCAATCCCACCGATGGAGCGGCCAGAATGCTGCTGCCGATTTTCATGACCAGGCGTCTGGCCTGTGACAGGATGCGCGCTCTCATGCCGTTGTGTCCGCATGAAGGTGTCGGGCAAGAAAGGTACGCAAGGCGTCCAGCCCTTGCCCTGTGGCCGAGGCGATTGGGAAAAAGGCAATGTGTTGTGCTTCGCAATATCGCTGGATGTCCCGAAGATGCCCTCCCTGCCCCTGGATGTCGACTTTGGTTCCGGCGATGGCAAAAGCCCGTTGTTCCAACGTTTGGTCGAAGGCGGAGATTTCTTCCCTGAGCATGTGAAACGTGCGGACTGGATCATCCGTGGTCCATTCGGAAATATCAATCAGATACAACAGAAATTGTGTGCGTTGAATGTGCTTGAGAAAGTGATGCCCCAGGCCTTTCCCCGCGTGTGCTCCCTGAATCAGCCCGGGGATGTCAGCCATAACGCAACTGTTGTACTCGCCCGTGGAGACAACCCCTAAATAAGGGCGGAGCGTGGTGAAGGGGTAATCGGCGATTTCCGGGCGAGCGGCCGAGAGTGTGGACAAGAGCGTGGACTTGCCGGCGTTTGGTAATCCGACGAGACCGACGTCGGCCAGCAGTTTCAGCTCCAGATTGAGCCACAGCTTTTCTCCAGGGACACCCCGTTCACACTGCCTGGGTGCCTGGTTGGTTGATGTGGCGAACCGGCTGTTGCCTTTTCCGCCTTTGCCTCCCGTGGCCACGATTGCGGACTGGTCGGGGGCCACTAAATCCGCCAGGATGTCCAGGGTCTCCGCATCTTTGACGATGGTCCCGACCGGCACGGTGATGATGACATCGTTTCCGGAGCGTCCGTGTCGATTGCTTTTCTGTCCCGGGCGCCCGGCGGTGGCCTCGTAATGGCGTCGGTATTTCAGGTCAAGGAGGGTCGTCGCTCTGGTGGAGGCTTTGAAGACAACATTACCGCCATGTCCGCCGTCGCCGCCATCCGGCCCGCCATAGGGCATGAATTTTTCCCGGCGAAAGCTACAGGCACCGTCTCCACCGTCGCCGGCATGCACGAGGATTTTTGCGTGGTCGATAAACATGGAGCCCCTTCGGCGACATGGTATCCAGAAGAGGACAATCGGAAAGAAAAAAATCTGGAGGCTGGACGGATGAACCGGATCGTGGGTTACACAGGGGGATACACGCTGATCTTGCGTCGCGCTCTGCCGCCCCCTTCAAATTTCACGAATCCGGAAATTTTGGCGAAGAGTGTGTGATCCTTGCCCATCCCCACGTTGTAGCCAGGGTAAAACGTGGTGCCTCGCTGGCGAATGAGAATATGGCCCGGTTGAACTCGTTCGTCGGCGTATCGTTTGACGCCAAGGTACTGAGGGTTGCTGTCGCGCCCGTTTCGGGATGAGCCGCCCCCTTTTTTATGTGCCATGCTGTTCCCCTGTCTTCAATCTTTTTTGTCTGCCCATGTCTCTTCTTCACCTTCGGGTTGGCCGGTGATGCGTTCGGCGGTCGTGTCGGCTACCGGCTCATCGAGTGCGACCGTGCTCTCGGTCTGGCCGGTAGCGTCTGCGGCGGTTGTGTCGGTTGCCGGCTCATCAAGGGCGACGTCACACTCTGGTTGCCCTGTGACGATTTCATCGACTCGGAGTTGGGTGAAGTGTTGGCGATGTCCGCGTGCTTTGCGGTACTTCTTACGGCGTTTTTTCTTGAACACACTGATCGACCGTGTGCGGCCGTTTCGAATGACCGTGGCTTTCACATGTGCGTCTTCGAGAACCGGTTGTCCGATCAGGGTATGGCCATCTGTCGCAATGCATCGCACCGGTTGTAATTCCAGGGTTTGTCCCTGTTCAGCGTGAAGGGTTTCGACCTGAAGAATGGAGCCAGGTTCGACCCGGTATTGCCTGCCGCTTGTTTCCAGAATGGCGTACATACTGTCGTTATCCTTTCGGTGCGACCACGTGTATCATGCGTGTCGAGGAAGTGTCAAGGTGGGGCAGGGGATTGGATCTATTATTGATATTTATCATTTTGTTTGCAACTTTTCTTGTTGTGTGTTCGTTAGAATTTCAGCTTTTCTGTTTCAAGCCTGCTCTTGTAATACTGTATAATATCGTCGTATGGCTTGACAGAAAAACGCTCTTGGTGAATTGAGTACGGTTCCCGTCCCAATGTGTCGTTGATCTTATCCAGAAACTTGGCGGGTGAAACTACGACAAAATACGCTCCGAGCTGATCCTAAATTGCCGTCTGTCCCCCGTCAATTACCAAATCATGATCCGTCACCTGTTTTTGCTCGCTGGAGGCAAGCCAAAGAACTGATTGTGCCACATCAATCAGCTCCGCTCTTCTTCCCATCGGCATCATCCCCGTTACTGTTTCGTCAAGTTTTTCCTCTGCATCCATCGGGTTGCGAACTAACGCAATAGCCATGAAGTTGGAGCCATGTACGGAGCCAACTTCGTGTTGTGCCTTGAGCCGGCACCACATGCTGTGCTTGCAGAAAACACTCTTCGCATTCACCAGTTTTTCGTCTGATTGACAGTTCGTGAACCCCCTCGGTATAACTACAACCCTATCCGCTCACCACCCATTGTCGGGGGTCATCTCGGTTCCCGACCCAAACCGCAGAGAGGTCCTGGCATGGTAACGCCAAGTAAAAAAATCTGGATGGATGGCGTTTTTGTGGACTGGAATGACGCCTCCATACATATTTTGACACATTCCCTGCATTACGGTCTGGGGGCATTCGAAGGTATTCGCTGTTATCAGGGGAAAAACGGCTCGGCGATTTTCCGGTTGCGTGAACACGTGGATCGGCTGTTTGAGTCGGCACATATTATGCTGATGACTGTCCCGTACAGTCGGAAGGATGTGACCGAAGCCATCGTTGAAACCGTTCGGATCAACAAACTACCCTCCTGTTATATCCGGCCGTTGCTCTACGTGGGTGAAGGGGAAATGGGTCTCGATCCTTCGCACAATCCCGTCAAGCTGGCGATTGCCGCGTGGTCCTGGGGTGACCCCTATCTGGGGGATGACGCCCTGGCGCGGGGCGTTCGAGCAAAGGTTTCATCGTTCGCCCGACACCATGTGAACGTCGCCATGACCCGGGCGAAGGTCCCCGGGTACTATGTCAACTCCATTCTGGCCAGGCTTGAGGCACAACGTGCGGGATACGATGAAGCTATTTTCCTGGACACGGATGGTTATGTGGCTGAGGGGACGGGAGAAAATGTGTTTATCGTGGCCAAAGGCGTGCTTACCACGACGCCTTTAACGTCTGTCCTGGAAGGGATCACCCGTCACACCATTCTGGACCTGGCTCGTGAAAAAAATATCCCGGTGGCCGAAGAGCGGTTCACTCGGGATGCGTTGTACGTGGCCGAAGAAGTGTTCCTCACGGGCACGGCCGCCGAAGTGACGCCGATTCGGGAGATTGATGATCGTCAGGTGGGAACCGGCAAACGGGGACCGATCACCGATCTGTTGCAGAATGTCTTTTTTGATATTGTCAAAGGCGCAATCCCCTCTCATGCCCATTGGCTGACTCCCGTATAAAACCGGGCGTCTCTGTTGTCGCACACGATTCAATCATCCCCTGAACCGTATCGCGACGGGGCCAACCCACCATATCCTGTATAAAAAACCGGTAGATCAGTTAGAGGGTGCTTGCCGTGACGTGTTGTCTAATGGCGACTCGGGCGTGGCAGGTGCGGTGTCGTCAAGACCACCTGTGTCGGGGGATACGGCATTGCCAGGTGTGGAGAGTGTGATGCCGTCGGGACTGCCTGTGTCGGAGGATATGGCATCGCCAGGTGTGGCGGGTGTGGTGTCGTCGGGACCACCTGTGTCGGGGAATGCGGTGTCGCCGGGCGTGGTGCCGTCAAGGCTGTCTGTGCCGGGGAATGTGTCTTCGACAGGCGCAACGGGCACCGCGCGCGTGCTGGGATCAATCACCGAAGACGCGATGTTTTCTTGTTTGGACAGCAAGGCCAGGCCGAGCGAGGTGAGCATGAAAAGAATGGCTGTCCAGATGGTGACTTTGCTGAGAAACGTGCCGGCCCCGCGACTGCCGAAAATCGTCTGACTGGTTCCCCCAAACGAGGCACCGATTTCCGCTCCTTTTCCCGCCTGAAGCAGGATAGCTGCCACCATGAGGAAGCAGACGATGAGATGGACAATGACCGCGAAAGTATACATGGGTGGTTTCTCTTCGCTTACGTCGAGGATGCAAGCTGGCAGATCTTAGCAAAGCCGTCGGGATCAAGACAAGTTTTTCCTACCAGCGCTCCGTTGATTTCGGCTGAACCAAAAAATGCCCCGGCATTATGGGGCGAGACGCTCCCCCCGTAAATAATCCGTACTTCCTCGCCAATGTCCTGCCACGTCGCATTGAGCATGGCGCGAAGCGCGGCATGCACCTCTTCAGCCTGCCGCACGGTTGCGGCCTGTCCGGTGCCGATGGCCCACACGGGTTCATAGGCAATGGTGATGCCCGCAATCTGATTGCGGGTCAGGTCTTGCAACCCCTGGATGATTTGTGCGGTCACGACCTGTTCCGTCCGACCGGCTTCCCGTTCCTCCAGCGTTTCTCCGACGCAGAGAATGGGAGCGAGATCATGCCGCAATGCGGCTTTCAGTTTGTGATTGACGTGTGCGTCGGTTTCCCCGAACAGTCGTCTGCGTTCCGAATGTCCAATGATGACTGCCTGGCACCCCGCATTGTGCAACATACGGCCGGAAATTTCACCGGTACAGGCCCCTTCGGGTTCCCAGTGCAGATTCTGTGCCCCCAGTCTGATCGGATCATCGGCACGAAGCGCATGCCGGACGGCATCGAGGGCGGTGAACGGGGGCAGGAGAAGAATATCCACGGAGATGTCGGGCGCCAGGACGCGCCGAAACTGGTGGACAAACGCGACGGCTTCGGCCGCCGTTTTGTGCATTTTCCAGTTGCCTGCGAGGAGTCGGAGTTTCACGAATGCAGTGAACAGGGTTGACCGGAATACACAGAAGGTGTGCTGAAGGGGGCGTTAACGATCCGGTAGCGCCGCAAGTCCCGGTAGCCCTCCCCCTTCCAGCAATGTGAGTGCCGCGCCGCCTCCCGTTGAGATAAACGACATGTTTTCGGTTTCGCCGGCGTTGTGCACGGCCAGCGCAGTTGCCCCGCCACCGACGACCGTGAGGGCATAGGCATCGGCCACGGCGTGGGCCATGGCTTGGGTGCCCCGCGAAAAGGCATCGCGTTCAAACATGCCCATCGGCCCGTTCCAGAGAATGGTTTTCGCATTCTGGACGGCCAGGGAAAAGAGTTTGACGGAGGCCGGGCCAATGTCCAGCCCGTACCAGTCTTCGGGAATTTCCTGGATGGGAACAATTTTTGTTTCTGCGCCGGAGTCGAGGCTGGCCGCGACGACGCAATCCACGGGAAGATAAAATTTGATGCCGCGTTCAAAGGCATGGGCGTGAATGCCTTTGGCGAAATCAAGCATGGCATTTTCGATAAGGGAGCGACCGATTTCAAGGCCCGCGGCTTTGAGAAAGGTAAAGGCCATGCCTCCGCCGATGATGACTTTATCGACTTTTTTCCCCAGGTTTTCGATGACGCCGATTTTTCCCGAGACCTTCGCGCCGCCTAAAATGGCCACAAGGGGGCGAGCGGGATTTTCCACGGCTCCCTCAAGGTATTCCACTTCCCGCTTCATTAAATAGCCGGCCGCGGATGTTTTGACGAATCTGGTGATCCCGACGGTGGAAGCGTGGGAGCGATGCGCGGTGCCAAATGCCTCGTTGATAAACACGTCGCCCAACGAGGCCAGATCCGAAGCAAACTGGACATCATTGGCTTCTTCCCCTGGATGGAAGCGGAGATTTTCAAGCAGCAGGACGTCGCCGGGTTTTAATTGGCTCGCGAGGTTTTGGACAGCCGGCCCCGTGCAGTCCGATGCAAACGTCACGTCCTTTCCCAGGAGGCGCCTCAAGCGTTTGGCCACCGGTGCCAGGCTGAGCTCCGAACAGACGGTTCCCTGGGGACGTCCCAGGTGCGAGCACAGAATCACGCCTGCGCCTTCGTCAACGACATGGTTGATCGTGGGAATGACGGCGCGAATCCTGGCATCGTCCGTGATCTGGAGCGCGTCATTGAGAGGAACGTTAAAGTCCGCGCGAATAATGACCCGTTTGCCTCGAATGTCTACCTGATCAATGGTCTGTTTGGTAATCTGCATGAAGAATCTTTCCTCCGGACCTGGAATACCTGACGCATCGCCTCGGGGTGACGGACGATGCCCGCTCGCTCAGCGTCGCACGGCCAGAAATTTCACCAGGTCCCGCAGTCGGCAGGAATAGCCCCACTCGTTATCGTACCAGGCAAACACCTTGACGAACCGATGATTCATCACGGTCGTGAGTGGGGCATCAATAATCGCCGAACAGGGGTTTCCATTGAGATCAATGGAGACAACGGGCGCTTCGGAGTACCCGACAATGCCTTTGAACGGGCCCTCGGCCGCCCGGGCAAAGGCCGCCTTGACTTCGGTGGCGTCACAATCCCGCTGGGTCTGTACGCTCAGGTCAAGCAGCGAGACATTGGGGGTGGGGACGCGGATGGCGATCCCCTCCAGTTTGCCTTTGAGTTCAGGAATGACCCGATGTAAGGCTTTGGCCGCACCGGTCGAGGTTGGAATCATTGAGAGCCCCGCGCTTCGGGCGCGCCGCAGATCTTTACGCGGCATATCCAGCAGTTGCTGGTCATTGGTGTAAGAATGGATCGTGGTCATGTAGCCGTGGTCAATGCCAAAATTGTCGAGCAGGATTCTGGCCACAGGGGCCAGACAGTTGGTGGTGCAGGAGGCATTGGAGATGATGTGGTGCGATGCGGGGTCGTAGGTGTGTTCGTTGACACCCAACACGACCGTGATGTCGGCATCGTCCCCGGGGGCGGAGATCACGACACGGGAAGCCCCGGCCGAGAGATGCTGGGCCGCCCCCGCTCGGTGGACAAATCGCCCCGTGGATTCGATGACCATGTCCACCCCGAGTGCCTTCCAGGGCAGGGCCTTGGGGTCCGGTTGCGCCAGGACCTTGATGGGGTGGTGATTGACCAGCAGGTGATCGTCTTTGGCCTCAACCGTGCCCTGAAAGCGGCCATGGATTGAGTCAAAGGCTAACAGATGACGCAAGGTTCCAGCGTCGGCCAGGTCATTGATCCCCACGATGGAGATGACATCCGAGTCGTGAAGGGATGCGCGCAGGAAATTTCTCCCGATGCGTCCGAATCCATTGATCCCCACCCGAATAGCCATCGTCTTCCTCGTGTCGTCATGTGGTTGCAATACCCGCCAGGCAGATGCAGGAATAAAATAGTACTTGCGGGGGCGGCCAAAGTCAATTATCGATTCGTGCGGACGGTGCCCGAGCCTGCGTCTCAAGGGTCTCCCTGAAACGTTTTTCCATGCAAGGTGCGCCGGCTAGAGTTTGATGGCGTGCCGGACTTCTTCAAGGGTGTGGGCTGCGACTTTGGCGGTGCATGCGCGGCCGGCCTGCGTCACGTCGTCGAGTCGTTTGGGGTTGGCTTCGAGCGCACGACGGGCGTCCCAGATCGGGGACAGTTGCTCCACGATGCCGTCCGCCACAAATTTTTTACAGTCGATGCAACCGATCTTCGCCGTTCGGCATTCCCGGTTGATCTGATCCACGACCGTGGCGTTGGAATAGATCTTGTGGAATGTAAACACCGGGCAGATTTCCGGATTTCCCGGATCGTTGCGCCTCACCCGGGCGGGGTCGGTGACCATGGTCTTGAGTTTGTGCCTGACTTCAGTTTCGGTGTCTGAAAGATGAATCGCGTTCCCGTAACTCTTGCTCATCTTGCGCCCGTCGGTTCCGATGACTTTCGGAAATTCCGTCAGCAACGCCCTGGGTTCCACCAGAACGGAGGTATAGAGATTGTTAAACCGTCGCGCGATTTCCCGGGTGAGTTCCAGATGGGGGAGTTGATCTTTGCCAACCGGCACGGCTTCGGCTTTATACAGCAGAATGTCCGCGGCTTGCAGCACGGGATACCCTAAAAACCCGTGTGTGGCGAGGTCGCACCGCTCAATATGATCCTGTTGTTCCTTATAGGTTGGATTCCGTTCCAGCCACGAGATCGGGGTAATCATGGAGAGCAGGATGTGCAGCACCGCATGTTCCGGTACGTGAGACTGGATAAAAATCGTGGCCCGCTCTGGGTCGATGCCAACCGCCAGCCAGTCAATCAGCAGTTCCCGGACATAGGTGCGCAGGTGGGTGGTCTCTTCGTAATTGGTGGACAGCGCGTGCCAGTCCGCCACAAAGAAGAAACACTCATGGTTGTCCTGCAGGGTTTTCCAGTTGGTGAGAGCTCCCAGATAATTGCCCAGGTGCAGGCGCCCACTGGGTTGCATACCGCTGACGATGCGCATCACGTTACTCCTTCGCGATCATGTCCGCCGCCATGCTCACGCGACGATGACGATCATGGACATGGTGTGGATGAGCATTCCGATAAAACTGCTGATGATGGGAATGCGTGAATCGAGCAGCAACAGTCCCAGAATAATCAGCATGCCGTAGGGTTCCAGTCGTCCAAGCATGAGGGCCGGGCCGGGAGGCAAGCTGCTCAAGACGATTCGGCCGCCGTCAAGCGGAGGAATCGGGAGGAGATTAAAGGCAAAGAGTAAGGTGTTAATGACAATCGAAAACAGGGCCATGGCGACCAGCGGGACAAGGAGCATGCCGAGCAGATCGGTCCGTGGCACGATGCCTGGCTGGGGAGGCCACTGGTCTTGCAGTGTGGGATCAATGGCCAGCAGGATGTTCAACACGATGCCGCTGACAATGGCCAACGCAAAATTCATGGCCGGCCCCGCCGCGGCTACACGGGCCATGTCGCGTCGAGGGTGACGCAACCGTCCCGGAGTGACGGGAACGGGCTTGGCCCAGCCAATGAGGAACCCGCCGGGCAACAACATACAGAGCAGGGGGACGATGATGGTGCCCAGGCGATCAATGTGCACGAGGGGGTTGAGCGTTAAACGACCATGGCGCCGAGCCGTGTCATCTCCGTAATAATTCGCGACCCAGCCGTGCGCATATTCATGCAGGACCACGGCGAGCATGAGTGGAAGAATGACATAGGACAGGGTGTGAAAGAAGTGCGCCATGACACGGACGATTGAACCCTTAGTTCAGCTGGATCATGTGGCCGTCACGAATTTCCATCATATACACTTTGCGATTGAGGATGCTACCCTCGTCAAATCCGCTCACACCGTGCAACGTCGGCAGGTCGTGCCGGTGAGACAGTTGTTCGCGGACTTCCGCCCCGGTGGTGGCGCCCCGGCGGACCGTGGCGAGAATCGTGCTCATGGCGTCGTAGGCTTGTGCGGCAAAAATGGAAGGGTCGGTCTGAAACCGCTCGCGATAGCGGGCGACAAAATGCTGAACCGTCGGGTCGGGGCTTTGAAGGAACAGGGCATCTCCGAACAGGCCCCCTTCAAGTGTACGGCGCCCCCATGTCAGGAGAGTCGGGTGGTTCCATCCGTTCGTGCCCAACAGGGGCACGGTGATGTCAAAAAACGCGAGTTGTGCGGAGAGAAATGCCACGTCGGAGGGGCGTCCGGGGAGAAACAACGCGTCCAATCCAGGAACAGACGAGAGAGGCTCGTCTTCCCGGACGGGCTGAGGAGCGGGGTCGGCCGACTCGTCGGTGAGCGGTGGCGCCATGGCTTTCTGGAAGCGCATGGCCTGTGCCTGGATGTGCGCGATTTGAACTGACGCATCGGTGGTTCCCGGTTGATACGACGCTGTGGAGGTGATGGCTCCCCCGTTCTCGATGACCGTCTGCTGGAAAATGTGATTCAAGTGTTTGCCGTGGGTGGTTCGTGGAGTCAGGGTGCCAAAACGAGTGTAGCCGAATGTCCGCATGGCATATTCCACAAGGTGGTTGACCAGGAACGGGGTTGTCATGGCGGTACTGAACCAGTACCGTCCCAGGTACTTGACGTTGGTAAGGTTGGCGGTGGGTGTCATAAAGGGTACGGCCGCACGATCGGGAATGTCGGCCAGACGGTGCACCTCGTCGGCCAGTAACGGCCCGATCATGGCAATCGGTTTGAATTCGTCGAGCAGGTAGAGCACCTCGCTGCGTATCCGTGTGGAGGGATGTGCGCTGTCTGTGACCACAAGCCCAATCGCGTTGGAACCCAGAAAGACTTCTTGTTCCAGAGCCAGTCGCAAGCCATTGAAGGCATCGGTCCCAAACGGTTTCATGGTTCCGGAAAAAGGCAGGACCGCCGCGATGACCTGGCGATGGGCCTTGATCCGGGCAACGAAGGATCGAAGAAGCGCGCTGGCGGTCCGGGCGTACAGGTGCTCCGGGAATTGGTGAAGAAAGGCACGGATATCGCGGGCGGCCAGGACATCGTCCCCCTGGGCCATATGCAACTCAATGCGGCGAATCAATGCCAGATCGCCGGGATAGGTGGCGGGAAATGTCTCCAGAACCCTGGCAAGCGACCGCTCATCCATTTTCTGTAAAATGAGGCTGTTAATGGCGTCCTGCAGATCGCGTCGTTCGGCTTCCTCCGAGTGTGTCATGTGTGTCATCGCGGTTTGAATGGCCAGATGATAATGGCCCTGCTGCTCGTATGCGCGGCGCAGTTGATGTTGGATTTCCCGCCGCGTCGTGTTGTCCGAGGTCAGGTTCAGCATCCGGGACAGCATGGCAATGGCACGGTTGGACTGGTGTGTTTGGATATAGAGTGTGCTCAGCCGCAGTGATGCTTCGTGGATCAGAGGAGAGGCCGGATAATCTTCCATGAATTGTTCGAGGACCACGATAGCCTGGTCGTCGTCGCCGTGCCTGTGCAGGGCCATGGCGTACCAGAAGGTGAAGTGGTCGATCAGGTCCGGCGGGGGGATGCGATCGAGGAACGGTTCGATCAGCCTTAAGGCCGTTTCGCCGCGTTCCTGTTCAATGTGAATCTTGATTTGCGCGAGGGCCTGATTCTCGGTTACGGAAGCTGGTAACGATTGCGCGAAGGTCGTTGCCGGACACAGCGCAACGCTCACGCTCACGAGGATGGACGGAATCAGAAGAGACAGAGAAATAGGAATTTTCATGAACCATTGTCGCGTATGGTGTCTCAATAAGGCCAGTCTCGACTTCTGTCAAGACCACCCGGGGAATTCGGGACCTTCGCGCCCTGTCTGGCACGTCTCTGGTGTGCGGGTGGGACGACGTCCCCCGGTCGGACCCGGCCGGATCGCGTATCGGGATATCTGCGGGAACCGGTATGGGTGACAAACAGTCTCCACAGACGTGGCACATGGAAGAGCTGATTGAACAGTATCTGACCCATTTGCGGGTCGAAGGTGGTGTGGCCAACAACACCATACTGGCCTATCGTCGGGATCTCAACAAGCTACGGGCCTACCTGGTGTTGCAGGGCCTGCACGATCCGTTTGGGGCGACGCCTTACGTGACGGGGTTTCTGTCTCATCTGCGCGGGCAGCGATTATCTCCGGCGTCGGTGTCCCGGTGTCTGGCGGCGATACACGGGTTTTACAGGTTTCTTGGGACGGAATACGGGGCGCCGGAGATCCTGCCGCAATGGCCGGGGGTGCCGAAGCAATGGGTGAGACTGCCCAGGCTGTTATCGGAAACCGAGGTGACCGCCTTACTGGAATTGCCGGTCGGCCAGGGGCTTGAAGACATTCGGGATTCCGCCATGGTGGAGTTGATGTATGCGGCTGGGCTTCGCGTATCCGAATTAATCTCGCTGGATCTGTCGGCGGTGAATCTGGAAGTGGGGGCCGTGCTGGCCACCGGAAAACGCGACAAGCAACGGATGGTGCCGATTGGCGAACTCGCGCGTCGGAAGATCGAGTCCTACTGTCGTGATGTGCGCCCTGTTCTGCTGAAAGGGCGCGCGCCCACCGCCGTGTTTGTCACGAGGCGAGGCGCGTCCATGACACGTCAGAGCTTCTGGAATATTCTCCGACTGCGTGCGAGGCGAGCCGGCATTCACAAGCCGATCTCCCCGCACATGTTGCGACATTCATTTGCGACACATCTGCTTGCGCATGGCGCCGATTTGCGCGCCGTGCAACTGATGTTGGGTCACGCCAATATTGCCACGACCCAGATTTACACGCATGTGGAACAGCAGCGGCTGAAGCAGGTCCATACCGAGCGATTTCCCAGAAAGCAGAGGCGTCGGGGATGGGGCACCCCGACGCCGCCGGCACCATGACGATGCGTGCCCGCCCGTTTGGTTGCAAAGGGAAAAACCTCTGTGGCAGGTTGCGTCCGTCCGGGGAAGGCGTGCGATGGGTGCTTCCGAAGGAGGAAGACGATGAAGTTTAAGCGACAGGTACATTACGTCAAAGGGGTGTTTGTCTGTCCCAAGTGCAATCAAACGTTTGTTCAGGAAAAATGGGTTGAAGAATGGCGTGTGCGATGCCATCGCTGTGACTACCGCGGCACACTCACCCATGTTTCCGTCGAAGAACACATGGAAGAAGAAACTGAGCGTCTGTGATCATCATGGCGGGCGCCTGTCGCCCGCATGGGCCGTGTGGCGTCATGCGTCGCTGTTGGTGCCGATCATGAGCGACTCACCGGATGTACGGGTGGATGGTGGCGTGCCCTGAGAAACGTCCGGACACAATCCATGGACCATTCCCTCCTGGCGGATTTCCCCCGTCTGCTCTTCATGTGCCGACTCTTTGGTGACCGTCTGCCCGGCAGGATGAGCAGGCTGTTGTGTCTTGCGCTCGTGGTCTGCGTCCACCCCGTTTTCGCCGCGCCTCCCCCCGTTCACACTGCATCGCCCACTAACCGGGATATCATGGTGTTAGTGGCGTATTATTCTGCTTCGGGTCACACGGAAGCGATGGCGCACGCGGTGGCGGAAGGGGCGCGATCCGTACCGGGGACGCGCGTGCGTGTGGAGCGCGTGGAACAGGTGATGGCGGAGACGTTGTTTGCCGCCGATGCGGTGGTGGTTGGTTCTCCGGTGTACTGGGCCAATATGGCCGGACCTGTCAAAACCTTTTTTGATAACTGGCAACTGAAGTTTGGCATCTGGCCCGAATTCAAGCTGCGGGACACGGTTGGCGCGGTGTTCACCACGGGCGGCCAGGTGTCGGGCGGTCAGACGGTGACCATGTTGACGATGCTGGCGGCGATGCTGGGGAATCAAATGATCGTGGTAAGCGGGGGCGGTCCCCTGGGGGCATCGGCGGTCACGGAAGGTGACAGTCCCGGCTTAAACGAGCAGGAACTTGCCACTGCGCGTGCGTTGGGAACACGCGTGGCCGACGTGACCTGGATGGTCAGGCGGGGGCAGATGAGTCAGGCCATGCGCGAGGCCGTTGCTACACAGTAGGCGTCGTGGCGGCCGAAGGGGAACACGCAAGGATGACATGAGTGACGCGCCTGACATCGGCGATGTGCAGTGGACGATCTACTGGGAGCGTGAATACACCACGGCGATTGCGCCGGAGCGTGTCAAACTTGATTTTCATCCCCACCGGCCGCTCATGACCAATATGCCCTTGCAGGCACAACGGGAGCTGTCGGCCGGCGGCTACAGGGTGCTCCCTGATGATTGCGGCCCGGTGCGTATGGCGGGTCAGTACGGCTGGCTCGTGCGCTGTCCGGTGGATTGCCGGATTCGACGCACGCAACACGGCGTGAAATGGCAGGCTCCGGAAATCCGACCGGAAGAGCGGCTGCTGGGGTACAAGTCGTTTTCCGGCATGTACGTTGACACGATTTTGAACAGTGGCTATGCCAAACTCTGCTGCGGGATTCGTTTTTATTATCCCCACTATCTGGGGATCATGCTCAAGGATCTTCCCAACCATTTTTATCACTACCCGGGGCGCACGTTTTCCGTCTGGGAAGGGATCAAATCGCAGGAATACAAGCTGACTCCCAATCTCTATGACTTTCTACCGGACTACGATGCGTTTGTGGCCAATGTCCTGTTGCAACTGGACAAGCCCACGACCCTCAAACGCGGCGACCCCGTCGCGCTGGTGATTCCCGTGCTGCTCCCGAAACAGTTCCGGCTGGAGGAACTCACGGCTGAGCGGAAACGCGGTGGGGCGGGGGGGTGATTGAGGCGTGGGCGGGGCGAGGCATCGTCTGCAAGGACGGGATATTCGGGGAATACTGCTCTTGATTTGCAAGTTGTTTATTGCTACTGCTTAGCGCCTCACACATTGTTCGATTTCCCAGACAGTCTTAATAAGTCTTTGGACCTCCTGCGGGGTAAGTTGTCTGCTGTCCGCATGGAAAACTCTGTCGCGGATTTTCTTAATGTCTTTCCAACGCGTATGTTGGTCCTCTGTGATTTTTCTCTTACTCTTTAGTGCATCAAGATAGTTGCCTAAGCTCGGGTTCTGCGGCTCATTCCTCTTTTCTTTTTTCTTCGCCATGGTTGCCGCTTCTGCCTCTACACCAGGATCTCCCGCCACCAGTTTTTTTGCATTCTCTTCCAGCGCGTAGCATCCGACAAGTGCTGCCAGATGTGTGCTGACGCCAGAAAAGGCGGTGGCGAGTTGTGCTGAAGAGAGGTTACTGATCAGTACCCCAAAATTCTTTGCCCGTAGTTGAAGCATGAAGTCATCCTTGTTGAATGCCCGACAAATTTCCTCATCTTTCATGTTTTCGTCGTAGCATTTATGCTTCAAAACCCACAGGGCCATATCAGCCTCTGCCGCAGTATCAAATTTGTATTCATCACGGATGGAACGAAGATCTTTTAAATAATTGCGGTATGTTTCCACAGCAGTCTTTCCCCTGCTCGTGGCAAGAACATGTTCGACCGGCGGGCTCAAAATTCCAAATGAAACAGGACAGATAAACCGAAGAATAATTGACACCAATTCAATTTGCCGAAATGCCTTGAGAAGATCTTCAATAGACAGTATTTCTTTTGGACTGCCCTCGTTGCCTTTTGACAATTGATCAAAGCAGAAAGTTTTTTCCTGTTCTGCTTCGGCTAGGTCGTGAAGGTTGGGGAAAAGCCAATACTGATTAAACCACCAGAGTGTGTGGTTGTCTTTGAAATATTGCCTGAAATGTTCATGAATGTCCCGAACGCTTACGGCTTGTGAGCGGAGAGGTTCAGCATCGTTTTCAATGGTCTGCATGTCAAAAGGGTACCCGAACCGCTTCTGACTGACTTCGGGAAATTGATCCAGACAATCACGAAGATACTTCTTCGTCATAACACGATGCAGTTGATCTCCAAGTATCACGACGACCCCGTCAGCGAATCCCGCAACTCTTCCAGGTTTTTAATCACGAGCAGATCGCCGTTGGCGGTGGCGACATCAATGCCGTTGGCGCAGATCTCCCTGCAGTGTTCCGGCTGATTGTCGTTTTTCAGGCATTGTGCCAGGGCCAGAATCGCCGCGGAGTAAGTGGGCTTCACCCTGATGCAGCTCTCAAGGGCTGCGATGGCCTCTTTCCAGTTTGCATCGCCCATGTATGCCTTGCCTAACCCGAACCAGAGCGTTTCGTCGTTGGGGTCCAGCTGCAGGACTTTTTTGAATTTTTCTATTTTGGGATCGGGCATGGCACATCCTCTGTAATGTGTGACTCAATCAGTTGAGCGTGTGGCTTCATACAGGCCCAACGCTGACACCGAATCACCCTAGCACTGTCGTCTTCGCGTTGTCGAACGTCAGACCCTGTGTTACCATCAGCCGCGTTTACCGCTTACCCGTTCTGTGCCGAGCGTTCGGGACGGGAACCCCGCAGAGAAAAGAAACAATCAGGGAGAGACGAAGACAGGCATGGGTCGTGTTGGCATTGTCACGCATCCGGCGTATCTGGAACATGATATGGGTCGGCAACACCCGGAGTCGCCGGAGCGGTTGCGGGCCATTGTCGGCCGCCTCGAATCAGCCGGGACGCTCTCGCGGTTGACCCGAATCCAGCCGCGCGTTGCGGAAAAACAATGGATTACGCGCATTCATGATCCCGCGTATGTGCGGCGATTGGAAGAGCAGGCGCCGCACACGGGCTATGCCGCACTCGATCCGGATACCACGATGTCACCAGGTTCGTTGCCCGCCGCGTTTCTTGCGGTTGGCGGGGCACTGGCAGCGGTGGATGCTGTGATGGAGAACCGGGTTGATCAGGTTTTTTGTGCGATCCGTCCGCCGGGGCATCATGCCGAGGCCCATCGCGCCATGGGGTTTTGTCTGTGGAATACCGTGGCCATTGCGGCCCGGTATATTCAGGAACGGCACGGTCTCACGCGCGTGCTGATTGTGGACTGGGATGTGCATCATGGCAATGGCACACAACATGCGTTTGAGGCCGATCCCTCTGTGCTCTTTTTCAGCACGCATGAATACCCGCATTATCCCGGAACCGGGTCGCAGCGGGAACGCGGGCGAGGGGAGGGCGAAGGGGCGACTATCAATGTGCCCATGTCCAGCGGGCAAGGCACCGATGACTATCGGGAGGTGTTTCAGGATGTCCTGGTACCGGCCGCCAATGCATTCAGGCCGGAGTTTGTGTTGATCTCGGCCGGATTTGACGCACACCGGGATGATCCGTTGGCGAGTATGGCGATGACGGATGAAGGCTACGGCGAGCTGACCCGCATTGTGGCGGGTATTGCGAAGGTCCACTGTCATGGTCGGATTGTGGCCTGCCTGGAAGGGGGTTATCACCTTCGGGCGCTGGCGGCTTCGGTTGAACACCATCTGCTGGCGTTGATGGACACGTAACCCATGGCGGGACGATGGCGTGGCAGAGGCAGGCTGGCAGCGTTGCTGGGTCTGCTGGTGGTGATCCCGGGTGGCCTCTATTATTTTTATACGGAGGTCAGGCCCACCGTGATTTTTGGCCTGCGCGATGATTATGCCCATGCCATTCCGTTTCAACCTGTTCCCGCGGGACTTGATTCGATCAAGGCCGAAGCGTGCGGAACATGTCATCGGGAAATTTATGAGGAATGGAAAACCAGTGTCCATGCCGATGCCTATGATGACCCGTTTTTTCAGGCGTACTGGGAAAAGGACGATCATGTCTGGGTCTGTCTCAACTGTCACACGCCGTTGGCCAATCAGCAACCTACGCTGATCCAGTCCATACCAGGTCAGCGGGTGGAAAAGGCGATCCGGGTCGCCAACCCCCGGTACGACGAAGCCTATCAACGGGAGGGCGTCACCTGTGCGGCCTGTCACGTGCGCGATGGCGTCATTCTGGGGCCGTTCGACGATTCGGCGGCACCACATCCCGTGAAATATGACCCCGCCTTTCGCACGACCGCTCTGTGCCATCGCTGTCATAGTGTGGTGTCCGGTCCCTTCCAGTTTTATCGTGCGGGTCCGTGTGGCACGTTCACGGAATATGAAGGCGAATTTTTCATGAGGGAGCAGGGATTCACGTGCCAGCATTGCCATATGCCGGAAATTTCTCGCCCGGTGGCGACAGGCGGGCCTGTTCGGCACGGCCGGCAACATGTATGGCGTGGGGGGCATGATCCGGAGATGGTCAAGCGGGCTGTGGCCGTTCAGGTGAAGACCGATCCACCCAACCCCGCCCCGGGAGACACCGTGACGATGACCCTCACGCTGATCAACGCCGGCGCCGGCCATAAAATACCCACGGGAGATCCTGACCGCCATTTTACCGTGGAATTTTATGTGAAAGATCAAGCCGGGCGGATTCTTGAGGAACAGACCGACACGATGGGCCGATGGATTCTCTGGCAACCCGTTATTCTTGAGGTGTATGACAATCGGTTGCGGCCTCTGGCAAGCCGTGACTATCAGTTTGCTTACCAGATACCAGAAGGGCGGTCGGATCTGGTGGTGGAAACGCGTGTCCGGTATCATATTCTGACGGACGGTCAGCACGCCATGTTGCGGGAGTCCTACGGCTTGCAGTCGGACCGCCCGTACCGGTATACCATCTACACACGTCGGTTCCCTCTTGGTGGAACCCCGGAGGGTGCGCATGATGCGGAACGTGTGGTCGAGGCCCGTGTGGCCCCCGCCGTAGCGGTCGGGTGTTCCACATCGGAGAATCAGGGGCCTGTCAAAGGGCCTCGTAGTGTGTTCGTGGCGGGATGACGTATGTACCTCATTGACACCGAAACCCTGTTCCTGAATCTTGGCCGGGAGAATCTGGTCATTATTGATGTGCGTGGGGAAGGTGCGTACACGGCCCATATTCCCGGTGCGGTGCATAGTACCTGGCATGAATACAGCGATCCCCAGGCGACGGCCAAAGGGTTGTTGGATCCCGATGTCGCCCGGCTGGAGCATCGGCTCCAGTCCCTCGGCATTCACAACTCCAGCGATGTGGTGATCTACTCCAATCCGTTTGATAACTGGGGTGATGAAGGTCGCATGTTCTGGATGTTGCAATATCTGGGGCACACCAGGGTGATGGTTCTGGATGGTGGCTGGCCGAAATGGACATTGGAACAGCGACCCTATGAACATGAACCGGTCCGCCCCGCACGTGGTCACTTTCGGGCTTCGATTCAGCCGGACGTGAGTATGCAGAAGCAGGATCTGAAACAATTGCTGAAAAGCCCGCATTCGGACACGGTGATCGTGGATGCTCGAAGCGTGGAGGAATATGCGGGGAAGGAAATTGACGGGTTGCCCAGACCGGGGCATATTCCGTCCGCCGTCAATGTTCCCTGGAACACGTTTCTCCGGGAGGATGCCACGGTCAAACCCCTGCCCGTTATTCGGGACATGTTTCATGCGTACGGGGTTGGTGAACACCAGACGGTCATCACGTACTGTCTGGGTGGCGTTCGGTCGGCCTGGGTGTATTTTGTGCTCAGACTGGCGGGCTATGAGAAGGTGAAAAATTATCCGGGTTCGTGGTGGGAATGGAGCCGGGACTTTGCGGCTCCCGCTGAAAAAGATATGGCATTGCTCTCTCAGGTGACGCGCAACGCTGAATCACAGGCGTCTTGACGACACCACCAACGCCTGAATGAGAGGCGATGCGGAAAACACGTTGAAGATGGAGGAGGATTGTTTCGTTACGTTCAACATTTTGGAAGGAGGTCTGTCATGGTTTCACATGGTTTTTTCGCGGGTTTGTTGATGGTGGCCACGTGGCTTGCGATGGTTGTGCCAGTGGCTGCCGCCGGGGGCATGCCCATCCATGAGATATCGCCCGCTGTGATGTCGTCGGCATCTGAGATGGCGACCGAAGGGGCCACCGCAGGGAACATGCATGTCCACGAAGCGATTATGCATGCGGAAGAAGCCGTCAAGCATGGCGGAATGGGGCATGCTGGTGCTGTTGTGTCCCATGCCGAAGAAGCTTTGCGCCATGCACACATGGCACAGGAAAATGTCACCAATCCTCATCTTAACGAAGGCGTATCTGAGTTGGAAGAGGCCATCGCGCATGGCAACCAGGGTCATGCCGAGGTGGCGGCGGGTTATGCGAAGAGCGCGATCATGCATCTCAGCGAAATGCATGAAAAAGAAATGCACGACGGCAAGATGATGCACGACGGCAAGATGATGCACGACGGCAAGATGATGCACGACGGCAAGATGATGCACGACGGCAAGATGATGCATGACGGCGAGATGATGCACGACGGCGAGATGATGCACGACGGCGAGATGATGCACGACGGCGAGATGATGCACGACGGCGAGATGATGCACGACGGCGAGATGATGCACGACGGCGAGATGATGCACGACGGCGAGATGATGCACGACGGCGAGATGATGCATGATGGCAAGATGATGCATGATGGAATGAAGCATGACATGATGCAGTACGACAAAATGGATCATGACGAAATGAATTGACGGCATCGGGTCGTCGCGCTGGCATGAACAAACGGGCAGGGTATTCCTGCCCGTGTGCTGTACCAGATGGCCTTTCTATAGATGGTGTTCGTGCTGGTATTCTCCTCTCACCGTCACCGCTGGTGAATTTCATCTTGAGTCTAATTTGCATTGCTGGAAACGGTTGCCGGACCGAGGCAGAACGTAGCCGATGGTCAGGCGCCTGTACGTGACTGATGCACGTTGGCTATTTCCAGTTTCATCCTGAATTCGGGGCCGTGCGGCGCAATCGTGACCGGTTGGCCTCTCGACTGGGCGAGGTGGATTGTGACCTGCTTGTGTTGCCCGAGCTGGCCTTTTCCGGATACCAGTTTGTGTCCCGGGATGAGGTCCTGGATGTTGCTGAACGAGTTCCGGATGGCCCGACCACCCGGATCTGTGTGGATCTTGCACGACGCCATAACATGCATCTGGTCGTCGGACTGCCCGAGCGGGATGGCAATCGGTGTTACAACTCGGCGATTGTGGTTGGGCCTTCGGGGTTCCTGGGGTGTTACCGTAAAACGCATTTGTTTTTTGAGGAAACGCTCTTTTTCAGCCCGGGCAATTCCGGGTTGCAGGTCTGGGATATTGGTCAGGCGCGCCTTGGTGTGATGATTTGTTATGACTGGTACTACCCCGAAGTCGCCCGTACCCTTATGTTACGGGGGGCGGAGATTGTGTGTCATCCGTCGAATTTAGTCCTGCCCTATTGTCCTGATGCCATGGTGACGCGTTCCCTGGAAAATCGGATCTTCAGTATTACGGCCAACCGCATCGGGCGGGAAGCCAGGGGCGACAAACCTCCTCTGACCTTCATCGGGAGAAGTTCGGTGATTTCACCGACGGGCACGGTGTTGGCTCGGGCGTCTGCCGATGAGGCGGAATGTGTGGTGGTCGAGATTAATCTCGGTGAAGCCCGCGACAAATCACTCAATCCATACAATAACATGTTGAAGGATCGGCGGCCCCGGTATTACGTCTCCTGAGTAGCAGGCCGCTGGCACATGCGGCTGTCGTCGTGATTGTGCCCGCCACATACCGGTCTCCGTTCTCGTTTCCGAATGCGCGGAAACTCCAGGACGAGGATGATGGCGGCACCGAGGACGATCCGGTAATAGCCGAACACCTCTACAGCCATGACGCCCAAGTGGAGATGGTCGGCGTGGCGCGTGCATTGGGCCAACGCCACGACGCGGTCAGCGTGGAAGTGGCGGCGGCCATGGCCGAAGGCGGAATCCGCTTCAGTCGGGCGGGCTACGGCGTCGTGGTAACCGGCGTCGCCGGGCCGGAGGGCGGCACTGCGGCAAACCCGGTCGGCACGGTGTGTTTCGCCTGGGTCGCGCGGCGGCGGGAAACCCTGTCCGTCCGCGTCCATGTTGACGGCGACCGCCACGGCATTCGTGAACAAAGCGCGGCGCACGCGCTTGCCGGGTTGCTGGACTTCATCCGCGCCTGATGCCCGGTTCAAGCATGTTCCTCAACGCGTCTAAGGTGCTTCAATGAATCATGCCCCCGCAAAATCGTATCCGATCACGCTGGTGACGGCGTATTTTCAACTGGGAGAAACCGCCGGCAAGTTTCCGCATGACTACCATGTGTGGATGAAAAACATGCTACCGGTGATTAAGTGGCCGCTGGTGATTTTCTGTGACGCGCAGTCGGTGGATAGAATCAAGCGGCTGAGAGGACACAAGCCCGCGGTCTATGTGGTGACAACGCTGGAGGCGTTTTATGTTTACCGCTATCAGGACATTATTCGCACCCAATGCCGCGCCCGGTGGCCCGATGTCAATGTTGACGCGCCCCTGGTCTATAACGAAAACCCCCATTTCCTTCGGCGCGCCGCGGAGATGAATCCTTATCAGTCGGAAATGTTTTTCTGGTGTGATGCGGGGATGTTCAGATTGAACCGGTCGTGTGGGGAGGGTGGGCTGTTCCGCTTGTCCGAGCGCATCGAGTGGCCCAATCTTGAAGTGTGCCGGGCTTCGTTTTTGGACAAAGTGGGGCTTTTCAGCCACAGGCTGCTTCTGCGGCGTCGGCTGTTCAAGCCGCACTCCGAAGATGTCTGGATTACCGGCATGTTTTTTGGCGGTGCGCCTGAGCCGTTGCGCGGGTTTTGCGACACCTTTTATCAGTTGTTTGACGAACACGCTCAAAGCGGGAGGAGCGTTCTCAGCGAAGAGGGCATGCTGAAAAGGGCGTATGCCACCCGCCCCGATCTGGCGCGTCTGTTTCCGGTCGAGCATATCCGCTGGCTTCGGTGTTTGAATTTCTACCGCCACCCTAGGCAATGGTGGTGGTATTGCCTGAATGGCAACCAGTTCCCGTGGCGTTATTTTCGCCAGGAAATCACGTTGCGGCAGGTGTTCGGCGCGCTGTTCTTCGGGTTTCTGTGGCGAATGCGGGGCAGGTTTTTTTCATCTTGACGTCCCTGTGGTGGCTTGCGCGCTACAGGCGGTTGACCGACCGCCTGCCGTCAAAATGGTTTATAATCGGGCATCATCCCCCACCGTTTGCACCGCCGCTTGCTGAGTGTGAACAACCTTGAATTCGAAAAACCGATCGCTGAACTGGAAGAAAAAATCACGAGGTTACAACGGATCAGCCGAAGCCGGGAACTGAATCTCGACGCGGAAATCGAGAAACAGCGAAACCGCAACGGCGAGTTGACGCGGGAGATTTTTGCCCGACTCGATGCCTGGCAACCGTCGTTCAGCCCCCGGCGACTGATGGCTTGCGGCAAGGGCGATGGGCAAGCGGAATGGTCGTGTCCTGTGTGCGTGAATCCGTTGACAAACCATACCGCGCTTTCCATACTGCGCGCGGGATAACGCATATGAAAGCCCGTGGGTGAACGTCTGTGCTCCTGTGCGTGGTAGGGCGAACCAGGAGGAATCGTGATGAACAGTCTGTGTCGGTGGGTTCGGGGGGGCATCCCGAGAGTCGGCTTTTGCTGTCTTGTCGGATTATTCATGGGCAGTTGCGGTGTTGTCCAGAGTCGCCATGACGCAGTCGTGGCCGGCATGGAATCGGCCAGGGTGGATCTGGAAAACAGTCGGATGATGCGTGAGTCTCTTGAGCGGGACAATGAGAAATTACGAGCCGAGAATGAAGGGGTGGCTCGTGAGCTGGAAGTGATGGGGGCCGAAATCCAACGGATCAAAGAGGACCGTGACCGTGAGCGCGCACAACACGACGCGCAGGGCGTCGCGTTGGAAAAGGTCAGTCAAGCAAGAATGCAGGCATTGCAGGCACTCCAGCGTGCGTATCGGAAATTACAAAACCAGAACCGCGCGTTGGAGGAGACGGTCGGTCGCTATCAAAAAGAACTCAAGGAAGCCCGCGCGCCTTCCCCCGTGGCGTCTTCTTCATTGGACAACGGTGTGTCGCCGGCCGAATCCATGATGGAGGAAACTCTTGCGCCGGAGTCATCTCCCGTCACGACACCTCTCAACGGTGCCACGAAACTCCTGGATCTGAATACAGCTTCTGTGCAGGACTTCGTAATTGTGCTGGGGTTGTCCGAAACCGTGGCCGAAAAGGTGATGGCCAATCGTCCCTACCGGATTCGCGGAGAATTGCTCGCCAGACAGGTGCTCCCGCACGAGACATTTGACATGATTAAAGACAGTATTACGGCGGCCCCGCACTAAGACGTCAGAGCGTACCGCTACCCTCCCTGCCTTCTACCCTGTTGTTGCCATCGGTGATCCGCCCATCCACCATGTGGATCAGGCGATCGGTTTGTTGAGAGAGGTGTTCGTTGTGGGTGACGATGATGAATGCCGTCCCTCGCTGTTCGTTACATGTTCGCAACAGTTGAAACAGAGTTTCGCCGGTGCGGGAGTCCACATTCCCCGTTGGTTCGTCGGCCAGGACCAGATCCGGATTCTGAATCAGTGCGCGTGCCACGGCCACGCGTTGTTGCTCACCTCCGGACAGTTCTCCCGGTTTGTGATGCAACCGGTGTCCCAGTCCGACATCTGAAAGGAGCGCACTGGCTTCTTCAACACATTGCCTGACTGGTCGTTTCTGTATGAGGGCGGGGAGGTAGGTATTTTCCAGCGCCGTAAACTCGGGCAGCAGGTGATGAAATTGAAACACAAACCCGATGCGCCGATTGCGAAAATAGGCCAGCTCGTGTTCCGACAACCGGAACAGATTCTGGTTGTCATAGAAAACGGTTCCCCGCGTGGGCCGATCCAGGGTGCCCAGGATATGAAGAAGCGTACTTTTCCCTGCCCCCGAGGCCCCGACCATCGTCAGGAACTCGCCCTGCCGGACCTCAAGATTGATGCCTTTTAAAATTTCAACGGTGTGATGGCCCCGTGTGAAGGATTTGTCCAGCCCTGTTACGCGAAGCAATGGTGGCGTGGCATCGGGAGGGCTGCTCATTCCGCGTACCGAATGGCGCTGACCGGGGTGAGTGTGGCGGCCTGCCAGGAGGGGTACAGGGTGGCGGCAAAACTGATCAGCACCGCGGAGCATGACACCAGCAGCACATCAATGGCCTTCACGTGCACTGAAATGTGCGAGAGGTAATACACGGTTTGATCGAAGGTCCAGTACTGTTCGATGAGGTAGAGAAACGTATAGCCCAGGGGGATGCCAATCGCGGTGCCCGTTAAGCCAATGACCAAGCCATTCAGCATGAAAATACGCATGATCGCATTCGGTGTGGCGCCCATGGTCTTCAGAATGGCAATCTCGCGTTGCTTGTCGTTCACGATCATGGTGAGCGTGCCCACAATATTGAAGGACGCGACCAGCGTGATCAGGACCAACAACAAAAACATCATGGTTTTTTCCAGGCGCAGGGCCGAGAATAAATTGCGGTTTAATTCCATCCAGTCCCTCGCCAGATACTCCGTCCCGAGCGCGGTGTTGATCCGCGAGGCAATGACGTCGGCAATCAACACATCCTCGATTTTCACTTCGATGCCCGTCACCGTCCTGTGGAAACCGAAAAAATTTTGCGCTTCGCCCAATGCCACGTACGCCAGCGAGGCGTCGTACTCGTACATGCCGGACGCAAACAGCCCGACGACCTGAAAGGGCCGGATTTTCGGTGTCATGCCCACCGCGCGAACGGGGCCAACAGGTGACACAACGTTGACGCGACCGC
Source organism: Nitrospirales bacterium (assembly GCA_963692935.1). Lineage (GTDB taxonomy): Bacteria > Nitrospirota > Nitrospiria > Nitrospirales > UBA8639 > Bin75. The sequence continues at coordinate 385,593 of OY843588.1, forward strand.
CGACGAACACGCCCAGCCGCGCGGCCAGCTCTTTTCCCAGAATCATGCCGGGGAGCGTCCCGGAATCCGGTTGTCCGGGCGGCGATGATGTGGCCAGATCCCGCACGGTACCGGCGGTCATGTTGTGGGCAAGGTCCGTGACCTCGGGTTCTTTCTCCGGATCAATGCCGCGCAACACAATGCCCTGCACGCCGTTCCGCGAGGTGAGCAGAATTTGCCTGACAAGATACGGCGTGGCTGCGACCACGCCCGGCACTCGTTCCACCTGATGAATCAGCTTCGTATACCCGGCCATGGGCTGTTGCCCCCGTGGCTGCACGACGATATGAGACGTCGTTCCCAGAATCTTCGTCTGCAAGTCTTCCTGGAAACCCGTCATAATCCCGAGTGTGCCAATGAGCGCGGCGACGCCCAGGGTAATGCCGGTGATGGAAATCCCGGTGTTGAGGGAAATGGTACGGGTTCGACGTCTGGCCCGGAGGTAACGCAGCCCCACAAAAATTTCATATGGCATGGTCACGACGGTGGTTCCGGTCGGAGTTGGGGAAAGAGAATGACGTCACGAATCGAGGCCTGGTTTGTGAACAACATCACCAGTCGGTCAATGCCAATGCCCTCTCCTGCCGTTGGTGGCATGCCATATTCCAGGGCGCGCAGGAAATCTTCGTCGAACACATGTGCCTCTGCATCGCCGGCGTCCCGTTGAGCAGCCTGTGCGGTAAAGCGTTGACGTTGGTCAAGCGGATCATTCAATTCGGAAAATCCATTCGCAAGTTCGCGGCCAACGATAAACAATTCAAACCGATCGGCGAGTTGCGGATCCGAATCCTTGCGTCGTGACAGCGGAGACAGCGCAATGGGATAATCCGTGATAAATGTCGGTTGTGTCAGGCGGCGTTCCACGGTTTCTTCAAAAATCACGTTCAGGATTGTGTCCAACGAAGCCTCCCCGGGAATGTCCAATCCAAGTTGTCCAGCCGCTGCTGCTGCCCTGTCCCGATCCTCGAGCACGTTCCGATCAAAGGTGTTGTACGCAACAAGAGCTTCGAAATAGGGGAGACGTTGCCATGGAGGTGTGAGGTCGATGGTGTGTCCCTGGTACGTGAACGTCGTGGTGCCGAGGATGTCACGCGCGAGTGTGCCGAACATCTCTTCAGTCGACGCCATCAGATCGTGGTAGTCGGCATAAGCCTGGTACAATTCCAGCATGGTGAATTCGGGATTATGAATCGTCGACAGACCTTCGTTGCGAAAATTCCGATTGATTTCAAATACCCGACGGAAGCCGCCGACCATTAAACGTTTGAGATACAACTCCGGTGCGATGCGCAGGTACAGGTCCGTCTTGAGCGCATTGTGGTGTGTGACAAACGGGCGCGCCGCTGCTCCCCCGGGCAGGGGGTGCATCATCGGCGTTTCCACTTCGAGGAACCCGTGAGTGGTGAGATATGTGCGGATGGTCGCGATCACCCTGCTGCGCGTCTCGAAAATGTTGTGGATGCCCGGATTGGCAATCAGGTCCACGTAACGTTGCCGGTAACGGGTTTCGATGTCCGTCAGGCCATGCCATTTTTCAGGAAGGGGTCGGAGACCTTTCGATAACAATGTCAGCGTCTGCACGGCAATAGTCAGCTCATCGGTTTTCGTGCGGAACACATGGCCTTCCACGCCAATCCAGTCACCGAGATCCAGTTGCTGGGACAGTCGAAAGGTGTCATCGTCCAACGCGTCCTTCTTCACATACACTTGGATCTGATGCGCGCCGTCCTGAAGCGAAGCAAACGCGGCTTTCCCGAACCGGCGGAGTGCCACGATGCGTCCGGCGATACAGCAGGCGATGGGGTGTTGCTCAAGCTCGTCTTTGGTGTTCGACCCGTGCGCCGCCACGAGGTCTTCCACATGGTGCGACGTCTCAAAACGGGTGCCATAGGGCTGAACTCCCATGGCTTTCAGCGTCGCAAGTTTGTGAATACGTTGCGTGCGTTGTTCGCTTGATTCATCCATCACGGTGTGCCACGGCGGAACCGGATACAGGAACAGGCTCGCGGGATCGCGGACCTCAGGGAGATGGTCGTTGGTGTGATATTCTCGGAGAGAGACATTAACTCGTGGGTGCCATCTTCTGTTTTAAATAGGCTTCCAGGAATGGATCAAGGTTGCCGTCCATGACCGAGGTGACATTCCGGATCTCATGATTCGTGCGGTGGTCTTTGACCATCTGATACGGTTGGAACACGTAGGACCGAATTTGACTGCCCCAGGCAATGTCCTTTTTTTCGCCGACGATATGCTGAAACTCGGCATCCTTTTTCCGTTGTTCCATCTCAAACAGCTTGGCCTTCAGGACACGCATGGCGCCCATGCGGTTTTGCCATTGCGAGCGTTCGTTCTGGCATTGTACGACGATGCCGGTGGGGAGATGGGTCAGGCGAATGGCGGTTTCGACTTTGTTCACGTTTTGTCCACCGGCTCCGCCCGCGCGAAAGGTGTCGATCTTCAGATCTTTGTCCTCAATCTCTTCCGCCACGTCGTCGTCCAGTTCGGGATACACCGACACGGCGGCAAAGGATGTATGACGACGTTTGTTGGCGTCAAACGGCGAGATCCGTACCAGACGATGCACGCCGGCTTCCGATTTCAAGTAGCCGTAGGCACAGGGGCCTTCGATGCTCAGCGTGGCGTTTTTGATGCCGGCTTCATCGCCGGCCTGGAGGTCAATGGTGCTGACCGTGAAATGCTTTTTCTCGGCCCATCGGACGAACATCCGCATCAACATTTGTGCCCAGTCCTGCGATTCCGTCCCGCCGGCTCCCGGATTGATGCCCAGAATCGCGGACCGACCGTCATGCTCCCCGGACAGAAGTTGTTCCGTCCGCCGTTGTGCCAGGATCATTTCCAGCGTCTGCATGCCCTGAGTGAATTCGGCGTGCAGATCGGGATCGTCCTCTTGGACGATGAGATCCAGTGTGGTTTCCAGATCGGACTGCTTGCGTGTCAAGTCGTCCGCGCAGGCGATGTCCCGTTCGATCGCGGCTTTGCGCCGTCCAACTCTGGCTGCGTCCTGTGCGTTGTTCCAGAAACCCGGTTGCGCGCTTTCCTGTTCAAGCTCTTCCAGTGTGTTCAGCAGTCGAGGCAGGTCAAAGACACCTCCGTATCTCTTGAATGTGGTTCCCTGTGGTGTGCAAACGGCTCCGCATGTCTTCAAGCATTCTGGTCTCCTTTGCGTCGTGTTGGCCATCGGCAGATGGCACCGGCCGCCCTCGGGCAAAAACGGGAGAGGACCATTGCCAGCGCAATCAGTATAACACAGGCCCGGGCAAACACATCGCCAAATCGTGTGTACAGTGTCGAGGGTGTGCCCAGGGGAATGGTCCCGGTGACGACCCGTTCGGTGAAAACGGGGGTTGCCGTCAGGATGCGCCCGGTCGGATCGATCAACCCTGAGATGCCGGTGTTGGCGGCCCGGGCAAATGACAGACGGTTCTCAACGGCGCGGAAGACGACCATGCTGAAATGTTGATACGGGGCGACGGTGTTCCCGAACCAGGCGTCGTTGGTGATGGTGATCAGGAAATTGGCGCCTTTGGCGGCGAGTCGTCTCACCAGGTCCGGGAAAATGACCTCATAGCAAATCGCAACACCGAATCGGGTCTGCTGTTGCGTCTGTCCATCAGGAATGGCGAGCAGGACGGGATGCTGGCCCGGCTGAAAGTCGCTGATGCCGGCGACCAGCTTGTTCAGGAAAAAGAAAACGGGTTTCAGGGGAATGTATTCGCCGAAGGGAACGAGGTGTTGTTTGTCATACCGCCCGGTGACGACCCCGGAGCGGTTCAGCACATAGGCGCTGTTCAACGGCGACAGCGTGCCGTCGTCGCGATGCCGCAGGGCCAGGCTGCCAAACACAAGCGGTGTCCGCGCGTGTTTCACAATGTCCACGACGTGTGATTGATCGCTCGACTCCTGTTCAAACACAAAGGGGGTAGCCGCTTCGGGCCACAGGATCAGATCAGCATCCGGACCAATGGCTTGCGTGAGTCGGTCGTATCGCGCCAGCGTCTCCGCGCGATATGCCCTGTCCCATTTCTGTGCCTGGTCAATATTGGCTTGTACGATCCCCACGTTGAGGGGGGCCGTGACGGGAAGCGTCAGCTGATGCACTCCGTAGAACCACGTCACGAAGACGATCATGGTTGTTGAGGCGAGAGGCCCCCATGTGTGGAGGGATGCGGCATGGCGCGGTTGTTGGGCCATGGCCCGGCAGAGCGGTAGAAACACGGCGACGTTCACCAGCACAATGAGAAAGGACACGCCATAGACGCCGGTGATACTGGCGATCTGAATGATGGGCAGCCATTGCACTTGCGAGTATCCCAGGAGCCCCCAGGGTATGCCGCTCAACGCGCAGGTGCGCACATATTCGAGGGATACCCACAGACAGGGCGCCAGGAGCCAGGCCATGGGTGTCCATCGTTGTTCCAGCCAGCGAAAACCCCAGGCATAAAGCCCGATGTACAGTCCCAGATAGACTGCCAACAACAGCATGACCGCGATGCTTGCGGTGAGCGGGACGTTGCCGTAGCGGTGGATCGCAGTCACCACCCAGTACATTGTGCCGACAAATGCAACACATCCCGTCAGCCATCCGCGCATAAACGCTTGACCGGTCGTGGTGCCGTTCAGTGTCAGGTGGAGAGGCAACAAGGCGATCCAGGCGAACAAGCCCCAGGGAAATCCTTCAAACAGGCCGGAGACGGAAAGCGCATACCCGATGCCTGCGAGTGGACAGGAAAACCATGGATGCCTGTTCGACATGGGGTGGCACGGTAGGGGAAAGACTTCCGGGGGTGCAAGGGAGGATGGTGCGTCGGAGTCCTGGTCTCTGCGACATACCGACCAAAGACAACGAGGGGGAAGCACGATCCATGCGGATGCGAACGCGACCATCATACCGGGACCGACCGCCGGTTTCCGTTGCTCCAGGTTCCGGGGACCTTACCGGTAGCGCTTCATTTCACCTCGTTGCAGCCGACCCCAGTAGTCCTGCAAACAGGCTTTGATCTGCGGGCTGAGGATGATGCCGCCGATGATGTTGGGGAAGGCCATACCCAGGATCATCATGTCGGAGAAGTCGAGCACATTATCCAGTGAGGCGATCGAGCCTAACAGGACACACCCGACAAAGATCGTCCGGTACACCAGGATGGCCCCGGTGCCAAAGAGGTATTCCCAGGCGCGTTCGCCATAGTAGGACCACGAGATAATCGTCGAATAGGCAAAGAACAGGACGGCGATGGCGAGGAGGTAGCGGGTGCCGGGGAGAAAAGAATCGAAGGCGGCGGCGGTCATGCTGATGCCGACGGCCGTGCCCGACTGGGACTGAAACTGCGGGTCGGCATAGACGCCGGTGATCATGCAGACGAGACCGGTCATCAGACAGATGATGACCGTGTCAATAAAGGGGCCAACCATGGCCACGATGCCTTCGCGCGCGGGTTCGTCGGTTTTCGCAGCCGCGTGGACGAAGGCAGCGGAGCCGAGACCGGCCTCGTTGGAAAAGGCCGCGCGCTTGATGCCGGTGACCAGAACGCCGATGGCCCCACCGTAGATGGCCGAAGGCGAGAAGGCCTCGCCGATGATGGTGGCACACATCGCCGGGATGTCGGCGAATCGTGAGAGGATGATCAGGAGGGACGTGATGACGTAGAGCAGGCACATGAAGGGAACGATACGCGAGGTGATCAGGCCGATACGGCGGATGCCACCGATAATGACGACGGCGACCAGCGCGGCCAGGATGATGCCGATGGCCCAGTTGTAGGTTATGAAGAAGGGAGAGGTGGTCCCGAGAATTTCCAGGGTCTGGTTGGCCTGAAACATGTTGCCGCCGCCCAGACTGCCGCCGATGGTGAGAATGGCATAGATGACAGCCAGGGTGCGGCCGAAATGCTTCAGTCCTTTGGCTCGCAGGCCATGTTCCAGGTAGTACATCGGACCGCCCGATATGTGCCCGTCGGGATGCACCGTGCGGTACATAACGGCCAGCGTACAGGAGGCCAGCTTGGAAGCCATGCCGAAAAAGGCTGTGACGACCATCCAGAAGATGGCCCCTGGTCCTCCCAGACTCACGGCGATTGCGACGCCGGCAATGTTGCCCAGGCCGACGGTGGCCGAAAGCGCGCTGGTCAACGCCTGGAAGTGGGAAATTTCACCGGGGGAGTCGGGTTTGTCGTAGTGGCCGCGAATGACATCAAGCGCATGTCGAAGGCCGCGCAGGGAAATCCAGTGAAAGAAGAAGCTGTAATAGATACTGCCAAAGAGGAGCACCACCACAATCAGAGGAATGCTGGTGCCGAAGTCGGCAAAGAGCACCGTCGCGAGCAGACTCACGATATCGCCAAACAGGGCATCCAGATAAGCGATTGACTTCCGGATCGAGGAGTCGTCTGTCACTGACTCTTGCGCCAGAGCCGGAACGACGCTGCCCAGGACCGCCGAGATGGACAGAAAGCATTGCAAGAGACGCGGCATGAAATTCTCCTTCTGGTGGCGTGGTGACAGAACCGATGACGATAATGGGGTGGTGACTCAAGGAAGTCTTTACTGACGGCGGCGGAGTGTATCCATCGACACCGCGTCTTGCAAGGGATTTTTGTCTGGCCCGGATAGACGCGATGCCGACTTGAGATTGGCCCGTTGCCTGACTATAGTGGTTCGGCTTCGACAGGCCAACCTGTGGTATGTGCGATCACAGCAGGAGTGCGACAGATGTCCGTTGAGGAACCGAACACACATCGGGTCGTCGTGCTGGCTCCCATGCCGCCGGAGCCTCTGGCCTATGCCCTTGCGCGCTACAGCCGCTCTCCGGACTCCATTGAAGACAGTGTGAAGTGGGTGCATGGGCACTCGTCGGAAAAATTTTGGGAACAGTTTTATTTTGACTATGGCCATGCGTCAATTGCCGATCTCGGACATGTGACGGTGTGTCTGGAACAGATTTCCGAGCTGGCGGCGATTTACGTGGAAGATGAACCGTTGTGGGATGGACAAGCCAAATCCAGCCGGTATCAGAACTTTGCCGTGTCCGGCTGTTATGTGCCGCCGGGCATCGGAGATGCTGAAACCGAGGCGTGGTATCAGGGTATTCTGGGGAGTCTGTTTACGCTCTATCGAACATTGCATGATCCGCTTCTCGTCCATCTGCAACGGAAAGATCCCAAACCCGATGCCATGACCGACACGCATTACGCACGGACCCTCGCCGCGCGCGTGTATGATATCACTCGGTATGTGTTGCCCCTCGCCACCAGAACAAACGTCGGGCAGGTGGTGAGTATCCGAACGCTGGAAAAACAAATCAGCCGGTTTCTGTCCGCGCCTTTCTCCGAATTGCAGGCACTTGGCAGGGAGCTTCAGGAGGCCTGTGCCAGGGCTCCCTCGAACGTGTGGGGCGCGTTATGTGGTGATGTCGTTTCTTCCTCGGGGCCTCTGGCGCCGACGTTGGCGCGTCACGCACGCGCCAATACGTATCACGCAGAAGGGTACCGCGCTTTGTCGAAGTATGCCGGGGCCGTGTTGCACAAGGCCGGCCTGGATGTGCCGTCGGCCTGGGCCGGCCAGGTGACACCCGTTGATCTCATTGAACCACATGCGTTGATGGATGAGTTGGTGACGAGTTTGCTCTATCGCGTCAGTCATGCGCCGTATCGCCGGATTTTGGAACTGGTGCGGGATTGGTCTGAAAAGGAAAAACGGGAAACGATTGAAACCGTCTTGCGCTGTCGCGGGCCCTATCACGAGTTGATGAAGGAATTTCGGTGCGGCTATCCCCTGATCTTTGATGTTCTGATGGATATCGGGGGATGGCGGGACCTGCACCGGCACCGACGGTGCCAGCAAATCCAGCAAACTTTTACCACCATCCATGGCTACGAGATCCCTGCCCCTCTGTGTGAAGCCGGGCTGGACAGGGAGTACCGGCTTGCCATGGACGCAGTGCAGCGTGACGTTGAACGTTTGCGTGGTATGAATCGGGAGGCGGCGCTGTACGTGATTCCTTTCGGGTTCAGGGTCCGGTGTGTCTTCAAGATGGACTATGCCCAGGCGGAGTATATGTGCCGACTGCGGTCCGGGGTCAAAGGCCATTGGTCCTACCGCACCGTGGCGTGGGCGATGAAACAACAGATGATGAAACAGTACCCCTGTCTGGGAGCATTGATCGAGGCCACGCCGTGCGATGTGGAGGACGTGTTGACACGCTGAGCCGTATGGGCCGTGGCGGGGATGCGGGAATGACTGGCTGGCTGGGGTGGGAGAAGCGGAGCGTGGTTGCATGATGAGTGACGAGCGGACGATCGAACAGGCCATTCTCGACGGGAACTGGGATGCGGTGATTGATGCCGCCATGCGCTGGACACAGAGTGATGCGGCCGGTCCCAGGGCGTTTTTCATCTTGAATGCCATGTATCTGTTGAAAGGCGAATTCGCGCTGGCGTGGCAGATGTATGCCAGGTCGTTACAGGAGGAGGCGGATCGTGCGGATGTTCGTGCCTGGGTGGATCATCTCGGCCGGATGTATCCGGACGCCGGCTACGTGTGGTTAATCCATGGCATGTGCCTGGCGCAGTCCGGTCAAGCCGATCCGTCCATCGTGAGTTATCACAAGGCCATACATCTGATTCCCGGCTCGCCCTTCCCTCATTTTTTCCTGGCGCAGTTGTATCAACGCATGGGCCAGGCGGAGAAGGCCATCAAGGCCTATCGCCAGGCCGTCGCACTGGATCCCGACTGGTTGGCTGCCCGCTTAAACCTGGGTGTGGCGTATCAGGAACACGGCCAGTTGGAAATGGCCATTCCCCAGTATCGCGCGATCATCAAGCTTGCACCCGATGATGTGTTGGGGCACATGAATTTAGCCTGCGCGCTTGCCGAACAGGGGAAGATTGAGGCGGCGCTTCAGGAATATACACTCTCGGTGAAGCTCAATCCCGACGATGCCGAACTGCGCTGTGCCATGGCGGGTCTCTACGATCAGAAAGGTCGGCGGGACCTCGCGATGCGTGAATATCAGGAAGCGTTACGCATCAAGCCGGGGTTCGGACCGGCTGCGACGGAAGCCGGGTGGATTTTACTGGAGAAAGGGCAGGTTGATACCGCACTCGACAACTTCAGTATCGCCATCAAGGCCAATCCCGATGATGCGAGGGCCATGTTTGGGGTAGGGCGTGTCTATGATCTCAAGCGCAAGCCGGAGATTGCGGGCGATCATTATCAACGTGCCCTGCAATTAGAGGCGGATCCCGCGAAGAAAACGGCCATCCTGAATTTTATTGATAAGATCGTGGGCGGGTATCACGATTAGGCCATGACGCGCGAGGTGTTGCACACGCCCGATTACAGCGCCTGGATTGATTGTCGGAGCGCGGCAATCTGTTGGGGGCGTTCGCCGGTTTGCAGTAAGGCCTCCCGGATCTGGTCTTTGAGGTATGAGGAATAGCCCACCCGGTCCAGGAACCATTCGAGAAACTGATCGTCGGCTGTCTCACTTGTTTTTTTGAGTGCTTCCACATCCTCATCACTGATCGGCACATACGTGCTGTGGATGTGAAGAATGACCTTGTAATAGTCTCCGTCGCTGCGTCGTTCAAACCGTAATCCGTCCATTTTGTCCCTCTTTCCCGTGACGAGGCTCTCAATCCCCCCCCTCCCCCAGATGCTCCTTGACAAAGTTGGAGAGGACTTCGTCAATTCTTGCCAGAACGGCTTCGTTATAGCTTGGGTGGCACCCAATGAAAAATACGTTGTCGAGGACCTTGTTGGCGACGGGAAAGTGTTGTGCGTGATCAAGATGGCGATAACCTGGATGCTGGAGAATGTTTCCGGAGAAATAATTTCTTGTTTGAATGCGATGGCGTTCAAAATGGGCACTCAGCTTTTGTTTGAGCATCGGCTTGTGACAAATAATAGGGACCCCAAACCAACTGGTCTCCGCTTGCCCGGCTTCCTGAGGAATGACAAGGCTATCGCCAAGATGGTGTGTGAGGATGGCTTCTATGCGGGATTTCATGGCTCGTCTTTTTGTGTGAATCTCGTCCACTTTTTTGAGTTGTGCACACCCAATAGCCCCTTGAAGGTCAAGAGGTTTGAGGTTATAGCCTATGGTCGTGAAGAGATATTTGTGGTCGACGACGGAGTCGTACCCGTCTATCCATTCCGAAAAACGTTTGCCACAGGCACCAGTCGGAGAGAGATTCGTTGAACCGGTACAGTAACAATCCCTTCCCCACCAGGCGAAACGTCGCGCCATTTTAATCAGTTCCTCATTGCGCGAGCTGACCATGCCTCCTTCACCGGTCGTGATGTGGTGAGCGGGGTAAAACGAACAGGAGGTGGCCTCGGCATAGTCGGAGAGAGGGTTGCCATTCCACTTCGAACCGAGCGCATCACACCCATCCAGCAGGAGCGTGACGCCGTGTCGTGCACACAGGGAGACCAGGGAGTCCATATCGGGAGGGTTGCCTAACACAGGGGAGAGCACAATGCCTTTCGTGTTGGCATGGATCGCGGCTTCGACGTGCTCAAGATCAAAGTTGAGGTCGTGCCAGGTAATATCGGCAAAGACCGGCTTCAACCTGTTTTGCAGAATTGGTGCAATGGTGGTGGGAAACCCGACAGGAGACACGATGATCTCATCTCCATCGTTCCACTGATAACACTGTTTCATCGCCGCGATCATCACGAGGTTGGCAGAGGAACCGGAGTTCACCATCAGTGAACTTTCAAAGTTGTACTTTGTCGAAAACTCTCCTTCAAAGCGCGCGACGTGTTCTCCTGCGACAATCCATTTTCCCGTAATCAAACTGTCTATCGCGGCAGTGACTTCTTCGTCATTCCAGTAGGGTCCTGAGTACAGGATCCAGTCTTTTTCGGGGTTGAAGGTCTCCAGGTTTCTGCAGTTGTAGAGGAAAGGAAAACATGCTTCACCTTCAGCGCGAAGTTGCTTGATCCATGCTGCAATTTTCTTCTTTACCGACATAACTCTTCGATGTATTCCTGGAAGCTGATGGTTGGTTGAAAGCCCAAAGCCTTCAGTTTATCGGTCGTAAAATAGAAGTCTTTGACATGACTGCACTGGTGAAAGGAGGAAAGGGAAGAAATGGCGACGGGGATGATTCGTGACCGGGAGCCAGTCACATTCATACCAAAGTCGATAAGGGTTTTCAATCGCGTTTTTTCTCCTGAACCAATGTTGTAAATCTGATCCACGTCCCCTTTTTCGATGACGAGATCGATGGCCCGGGCCACATCCGTGACATGCATATAGTCGCGATGAAACTCGCCATTGTCGTACAGATCAATGTCTTCATTGTTTTTCAGACGATTGATGAGATATTGAAGGGCGTTTTTCTTGTGCGAGACGCTTGTGTCACCAGTGCCATACACGTTACCCAGCCTGAGAATGCGGTAATGAATGCCAAAGGTGCAGCAGTAGGAGATCAGGAGTTGTTCGGCCGCTCGTTTCGTGATGGAATAAAACCCCTTCGGGCGACAGTCGGAATCCTCCGTCGCAGGGAGATCGGTCTCACCGTAGACAAACCACGAGGAAATATAATTAAAGACACTTTCCCGTGGCGTTAAGTGTTTGATGACGTCCACGAGGATTTTCAGATTGACGTCAATATCTTTGTGGAGATCTTCAAGCACCGTGTAATTGTCGGTGGTACTGATAAAATACACACTGTCTGCACTGAGTGGGCGACGGTCATCTCGCATTACGAGCTTGATGTTTCTTTGTGTCACTCTGCAGAACTCGCTTCCGACGAAGCCGCTTCCCCCAAAAACAGACAGGTCCGCCATTGGCTTTTCCCCAGGCTCGAGCCAGTGGATGTCGAGGAGGCATGCGGCCATCCCGGGCGTGACCGGCTCGTGTCACGTGCTCCCTTTCCTTTGTCAGTGTGGACCGGACGTACCGCGGCCACGATATGATTATCCGGCGGATTGTGTCAAACGGGTTGTTGACGGGTTGCCTGCGAATACCTGTCATGCTGCCAACGTGGCTCGCTTCGCCAATCCCAGGCAACGAAGTCCCACCATCATTCTGAATGTCCTCTCAGCCGTGACTGGTTCTTGACCCCCTGACAGACCATGTGATAGCGTCTTTGTTTCTTAGCCTCCATCGTGACGAGACCATCTCACCTACCAGCCTGACAGGTCCATTGGATGAAGATGTTGTTGCTCGTGCTTGTACAGTATGTCGGGGTCTTGAGTCCATCCGCGTTGCCCGATCGGGGAGTCTCGCATGTCGCGTGTGTATAATTTCAGCGCCGGGCCGGCTGTGTTGCCTGAGGCCGTGTTGTTGCAAGCCCAGGCTGAGTTGCCGGATTGGCGTGGGGCCGGGGCCTCCATCATGGAGATGAGCCATCGCGGGAAAGAGTTTGTCTCGGTCCATGCGGAGGCCGAGCGCGATGTCCGCGATTTACTGGGGGTGCCGGACAATTATTCCGTGCTGTTTTTGCAGGGTGGCGCCACCGCGCAATTTGCTGCCGTTCCCATGAACCTTTTGCAAGGGAAACACAAGGCGGATTACATCCTGACCGGAGCGTGGGGCAAAAAAGCCGTGGATGAGGCCAGGAAGTATTGTGATGTGAATGTGGCGGCGTCGTCTGAAGGTCATCAGTTCACGACGATTCCCGCGTATGACAGTTGGGCCTTGAGTGCCGATGCAGCCTATGTCCATTACACTCCCAACGAAACGATCGGCGGTGTGGAATATCACTGGGTGCCGGACACCGGCGACGTGCCGCTCGTCGGTGATTTTTCTTCAACCATTTTATCCCGCCCCCTTGACGTCAGCCGGTTTGGGCTGATTTACGCAGGCGCACAAAAAAATATCGGACCGGCCGGCGTGACGGTGGTGATTGTGCGCAATGACCTGATGGGAGGCGCATGGCCCGCGACGCCCGGTGTGTTTGATTATGCGCAACAGGCCAAGGCCGATTCCATGCTGAACACCCCACCCACCTATGCCGTGTATGTTGCGGGTCTGGTCTTTCAATGGGTGAAGAAGCAAGGGGGGCTTTCGGCCATGGCGGCCATCAACACACGCAAGGCGCAGAAGCTGTATGCCGCGATTGATGCATCTTCTTTCTACAGGAATCCCGTGGAGCGCTCCTGTCGGTCCCTGATGAACGTGCCGTTTGTCCTGGCCAATCCGACATTGGATGACGAATTTCTTGCGGGAGCCGCTGCCGCCGGGCTCACCACGCTCAAGGGGCATCGTTCGGTGGGTGGCATGCGCGCGAGCATCTATAACGCCATGCCCGAAGCCGGCGTAGATGCGTTAATAGACTATATGGCGGATTTTGAAAAACGGAACGCGTAGCGCGGAATATGGGACAGGAACGAACCATGAAGATTCTCATCAGCGACAGTTTATCGACGCGGGGTATTGACGTGCTGGAGCGAGGAGGGTTTACGGCTGACGTGAGCACGAAACTGTCCAAAGCCCAGCTCCTGGACACCATCAAAGACTACGATGGCATCATCGTTCGATCCGGGACCAGGGTGACGGCCGAAGTCATTGATGCGGGGAGCCGTCTCAAGATCATTGGTCGTGCCGGGACCGGCCTGGATAACGTGAATTGTGAAGCTGCCACTCGTCGGGGTATCGTCGTGATGAATACGCCGGGTGGCAATACGATCACGACGGCGGAGCACACGATAGCCCTGCTGGTTGCCATGAGCCGTAAAATTCCCCAGGCCTCCGCTTCGACGAAGGCCGGCCGGTGGGAGAAAAGCAAATTCATGGGGACGGAGTTGTACAACAAAACCCTCGGGCTTGTGGGGTTGGGGCAGATCGGCACCTATGTGACGAAACTGGCGCAGGGCCTGGCCATGAACGTGATTGGCTATGACCCGTATTTGTCGGGTGATCGCGCGCATGTACTGGGCATTGAGGCCGTGGAACTGGATGAATTGTTCGCCCGATCCGATTTCATCTCGGTGCATACCCCGTTGACCAAAGAGACGCGGTCGTTACTTGATGCCCGAGCCATCAACAAAATGAAAGATGGGGTGATGCTCGTCAACTGTGCACGCGGTGGCATCATCAATGAACAGGATCTGCACGCGGCGCTCACAAGCAACAAAGTCGCAGCAGCGGCGTTTGACGTCTTTGAAGAGGAGCCCGTGCAACCGACTCATCCTTTGCTTGCGCTGGATAACTTTATTTGTACGCCGCATATCGGTGCCTCGACCGAAGAAGCTCAGGAAAACGTGGCTGTGGCGATTGCCGAACAGTTTGTGGACTATTTTAAGAAGGGTGTGACGCGCGGCGCGGTGAATATTCCGTCGGTGCCGCCGGAGATCCTGCCGCAGATCCATCCCTATCTGGGGTTGGCGGAGCGGATGGGGTTCTTTCAGGCGCAGCTGATTGACGGAGGCATTGACCAGGTCACCGTGGAATACAGCGGAGAGGTGGCCAATCTCACCTTGGCGCCGCTGACGGTGGCGGTCTTGAAAGGCCTGTTGTCCCCGATTTTGCAGAATGCGGTCAATGCCGTGAATGCGCCGCTTGTTGCGAAGAAACGCGGCATCGAGGTCAGGGAAATGAAAGGGGGCGACGCGGGTGAATATACGAGCCTCATTTGCCTGCGCCTGAAAGTTGGCGATCAGGTGCATCAACTGGCCGGAACCCTGTATGACAAAAAAGAGCCTCGTATTGTTGAAAGTAATGCGTATGCCGTTGAAGTCATTCCCGAAGGCCATATGCTCATGATCTATAATGTCGACCGTCCCGGTGTCATTGGAGTGGTTGGTCGTATTCTTGGGGAACACAACGTCAATATTTCCTGGATGCAATGTTCCCGGACAAAGAAAGGCAGCGATGCGTTGTTGATCATTGGTCTGGATGGCCCGCCGTCCATTCAGGTGGTGGACATTCTTAGGGAACAACAGGACATTCTTTCCGTTCGCCTGATGGATCTGTCGCGCGTGTCGTAGCCCCCCTGTCCGTGCAATGGCTCGTCGTCTCCAACAATGCCCGGAATGCCCGTCAGTGTCTTTGGAGACGACGTCTCGTTCTCTCATCCCGATCGGCATGGTCACCCTGTTGCCTGACGCGGCGCGGCGCGTTCGTCATCTGGAACGCGTGATGTGTGACGGGTTTGCGCGATGGGGCTATCGCGAAATTATCCCACCGACCTTTGAATATCTGGATGTGCTGTCGGCCGGGTTGCCGGTTGATATTCTCGAAAAGTGTTACAAAGTTGCCGATTGGACGACAGGGAGGGTGTTCGTCCTTCGCCCGGACGTGACCGCGCAGATCGCGAAAATTGTGGCGATGGGCCTGGCCGGGCAACACGTGCCTCTCCGGTTGAGTTACCGTTCCACGGTGTTCCGCTATGAGCCCGAACATGCGGGTCGCGAACGGGAAGTGTTTCAACTGGGGAGCGAACTCATCGGCGCCGATGAAGCATGGATGGATGCCGAAATTCTTGTCTTGCTCATTGAATCTCTGAAAGCCGTCGGATTGACTGATTTTAAGGTGTCGCTCGGGCACGTCGGGTTTTATCAGTCGTTGCTCGCGCAATCAGGCCTGTCGGAACGGGGATGCAAACACGTTGAACTGGCCGCCGCGCACAAAGACCTTCCAAAGCTCGAACAGCTTCTGAAATGCGAACGCGTGTCGTCCAAACAATCCCGTTCGATTCTGGGCGCGCTGGAGCAGTACGGGCGGGAGGAAGTCCTGGAATGGGGGCGCGCTGTCGCCGGTCGCAATCCTCGGTTGCTGAAACCCATTGAACGGTTGACCGAGGTGTATGCGTTGCTTGATGCCGCCGGAGTCACAGATCACCTGCTCCTGGACCTGGGGGAGTTTCGGGGCTTTGATTACTATGACGGGATCGTCTTTGATGTGTTTTCTGACAATGTTGGCTGTGAACTGGGCGGCGGCGGACGCTACAACCATTTAATCGGACGATTCGGACGCGATCTGCCTTCCACGGGGTTTGCGTTGGATATTGATCGATTATTCAATGCGCTGGATGGCAGTGGGGAGGAGCAGGAGCTGGAAGAACGGCGCGTGCTCGTGGTCGCTCCTGTGTCGCGTTTCCGGCACGCGTTTCGCGTGAGTCAGCTCCTTCGTTCGCACGGGCTGGTGGCGTGTTATGAACCCGTGCCTCGTTGGGACGCGGCCCGCCTCCGCATGATTCGAAAACGTGCGCGCGCGGCCGACATGTCCTGGGTGGTGCGGGTGGGGCCGTCGTCCGCTTCGGACGAAGAGGCTCTGGTCACGGCCGAAAAGACAACGGGACGAGCCGCATGGACCGTCCGCATCCGCGAGCTTCCCGATCTGATTTTACAACAGGGTGCCTATGCCCACCGCTGACGTCTCCGATCTTCGTCTGCCCCCTCAAAACCTGGAAGTCGAACAATCCATCCTCGGGGCGATCCTGTTGGCAAACAGTGCGCTCAATATGGCGCTTGAACTGATTTCCCCTGCCGACTTTCATCGCGGCGCCCATCGCGATATTTATTCGGCGATGGTTGCACTGTCCGAACGGGATGAAGTGGTTGATCAGCTCACGTTAACGAACTTCCTCAACACAAAGGGACACCTGGAGCGGGTCGGTGGCGCGGCCTACGTGGCGGAGCTGGTTCAGGTGGTTCCCAGTGCCTCTAATATCCGCTCTCATTGCAAAATTCTGCGTGAAAAAGCGCTGTTGCGCGAATTGATTCACGTGGGCACCGACGTGGTGGCCCAGGGGTACGATGAGAGCGTGGAGCCTGCGGTGCTACTGGAACAGGCCGAGCAGAAATTTTTTGAACTTGCCCAGGGGCGCCTGGCGAAGTCGTTTGTTCCCATGAGTCAAAGCGTGAAACCCGCCATTGAACTTGTTGATAAGTTGTCCAGACAAAAAGAAAAAATTACCGGTGTGCCCACAGGGTACAAAGATATTGATACGATCACGGCCGGTTTGCAGCCGTCGGATCTCATTATTATCGCGGGACGACCCAGTATGGGGAAAACCAGTCTTGCCATGGGCATCGCGGAATACGCCGCGTTGCACGCGAATTTCACCGTGGGCATTTTCAGCCTGGAGATGTCGAGCGCTCAACTGGTGCTTCGAATGCTCAGTTCCCTGGCGTGCCTGGATGCGCATGCGTTGAGGACGGGGCAAATGCAGCGTGGGGATTGGACGGCGTTGTGCGCGGCGGCGCAGCGCCTGGAACAGTCCAGGATTTTCATTGATGATTCCGGCGAGCTTACGGTGCAGCAGATGCGAGGGAAGGCCCGCCGCCTCAAATCGAATCCAGGGCTGGATCTGTTGATCATTGATTACCTCCAACTCATGCGGGGTCGTCATGATGCAGAATCTCGACAACAGGAAATTTCCGATATCAGTCGGTCGCTCAAAGCCCTGGCCAAAGAGCTGGACATTCCGGTGATTGCGCTGTCCCAGCTCAGCCGTGCGGTGGAGTCGCGAAAGCCGCCCATTCCGGTGCTGGCCGACCTTCGGGAATCGGGGGCCATTGAACAGGATGCGGATGTGGTGATATTTATTTATCGAGACGAGGTCTATAATGAGACCGATGAGAACAAAGGTGTCGCGGACATTCTGGTTCGGAAACATCGCAATGGACCTACGGGAGAGCGGAAACTCCATTTCAACGAACGGTATGCCAAGTTTGGCAATCTTGAGACCCGTTACGGTGAGACCTGACGCGCGGGTCTGGTGCGGGCGCCTGTATGGGTGAAGGGGAGCCGATGGATACGGGACAACCACAATGGCGGCGTGTTTCGGAAGGACGCGGGGCCGGAGGATGGCGAGCGCGGGTGGCGGTCACATGCCTTCTCGTGCCGCTGATCGCTGTGTCGTGTGTCGCGGGACCGGATCCTCGCCCCGATGCCGTTGCCCCTGACGAACCCGTCCATCCTCCATCGCCGATGCACCACGACCCCGCTGATGTCCTGTCCGTTGTCCCTGACGAACCCGTCCATCCCTCATTGCCCGCGCCGGCGTACTTTCATTTTTTACGAGGCTATCTGGCGGAACTCGCCGATGACACGCCGACAGCGCTTGTCGAGTATCAGACGGCTCTGAACGTTGACCCGGAGTCGGTCTTTTTGCGCGTGCGACTGGCCACACTGCGGTTTGTGTCGGGGGCCATGCCGCAGGCGGTGGCCACACTGGATACCATTGCGCGCGATCAGGTTCGTGATGCGGGCGTGTTGACTCAAATGGCGAAAATTTATGCGGGCGCGGGGCGACCGGATCATGCGTTGGAATTGTATGAAGATGCGATCCGTATGAATCCTGGACAGGGGGCACCGTATTTTGCCAAAGGGGTGTTGTTGCTCAATCTCAAGCGAGCCGCACAGGCCGAGGAAGTTTTTACCCGGGGTCTTGAACATGCTCCGCAGTCTCATCTCGGGTATTTCTATCGAGGGAAAGCCCTGGAGGCCCAGGGAAAGAATGCCAGGGCCAAAGAGGAATACCGCCACGCGATCACCCGGGCTGAACGATTTGAGCCGGCCTACCAGGCCCTGGCCAGGTTGTATGAGTCCGATGGAGACATACAGGAAGCCATTCGGCTGTATGAGCGACTTGTGGCGTCGGGCGCTTCGCGCGAAAAGAACTTCCGCCGTGATTTTATTCGCCTTTTGCTTCAACACAAGCAATACGGACGGGCTGTCGAGATTCTGGATCACATGATTGCGGATGACCCCGGGAACGTGACCGCGCATATCCGCAAGGCGTTGGTCTATGTGGAGATGAACGACTCCCCTCGCGCCATTGCGGATTTGAAGCGGCTGGTCCAGGCGCATCCATCGGAGCTTCGGGCTCGGGATTATCTGGGGTGGGTCTACGAACAGGTTGACGATGTGCAAAAGGCCATTGAGGCCTATCAAACCAATATCACGATGGATGCGGCGTTTTATGACAGCCATATTCATCTGGGGGTGCTGTTGTACCGACTCAATCGCTTTCCTGAGTCCACGCCGCATTTAATCCAGGCGGTGGCGCTCAATCCCGGCAATCCGGAAACGCATCTGTTGTTGGGATTAAGTTACCTGCAAGTGGAGCACTTTGAACATGCCCAATCGGCTTTTGCCAAGGGGTTGGACTATCACCCCACCGACGAGGATCTGCGGTTTAATCTTGGCGCCACGTATGATAAACTGGGCCGGTTCCCCGATGTGGTACGGGAAATGGAGGCCGTGTTGACACTGAATCCGAATCACGCCGATGCGCTGAATTATCTGGGCTACAGTTATGCTGACCGGGGCATTAAGGGGGAAGATGCCGTGGCATTAACGCAACGTGCCGTCTCACTCAAACCGGACAATGGGGCATATGTTGATAGCCTGGGGTGGGCGTTATTCAAGGTTGGTCGGGTGGACGAAGCCCTTCGGGAACTGAAGCGGGCCGTTGAACTTATCAACGATGACCCCGTGATATTTGAGCATTTGGGGGAAATTTATCTGATGCAACGGCGTCGTGAAAAGGCTCAACAGGCCTGGATCCGGTCTCTGGCACTGGATCCGGAGAACGAGAAATTAATCCGGCGATTTCGCGAGGTCGGGTTTGGGATTCCACCACACCTGTCCAATCGGAGTGGGACGTTATCGGAAGGTCCGTCTCACGTGAGCCACTATTCGGATCCGGCGCTTCCCGAAGCATCTGATGCCAAGGCGGACGTCGGTCGGTTATCAATCGGGTCATGCTGTGCAGAGTCTCATGAATAGATCGATTGGCCTGTGGTCGGGGAGGGGATCGGCGTTGCGTGCTGTCTGTCCTCAACGGGGGTTTAGTTTGATTGAGCTGATGATCGTGGTGGCGCTCATCGGCATTTTGGCGGCGATCGCCATTCCGAATTTTCTTTCCTATCAGGCCCGGGCCAAACAGTCAGAAGCCAAAACCAACCTGGTGGCGATTCACACGGCGGAAGTGGCCTATTTTGCCGAACAGAATTCCTATGGCGATACATTTACCAAGATAGGGTTTGCCGTGACGGGATCTTCTCCTCGGTATCACTATGTGTTGGGATCCAGCACAACGGGAGCAGTCGTGGGTGGGTGTACGGTTCCTGCCTCGGATCCTCCGTCTGCAACTGGTTTTACGGCGTTTGCGGTGGGCAATATCGATGGCGATGAGACGTGCGACGTGTGGAGCATTAATCAGGATAAAGCATTAGTGAACGTCACAAATGATGTTGCGAAATGATGTTGCGTCATAGGTCTTTCGCGGGTATGCCATGATTGAAAATGTTCTCTGATCCCGTCCCGCCTCGATTCCCTGCTGTCTGTTCTGTTCGGGGGTGGCTCCGTCCCATGATAGAACGATGGTGCGTTTCGTTGATGAAGCGGAATCGGGTTCCTTTCTACTCGTTTCGGCGTCTTCCTCTCCTTGACATGGCGTGAGCGGGTTTGCTATAAGCCATACGCCTTTGGGCTTGTGGCTCAAGGTTGGGTGCAAAGCGATTCTGGCCTGCCCGTGTTTCTCACCGTATCTTTTATTCACACTATTCCGCTATGGACCTTCTGAAAAATATTCTGGGGCGACTGTCCAATAGTTTTTTAGCGTCGGTTCCCTCAGGTTTGCGATCTCATCCTCGAACGTCACACGGCTCTTCGCTGAAGCTGGTTTCGAATAACCCGGCTGTGGGCAGGACGTCGGACGTGACGCACGGACGTTCGGCCCACTCTGCCGTTGGACATGCCGAAGCTGTCGAAGAAGCCCTGGCGAAGAGTGAGACCTGGTTTCTCCGACGACAGCATCCCGAAGCCGGTTATTGGGTTGAGGCATTAGAGGCGGATACGACGTTGACCTCGGAGTATTTGATGTTGCGTCGGTACAGCGGCGTGGTTGATACGGAGCGGGAAGTCCGAATGGTCTCCTATCTTCAGCGTACCCAGCTTGATGACGGTGGGTGGTCCATTTACACCGGCGGCCCCATGGATGTCAGCGCATCGGTCAAGGCCTACTTTGCCTTGAAACTGGCAGGGGTACCGCAAGACGATCCGGGGATGTGTCGAGCCAGACGAGCGATCCTGATGCACGGTGGAGTGGTATCGGCCAATGTATTTACGAAAATCACGTTGGCTCTGTTTGGACAATATGACTGGAGGGGCATCCCGAGCATGCCGCCCGAAATCATGCTGGCCCCCCGGGGATGGTATTTTAATGTATATGCCGTCTCCTACTGGTCGAGAGTGGTGATTGTTCCTCTGCTCATCATTTTTGCCTTTCGCCGGGAATACCGGGTTGGTGTGGAGCAGGGGATTGAAGAGTTGTTTTGTGTGCCCCCGAATCAGGTGGATTATCGAAAGATGCCGCCGTTTCAAAAAGATTGCCAGTTCATGAGTTGGCGAAACTTTTTTGTGTGGAGTGATGCCGTCCTCAAAGTCTATGAAAAATATGTGCCGCTGTTCATACGAAAAAAAGCGGTGAAGAAAGCCGAGACCTGGTTGGTGGAGCATATGCAGGGCGAAGGCGGGCTTGGGGCGATTTACCCGGCCATGGCCAATTCAGTGTTTGCCCTGTTGGCCCTCGGCTATCCCGTGAGTCATCCATTAGTCCAGAAAGCCCTGAAAGCCATTGAGTCGCTGGAGATTGATACCCCGGAGTCTGCCGATGGGCAGATGCCGGAGACACTGCACCTCCAGCCGTGCCATTCCCCCATCTGGGATACGGCCCTGTCCATGAACGCTCTTTTTGAACGAGGCATCTCCGTTGATCATGTGGCGATGAATCGTGCCGCGGCCTGGTTGCGTTCCCGTCAGACCAGGAATGTGGGGGACTGGATCATATCCGCCCCTGCGGCCAGACCCGGCGGATGGGGGTTTCAGTTTGACAATGAGTGGTATCCCGATGTTGATGATACTGCCGCCGTGGTGATCGCTCTGGCGAAATGCTCGCCGCTTCAGCCCCCTGACCGCGATGAAGCCATTTGGCGGGGGAGTCAGTGGGTGTTAGCCATGCAAAGCACCAATGGAGGGTGGGGGGCGTATGATCGGGACAATGACAGACTGATTTTCAATAAGATTCCGTTCGCGGATCATCAGGCATTGCTTGATCCGCCAACAGCAGATTTAACAGGGCGGTGTCTGGAGATGCTTGGCATGCTGGGTTATGACCGATCTCATTCTGCCGTGGTGCCGGCGCTGGCCTTTCTGCGACGGGAGCAGGAGGATGATGGCAGTTGGTACGGGCGATGGGGCGTCAATTACCTGTATGGCACATGGTGTGTCCTGACCGGCCTTCAGGCTATTGGCGAGCCGATGTCCGCTCCATGGATTCAACGTGCTGTGGCGTGGCTGGAATCCAAACAAAATGTGGATGGCGGATGGGGTGAATCTTGCGTGTCGTATGCTGATCGGGCGTGGTCAGGTGGCGACAGTACTCCTTCACAGACGTCCTGGGCACTGATGGCCTTACTGGCTACCGGTGTCGCGGATTCCTTGAGTGTCGTGCGGGGTGTGAATTTTCTGCTTCGCCACCAGCAGGGCAATGGAACATGGGTCGAGCCATACCATACTGGCACGGGATTTCCTCGAGTCTTCTATCTGCGCTATCACGGGTACAGTAAATATTTCCCCATGTGGGCGTTGGCCATGTATCGGAATGTTCGTATACGCGGGCAGACGAAGGCTGACTCTGTCGCCCGGTTAGCCAGGCGCCGGCTGTAGCCTCTGGCGATTGGCCATTCTCCTGCCCGCTTTTACCGTTTTCCGGAGTGCTTCCTGGAACATCTTGCCGTCTTTGCCGCGACATCCTGGGAATGTCGGGCCATTGCGCGTGCGTTGCCGGCTCGCCGTGTGGAACGGGTCAGCGGTGTGACATGGTATAGCTGGGAACATCCTGCATGTTTCGTCGCGGTCATTCAGACGGGTGTTGGACCGGTGAATGCCCGGGCTACCTGTCAGGCTGTCGCCGCCCAACGACCTTGGACCGTGTGCATTACTTCGGGGTATGCTGGCGCACTGGCTCCCGCTCGCATCGGCGATCTGGTGATACCGGAACAGGTGTTCGTTTGTCCCTCGGATTACAGCACGGGGGCTTTCCCCGAAACCTCGTTTGCATGCAACGCATTCTATCGACAAAAGGCACGGGATGTGGCACAATCTTCGAATTGTGCAGTGGTCCCCGGTCGAGTCGTGACGGTTCAGTCGATGGTGTGCCTGGCCCGGGAAAAGCAGTCCATCGGCCGTGTCTGCGACGCGAGCGGTCTGGATATGGAAAGTGCGGCGATTGGAGAGGTTGTTGCGCAACATGGTATCCCGTTTGTTGTGATCCGGTCGATTTCAGATCTTGCGGAAGAGGACTTGCCCCGTGACCTGGAGCTGTTTTGTCACCCCGCCACGTTTCGTCGCGGGGTATGGTCGGTTGTCACCACGCCTCGGCTCTGGCTGGTTGTGAATCGCCTGCGTCGGCAGAAAAATGTAGCTTCGGCCAGGTTGACCAGGTTTTTTGAAACATTCTTCTTGAACGTATCGAACATGCGACATGCTGATAAGACCTGATGGCATGAAGTGTCGGAGACAATTAGGAACTATCGTCATGGGAATGAGAATGATGGGCACAACGTTACACGCGCTGATTGGCGCCAGGTTGCTCGGGGTGGTGGTGGCGGGCTTGATGGCAACATTCGTTGTGGCTGAGGCGAGGGCGGAATCCCCCACGGCAGCCATGCAGAGGACGATTGATCGGGTCCTGGCGGTGCTGGGAGACGCCTCGCTCCAAGCGCCTGAACGTGCAGGGGATCGTCTGGAGGCGCTGGAGGTACTCATCAGAGAACGATTCGATCACGAAGAAATGGGAAAGCGGACATTGGGAAGAGGGCAGTGGGAGAGCCTGGATGACGTCCAACGGAAAGAATTTGTGGACCTGTTTCAGCGCTTGCTCTCGCAAACATATGCCGGGAACGTGGACAACTATTCCGGTGAACAGGTGGACTACCTCAAAGAACGGCGAAAAGGAAATTTTGCGGAAGTGCAGACGAAAGTCTTCTCAAACGATGTGGAGGTGTCCATCCATTATCGGTTGTTGAAACATGCGGAGACCTGGAAAGTGTATGACGTGGTTATTGACGGTATTAGTCTGGTCAAAAATTTTCGGGGCCAGTTTGAGCGGATCATCAAGGCCAAATCACTGGACGGTTTCTTTGAAACATTGCGAAACAAGCTCGCACCTTCTCAGTCGTGAGGCGTTCAGGGTTCATTCCTTGACACCGCGTCGTGGGTTTGCCACACTCCGCTCCCCCATGAGTTTCCCATCAGTCATGAGCCGGTCATTGGCGGGTTGTACCTGCGTTTTCGGTGAAGGGGTGGGGTGGTGTCTATCCTGAAAAGGATCCAAAGTCCCGCTGATCTCAGAAAATTGTCTCCTGAACAATTTCCTCCACTCTGCGAGGAAATTCGTGAACGGATTGTGTCCGTCATCTCGAAGGTGGGCGGGCATCTTGCCTCGAATCTGGGCGTCGTTGAATTGACGGTGGCGCTCCATTACGTGTTGCACACTCCCGACGATCTGATTGTGTGGGATACCAGCAATCAAACCTATGCCCATAAGCTGTTGACCGGGCGCAGAGAACAGTTTCCCACGATTCGGCAATTTGAGGGATTAAGTGGATTTTGCAAGCGGGAAGAAAGTCGGTATGACACGTTTGATGCTGGCCATGCGGGCACGGGGATCTCGGCGGCGACGGGATTTGTGGAAGCTCGCGAGCAACGCAAACAATCACACAAGGTTGTCTGTGTCGTCGGCGATGGCGCGTTGACGGCGGGTTTAACCTTGGAAGGTCTTCAGCATGCCGGCGCGTTCCAGAAGGACATGGTTGTGGTTTTGAACGATAACCAGATGTCGATTTCAAAAAACGTCGGCGCCATTTCCGCCTATTTAAACCGGATCATTACCGGTGAGTTGTGCACGCGCATCCAAAAAGAAACGAATCAAATTCTGGGTCTGGTTCCGCACATCGGTGAGCCAGTGAAGAAAATCGCCAATCGGGCGCAGGAGTTGGCGAAGGGGCTGGTGTTGCCGGGGTTGCTGTTTGAAGAATTGGGCTTTCGGTACGTCGGCCCCATTGACGGCCACAATTTTGCGCATTTGTTGCCCACGTTGCAAAACGTGCTCACGCTGAACGGTCCCACGTTGTTGCACGTGGTCACGAAAAAAGGGTTGGGCTATGAGCCGGCCATGAAAAATCCCGTGTGGTTTCATGCCAGTGCGCCCTTTGACCTGGAAACGGGAAATCCCAAGCAACAGGCGAAATGCCCCTCGTACAGTGCCGTGGCCATTGATACACTGCTTCGCCTGGCCCAAAATGATCCACGCATTGTGGCGATTACGGCTGCGATGTGTGAAGGGACCGGATTAACGGCATTTAAGAACGCCTTTCCCGATCGACTCTATGATGTGGGTATTGCCGAGCAACATGCTGTGACGTTTGCCGCGGGCATGGCCGCGCAGGGCATGCGGCCGGTGATTCCCATTTATTCCACTTTCCTGCAACGGGCGTATGACCAGGTCATTCATGACGTGGCCACACAGAATCTTCCGGTGACGTTCTGCATTGATCGAGGTGGCCTTGTCGCCGAGGACGGAGCCACGCATCATGGGGCTTTTGATCTGGCCTACCTTCGGCATATTCCAAACATGGTGATTATGGCCCCGGCGGACGAAAATGAATTACAGCATATGGTCAAGTCCTGTATCAGTTGTAACCGGCCTGTTGCGGTTCGGTACCCGCGAGGCGCGAGCCTGGGGGTGGCCATGGATCCTGTGCCGGAAGTGTTGCCGCTGGGCAAGGGAGTCTTGGTACGGGAAGGGACGGATATTGCCCTGGTGGCGATCGGTGTGATGGTGCATAAGGCGGTGGAAGCGGCCGGACGGCTGGCACAAGAGGGGATTTCCGCCGCGGTGGTTAACGCACGATTTGTCAAACCTCTTGATGGTGACTTGCTTGGCGATGTTGCGAGACGTGTGAAATGTCTGCTCACCATCGAAGAATCATCCATCATGGGCGGCTTCGGGTCCGCGGTTCTGGAGTGGCTCTCCCAGGAAGAGATGATGCATGTGCCAACGAAGTGCGTGGGGCTTCCCGACAGGTTCATTGAACAGGGGCCGCAGGAGTTGTTGCGTGAGCACTATGCCTTGACGGCTGACGGCATTTACCAGCACGCGAAACGATTGTTCGCCCAGGTGTCCGTCCCCACTGTGTTGACCTGACATTACGTTTTGCCTTCCATGCGTATTACTCGAAAGAAGACCAAAGCCATCCAGGTTGGATCGGTCGCCATTGGCGGGGGAGCGCCTGTTTCTGTCCAGTCCATGACCATCCCGCATCCACGGGACAGACAGGGCACCATCGAACAAATCCATCGGCTGGAACAGGCTGGCTGTGAGATCGTGCGGATTGCTGTGCCGGATCAGGAGGCGGTCGAAGCCCTTCCCGCCATCAAATCACACACAACCATTCCGTTGATTGCGGATGTGCACTTTGACCATCGCCTGGCGCTCAAAGCCGCTCAGGTGGTGGACTGTGTGCGCATTAATCCGGGCAATATCGGGCCGTGGTGGAAATTGGCCGAAGTCATTCAAGCGGTGCAGGATCGGGGCATTCCCCTTCGCGTAGGCGTCAACGGTGGTTCGTTGGAGCGTCCGATTCTGGAGAAGTACGGGTATCCCACGGCGGAGGCCCTGGCGGAATCGGCATTGAATGCCGTTCATGCCATCGAAGATATGGGCTTCACGAACATGAAGGTGTCGTTAAAGGCTTCGGACGTCCACATGGCCGTTGACGCCTACTGGTTGTTTGCCCATCAAGCCGATTATCCGTTGCATATTGGCATCACCGAGGCAGGGACGGCGATGACCGGGGCGGTCAAATCCGCCATTGGGTTGGGGTGGTTATTGTCCCAGGGCATCGGCGATACCCTGCGAGTGTCACTGGCCGCCGACCCCGTGGATGAGGTGAAAGTTGGTTTTGAGATTCTGAAGTCCCTGGAACTTCGTCATCGCGGAGTCAATGTGATCGCCTGTCCGACATGCGGGCGAGTGGAAATTGACGTGGTGCGGATGGCCAACGAAATCGAAAAACGGTTAAGCCATATTACGGTGCCCTTGAATGTGTCAGTCCTTGGATGCGTGGTGAACGGCATTGGTGAGGGCAAAGAGGCGGATATCGGGATTGCGGGTGGACAGGGAATGGGCATTCTGTTCAAAAAGGGAAAACTTGTGAGAAAGGTACCGTCGGACGTGCTGGTGGATGTGCTCGTTGACGAGGTTGAGATGATGGCGTTGGAACAACACGATCCAAGCGGATCACACACGATATCTTCCTTATCCCCCCCCCCCCCCAGTGCATCCCGGACAGGTGTCTCACGGGTTGACACGGTCGCTTCCACTTCATCCGGGAAGTAAAAGAGTATCCCCGGGATGAAAGCAACCACAGAACCGTATCCGATAACGCTGGTAACGGCTTATTTTGAATTGAAAAGCACAGACAGAGGGCCGTGCGACTACGATGCCTGGATGAAAAACTTTGTCCCGTTCATTCTGTAGCGTGTTGAAAAACCCCTTTCGACGGATGGAAGCATACATCACGCTTATCATACGGGGCACTGAATCCCTGATGCCAACCGCACATTTGATTTTTTGTTGAGTGGTAGCGGGGAATCTTCTCGCAAGACCGCGCGTATGACGGCGGTGCGCATGCCGTGGTGTTCCCGTTTGCACTTCGCGCTGACTTGTTGCAGTTCTTGGAACATTCTTGACGGATGGTTGAGTGGCAGTGTGGTCTGCCGGTTTCTTGTCAGGGTGCCATGGCCTCGTTATAATGCCGTTGCTGGCGCCGTACCCAAGTGGTTAAGGGAGCAGTCTGCAAAACTGCGATTCAGCGGTTCGAACCCGCTCGGCGCCTCCATTGTCCAGACCGGGCCAGGCGATGGCGTGAACGATGAGGGTGAAGAGCAGGATTTGAGCGGAGGGCGAGGACTGCGGGTTCCAGGCGTTGATGGGCAGTGTCGGGTGGGTAGAGACAAGACAAACTTCGTGACAGGGCAGGGATCTGAAGCCCGGCGTATGTATCAACAAGGTTGCTGAAAACACATGGCTGTTCCTCTCTCACAGATGTTCACCGTTACGCGTTACGTCATCTCGCAAAAAATCAAGCGCGTGAAACGTTATCCGCTGGTGTTGATGCTGGAGCCGATCTTCCGGTGCAATCTGGCCTGTGCCGGGTGTGGAAAAATCCAGTATCCCGACCACGTGCTGGATCGGCGGTTGACGCCTGAACAATGTTGGGCCGCGGCGGAAGAATGTGGGGCTCCCATTATCAGCATTCCCGGTGGGGAGCCGCTCATTCATCCGGAGATGTCGGAAATTGTGCGCGGGCTGGTTCAGCGAAAAAAATACGTGTATTTATGTACGAATGCGATTCTCCTGGAGCGCAAAATTGATGAATATGTGCCTTCAAAATATCTAACCTTCAGTATCCATATGGACGGGTTGCGCGATGAACATGATCTTGCGGTGTGTCGTGACGGGGTGTTTGATGTTGCGATGCGAGCGATCAGGCTCGCTCTGCAAAAAGGGTTCCGGGTCACGACCAACACGACGCTGTTCAACGATGCGAATCCGGTCCGCGTGCGGGCCTTCTTTGATGCGATGATGGAGCTGGGGGTGGAGGGGATGATGATTTCCCCAGGCTACAGTTACGAAAAGGCTCCGGATCAACAGGGCTTCCTGACACGACATCGGACGCAGCAACTCTTTTCCCTGTTGCTCACAAATCGCAAACGTGGGTGGCGGTTTAACCAGTCCCCCTTGTTTTTGGAATTTTTAATGGGCAAGCGAGAGTATCAATGTACGCCCTGGGGTAATCCCACCTATAATATTTTTGGCTGGCAAAAGCCCTGCTATCTCCTGCAGGACGGGTACGTGGAGAGTTTCAGGGCATTGCTCGACGAGACCGTGTGGGATCGATACGGAGTCGGGCGCAATGAACAATGCAAGGACTGTATGGTGCATTGCGGGTACGAAGCCTCAGCCGTCGAAGACACGTTTAGTTCGTGGTCCGGGTTTGCCGGAACGGTCAGGGCCACACTCTTTCCCAACGCAACCTGACCGCCTCTCTCCCATATGCCCGTTTGCCGAACGGGACCGCGCGCATGTCTCACGATACAACCGAACGTCCTTCCGAAAACAGCCTGCAGGGGATGGTTGTTCGTCCCGTCTCGCAGGAGGAATTGTTGCGCGTGATGGAATGGGCATTTGATTACCGTGGCGACGTGACCCTTGAACTCAAGACACAGCCATTGCTTTGCGGCTATGTCTGCAACCGGGTGCGTGCCGGTCTGGATTCCTACCTGGAAATGTTGCAACCTGATGGCCCCGGTCTCCTGAAGATTTTCTATCGCGACATTCAGGGCGTTCGGTTTACGGGGCAAGACACGGCCTCGGGGCAATCCTGGGAAGCCTGGGTTCAGAAAAAACAGCAGGACCGTAAATCCTGACGCCCCTCACCTGCCTTGTACTGCCAGGTCCGGACCTGCCGGGGGCGACCAGGAGTCGAGAATGTACCGGAGGGATGATGGCTGAACCGGCAAAGCCGCGCATCGGCATTGTTGTGGACACGATGGAGGGCAATGGTGCCGAGCGCGTTGCGCTGACGCTTATCACGCACCTGCTCCAGAGAGGGTACCAGGTGGATCTGCTGCTTTGCAGGATGTCAGGGGCGTTGTTGCCGCTTATTCCAGACGCTGTTCGTTTGTTCACGGTGAACACAAAGGTGGATTTGCTGCTCTTCAGAATCATGGACATTGCCTTGCGTCTCATGCCGTGCTCTGTTCGTATTGCGCGTTGGACTGCAAGGGACTTAATGGTCAAGCTATCGGCGTTGCGGCCTGTGCTGGCACGAAGGCCCGTATACCATTGTGGGCCATGCTGGAGCGGGCGTCTCATCGCGTATATTCGGGTGGCCGTCATGCTGCGGTGGCCGTGGAAACAGTATGCACATGTGACGTTCCAAATGGCACGTGCGACTCTCAGCATTGCTCACTACATGGACAAAGAACAGCCAAGGGTCATTCTGGCGATGTTGCCGAAGTCAAAAATCTCAACGCTGCTTGCCCGACGGTTTTCTAAAATACGCACACGCGTCGTGCTGGCCATACACAACACGATGGCCAACCGTCGTGAGTCCCATCGCTTGCTTGCGAAGGTTCTCTTTCACGAAGCGGATGCCATCACAACCGTCTCCCATGATCTTGCCGATGATTTTTCATCCGCTACCGACATCCCTCGTGAACGTGTGGCCACGATCTGGAACCCCGTTGACGTTGCCGCACTCCAATCACTGGCGGTGCAGGAACCGGATCACCCATGGCTGAAAGCCTCTCCCCGTGAAGTGGTCTTGGCAACGGGTCGTTTGATCAAAAGAAAAGATTTCCCGACTTTGTTACGCGCCTTCGCCCGCCTTGAAACATTTCCGAATCTGCGCCTCGTGATTCTGGGAGAAGGGCCAGAGCGTTCGGCTCTTAAAAATCTTGCGGCTGAACTTGGCATTGGTGAACGTGTTGACTTCCCCGGATGGGTTCCCAACCCCTACGCGTTGATGAGCCGTTGCAAACTTTTTGTGTTGTCTTCTGTCGGTGAGGGGTTTCCCATGTCACTGATTGAAGCAGCAGCATGCGGTTGCCGGATTGTCAGCACCGACTGTCCGACCGGCCCGCGGGAAATTCTGGAAAATGGAAAATATGGCGCGCTGGTTTCGGTGGGAGACGATGTGGCGATGGCGGAAGCCATGGTAAACAGCATAAAACAAGATCCCGACGGTGATGCTCTACGCCGCCACGTGGAATGCGTTTCCGTGGAGAATGTTGGCGCAGCGTATGAAAAAATTCTGCTGGAAAGCGTGTGAAAGAATCGCGTGTTCCTGTTGTGTCTCCGGCGTTATTGAGGGTTTGGCAAATCTCCAGTTTGAACACGCCTCCCTTTTGAAGATCCCCTCTCCCTGCATTTGTGCTATCTGCAGGTACTCCATCCTGATGATTGGCTCGCTTGACTGGTAAACTGTCGTCTTAACGATCTCGTTCCTGCTGAATCCCATGCCGTCCATGCCATGAGGCCATTCCATGGCCTGTTTGGGGGGGACTGACGTTTGACAGATGAATGTTCATATGCTAAAGAATCGCCGACCTTTTGCCCAGCATGATTCCTTCCCGTTCAATGAGATTTGCCCAAGGGTTGAGGGATAGTAGAGTTTGACTCTCCAACGGAATGTGCACATGCTCTGGAAGTACTCTCCCAAGTGGCAAGTCCCTGATATGGTTCCATACAGCTGATGAGACGTTTTCCCTCGCCATGCCGTGAGGTCCCGTTGTGGTATGTCACAACCAAGGTCGCGGGGTGTGATGAATGTGCCTCCAGGGTACCGGCATGGGTATTGGATGATGTCGTCGCGAGGACCAAACGGGGGATTCGAGGAGAAAATGTGCGGCCCGTTTTCTGAGGGAGCGGGCCAGTGTTGTGTATGACAGAGACAGCAGAGACAGAGTCGGTTTTGTTAGGTGTGGATTTTAACAAGGTGAGGAGTTGTATGAAGGACACATGCCGAAAGACAGTGGGAGCTATTGCGATGGTAGCGATGGGATGGACAATGTCAGCGTGCGGGGAAGCCAAACCACCTGCCCCGCCTCCGCCTCCACCGCCGGAATATGCCGACAAGCATATGCCGGACGGCTATTGGAACAATCCCGACGTTATTGCGGTAGGGAAAGCCATCTTTACCGGAGCGGAAAATATCGATGTCAATTGTGCCAGTTGTCATGGGAAAGATGGCAAACCTGTGAAGGCAGGGGCCAGGGATTTTCGTGGAACCGAACACATGAAGTTGTTCTCTGACTCCCAATGGTTCTGGCGTGTTTCTGAGGGGGTCAAAGGCACTAAAATGAAAGCCTGGAAGTCCAAACTGTCCGAGGATGATCGGTGGAAAGTGATTGCCTATGAAGCCACCTTTGGTTTAAAGGGCATGGAATACAGTGTTGCGCAGAAGCAATGGGTTCCTGCGGGAACCTCCGACGATGTTGCCCACGATGCTCCCGTGGCTTCCGGGGAATCGTCGAAGTAGCATGCGGTATTTTCCGGTACACATGGGGACGGACCGCTGTCAGACAGAGAAGGAGGGCTACCACCCTTGAAAGCCGTTACACGCAGTCTTTGGATTGTTCTCGGACTTGTGCTGGGGGGGGTGACTGTCGCCTGGGCCCAGATTCCGCCTGCCCCGTCCGTAGAGCTTCCGTACACCGGAAATCGGACAGGTGTATGGGTTGTGGCCCAACTCCACATTTTGTTTGCGGCCTTTATTTTGGGTGCGCCGATCTTTGCCGTCGTGTCGGAATGGCTGGGCTATAAAAATCATGATCCGAAATATGATCGCCTCGCCAGGGAAATCACCAAAGTGACGGTGATTTTATACAGCATGACGGCATTGACGGGCGGGCTGTTTATTTTTGTCCTGCTGGGTACCTACCCGGGTTTTACCACGTGGCTGATCAAGCATTTTTTCCTTGTGTTTGCCTTGGTGTATCCCCTGTTGTTTATTCTTGAAACGATTGTGCTGTATACGTATTTTTACTCTTGGGATTCGATGAAGGGCAGCAAGAAAGCCCGCCATATTGCTCTTGGTGTCCTGTTAAACGTGGTGGGAACAATCACCCTGTTCACCATTGACGGGCCTACGGCGTTTATGAACACGCCTGCCAAATCCGCGGAAGGCGTTTCATTGCTGGAGTTTATCCAGACTGCGGGGTTATGGGACAAGGTGGCCAATTACAGCTGGATGCCCCTGAATCTCCACCGGCTGGTCGGCAACGTCACGTTTGGCGGGTTCATTGCCGGACTCGTGGCAGCGTATATGTACATGCGGTCGAAAACGGATGAAGAGCGTTCGTATTATGACTGGATGGGGTTTGTGGGGAATCTGATTGGCGTGGGGGCGCTCTTGCTGCTCCCGTTCATGGGATATCTGCTGGCCTATGAACTGTGTGATTATGATGCGTCCATCTGCCCTTACATGATGGCCGACCAACTGTCGATGTTTTTTGAAATGCAGGGCGCCATGGTCGGTCTGATTTTTTTAGCCAGCAACTATTATATCTGGCTGAGCATGAAGCGTATTCAGGGCGTGGAACAGGTGCGTATTTCAGGACTGGTCATGGTTGCGGTGATTCTCATTCCCGCTGTCATGGGCGTGGCCTGGAAAATGTTTCCGCCGCCGGAATGGCAGTCACTGATCTTTCTGGCCTTGCTGATTCTGCTCCCACCCCTTTTGAGCAGGCTTCCAGGTTTGCGCTTTACCGTTTCGTCCTTCACCATGATTAAGGTCGGGTTTTTGATGATTGTGGTGGCCGATGCCATCTGGATGACCCCGCATGGATTTGTGGCCACACAGGCACTGGCGACGGAAGAGGTGGAGCTCCCGTCCTGGGCGGCTGAACTGGCACTGATGCCGGCAAAAAATGCTGCCGCATTTACGTTGGTCTTTCTCACCATCGTCAACTATATTCTCTATAACCGGGCCATTCGGACCGGAACCATTATCTGGGGGAAAATAGATTTTGCGTCGCAGTTCGTGCTGATTTTCCTGGCTTTCAGCGCCATCTGGACGATGGGTCTGATGGGGACGGTGCGGTCGCTCACCCGAAAATATTACCATGTCTATAATCTCTACCCGGATTTTACTCCCGAAGCGTTTACGCCGACGCTGGCCTATTCTGCCTGGTGGATCACGGGGGTCACGCTGGTCTTTTATCTTGTCGTGAGTTTTGCCATCCTTGTGACGTTGAAACCAAGCGACCAGAAGGCGGAATCGGTGGAGCCTGTGCCCGCTGGTGCGAAATAATGGAAGATGGGAGTGCATATGGCTGAGCCTGGCTTCAAACGGACCGTTATCAGGAACATCACGGTCGGTGTTGTCATAGGGCTTATCCTGGTGCTGGTGGCGCGGGTGACACATTTCCCGGTCGTGTTCCAGGCGATGTTTTTTATTTACGCGATGCTCGGGGCCTTCGTCTTTATCCTGCTTGACGCGCCTTCGATGAAACGTCTTGAGGGAGGCCGGGCCGTGATCGGTCTCGTGTTGTTTTACCTCGTGATTTCGGGCGTGTACATTGGCGGGGCTTCCGGTCTTCCGCAGTATGACCCTGAAGTCGAAAAGGGAAAAATCGAAAAAGTCCTGAAGGCGCGTCGTGCCAGAACCCAACAGGGTAAAGCCGAAGAACTGATCGCTCGGGCGCGGGTTCTGAATGAGCGGGCCGCCGTTATTGAGCAACAGCTCAAGGCCCTGGGCGGCGGGGCGCAGGTTGCCGTGGGTGCGGCGACGCCCGCACCTGCTCCTACATCGATGTCTGCGTCGGGCGATTTGCTCGCGCTTGGCAAAGAGCAATGGGAGCTGCAGGAGTGTTACAACTGCCATAAACTGTTTGGGCAGGGCGGAAAGAAACGGGGACCGGAGCTGGACAATATCGGCAATCTCATGACCCCCGCCGATCTTCGGCAGAAAATTCTTGATCCCAAAAGCTGGATGGCTGAAGGATTTGAAAAGCAGTACAAGAAAGGCAAAATGCCGGACAAATATAAAGACCTGATGTTTGAGGAAGAAATTGACGCGCTGGTTGTCTTTTTGTCGTCGTTGAAAGACACGTCGGTGAATACGCCGAAGCCTGTCAGGATTCAATAACCCACCAGACGTTGTCGTGCCCATGCAACCGAAAATTACAGCCAGCGCGCGGTGTGTGGATGGAGAAGTTGGCAGCATTGCCAAAGTCATTGTGGATCCGTTGTCCCATGAGATCAGTCATGTGATCGTCAGGGAACGCGGAAGGCAGGGCGTTGAGCGCCAGGTGCCGATTGACCAGGTTCAGGCGGTCCCGAGTGAAGAAGAGGTGCTGTTACAGGGTTCAGTGGAAGCATTCAGACAATGGCCTGTGCTGAATCGTGGCGACTATGTCACGATCCATGAGGTAGAGATTGCCCATCTGGAAGATCACCTTCACGTAGCTCCCGGTGAAATCCTGGTTCCGTATCCTCGGCTCGAACAGGCGGTGCCCCGCCGGAATTTTTTCGCGAACATGACGCATGCGATTGGCGCGTTGATTGCGTTGCCGCTGGCCTTTCCGGTTTTAAAATATCTCATGCAGCCCATGTACCGGCCGTTTGACAATACCTGGTTTCCTGTGGGCAATGTCCGAAAAGTCAGAAAAGATAACATTGGATACCAGTTCAAGTATACACGGGGCTTTAAGGAAGCATTCATGCCGGAACAGCACATCGAAAAAAATATCTGGGTGGTGAAGGCGACGCCGGCAGTCCAACAGGCCATCTACGGCGGAAAAGATAAAAAATTCCACGACGACAAAGGGAATGTTGTCTGGGTGAATAAAGCCAACGCAACGCACATCGGCTTTTCGGGAAAATGTCCACATTTGGGATGTGGCTACAAGTGGCGCAAGACGAAGAATTATCCCGACGGGGTGTTTTTGTGTCCCTGCCATTTGAGTATCTATGATGAGGCGGGCAATGTTCTGGATGGGCCTGCCCCGCGACCGCTTGACGTGCTTCCCATGCAAGTCAATGCTGTGGGAGACATGAAGATCATTGATGTGGAATATAAAGCCGGAGTCAAAAATCAAATCCGCCTGCTGTAGATGTGTCTGATTTCCATGAACGGTTCTCCCCCCAATTCAAACGAACCCAACGCATTTGAAAAAGTCGTCGATTTTGTCGATGAACGGGTCGGTCTGAAAACGATCCAGGCCAAAATGCTGAATGAGCCTGTTCCGGGAGGCTCACGATGGGCATATGCGTTCGGGTCGTGCTTGCTGTTCATCTTTATTATGCAGGTGGTCACCGGTGTGCTGTTGATGTTTTACTACGTCCCGAGCATTGATCATGCGTATATGAGCACGCAGTACATCATTCATGAAGTGGATTACGGATGGTTTCTGCTGAGTTACCATTTCTGGGGATCATCGGCCATGGTGGTGATGGTGTTTGCCCATATGTCCCAGGTGTTCTTGTGGGGAGCGTATAAAAAACCCCGGGAGCTGGTGTGGTTGGTCGGGCTGGCCCTCTTTGGTCTGGTCATGGCGTTCGGATTTACCGGCTATCTGCTTCCATGGGATCAGCGGGCATACTGGGCCACGGTGGTGGGCGTGGAGATTATGGACAAAACCCCGATCATCGGGGATTTTCTTGCCAGATTTTTAAAAGGGGGCCCCACGCCGGGCCAGATGACATTGAGTCGCTTTTTTGTGATTCACGTGATGGTGTTGCCGGCGATCCTGATGGGATTGGCCGGGCTCCATATTTTCCTGTTCCGCAAAGCCGGTCCGGCCGGCCCGTTCCGTGGGACCCCTGAACAACTCAAGGCCAAGACGGATTATTTTTTCCCCCGGCAGGTCTGGAAAGATATCGTGGCGATGGCCTCGGTGTTCATGATCATTTGCAGTCTGGCGTTTATTGAGCCGGTGGTCTTGTTGGAAGAAGCGACGCCGGATCCCGGAGATTATCACCCGGAACCGGAATGGTATTTTCTCTTTCTCTTTCAGATGTTGCGTTTGAAAATTTTTTCCGGAGAATTTGGGCAATTCTTGGGTGCCATCGCGATTCCCGGAGCATTTCTGGCGTTCCTGGCAGCGCTGCCCTTTCTGGACAGGAATCCGGAACGGGATATTTTTAAACGGCCGCTGGCGTTGATTGGCTGGATTGTTATTATGGCGGGCATTTTGCTTTTCACTGTGTCTGCCATTCTCAACAGGGAGTTTCTGGATTAAGCGATGATGCCAAACGCGAAACTGGGGATTCTGGTGTTCTGGCCGACTTTTTGGACCGGGTTTCCCATCAAACTGGTCATCGTCATGTTGTTGCTGGCGATGCAGGTTCATCCATGGGAGGGGAGTGGACTGTACGCGTTGTTGTTGCTCTCTGTTCCCATTGATATCTGGGCCTTGGGCCTCTGTGCGCGAACCGTGTTGCTGGAACGCTTGCGTGTCGATCCTCCGAAAGGGATGGGGCTACGACTGTGGGTTCCCTGGACGGTCTTTTCCGTCATCTATCTTCCCGTGACATGTGTGGTTGTCCGTGGTGCCAAAGCCATTGCCGCACGGGCCACAGAAGGAACGCTTCATGTTGTCGCGGAACATCTCTTCGCGATACCCGTCGCGGAGCGGATCAGCCTGGAGCTGGTGATGATCGGTGCTCCGGTCACGATTGTCCTGCTCGCCATGCTGTACGGCTGGGTGTTTGGTTTGGGTTTCCTGGCTCAACGCATGGTGCGTGCGTCCGTCCCCGTTGACGGCACATTCCAGGATATCGTTCACCAGTGGGATCTCCTTCGGATTCCCAGGGATCAACCGCTGTTGCTCACGGTCTTCACGGGCACGGCCGTGGCCCTGGTTATGTTGTTCTGGGGCGTCCTACCCGTCAGCACCCCGCACCCGCATGAAGAATACGAATTTGTCCACGTCAGCGAGGCGGAAAAACGGATCGTGCCCCACGAGGTCATTGACAACACCGAGCAGATTCTTTCTCGTGCCGAAGCGACACTGAAGGCGGTGGAGAAAAAGTCCAAGAAGAAATGAACAGTCATAAGTCGAGCAGAAGTCGGTACTCGGGTGGCAATCAATGTGATTCACATATTAACTTTCAAAACAGCAATTGGAGTCGGGGAACCATGAAAAAGATGACACTTGCAGTTGCACTTGTAATAACGGGGGGCTTGGCGTTGTCCGCGTGTTCAACAATGCAACCACCTCGTTATGCAATATCGGTAGATAATGTTCAAAAACTAAAGAGTTTGAAAGGTGCCAAGGTTGAAGTTGTTTCTCTAAGTCAATCTGCGACCTTTGACCCTAATTGCCGATTAATGGGACCAATAGAACCAGCAGATGGATTAACGCTCTCTCAATTTATTACTAAAGCAATCAATGACGAACTTAAAACAGCTGATCTCTACTCAACAGACGGCGTTAAACTATCCGGAGATATTATGAAAGCAAGTTTTTCGTCTATGTCGGGCCTAACGAATGGCTATTGGGATATAGGGCTACAACTACGTTCTTCAAACGGAGAGGCGCTTTCGGTGAGTAACAAATACACCTTTCAAAGCGGTTTTGACGCAATAACCGCGTGTAATGCGACAGCTGATGCTCTGACTAATGCCGTACAAGATTTATTAGCGGTTATGGTCAACAATCCTAGCTTCCCTAAATTGCTACAATAAATCATCGTATTCCAACGATCCCGGACATGGTGATCATGCACACTAACGATCATACACCGATGAGGGACTACAGATGACAAACCACGGCACAGGCACACATCGGCAATCCCGGTTGCCATCGGCGAAACTCTGCGCGTGGAGTGTCTTGTGGACGCTCGTCCTCCTCCCTGCCTGTGTCTGGGCGCAGGACGCCGCGACGCAAGCCATGTCCGTGGAATATCGGGACATTCCGGGACTCGGAAGCCGGAATGTGATCTGGATCGTGGCCCAGCAGCATTTGCTCCTTGCCGGATTTGTGCTGGGGGTGCCAATTTTTGCCTGGGTATGTGAGATCGTGGGATGGAAGAGCAACGAAGCCCGCTACGACAAACTGGCAAAGGAATTTACCAAATTGTTGA
This sequence comes from Nitrospirales bacterium, assembly GCA_963692935.1. Taxonomy (GTDB): domain Bacteria; phylum Nitrospirota; class Nitrospiria; order Nitrospirales; family UBA8639; genus Bin75. Next base: position 424,277 of record OY843588.1, read on the forward strand.
CGTCGGCCTATGCGACCACGGCCTTGTTTGGGGGGATTCTGCTGTTTCTGTTGATCGGTCTGTATCCCAAACTGATGGCGTACCTCTCCGACATTTTCTTCCCCTCCTTTCTTGCCTACTGCATGTTGTTTCTCATGGAAACCGCCGTCCTCTACATGTACTGGTACGGATGGGACGCCATGCAGGGCAGGAAAAAATGGATCCACCTGTCTCTGGGATTTTTGCTCAACCTGTTTGCCCTGGGCATTATGGTTGTACCCAATTCCTGGGCCACGTTCCAGGCCAGCCCCGTCGTGGTGGGTGATGGAACGGCGATTGAGCGTGCGTGGGCGGCCACCTGGAATCCCACGTGGTGGCCGGTCAATATCCACCGGCTCATTGCGAACGTTGTCCTTGGCGGGTTTATCTGCGGGGCCTACGCGGGCATCCGGTATCTTCTGGCCACCAGCCGGGCGGAACGGGAACATTACGACTGGATGGGCTACGTGGGGAACTTCATCGGCGTGTTTGGCATGCTCCCCCTGCCGTTCGCCGGATACTGGCTGATGCGGGAGATTTATCAGTACAACCAGCAAATGGGCATTACCTTGATGGGAGGGTTTCTGGCGTGGCTCTTTATCCTGCAGGCCATGCTCATTGGCGTGCTGTTCCTGGGTGCCAATTATTATTTCTGGATGGGGATTACATACCGGATCCCCGGCTCTGAACAACGCTACAGGAGACCGGTTCTGGCCATGCTGATTGTGCTGATGGTGTGTCTCGGCGTATGGATGACCCCCCATTCCCTTGTGGCGAGTCTGGAGGAAGCCAGAAAAATGGGCGGAACCCATCATCCGTTGCTTGGCGTTTTTGGTGTGATGTCTGCCAAGATGACCGTCTCGAATCTCATGATCCTGGTCACCTTTATGAGTTTCATCATGTACTGGCGGGCCGGCAAGCAGGAAACAGCCACGTGGGCGAAAATTGCCAAGTCGGTGATGGGTGCCCTTCTTGTCATCGCCGGCATTGCCGTGATTGTGCTGGGGGTGTGGGGATATTTCGTGCCGGCCATTATTCGGATTAATTATTTCTCCGTGGCCCAGGTGCTGATCGTGTTGTTTATCATGCTCACGTTCACGCCCTTAACGGCCGTGCTGATGAAAAGTGCCCGGACTACAACGGAAATGGTCTGGGGACAGATGCCCATCCGCGCGGCGTATTGTCTGGTGTCCAACGCGGTCATGGTGATCCTGCTCATGTCATTGATGGGCTATGCCCGGTCATCGTCGCGGGTTCATTGGCATATCTATGGCGTGATGCGCGATACCTCGGAGTATGCGTATTCTCCGGCGCTGGGGTATGCCGCCGCTTTTATGTCTCTGAACACGTTCGTGTTTTGTCTGCTGGTGGCTTTTATCTTCTGGGTAGCCACGATGGGCGATGCCGGGAAGAAAGGGCCGGAGCAGGGTCAGCGTGAGCACGATCCGTCCAGGATATCCGAAGGCATGGCGCCGGCAATGGCCGGGGGGGCACCGCGAGACGGCCACCATGCCCGGTCGCCTGTCGGTGGATGAGATGGCGTATCATGAACGATCGGCGGTGGAAGAACCAAACCGGAGCGAGAACCTATGAGTGAAGTTGCCTTACTCCAGATCATCGGGCTTGTTGTCGTCGGACTCGGCATCAGTATTCTGCTCTTTCTTCGATCGAAATTCCTCAGAGTCATGGGCTTCGTGATTATTGTCCTGGGGACGTTCAGCCTCATTGCGTTGGGTGTGCCCCAGATGGCATCCCTTCCACCGGCGATTGAGACGTTTGATATTGCCAAAGTCAACACACCGGATGACCTGGCGGGGATCGGTCAAAAGATTTTTTTCAGCAAGGGCCAATGTGCCCTGTGTCATTCCATTGGCCCCAGCGAATCCGCCAGGTGTCCGGATTTAAAAGGCATCGGTGCCAAACTCGCGCCGGAGTTTATCTACGAAAGTCTCACCGATCCCCAAGCCTACATTTACCTGGATTTCAGACATGAGGATGTGCCGAAGGAATATCCGGCCCGCATGCCGCATATCAATAAAAATCCGATTGCTTTGTCGGAACAGGAGATTTATTCGGTGATTGCGTTTCTCCAGAAAATGAGTGGCGAACCCATCAGTATCAACGTCGAAGATGTGCTTGGGATTCCCGAAAACGGTGCCATGCAACCCGCTTCGGTCTCGGACCACGGAGCCTGAACCAGCCAGGAGAGTGACACATGAAAAGTCCCCTTGTGAAAACGGCAATCCTGTTGGCGGGCATGTATGTATTGCTCAAGTTCATTCTCCCCTTGTTCACCGCACCGTTGCCTGCCAGTTTGATTTTCCTGTACCTGGCCCTCACGTTTGCCGCCGCCGCAATTTTCTACACGATGAGCGGTGCGGGTCTTGAAGACTTTATGGGCCCCATTGGTCGGTTTCTGACCGGCGAGGGACAGACCGGTCTCGCCGGTACCGCGCGCCTCCTCGTGTTTGCGTTGTTCCCCGTGCTGGTGGGGTGGCAGACGTACACCAAAATGGCGCCGAGTGATGTGCCACCGGCAGAAAACCGAACCATTCATCCCGCGCCTCCTGGCGAGTTCGTCGGGCTGGCCAACCCGTTTCCGAGAACACAGGAAAATATTATGATGGGGCAGGGCCTGTACGCCGCGTTTTGTTCTCCCTGTCATGGCGCCAACTTTGACGGAAAAGGCCCGGCAGCCGTGGGATTTAACCCGCCCCCGGCGAATTTCAGCGATCCGGGCACCATTGCGCAGTTGCAGGAATCCTATTTGTTCTGGCGCATCAAAAAAGGCGGGGTGGGTCTGCCCGTTGAAGGTATGCCGTGGAAATCCGCCATGCCTCGATGGGAGAAGGAATTACCGGATGAATGGATTTGGAAAATCATCATGGGTGAGTATGCGGGGGCCGGTCAGGCTCCGCGTACGTGGGAAGAAGAGGAATAGGGAGCACCGGGGCGAGTGGAATGCCTCCCAAGGAGTGTGCACATGGGACGTGAAAAATTTTTCAAGATCGCGCTGGGGGCCATGGTTATGGTCGCAGGATTCAGCGCATCCTGGGCTTCGGCTGATGACCCCGCTCCGGAAAATGGCACCGGAAGCGTGTCCATTCGGTTGCATCTGACTGAAGAGGCACTTCCCGGCGATAATCCGAATGCGGCGGTGTGGGACACGATTCAGCCGTCGGAATTTCGATTGGCTCCCCAGGTGCACTGGCCGGATCGCATTCAGGAAGTCACGGTGCAGTCCGTCAAGGTTCGTGGCATGCATAACGGCGAGGAACTGGCCATCCTGCTGGAGTATGACGATCCGTCGGAGGATGACGCGGATGCCGCTGCCATCGAATTTATGGTGGGCGATCACAAGGCCCACTTTGCGCACGGGCAGGAAATGCTGCAAGTCGAAGGCGGTCCGGTCAATATCTGGTACTGGAAAAAGGCAGCCGACGGAGCCGTTGATATGAGCGCGAAAGGCTTTCAAACGCTTCGGCCACAACAAAACCAGAACGTCTCGGCCACGGGAGCGTGGCAGGAAGGCGTCTGGCGCGTGGTCTTTTCCCGGCGCCTGCACACGGAAGATGCGAACGATGTGCAAATCACTCCCGGCGAATGGACGAACGTGGCCTTTGCCTTTTGGGACGGGCAGATCGTTGATGGAACCGTCAAAGAGCAAGGCTCGCAGAAAGCCGTCTCATCCTGGTGGTATCTCCGCGCCGAGCCGACGCCTGACAATTCTCTTTATGGATACGTCGTGCTGGGAATTGCGATTGCCGCCGGGTTTGAATGGTTGCTGGTGAGAAAAATCCGGAGAGGGAACACGGCATGAAGGGGGCATCAGACATGCGGGCAGTCCTGGGACGGGTTGCCGCCGGTGTGGTGGCCATGGTGATGGTGACAGGCGGATGTGCCCTGTTTGAAGATGAGCGAACCTCAAAAGGCCGGCATCTCTACGGTCATTACTGCATGCACTGTCATGGCGAAACCGGACAGCAGGCGGAAGGTTTTAACTGGGGTCGTATGCCGGATCCTCGTCCTCGTGACCTCTCGGAATCCGCTTCGATGTCGACCTTTACCGACGAAGAAATTTTCAACACGATTTCCCGAGAGATGCGGGATACCTCGTTACAGGCCGTGCTTGATGATGAAGAGTACTTCGCCGTTTCGACGATGCCCACCTTCCGCTATACCCTGTCCGAGGACGAACTGTGGGCCATTGTCGGCTATGTTCGCACGTTGCATGGCGGCTCGTTAACGTTTGATGTTGAGGGGCGACGTGCGCAACTGGAGTCGCAATTTCTTGCCGCCCAGGCTGACCATGATCAAGCCAGACAGGTTATGGAGGATGCCCTTGCGAAACAGGAGGCCGAGGCAGCCGCGGCGGAGGACGAAAACGATAGCGATATGGATGAAGATGAAGACGACGAAGACTACGAAGAAGTTGTCCTTCCCGAAGAAGAAGCCTATGAACTCGAAGAAGAACGGTTTGCGCTCGTCAAGGCGGAGTGGGAGAATTTCTCGAAACGTCCCAGAATGAATCACATGGCACGCCCGGATTTGACCGTAACGGAGACGGAGCGGCACAAGCTGGCCGAAGAAGGCAAAAATCTGTATTTCAATCAATACGGATGTAACGGGTGTCACAGTATCGGGGACGTGGGTGGTCTGGTCGGGCCTGCTCTGGATCGTGCCGGATTTCGTCTCAACGATACGTGGGTGTATCGCTGGATTCGGTACCCGCAAGGCATGAAAAAGCACACGCGGATGCCAAACCTGGGCCTCAATGATCATGATGCCAGAGCGGTGACGGCCTATCTCGAAACACTGCGCGCGCCAAAACCCGATCAACCGATCCCTCCGCCTGAATAACGAGCTGAACGAACAGCGTCAACGCCTGGATGTAGCCAAAAGCCGCGCAAGCGGCTTTTGTGTTTGAGGGGAAAGACCTGGTGCGACGCGCCGTTACAACGTGCCCAGCCATATCCCGCCCGCAATGACCAGTCCGACTCCAACGTGGTGTTGAAACATGGCAAAGGCTTCCGGGGGAGTCACGTCGTCACGCAGACGCCAGACCTGCTGGCTCATGAACCCGGCCAGGCCGGCCAGCATCCCGTAAAACGACCAGTTGAGATGTGTCAGCCAACCTGCTGTCGCAAGCAGGCCCAGCATGATCAGCTCGATGATACCCACGGCAATCCACGTGTAGGAGCCAAAGAAAATGGCGGATGATCGGATCCCGATGCGACGATCATCCTCGCGGTCCTGAAGTGCGTAGATGGTATCGTAGGCCAGTGCCCAGCAAATGGTGGCGGCAAAGAGCAGCCATGTGGCGGGATCGAGTTGATGGCGAACGGCGGCCCAGGCCATGACGGCTCCCCAACCAAATGCCAGACCGAGAAAAAATTGAGGGATATGGAAAAATCGTTTCGCGAAAGGATAGACAGCCGCCAGGCCTAACGCGATCGGGCTGAGCCAGATAGCCAGCGGATTCAGGAAGGCCAGAAGGCTTGCGGCGACAAGAAGAAACCCGCCAAGTGCAAGGACGGCATGGAAAGGAGAAAGTGCGCCACTGGCCAGCGGACGGGTTTGGGTACGGGTTACCTGGATGTCCAGCGAACGGTCGGCCAGATCGTTCAAAATGACACCGGCGCTTCGCATGACGAATGCGCCTGCCGTGAAGATGAAGAGCAGGAGAGCGGAAGGACGACCATCTGACGCCAGGACTAACGCCCACAGGGACGGAAGCCACAGCAGGAGGGTTCCGGTTTGATTTGACAGTCTGATCAGGGAGAACACATTGGCCAGGGAGAATGGAGGAACCGGTGTGGGAGACGCGGGGGCTGGACGAATGGAAAAGGACACCCGACCACGGTAACGCAACAGAAAAAAACCTGTCAATCGCTCGCCGGGTTGCCACATACGGGGCATCCATCGCGGGGTACCCGCTTTCGATGGCAATGACAGAAGAGATGGGGACGAAAAGCGAGCACGATTATCCCCGTGACAAGCGGAGATCCAGGATAAAACCGGCGACACAAGCACTACCATGCAAATCATCCCGTGTAGACAAAGGCGGAGAACTGATACAATCGGTTGACACCGGGTACTGGGGCAATAAGATATTCATCGGCTTTACGCGCTGTCCCCCATCACGACATTTTCTTTCCCATGCCGGCGTAGCTCAGTGGTAGAGCAACGGTTTCGTAAACCGTAGGTCGGTGGTTCAATCCCACTCGCCGGCTCCATCCCCGATAGAACAGGCGGCCAGATGCAGGGTGGATATACGAGACATTCGTCTTGAGGAAATTTGCCTGTCTCGCTAGGGTATCCCCGCTGATTGGTAGATGGTCGTCGTCGTAGACGGTTAGAGGGGGGTGTTCACGATGTCAAAATTGCAAGACATACAGTCGTCAATTGCTTCTCTCTCTCAAGCGGAGTATGTGCAAATCCGACAGTGGTTTGCTGAAAGAGATTGGGGAAAATGGGATGAAGCCATAGAGGGAGATTCCATGTCAGGGAAGCTGGACTTCCTGATTGATGAGGCCGCGACGGAGAAAGCCAGGGGGCAGTTGCTGGACCTGTGAATGCACAAGGCAACGGGTCGGTTTTGGGCATGCTTTCGCAATCTTCCACAAGCCACACAAGATTTAGCGTTGAGTAAGTACACGTTATATTTATACGGCAATTAGGGCGCCAACAAGGAGTGTTATACCATGAAAGGTGAAGAATTGATGGACGCTCTAGCAAATGCATTAGAGCGTGACGAGAATCGAACTCTTACGGACCGAGAATTGTCAAAAAAGTTCGGCTACAGCTACACAAACATCGGGCAAATCAGGAAAAAGAAAAAAATTACCCCGGAGTTTGTCGCGAATCTCGTCAAGAGAGCGCGAAAAAATTCTGAACAAACTGCACGTGAAAGTGCACTGCGTACAGTGGTGGAGTTTTTCCCTATAACCAAATGCGAATCCAAGCAGAAAGCAAAATTTGAAATAATTCCTGTTGTGGACAACAACGGCAACGATTTCCCTTATTTGCAAGGTCTGCGCACTGAATTGGAAGAGACCAAAGGCGTGTATGTCTTTTTCGACAGCAGAGGCAAAGCGATTTATGTGGGGAGCACCAAACAAAATCTTTGGAGTGAAATGAAGTCAGCGTTTAACCGTAGCAGGACACCAGATGTGCAACAGGTTTTCAGAGTAAAACACCCCATGTCCACTCGACAACAAAAGTATAAAAGTAGCAAAGAAAAAGTTCGGCAAATAAAAAAGGTCGGAATTCAATTGCATGAATTAGCATATTATTTCAGTGCATATGCTGTGCATAAGGAAATAATTGGCGAAATTGAAGCATTGCTAATCCGAAGTTCTGCCAATGACCTACTGAATGTAAAAATGGAAAAGATCGCCAGCAAAAAATGAACACGCCCGCCTACAAGAACATGGAATGAGCACCAAAAACCTAAAACCAGCCAGCAAATCCCCTGCTACTAGCGAAGACGACACCCGTGAAATCGTGCAGATGATACCGAGTCCTTTGGAATGTGCCAAACAAGCGGTGGAGATGGCAATAGAACAAGACGAACACAAGGCGATCACATGGTTGGATAAGCAAACACGAGAAATACAAAGCCCACGATTACCCGCCTGAGTTCTTTTTATTGCACCCCAGTAAGGTACACAAAGCCCCTCCGACAAGCGCACCCACCACAAACACCATACTGAATGCCAGACCTGTTCGCAGCTCGGGCCAGTTGCGTAACAGTTTGGTGACAATCGACGCGTTGGGGATGTTGACGTGGCCTTCCCATCCCAGGGCTTCATCGGTTTCGGGGTTGGCTGGCGAGGCTTGCTGTCCGGTGTGATTCATAATCGCTCCATGATGGCTACGGGAAGTTGTTGAAAGAGTTCGGAGACGGCCAGCGTGGGGCCACCCTTGTCGACCCGCGCTGTTATCCTTTTGTTGGTCAGTACATGACGGTAACAGGTGCTCGGGCCGCTGTTCCGAAGCACCACACCGGTATCGCCCCATACCGTGCGACCAAGCGCCGGAACCTTCGGGTCCCGGATGACTTTGTGTATGCGCCGCGGCACAACGACGATCACTGCTTGATGATCCCATGTTCGTTGAAACGCACACAGATAGTGACGTTTTGCGCCCGTGGTTGCAAGGGGAATGTAGTCACCCTGCTGAAACAGCTCGCAGTGGGCCTTGCGATAGTGGAGTAACGTGCGGGTGATGTAGAATTTAATGCGTCCGTCTTCGTAGGATTCCATGAGATCCCGCAGAAAGGTTTCGGTGATGTCATGTCCCTCCGACGGGATGGTCTCCGCCAGGTTGCGTAAATGTTCAAAATCAACCGGCCGCCGATTGTCCGGGTCCACCAGCGTGAGATTCCAGATTTCCGATCCCTGGTAGAAGTCCGGAATACCCGGGCACCCGATTTTCAGTGCGACTTGTGATAACGCATTGTACATGCCATATCGGGCGATGGTCTGCTGAAACGGCAGGAAGTCTTCTAAAAATTTGTTCGAGGGGCCTGGTTCGAGAATATGCCGGATGAACTGGCTCACGGCTTGCTCGTAGGCGTCATCGGGGTTGATCCAACCGGTGTGCACTTTGGCTTCTTTGATGGCTTTGAGCATGTATTCCTGAATGCGCGAGCAGAAATCGCGGTAGGCGGGGGAGTCGAGACCGGACAGGGGCCACGCCCCGAGTAATGTCTGATAGAGGAAATATTCTTCATTGCGGGACGGTGCTTCCCTGTCTTCAACACGGATTTTTTTCTTTGTGTTGAGCTGGCGCCATCGCCGGACGTGTGTGGCCCATTCCTGTGGCAACTCCGACAAGACGTTGATGCGTGCTCGTACATCCTCACTCCGCTTGCTATCGTGCGTCGAGGTGGCCGACAGGCTGAACGGCCATTGCCGTTGGCGTTTGCGCATCTGTTCATGGAATGTGGTGACGGAAATGCCAAATTGCGTGGGTTCTCCGCCCACTTCATTGAGCGAGATCAAACGGTTGTACCTGTAAAAGGCGGTATCCTCAATGCCTTTCGCCATCACGGGGCTGGTCGTCTGCTGAAATTTCATGATGAACGGGCGGAGGTCTTCCCATGAGGGCATCTCGTCTGCGGACAGGGTCTTGAGCAGGATGTTCTGAATCCAGTCAAAGACCAGGTGGCTGGTCACCGGGTTTCGGCGTTTGGCCTGTGTCACAGCTGACCGCAGGGAGGCCCGGTCCTGGTCGCTGATGTCTGCGTCTTTGTGCGGGGAAATATAGGTGCGATAGACCGGAAAGCACGCGATGATTTCTTTGAGCGCGTGCGTGAGGCTGTGCAGTGTGAATGTGCGGGAGATGCGCTGTTGTCTGGATACCAAATGCACCTGATGTCCGAGGGCCTGCAACTCACTTGCCATGGAGGTTTCCAGGAACAGGGTTTTGCATGAGTGGGCCAGTGTGTCAAAGGGAGTCGCTGTTTGGATCCATTCCCTGTACACGGCGTTCATCTCTCGTTGATGACGGGTATCCACGAACAGGTTATTGAGCAGATGGAGAAAGTCATACCCCGTGGTGCCGTGCACGGGCCAGTTCCCGGAGAGTGTCTCGCCTTTTCCTAAAATTTTTTCCACGATGATGAACAACGACCGGCCTTTGGAATCGGCCGGCAAGCCGAGTCTCGTGTGTGCCCATTCCTGACATTGTTCCAGGTATCGTTGGGGGTCGTAGAGGCCATCCACGTGATCAATGCGCAGGCCATGTACGGCTGCCGATTGCATGAGGGAGAAAAGATAGTGATGGACGTGCTGAAAGACGTCGGGGTCTTCAATCCGAATGGCCGCAAGGTCGTTCACGTCAAAAAAGCGACGGTAGTTGATGGTGTCTCCCGCCGCCCGCCAGTATGTCAGGCGATACGCCTGGTCCCGAAGGAGGGAGTCCAGCCGGTCGACGCTGTGCGGGTCTCCCTGTGTGCCGTTCCAGGCGCGGAGGGTGTCGTTGATACCGTCCCGCATGGTCGGGTTGCCGTCGGTGAGTGCGGTCAGGCGGTGTTGAATACGGGCGGCGTCTCGATAGCGGATGGTCACCCGTTCAGGATCCGTCTCGTTTCGGTCGGGCATTTCTGTGAGGGCCGCGATGATGTCGCGCAGTTCCTGAACCTGTGGGGATTCGGCATCCTGCGAATCGCACAGCACGTCCAGGTGCCGACTGAGAATTGGCATGACCGAACCAGGATCAATGGGGAACCGATGCTCCCAGTAGCGAATAAAAAACCGGCCCGACTGGTAGCCTACGGTGATGGTGCCGTTTCTCAAGGCGTGGTCGTACGGCTCCCCCAGGATGGGGAGTAACACCTTGCCTTGCAACTCGCGTGTCACCGGAGTCCAGTTGATGTCGAAAAAATGCGCATAACGGGAACTCGGGCCATGTTCAAGAACATCCTGCCACCATGGATTCCACGGTCCGGCGATGTGCATGTGATTGGGGACGATATCCAGGATTTGCCCCATCTGGTGCACATTCAAGGCATCAATAAAGGTGTGGTAGTCAGCAACCGATCCGACTTCAGCGTTCAACGTTGTCGGATCCACGATGTCGTACCCGTGGAGACTGCCGGGTCGGGTCTGGAGATAGGGTGAGGTGTAACAGTCTGAAATGCCGAGGTCGGCTAGATAGGGCATGAGACCGGCGGCGTGAGCGAATGTACAATGCCGGTTGAACTGCAGTCGGTAGGTGGCGAGCGGGAAACGGGGAGCCGGCATCTGAATGGACGCGGTCTGTTAGCTGGCGGACAGGGGAGGCGTGGCCTGGCCACCATAGGAATGTCCGCGCGGAATGATGATGAGGCCGGATTTGTCAACGGTACAGGACAGGCCATTGGCCTTCGTGTGCTCGTAGCCGAGGACCGTTCCTGGCGGGATCATGTTGAACCGATCCACGATGACGCCTTTGAGCCTGACATTGGGACCGATGATGGTCCCATCCAAAATCACGCATTCGTCAATTTCTGTTCCTTCGCCAATGCTGATGTTGCGACCCAGGACGGATCGTTTCAGCCTGGCGTTGACTACCAGGCTCCCTTGTCCCACCAGCGTATCATCTAACTGGGATCGCACAATACTGGCGGCGGGTGCGCCGAATGTATCCGTCAGAATCGGCCAGTTAATGTTACGAAGATCAAATTTCGGACGTTCCCCCAACACGTCCATATTCGCGTGCCAGTAAGCTGACAGGGTCCCGACGTCACGCCAGTATCCCCATTCTTCATAGGGGTGAATCCCCGGGATGACATTGTCTGAAAAGTTATACGCCATGACGTTGTATGATTTGATCATGGATGGAATGAGGTCTCGTCCGAAATCGTGGGAGCCGGGGCTTTTCGCATCAAGTTCCAGAGTTTTGATCAGGACGTCGGTGTTAAAGATGTAATTGCCCATTGACGAGAACGCCATATGGGGATTGTCAGGCATGGGCCGCGGATATTTAGGCTTTTCTTCAAATCCCGTGATGCGGTCGCGAGCATCCACTTGAATAATGCCCAGCCCTTTCGCCAGTCGGAGTGAAACAGGTATGGCGGCCACGGTTGCGTCCGCACGGTTGTCCACATGAAATTTAATCATTTGCCGGAGATCCATGCGGTAAATGTGATCGGCGCCAAACACGGCGACAATGTCGGGCGCGAAATCCCGGATGAGGTTCAGGTTATGATACACGGCATCCGCCGTTCCTTCATACCATTTCCCACGGCCCTTCATCTGCGGTGGCACAACCGTGATAAAAGTTTGCCGGTTCAGACCGCCAATCCGCCAGGCCCGGCGCAAATGTTCAATGAGCGATTGGGAACGGTACTGGACCAACACATACATGGCCAGCAGGCTGGAGTTCAGGAAGTTGCTCAACACGAAATCAAGAATGCGGTAGGTGCCGGCAAACGGGACCGCCGGTTTACTGCGTTGTTCGGTCAGCGGCATCAGACGTTCGCCTTTGCCTCCGGCCATGATCAACGCCAGCACGCGTTGATGTGTTTGTCCCTCCATGGTGATCTCGTGGGGACGTTGGGGTGAGCGTTCGGGGGTGTTCACCATACGGGTTGCCGTCACAGATGGTCAGGCGGATCACCGTGACGCGGGTCGCGGTGGCCTGTCGGCGGCACCGGCAACGCACGATTTCTGTCTGGTTTACGCCTGACGTTCCCCGAAGTATAGACGAATCCACCGTGCCCGTATACCCTGCACACGTTGGAACCCTGCCCAACCGGATGTGATGTATCGTGACACCCCTTCGTGATGCCTTCTGTGAATGTGTGGCGGGTTGCGTGTGATGGTCTCCGCATCAACGAGACCCGATACGCATCCCGTCTCATGCGGCCTTCTGCCGACTTATGCGGATTGGGCAGTGTAGACCCACACAGCATGGGGCGGAAGTGGGAGCGGGCCTGTGTCGTGGGGCACGGTCAGATGCAATGGCGCGGGACAGTCGTGTGTTCCGCCGAATGTTGGCGAGTCTGAATCAAGTCGCAGTTCCCAGTGCCCTTCAGGGTGAGACAGCGACAGGCTTGTTGCGTTGTTGTTGAAGCTGAGTACGATGCATGCCTCTGGTCCCGACTGACTCGTTCGATAGAGGGTGAGTACCCGGGTTGTGGGGTCGGACCGGACGTCGAATCGGTCCGTTGGGTGTCCCGGTCCCAGGGCCGGAAACGATTTTCTGCATTGAATGAGACTGTGATACCACTGAGGCAACCACGTCCGTTCTTTCGTTGCCGGTCCATCCCATTGCAACCTGGAACGGTTGTGAGTTGACGGTGCCTGTGGATCCGGCGCGTCATGCTGGCCGAAGGATACAAATGCCTCGTGGCGGCCCTGCCGCACGGCTTCGATCAATTCGATGTCCCCATGATCGATGAAATAGAGAAAGGGGGCTGTCTCGCCATATTCTTCTCCCATAAACAACAGCGGGATGTTGGGGGAAAGCAGGACGGTTGCCGCCGCCAGCTTGAGCGCCTCAAAGGACACGAGGGTGGAGAGTCGGTCGCCATGCGGCCGATTGCCAACCTGGTCGTGATTCTGTGAGAAGATGACAAATTGGGAGGGGAGGGCCTCTCTGGCGGAATTGCCGTGGCGGCGTTTTCTGTAAGCCGAGTACTGGCCCGAGTAGACAAACCGGTCCGTCATCGCCGTGGCCAGCTGCTCGAGACTCCCGAAATCCTGGTAGCACCAATTCCGTTCGCCGGTCAGCACACCGTGAAGAGCATGATGAAAGTCATCGCTCCACTGACTGGCCAGCCCGTGTCCTCCTTGCGTGACAGGGGTGATGGTTCGTGTGTCATTGAGGTCGCTTTCCGCGATCACGTGAATCTCTCGCCCGCATTGATCTGTCTGGTCGCGTACGGCTTCCCCCAGTTCCCGCAAAATATGTGTGGCGCTCAAATCGAATATGCCGTGGATAGCATCGAGTCGAAGCGCGTCAATGTGAAACTCCGTGACCCAGTACAACGCATTGCTGATGATAAAATGGCGAACCGGATCGCTGTCCGGTCCATCGTAATTGATGGCTTGCCCCCATGGAGTCGAATAGCGATGTGTGAAGTATGGACCGTAGTCTCCCAGGTAATTGCCTTCCGGCCCGAGGTGGTTATAGACGACATCCATGATGATGGCGAGACCATGCGCGTGGCAGGCGTCTACCAGTCGCTTGAGTCCATCGGGTCCTCCATAGTTGGCTTGTGGGGCAAAGAGGTAGGCGCCATCGTATCCCCAGTTGCGAACGCCCGGGCACTGGGCGACGGGCATCAGTTCAAGTGCCGTGATACCGATGGTGTCGCGGAGATAGGGCAGTTTGTTGATGATCGCGTCAAACGTGCCTTCCGGCGTGAACGTGCTCACGTGCAGTTCATAAATAATCAACCGTTCGAGGGGCATCCCTTTCCACGCATGGTCGGTCCAGGGAAAGGCGAAGGGGTCAATCACCATGGAGTGACCATGCACGCCGTCAGGCTGGAACCGCGAAGCAGGGTCCGGGCGTTCACGGTTGTGGTTGATCACATAGGTGTAGCGGGAGTTGGCCGACAGCTCCGGGACGGTTCCTTCCCAGTATCCCTGCTGCGTCGGAGACAGGGGATAGCTGCGGGGGGAGGCGGTATCAATGTTGACGCTTATGGCATCGGCTCTGGGAGCCCAGACTTTGAAATGCACAGTCGTGGGCGCGATGATTCGGGCCCCAAGGTCCAATGTCCAAGGTTGTGAGGGCTTCGTGTTCATGGGCCGGCCCGGTTTCCAAAAAGTTGCCTGTCGTGTTGCGCAGGCGTCGTGGAAGTGCATCATAGCAAAATCGAGGGTGGTGAGCACAGGGTCATTCCCATCCTGAGATCGGGAGCCGGGCGTCCCATGGATGAAGCCGGATGCCGCCTCGGCTTGCTGTTGTTCCCCACCGTTACGTTGCCGCGTCGCCGAGGCATTTGGTACACTCTGATTCCGTTTTTTCTTTCATCCACTGTCGAACGGCTTGTCGAGAGGTAAGCAATGGGCACATGGAACCATGCACTGATCAGTGTGTCTGATAAAACTGGTGTGGCGGAGTTTGCCAGGGGCTTAGTGGAACTTGGGGCGACCATTCTCTCGACGGGAGGAACGGCCACAGCCTTGCGCGAGGGCGGGCTACCGGTCACGGACGTCGCGCGGCATACCGGTTCTCCTGAGATTCTGGGGGGACGGGTGAAAACCCTTCATCCCGGAATTCATGGAGGGTTGTTGGGTCGGCGCGGTCGCCCTGAGGATGTGCAACAGATGAAGGAGCACGGCATTGAGCCGATTGACCTGTTGGTCGTCAATCTTTATCCGTTTGAATCGGCCATTGCCGACCCCGCGTGCACATTGGAGAATGCCATTGAGCATATTGATATTGGTGGCCCCGCCATGCTTCGGTCGGCTGCCAAGAATCATCAGGACGTGATCGTGGTGGTGGATCCGAGCGACTATGGTCGCGTGTTGGAAGCGTTGCGATCCGGGTCGGTGTCCGTGTCGCTTCGGCTCGAACTGGCGGGGAAAGTGTTTCAACATACCTCGTGGTACGATGGCCTGATTGCGAATTATTTGAGTCGCCACCATGACGGCGGGACGGCCGGGGCCTTCCCGCCAAAGCTGTCGCTGACCTATACCCGAGCGGAAATTTTGCGCTATGGCGAAAACCCTCATCAGAAGGGGGCATTGTATCGGGACATCGGGGGGACAGAGCCTTCGATTGCCAGGGGGAGTCAACTGCATGGCAAGGCCATGTCCTATAACAATTATCTGGATGCCAACGTGGCCCTGGAGCTGGCCAAAGAACTGGTTGAGACAGCCGTGGTGATCATCAAACACAATAACCCGTGTGGGGTGGCTCTTGGTGCCACTCCCGTTGAAGCCTATGTGAAGGCCAGGGAAGCCGATCCGGTCTCTGCCTTTGGCGGGGTCATCGCCTGCAACCGGCCTGTGGATCTGGCCATGGCTCGGGAAGTGACCTCGACGTTTGTCGAAGTTCTCATTGCCCCCGGGTTTGCCACCGATGCCTTGGCCGAGTTGCAACGGAAAAAGGATTTGCGGGTATTGACGGTGGGCACACTCAGCCCTCACCGCAAGGGCTATGATGTCAAAACCCTGGTCGGTGGATTGATCGTGCAGGATCGGGATCTCGGGACCCTGCCGGATTTGGAAACGTTACCGGTGCCAACCAAACGGACACCCTCGGATGTGGAATACGCCGCCTGTGCCTTTGCCTGGACGGTATGCAAGCATGTGAAGTCCAATGCCATTGTGTTTGCCCGTGCCGCACAAACCGTTGGCATTGGGGCCGGGCAGATGAGTCGCGTGGATTCCGTTGCGTTGGCCGTGATGAAGGCCAGGTTGCCTGTCGAAGGGTGCGTCATGGCGTCGGATGCCTTTTTCCCGTTCCGCGACGGTCTCGATACGGCTGCCAGGGCCGGGGTGACGGCGGTGATTCAACCGGGCGGCAGTATTCGGGACAGTGAGGTCGTCAAAGCTGCGGATGATCATGGTCTGGCGATGATCATGACGGGCATGCGGCATTTTCGACATTGAAACATGCAATGGAACCTGTATGGGGTGAGGCATGGGACATGGCGTGTTGGCGCTCGTCGTCCGGACCATCTCACGGGTCATGAAAGTTGGGCAGTGTGAAGATCCTGGTTATTGGCAGTGGTGGGCGTGAACATGCGTTGGTATGGAAGCTGGCGCTGAGCCCTCGTGTGACCAGAATCTATTGTGCCCCAGGGAATGCGGGAATCAGTCAACTGGCCACGTGTGTGCCGATTGCGGTCACGGATCTGCCAGGCCTGCGACAATTTGCTGACGATCAATCCATTGATGTCACGGTGGTGGGGCCTGAAGCCCCGCTGGCGCTGGGCATTGTGGATCTGTTTCAGCGTGCGCACCTGGCCGTCCTGGGACCTACCCGGGATGCGGCGAGGATTGAATCCAGCAAAGCCTTTGCGAAAACCCTGATGAAACGTCAACAAATTCCCACGGCGGATGCGTGTGTCTTTGAGCACGTCGAGGCGGCGCTCACATACCTGGAACGGTGCGCGTTTCCCGTGGTGGTCAAGGCGGACGGTCTTGCCCAGGGGAAGGGCGTGGTGGTGGCCCGGACGGTGCAGGAGGCCCGTGACGCGGTGGTCGCGGTGCTGGTGCGTCACGCATTCGGCGATGCAGGGAAGCAGGTGGTCATCGAAGACTGTCTTCAAGGCGAGGAACTGACCATGATGGCCTTTGTCGATGGGCACACCGTGCTTCCCATGGTGGTGGCGCAGGATCATAAACGGATAGGGGAGGGCGATACCGGGCCCAATACAGGTGGCATGGGAGCATATGCCCCTGCGCCGTTGGTCACGCCGGCCTTGCGCGATGAAATTGTGCGAACCGTGTTGTATCCTGCGATTGAGGGCTTATCGCACATGGGCAGTCCTTTTTGTGGGGTGTTGTACGCGGGGATCATGGTGACGGAGGGACATCCTCACGTCCTGGAATTTAATGCGCGGTTTGGTGATCCCGAGACCCAGGTGGTATTGCCGTTGTTGAAAACAGATTTCGCCGACATTCTGGAGGCGGTCGTGGAGCATCGGTTGGATCAGGTGAATCTCGAATGGTCCGATCAGGCTGCGGTCTGTGTGGTCCTGGCGTCCGGAGGGTACCCGGGTCTGTACCGGAATGGTCTCCCTGTCACAGGGATCCCGCCATCGTCGGAGCATGACCCCGTCGCCGTGTTTCATGCCGGCACGGCCTGGGAAGGCCGGGATATTGTGACGGCCGGGGGCCGGGTGCTGGGCGTGACCGCCTGGGGGGATTCCCTGAATGCGGCGCGTGACCGTGCGTATGATGTTGCTGGACGCATTGCGTTTGAAGGGCGGTATTGCCGAGCGGATATTGCCGAACGAGTCTTGACGTAAGAACCCGATCTGTCGGTGAAAGGCCATCCCCTGTGGCCAGCATCCTTCACATTCCTTCCCAACCGTCTGCTTCCTTTTGGCTTCCAATCGTGGATCTCGTTCGTCATGGCGGGCTTCTGGCGGTCGCGACGGAAAGCACGTATGCGATAGCCGCCTCGGTTTCCGTCGCGCATGCGCTGGATCGTGTGGTCAAGGTCAAACGGCGGCCTTCAGGGAAACCCATCCTTGTGCTGATTGCGGACCGGAATCAGCTCAATGCCCTGGTCAATGCCGTCCCCTCGTGGGCGGAGGCGGTGTTGAATGCGTGGTGGCCCGGGCCTTTGACCGTCATTTTCCCCGCGCAATCGCATGTCTCTCCTGTGTTAACGGCGGGGACGGGCACCATTGGGGTTCGCGAACCCGCACCCGCCTTCCTGCGGACCCTGTTACACCACACGGGGCCGTTGACGGGGACGAGCGCGAATCGCTCCGGGGATGTGCCCTGTCGCACGGCCGAGGAAGTCAGGGCATCGTTGGGGCGTGACGTTGATATGATTCTCGATACGGGACCGGCTCCTGGACATCCGCCTTCCACCCTGTTCAGTGTGGTGGACAAGCCGGTCATGCTTCGCACGGGACCCGTGTCTGCCCGGGAGATCCAGTCGGTGTTGTTGGAAGCCGGGCTGACGGTTGAGGTGCAGGGATGACGTGCGTGGAAGATAGGTTCACCGTGCATTGACCAGTGAGGCCGCGATGATGATTGATCTGCGAAGCGATACCGTGACCAGACCGACTCCGGGTATGCGATCGGCCATGGCTCAAGCCGAGGTCGGGGATGATGTGTATGGCGAAGATCCCACAGTCAATGCCCTGGAATCCAGGGCTGCGCAATTGCTGGGGAAGGAAGCCGCCCTGTTTGTTCCCACCGGGGTGATGGCGAATCAACTGTGTATGCGTGTGCATACGCGTCCGGGTGATGAAGTGATCGCGGAAAAGACCGCGCATGTGATTCGCTATGAAGGTGGATCGGCCTCTGCGTTGTCCCAGGTCCAGATTTGTTGTCTTGAAGGGGATCGAGGGTTGCTTGCGGCGAAGAATGTGGTGGAGGCCATTCGGCCTCACGACATTCACCATCCGCCGACGACCCTGGTGTGTCTGGAACAGACGCACAATGTTGGCGGAGGGTCCGTCTATCCTTTGTCCACGATTCAGGAGATCACCCATGTGGCCGGAGACCGGGGGCTCGCGTCGCATCTGGATGGCGCGAGATTATTCAACGCAGTGGTGGCGTCCGGCGTGTCGGCCGCCGAGTTTGCGCAGCCTTTCGATACCGTGTCGTTCTGCCTGTCAAAGGGACTGGGGGCTCCCGTTGGCTCGGTGATCGTGTCGACCCACGACCGGGTTGCCAGGCTGCGACGGTTGCGAAAGATGTTCGGCGGCGGCATGAGGCAGGCTGGCATACTTGCCGCCGCCGGCCTCTATGCTCTGGATCACCATGTCGCGAGGATGCAGGACGACCACAACAATGCCAAACACTTTGCCCTTCAGTTGCAGCAGATCCCTGCGGTCTATGTGGATCCCGACCTGGTCGAGACCAATATCGTCCTGTTTGAAGTGGTGCGAAGTGACCGCTCAACAGGGGAGATCGTGCAGGCGTTGAAAGATGCCGGGGTGTTACTGAATGCCGTGGGCGAGCATCGGTTCCGCGCGGTCACTCATCTGGACGTGTCGAGTGCGGACATTGAGCAGGCGACGTATCGTCTTGGGAAGGTACTGGGAGTGTGAGGGCTGGTCGGATCGTGGCGACGCGATGATGCTCCGTGCCCGCTTTCGTGCGGGTCGCTCCCTGTCTCGCGGGAGAGGGGTAGCGTCTGGACACAAACAGCATGGATTGTCTTTTGCTTTCCGGCGTACCGGCAGGGCTCAATCAGGGACATCGTGACGTGAAACGATAGATGCGGTGAGCGGTCCTGCCAAGGACATGGCGCCTATCCCAAAGACACCGCCTTGCCTTTCAGGTCAGTTTCACCTTGCTGCCCCGTGGTGGTTTCGAGGGTCCATTCCGAAGGGGTAATGGTCAGGAGGTGGGCTTTCAGGGTGTAGAATTCGCCCTTGGCAATCACAAGCCGGCCGTCCGCTTCAATGACCATGTGGAGAATGTCCTTCCCGCTTTCGTGGTGTCGCATCACCAAACTGGTCGAATGTCTTTCGAGGGCATAGGCCCGCCCTTCGTTGATCGACAGCGAGCTGTTCACGAGTTTCGCTGGCATTTTCCCCATCGCGTCAAACAGCGCAAAATTGATTTTGGGAAACCCGCCCGACGGGTGCGGCTCACACTCGATTTGCGGGACGCCTTCGATTTCAATGATGCCGTTGCTGTTGCGGTACAGATGCGGTCCGATTTGAATGTCCATGGTGCGTGTGCGTGTGTGGGGTGGAGGCTACGATCAGGTTGTTTGTCGAATACGGTTGAGTATCAGAGCAAGACAGCCGCTCAGCAGTCCTCCCCCAAGGATTGGGGTCAGTAACGCAATCCTGCTGCTGTCCCAAAGCGGCCCACCCGCAAGCATGATGTCCCGAATGCCTCCCTGAATCAGAAGCACAGCGAAAGCCATCATCGAGCCAAGCATGAACCACCAGAAGAATGCTCGTACGGTTTGCATGTTCACTCCCTGCTAGAACACGGTTGTCCGATCCAGGTTCCGGTATTGGATGGCCTCGGCGAGATGTGAGGCGACAATCGCCTGCGAGTCTGCCAAATCCGCGATGGTTCGTGCAACGCGCAGGATCCGCCCGTAGGCTCTTGCGGACAGGCCCAGTCGTGTCACGGCCTGCTCCAGCAGGTGCTGGCCGGTTTGGTCTATCTGGCAATACATTTTCATATGTCGGGGTTTGAGTTGGGCATTGGTCAACACCTTGTTGGCGTGATACCGACGTTCCTGGATGTGCCGGGCATCCGCCACGCGTTTCCGAATGGTTTCGGAGTGTTCGGCAAATGGATCATCGTGCCCGAGGTCCGACACGGGCACCGCCGGGACTTCCATGTGAATGTCGAGCCGGTCGCGAAGCGGGCCTGACAGCCGTCCCCGGTACCGTCGGATTTGTTGAGGGCTGCAGATACATGCCCGTGTTCGGTCGCCGTGATGGCCACACGGGCAGGGGTTCATGGCGACGACCAACATGAATCTCGCCGGATACTGCATGGAGGCATTGGCGCGTGTGATGGTCACGGTTCCCTCTTCAAGCGGTTGTCGCAACCCGTCCAGAACCGAGCGCTTGAATTCCAGCACTTCATCAAGAAACAGCACGCCATTATGCGCCAGGGACACTTCGCCCGGTTTGGGGATGGTGCCGCCTCCAATCAGACCGGCTTCCGAGATGTTGTGGTGTGGGGAGCGAAAGGGCCTGGTGGTGATGAGCGATTGGCCGGCTGGCAGGGTGCCGGCCACGCTGTGGACACGAGTGGTGTTCAGCGCTTCTTGCGGATGCAGACAAGGCAGGATGCCGGGAAGCCGTTGAGCCAGCATGGTTTTCCCGGAACCCGGCGGGCCGATCAGCAGGACGTTGTGTCCGCCGGCCGCGGCAACTTCCAGCGCGCGCTTGGCATGTGTCTGCCCACGCACGTCCGCGAAGTCTTCTTCGATGTGGGGGGCAATCTGGTCCAGGGGGTAAGGGGCCGGGGCCAGAGGGGGCAAGGGTTGCTTGCCATTTAAGATCTCCACCACTTCGGTGAGCGTATGCATGCCGTACACGTCAACATGGTCAACGACCGTGACTTCTCGCGCGTTCTCGATGGGAAGAATGAGGGGGCGTTGGTGTTGACATAACATGCCGATGGACAAACTCCCTTTGATGGGTTTGATACGCCCGTCTAAAGACAGTTCACCCACCAGCACATATTGCCGGGCTGTTTCCTGGTCGATGATGCCTTCGGCGACCAGAATGCCAATGGCCATGCTTAATTCGAGCCCCGCTCCTTCTTTTTTCAAGCCGGCGGGGGCGAGATTGATTGTGATCTTTTTGGGGGGCAGGGCGAAGCCGGTATTTTTGAGAGCCGCGCGGATGCGGTCCCGGCTTTCCCGAACCGTTGCGTCAGGCAGGCCGACGATGGAAAACTGGGGGAGTCCCCGGCCAGTATCAACCTCGACCTCAATCAGGTGGGCCTCTAAACCGAGTAACCCGGCGCTAAAGACTTTTGCGAGCACGGCCGCCTCGCTGTGGGGTGTCAATGCACGATGGAGCAGGCCATAATTATAGTGGCGAGCGTGCGGGTTTTCAAACGCCTGCAGCTGTCCACTGCCGTGCGTACCTGTCCTGTGGGAGGGGGGGCTTCCGATGTGCCCTGTCTGGCCGCTGGCAGGTGGATGGGCATGCACACATCCCGTGTTGTCGTGCTAAAGATTGCTGAACTGATGCAGGCCGTTGTGTCCTGATGACATTCAGGCTTTGACTCATGGACGCATCTTGCGGATGCTATCCTGCATTGTGGTGACTCTCTCATGAAAAGTGGTCTGCCTGCGAGACAGGAAAGCTGTTTGACTGGTCTCAGGAAGAACAAGGAAGATGGCGTATCAATCCCTCACTACACGGCTGTGTTATGACACCAATGGATGATCAAATGAAGGGTGAGAAGGCCGGACAGCATAACGGACGCGACTATGGGGGAGGATCTGTGTTTCGGCGCGTCCGTCCGTATGTCTGGTTCCTGGCCATTGTGTTGCAGGCTGTGCCCGTGGGCGAGAGCAGGGCCGCCGACGTGGGACATTGGATGACAGGGGCGCCGGCGCCGACGGCCAGAACCGAAGTGGCCGCAGCCGCAGTGGATGGACTGATTTATGTGGTCGGCGGTTTTGAATCATCGAATCTGTGGACGATGTGGCGCGCGTCTGTGAGTACCAGGGTCGAACGGTATGATCCGGCAACCGATCACTGGGCCGACATGCCTGATCTGCCTGTTGGGGTGCATCATGCTGGCGCCGCGGTTGTCGACGGGGATCTGTATATCATTGGCGGGTTCACGCAATCGGATGAAACGGTCTGGCAGCCTTCCACCCGCGTGTTGCGGTTCAATGCGGATCGTGCTGTGTGGGAGGAACGAGCTCCGCTTCCCACCGCCCGTGGCGGGTTGGGCGTGACGACTTTGCGGGGAAAAATCTTTGCCGTGGGCGGTTATAACGGACGGGACAATCTCGCTGCCGTTGAAGTCTATGACCCGGGTCTTGATCAATGGACCTCGGCGGCTCCGTTGCCCACGCCCCGCGATCATCTGGCTGTCGTCGCTGTGGGAGAGATGCTCTACGCGATTGGTGGCCGTGTGCGACTCGACTATCGGGCCAATCTGTCCACGGTGGAGGCTTATCGGGTCGGAGCGAATCAATGGGTTCCCATGGCCGATCTGCCGACGCCACGGAGTGGCATTGCCGCCTGCGTGGTGGATGGGTGGATCTACGTCTTTGGAGGAGAATCCGGCGAGGGGACGTTTGCGCACAATGAGCGATACCGTCCGCAATGGAATCGTTGGGATGCGATGGCGCCGATGCCAACGGCGCGCCACGGCCTGGGCGCCGTTGCCGTGGGTGGGCATGTGTATGTGATGAGTGGTGGCCCGCGGCCGGGAGGGTCGTACAGTCCGATCAATGAGATTTTTATTCCGCCTTCACCGTCTCGGCTGATGCAATCAGGGCAATCTGGTCGGACACCGGCTTCGCATGTTGGCTCGGTGATGGCGATCCTGGCTGTGATGCGCGAGGCAGGTGTCCTGCCGCCGGAGTCTGGTGTGGAAGCCAATCGCCTCATCCATGCCCTGATTCAGTATCAGTCGGTCTTTCTCAAAAGCCCCGATCCCGATGTGCGGGCTTTGTTGTCGTCCGCGCTGGCAGAGAAAGTTGGGACGAAGCGGGCGGCGGTGTTGGCCGCGGGCTTTGCCTCGACGGGTTGGACCTCGGAGACGCTTGAAGCACTGGTGGATAATTCCACCCGACGGTCGGCGTGGCAGGATCCGCGATGGATGGATGTGTTGGACAGCCATGGTGTGACAGTGAAAGATTGGGAATTGATTGAACGGATGTTTACCCGGGCGAGGGAACGGCTCCTCGCACAGGGGAAAAATGTCCATGCGGTGTTTGCGGCGCAACGTGCTGTCATGCCGGGTGGCTCACGCACCCCGTAAAGGGTTGGACCCCACACCGGAGACCTCACTAGCCCCGACCAGTACAGGCGTCTGTCGTGTTCAGGGGTGTGCTGTGTGAATGCCCCGTCGATTGTAGTGCTCAGGGCCAGGTACTTGTTTGTCCGTGCGTTCCAGAATGCCCGCCACCTTCATCGCCCTACCGCGGCCAGGCGCGGCAGAGTCCAATTGAGACAGGATGTGCTCCATCAAGCGTCTGGTCGGGGACTGAAGAGCCCGGGATGTGCATGACTGTGCCGATAGTGTTCTGCCTGTTCTGTGGCATGGTGGGCGGTCGTCTGCCGGGGGGCAACGCTGGTCTTGAAAAACCGGCTCAGGGTAGTCGTGTTGAGCGCGCATCATGGACGTCATGTTGACGCCGCCGTGGCGGATATGATTAAAGCGGTTTCTTCTGTCTTCATTCATTGAACAGGCAATCTGAATCGTTGTTCCACGCGAGCGATGCCCATGGACATCCTGGCTGAAATTCGACGGGTGATTGATCTGGAGATCGGGACGATCACAGCGCTCCGGGATCATGTGGGAGCGGCATACGAAGATGCCATGCGGTATCTCTTGTCCTGTCAGGGAAAGGTGGTGGTCACGGGTGTGGGAAAATCAGGCATCATCGCGCAGAAAATTGCGGCCACGATGGTGTCAACAGGAACGCCGGCGGTGTTCCTGCATAGTGCGGACGGGATGCATGGCGATGTGGGGATCATCGGGAAAGGCGATGTTGTGCTGGCCGTCGGCAAATCGGGTGAGAGCGATGAATTGATCGCGATTCTTCAGGTGGCGCGCAGAATCGGCACGAAAATCCTCACCATTACCGCCCAACCCCAATCAAGTATGGCCCGGTATGCCGATGTCGTCCTGCGCACGGCAGTAGAGGAAGAGGCGTGCCCGCTCAATATCGCACCGACGTGTAGCACGACGGCGGCGTTGGTGGTCGGCGATGCCCTGGCGATGGCGCTCATGAAATTGCGCGGGTTTCAGCCTGAAGATTTTGCCGTCAATCATCCCGGCGGGCAATTGGGGAAGCGGTTGCTGCTGACAGTCGGCGACGTCATGCGCTCGGGTGATGCCAACCCGGTGGTGCCCGTGTCACGCGATGTGCGGTTCATGCTCACCGAGATCACCCGTCAACGGGCGGGTGCCGTCTCGATCATTGATGCCGAACAGCGGTTGCTGGGGCTGGTGACGGATTACGATATTCGTTGGGTGTTGGAGTCGCAACAGGATTTGTTTGGGTTGACGATCTCGGAAATCATGAATGCCACGCCGGAATGGGTGTTGGAAGATGCCAACGCGTACCTGGCCCTGGAAAAAATGGAAAAGCGAACGAAACCGATTTCGGTGTTGCCCGTGTTGAATCGTCAGGACAAGGTCGTTGGAATGATTCATCTGCATGATCTCATGGCGCGCGGACTCTAGTGAGAGGCGTCGACACGTGGCTGTCCCTCGACGAGTGCGGGATGTGTGCCTCCCGCCGCAACGGCGAGTGGCGCTGGTGTCGTCTTGGCAGAAGAAGGATGGGTGAGCGGTTTGCGTGATCGGTGTAGAGCCACCGAGGCTCTCCAACATTGGCGGGTTACGGCTTGAGCATCGTGAACGGTTTCCCGATGTTATGCGCGATGACTGGCGGCTCGTGCCGGAATTTCAAGTGGTGTCGGAACGAGCGCATGCTGACGTTGCTGTGACGATTTTGATTGTATTCCCACGGGGGATGCCTCGATTGAGGATGCCTGCGCGACTCAACACGATGCGGAAAATGTCCTTCAAGCGGCAAGGGGCATGATCGGCGAAAAACTTGAGAGGCATACCGGTCACCCCGTGCTCGGGAGCCTGTCTGAGTATGCCGTTTTCTGTATTGCGAGTGACACGATCGGTATGCTTTCCATGCTGCTCCTCGTTGACCGGTCGGTCATCGTGCCTTACGGATGTGGTCGATGAATACCAACGCGACCGAGTGCCGCCACTGGGTATTTCTCCATTGGAAGTTGCAGGGCCTGGGTCTGACGCTCCTGGCTTTTTTGAGTTGTTACCCCGGGGCCTTTCACTATCAGGAATACCTGTTCTTTGTGCTGTTGTGTATGGCGATTGGGGTTGCCGTCTTTCAAGGGAACGCTTTTTGGATTCGCAACCCCATTGACTTGCCTCTGGCGTTGTTGGTGGGGTGGATTCTCATCACGATTCCTTTTTCTGTTGATCCCGCCTACAGTTTTGTGGAATGGCGAAAGCTGGTGGCTCGCGTGCTGGTCTTCTACTGGGCCTTGCTTGTGCTGAAACACAGCGTGGGTTCAGACGACTGGCGGTTTGTGATCTGGGCTATGCTGGCTGGCGTCGCCACCATAAGTATCTACGGCATGTGGGACTTCATTCACAGAGGTGGGACATTTGTTGACAGAGATGTTCGAGCCCATATCCCCTATGCCGGTAGCCCCTGGCTTGCCACATATGTCGTTATCGCTCTTCCTTATGGCATTGCCCGTTATGTCCAGTCACAGAATCATTGGGAGAAAATGGTTCTGGGTGGCGTTTGTAGTCTGACGTTTCTTGCCGGAGTCTTGGCCTATTCTCGTGGAGCGTGGTTGGCTTTGGCGGTGATGGGGCTTGGATACGGAGTCCTAAGAAGAAACCAAAGAATATTTGCGTGGGGCATGCTGTCGGTTATGGTACTCGTGAGTGTTTTGTTCGGAATCGGTTGGCTGGGGTATCTCCAAGGAATTTTTTTAGTCCATACCATCATTGACCGACTGGCGTGCTCGTGGTTGGCCGTGGAGAGCCTGATACTTTCTCCTGTTGTTGGCATGGGATTTGGGACCGAGATTTTCAACCAAGTGCATCCCGTTGATCCACGAAGCGACTGTAAGGGAAACCATGCGCATAATGTATTCCTATTGTATGCCATGGGAAGCGGAGTATCGGCGCTCATCTTCCTGTTGTGGACGTTTGCGGTCATTATCACGAAGTTGTCTCACGATATCCGAGTCGGTAGAAGTAACGAAGTGACGTCTATCAAATTGGCCGGGGTGCTTATGGCACTGGGATACGGTGTTGCAGTCGCCAGCAATGATCTTTTTACGGGAAGCTTGGCCCACCTGTTTTGGATTTTGGTCGCCGTTGGTTTTTCCCTGTCCTGTCAGGAAGAACGCCCGGCTCATCACACGCCAGAATCACCATGACACGAGACGAAAACTGGATTCCACCCCACTGTTCCGTCGTTCTTCCTTTCCCCGTCATGCCTGTGATTGCAATCTTCCATGTCTAGCTCCCCACGGAAAATGAAACAAGTGTCGGCTCACAGCCTCGTTGCAAATTGTCTGTGGATGTTTGGAAGCGGAGCCGGTCGAACTGCTGTCGCACTTGGTTCAAATTTAGTGCTTGTGTGGTACCTGATTCCTGAAGAATTTGGCCGATTTGCATTGACCCAGGCAACAATCTGGCTAGTCGCTGGTACAGTGAGTTTGCGAATTACCGACATCATCATTCGCGAATCGTCTCATGATCTTGAGACAGGTGGCAAAGACATACTCTTGAGTGCACTGGTAATTGAATCAATCCTGTTGGGCTTCGGTGCGTGGTGTCTGCTCTGGTTAGTCGGGCTGTGGGATGTGTGGGCCGGCATTCTTTTGTTCAGTGTCATAGCTGCGAATTGGGGGGCGGCCTTCTTTGCGTATTATGAACGAAGTTTTCATTACAAAAATCTTACCTTGTTGGAATCTGGTGCCTACTTGTTTTCCCATGTTCTGTCCGTGGCTGGTGCGGTGTTGGGGATGGGGTTCCCTGTGCTGTATGTACGGCTCTTGATCGAAGCCGTTGGCAGGTTTGTCGGTCTAGTCTTTGTTGGATGCATGGTCATATTTCGTCTGCGTTGGTTGTGCCTGTGCGATTGGAAAGCTTTATATCACAAATTTCGTGGGCTTTGGCTGGATGGATGGTTGGAACTGTTTTTTGAACGCCTGGTCATCTTGATGGTTGGCTGGATGGCCGGTGAAAAGGTAACGGGCTATTTTTTTCAGGCGCGAAGATTGGCCAGCATTCCGCATAGCCTGCTTGCCCCGATGACGGAGAGAGTTGCATACAATTATTTCAGTCACCATGTTGACATTGATCGTGGCATGCACCGTCTATGGCAGATTATAGCCGTTCAGTTGGCCTTCTTAGGGGTAGTTGCGCTCTCGGTATTCTTCTTGGCGGATCTCGTCATTCCCATGCTACTCGGGTTGCAATGGGAACCTGTGGTCCCATTATTACAGGCCATGACAGGGGTTATTCTTATCTGTAGCCCATTTCGCACAATAAAAGTATTTTTTATGGCGAGAAACCGGATGCGGTCTTTTGTTTTGCTTGGCAGGGGAATACAATATGCGACACTGGCTGGAGTAGTACTGGTCAGTCTGGTGTATCAGGTGCCTTCCGCATTCATATTGGCGGTTGGCGTCTCCGTCGGCTACGTCGTAGGCTTCCTTGCACTTTTTGTATTTAGTCGAAATCATTCTCATAAGCAGACCCTTCACACAGACTTTTAAGAGAAACTGCGTGGGCTTTTTTACCAAATGGACAGCTGGAAGGGATGACCAATGGCCCAATACACACAGCCACAATTCTCCAGCTTGATTTTAACCCATAATGAAGGACTGCATCTTGCAGGATGCTTGGAAAGCCTCGCGTTACTCAAGAGCGAGGTGATAATTGTTGATTCGGGCAGTACGGATCAAACGTTGGACATTGCAGAACAATACGGAGCGAACATTTTCTTTCATGAATTTGAAACATCCAGTAAACAGGTGAACTGGGCTCTTGACAACATTTCCATGCAAGGCAATTGGATCCTCCGGCTGGACGCCGATGAACGGCTGAGCCCTGAATTGGCACTTGAAATTAAAGATCGGATTCCCCATGTGGAAACTGGCTGTACGGGGTTTTATATGAAACGTCGATACTATTTTATGGGGCGTTGGATGTGGTGGGGAGGGGTATATCCCGCTTGGCTTCTCAGGCTGTGGCGGAATGGAAAAGCGAGGTCCGAAGACAATCCAGCAAACGACCATATGATTCTTTTAGAGGGACGAGCCGGTCGATTGAAACATGACTTCTTTGATTGGAACCAGAAAGATCTGACGTTTTGGACGGACAAACATAATCGCCGTTCAAAACGCCGTGTTTGTGAGCTACTTTCTATTCAAGATGGTTCAATTGAGAATTCGTCGACTATTCCAACATCTCTTTTGGGCTCCCAAGCTTCAAGAAAGCGTTGGATGAAATACAGGATCTATGCAAAATCGCCAAAATTTTTTCGAAGTTTTGCATACTTCCTGTACCGTTACATTTTTCGGCTGGGCTTTCTGGATGGAAAGGAAGGTCTTATTTTTCATTTTCTACTTGGCTTTTGGTACCACTTCCTCATTGATGCAAAAATATTTGAGATGGAAAAGTGTCGCCAACTGTCTTCTGCCTCTCCAGTACCTAATCCAATACCCAAA
Source organism: Nitrospirales bacterium (assembly GCA_963692935.1). Taxonomy (GTDB): domain Bacteria; phylum Nitrospirota; class Nitrospiria; order Nitrospirales; family UBA8639; genus Bin75. Next base: position 453,351 of record OY843588.1, read on the forward strand.
TAGGACATGAGAAGATCCTGTCTTTTTGAGATCTGTGAAGCACGTGGGCAGAATGGCGTTCCGACATGCTTTCAGACATAGCTCTCATCACGGGCATCGCTGCAGTTGTTTCGTTTCTTTTGACCCCGCTGGTTTGTCGGGTGGCCATCCGGCTTGGCCTTTTCGATAATCCGGGATTCAGGAAAATCCACGTCAAGCCTGTTCCACGGCTTGGAGGGATCGCCGTGTTTGCCTCGGCGCTGATGGCCGTTATGGCCGTGCCAGGCCTGCAGATCTGGGGGGTGATTGATATGCCTGTTGCCTTTGGGGCTCTGGTTCCCTTGCTTCTCGGGTGTGCCATCCTGTTTCTTGTCGGTCTCTGGGATGACCTGTGGCATCTTTCCGTCGGCGTCAAGTTGATGGGTCAGGCCGTCGCGTCCCTGATTCCCATTCTGTGGGGAATTGGCTTTGACCATGTGTCGATATTTGGTAGCCGTTCCATGGACCTGGGGTATGCGGCTTTACCGTTGACGTTTCTTTGGGTGATCGTGGTGACCAATGCCTTCAATTTGATTGATGGGTTGGATGGACTCTCGTCGGGGTTGGCCATTATCGCGGCAGGGACATTCGCGTTGCTCTTTCTTATCAAAGGGGATGTGCAATCTGCACTGGTCCCGCTGGTTCTGATCGGAGCTGTCGCGGGGTTTCTCTGGCATAACTTTCATCCAGCAAAGATCTTTCTGGGCGATTCCGGGAGTCTGATCGTGGGGTATACTCTGGCCGTGACCGCCGTCGTGGGATCGCGCACCGACGCGACATCATGGCCCATCGCCATTCTTCTGCTTGTCCTGGGCGTGCCGATCCTTGACACCCTGCTTGCCATGACGAGGCGTTTGATTGAAAGCCTGCAAACCATTCGACGAGACAGGGAAGCATCCTGTCTCAAACGGATTCGGCATTTTGCGTGCCTCCTCCAGGCGGATCAGCGCCATATGCACTATGGTCTACTCACCCACGGCTTTTCCCACCGTGGCGCCGTGCTGGTTTTATACGGGCTTGCCACTCTCTTCGCTACCTTGGCATGTCTTATCGTGATCCTGTTCGTTTAGACAGTGCCACAATGTCCACAGACGTGGGTGGCGCGAATAACCTTTGGGGTGGAGTGCGTGTGCCTCTTGCGAAACGTACCTTCGTGGTGGATTGTCTACACGAATTACTTCTTCATTTGTCATTGCCAGTCAGGGTATGCGTCGTGCGAATAAATCGGTATGCCGGTTTCACGATGGTGACGGTGGTATCGGCGACGATGCTGACGGTGATGTAAGCGATAGTGATGGGGGGTGATAGGGCCGTTGTCTTTCGGCGTACAATGCGGTGTGGCGTTCTAGCTCGTTGTGTTCGGCGGTGCATGTTGTGCGTGGCCAGCACTACAGATCATCATCGGACTGAGCACAAGCCAGATGAGGCCGTGGTGGATCCAACCGGCCGAAGGCGCCAGTAGCGTAAGATCCAACCAGACCGTGGATGCGAGAAACGGGATGTCTTCAATCTCATCCGTCTTCTTGTGCCCCATGGCCGTATACACCGCTAACGCGAATGTTGCTCCAATCATCCACACGTCGCCTACCCCAAAACACAAATCAGCAAGGCACGACAAGTTGCTGTCGGTGATCATCAGCGATACACCGAATATGGCCAACATTCCACCGATGATTTTCCTGGCCGACAACCAATTCACCCAACGTCATCCATTCCAGCAGGACAATGAATACGGACGAACTCATTGCAATCAACGACAGGTTCAGCGCATGCTCCGTCTCGCCTGCGATATCAAATCAACGTGTTGAACACGGTGATGAGATATTCTGCCAACATGCGGCTACCGGAACACCGCCATAGCCCAGCCCTCTTTCTGCAATGCGGACAGAATGTTGACCAAGCACAACGTAGCCCAGTATGCCGCACGGTAGCCTAAGTGCTCAGATGGATTTTTTACGTGAGATATTTTCCGTTTGTCGTCGGTGGTTGGGGTATGGTCGTGTGCGAATGAATTTGTATGCCAGTTTCACAATAAAGCCTGGCGACAAGCGTACGGGTATTCTGATAAGGAGATTCCTTACCAATTCACATGAAGAAAGAAATCCGATTCGATAGAATGTTTTTTGCATCTCGTACTCTTTTATCGCATACCGATAGCCTCTTCGGTTCGACATTGAACGGCGACTCCGCATTTTGACAAGTGGCTCTTCCATATTCTCCATAGTCGCACCGCTTAAAAGCATTCTCACCCACAGGTCGTAGTCCTGCATCCATGCAAATTTCCCATAATTCCCGGCCTTGAGGGCCGCGTTTTTTTTGAACATGACAGAGGGATGATTAAACGGGCATCGTAATTTGGCAAATCTCACAATTTGCTCATGGTGCAACGGCACATATCTCGTTAACGTGGGCACAGTGGGATCGTCCAGAAATTCGGTGATGCTAGAGCCGACAATGTCCACTGCCGGGTTTTGTTCTAAAAAATTGATGGGTCAAGATAACTTAAGGCGAGTAAAAGATGTATAACCGTTTGATTGGCAATGAAAAACCGGTATATCATCCGTTCCCGAATCTCGGAGAAGAAATTCAGGGTGCTGGTGCGTCTTTTTTCCCTCGATTTGAACGCCGTGCAAATCGCCCAAATCAGCGGCCTCAGCCGCCTCACGATCAACTGTTACCTGCGCGCTTTGCGCCAGCGCATGGCCGCCTGGTGCGATGCCGCCTTGCCGGTCGCCGGTGAGATTGAAGTGGATGAATCCTACTTCGGCACTCGGCGGATCAAAGGCCAACGCGGACGCGGAGCGTTCGGCAAAACCGCCGTGTTCGGCCTCTTCAAACGCCACGGCCAAGTGTATACCGAACTCGTGCCGGACTGCCGCAAAGCCACGCTCCAAGCCATTATTCGCGGGCGCGTGGGCATCGACAGCGTCATCTATTCGGACAGCTGGCGCGGCTATGATGGCTTGGTGGATATCGGCTACGGCAAGCACTTCAAAGTGGCGCACGGCACCGACGAGTTTGTGCGCGGGCATGTTCACATCAATGGCATTGAGGGGTTCTGGGGGTATGCCAAAAGCCGCCTCGCCAAGTTCCGCGGCATGAACCGGCAGACCTTTTACTTGCACCTCAAAGAGTGTGAGTTCAGGTTCAATCATCGCCACGATACAATCTATCAAATACTGCTCAAATCATGCAGAAAAGACCCGCTCAAGTTATCTTGACCCAAATTGATTTGTTTTTGAAATCGGTCGTGGCGCGAAAGGTCGTCGGTATCCATCCTGGCAACAAGATCGTGTGCACATGCCTCAAGTCCAATTCCAAGTGCGTTTCCAAGCCCTGAGCATTTTTCCAAAGACACGATTCTCAGCACGTTCCCCAATTCGCTTTTCCATTTTTCGATCTCCGCATCGAGTGCTTCAGTCAAAAATCCATCTTGTACCAGTACTATTTCCTCCGGTTTTACGGTTTGCGAAGACCAAATGCTCTGCAAGGATTCGGATAAATGCTGCGGGTTGACCTTGCCGTACACCGATAGCAGAACTGAAAATTTACGCATAACCTGAACCAGATCACATGCCCAGATCACATGCACGAGTTACTGTGACTGTGATGCCACTGTCACCCTGTTATGAAAGATAGCCGTGGATGTTGTTGTGTTGCCATCGCCATGTGTCTTCACACATGCGTTCGAGTGTCCGTTCTGCTCTCCAGTCGAGCATGGTCGACGCCAGTGAGGGATCGGCATAGCAGGATGCTACATCTCCTGGTCGGCGTGGTGCGAATTCGTAGGGGATGGCTTTGCCACTGCTCTTTTCAAAGGCGTGAAGAACCTCCAGAACGCTGTAGCCAGAGCCGGTGCCAAGGTTGAGAGAGAGGCATTGCGGGGTGTCCAAATGCTGCAAGGCCAGCAGATGTCCAATGGCGAGATCGACAACATGGAGGTAGTCACGAACACCCGTGCCATCCGGGGTGGGATAGTCACGGCCCCAGATTTGGAGTTTGGGCCGGCGACCGACGGCTACCTGGGCGATGAAGGGCATGAGATTGTTCGGGATGCCCAGCGGGTCTTCGCCGATCAAACCGCTTTCATGCGCCCCCACCGGATTAAAATAGCGCAGGATACCAATGCGCCACTCGGGATTGGCGCGATAGCAGTCCCGGAGAATGTCCTCGATAATCAATTTTGATCTGGCGTAGGGGTTCGTTGCGGAAAGCGGATGCGTTTCCTTGAGGGGCAGGGATTGCGGAATCCCGTACACGGTGGCAGATGAACTGAAGAGCAACGTGTTGACGCCTGTGGCACGCATGGCCTGCAATACATGCAACGTCCCGAGCACATTGTTCTCATAATATTCCAGTGGCCGTTCCATTGATTCGCCGACGGCTTTCAGGCAGGCAAAATGTATTACGGCCTGGCAGTCATACGTGGTGATGGCCGCCTCAAGCTCGGCCTGATGACGGATGTCGCCACGAACGAGACGGACAGATTTGCCGGTGATCTGTTCGACCCGGTCAAGCACTTCAGGGTGGCTGTTGGAAAAATTGTCGAAGACCACAATGTCATGGCCTGCGTTGAGTAGTTCAACCCCTGTATGCGAGCCGATATAACCCGCTCCTCCGGTCAGTAGAATATGACTCATTGCACTCGCTCCACTGTCATGAGTTTACACGTCTTTGAGCACAGCTGTAGGCGTGAGATCGGGCCGGCGGTCTTCCGGGAATGGATGCGGCAGCTCTGTCACTCCCGGATACGGGCGACGCTTACTTCACCGTCGTGCCCGGCGCCGCGTCTTCGGCCAGGGCGACAAGGCTGATGACGTCGGTGTCCCCCGCGGCCAGCACCATGCCTTGAGATTCGATGCCCATCAGTTTCGCTGGTTTGAGATTGGCGACGACCACGACCGTTTTCCCCAGCACGGTGTCCGGACTGTAGGTTTTGCCGATGCCTGCGACGATCTGCCGTTGTTCAGCGCCGAGGTCCACGTGCAGTTTGAGTAGTTTTTCAGATTTGGGTATGCGTTCGGCGGCGATGATTTTTGCGACCTTGAGCTGCACTTTCTGGAAATCCTCAATGGTGATGCGGTCGCCTTCTTGAGTCGACGGTGCAACAGGTGTTGCTTCGCCGTCGGGCCTGGAGGACGGGGAAGCCGAGGGCGTTGTGCGGGGTGAAGCTGATTGTTCCATGGAGTCTCCGTGATGTGAGAATGTGTCAATGGCGATTCTCGGAAATAACAATGGCCCTTTGTTCACCGTTGTCTCGGGTGTCCCGTCTCCCCAGGCAACAGGTTCTTTGAGAAGTGCCCGGGAAAAATCATAACGGAGTCCCAGTTGTCGGGACATTTCCTGTGCGGTGTTCGGCATAAAAGGAGAAATGGCGAGGCACAGGAACCGCAAGGTTTCCGCAGTATGAAAGAGCACCGTCGACAGCCGTTTCTCGTGCGCGGGGGCTTTGGCCAACACCCAGGGAGTGGTTTTGTCAATGTACTGATTGCCGAGTTGCACGACGCTCCAGATGGCTTCGAGTGCCCGGTTGTACGCGATCCGGTCCGACCGTAAATGATGTGGCATCGCGGTGTGGAGGAGCGAGGTGGCGGCGGCCTGCAGTTCGGTTTCCAATTCCGTGCATTCGGCGGGATCGGAACAGGGAACGGTGCCGTGGCTGAACCGTTCGATCAAGGTGACGGTTCGGCTTACCAGGTTGCCCAGACCATTGGCCAGGTCGCTGTTGATGCGTCCAATGAGGGACTCGCGCGAAAAGTTGCCGTCCTGTCCAAACGGGATTTCACGCAGGAGAAAGTAGCGAAAGGCATCCGCGCCGAATTGTTCGACCAGGGCGTACGGGTCAATGACGTTTCCCCGACTTTTGGACATTTTTTCACTGTTCACGGTCCACCACCCATGGGCAAAGATCGTGTGAGGAAGCGGAATCTCCAACGCCATGAGCATCGTTGACCAGTATACGGCGTGGGTGGTGAGAATGTCTTTGCCGACAAGGTGAACCGTGGCCGGCCAGAAACGTTCGACGGAAGGCCGGGAGGGGAGATATTCGAGCCCCGAGAGATAGTTCACCAGGGCATCAAACCACACATACGCGACATAGTCACGATCAAACGGCAGGTCAATGCCCCATGACAAGCGGGATTTCGGGCGGGAAATTGAAAGATCTTCCAACGGTTTTTGCAAAAACCCCAGCACTTCGTTGCGACGGGACTCTGGACGAATGAACTTCGGATTGTCGGCAATATGATCCAGGAGTCGCTGTTGAAAGCGACTCATGCGAAAAAAGTAATTGCTTTCGCTGAGCCGTTCGACGGGCCGTCCGCAGTCCGGACAGCCCCCGTGCTCCACGTCTTTTTCCGTCCAGAATCGTTCGTCAAACGTGCAATACCAGCCGGTATAGTCCGCGCGATAAATCAGTTGTCTGTCATACAGTGTGCGCAACAATCGCCGGACAACGGTGTGATGCCGGGTATCCGTGGTGCGAATGAATCCGTCGTTGGCAATGGCGAGCTTCTCCCAAAGATTGCGAAAGTGGGGCATCAGCCGGTCGCAGTGCTCCTGGGGAGCAATGCCAGCCTGTGCCGCCGCTCGCTGGACCTTCTGGCCGTGTTCGTCGAGTCCAGTGAGAAAAAAGACCTCGTGTCCCTGCAGGCGATGCCACCGCGCCAGCACGTCCGCGGCGATGGTGGTGTAGGCGTGGCCGCTGTGCGGGACATCGTTCACGTAATAAATGGGAGTCGTGATATAGAAGGACTCAGACATGGCCGGTTCCCGCACGCATGGGGCATGCCCTGTGGCTGTGATGACACGGGCAGGAGCAACACGGTTGCAAGAGGGGGGTCGTGTCAGGCCGCATGACGGTGGATCGTTCGATGAAAACGAAAAAGAAAATTTTCAAGGCAGAGTTGGACATTCAGATTGTGCTGTGGTGCCTGTTCCAGTGTGTGCAGCGATTCCAGAAGATCGAACAGGTCTGCCGTATCAACATGTTCCACGCATCGTTGCAACAACGCGCGGTGCGTCTGATGTAAGATCAGATCCGGCGAGGCCCCGAACCGGATCAGCAGGAGGTCACGGAGACCGTGTGCAAGCCAGTCAATCACGTCCAGGAAGGGTTGGGTTTTCGACAGGGCTTCGGCCTGTTGCAGAATCGCCGTGGGATGGGCGAGGGCATCGGACTGGCAACATTGCAGGAACTGATCGTGCTGTTGACGAAGCAGGGCAAGATCCGTTTCCAGTGCCGCGCCAATGCGGTTGCCGCACACCTGGGAAAGAAATCTGGCATCGTCAGGGGGCATGGCGTGCCGCAGGGCCAGCATGCCTTCGCAGTGTGCCGAGGTTGTGGATGAGAATCTCAGCACCAGACAGCGGGAACGTACGGTGGCTGCCAGACGGTAGGGTTGGCTGGTCACCAGAATAAACAGGCTGTGTTCGGGGGGGTCTTCCAGCGTTTTCAGCAGGGCGTTGGCCGCGCTGATCGTGAGACGATCCACATCGTCTATCACGCAGATTTTGCGCAGGCTCAGCAGGGGGCGGTAGATCATGTGGCGTTCAATTTCCCGCACCCGATCAATTTTGATTTGCGGGTTGGCTTTCTCCCGCTCCGGTTCAATGATCAGGAAATCGGGATGGGTGTCAGACGCGATGTGTTCACAGGCCCGGCAGCGCCCACACGAGTCCGGCTGCGCCGATGATGGAGGCGTTTCGCAGGAGAGGGCTTGCGCAAACCGCAGCGCGGTCAGTCGTTTGCCAATGCCATCAGCGCCCGAAAAGAGGTAGGCATGGCCAATGGTCTCGCGTGCCAGTGCGGTCCGGATTTGTCGTTTCGGTTCTTCCTGGCCGATGATGTCTGTGAATGGCATATGTGTGTCGAAGGTGTTACAAACGTTTGATGACCCGTCGTCGTGTTCGCAGACCCTCTGTCAGCAGGGGCTCGATCAGCGTGATGAGGTGTTGGGAAATCGTGTGGGCGGAGCGGCTGGCGTTGATGGTGTGAATGCGTCGTGCGTGTTGTTGGGCCAGGGTCAGAAAGCCTTTCCGAACCCGTTGATGAAAGGCCGCCGGTTCACGATCCAGGCGATCCGCGTTGTGGTGGTGCAAACGTCGTTGCAATCCCCGGGAAACAGGAAGATCAAATAAAAATGTCATGTCAGGAGTCAGGCCCCGGGTCGCCCACCGGATGAGACGTTGCAGAACAGGTAACGGGACGCCGCGGCCGAATCCCTGATAGGCCAGCGTGGAGTCGGAAAACCTGTCGCAGACGATAATGGCTCCTTGCTGCAAGGCCGGTAGCAGTTGGTTGGCCACGTGTTGGCTGCGGGCCGCCAGCATCAAGGCCACTTCACATTCAGGCGTGATGGGGTCCGTTGCGTGCCAGTTGCGGTCCGGGCGGAGAAACATCTCGCGAATCCACTCCGCCACCGGGGTGCCCCCCGGTTCACGTGTTTCCATCACCCACCATCCTTTGGACTGGAGGTGGCGGGCCAGTGCGCGGGCCTGGGTTGATTTGCCACTGCCTTCAATGCCTTCGCAGGTGATAAAAAGACCGTTTCGACGTGAGGCGTTGGTGCTCAACGACGTCTTCGGAGTCTGTTGCGTTGCCACGGTGCATCGTAAACGACCCCATTGCAATTCGCAATAATAAGGCTTGAAGCCAGCGGCGTATGCTTGTACCATTCAAATGCGACTGGCAGATGATGCGTGGGCCACGGTCTGGCGTCGTTGCCAAAGCCCGATGTGGGAATGTGCATGGCCCGGCGTGCCCGTCTTTCCCATCCACAGATGGAAAGGTTCTGCATTGAAACGTTATTTTCTCACTGGACTGCTCGTCGTGATTCCCATCTGGGGCACGATCCTCATCCTCAAAACGCTTTTTGTCGCTGTGGACAGCATTCTTGGCAACATGCTGGCCGATGTCGTCACGCAAGGGTACTACGTGCCGGGGTTGGGCATTCTGACGCTGGTCATGCTGATTATCATCGCAGGGTTTATGGCAACGAATTATATTGGGGGCCAGCTGGTCAGACGGTGGGAAGAATTTCTGGAACGGGTGCCCATTGTCCATGGCATCTATGCAACCTTGAAATCCATGATGGATATCCTCTCGTTTCCGCAACGGACCAAGTACAATAAAGTGGTCATGATTCAATTCCCACGGGATGGAAATTACAGCCTGGCCTTTGTGACCGGGGAGACCAGGGAGGCGGTGCAGGCATCCGCGTCGGAGCCTCTGATTCACGTGTATGTTCCCACTTCTCCGAATCCCACGTCGGGGTACTTTTTGCTGGTTCCCGAGCGGGAAGTGGTTGCCGTGGATTTGAGCGTGGACGAAGCCATGAAATTGATTGTGTCGGGAGGACTCTATTCTTCAAACAGGAATATGGGGACGCCGACGGTTGCGGCTCAGGCCGCCTCTCCCGTTCTGGAACGGAACGTCGAAGCCGGGACCGGGTAATATCCTCATCGTTCGCGTGTTCGCCACGCGAAGACCCCGGTCAACGGACAACACAGGCCATGAAAAATGTATCGGCGATTGTCTTGGCGGCGGGTCTGGGGACACGCATGCGGTCGAAGACGGCCAAACTCTTACACCCCGTGGCCGGACGTCCCATGATCTGGTATATGGTGGCGGCGGCCCGTCATGTTGCGGATGCGCGGGTCGTCGTGGTCATTGGGCATCAGGCTGCATGGTTCCGGGCGTTTCTCGATCACGCTCAATCAGCATGCGGTCCCTGCGAGCCGGTCCTGCAATCGCGTCCCATGGGGACGGCCCATGCGGTGCGACAAACCCAATCCGTTTTGATGCGCAAGGGAAAGGCGGTATCCAGGCATTGCCTTCTTGTGAACGGGGATACCCCTCTGTTGACGCGAGAGACCATTAAGCGGTTGGTGACCCGCCATGAACACGCGAAAGCCACGCTGACCATGTTGGTCACCTGTTTGCCCGATCCCAAAGGCTACGGGCGGGTGGTGCGGGGGAAAGACGGGCGTATCGTCAACGTGGTGGAGGAGCGGGACGCCAGTCGTGCTGAACGGGCTATCCAGGAAGTCAACGTCGGCACGTACGTAGTCGACACACCGTTCCTGTTTCAGGCCCTGGCGATGATCCGGCCTCAGAATGCCCAGCGGGAATATTATCTGACCGATCTCATTGGCCTGGCTGTGACGAAGGGATACCGGGTGACAGGGGTCCGTGCGTCGGATGCCTCGGAATGCCTGGGGATCAACAGTCGGCAACAGCTTGCTGGTGCGGAACGGGTCATGCGGCAACGCATTCGGACACGATGGTTGGAGAAGGGCGTGACCATGCTCGATCCCGAGACGACGTTTATTGACGATGGTGTGACGATAGGACGGGATACCGTGCTCTATCCCGGAGTCACGCTGGAGGGCAACACGACCATCGGTGCCGACTGCACGATTCGCTCCTGGTCCCGGGTGACCAATAGCGTGGTGGGGAATGTGGTGACCATTGAAGACCATTCGTTGATGGACGGCGCGGTCGTCGAGGACCAGGCCACGGTCGGGCCGTTTGCGCGCCTTCGCCCGGGAGCGATTCTGCGACCTCACGCCAAGGTCGGGAACTTCGTTGAAGTCAAAAATACCGAACTCGGCGCTGATTCCAAGGCGAATCATTTGACGTATTTGGGTGATGCCTGCGTTGGAACACGGGTGAATATCGGGGCGGGAACCATCACGTGCAATTATGACGGATACCGAAAACACCGGACCATTCTTGAGGATGACACGTTCGTTGGGAGTGGGACCCAGTTCATCGCTCCCGTCACGGTGGGGAAGGGAGCGGTCGTGGGCGCGGGATCGACGATTACCCGGGACGTTCCTTCTGATGCCATTGCCTTGACGCGGTGCCAACAGGTCAACCGTGAAGGGATGGCGGCCCGTCGTCGAACTCGTGCTCACACGGTCGTCAGATCATCATCACCCAACAAATCCCGGTCTTCTTCCAGAACCAGCGGACAAACGGGAACCTGACCCGGTGCCAGACACTGTGCTGGACGATTCGCCTGTGCGAATCAGATGCGTGCTGTGTGCGCTGAACCTTCCATGAAGCGGGGGAGCGAGGCTGTATGTGTGGCATTATCGGTTATATCGGGAATGCAAACGCTACCGAGGTGCTCGTTGAGGGCCTGAGGCGCCTGGAGTACAGGGGGTATGATTCGGCGGGGATTGCCGTCTTGCAGCATGGCCGTCTTGAAGTCCGTCAACGCGTTGGCAAAGTGCGGAATTTAGAAGAAGCCCTGGAACAGGACGATCTCGTTGGGACTGCCGGGATCGGGCATACGCGGTGGGCCACGCATGGCAGACCATCCGAAGACAACGCCCATCCCCACCGTTCCGGCAACGTGGTCATCGTGCACAACGGCATTATTGAAAATTATCTGGTCCTCAAACGGCAACTGGAATGTGAAGGGTACCATTTCATATCTGAGACGGATACCGAAGTGATTGCCCATTTACTGGCCCGTTCCATGAGGGAAGGACGATCCCTTCAGCAGGCGTTTCAGGCAACGATGCAGGAATTACGGGGGAGTTATGCGATTGCCGGTCTGTGTGAGAGCGAGCCGGATACGCTGGTCGCAGCCAGGTCGGGCTGTTCTCTCGTGCTGGGGCAAAGCGAGGATGCGTCCTTTCTGGCTTCCGATGTCACGCCATTGCTCCCGTATACCCGGAACATGATGTTTCTGGAGGACGGCGATATCGGCATTGTCACGCGGCACGGCGTCACCGCAATTGATCGGGAAGGACGACCTGTCTCCCGGGACAGGGTTGCCATTGACTGGAACGCGGCCGAGGCGGAACGGGGAGGGTACCCGCACTTCATGCTCAAAGAAATTCATGAGCAACCCCAGGCCATTCTTGATACGTTGCGGGGACGGTATCGTTATGAAGAGGGTGAAGCGGATTTATCGGATGTCACGATTCCGCCGGATGCCCTGGTGAATGCCGGGCAGATTTGGATTGTCGCCTGTGGGACTTCCTGGCATGCCGGCCTGGTTGGGAAATATCTGTTTGAGGAACTGATTCGTAAGCCGGTTCAGGTTGATATCGGATCGGAATTCCGATACCGGAAAGCCATGATGCAGAAAGGGGATGTCTTGCTTGCTCTTTCGCAATCGGGAGAGACGGCGGATACGCTGGGCGCCGTGAGAGAGGCCAAACGATTGGGAGTATGCGTCTTGTCTATCGTGAACGTTGTGGGTAGCACGATGGCCCGGGAATCCGATGGCGTGTTGTACACACGGTGCGGTCCGGAAATCAGTGTGGCGTCAACCAAAGCGTTCACCGGACAGATCCTCGCGCTGTATCTCCTGGCCCTGCATATGGGGAGAGGGCGCAATATCTTGAGCAGGGACGAGGGCCGGTGGTGGCTGGATCACTATCTGGCCCTGCCCGGTCAGGTTGAACAGGTTATCAAACGAGATGCTGAACTGCTGTCGGTGGCGAAACGGTTCTACCAGAAGGACAACTTCCTCTACCTCGGACGCGGGATCCATTACCCGATTGCCCTGGAAGGTGCGCTCAAGCTCAAAGAAATTTCTTACATTCACGCGGAAGGGTATGCGGCAGGAGAAATGAAGCATGGCCCCATTGCTCTGATTGATGAAAACATGCCGGTCGTGATCCTTGCTCCGCGGGACCGGCTGTACCCAAAAACTGTGAGCAATCTCATGGAAGTCAAGACACGGAACGCCCCGGTCATTGCCTTGACGAATGAAGAGGAACATGACCTGGACTCCTTGGCCGACTGTGTCTTGACGATTCCCGGTACGCTCGCGCTGCTGTCATCCATTCCCATGACGGTCGCGTTGCAGCTCCTGGCCTATCATATTGGGGTCTTGCGCAATATTGATGTTGATCGCCCACGGAATCTGGCCAAAAGCGTGACCGTGGAATAATGTTGCGCCTCGTTTGGGCGAATCCCATGGCCCTGTCGGGTTGTGTGGCGGGAGATGGAGCGGGGCGTTATCGAGAGACAGGAATCCAGGGACAGGGGACGGCCACAAGGGATCAGCTGTGTCTGTCCACCGGGAGGGGTGGCGATGCGGTGCCGGGTGTGGTGCATTGGGCGATCAATGTTTCAAATGGCTGTCGCATGCCATGCCGCGCCGCAAAAATTCCTCGCACCAGCGGATTCGCCTGGTTGTAGGCCATGATGTTCCTGTGGCTGTCCGTTGTTGTCCCACCGGCTTCGTTCACCAGCAACCACCCGGCGACGACATCCCATTCATGAAGCAGGTCAAAGTTCACGGTGCCATCGGCATGGCCAGCCGCCACTAATGCCAGACTGTAGGCGATAGATCCCATGGGTTGGAGATGGGCGTTGTCGGCGAAGGGTTGCAACTCGTTGCTACCAAGACGCGAGGGATTGACTAAGAGGGAGAGTCGGTCGCTGGTTCGGTCTGTTGCGGGACACCGTTCCCCGTTGAGGCGTATTCCGTGGCCATGAATGGCTGAAAACAGTTCGTCAGTGGCTGGATTATAGACCACGCCGAGGACCGGGTGTGCGTGGTCGGCAAGTGCCACGGAAATCGAATATTGGGGGATGCCCTTGATAAAATATTTTGTCCCGTCAATCGGATCCACAATCCATACCCTGGACCGTGAAAGGCGTTCCTGCGTATCCGGGCTTTCCTCGGACAGCCACGCATCGTCAGGAAAGGCGGTGGTGAGGGCGTGATGCAAAATGTCATTGGCGGCAAGGTCGGCTGATGTCACCGGAGAAGAATCGGCTTTACGATAGGTCTGAAACCCTTCCCTGGATTGTTTCAGGACTGCCTGCCCTGCCTGTTTAACGGCCTCACAGAGCACGTCGTGTTCTTTGGTCATGCGAGTGTTTCTGTCATGATCCCGTTCTGACTGAAACGGGAATGAGACATCTTTCGCGTGCGGGATATTGCAGACAACAATGATACGGTGCCTTCACTGTAGCCTGCTACTATAAAATGCTGGAGAGGAAGGAGTCAAAAAACCTACCGATGGCGGGAGCGTGGTTGGCGATCCTGTCTCGTGGGTCGAGGTGTGAAGGGTGTGTCCGTACCAGTGGGACAGGGGGGAGATGAGCCCGACGTGAACGAGACGCTACGGATTAAAACTGCCCTGCCTGGCCGTGGTGGGTCAATACGGTGTGCATCATGCGAAATGCGAGGCGATCACGAACGATGGTGTTGAAACAGATCACCGTTCAGCCTTTCCATGCCTGCGCAGATGTCCGCATTGTGCGTGATGTCGCGAAACATTATCCTGCGGTAGCCGAGCGAGGATGACGAGGGAGAAAGATGAACAAACGAACTGCGGGTAACTGTATGATGGTGGCAAAAAAAATCCTGCAACGTGGTGCCTGTGCCGCACTTGGTTTTATTCTGCACTCAGCGGTTGCTGCCGCTGAGGTGCCGGGTGGTTGTCTGCAAACATTACTGTATGCGGAAACAGCGCGGTTGTCGGCATGCGGGACGGTGGAGGGCAAGCTGGTCGTTTCCCGAACCGGAACGTTGCCGGGCGGCGCGCACCTGTACTTTGTCATGGAATATCCCGGCGGCAGCGGCGTGTTCAGCAGCATGGTGGCACTCACCGAAGACAACGGCGTGCTGGTCCGCCTGTTTATGATTGCCGGCGGAGACCGCTGTTATAACGGCATCAGGAGCGCGCACATGCGTGCCGACGGCGGCTTTGCGGTGCGGAAAAATCAAACGCCGCTTGCCATGGGGACCGGTCCCGAGGACTGTGCCACCTGCTGTGCCGGGGTGAAGGAGGAGCACTACAGCCCCACCGGCATCCGGCAGGACGATCACTGACTCAAGCGTGCAATACTTGGCCAGTGCTGGCCCCTGCCTGTGCCATAAGCATGGGGGGGGGGGGGCTGACGGGCACGAGGGGGAGGTGGTCCCTGGGCGGGATGCACCGCAAGCGGCTATCGTCTCGACCGCATCAAGCGGAACCCAATCCGGGACATGCTCCCACAACGGCGTGTTCGGCCTTCTGCCCGCACTGCATGGAGACCATGTCAGGATAACCGGCTTGCATTGAGACCGCAGCCCATGTCGGCATCGTTCCGCTGTTGCTGGCCCGTCAGATGGTCTGTCCCACTTGCATGTTCCTTGTCCATATGCTTGAATGAGCGTCCCGTCTTTATCTGCCTCCCCGGCTGTGTGAGAACAGGAGTGCCGTCTTCCGTGAAAGTCCCGTTGTTGGATTTAAAGGCGCAGTTTCGGCATATCCGTTCGGATGTGCTGTCGATCATTGAAACAGTCTGCGACGAGCAAGGCTTTATACTCGGTCAACGGGTCGAGGATTTTGAAACGGCCATCGCCGAATATCTTGGGTGTCGGTACGCCGTCGGCGTGGCCTCGGGGAGCGATGCCTTACTGTTGTCCTTAATGGCAGCGGGGTTGGAACCCGGCGATGAAGTGCTGACCGTGCCGTTCACCTTCTTTTCCACGGCAGGGGTCGTCTCGCGGTTACAGGGGGTGCCCGTGTTCGTTGATATCCAGCCGGATACCATGAACATTGATCCCGACCAGATTGAGCAACGTCTCACGCCTCGCACGAAGGCCATCATTCCCGTCCATCTCTTCGGTCAATGTTCCAACATGGAGACGATCATGGAGGTGGCCGATCACCATGGCATCAAGGTCATTGAAGATGCCTGTCAGGCCATTGGCGCCAGTCGCCACGGGCGCAAAGCCGGAACGTTCGGGTATGCCGGATGCTTGAGTTTTTTCCCGTCGAAAAATCTTGGGGGAATCGGCGATGGAGGATTGATTGCCACGAATGATCGGGACCTCCGGGAACGGATTCTGGCGTTGCGAATCCATGGGAGCCGGTCGGATTACTACCATGAACATATCGGTCTCAACAGTCGCCTTGATGCTCTTGGGGCGGCGGTCCTGCACGTCAAACTTCAATACCTGGACGGGTGGAATGACAAACGAGCCCGGAATGCGGCAACCTATGAGCGACTGTTGACGGAAGCTGGCCTGGACGAGCACGTGACGTTGCCCACGACGGATTCGGGCAATGTCCACGTCTTCAACCAGTATACCATCCGTGCCCGTACACGTGATGCGTTGATGGCTCATTTGAAGGAACGTGACATCGGGCATCGAGTCTACTACCCCGTCCCGCTACATCTGCAGGAATGTTACCAACCGCTGGGCTATCAGAAAGGCGACCTGCCAGTTTCGGAACGTGCGGCACAGGAGGTGTTGTCCCTGCCGATTTACCCTGAACTGACGGATGAGCAGATGGAGCGGGTGGTCGAGAGTATCGGAGAATACTACGTCAGCCATGCCTGATGCGTGGGAGACGCCCGCTTCAGCGTCTCGTGTTTGTGGGCCGGGGGTATTTCGCCTGAATGGTACTGCTGAGACCGCCGCGCGCGGTAAAGGTTCCGGTCACGGTGGCCCAGGCGGGCTTGCAGGCTTTCACGAAATCCTGAAGGATCCGGTTGACGGCGTTTTCGTAAAAAATGCCGATGTGACGATAGGCATGGATGTACAGTTTGAGCGACTTGAGTTCCACGCATGCATTGCCAGGCATGTAGTGAAGAGTGATGGTACCAAAGTCCGGAAGCTGGGTTTTCGGACAGATTGCCGTGTATTCCGGGATCTCAATGGTGATTTCATAACCGGGAAATTGATTGGGCCATGTCTCCAGTGCGGGCAGGGCGTCGTCCAGTCCGCTCTGTGCATGGACGTTGGTGTATGAACTTCGACTCCGGCGACCACGTGGCATGGCGTGTTGTCAATGCTTTTTCGGTGTGAGAGAACGGCGTTGCCTGATGAACGTGTATTCTACTCGGCCATCCAATCTTCTGCAACGAGTGATGTAAGCAGGTCGGCACGACGGTGGTGCGGGCGTTCTGCTTAACGGGAACGACGAACACGTGGGAATCGGCATGCGAAACCTTGCGGCGACGCTTTTGGTGGCCGGTAACGTCACCGCACTCCTGTTGATGATTCCGTTGAACAGCGCAATTCTGGCCAGTCCCGGGAGATCGGTCTGTTTTTCCTGTCTTGCCGGATTTTACGCGGGCGGGTGGCTGATTGCGTGGTGTTTCCTGGTTGTGGCGTATCAGTGGGGAGGTGACGCCATGGCCGTCCGCGTCGCAAAAACCTTGTCGGTGATGGGTCTTGTTTCGTTTTTGAATCTTGTGCAGGTCACATCGGTTTCGTCTTCGTGGAGAACTGTGTATGTCATTTTTTGTATCGTGGCATGTGCTCCCGCCGTGATTTGGTTTATGCGGTCGGGAAAAAAGACCGTGATTCTTGTCCATCAGTTTCTTGTCCTCCTGCTGTTGTACGAAATGCTGAATGTGGGCCAGGTGGTTCTTCAGGCGCGGGAATGGGAAGCCGTCATCGCATCACATACGGAATCCAGGAGAGAATCTGTCCAACGCAGAGACGGGCGCGTGACGTTGGACGAAGACGGGCCTCACGTCTTTTGGCTCCTGTTTGATGAATGGTCGATTGCCAATGTGTTGCGGAACGGGGATCGTTTGAATGAAAAGATCGTGCCGAATTTGGCGGAATTTTCCCGGGCCAGTACGTGGTATCCTCATGCTCGCACGCTCCATAACTATACCCCCCCGCGCCGTTTCGGCTTTATTGTTGGGCAGGAAGGATGTCAATGACTTTCGCGCCCACTTTGTTGCCGACTTTGATGGACGCAACTATTTTTCTTCCATGGCTCAATGGATGGATGTCTTCATCGCCGGGGATTATTTGCCGTATTGTTCAGCGTTCCAGGAAGTCGTTGCGGGGTGCCGGGTTTTTCTGAGCAGCGATTTTGACACCTACCATCAGCTGGTCAAGCAGACCTGGGATCGAACGGTTCCCGGAGTGTTGCGCCATACATGGGGAGGCGTTTCCTTCTACCGGTTGCTTGTCCGACTGGCGGGGTGGCCGGAACATCCCATCACGCGTGCGCTTGACGTGGGGCAGACTTTCAAGCGCCCCACGTTGACCTACGTTCACGAACGCCTGCCCCATTTTCCCTATTTCCATGCAAGCAACGGTGAAATCTCGGACAACATCCACGAGGATAAACCGTCAAGAAATTTGAGTCTGGACGAACTTAAATCCCTGCAAATGTTTTACCGGGAACAGGTCACGTATACGGATGTATTGTTTGGAGAATTTATTACGCGCCTGAAGGCCCGGGAACTGTACGATCGGTCCTTTATCGTGGTGATGAGCGACCATGGCATCAGTTTTGATCCCCGCGACCCCGGGCGGGCATTGGAACATGAGCAGGGCTTTCGTGTGCCGTTTTTAATCCGGTCGCCGGGACAAATTCGGAGTGAGGTGAACCCGTCGCCCGTTCATACGGCCGAATTTTTTGAGATTTTACTGGAGCGTATGGCGCAGGGAGCGCGACGCTCATCGTCGTCACATGCCGAACGATTGTGATCTGCAGGGAAGGAACCCAACTATGCGAAACGGACGCGGATGTTCGCTCGTCTTTGTTTTGACTGTTGTTCTGGCCAGCGTTGAGCCTGATGAGGCCATGGCCTATATTGACCCGTCCGCCGGGGGGTTGCTGGTGCAATTGCTGCTGGGGGGCCTTGCCGGCATTGGGGTGGTGGTCAAACTGTACTGGGGGAAAATCACCGGATATTTTCGCAAGGGGAACAATGACGAAACCTGACGTCATGTCGGATATTGTTCGTGCTCCCGGGTCCTACCGTGACCCCTGCGGGTTTGTCTTTTTTCATGGGAATCGGGTATTCCGTGCGCTTACGAGTGAGGGGTTGGCCTTGTATTGGGACTTTCGTCAGAGTCCGCTGTGTCAATGGGCGGAGGAGGGGCATTGGGTGAGTCCAACGTGGGAAACGGATGCGGTTTGCGCCAATGGCACGACCGAATCATTTCCCGACATGAGCGGCATCGTGGAACAGAAACGGATTCCTTTTATCAGCTATCCCTATGAATGGTCCTTTGATATGTTGAAAGATGCGGCGTTGCACACCCTGGATTTTCTGCTGCATGCCGCCCCATATGGATTTACCTTAAAAGATGCCACCGCGTATAACATCCAGTTTGTGGATGGTCGCCCGATCCTGATTGATATTCTTTCGCTGGCGAAATATGTTCCCGGCAACCCGTGGGTGGGCTACACGCAGTTTTGTCAGCAGTTTTTGTTTCAGCTGGCTTTGACAGCCCACAAGGGCATCCATTTTCAACCGGTCTTGAGAAGTTATTTTGAAGGGATTCCGATCCATGTGATGAAGCCGTTGCTGGGCATGGCAGGCTGGAGAAAATCCGGTATGTTCAAACACGTCATGCTCCAATCGTTTTTTCAAAGGGGGTTTCAAGACTCAAATCTCGCCCTGAAGCCGAATTTTCAAACACTGAAATTTTCCCTGGAACATGTGAGCGCCATCGTTCGCGCCATGAAAAACATCGTGACCCCATTACGCCCGTCACGGCCCAAAAGTCACTGGGTCGGCTACGCCGAACATCGGTCATATACCGATCTTGACATTGAAGCCAAGCGAGAGTTTGTCGAAAAATCTTTGGAGAACGCCCGGCCGGATTCTGTGTGGGATCTTGGATGCAACAAGGGAGAGTTTTCCTTCATTGCTCAAAAATATGCCGATTTGGTCATTGCCATTGATGCTGATCCGGAATCAGTGAACGAACTCTACCGGCACTGCCGGGAAAACCGCATTCCGGGGATTTTGCCGCTGGTCATGGATGTGATGAATCCTTCGCCCGGCTTGGGATGGCATAACCTTGCGCGGCAAAGTTTTTTCGGTCGAGGCAAGCCGGCCGCCGTCTTGATGTTAGCCCTTCTGCACCATCTTTGCGTGACACATAATGTGCCCTTTGCGTATCTGTTTCATTTGCTGGTTGTGCTTGATGCCGGATACGTCATTATTGAGTTTGTGCCGAAATCGGATCCCATGGTGCAGAAGCTCCTTGCCAACAGGGATGATGTCTATTCGTGGTATAACCAGCCGGCCTTTGAGGCCGAGGCCTTCAAGCATTTTTCACTGGTTGATCGCCGGCAGCTTCCCACAGGAAAGCGAGTGTTGTATTGTCTGAAACGAAACACCCATTGAGCCCGGGAATCGCGTTTCTGGAACGTCCCCCGGTTGTTGTGTCTTGCGGCAAAGAAACGTTGTCGTCATGATTGAGAGCGATGATTTTGTCAAAGCCTTGCAGGATACCGGATTTGATTTTTTTACCGGGGTGCCCGACACGATTTTAGGCGGGATTCTCGACGTGCTGAGCCAACGCCGGGTGTATATCCCGTCGGTTCGGGAGGATGAAGCCGTGGCGATGGCTGCAGGCGCGTTTCTCGGGGGAAAAGTTCCGGTGGTGCTGATGCAGAATTCCGGTCTTGGCAATGCCTTGAATGTGCTCATGTCGCTTCATCTGATCTACAAAATTCCGTGCCTGCTGATCATCTCCTGGAGGGGGTTTGAAGGCAACGATGCACCGGAACACCTGGTGATGGGGCACACCATGCCGCGGTTGATGGAGACGATCCGGATTGCTCATCGAACGCTATCCCGGGAAACCATGCTGGATGACCTGCGATGGGCCATGCAAGCCGTGATGGACCAACGTCTCCCCGTTGCGTTGTTTGTGAAAAAGGGCGTCGTGAAAACGATCCAACCGTGATGAACGTCCTGACCACAAGAGACAGGAACACCTCAAGCCATGCGACCTGAAGAAGGCGTGATGCAGAGCAGGGCCCAGGCAATGCAGGCACTCTTTGCAGTGCTGTCCGGTCAACCCGTGATCATTTGTAACGGGTTCCCGTCACGGGAGGCCCACAAAATCCACGACCGTGCCGGCAATTTTTACATGATTGGGTCAATGGGTGTCGCGGCCTCAATCGGGTTGGGTCTCGCCTGTGCCCGACCGGACCGGCGCGTGGTGGTGTTTGATGGCGATGGGAACGTCCTGATGGGAATGGGCACGTTGGCCACGATCGGTGCCCTGCAGCCCAGGAACCTGACGCATGTGGTGTTTGATAACGAGGTCTATGGGACAACCGGCAATCAGCCATCCTATTCGCGAGTGGTTCGGCTGGATCAGGTGGCGAAGGCGGCCGGGTATGCCACGGTCGAACGCGTGTGGGAACGGGAAGATCTTGTGTATGAATTTACGGACATGCTGAACAGTCCCGGCCCGAATTTTCTGCTGATCAAAGTCAATGAGCAGATAGAGGACGCGGATCGAGTGGCACTGGATCCGTCTGACGTGACAACACGTTTTCGCGCCGCCGTGGATGCGGGCTAGCTGTGTGTGCTGCCTGGACGTGAGACCACGGGAGAAAGGATGAGGGAATGCGCACGATCTTGCTCAATCCAGGTCCGGTCAATGTGTCCGATCGTGTCCGCCATGCCTTGATGGGGCCGGATCTCTGTCATCGGGAATCCGAATGTGCAGAGTTGTGTGGCCGTATTCGTCGCAAGCTGCTTGAAGCCTTTGTGCCAGGTGCGGAGTCGGATTATACCGCGATTCTGTTGACCGGGTCCGGCACTGCGGCGGTCGAGGCGTCAATCATGTCGTGCCTGCCTGCGGGGAAGCGTCTCGTGCATGTCAACAATGGCGTGTATGGGGAGCGGATTTCTTCAATCGTGGGGACACAACGCCTGGGAATTGCCGAGATCAAATGCGATTGGGTCACTCCGCCGGACCCGGAGACCATTCTGAAGTCACTGAAGCAGCAGCCGGCAGTGCATGCGGTGGTCATGGTGCATCATGAAACGACGCTGGGTCTGATCAACCCCGTTCATGACATTGCCGAACACGTTGATAGCCGTGGGTGTGTCTTTATCCTGGATTCGGTCAGTGGGTTGGGCGGGGAAGCCCTGGATATCGCGGGTCGGCATATGTACATGGTCGCCGGTACTGCGGGGAAATGCATTCAAGGATTTCCGGGAGTCTCGTTTGTGCTGGTCCGAAAAGGTTTTATGGAAAATGTTGTGAAGTATCCCAGGCGTTCCTGGTATTTGAGCCTGGCCAATTATTACGAAGCACAGGAACGGGGCAGTATGCCCTTTACGCCGGCCGTGCAGTTGTATGCCGCCTTTGACGAGGCCTTATCCGAACTCCTCGAAGAAGGGGTGCACAATCGTATGAAGCGGTATCGACACCTGGCCACTCTGATTCGGGACCGCATGGAGACCCTTGGGGTGCGGGCCGTGTTGCCTGCCAATCTCCAGTCGAATTCGTTGACGGCTTTTTATATGCCGGAACGCCTGACGTATGCCGTCCTGCATGATCGTCTGAAAGATCGCGGCTACGTTATCTATGCCGGCCAGGGCCGGTTCGAGTCGAAGATTTTCCGTGTGGCGCATATGGGCGACTTGCAGGAACACCACATTGAAGGTTTTCTGGAGGCGTTTGAAGAGGTCGTACGGCATGAGACCGGGGGCGCATGAAGGCGGTCATGCTGGCGGCGGGGGTTGGGAGACGGTTGCATGTCCTGACTCAACATCGTCCCAAGTGCCTGATTGAAATCGGAGGCCGGTCGCTCCTGTACCGCTGTTTCGATGCCCTGCGTCAGTATGGCGTGGCCCGTGTCTGTCTGGTGGTTGGCTATAAACAGGAATTGATTCGTGAAGCCGTCGCTGCCTATCCCTTTCCCTTGGAGGTGACGTGCCTGGTCAATGCCGGGTTTGAACGTGGGAGTATTGGCTCGCTGTGGGTGGCCCGGCAGGCGTTGGATGATGATGTGGTGATCATGGATGCCGATCTCCTGTTTCATCCCGCTCTCCTTGATCGGTTACTTTCCTCTCCGTTTCTCAATGCCTTGTTGGTGGATGAGACCGTAACGCAACAGACGGAAGAATGTATGGTCGCGGTGCGAGAGGAACGTGTGGTGGCATTGTCCAAGCAGATTCCAGAGGGCTATGACCGGGTCGGCGAAGGTGTGGGGTTGTTACGCGTGGCCCATGCTGCCGTGCCGGATTTGCTTCGGTCGGTGGGGGGGTGTGTGAATCGTGGGCTTCTGGATCTTGAATATGAAGATGCCCTGGAAGGGTTTTTTCGTGAGATCCCGGTCGGTTTTGAGAAAATCGGGGGACTGCCCTGGATTGAAATTGATTTTCTGGAAGATGTTGAACGGGCGCAAACCCGTATTTTGCCCCTGTTGGAAGAGGCAGGAGACGGTAGTGGGACGTAAGGCCGCGGTCTGATTATGCCTCGCGGAAGGCAGACAACCTGTGGATGGCACCCTCAAACAGTCTGAAGTCAGCACGATTGACACGGCCATTCTCCTGGCTTCGTCAGGCGTATGTGACGGCGAAGTGGCTAATCGATCCTCCGTCGGGGTGCTGACACGTGTTGGCGGCATGACGTTATTTCAACGAACCCTGTGCACGCTTCAGCGTGGCGGGATTTCACAGGTGCTGATCCTTGTGGGCGAGGAGGAGCGGGCGCTTCGTTCGTTGATTGAGGTCGATCATCGTATCCGGATGGTACTGCGCTGGCTTCCGGTTCGCGAGTTTCCTCCGTTGCATTCTCAGACATGGGAGGCCTTGACGAATGAGATGAATGGCTCGTGTCTTATTCTTGGTTGTCATATCGTTTTTCTCCCGTCGTTGATTGTCGCTCTCAGGGAAGAAGGGCGAACAGGCAACGCCATTGTGCCCGTCGGGCCGATGGGTGAACAGGAGGATGTCTGTCATGAGGGACGGTGGCGGTTTGATGTTCATCGGGACGGACGTGCCCCGCAAGTGGCCTTTGCCGGCCACGGGTCTTCGGCCTTGGACTCCATGGCAACGGCGGCCAGTGGACTGGCATCCACTGTTGATCTGGTCGTCTTGCCGGTTCGGTTCTTCGAGGCAGCAGGGAGATGGCCTCTGTCGGCAACGGGAGCAGTGGACCCGATCCGGTTGGCGTTGGAGCGGGCCGCGCTGGAAGGGGCGGTGCAAGGGTTGTCTCTTGCGTCCCATGGGTATCAGGACACCCGCGAGCCTGACGGGCCACGGAACGCGGAGCGCATGTTGTTTCATTCGTTGCAGGTCGTGCAGGGGAGCCTGGATGGGGTGATGGATCGCTATGTCAATCGGAAACTCTCCAGGTTGTTCAGCCGGCTTTTTCTTCGCGTGAGATGGTCGCCCGCTGTCATTACCGTGCTGTCGCTGATGGTTGGCCTCGCGGGTGCGGCCTGTTTTGCCATGGGTTCGTACCGACTGGACATTCTGGGGGCTGTGCTGTTTCAGGTTGCGGTGATTCTTGATTGTTGCGATGGAGAAGTGGCGCGTCTGACCTTTGCGGAATCCCGGGTTGGTCAGGTGCTGGACATCGTGGCGGACAATATTGTCCATATGGCGATCTTTGCTGGCATTGCCTGGGGCGTGGTTCAGAAAGATCTCTGGCAATCGAGTTCCCTTTCGCTGATTGTCGGTGCCGTTGCCATTGTCTCCACCGGGGTGGCATTGTGGGGGGTGCAACGGGTCAAATCTCTCAAATCGCAGCCCGGGTTGTGGCAATCTCTGAATCTCACCCTCCGATCCCGCTTTGATACTATTCTTGAACGCGTGGCCAACCGTGATTTCTCTGTTGTGGTGGCGGTGTGTGCCTGTTTGGGAATCCTGCCCTGGTTTTTATGGCTTGGGGCCGCGGGGTCAAGCGTGTTTGCCGTACTGATGGCGTGGAACCTCCGTCAGGCGTTGCGGTCTCGTCAATCCTGACTCCTGCTTCATGCACTGGTCCCGAATACATTGCGCATGCCATGTCACGTGTAAGCGATGGCATTGCCCCTTCAGCATGGCATGTCTGTCACATGCTTGTTCCGCGTTCATCTCATGATCAGGATGGTGTGTCTTGTGTTCGGTCTTCTTGTGCTGGGCGGACTGCTCTGGCATATCGGCCCGATGCACATCATGAGGACGGCTGAACGTATTGGCTTTGTCCCGTTCTGCATTATTCTTACCCCGTTTCTGTTGGTGTACTGTCTCGATACCTATGGATGGTGGCTGATTCTGGGCCCCTGGGCGGAGCGGGTTGGGTTTGTCCGGTTGTTCATGGTGAGAATGTCTGGCGAAGCCATTAACGTGACGACCCCGACTTCCGTGCTTGGCGGCGAACCCCTGAAAGCCTATCTGCTGACACGATATGAGGTCCCCATGGTCGAAGGACTGGCGTCCATGGTGATAACCAAGACCATCATGGTCATTGCACAGATTGTCTTCATGTTATTGGGGATTGGTCTTCTGTGGTGGTTTGCTGGAGGCGGGACGTACAATGTCCTGGCCGCACTGGTCAGTGTGGGCATGCTCGCGTTTGTCGTCTTCCTGTTCGTGATTATTCAGCGATATGGCATCGGGATGGGGCTGGTCACCTTGGCTGAAGCGTGTCGGATTCGATCGCGCTGGCTTGTGGCCTGGCGGCCGAAGTTGTTGGAGTTGGACCAGGTGATTCGAAATTTTTACCGGCAGCGCCGTCGGGCGTTTGCCCTGTCCTTTGGCGTGCATTTTGTCGCATGGTTGACGGAGGGGTTGGAGGTCTACGTGATTTTGTACTTCCTTGGCGTGGAAACCGGCTGGCTGTTGTCTTTGTCCATTGCCGCGATCGCCGTCCTCATCAAGGGCGCGATGTCGGTGATTCCCGGCGGTCTGGGCGTGCAGGAAGGCGGTTATCTTTTTTTGCTGATGGGACTGGGATATGGCGAGATGACAGGGATCGCCTTTGCCCTCATTCGTCGGATCCGCGAAATCATCTGGATTCTTGTTGGGCTTGTTTTTCTGGCTGCCCTGCGGGGGAAGGCCGCGCGTGCCACACCTTCGTCGGGGTGATGAGGCCTGGCACGAGGGGGGAAAGGATTACCGATCCCGGTTGACCATGTAATCGGCGACGACGGTGAGGGCGCGCTTGGCTGTGGAATCTTCAAAGGCCGTGATGTTCGCCATTGCGGCATGGAGGTATTCGTGAGCACGATCCCGTGTGTACTGCAACGAGCCGTGGCGATGCATGAGGGTTGTGAGATGAAGCATGTGTTGCTCGTCAAGGGCTCCGGTTTCGATATTCGTGATCAGACGTTGGCGTTCCTCAACCGGCAGATGGTGCAATAAATGAATAAGAGGCAGCGTGACCATCCCCTGTCGCAAATCCTGTCCGAGCGGTTTCCCCAGGCTCTTGTCGTTGGCCATATAATCCAGCCGGTCATCTGTGAGTTGGAAGGCAATGCCCATGTACAAACCGAATTGATATAATGCTTCCTGTTGCATGGGAGAGGTGCTGCCTCGAATAGCCCCGACTTTGCATGCGGCAGCCACCAGCGCACCGGTTTTGTATTCGACAATCCGGAGATAATCCGCCTCGGGGACAAGCGGTTGTCGGTTGGCGGTCAGTTGAAGAATCTCTCCTTCGGCCATCTTCCTGCAGGCGGTGGCCATGGTCTCGTTCATGTCGTGATTCTTAAATGCGGCAATGTGCTGCATGGCCTGTGAGTAGAGATAGTCTCCCACCAGAATACTGGTCCGATTGCCCCAAATGCGTTGAGCGGTGAATTGCCCCCGGCGGAGGGCGGCCTCATCCAGGACGTCGTCGTGGAGGAGTGTCGCTGTATGGATGAATTCAATGAGGCTGCCAATGATCAGGTCATCTGTGGGGACATAGCCCGTGAGTCGGGCACAGAGATTCAGGAGGAGGGGTCGAATGCGTTTGCCACCGCCGTTGAGAATATGAGCGGCGACTTCGTTGATTAGTGGGGCATCGGAATTGAGGTGACGGCGGATTTGAGATTCAATTTCTTCGAGATCCTGATGGTAGATTTCCCACACGGCATCCATCGTGAGGGAATGTTGTACAGCCGGTTGCCCAGTGGCCATGAGATGATCCTAGGGGAGGGTCTGGTGTTTGTCAAGGTAAGCGCATGGTCCTCGTTCAACGATCGCGTTATGACTGAGATGCAGAACGTAAGCATGGGAGCGGGGTTTCATAGAATCTGCCTTGACACCGTTTTGCGCATCCAGTAGATTTTCATCTTGTCCCTGCTGTGCTTCAGATTGTCGGTTCTGGTCTGTTCACGCGTGCGGTGGCCCGGGGGCGACACGGGTTGCGTGAAGTGGTCGCTGTGTGGCCGTCACGGTTCATTCTGGCATACCACAATGCCACGACGGGCTGATGTTCTCCCTGACCTTCAATGATGAGTACTCAACAACCACTCTACGGTTTTCCACTCAAGCAAGGGCTCTATGACCCGCAATGTGAGAAGGATGCGTGTGGCATTGGCTTTGTGGCCAACGTGAAAGGCCATCGGTCCCACGATATCATCGAAAAAGCCTTGCGGGTGTTGAACAATCTTCACCATCGTGGAGCACAGGGGTGTGATCCCTGTACCGGCGATGGCGCGGGGATTCTTCTGCAAATCTCCCATGAGTTTTTCAGGCGCGTCTGTCATGACTTGGGGATGCACCTGCCTGAATCGGGTGGCTATGGGGTGGGGATGTCGTTCTTCCCCCAGACTGAGCTGCTTTGTCGTCAATGCGAAGGCATTTTTGAGTCCATTATTCGCGAGGAAGGGCTGAAGGTGTTGGGGTGGCGCGATGTGCCGGTGAAACTCGAACACGTTGGTGCCGTTGCCCGAAAGACTCTGCCCACCATACGGCAGGTTTTCATTGCTCGTGACACGCTCACGGCAGATCGGTTTGAGCAGAAGTTGTACATTGTGCGGAAACGTATGGACCGGGCGATGCGTGAATCCGGGCTGGAGGAACGCGATCATGTGTACGTCTGCAGTTTATCGTCTAGAACGATTGTCTATAAAGGCATGCTTCTGCCTGGGCAACTTGGTCTCTTTTTCCCTGATCTGGCCGATGCCAGCATGATCTCGGCGTTGGCACTCGTGCATTCCCGCTTTAGTACAAATACCTTCCCCGCCTGGTCGTTGGCTCACCCCTATCGGGCTATTGTCCATAATGGCGAAATTAACACGCTGCGAGGCAATGTCAATTGGATGCGTGCACGCCAGGGGCGATTAGCATCCGATCTGTTTGGCGATGAGATCGAAAAACTCTACCCTATCGTCCATGACAATCAAAGCGATTCTGCCTGTCTCGATAATGCGGTGGAATTTCTCTCGATGGCTGGCCGGCCGCTGGCTCATGTCATGATGATGTTGATCCCCGAACCGTGGGTTGGCAATCCTCAGATGAATGTGGAGCGACGGGCGTTTTATGAATACCACGCCTCTATTATGGAACCGTGGGACGGGCCGGCGGCCGTCGCGTTTACGGATGGCAAACAGGTCGGTGCCACGTTGGATCGCAACGGGTTACGGCCGTGCCGCTATCAAATCACGACGGATGATGTCGTCGTCCTGGCGTCCGAGGCCGGCGTCCTGCCGGCCGCTCCGAACCAGATCCGTGCGAAAGGACGCCTCGAGCCGGGCCGCATGTTTCTGGTGGATACTGAGCAGGGGCGCATTATCGGCGACGAGGAAATCGAAGCGCACATTGTCAACAGCCAACCCTACCGCTCCTGGCTGACACAGTGCCGCGTGTCGCTGGATGACCTCCCTGAACCGTTGAATGTGCCGCAACCGGATCGCCAGACACTCCGCCAACGACAGCAGGTATTTGGATACACCATGGAGGAAATTAAAATGGTGTTGTCGCCGATGGGGATCAACGGCGAAGAACCCATGTCGTCGATGGGAACGGATACCCCGTTGGCGGTGCTGTCCAATCGGCCGCAATTGTTGCCGAAATATTTTAAACAACTCTTTGCGCAGGTGACCAATCCTCCCATTGATCCGATTCGAGAACAGCTGGTCATGTCGCTGGTCACGAGTATCGGGCCGAAACCTAACCTGATGGCTGAGATTCCGGAGGCCTGTCGCAGAATTAAAATCCAGCAGCCGATTCTGACCAATGCGCAACTGGCCAAACTCAGGGAGATCGACGATCCCCATTTTGTCAGCAAAACGTTGCCGCTGTTGTTCCGTGTGTCCGAGGGCCCGGATGGGCTGGAGGCGGCTGTTCATCAGCTGTGTCAGGATGCGTCACAGGCGATTCGGCAGGGATACAAGTTTCTGATCTTGAGTGATCGCGGTGTGCAGCAGGACTGGGCGCCGATTCCCAGTTTGCTGGGAGTGGCCGCGGTCCATCACCATTTGGTGCGTGAGGCCACGCGAACGGAAGTCGGGTTGATTCTTGAGACCGGCGAGCCGCGCGATACGCATCATTTTGCATGTCTGATCGGCTATGGTGCCGGGGTGGTGAATCCCTATCTTGTGTTTGAGACCTATCACGATCTGGAACTCGGAGGTTCGTTGCCGGATGGGCTTGACGCCGAGACCGCGTCGGCAAAATTTATCACAGCCGTGAACAAGGGCCTGCTCAAAATTTTTTCCAAAATGGGGATCTCAACGGTGCAGTCCTATTGCGGGGCGCAAATCTTCGAAGCCCTTGGATTGAGTCACCAGCTCGTGGATCGATACTTCACCGGCACCTCTTCCCGGATTCAGGGGATCGGGATGCGGGAAATCGCTGAAGAGTCGTTGCGTCGCCATCAGGTCGGGTATGCCCTGGTTCCTGTTCGCATGTTGGACGTTGGCGGTGATGTGCACTATCGTATTCAGGGCGAGCATCATGCCTGGAATCCCAAGACCATTGCGACGTTGCAACATGCGGCCACCAACAACGATGCCAAAGCCTATGCGGACTATGCACAACTGGTGAATGATGAATCTCAACATCGAACGCATCTTCGCGGGTTGTTTGACTTCCATGTGTTGCCTCAGCCATTGCCACTGGAAGACATCGAACCAGCCAAGGACATCATGCAGCGGTTTACCGCCGGTGCGATGTCGTATGGCGCCATCAGTAAGGAGTCGCATGAAACGCTTGCGATTGCGATGAATCGGATCGGAGCCAAGAGCAACACGGGAGAAGGCGGGGAAGATGCCGCGCGTTTTGTGCCCTTGCCGAACGGTGATTCGAAAAATTCGTATATCAAGCAAGTGGCCTCGGGACGCTTTGGTGTCACCGCGCATTACCTGGTCAACGCGAAAGAAATGCAAATTAAAATGGCGCAGGGCGCGAAACCCGGGGAAGGGGGACAGCTTCCCGGTCATAAAGTCGACGACGTCATTGCAAAGATGCGGTTTTCGATACCCGGCGTGGGGCTCATTTCCCCGCCGCCGCATCATGACATTTATT
Source organism: Nitrospirales bacterium (assembly GCA_963692935.1). Classification (GTDB taxonomy): domain Bacteria; phylum Nitrospirota; class Nitrospiria; order Nitrospirales; family UBA8639; genus Bin75. Next base: position 483,517 of record OY843588.1, read on the forward strand.
CCATCGAAGATTTGGCGCAACTCATTTTTGATTTAAAAAACGCGAATCCCGCCGCGGCGGTGTCTGTGAAACTCGTGTCGGAAGTGGGTGTGGGCACGGTAGCTGCTGGTGTGTCCAAGGCGCATGCCGACAAAGTGTTGATCAGCGGTGATGCCGGTGGCACGGGGGCATCACCCCTGTCGTCGATTAAGTCCGCCGGCATTCCCTGGGAGTTGGGTTTGGCGGAGACTCATCAAACGCTGGTCCTTAATGACCTTCGTGGGCGCATCACCGTGGAAACCGATGGACAAATGAAGACCGGTCGCGATGTCGTGGTGGCAACCCTGCTTGGTGCCGAGGAGTTTGGGTTTTCCACCGCGCCCTTAATTGTTGAAGGGTGCGTCATGATGCGGAAGTGCCATCTCAACACCTGTCCGGTCGGCATCGCAACCCAGGATCCCAAACTGCGTGAGCGGTTTGCGGGCCAACCCGAGCATGTGGTGAATTTCTTTTTCTTTGTGGCGGAAGAAGTGCGAGAGCTCATGGCGCAACTTGGGTTCCAGACGTTTTCGGAGATGATTGGCCGCAGTGATAAGTTAAAGGTGCAGAAGGCCGTTGACCATTGGAAGGCCAGTGGGTTGGATCTCTCTCCTTTACAGTGGAGGCCTGCCGTTGGACCCGATGTGGCGACACGCAGGATCCAGTCGCAAAACCACGGATTGGATCAGGTGTTGGACAATCACTTGGTGAAGCTCTGCGAGCCGGCGATTGCACGGCAGGAACCGGTGACACTGGATCTGCCCATTTGTAATACCGATCGCACGACGGGGACCATGCTGTCCAGTCATCTTGCGAGGAAATATGGAGCAAAGGGCTTGCCCCCTGACACCATTACCATCAACTTCACGGGGTCTGCCGGTCAGTCGTTCGGTGCGTTTCTGGTCAACGGGGTGACGTTGCGTCTCGAAGGCGAGTCGAATGATTATCTGGGGAAAGGCCTCTCCGGTGGCAAGATCATTGTGACCCCGCCTCAAGGCGTGCTGTTTCGACCGGAAGACACGATTCTGATTGGGAATACGTCTCTGTATGGTGCCACCTGTGGCGAGTGTTATTTTTACGGGACGGCAGGTGAACGGTTTGCGGTGCGCAACAGCGGCGTGTGCACAGTGATTGAGGGGACGGGGGATCACGGGTGTGAATATATGACGGGCGGGGTGGTGGTGGTATTGGGCCGAACAGGGCGAAATTTTGCGGCCGGCATGTCGGGCGGTGAAGCGTATGTATTGAACGAAGACGGCAAATTTGACTCCCGGTGCAATCTTGGCATGGTGGAACTGGAAACAGTGGTGGCGGACGAAGACGTTGACACGTTGCGTACCATGATTGAACAGCATGTCCGCTATACCGGCAGCCGGAAAGGCCGGATGGTGTTGGACAACTGGCATCAGATGCTTGCCAGGTTTGTGAAGGTGATGCCCTTGGATTATAAGCGGGTCTTGATGGAACGGAAGGCGGCGGTGCCTCACCGAGTCCACCAGCAACAGGGAGCGGCGCGTGGGTGATCCACGGGGGTTTTTACATTTTATGCGGGAAGATCCTGTTCGACGTCCGGTTGAGTTGCGGGTGTTGGATTGGAAGGAAATGTATGAACCATTTCCCGAAGAGAAGCTGATCCACCAGGGCGGACGGTGTATGGATTGTGGCGTGCCGTTTTGTCAGAGCACGAACGGATGCCCGGTTGTCAATCTGATTCCCGAGTGGAATGATCTGGTGCATCGTGGGCAGTGGAAGGAAGCACTCACGGTGCTCCATGCCACGAATAATTTCCCTGAATTCACCGGTCGGTTGTGCCCGGCACCGTGCGAGTCGTCTTGTGTGCTTGGCATCAATGCCGATCCTGTCTCCATCCGTGTGATTGAATGGAACATCGTTGATCGCGGGTTCGATAACGGGTGGGTTGAACCGGTTATGCCGGTGTCCCAAACGGGCAAAACCGTGGCAATCGTTGGGTCGGGTCCTGCGGGACTGGCCGCTGCCCAGCAACTGGCCCGTGCGGGGCATCGCGTCACCGTGTATGAAAAGGCAAACCAAATTGGCGGGTTGCTGCGGTATGGCATTCCGGATTTTAAAATGGAAAAATGGGTCATTGACCGTCGGCTGGATCAGATGATCGCGGAAGGCGTGCAGTTCGAAACCAACGTCACCGTCGGCATGACCGTGACGGGAGAAGACCTGACCCGGCAGTACGATGCCGTGTGTCTGGCCTTGGGGGCCGAACAGGCGCGCGATTTGCCAGTACGTGGTCGGGAGCTGGAGGGCATTCACTTTGCCATGCCGTATCTCATCCAACAAAATCAAATCAATGCCGGGGAGCGTCTGGTGGGCGAACGAATCACAGCGAAAGATAAACGGGTCGTGATTATTGGTGGCGGCGATACTGGATCCGACTGTTTGGGTACCGCTCGTCGCCAGGGATGCAAGGATGTGTTTCAGTTTGAGTTGTTGCCTGAACCGCCCCCTCAGCGCGCGGCGTCCACGCCTTGGCCACTGTGGCCCATGCAACTTCGGACTTCCCATGCCCACGAAGAAGGGTGTGATCGCCGATGGAGTGTCTCGACAACGAAATTCTCAGGGGAGAATGGCCATTTGAGCACATTGCACGCTCAGCGTGTCTCGGCTGAAGGTGGCGCATTCGTCCCGAAGGCCGAGACGGCGTTTGACATGGATGTCGATCTGGTTCTCTTGGCCATGGGCTTCACGGGACCAGTGAAACATGGACTGCTCGATAGCCTTGGCGTACGCTACGACGCGCGTGGCAATGTGGCGGTGGACCACAGGTGCATGACCAGCAGATCGGGCATCTTTGCCGCCGGCGATACCAAGCGCGGTGCCTCACTGATCGTCTGGGCTATTGCGGAGGGCCGGAAAGCTGCCGCAGGGATTGACGCCTATCTGAAAGCCGGCCACAGTGTGTCGGCTTCCTCTCCGTAATTCCTCTGCAACGACTCTGCTTCTCAACGGCTGCACGGTCAGGCCAGGCAACGATGGGTGGTCTGCGCGCGCACTCCCCAATACCCTTGCCGCACGTTCCTGCAACACGTCGAAATACGGGATGCGTGTACACCAGTGGATTCCACGTATCCTGCGACCGTTGACTCTCTGTGTGGGTGAGGTGTCAGGAACGGCGTTGACATGGATCATTGCTTTGACCGGATCACCATGCGAGGGGTCTGTCCCGCGTGTTGCACGAGCCGGCACACGGACACAACTTTAGAGAAACGGAGACAGAAGCCGATCCATGATAACGAATCAGGGCGGGGCGATGCTTGCGTGGGGTGTGCTCGTTATTTGTTGATGGCTTTGGGCTTGGCCTTCGAATGTGGCTGATCAAGTCGTTGCAGAATGGCCTGAATGAATCGATGCTCACGGTCTGAGACTTCGTTGTCCAAGACCTCTTTGCTGTCGGCATCCAGAAGCTGTTCTTCCTGCCCCACCTGTTCATACTGCGACCTGATTTTCATGGCGGTCTGGTTGTTTGATTGCGCTGTCAATTCCACGAGGTACTGGTTTCGGTAACCGGGCAACCCGATCAAGGAAGAGGTTGAGGTTTTTCGTTCCGTGACAAACACGGCTTTTTTGTCGGTTGCCATTCTTGCCAACACCGTATATCCATGTTGCGCCAGGGCCTGTGAGGTGGCGTTGGTCACATCACGCAGTGAGTGGGGGAACAGCGTTTTCTCTGTCTGGATATTGGCTTGAAGAGATTGTCGAAAGATCTCTCGTTGCTTGCGCAACCATTGGGCATCGCCTTTGTGTTTTGTGTTTTCCGACTTCAGCTTTTCGTACTCCAGTTTCAGTTTCTGGTTGTCTTTGGTTAAAGTCCGGATTTGTTTGAGCAGGGTGTGATTTTCGGTCGAGAGATTTTGTCCGGTTTGTTGAGCGCGTGCGAGTTGTTCCACGAATGTCTGCTCATTGTCCCGCAGTTCCTGGTTGAGCCGGTCGATCTGCTCCTGGAGGATCCGGTTTCCGTCTTGAATCGTCGCCATCATTGTTTCCTGCTTGGCATTTTGCTTTTTGATCCGCTCGTTTTCTTCGATGAGTGGGGTGTTGTCGGGTTGACAAGCGGTGAATAAAACACAGGCGAGAATCGTACCGGAGATATGGAGCAGGGACCATGCGGGGGAAGGAATGGCCTGCCCCGGAACCGTATGGACCGGTGGCAGTGGGGTCATATCCAAGTGGGAAGTTCTCATGGGCACACAACTGTACACGCCACCCACCATTCCATGGATAGACACGGATGGCTGGCATGTATGGAACACGAATGGCCAGAATTGTAGATTGCTGGCAACGTCAATGCAAATGTGGCACGGGTGATCCATGAGGGCATGGCGAGCTTGTGTGGGTGCCATCTGCGGTATGAGCTGTCCTGTGCATCCGTGTTCCATCTCCATCCCGCTCCATGTCTGGTTCGTGGAGATCGTACGCTACGGTTCCACCACAATATCCACCCATGCAGGCACACTGTCGGCTCCTTGGATATCGGTGACTCGGAGTTGAAATCGAAAGAGACGGGGTTCGACCACGAAAGGCGCTAAAAAGCGAGCTTGGGATGCATAGGGGTCTAGGAGAGCCACCTTGCTACCACGAATCTGTGCCCAATGGTATTGGAGGGATCCCCCCTCTGGATCGTAGCTGTTGAGGCCACTCAGTACGACCGTGTCGTTTGAATAGACGGTCTGGACGGGACCCGGGTCGGCAAGGGGTGGTTGGTTTGGTTCAGCATTGACTTGCACGAGGACGTCAAGCGTGCGCATCAACCCGCTGTTGCGGACGGTTAGTGTCGTGCTCCCATTGCCCGTCAGCCGAAGCTGTCCATGTTGACTCATGGTAATAACCGATGGATCTTCGACGTGATACGTTGTCCCCGCGGATGCACTACGAATGGATCTCACTGTTCCGTCCGCAAATCGTCCCACGACCGGAAGCGCGATGGTTTTGCCCAGAAAATCCAGCTGATCGTAGACCCGAACGGCACTGGCACGGCCGAATTTTAATGGTTTCTCCGTCTGAAATTCGATGGCTTGCAATGGGCTATGGGGTTGGATGTGGAGAAGGATTTCGTCGAAGACCGCCCATTCTTCGTTGTCGTTTTGCCGGCCTTTCTGTTCGGCAACAGCCAGCAGGCGATAGTTGCCAATGGCTACCCTGGGTGGGCGAAGGTCAACGTCGAACGGGGGAGCGGTGATGACGGTTGCTAACGCGTCATGGCCTAATGCCTTGAGCATGTCTTCCCGTTCCCTGTACCAGTAGAGTCTGACGCTGGTAATGCCCGTGATCTCTCCGACGTTGATGACGACCGCAATGTTTCGATGCGAGGGATGGCTACTGAATGCCTTCGGTTGTTCAATGGAAAATGCTGTGGCCTGTGGTGGGATGCCTGATACGAGTAGGATGGCAAGAAAAAGCAGGCGGCGTGTGACGGAGACGAGAAATTTCATAACGGCTTCACCTGTTCCACCAGATTGCTTCCATGATGTCTCCGGCCTGCGTTTGTGGCGGGCCATTGTACAACAATGATGCCGGGCATTGTTGAGGGAAACGGCCCTCATGCTTTCCCGCGACTGTTGCGGATTGTGTGGGTTAATCAGGATTGACGGGAACAGTGTGTCGAATTGTTGTGCCACAAAGGGAACACGACATGGCCGCGTCAGCCATCCGTGCCTCTTGTCAGGCAGGGAGTGGATGAGTCTGGAATGGGTCTGACCTGTAGCAAAAAGGCCAAACAGGGCTTTGCTGTCCCTTCGGGCACTGCCCCTGAAGCCGGTCCTGGATGACCCTGTCTTTTGCTTTCCGGCTCTCTCAAAAACTGCCTTGCGTCACAGGACGGCATATGCTATAAGGGTCAACTATTATCGGTGGGAGAACAGTGGGGCTGTCTGAAAATTGAAGGGGCCTTAAGTTTGTTCAACGGCACTTTTTATTATTAACGTCCTTTAGAAGTGGAGGTACGGCAATGCGCAAGGTGCTTCTATCCGTCCTTTTGAGTTTCATTCTGGTGGCGACTGGCTCTTCGGTCGCCTTGGCGTTGCAATCCGGGGGTGTGGAAATTGGAGATCTTGCTTCCGGGTCCGTTGTGGGACATTCATTTAAAACACTTGATGTTGACGTGAATTTTACGGCGATGAAGATTGGTGGCAAAAAAGCATGGTACCCGCCAACAGCCATCCTTGACCTCACATCTCAGGGAACAGGTGGGCGAGCCGGTCGCCCGGTACTTCTCAAGGTGACCAATGCGCTTGATACGGTGCATGGGTTTGACCTCAATGCAGATTCCGCCTTTGCCGGGCCAACGTCAATGCATGTGAAGATCACCCTGAAGCCGGGGGAAACCAAGTACATTGGTATTCCCGTCAGCGACTTGACATACGTCACGGCAAGCAACATCCTGGACGTCAAATGTCAGTTACATGACGCGCATATGGGTGGTACGCTTCTCGTGCTTCGCTAATTGTTGATGACAAAACAGGGAGAGCAAAAAGCCCCGTTCCTGAAACTGGAACGGGGCTTTTTTGTCACCTGATCCCGGAAGGTCAGACGGTCTCTTCTTGCCCGCAATCACCTGTGGCATTGACGGGGATATTCTGTGCCGCGAACACTGCTCCATCACAGATCAGAAGTAAAAATCGATTTTCAACAGAGATGGCTCCTTCCTTCGAGGTGACAAAGGTTGTTGAGGCCAATGATTATTTCCCGTTGAATGTCTTTCTGGTATGGCGTTGACGATCCAAAAGTCGTGACTGGCTTTGGGGAACAGGTCGGCGACAACAAGGTCGATGACAATTGGTGCAACGGGTGATGAGGCGGGTGGCGAAATTGCAAACGGGAGAGACACGGTAATCCGCAAACAATATGAGCATCGTTTTCTTCAATGATACAGCCTTCTTAGTAACGGTGAATGGACAGTCTGAATACACACTCGTGATACGCATACATCATATTGGCCAAGCGGTAAACAGCGGCAATGACCCGGTCGCGTCGTTCCGTTGAGAGACCCCCTGCTGTGAGATGAAAAGACGTTAGGCGAAGTTCTCTCAACCCATGTTGGCGGGGGCGTGTTCTGCATGGCCTGCACAACCAATGGTACACCCGGTTGTCTGGATCACTCGTCACATTTCGCCACTATGTCGTTTCATTCCATGACTTCGCACATAACTCACTCAACGGGAAAATCGTCGCCCCCTCGTAAGATGAACCGGATCCTGTTTCTGGTTTTCATGTCGATGTTGTTAATCTCCGGGGCAATGTTTTTTAATGCTCCCACAGACATGGGCGTCATCATTGTCAGGTTTCCCAGTGAGGCTACACTTGAGGCAGAAATCGCCGAGACGCCGGAAAAGTTACTGTTTGGGTTAGCCTTCCGTGAGACGCTTCCAGACAACCATGGCATGTTGTTTCTGTTTGAACAGTCCGATCTGCACCAAGTCTGGACCAAACAGTACCGGTTTAATGTTGATTTGATGTGGATCGATGAAAGTAAACGCGTCGTGCATATTATTGAAAACGCTGTTCCCTGTGTGCACGATCCCTGTGAGTGGTATGGGCCACCTCCTGAACGAGCGCGGTACGTGCTTGTGGCGAATAGCGGATTTGTTGACCGTGCCAGGGTCTCTGTGGGGCATGAGCTCGTCTTTACTCTGCGGATGTAAGCCACACCGGGTCCCGCACGGGTTTGCACTTGACGGAAGGAAAGCATTCTTTCATAAACTGAGTTGCCTTGGTGACCTATGAAACCTCAATCATCAGACGAATTTGTGTGCATTGGGAAGGTGGAAGATGTTCCTCCTGGAACGTCAAAAGCCATTAAGGTGCAGAACAAGACCATTGCGCTCTTTCATGTCTCCGGAAACTTTTTCGCGATCAATAACATCTGTCCGCATGAGGGCGGACCGCTCGCCAGTGGGAAGCTGAAAGGGTATGTCGTCGGGTGTCCCTGGCATGATCTCCAATTTGATGTTCGCAATGGCTTTGGGACGGATGGAGGGGGATATTGCGTTGCCAGCTATGATGTTCGGATTCAGGATGGCGAGATTTTTATCAGTTCCTCGTGCCGGGGGCTGTAATGGTGAGAGAGCCATTTCTTTTCTCTGGCCTTTGCCCAGCTCCTGGGAATACATGCCTTTGATCCTCATTCATGCTACGAGCATGGGGGACGCTTTGCCTTCCGGCACTGTTGAGCCGTGTGATATGCCGATCGGATACACTGATGGATGCGCAACAACCTGATGTGCAATGTCTCGATGCCATGGTTGGCGTTCCCTTGACGGTAACACTCTGGGAAGATCGGACTCGGGGCGAGCAATGGGTGCCTGCCTATGATGCGTGTTGCCTGGTGCTGACGGAGGATGATTTTGTGTGTACGACCAGCAATAATGCGGTGGAATCGGGCAACCATCAGTTTGAATTTGAGCCGCGCCAGCCCGGCACGCACCGATTGGAATTTCATAAGCGAATGGCCTGGAAGTTTACCGCCGAAGCCCGACGTGTGTTTCTGATCCACGTTCGAGATCGAGGGGCCTGACACGATGGTTTTCCCATGCCCGGTATCGCATATCTGAACGGACATTTTCTTCCCCTTGAAGAGGCGAAAATCTCTATTGAGGATCGGGGATTCCAATTTGGCGACGGCGTTTATGAAGTGATTCGAGTGTATTGTGGCGTTCCCTTCCGGCTTCATGACCACTTCTTGCGATTCGAGCGGAATGCTCAAGCCATCTCCCTCCCGTGTCCGCTTTCCAACACCGAATGGGAGACGTTGATCAGGGAAGGCATCGGAAAAAATCATTGCGGCGAGGGCAAAGTGTACATCCAGATGACCCGTGGTGTGGCTCCGAGGGAGCACGGTTTCCCGGGTTCGGTGTGTCCCACGCTTATGATAACGTTTCAGGATATGAACGGGATTGATGCGTCCCTCCAATGGCATGGGGTCCGTGCTATCACGCTCCCTGATTTGCGGTGGGCCCGATGCTCTGTCAAAAGCCTGAATTTGTTGCCGAACATCCTGGCCAAACAGACAGCGAACGAGGCCGGTGCCTTTGAAGCGATTCTGGTGAAGGATGGGTTGGTCACCGAAGGCACCACAAGCAATGTGTGTCTGGTTAAGCAGGGGGGGATCGTCACCCCCTCCTTGGGTGACCAGCTATTGTCCGGTGTCACACGGGCTGTCGTGTTGGAACTGGCCAGAAAACACGGTATCGCGGTGGAAGAACGGGCTGTTCGTGAAGAGGAGTTGTCGCAGGCTGATGAGCTGTTTCTGACTGGGACGACCATTGAAGTATTGCCCGTGGCTCAGTTGAACGGCGTGCCGGTGGGCGTGCAAACGCCGGGTGCCGTGGTACAGGCGATCGGCAAAGCGTTTCGGCATTGTGTGCGATCCGAAACGGGACAGGGACAGGCGTGAGTGGGGAGAGTGATGCGGTTATACTGTGTCACGGCCCTTCCGTGCTCAAGCCCGGGGACTTGACATGGTCAAATGGTTTTCAGTACTTTCCTGCCACCGTCGTACCTGATACGACGGCGGTGGATCGTGTCGCTCAATGATGTTCCTTCAAAGGGTATGTTGCGTGTTACGGAGGCCTGCCATGTTTCGTTTCAATCATTTTTCTGTAGGGTCGTGTGCATTTCCAGGATGGAAAAGCGTGTTTGCTCTCGCGCTTCTTGTGTTTCCGTTGTCCGTTGCGGGAGCCGAAGATCGCACGGTGCAACCCTTGCTTCACACGACAGGGATGAAGCATCAGAGTCCGGCGTGGGCCGAGCGCCTTAAAGGGCAGACGATCGTCGAAAATGCCCAGGAAGGAAGGGCTGAGCGCTCCATGCTTGTTGAACAGCAACATGAGCGGTTGATGCGGCAAATGGGAAGGGAAGCGGATGCCTCCGGTTCAGGGGGATTTGACACGATGTCCATGATGCATCAATACGGCGCGGGTAAAGGGAATTACTTGCTGTCTTCCGATGCTGACATTGAACCTGTTTCCATGGGCGGTGATGGAAAATGTCCAGCGATAGCTCCGGTCAGGCAGTATGACGTGTCGGCTGTCAATGTGGAAATCACGTTAAATCAATGGTTGGATTATTACCCCGGCTATATGTACGTGCTGACAGAGAATATTGAGAAGGTGCGTGCAGAGGAGGCCCGCAATGCCGAAGCGCGGGAGGCGGAAGGCCATCACAACCCCGGTGCCGTGACAAACGGCATTCAGGATCAATACATTCAGCCGCTGGTGATTCGTGGCAACCAGGGCGATTGTGTGAAAATCACACTGCGCAATCAGTTGGAATTCGGTGAGGATGTCAGTCTCCACATCAACGGGTCCAGCATGGTGATCAGTCAAACCGGTCAGCCTGCGACGACGACCAACCCTGATGCCATTGCTTATGGCCTTGGCGATGAATGTGAAGAAGAAGATGATGATGGCAAGGAAGAGGGTGAGGCTGAAGAAAATTGTAACGTCACACCCGTGCACATGGAGTGGTATATCCACCCCGCCACACAGGAAGGCGGTCGGCAGTTTCACAGCTACAGTAATGACCGTGAGCTGACGGTGATGGGGCTGTTCGGTGTGTTCGTGGTTGAGCCGGTGGGTTCGGACTATCTGGATCCGCTCGGTATGGGTCCTGCCGGAGAGATGCCAAGTGGTTGGCAGGCCATCATTCGAAATGGTCAGGGGCCCGACTTCCGGGAATTTGTGTTGATCTATCACGAAGTGGGTGATGAAGCCTTCCGGCCTGTGAACCGACATGGGGATTTCCTTCCGCAGCGTGATCCATTAACCGATGCCTATCGGCCCGGGGCCAGGGCGCTGAACTATCGAAGTGAACCGTTTGGCATCAACAATATGCACGTTCAACATGAGTACTTTGGGTTTGAAGACGAATCCATGGCGTATAGTGCGTACACGTTCGGTGACGCGGGCCCGACGATTCCACGGAGCTATCTGGGCGATCCGGCCAAGTTTCGTCTGGTGCATGGCGGGTCCGAGGTGTTCCATTCCCATCATCCGCATGGCGGTGCCATTCGATGGGCCCGAAGCCCTCGAGCGGTCGATCAGATGCCCATGTGGCATAAGGGGCAGAATGGTCCGGTGAAATATCCGCTCATTCGCGCCAAATCAGACCGGGTTGATGTGGAGGTGATTGGGCCGTCTGAAGCGATTGATCTGGAAACCGAATGCGGGTCGGGGTTGTGTCAATATCTGGCCGGTGACTTTTTGTTCCATTGCCACGTAGCACATCATTATGTGGCCGGCATGTGGGGCTACTGGCGGGTGTATAACACCCTGCAAACCCCTGGTATCCAAAACGACGTGATGCCTCCGCTACGCGAGTTGCCTGATCGTATGGGGCGTATTGTCGGGCCGGTGACGTCCGACAAATTGGTGGGGACCACTGTTGACTGGTTCGGAAAACGGTTCAAGATCGTCGAGAACAGCCACAAAACCAATTGGCAATCCGATCCGGCCGTGGTGCGAATTTACGATTGGGTGGAAATGCAATTACCGACTCGCGGTCTTCCCGGTCATGTGGACGATGAGGTTGGTCAAATTAAATCGTATGACGCGACGGTGGTTGATTGGATTTGGGACGGTGATCGTGCAATGAGTGAAAAAGAGAGCACGGTTGAAAATCCCAAATACCATCCTGAATGGCAGAGGTATGAACCAGGGAAACGACGGGCGATCTGGTTCGAGGCACGTACCGGAAAAGTCGCGTGGCCATGGCTGACGCCTCACTTCGGAAAACGGGCACCGTTCTCGCCGGATCGCAATCCCGCACCATGGCTGGAAATGATCCACCTTGATGAGGATGGCCAGCCGTCGGTGGAGCCGGCCCGGCCGGGTGAGAATGGCCGCTGGAGTCTGTGTCCGGATCGGGCGGGTTCCCAAAAATATAATGTCCACTTCATCAAGCTTCCGATTGAGTTGTCGGCGGCTGAAGGGAAGCAGGATGCCATTGTTGACCCGAACGGGTTGTTGTATGTGGTGCATGATGAAGAAGAAGCGATTCGGAAGAATAATGCTTTGAAAGTGCCGCTGGTATTTCGCGCAAACATTTACGATTGCATGGACTGGATTTTGACGAGCGAATGGCTCGACGATGACTTTACCAATTTTCAGTCTTCAAAGATTAATACCCATTTCCATTTTGTCCAGTTCGACAATCAGGCATCTGATGGTGTGATTAGCGGCTTCTCCTACGAGCAATCCGTGCGGCCGTTTACACAGTTCGAGAAGAAAACGGAGAAGGGATTGCCGATGCCTATGAACGCCAGATTCACCAAAGCGGCCAAGCAGGGTGATCGGACACTTCATGTCACGAATGCCCGGCAGTATCACGTCGGCACCGTGCTTCTTGTCGGGGCTGATAATGTCGGAGGCTCGGAAGTGAAGCGCATTACTGGCATCGATAAGAAGGCTCAGACGCTTACTTTGAAGGAACCCCTGCAACATGATCACCCCGTCGGGGATATCGTGACGGTTGAATTTGTGCGTCAACGATTCTGGGCGGATGCGGATGTCGGGTCTGTATTCTGTCATGACCACGCGTTTGGCGGAACGACGTGGCCGCATGGGGCGGTCTGTTCGTTCCTGATTGAGCCATTTGGATCCACGTGGCATGATCCGATAACGGGGGAGGCCAAACGGACTGGCCCGGTGATGGATATTCACACTGTGGAGCCCGTGGGCTATGGTGTAAGTGGGAGTTTCCGTGAATTGATGGTGCAGATCATGGATACTGTCCCTCACACGGTCAATGTGGTCACAGCTGGGAATCCTCCCGGTCAACCGGTTGAGGTGGCGTTGGAAGCTGGACGGACAGTGTCTTTCCAAATGCCACCAAACGACTCGATTAAAATGACACCGATGCCGTTTCTCAACGGAGGGACGCATACGACGGGCGGAGCCTTGAATTTCCGGGCCGAACCTTTTGCACAACGGTTAGCCAATAACGCGGAGCCTTCACAGATTTTCAACAGCGCAATCCATGGAGATCCGAGCACGGTTACGTTGCGGGCGTATCTGGGCGATGCCATTGTCTTTCGGTTGGTTGATGTGACGATGAACGAAAGTAACGTCTTCACCGTGTCGGGTCACAATTTCCTGACCGAGCGGTATGCCGGTGACGCCAATCGTAAGAATTCCATCCATATCGGCATTGCTGAACGCTATGACTTGGTGGTTCCACAGGCTGGAGGACCGAGACTGCAACCTGGGGATTACATGTATTTCAATGGCCGGAGCTCGAAGCTGTCCGAGGGATCCTGGGGGGTGGTTCGTGTTCTGGATAAACCAGTGCCTGATTTGCAACCCTTGCCGAACGCTGGTTTCGGCGGGCCTGGCATCAAGAAGCCCTTGCCACTGTGCCCCCCTGATGCTCCGGTGAAAAATTTCAATGTCGTGGCAATTGATTATCCGCAAATGGCCTTCAATCCCAATGTGGAGGAAGCCATTGAGGTGGACTTTGAACGAACCATTGCCGTGCGAAACCCGGATGCCAGGATTTACATCCTGGAGGAAGAAGTGGCCAAGGTTTCTGGGGAGTTCCAGCCCATGCCTCTGACCTTGCGGGCGAATGTTGGGGATTGCCTGAAAGTGAAACTCACCAACAAAATGAAGGAGGGACGGGCGTCTTTCTCCGCCTTTGCTCTGGCGTTTGATCCCACGGATTCTCAAGGTGTCAACCTTGGCAGGAATACCGGTGATCAGACCGTCGCTCCCGGGAAAAGTCGGACTTACACCTATTATGCGGATCCATCTACTGGCGAAACGCAATCCCTGGTGTGGGACTGGGGAAACGTGGCCATGAATCCGCGGAACGGGTTATTTGGCGGGATTGTTATCGGGCCCAAGGGGTCACATTATCGTGACCCGAAGACCGGGGCCGATATTTCCTTGAAGAACAGCTGGATTGCCGATGTTATTGTGGATCAGACGATCCCTGGCAATGAATATCGGGCCAACTATCGTGACGTGTCCCTGTATTTCCAGGACGAAGACAATATTATTGGCACCAGTTTTATGCCATACGTCCAAAATGTGGCAGGACTCATCGGAGTCAATTACCGGAATGAGCCCTATCTGTATCGTGAAGAACTCGGGTGTTCGTTGGGGCGGATGTTCCAGCCTTGTCAAGTTGATGATCCGCAAGATCCGGTCACGCCACTTATTGAGGCCCATGCGGGCGATCCGGTTCGGATCCATGTGTTTGGTGCCAGCAATGAACAGAATGGCATGTTTACTCTCGAAAAGCACGAATGGCCTATTGAACCGTTTATGGAAGGTGCCGATCAGATTAGCGTCGTGGAATTTTCAGGTTCTGAAGGCATTGATGTTTTTATTCCTGCGGCGGGTGGTCCGTATGCCATGGCAGGGGATTACGTCTACAGCAATGCGCGTTTACCCTACTCGCAGTCAGGACAATGGGGATACTTCCGTGTTCTGTCAAAAAATGACCAGAGAATTCTCCCGCTTCGGGGCGTGGCTCCGGGCGTTAAAAAAGCACGGTCCCCCCGGTTTTCAGAGGGTAGCGTCAACCCTGTCTCGTTTCAATAACGGCTGGCTGGAGAAACTATTGCGGTGGGAAAGACGGGGGAGCCGGTGTCCGGCTTCTCCGTTTTTTTTCGATACATCGTTCTTGTATGATAGGCGGGTATCGTAGTCCCGGGGGGCCACACGAATCATGCACATTGCAGGAATGTTGACGGAGAGAGTGGTGGTGATGCCTACCTTGACGGGTTGGATGTGGGTCGTCTCCCTCGGGCTTCTGTTGTCAGCTTCGCCGGGGTGGGCGTATGAGGAAATTTCGATCCCTGATGGCGGGACCATCAAAGGTGACGTGAAGATACTCGGGGAAAAACCAAGGGCCATGGCTTTTAATTTGGTGACCATCCCCGATGCCAGGTATTGCGGCAGGATTTCCACGGGTACAGGGTGGCGGATTGTCGAAGATTTTGTTGTTGGACCGAACGGCAGTCTGAAAGATGCCGTGGTCATGCTCAAGGGCATTGCAAAGGGGAAGCCTTTTGCTTTGTCCAAGGTGCGCATTGAGGCAATAGACTGCGATTTTCTGCCATTTGTGAATGTGTTACGGGACCAAGATGAAATCACAGTGGTGAACATGGATCCCGTTGAGCACGATATTCAGGGCTATCAAACGGCTCGCGTGCGTGGTGCACGGGTTTTATTTAATCGCCCGTTACCCATGAATCCTTTCCATAAGATGCTGGGATTGATGAATAGCCATCAGCATCTGTCGGGAACGCCAATGGTCCAGAAGATTCATCTCAAGAAAGGAAGAGATATTTTTGTGATGCAATGCGGGTTTCATCCCTATATGTTTTCCTGGGGCGTCGTGGTGCACAATCCCTACTATGTCATCACAAAGGAAGATGGTGCATTTGCCATGACGGATGTGCCTCCCGGGGAGTATTTGCTGACCGTCTGGCACGCCGGCATGAAAAAATATCTGGAGCAGCCCGTTGTTGTGGGAGCAGGGAGAACAAGCACCGTGCATTTTGAATATGAACCCGTTACAGGGCGCAGAAGTGTGCATGAAATGCAGGAAAATCCCCACTTTGGTCTGGAATTGTTGGGAGAAGACGTTGAAATTGTTCCCTCGGTTCGGTTGCAACATCCATAACGGAACGCGTGTTGTGATGGCCATGGCCGTCTCAGTCTTTCTGTGCGTCATGTTCATGACGGCTGGTGGCGTGGCGTGGGGCTATGAAGTCCGCGAAGTCAACAATGGGGGATGGGTACAAGGAACGATTACGCTTGCCGGCTCTGTTCCAGACCCCAAGGCCTATAATCTGGTGACATTTCCAGACCCTGAGTATTGCGGACGTATATCCAATGGTAACGGGTGGCGGCTACTTCGGGATTTTGTCGTGAACGAGCAAGGCCAGGTACAAAACGTCGTCGTCTTACTGGAAGGGGTCAAGGCGGGCAAGCCCTTTTCGGTGTCTGTTCCTCGTATTGAGGCACGAGACTGTCAGTTTCTGCCTTTTACAACTGTTGTGAGAAGCGGACATGGCGTTGAAGTCGTGAACATGGATCCTGTGATGCATGATATTCAAGCCTATGAAACGTCAGCCGTGACAGGGACACGCGTGCTGTTTAATGCCCCGCTTCCTTTTAACCAGCAACATCAACGAGGCAACTTGCATGCGAAGCACAACCATCAACCTGGTGCGTCCCTGGTTCGACAATTCCAACTGAGCAAAAAACGCCGAACATTCGTCATGCAGTGTGGCTTTCATGCCTATATGGAAAGCTGGGCGATCGCGGTGGAGAATCCGTACTATGTGCTGACTGATGAACACGGGCGATTTTCCATTGCCGATGTGCCTCCTGGCGATTATACCATTCGTGTGTGGCATCCGGGCGTGAAGCGGATTGTGGAGAAGCACGTGACGATTGAGTCCGAGCGCACACTCACAGTTGATTTTCAGCTTCCCGCACCTGGACGACACAAGACGGTGCTCACGGTGCGCACGCCTCCCCGCTTTACGCCTGCCGCGTTGGGGCGAGACGTGACGATCGTCCCCATCCTCAAGCGGCAGTAAGGTGATGGTTGGCATTGTCCCCCGTACAATCCAGACGGGGTGGCATGAACTTCTTCGTGTTTTCCCCTGTTTGTTCTCCGTCTTGCTCGTCAGTCTTTCCGTCGGGCCGGTGTGTGCCGTAGAACGATCCGGCCTTCAGGCGGAACACGGTCGAGATTTTTCAGCCCGTCTCACATGGCATGCTGGCGGGAAAACCTCCCGGGCCCAGTTATTTGCGAAGGATGATCGGTATCGCATCGAACATCGTGGGGGGATCAAAACAAATTTGGGCTATGCGACGGTGACGATTGTTCGACTGGATCAACAATGCGTGTGGTATGTGCTTTCTCAACGTCGTCTGGTCGTGGAAGTTCCGTTGATCCCGGATGACATATTACCCCTGTCCGTGACCCTGGAAGGCGAGACATCGAGGAGGAGGATCGGTGATGCGCTGGTTGGTGACCAGGAGGCTGTGTTGTATGAAGTGGCTGTTGATCGTCACGATCATCGGGAGGTGTATTATGAATGGGTTGATGAACCACGTCAGTTGTTGCTGAAATTAGTGAGTCAGCACCGGGATTGGTCGGTTGAATATGACCGTGTCATTCTCTCCGGACAACCGGAGTATTTTTTTGAAATTCCGTTGGGCTATCGCACAGTCCGGGCAGCCAGAAAACAGGAGGGTGAAGGGTAAATGAAGTTGTGGGAGAGGACATGGGGGAGTGTGTTGGTGGGAGTGGTCTGTGGCATTGGGTTGATGGGCGGGACGGTGGCGGTCAATGCCGACCTGTCTCCTGAACGGACACTTGGCCTTGCGAACGAGGCGTTTACGCAAGGCGATTTCTCCAAGGCGATCGCATTCGTTCAGCCCATTCTTGACGATCCCGTCGTGTTGCGTGCTTCCCGCCGGTTACAGATGCTGAGCTTGGTGCATCTTGGAAAAACCGCTGAAGGTCTTGAAGCCTATGATCGTTTCGTTGTTGCCACAGACAGGGAGGATGAAACGCTCCTTCGAGAGCTTGCCCTGCACAGCATTCTGCCTTTGCGGTCGGATATGCGGGTTCAGGTGCGAGGGGCAGCCTATTCGGCGTTAAAAGAAATACCGTCCGATGATGTCGTACCCTATTTTTATGATGGGCTCAGCGACGGATCGGGTATGATTCGGGTGTTGGTTGCCGAGGGCATGGGAAAATTCCCGGTTGGGCGACAATCGGCAATATTTCGCAGTGCTCTTGACGATCAGGCGGGGTTGGTGCGGGTGACGGTTATCAAAACCCTCGGTCGGTTCGGCGATACAGCCGCGATTCCCCTCATCACCCCGCTACTCAATGATGAGCAAACGGTCGTGCGGGTCGTGGCTGCGGCTGCGTTATACAGACTCGGACAAAAGGAACAATGGCAGAACGTGGAGCGGGCTGCCACGGTGGCCGAGGGGTATGAACGAGGGGCGGCGTTGCGCATGCTTGGCGAGATGGGGGACGCGAGAGGGTTGCCTCTTCTCACGCAAGGGCTTCGAGATCCACAGCCGTCCATTCGAGCAGCAGCGGCAGCTTCGCTGGGCAAGCTTGGTCTTGCGGAAGGCATCCCGCCATTGGTTGCGGCCTTGTCTGAATCCGTCCCGGCTGTCCGAAGTGTGGTGGCTGTGACATTGGGGCGGCTCAAGGCGAAACAGGCCGTGTCTGCATTAACGCGGATCCTGCGTGACAACAATATGGGAGTTCGAGCGGCGGCTGTTGCGGGGTTGTTGCAACTGGACAGTCCGTTTCGTGTGGTAGCCGGGACCGTGCGGGAGTTAATGGAGCAGCACAATCCTGGTCTGCGATCATCCGTGGCGAAAGCGTTAGGTCACGGTCGCGTCCGCGATGTCGTAGGCCCGTTACTGCTCTTGAGCGACGATCCTGTCTCCAAACCCCGTATATCAGCCGTCAGATCACTTGGTAGAGTCGGCGGACGCAAGCTCATTCCACATCTCAAAAATCTCATGCGTGATGCCAATGAATCCGTGCGAGCCACCGCGGGAGGAGCACTGGCGCGTATCCTGTCCTTCCCGCCAGAGGTTTGAAGCCCGATCGGTGACTCGAACACGCTCCATGTGGGTGGGTGCGGGGCTTGCTTTATTCTTTGGAATGCGCGTCCAAGCATCGTTGTTCCGGTGTACATGATGCTGGAAATGCGTTTCAGTATGGGGAGGGGAGAATGTGCGCTGATGATTGTCAAATACTAAGGATCGCAGTGGCTCAACAATAGGCTAGGCCGCATGGAGCATACGATGAGAAGGCGACGACGCAGTCACGGTGCGCAATTTCAAACCCGGGTCCTTCTTTGTGCCTTGTGCATGTGGATGGTGGGATGTGTGGCGATGCTGGCGCCGGTGCTCGCGAACACGGAATCTGTGGCTACCTCGTCAACGATTCAGTGGTTGCAATGGGGCACCAGGGCATTTGATCGGGCTCGTGCGGAAGACAAGCTGATCCTGCTTGATCTGACGGCGATGTGGTGCCATGCCTGCCATGTGATGGATGCGACTACGTACCGTGATCCTGAGGTTGTGGCCCTGCTGCATGCCAAATTTATTCCTGTCAGGGTGGACACTGATCAACGTCCGGATATTACGGTTCGATACAAACATGGCGGTTGGCCAACCACGAGCATCCTTCTCCCATCTGGAGAAATCGTGTTCCAGACGAATTTCCTGACCGCGGAAAATATCCTTGAAATGCTGCGCGTCTCCGATGAAGTGTATCGGGAAGACAATCGAGGCATGGCAGAACGGGCTGCAAACGTGTGGGCGCAGGTGGAATCCGCCAAACGAGCACAGACGTTATCGCGTGATCCCATTCGACCGGCGATGCTTGGTCAACTGCTTCATGCCATGAAGCAACAGTATGACCATGTGAACGGGGGCTTTGGTGATGCGCCAAAATTTTTTGAGTCTGAGGCCATCACCTTGGCCTTCACTCGCCATTTCTGGCATCCGAATTCCGGGTATCGGCAGGTGGCGTTGTTTACGCTGGATCAACAATTACAACTTTATGATCCGGTCTGGGGTGGGTTTTTCCGCTATGCCGAGGAGTCGGATTGGTCCAACCCGCATTATGAAAAGATGCTGAATATTCAAGCGTCGAATCTGTTCAATTATCTTGAGGCGTATCAAATCACCGGTCTGGCAAAGTATCGTGGGGTGGTGGAGGGGACGATGCGTTATGTGACACGGTTTCTGTCCGATCAAGAGAACGGAGGCTTTTATGCCAGTCAGGATGCTGACGTTCGACATGGGAATGGTGCAGGTACCAGTGTTCTCGGGGATGAGTTTTTTGCCTTGAATGAGTCGCAGCGTCTGAGTATTGGCATACCCGCTGTTGACCGGACGATGTTGACTGACTGGAATGGGATGATGGCCAAAGCGTTTCTCAGGGTCTCCCAGGTTCTGGGGAGCGATCAGTCCCGGGAGTTTGCCCTGACAACACTTCAGCGGCTGTATACCGAACGGTATCAAGCCGGGCGTGGGCTGGCTCATTTCCTGCACAACGGTCGCCCGCAGCAATTCGGATTGCTGGCCGACCAGGTCTTTGTTGCAGATGCCTTGATTGAAGCCTTTGTCACCACTGGCCTGTTGTTGTACCTTGAACAGGCTGAGACTGTCATTGCGGACTGCATCCAGTTGCTCGAAGATGATCAGGGAGGCGGGTATTTTGATCGAAGGCCGGCTTCGTCTTCCTTGGGATTATTGAAATTTCCCCATAAGGACCTTCGGGTCAATGCGGCTTTGTCCATGGTGTTTTCTGACTTGTTTTATCTCACCCGGAATCCCTGGTATCGTAGTAAGGCCCGTGCCCTTCTTCAATTTATCGCAGGGGCCGCACCTCTACCGGTTGCTCAAACGGGTCGTGCTCTCAATCGGTTCCTTCACGATCCCGTGTCTATCGTCGTGGTGGGCGACAAATCTACTCGTGAAGCTCAACGCCTCTTTCGCCACAGTCTGGCAGTGTATGTGCCCGGGAAGGTGGTTCGGTTTCTGGATCCTCACGTTGATATGCTGTCCATTGGCAATGTCACATTTCCCAGGGTGACAGGCCCTGTGGCCTACGTGTGCACCGACAAGGTATGTTCCAGCCCTGCTACGCGAGCCGATGAGTTGATGGACCATTTCCAGGAAGTGTTCGCGGCTGTGATGGAGTCGCAGACAGGCTTCTCGACGATGGGAGACTCCTCCCTCTCACCGACCCGCTGAATGATCGTCAGCCGAAACCGTGCGGAGGCGAGGGACATGGAGGGAGCATGCACTTGACACTTTCCTCAGCATGTTGTTATAAAAAATGCGAGTCGCGTGGGAAAATATCGGGTGAATTTCGTGCCCGGGGCATCGTGGTGGATGTCAAACGATGAGGGAGTGACCGGCTGTTGGAGTGTCTTCCCCGCGGGTCGAGTGACCGTTGTGCTCAAGAGTGTTGTAGGTTCAGGTATCATTCCCATGGAGGAGAGATTATGAGGAATCGTCAATCGCGTACTGTTTCGGTGTTCCTTGGCGGGTTGTTGCTTGCAACGCCATTGGTGGCTCAGGCTGGGGGGACCATTGCGGGCACAATCACGTATTCCGGCAAACCTGTTGCGCCGAAAGAATTTGCCTTTTCCAAATTTCCCAATCCGGATTTTTGCAAACAGAACCCCAGTAAAGAAGGTGACGATACACGTTTGTTGAAAGAAGTCGAGGTGGATGCGAACAAAGGCCTCAAAAATGCCATCGTGTCCGTTCGCGGCATTAAGGACAAAGGCTTTCAGCACACGCCTCGAGTGATCGCCAAACTGTGTGAGTTCCTGCCTTTTACCGGTGTGTTGGTGAACAAAGGAAACTTTATTGTGGAAAATACCGATGCGGATCCCAGTGATGCCAAGTCCAAAGAAGGGGTGTTACATAACCCCCATAGCTTTGATGTGCTTGGTGCGAAATCCTCGACCTTGTTCAATATCGGGTTGGCCAAAAAGGGCGACAAGCTTGACAAGAAAATCAAGATGCGTATGGCTAGAAAGGGTTCCGTCCTTCGGTTGCAATGTGACCAACATGAATTTATGCAAGCTTGGTTTTTGCCCGTGAGTAACGCTCATTTTGGTGTGTCCGGTGGCGATGGGTCGTTTGAAATTGCAGATGTCCCGGCCGGCAAACACAAAGTCCTAGCTTGGCACCCAGTGGCAGGGAACGTGACAATGGACGTGGAAGTCAAGGACGGTGCGACTGTGAAGGTCGATTTCGATATCAAAAAGAAAAATAAATTTAAGCCGTAAAGAAATGCCTTGAACAATGGAGATATTACCCTTTGTTCAATGTGCTACCCTGACAGGGGCACACTTGAGGGAACAGGAAGTGTTAGCCTTTGTGGTGGCTCCCACCCTGTTCACTGGGGGGTGTCACCTGTCGGGCCAGGCACAGATCACCTGCTCGCCTTCGAGTGTGGCGTCGTCTTTGCCATAGAATGTGTGCCGGACAAGCCGGATGGAGTTGGGCTCATCCAGATCCGGCTTGAAGTATGGCAAGCAGTGACAGGACAGGGACATTCCGTTTCTGTCCCGTGGCTCCCTCCCTCCTGACTGGCTCATCACGAATCCCCGTCTTTCCCTGTGTGTCGCATTGGATTGCCGACAATCTGCCCACGACGGTTGAATTGCAGATGAAAGGCTCCCACACTGGAGAGGGTGGCAACGGCTTCCCGTTGTTGTCCTTTGTGCTTCGTGTCTTTTCCTTGCGTTCTCAGGTTTTGGGTCGCTACTATCGGGCCTTGAATCGGTTGTAGCTTTCCACATTGAGTAATGCGAAGGATGCGCCGTGCCTCGGGAGTTGTCTCTCGCCGAAATATTTCAGATGGGGTATTACTGGGAGACGAAAATTCTCCTCACGGCGGTGAAGCTGGAGCTTTTTTCAGCTTTGGATGGGGATGGTGACTCTCCCGCCGGTCTGGCCCGTCGATTATCGCTCAATGAACGGGCACTGAATCTGCTGGTCAATGCTTTAGTCGCGATGCGAATTTTAACGAAACAAGAGGATCGTGTTACGAATACCAGTGTCGCTCAGAAGCATCTGGTGAAAACAAGTCCAGACTATGTTGGCCACCTTCTGGTGCTTCATGATGTGGAATGGGTGAACTGGGGGCACTTGGAAGAAACCGTCCGGACCGGTATTGCTCCGGTGCGTCAGCATCTGTTTGAAACCAACCCGGAGATGGGTGCCAACGTGCTGGCGGTGCTGGATCGAGTCGGACGAGGGAGTGGCGTAAACCTCGCAAAGTTCCTCCGGCTGGACGGGGGGGAGCATGTGGTTGACGTGGGCGGCGGTGCCGGGACGAATGCAATCGCATTTTGCCGGGCGTATCCTTCTCTCAAAGCCACCGTGTTTGATCTTCCTCAAACCCTGAGTGTGACGAAGCGGTATGTTCAGGAAGCGGGGTTGGAAGACCGTATTGTCTTACGGCCTGGGAATTTTAATACAGATTCATGGGGTGGCACCTACGATCTGGCGTTGCTGTCCGATGTGCTCCATTACCATAATGCTCATACCAATGCACGGTTGGTGAAAAAAGCTTTCTCTCATTTAACGACAGCCGGTCGGTTGCTGATCAAAGATCGGTTTTTGGATCAGGACCGAACGAGTCCGGCTTGGACCACGGCGTTTGCCGTGCATATCATGGTCAACACGGAAGAGGGGGAATGTTTCACGACACAGGAAGTCATGCAGTGGATGACACAGGCTGGTTTTGGATCCGTCATGGAACTTGCGCCGCGGGCGATTGTTCAGGGAATCAAACCAGGAGGAGGCAGCGATGGCTGAATGGTTGAGAGAGCCAGGGTTTGCCGGGACACATGCGACAACAGGGGCCGATATCAGCCAGTTGATGGCGATGTTGTTTACCGTGCTTTTCCTTGTCGGGGGAGTACAGGCCAGAAAAGGCAACGGGACAGGTCATCATTGGTTGATGCTTGGTGGCATGGTGGCCATGCTCGCGTTTTTCACGAGTTATTATTTGTTTCGCCAGTTGGGGGTGTTGGCCTTTGAAGGGAAAGAAGGGTTCGGCGGGTCCGATGCACTGTATGAGAACGTCTTTGTTCCTTTGTTAACTTTTCACATTCTTTTGGTCGTGATCGGATTGGTCATGGCGATTTATATGATTGTCCTGGGGTTTCGCTCCCAGGTGTTTCGAGATGGGCATCGCACGTTACACGATGCCGTCGTGCAAACCACCTGGAAGAAAATCGGGACGATGTTTGGGGTTGTGACGGCTGTCGTGTTTCTGTTCTTTCTCAGCCGCGTGGTCTCGTCCGGGTTTTCCGTAGGCAAACTCGCCGTCTACGTTAGCCTTGTCACGCTCGTGGCCATTGTGTTCGGTGTGGAGATGACCATTCAGCGAATTTGGCCAAATGGCGCACGTCGCCATCGAGTGTTGGGCCGATTTACCATCGTGGTGTATTGCATCCTGTTTGTCACTGGAAGCCTGACGTATGCCATGCTGTATATTTTGTATCCTGGAAGAATTGGATAGATGGTGATGACGTGTGCCTGTGGCTCGGATTTTCAGTGCCGTGTCATTGAAGAATGGGAGGCACGGTATGCATTGCTTTGTTACATTTGTCGGTCGTGCGGATTTCACTTGGGGATTGAGGTGGACGATCGGGAAACGAGTAGCTTCTTTGAATGTCCGGCATGGACCGATGAGGCTCAGCATCGTTTAGACCGACTGCCACCATACGTGGCACCTCTGGTTCGGCAAGAAGTCGAAGCCTATGCTGTTCAACAGCGTCTCACGCTGATTTCAACCGGGTTGATGACGGAAGCCCTGCATCATGGCTTGGTGTCTTGGCACCCTGACGCGGAACGTCGTTTGTCCCGAATTCCTTCTGCTGTTCGTGCGATGGCCCGCGCGGAATTGGAACGGACTGCGCAGGACCGGGAGATGCCAGCAGTCACGGTGGCCTTGATGGACGATGTCAAGGCGCGCTATTTCGGGGTGGCGATGCCAACGTCACAAGACACACACGGTCATGCGCGCCGGTTCACGGGAATGCCGCTCGTTGCCGTTTCCCTGCCCCGCATGAGACGTCATGCCTTGTTGGGACTCCGATGTTTCATCGATTAGCACTTCGAGTTATCCCCCAACTGCAGGTGGCCGTCACGACCCCCGACATTCGGAAGCGGAAACGTTGGGTGATGATCGTTCCGGGCTTTGTGGCTTTTCTTCTCTACCGTCTCATCACACATGCGCGGCCTCTCTCCGACCCTTTTCTGTTGTTGGCGACGAGTGGTATGCTCGCGACGCTGGCCGCATACTGGTCGTATGCGATGGGGAGGCAGGAGTCGCTTGCCCGTATTGTGCACGCGGATGGACTCCGTCGTCTTCTCTGGGTGGGTGGATGGATCGGGTTGGTCTATGGCGTGCAACTTTCGCTGTTTGTCCTGGCACTCCTTGCGCTCGTTGCCAATTATCACTTTCTTTTGCATCCCGAAGGACCAGCGATGATGGCCTTGATTATTGCCTGCACGGCGGTCACGCGTGATGCCTTTGAAATCGGGCACATCGTCCGTATGGAATCTCATGGGACACGGATGGTGACGTTTCCAGACGGTGGTTCGTTTCGTGTGTTGATCCGGCAGGACATTCTTCAACTGGCTCGCTGGGGGGGGATGGGGTTGGTGACCGGCGGAACGGGTGTCGCTGTGTATCGCCTCTGGTGGCCCGGAGCGTGGAATGAGATTGGACAGATGATGGTGGTGTGTGTGTTAGCGGCTTGTTTTGCGCACGGAGCATTTTTATCAGGGCGACACCCGCGCGTCCCTGCCTCTGATCGTCTCACAATCAGGCCATGGTGGGACGTATGCCAATTCTGGCTTTGGCCGTGTTTGACGTTTGCGTTGACGTACTATCTGGTGCAGATTGGCGTTATCATGTTTGTGTTGCAGTGGAAGGATGTCCCGCTTGTCCTGCACTTGGCGGTCGGCGGGGGCACCGTCGCGATGATGGCCGGGTATGGCTATGTGTTGGGGGCGCGAGTGCATGTTGAAGCGCACATGCAAGGCGGCATTCCCGAAGAGTTGAAACGTTGCCCATTCGTGATGGAACTGTTCGCCAAAATGGGACAGAGAGCGTCAGGCTAGGCGAATCTGCATACGGTGATTGTTCGGGGGACAGCCCGATCAATTGAGAGAGATCCTGTCATGAACATGGTTTTACGTTGTTTGCTTTTGCTCGTTCTTGGCGGTGCCCTTGGCCTTCCCACCACAGTGTGGGCCCGTTCCGAGGCCCCTTCGCTCTCTCAACCGACTCAGGATGTCTATTATCGGACTGAAGGCATCCCGCAAAGCCCGCCCGCCACGGTGGTTGAACCTACCTATCCACAGTGGCGCTATCTGGATAACCGGATCTTCATCTGGGTTGTCACGCAGCAGCATACCTATTTCGGGGGATTTGTACTGGCGCTCCCGTTGTTTGCATTGCTTCTCGAGTTCATTGGTATGTCCCGTCGTGATTCTCAGGTGGCCAAACGCTATGATGGACTTGGTCGTGATGTGTTGCGCGTCGGTGTGCTGTCGATGACGATGACGGCACTACTGGGGAGTGTGATGCTTGGGGCGTTCCTGATGCTCTATCCTGATTTTATGCAGTACATGGGATCGACGTTTAAAAACATGATGCCGGTGTATGCTACGGTGTTTGTCGGTGAATCCTTTCTTCTCGTGTTGTATCATTACAGTTGGGTGCGTCTGGCTTCTGGAGTCTGGAAATGGATCCACCTGTCGCTGGGGGTGCTGGCCAATGGGATGGGAGTGATGTTGCTCCTGTTGGCGAATGCCTGGGCGTCATTCATGATGGCTCCGGCCGGGGTGAATGCCGAGGGACAGTTTTTAGGGAACATCTGGCATCTGCTGCACTCACCCTTGTGGAATCCGTTAAATGCCCATCGTTTCCTGGCGGATATTATGTCAGGGGGGGCTGTGGTTGTGGCCTATGCGGCCTATCGGTTCTTGAAGACCCAACGCCTGGAAGAGCGGGCATATTATGATTGGATGGGCTACGTGTTCATTGTCGTGATGGTGTGTGCCTTGCTCCCAATGCCGTTTGCCGGGTATTGGCTCATGCGATCCGTCTTTACCTTCCGTCAGGAAATGGGCATGACAATGATGGGCGGGTTGCTGTCCTGGCTTTTCGTGGTTCAGGCGAGTACCATTGGTGCGTTGTTCCTGGGTATTAATTATTACGTCTGGCAATCCTTGGGACGGTTACGTGATGGGGCACGGTATCATCCTTATTTCAAAGGTATTGTCGGCGGATTGATGGTGGCTTTTCTGGTCTGGTTCACCCCCCATACCATTGCCATGACGCCTGGCGAAATGAGAGCGATGGGCGCGGCACAACATCCCGTCATTGGTCAATTCGGGGTGATGTCGCCAAAAAACGGGGCTATTAATATCATGATCTGCCTGACGGCCTTGAGTTACCTGTTGTATCGCCGGGCCAATCGGGTTATCACGGTACCTTGGGCCAGGGCAGGCAATATTGCAATCGGTGTGTTGTTTGCTACGGGGATGGCCAATATCATCTGGGTTGCCATTTACGGGTTTTATATTCCTGCTCATGTCCGGGTTGGTTTGTCCCTTCCACAGGGTGTAACTACCGCTGGGGTCTTAATCGGTGGGTTACTGATCAACCATTGGATGTTGAAGGGAAGCGAATGTCGTGGTCTCGTTCAATGGGGCAGGATCTCCGTACGAGGGATGGTAGCGTTGTTCGGGGTTGCCGCGACGTTTTCCTGGGTGATGGGATTGATGGGGTACATTCGGTCGGCCGGGCGTTTGGGCTGGCATGTGCATGAAGTGATGGCTGATCTTTCTCCCTGGTCATTCACACCCCAGCTTATGTTTGCCGCCAAAATGGTAACCATGAACATGGCAGTATTCTGGGCGTCAGTGTTTTGCATGTTCTGGTTGTCCACGAGAGAGAGCATGTTCGTAATGGAGGATGATCGGCCAACTGCCACCGACGGTGTACCGTTTGCACAAGTGTTTTCGCGAGAGGAGTCGGCGTGAGCGAGAGACACCACGGTTTTCTGAACGGGGTCATTGTCTTGATGGTGCTCGTCATGTCTTTGGTCAGTGCCCCTGTTGTCTTGAGCGAGACGATACTCGAAGATTTTCGCAATCCTGATGAGGAGAGCTTTCCTCGCGGATGGGAAGGGTCACGGAGTACAAGGACTGCGAAGGAGGCGTATGCCATTCACAGCGAAGGCGATACCATGTTTCTGAAAGGCACGAGGGCGAACCAGCGGGTCTATACCAAGCATATTGAGTGGAATCCTGAAACGCATCCTGTGTTGCGTTGGCGGTGGCGTCTGCAATCGGTCCCGGAGAACGCCGATTTTCTTGTGGCACTCTTTGCGAATCTGGATACGGATTTGCTGTTTATTCCGGTGTCAACCAAGTACGTCTGGAGTGATCTGAAACGTAAGGGATCCGTCACGGATGGCGGATTATTTGGCGCGGCAGAGGTCGTGGTTCGTTCAGGCCGGCAACCATTAGGGATATGGGTCGAGGAAGAAGTCAATGCCTATAAGGACTTTCAGGAGATTCATCGTCATGACCCTGCACCCAAAGCGTGGGGTATTTCTCTGCAAAGCGGCCCTGGCGTGGAGGTGGATTTTGGGACCATTGAGGTCAGCGCAGAATGACGCATGGTCAGTGCCTGTTGACGAAGGGGGCTACCATGTCTAAAACGGGTGTTCTGGATGTGGTGCTGGGTGTCGTGGTCATGGGGACCGTTGGGGTGCTCATTGGCATTCTTTTGGGTGGCGCCCTGTTCTATGTTGCAACGGTGGTGGGGTGTCTCCTGGGTCTGGGGATCGGGCTACTTGGAGGACGCCGGTTTTTTGTCGGCATTGTTGTGGGAACGATTGGGGGAGGGGCGTTGGCCTGGGCGCTATCCGGCTCTGGCAATATTACGGTAGGGGCAGGCTCAGGGGCGGCGATCGGAGGATTTTGGGGAATATGGATTTCCATGTTACTTGACAGGTTCTGGCGGTCACGCACGAACCCCGTTCCCTCTTCTGACCCAGCAGTTTCAGCGGGGGACCATTAATATGCCCTGCTGTACGAGCAACTTCAAACGTATGTGACTGCCGACAACATATGGAAAATCGCGGCGTCTTGATCGGCTCTATTGTTTTTGTCTTTGCCTCGTTCATCTTGATGATGGTGATGTTGGTCTATGAAACGTACAAAGGGCGGACTGAACGAGACCGGTTGGTCTCACGGTCCGAACATACCGTGCCCCGGGTCATTGAACCCGTGAAGTTGCAGGATTTTTCCATGTATCGGACCATGGTCGGCAATGAAGGCCGCGACATGGTCGAAATCCCCGAAGGACCTTTTACTATGGGCTATGAACAGGGTGATCCCGATGAGGCTCCTGCTCACCCCGTGTATCTCAAAGCGTACTTTATCGATCTCAAGGAAGTGACGCAGTCGGAATACGATCGTTTTGTCAAAATGACCAAGCGGGAGATCCCTCAGGTTCCGGTTTTCGAGGAAGATATTACAAAACTCATTGATCCGGACTTTCCCGTCGTGGGCATTGGATGGAATGATGCCTTTGCCTATTGCCGATGGGCAGGGAAACGGTTGCCCACGGAAGCTGAATGGGAAAAGGCAGCTCGTGGAGAAGGCCGACGACTGTATCCCTGGGGCAATGAATTTAGCTACACGTTCTCCAATATCGATGGAGAAGATGATGGTGCGCGGTATTTGGCGCCTGTGGGATCGTATGAAGGCGGACGGAGTCCGTATGGGGTCTACGACATGATGGGGAATGTTGCTGAGTGGGTGGCGGATACCTATCATCCGCACTATTATCAGAATTCGCCATTTCTCAATCCCCCAGGTCCGGACAGTACGGAATTTAAAGTCATGCGAGGGGGAACCTGGCGTGATTCCAAACTCAACGCGAGATTAACCAAACGGTTTTCAGCCAAAATGTGGCGGACCGATGCGACGATAGGATTCCGTTGCGCCCAGGATGTCGAGGCCATAGAACAACAATCGTAAGATGGTCTGGGATCGGATGTGGCTTGAGACTGCGAGGGCATGGAAGGACGACTGAAACTCATTCTGTTTGCCGTGATTGTGTTTATGGTCGGAATGCCGATATCCGGGATTTTGCGTGGCACCAAGCCGCCACCACCTGATCGTGTGGACATTGTCCAGACAAATCGGGCGATACGGGATTTCTCCGCTGAAACTCCACAGGCAATCGTGCAGGAAGCAATGGTGTTTATCCCTCCTGGAGAGTTTATTCAAGGAACAATGCAAGGCGGGTTTAATGAACGCCCCAGGCGTGTCGTGACCCTTCAGGGATTCTGGATTGATCGGTATGAGGTGACGAACCACCAATACGGGAAATTTGTGGAGCAAACAGGGCATCGAAAGCCGGGGCCTCCGTCTCGATATGCCAAACGGTTGGCTCAGTTACGTGGGCCCAATCAGCCCGTTGCCTATGTTTCCTGGTATGATGCGAATGCCTATTGCCAATGGAGAGGCGTCCGTTTGCCTACAGAAGCCGAGTGGGAGAAGGCGATGCGCGGGGTAGATGGTCGGTTGTGGCCGTGGGGAAATTCTCCCAGGCCCCACAAGGCGAATCTTGGCGGGGGCGGTGATGGATACGAAGCGACGGCCCCCGTTGGATCATTTCCATTGGATAGAAGCCCTTTCGGCGTTCACGATGGCTTTGGAAATCTGATGGAATGGGGAGAGAACTGGTACGAGGAACAAGCCAGTCATCCCAATGAATCTCGAACGACGAACTTTGCTGATCATGGCGGATATAAAACGCTTCGAGGCGCGGGGTACACGAGCCATGGAACAGATTTGAGAATTACGACCAGAAGCTTTATGGTTCCCGATTTTCGGGATGAAACCATAGGCTTTCGTTGCGCGAAGTCAGAGCCGGAAACAACATAGATCTCAAACGGGGTTGGGTTACCTGGCCGAAAAAATCGTGCAGGGAAGAGCGTACAACTTAAAGAAAATCAAAGTAGTACAGTATCAAAAAGACAGCCAAAAGAATGTTGACAACCATTCCTGCCAATACTATAATGTCGAACAGTTTTGCGTTACTGCGCATGTGCTTGCCCCAAGTGAGGAAAAAAAAGAGTGTTCGGTGAGTATCACAAGGGGAAGAAACGTGTCAAGTGTGTAACTTGTTGATTTTAAACATCTAAGTATTAGAGGAAAAGATGGCCCAATCTGATCCGGTTCCAATCAAGGTAGGCAAGGCAGTGTTCTATGTAACCTGTGCTGTGAGCCTGTGGTTCTTCTATTGGTTTGCCGGTATTCAATGTCCTTGCTGAACAAGGCACTGGACAGAAGAGACGAGAAAGAGGAGGGCTTCGCATATGCAGACGGTGATGTACGTCGTCATTTCAATTGTGATTGCGGTGGCGTATTTTCAGTTCCTTGACTGGTTTCTGATGGATATGCAGGGATTGGATTATTTCTATATGTTTCGATAACAACAGCTCTGGCGGATTGCGCAAGTCATTTTATTAGTCTGTGATTCTTTGGAATGTTTCCAAGTCAAGAAGGAGGTGGGTGATGGGTCGCCTCAGGAGTAGACAGACCAGGAAAAATATCTTGGCGGTCTCCTGTCTTTTTGCAATGGGAAGCATGTTGTTGCTCCCAATTTTTGTGGCACTGCCAGCGTTGGCTGGTGGTGCATCGGCAACGGGTGGACCGCCCCCCGATGTCGTCGCTGCTCAGGAAGTTGCGGGGGAAGGCGAAAAGGAACAGGTCGAAGTCGGGAGAGATGTCTACTACAAAACCGAAGGGCCTGCCGTTGGGGCACCAGCTCCGAAAACCGAGGATACGGAAGCCTTTTATCCGCGCTATAACTTTGAAAGCCGTGTCCTGCTGTGGGTAGCCAATCAGCAGCATCTGTATTATGGCAGCTTCGTCTTGGCCGTGCCGATCTTCTGTATGTGTATTGAGTTTGCAGGGTTGATCACAAAAGACAAGGCTATGGCGAAGAAGTATGACCAGCTGGCCTATGATTTTATCAAAATCAGTCTGACGGCTTATTCGCTGACGGCTATTCTCGGCGGTATTCTTATCTTCACGTTTTTGACACTCTATCCCGCCTTCTTTGGGTATCTTTCCGGTATTTTCCGTCCGGTCATGCATATCTATGCTTTGATGTTTGTTGCGGAAAGTGGAACCCTTTACATCTACTACTATGGATGGGACAGGATGAAAGAAGGGCTGTTGAAATGGCTCCATGCCAGCATGTCAGTTGTCCTGAATGTGATTGGGACGGTGTTGATGTTCCTCGCCAATTCTTGGATTGGCTTTATGATGTCGCCCGCGGGCGTGGATGAACAGGGGCGCTATCTGGGGAATATCTGGCATGTCATCCACACAGCACTCTGGAATCCACTGAACGTGCATCGAATTCTCGGGAATATGGCCTTTGGTGGTGGTGTGGTGGCGGCCTATGCTGCCTACCGGTTTCTGTCGGCAAAGAACGATGAAGAACGTGCGCATTATGATTGGATGGGGTATATCGCGATGGCTCTCGGTGTGGCCTTCCTGATTCCTCTGCCGTTTGCCGGATACTGGCTCATGCGTGAAGTGTATGCCTACCGTCAGCAAATGGGTATTACGCTGATGGGGGGGCTGTTGGCTTGGTTGTTTATCATTCAGGCCACCATGATTGGCATCCTGTTTTTGACGACAAACTATTATCTTTGGCAGGCATTGGGACGAATGACCGGTGGAGAGAGGTTCCAGCGTTACATTAAATATTTTGTGTTTATTTTGGTTGTGGGGCTGTTGGTGTTTATCACGCCGCACACCATAGTCATGACGCCGGCTGAGTTAAAAGCCATGGGGGGACAGCAGCATCCTGTGCTGGGGAACTACGGCGTGATGTCGGCGAAGAACGGTGGTATTAACGCGATAATTATGACCACGATCGCCAGCTTCATATGGTACCAGCGTGGTAACAGAGTGCCGGCAGTGAAGTGGGCAAAGTTTGGCAATATCTTCCTGATCACATTCTTTGTCGTGGCTCATATTAACAACATCTGGGTTGCCTGTTACGGGTATTTTATTCCGGCCAACGTCCGCATAGGACTATCCATTCCACAAGTTGCTGGAACGCTTTCCTGTCTCTTTATCGGATCGGCTCTCAATCTGGCGATGTTGAGGCAGTCCAGAGAGCTCGGACCGATTCGATGGGGCCAGATAGCACCCCGATCTCAGTATGCCTTGATTATGTTGGCCACAGCCTTTACGTGGATGATGGGATTGATGGGTTATATCCGGTCATCGGTCAGGTTGTTTTGGCATGTCAATGAGATTATGCGTGACAATTCGCCTTGGGCCTATACTCATACCATCGGTTTTGGGGCGAATGTGATTTCCTTTAACGTGCTGTTCTTCTGGATCACGATTCTCTTTGTCTTCTGGCTTGGAGCGCTGGGTGCAAAGAAAGCGCCAGTTCCTGCGACGCAACCGGTTCCGGGTGGTGCGCCACAACCCGCAACTGGCCATTGATTGTGGCACGGCACATGAATGGTATTGATTAGCGTGAAGTTGCCCTGACCTTGAACATCGGGTCAGGGTTGCTTCGTGATTGGAGGAGCAAGGTGGTTGAATTAATTACGGAAGCGATTTCAATTGGATGGCCAGCGTTTGCCTTTTTGTTAGGGCTCGTGGTGTATTTCCAGGTAAAACTGTCGGATCCGGTTCGAAAAAAGAATGCCATCTTCAAGACATGCATTGGCATGCTATGTATGTTTATGGCCTTTATGGCCATTGCGAATTACAAAAACAATTTTCATGGGGAAAGCCGTTTGCTCCCTGTGTCATTGGTGATGATTACATGCTTGACGTACATTATGGGTATCTATTTCACCAACATCGGGGCCCTCATGAAAATCGGGGGGGCCATGTTCTTTGTGGCTGCTGCACTGTCAGGATATGGGAATTGGTTGCCTCAGGTTGAAGGCGGATTCCCACCACCGGAAGTGAAGTTGGACTTCCAGAGTATGACCCAGCAGCAATTGGCCGATGAGGGTGAAAAAATTATTTTTGGGGGTCTTGGGCAAAGTAAGGTCCAGGGAGCCATCGGGAAGGGTCAGTGTCCCTTGTGTCATGGATTCAATCAGGGATTTTTAAGTGAACGAGCGCCGAATCTTTGGGGTATTCCTGAAAGGAGCGCCGAACGGTTGCAGCACGATTTGTACCATATGAATGATCCTGCCGCTCGCAACACGGTACAAAAGGAGGCGTTTGATGGATCGGGGACAGCAACCAACGGGCAGGAATATATCGCGGAGTCTCATGCCTGCCCGAGTTGTTTTGTCGTACCGGGCTTTGGCGTAAAAGGCACCAATGATACAGAAAGCCCGATGCCCAAAATTCATAAGCCGCCAATTTCGCTGACCCTTGGGGAATTGGTCGCTGTGGATACTTGGTTATATGCCCGTGAGGGGCAGGAATCCCCGGCCTACGAAGAAATTGAGTCCACTTATGAAAAATTTATCCCAGAGGCTGACCGTCCGCAGGCGAGTGCGGACGATGAGACGGCTGCAGGAGGCGTGTTGGCGACAGGAGAGGAGCCTATTACCGATCTCTTCATGAAAGCGGGATGTCCTGCCTGTCACACGATTCCAGGTATTGAAGGTGCAACAGGGAAGGTGGGTCCTTTGTTGCTTGAAGGTAGCAATGCTCCACAAAGGCTCAAGGACCCAACTTATAAAGGACATGCACAGTCGACCCGTGAATACATCACGGAGTCAATTTTAAATCCCAGTATGTATGTCGTAAAAGATTTTCCCGACAACCAGATGCCGAAGGATTTCGGACAGAAATTAAGTGCCGGCGCTGTCAATAAAATAGTGGATTATCTGTCCAGTTTGAAGGAAGGGCAGGATCCACCGTCATTGGATGCGTTCAATTGATCATGCATAGCGAATCCTTAGACTCTGTCATTTTACAAAATGGGAGTGTAAGACGATGACTTGGTTCAAGTTGGTAGAAGGCTACATGCCGATGCAGATGATTTCAGAATTGGGCTTGTCGATTTTGGTGTTTGTCCTGGTCAATTGGGCACTCCATCGATCAGGGATGGGGATTCCTAAATTTTGGGCAGGGGTGGGAGTGTGGTTGTTCATTCAATTGTATTTGAAATATCGTATTTATCCGCCTATTCCTTTTAGTGTGCGCGCGATTTACGGCACGGTGTCCGCGTGTGGGATTTTCATGTGGGTTTCGGGGTCTGAGAAAGAATGGCAGGAGTTTAAGCGCCCTATTTTCAATGTCATGGACGGAATCACTGGCTTCCATAAATCTGTCCGCACGGTTGCATTGTTCGTGATTCCACTGGCGTTAGGAGGTTTTGCATACAACTCCTTCCTGCCGAGCTTTGAAGAGCCTATTGAATTGCGGACGGTGCATCCGGCACCGCCAGCGACTACCAAGGTGCATGGGAAGACGTTCGTGTTACAGGTGGTGGAAAACCCGTACCGGGTTAATGCGGAGGGAGACTATGATCAGGGATACACCGACGCCAGGATTGTAGAACAGTCCATGGGGCGATTAATGAAGGATGTGAATGATCCGAATTACAATCCGTGGGATCCGAACGCAGAAGGATACATCAAATATGTGAGGGAAGGCGGGGAGATCTTTTTTCAGAACTGCCATTTCTGTCACGGGGATAATTTGAATGGCCGGGGACTGTGGGCATATGCATTTAACCCTATTCCGGCGAACTTTACGGATGCGGGTACGATTGCGCAGTTGCAGGAGACATTTGTATTCTGGCGTGTGTCGAAGGGGGGAATCGGGTTGCCGGGCGAAGGTTTCCCTTGGGCATCGGTGATGCCGCCTTGGGAACAGCACCTGACGGTGGATGAGATCTGGAAGGTGGTCATGTTCGAATACTGGCACACGGGGTATTACCCCCGGACATGGGACTGAGCTGTGACCAGAGGTCCACTGTAGCCTTCTATACGAACTCGTAACCTAAAGAGGCAATCAATGATGAGTATGATGAGAATTGCGACCACCATGGCGACACGCTGGGGGATACTTGTGGGTGTGAGTGTAGTGCTGGGCCTGGCCGGAGGCAGTTGGGCACAAGATGATCTTCCGGAAGGGTTTGTCAGGCAGGGAATGCCGTCGGAACCAGATGCTGAAAGCATTGAAGCGGGCAAGCGTGTTTACTTCACAAAATGCGTCTGGTGTCATGGAGTTAAAGGTGCCGGCGATGGTCCAGGAGCTGTACGTTTATGGCCACGGCCAAGGAATTTCAATGCCGGGACGTTTAAGATTCGGCACACAGCGAGTGGGCAGTTGCCGCTGATTGATGTGGACTTGTTTCAGACGGTAACTCATGGGTTGCCGGGTTCGGCAATGCCACCTTGGGAAGGTATTTTGACTGACCAACAACGCAAGGATGTCCTCGCGTTTGTGACCACACGGTTAGTCGAAGACAGGAGTTGGCAAGACGAAGAATTTGAAGAGTTTTTCGTGCTGGATTTAGATTCACTGTCTCCGAAGTCGGCGACGCCGGAGTCTATCCAGCGGGGCTCGGAGTTGGTGATGGAGAAAAAATGTGTAGAATGTCATGGCTTGGAAGGGCGAGGTGACGGGAATGCGTTTAATTTAAAGAATGACTGGGGCTTCCCCATTCAACCTGCGGACTGGCATAAATGTTGGAATTTCAGAGGGAGTCGTCAAGATCCGTACAATGTGGAAAATATTTTCCGCACCTTTTCGACGGGGCTGAATGGCACGCCGATGCCGTCTTTTGCCGATAACACGAGTGTGGATGAACGGTGGGACATTGCCAACTATGTTGGTGCATTGTGTGAGCGGGTCATGGACATTGCTGTTCCTGATGGGCAAGTTGCAGGAAATGTGGCGCAACAGTTGGCGGAAGGAGAAGCGTTGCCGATTGATCCGTTGACGGACAAACCCAAGAGCAACTTCGTGATTCCTTCGAAATTCGTGGAAGGTGACTTGCCCACAGAGGCTGATGACGAACGATGGAACCTCGTCGCACGGCGGTGGATTGCGATGGGGGGGCAGATCACCCATAAGCCGAGAAATTTTGTGAACCGGATTGACGACGTATGGGTTCGTGCACTGTATAACGAGACGCATATTGAGTTTATGTTCCGGTGGGACGATCGGACCAAGAGCATTCAGGAAGGGGATGTGGACTGGGATCCGACGGAAGTGAATCTGGAAGACTACGGGGTACAGGAACAATCTCCCCAAGGAACAATATTTGCCGAAGATCCTTTCCATGAAGAATCAATTGCCGCGAAGCAGAATCAGTATGCGGTATATAATGATGGGATTGCGTTTCAGTTCCCGATCAAATGGCAGGAGTTGCCCGCTCCGCGTAAGCCACGGTATCTCTGGGGTGATGAGACATTCCCCGCGGATATTACAAAATGGACAGCAGATGGAACCGTGGCGGTGTATGAAGGTACCGGCTGGGATGAAGATTTCAGCGAGGTTGATTTTGCCGACGAGGTGGAAGTTGTCAAAGCCGAATGGTCGCACGGACGGTGGACCGTGATTCTGAAGCGGCCGCTCAAGGGCGATTATGAAGAAGTGGCGTATTTGGAAGGTGGTAAATATATCCCGATGGTATTTTTTGCGTGGGATGGCCACAACGGAGACGTGGGCCGTAAGATGGCGGTGTCCGCGTTTTACTACCTGGTGATGGAACCGCCGACTCCGGTGACGACGTATATCTATCCGGCGTTCATTATGGTGGGAGTCATCATCGTGGAAGGCTGGGTGTTGGGCCGACGGGCGAACAGGCGTAAATCCAACAGCCGGGTCTAAGCAACGCGCACCGCGGCCGAGCCTGCGATACAAGCTAACGTATCAAGGGGGTGGATGTCTCCACCCCCTTTTTTTATTTACTATGTGATCGCCTGACGATGCTTCAAGACATTTCTGGTGTGATCTTAGCTGGTGGAAAAAGCCAGAGAATGGGGACGGATAAACGACTGGTATCCGTTCATGGCATGCCTCTTGTGGACAGGGTCCTGTCTGTTTTCCTTGATCTTTTCCCGGAAGTGTTACTTGTGTTGGCCGAAGAGGATCTACGAAGGCCAGACCAGAGAATTAAAATTGTTACTGATATTGTCCCGGACTGTGCGGCCGTGGGTGGGCTGTATTCGGGTTTGTGGCATGCCGGCTATCCTCGCATATTTGTCGCGGCCTGTGATATGCCGTTTCTGGACCCGGCCGTCATTAAGTATATCGTGAAAGCGGCCCCGGAGGCAGATGCTGTCCTGACCCAACTGGAGCATGGTCTTCAACCTCTGCATGCTGCGTATTCCAAAAAGTGTGTTCCGTTTTTAAGGGACATGATTGATGCACAGGATCTTTGCCTTCAACATCTTGTGAATCAACACGGTCTCAACGTACATCGACTTCCCGAATCCGAGATAAAAAAGCTGAGCCCGAAGCTTCTTTCCTTTCTGAATTTGAATTCACCAGGCGACGTTGACTTTGCCCAAACAATACCTCTCGTCTCTCGTACGCGTTCATGAACAATTCATCAGAACGGCAACATGTTGTGATTATCCACCCCGGAGCGTTAGGGGATGTGTTGCTGTCCCTGCCGGCGATCAGGATGATTCGTCGGGTCTTTGCTTCTCATGAGGTTGTGCTCATGGCCCAAAACCAGATTGGTCGTTTATTGCAGATGTGTGGAGAAATCAATCAGGCGTGGAGTATGGAAGGTTCGGTCTTGGGTGCATTGTATGGTGAATGTTCTGCCTTACGGACTTCGATTCGGGAAGTGCTATCCCGAACGACACATGTGGTGGGATGGCTCTCAGACAGGGAAAACCGGCTGACCCGTAATTTTCGAAATCTTGGAGTTCGTCATGTGCGGCTCATTTCACCCAAAGAGGCTATGTTGCGGTCACGCCATATGTCGGAACGATATATGGAAACGATCGAAGCGTGGGGAAGTCCTTTTGCGACGGGGAGGATGGCTTTTTTCGCTTTGACGATGCATGGGACAAAACACATTGGCGATGTTTGTGATGAGCGTGATACGCGCACCGTATTCATCCATCCGGGTAGCGGGAGTCCATACAAATGTCTCCCATGCGAAACCCTGGGTTGCCTCGTGCGTGAAGTGGCCCGGGATCCTGCAGTCAGGGTTGTGATCTGTGAGGGGCCTAGTGATCGTGATGCTGTGGGGCGCTTGCTGGATGTCGTTGGTGATACACCCCATGATATGCTCCGTGGGAAAACCCTTGCGGAGATGGCTCGTCTGCTGATCCATGCGGATGCGTTCCTTGGGCATGATTCCGGTTTGACGCATTTGGCCGCCGCTTTGGGTGTGCCTACCGTGGCGATTTTTGGTCCGACGGATCCCGATCAATGGCGGCCACTGGGGGAACATGTTGTTGTGCAACAGGGTCCCGTGTGTCGGTGTCGGACCTGGACGCAGGTTCAGGAATGTCGGGATCATGCATGCTTAACCCATTCCGTTGACGCATTGCAGGTGGTCATCAACACACAATTGGCTTATCAGCCCCATGCATGTGTACCCAGTTCCGAGGAAGCGGTTCATGAAGAGTCCCGTTGCTTGTCAGGCTTCGGGAGGCTATGTTAGATTCCCCTCCCGCCTCTCCTGTGCTTCCTGATTCTTTGCGATGATTGAGCCATGTCCATTGGGATTGTTCAAGAACAAGTCACTTCTGCCATCACCAGCGCCTTATTGCGGGCTCGGCAGCAGGGGTTGTTGCAATCACAACATTTTCCCCAGCCTTCGGTTGACTTTCCCAAAAAGGAAGAATGGGGAGATTTATCTTCCAGCGTAGCGATGGCCGTCGCGAAACAGGAGAAACGATCTCCGTTGGACGTGGCATGTGTGATCGCCGATCAACTCAAAACGACTTGCCATTTTCTGGAGAAGATATCGGTCGTCCCACCTGGATTTTTGAATCTCACGCTTCGCCCTGACTGTTGGTTTGCTGTGCTCAAGGCCATTGAGCATATGGGAGATCGGTATGGACACAGCGATACAGGGCAAGGGCAACGGGTCCTTCTGGAGTTTGTCAGTGCCAATCCCACCGGCCCTCTCCATATGGGACATGGACGCGGCGCTGCCTTGGGCGAAGCATTATCCAGGTTGCTGAAGTCGTCTGGATATGCGGTGGATAAAGAATACTATATCAACGATGCCGGTCGTCAGATGATGCTGTTGGCTGGCTCTGTGTATGCACGCTATCTTGCCATGCACGGCCGGGAAGTTGCTTTTCCCGAGGATGGCTATCATGGAGACTATATTCAGGCCCTGACCCAGGCTGTAGTGCACGAACAGGGTGATCATCTGTTGACCCTCAGCCCCGACGATGCACAGCGAGAATGTGGCAAAGTGGCCTCTCGAAAGCTTCTGGGCGCCATTCGGGAAGACCTTGCACGATTTGGTGTGGAGTTTGAGACATGGTACAGCGAAGCTTCCCTGGTTGCCTCAGGAAAAATACAGGAGGCCCTGGCCGATCTTGAACAGCGTGATCTGGTGTTTACAAAGGAGGGTGCGACCTGGTTCCGATCTTCGCAATTTCAGGATGAAAAAGATCGTGTGGTCTGCAAGCAGGATGGGCACTATACCTATTTGGCCTCGGACATCGCCTACCATTTTGATAAGTTGTGTCGGCGATACGATTGGTTGATTAATATATGGGGCGCGGATCATCATGGCTATGTCCCGCGCATGCACGCGGTGATGCAGGCATTTGGCTCTGCTAAAGAGCGCTTGCGGGTGGTCCTGGTCCAGATGGTGCGCTTGTTGCGTGATGGTAAAACCATTGGGATGTCCAAACGGGCCGGCGAATTTATCACGCTCCAAGATGTGATTGACGAAGTGGGGGTCGATGCCGCGAAGTTTTTTTTTCTGATGCGTCGTTCCGACACGCACCTTGAATTTGATCTGGAATTAGCGAAAAAACATTCTGCCGAAAATCCCGTCTATTATGTTCAGTATGCTCACGCGCGGCTCGCCAGTTTATTCAAGATCGCTCAGGAGCGAGGGGTACAGGTTCCTCCTGTGCGCGATGCCTCGCTCCTCTCGTTGGCGCAACCGGAAGAAATTCGACTGATCAAACATTTGTCCAGTTTTCCTGGTGTGCTTGCGGCGAGTGCCAGGGAGTTAGCACCTCACCGCATCACGTTTTATCTGCAGGAACTTGCAGGATTGCTCCATGTCTTTTATTACAAACACCGAGTTCTCCCTCCACGGGGCGATGGTGTCGAAGAAACAGAACCCGATGGACACGAGACGTTTGATGTATCGCCTGAATCAGCCCGGACGGTCTTGTCTCAGGAATTGACGATCGCCAGATTAGTGCTGTTGAGGCAAGTCCAGGTGGTTCTTCAAAATGGACTCTGGGTCTTGGGAATCACGGCTCCGGAAAAGATGTAAGGTGCTTCCGGACCAACTTGTCCACTTGTGCGATTAGCCTTGTGGCAAAACGTGTGCGTTGCCTGGTAGCCAGTCATTGTGATGGTCTTCTCCATTGTTCAGCATGACCCTGAATGCGCCGCACGTTCTGCCATGCTGGCGACCTCTCGTGGGACTGTTGATACACCGGCGTTTATGCCCGTCGGGACGCTGGGAACAGTCAAGGGTATCGCACCTGATGAACTACAGGGTTTGGGGTTCGGGTTGATGTTAAGTAATGCGTATCATTTGTACTTGCGACCCGGGCACCGCGTCATTCACGAGCAAGGAGGACTGCATCAATTTACCGGATGGCATGGTTCAATGTTAACAGATAGTGGCGGCTTCCAGTTGGTCAGCCTCGCGGCGTTGCGTACGATCACAGATGACGGTATTGCCTTTCAGTCCCATTTAGATGGGTCGAAACACCATTGGACCCCTGAGTTGTGTATGGCTATCCAGATGGCCCTGGGAGCGGATATTATGATGACCTTGGATGAATGCCCGATCTCTGCCTGTTCACGAGAGCAGGCCCACGCTGCGGTGGTGCGGACCACAAAGTGGGCGCAACGCTGTGTCCTGGCTTCGCGTGACCGTTCGCAGGCACTGTTTGGGATTGTGCAAGGAGCCTTGGATGTCGATCT
Organism: Nitrospirales bacterium; assembly: GCA_963692935.1. GTDB lineage: Bacteria > Nitrospirota > Nitrospiria > Nitrospirales > UBA8639 > Bin75. The sequence goes on from OY843588.1 coordinate 525,258, forward strand.
CCGTCGCCAGGCGGCCCGTGAGTTGGTTGAAATCGGATTTGATGGATATGCCATTGGTGGTTTATCGTTGGGAGAAAAGAAGCCTTCCTTGTTTGCAATGGTGGAAGCCTCAGTGGCCGAGCTTCCCCTTTCCCGCCCGCGTTACCTGATGGGGGTTGGTCTGCCCGAAGATCTTGTTGAAGGCGTGATGCGTGGCGTGGATTTGTTCGATTGTGTGATGCCGTCTCGACATGGGCGGACGGGATGGTTATTTACGAATCAGGGACGAATCCTGATCAAACAGGCTCGCTATGCCAAGGATGAATCTCCGATCGACGAACAGTGTGGCTGTTACGTCTGTCGGAAATATTCCCGATCCTATTTGCGGCACCTGTATGTTTCAAACGAAATGTTAGGCGTCCGGCTTAATACTATTCACAATCTTTGGTATTATCAGACGCTGATGGCCACGATGCGTGCAGCGATTCACAGTAGAAAATTTCTCGCCTTTCGCCGTCGGTTTTATGAGCAACGTCGCGACTGTCCGCGTAGTGCTGCCTATGCGGTACTGATGGAAGCTGGTCATCGTTCCTGGTCGGTCGGGTCGCCAAAAGGAGAGGATGGGTAAATGGGAGGAGTATCCCTTGCTTGGGCACAGACAGGAGGAGCATCGGAAGGGCCGGCCAGCTTGTTTTCATTGCTGCCCTTTATTTTGATTTTTGTGGTGTTTTATTTTCTCTTGATCCTCCCACAGCAGAAAAAACAAAAACGGCAGAAAGAGATGTTAAGTCAATTGAAGAAAGGCGACAAGATTATTCTGTCCTCCGGCATATGGGGTTCCATCACGCGGTTGGATAAAGACGTCGTCACTGTGCAGATTGATGATAATACGAAGATAAAAATTCAACGTGAGTACGTAGCCAGGTTGCGGACAAATGATGAAGAATAGTGCGCAAAGGACGGAATGATGAAAAAAATTCGTGGCCGTATGCTCTTTGTTCTGTTCGTGTCTATCATATCATTCTACCTGTTTATTCCCTCCTGGCCGGGACTGTATGACCGCATTCCGGATAGCGTGAAGTGGGTGCTTCCTCTTCGTGGCGTGTCGCTTGGTCTTGATTTGCAAGGCGGCATGCATTTGGTGTTGGAGGTGGAAGAGGATCGGGCGGTTGAGCTTGCTGTTGACCGTGTTGTCAAGTCCATGCAAGAGCTTTTGACCGAGGAAGACATCGCCTTTGTCACCATTGAACGAGTCGGCGGTCTTCAGATTCGGCTTGAGCTGGTGGAGGAAGATCAGATTGAAGAAACGGCAACGCTGATTCGCGAGGCGTTCCCCTCGTATTTCCAGACGTCCATGGACAGTCGTGCTCTGGTCGTTGAGTTGCTTGAGTCCGAAGTGGATCGTATTAAAAACTCCGCCATTAATCAGGCACTGGAAACGATTCGAAATCGAATCGATCAGTTCGGTGTCACGGAGCCGCTGTTGCAACGTCAGGGGAGAAAAGAAATTGTCATCCAGCTTCCCGGGGTCAGTGATCCCGAGCGGGCAAAAAAATTGATCCAAGACACCGCCTTGCTGGAATTCAGGATGATTGACGAAGAGAATGAAACTGCGCTTGGATTGCCTCTGCAGGTCAACAGCAATGAAGAGCCAGACATTCTGGAGCAATTTGCGGACAAGGTTCCCGAAGAGTCGGAAATTTTATTTGGGCCTGTTTCGGGACAGGATGGTGTCATTCGGCCGTGGCTTGTTCACAAAACGGCGGCTGTGACCGGTGATGTGTTGCAAGATGCACGTGTCAATTACACCGAATTTAACGAAACGTATGTTGGCATCACGTTTGGCAGCAAAGGCGCGAAGGAATTTGGACGTGTCACCACTGACAACGTGGGCAAACTGATGGCCATTGTCCTGGATGACACGGTTTATTCGGTGCCCCGCATTTCCGAGCCGATACATGGTGGACGGGCGCAGATCTCCGGGAATTTCACCACTGACACGGCAAATGACCTGGCTATTGTCTTGCGAGCGGGGGCGCTTCCCGCACCCATGAAAACGGTGCAGGATCTGACAGTCGGTCCCTCATTGGGGCGGGACTCCATTGAGAAGGGCCTGAAGACCACGATGGTTGCCGGCGTGATGGTGTTGATCTTTATGGTGCTCTATTACCGGGTGTCCGGTTTGATCGCCGATGCGGCACTGGCGTTGAATCTCCTCTGTTTGCTGGGTGCGTTGTCGGGACTCAATGCCACGCTGACGCTGCCGGGTATCGCCGGTATTATTTTAACCATTGGGATGGGGGTGGACTCCAATATCTTAATCTTTGAACGGATTCGTGAAGAACTTCGCCAGGGACGCCCTGTCCGATTAGCGGTCGATGCCGGATACGAGAAAGCTTTCTTGACGATTGTGGATTCTCACGTGACGACCTTGCTTACCGGGTTGGTGCTGTTTTTATTCGGGGCAGGGCCCATCAAAGGTTTTGCCGTGACCCTGTGTCTGGGGATTGGCATTAATCTTGTGACCGCGTTGATAGGGACCAAGGTGGTCTTTGATTTCATCAATCGACGTAAACTTGAACGGCTGAGCATTTAACGTGTTGTGAGGCTGACGATGTTGGAAATTGTAGGAAAAACAAACATTGATTTCATGGGAAAACGGCACATTGCCTTTGGCATCTCCGGTCTGCTGGTGCTGACCGGCCTGATTGCCATTGTTCAGATTGGGAGAGGTGCAGCGAATCTTGGGATTGATTTTGCCGGTGGCACGGCTGTCCAGTTAACCTTTGAACAGGCAATGGGGATTGAGCAAGCCCGTCGGGTGCTTGGCAAACATGGCTTGGGTGAGGCTGAACTCCAGGAGTTCAGCAACGATAATACGCTCCTGGTCCGTCTCAAGACAGACGATACGCTTGAACAGAACATTGCGGAAAAAATTGTGCAGGCTTTTGAGCAGGAATTCCAGCAGAATCGATTTGTCATTGATTCCAGTACAGCCATTGGCCCGACGATCGGGGCCCGTCTTCAGCAAGATGCGCTCCTGGCGATTGTCATTTCCCTCATTGGAATCATTCTCTATGTCGCGACACGGTTTGAATTACGATTTGGCGTCGCCGCGGCTGTGGCGACCTTTCACGACGTGCTGACCGTCCTGGGCCTGTATTATCTGCTGGACAAAGAAATTACGATATTGGTCGTGACGGCTTTACTGACTCTCGCTGGCTACTCTCTCACCGACTCCGTCGTGGTCTTTGACCGCATTCGAGAAAATCTTCGCACCCGCCGCCGTGATCCTTTCGAGACCATTATCAACAACGGAATTAATCAAGTCCTCAGCCGCACGTTGGTCACGACACTGACGGTCGTGCTGGTCTTGGTCCCCTTGACGATCTTTGGGGGAGAGGTGCTCCACGACTTTTCTCTCGCGCTGTTACTGGGCGTGCTGATCGGGACGTATTCTTCCGTGTTTGTGGCGAGTCCTCTCCTGTGCATGTGGCCGGGTGTGACGGGGCGCTTATTACGTCGAGGCTCCTGATCCCGTGGCTACTCCCGTCTGATCCGTTCTTGACAAGGTTCGGATGCTCCTGAAAGACTTTTTCTGGAAAGTACCCCGTAAAAATCCGTCCATCTTCTGGGGGTTGTGTGACCGCAATGCAACGATGGATTTGGTCGCGTAGTCTCCGGCACAAAACGATTTTAGGCATGGTGCTGGTTGGACTCCTCCCGTTGACCATTTTGTTGGTGCTTGCTTACGTCGAAGAACGTCGGGCTCTTCGGGAAACCATGGGTTCAAACTTTAAGGGGATTGCCGTTGAAGTTGCGCGGAAAATTGAGACGCAAATCATGCGTGGTATTAATGAGGCTCAACAGTTAGCCACCCTCCCCTTTATTCGCGTAGCTGTGAAAGATGCCAATCGCAGTTACGAAGGGAGAGAGCCTGATTCCATCAAAGCCTTTATTGAAGAATGGGAAGAACGCTGGCGGTCACGAACCAATCCTCATGAATTTCCCGTCTTTGTAAACCGTATTGCGACACAGTACCTTGTGGACTGGCATGCGGTCAGGAAATCCGACTACCTGGGTATCGTTGTGACCGATGCCCAGGGGGCGTTGGTCCTCAGTTCATTGCCGCAAGTCAAATTTTATTATGGTGACCTGGAATGGTGGACCTCGGCGTTTCATCAAGGCCAGGGGCAAATTTATGTGAGCGATCTCACCTTCGATCCCTCCTTTGGCACGCATGTGCTGAACGTGGCGGTGCCTATTGTTGATCACGTCCACCGGCAGACGTTAGGAACTGTGAGTATTATGTTGCGACGGGATTCGTTGTTCCGTTCGATTTCCGAAGTAACGGCTGGGGTCACCGGTCACGCCATGCTCATGGATACGGCCGGGACGCCCCTGATTTGCCCGGTCTTGTCGCTGGAGCAACACACCGTGCATCCTGCCATGGTGGCCGCGATTAACAAGGATCAGGCCGGGTGGGTCCAGGTGAATCGCGATACCCATGGAGCACGGCATTCACTGGTCGGGTATGCCCATTTACGGATTCCGGAAACGTTAGCGTCTGCAAGTTTTCGTGGCAAACAATGGCTGACAATTGTTCGGCAGAATCCAGAGGAGACCTATGCCCCGTTACAGTATTTACTGGTGAAGGTCGCGACGTATGGCGTCATTGTTTTTGGCATTCTGTGGCTGGTGGGAATCCTTGTGGCTCGAAAAATTATGAGCCCGATTCAAACCCTGCATGAGGGCGTACAGCAGATTAGCCGGGGTAATCTGGAACATCCCCTCGTGGTGAAGACCGGTGATGAAATTGAAGTGCTGGCCAACGCCTTCAATACCATGACGTCGAATCTGAAACAATCTTTTTCACAATTGAATACACGCATGGAAGAAATCCGTTGTTTGCAGGAACGGTATCGTGATCTCATTGAGAATGCTCCGGAAATGATTCATCAAATCGACCAAAACGGGCGCTTCGTCCACGTGAATAAAACGGAGTTGGAAAAATTAGGCTATACATTGGATGACATGCTCTTGATGCATCTGTGGGACATTGTCCCTCCTGAGAAGCATGCCGACGCGCGTGACTATGTTCAGCGGTTGCTCCATCAGCCGAGAAGTACCAGTGACATGGTGTTTCTCACGCGTACTGGTACCCCGATCGACGTGGAAATTCACTCCACGGCCTTGATTGATGCAGAAACGGGTGCGCTGGTATACGCGCGTGCGTTTGTGCGAGACGTCACCGAACGGAAGGTGTTGCAACAACAACTTGCTCGCCATACCGTTCAGTTGGAACAGGAAGTGGCGGCTCAGACCCAGCAACTCTCTGAATCGGAAAAACGGTATCGTGTGCTCTTTGATCGATCGGCGGATTCAATCTTCATGGTTGATCCATCTGGTGTCATTGTGGCGGTGAATGAACGCGAACAGGAGGTGTTTGGCCATACGCAGGCTGAGTTGCTTGCGCAGTCCGTCCTGAAGCTCGTGCCGGACTCCTGCATTGAGACGGTCAGGTGGGTACTGGAAACGGTGGTCTCGACTGAAGAGAATGTGCTTGCGACCGAAGTGGAAGTCTTTGATGCCCGCCATGCGGTACGGTCCGTGGAAATGGACATGATTCGCGTTGGAGCCGGTGCAACGCTTTTGGTGATGGTGCAGTTCCGTGATATTACTGAGCGTAAGCGTATGGAAGAGCAACTCCAGCGGCACAGTGAAGGGCTGGAGGCGAAGGTGCAGGATCGGACACGTGAGATACAGGAAACGCAAAAATATTTGGAAAGTCTGCTTGAAAATGCCAACGATGTAATTTATACCCTTGATCGAGATCAATGCTTTACCTATGTAAACAGCAAGGTGGAAAATTGGGGGTATCGTAAAGAGGACCTGCTGGGGCGGCCGTTCCTGACCCTGGTTGCGAAGCGCCACCGTGGGCGTCGTCTGAAAGACATTCTCGAGATGGACGTCAAACAGGAATACGAAGTGGAAGTGATTAGTCAAACGGGAGAACTTCGGTCGGTTCTTGTCAGTGTCTCTCCACTGGACAATGAACGGCACGGCGTGATGGGCGTTCTAGGCATTGCTCGAGATATTACAGACCGAAAAGTCATTGAGCAGCAATTTCGAGACACCGAACGTCTTGTCTCGGTTGGGAAACTGGCTGCAGGCGTGGCACATGAAATTAATAACCCCTTGGGGGGAATTTTGAATTGTCTCTATAATATCCGGAAGGGGACATTGTCGCCCGAGCGTCAGGAAGAATATTTCATGTACATGGAAGATGGTCTTCGGCGCACTCAAAAAATCATTCGTCAATTGCTGGATTTTTCCCAACAGCGGGAGCCGGAATTTTCCATGAACGATGTGCATGGACTGGTTGATCGTGTCCTGGCATTGACGAATCATGCGATTGACCAGAAAGGTCTTCAGTTGCATGAAACCATTGAAAAAGACCTTCCGCCTTTGTTTGTCGATCCGCAAATGATTGAACAGGTGTTAACCAATTTGATTCTCAATGCTGTTCAGGCGACTGAGACAGGAGGGTCCATCACCCTTCGAACCAGAACGGTCAATGATCGTTGCGAGATCGACGTGGCCGATACCGGGTCAGGCATCCCCCCTGAAACACGCCCCCATATTTTTGATCCATTTTTTACCACGAAGGGCACGGGCGAAGGGACGGGCCTGGGCTTGTCGGTGAGTCTGGGCATTGTTGAACGACATGGTGGGAACCTGACCGTGGAAAGTGAAGTTGGGAAGGGAACGGTCTTTACCGTGAGTCTTCCCCTGAGTGCAAACCGAATGGCGATGGTGAAGATCTCCGGATGACTCAGTCAGTCTTAATCATTGATGATGAGCCCATCATGCGGGTGACCATACTGGACGCGCTCAGGGCCGATGGGTATGAGGCTCAGGATGCGTCTAATGGCGAGGAAGGTATCCAAAAAGCAAAAGCGAGTCACTACGATGTGGTGATTACCGATTTGAAAATGCCGGGGAGTGACGGTCTGCGAGTTGTGCAAAAGTGCAAGGAGTGTGCTCCTGACACCCAAGTCATTGTGATGACCGCGCACGGCTCGGTTGATACAGCCGTTCAAGCCATGAAACTTGGGGCTCATGATTATATTACCAAGCCGTTTTCCTTGGATGAATTATTGCTGACGGTGAGACGCGCAACCGAAGTGCAGGTCTTGCGACAGGAAAACACCGTCCTTCGGCAGGCCCTTGAGGGAAAATTTAATTTCGATGGGATTGTCGGAAAAAACGAACAGATGCGTCAGATACTGGACAAGGTCAAGCTGGTGGCTACGACGGATACGACGGTGTTGGTGCTGGGGGAAAGCGGAACGGGGAAAGAAGTCATTGCCAACGCGATCCATCGGAACAGCCCACGATGCAAACAGTCTTTTATTAAGGTCAGTTGTGCGGCGTTGCCGGAGACGCTGTTGGAAACGGAATTATTCGGGCACGAGAAAGGTGCCTTTACCGGTGCTGTCAAGCAACGGCTCGGGCGATTTGAATTAGCCCATAAGGGCACCTTGTTTTTGGATGAAATCGGGGAGGTGTCCCCCGTGGTGCAAGTGAAATTACTGCGAGTGTTGCAGGAGCGTCGGTTTGAGCGGGTCGGGGGGAGCGAGACCATTGATGTCGACGTGCGGCTGGTCTGTGCCACCCAAAAAGATTTAAAAAAGGAAGTCGACGCGGGACGATTTCGAGAAGATTTGTTCTATCGATTAAACGTCATGTGCGTGACCCTGCCTCCCTTGCGAGAGCGGAAGGAAGATATTCTGGTTTTGGCGGATCAGCTATTACAACGGAGTGTGAGTCAGGGGTCGCGTACCACGAAAAGGTTTGCTGGTACGGCCCGGGAATTCTTGCTCCGTTATTCCTTCCCAGGAAACATTCGTGAACTGGAAAATACGATAGAACGGGCAACGGTGTTAGCCCAGGAGCGAGATGAAATTCAGATTGCGGATCTCTGCGGACAGGCCAATTGCCCTTCACTTGGAGGGCCGGTGCAATCTGAATGTGGGTTTTGTCAGGAAGGGCTATCGTCTGCCACGAACCATCAGGGTCTTGGGACACTCGTTGCCGTGCGAGAGCGTTGTGAAAAGGACTATATCCTGACCGTGTTGGAGCGGGAGGGATGGAGTCGAACCATTGCCGCGCAAGCTCTGGGCCTCTCGCGGAAAGTCTTGTGGGAGAAATGTAAACGGTACGGCATCGTGACTCCCCCGCACGCATCTGACTGAAGAGCGAAACAAGGGGCTGGGCCTGTGGTTAGCTGTCGGCGTCGTCTCCGCCTTTCCACAGTTTCACCGTCCGGTCCCAGGAGGCACTGGCGAGGTACCGTGCGTCTGGAGAAAAGGCCATGCCCCGGACGGGCCCGTGGTGGTCTTTGATCACACGTACCTGTCGTCTGGTCTGAATGTCCCACATCTTGATGGTGTGGTCGTCGCTACAGCTCACCAGGAGTTTCCCATCAGGGGAGACGAGCAAGCTACGCACCCATTCGGAGTGTCCTTTCACGGTGTGAAGCTCTTGCATGTCAGGCATGGAGAAATATTTGATCGTGGTGTCTCGACTGCCTGTCACCATAGTTTGCCCGTCCGGCGTAAACGCAATAGCCCCGACCCAGTATTCCATGGGCTTTTGAAATCCGCCATGTTCGTCGACGAAGAATCCGCGATATTCTGTTTCTTCATCGTTGGGCTCATCCCGCCAATGGCCACTATGCACACGTTTCTCTTCTCCGCTGGGCAGGACTTCGTACAACTTTAATTTCCCAATGTCGCTTCCGCCGACCAGATGGATACCATCGGGAGAAAATGCTGTGCAGACGGTCCAGTGATGGTCATATTGATCTTTGCCGAGGAGAGTCATCAATTCTGTCCCGGTGGTGATTTCCCAGATTTTGATGTCTTTATTCTGTCCAGCCCGGGCCAGCATTAAGCCATCCGGGGAAAATGAAATGCTGCACACCGCATGATCATATTGGGTAAACAGCAGTCGGGTGGTCTCTCCCGTGTGCGGGTTCCAGAGTCGTATGGTGCGATCTTCACTGCCTGTGGCGAGGCATTGGCCATCGGGGCTAAAGGCGACTTGGCGGATATCGCTGGTGTGTCCTTTCAGGGATTTGAGAAGCCGACCCGTTTCAATTTCCCAGATTCGAAGGAATCGATCAGCACCGACACTGGCGAGCGTCAACCCGTCAGGGGACAATGCCACGTCCCAAACACCATGCGAATGTCCGCGAAATGTCCTGATGGCATGCGCGCCGGCTTTCCAATATTCCAAGGCGTCGACAGGCGGTAAGACCGGTTGAGACTCATCCGGGATCCTCGAAGGGTCACTGTGTAGGGATGCAGTGTGCGATTGATTCATCAAATGACCATCCGTACAAGGTTTCTCCGATGAGAGGTGCAACACGAGACTTGCCACGGGGCCTTGCGTCTGTGTTGCCCCACCACTTATAATGCAAGGCATTATCCGTGGACGCCGGATACTAGCTAGTCGCAGTGCTTGTCGTCAAGGATCGATGGAAAGTGGTGTGGGACGTGTCAGGTTTTCTTGCTGATGCTCCTGGGAGGATTCGTTCTGGCGATTGGGTTGACCGTGGGCTGGAACCATTCACGGTGTGTGGCAGAAGGGATTCAGCTGATGAGCACGCATACTCGGGCTTGCGTCTTCGACGAGTGCATGAAGAATTCTCAAAGTGGTCCAGGCAGCTGTCGGGCACAACTGTTGTCGGGGTACCACCACAAACCGAGACGCCGAACACGCCCCGTTCCGAGGCACCGGGGTCTCCCAACAACCACGTTCGTTCTATCTGAAGATACGTGAAGGTGTAGAATCGTGGACATCCGATTTCAACCGGCGTTGCTGCAAGAAGTCATCGATTCCTTTTCGGAAAAAACCGAGCGCGAAGGCGACCCCACCTATTACAACGAATTTCATGAATTGGCCGATCCGATTTACGAAAAATTTTCCTTGGATGATCGAGAGCCTGAATTCAAAAAACTCTATCAACATCTCTTTGCCAAGTGGGGGTTTGCCGACATCTTGCGGGACGGGTTTAACGAGTTTGCCGATTTACGGGAGAAAATTGGCATTGTGCTCGTTCGCGGGGTGCTCAAGGAAGATCAGGAAGGCGTGGACATTCTCAGAAAATGGGGGACTGTTGAGGAGAAGCTGGCTCGTCAATTTGAAGAAAAAGGGCAAAAGGGCGTTGGGATTAAACTGATTCCGCGACGGTTTTACGATCCGGCTATTAACCGGTATCTCCGTCACGAATTGACGCATGTCTCCGACATGCTCAACCCTGCTTTTGGGTACGATCCTGATACAAAAGTCGGGATGAATCCCGGCGAAGAGCATCTCATCCTGAATCGCTACCGCATTCTGTGGAGTTTGCATGTTGACAGTCGCATTGTGCGGGCGGGAAAAGAACCGATGTTCAGTCGGGAATACCGCTTGCGCGAGTTTCGATCCTGGTACCGGAAGGTCCCGCCCACCCAGATTGAATCGGTGTTCGAGGGCCTCTGGCAGACGGAGTATTTCACCAATGCTGAATTCGTTGAAATGGCTCAAGATACCATCCGGGTCATAGAACGAGCGGTCGAGGTTGAGGAAAGTGAGATTCCGGACGTTCCCACCAAACCCATGCTGATGCCGGGTTTTCCCTGTCCACTCTGTCGCTTCCCCACCCATTCCTGGGTCGAAGATATGGAAGAGAAGGTGGAGCCATACGTGCTTGATTACATCCGGGAAAATCATCCGGGGTGGGATGTCGAGTATGGGGCGTGCGACCGATGCGTGGAGGTGTACAGGCTTCGCGCGGCCGGTGTTGTCTAGGAGGCACGGGTTTGGAAGACCGAGAAAGGCCGAATGCATGGCACAATCTCCACAAGGCTCCCCAAACGAATCTGTTCCTTCCTGCGGACGAAGAAATTTTCTGAAACAGAGTATGGTATCTCTCGGTGTCACGGTGCAGGAGTATGTCAGGCATCGGGATGCGGAAGCGAAGAAGAACGAGGAACCAGAACGCATACGGAGCGATTGGTTGCGGCCCCCCGGTGCGTTGGATGAAGTCCACTTCCTTGAAAGTTGTACGGGGTGCGGTGACTGTGTCGTTGCCTGCCCGCATGGGAGTATTCGTGTCCTCAAAGAAAATGAGACGCCTGTCATCTATCCCGACGAAAAACCGTGTTATCTCTGCAATGATTTTCCGTGTATTGCGGCCTGTGAGCCGGAGGCGCTTCAGCCTGTTGGAGCTGTCAATGCGGTTGCCATGGGCATCGCCGTTGTGTCGCAACGGCTTTGCACAGCAGGCCAGGGCTGTAATGCATGTCTGGCACAATGCCCGACTCGCGCCATTGATATGGACTTTGTCTCGATGAGCATTCACGTTGACGGAGATCGGTGTGTCGGGTGCGGAATGTGCGAATATACATGTAAGACGGTGAATGATCGGATTGCGATCGCTGTGTCTCCGGAGAGAGCAGGTATATTGCCCTAGCGTAGGCATGTCCAAGTGTTCGATATTCCAGGAAAGGTCAATGGTCGAAACCGTGCTGAAAATTCTGAGAGGGTTGTGCCCATTGCCCTGTTTTTTTAGACCTTGACTTGGATTGACCAGTTGGCCTATTATTCGGGCACAGTCCTTGATTAGAGGGTTCATGTGGCGACTCAATCGGGACGCAACAGGGAGTGTACAAAGGAGGGAGGTAGTAATGTGGCGAAGGTAACAGAAGGTTCGAACGGGGTGGGGGTAAATGGTCGGGCCCAATCTCCCACAGTTCAGGGTGCGAGTTCGTCCATGAAAGATTCCCCCGCTGTTGAGCGTGCGCTGTCAAGAAGTAAGCTGTATCTTCTGTTGTCGTGGAGTTATCTGTATCCGGAAGACGATGAGTTCTTGGATTATTTGCAAAGTGGTGAGTTCGTTGAGGATGGACGGGTCGCTCTCGGTGGTTTGAAAGCGGCGTTACCCACTCCTCTCAACGCAGATACCCAAGAGTGGTTGGATGCCATCGCAGATCGTTTCAATGCTCTGGAAAATTGGGTGTCGTCGGAGGGTGTAAACTGGTCGATTCAGGACCTTCGCGACGAACATCGTCGGGTGTTCAGTAATGTCATTGCGTTGGATTGTCCCCCCTATGAAACTCTGTTTGGGAATGATCATGTTTTTGGCCAGTCTTATGTCATGGGCGATATTGCAGGATTCTATTCGGCGTTTGGTGTTCAGCTTTCCCAGGATATTCACGAACGATTGGACCATTTGAGCGTGGAGCTTGAATTTTTGCATTTTCTGGCTTACAAAGAATCGTATGCGTTGTGTCACGATGGTCCGGAAAAACTCAAAACGGTTGTGGATGCCGAGAAGAAATTTGTCAAAGAACACGTGGGAAGGTGGGTGCCGTTATTTTCAGGTATGCTCAAGAAAAAAGCAGAATATGGTTTTTACAAGGTCGTGGCAGATTTAACTTCCCAATGGGTTGCCTTTGAAGTTGCTCATTTAGGGGTGATCCCTCAACCGTACTCAGAAACAGACTATCGTCCGGCGAACCTTGTGTCTCCAGAAGGACAGTCCTTTGAGTGTGGGGCACAGGATAAAGGCAATGAACTCAGTCTCTTAATGAATGAAGTGGGGGCTCAGGCGTATCTGGAGAAAGAAAAGCCGGAGTCATCAACAGGCCAGTCAGGTACAGCGTAGCCCTCGAAGTGCTGGTGGACAACAAAAAAATAATGTGTGTTTGGGTATGTGGTTAAGCGGGATTCTTTCAGGTGGTAGCAGGGAGTTCGCAGTCATTTAGCCTTAATCTTTATTAAAGGAGGGTGCATCATTATGAGAGTGGTGCAGACGCGTAACAAAGGATTAGTGTTCGGCATGCTTCTCTCCGCCTTCGTCGTGGGTGTACTGTTGACGATGGGGCAGGTTCCTCTTGCCGTCAGTCAACCGGTGACGATTCCGGTGGGCAAAATTAGCGGGTCCATTCCAATGGACGCGGCCAATCCTGTGTGGGAAACGGTTCCGGGCATTGTGGTTCCGCTGAGTGGCCAAACCATTACCACCCCCATGCATCCCAATATCTCGGTGAATACCGTGATGGTGAAAATGGCTACCAATGGTAAAGAGATTGGGGTCTGGGCTAACTGGGGGGATCAAACTCTCAACAACACCACCATCGGACCTCAGGATTTCCGGGATCAGATGGCGGTACAATTCCCCGTGCAAACATCGGGGGCACCTCCGTTCCAGTGTATGGGACAATCCGGGGGGACAGTCAACATCTGGCGATGGAATGCCGAATGGCAGCGCGACATGGGAGCGGGTGTTGCCGGAATGTGGGATGTGGACCAACAGTATCCCTCAATTGCTTGGGACTTTTACTACGAAGAACCCGCGGGTGGTGTGACCTATCCTGATCGGATTGGTCGCAGTCTGGGGCCCTTCAATCCTGGGATTTGGTCTGGGAACATTATGTCGGACCCTGACATGCGGATGAGTTCAGTAGAAGATCTGAATGCCAATGGGTTCAGCACATTAACGACCCAGGCGTCTCAGGACGTAATGGGTAACGGGCTGTGGGAGCCGTATGGAGCCTTGAAAGGCGGATGTTGCAGTGGTCCCACTTGGCGCGTGGTGTTCAAAAGAGCGGCGAACACGAATGATGTCAACGATGTGCAATTCCGCTCTGGTCAGAATATCCCGGTGGCGTTTGCGGTCTGGGATGGACAGAACGTGGAACGGAACGGTATGAAGGGTATTTCCACTTGGTTTACTGCAAAAATGCCGTAATCTGTTCCGGATATTTTCTGTAGTCGGCAAAACAAAAAAAGACTCTGGGGTCCTTTGTGGGGTCCCGGGGTCTTTTTTTATGTCTGGGATTCCCCCGCTCGTTGATTAGAGAAGGGAAGTGTTCGATAAGATGCCCTGCCTTGCCACCAAAGGTTGTTCCCTGTGTTTGGGTTGATACAAGCAACGTCCACACTTGTCTTCGGTTGCACTAAGAAAGCGATGCCGTGTATAAAGGTTATCGTGATCTGTTACAGTGATTTTTCTCACGGAACATATGGAAATCATGGTGGCTGGGTTTGGAAGTCTGGTGTCTTCCGTCAAAATCCGTCATGAAGAAGGTATGTAAATTATTGTACAAGAGGCCATACCGTGAAAATCTCTTTACTGTTTCCTCCAAGCTGGCACCCTTCCCAGCCTTATTTGAGCCTGCCGTGCCTGTCGGCGTTTCTTGACCAGGCCGGGGTCAACGGTCTCTCGCAACGTGATCTGAACATTGAACTGCTCGATACCATCTTGTCGAGGACCTATGGCTTGGATGTTTATGAAACTCTTCTTGCAAAACTGAAGAGGTTGGAGCATGCCCGTGAAGGCGAGACGGGGCCGGGCAGTGATGAACATTACAGTCGTGTCGTGGCATCCTTGGACAGTTTCCCTCATTTAATCGACGACATTGAACCTGCAAAAGCGTCGCTACGCGGAGATGAATTTTATGATATTGATCGCTATCGGGAATGTCTCTTTGTAATTGACCGGTGGCTGGAAGTGGTGTCCTCAATTTATTTCCCCACCCGCATTACCGTTGTCGACAACCAGTTTGCCTATTCCATTTATTCCTCCCGGGACATTTTAAAAGCGATTCACGATGAGGAACAAAATCCGTACATTGATCTGTATCGACGGTATTTTCTCCCTTCTATTGTCAGTGAGAATCCAAATCTGCTTGGGGTCTCGATCACGGCGACATCCCAGATTGTTCCAGGTCTCACCCTCTGTCGGCTCATTAAGGAGGCTAATCCCGATATTCATGTGGTGATTGGGGGAAGCATCTTCACCAGACTTGTGGATAATCTTCGGCGGTGTGAACGCCTGTTTCAGGTCACAGATAGCTTTATCGTCTTTGAAGGAGAAACCGCGTTACTGGAGTTGGTCAATCAATTGGAGGGGAAGAAGCATTTTGCCAAGGTGCCGAATTTGATCTATCTGGAAAACGGCAAAGTGATAGTGAACCAGCCGTTTTATTCAGAAAATTTGGCCCAGCATCCGGCTCCCAATTACGATGGATTTCCTCTTGATCGCTATCTTGCGCCGAAGACGGTGTTGCCGGTGCAGTTTTCACGAGGTTGTTACTATAAGGACTGTGCCTTTTGTGCCTTGACGCTGGATCATCAGAATTTCCGGCAAAAAGATCCTGTCAAAGTTGTAGACGAGTTGCAAAGCCTTGCTCAAAAATACGATACGCCCTTTTTCTTTTTCACCGACGAATGTCTGGCATTGTCACCCACCCGGCGGCTGTGTAAAGAAATCCTGAACCGACAATTTGATATTCAATGGACGGCCGAATTGCGTTTTGAGAAGAATCTCTCGAAGGAACTCCTGTCGTTAATGCGAGATGCCGGATGTCACAAGATTGTCTTTGGCTTGGAAACCTATAACAAGCGCATGATGGATTTTATGCAGAAAGGTATCACACAGGAAAGCGTTCAGCGGATTTGTTTGGATTGCGTAGAGTTGGGGATTGCCGTGCATTGCTATATCATCGTTGGTTTCCCAACGGAAACGGAAGAGGAAGCATTGGAAACCATGAATTTTGTGTTGGACAATACAACGTTGAATTCGTCTTACGGGTTTTCCTGTCAACCATGCTTGTTCGATCTTGAAAAAGAAGCACCCATTATGAACGATCCTGGAGGCTACGGCATTCAGCGGATTATGCGCCCGGCTGCAGAAGATTTAAGCTTGGGATTTTTCTATGAAGTCAAGCAGGGCATGACACCTGAGCAGGCCGAAAAGCTGTATCAATCCGTTTACGAAAAAATAAGCGAAGTGGTCGTGGAATTACCATTTAATTATTCGATGGCCGACGGGTTGTTGTATATCGCTCGACGTAACAAAAACCATGCGCATGCATGTACCACTGTTTCATAATCGGGAACGGACATCGTGGGTTTCCCGGACATTCGCTGACGGCTACAGGGCAGACAAAAACCGGACATCGCTGTGGAGAATATGAATGTGACACCATCGGGTTACCAGCCCGGGCAAGCTGACCCTCCCGGGATTCTGTTTGAATATGCGTTAAAGTTTCTCTTGCTTTCGGCATTTTTGGAACTTGTTCTGTACCGCCTGGTATCCCGGTTGGGCATGCACATGGCCAAACTGGCCGAAAAATCTGAAGCCGTGAGGATCATATTTCAAACGCTGTCGTCTCTGGGCTTTGTGCTACTCAATGTCACTGCAATTCTGCTGTTCCTGGTCTTGGCCATTGTGTTGCTTCACAAATTACGGCAATCGGCATGGTCCGGGCGTTACGATCATTTGCTGGTTCCGACTGTCTCATTACTCGTGGCGTTGACGATTGCCTATCTCATCGTGCCACCTGCGATGCTTGGCGCGGTGATCTACAATACGGTGTCTGGGGCGATTCTGCTCGTTCTGATGGCAGAATTTCTGGAGACACATCATCGTTGGAGTCAACGTGTCACGGTGGGCTGTTTTGTGTTGGGCATTTTCGGATGGATTTACTACCAGACGGTGTCCACGACCTATGGGTTACTGGGTATTGTCAATCCGCCGCCCCTCGTGAATGAAGTGAGTCGGGGAGGTGAGGCCCTCATGGTGCTGGCGAGCATCTTGGTGCTGTGGTCTTACGGCAGTACCTCGCTCTTTACCAAAAACAGAACGCAGCGGAAATGGGCGTTGACCCTTCTTGTGAGTGGTGGCGTGGTCTTTGGCACGCTGCTGTATATTGACTTTTTCCTGTCACTCTACAGTCCCACGCTTGCCGAGGACGCAAGACAGGCAGGGCAGGGGATTGGCTGGGTGTTCCAGATGGGTATGGGATACACCTTTTATTTGCCCTTTGCGTTCTATCTCGCCGGCTTTACCTGTTGGGCGTACACTGTCGTGAAACTGGTGGTAATCAGTCGGCTGGCCGGCTACGGCTTGGGGTTGATGTTTATGGCGGGATACGCTCTTCAACTGTCACATTTGACACTCATGGTTGTCGTGGGATTGATGTTGCTGACGCTTGATAAGCGGGGAAGATTGGGAAAACTGCGGGACAAAGCCGACATGGTGCTGTCTCACACGGCGACGCCCGCGTTGAGTCCACTACGTTGAGAGGATGTGTGGAATGAGCATGGAATCAGAAAATGCTACCACGGAACAAGAAGGCGTGCTCCCTGAGTCTCACACTCAAGAGCCGCTGTTAACCCCGGATGAAGAAATTGCGGAGATTGAAAAATTACTCAGTGAATCCCCCGATGATTTTCAGGCCCGTTGTCGATTGGGGGAGCTGTATTTTGGCAAAGGGAAATTCGACGAAGCCCTGGCCGAAGTTAAAAAGGCTATCGAAATGGCTGAGGGGCTGAGAACGGAAATGGATCGATCCCTGGCTATGTATTACTCGAACCTGGGAACCATTTATGGCACCAAAGCCATGATGGAGGATGCGCGGCCTCAATTCGAGCGAGCCTTGGAGTTGAATAAGTATGACGTACTGGCGTTGTTCAATCTGGGGAGACTGCATAGCGAGAAAAAAGGCTATATGCAGGCCAGGGAATATTTTGAACGATTAATTGAGATCACCCCTGAAGACCCGATCGCGTGGTACAATTTAGCGGGTGTCTATGAACAATTGGATAATCCTCAAGTCTCGGATTACAATACTCTGGATATGGCAGTGCAAGCCTATATGAAAGTGTTGGAGTTTGATCCTGCTCATCTGGAATCGAGTTTTAAGCTCATGGATATCGCCTTCACGTTAAAAAAACACGACATGGCTGTGAAAATCATGGAAGAAGCCGTGATGCACAGTCCAGACGAGCCGTTGGCGTATTACAATCTCATCAATACCTATGAAAAGTGTAAAATGTTTGAACAGGCCGAGGATGCACGACAACGTTTAAAACAACGGTTTGCGAAACGCACTCGTGACGAAACTTCGTCTTGATCGTTTCCATCTCAGAAGGAGCACGCCATCATGTTTGGGAGCCTGGGTTTTACCGAGTTGATTTTAATACTCTTCATCGTGCTGATCATTTTCGGTGCCGGCAAATTACCTCAGCTTGGAGAGGGGGTTGGCAAAGCGATCAAGGGTTTCAAAAAGTCCGTACATGAAGCGGAAGTCGTTGAATCCCAGGCAGATGTAACAGACGCGCAACCGGCCCACGTACCGGCTTCAGATCCCGGCCAGGGTGCGTTACACGTGGCGTCGGCTACGCCGAGCGATCAAGGGGGGACCGTTTCGTCAGCGCAACATGCCTCTCAATCAGAATCGGTTCGGGCATCCAGGACCTAGGAATATGACGTTTTCAGGTGAGAAGACGGGATTGTGTCTTCAGAAGACAGGGAGTGTGGGATGGAAACGAGCGTAGAAACACTGGTTGGAAAAATTGAAACATTTGCGGGGAATGGTAAATCCCGAAGCACAGGTCATGGGAAGCGTGCGAAGAAAGCGGGGATTCCCTTACCGAATCATGTCTGCGTGGACAAGGACGGCCGATGGCTCTACATTGCTGAAAATGGATCCGATCGGGTGCGACGGATCGATCTGGAGACCGGGATCCTGCATAACTATGCGGGGATTGGGGAAACCTGTTACAGCGGGGATTACGGTCCCTGTGGGGAAGCCGGGCTGTACTTACCGCTCAGTGTGGCGGTTGATTCGAATAACGATGTGTATGTTTGCGATTCAGGAAGTAACCGTGTTCGGAAAATCGATCATCAAACCGACATTATCACGACAGTTGTGGGTTCCGGTGAGTCAGGCTTTCGGGGTGACGGTCCCGCACTGGAAGTGAACTTGAGCTATCCCGGTGCGATTGCGTTTGATGCGAACGACAATCTGTATATTGCGGATACCCAGGCCCACCGCATTCGGCAGTACGATCCACGAACGGGGATGGTGACCACCATTGCCGGAACCTGGTCCAGAGAAGATGAAGACTGGATCAGTCCCTTGACCGCGCAAAATTTAGTGGTGCTCTCCGGTGACGCGATTGGTATTGACTTCACTGATGATCAGGGATGGCTTCGCCCCCAGTGTTCGGATGATCTGGATTTGTCCCCGTATCTTGATGATGGCCGGCCGGCGCTTGAAGCGAAACTGTGGGATATTGTGGCCATTGATGTGGATCGCGATGGCAACGTGGTGCTTACGGACAAGGCGAGCAACCGCATTCGGAAGGTTGATGCGCACACCGGCATTATTTCCACGATCGCCGGGGTGTGTCGTTATGGGTATGATGGAGATGGTAAACCGGCGGTCAGGGCCATGTTGAACGTGCCGGAGGCTGCCATTGTTGATCACGATGGCAACGTGTATATCGCGGATTCGATGAATCATCGTATTCGGAAAGTTGATGCTGTCACAGGCCTCATTGAGACTGCCGCGGGGAATGGGGACAGTGGATACGATGACAAAAATATGGGGGGGTGTGGTGCCGCGCGGTTTGTGGCCAAGGAAGGCGCGGATATGCTGGCGCATGGCGATGGGAATTTAGCGGTTCAGGCCGTGGTCAATGCTCCGTCAGGCTTAACGCTTGACGCGCAAGGCTATCTCTATATTTGCGAGCGCAATGAAAATAAAATTCGTCGAGTCAAACTGTGGTAAGGCCATCCAGTATCACGTGTACGATGTCGTAGGATTATGTCCGTCGCTCGTATGAATGTCCCGGGCCGGTTGATGGAATGTTGCCCGAACGCGAGAAGTGATATTGTGGAGTCGAGACGAACATGGCCTCGCTCGATTTTCGTGACGGGCTCCGCTGTGCTGTTGATGGCGGGGGTGTTAAGCTGGCTGGGCATTCCCGTGGTCAGTTCCCAGGGCATTGTCATCCGGTCACATTTTCTTGAAGGGGATATTCCAACCAAGCCTGCCGATGCTGCATGGGAGACCATTGCACCCATGCCCGTTCCGCTTAGTGGTCAGATCATCACTCGACCGGTCTGGCCCGAACCCAGTGCCAAAGTCATTTCAGTCCGTTCTGCCCATAACGGCACAGACATTGCGTTTTTAGTGGAATGGCAGGATGCGACCAAAAACGAACGGCTCACGCCCGGTGTCTTTCGTGACGGGGCGGCCCTGGCCCTCCCGCTGGGCGATGCGCCTGCGTTTTTCTGTATGGGGCAGTTGGACCACTATGTGAACATCTGGCACTGGAAGGCGGATTGGCAAAGCGACGTGGATCGCAGAAAAGCCAGAGCCAAAGAGACGAAACGACGCAAAAGAGGCATTCGTCGCTTTGAAGTCATTCCCCGCCGGCCTTCATCAATCGAAGATCTCATCGGGGGAGGGTTTAGTACCCTGACGAGCAAAGTCCGTCAGGGCAAAATCAAAGGGGAAGCCGAGTGGAAAAACGGGTTTTGGCGGGTGGTAATGAAGCGTCCATTGACCCAATCGGGGGATAATACGGAAAATGAGGCATTGTTAGTGCCTGGACGGATCCAGGCCATCTCTTTTGCCGTCTGGAACGGCGAAAATAAAGAAC
The DNA here is from genome assembly GCA_963692935.1 of Nitrospirales bacterium. Lineage (GTDB taxonomy): Bacteria > Nitrospirota > Nitrospiria > Nitrospirales > UBA8639 > Bin75. The sequence goes on from OY843588.1 coordinate 545,751, forward strand.
GGAATGGGCAAAAAGCGGTTGCGTCCTGGCTCCAGTTACTCGTTGATCCCGTCGGTGGGCCCACAACACCTGTAGAATCGTAAATCAAACCTCACAAAAATTTGTGTATGGATCGTGGCCATTTTCATTGTGTGAAGCGTGTAGGGCGCGGTGAATTCCTGATGACCGTACGCGTTGCGGGCATGGTGACGATGCTTCTCAGCAGCCTTGTAGTAGGTTGGGTCGGTGTCTCTGTGGCCCAATCCACCGAAGACACCATGACCGAGGACAGAGCCTATGCCCTGGCTGAAGAGTTTGGAGTGGATGTTGGAGAAGTTGATGAAGAGATCAAAGACATTCTCGGGCTTACCAAGGCTGAAGGCGTGGTGGTTTTTGCGGTGATCGGCAATACACCGGCAGATCGTGCGGGCATCAAGGTCAAGACCATTATCAAGGAAGTGGACGGTCAGGAAATACACAATATACTGGAGTTGGGCAGGGCATTGGAAAAGGCGATGCCGACGCAGAATTTTTCAGTGGCAACATTTGAAGCGGCTGGCATTGATGATCAAGGCGTTGGCGGCGGATTGAACTTCCACTTTGTGCGCACCAATCAAGGGTAGTTGAGACTCATGTCTTCGTTGCACGACTCGGGGAAATGCCCATGGCTCCGTGGCATGGCGGGATGGAAAGCCCTGGCCATCCTACTGGGAATCCTGTGTGTGCCGCTTCCCGGTGCCAGTGCCCAGGACCGGTCGGGTAATCCGGAAACCCATGCGTGGATCAAGGAAATTGAAGAAGTGTTTATCCCGTCTGACCAATGTAAACAATGCCATGACCGCCACTACGAGGAATGGAAAGGGATGCGTGAACAAACCCCCGACCTCAAGACGTTTGGTCGCGTGGATGGGGCACTGTTGCATGGGACCGCGTTGACGTCTCCCGTGTTCAGAACGGTGCTTGGGGTCTGGTTGCAGACCAGTCCAACCGTGGATGAACAACGCCGGTGTCTGGCATGTCATGCTCCTGCCGTGACGGTTTTCCCTCAACATACGGAAAAAATTATCGCCCATGTTCTGTCCGAAAAGCCGAAACGACGAGGAAGGCAAGCGGGGAAACAGCCTCGAGTGGAAGGGATTGGGTGTTCGTCCTGTCATCTGATTGACTCCGTCAAGGACAATCCGACGGATTATCCCACGTTTCACATCAATCCCCAAAAGGCCATGTTCGGCCCCTATGCGGATGCCGAGGACAACCTCGTGCATCCCTCGAAACGGGCTGAGGTGTATCGTGGAGCGCAGTTTTGTGCCTCCTGTCATTTCAGTAAAGTGAAAGATGTGACCAGTGCCAAGTTGCCAGGGCAAATTTTGCAGGGGACAATTTGTCAGGATTGTCACATGGAGCAGTCAACGGGCAGTTCCACCTCCAGGCGCGGGTCGCTGACGCGGCCTATCGGACGGCATTGGTTTCAGGGAATTGTGATCCCGGGCATTATGCTCAGCAATCGCAACCTGCAGGCGGAATGGTTTTCCCGTGTGGATATTGACGTCCAGCAGTCGGGTCATCGCGTGGAGGGTATGGTGTTGGTCAGAAACGGGAGTCTCCCGCACATGTTTCCCGGAGGCGATCCTGTGCTCAAGCAGTTTTTTGTAACGGTGACCGTCAAAGATGTCGATGGTCGTGTCCTGGGATCCAGGCAGGAACATTTTGGGTTGCCGTTTGAGAAAATTCTTCGTGGCCCGATCCCGAATCCGCTCGTCAACGGCGGCACCACGAGGAAAGTGCCCTTCTCGATACAGGTCACCGAGGGGACCATTCCACAGTTCGTGGAAGCGACGTTAAGTTATGCCTTGATTCCAGAACCAGGCCAGGCATTGCTTGACCAATATCTTCTGACGCTGAGTAGTGAGCGGGATCAACAAACAGCCAAAGCGATCCTCGTGGATTATGCATCGCAACGACTGCTGACGTTCCGAACGAAGTCCTTGCAATCTGAGCCCTGATCGCCCGTTCATGGGTCCAAACGGGATGAATTGAGGTCAGCTTCATGAAAAATTTTTTCTATGCGACAGGCTGGGCGGCAGGCGTGTTCACGGTGAGCGTCGTGTTGATGTTCGTCATCGATCTCGCTGGCACGGTCACACTGGCTGTCCCCAAGGAGACAGGGCAACCTCTGGAAAAAGCATTCCCCCATTCTCAGAAATGCAAGCGGTGTCACTTGCGCGTGTTTGAAGAATGGGAGGCATCGGCCCAGTCGCGTTCAATTTTAAGTTCTCCGTTCCGTGTGTCGTTAGAGCGATACCGGCACGTATCTGATGACAAAGACGGCTCACTGTGTTTTCGATGCCATGCTCCGAGTGTGCTGGAATATCCGGACCATGCGAGTGTGTATATCAAGGAAATCGCATCTGGTGATCCGACCCTGGACGGGGTTGGATGTTCGCAATGCCACTTGATCAGCGACGTCGATCCCACCCGGCATCCCCCGCATCCGGCGTATCAACTCGGACGGGTCGTTTTTGGCAGCTATCAGAAGCCTGCGGACAACCTGGCTCACCAATCGGCCCCGTTAGCGCTGTATGGTCAATCGCAGTACTGCGTGGCCTGTCATGAAAATTTGCCCGGATATGACAAACTGCCGGACATCCTGGGCCCCTGGCAACGGACTGAAGCCCACCAGAAGAAGCAACATTGCCAGTCGTGTCATATGCCGGAAGCCTTTGGGGAATCAGCCAACGGAGAGCGTAACCGCAAAATCTCCAATCACAGTTTCCCCGGTCGCTTTGGCAAAGTTCGTGCTGATGCCGTGAAGATGGAGGTTGAGACAGACGTGCGGGGGAAGGAATCTGAAGTCACAGTCACGATCCGGAGCCTCGTCCCGCATAATCTTCCTCTGCCTCACCCGGGGTGGTCTCGCGTGGAACTGGATGTCACGATTTTAGGAAAAAATTTGCGCAAAACGTATTCCGAACAACGCTATTACGAACGCGTCTTTGGGGATCAACACGGCAAAGCCACGATCTTCGACTTTGAAGCGGTGAGCGTCTTGCGGGATACCGTGCTCAAGCCCGAAGAAAAACGGGTTGAAATATTTACCATCCCGACTCCCCAGGATGCTCCGTCCATGGATGTGCTTGTCACGATGACCTATTCGCCGATTCATGGTCCGGAAAACTTTCTGAAAGAGGTCGAACAACGGGCTGCTCTGGGCAGACAAGATCGTGCGTTCAAACCCGTCACAATCGTGCAGTACAAAGAAAACATTTCGTTAGGGAAAGACTAAGCGCCAGCGACCGTGCGTCAAGGCGGGTAAGGGCATGGCCCGGCTGTGTTCGGTTGTCTCGGGCAATCGTGTTGGGAACGTGCCGGCGATCTTACGAAGTGACGGCGCCCTTTGCTGCGGGGCCGACATGCCTCGCGTATTTTGCGAGGACTCCGCTGGTATACTTTGGGGGGCGGGGGGTCCATTGGCGTAACCGGGCCTGCATTTCGTCCTTGGCAATATCCAGATCAAGCCGCCGGTTCGTGGTATCAAGCGTAATGGTGTCCCCATTCCTGACGGCCGCAATGGGACCACCGTGGGCAGCTTCCGGCGTCACATGTCCTGCCATCAATCCGTGTGTGGCCCCGGAAAACCGGCCATCCGTCAGCAGGGCAACAGTTTCCCCGAGTCCGGCACCGACAAGGGCACTGGTCACACCCAGCATCTCTCGCATGCCAGGCCCCCCTTGTGGTCCTTCATAGCGAATCACGACGACGTCGCCATCCACGATTTTTCCATCCCGCACCGCTGCAAAGGCGTCTTCTTCGCAATCAAACACTTTAGCCGGGCCGGTATGGGTCATTTTTTGCTGTCCCGCCACTTTGACCACGCACCCGTCGGGTGCCAGGTTCCCGTGCACAATCACCAGCCCGCCCGTTGGTGTGATCGGATCATCCACACGACGGACGACTGTTTGACCGATGGTTTCTTCCGCGGTGCCGGCTTCTTCCTTGAGTGTGCGTCCCGTGACAGTGAGACACTCGCTGTTGAGCAGGCCAGCCTCAATCAAGCGTCTGGCAACAAGACGGGTGCCCCCGGCCTGATACAGATCCGCGGCCATGTATCGGCCGCCGGGCTTCAAGTCAGCGATCAGCGGTGTGCGTCGGTTGACAGTATCGAAGTCATCAATATCCAGCGCCACGCCCATTTCATGGGCAATGGCTAACAGGTGGAGCACGGCGTTTGTCGATCCACCCGTCGAGGCCACCGCGGCAATCGCATTGTCCACGGAATCTCGCGTGATGAGAGCGTTGGGGCGCAGGTCACGTTTCAGCAGATCCATAATGAGATGCCCGCACTGGGTTGCGATGGATGTTTTGTTCGGATCCAAAGCCGGAACGCCATTCCACCCCATCGGCGATATTCCCAGAAACTCAAACGCAATAGACATGGTATTAGCGGTAAATTGCCCGCCACAGGCACCTGCTCCGGGACAGGCGGCACGTTCAAGGTCAAGAAGGTCAGCCTCGGACATAGTGCCGCGGGCCTGTGCTCCCACAGCCTCGAACACGTCTTGAATTGAGACCTGTCGGCCCTGGAACTGGCCGGGCATGATGGATCCTCCGTACAGCATGAGAGACGGAAGATTGAGTCGGGCCAGGGCCATAACCGTCCCGGGAATGGTTTTGTCGCATCCGGAGAGAGCCACCACCGCGTCAAACAAATGACCGCGGACGACCAGTTCAATCGAATCGGCCACGACCTCGCGGCTGACCAGCGAAGTTTTCATACCCTCGGTGCCCATACTGATTCCGTCGGACACCACCACGCTGTTGAATTCAAGTGGTACCCCGCCGGCCTCGCGGATTCCCGCTTTGACCGACGCGGCAAGATCACGCAGGTGCAGATTACAAGGGGTAATCTCTGACCAGGTATTGGCGACGGCGATGAGCGGTTTGGAAAAGTCTTCGTCCCGAAGGCCCACGGCTCGTAACATGGCCCGGGCCGGTGCTCGTCCGGGACCTTCCGTTAACTCACGACTGTTGTGTTTGCCATTCGATGTCATCGGTGTTCTCCAGTTCTCGCCCTGTCATTCAAACAGACATTGCACGGAAACGACCAGAATGTGGCATAGTCAACGTGGCGTGGTCAATGTGAGGAGCCTGTGGTGGACATGAACAGACTGATGTCCGGTGACTGCTGGCCCGTGTCGTGTTGCATGGCGGGCGTCGCTGCTGTACGTGGGGCAGGGCAGGGGGGTGACATGTGTTCTGAAGAACAGGAAAATGACGAACAGGGATTATCTGTGGTAGCACATGGCTTTGCGTGGTATCGTTCGTCGCCGGGTAGCGCAGGTCTGGCGGGCTGTGTTCGCGCCGCGCCGGTGGCGACCGTGTTCGTGGTGTCCATGGTGGCGTTCGTGCCGAACCGCATCTGTGTTCTGCCAGGCATGCGGGAGTGTGGGGCAATCCGACAAGGCGCGGCCCGGGAAAAAGCAGGCGGAAGATAGATCGTGTCCAGGCCATCACATACACATTCAAGACGCCAGAAGACGCAGGGGCGTGCCGCACGTCATCCGCGCCATGCTGAAGAACATTCGGGCGGACCGTCATCCGCCGACAGGGAGGTGTTCCCCCTTCCACTGTCCACATTCCCCATCCTGTTTGGCCTCGCGGTCGTCGTGATGTACGTGCTTGGTATGCAGATGCGGACGTCCGATCTCTTTATAAGCGATGAGGCGTGGCACCATAAGCAAATCGCGGCATTCACCGAGGGACGATTCGACGGCGTTGGTCAGAACCCGATCACCATGCTCCCGGGGTATCATGCCGTCGTTGCTGCCATGGCATGGGGTGTGGGCGACCCTTCACCGTCGACGGTGCGGATCCTCAGTGCGATCCTGTGTTTCCCGACCATTGTGCTGTTTTTCCTGTGCGCCCGTGCGTTGGGCAAAGGCAATCGGTTCAGCCTGTCTCTGCTGTTTCTCCTGTGCCCCATTCTCTTTCCCTTCTTTTTTTTGATCCACACGGACACCCCGTCGTTGCTGTTCCTGTTGGGCGCTCTGTTCCTGACGCTGAAGCGCCGATACCAGCTGGCGGGACTGGTTGTCGTGCTGGCGATCCTCATGCGCCAGACGAATATCGTGTGGGCGTTCCTGATGGCGTTGGTCGCGCTGGATCAGGAAGGCGTGTGGAAGCGACTGGCGCACCGCAGATGGAAGCCGGCTTTGCGAACCGTTGCGCATTTGTGGCTGTTTGTCTTCGCCGGGTTCGCATTCCTGGCATTCGTGTACTGGAATGGTGGTGTGGCACTCGGGAAGTCTCAGGTCATACATGATACGCATGGGTACCTGTTCCCGACGCAAGGATACCTGTGGCTCTTCACGATGTTTTTCTTGTTCCTGCCGCTGCACATCTGGAACGTGCCGCGCATCGTGGACATGATTCGCCGTCGTCCCACCCTGTGGGTCCTGGGTAGTGCATGCTTGTTTGTCGTCTATATCCAGACATTCTGGGTGGACCATTTGTTTAACTATACGCTGTTTAATTTGCGTAACCGTGTGCTGACGTGGATGCGACAGGATATGTGGAACCAGTCACTCGCCTTTCTGCCAATGCTGTGGGCGGTGTTCAGCCTGTGCGTCACACCGTTCGCACGCCGATCGTTCTACTGGCTGTATCCGATCACCATCCTGTCCGTGTTGCCACTCAGCCTCGTTGAACAGCGGTATTTCATGGCACCCGTCATGTTCTTCATGCTGTTTGCGAAATGGGAAAATGTGCGTGTAGATTATCTGACTCTCATCATGTACGCGCTGGCTACTGCGTATTTGTATATCGGCATTACCTCGTCGGAGTTTTTTCTCTAGTGGCCCGGCAGGTGATAACACAGTTTGGAACGGACACGCTGCACGGACACGCCGACGGGGCATTGTCTGCCCTGTTGCCAATGAAGAAGCCACGATTGAGGTGTTCGTCAAGGAGGTTGTTGGCGGTCCGCAGATGCAGATGACAAGGGGCCATCTCTGACCAGGTATTGGCGACGGCGATGAGCGGTTGGGAAAAGTCTGCGTCCCGAAGCCCCACGGCCCGCAACATGGCCCGGGTCGGTGCTCATCAGGGACCTTCCGTTCACTCACGACTGTTGTGTTTGCAATTCGATGTCATCTGTGTGCTCCAATTTTTGCCCTGTCCTTCAAACAGACTTTGCGCGGGAGTGCCTCGAATGTGGTATAGCCAACGTGGTGTGGTCAATGAGAAGAGCCTGTGGTGAGGGAACTGAACAGACTGATGTCCGGTGACAGCTCACCCGTGTCGTTTTGCATGACAGGCGTCGTTGCTGTACGTGACAGGGAAGGTGTGCGACATGTGTTCTGAAGAACAGGAGAACAACGAACAGGCATTGTCTGTGATCCGCATCCTGTTTGGCCTCGCGATCGTCGTGGCGTATGTGCTTGGTATGCAGATGTGGACGTCCGACCTCTTTAGAGGCGATGAGATGTGGCACTATCCGCAAATCGCGGCGTTCATCGAGGGACGATTCGATATCGTCAATCCGGGCATCTTAACCATGCTCCCGGGGTATCATGCCATCGTTGCTGCCATGGCATGGGGCGTGAGCGACCCTTCACCTTCGACGGTGCGGATCCTCAGTGCGATCCTGTGTTTCCCGACCATTGTGCTGTTTTTCCTGTGCGCCCGTGCGTTGGGCAAAAGCAATCGGTTCAGCCTGTCTCTGCTGTTCCTCCTGTGCCCCATTCTCTTTCCCTTCTTTTTTGTGATCTACACGGACATCCCGTCGTTGCTGTTCCTGTTGGGCGCTCTGTTCCTGACGCTGAAGCGCCGATACCAGCTGGCGGGGCTGGTTGTCGTGCTGGCGCTCCTCGTGCGCCAGACGAATATCGTGTGGGCGTTCCTGATGGCGTTGATCGCGCTGGATCAGGAAGGCATGTGGGGGGGGGGCCACACTTGGAAACCGGCTCTGCGAACCGTTGCGCAGTTGTGGCTGTTTGTCTTCGCCGGGTTCGCATTCCTGGCATTCGTGTACTGGAATGGTGGTGTGGCACTCGGGAAGTCTCAGGTCGGGCATGATGCGCGGGGGTACCTGTTCCCGACGCAGGGATACCTGTGGCTCTTCACGATGTTTTTCTTGTTCGTGCCGTTGCACATCTGGAACGTGCCACGCATCGTGGACATGATTCGGCATCGTCCCACCCTGTGGGTCTTGAGTAGTGCATGCGTGTTTGTCTTCTACATCCAGACATTCTGGGTGGACCACGAGTGGAACTTCATGCTGGATAGTTTGCGCAACCGTGTGCTGGCGTGGATGCGACAGGATGTGTGGAACCAGTCACTCGCCTTTCTGCCAATGCTGTGGGCGGCGTTTAGCCTGTGCGTCACACCGTTCGCGCGCCGGTCGTTCTACTGGCTGTATCCGGTCACCATTCTGTCTGTGCTACCATTCAGCCTCGTTGAACAGCGGTATTTCATGGCACCCGTCATGTTCTTCATGCTGTTTGCGGAGTGGAAGAATGTGCGTGTGGATTATCTGACCCTCACCATGTACGCGCTGGCTACTACGTATGTGTATATCGGCATTGCCTCGATGGAGTTCTGGCTCTAGTGTGCCCGGCAGGGGGTGAACCCAGTTTGGAACAGACACGCTACACTGACACACGACTGGGCATTGTCTGCCCTGTTGCCAATGAAGAAGCCACGATTGAGGTGTTCGTCAAGGAGGTGTTGGCGGTCTGCGACAGCTTTGCCTTTGCGGACATCCAGATGTTCCTTGTTGTGGATCGGGTCAGCAGGGACAACACGCTGGACATCGTTCGTGAGCTGGCCGCCGCCATGGGGCCTGTACGGTGCGTGTGGGTGCCGGACAATCGTTCGATTGTCGATGCCTACATGCGCGGTTACCACGAGGCCATCCAGGCGGGATGCGACTGGATTCTGGAGATCGACGCCGGCTTCAGCCATCAGCCGCAGGACATTGTCAGGTTTGTCGAGCACATGGCCGCCGGCAAGGATTGCGTGTTCGGCTCCCGTTTTGCCAGGGGCGGATATTTTGAAAGGACCGCCTGGAAACGTTGGGTGGTCAGCAAGGGCGGCACGCTGTTGACGAATATGGTGTTAGGTACGACCTTAACGGACATGACCAGCGGATTTGAATGCTTTACACGCCAGGCGTTGCAGAAAATTCTGGCAATGGGTATTCATTCCAAAGGGCCGTTTTTTCAAACTGAAATTCGATTTCACGCCCGTCGCCTCGATTATGCCGAGGTGCCGATCTGCTATCGCATCCCCGTCTGTTCGAGACGAACGAAGGTGGTCAGGGAGTCTCTCCGGCAACTCTGGCGTCTGTACAAGATCAAACGGAAGGAGTCTCCTTCGTAAAGGCGGTCTCCGCCGCGACATCGTGGTCGCGTCGTGTGCCGGCTACGAGACAGCCCGGGCAGAATGACCCGTACAATTCTGCGACGTCGGCGGTGGGGAACGCGATGAGATGTCTGGCGAGTTGCGGCCTTCCCCCTTCGTGAACACCACGCACCGTACTCTCGTTCACCATCCTGCTTCCGGAAGGTGTGGTCCATGACACACAGGTCGTCATTCCCACTCCGAAGCTCAATGTCGTCCCGTCCCGTTGTTCCCGCGTTCCGGGGTGTTGTCTGGTGTTTTCCCGTCATGGCCCTGCTTGCGTCCAACGCTGAACCAGGGCATCGGCGATTTGGCAATCTATGGCTTGTTGGGCTACTATTTTATTGCGCCACAACCGGGGCGTTGCGTGCGACCTTCAGCGGGCCTGGCTATCCAGGGAGTATCTGAACCATGATCGGATTCGATGTGTCTTTTCATGCCTTTTCACCATTGGACATAGTGTGCGGTCAATCCTGTAACATGCGTGATGCGTGATGAATCTTGCGGGAAAAGGACGATGCCCATGATGGGTCGCCAGTCAGTGGAACAGCTCAGTATTAACACCATTCGTACCCTGGCGATGGATGCGGTGCAGGCCGCGAACTCCGGTCACCCTGGAACCCCGATGGCACTGGCGCCGCTGGTGTACTGTCTCTGGAATCAGTGGTTGCGTTTCGATCCCGCCGATCCCGTGTGGCCTGATCGGGATCGGTTTGTGCTGTCGGCGGGCCATGCCTCCATGCTGCTGTATGCCATCCTTCATCTGTGTCAGATTAAGTCGGTGGATGATGATGGGTGTCCCACTGTCGAGCCAGCAGTGACCGTGGAGGACATCAGGCAGTTTCGGCAGTTGAACAGCAAATGTCCCGGGCATCCTGAATATCAGTGGACATCGGGCGTGGAAACTACGACCGGGCCTTTGGGGCAGGGATTGGCTAACAGTGTGGGCATGGCGATAGCTCAACGGTGGAAGGCGCGGTATTTCAATCGTCCCGGGTTTGACATGATCACGTACGATGTTTTTGCAGTGGGCGGGGATGGATGTATCATGGAAGGCGTGTCCAGTGAGGCGGCCTCGCTTGCCGGTCATCTCAAGTTGTCGAATTTGTGCTGGGTGTACGATAACAACCGCATTACCATTGAGGGAACCACGTCCCTGGCCTTGAGCGAAGATGTGGCTGCGCGGTTTCGTGCCTATCAATGGAACGTCGTTCATGTTCACGATGCCAATGATGTGCCATCGCTGGCACGGGCGTTCCAGGCGTTCAAGCATGAAACCGACAGGCCGACGCTGATCATCGTTGACAGTCATATCGCGTTTGGAGCGCCTAATAAACAGGATACGCATCAGGCGCATGGCGAACCATTGGGCGAAGAGGAGATCCGTCTGGCGAAGCAACACTACGGGTGGCCTGAGGACGCGAAATTTCTGGTCCCGGAAGATGTGCTGGTGCATTTTCGATCAACGATAGGCGCACGGGGCCAGGCCGAACACGATGCCTGGACAACGGCCTTCCAGACGTACCAGCGGCAGTATCCTGAACTGGCGGATCACCTGTGTGTCATGGAGCGTCGGCATCTTCCCGAAGGGTGGGATAGACAGATGCCCGTCTTTCCTCCGGATCCCAAAGGGCTGGCGACTCGGGTATCTTCCGGGAAGGTGCTCAATGCCATTGCCACGACAGTGCCCTGGATCCTGGGGGGAGCTGCGGATTTGGCTCCCTCCACCAAGACGCGTCTGACGTTTGACGGGGCCGGAGATTTTCAGAGTGGATCCGAAGGCGGTCGCAATTTGCATTTTGGCGTTCGGGAACATGCGATGGGCGCGATCCTGAGTGGGCTGGCCCTCTCAAAGGTTCGTCCTTATGGAGCCGGATTTTTGATCTTCAGCGATTACGGCCGACCGGCCATTCGCCTTGCGGCCATGATGAACATTCCCGTGATTTATGTGTTCACCCATGATTCCATTGGGGTGGGTGAAGATGGTCCCACGCATCAACCCATCGAACAGCTTGCGTCGTTGCGCGCCATTCCCGGTCTCGTGACGATTCGGCCGGGCGATGCCAATGAGGTGGTGGAAGCTTGGCGGGTGATTATGCACCTGCGACAGTCCCCCGTGGTGCTGGCATTAACCCGGCAGGCCCTGCCGACGTTGGATCGGACACGGTACGCGTCGGCCGGCGGTCTTGCCCGTGGGGCATATGTGTTCGCCGATGCCGGGAATGGCAAACCGGAAGTGTTGCTGCTGACATCCGGGAGCGAATTGTCTCTCTGCGTGCAGGCCTATGAAGCACTCACAGGGCAGGGGATACGGGCCCGAGTCGTGAGTATGCCGTCCTGGGAGCTCTTTGAGCAGCAAAGTCAAGCCTATCGTGATGATGTCCTTCCTCCCGATGTGACGGCCCGGGTATCCGTCGAGCAAGCTGCCACGTTTGGGTGGAGTCAGTATGTGGGGTTAACCGGAACGAGTCTTGGGATGACCACCTATGGGGCGTCGGCGCCGCTGAAAGATTTACTCACACATTTTGGATTCACCGTCGATCGGGTCGTCACAGCCGCCAGACAGCAGGTCGAGCGACAGACGAACCCGTCTGTTCGGTGACATGACACAGAAGGAGTCGGCCATTGCACACATCGTGTCACCGCATCGTTCCCCGTGCCCGTATCCTGATCCCGCGGGATGGTGCGTCATGAATCCTCTCGTGGCGTTGCACACGGCAGAACAGAGTCCGTGGTATGACGATCTAAGCCGGAGTTTGATCACGTCGGGCGACTTGCAGGCCATGATTGACCGGGACGGCTTGAGGGGGGTGACCTCCAATCCGTCTATTTTTGAAAAGGCCATTGCCGGGAGTGCGGACTACGATCGGGATCTGCAACATGCCTCTGCCGGCCTGACCGGCGTGAAGCAGATTTATGAATCGTTGGCCATTGACGATATCCAGGCTGTCGCGGATGTGCTGCGATGCGTGTATCGGGAGACAAAAGGTCGTGATGGATATGTGAGTATGGAGGTCTCGCCCGATCTGGCGTTCAAGACCGATGAGACAATTGAAGAGGCCTTGCGTCTGTGGCATGCGGTCAATCGGGACAACGTGATGATCAAGGTGCCGGGAACCCGTGAAGGGTTGGCGGCCATTGAATGTCTGGTAGGGCAGGGCCTGAATATCAATGTGACCCTGTTGTTTAGTGTGGATGTGTATGAACAGGTCGCATGGGCGTATATCCGCGGTCTCGAAACATTTGGCGCGAACGGTGGGGACCTGTCCAGGGTAGCGTCGGTGGCGAGTTTCTTTGTGAGTCGCATTGATACCTTGGTGGATCGTCACCTTGATATCGCGTTGCAACGGAAGCCTGCGGCGAACACGCGCGTCATGCTGGAGGGGCTGAAGGGGAACGTCGCCGTTGCCAATGCCAAAGTCGCCTATCTGAAATATCAGGAGATCTTTGCGAGCCGGCACTTTCAAGCAATGACGCCACATGGCGCGCGACCCCAACGTCTGTTGTGGGCCAGTACCGGGACGAAAAATCCGCGTTACCCGGACACCTGTTACGTGGATCGTCTGATTGGCCCCGACACGGTGAATACCATGCCCGCTACAACGTTCCGTGCGTTTCGAGATCATGGAACCGTCGCGACCACGCTCACGGAAGGCGTGGAAGAGGCACAGGCGATCATGAAACGGGTCGCGGACTGTGGCATTGATATGGCCGAGGTGACCGACCAGTTGTGTCAGGAAGGGGTGCGGCTGTTTGGTGAGGCGTACGATCGGCTCATGGGCGCGATCAGCCGGAAACGAATCGCAATGCTTGGCCCGGAGATCAACCGCCAGACCTGTGCGGTGGGATCATGGGGCGACGTTATTGACTCCACGCTCACGGAGCTGCAAGCAAAGAACTTTGTTCGCCGATTGTGGGCCGGCGATCCCGCACTCTGGCACCAGGACCCTGCCCATCAAACCATCATTCGCAACGCTCTCGGCTGGTTGTCCGTTGCTGAACGGCACGCTGGTCAGGCGTCCAGGTTGCGGGCGGTTGCCGATGATGTGGTGAAGGCCGGCTTTCGTCATATCCTCTTACTGGGCATGGGCGGGAGTAGCCTCTGTCCGGAAGTGTTCCGCATGACGTTTGGCGTCATCCATGGTCATCCCGAACTGCATGTGTTGGACAGTACAGTGCCGTCGCAGGTGAAGAGTTTCGAAGACCGCGTGGATCTTGAACAGACCATGTGCATCGTGGCCAGCAAGTCCGGATCAACCACCGAACCGTTGGTGTTCCAGAAGTATTTCTTTGAACGGATGCGGCAGGTAAAGGGCGACCGTGCCGGTGAGAATTTTATCGCCATTACCGATCCCGGATCGCTCCTGGAACAGATGGCCAAAAACCTCAAATTCCGGGAAATTTTCTCCGGTGTGCCCGACATTGGAGGGCGCTATTCGGCCTTGTCCAACTTTGGGATGGTGCCGGCCGCTTTGATGGGAGTGGATGTTGACGCTCTGCTGCGCCGGGCCGAACGGATGCGGCACAGTTGCGATTCGCCCGTGCCGGCGACGGACAATCCCGGGGTTGTGTTGGGGGCGACGTTAGGCGTGCTGGCCAAAGCCGGTCGTGACAAGGTGACGTTTATCATGTCCCCCGCTGTCAGTGCGTCGGGCGCCTGGTTTGAACAACTGATTGCCGAGAGCACGGGCAAAGAAGGGACGGGCATCATTCCCGTTGATGGTGAACCGTTGGGAGTGCCGCATGTCTATGGTCACGATCGTGTGTTTGCGTATATCCGCTGTGAGAATGGGGCGGAGCCGGAGCAGGATGCCGCCGTTGATGCGTTGCAAGCGGCCGGGCATCCGGTTGTCCGTATTGATGTGACGGATGTGATCAATCTCGGGCAGGAATTTTTCCGGTGGGAGATAGCCGTTGCCACCGCGGGATCGTTGCTGAGCATAAATGCCTTCGATCAGCCCAATGTCCAGGAGAGTAAAGATTTCACCCGGGCCTATCTCGAAGAGTTTCAGAAGGAAGGTCGCTTGCCGGAGGAGTCACCCATGGCCGTGGATGGCGATATGCGTCTCTTCGCCGATGCCGCGAATCAACAGGCATTGGATGGAGCGTCTTCGTTGGCCCGGGCCGTGGCCGCCCATCTTGCCCGTGTGCGGTCCGGGGATTATGTGGCGATCAACGCCTATGTCGAACGCACGCCGGCGATCCACGACAGCTTCCAGCGTATTCGCGCCATTGTGCGTGATACGAAACATGTGGCGACGACCCTGGGATATGGCCCGCGTTTTCTTCATTCAACCGGCCAACTGCACAAGGGAGGGCCTGATACGGGGGTGTTTATTCAAGTGACATCCGATGAGGGGCCGGACCTGGATGTTCCCGGGGAGCCGTATTCCTTTGGCGTCCTGGTTGCGGCACAGGCCATGGGGGATATGAAGAGTCTCTCCGCTCGCAACCGGCGGGTGCTTCGGATTCATCTTGGACGTGATGTTGAGGGCGGGGTCCGGCGTATTCAGGAGGCGGTGGAAAGGGCGTTGGGTGGGGGAAATGTGTGAGATCTTTCGACTTTCTGACACATGATGCATGCATCGCGACAATGTGGTCTCAACAAGATCTTGAAAAAATGCGTCTTGACATGGACAGGTGGCGTTGCTTACAGATGCTGAAAGAAGGCGGGTGGATTTCAATAACATCACATAAGGAGAATGTCATGAAAAATGCCACTGTGACTTTTTTGGCAGTAGTATCTTTGTTATCGTTTTGTGCTATATCAAATGCAGGAGATTTACAAGGTACTGGCGATAATTTTGGCAGGGGTTGGCGATTTGATGGTAATGGTGGCTATCAAGGTACTGGTGAAAATTTTGGCAGTGGCTGGCAGTCTAACGGCAATGGCGGTTTACAAGGTACGGGCGATAATTTTGGCAGTGGCTGGCAATCTGATAGTAATGGTGGCTATCAAGGCACTGGTGAAAATTTTGGCAGTGGCTGGCAATCTGATGGTAACGGTGGCTATCAAGGCACTGGTGAAAATTTTGGCAGTGGCTGGCAATCTGATGGTAATGGTGGCTATCAAGGCACTGGTGAAAATTTTGGCAGTGGCTGGCAGAAAAGACAATAGTACAGCAAAATTTGCTGGCGATCCACGACAGCTTCCAGCGTATTCGTGCCATTGTGCATGATGTGAAACGGATGGCGGTGGCTTTGGATATGGGGGCCTGCGCTTTCTTCATTCGAGTGGCCAACTGGATAAAGGATGACCCAATACAGGGGGGGGGTATTCAGGTGACATCCGGTAAGGGGCCGGGTTTTGACGCTCAGGGAGATCCTATTCCTTTGGCGTTCTGGTCGTGGCACGGGTCATCGGAGATATAAAGAGTCTCTCCTCTCCCAACCTGCGGGTGCTTCGGATTCATCTTGGACGTGATGTTGAGGGTGGTGTGCGGCGTATTCAAGAGGCGGTGGAAGGGATGTTGGGGAGAGGGGATAACTGATTGTGTTTTGATGATGTCCTGAAACGTCCGTCGCTAGTTGACCAATAGGGAAAGGATGAAAACAAAATGAAGCTACAAAAACTGGATATTGAGATCATCACAGGACCTGTCAAGGATGATCGTACCGATCCACACCACAATCCAGATCATCTTTGTCTTGAGTGTATTTCAAATCTAGGTCTGACGGCATTCTGGGGTAGTGACGGGAATCTGAAGAACATTGAACGAATCAGCAAAGAGATTTCCAAATCTCTGCCATTTAAGGTGAAATGCATGGGATATTATGATGACCTGAAGAACAATCCTAAGGCCCAAAAACGAGGGCACAAAGTATGGATCCCCGAAAGTTCGAACATCAGGGATGAGGATATTCTGCGTTAGAAAGTGACGCTATGTTCCTCACACCACCCGCCACTTCCGCCCATCAGTCTCAATCAGCCTGTCGGCTTCGATAGGCCCCCAGGTGCCTGCGGGGTATTCCGGTAGCCATCGGCCACCGTGGGCTTCCCAGCCATTCAGGATATCCGTAATCCATGCCCACGAGGCTTCCACGGCGTCGCGCCGCATAAAGAGCGAGGCGTCGCCGGCCATGACGTCCAGCAACAGGCGTTCATAGGCTTCCGGCGAGGGCGCGGAAAAGGCGTCGCCATAGTTGAAGTTCATCTCAACGGGGTGGGTGTTGACCTTGCTGCCGGGGATCTTGGACATGATCCGTAACGCCATGCCTTCGTGTGGTTGAATCCGTAGCGTGAGCAGGTTGGGGGTCTGCCGGGGATGAGGCGTGGTGTTGAAAAGAATTTCGGGAATGTCTTTGAGTTGCACCGCAATTTCCGAAGCGCGACGCGGCAGGGCTTTCCCCGTTCGCAGATAAAATGGCACGCCCGACCATCGCCAGTTTTCAATGTAACACTTCAACGCCACATAGGTTTCCGTTGTGGAATCCGGCCGGATGTCGTTCTCACGTCGGTACCCGGGCACATCCTGACCCATGATGGTCCCATGGGCATATTGCGCGCGAATGGTCATCTGTTCCGCGGTGGTTCCACGGATGGGGCGGAGACAACGGAGGACTTCCATGCGCGCATTGCGCACGACTTCCGGATCCAGTGAATAGGGCGGCTCCATGGCGATGAGAGCCAGCAACTGGAGAATGTGATTCTGCACCATGTCACGGAGGGCGCCCGCTTGTTCGTAATACAGCCCCCGTGCACCAATGCCTTCCTCTTCGCTCACGGTAATTTGTACGTGGTCAATATATCTATGATTCCAGATGGGTTCAAAAATACTGTTGGCGAAGCGGAGCACCATAATGTTCTGCACCGTTTCTTTTCCGAGATAATGATCAATGCGGTAGATCTGAGATTCATGAAACACCTTGCCAATCGTCGCATTGATGTCCCTGGCCGATGCCAGATCATGACCGATGGGTTTTTCGACGATCACGCGCGAGGAGCGAGTGGGATGGTCTGACGGGTCAACCATCCCTGATTGTTGTAAGCCTTGACAGGAAGACGCGAAGACGTTCGGGGGAACCGCCAGATAGAAGATGCGATGGCCCGGCAACGCGAACCTGGTCTCGACAGTCTCAATCTCGTTGCGGAGGGCCTGATACGCATGGGGGTCGTCGCTGGATCCGGTGATGTACGACAACCGTTGCGCAAAATCCTCCCACGTGTCCTGCCGAATCGCCTGCCGGGAAAATTTCTCAATGCCCTCGCGCGCGAGAGCTCGAAACGCCTCATGGTCGCAGGGCACGCGCCCGAATCCAATCACGGCATAGTTGGACGGGAGCAGTCCGTCGAGCAACAGATTGTAGAGCGCCGGCAGGAGTTTGCGACGGGCAAGATCCCCGGATCCCCCAAAAATGACGAGGGTGCACGGTTCGATTACAACCCCGGAGCCGGTTTGTTGTGTGGGGGAATGTGCTTGATCGGGTGTCATGATGTGCTCGGCATGGCGGATGTCAACTTCATGTCCGTCTGACGCTGTGGCCGCCAAACGCCCGGCGGAGCGCCGCTAACATTTTCTCTGAAAACGGCGCGTCCTGGCGCGAGCGGAATCGGGTAAAGAGGGCGGCGGACAACGTGGGAACCGGAACATCTTTGTCGAGCGCATCCATCAGCATCCACCGACCTTCACCGGAATCGTGAATGTAGCCTTGTAAGTCCTTGAGTGTGGGGTCCTCTTTGAGGGTCCTGGCCCCGAGTTCCAACAGCCAGGAGCGCACCACGCTCCCGTGCATCCACAGATCCGCAATGTTGAAGAGATCGAGTTTGTAGTCGCTTTGTGACATCAGCTCAAACCCTTCGGCATAGCTTTGCATCATGCTGTATTCAATGCCGTTATGCACCATTTTCACGTAATGGCCGGCCCCATGACCGCCGACGCGCGCCCAGCCGTCTTTGGGGGCGAGTGTGGTGAAAACCGGCGCAAGCCGCTTCACCACGTCACGGTCTCCGCCGACCATCAGACAGTATCCCATTTCCAGTCCCCAGATGCCTCCGCTGGTTCCCGCGTCCACGTAATGAATCCGTTTGTTTTTCAATGTGGCGGCGCGACTGACGTCGTCATGGAATTGGGTGTTGCCGCCGTCCACGATAATGTCATCGGGTTCCAGAATTTCCCCGAGGGTATGAATGGTGTCCTCCGTCGGCGCACCTGAAGGCACCATCACCCAGACGATACGCGGCCGGGCGAGGGTGGCGACGAGTTCCTGAAGCGAAGCGGCTCCGACCGCTCCGGTCTCTTCGGCTTTTGCGATGAGTTCCGGTACCCGATCGCAGGCCACCACCCTGTGTGCATTCTCCCGCCGCAGTCTGGTCACCATATTCATGCCCATTTTGCCAAGTCCGACAAAGCCGATTTCCATAGCCGATCCTTTCCCTTTTAGCCTGACTTGCCTCTCGGCCCGACGTGCGCGTGCTCTGAATCACGAGGTGACTGGTACGCAGGCACAATGGCTCTCATCCTCTGGTTGTCTGTTGACCACTGGCGATCCCGTCCTGTTGCAAGCGGTGTGCCGGGCAATACCCCGCCCCCTTGCTTTCTATCCTTCACCATACCGCAAAAATGCCCTCAGGCAAAGCGGGAAATGATGCGAGGCTTATGGATGGGCATCCCGTCGCACGCCTGCACGGGTTTGACGGAACGAGGTCGGCGCATTCCTGGCGGAGTGACAGAACCAGTGAACCCCCTTATACTATTGCGGTATGAGTCCCGAAGCCGTTTCTTCACTCCCCGGACCGGACCCGATGTTGTTGGAAACGACGTTGCATGACCGGTTGCCTTTCAAGAGTGATCTGGCCGATGTGACATTGCTGGATGGGGATGCGTCGAATCGGAGGTATTATCGGCTCAGGTTGCAACACGGGCCAGTGTCCTCGCTGATTCTGATGCAGCTTGCCGACCCGGAAGCGTGGAAGGCTTCGGAAGAAGCGGTGAGCGGAGCCGCCGCGGATATTCAGGAACTGCCGTTTATCAATATCCTTCGGCCACTGGCGCAGGCTGGCCTGACTGTCCCCGCGTTGTATTATTATGACGAGGCGGCGGGCCTGCTGTATCTCGAAGATTTTGGAGATCAGACCCTGTGGCGTGTATGTGTGGAGGGTGGAGCCTCTGCCGTCCGGCGCCACTATCCTGTGGCGGTTGATACGTTGGTGCAGATGCAGCTTCGACTGTCGGCGTCCGGGATGGAGACATGCCAGGCCTTCTCCCGGTCGTTTGATGCCCCGCTCCTGTTGTGGGAGTTCGAGCATTTTCTGGAGTATGGCATTTGGGCGAGGCAGGACAACAAGCCGATGTGCGCGGATCACGAACACGAGCTTCGTGGCGCATTTGCCGACATGGCTGACATGATTGCCGCTCAACCACGGGTGTTCACACATCGTGATTATCACTCACGGAATGTGATGGTGGTGGGTGACCGGCTCGGGGTGATTGATTTTCAGGATGCGTTACAGGGGCCTGTGACCTATGACCTGGCATCGTTGCTTCGGGATTCCTACATGGCTTTGGATGAAGTGTTTATTGATGAGATGATAGATCGTTATCTCGCGGCCATGCGTGCGGGGCTGGATGCGAAGGCACAGGCACGGCTGGGTCTGACGGATGGCGCGGCGTTTCGGCGGCGGTTTGATTGCACGAGCATTCAGCGGAATCTGAAAGCCGTCGGCCGGTTTGTGTATCTTGATCGGGTCAAAGGGAATCCCGGGTTCCTTGCGGATATTCCCCGGACCCTGGGGTATGTGCGACGGACCCTGGGGAAATATCCCGAGTTCGCGGATCTGCTTCGGCACCTGACGCCGTATATCCCTGAATGGCGGTGAAGATCATTCTATGAAAGCCATGGTGTTGGCGGCAGGTCTCGGCACCCGGCTTCGTCCTCTGACGCTGTCCCTTCCCAAGCCGCTCTTGCCTCTGGGGCCGTATCCGCTTCTGGTGTGGAATCTTCTCTTGTTGCGTCACCACGGCGTTGAGGATGTGATGATCAATCTTCACCATCTGGGTGATCAGATCCGGCAGACCCTGGGGGATGGGTTGCAATGGCGCATGCGTCTTTCCTATTCCCGGGAACCTGTGTTGCTGGGGACGGGTGGCGGTATCAAGCATGTCGAATCGTTTTTTCAGGACGGCCCGTTTCTTGTGTTAAACGGAGACACGGTTGCGGATCTTGATTTATCCCAACTGGTGGCCCATCATCACAAGGAGAATGCGCTGGCCACGATGGCATTGCGTGATGATCCCGACGTCGAGTCATGGGGCGTGATTGAAACGGATCGGCATGATCGCGTGTTGCGTATTCGTGGAAAAGGACATCCGGCGACACCGGGCGATGCGCCGGTGTCCCGTCGACTGTTTGCCGGCATCCATGTGCTGGATCCCTTGATGTTACGCCATGTTCCCCGGGGGGCGTCGTCGTCAGTTCTTGATGCCTATGTGGCATGGTTGGAACGGGGGGCGACGGTGGCCGGCTATGTCTTTTCAGGGTACTGGTCCGACGTGGGCACGCCTGAACGGTATGCTCAAGCGCAACGGGATGTGGCGGAGGGAATGTTCCAGATTCCCGGATAAACTTCGGTAGCCATGGATTCTCACTCTTCACCGGCACGGATGGCGATTCAGTCCGACCCCACCCTTCCCCGGACGACCCTCGCCCCTGTTCAGGAAGCGGTTCCCCCTGGCGGGCATGTTGTCACCGATTGCCACGGCATCATTCAGTCAGCCGACCTCGTGGCGGCGACGCTGCTGTCCCAACGGGATCTCACCGGACAGACGTTACCTGCTGTGCTGGTTCCGGATGAGAGCGACGCTCTGCAGACCCCACTCCGGAAACTTGAGAATGGGGAGCCTGGTCTTGAATGGGAAATGACGCTGGCGCCGGGGGGGCGTCGGAGTTTTTCCGCGTTGCTGACCGTCTTCGCCGTGCGGGATCACTCGGGGCGGATGACATCTCTGCATTGGATGATTCGAGATATTTCGGCCTGGAAGCGTTGGGCGGTGGGTGACCAGGTGCTCCAGGCCGTGAGCGAACATGCATACAGCGGTGTTTCGTTACAACACAGCGTGTCCAGGATGTGTGATTCGTTGATCCAACTGGTGTCCTGTCCCCTGGTGCAGGTGGTGACACGAGAGGCGGAAACCATGGCCCTGTGCGCGCAGGCCGGCACGCGGTTGAAGGTGGATCAGACCAGTGTGGCATGGACGTCCGATGAACGGCGCATGTTGGAATCGGTGTTGGACACACGCGCGACGCTTCATCTGCAGGAGGCGCCCGAGCCGGCTGACGGGATGACGACAGAGGGCGGACGATACCCTTCGCGGCTCCTGGTTCCTTTGTGTGTGAAGGATGGCGCGGTGGGCGTGCTGGTGGTTCATGGTTCGCATCGAGAAACGTTTGATCCCTGCACCATTCAATGGTTTGAAAAACTTGCGGGACAGATGGCGTATGGTATCGTCATCCATCGGGATATGACGGTTCACAGGGAAATGGAAGCGCGGATTGCCCATCTTGCCTATCATGATTCTCTGACCGGTTTGCCCAATCGGATGCTGTTCTCCGACCGGTTCAATCAGGCCCTTGCCCATGCGAGGCGGCATGGTCGGGGAGTCGGCGTGCTCTTTATTGATCTGGATCATTTCAAGGCGATTAATGATTCTCTCGGTCATGAGGCGGGCGATGCCGTGCTCAAAATCGTGGCGGATCGTTTAGCGCGTTGTATACGTGCCACGGATACCGTCGCGCGGCTGAGCGGCGATGAGTTTGCCGTCATTCTTCAAGACGTGGCATGCGGGCAGGATGCCGGGCATGTGGCGCACAAAGTGCTGGAATCTGTCCGGCAACCCGTGACCGTGAACGGTCAGCGTATCCATACCACGGCCAGCGTGGGCATTGCGGTCTATCCCTTCAATGCCACCAGTCCGGATGTCCTGATTGCGCAGGCCGACCGTGCGATGTACCGCGCCAAAGAACAGGGCGGGCATGGCTGTCAGTTTTTCTCCGACGACATGAACACGCCAGGCGTTGGAACGGCCCATCTCGACAGAGCGTCTCCATCGCGCCTGGGAACATGAGGATCAGTCATGCAGCCGCAACCCCTGACGATTGCGCTCGTGCAAATGGCCTGTGAGGCTGTCCCGCAAGCGAATCTTGCCTCTGCGCTTTCCAGGGTGGAAGAGGCGGCGCGGCGGGGCGCCATGGTGGTCTGTCTGCCGGAGCTGTTTCGTTCGCCCTATTTTTGCCAGCGGGAAGATCCGGCGTTGTTTGATTTGGCGGAGTCGGTGCCCGGGCCGTCAACGGAAGCGTTGAGCAAGGTTGCCGGTACGCACAACGTGGTGATTCTTGTTCCGATTTTTGAACGGCGGGCGGCCGGGATCTATCACAACTCGATGGTGGTGATTGATCGTGACGGCTCGCTGGCGGGCCTCTATCGCAAGATGCACATTCCCGATGATCCGGCCTACTACGAAAAGTTTTATTTTACGCCCGGCGATACGGGGTTTCAGGCGATTCCAACGCAGGTGGGCACCATTGGCACACTCATCTGCTGGGATCAATGGTATCCGGAAGCCGCTCGGCTCACGACGTTGAAGGGGGCGGAGATGTTGTTTTACCCCACGGCGATTGGGTGGCATCCGTCGGAAAAACAGCGGGACGGTAAAGCGCAACGCAACGCCTGGCAGACCATGCAACGCAGTCATGCGATTGCGAATGGCGTGTTTGTTGCCGCCGTGAATCGGGTGGGCCACGAGCCATCCGCCGATGGCGGGGACGGCCTTGAATTCTGGGGGAGTTCGTTCCTGTGTGATCCCTTTGGCGTGGTCCTGGCCGAGGCTTCGATTGAAAAAGAAGAGATTGTTCTCGCCGAAATCGACCTGGGCCAGGTTGAAGAAGTCCGGCGTCACTGGCCGTTTCTTCGCGACCGCCGGGTTGATGCCTATGGCGGGATCACCAGCCGGTTCCTGGACGGGGATGACGACGGGAAGCGCCGGGTCATCGTGAAAGGGGACGTGAGAACATGAGAGGCCCGTTGAATATGCGGATGGTGGTGCAGTCGTTGAAACGAAATTTGAGAATGGTCATACAGAAAAAACGAAAGACTCTGGCGCAGGTGTTCCGACTCATCTGCACCAGAGAGAGGATCGAACCGGTCTGCGATCTTAGTCCAAACCATACGGTCGTGGATTTAGATATGCTGTCGTCAGTTTCGTTGTTGATTCCGGGAATGATTGCGCCACGATCGGGCGAAATTTTATACACTCTCTGTTACATGCAGGACATTCAGGGGGATGTCGTTGAAATTGGTTCGTGGCAAGGGCGGTCAACAAGTTTTTTAGGTCGGGCGGTTGAGCAGTCTCGTAACGGCCGATTGTACGCGATAGATCATTTTGGCTCAGGCGATAAACAAGGAGAAGCGACTGGAAGCAACAACGACCAGGCGCATGCTCTGAAAAAGGCTTTTTGCATAAATATGCAACGCACGGGTCTGGAGAAGGTGGTCTGCCTTCTTGATCTGCCGAGTGAGCTTGCGGTTGCAAAGATTGGTCACCATGAGATTCGAATGCTGTTTATTGACGGCAACCATACCAAAGAAGGCGTGCAAAAAGATGTCGAGTTGTTTTTTCCGCTGCTCCTGAAAGGTGCGCTGGTGGTGTTCGACGACTATTCACACAGGTTTCCCGGAGTGGTTGGAGTGGTCAATGAGCTGCTGGAAAGCGGAACGTTGACACGGGCGATGTCGTATCACAATACCATGGTCCTTAAGCGTTGATCGTCTGTGATTGTGGGAGCCTGCTGCGATGGATCTGCGATCCGTCACATCCATGGAAAGAGACACAACCGAGTCGCGGGGGAACACGGGGCCACCGGGTTCTCCTCCCGATCAAGCGGGCTTCCACATGCCGGCGGAATGGGAGCCGCATGAGGCCACCTGGATGGGGTGGCCCCACAACGCCTCCGACTGGCCGGGGAAACTGGCGGCCGTTCGTTGGGGGTGTGGGGAGATTGTTCGGAAGCTGGCCGAAGGAGAGCGAGTCCGTATTCTGGTCAATGCCCCGGCACACGAAGACCGCGCGCGGAGTGTGCTGTCGCGGACCGGAGCCAACCTGTCCAGAATTGATTTTTTCCACATTCCCACGGATCGCAGCTGGACTCGCGACTGTGGCCCCATCTTTGTCACGCGCCGTCATCCGACGGCGGAAGTGGCCGTCGTGCGTTTTACCTTTACCGCCTGGTCCCGCTACGCGAACTGGCAACAGGACAACCAGGTTCCGGTGAAAGTCGCGCCTCGGATACGGTGCCGCATTTTTCCCGTGACGTACAACGGGCGCGAGGTCACACTGGAAGGCGGCAGCCTTGACGTGAACGGAGAGGGAACCGGGTTGACCACCGAAGAATGTTTGCTCGATCCGGAAATCCAGGTGCGCAATCCGGGATTTTCGCGTGAGACCTATGAACAGGTACTCAAAGACTCGTTGGGCGTCACCCATCTGGTGTGGTTACACAAAGGTATTGCGGGAGACGACACCCACGGGCACGTGGATGACGTGTGCCGGTTTGTGAATCCGACCACGGTGGTGTTGTGTCAGGAACCGAACGGCCGCGATGACAATCATCGCGTGTTGGCCGAAAACAGGGAGCGGCTGGCACAGGCGACGTTGGAAAACGGGGCAAACATTGAGGTCGTGCCCTTGCCCATGCCCGCGCCTCTCTATTGTGATGGTCAACGACTCCCGGCGAGTTATGCCAATTTTTATATCGGGAATGCGGCCGTCCTGGTTCCAACATTTAATGATCCCAACGATCGTATTGCTCTGGGTATTTTGAGCGAACTGTTTCATGGTCGTCCCGTGATCGGGATTCACGCCGTCGATCTCCTGTGGGGCCTGGGGACGGTACATTGTCTGACCCAACAGCAACCCGCCCTGCCGGCCGCCTAGCCTGTTCGTCTGGGCATGGCATCGTCCGCTGTGCCATGCCGTCGCAGCCTTGTCCGCGTTGTCCTGGACGTCGGCGTTCTCATGTTGGCGGAATGATGGTACGTCATAAGAGAGACAGGATCCGGAATACGAAAGGCCCGTTCTGTCATGCCGGCAGGGCGTAGCACAGGATGATGATGGAATCCGATCAATCCCCTCCACGACGAATGCGCAAGGACCTGATGATGGCCGGTGGCGCCATGGTTCGTGATCCGGTGTGTGGCATGATGGTGGAGCCTCGTTCGGCAGCCGGACACTACGAATACGCGGGGACGACCTACTGGTTCTGTCATCCGCGGTGCGAAGAACGGTTCCGCCATGATCCGGATGGGTATCTGAGTGGCACGCACAGGCAGTCCATGGATGAGGCGCCGGCCGGGTCGGATGCCCGGTATATCTGCCCGATGTGTCCGGATGTGGAATCGGAGACCCCGGCGGCATGCCCCTCGTGTGGCATGGCACTTGAGCGTGCGCCCACGCTCGCGCCGGTCACACACACCGACTATTGCTGTCCCATGCACCCCGAAGTCGTCAGGGATCATCCCGGCGCGTGCCCCTCCTGCGGGATGGCGCTTGAGTTACGAGTTGTGACATCGGAAGAGGAAACGAATCCGGAACTCAGCGACATGACGCGCCGGTTCTGGATTGGGGTTGTGCTGGTTGTGCCGATCTTCGTGCTTGCCATGGCTGACATGATCCCCGGCCAGCCCTTGCGGGGGATTGTCTCCGTCAACGTCTCGACCTGGTTGTCGTGTATCCTGACCACTCCTGTCGTGGCATGGGTGGGCCTTCCGTTTTTTCAACGCGGATGGGCGTCGCTCGTCCAGCGTCGTCTGAATATGTTCACCCTCATTGCCATGGGCACGGGCACGGCCTATCTCTACAGCGTGGTGGCCACGATTCGCCCAGACCTGTTGCCGGAGGCGTTTCGGACCTTGGGCGGCGACGTGCCCGTGTATTTTGAATCCGCTGCCGTGATTATCGTGTTGGCGGCGTTAGGCCAGGTTCTGGAAATTCGGGCACGCCGTCGGACCGCGAGCGCCCTCAATACCCTGCTTCGCCTGGTGCCCAGAACCGCGCACGTCATATGGGACGAACATCGTGAAGAGGATGTCCCGTTGGAACGGGTCACCGTCGGCGCGCGGCTGCGCGTTCGTCCCGGCGAACAAATCCCCGTTGATGGCGAAGTCATGGAAGGGGCGACAGCGGTGAATGAGGCCATGGTGACAGGCGAATCCATGCCAGTGGAAAAACGGACGGGGAGTTGGGTCATCGGGGGCACCCTGAATGGGACAGGCACCCTGGTGATGGCAGCCAAACGGGTGGGTCAGGACACCCTGCTGGCGCAGATCGTCAAGCTGGTGAGTGTGGCCCAACGCAGTCGGGCCCCCATCCAGCGGGTGGCCGATAGCCTGTCGGGCTATTTTGTGGTCGTGGTCGTGTTGGTCGCCGTCGTCGCCGGTGGCGTGTGGACGAGTCTTGGTCCGGAGCCTCGCCTGGCTTATGCGTTGGTCAATGCCGTGGCGGTGCTGATCATTGCCTGCCCGTGTGCACTGGGACTGGCCACGCCCATGTCAATTATGGTGGGTACGGGACGAGGGGCGACGGCAGGCGTGCTGATTAAACATGCCGAAAGCCTCGAACGGCTGGAAAAAGTCACCATGCTGGTCGTGGATAAAACGGGGACACTGACCGAGGGCCGACCCGTCTTACGGTCAGTCGTGCCCGCGTCGGGGTTCAGCACGACGGATGTCCTGCACGACGTGGCCAGTGTCGAGCAAGCCAGTGAACATCCGATGGCCTCGGCCATTGCGTCGGGGGCAAGGGAGCGGGGACTGACCATCAGTGCTGTCCAGGATTTTCGTTCACACACGGGCGCAGGGGTCGAAGGCCGCGTGGATGGGAGACATGTGGCGGTGGGCAACCGGCTCTTTCTGGAACGTGAGGCGGGTGTCCCGGCGAAGGAGCTTATGGAACTCAATCGGCACGGTGACCTGTTGCGGGAGGAAGGCCAGACGGTGGTGTTTGTGGCCATTGACGGACGTCCGGCTGGTCTCATCGGCGTCAGTGACCCGATAAAGTCCACCACGGCCGAAGCGGTTCGGTCTCTGACGCGCGCTGGCCTCGCCATCGTGATGGTGACGGGTGACAACCGGCGGACCGCCGAGGCCGTGGGGCGGCAACTGGGATTGACACACATTCAGGCCGAGGTGCTTCCCGAACACAAATATCGCATCGTCCAACAGTTCAGAAACGAAGGCCATGTGGTTGCCATGGCCGGGGATGGCCTCAATGATGCTCCGGCTCTCGCCGAAGCGGATGTCGGCATTGCCATGGGAACCGGTACCGATGTGGCCATTGACAGTGCGGGTATTATTCTGGTGAAAGGTGATCTTCGAGGCGTGGCCTTCGCGCGAAACCTGAGCAAAGCCACGATGAACAATATCCGGCAGAATCTGTTCTTTGCCTTTGCGTACAATGCGCTTGGTATCCCCATCGCCGCAGGCGTCCTCTATCCGTTCTTTGGCATTCTCCTGAGCCCGATCATGGCCAGTGTGGCGATGACGTTCAGCTCGGTGTCGGTGATCATGAATGCGTTGAGGCTGCGAAGCGTGCATGTCTGATGCCCTGGGTCGAAACGCCGGGGCATGGTGGTTGCACAACGCATGCGTGATGGACTCCTGTCCGCCTTCAATCGTCCAATCCGTTTGATGGGCATGGATCGTCTCCCTGTACACATGGAGCACGAGGGAGCGAGTCATGCGTGTGTGGGAACCCAATCCTCATCTGTCGGTAGAAGGATGGAAAGAGCATGACCCGTTCCGTGCGGCGAGATGACATGACCCTGTCGCGTCGGGTGGGCCACCGGCTTGATCGGATGGGAAACGGCTATCGGGCCTTTCTGGTCTGGTTGGTGGAACGGTGCCGTCGAGCCGCCGTGTGGGTGGTGATCGGAAGCCTCGCCATCGCCGGGCTGTGCGCGGTGTATACGGTGAACAACCTGACGCTTGATACGGATCCCATGAATTTGCTGGATCCCGATCTTCCCTTCAGGCAGTTACAGCGGGAGTTCGAAGCGGCGTTTCCGCAACTCGATGATTTGATTCTGGTCGTG
Source organism: Nitrospirales bacterium (assembly GCA_963692935.1). Taxonomy (GTDB): domain Bacteria; phylum Nitrospirota; class Nitrospiria; order Nitrospirales; family UBA8639; genus Bin75. The sequence goes on from OY843588.1 coordinate 574,209, forward strand.
GTGGATCAAGGCTCCGCTGAACGCCGACGCGACGCGGTGCATACGTTGGCCAAGCGTCTTGAACGGCAGCCTTCGTTTTTTTCCTCGGTCTATCAACCCCAGCAGGATGCCTTTTTTGATCGCTCCGGGTTGATGTATTTCGACATCGAGGAGCTTTGGCGGATGGATGAGCGTCTGACGGCGTGGGAGCCGTTCCTGGGGATGCTGGTCCACGATCCCAGTCTGCGAGGGCTTTTCTCCATTCTGACGTTGGCGTTGGAAGAGGACTCGACGCCCCGGCAACAGGCACGCCTTGCCAGACTGTTTGCCTTACTGAGTGAGACGATGGATGCGCAGCGACTCGGGCGACCTCATACCCTGGTCTGGAAGCAGGCCATGCTCGACGATCTGACGGACAAGGACGATGCCCTGCACGGGTTTCTTCTGGTGCAACCCCGGCTTGATTATTCAAATCTGGCGGCGGCGGGGGGAGCACTCGGTGTGCTTCGCCAGCACAATCGTGAGCTGGCGGAGCGATTCGACGTTCGGATTCGACTGACAGGCTCGATTCCCATTGAAGAGGAAGAACGGGAATCCATTGCCGAAGGCGCCGGTGTGGCGGCAGGTGTGTCCCTGGGGCTGGTGTCCATTGTGTTGCTTGTCGGGCTTCGGGCCGTCCGGCTTGTGGCCGCGATGGTCTGCACGCTTATCGTGGGATTGCTGTGGACGGCGGCCTTTGCCGTGGCGAGCATCGGGTCGTTGAATTTTATTTCGGCGTCCGCGCCGGTGTTGTTCATCGGGTTGGGCGTGGATTTCGGCATTCAGTTCGGGATGCGGTACCGTGAAGAATGTCTCCGGACCGGCAGCCACGAGACGGCCTTGCGGTGCGCGGCCGCCGGTGTCGGCGGGGCGCTGACGCTCGCCGCGGTTGCCGCCGCGCTCAGTTTTTTTTCCTTTCTCCCGACCGCGTACCGGGGATTTGCGGAACTGGGGCTTATTGCGGGCGGCGGGATGTTCATGGCCTTGTTGGCAAACGTGACGTTGTTCCCCGCGCTCCTGACGTTGTTTCCACTGTCTGTCCCATCCCGGGCTGTCTTGCCTCCCCAGGCAATGGGCGAGATGTCAGCAGGGCTGGTTCCCACGATTCGATTCCGGCGGGTGATTCTTGGCGTGGCGGCTTTCGCGACGATTGTGGCGCTCGCCGTGTTGCCGCTGTTGCCGTTTGATTTCAACCCCCTGCATCTTCGGGATCCCTCGAGTGAAGGCATGTCCACCTTTCGGGAATTGCTGGCGGACCCGGACACGGCCCCCTATGTGATCCAGGTGATCGCCGACAACGTTGCGGAGGCCGATGCGATAGCCGAACGCCTGCGGTTGGTGCCGGACGTTGATCGAGTCGTCACGCTTTCGAGTTTTATCCCTGGCGAGCAGGAGGAAAAGTTGGCCATGATTGATGAGATGGCGGTGGTGCTTGATCCGATCCTCACGCCGCGCGAGCCGGCCGAGGCTCCCAGCGCGAAGACGGAGATGCGGGCCATGAAGGATTTTCGCGAGACGCTTGGTGGGCATGCAGGCGATGCCGGTCAGCGTGAGAACGCACTGCACACGTTGATGGACGCGATGGACATGCTGTTGCGCGATGCCGGCGAATCACCCCGTGTGGTGCATGAGCTTCGCGCGAGGATCCTTGAAAATTTTCCGGCATGGCTTGATCGGTTGCGAGGGTTAATGTCCCCCGACCGGATCACGTTGGAGACGTTGCCGGAGAGCCTGATACAGCATTATCGCGCTCAGGATGGTCGGATCCGGGTTGAGGTGTTTCCGGCTCGCAACCTCGAAAACAATGACACGTTGCGTCAGTTCGTGGATCAGGTGCGGCGGGTGGCTCCCCGGGCGATTGGTTCGCCGGTGGGCATTCTGGAAGGCGGACGATCAATTATTGACGCCTGTGTGCAGGCGACGGTGCTGGCCATCGCGCTTTCTGCCCTGTTACTGTTCGTGGTCCTTCGACGTCCGGGAGAAGTGTGCTTCGTGCTCCTGCCCCTGATCTTGACGATGGTGCTGACGGTGGCCGTCTGCCTGGCGTTGGGCATCCCGCTGAATCTGGCCAATGTGATAGCTGTACCCCTGGTGCTTGGGTTGGGGATTGCCTTTGGCATTTATCTGATCCTGCGGAATCGGGAAGACGGATCCATTGTCCAGGTTGTACGGGGCAGTACGGCTCACGCCGTGCTCTTCAGCGCCCTCACCACGATGGCGTCTTTTGGCGCACTCGGGTTTTCGAACCATCGAGGCATGGCCAGTCTGGGAATGTTACTGGTGGTCGTGTTGACGTTGGCCCTGGTGTGCGCGCTGGTGATTCTCCCCGCGTTGATGGCTGAATTCGCGCAGCGAGGGTGGTGGGTTGCGTCGGGACGGGATGATGGCTGACGGCACAAGAGGGCACGATGGCGCTGAAGCGGTGAGGGACGGAAGGGCGCAACAGGAAGGCTGTGCGGGAGTAACCGATGGTCGTCGAGCGTGGTGCGCGCTGGATCGTTACAGCGCGTCGGTGTTGTCCTGAAGCGTCGGGTCGTCTTCCCCGTCAGGTTCGTCCAGGGTTTCGTCAAACAGGGCAGGATCTTCAAGGGGAGGATTGCCATCGTGGATCATGAATGTCCGGTGTTGACGATAGGCTTCTCGTGTAAAGAGATACGGTTCGACCGCGGTCTTGTCCCGAAATGCGACGGCGTCGTGTACCCTGGCCCGTTTATCAACGAATCCTAAAATGGCGATGGGAATGATAAAAGGATTGCTCACGTAGAACAGAATGTTGGTGACGGTGCTGACGCCGAGGTTTGGTGTGTCTCTGAGTGCGTTCGGCCCGATAAAAGGCAGAACCAGATAGGCGCCCTCGTCCATCCCCCACACGCCCAGTGTCTGTCCGAAATCTTCGTCATGGGCGTGCAGGCCAAGGGGCGTGGCCATGTCAAAAACGCCCAGAAGTCCGAACGTTGAATTCACGAAAAACCGGTGGATATCCTGGAAGCCCTGGTCGGCTTTGCCCTGAAGAAAGCTGTTTAAGATGACGTTCGGGTACGTCACGTTATCAAGAAAATTTGACACGCCGGTCCGGATGGGTGACGGGGTATACTCAGCGTAGGCTGTCGCGACCGGTTCGCCAATGGTCTGGTCTATGAAATCATTAGCCCAGTAGATCGGGCGATTCACCGTCTCGAGCGGATCGGTGTCCGCTTCCCCGACGTTGGCGGATTGAGTCGTGGCGCACCCCGTCATCAGGGCGAACAGGGCCAGGGCGACCATCAACGCCATGCTTGTACCGACTTTCACGTTCTTCAAGTGTTGTGCTCGTATTCTCATCATACCTCGACGATGGACAGACAGGGCAGGGGTTAGCGTTCGTGCTTGCGGTCTTGAATCTGGTCCTGAAGTTGTTGCAGTAACGTGGGGAACCCGTCCTGTTTCAGTATGCCGCCATATTCCGTTCGTTTCAAGGCCAAATCGCTCACGCCATTGACGCTGATGCTGAGAATTTTCCACTGGCGCTGAACCTGATGCAGGATGTAATGGAATGCGATGTGCTCCCCGTCGGCTTTGACCAGACGGCTGACCACCAGTTTGCGATGGCCTCTGGGTAAAGGCTTTTCCGAAAGAATAGTGAACTGCTCGCCCCCGTATTCCTTGAACTGCCCGGCATAGGTCACAATACTCAGGTCCCGGAACGTTTTGACAAAGAGAGACCGTTCCGTCTCCGTGAGTCCTTTCCAGTACCGTCCGAGGACCAGACGCGCAATCGTGTCAAGATCGTGTGTCCTGTCAATCACGGGGGAAATGGTGCGAACGCGCCCCTGATAGCCAAGGGCGTCGCCTTCTTTCATGATGCCAATGAGTGCGTCATGCAGTTCAGTCACAATCGCCGTGGCCTCGCCGGTGGCGGTATCCTCGGCGACGCTCGGCACACCGCCGCTCCACACCGTCAAGAACACCGTGGCGCACACAAGGGAATGTCTCACGATAGTGGTCATGCCTGACATATTCTATCAATAACGCAGCGACTGTGCGGAGTCAACGCGACCACGGGGCATGTGCATCGGCCCGGTCATGAAGTCCGCATGATACGAAACCGGACCTCGTCCGCCTGGGTATAGGCGGATGTCGCACTGCCGACAAACAACCCGCATCGGTAGAGGCCGGGCGTCCAGCCCGTTTCCGGCGCAGACAGGACAAAATAGCCGGACTGATCCCCCATGCTCGTGATGACGTGGTCGCGGGCAACAGGGACAGGAGCCTCCGTCGTCCCGGGCGTGTGAGGCTTTTCAAGGAAACAGGCTACGTTGAGCGGGACCTCATCGTAGGAGGCGATCACAAGGCCAAACACGAGATACAGCTCTTCCTGTGTGACGGGAAAGGTATCGTGCGGTTCAACGGGGATAAAATGATGAGCGCCGGTGGGGCGGTCATCCCGCATGACATGACGAGCAGGGATGACATAGCGAAACATACTGAAATCCGCGTCCCGCCCCATCAACGATCCTCGAATATCAATCTGTTTCGAGGGCGGGATTTTCGCTTCCGCGATGCGGCGATAGAGTTCTTCTTCGGTCAGGGGGGACGGGGTCGTCGGGTCATCCGGATCCGGGATGGTGGGGGCGGCATTCGCGTCATCCTGCGGGCCGACAGGGTTGGGAAGATGGGGTTTGACCTTCGCAATCCATACCTCCAGTTTGGCCTTATCCAGCACCCGCAGGTCGGCTTTGGGCGGGACCTCTCTGGTCTGTTCTTCGAACTCAATCGCCGCCGCATGGAGGATTTCAAAATAGGCCAGCGCTTCGGCCCATCGTTCCATTTTCACCATACACTGGCCGATACGAAAAAACGCATCGGCATACACTTCATCCGATGGTTTCATCGTGGACAGGCTTTCAAAGGTCGCGATGGCCTCCTCGCAACGGTCAAGCCCCAGCAACGTCATGCCCAGTTCATGGGTGGCGCTGTAATCGCTGGGATTGAGGGCCAGAATTTTTCGATAGAGCGGTTCGACTTCTTCATAGCGACCGGCCTCAAAGAGTCTCCAGGCATCCGCGCGAATGGCGGCCCATGCTTTACGCTCGCCAGCGGACCCTCCCGGTGACAGGATTGGCTCAAAGCGCCGCCCTCGTTCTTTGGTGGCCCCGTAGATCACCGACATCAGACTGCGGGCCGCCACTTCCTCGGGCGAACCGGGCACCACCATGTCCAGGACGCGCGTGACTTCGTCGCGCGCACCCGGACCATCAAGAATATCAAACCTGGCCCGGGCGAGCGCCAGCCGCCAGCCCGGAATATCCGGAACCATGTCCACGGCTTTTTCATACCACAACAGCGATTCTTCCAGCCGGTCGAGAGTGCGGAGTGTCCGTGCCAACTGCAAGGGCACCAGGGGATTGTCGGCATCATGTTCGGTGATGCGTTCCAGGGCCGCCACGGCCTGATCTTCCTGTCCCGCGCGCAACCACACGCTCCACTGAGCCCAGCGGACGTCCAATGCCTCGGGGTTCTGCTTGAGCACTTCGGCATAGGCGTCAACGGCTTCCTGATACCGACGGGATGTGGCGGAGAGGATATGACCATGCAAGGTGTGCAGGTGCAGTGCGTCCGGATGTTCCTGAATGCCCCGCTCCAGAAGCTCCAACGCGCGTGTGGTGGCGCCTTCCAGCCATGCGGCTTCCGCGCGACTGGCGAGGGTGTCTATCGTGTGGCCTGGCGATGTGTCGGCAACGGCCGGGGTCTGTGTTGCCACCGGCACGATGAGAAGAGCAAGTCCCACGAACCACAGCATGGCCGCGTTGCACTGCGGGCGTGTCGGTTGAGGGAGTGTCGTCTTCATCATGGAGTGTGTGTGGTGAATGTGGGACGGTATCCGTACCCACAGATACAGTGTATCACAGCGACAAGAAGGGTGAAAAGAAAGGGAACGTTGCGGACGTTGCACAAGGCAGGCGAGGCAGACAACGGGTATCTGTTTGGCGGGTGAAGGCTGTTGCCGTGCCGGTGATTATCCTGCGAGTGTTTCGAGGTGCGCAAGCTCCTCCGGCGTCAGTTCAAACGCACCAATGCCCAGATCGTCTTTCATGTGTTGCGTGTCGGTGGTGCCGGTCAGGGGAAGCATCCCCATCTGTTGGGCAAAGCGAAAAATAATCTGTGCCGGCCCCGTGTTCACCCGTTTGGCCATGGCGCTCACCGCCGGGTCATAGATCACGTTGAGGTTGGCAGTGAGCAGCGAAAATCCCTGATAGATGATGTGATGGGTCTTACAGATCGCTCGGATGTCCCGATCCCATCCCAACGCCGCAAAGCAGCGATTCTGCACCACCATGGGGATGACGGTGGCGCGCTCGCACAGCTGTTGCAGTTGTCCCGGTCGCACATTGCTGATCCCGATCATTCTGGCGCGCCCCGATTGATACAGGCGCTCCATGGCCGCCCAGATTTCCCAGTCGTCCTGGTCGAGACCCTCGCGTGAAGACGGGCCGTGCAGGACGTAGGAATCAAGATATCCGGTCTGAAGATGGGCGAGCGAGCTTTCAAAGGATTGTTCCACCTGTTGGGTCACGGCGGCCCTGGGATCATACGGCGTCCGATGATCCTGGCCGGAGACAGACGTGAATTTGGTCTGGAGAAACAGTTGATCGCGCGTGATGCCCTGTTGCTCCAGGGTGTGCAGGGCGTCTCCCGCCAACGCTTCCTGATAATGGATGAGCTGATTTGCCGTATCAATGGCCCGGAACCCGGCACGGACGGCTTCGTGGACATGACGGGTCGTGTGCTCTTTTTTCCATGCCGTGCCGTACATGAAATTCGGGATCGGCACGCCATTATGGGCGGTCACGGTTTGCATGAATCCTCCATCTTGTCTTTGCGCACGGGGTTGGCCTTCTCGCTACGGCGTTCCGGGTCTGGCGGGGACGCGATGTGCTCAAGGGACGGCGAGGCGCCGTGAAAATCGTTCGCATGCAACACATCGGCGAGACTGTTAATGTCCAGCCAGTATCCCACCGTGTACAGCACCCGTATCGCGTAATCCCGTGCGCGCAATGTCTGAAACAGTTGTGCCATTCCCGCTTTTCTGTTGGCGGGATCGGCCAGCATCTCCACCAGAAGGCCCTGCAGATGCTCGGCGGCGTTGGCCGATACCTTCAACAACCCCATCCAGATGCCATGCCTGGCCGTGTGTGGCACGTCCCGTCCCAGTCGTTTCAGGTAGATTCTGGCGTTGTAGGCTTCCCGTGAATGGGGGGCCGTACATTCCGCAAACCCTCCGAGTCGCGTGTAGGACGTCGTTCTGTCCCAGCCACTGTCAACGACAATCACCCAATCGTCCGGTTCCTGTACCATCATCTGCGGAATATATTTGTTGAAGAGCAGGTCGCCGTATGAAATGACGGTGTCGTGAAAAGTCCCCTGGCGGGCCTGGAGTGCGCGGAGAAGGGAGACGAGTTCACCGGTGTCCGCAAAGTCGTCGTTATCAACGTAGGTCAGATGGGGCAGGGTGACGGCTTCCTTTTTGTAGCCACGGACGACGGTGATGTTGTGAATGCCCACGGCATGACAGGCGTCCACAATAGACGAGAGAATCGGAAGACCCTGAACCGGCACCATGGTTTTGGGTTTGTCCGCCGTAAGTTCGCCTAATTCATCGCCACGGGACGCAGCCAGGACAATCGCCGTCAGGTGGTCGTTGCGGTGCGGCAGGTAGCGTTGTTCGGCCTGCTGGAGTGTCTCGGCATCCTGCAAGCGAAAAATTTCGGAGAGCGGCGCAATTTTATCTTCGACGGCGAGCAGGTGTTCCTTGTCCCGCACGATCCGCGCCGTTTTCTGCATGGCCGTCACCGCCGCGCGAAGCAGATGATTGGCCCAGATCACCAGCGAAAACCCGTGTTGTCGAAAGACATCGGTCGGCGTGGCGTAATACCGGGTCGGGACAATTGCCACCGGGCATCGTTCGCCCCATTCCCGTTTGAAGGCGAGAATTTCATCGGGTGTCGTCAGAGCGCTGTGAATGAGGATGCCATCGGCTCCCGCCTGGTGATAGGCCTCGGCCCGGCGCAGGGCCTCGGCCAGTCCCCAGCCGCAAATAAACGCTTCGACTCTGGCGATAATGCAGAAATCCTTGTCGACCTGCGCGTCTTTCCCGGCTTTGAGTTTCCCGCAGAATTCATCAATGTCGGCCATGGGTTGGGTCTCGCCTTTCAGAAAACTGTTCGTCTTGGGGAAACATTTATCCTCGATACAGACGGCGGCGATCCGGCGTTGTTCAAGTTTCCCGATCAGGCGTTGCATATTGTTGAAATTCCCGTAGCCGGTATCGCCATCGAGCAGGATGGGGATGTGTGTGGCGTCGGACATGAATTCCAGATGGTCGAGAATTTGCGTCCAGCTTGCTTCATTATTATCCCGAACGCCAAATTGAGCGGCGATGGTCAGCCCGCTGGCCCAGATGCCCTTAAATCCCGCCTCCTCCACGATTTTTGCACTGAGGCCATTGTGGGCTTCGCAAAAAAATTCCACCTGATCGGACAGCAGGAGCCGTTTGAAGTGTGTGGTTTTGGAGAGGGGAGGGGGGTGGTGTGTCATGATTCAATCAGGGAGCGTTCTCTGCGGGAACCCCGGATGATCCCCGTGCCGGGTGGCCGATGTGTCGCCGCATGACGGACGGGCGGCATGGATCCATGACGGGGCGGACGATTAATTCATACTCGGATCAACGGGCATGTCTGTATACAACTCGACGGGCATGTTCGCGGACAATGGCAGGTCCTGTCCAAACGATTGCAGAATTTTCCCCCATAACCGCCGGTGGTCGACGTCAAACATGGCGGCCGTGTCGGCCGGTTGCGTCAGCCACGATCCGGTACGCATTTCATTTTCCAACTGGCCCGGCGCCCAACCGGAATATCCGATAAACGCCCGCATGTGTTCCAGGGAAGCCGGATCCTGCAACAGCTCTTCCAGCTCCTTCACATTGCCGCCCAGATAGATGCCATCAAAGACATGGTGGGAATCGGTCTGGCCTTCGGGCATCCGGTACAGGAGCAGCAGGTTATTCTGTTGCACCGGGCCTCCCGCAAAGACCTTGTGGTTCTGGCCTTCGAGGATGGGGACTTGCGGGAGCACTTCGGTGATAGTGATCTGCGTCGGGCGGTTGACCACGACCCCGAGCGCGCCTTCAGGGCCGTGTTCGCACAACAGGATCACGGTTTGCTGAAAATTGGGGTCGCGGAGGCTGGGGCTGGCAACGAGGAAGATGCCTTTACCAAGCGGGGTGTTCATATGTCCATCCTACAAGGGAACAGGGCATTCGACAAGAGGGACTGACCGTTCCATGAGCGAAGCCGGCGTGCAACGGCGCCGGGGAAAGATAAGAATCGGGCCGTCCGCCCTGGTCGTGGCGGTCGTGTGCCTCTCACGTTCGATAATCTTTAAATTCCACATCGGCGTCGGGCAGTTTCAGAAAGGCGCGCATTTGTTTTTTCAGCGTGGCGCGTCCGGTTTCATCGCCGAGGTTCAGGTGGTATTCATTGATGACCATTGTTTTGACGCCACCGGGTTTATTCCATTCAGTCCAGCAGTTCAGGCACGCATGATTCTTCACTTCTTCTTCCAGCTTTCCCAGAAAAAGCGGCTCGGTCATCCTCTCCGCCGTTTGCTCGCACTTCAGACATTGAATCTCAGCCATGAAAATCCTCCCTCTTCCGTGGATATGGATATGGATTCTGTCACGACACCTGTGGGGCAATCCTACCACGCCCCGCAAGTCGCTGAAAAGACGGTGTACCGGTTCACCGTCTGTGACATTCCGGACGGTATCGGAGGCGGAGCGTGGCCATCTCCATCTTCCTGTTTCATGCCGCGCCGACCCGCATATCACCGGTGGCGGCCGGATGCGGCTGATAGCTTTTCGCCGTTCTTCATGGTACAAATACCGCACCCGGCACGGCGTTTGCCCTGTGATGGTCGTGCCGATGGGGTGCCGGGGGCGTGCTGATAACCACGGGAAAAGAAACAGGAGGCACACGGCCGATGAGCACACAGGTCAGTCGGGAAGAAGTCGAACATGTGGCGGAGCTGGCCCGGCTTCGCTTGAACCAGGACGAACTGGAGCAGTTCAGCGGCCAGCTCAGCCGTATTCTGGCCTATGTGGAAGACGTGAGTGCCGTGGATACCACAGACATTCCCGGGACGACATCCATGGCGGCAGATCATGTCAACGTGTTGCGTGATGATGAGGTGCAACCGTCGCTCTCCCTGGAGCAGGCGGTGGGCAATGCGCCCGAGGCCATGGACGGATTATTCCGGGTCCCGCAGATCATCGGTGATCGGTGAAACGAAGGAAGCGAGGCGCCAGTGTTACGTCAATTATTGCGGTCGAAAATCCACAGGGCGGTCGTGACGGATGCCTGCCTGGAATATGAAGGAAGCCTGACAGTTGATGAGGATTTACTGGATGCGGCCGGGATTGTGCCCTATGAGGTCGTGATGGTCTCGAATCTGCACAATGGCGAGCGGTTCACGACCTATGCCATAAACGGCCCGCGCGGATCTGGCGAGGTGGTGCTGAACGGGCCAGCGGCGCGCAAAGGGGTAATCGGGGATCGGGTCATTATTTTCTGCTATCACTATTACGATGAAGACGAGGTCAAGCGTCATCATCCGACGATCATTCAAGTGGACGAACGCAACAGGATTCTCCCGTGTGCCTGACCTCTTCTGTCTTCGCGTAACGCATTTTTAAAAGACATCGGCTACCCGCAAGTGGATTCTTGTGCAGAGATGGGGATAGCGTTTTGCCGGTTGCCGTACAGGATGGCTGGCGAGTAAAGTCGGAGCCGAGCGGGGAGATTCGATATGGCACACAAGAACAGACTTGTCTTCAAAATAGAGGGGCCAGAGCAAAATGACCACCAGTTGGACTTGTCCGTTTTTGTGAAAAAAACCAGCCAGTTCCTTGATTTCCTGAAAAACAGCGCGAAAGAGAGCGGCAAAGATGGTGCCGTCTTCCATGTCGTCGGTCTTTCTCATGCCAGTCCCGCAATCATAGAATGTGAACCAGCAGGTCAAGATTTCTCGGCCGCGACGGCTCTCTTTGAGAGTACCAGGGAATACCTGAATTGTGCGATGAAAGGGCGTGCGCACGAACTTTCCGACCCCGTTCTCTCTTCCATGGAAAAACTCGCACGCTATGATTCTAAAGACGCTACGCGGGTTGAAATACAAGCTATTGCTAATGGAGCAGTGGACAAATTTAGATTTGATGACAGGTTCAGGAAAGTCTTGATTGAGGCGAGAAATGCGGAGGAAAGGGTTGTCAGTACAATTGACGGGAAACTTGAGCTAATCAATATCCATAAAAAAGCAAACACCTTTAAAATATATTCTTCCATTCCGATTAGACCTCCTGTCGCTTGCAAATTTCCGGCTTCTTTGCTTGAGGATGTGCAACGCGCTTTGGGAAAGTTCGTTTCTATCCGGGGCAACTGCTTTTATCGTCCCGAGGTAGCGTTTCCGTACAAAATAGACGTCTGGGAAATGACTGTTTTGCCGCCAAGTGAGGAACTTCCCTCCCTGAGAGATCTTCGTGGAATTGCCCCTGGCGCAACAGGAAAAAAATCCTCTGAACAATTTGTGAGAGAATTACGAGATCGGTGGGCTAAGGATATTCAATGAAGAGTGAGCTGGTTTGTTGGGATTCCTCTGTTTTAATTTCCTGGATTAAAGAAGAGGATCTGAACAGAATGAAAGTCATAGAATCAGTGGTTCAAAACATGGAAAAAGGTTATTGCAGTCTGATTGTTTCCACGCTGATTTACACGGAAGTGCTTGCAAGCACAATGTCCGATAGTGCTATCGGGAAATTTGAGCGTTTTATGCAAAACAAAGAGAAGGTAGGCATAATCGCTGTAGATACTCGCGTTGCTAAAAAGGCCCAGGAGATACGCGACCGCGAAAATAAACTAAGGGACACGCATGATGCCATTCAACGCAACCGCAAAATAATAGAAACACCTGATGCTATTCATGTTGCAACCGCGATTGTCATCGGAGCGAAAATACTGCATACATTTGATAAACCTTTATTGTCACGGCATGAGAAAGATGAAGTGGAAGGACTTGCCATAACCGCCTGCCATGATCCGGGGGCCACTCTTCCATTGTTTGATAGTTAGTTCGTGCAACTCAAAACCTACAGGGAAACCGCCCTTGACCAGTTAGACCGCTGGCTTGTGGGAAGTCATAAATCTCCCTGGAAAGTGATGTCCGTCAAACGGGCCGGTTCGGGCACGGCGATGCGAGCCGTCTTTGTGCAATCATTTCAGTAAGTGTGGCGTTGGCTGACGGAGGCCGAATGGCCTGCGCCTTCTTCATTTACGGGTAATCCATGCCAACACTTCGCAAGGCGAGAGGCGAAGATGGCTTGTTCTACGAAACAAAGGAGCAGTTGTTTTATCTGATCTACGAGCCGGAACTCGCCTTCCTGCGCGGGAGCAAATCCGCCTTGAACAGCGAACGAGCCAAAAGAATTGCCAAACAGGCAAAGGCAAAAAAGAAAACAGCCGTCGTGTTCGCCACGCACAAGTTTATGGGGCAGAAGGAATTAACCGAAAAGGGCATAACATTTGCCCAACTTCCTTACGGCATCAACAGGGGAGCCTGATCCGATGAGTGAAGAACTGGAAGAATTGTACCGAAAGGCAATATTGCTTTTCCAAAATAAACAATGGGACGAGGCGATTGCGGCATGGACCGAAATTATTAGATTGGTAAATAACCCTAAGCAAAAATCGGTGATATACAGTAATCGCGGCAATGCATACAGCGACAAGGGAGACAAAGACCGTGCGATTCAAGACTATGACAAAGCCATAGAACTGAATCCGCAAAATGCTGATGCATTCAATAATCGAGGCGTTGTATACAGAAACAAAGGAGACAAAGACCGTGCGATTCAAGACTATGACAAAGCCATAGAACTGAATCCACAACATGCTGAGGTATTCTATAATCGCGGCGTTACATACAGCGACAAAGGAGACAAAGACCGTGCAATTCAAGACTATGACAAAGCCATAGAACTGAATCCACAACATGCTGAGGCATTCAATAATCGCGGTGTTGCATACAGCGACAAGGGAGACAAAGACCGTGCGATTCAAGATTATGCCAAAGCCATAGAACTGAATCCGCAAAATGCTAAGGCATTCAATAATTGCGGCAATGCATACAGAGGCAAAGGAGACCCCGACCGTGCGATTCAAGACTATGACAAAGCCATAGAACTGAATCAGCAAGATGTTGGTGCATTCAATAATCGCGGCCTTGCATACAGCGACAAGGGAGACAAAGACCGTGCGATTCAAGACTATGACAAAGCCATAGAACTGAATCCGCAACATGCGATCGCATTGAATAATCGCGGCAATGCATACAGAGACAAAGGAGACCCCGACCGTGCGATTCAAGACTATGACAAAGCCATAGAACTGAAGCCGCAACATGCGATCGCATTCAATAATCGCGGCAATGCATACAGCGACAAGGGAGACAAAGACCGTGCGATTCAAGACTATGACAAAGCCACAGAACTGGATCCACAATATGCTGATGCATTTTATAATCGCGGCAGTGTATACAGAGAGAACAAAGACCCCGACCGTGCGATTCAAGACTATGACAAAGCCATAGAACTGAATCCGCAACATGCGTTGGCATTCAATAATTGCGGCCTTGCATACTTAGTAAAAGGAAAATTCGCTCTTGCATTTGAGAGCTTTGTGAATGCTGATAATTGTGACAAAAGCCTAAAATCATGGTCTCCGCTTGTCTATATCGCCTTTCAGCTTGCCAATACATCTTTAGATGAACCAGCAATTGTTTTTGAACCTTATACCAAGTTGTTCTTTGCAATAGACAAGATACAAAGCGAACTGTTTTGTAAGCCACCGGAAGATGGGGTTGCACATTACACATCACTTCATGTGTTGAAGTCCCTTGCCGATAACGATCCTTTTCGTCTTTATAACGTGGCCTATATGCATGATCCTGATGAAGGACGGGTCTTCTTTGAAATAATGAAAGATAAAAGAATGAAAAATAAAATTGATGTGAGAAAGATATTTTACAAAAATGCTTTGGAAAATACTGATTCCTCGCCCGCGTATATTGGCAGTTTTGTCAAAATGGGTTTATCAAAGAAAAAAGAAAAGGATAACTTGTTTCTGTGGCGCACATATGGAAAACACGACAATGAAGAAGCGGCCGGGGCCTGTCTGATATTTAACAAAGGACAGTTTGCCAAAAGAAATGTTCCTTCAAGGAATATAGGCACCATGTCTCAACAGCAAGAAGATGTTACAAAACAAGGTGGATCCACAAAACCAAACCTCAGTCCGGCACTCTATAAGGTCATCTACAAAAGCGAAACTGAAATACAAGGGAATAATCTGTCGGATGGCCTGAACGAATTAGCATTGCCACTCAAAGCAATAGACAAATTCATTAAATCTCATAGGACACATAAAGAAAAACTTGCCCAGTTAGTACGGGAATTGCTTGACAGTATCCGTTTTCTCTTTAAGGCAGATCACTATAGAGAGGAACATGAGGTAAGGGTTGTCCAGATGTCCTATGATACAGACGGCAAAAAACTCTTGGGGTGCAAGGTTGCAAAGGAGCAACTACCCCCGCGTTTCTATCGGGACATGCCCAAAAATTTCCGATTCAGCGAGGTAATACTGGGCCCCAAAACGGCTAACGAGTTCGAATGGCAACACTGGCTGGGAGATAGCATAACCGTTAGGAAGTCCAAGATTACGTTCAGGTGAAACTTCTAATCCAACTTCGACTATGAAAGACTTCTTTCTCTCAGATCAGGAGATACGGGATTTGATTGATGAGCCTAAGCAGATGGATTGCTCGGCAGATTCTCTTTTGCGAGGCATGAAAAGCAAGAAAAACAGAGAAGCCTCGCATCGGCAAAACTCGCAACAGTTTCCAAGAAGTCATGGAGACGAGAATGGCTTGTCTATCTACGACAGAACAGAGCAAAACCGCTTGATTTTTCTTGCGGTTTAGCATTCATCCCCGAAGGGAGAAAACAAAATTTTACCTTGAAACGCTACAATGGCAAAAGCCATTGGCATACCAACCGGTTGGGGAATAAAGACGCGTTCTACGATTTTCATATTCATCAAGCAACGGAAGAATATCAGAAATCCTCTTACGACGATGACCACCATGCCACCCCTGCCGATCTTTATGCTGATTTCCTCGAAGCGTTCAATGTGCTTTTGAGTGAGTGCAACGTGACCGACGCTAGTGCGAATGATAAGCAAACGAGCTTATTTCAATGAACGTGAACGCAATACAGGATTCCTTCAAAACGACAGTCGACAAATCGGTCAGACTATTTCCCGAAGGAGTCAACCGCTACCAGATTTTTACGCCGTTTCATTTCGATGACGGGGATCACTTTGTTATCACCTTGCAGAAAGAGGACAGTGGAAATTGGATTATTACCGACGAGGGGCATACGTATATGCACATGAGTTACCAAATGGATTTGTCTTCCCTTGAACATGGTAGGCGCAATTCAATCATTGAAACCGCATTGGGAAAATACGGGATAGAAGAGCGTGAAGGACAAATTTTTGCGCGTATTGATCGCGTCGAAAACGCTGGAAACATTTTCTATAACTTTATCCAGTGCCTTGTTAGCATAACGAATGTCTCTTATTGGAGTCAGGAAAGAGTCGCATCCACATTTATGGAAGATTTCAAGAAGATTCTTACTGACACAATTGGCCCTCAAAGAATCGAGTTTGATTACCGCGATAAATCGCATGACCCTGATGGCAAGTATCTTGTAGATTGCCGCGTGAACGGTATGCCACGTCCTGTGCATGTATACGCGATAAAGAACGATGATAAATGCCGCGACACAACGATTAACATTTTGCAATTTCAGAGTTGGGAAATTCCTTTTCACGCCTTGGGAATTTTTGAGGATCAGGAACAAATCAATCGTAAAGTGCTTTCCCGTTTCACTGATGTGTGCGACCGTCAGTTTTCCAGCTTGGTGACAAACCGGAAAAATATCGAGGGTTATTTTCAGAAACAGTTTCGCTGAATGCAACTCAAAACCTACCAGCAAACCGCCCTTGACCAGTTAGACCGCTGGCTTGTGGGAAGTCACAAGTCTCCCTGGAAAATGGCGTCCGTCAAACTGGCCGGTTCGGGCACGGCGGTACGAGCGGTCTTTGTGCAATCATTTCAGTAAGGGTGGCGCCGGCTGACGGAGGATGAACGGCCTGCGCTTTCTTTATTTAAGGGTGACCCATGCCAACACTTGATTTCAAAGGAAAACAGATCGTCTATGCACACCACCTGACCGTTCCTTCCCGGACGCTTGAGCCGGATGCGAAAAAGTCCCTCCCGCCGAAAGGCGGCAAGCCCTCTCTTGACGACAATCTGATAATCCACGGCGACAACCTGCACGCCCTCAAGGCGCTGATGCCGCGTTATGCGGGGAGGGTGAACTGCATTTACATTGACCCGCCGTATAACATTGGAAACGAGGGATGGATTTACAACGACAACGTGAACAGCCCGATGATGAAGGCATGGCTGAAGGATAAAAGCCCCGTTGACGGTGAGGATCTGGAACGCCACGACAAATGGCTGTGCATGATGTGGCCGAGGTTGCAACTGTTACGTGAACTGCTGGCCGAGGATGGGGTGATTTTTGTTTCCATTGATGACAATGAACAACACCGCTTGCGGATGGTGATGGATGAGATTTTTGGGGAGGAGAATTTTGTCGGTGCTTTTGTCTGGGAAGGCACCGGAAAAAATGACTCGAAGTTTATTTCCATCGCCCAGGATTATATTTTTGTCTATGCCAAAAACCTTGACATGGTAAAAATCAACAAAAAACGTTGGCGCGTATTTAAGCAGGGATTAGATCAAATATATGCGACGGTTGAAGCATTAAAAAACGAACACGGGAATGACTACGAATTAATATCTGAAAAACTGCAACAATGGTTTTCTTCTCTGAACAAAAACAATCCTGCATGGAAACACAGGCATTACGATATGTTCGACGAGAAGGGGATATTTTTTCCGGGAGACATATCATGGCCGGGCGGCGGCGGCCCGACTTATGAAGTTCTCCATCCTGATACAAAAAAGGCTGTCAAAAAGCCAGCTCGTGGTTGGGTGTTCCCCGCTAAAGAGACAATGCTTTCCGCTATCAAAGAGGGGCGCGTCTATTTCGGCAAGGATGAAAAGAGTGTTCCAAACTTGAAACGCTATCTCCATGAAACGGATTCTCAGGTTTTGAACAGTGTCATCTATCAGGATCGTCGTGCTGCTCATAAGAAATTGAAACATATTCTTCCTGAGTCTGTGTTTGGTTATCCGAAAGACGAGCGCATTCTGGAGCTTATCTTTGAAGCCGTCACTGACGGAAAAAGTATTATTTTAGATTCCTTTGCCGGTTCTGGCACAACGGCTCACGCCGTTTTGAAACTCAACAAAGAAGATGACGGCAACCGCAAGTTTATCCTTGTGGAATGTGAGAATTACGCGGATAAAATCACCGCCGAGCGCGTCCGTCGTGTCATCAAAGGCATTAAGAAATCAAAAGACGAAAATCTGAAAAAAGGGCTTGGCGGCAGTTTCACCTGGTGCACGTTGGGCGATGAAATGAGCATTGAAAACATGCTCACCGGCAAGAAACTGCCGGACTACGAAACGCTGGCGCGTCATATTTTCTGGACAGCCACCGGACAATCGCCGGACACAATCCGCAAGACGAGAGGCGAAGATGGTTTGTTCTACGAAACAAAGGAGCGGTTGTTTTATCTGATCTACAAGCCGGAACTCGCCTTCCTGCGCGGTAGCGAATCCGCCTTGAACAGCAAACGAGTCGAAAGAATTGCCAAACAGGCAGAGGCAAAAAAGAAAACAGCCGTCGTGTTCGCCACGCACAAGTTTATGGGGCAGAAGGAATTAACCCAAAAGGGTATAACCTTTGCCCAACTTCCTTACGGCATAAACGGGGGAGCCTGATCTGATGAGTGAAGAACTGGAAGACTTGTACCGAAAGGCAGAATTGCTTTTCCGAAATGGAAAATGGGACGAGGTGATTGCGGTATGCACCAAAATTATTAGATTGGAAAATGATCCTGAGCAAAAAGCGTTGATATACATTCTTCGCGGTCTTGCATACAGTGACAAAGGAGACCCCGACCGTGCGATTCAAGACTATAACAAAGCCATAGAACTGAATCCGCAACATTTTGGGGCACTCAATAATCGCGGCCTTGCATACAGCGAAAAAGGCGACACCGACCGTGCAATTCAAGACTATGACAAAGCCATAGCCATAGCCTTGAATCCGCAATATGCTGATGCATTCAATAATCGCGGCAATGCCTACAGAAAAAAAGGCGACCCCGACCGTGCGATTCAAGACTTTGACAAAGCCATAGAACGGGATCCGCGACATGCTGATGCATTCACGAATCGTGGCAATGCATACAGAGAGAAAGGAGACCTTGACCGTGCGATTCAAGACTTTGACAAAGCCGTAGCCCTGAATCCGCAAAATGCCAAGGCATTCTTTAGTCGCGGCGTTGCATACAGCCACAAAGAAGACCCCGACCGTGCGATTCAAGACTATGACAAAGCCATAGCCCTGAATCCGCGATATGCTGAGGCATTCAATAATCGCGGCAGTGCCTACAGTGACAAAGAAGACCCCGACCGTGCGATTCAAGACTATGACAAAGCCATAGCCCTGAATCCGCGATATGCTGAGGCATTCAATAATCGCGGCAGTGCCTACAGTGACAAAGAAGACCCCGACCGTGCGATTCAAGACTATGACAAAGCCATAGCCCTGAATCCGCGATATGCTGAGGCATTCAATAATCGCGGCGCTACATACAGACACAAAGGCGACCCCGACCGTGCGATTCAAGACTATGACAAAGCCATAGCCCTGAAGCCGCGATATGCTGAGGCATTCAATAATCGCGGCGCTACATACAGACACAAAGGCGACCCCGACCGTGCGATTCAAGACTATGACAAAGCCATAGCCCTGAAGCCGCAATATGCTGAGGCATTCAATAATCGCGGCATTGCATACAGCCACAAAGGAAACAAAGGAGACCTTGACCGTGCGATTCAAGACTATGACCAAGCCATAGAACTGAATCCGCAATATGCTAAGGCATTCACGAATCGCGGCCTTGCATACAGCGAGAAAGGAGACCTTGACCGTGCGATTCAAGATTATGACAAAGCCATAGACCTGAAGCCGCAATATGCTGAGGCATTCACGAATCGCGGCATTGCATACAGCCACAAAGGAGACAATGACCGTGCGATTCAAGACTATGACCAAGCCATAGAACTGAATCCGCAGTATGTGATAGCACTCACTAATCGCGGCGTTGCATACAGTGACAAAGGAGACAACAAACGTGCAATTCAAGACTTTAATAAAGCCATAAAACTGGATCCGCAAAATGCGGTAGCATTCAATAATCGCGGCGTTGCATACAGTGACAAAGGAGACAACAAACGTGCAATTCAAGACTTTAATAAAGCCATAAAACTGAATCCACAAGATGCAAGAATATTCGATAATCGCGGTAGTGCATACCTGAAAACAAAAAAATACACTCTTGCATTTAAGAGCTATGTGGCTGCTGACAATTGTGACAAAAGCCTAAAATCAATCTCTCCATTGAGCTACATCGCCTTTCACCTTGCCAATCTGTCTTTAGATAAACCAGCAAAAATTTTTGGACTTTACACCAGATTGTTCTCTGCAATAGAAGAGATAAAAAAAGAAAAACTGTTTTGTAAGCCACCGAAAGATGGTGTTGCACACTACACATCACTTCATGCGTTGAAATCCCTTGCCGGTAACAAGCCTTTTCGTCGTTATAATGCGGCCTATATGAATGATCGAGAAGAAGGACGGGTCTTCTTTGAAATAATGAAAGATAAAATTGATGTGGAAAAGGAATTTTACGAAAATGATTTGAAAAATACTGATTCCTCGCCTGCGTATATTGGCAGTTTTGTCAAAATAAATTCACGGAAAAACAAAAAAAGAGGTCAACCCCTTGGAAAGGACAAATTACTTCTGTAGCGCCTGTACGGAAAACACGACAATGAAGAAGCAGCCGGAGCCTGTTTGATATTTAATGCAGAATTGTTTGCCTCTGAAATGCCTCCAATGCAACTAGACGCTATACCCCAACTCCAGGCTGGTGGAAGGCAAAGTGCAGGCCTGAGACAAGAACGCTACCCTGCACTTTACAATGTTAGCTACGGGCAGAAAATTAGAAAAGGAACTAAAATATGGAAAAAAATCGAGGAGTTAGCATCGTTGCTCAATGAGATAAACAAACGTACCCGTCATGTGAAAAAGGAAAATGACCTGACCCGATTGGTGCGGGAATTGCTTGACAGTATCCGTTTTCTCTTCAAGTCTGATCATTACAAGGAAGAGGAGGAGGTACGGGTTGTCAGGATGTCCTATTACGCAGGCAACGAAGAAAAACCGGAGTACAGGGTTGACATGGATCAGATCCCACCGCGTTTCTACTTGGAAATGCCAGGTGATTTCCGGTTCAGTGAGGTAATCCTTGGTCCTAATACGAGGAGTCGCGTGCCCGAATGGGAGCAATGGATAAGGGAGATTGAGCGCGAAAAGGAAAACAAAGGTGTAAAAGTCACGCCACTGAAGATCAGGCAATCTAAAATCAAGTTTGGGAGGAGCATTCGGTAGTGCAACTCAAAACCTACCAGCAAACCGCCCTTGACCAGTTAGACCGCTGGCTTGATGCGCTCAAAACGGCGCGAAAAGACACGGCGGATGCCGAAGAGTTTTATGCCGCAAAGAAAAAACCCGTTCCCGAAAATCTGAAAAACTACCCCCTTGCCGCATGGGAAACGCTTAAAGACCAAAAATATCTCCCCGGCATCCCACAAGACGGGCACATTGAAATCCCCGCCTACATCCCCCGCACCGCCACATCCGGCGAGCCGATTCCTCATGTATGCCTGAAAGTGCCGACCGGCGGCGGCAAGACGCTGTTGGGCGTGGTTGCGCTTGAACGCATCAAACGGGAAACAGGCTTTGTGCTTTGGATTGTGCCGACACGGGCGATTTACGAGCAGACCATCAAGGCGTTCCGAACCCGCGAGCATCCCTACCGGCAGATGCTTGAAAGGATTTCCGGCGGGAAGGTCAAACTGTTTGAGAAAAACCACCGCTTTACCCAACAGGACGTTGAAAGTTATCTCTGCGTGATGATGCTGATGCTACCGTCCGCGAACCGGAAGAAGGGCAGGGATTTCCTCAAGATATTCCGTGACAGTGGCGGTTACACATCTTTTTTCCCCGAACAGGACGATGCCACCGCCAATGCCGACCTGTCCAGGCATCACCGCGATCTGGAAAAAAGCGACGACGGTGACTGGGTAAAGCACAGCCTTATCAATGTGCTGAAACTGATTCGTCCTACCGTGGTTCTGGATGAGGCACACAAGGCATATGGGGCAAACGACAGCAGTAACAAGGAGTTTGTCCAATCCGTCAACCAGCTCAATCCTCGACTTGTACTTGAACTTTCCGCTACTCCGAAAACAGGGATAAGCAATATCCTTGTCAACATATCGGGTGCCGACCTTCAGGCCG
This sequence comes from Nitrospirales bacterium, assembly GCA_963692935.1. Lineage (GTDB taxonomy): Bacteria > Nitrospirota > Nitrospiria > Nitrospirales > UBA8639 > Bin75. The sequence goes on from OY843588.1 coordinate 595,948, forward strand.
AGGAGATGATTAAACTACCGATTGAGATTCACAATGCCGAAAATTCCGACTGGAAACACACACTCGCCGCAACACAGTCGAAACTGAACGAACTGGAGGCGGAAGCGGAGAAACTTCAATCATCGGAAAACCGCTATATCCGTCCCATCGCTCTGGTGAGAGTGCAACGAACCGGCGGGGATCAGAAACAAACGGGTTTGATTCATGCCGACCATGCGCGGGAGTATCTCACCCGGAATCTTGCCGTGCCGGAAAACCAGATACGGGTTCAGTCGGCGGAGCAGAAGGAGCTTGCGGGTGAGGACCTGCTGAGCGACATGAGCGCCGTCCGCTGGATTATCACGAAAGACGCCCTCAAAGAGGGCTGGGACTGCTCGTTTGCCTATGTGCTGGCTCTGCTGGACAACACGACGGCAACCACCGCCATGACGCAGATGGTCGGGCGGGTGATGAGACAGCCCCACGCGCGCAGGATTGCGAAAGGCGACGCTCTGAACCAGTGCTACATCTACTGTTACAACCAGAAAGTGAGCAAGGCCGTTGAAGGTGTGAAGGCCGGGCTGGCAAACGAAGGACTGACGGGACTTGGCGATGCCGTTCGCGGACATGGTGGTGGAGACGCGCCGAAACCGATAACCGTCGAGCGTCGCGACAAATACAGACATCGGGACATCTTTCTCCCGCAGGTTCTGCACAAAGAAGGCGCAGGATGGCGGCCGATTGACTACGACCGCGACATATTGAGCGGGATTGACTGGAACACCATTGACGGGGGCGATGCCGTTAAGCTCGACGACAAAAACATCAGGCAGGAAATCATGGTTGCGATCAGCCTTCAATCCGACTCGTCGCCGAGAAAACGATTGACACCGGACGAGCCGTTGAGTCTGGATTATTTCACCCGACGGCTTGTGGACGTTGTTCCCAATCCCTGGCAGGCGGCGCGTATGGCGGAGAACTTTCTTGAGAAACACAGGGGCAGGCGCCGCAGCAATGCCCAACTGCTGAAAAACCGTCTCTATCTTTCGGAAGTGTTGAGGCGCCGGGTGAAAAACGCCATAGACAGCAAAGCCGAAGAGGTGTTCCGTGGCAAAGTCGGACGGAATATCCGGTTTCATCTTGAGAGCGACCGGCGCCTGGACTACGAACTGAGCAAGTCGTTTGAGGTCTTTGTTTCCAAGCATGACCGATCATTGCAGGGTACACATGGCGCACAGATACAGCAGAGCCTGTTTGCCCCTGTTTATGAAAGCGATTTGAACAGTCTGGAAAAAAACTTTGCGCTTTATCTGGAAGCGGATGACGCCATATACTGGTGGCACAGAATCGCCGCACAGCAAGGGTATTATCTTCAAGGCTGGCGGCGGCAACGGGTCTATCCCGACTTTGTGGCTTTTAGCAAAGGTGATGGAAAGCTGCTGATTCTGGAAACAAAAGGCGTGCACTTGGAGGGAAACGAGGATACAAAATACAAGGAAGAACTGTTTGAATCGCTTGAGAAAACTTACAGTCTGGCCTTCGACAGAGGGGAAATGAAAGTCAATGAGCATCCGCCGGCCGTTTTCCGCATGATGTTTGAAGATACCTGTAAAGAAAAATTGAACAACCTTGTTCGCTAACCCCCATCCACCCGCAAACAATGGCGTGCCATGAACCTTGAAAACAATCCGCTTCGCTCCGCCGTAGGTGTTACAATGCGCGGCGTGCGTGTTTATCAATCCCCGCCGGTCCGCGGGACAATCGCCCGGCCCGTACGTCAACCAGGTGCGTGAGACCATGTCGCTTGTCAAATGGACATTGCATGAACTTCAGGAAGGCTTGACGCGCGGCGACGTGAGCGCGCTGGAGATTGCCCGGGCCTATTTCCTTCGGGTCAGCGTGGTGGAACCCAAGGTGAAGGCCTATATTACGCTGAATGAACAGGATGTCGTGCTGGCCGAGGCCAGAGCGCTGGATGAGATGATGAAAAGCTGGCGCAAGACCACGCCGATGATGGCGATGCCGATTGCCGTGAAAGATAATATCTGCACGAAGGGTATGCTCACGACCGGCGGCTCGCGCATCCTTGAAGGGTTTGTCCCGCCGTATAACGCCACCGTGGTGGATGCGTTGCGGGAGCAACGGTGTTTTCTGATGGGAAAAACCAATCTGGATGAATTTGCGATGGGCTCGTCTACCGAACATTCGGCGTTTGGGCCAAGCCGCAATCCCTGGAACCTCGACTGTGTGCCGGGCGGGTCAAGCGGAGGCTCCGCGGCCGCCGTGGCCGCCGATGAATGTGTCGCGGCCCTGGGGTCGGATACCGGCGGCTCCATCCGCCAGCCGGCGGCCTGTTGCGGCGTGGTCGGGCTGAAACCCACGTATGGACGGGTGTCGCGCTACGGGTTGCTGGCTTTTGCTTCGTCGCTGGATCAAATCGGCCCCATCACTAAAGATGTCCGGGATGCGGCCCTGATGATGAATGTGCTCGCCGGCCACGATCCACGGGATACGACGTCGGCCAACGCCCCGGTGCCGGATTTTACGCGGGTACTGAAAAAGAAGGACGTCAAGAAACTGAAGATCGGCGTCCCGTCTGAGTTTTTTGCGGACGGGCTGGATCCGGAAGTCCATGCCGCCGTCCGCGAAGCCGTTTCCGTGCTTGAAGACCTGGGCGGCACGCGGCAGGAGCCGTCGTTGCCGCATACGGGCGTGGCGGTGGCGACCTATTATCTGGTGGCGACGGCGGAGGCCAGCTCCAATCTGGCCCGGTACGACGGCATAAAATACGGATTCCGGGCGCGGGAATGTGACGATCTCATGGCAATGTACCGGGCTACCCGGCAGGAAGGGTTTGGGGCCGAGGTGAAACGACGCGTGATGCTGGGCACCTATGCCTTGAGTAGCGGGTATTATGACGCCTATTATGCCAAGGCACAGGCGGTGCGGACGCTCATTCGGCGTGATTTTGACCAGGCGTTTCAGGATGTGGATGTCCTTGTCACACCGACGATGCCGACGACGGTGTTTCGACTTGGTGAAAAAACCGGAGACCCGCTGCAAATGTATTTGTCGGATCTCTATACCGTTTCCGCCAGTCTGGCCGGGGTGCCGGCAATTTCGTTGCCGTGCGGGTTCAGCCGACAGGGATTGCCCATCGGGTTGCAGATCGTGGGGCGACCGTTTGAAGAGGATGTCATCCTTCGGGTGGCCCGCGCCTATGAGCTGGCGACAAACTGGCGCAAGAAACGGCCACTGATTCGATAGGGCGGGGCGTTCGATGTTCAACGCGGGTCGTGGGGCCTGTGATCTGTGATGGAACAGGGGCGCGTATTCACAAGGGAAGGTGTCACATGCACGTGATAGGGAACATTTCTGTTATGGATGTGGCCGTCATGGTCATTGTCGTCGCCGTGATCGTGCTCACGGGCTACCTTGTGGCGACCATGATCTGGATCAGGAGGACGGTGATGCAATCCGAGCGTTTGCTGTCGCAGGTCAATCATGCGTTGCCGGAAATTTTGCGGGAGCTGAGGCGGACAAGCGAAAACGCCCGGGTCGTGTCCGCCCGGGCCAGGGAGAGCGCGGAGGATGTGTGCGTTCTGGTGCATGCCGTTGGTGATGTGGGGCGAACCATCAATCGCCTGCATGATGGCGTGCGCGAGAAAAGCGCGTCCGTGCTGGCGCGTCTGATGCGGGTGGCATCAAGCGCGCGGGCGGTGGCCAACAACCTTAGAGATCGCGTACACAAAGAAGGAGGAGCGACCAATGGGAAATCATGATTCCGGCGCATCGGCCGGTGGTGTGCTGGCCGCGTTTTTGAGTGGCATGGCGCTTGGCGCGGTGGCGGTGTTGTTTCTGGCTCCGCAAACCGGTCGGGAGTCACGGGAAACCGTCGCCCGGCTGGCGCGGCGGGTGGGCGAGGATGTGCGGGATTTTTCGGAACGGGCCACGGATACCTGGGGCGATGTGGTGCACAAGGGCCGCGAGGTGTTGAATGAGGCCGGCGGTATCGTCAAGGAGGCGGTGGATGCCGGTCGGGAGGCGATGCACCAGTCGCGACAGTCTTCAACTGACTCGTTCAATACGAAATCGTGACATTTGAAACCGTCATCGGCGTGGAAGTGCACGCGCAACTTCGCACGCAGTCGAAACTGTTTTGTGGCTGCGCGACGGAGTTCGGTCTGCCGGCCAATACGCAAACCTGCCCTGTGTGCCTGGGGTTGCCGGGCGCGCTTCCGGTGCTCAATGCGCGCGCGGTGGCCATGGCCATTCGGACGGGGCTGGCGTTGCGGTGCGCGGTGCGCCCCGTCAATCAGTTTGCCCGGAAAAATTATTTTTACCCGGATTTGCCCAAAGGGTATCAGATTTCCCAGTACGACCTGCCGGTGTGTGAGCATGGACGGATTGATCTCACGGTGAACGGGGCCACCAGAACGGTGAGTATACAGCGCGCGCATCTGGAAGATGATGCGGGGAAGACCCTGCACGCGCCTGAAGGAGGCGGCAGTTTTGTGGATCTCAATCGGGCGGGGACTCCGTTGCTGGAAATTGTGACGGGGCCTGATATGCGCTCGGCGGAGGAGGTCGTCGCCTACGGGAAGGCTCTGCGTGACATGTTGATGTATCTGGATGTCTGTGACGGCAACATGGAGCAGGGGAGTCTGCGATTCGAGCCTAACCTGTCGTTGAGACCTGCGGGGTCGGACACATTTGGCACGAAAGTCGAGCTGAAAAATATCAACTCGTTCAAGTTTGTCAAAGACGCCATTGCGTATGAAATCGCGCGCCAGACCGGCGTGCTTGAGGACGGCGGGACGGTGCAACAGGAAACGCGCCTGTGGGACAGTGCGGCCGGCCGCACCGTGGTGATGAGACGGAAGGAAGATGCGCATGATTACCGGTATTTCCCCGACCCGGATCTTGTCCCGCTGACGATTTCCGACGCATGGATTGAAGAATTGCGGGCCACCATTCAGGAATTGCCCGAGGCCCGGCGCCAGCGGTTCATGCGGGACTATGGCGTGTCGGCCTACGATGCAGGGGTGCTGACCGGGTCGCGCGCGCTGGCCGAGTACTTTGAAGCCTGTGTCGCCTTGTTTGCGGAGCCGGCCATGGTCAGTCATTTTCTGATGGGCGAATTCCTGCGGGTGTTGCATCAGTCCGGCGCGGCCGTCGAATCTTCCCCCGTGTCGCCGGAGCGGTTGGTGGCATTACTGAAGCTGGTGCATGATGACACCATCAGTCTGAAAGTGGCCAAAGATCTGTTTCCGGAATACTACGCCACGGACAAATCGGCGGCTGAACTCGTGGATGAGAAGGGGCTGCGGCAACTGTCCGACGACGGGGAGCTTCGTGCATTGGTCACGGACGTCATTGAGAAACATCCCGCCCAGGTCGCGCAGTATCGGGGGGGGAAAGAAGGCGTCCTTGGGTTTCTGGTCGGCCAGACTATGAAAGGTTCCGGTGGCAAGGCCAATCCACAGAAAGTTCATGCCTTACTCAAAACGCTTCTTTCGTGAATCGTTTTCAGGAATTGGCTGGAGGGATGGATGCGGGTGAAAATCGTCATCGCATGTGCCGGGAAAAAAGCCGAAGACGCCGGATACTGGACGACCGAAGGGGGAAAGACAGTTAAGTTTATTGGTAACCCCACCGAGGAACAGAACGTTGACGGTTGCATATACGCGCGGCCTGACGATATCGATGAGAAAAGTCGTAAAACCTGGCGGGAATTGTTGTTGGAATATAACTGTCAATGGCGTGGGAAAGACGATAATCTCAAGAGTTTGTTGCCTGCATATCGGTTGTATTCAAATTCGATTTACCGTGCTTTGGTTGTCAAATACGGTGTGGAACAAGTTTTTATTCTGTCCGCTGGTTGGGGATTAATTCGTTCGGATTTTCTGACTCCGCATTACGACATAACTTTTACAAACGGAACTGGCTACAAGCAACGCAAACAATCTGATGCGTACAGAGATTGCAATGAAATGCCCGACAGCGCGGGTGAAAAAATTTATCTGTTTGCCGGTAAGGATTATCACGAATTATTTTCCCGGTTAATTCAGGGAAAAGGCACTGAGCGTATCGTGTTTTATAATGCACAGGGAGTTTCCTCTTACCCTGGTTGTACAATGAAGGAATACCCAAGCAGTCGAAAAACAACCTGGTACTATCAGTGCGCGCTGGATTTTATGAACGGAGCAATCCCATCCGTCACGAACTGTGACGTTGGGTGCCGGTGATTGTATGCAGCGGAAAAGGCAGAGCGCATGAGCAGGATTCAGGACATTACAGCCAGAACCATCCTGGATTCTCGAGGTCATCCGACGGTTGAAGTGGATGTCCGTCTGACCGGTGGGGCGTGGGGACGTGCCGCGGTGCCGTCCGGCTCGTCGACGGGCACGCGGGAAGCGTGCGAGTTGCGCGATCACGATCCGGCACAATGGATGGGCAAGGGCGTCGGGAAGGCCATTCAGAGTGTGACGGATACCCTGGCGCCCGCGTTGCGGGGAATGAACGCCCTGGAGCAGTCGACGATTGATGCCGCGATGAAGGAGTTGGACGGGACGAAAGAGAAGTCCCGTCTCGGCGCCAATGCCGTGTTGGGGATCTCGCTTGCCGTGGCCCGGGCCGCGTCGGCGGAAACGCATCAACCCCTGTACCGGTATCTCGGCGGCGCCGATGCCCGCGAATTGCCGGTGCCCATGATGAATATTCTCAATGGCGGCGCCCACGCGAACAACGGACTGGATGTGCAGGAGTTTATGATTGTGCCCGTCGGTGCGGCGCGGTTTCGTGACGGGTTGCGAATGGGCGCGGAGGTGTTTCATCACTTGCGGGCCGTGCTGGACGCCAAAGGGTTGAGTACGGCGGTGGGCGATGAGGGCGGCTTTGCGCCGGCGTTGCCGTCCAATGAAGATGCGTTGGTCATGATCGGCGACGCCGTGGATAAGGCGGGCTACCGGCTGGGACGGGATGTGGTCCTGGCGCTGGATGTCGCGGCGAGTGAATTGTATGAACAGAACCGGTATGTGCTTCGCGCTGACCAGCGTGGATCGTGTACGGCCGCCGGGATGATTGACTGGTATGAGGCGTTGAGTACGCGCTACCCCATTGCGTCTATTGAAGACGGGTTGCATGAAGATGACTGGACGGGATGGACGCTCCTGACCGAGCGGCTGGGGGATCGGGTGCAGCTGGTGGGTGATGACCTGTTTGTTACCAGTGTTGACTGTCTGTCGAAGGGGATACGGGAGCGCGCGGGAAACGCGATTTTGATTAAGGTCAATCAAATCGGCACCCTGACGGAAACCCTTGACACAATCGCCATGGCCAGGCGTGCCGGGTTCGGTGTCGTGATCTCCCACCGTTCCGGAGAAACGGAGGACACGACCATTGCCGACCTGGCTGTGGCGGTGAATGCCGGACAGATCAAAACAGGCTCGCTCTCGCGGACGGATCGGCTGGCCAAGTACAATCAACTGCTCAGAATCGAGGAAGAGCTGGGTCAGGCCGCCGTGTATCGGGGAGGCGAGGTGCTTCGCACACGGAAGGCCGCGGGCCACGGAGTCCCTCTGGAGCGTCCATGAGCAGAATGATCCAACAGAATCGAAAATCCCGGCCGGCGGCGATACCGTGGTCCGTGCCACGGCTGGTGCGCTATGTCCTTGTGCTTGGCATTGGGATCGGCCTGTGCATGGTCTGGATGCTGAAAAGCACAGGGGTGCCCCATTACTGGAAGATGACGCAGGAACTTGAGCAGACGAAAGCGGACATTGCCGAGCTGAAGCGGGTCAATGCCGCATTTCGGGATGAAATCCGTCTCGTGCAATCCGATCCGTTCACTCTGGAAAGACTGGCAAGGGAGCGTCTGGGGTACGTGAGGGAAGGGGAGACGGTCTATCAGTTTGTGGAGTCGCCATAAACGGTGACGGCACACCGTATCTCTGCACGTCTTCTCCACCTGTCCCTCGCCCGTCCCTCGACAGGTGACGCATGAAATTCGGCACCGTGGCTGTTCTGGGGCGACCCAACGTGGGGAAATCCACGCTGGTGAACACGCTGGTCAATCAGAAAATTGCCATTGTTTCCAATACCCCACAGACGACCCGTGCCCGGATTTTAGGCGTGGCGCATTGTCCGCAGGGCCAGTTGGCGTTGCTGGATACGCCGGGGTTGCACAAACCCTGGACCCGACTCAATAAACGGATGGTGCGGGCGGCGTTGGGCGCCGTGGACGATGCCGATGTGCTCGCGGTCATGGTTGACAGCAGCCGCCGACCCGGCGCGAGCGACCGGTTTGTGGTGGAGCAGATCTTCTCCACGCCCTGGCGACGCGATGGCATGCCCGTGTTTTTGCTGGTGAACAAAATTGATGTGGTGAATAAGGTGAAAATGTTGCCGATCCTGGAGGAGTATCAGTCGCTGGCGCCGTGGACGGAGACTGTGCCCCTGTCGGCGCAGACGGGGCAGAATGTGGATCGTGTCACCGCGCTGATGTTTGATTGCATGGATGAGCGGGATGCGGCCTTTGACGACGATTTTGTCACGGATCAGCCATGGCGCCACCTGGCGGCGGAGATCATCCGGGAAAAAGTCATTGACGTGACCACGGCGGAGTTGCCCTATGCCGTCGCCGTTCAGGTGGATGCCTTTCAGGAAGAAGGACGTTTGATCAGGATTGCCGCGTCTATTTTCGTCGAGCGACACGGGCAGAAGATCATCGTGATTGGCAAGGCCGGGTCCCGTCTGCGGGAGATCGGCACCGCCGCGCGGTTGGAGTTGGCGCACGCGCTGGCACGCAAGGTGTTTTTGCAGCTGCATGTCAAAGTGAAATCGGCCTGGTGCGAGGATGACCGTTTGCTGGCCGAGCTGGGGTATTAGGGTGACCGTGGTGGCATGTCTCAAAAGGTGATGAAAGCGGAGTCGTGTGACGTGTCCCAACTGATGGACGATCACAAAGACACGCCGGCCCCGCCGGCCGTGTCGCATGAGAGCACCTTGAACATGGTGCGGCTCTCGGCGCATCGGCTTTTGCAGCGGGGCGCGATTGCGAACCTGACGAATTTAATCGCCTGCCTGCGTCCCGCGGATATTGCCCGCGTGATGATGCATTTGGACACGCCGCAGGAACGGCGGACGATTTTTGAGCTGGTCAGGGATGTGTCGGCACAGGGACAGGTCGCGAGCGAGTTGGGCGATGAGGTGATACTGGAAGTGCTGGATGACCGGCCCGCCGCTGATATTGCCGCGATGCTGCGAACGGCGCCGGCGGATGATGCCGCCTATATTCTGGGTGTGCTGCCCGAAGAGGTGACACAGAAGGTGTTGCCGTTGATGCATGCCGACGGGTCTCAAAAGGTGGCGCATCTGATGGGGTATCCCAAGGGCACGGCCGGCCGGATTATGACCACGGAGTTCTTTGCGTTGCCCGAGACCGTCATGGTTCAGGAGGCGATCCGGCGGCTTCAGCAGGCGACCAAAGCCGAGACGGTCTTTTACGTGTACGCCACGGATCATGATGGTCGGCTGACCGGCGTGATTTCGTTGCGCGAATTGCTGGCGACGGCGCCGACAGCCACGCTTGACAGTCTGCTCCTTCGAGACGTGATTGCGGTGAACGTGGAAACCGATCAAAAAACCGTGGCCCGTCAGGTGGCGGATTACAATCTCCTGGCAATCCCGGTGGTGGACACCAACCGGCGGCTGTTGGGGATTATTACCGTTGATGACGTGGTGGACGTGATTCGGGACGAGGACACCAAAGATATGCTCACGATGGCCGGGGCCGCGGAAGAGGACGCCCACATGTCAACATCCAGTCTGTATGCGGCTGGTATGCGGTTCCCCTGGCTGTTGACGAATCTGGCCGGGAGTCTGGTGTCGGGACTCATTCTGTGGTGGTTCCGGTTCACGATTCAGGAAGTCGTGGCCATTGTGGCCTTTATTCCCGTGATTGCGGCGATGGGCGGGAATCTGGGCTTGCAGTCGTCCACGTTGATTATTCGCGGGCTTGCCACGGGACGTATCGAGTCCGGGGACATCTGGAAGGTCGTGTTTCGGGAGTTGCGTATCGGGTTGCTCCTGGGCACGATCTACGGGAGTCTGCTCTTTCTGGCGGGATGGTGGTGGCAACACAGTGGTTTTCTGGGACTGGTCGTGGGCGGTGCCCTGCTGATCACGTTTATCCTGTCGGCGAGTATGGCCACGGTGACGCCCTTTCTGTTCAAACGGTTCAGGATTGATCCTGCTGTGGCGGCGGGGCCGTTTATCACCACGGCCATGGATATTATGGGGGTCAGCATCTATCTTGGTCTGGCCACGCTGATGCTGGAGACCCTGCGATAGGCATGTGTCCCGTTCGTCCCCCCATGACTGTGTGCAATGGAAGGTTGCTGTGGAGCAGGCGGGAAGAGTGTGCGGGTTATTCTGTCCCTGGCATGTTTCGGGCCGCCGAGAGGTGATATGGCGCTGGTAACGACACAGGCGATTGTGCTCAGAAGTATGCGCTGGGGCGAAGCCGACCGTATTCTCACGTTTTTTTCCCTTCGATTGGGCAAGGTGCGCGGAATTGCGCGCGGCGTGCGCCGAATGAAAAGCCGGTTTGGCGGGATGCTCGAACCCTTTTCCTCCGTCAACCTGACGCTCTTTGAGAAACGCCAGAATGACCTCGCGTCGGTGAGTCACGCCGATATTCTTGACCCGTTTTTCGCTGTGAGGGAATGTCTGGAACGCATCCTGGCGGCGTCCTGCATGGTGGCCCTGATTGACGGGATCATGGCGGACAGGGATCCCGGGCCTTCGATTTTTCATGCGTTGCTGGACGGGTTGCGGTTGCTGGTGCGGACGGATGATCCGAGATTGCTCACGCTCCTGTTTCAGATGCACGTGTTGGGGCAATCGGGGTTTCGTCCGCAGTTGGATCATTGCGTGGCGTGCGGTTGGACTATGAGGGAGCGGTCATTCACGTTTTCCCCGGCCGCAGGGGGACTCCTGTGCGCCGCCTGTCACCGGGGCCACTGGGATTGTGGCGTGCCGATGTCTCCGGGCAGCGTGGCGTTTCTTCGGCAGGCCCGTCGGATGCCTTTTGGGTTTTCGACGCGTCTGAAAGCCAGGGGGCAGGTACGGCACGAGTTGGAACACATGATTGATACCTACACGAGGACGGTGATAGGCAAACGATTGCCGGAGAACAAGCTGTTGATGGCCGAGCCTGCATTGGCGCCTGATGGTGTCATTCGGGACTGACGCGATTGACAGACAGGCCATTTCAACAGGTGGGAACCATGGGCGCGGACACGATACATCCGACAGACATGCGGTGGCTGGAGAAGGGCGTGTTTGGTATTGAGTGGAGCGATGGCCATCACGGTGTCTATCCGGTTCGCCACCTTCGTCTGCACTGTCCCTGTGCGGCCTGTACGGATGAATGGACTGGTGAGGTCACCCTGAAGCCCGATGACGTGCCGTTGCTCATCATGCTGAAGGACATTGAACCGGTGGGGCATTATGCGTTCCGCCTGCACTGGAGTGACGGGCATGACACCGGCCTCTACGCCTTCAACGCTCTTCGTCGGATGTGTCAATGCGACACGTGCCGGCCGGCGAAGGTTCCGGAGTCGAACACAAAGCCTTCGCGACGGTTGCTGTAACACGCCTCGTTTTTCCCCTCGCATGACCCCGCCGTGGCTTTGCTCACAGGACGGCTTCCCGTTGTCCTTCCCGCCTGTCCGTTCTACCGTTGAGACCGTGACCCCAGTGTGTGGTCTTCGTACTTCGTGAACAGGTGTTTGGTGTCGGGGTGGAGAGCCGGCGTGCTGTTCCGGGCAATGTCGCGGGTGCGGAACAGAGGCGCAAGTTTGCCGGAAGGATCGAGGTAGGCCGCGCGGAGGGGCACGGAGCGGTTGCGGTGGTGGATCAGATGGCAGGGCGTGGATCGAATGGAGCCGATCCAGGTGGCCACTTCGTCGGGGTTGCCGATGGAAGCCGAGAGCAGGAGCAGGCGCGTTTGGGCGGGACAGAAAATAATCGTTTCTTCCCACACCACGCCGCGTTCCGGATCGGCGATAAACTGTGATTCATCCAGAATCACCAGGCCCAGCGTGTTCAATCGCATATCAATCTCGCCGCCGCCGGCATCGTACAGCAGATTGCGCAGGATTTCAGTGGTCATAATCAGAATGGTGGCCTGTGGATTGTCGCGCCGGTCGCCCGTGAGAATGCCTACATTCTCCGCTCCGAAGATCTGCACGAACTCGGTGAGTTTGGTGTTGGACAGCGCCTTCAGGGGGGAGGTGTAGATGACGGTCTGTTCGGCGGCGATGGCCCGTCGCATCGCTTCCACCGCGACGTAGGTTTTGCCGCTGCCCGTGGGCACGCTCAGGATGACGTTGCCTGTTGCCAGGAGATCGACGGCTTCCTGCTGCCACGGGTCGGGGGTGAAAGGCTCTGGGGGAGGCACGCCGATGTCTTGCAGGAGTGCTTCGATGGTGATGGCCGGCGTGGCTTCGGCGGCGGGGCGAGGGGGAAGCGGGTCTGGTGTCCGGGGGGTGCGCTCCTCTCCGTTGGATGCCGCCACGGGTTGCGATGGTGGTGTGTCGGGCGAGGAAGTCGTCAATTCCTGCTGGAGCGATTGCAGTGCGGTTTCAACGCGTGCGCGCTGATCGGGGGGCAGGGTCAGGAGCAGATGAATCAGACGGGTTTTCCCCATGCGAGCATGTCGGGATGTCCGTCCCCTGGCCAGGCGGCGCAACAGTCTGCCCGGCAATGCGGTTAATTGTGTCTCCAGTTCGTCGTTCGTCATGTGTCGCCGTCAGCTCCGGAGTATCCCGGATGCGTGTGCAGATTCGTGGCTCATGGCAGTTCCCGCAGAACATCCCGTCGCATGAGGTCCATAGCCTGATCCGCGACGTGGGCCAGTGCCGGATGGGTCGCTTTTAATCCGTAGATTTGCGAGAGATACTCCAGCGAGCGGGCCAGGAGCCGGTACACATCTCCTTCCGCCATGGCGGTGGAGCGAATAAGGTCCTTCCAGGGTAAGGTGGGGTTGGCGATCCACATGGCCGCCACCGCCGATACGTCCGCCCGTAACAGGGGCGGATCTTCGTAGGCGGCCAATGAGTGGGCCACCTTCCGAACCTGTCCCAGAACCGAGGCGAGGGCCGCGTTGCGACGGGAGAACGCGACGGGACGATCATCGTCGTGCGCAATGCCGGCCATCACGCCTGTCAGGAGCGACGGCTCAATCCCTTCAAACGCGCCCATTCTGATAAGCTCTGTGATCAGCAGCGAATGATTGATGCGAATCAGACGCGCCCATTCACCGTTGGTGGTGAGCTGAGAGGCGGGTGTCAGGTAGCCGAATGTCTGCAACACATCCATGTGTTGCCGGAAGCGGTGCCAGAGCTCGGTGCGCAAGGCATAAATGGTTTTGGTGAAACGTTGATGGTCCTGGCGCAACCGCAACGCCTTCGGATGATCTTTCTGGCAGACGGGACGGGACGGACATGTCGGACAGGGAAACTCGCCGCTCAACGTTTCCGTCAGAATCGGGTTGTCGGTCGCGTCCTGCTCCACGCGGATCGGCAGACGTTGCAGTCGGGCGGGAAGATTTTCCAGCGTGTGGCTCGCATGGGCCAACCCGTGGGCGGTGCTCCATGGGAACTGTCTGGTCTCGGCCACGTCAATGACGGCATCCAGCACGACGGTCACGGTGCTGGCCGGATATTCCACAATCCGTCCGCGACTGCACACCACGGTCAACATGGCATAGCCGTGGCTGCGGCTGCGATATTGCCTCAGCACGACGCCCCGTTCTTTGGACACTTCAACCAAGCGGCCCGGTGTGAGGAAGGGGAGTCGCGCCAGCACGTCAGGGGATTCACGATGCGTTTTTTTCCGGTGCACCTGCGAGCGGCGTTGTCTGGCCTGGTGAAACGAGTGCCACTGCGTAATCCAGTCGGCACATTCCCGTTGGCCGTAGGCTTGCAGTTGCGCGTCCACCTTGTCCAGTTTTGTTTCATGGGTGCTGGCGCGCTGATTGAGTTGAAATTGCGCAAAACTTTTTTCCAGGATGGGCTGAATGTGGTCAATGACGTGCGCTTTGAGCAGATTCAGTACCATCGGGTAGGAGATGACAAACTGACTCTCAAGCGGTTCCGGGTTGCTCGTTAATCCGTGGGCGATACGACCGATGTCAATATACGGCGAGGGCGTGACCACCACGAAGCCCACGTAATCCTTGCCGCGTCGGCCGCCGCGCCCCGCGAGTTGCTGAATTTCACTCACGGACAATCCCGTCAGGTTGCGATTTTTTCGGATGTGCGACTGGGTCACGATGACCGTGCGGGCGGGAAAGTCCACGCCGGCGGCCAGGGTGGTGGTTGCAAAGACGGCGTCCAGGCAGCCCTGGCGCATGAGTTCTTCGATCGCGATTTTCCAGGACGGCAGATGGCCGGCATGATGGGCGGCCACGCCGTATTGCCGCACCGTGGGAATCAGGGGATGGTCGGTGATGCTGGGGTAGTCGGCAATCATCTTGTCGAGCGTCTGCGCGATGACCGCCGACCGCGTTTCCGGAATGGGAACGTGTCGGTGTGCAAAGCTGTCAATGGCTTCGTCGCAGGCCCGCCGGGATGTCAAAAAGACAATGGCGGGGGTCAGGTTCCGGCGACGAAGGATCTCAAGAAGATCGACTGGATGAATAGCTGGCGGCATGAATGAGATGCAGTATAACAGGATCGGACGCAACACACAAAGGCGTGCCGTTCGGACTGGATCGGGTTTGACACATTTTTTGCCACGGTGCTAGCGTGCAGAGGCGTGGTGTATTGTCTTGTGGCGGCACGCGATGCCCTGTCGTGATTGCCCGCTCGTCCATTTCCCACATGTCGTCGCATTCCTGTGGCGTGATTGTGAAGAACCATGACCATCGTCCCGGCTTTTCTTCTGCTGTGCGTGGTAGGGTGTTGTGGCTTTATCAGCTACAACATAGTTCGCATGCCGGCCCTGGCGTCGTTTGCCGAAACCCTGGGGGCGGGGCCTGTGGCGGTGGGGTTTGTTCTGGCGACATCCACCATGACGGGCGTGGTGCTCAAGCTGCCGGTTGGCACGTTGTCCGATGTGGTGAATCGGTCGCATGTGATGCTGATTGGCGTCCTGGCCTTTGCGTGGCCCCCTTTTGTCTATCCCCTGGTGTCTGATGTGGAGTCGCTTACGGTGTTGCGGGCCTTTCACGGGCTGGCGACGACCGTGTTCATGCCGTTGGCCCTCGCCACGGTCGCGGAGATGTATCCTGCGGCGCGGGGTGCGGCGCTGGGATGGTATACGGCAGCCGTGCAGGGCGGGGCGTTGCTGGGGCCGGTGCTGGGCGGGTGGCTCATTGACACGGTCGGGTATACGGACACGTTTCTCACGGGTGGGTGGTTCGGGGTCGCCACGCTCTTGATCTATCTGGTGTTCTGGTGGCGCGTTCCCGCGCCGCCGGGTGGGACGTCGGTGGGGAGGGGGGAGATACGGGTCATCGTGGCGAACATGTGGCGGGGGATGCGGGTTGTGTTGGGGCATCTTCAGATCGTCGCGACGAGTGTCGCCGAAGCCGTCAAGATGGTGGCCGCCGGCACCCTGATGGCGTTTTTGCCGTTATACGGGCTGTCAATCGGGTTGAGTCTGGCGGAAAGCGGTTTGCTGTTCGGGATACAGGGCTTCGCGTCGTTTGTCTCCAGACCGGTGATGGGTCTGGTCTCGGATCGAGTCGGACGCCGGCCCCTGATTGCCACGGGTCTCGTGGTGTGTGGGGTTGCCTGTATGGCCATTCCCTACAGCGTCCACCTGGAATGGCTGTTGCTGTGCGCAGCGGGTTTTGGTTTTGGTGAAGCCGTCATCACGTCATCGTCCGCCGCGCTGATTGCGGATGTCGGGGATGGCAACATTGGCGCGGGCATGGGACTGCGCGGCACGGTCATGGATATTGGTCATGCCGGCGGGCCGATTGTGGCGGGTGTGCTCGTGGCGGCAATCAGCTATACTGGCGCCTTCACGGTTGTCGGGTGTCTTCAGTTGCTTGCGGCGATCGGGTTTTGGGCCGTGACCGGCCAGCGATCGGTTGCCCGGCCGGCCTGATGTCGCGGGATGGCGCCGAAGGCAGGAAGAGTGGAGCATGGACGCGGGGATCACCATAGGCGATGTCGTCATCGGCGTGCTGGCTGCGGCGGGCGTGGGTGTGTTGATCGTGGTCTTCGTTGTCGTGTGTCGCATGGTGTTTTTCAGCAAGGACAGGGATACCCCCCCGGGCGATGATGTTTAGCGGGATCGTTGAAGAAATGGGCGTGATCCGATCCCTGACACGTGGCGCGGCACATGCGCGTCTGTCGCTGATGGCGCGAACCGTTCTTGATGACCTGCATCCCGGCGACAGCGTAAGCGTCTCTGGAGCTTGCGTGACGGTGACCGACGTTGACGAGACGGGGTTTTCGGTTGACGTGTCCATGGAAACCCTGACAGTCACCACGCTGGGTACGCTTGCGGCCGGCGCCGCCGTCAACCTTGAACGGGCGTTGAAAGTGAACGACCGTCTCGGGGGGCATCTTGTGACGGGGCATGTTGATGGAACGGGCGTGTTGCGTGAACGCGTGCCACAGGGGAATACCGTGCTGCTGACCGTGGACACACCAGACTCCGTGTTGCCCTATTGCGTGCGCAAAGGCTCGCTCACCATGGATGGCGTGAGTCTGACCATCAACGCGGTGTCGGAGTCACGTGTATGCGTGGCGGTGATTCCCCACACGGTTGCGGTCACCACGCTGGGGACCGTTCAGGCCGGCACCGCCGTCAATCTGGAATCGGATCTGATCGGGAAATATGTTGAGCGGCTGCTCCATAACAGCGGCAGGCTTCCGGAACGATCAACGCCGGTCATTGACCGCGATTATCTGCGCAAACACGGGCTACTCTGATACCGGCCCTGCCCCACGCTCGTCCGCGTGACGCTGATGAATAAACTGTCTATTCCCGTGCGCGTCCTGTTGTTTGCGATGGGTGTGGCTATCGTGATCCCCTTGTGCCTGTGGTTGATCGTGCAGGGCTACGATTGGCTGTGCGGAACGTGGATTATGTGCGGCGGGAGCGGGAGCGAGGGGTGACATGTCAGTCCGGTGGACAGGCAGAGCATGTGGAGCAAGGCACTGATCACCAGCGGGGATTGCCCGAACGATGATGAAGACCGTTGCTTGATTTCACGTTTGGGGACAGGCTACAGTCAGGTTCGGGAATGTTCAGGAAAACGATAGTGGTCAGTCATGGCATCGGGCGGGCAGGACATTGGAACCCAGGCGGATTACCATAACGATTGGCGGCATTACCGTGGAAGCCGAGCTGAAACCCACGCGCACGGCGGCCGGTATCTATGAGGCCTTGCCCGTTGAAGCCGCGCTGAATCAATGGGGAGAGGAGTTGTATTGCCGGATTCCCGGCGTCAAGGATCATCGGGAAACGGCGACGACCAATGTCAAAGTTGGGGACGTGGCGTTCTGGGGGCTTGGCGAAATGCTGGCCGTGTTTGTGGGGCCGACTCCCATGAGTATTGGAGAGGATCCCGTTCCCGCCGACCGGGTCAATGTGATCGGACGGTTGCTTGGCGATCCGGGGGTGCTTCGTCAGGCTACTGCCGCCACGACGATGAAAGTTGAAAAGAAGGTCTGATTGTTGCGATGCGAGTGACCACAGACTACATGCGAACGCTGGCGACGGCCGTGACGGAGCGCTTGCAGGCACAGGGGCTTCTGGAGGTCACCGGCTCGTCGGCGCGTCTTGTGGATTCGTTAGTCAAAGTCATCGAAGAGGAATTGTCCGTGGAAGACCGGCTGAATGCCGAAATTCGGGTGCTTCTGGAACGGCATGATGATGCGTTACAAAGCCATCAGGCCGATTATCAACGGGCATTCCAGCTGGTGAAAACCAAGTTGGTGAAAGAGCGTGGGCTGGTACTGTAAGGCGGCCCTGCTTTTGCCCCGTGACTGTGCCCGTCACTATCCTGTTTGATTATGGTCCGTCATGCGTATCGTCCTCTCTGAAGAAAAGCAGACACATCTTGCGCATCTGATGCTCCAGGCGGTTCAGCGGACGACCGAAGGTGCACTCCTCGGCGAGGTGGAACAGGCGTTGAAAGAAGTTAAACGCGTGCTCACGGACACGGTGAATGTCGAGGCCCGGATTGATCAACAGGTACGGGCACGCCTGGCATCGTACTCCCGTCGCATTCCCGAAGGCTCCACGGAATGGGATGTGCTCTACGAGAAGGCGTATCAGGAAGAGATGCGCAAGCGAAAACTCGGCTGATGGCTCAATCCGTCGCGCCTGCGGCCTGGACAATGCCCGATCTGACAAGACCAAATCGTTGACGTTTTGCAGGAGTGGCCCGTGAACGGTTTTTCCCTCTCCCGATTCGTGTTCCTGGCCTTCATCGTGGTGAGTCCTGGCGTCGTCTTCCCGCTTGTGCCTGATAGAGCCGTGGCTGCGGAAAAAGCCGAGGGGCGGCTGATTGTCGAGGACATTCTGGCCCGACCGGGTGCGTCCGTCAGGCTGGAGGCTCTGTTGCTCGAACAGGGCCTGTTGGGTCACAAAGGGCTGGGCGGGGAATCCATTGCTTTTGTTGTGCAGGGCCGCCATGCCGGCACCGTGCTGACAGGCGGGGACGGGCGAGCCTTTCTGGAATTCAAGATTCACATGCGGGGCAATCACCCCATTGTGGCGACCGTTGAAGCCAGCCCGCGCGTGGCCTCGGTGGAAGGCACCGGCAATCTGGCGTCATGGGAACGTCGACGCCCGATCCTTCTGGTTGATGTGTCCACGCTGATGCAACACGACGACTCAATCGTCAGCGACTCGATTGCCAAGTCGTTGCCCGAACTCCCGTTTATCGCGTCTCTTCAGGCATTTGGCTCGTCCCGGGAGGATGCCCGACATGCCCTCGTCAAGTTGACCGAATATTATTACAACGTGCTGTATCTGCATGACCACCAGGACACGGTTCTGCATGAGACCCGTGCCTGGTTGCGACACCATCAGTTTCCCGTGGGGATTGTCAGAATGGTGCCGCAGGACTCCAAGGCACTGCTGGCTCTGATGGAGGAGTTGAAAGAGGGTGGATGGGACAATCTGGAAGCCGGGATTGGACGGACATGGGACTTTGCGCAGACGTTGGTGAAGCAACGACTCAAAACCGTGGTCTTTCCCGATCCGACGGAAAAAAAGACTTATCCGCACCGTGCCAAAGTTGTGCAGGAGTGGAAAGAAGTCCGGCAACACCTCTAAGGACGATGTTCGTGTTTGGAGGACCTACCCGTGCATTGTGCAATGACCAGTGCGTCATCAATCCCGCCGGTTGACGTTTTCCCTGCTCTTCTGCTCACGGCACGGATGTGGTTTGTGAGGAGAATGCGAGACCTGTCTGTCCTGATTCATCACACAATTGGGCGATGCCGATGCGGGAAGTATCGTATCAGTCAGAAATATGCGGTGACGCAGATAAATATGTCTGGTTTTTTCAGGTGGCATCCTGGGATAGAGTGGTTGTAATGATGAAAAGCAGGAAGGGACCCTCACCCATATTTCTTGATGGGGAAATAGACAACGAAAGTTCAAACATCGTCTATTTCCGAGCACATCAGCGACGCCGAATTGTGTTTGGTTGGTATGGCGGGAAATTCTCCCATTTAGACTGGCTTCTCCCTCTTCTTCCCTCGTGCCACCACTATTGTGAACCATTTGCTGGTTCCGGTGCTGTGTTGCTTAATCGGGCATTATCCCCTGTTGAGACGTATAACGACGTTGACGGCGAGGTGGTGAACTTCTTTCGGGTCTTGCGCGACCATGACCAGGAACTCATTCGGGTTATTGCACTCACGCCGTTCTCGCGTGAGGAATATTACCGTGCCATCTACGGGAGCACGAAGGGAATCGATGCTGTTGAGCGTGCCAGACGTTTCTACATCAAGGCTCGACAGACCCGTACAGGGCTTGCACAGACTGCATCCCTTGGACGGTGGGCCAATTGTAAAGATACAAGCCGTGCCGGTATGTCTGGTGTCGTTTCGCGCTGGCTGGGGGGCGTGGACGCGCTTGATGAAATTGCACAACGCCTGATCCGTGTTCAAGTTGAGAACAGACCTGCTGTTGATGTGATACGACTTTACGATAGCCCCAACACGCTGTTCTATTGTGATCCACCCTATCTACACGCCACACGTGGTGATACTAAGGCTTATGGGTTTGAAATGGACGAAGAACAGCATCGGGAATATGCACAAGTCGCTAATGAATGCAGGGGCATGGTCGCGGTGTCTGGATACGATCACCCTCTGATGGATGATCTTTTCAGGCCAGGGCACTGGTTTAAGACTGTGGTTTCAAACAGAACTATCCATTCAACCAAGGGTAGCCGGCAGGAAGTACTATGGACGAACTACAATCCGCAAACACAAAAACAACTTTTTGAATGACACCCGACGAAATTCTGAAAGATATCCATAAGAAGGCCACGGCGGCCATGAACGCGTCCGTCATTGAAGAGCCAATAATCAGGGAGCGGGTTGAGTATGTATGTCGTTGCATGAACAACCGAGCCGGAGTGCGCCTGCTCATGTCGTGCTTGCTGGGGAAGCTGGACAATCCCATATTCGATCCGCGCAAGCCATATACCGAAATTGGCGACACTGACAGTTTTTCCGGTCGTGCCTACGATGAACAATATGTGGCCAGGTTCGTCAATGAACACCGCTTGCCGGTCAATCAGACAACGGCATTTCTCACGCCGACACTGCGTAATATCGGCCATCCGCTGACCACTGACCGGGTGCTCATTGGCAAACCGAAGGATCTCTACAAAAAAACGATTGAACTACTGGATGATGTGGCCGAACAACGAATATCTGCTGATAGACTGTTTGTCGAAACTGTACGCGTTTTACTGCTGTTGCGGGATGAAAAACTGGCCCGTATAGATTCATTGCTTAGCACATTAAAACGCACTGAAGGCACTTTGCCGTTATCGGCTGAGTCCATTGTCACCTTGATCAGCCAGCACCTCGCCTGTAAAAACGCAAGCCGTTTGCCAGTTTTGGTTGTGGCAGCAGCCTATGAGGCGGCAGGGTCACGACTTTCTGAAAACATGCTACCTCTAAGTTCGCACAATGCGGCTGACCTCCAAACCGGTTCACTGGGTGATGTGGAAATATGTCTTATCGCAGATGATTCTATTGTGACAGCCTATGAAATGAAGCTGAAACGTGTCACGCAGGGTGACATTGATGTGGCAGCAACAAAACTTGCCACATCACCAGAACAGATCGACAATTATCTTTTTGTGACGATGGAAGTGATTGACCCTGCCGTGGCCGAATATGCAGCCACTTTCTATGAAAAGACCAATGGCACAGAGATTGCCATTCTGGACTGCATCGGGTTTCTACGGCATTTCTTGCATCTGTTCCATCGCATCCGTGCCGATTATCTAACAGCCTATCAATCACTGGTCTTGAATGAACCGGATTCTGCGGTGAATCAAACACTGAAAGAAGCCTTCCTTGCCTTGCGGCAAGCCGCCGAAAGTGGTGAATAATTACATCATGCGGGAACATCGCACATTCCATTGGGTCTATCACCATTTTCCCTTGAATTTCTGTGACCAGGAAGTGCGGTGGACTGGCCACGCATCTTGCTTATGAAACCCGTCAAATCCCGCACGATTTTTGTCTGCCAGGAATGTGGCTTTCAATCGCCTCGATGGGCGGGGCGTTGCCCGGATTGCGAGCAATGGAATTCCCTGAAAGAAGAAGTTACCGTTCGACGCGGGGCAGAAATTCATGGCAAGCGGGCGATTGAGGAACAGGCCACCGCCGTCCCGATCAATGACGTGGCCGTTACCAGGGATGTCCGCATTGAGACGGGGTTGGCCGAGTTTGATCGCGTGTTGGGGGGCGGGGTGGTGCCAGGATCCATTGTGTTGGTCGGCGGCGATCCCGGTATTGGAAAAACTACACTGTTACTTCAAGTTTTGACTGGATTGAAAACGGGCGATCGTCCGGTCCTCTATGCATCGGGTGAGGAATCTGTCCAGCAAATTAAAATGCGTGGGGATCGTCTGGGTATTCTGTGTCCCTCGCTGTATGTTCTGGCGGAAACCTCCCTTGAAGCCCTGTTCTCTGTCGCTGACACCATGCAGCCGACGGCCCTGGTCGTGGATTCCATTCAGACCATCTATACCGACCATGTCACATCCGCGCCCGGAACGGTGAGCCAGGTGCAGGAGGTGGCGTGTCAACTCATGCGGTATGCCAAGCAGACCGGTGTGCCGGTGTTTGTCATTGGCCATGTGACGAAGGAAGGCATGATCGCCGGCCCCAGATTACTCGAGCATATTGTGGATACCGTCCTGTATTTTGAAGGCGACAAAAGCCACGCCTATCGCATTCTGCGGGCCGTGAAAAACCGGTTCGGGGCGAGCAATGAAATCGGCGTGTTTGAAATGAATGAGAGCGGTTTGCGGGAGGTGGCGAATCCGTCCGAACTGTTTCTGGCGGGACGGCCCGCCGAAAGCGCGGGGTCGGTCGTGGTGTCGAGTCTGGAGGGGAGTCGCCCGATTCTCGTTGAACTGCAGGCCCTGGTCACCTCGACGGGGTATGCGATACCCAAGCGCATGGCAAACGGCGCGGAAGTCAATCGCGTGGCCCTCCTGCTCGCCGTGCTGGAAAAACGACTGGGTCTGCACCTGTCCGGGCATGATGTCTATTTCAACGTGGTGGGTGGTCTCCGTATTGATGAACCCGCCATTGACGTGGGGATCATTGCCGCCATCATCTCCAGTTTCCGGGACCGCGTGCTTGATGGTCAGACCTGCTGGATTGGGGAAGTCGGCCTGGGTGGAGAGATTCGTCCCGTCAGTCAGGTTGACTTGAGGATTCGTGAAGTCGTGAAGTTAGGCTTCCGGCGGTGCGTGTTGCCTCAGGGGAACATCACCGAACGATTGAGCCATCCTGGGATTGCACTCCACGGGGTGCAGGTTGTGGACGAAGTGTTGGATCATGTCATGACGCCAGTCGCGTAACCGTGTGAGGCATGCCTTGAACCCTGATGTGTGGCGTCGGGATACATTCTCTCTGTTGCGGCTGTCGCTTGCCCTGGGTGTGGTGTTTCTTGGGATTGAAGCCTGTACCGGGGCGTCGTCGTTGCCCGTTGCCACGCCGGAACGGTCGCGCACGTCCGAGGAAGTGCTGACGATCCTTCGTGCGCGTGAAGCGAGGATTCACAATCTCAAGGGGTTGTTTCAGGCCGACATCCGTGGCGCGCATCTTCCATTTTCGCGCCGTATTCACGGGACGCTGTTCTACCAGCGACCGCATTCGATTCGCGTGACAGGGCTGACGCGCGTGGGCGGCAGGGTGTTTGATTTCCTGTTGCGCGGGCAATCGTACGCACTGCGCGTGCCTGAACGCCGGGACGTGGTGATCGGGCATGTGACGGATCTGCGGCGTCTCGGTGACGTCAGCATGCCGATTCAGCTCAGTCTGCACGCGGTGGATCTGCTCCTTGGTAAAGTGCCCTGGGCCTCGCGGTCTCCCGACATGCGGGTTGAGGGCAAGGCTTATCGCTACAGTGTCCCTGTGGCGTTCCCATCCGCGATGTTTCCGAATGGGTGGCCTGATCCGTCTGGCGGTCGTCAGTATGTGTGGGTGGATCGGTATTCGGCTCACATGCACACCATTGAATATCGCACGTCGGAGGAGGACACTCGGCTGGTGCTCTCGGCGTCGGATTTTCGGCCAGTTGCGAATGGACAGGATGGGCGGGGTGACTCGCACGAACGGCGGAGTGGCGCTGATGAACAGGCGAATGCGCTGGTGTTGCCTTTTGTGATCAATGCCACAGATCTCACGACATCTGGACTGGTGGAACTGGCGTTTCTGGAACTGGTGGCGAACGTGGCCTTGCCCAGTCAGTCGTTTCATGTGCGATGAGCCGGTTCGATGATCTCGCCACCTGTCGACCTGTCTTGTGAGAGTGTGTGATGAAGATACTGGCTGTTGACACGTCCACGCGATGCCAAAGCGTGGCTCTCATGGATGGGACGACGGTCCTGGCCCATCACAGTCGTGACGACTGCGCCTCGCATTCCGGGTCGCTTCTGCCGGCCATTCACGCGCTGTTGCAGTCTGTGGACTCCTCGTTGTCGGTTGTCGAAGGTCTGGCCGTTGCCGCAGGCCCGGGGTCGTTCACGGGGTTGCGTGTGGGTCTGGCGACGGTGATAGGACTGAGACTCGTCACGGGCCTGCCTCTTGTGACCGTGTCGACGCTGGAAGCGATGGCATGGCGTCAGCGGCCAGATGGTGGTCTTGATTCTCTCCCGCTGTGTCCGATGTTGACGGCCCGAGCCAACGATGTGTACTGGGCGCAGTTTCAGTGGCGGGACGGGTGCATGATTCGCTTGACAGACGATCGGGTAGGGACGGTTCGGGACGTGGTGGAGGCTGTGCACCAGCCGACGATCATGTGTGGAGAGGGCTGGTTGCGTCATCGGGGCGCGTTCGCGGAGGCGTTGGGGGATGTGGCCGTCCACGGTGTCCCGGGGGGTGGGTGTGCATCCGCCGTGGCGGTCGGGTTGGTCAGCCTGTCGTCTTTTCGGACCAACACCGTCGCCGGTCCTCATGTCGCGCCACGGTACGTGCAACCAGCGGAGGCGGAAGTTCAATGGGACGCGAACATGCGGCGTGCGTCATCCTGATGGCGTCACGCTCCACGGTGGGACGGTGATGGTCGGCTCTTCATCCGGCGTGGCCTGTTATGTGCAATCGCTAGGCTCCCGCGATGGACAGGCCATCATGGCCATTGAACGCGAATCGTATGCCACGCCCTGGACTCCGGCAATGGTTGAAGCGGAGTTGCAGGGCAATCCATTCAGTCGGTTCCTCGGAGCCTTTCTCCCGGGTGGCGGAGCGCAAGCCGAGTTGCTCGGGTATGTCTGTTACTGGGTGGTCTTTGAGGAAATACGGCTGATGAATGTGGCGGTGCGGCCGAAGAATCGGCGCCAGGGCATTGCCAGACAGCTGGTGCAATGCGCGTTGCGGGACGGGCATGCCTGTGGCACGACGCGGGCGCTCCTGGAGGTTCGAGCGGGCAATGGCGCGGCCTGCGCGCTGTACCAGGCGCTGGGCTTTCGTCAGTACAGTCGCCGCAGGGCCTACTATACGAAACCGGACGAGGATGCTATTCTGATGCACCTGACGGAACAGGAACGTGGGGAGCGTCCCGGGAGACCATGATCGTTTCACAAACAGGAGAGTCCTCATGCTGACTGATGAGCAAATCGCCGAACAGCTTCGTCAGACCAACCACGATTTCTGCAAACTGGAAAAGACGCATCACCGATTGGAGGCCGAACTTCGGGCATTGCTGAAACACCATACCTTGACGCCTGAAGAAGCCATCCGCAAAACACGGCTTCAGAAAGAAAAGCTGGACGCAAAAGATCACATTGCGGCATGCATTCGCGACTATCGGCATGCGCAATCCGGGACCGCTGCGCCGTAACGCACGGTTGGCGATGCCGGATTTTTTCGTTCCGCGACAACCCATGGCTACCCTCGTCCATCCTCTGACCCGTCATATCCGTTCGGTGAAGCGGCGTCTCCTGATTATCGGTGTGACGATTCTGGTGGCGTTCGTGGCCATGTTTTCGATTGCGACGGATCTGATTGAATGGTTTAAGCGGCCCTTTGCGGATGATTTATTGTTTTACGGGCCGGCCGAAGCCTTGTTTGCGTCCATCAAAATTTCTTTTCTGGCCGCGATCGTGGTCAGCCTGCCGGTCATGCTTCATCAGTTCTGGAAGTTTGTGCAACCGGCCCTGTTGCCCGATGAGCAACAATGGGGGTTTCCGTTCTTTCTGCTCGCCACCGGGTTTTTTGTGCTGGGCCTGGTGTTTTGTAATGTCGTGATTCTCCCCCTGGTGATTAACTTTTTTGTGTCTTTCGGTCTGGAGCGCGAACTCAAACCCGAACTGGCCGTGGGGACTTATGTGGATTTCAACGTGAAGTTCCTGTTGGCGTTTGGCTTTGCGTTTGAAATTCCGCTGGCGCTCTCCCTGCTGGCGCGGGCCGGTATTGTGTCGTATGAGCATCTGATTCGTTACCGGCGGCATGCGGCGATGCTGGCGTTGATCCTGTCGGCGGTTCTCACGCCCGACACCACATTGTTCACCATGCTCTTAATGGCTGTCCCGCTCATCGTGCTCTACGAAATCGGCATCTGGGGTGCCAAACTGTTCGGGCGGAAACCGCCGCTCCCGTCTGATGTCCCTGTCTGAGGATCTGATCCGTTGCCAGTCCGCACCGCAGGTTGTCATGTGCTCGAATCGGCGAAATGTTTTTTGACGGGAGAGTGTGCGTCGTGATGTGTCATGGGTCATGCTGGGTCTCTGTGCGGGTTGCCTTTGTCCTGTGTATGGCCCTGGTCCTGTGCGTGGGAGGCGGGTTCCGGGTTGATGACGCACAGGGGCAGCACCTCAAGGGTCCTGACCGTGAAGGCGGCATGCCGCCGAGCATTCAAGCTCTGGCGATGACCGGTGACGGTGTGCTCTATGCCGGTTCATTCGGGTTCGGGGTCTTTGTCAGTCATGATCGCGGCGAGACGTGGAAATCCATCAACACCGGCTTGGGTGACCGGTTTATTCTGTGTTTGAGTGTGGACGATCGGGGAACGGTCTATGCCGGGACTGTGCGGGGTGGTGTTTTCCGAACACAGGAAGATGGAACCATGTGGGAGCCGATGAAAGACGGCTTGCGAGCCGTGGAAGTCAAATCGCTTCTGTCGCGCCAGGGGACGATGTATGCCGGGACGGGAAACGGCGTGTACCGGTTTGACGATGCCGCGCGGCGCTGGAGTGTGATGGCCCCGGGCCTGGAGCAACGGTTGGTCACGAGCCTGGCGATCACAAACGATCTGTATTTGTTTGCAGGGACAGCGGGCCAGGGTTTGTACCGGATTGCCACCACCGGTCAGAGGACCATTGGATGGGAGAAGGTGGGCGATCCACTCGTTGATCCCAGGGAACGGCTGACCCACACGTATATTCGCGTGACGGCTGTGAGCCCGGATCAACAGATGTACGTGGGCACCCTTGATGGCGGGGTGTATCGCAGTCGGGATGCGGGGAAGACCTGGCGCCCGGTTGGCCGGTCGTTGCCGAATGATTCCATCCGCGGCATTGTGGCCACGGCGGAGGCGTTATATGTGGCCACCGGTCGCGGGATCTTTAAAAATAATCTTCAGGACACCGCATGGGTGTCGGTGAATGAGGGCTTAACCGAATTATCCATTCAGGTGCTGATTGGCTCGCCGCAAGGCGCCTTGTATGCCGGGACCAGTGCGGGAGCCTTTCGCAGCCAGGACGACGGTATGCATTGGGTGAATATCAGCGACACACTGGGCCGTTACCGTTCCATCCCCCGGCCCTACTTTTGAAAGGAGACCGCGTGTCCGATCAACATCAGATAACCAGCGAGACCAGGGCCATCATTGCCATGACCTCCAACGGCGAGGTCTGGGGAGACGTTATCGTGAAATTTTATTCGGATGTGGCGCCGAACCACGTCAGGAATTTTTGCACACTCGCGTCGAAACAGTTTTACAACGGCACCACGTTTCATCGCGTCATTCCCGGGTTTATGATCCAGGGCGGTGATCCGAACAGTAAACAGGCCGATCGCTCCACTCATGGGACGGGTGGCCCCGGGTTTCATGTGAAGGCGGAGTTCAACAACAAACCGCACAAACGCGGAGTCCTCTCGATGGCCCGTGCCCAGGATCCGGACAGCGCGGGATCCCAGTTTTTTATCTGTGTGGCGGATTCGCCTTTTCTGGATGGTCAGTATACGGCATTCGGAGAAGTGGTCAGCGGGATGGATGTCGTGGATCGTGTGGTCAACGTCCCACGTGATGCGCGCGATAATCCGGCCGAGCGCATTGAAATGACCGTGACGATCACGGGTTAGCAGGGTGAGACTTCCAGACTCTCCTGTTGTGACCGTGATGTCGGTCAGTGTGCACGGTGGAGCTGGCGAGAGGAATCGAACCTCCAACCTGCGGTTTACAAAACCGCTGCTCTGCCGATTGAGCTACGCCAGCCCGTTCACGCCTGCCAGCATACCAGCGGGATGAGGAGTCGGCAAAGTGTCGGTCTGCTTTCCGGCCTCTGTCCTGTGGTGTGCTTGAGCATTGACGTCGTAACTTGGATGTCGGCGTGACGGGCACGAAAACCGCCCGCATGGCCACGCGACAATCGAATGGTGGTGTACTCCCATCATCAAACACCAACCCCCAACATGGGGGTTCGAAAACATGGCAATCAGAAAAAAATCAGGCCGCAATCGCGCATTGCGCTTGCAACAGGTAGTCGGGCAGGCCAGCGCTGAGGCGGAACACTTCCTTATCCCCCCCCCCCCCCACCGCCCTGCTCGACCAGCCGGCTACGCCGTCCCCACCGCCATTGCCGTCGCCATTGGCATCGTGTTGGCAAGTGAGTTGCGCTATGCGCTGATCGACTATCGGAGCGGCGACTTCAACTTTTTCTTCAACCGGTGGTATGAATTCATACTCAGCAAGGGCGGGTTTGCCGCACTCAAGCATGACTTTACCAACTACATGCCCACGTATGAATATCTGATGGTGCTGGCCTCCTTCTCTGGCCTCCCCAATATTGTCGCCATCAAACTGATTTCGATCACTTTTGACTTCATCTGCGCTTTTTTTGTGTACAAAATTGTGCAACTCAAATACCCCGGCACATACCGGGACGTGGCAGCCGGTCTGCTGACGTTGTTTGCGCCCACGTTGGTGTTGAACGGCTCGGTGTGGGGGCAGACCGATGTGATCTATACCACCTGCCTGATCGCCTGCCTGTACTTTTTATTGCGCGGAAAAGAGACCGCGGCTTTTGCCGCTTACGGCCTGGCGTTCACATTCAAACTGCAGGCGACCTGGTTCGCGCCGCTGCTTGCCGTCCTGTTTGTCAGAAAGGCGGTTTCCTGGAAGTCCTTTTTCATCATTCCGCTGGTCTGTCTGATCATCATCACCCCCGCCTGGCTGATCGGCAGGCCGCTGGATGAACTGCTACTGATTTATGCCAAGCAACCCGAGGTTTTCCACCACCTCAACTTGGGCGCGCCCAATCTGTATCTGTGGATTCCCAATGCTGACTACCATATTTTCGTCCCGCTCGGCATCGCCTGGACGGTGTTGCTGGTTGGTGCCGCCATCGCCGTTGCGTACAAAAGCCGCGAGAAGATCACGGCAGACGCGCTCCTGTTGCTGGCCACCCTGTTCACGATCGCCGTCCCCTGGCTATTGCCCAAAATGCACGACCGGTTTTTCTTTTCGGCGGACATCATCTCCATCGTGCTGGCGTTTTATCTTCCGCGCTACTTCTATGTGCCCATCGTCGTCACCTCCGCCTCCCTGTTCGCCTATCACACATATTTAACCGGGGCGGAGTTGTTCGATGGTTCACGCAAAATCGGCTCGCTCGCATTGTTGGTCGTCATGGTGGTGTTGAGCTACCGCCTCTTTCGAGTTTTCTATCCCCCTCCTCCCCCTGCGGGAGATGAAGGCGGGCAACTGGAAATGCCCATGGCTGTCGGCGGGGACTCCCCCCGCTCCCCCGTGGTAGATGAAAGCGGGTAACCTGTGTGCAGGTTATTGTTTAACCCCATCTGGCAAGACACTCGGAATACGCAGGTTCGTACAATGTACTCCTGTACAATCCCCCACACTCGTACTGTTGTGAACAGTGATCTTCGGGATACTGTTCTCCTGATTTTCTTGAATATCAAATTCTTTGATACGGTAATTGTTGCTTGCAGTCGTCATTACCAGGACCAGGAGGTGTGAAAAATATCTCTCGTGTTAGCAGGGTGAGACTCCCGGTCATTTCCGTTATGACCGTGACGTCGGTCATTGTGCACGGTGGATCTGGCGAGAGGAGTCGAACCTCCAACCTGCGGTTTACAAAACCGTTGCTCTGCCGATTGAGCTACGCCAGCCCATTCACGCCTGCCAGCGTACCAGCGGAATGGGGAGTCGGCAAAGCGTCGGTTCGCTCTCCGGCCTCCGCCCTGTTACGTGAGAGTGCATGGATGGGGGGTGTTCTGCTCTCGCAGAAGCTCGTCTCGTCTGGTAATGCTTGCAACCGTGCGGTCGAAAACGAATTGATGGATCCGGGAGAAATTACGAAAAGAAACCGGGAGTTTCGAGGGGTCATAATCGTATTGGGGTAACAGGACTCCAATGACTCCATTGAAAAACGAAGAGGACGCGGATTTCATCCCCTCAAAATCCAGTTCAATGTGTTGGGAGTCTTCGAGAAAATGGTGGAAGGCATCAGACACTTTGAGCCCATCCTCGTATGTGCCTCCATAAGGACCGACGATATTTTTGACGATCAGTTTACTCATGCCCTGTGCCCCGGATGAACTCCTTGATGCCTGAGTTATCCAGTCGAATGTTGATACAAGTTCCAGGAAAAGAGAAACATTGTTGACTGCTCACACTGCCCCTGTCTCTCTGCAGGCCACGTGCTTCAGCTACACCGGACATTACGTGCTCATATCCAGGATGACCTTTAAGACGCCCGGTGCGGTGGCATGGGCCAGGGCTTCTGTGCCCTGTGCTATCGAAAAACGTGAGTGAATCAACGATTGCACGTCTACGGTCTGTTCACGAAGCAGTGCTAACGCCGGCGGGAACGGGCCACACCGCGATCCCACGACGGTGATCTCATTAATGACGAGTGCCGTCATATCAACGGCTGTGCGATGGCGATGCGTGGATTTGAGCACGATGGTTCCCCGGGGGCGGACGGATGAGCTGGCCAGAGCGAACCCGTCCGGTGTGCCGGTGGCTTCGACCACGATATCGAAACCGGACGCGATGGGGTCGGAGGCCTGACAGGTGTGAATGCCGCGATCGGCCAGTATCCGCAATTTTTCCCTGTGCCGTCCCATGACGGTCACCCGGCACGGGGCCTGGTGCAGAACCTGCGCACATAACAGCCCCAGTTTGCCATCGCCCATGACCAGTACCCGATCCGTCGGATCAACGGGAACCTGTTCGAGAATTTGACAGGCTGCGGCGAGAGGCTCCGTGAACACGGCTTGATCGTTGGTGATCTCATCGGGGAGGGGATGCAGATTCTCGACGGGAAGACACAGGAAATCGGCAAAGGCACCGTCACGGCGATCAATGCCCAGTGTCGTTCGATGGGGGCAATGGGTTGGTCTGCCGGCGAGGCAGACGGGACAGGTGCGACAGGCCGCGTTGATTTCACCCACGACGCGGGTGCCGTTGAGGTGTACCCGTGGGGCGTCTTCGACGATGCCGACGAATTCATGCCCCAGCACACCCTGAAAGCCCATGTAGCCCTGTATGAGTTCCAGGTCTGTGGCACAAATACCCGCCTGGAGCACGCGCACGAGCGCCTCTCCGGGTGCCGGTGTCGGCATGGGGTACCGGGTGCAATATTCCACGTCTGTCGTGAACGTCAGTGCGCGCATGGACGGTGTATCTTTGCCGAGTTGCGGAAGATTGGTATAAAATAAAGCCAGTGAATGTTGTCGCGGCCGTTTCCAGTGAGAGGGCAGGAAGACACTGTGGATTCGTGCTTCACCATCAACCATCAATACAGGGGCTTGTTGACCGGAGCCACTAACTTTAAAGGATACCTGGCTATGATTATGGAAATGTTACACGGAGGTTGCAAGGGAAAAAACTCGATGGTGCTGACCGCCTTGTGCGTGGTGGGAAGCCTGGGTGTGGTGCTCCCCCAGCCGGGGGTGGCCGGCGTCCCTGAGGCGTTCAGTCGGGGCTTTTCTGAAATCGTGGCAAGGGTTCAACCCGCGGTGGTGAATGTCGCGGTTTCGGGAGCGAGTAGCCAGAGTGGCCCCCGACGGTTACCCCCGGGGCCGTTTGGCGGTCCGCCGGGTCCTCCCATGCAACCCCCGCCTGGTATGCCAAGGCCATTTGGCCATCCCGGTATGAGTGCCGGCTCCGGGGTCATTATCAGTTCGGAAGGCCATATTGTCACCAACAATCACGTGGTGGAAGATGGTCGAACGCTGACGGTGACCACGTTTGACGGCAAAGAATTCCCGGCAACCATTATCGGGACGGACCCGAAAACGGATCTGGCCGTGATCAAAATCGAAGGGCATGATCTGCCGTTCATTGCATGGAGTGTGGATGAGACGAGCAGGGTGGGCGATGTCGTCCTGGCGATCGGGAGTCCCTTCGGGCTGAAGTCATCGGTCACGATGGGCATTATCAGTGCGGTGGGTCGCGGCAACGTTGGGATCACGGAATATGAGGATTTTATCCAAACCGATGCGCCGATTAACCCGGGAAATTCCGGAGGGCCGCTTGTCAACATGGCGGGAGAAATTGTGGGCATTAATACGGCCATTTTTTCCCGTACGGGAGGCTCTGAAGGGATCGGGTTTGCGATTCCCGTTGATATTGCCAGGGATATTGCGAACAGTCTTGTTAAAACCGGACGGGTGGTGCGCGGATGGATGGGAATTGCCATTCAGGAATTAACGCCGGCCCTGGCGCAGTCGTTTCAGTTGCCGGAGTCGCATACGGGCGGCGTGCTGATTAGCGAGGTGAATGAGAAAGGCCCTTCCGCGGAAGGCACGTTGCAGCGGGGAGATGTGTTGCTTGAATACCGCGGAGAAAAGATTCGGGACATTAATCATCTCCGGCATATCGTGGCCCGGACGATGGTCGGCACGGGGGTCGACGTCACGATTTTGCGCGACGGGGACATCCAGACACTGACCGTGAAGATAGGAGAACGGCCAACGGATGCGATGCTGGCGCACGGAGGACAGGCTTTGCCTCCGTCGGCCCTGGGGAAAATCGATAATGTGCTCGCGGGGCTGGACGTGGGGGCGTTGACGCGGGAAGACAGGACCCGGCTTAACCTCTCTGACGAGATGACCGGTGTCGTCATTCACGAGGTGAAAGCCGGCAGCGAGGCGGAAGCGGCGGGCTTGCGACAGGGTGACGTGATTCAGGAGGTGAATCGCGACACGGTGCGCAGTATGGCCGATTATCAACAGGTGACCGCGCAAATTACCAAGGAAGAACTGGTTGTGCTGTTTATCAATCGCAGGGGCAACAATCTGTTTGTGGCGGTGAATCCTCAGTAACGGGTGTGCCGCGCGCGGGTTATGATGCGCGCGGTATGGTTTCCACATCGCATGGCTTCAGTGAATCGTTGAAAACAGACATGGCGGACACGTCGACATGGAGAGCGTGGCTGCAGGACAAGGTGTTTAATCCTTTCGAGGATAAAAAAATGCCGGTCATGCAGCATTTGTTTGAGTTTCAAACACGGCTGACCAGGATCGTCATTGTTGTGGCGCTGTTGTTTGTCGGAACGTTTTTCTACGCCGACACCCTGGTGCAATGGTTGCGGATTCCGTTGCAGAACATGTTTGTCCCCGGCAGTCTGCAGTGGATTCCGACGGAGCTGCCGAAAATCCCGTTTGTGTTCCTGTCGCCTGCCGAGGCATTGTGGCAGAACCTCAAGGTGGCGGCTCTGTTTGCGCTGGTGCTGGCGACGCCTTATATCCTGTGGGAAATCTGGGCGTTTGTGGTGCCCGGTTTGCATGTGCAGGAACGCCGGTTTGTGGCGCCGTTTGTCATGGTGAGCACCATCGCGTTTTATCTGGGGCTGGCGTTTTCATTCTTTTTTGTCCTGCCGTTCGCGCTCAATTTCCTGATTTCCTACGGCGTGCAGGCCGGGTTCATTCCGCAATTGTCCATTGCCAGTTACGTGGGCTTTGCGTTGTGGTTCCTGTTGGTGTTCGGGTTGATTTTTGAGGTGCCGCTTGCGCTGACGCTCATGGCCAAACTGGGGTGGACTGATGCGCCCATTCTGAAGCGATACCGGAAATGGGCGTTTCTGGGGTCGTTTCTGTTTGCTGCGCTGCTGACGCCGACTCCGGATCCTTTTAATCAATGTCTGATGGCGTTGCCCATGTATTTTTTCTACGAAGTCGGCATTATCAGCGCCGGGTTCTTTAAGAAAAAACAGAAGGATGAGGAACACGAAGCGGACGCGAATGTTGTGGCGGGTCCTGAACGGGGACAGGGGACGTCCCATCCCAAATCTTCAACCGGGTCGGGAGGGGTGGCCGATGAGTACGTGGGTATTCCCTGACGGCGTTGCCTTGCCATGGCGCCATGCTTGAGTAGTTAAGGAGACTTATCAATGGCAACACTTGGCGATAAGATCAATGAAGGAATGAAAAAACGTCAGGAACGAGAATTAGAGAAGAGCGGACTGAATAAGTACCAGATGGATTTCTGTATGTCCGAATCCAAATATATTAGACTGCTTGCGCCTGCGGGTAGTGGAAAAACCTTGTCTTTACTCTGGCGTTGCAAAGTTCTACAAGAACGTGAGCACAAAAAGGGGAACGCCTTTTTGATTTTTACCTTCACCAGAACTGCGCGAGATGAGTTAATCAATCGTTTGAATGAAAGGCCAGAATTTTCTGCAATCAGGGACAAAGTTCGTATTACTACATTGAATAAATGGGGTGATCAGTATCTTCGTTTATTGGTGCCAGGCCTTAAAGTGCAAGGAAGTGATAGGGACAGATTCAGCCTCATGCAACATGAATTTCGTCAGGTTTTTCTTCAGTCTTCTTCTGAAAGAATCAAGGCGTTTTATGGACAAGCTAAAAGGAAAAAACAACGATATGTTGATATGGTGGAAGTTTTTGACAAAATGAAGAACTGTGGATTTCGCCATGATGTATCTAAAGGTAGGTTGTTTGAAAAATTTCAACTACAAGTGAATTGGTTGGAAAATAATGGGTTAGGCAGGTACTTCAACACAGAAATTAGAAAAGAATTAGAAAAAGTCCAGATTATGGATTCTTCTGATGAGTCGCTCGAAAAATTTAGACCTTTTCTGAAAGTCTGGCAAGAATCTTGTGAATGCCTATGGGGACTAGCCAAGATTACTTTGGATGATCAAAAATATATTTCGTTAATTGAATTTGAAAAAAGATATAAAGCTAAGAAAGACAGTTTGCCGGCTCCAAATCGGTATCAGCATGTTCTGGTTGATGAGTTTCAAGATATAAGCCCTCTTGATATGTCTTTGATTAAATCCTTGGTGGATATCTATGAGAGTTCATTGACAATAGTTGGAGATGATGATCAGGCAATTTATGAATGGAGGGGGGCAAGTCCGCGTTTTATTCTCAACCCAAAGAATTATTTTGACCGAGAGTTTCAGACCTACATTTTGAACATTAACTACAGGTCTCCTAAAAATATCGTTGTTTTCTCACAACAACTAATTGCTCATAATCAGAACCGTGAGGAGAAACAAATTGAACCATACGTAGCACACGATGCCGAAGTGTTTGTAAAGAAGTTCTACTCTCACAAGGATTGTTTAGACAGCATTGTGGATCTTGCGCGGGAAGCCAGTGCAAGCGGAAAACCAAATCAACTGGGCATTATTGGAAGAAAAAAAGGACAGTTAATCCCTATGCAAATTATTCTAACTTCTGAAGAAATCCCATTTTTCGCCCGACAGGATTTAAATGTTTTGTTTTCTAACGCATTCCGAGATCTGAAGGAAATACTAGAAATTGTCTCATCGGCACATTTGGGACCATATGTTGTTAGTTCTTTTTTGAAACTGCTGGACTATGTGAAGATGTATCCTCTTCGCAAAG
Organism: Nitrospirales bacterium; assembly: GCA_963692935.1. Taxonomy (GTDB): domain Bacteria; phylum Nitrospirota; class Nitrospiria; order Nitrospirales; family UBA8639; genus Bin75. The sequence goes on from OY843588.1 coordinate 631,734, forward strand.
CCATAAGAGATACACTGTATCGTCGTTTGTCTGATGAAGAAGTGTCCAGTGTGGAGCAATGCTTGCAATATATTCAGACTTCTCGTCATGGTGATTTACAGGAAAGCGACAAGGAACATTTTTGTACGGCAATATCAGTGGCTCTACCCAAGGGCAGGACTGTCTCTGCCGTTATAAAGTCTATCAGTGAAAATTTTTCAGGTTTGCAGAAGCATTATCCGAAATCAGAAGATGATATTTTTTACAGAGACCCTCCTTTCCTCTACTTAGCTGAATACGCTTCTCGCTATGACAAAGATTTTGTTGAGTTTATCAGGCACTTGGGAAAGGCCATAAACAATATGGCAAAAAAAATTGATGATGACTCCGTTGATAAGGATATAGACAGCCCTGTTCACCTTATGACGGCATTTGGAGCAAAAGGTAGAGAGTTTGACACAACGGTGATTTTGGATGTCAATGATGGCGTGTTTCCAACAAAATATGCCGAAACCGTAGAACAAAAAGAAGCAGAAAGAAGAATCTTTTATGTGGCAACAACAAGGGCGAGAAAGAGAATGATTTTGCTGACTGTGGAGTCAATGCTTGACAGACCAGTGAGCCCAAGCCCGTATATTGAAGAAATGGGTTTGAAAGTTCCAGCTTAGGGTATCTTATCCCAAGGCCCGTAACACATTCGGAAGATTTTTCAGAATCACCAAATGAGTACGTGGGTATTCCCTGACGGCGTTGCCTTGCCATGGTGCCATGCTTGATGTTGCGGTTCTGGTCGTCAACAGTCGGATCTGTTCTGGAGAAGTGGACGATACGGGCGAGGCGGGCCTGCGCCGGTATCTGCAGGACCATGATGCCCGGGTGGTGGCGTATGAAGTCGTGCCGGATGATCGTGGGACAATTCGCGAGCGGTTGATGGGCCTGTGCGAGCGTCGTACCCTTCAGGTGATTTTCACTATCGGGGGGACGGGCGTTCGTCCGACGGACTGGGTGCCGGAAGCGACACGGGATGTCATTGAGAAAGAAATACCCGGGATCGGGGAAGCCATGCGGATGGAAAGTCTGAAAAAGGTGAAGACGGCGATGCTGTCGAGGGGAACCGCCGGGATTCGCGGCGGGACCATGGTGATCAATCTGCCGGGGAGTCCGAAGGGCGCGATTGAGAATTTATCAACCGTTCTTCCAATTCTCGATCATACCGTGAGGAAACTGTCCGGGGGAAAATAATATGAACAACGTTATCAATTCTTTGACTGGCCGCAACAGGCGATGTGGAGGCATACATGAGTAATGAGTTGAAAATGGTGCAATCCTCAACGACGGGCGATGCCTGCACGTATATGTGGGCCTGCGCCATTTGTGATGAGAATGAAACCTGTCAGAAAGACAAGGAAGGCCACAGCCGGTGGCTGGTGGCGAAACGCATGGAGCGCATTGACTATAAAATTCTCGTTATGAGCAACAAAGGCGGAGTTGGTAAGAGCACCGTCTCCACAAATGTCGCCGTGAGCCTGGCGTTGAAGGGCTATGAGGTGGGTATCTGCGACATGGATATTCATGGCCCGAACATTCCCAAAATGGTGGGCGCCGAAGGCCAGCGCCTCAAGATCAGCACGGGGGGTGGGATTATTCCCCATCAGGCCTACAATATGAAAATCGCCTCGATGTCTTTCCTGCTCCAGAACTCCGATGACCCCATTATCTGGCGCGATGCCTATAAGTTTGAATTCATCAATCAATTGCTCGGCGGTGTGGAATGGCAGGATTTACAGTATCTCATTGTGGATTTGCCGCCCGGAACGGGCAATGAGTCGGTGACGACGATTGATCTGATTGGGGAAGTGACGGGTTGTGTGATTGTGTCCACGCCGCAGGAAGTCGCGCTGCTCGACGCGCGCAAGTCCGTCACGTTTGCCCGGGACAGCGAATTGCCGATCATCGGCGTTGTGGAAAATATGAGCGGTCTCGATTGCCCGCATTGCCACGAACACATTGATGTCTTTCGGATGGGGGGAGGAGAGGCCTCCGCCCGGGACATGGACGTGCCCTTTCTGGGACGAATTCCTCTGGATCCCGAGGTCGTGCGGCAAAGTGATTATGGCGAACCGTATGCCTTGTTCCATTCCGACTTGCCGACGGCCGACGCGTATCACTCTATCGCCAATCAGGTGGATGATTTTTGTAAGAAAAAAGGCTCGCTGGTGTCTGTCGCGACCAGAAGCCCGTTTAAGAAAAAATAGGGGATGGAGATCGTGCGTCAAAGGGAAGAAGAGCGAAACGCGGTTATTCGTAGAAGGAAACGTTGTCGAACCCCATGAATGAACTGACCCCTCTCACGCAGGCTCAGGAGATTGTGCTGGCCGCCGCTGCCCCGCTGGGGTGCGAGAAGGTTGGATTGCTTGATGCGCTCGGCCGTGTCCTGGGTGAGGATATTGTGGCGCCGAGAGACAATCCCCCCTGGGACAATTCGGCTATGGACGGCTTTGCCGTTCGTTGGGAGGACATCAGGAAAGAGCATGAAGTCACCAGGCCGGCGGAATTGACAATCGTTGAGGATGTTGCGGCCGGGCAGATGGCCACGAAAGCGGTGGGGCCCGGCGAGGCCATTCGCATCATGACTGGCGCCCCGCTACCCGGGGGCGCCGATACCGTGGTGCGTGTGGAATTCACGGAACCGTCCGCCAGCGGCGTTCGGATTTTCCAACCGGAGCCACACGGCGCCAATATCCGTCCGAAGGGAGAGGACGTCAAAGAAGGCGAATGTATCATTCCCCGTGGCACGATCTTGCGTCCGGCGGAACTTGGGATGCTGGCGATTCTGGCGAAATCGTTTGTGCTGGTGCAGCAACGTCCCCGAGTGGCCATCCTGTCAACGGGTGATGAACTCGCTGACCTGGATGAGAAATTCGACGAGAAGAAAATCGTCAACTCCAACAGTTACGGCATGGCCGCGGCTGTTCAGGAAGCCGGTGGGATCCCGCTGTTACTGGGCATTGCCAGGGATACGCCTGAGTCCCTCAAGGAGAAAATTGCGCAGGGACTGGGGTGCGATATTCTGGTGCTGTCGGGTGGCGTGTCCATGGGCGACTATGATTTTACCAAGGTCGTTTTTGCGGAACTGGGTGCCGACATGCATTTCTGGAAACTGGCCATCCGGCCCGGACAACCCCTGGCCTTCGGCCACATCCAGGGCACCCTGGCGTTTGGCTTGCCCGGGAACCCCGTGTCATCCATGATCACGTTTGAACAACTGGTACGACTGGCGATTATGAAAATGGGAGGCCATCGGCAGTGGGCGCGTCCGGTGGTACAGGCTGAATTTCAGGAGCGGTTTTCCAAGCGTCCTGACCGCAGACATTTCCTTCGGGGGATCCTGGAATACCACAACGGCACACTGACCGTTCGAACCACCGGCCCGCAGGGGTCAGGGATCCTGACGTCCATGGTCAAAGCCAACGGCCTGATTGATATTCCAGAGGAAGTTGAAACTGTTCATCCCGGCGATACCGTTCATGTGCAGGTCCTGAGCAGGACTTTTTAGACCCATGGCGCCATCCATCCTTTCCTTTGTCGGACGTTCGAATAGCGGGAAAACCACGTTGATTGAACGTGTCATTCCCGAATTAACCCGCATGGGGTATCGCGTGGCGACCGTCAAACATGCGGGACACGGGTTTGATCTGGACACGGAAGGCAAAGACAGCTGGCGCCATAAACGGGCCGGCGCCAGTGCCGTCGTTGTGGTTTCCAGGGGGAGCCTGGCCCTGTTTGCCGATGTTCCCGAAGAGATCAACGTCGAAGAAGTCCGGGATCAGTTTCTGGACGGCCAGACGGATTTGATTATCGTGGAAGGATGGAAAAGCGAGAGCTATCCGAAAATTGTCGTCGTGTGCGACCATCTTGGTGAAGTCAGTGTCTCCGCTGACGGGGTGTTGGCCATCGTCTCGATGAAACCCATTGAAGCCACCGTGCCATGTATTGACCGCGATGATATTCCGGCTCTGGTGAAGTTGATCGTTCAGCATTATCCCAGGACCACCTCCGCGTAACATGAACCGAAGGACCGTCCCCATCCTTCTGGTGGTTGTCGGTGTTCTCCTGTCGGCCGGAGCGGTGGCCGTTCCGCTCACCAACCATCCGCAATTCTGCGCCTCCTGCCATACCATTCGTCCGTCGGTGGACAGCTGGAACGCATCGTCTCACAAAGACGTGACCTGTGTGGAATGCCACGTGCGTCCGGGCCTGACGGGATTTTTCGAAGATAAAGTGTTGAAGGGGCTGGCGGATGTGGCCATTACGTGGTTTGGGACGCCGACCGGACCGCATGACTTGCGCGCCCGTGTGGATTCGGCCGTCTGTGTGCGTTGTCATCGCGCGATCCTCAGCGTGTCCGAAGTGGCGACGAGAGATTTGCCGGCCCCCGTCAACACCATCGGACTGGTGATGAACCACCGGAAACACATGGAGGCGTTTGGCCAGCGCGGTCGAGGGGAGGGGTGCACCACGTGTCATGCGCGCGTGGTGCACGGGACGCCGGTCAAGGGCTACCCCATTGTCATCCCGCGCGGTCATGTGACCCTGGATATGAAGCCGCATTATCCCGATCATCCCGAGGGGTCGGCGTTATGGAAATCGTCACTGGCCGATTGCGTGCGGTGTCATGACAATGCCACCAGGTTTGAGGGAACGGTGCTTCGCAAAGATTGCGAGGTGTGCCATCTTGAGGAACGTATCAGGGATTTTTTGTTTTAAAGCCACGGGCCATCATCCATGCCAGCTCCCATTCTTCGCGTTCACAATTTGACGAAACGGTTTGGTGATTTTACCGCGGTGGATCATGTCTCGTTTGAGATCCAACCCGGAGAAACCGTTGGGTTGCTTGGGCCTAATGGCGCGGGGAAAACGACGACGTTTCAAATGCTCCTGGATGTGATTACCCCCACGCATGGCACGATTGAGATGTTCGGGCTGAATCTGGCGGATCACCGGGAAACCATTCTCCGGCAGGTCAATTTTTCTTCGACCTATATCTCAATGCCCTATGCCCTGACCGTGGAAGAAAACCTCCGGGTGGTCGGTCGGTTGTACGGGTTGACGGACGTCAACGCACGGATTGACGAGATGATGGACAAACTGGGCATGGAGGCCATGCGCCATACGATCACCCGTAAATTGTCATCCGGGCAAAACACGATGCTGACCCTGGCAAAGGCTGTCATGATTAAACCGAAAATTTTATTGCTGGATGAACCCACGGCCAGTCTGGACCCGGATATCTCGCACAAAGTTAAAGGTTTCCTTAAAGATTACCGCGAGGCCTCCGGCTTGAGCATGCTGTATACCTCCCACAATATGCGTGAGATGGAAGAAATGTCCGACCGGATCATGTTTCTTCGACGGGGGAAAATTATCACGCAGGGCACGACCGACGAAGTGCTGGCTCAGTATGGCGAACGTGATCTTGAACAGGTCTTCATGAAAATCTCGCGCGATCATGTATGACATTGGAGCATTGAGGGGGCTCTTTCCCTGTCATCGGAGAAGGCGACAGCGGGACTGGGGCAATGTGTTGACCACATGCCCCTCACCAGCGGTGGACGGAACATGAACCTGGGGCGCATCACGGCACTCATCGCGAGGCACCTCTTTCTCTACCGCCGGAGTTTTCCCCGGTTGCTGGAGATTTTTTACTGGCCCTTGCTGGACCTGGTGGTGTGGGGATTTATCACCGTGTATCTGTCGCAGGGAGGAAACGGGCTTCACGCCGCCGTGACGTTTTTTGTGGGGGCACTCATTTTCTGGGATATTCTGTTTCGTGCGCAACAGGGCATTACGATCTCGTTCCTGGAAGAAATCTGGTCGAGAAATCTCATGAATTTATTTGCCAGCCCTCTGACCGCTGGAGAATTTCTGGCGGCGATGATGGCCATGAGCGTCTTTAAGGTGGTCGCCGTGTTTATCATCATGGCGTTTTTTGCCCTGTTCTTTTATGCCTATAACATCTTTCTCCTGGGACTGTCCCTTCTGCCGTTTGTGCTGAATCTGGTTATCACCGGGTGGATCATTGGTATTTTAACCATGTCGGTGATTATGCGCTTTGGCCAGCAGGCTGAAGTCCTGGCCTGGGGGTTGGTCTTTCTGTTTCAACCCATTTCCTGTGTGTTCTATCCGCTGTCCGTGCTGCCCGGTTGGCTGAAACCGTTTGCTCTGGCGAATCCCGCCTCGTATGTCTTTGAAGGCATGCGCGGAGTCCTGCTGCAACATCAGGTTCCCTGGGACGATCTCGGATGGGCGACGGGCTTGAACGTGCTGTATTTGCTTCTCGTGATCGTGGTGTATCAGTACACGTTTGCCGTCTGTAAAGATCGCGCTCTGCTGGTGCGGGTAGGGGAGTAGCCTGCCACGGTGTGCCTAGTAGCGTCGTAAGTTGGGAATGGCGGTGTGCCATACGTGTTTTCGCGCGATGCTCCACAGATGTTCCATGATCGCGTTGAAATCGGGGGCGGTGTGTGCCACGACTTTGACAGCCAATCCCGGCACGGATGTTTCCGATACCCCTCCCATGATGTGCCCGGAGTGTTCATCGAGTACCGTGGCGAATCTTTCCATGGTGTGTTGCCACGTTGACACAGGGATTGTCTCGTTCACGATGAAGAGCGATCCCACGTAATTCCACCCCTGGTTGAACGTCAGACAGTTGTTATTTTGAGTGGGCGTGAGGACATAGCGTTCTTCGAGGGAGCGGGTGTCCGAAAGCGTGATCGTGATTCGATTGCTGAAACGGGAAAATGCCCACCGTTCTCCCCGGGCAATGCGGCCTGCTGCCATGGCATCCTGGAAGAAAAGGGAGGCGCCCGTCTCGAGCCGTATGGTGATGTGCTGTTCAAAACTGGAGCCGGCGAACGGAATGGTGAGTTCGGGAATCCATTCCAGAATGGCATGGGGGCCGACAGTCACGTCAATGGATTGCGACGCGGGGCGTGTGTCGGTTCGATAGACTCTGGTAGCCGAGGGTGTGGTGAAGAGCACGTGGGTGTCGCGTCCCAGCGTCGCCCGAAGCGAACATGTATCTCCCCCGACGAATCCTCCCGACGGGTTGCCGAGGAATGTCGTGGCGCATCCCGTGTGGTCGAGGTACAGGGGAGGGAAGGCATACCAGGGATGTGACCATCGTGAATACGTGGAGACGGTTTTGCCGCCACGGTTCTCGTACGCCAGGACAAGTTCTCCCGTGCGGGTCGAGGGGGGCCGTGTCCCTGCACAGGGCGGGGGCGGGACCCGGTGTGGCCCGTTCAAGGAAGCCCGCGCGGTCGGTTTTGCTGGCGCGTGCGAACGCATCGTTCCACCCATTCCGTCACCTGGGCAACGCCTTTGCCTGCGAGGAGGTTGGTAAAGACGAAGGGTTTGTCTCCCCTCATGCGCCGGCTGTCCCGATCCATGATGGACAGATCCGCGCCCACGTGCGGGGCCAGATCGATTTTATTCACCACCAGGAGTCCGGACCGTGTGATCGCGGCCCCGCCTTTCCTCGGAATTTTATCCCCTGCGGCGACGTCAATCACATAGATCACCTCATCCACGAGTTCCGGGCTGAAGGTGGCGGCTAAATTATCCCCGCCGCTTTCCAGCAGGATCAGCTCGACATCGGGCACACGGGTGATCAGTTCTTCAATGGCGTCTTGATTATGGGAGGCGTCTTCCCGAACGGCCGTGTGCGGGCAGCCTCCGGTTTCGACGCCGAGAATCCGATCCGCGGGTAACACGCCGCGTCTGGTCAGAAATTCGGCGTCTTCCTTTGTGAAAATATCATTGGTGACGACGGCAAGTTGCACACGGGATTGCAGTGCGCGAGACAGGACTTCGACCAGGGCGGTCTTTCCGGATCCCACGGGTCCGCCGATGCCGATGACAGTGACGGCGGGGTGCCGTGTTCGTGCGTCGGATTCTCCACCTCCCGGGGAATGCTCGCTGAAGTGCATGGCGGTTACGATCTGAACAGTCTGATGGGTAATCGGGCATGCCGCATGGCGTCAATGTCCTGAACGGGAGACCAGGAGGTCATGGGCGTCCCGTCGTCAACGGATTGGCTGAGTTCGACCATAAGAGGGAGCCATGCCTCCAGCAGTCGTTGCCCTTCCCTTTGGCCGATGGACAACAATTTATATGAAGCCGACACGAATCCGGTTCCGGCCTGATACAGCAACCCGGCAATCGCGCATGGCTGATTCCATCCCGCCGTTTGCAGGATGACTCCGAGGACCACGGCCCAGTGTCCGGGTGCGTGTCCCGAATAGACGGCCTCGCGAAACGCGTGCAGGATGCCGTGGGTGTTCCCGGGGCCGACGGCGTTGCGTAACAGACTGTGCCCCATTTGCCGACTGGCCGCCCGCGTTTCCCGACACAGTTTCATCGCCTCAAGCCCGTGATCGGTCCGGAAGAGGCTTGCGAGGTCGTGGTGGCAGGCGGCCCGATGCCCCCGGGCCAACGCCACGGCTTCGCATCGGCCCAATCCCCACCACAGGTAATCCGCGACGTACCGGTCCAGGTCTTCAGACGTTTGCACGCGTCCTTCCTGCACGGCGGTTTCCAGACCCCAGGAACAGGCAAACCCGCCCGATGGGAAAAACGTGTCAAGATAGCGGAATCCGCTGAGGAATGAACGGGTGTCCATCGTGACGGTGTCGAGACGTTCGCCATGAACGTCGGGTGAAGGGCTAAAATAAAAAATAGCGTTGCGCCATGGGCAACACAGCCATGGGCTCGCAGGTCAGTCGTTGGCCATCGGCTTTGACGACGTAGGTTTCCGCATCCACTTCCATGTGGGGTAGCGCGTCGTTGAGTTTCAAATCGCGTTTGCCAATACTGCGACAATGCCGGACGGCCGCGACCCGTTTTTGTAAGCCCAGGTGCCCGGGTATGCCGCGAGCGATCCCTGCCTGTGAAAGAAAGGTGATGCTCGTGGTACAGGGTGTCCGGCCAAAGGCGCCGAACATCCGACGACTCAACACCGGCTGCGGTGTGGGAATGGACGCATTGGGATCGCCCATGGCAGCTTCGACCGGAAACCCTCCTTTGAGGATCAGTGCCGGCTTGACGCCGAAAAATGCGGGGTTCCACAGCACCAGATCGGCCAGTTTGCCAGCTTCCACCGATCCCACTTCATGGGCGATGCCATGGGTGATTGCCGGATTGATGGTGTATTTGGCCACGTAGCGTTTCGCCCGAAAATTATCATGCCGTTCCACCGGTACGTGCGTGCCATCCGGGCGCAGATGCCCGCGCTGAATTTTCATCTTGTGAGCGGTCTGCCAGGTTCGCGTGATCACTTCGCCGATTCGTCCCATGGCTTGGGAATCCGATGACATGATACTGATCGCGCCCATGTCATGCAGAATATCCTCCGCGGCAATGGTTTCGCCGCGAATACGGGATTCGGCAAAGGCAATATCTTCCGGTACGCGAGGGCTTAAATGGTGACAGACCATTAACATGTCCAGATGCTCGTCAATGGTGTTCACCGTGAATGGCATGCTGGGGTTGGTTGAGGATGGCAGGACGTTCGCTTCGCCGCACACGCGAATAATATCCGGAGCATGTCCGCCCCCCGCGCCTTCGGTGTGAAAGGTGTGAATGGCCCGCCCGCCGAATGTTCGAATGCTGTCTTCCACAAAACCCGCTTCATTCAACGTGTCGGTATGAATCGCAACCTGGATGTCGTAGTCGTCCGCGACGTCGAGACAGGTTGAGATGGCCGCGGGCGTCGTCCCCCAGTCCTCGTGCAGTTTGAGGCCGATGGCGCCCGCCTCAACTTGCTCGACCAGCGCGCCGGGATGAGAGGCATTGCCCTTCCCCAGAAACCCAAGGTTCACAGGAAATCCATCCGCGGCTTCCAGCATCCGGCTGATATGCCATGACCCCGGGGTGCAGGTCGTGGCCTTTGTCCCCGTGGTGGGTCCCGTTCCGCCGCCCAGCAGTGTGGTCATGCCCGCGGACAAGGCTTCGGGAATCAATTGCGGACAAATGAAATGCACGTGGCTTTCGACGCCGCCGGCGGTCACAATGGTCCCTTCACCCGCGATGACGTCTGTCCCGGGGCCGATTGTCATCCCCGGTGTGACTCCGGCCATGAGGTCCGGGTTTCCCGCTTTGCCAATGGCAACAATACGTCCTTCACGAATGCCAATATCCGCTTTGACAATGCCCCAGTAATCAAGAATCACCGCGTTCGTGACGACCGTATCCAGTGCCCCGCTGGCGCGTGTGGCGGTTGGAGATTGTCCCATGCCGTCCCGAATGACTTTCCCTCCGCCGAACTTCGCTTCCTCGCCTGGCGTGGTCAGATCGTCTTCCACTTCGATGAGCAGGTCGGTATCGGCCAGACGGATTCTGTCACCCACGGTCGGGCCGAATAAATCCACATATTGACGGCGGGGGATGTTCATTGAACGATGTCCTCTTCCCCAAAACCCTGTTCGGTGGCTCGTGCCAACGCTTGCGTCTTGACCCTGTCATCGTCGAGGGCGCCGCTGGTCAAGCCATTGATGCCATAGGCCACGCGGTTTCCTCCAAAGGCGACGAGGGAGACGCGTTTCTCTTCTCCCGGTTCAAATCTGACGGCGGTGCCTGAAGGGATTTGCAGTCGAAAGCCGAATGCCCGTTCCCGGGAAAAGCGCAGTGCGCGATTGGTTTCAAAAAAATGACAGTGCGAGCCAACTTGAATGGGCCGGTCGCCATGGTTGGTCACTGTCAGCTCGATGGTGGGACGGCCTGCTAATGCCACAACATCCTCGTCGGCTAATATGATTTCTCCGGGAATGAGAGGGGCATTACGGTCGCCTGTGCCCCCTTCAAGGGGAGCTGTTGATCCTTGGTCGCTTGGCATAACCTGTTCTTTTTCACCACAGGCGTGGAATTAGAAAGTAATCGACAAATTTAAGCAGGGGCGGTGTCAATGCTCAATGAGTTTTAAATCTATTCCGAATTGTACTTCCGCAACCTGGCATGCGGTTTTGATGTGATTCCGCATAGCCGCACCGCTGAGATGGGTCTGTAACCACCAACCGTTTCCTAAATCTTCAGACTGATGTGCATATTCACTTCGGTTATAAAGGTCTTCACGGTTTTGTGCCACCAACCGCCGTGTCCGTCCCATCGTTTTGGATGCGTAACGCACCATGAATTCTGGATTACGACGATGAAAATCTTTCAACACTTCGGCTAGGACCTTGTAGGCAACATCATTTTTATAGGTTTTACCGCCAAAGACATAGCCGCCGAGTTTTTTGCCTGATTCATTGGATGGCACAGGCGTTTTACCTTTGTGGGGGGGGAACGTGGCAGTGGTCATTTGTTGATGATCGGTGGAAGAACTTTGCGTACTTAAAAAATCTTCCACATCATCCAGTTCCGGCCTTATTCCGCATTCGCTTTCCACTGCTTCGGCGAGCAGGTCGCGAAGTGTCTCGTCCGTAGGATTGAACAGAGATTGCCAGACGTTCGGAATGGCGTCACGAGCTTGCTTTCTTCTTCGCCCGCTTGTGTGTAACTTTTCCGCGTTACGCCGGGCTTCTTCGGTGAAGACGCGACTTTTGCGCAAGTGCATATCCAGAAATTCGGCATATTCGGGAATCTTTTCCTCTCGTTGCAATTCCATTCGGTAGAATCGCCTTTCAGCAGGAATGCCGGCAGCCATACTGAGATAAAAATTCCAAGCATTGCCGTCGGTTAGTATAAGGAGAGGAACACCCTTGTTTGCGGCATAACCAAATACCTGATCCTCGCCAACGCTATCGGCACCGCCAAGCCGTTTGGCCTCTAAAAAAACCATCGGGCCATGGTTTTCCTGACAAAGTGCGTAGTCCACATTGCCATTGTCCAGGGAGAATTCCGGCACAAATTCCGCAGGGTTGGTGTCATCCCAATCCAATCCACGCAGAATTGGCACGATGACCGAAAGCTTCACCATCGCCTCATTTTTCAACAGGCCAGAGCGGATATGCTTCACTGCGTCTTTCAACGTTTCCTCTAAATTCATGGGGACACCTCTTTGCCGATGATAGTCTGCCGATTATAGCGACACCCGTTAGCCCTTGCGATATTTTTAGACCGTCTCCAGTCCCAACGGATCTTCCACATCAGTCCAGTCCATAAACAACTTCTGCTGATCCTGTCGTGGCCGCGTGAACCGCTTGACGGTCAGGCTTGTCAGGTGTGTTCAAGATCGTTGCCGTGACGGGAGCATGTGGTGGACGGGGCTTCTTCGGAGAGGGGGGTGTCTTGTGTGGAGGTTTGCCGGACATAATGCACGCTCCGTTCTCAATCGTCGTGTGGAACGATTTCCGCGCGACCCTGTGTCAAGGCAACTGCTTGTCTCGTGTTGAACGCGGGCCGCTGTGTCCTGTGTCATCCATGACGTGCCACGTGCCCTTTACCGGATCGGTGTGTGGACCGTGACCAGTTTGGTCCCGTCGGGAAAGGTGCCTTCGACTTGAATCTCCGGCAGGATGTCCGGCACGCCGGGCATCACGTCATCCTTGGTTAAAAGGGTTGCCCCGTAACTCATCAGGTCGGACACGGATCGCCCGTCCCGAATGCCTTCCAGGATCGCGGCGGTGATATACGCCACGGCTTCAGGATAATTCAGCTTGAGTCCGCGGTTTTTTCGATCGTTGGCAAGCTGCGCCGCCGTGTAGATGAGTAATTTTTCCTGTTCTCTCGGGCTGAGCTGCATGATGTCACACGACCAGGTGTCGCCTGACCTGTTCTTCCGTTAAGTCGGCGGCAGGACCTGAAGCTACCATGGCACCTTTGGCCATGAGTGCAAAATTGTCCGCCAGGCGGACCGCGAATTCAAAATACTGTTCGACCAGCAAGATAGCGAATCGGCGCTGTTTTTTAAAGTCTTCAATGACCCGCTCGATTTCGATGACAATGGATGGCTGGATGCCTTCTGTCGGCTCGTCCAGTAACAACAGCTTCGGTTGAGTCAGCAAGGCTCTCCCGATGGACACCTGTTGCTGTTGCCCTCCGCTTAAAATTCCTCCGGGGCGGGCCAGCAGGGCAGGCAAGGCAGGGAACAGTGTGTAAATTTCTTCATAGGCCAGTTCGGCGGTTTTGTGGTCTTTGGGGCCTTGACGGGCTTCAAACCCCAGCCGGAGGTTTTCTTCGACGGTCAACTGCGAAAACAGTTCCCGCCCCTGGGGCACATACGCCAGCCCATGTGCCACCCGCTGGTCCGGGGGCTGTCTGGTCATGTCGTGGTCGTTGATGTACACGTGGCCGGTGCGCGGGGTGAGCAATCCCATGATGGTTTTTAACAGGGTGGTTTTCCCTACTCCGTTTCGACCCATGAGGCAGACAACCTGGCCATCCTGGATTTCCAGGGATATATCCCGGAGGATGTGGCTTTCTCCGTAAAAGACATTGAGCGTGTCACATCGAAGCATGGGTGTCCTTCTGCCGTCCAAGATAAATTTCGATGACACGGGGATTGTTCTGGATGGACTCGACGGAGCCTTCGCACAGCACGGTTCCTTCATGCAGGACCGTGACCGTCTTCGCAATCTGTCTGACAAATTCCATGTCGTGTTCAATGACGATCAGGGAATGTGTGTCCGTCAGCGACTGAAGCAGTTCGCCGGTTTTGCGGGTTTCCTGGTCGGTCATGCCCGCAACAGGCTCGTCAATGAGGAGGAGGGCGGGGTCCTGGAGGAGCACCATGCCGATTTCCAGCCACTGTTTTTCTCCGTGCGACAGTTGGCCGGCAAGCACACGGGCTTTCGTTGTCAGTCCGATGGTCTTCAGTGTCAGGGCGATTTTGTCGGATTCCTCGCTGTTCAATCTGGACAACAACGTGGCCCACACGCCTTTGCTGCGTCGGCGTAGTGAGAGGTCCAGATTGTCCCACACGGGCAGTGTGGTGTAGACCGACGGTGTCTGGAATTTTCGGCCAATGCCTAACGCGGTGATCTCATGTTCCCACAGGCCAATCAGGTCCGTGGCTTGTCCGAACACCACGCGGCCGGCCGTCGGCCGCACTTTCCCGGAGATCACGTCCAGCAGTGTGCTCTTGCCGGCTCCGTTGGGTCCGATCACGACTCGAAGCTCGTGATAATTCACCACGAGGTTGAGACCGTTCAGGGCTTGAAACCCGTCAAAATCCACCGTGACGTCCTCAAGGTACAAAATGGAGCGTTGATGACGGGACCCAATGGTCGTGCGACCGCTTACCCCTTCGATGTTGGCCAGCCCGAGCGAAATGTCATCCATGGTGGGGGGCAATCGTGTCTGTGGGTCGGTTCCCGATGTCATCGTTCAATCTGCGGATTTTGATTTTCCAAAGGGAAGCCTCGCATGTGCCTGTCTGAACAGACCCACGATGCCCGTTGGAACAAACATGACGACGGCGATAAAGAGTCCGCCCAGGACCAGCAGCCAGAGTTCGGGAACATGATTGGTCAGCACACTGCGCATCCAGTTGACACCGGTCGCTCCGATGATCGCTCCCGATAAGGTCCCCCGTCCCCCCACGGCTACCCAGATCACCATCTCAATCGAGGGAAGCACACCGATCTGGTTGGGTGTAATAATGCCAACCTGCGGAACATAGAGCGCTCCGGCGATGCCCGCTAATCCGGCTGAGATCACAAACACGAACAGTTTATAGCTGGCCGGCGAGTATCCGGAAAACAGCACGCGTTGTTCGCAGTCACGAATGGCGATCAGGACCCGTCCTGCCCGGGACCGGGTCACCCAGCGACAGAGCACATAGGCCAGTCCCAGGCACAGGACGGTCAACGCGTACAGCACACGTTGTGTGGCGGGATCATGTAAGGAGAATCCCAGGATGTGTTTAAAGTCGGTCAACCCGTTCGTGCCCCCCAGGTTTGTTTCGTTACGATTGAAGACCAGCCAGGCCACGAGTGCGAGCGCTTGCGTCATGATGGGAAAATACACGCCGCGAATTCTGCCGCGAAAGACAAAGAAACCAAAGACCGTCGCGAACAGCATCGGCACCAGGACGACCGCGGCCAGCGCAAACCCGAAACTGTGAAACGGGGTCCAGAACCAGGGAAGCTCTTTGGTCTGATTCCAGACCATGAAGTCGGGGAGGGCGTTGCCGTAGACGCTGTCCGTGCCAATTCCCAACATCAGGTGCATGCCCATGGCATAGGCCCCCAATCCGAAAAACACGCCATGGCCGAGACTCAGGATACCGGTATAGCCCCAGATCAGATCAAGCCCCAGCGCTAAAATGGCGAAGGCAAAAAATTTTCCGAAGAGATTCAGGGTAAAGTCGGAAACGTGCAACAGGGAATCGTCGGGAAGGAGATTCAGAAGAGGAAGGCCCACGAGCAACACCAGTCCGGTGATCCAGAACAACGGGCTTGCCAGCGCACGGTTGGTTTGTTGATCGTGCTCAGGAATCACGGCGTTGCCCCTTCGGTGTAAAGAGTCCGGATGGCCGGTAGCGCAGAAACAGAATAATCAGGATCAGAATCGTCACCTTTCCATATACGGCTCCAAAACTCGGTTCCAACACTTTATTCAGTGTGCCGATGCCCAGGGCGGCCGTCGTCGTGCCGGCCAGTTTGCCCACGCCCCCGGTCACGACGACCATGAACGAGTCGACAATGTAGTGTCGGCCAAGTTCGGGATCAACGTTGCCCACCAGCGTGAGCGCGCTACCGGCCAGGCCCGCCAGTCCCGAGCCGAAGGCAAAGGTGTAGGCGTCCAGTTTTCGGGTTGGAATGCCCAGACATGCGCTCATGTCACGATTTTGCAGGACCGCCCGGATCCGCAGGCCGATGCTCGTTCGGAAGAGGAGCGCATAGATACCGGCCAGACAAATCAGGGCGAGCACAATGATGAACATCCGATTGTGCGGCAGCTGCACACCGACCATCACCTGCGCACTGCCCTTGAGCCAGCTTGGCGCTTGAACGGCTGTGAGATCTCCAAAGATGAGACGGGCGACTTGAATCAGAACCAGCCCGACCCCCCATGTGGCCAGAAGCGTTTCGAGCGGTCTTCCGTAGAGGAACCGGATCAGTGTCCCTTCCAGAATCCATCCGATGAGGCCGGCAACCCCAAAGGCGCACGGGAGGGCAAAGAAAAAATAATAATCAAAGAACGATGCGCTGAAGCAGGCTCGAAAAATTTCCTGGACGACATAGGTCGCGTAGGCGCCGATCATCATCATCTCCCCATGTGCCATATTGATGACACCCATCAGGCCGAACACAATGGCAAGTCCCAGTGCCATGAGGAGGAGAATGGAACTCAGGCTCAGACCCTGTAACAGAATTTCGATGCCACTGGCGATATCCTGCCATTTTTGTATGCGGTGGCCAGCCTCGCTCGCCGCGTTGCGGAGCGTGTGCTGTTCCAGGGTACTCGCCGGCCGGTCGGCCAGTTCTTGTAAAACCGGCAGGGCGGCATCGCTACGCAGGTCGCCCAGCTTGTGAATGGCCGCAAGCTGGTCTTGTGGGTCTGCGTATTCTACCGTGAGCAAACTGATCGCTTCCTCCAGGTCGTATCTGACCCAGTGGTCCTGCTCGTTGGACAAGGCATTGCGGAGGACAGGCAGGGCTTCACGGGTTCCTCGTATGCCAAGATCCCTGGCGGCGGCGCGGCGCGTTTCCGTGTCCTGACTGGCCAGGCCGGCTTGATTCCGGAAGAGGGTGATCACCGGCTTGATCAGTCTGCGAACCCGCCGGTTTGTCGTTGGGCGGAGTGCTTCCAGCTGAGGGAGTAGACTGGGGTCGCCGTGTTGCAGCAGGTAGGTCGCGGCACGTTTTTTGTCAGTCCATGTCCCTTCTATGAGAGCGGTCAGGGCTTCATGAATCCCAACGTTGTTGGTCGACGTTGACGGTGGAGTCGCTTCCTGTGCCCATCCCATGGCCTGCAAGCCGAAGAGACACCAGACAACGACACCCAGACGAAGGAGTGTTGTATGGGCGAGCGGTCGTGTCATGGTGATGTGCGTGAACACTGCGGTGTGGTGAAGGCTTTGCGTTGATGGTGCCATGACGGTCGGGGTGGACTCGGGATCAGGGAACGATCCCGAGCCCACCAGGCATGTTAGGTCTTCTGGTAGGTACCCTTGTGATTGACCCAGTCACATCCCTTCTCCGGGTTGGTGTATTCACTCCAGGGCTCCGCCCGCACGAGACCGGTTCTGGAAAGAATTGAGAATTGTCCGTCTTCACGAATCTCTCCAATGAGCACAGGCTTGTCGGTGTGGTGATTCACCGCGTCCATTCTTTTCTTGCCGCCGGGCGCGTCAAATTCCAATCCATACACCGCGTTTCGCACGGCATCTACATTGGTCGTCCCTGCTTTTTCCACTGCGTGTTTCCAGACGTGAACCCCGAAATGGGCAGCTTCAATCGGGTCATCGGTGACCCGTGTGTTGCCACCGGGCAGACCCTGTGCCTGACAGTAAGCCTTGAATTTGGACACGAACATGTTGTTCTCGGGCGTCTTGAGGCTTTGAAAATAATTCCAGGCGGCCAAGTGGCCGACGAGTGCGGTCGTGTCCATGCTGCGCAGTTCATCTTCGGCCACACTGAAGGCGATGATGGGCACATCTTCGGATCGGAGACCCTGATTCGCAAATTCCTTGTAGAACGGCACGTTACTGTCCCCGTTGATCGTACTGATGACCGCCGCATCCCCTCGACGGGAAAATTGCCGGATGTTCTTGACAATGGTCTGGTAATCCTGGTGATGAAACGGGGTATATTCTTCGCCGATATTGGCGGCGGGGACGCCTTTGGCCAGCAGCATGGCGCGCAAAATTTTATTTGTCGTTCGGGGATAGACGTAATCCGTTCCCAGCAGATAGAACTTTTTGTATGCTCCGCCTTCTTCGCTCATCAGATATTCTGCAGCGGGCACGGCCTGCTGGTTGACGGTTGCGCCGGTGTAGAAGACATTGCGTGAACATTCTTCTCCCTCGTATTGCACGGGATAGAACAACAACCCGTTACGACTTTCGAAGACGGGCAGAACGGATTTCCGACTGACAGATGTCCAGCACCCAAACACGACGGCAACCTTGTTGACCAAGAGCAGTTGCTTGGCCTTTTCCGCGAATAAATCCCAGTTCGAGGCAGGATCAACCACGACCGGTTGAATCTGTCTTCCGAGCACTCCTCCCGCGGCGTTGATTTCCTGCACGGTCATCAGCACCACATCCCTCAACGACACTTCGCTAATGGCCATCGTGCCACTCAGAGAATGTAAGATGCCGATTTGAATCGGTTCCTTGTCGGCCGCGTATGAAAGCGCGTAATTCCCCAAATTGCCTAACAGTGCTGCCACGCCGAATCCCGTCGCCATTGTGCCGGCATCTGTTAAAAACTGGCGACGGTTTTTCTCGCCCGAGTGCGTGAGGCAGGTTTCATGCTTTTCGTCTGTCTGCTCCGGTCGTTGTGTATTCTCCATTGCGTGTTTCTCCTTTGTACAATGTCTTGATCGTTGTCTGAACATCCGGTCAAGCGTTAAATCTGCCATTGAAGAGCCAGTTTCACCGCACTCACTTCATCGCCGTCCTGATGCCCGGACCAACTGCGTCCTTTTGTGGCGATATCGCCGTACTGGTAGAACAGTGAAATTCTGGCATTGTGCCCGTCGATAATGTAATTCGTCCCGATTTCAAATTCGTTCCGGTATGTGCTCTTGTCAGGAACATTTTCCGTGAAACGCACATAGGGTTGGAGTTGCCCGATCCCGATTTTCTCCGGGAAGAGGTACAAGCCCGTCATGGTCCAGGAGTGACCATCGAACAGGCAAAAACAGTCAATCGTTTCCATGCTGCCGGGTGTCTTCAGCAGCTCATCGTGTACCCCGGTCTCAAAGACCTTGTATTCTCCCTCCAGCGTCAGCACGCCCGTGTTCGGCAACACTTTTTCCATGAGAATGTCGGCGCTGTAGCCCAGGAAATCTGATGCATAGTGGGCTCGTGTTTCGTCCATTTCGTCCGCGTTTTTGGTCACGGTACCGCCAGCGCCATCGGTGTGGTGTTGCACGGCAAAGGCGAGGGTCAGAATATCTCCCGCGTTTCCGTAGTAGGTGCTGCTGGTGTAATAGCCCGGATTCTGTTCGACGTTCCAGAAATTGTAGCTCACGCGACCTGCCCAGAGCAGATTATCGCTCCGGTTTGGACGCGTGGCGTTACTGTCCACTCCATCGAAGACTCCCGCGACGTAGGTCAACCGTTTGTCTTCGAAGAACGCGCCCCAGATGTTGACACCGTCGTCGCGGCCAAACCGTCCGGCCACGTAGTTGCCGAAATCCGATGGGTAAAACGGTGTCCGGTTAAAGTCAAACGTGTTCTGGAAGTACGGTCCGTCCAGTTCGGCGCGGTCCGCCGGGACCAGCAGGCGACCAGCCCATACATTGAAATACTGATTGAATTCAAGCTTCCCAATCGCATCAAGAATGATCATGCTCCCGCCATCCGAGCAATCCGTGCAGTCCGTGTTGAATTCAATTTTCACATACTTGTGGATCTGCCCGTTGACATAGAGCCTCATATTCTCCAGGCTGAAATCATTGCCTTTGGTTTGCTGCCCGTCGCCTGTTCGTTCCGACCGTGCCGTGAAACTTGCCTTTGCTCCAGCGCCGATGCTGATCCATTTGGTTTCGTCTATTTCCAGTTTGCCTCCCGCAAACACGGGTGGCGCGATACACACGATCCCCCAAACGAAGACCGTGAGTGTACTGTGCATCAATCTATACATGGAATGTTTCCTTTCTTGTCTCGGAACACCGTTCCCCAGAAGCTGTTTCACCACGATCGGGACACTTGGCAAAACGTTCCCGGGTTTCAACACATTGAGCGATCACAAGAATGTCGTGACTCCTTCGTCAGACCTGGGAGGATCCAGGGAAACACCGTTGTTTCTTGCCCGGCCGGCCTGCCATACGTTTCAGCATGATTCGTCGTGAGGGGCGGGCAAAAAAAAACGCCCCCCCGGTTTATACTACCAACCAGAAGGACGTCACTGTCCTTATTCTGTGTGCCACCCGATTTTCCGGTGGCCCGCGAGGGAACGTCTTTATTCCCCGCACACCTGACTTACTTGGCCAGCTTATATATCAAGCGATTTGAGATGTCAAGCCTTCTGTCTCTGAGAAAAGCATCATTCACGATGGAGCGATCAAGTGTGCCCGGAGAGCGTTGGAAATTGGGTTGCACTGGAAAACGATTTGAGGGTCGAGTGGGAAATGACGCGTGACGTTGAAGTCTGGATCTCTCCTGTGTCCAGCAAATTCATAAATCCTTCTTTGAGCACTGCGTTGATGAGCATCTCCATGTCAGTGTGAATATTGACGGGCCACTCATTGCTGGTTTCGCCGGCCGCAATCCTCACGCGTGTCGCGCTTCCATCGGCGACGTTGTGAATCGTGAAGACCATCGTCATGTCAACTTCGAGGAAGGAGTACAGCAGTCTATCAGTGGCGTCTGCATTGAATTGTTCAATATCGGCCTCAATGAGGATATCGGCAGACTCGGTGTCGGTGGCGGCGAAGGCGGAAAATCCTGATTGATTCAGGAAGTGAATAAAGGATTGTGTGGCAACGTGACCGAGGCTGCCATCTCTCATGCTAAAATATTCTTTCTCACCTCCATCATAGATATGGACACCCACGTGTTCGGATGTGGGACGTTTGTCCTGAAAGGTGACCACAGAAATGGTTAGAGGAAATTCTTTCTCTGCAGGTACCATTTGGATGTCAGGGAGACGTAATTTGACGTTTTCATGACAGCCAGCAACGAACAAACTTGCTAACAGGAATCCCGTGATGAACAAGTGTCGCATGGAATGGCACTCCTTTTCCGATGAATTGAAAGAAGGGGATGACGTCGACGACGGTTTCATCTTAAAACATACAGACTGTAATCTATAACAGCCCAAGGAAAAACTCAAGTATTTGTACAGGTCTTTCCATCGTTGTTTTTCCCAAACAGTCGGACAGATTTTCCTGGCTCAACGTGCATGCAGTACTGAGACCCGACTGGAATTGTCCAGGGTTTGACTTTCCAACCGAATCCCTGCCACTATTCAGCACTGAGGTGTCTAACCGTTTTCTTTCCGTCATGACTGCCTGATGTGGAATAAAAATTTCCTCTTTCGTGCTCACGAAGCCGTCCCCTTACCTCAAACAGAACACGATGTGTTTCATGAAACGACTCCGGCATTGGACAGTTCCGGGTTACACGTGGAGAAGTATATTTCGGTCTGGTTGCAGGGGGAGGGTGATGAAGATCGGCCTTCGACCTATACCACGCTGTACGTTCGGACGGCCACGCTTGACCCTGTTAAGAAAGTGGGGTTTTTGCAGCCCCTGCAGGGTCGTACCCACCAAATCAGGCAATTGCTCTCTCCCGGGCAAAAAACATTTTTGAAAAACTGGTTGCAACAGACCAACCCCTCGGCTTGGGAACAAGCCGATGAATATTTTCAGAATGTCTTTGAACACGAGTAGCCTGTTCTGTCTATCGCTTACCCAGACGGGATCAAGGAGCAGTACTTCTGCTTGTAGCACGTGGACGATTTCTTCGCCTGCCGCAAAGCCGAGATTGAAGACGTTATTGATAGTGTGCAAGGCAAAGCTCACCACGTGGGGCACGCCTAACGGGTGGAAAGGCGGTCATGCGCATTAGTCGTGTTTATCACTGTCTGTTGCACACTCAGCCTGTGAAAGGATGTACACTATGGCACGTGGTGAAGCAGGACTCATTGTACAAATCGTGGATATGGCGGTCACAATTATCGGTGTGTTGGTCGTCATTTTAATCCTCTCGTACATCTTTGGATGGTGAAAGGAAGGTCGTGCAAGGCTTAGAGGCTCGGAACGGTACAGAAAGATGAGGGAATATGCTCGGAACAATCCGACTGTTACATACACCCGCCCTAACGGTGCCACGTACCGCTTAACAAGGTACGACTCGGACCCCACAGCACCTGTCATTGTGCCGATCAGCGTTGGACGGTGTGCACAGGACATGGGATGAACCTGTCTGTGCAATGTACGCGATCTGCTCCCTCTGTCCTGTCTCATGGATATTCACGTTGACGTTGTAGTGGTTGGCGCCGGCGGCGGCGGAGCGATCCTGGGCCTGGCGCTGGCCAGGAAGGGCATTCGAACCCTTGTGCTTGAACGAGCCCCGGGGCCTCCCCACGGCATACGCGGGGAAATTCTTCAGCCGAACGGGCAAAGGATTCTGGATGAACTGGGTCTGTTGGATCAGTTGCCCAGCGATGCGGTGTGTCCCGTCAGACATTTTCATTTCCGGCAAATCGGCGGCGGGCGTCTCTGTTCGATTGACTATGGCGAATTACCCCCTCCCTATACTCGTGCCCTGGTAACCCTGACGCATGCCGCCCATCTTACAGTGCTGGGGGCATTGAAGAAACAGAACCCTGGGGGACTGTGGTATAGCGCGTCTTTTGTCAACATCTTGAAACAGGACGGGAAGGTTGTCGGAGTGGAAGCCGAAGTCGAAGGAAAACCCTTGCGCATTTCTTCCAGACTGGTCGTGGGTGCCGATGGCCCGTTCTCCAAAGTTCGTGATGCGCTCGGTATTCGGACCTCGCTGCGCCGGTACGCCGAAAGCTATCTTGTGGCCATTCTGGATTGTCCCGAACGGTTGCATGAGGCGCAATATTTTCTTGGGAAAAAAGAAATTTTGGGTGTATTCCCGGCGGCGGGAGACACGGTCTATCTTGTGTATATGATCAAGTCTGAATCCATGGATGTCATACGAGCGGCGGGAGTGAAATCCCTGCAAAAAAAGTGGACGGCCATTTATCCGGATCTGTCAGCCACGTTTCAGGGATTGCAAAACTGGGAGCAGGTGGCCTATATGCCCGCGGGTCAAACCCGGGTTGCAACCTGGGTGGCTGATGGGGCCGTGCTGCTCGGGGATGCCGCTCATGGGATGAATCCGCACGCGTCGCAAGGGCGCATGCAAGCCATGGTTGATGCCATGTCTCTGGCCGATGTGGTGCCGTCGTGTTTGGCCGAAGACGATTTTTCTGAAACACGGCTGCGTGTATATGAAACACGGCGTCGTCCCAATGTCGACATGCTGCAACGGCTTGCGGATGAGGAAGTGTTTTTCTGGAACACGGGAAACCCGTTGATCGTGTGGCTTCGCAATCGGGTTTTTTCCACCATTGATCGCAATCGCCGTCTGAAGTATCGGGTGTTGGCCGTGAAGGCCGGACTGCGGGAGACCCCGCCCTTCGTTGGGATCATGGATCGCCTTCAGGCCGCGGGGGTTGTGCCGGATCCCTGTGCCCATCAACCACCGCCTCATGTCCGTTCTTGACATTTGTGTTGCTCATGTCATTGAAGGAACAGCGGGCCGTGGTCGTGCTCGGACAGATGTTGTTCCGGGGAATCGAACGACCACAGTGGTGGCGGCTGGTGCGGAGCCAATGAGTCTAGGATAGCAAAACCGTCTTCACGTGTTGGATTCTGGATGAATCTGGCCTTGGTTCTATCTTATCATTCCCTGGAATACATGATGCCCCTGGTAAGGTAATCGTTAACATTGCAGTAGTTTGTGGTTTGCAAATGTGATGGTGCGTGTCACCATCACGCCTTTTTCATATGAAATAATGCGGCGGGTTGCGGGAAGATCCGCGTTGCCGACTCGGGTGTGCGAATCGGAAAAACTTTCGACATTCACGAGCGAGCCATCCTGGGGGGAATAGTAATACACGGTGTAGCGAGTCGTGAGATGTTTATTCTCCTGGGTCAGAACGCTGGTTTCGATGTTAATGGTAAACGCGACATGCGGCATCTTCCGGTTAATCTGGGTGATGCGACCATCTTTGATCCGGTAGGATGATCCCATGGTATCACCCAGGCTGATACGTGGTCCCTGGGGATGGTTCTCTTCACCGGCAAAGACGAGATGGTATTTCCCATCTGATTCATCAAAGTTTCGCGGGCCTCGATGCTGGGCAATCATCGCAATCTGGCCTTGAGTCCACTTCAGAAGCTCTTCGTTGGGAAGAGCCACGTCAACGTCTTTTGCAGACTTCACGGTGACCGTGCCGGTGCTTTCTTCGCCATTGACGTTGATGCGGAGATCGGCTACAAACCCTCCAAAGCCACAGGGCCATCGTGCGGTATTCTCAAACGCATGCTGTAAGAGTTGACGTGCTTGGGGATCATCGGGTGTGTCGGTTTTGGTTGCTTCACGGGCATAAGTTTCCATTGTCATGCTCCTTCCTGACGTGACGCACATGTACCCACTACTTTGTCATGATTTCGTAGACTCGGTTGCTTGCAATGTATGGACAGTCTCGTGCGATCTTCTCCGTAGCATCAAGATTTTCGGCGTTGAAGATGGCATAGCCCGTGATGGATTCCATGCCCAGCGGGAGTTCTTTTGTCCCGCTTTTCGAAATTTCCCGCCCGCTCGGGAAATGGCCGCTTTCAACCATCTTGTCTGCAATCGATTCGAACCATTTGCCCCAAGCCGTCATGATTGCAGGTGTGGGTTTCTCAAATCCGTAAGACAGAAACATGAATTTTTTCATTTCGCTCTCCTAACTGCTTGATAATTCAAACAAACACGCTTTCGGTAAGCTACGGCCTACTGTAAGTGACGACTTACCAAAAGTGTGATATGTGCCAGAGAAGGCAACCCGGGCCGCCAGTACGGGTCAGTGTGGATAGATCCGGGCACGACCACAGTATAATAGGAAGGTGAACGGTTGAACAACTGCCGAAATCATCGGGAGCCTGGCGTTATGCATGGGGCACTCTCGCGAGTGCGATGAGTGCGTCATGGCAGATGTGTCGTCGGTTGTGTGCCATGGGTTTTCTGAATGCTGACATCCGATTCCCTGTTTCCCGTATGATACGGGTCCCCGTGGGCTTGTTGTCGTACAGTGGGAGCCGGCATCTTATGATCGACACAGGCCGTGATACCTCTGCTCAGGTCGTGAAAGGACTCGTGTATGAAACCCAGTAAGAATCGAGCCAGAGTACGATTGCGTATAGCTGACCTGGCCGATCCCCATGCCCTGTATCAAAAAAGCGTGCAAAGCCCCGAACAGGATGTGTCGTTTATCACGTCGTATTTTCAGGGCTATACCAGACAGCCACTTCGATTGTTGCGGGAAGATTTCTGCGGCACTGCCGCGTTCTCCACGTGTTTCGTGAAAGCGCATCCCCAGAACCGGGCCATCGGCATTGATCTGGATGCGCCCACGCTTCAGTGGGGCCGCACGCACAATGTGTCTCGACTAACCGCCGATCAGCAGCAACGCCTGACTCTCGTCTGTGGTAATGTCCTGGACCCTCATCCGACGAAAGTTCAACTGGCAGTGGCCATGAATTTCAGCTACATGGTGTTTCGAGATCGGCCCACGTTGCGTCAGTACTTTAAGCGAGTGAAGGCATCTCTCCAGCCCGGAGGCATGCTGGTGTTGGATATTTGGGGGGGGAGTGAAAGCCAGGTCTTGCAGGAAGAAGCCCGTAAGATCGAGAACCTCGACGATGATGGCATTGGCAATTTTACCTTTATCTGGGACCAGAACACCTTCGACCCTGCCACATATTATTGTACCACCCGCATACATTTCAGATTTCGAGACGGCAGTCGAATACGCAATGCCTTCGTCTATGAATGGCGCTTATGGACCATTGCCGAAGTCATGGAGGTCATGAAGGATGCAGGGTTCCGGGACGTGCATTTCCTGTGGGAATGCACCGACCTTGCAACCGGTACCGATACCTATCAGCGTGCGGAAAAGGGCGAAGCCGATTTAGCGTGGATTGCGTATACGGTCGGCATCAATGCCGGCGCACCGGGCCGACGGACCGGTCGTTGATTGCGTGCTCTATTTTGAATACCCTGGATGCGATATCGACGTGGACGATGGGGGTGGCTTCCGGCCTGTCGCAAGGCAGGACATTGCTTTACCCGACCATTGTTTGCCTGCCGCTTTTGTTCAAATGCCTTGGGCGTGCAGGACCAGAAGATGTGCCAGGCAACGCCGCCCTGCAAAAATCCCGAATCAGGGGATTCTACAGGGTAGCCCCTTTGGGCATCCACTGGGAGCGGGCGACTAACACATCACCGTCCTCCACGGCTTCACCCGACCAGGTAAAGCTGTCACCAGTGCGGTCTTTGATCGGTAGAGGATTTGATACGTTTCATTGACGTTGGCGGGGAATCATGCTAGACAATATTTGCCCAACGGGATGCCCGGATGGCGGAACTGGCAGACGCGCCAGACTCAAAATCTGGTTCTTGCAAAAGAGTCCGAGTTCGACCCTCGGTCCGGGCACCATTCAGGGGGTTCATTTTCGACACATGGGGTGGAATGTCTTGAGAATTGTCAGCACAAAAATATGTCATCAGTGGATGAGGAAGCCGTCACGAGGAGGAGCTGTGTGTCTCACAGGGACGTTATTCCGTCAAAGAGTGACAAGAGAAACCCCTTGACACTGTTTGAGGAGATCACTATAGTCAGACTCATGACTCATATCTGGGGCCAAGGAACATTGACATCACAGGCATTATCCTTCATTGGCGATTATTAACTAACACTTCCTTAAGGAGGGGCCCATGCGGAAGTTAGGGTATTTTGGAGCAGCGATTATTCTTGCAGGCTCGGTGAGCGTGGTCGTGGCGCAGGAGCGTGCGCCTCAGCACTCCGGTTTTGGAACGGGGGTTGGTGAATCACAAGGGTCAGGAACAAGGGCGCGGGTCATGGACGAAGGTGACATGTTGCGGTACCTCTCGGCTCCTGAAACCGTCCAGGGAGAAATCGTAAGCATTGACACTGTCGGCGGGAAGCTCTTCCTTGACATGGGGGGAAGCTCGCACGATGAAAGGCAGACGTTGAGAGGCGGGTTGAACCTGCAAGTTCTCTATTTTGACGATGCTACGAATATGGAGAATTTGAAGGCGGTTGGCCAGGGCGACTACGTCTCCGTGCAAGCCGTACAAGAAACCGATGCTACCCATAAGTTCAGCACCGGTCGCAAAATGGTGCGATCAGTCTATGTGCTTGAGGGAAGCCAACTCCTGGGTGGCGAGGACAATCCTGATTTTGGTGGTGGACTGGGCCAACGGCCTGATCCCGCGAACTATCGGGGTATTGCGACCCAGACGGCTGGTTACACTGGTGTTCCCGAGGGTGGCATTCAGGAGGGTACTGTGAAAGGGGGCATTAACTCTAATCTTGGCGTGATCACGGGTGCCGCTCCTTGCTGGCAATGTGCCCCTCAGCCGGATACCGTGAATAAACGAACCAACAAAACCATTGCGACGGATTACGGTACCGGTCGTGATAATTTCGACAAAGGGACCGTTCAGTAAGATTTCCGTCAAACATCGTGTCTTCGGAAGTCTGTGAACAAACGGAGTGTGTTGACGAAATGTTGGCACGCTCCGTTTTGTTTGTGGGGGCCAGACTGGAGTGATTCCTCTCGCTGCGAATACGGTTAGACCATGGATACCATAAGCCCGAAGATTGATTGCCAGGCGGTTTTAGATCTTCGTGGGGTGATTTGTCCGTACAATTTCGTCAAGACCAAACTGAAGCTTGATACAATGGTGTCGGGGGAAGTCTTGGCCGTTCTGCTTGATGACGGAGATCCCATCAGAAACGTCCCGCAGAGTGTTGCAGACGAGGGCCACACCATTCTAAGCCGTGAGTTGGTTAGCGGGCATTATCGCGTGGTTATTCAAAAAGGTGATGCGTAACTGCCCTGGATTGTTCCTCGCTGATCTGTTTCTTCCTTTTTGCTTTTCCCTCAATGATGAGTGTCATTTCCCCTTTGAGTGCTCGCGAGTGGTTTGAGAGAAGAAGGGCTTGGGCAGTACCACGCATAATTTCTTCGTAAGTTTTCGTGAGTTCACGAGCAATGGCGATCTGCCGATCCTGAAAAATTTCCTGGATGGCGAGTAGTGTGGACTTGAGACGATGCGGTGTTTCAAACGCAACAATGGTTTTGGGGTCTTCCTGAAGGCTGTGCAGGAGCCGGGTTCGAGCGGTCGGTTTTTTGGGGAGAAATCCGACAAACGTGAAGGCATCGGTGGGCAACCCGGAAACGGATAGTGCGGCAAGTACTGAAGAAGGGCCTGGAACGGGAACGAGGGGAATGTTCAGGGCGATGGCTCGGGTCACCAGATAGTAGCCGGGGTCAGAGATGAGTGGTGTGCCGGCGTCGGAGACAAGGGCAATGGACTGCCCCTGTTGGAGACGTTCCAGAAGGAGCGGGGTTTTTTCTTCTTTGTTGAAATCATGGTAACTCGTCAGCGGTGTATGGATGCGGTAATGGCGACACAATTTTTGAGTGTGCCGGGTGTCTTCTGCCGCGATGGCCGACACTTCTTGTAAAATCCGGTGAGCCCGAAACGTGAAATCTTCCAGGTTCCCAATTGGCGTGCTGACGACATACAACATTCCCGTCATAGAACGGCTCCCCTGGGCAGTTGCTCGGCCCGTGCCATGTGGTGAAACCGGTTGCAGGGTACCCGTGTAGCGGAATGCGGGATCGTACAGTGTTCAGGGGATACCTGACCGCTTGGAATGTGATCAGGATCACACGTTTTCGTTGTCCTGTGGGCCTTCATCGGCTTGGATTTCTACTATGAGGGTATATTGTGCAGGAACTGGGCCGCGACGATGACCTTGCCAGTTGAGGTCTGTAGATTGTGACAGGTCTGCGTGCATTTGAGCAAACCATTACCCGTCGCGTTGAGAGACCTCAGAGTCGAAAACTCGGAGGACGGCTGATTTTGCGGAGGAACCGCTAATGTTAAAAGTTCGTGTAGCCCTTGTCACGGGGGGAGGTGTGGGGATTGGTCGAGGTATTGCCATAGCGTTAGCGGATCAAGGCGTTCGCGTTGCCGTGTGCGGTCGACGCGGGGAGTTCCTTGAGCAGACCGTCGCCCATATCCGTGAGCGGGGAGGGGAAGCCATGGGCGTGATCGCCGATGTGACTCATCGTGGCGATGTGGAGCGTGTCGTAGAGACCGTTGTCAAAGCATGGAGGCGCATAGATATTTTGGTCAACAATGCCGGTGTGTCAGGTCGAACTCCAATGGACGATCCCGATGATGTACGGTGGTTGACGATCCTTCAGGTGAATTTGACAGGGTCCTATTTGTGCTCGAAACAGGTGTTGCCCCATATGTCTGGCCCTGCGTATGGGCGTATTATTAACATGTCTTCCGTCCTGGGCAGGTTTGGTGTGCCCGGCTACACGGCATACTGTACAGCCAAACATGGCATTCTCGGGTTTACCAAAGCCCTGGCGCTGGAAGTGGCCGATCGGGGCATCACGGTCAATGCCATCTGTCCTACCTGGGTGGATACGGATATGGCGCGTCAGGGTATTGAAGAGACAGCGGCCGTGTTGGGTGTGTCGGCCGAAACATTCCGTGCCCGGGCCATTGCGGCGGTACCCATTAAACGGATGGCCGAAGTTGGGGAGATTGCCGCGTTGACGGTGTTTCTTTGTCAGTCCGATGCTGCGGCTATTACGGGACAGGTCATAAACGTGTGCGGTGGGGCCACGGCAGGATCAGGCGGATAATCGCATTGTGGCTGGTATGGTTCATGACAGGTTGCGTGTAGTCCTGGCCCTGTCAGGTTCCTGCCTGTGTCACGAGAGTGGCAAACGCAACATTGAATCCCGGCAGGAAAATGTTTGATGTGTTCCCTGCCTCACGGGGAGTCTACAGTCCCTCACGGTTATCACCCGTCAGCGTTATCCCGTTCTACTGACGGCCACAACCCTGTTCCCATTCGCATCTGTGTTATCTCCCCTTCCTTCCTCTGACGGAGCTGAGTGCGACGTATCTGTCTGTGTGAATGTATGCGGCGAATCGTCAGGACTCCTGGTGCGAGAACGTGGCACGGCTCAGGTGTTTGTTCCTCGATGTGATGCTCCCGGAGAATGCCGTGAGATGATGCCGATAGCCACGGATTCTTGCTATCTTCAAATGGCCTGTCCTATACTTCGCACCAAAGTTCTTGGAACTGTTTTCAATCGATTTAGGTGTGGATGACTGTCGCCTTTTTGCAACTTACGCTGGGATTCTATTTTCTTGGGACCTTGCTGTTGCTGGGGTACCTTCTCCGGCGGTCAGATGTCCTTGCCAAGGTTGCGCTTGGCGTGACCTGTGTGGGATGTGCGATCCATACCGGCGTACTGGCCTTTCAAGTGGTTTCCGGAGCGGATGCGTGGTGGGTCTCGTTCCAGAATGCCCTGTCGTTTTTTTCATGGTCCCTGGTCCTCGTCTTTTTGACGGTGGTTCTCCTCCAGCGTCTCTACGTGTTGGGATCATTCATGTTGCCCCTCGCTTTTCTTTCCTTGGTGTCCACGGCCGTCCTGCCTTCGGAGACCCAGTCCCTGCACCCCGTGTTTCAAGCGGTGTGGATCCATGTCACGCTTAGCATGTTGGGCACAGTCGGGTTTGCCGTGGCTTTTGTGTCAGGGTTGATGTATCTCACCCAGGACTGGTTGCTGAAGTCCAAACAATTTAACCTTCTGTACACGAAATTACCGCCTCTGGATTTTCTGGACAGGCTGAACCAGCGTTCGATTTTATTAGGATTTCCTTTTCTCACGATGGGGATTCTGACGGGGGCCATGTCCGCGCAAATTACGTTCGGTGCCTACCTCAGTTGGAATTCCGAGCAAATCTGGGCACTGGTGACGTGGGTGTTTTATCTGGCGGTCATGATGGGACGTGTGACCGTCGGATGGAGAGCGAAAAAGGCCGCCTATCTGACCGTTGTCGGATTCGTCGGCGTCTTGCTGACATTTCTCGGGGTTCTTTTAAAGGGGGAGAGCTTGCCGATCAGCTCATGAATGTTATCGTTGTTGGCTTGAGTCACAAAACCGCTTCCGTTGAGCTTCGGGAGCTGCTGATGGTTCCGGACAGCCGGGTCGGGGAAGCGATCAATCGCCTCATGGCACATCCGAATATTCATGAGGGAGTGTTCCTGCAGACATGCAATCGTGTTGAAGTCTATGCCGTGACCGATCATGCCGATGCCGGCTTTTCCGGTGTTCAAGATTTTTTGGTGGACACGCATCTTTCGTTGTCTGCGGAGCAGTTGCTCCCTCATTTGTATCGGCATGCCGGGGATCGCGCCATCACACATCTGTTTCGCGTGGCATCCAGTCTCGATTCCCTGGTTGTGGGAGAACCGCAAATCCTGGGACAGGTGAAGGAGTGTTTCCGTGATGCATCCACCCATAACGCCAGCGGTGTCATTCTGAACAAAGTATTCCAGAAAGCCATTTCTGTGGCCAAGAGAGTTCGGACGGAAACCCGGATTGCGGAAAATGCGGTGTCCGTGAGCTACGCCGCAGTTGAACTGGCCAAAAAAGTTTTTGGCAACTTGTCGGAACGGACGGTCATGTTGGTTGGTGCCGGAGAAATGGCCAAATTAGCGGCTCACCACTTGGTGGATCATGGCGTGCAGCAGGTGTTGATCACGACACGCGATTCTCTTCGCGCACGAGACATGGCCAACCGGTTTCGCGGGACGCCCATGCCCTTTGAAGAGTTTCGCACGGATCTGTACAAGGCCGACATTGTGCTGTGTTCGACCGGGGCTTCCCACTATGTGATTAGCCCGGAGGACGTGGAACGGGCGGTTCGTGAGCGATGGAATCGTCCGATCTTTTTGATTGACGTGGCCGTCCCCCGCAATATTGATCCTGACGTTCGCCAGGTTGACAATGCGTTCCTGTTTGATATGGATGATCTTGAAACGTACGTTGAACAGAACCGTGAAGATCGTCGGAAGGAAGCCACTCGCGCCGAATGCATTGTCCAGGACGAAGTCGGCATCATGCTCCATTGGATGCAGTCGTTGAAGGCAATGCCCATGCTTATTGCGTTGCAAAAGCACGCGGAGGATATTAAGCATGCCGAGCTGCAAAAAATCTTTGGCCGACTCGGCATGCTGACGCCCGAGCAACGGGAGGCCATGGAACATCTCGCATCGGGCATTGTCAAGAAACTCCTGCATGGCCCCCTGGTCGCCTTGAAAGATGCGGTCCAAACGTCGAATGGTTCGATGTATATCGAAGCAGCCAGGCATTTTTATGATTTGGAGAAGTATCTCGCGGAGAAGGAATCTGTGGACGTGCGAAATTCCTGTGGACCGGGGAACCTCGGGGGCTGATGTGCTGTCTTCCGCTTTCACCACCAGGCCGGAGCAGGAGGACGTTTCGGAGTAGACGTCGAGTGTGTTGTGTCTGGAAACGGCGGGAGATCCTCCAAAGGAGCCGTGTGGGATAAGGAATCGGAGTGAGTTGCACAACTGCATGTCGTTCGTCTCTCGTCATTGGGACACGGGGGAGCCAGCTTGCGCTTTGGCAGGCGGAATGGGTGAAAGCACGACTGCAGGAAGTCGCCCCGTCCGTGACGATTCGACTCCAGAAAATTCAAACGAGTGGTGATAAAATCCTGGATGCGCCCTTGGCCAACATTGGCGGGAAAGGGTTGTTCGTCAAGGAAATTGAGGAGGCGTTATTCAGAGGAGAGATTGATCTCGCGGTCCACAGCATGAAAGATGTGCCTTCGGTCTTGCCTGAGGGGTTAGCGATTGTCTGTGTTGTGGCGCGTGAAGATGCTCGGGATGTGTTAGTCACACGGGATCGTCTGGCGTTCAGGGATCTGCCTGCGGGAGCCACGGTGGGGACCAGCAGTCTTCGACGGCGTGCCCAGTTGCTGGCGCGCAGGTCTGATCTCTCCATCGTCATGCTTCGGGGCAATGTGGACACCCGCGTTCGCAAGCTCCAGGAAGGGGCCTATACCGCCATTGTGCTGGCAGCGGCTGGGCTGATCCGGTTGGGGAAGGCTCACTGTGTCACGGAATATCTTCCTTTGCCTGTGAGTCTTCCGGCGATTGGTCAAGGCGTGTTGGGGATGGAATCGCGCGAGAATGATGCATTTGTTCGAGACTTGCTTGCCCCGCTTCATGATCTCTCGACCGCCATAGCGGTTTCGGCGGAACGAGCGTTTTTGAAACGACTGGAGGGGGGGTGCCAGGTGCCGATTGCCGGACATGCGGTTGTTGAGAACCAGACAGTGAAACTTGAGGGCCTGGTCGCGAGCCTTGATGGACGGTGTGTCATTCGTGACCGGATGGAAGGACCAGTGGAAGAGGCGACAGCGATTGGGACATCTCTGGCCAATCGAATCCTGGGTGCCGGCGGCAAACAGATTTTGGATGTTGTGTACGGGCGCGGGTAAATGATGGAGCCGTATCCTGTGGGAACAGTGTATTTCGTGGGGGCGGGGCCGGGGGATCCTGGCCTTTTGACGCTTCGTGGCCAGTCCTGTCTCCAGAAGGCTGATGTCATATTGTATGATCATCTCGCCAATCCTGCATTGTTGGACCATGCTTCTTCCGATGCGGAGCGAATTTATGTGGGGCGATGTGGACGTGGGACCTACCGGTCTCAAGATGAAATTAATCAATTGATGCTGGGAAAAGTGCGCGAAGGGAAATGCGTGGTTCGGCTGAAGGGCGGTGATCCTTTTGTGTTCGGACGGGGAGGGGAAGAGGCCGAACTGGTTGCCGAACAGCACATCCCGTTTGAGGTGGTGCCGGGCGTGACTTCAGCAGTGGCGGTGCCCGCCTATGCAGGGATTCCGGTCACGCATCGGACGTTGGCATCGACCGTCGCTTTTATCACGGGGCATGAAGATCCCACCAAGGGTACGACGGTTCTGGAGTGGCCGCGATTTGCTTCGGCAGAGGGAACGTTGGTGTTTGTCATGGGTGTCAAAAATCTGCCCATGATCGTGTCGCGGTTGCTTGAAGAAGGGAAATCCCGGGAGACCCCCGTGGCACTGATTCGATGGGGGACCTATGCCAGACAGCAGACAGTGATCGGGACTCTGGGGGATATTGTGGAACATGCGAAGGCGGCAATGGTGCAACCGCCGGCGATTGTGGTGGTGGGTGAGGTGGTCCGGTTGCGCAAGCAGCTCAACTGGTTTGAGACCCGACCCCTGTTTGGGAAACGGGTGCTGGTGACGCGGGCCAGATCCCAGGCCGCGGGATTGTCAGATCGGATCAGAGATCAAGGGGGAGACCCTGTTGAATGTCCAACTATTGAGATCTGTCCACCAGATACGTGGCACGGTGTCGATGAAGCCATTGCGCAACTTGCGACCTATCAATGGGTTGTGTTCACAAGTGTCAATGGCGTCAAGGCATTTATGCAACGGCTTGGGTTTCATGGTCGTGATGCACGGGCGCTCGCTGGGTTGCGGGTCTGTTGTATCGGTCCCCGGACGGCTGAAGAGGTGCAAGCCTTTGGTATCTCCGCCGATCTGATGGCCGCAACGTATCAGGCTGAAGGACTGATTGATGTTATGCAGCAAGCAGGTGTAGCCGGTCAGCGAGTGTTAATTGCCAGGGCTTCGGAAGCCCGTGAAATCTTGCCTGACACATTGGAACGCCTGGGGGCGCATGTGTGCGTTGCGAAGGTCTATAAGGCCGTGGTGCCACAGATTGAGCGGGAACGTGTTCGTCAAATGTTTTGCGATCATGTGATTGATGTCGTCACCTTTGCCAGTTCGTCCACCGTTCGGAACTTTTTGCAGCTGTTTAATGGAAGAGATGACATGAAAAAGAATCTGAATGGAACCATTATTGCGAGCATTGGGCCCATTACAGCCCGGACCATTCGGGATGTGGGCCTGGACGTGCATGTGATGGCCACTCAGAATACGATTCCGTCGCTTGTCCAGTCTTTGGTTGACTATGTCACACGTGAAGCGCATGCACCGTAACGGCTTGCGGGTGATCCCATATCCCATAAATGGGGGCAATCACCTGGCGTGATTTCACGGTCATGCGTTAATGCAAGGAGAAATTGATGGTCCCCGTAAAAGCGTTTATGGTGCCTGCCGCAAAGTTTGTTGCTGTTGATCGTGATGCCACTGTCCGGACGGCAGCAGAACTGATGAGAAATAAGAGTATCGGTAGTGTGTTTGTTACTCGGGAGAATGAGATCATAGGCATTGTGACCGATACCGATCTTGTTCGGCGACTGGTTGCGGAAGGATTGGATCCGATACAGACCACGGCCGAGCAAATCATGTCAGCACCGATTGTGTGCATTGATGAACAGAAGACGCTGCTGGACGCGAACGACTTGATGGCCAGGAAACATGTTCGGCATTTAGGCGTCGCAAAAGACGGCCAACTGGTTGGCATGGTTTCGGTGAGGGACATGGTTGTGTTTCTGACTAATCTTCCGAGGCAATAATGGGTATGGGGAGCATTCGGCAGCCATCGTGGGGGGGCCGATGAAGTGGAACCGCAAGAAGCCCGTGGTGTATGCGGGGGGGGCCTAGCAGATGGGGTTTCCTCGTCAACGCCTGCGGCGTTTGCGTCATCTGTCGACGATCCGTCAGATGGTGCGGGAGACCATGCTGGTGCCGAGCGACCTTGTCTATCCCATGTTTGTGAAAGAGGGGACAAATCAACGGGAGCCTATTCCATCGATGCCGGGTCAATGTCGGTGGTCTATTGATCGTCTGATCACCGAAGCGGAGGAAGTGCAGGCATTGGGGATCCCTGCTGTCCTGCTCTTCGGCATTCCCGATCACAAAGATGAACGCGGGTCGTCAGGGTATGACCCCAGGGGGATTGTGCAACGGGCCGTGCGTGCGCTCAAAGATCGGTTGCCGACTCTCTGTGTGGTGACGGATGTCTGTATTGATGAATATACGTCTCATGGTCATTGCGGCATTGTGAAGGACGGGAAAATCCTCAACGATGAAACGCTTGAGTGTTTGGGGCGGATGGCGACAACGCATGCGGAGGCCGGTGCCGATATGGTGGCGCCTTCCGACATGATGGATGGACGGGTCGGGGCGATTCGCGATGTCCTGGATCAGCGTGGATTCAAGGATCTTCCCATCATGTCGTATGCCGCCAAGTACGCATCGTGTCTGTACCGGCCTTTCAGAGAAGCCGCTTCTTCCAGTCCCGTGTTCGGGGATCGTGGTTCGTATCAAATGGATCCCGCCAACGCACGGGAAGCCATTCGTGAAGTGCAGTTGGATGTGGAGGAAGGTGCGGATGTGGTGATGATCAAACCGGCGTTGCCTTACCTGGATGTTATCGCGCGCACGCGCGCCGATGTGGCGGTGCCGGTGGCCGCGTATCAGGTCAGCGGCGAATACAGCATGATCAAGGCTGCTGCTCAGCAGGGGTGGGTGGACGAGTCCAGCGTGGTGCTGGAAACCCTGTTATCCATTAAGCGTGCTGGTGCGGACTTCATTCTCACGTATTGCGCCAAGGATGCCGCCAGGCTTTTACATCCCTCTTGTCCATGAAGGTTTCGCGTGGCCTTCCCCGTCGTCCCTGCTCTCCTCGCCCGGTGCTGACCATAGGCAATTTTGACGGTCAGCATATCGGCCATCGACAATTACTGGCCTCGGTGGTCCACTCTGCTCGCGAACAGAGAGGGACGCCGATGGTGTTGACATTTGATCCTCATCCGGTGGCGGTGTTGAGTCCTGGATCCGCCTTTAAATTTTTGACTTCCCCTTCGGAAAAACTTGCGTGGTTTGAGGCGCAAGGCATTGAGCATCTCGTCGTGTTGACGTTTTCCAAAGCGTTTGCCGCTCTGAGCCCGGAAGAGTTTGTGTTCTCGATTTTGAGAGATGGGCTGGGCATTCAGTCGCTGTGCGTGGGGAAGCATTTTGTGTTTGGCAGCAATCGCGCGGGCACCCTGGAGACCCTGCACGCTCTGGCCGCACAGGCCCATTTTCAGGTTCAGGTGATGAAGCCCGTGTGTTCCCGAGGAACCATTGTGAGTTCGACACGGATTCGTCAGCTCGTCAGCAAAGGGAAGATGGAACACGCGAGTGAATATTTGGGACGTCCGTATTCCCTGGCAGGTATGGTGGTTGATGGCGATCGTCGTGGGCACGGCTTAGGATACCCGACGGCGAATCTGCGACCTCCCAGCGAACGAGTGATGCCGCCTGACGGGGTCTATGCGACAAAGATGGTATGGCGGAACAAGGCATTTCCTTCGGTGAGTTATATCGGGACCCGTCCTACGTTTGGCGAAGGGGAGTGCTTGCTGGAAGTGCATGTGCTGGATGAAACCTGTTCCTTGTACGGGGAATGGATCGAGGTGCAATTTTTACACTACCTTCGTGGTGATGAGGTTTGTGAAGATTCTGATCAGCTTGCCGCTCGTATTGCTCACGATGTTCAATCGGCTCGCCAGGCGTTTGCCGACTGAATCACGTTTCTCCATGAAACATGGTGGGGTGTCATGGTGCCGTCCCTGCTGGCGTTTGAACACAACCTGTTGAGGCAAGTGACGCAGGATGGTCTCTTGTCTTGTGAAGATCGTGTCATGGTTGCTGTGTCCGGGGGGGCGGATTCTGTTGCCCTCTTGCATGCTCTGTATGCATGGCGGGAGGCGTTAGGTCTGGCCTTGGCCGTGGTGCACATTGACCATGGGTTGCGTGGAAAGGAATCCACGGACGACGCCGCGTTTGTCGAATGCCTGGCTCAAAAGCTGGCTCTGCCTTTTGTCTGCAAGCCACTGCATCTGACACAGGTGCTCAGGGAACGGAAGGGGGAGTCCGTCCAGGCCGTGGCGCGTGAGAGGCGATATGCCTGCTTGTGGGAGGTCGCCAGGGTGTGGGGGGCGACCAAAGTGGCGGTCGGGCATACGCAAGATGATCAGATGGAAACCGTGCTGCTGTGGATGCTGCGGGGAGCGGGACTTGCCGGGTTATCGGGTATGCCGGCTCAACGCCATCCCTGTTTGATCCGCCCCTTTCTTCATGTGAGTCGGTCGAAGCTTTTGCGGTATCTTGAGGAGAAAGGGTGTGGATTTCGGGTTGATTCGAGTAATGCCAGTCCAAAGTATATGCGAAACAGGCTACGTCACGAGTTGGTCCCGCTGTTAAAGACGTTCAATCCCAAGGTGGTGAGCAGGCTTTCCTGTCAGGCAACCATTCTTCGTGAGGAACATCAGTATTTAGACGAGGTGGCGAAGACCATGCTGGAATCGGTGACGGTGCATCAGGCAAAGGCTTGTACCGTCTTGAGTCGTCCACGATTGTTAGCTGTTCCCGTTCCCATTCAACGGCGGATGATCGTACGAACGACGGGCACCATTTGGGGTAAGCCCGGGCATCTCAGGTGTGAGGCCGTGGAGACCATTCTTCAGCATGTGGTGCATGGTATCTCGGGTTCAACGGCTCGCTTCGGGCTTCTGGATGTTAGGAGGGAATATGACAGGATCACGTTTTCAGCAGTCCCTGTGAACCACGAGCGTCGCGTACAACCGTCCCTGTCATGTCTCTGGTCCTTTCCCGGGGCGATCCACTGGCCGGCCACGGGCCAGACCATCGAAGGAACGGTCCGGGCTGCTGAGACTGTCTCGATCCTGAGAAAGAATTCCGTCGCGTATCTGGATGCCGATCACTTCAGTCATAATTTGGTCGTTCGATCATGGAGACCAGGTGATTATTTTTTCCCGTGCGGAATGGGAGGACATCGAAAAAAAATTCAGGATTTTTTCTCAGACAGGAAGGTGTGCCAAACTGAGCGAAGCACCATTCCCCTTGTGGTGGCACCGGAGGGGATTTTGTGGGTTGGAGGGTATCGTGTCGACCATCGCTTTCGAGTGATGAAGGAAACACGGCGGGTTGCCGTCGTCCGGATTTGTTCGGCGTAACGATGTCGGGTGTGTTAGTGTGGGCGTGTGCCGTCGTGCCCGGAGGCAGAGGCTGTTGGCTGACTTGCACAGTGGGGTAAAATGTTGCCTTGGTCAGGTGCCAAAGTAATAAGTAATAACTTCCACGGTAATAGCAAAAACAACGGCAGTAGTCGCAGGCGAAAACCCGGGAAGCAAACAGGACAAGACCGAGAGACTTGGCGTGGGTGCGCTGGATAAAAACGCCTTTCTGAAGTTGACGAAATGGGGCGGAAATAAAAGCGATTAGCACGGTTGCAAATTTCTAAATCAGGAGGATGAGTAAATGAAATTTGAAGTACATGGTCCTTACGATTTAGCGATGGATTCAAAAGGTCTCATTAGCATGAAAGAGAACAGCCCGTTTTGGAAAACAGTTCAAGACCATACACCAGGTTTGCCGGATGCGTGTGGATGCTATGTATTCCGCGTAGCTGGTAAAGGCGCTAAACCTTGTTATGTTGGAAAAACAGAGACGCAGTCATTTAAAAAAGAATGTTCCTCGCCTGATAAACGTTTAAAGTACATTGAGATTTTTCCCAAAAGAAAACGTGGTAGTACTCCACAGCTTTTTTTCTTGGCACAAATAAAAGTAAACGGTGGTTTCAGTAAACCTGCGAAAAATAAAGGTAGCCGGCCTCTCATCGAAGAATTGGAGTCAATATTGATTGGTAAAGCACTGACGAAGAATAAAAAACTACTAAATGTACGCGGTACTGGCAAAGTCAAACAGATTGAAGTCAAAGGTTTTTTGAATTCATCGGGATCAGGTCATATTGGCCTCCCTGCACAAAAACTCCGAAAAACGTTAGGCCGTTAATCGCTATACCATAAGCCGCTTTTGGCATATATTCAATCAAGTGAAGCCCTGTCACGTGGTCGGTGGACAGGGCTTTGTCGTATTACGTTGCTATCAATGCCTGACAAACCAGTTTTCCAATTTATCTCCTACCTTGCACAACTGATTTGAACTCCGAAAGCAGGAGACCCATATCTTGCTCTCCTTGAAGATTCACAGCGTGCCGACGTCGCATTCGATACTCTGGCAAATGGTGACCGTTCAGGAGTTTCACGGCCTGTCCGCTCCGTGTATCGTGATGGGTGCAACGAGGGGGATGGTTTGCAGATGTGGCATCTCCGTGGTATATTCCGGGGTTGTGTGAACGTGTTTCCTGTAGCCGACACGAGCTTCGGCTGGGGCAGGATTTAGCAATCAGGAAAAGGAAAACATTCGGATGAGCTCTCGGGTGAAAAACTTGCTTTTTTGGGTGGTGGTCGGGTTCTTTATGATCCTGTTGTTCAACCTTTTCACCGTCCCGTCTCATCTCCCGGAAGAGGAGGTGATGTTCAGTGACTTTATGGCCCATCTTGAGCGTGGGGATATTGCGAAAGTCACGATGAAAGACAGCCAGATCAGTGCGGTTTTGAAAGACGGGAATCGAATTCGGGCCTATACCGTTGAATATCCTGATTTAGTGAAAACCCTGAGAGAACAATCGGTGCAAATCGAAGCCAGACCGCCGGATGAAAGCCCTTGGTATATTACGTTTCTGGTGACATGGGGACCGTTTATCCTGTTTCTGGGGTTGTGGTTTTTCCTCATGCGGCAAATGCAAATCGGTGGCAATCGGGCTCTCTCGTTTGGTAAAAGTCGTGCTCGTCTCCTCACGGAGGAAAAGAAAAAAGTGACCTTTTCCGATGTAGCCGGCGTGGATGAGGCAAAGGAAGAAGTTGTGGAAATTATTGAATTTTTGAAGGATCCTCAAAAATTCCAGAAGCTCGGAGGGCGAATCCCCAAAGGAGTCTTGATTGTTGGCCCTCCAGGAACTGGCAAAACCTTGTTGGCCAAAGCGATTGCCGGAGAGGCGGGTGTCCCTTTCTTCAGTATTAGTGGTTCCGACTTTGTGGAAATGTTTGTGGGGGTTGGAGCGTCTCGGGTACGTGACTTGTTTGAACAAGGGAAAAAACATGCTCCTTGTATTATTTTCATTGATGAAATTGACGCGGTGGGGCGATTGCGTGGCGCGGGGCTAGGTGGAGGGCACGACGAACGGGAACAAACTTTAAATCAACTGCTTGTGGAAATGGATGGGTTTGATACAACCGAAGGCGTGATTCTTGTCGCTGCCACGAACCGTCCCGATGTTCTTGATCCGGCCCTGTTACGGCCTGGTCGGTTTGATCGCCAAGTGGTAGTCAATCGTCCTGATGTACGGGGACGGGCGGAAATTCTCAAAGTGCATACCAGAAAAGTACCTGTGGCGTCTGACGTGACCCTTGACCAGATTGCCAGGGGCACGCCGGGTTTTTCCGGCGCCGATTTGGAAAATCTTGTGAATGAAGCGGCACTCTGGGCTGCTCGATTGGATAAAAAGCTGGTGGAAATCATTGATTTTGAAAACGCCAAAGACAAAGTCATGATGGGAGCTGAGCGTAAGAGCATGGTCCTGAGTGAGGAGGAAAAGCGCACGACGGCGTATCATGAGGCGGGCCATGCGCTCATGGCGAAATTGTTACCGGGAGCCGACCCTGTCCATAAAGTGACGATTATTCCGAGAGGGCGCGCGTTGGGAATGACTATGCAGCTTCCCATTGATGATCGGCATAGTTATTCGGAAGATTTCTTGTATAACACGTTGTCGATTTTATTGGGCGGACGTGTGGCCGAGGAGCTTATTTTGAAGAACATTACCACCGGTGCGGGCAATGACATTGAGCGGGCTACAGAACTTGCCAGGAAAATGGTCTGTGAATGGGGTCTGAGTGCCAAATTGGGGCCGCTGGCCTTTGGTAAAAAAGATGAAGAAATTTTCCTTGGGAGGGAAATTCAGTCCCGTCGAGACTTTAGCGAGCAGGTGGCGCTGGAAATTGACCATGAAGTCAAACGATTGATCGTGGAAGCCTATGAGCGGGCCAAGCGCATGCTCACGGAACATATTCATACGTTACGGGCTTTGGCCGAGGCTCTTCTCGAAAAGGAAGTCCTGGATTCCCTGGAGATTGACCAGATCATGAACCGGGGGGTCATTGTGCATGAGCCGGCGCAAGTCTAATGCGGCGATCCATCTTTGCCGGTTTGTTATGCAGGGTCTTTGGATGAAGCGGTATCCTGGTCCTGTCTCCGTTGTGTGTTTTCTCAACTTTCCCCATTGACATTGCGAAAGAATCCTGTTCGTGGTTGTACCAGGCGTGGATGAACGGCGGGAGCCTGTGGATGAGGTAAGCCCCATGTACATCCAAGCATGCCATGTCAGGATTCCGGTGTCACAACGTGTCCTGATCATGGGAATCTTAAATGTAACGCCGGATTCCTTTTCCGATGGAGGATGTTTCCTTGACCCCCAACGCGCCCTGGCCCATTGTGAACGAATGGTGAGCGAGGGGGCGGATATCATTGACATTGGCGCCGAATCAACACGACCCGGGTCGGTGACCATTGACGAACAGGAAGAAATTCGTCGATTGCACCCGGTCATTGAAGCCATTGGAAAACGGGCAACGGTGCCGGTCTCCGTTGATACCAGAAAGGCCGGAGTGGCTGAACGGGCCATTGACTGTGGTGCGGTTATCATCAACGACGTGAGTGCATTGCAACATGATCCGCACATGGGTTCAGTGGTCGCGCGAACAGGAGCAGGGCTTGTGCTGATGCATATGAGAGGCACGCCTTACACCATGCAGCAGTACTGTCACTATGAGCATGTGGTCGAGGAAGTCATACATGATCTTGGAACCCGCATGAAGCACGCGGAGGATATGGGTGTAGCCCATGAGCACATTATTGTTGATCCAGGAATCGGGTTTGCGAAAACGGTGCAGCACAATTTATCGTTGTTGAAAGATCTCAGGTCGTTGCATCGGCTGGGCCGTCCCCTGTTGGTCGGTGTGTCGAATAAGTCTTTTATTGGTGCGGTCACTGATCGTCCTGTCCCGTATCGTATCATGGGAACTGCCGCGGCTGTGACAGCTGCG
This sequence comes from Nitrospirales bacterium, assembly GCA_963692935.1. Taxonomy (GTDB): domain Bacteria; phylum Nitrospirota; class Nitrospiria; order Nitrospirales; family UBA8639; genus Bin75. The sequence goes on from OY843588.1 coordinate 674,466, forward strand.
GTGTTGGGCGGGGCACAGATCGTTCGAGTGCATGATGTTGGCTCGATGCGGGTAGTGGTCCGGATGGCAGAAGCCATTGCCGGGGGCTGATGAGGGTTGATGTGGAGGAGGGAGCTATGCAGCGGTTATTCGGGACTGACGGGGTGCGAGGCATTGCCAATCTGGAACCCATGACGAGTGAAACGGCCTTGAAGTTGGGACGAGCCATCGCGCATGTGTTTAAAGGCCGGACCGGTCGTCATCAAATTGTGATTGGGAAAGATACCCGTCTCTCCGGCTACATGTTGGAATCGGCGTTGACCTCCGGCATCTGTTCCATGGGTGTCAATGTATTGCTGGTGGGACCTATCCCGTCACCTGGTCTGGCATTCTTGACGCGAAGCCTGCGCGCCGACGCCGGGGTGATGATTTCGGCCTCTCATAATCTCTACCAGGATAATGGCATCAAGTTTTTTTCCCATGATGGCTTCAAACTTTCCGATCAGCTCGAGTTACGTATCGAATCATTAGTCCTGTCAACCGAGATCGATCATCTTCGCCCGACCGCGGATGAAATTGGCAAAGTGTTTCGCATCGACGACGCCATGGGTCGCTATATCGAATTTGTGAAACGATCGTTGCCGCGTGAGGAGGATTTTCAGGGCATGAAGGTAGGATTGGATTGCGCGCACGGCGCCGGGTATGCGATCTTGCCTGCGGTCATACGGGAACTTGGAGCCGATGTCGTGGTGATTGGGGATGAACCGAATGGCACGAACATTAACGCGGGGTACGGGGCCCTCTGCCCGGAGCGATTGCAAGAAGCTGTTCGGTCCCATCGGTGTGACATCGGTATTGCGTTGGACGGGGATGCCGATCGCGCCGTGTTCGTGACGGAACGGGGCGAGGTGGTGCATGGAGACCGTGTCCTGGCCGCCTTTGCCTTGGATCTGCACCAACACGGTCGGCTCAAGTGCCAGACTGTTGTGGGAACTGTCATGAGCAACTTCGGATTTGAACTGGCGATGAAAAAAGCGGGGATCAATCTGGTCCGGACATCCGTTGGAGATCGGTATATCATCGAGCGCATGTTGGCGGATGGCTATAACCTGGGGGGGGAGCAGTCAGGCCACATCATTTTTCTTGACTGCAACACAACCGGTGATGGATTGATTTCCGGCATGCAAATGCTCAAATTGGTCAAGCGGTCCGGTAGAGCTTTCTCTGAACTGATCCAATGCGTGGATGCCGTTCCTCAGGTCCTGCTGTGCGTCACTGTGCGGAACAAACGAGCGTTGGACTCCATTCCGGAATTACAACAGGCGATTCGCTCAGGTGAAGAACGGCTGGATGGAGCAGGACGTATCCTGGTGCGGCATTCCGGGACCGAGCCGTTGGTTCGGGTGATGGTTGAAGGCCAGGACGATTCGACAATCAAAGAAGTCGCAGATGCCTTAGCCGTGGTGGTCAAAACCGCCATTGGATAAGGTGCAAGAGGGTTGATTCCCTGGCGTTGGTTTTTCCTGTCAGCATCGTTGCTTTTTTGTCGGGACTCATTCTCGGGTCCTATCTTGCCATTCTTCCTCTTACCATAATCGCCTTGCTGATCGTGCTGGCCGGGGCTGTATCCCGGTGTGAACACCACGCTCTTGTGTCCAGGGGGCGTGGGCTCATGGTGTATGTCTGCGTCCTGTTCGGCATGGGCTGCTGGGTTCTCGATGAACGGAAACAGGCGAGTGCCGATTTCCTGTCTCTCATGGGTCAACGTGACGTCACGATCTCCGGAGTCGTAGTGGATCCCGTCGCCCACAGTCCGGGCCGGATGACCATGATCGTGGATGTCCAATCCACAGAAACGAACAGCACGAGTCGTTCCGTGTCCGGCAATCTTCGTCTAACCTGGCGTGAACCCGATACGGCAGTGTTTCGGGGGGACACGATTACCGTACAGGCCCGGTTGCGCCCGCCCTTTGGTATGCGTAACCCGGGCGGGTTTGATTATGGTACCTATCTTAAACGTCATGGTATTCACGCGATGGCGACTGTCAGAGGCCCCAATCGTATACAGGTGCGTCCGCCTGGAGTGCGTGACGTCGGGGCATGGATGGGGCACCAGATTGATCAGTGGAGAAATCAGGTTCGACAAGCCGCGATCTCAACGCTCGAGCAGCCGGCTCGTGGCGTATTTCTGGGCATGATTGTCGGGGAACAGAATGACATCCCCGGACAAGTTCGTGATGCTTTTATGACGACGGGGACCGTCCACATTATTTCCATTTCTGGCTCCCATCTGGGGTTGTTGGCGGTTTTCTCATTTTTTGTCGTCAGAGGGATCACCCGTCGTATGCCGGCACAATGGTTAGAGAGACTCTCCTGCGTCCTGACACCAACACAACTCGCTGTTCTGGTCACCGTCCCAATGGTCGTGTTTTATACGTTGCTCTCGGGATCCCATGTAGCGACGGTGCGGTCATTGATGATGATCCTCTTGTACCTCTTTGCGGTTTGGATCGGGTATGAACGACACAGTGTGACGGCGTTGAGCCTGGCAGCATTGTTGACAACCCTGTCTGATCCGAAAGCGATCTACGATCTCTCTTTTCAGCTCTCGTATGTTTCCGTCCTGGCCATTGCCTTGTCGCTTCGGTGGATTAAACGGGACGACGAAGCATCTGATTTCCCCCGACCCCCAATGACCAAACTCCGGCATTGGTGGAATCAGTATATGGTGATGACTCTTGCCGTGACGCTGTCGACTGTCCCGCTCGTGGCGTACTATTTTAACCAAGTGGCCTGGTTGGGCATCTTTGCCAATGCGGTTGTCGTGCCGTTGGTCGGTCTGGTGGTGGTGCCGTTGGGGCTTGGTGCATCGATTGTTGTCTTGCTTGGGGGACTGGACCAACTGCCCTTGAGTTGGATTCAGCAGGACATTATGCATAGCCTGACCGCGTTCGTTGGGATGGTCGCCACGATTCCTGGTGCCAAATGGCATGTGGCATCGCCTTCCATCCTGGCTGTGGCAGGCTGTTATCTTTGTCTCCTGGTCATGTGTTTCAGTCTGAAAAAGGTCCTGCGATGGGTGAGTGCGGGCATGGTGATACTGTGCCTGGTCTGGTGGGTGTGGTCACCACGGTACGTCTTCGAAAAGGATGCATTACGTGTGGCATTTCTGGACGTCGGTCAAGGTGACGCCACGGTGCTTGAGCTTCCCGGCGGTCAGACGGTGCTGGTTGATGGAGGGGTTGCCTATGAGCGTTGGGACATGGGGCGAATGGTGGTCGGGCCTTATTTGTGGGATCGGGGTATTCGGCGCCTTGATCACGTGATTGCGACGCATCCGCAGGTCGATCATGTTGGAGGGCTTCCCTGGATCCTCAACAATTTTGAGATTGGTCAGTACTGGAGCAATGGGGTGCGCCGTATGAAGCCCTTTTACCAGGCACTCGAGACGGCCAGCCAGGAGAAAGGACTTGTTGAACGCGTTGCCTGGGAAGGACAGGAGATTGTCAATCAGGGACGCTGTCGAATCAGATCCCTGAATCCACCGCTGGTGGAGCGCCGTGGCACCGAACCATCTCCCGACCATATCAGTGGAACGGCACTGAATAATCTGTCGGTGGTGCTCAGTGTCACATGCGGGACACACTCGATCCTGCTGACAGCGGATTTGGAAGATGACGCCTTAACGAGGCTGACAGGGCATCCGCTGGTTCAATCGGCGACCATCGTCAAAATTCCGCATCATGGGGCGAAGAGCTCGTTGAACCAACGGTGGATTGATCAGTTGCACGCCACCATCGCTGTGGTCTCCTCCGGTCGGGTCAATCCTTACGGACATCCGGCTCAGGCTGTGTTACGGGCCTATCGGCACAAGCAGATGAGCCTTTACCGAACGGATGCTGACGGGGCGATTGTCTTGTTCGCGGATCCAGACTCCGGAGAAAGCCGGATTCAACGCGCAAGAGACCGGAACCCTGTTCCTCTTGTGTGGGCGGACTATTCGCTTGAACGGGAATGGGAGAATGCAACCCGTCTTTGGAACATCTGGGTGCGAAACGCGTAAGCCTCGTGCGGGACCTGATTGAAGATATTATGCTCGCTTTGCAAAAAATGGCCATGTCCCGTCTGCCATGTTGAAACCCGACATGGGACGCACCCGTGCCATGACTGCCCGGGCAACTGGAATCTGCTGGTTGGGTGTTCGGGGTCGTGATTGTTGGGTGACTCGCGTCTGCCGTCAAACCGGTATGGTGAGGGCTTGTGCGACCTCCCCGGGATGCGTGATCGGAGCGTGACAGGTCCCGCGTCGACATACGTACAAGGCGGCCTGCCCATTGACGGCTTGCTTGTCTTTGAGAAGTGGGTGGTGGGATTCAGTCACATGAGGTTCGCAATGCGCGATGATGCGATGAGGAATAAAATGACGTGCCACTTCCCGATGCAACCGGTCATAGCCTGGTTCACGAGGCGACCCGATGAATGCAAGTTCGACAGGCCCGTTCAACAGAAAATCCGCGGCCATTAACGTCTTGGCAAATCCTCGCGGCACGTGACTGATATGTTGTCCGTATGTGCGTATGGCCTGCGTGGCGGCGTCTCGATAATCTTCACGATCCTGGTGAAAAGCGAGTCGGGCCAGGGCCATGGCCGCAACGGCGTTGCCACTGGGCGTAGCCCCGTCCGGGCCTTCGCGGCCCCGCACGATGAGTGCCTCGTGATCGGCGGCCGTGGTAAAGAATCCACCGTGAACTTCATCGCGAAAGTCAGTCAGGAGCCGTTCGCCTAACCGCACGGCTTCTCTAAGATACCGTTCCTCGCCCCCTGCTTCATAAAGATCAATGAGAGCTTCCATGAAGCAGGCATAATCCTCAAGATACGCGTTTAAATGGGCCTTGCCGTTACGCGCAGTCCGATACAGTCCTCCATCGGGGCGGGAGAGTGTGCCGAGCAGAAATTCAGCGGCCCGACAGGCGGATTCCCAGTAGGAAGTCTGTCCCAGGACCCGTGCCGCTTCGGCCATTGCGCTGATCATCATCCCGTTCCATGCCGTGATGATTTTATCGTCCAGCCCGGGGGGCACACGTTGCAGGCGCGCGCGATAGACGAGCGGTTTCACCCGTGTGAGTGTCTGTTGCAGTTCTTCCGGAGAACAGTGGAGTTGCCCTGCGACCTGTGCAAGGGGACGTGGAGTGCGAGGAATACTCCGGTGTTCCCAATTGCCACCCTCGGTGATGTCGTAATACGCACAAAACCGGATGGCGTCTTGCTCTGATGGCACGATCTCCCGAATCTGTTCGGGAGTCCATACAAAAAATTTTCCTTCGACACCCTCTGAATCTGCATCTGTGGCCGAATAATAACCACCCTGGGGATCGGTCATTTCCCGGATGATGTAGTCCAGAATTTCACAGGTCACGCGTTTGTACTGGGGATTGTGTGTCACTTGGAATGCTTCAAGATAGGTCTTTGCAAGGAGCGCATTGTCGTAGAGCATTTTTTCAAAATGGGGGACGCACCAGCGTTCATCGGTTGAATAGCGGGAAAACCCTCCCCCGATGTGGTCGTACAGGCCGCCGGCTGCCATGGCATCCAGCGTGTGACAGACCATGTGCAGGGCATGCTCGGTTTGGGTTCGTTGGTAGTGCCGAAGGAGAAGGGAGAGACCTGTAGCCGGCGGAAATTTTGGCGCTTGCCCAAACCCGCCGTATGTCGAATCAAAGTCAGCTGCCAATTGCGCGAATGCGGCATCAATGTCCTGTTGCCCGACCGTCCCGGGGGCCGTGGCACGCATGGACGTTTGAAGCCTGGTGGTCAAATGCGCGGCACCGCCGACGATGGTGGCGCGATCGTGTTCCCATCCTTCGGCAATGTGCTTGAGGACCGTGCCAAAGCCCGGCCTTCCCCATTTGTCGGTCGGAGGAAAGTACGTGCCGGCGAAAATAGGGTGTTGATCCGGTGTCAGGAAGACGGTCATGGGCCAACCGCCATGCCCCTGATTCATGGCGAGTGTGGCTTGCATGTAAATTTCATCGAGATCCGGTCGTTCTTCACGGTCAACCTTGATGCACACGTAATACTGATTCATGAGTTTCGCAATCCCGTCATTCTCAAATGATTCCCGCTCCATGACGTGGCACCAGTGACAAGCCGAATATCCAATAGACAGGAGAATGGGCTTCGCCTTTTCTGTGGCGAGCCGAAGTGCTTCCTCTCCCCAGGGATACCACTCCACAGGGTTGTAGGCATGTTGCAGCAAGTAGGGGCTTGTCTCGTGGATGAGGCGGTTCGGGGACCGGGTGTGATGAGCATCAGTCATGCCTCTGACAGTAGCACCGGGCAGGAAACGTGGTCAATGCGAAGACAGGATTCTCCTCTCCATATCGCGAGCCGATCTTTCACCACCATGTCGATTGATGTTGAGAATTCACATCGGCGACTTTGAGAAAAAGAATCATGAATGAGAAGAAACACCTAATAATTTTTTTGACAGATATTGATGCGAGAGGGTAACGTCAAACAAGGTAAGCCTTACGAATTATGGCGTGTTTTCTATCATTACGATGTCCGGGCACACGAGAAAAGGGAGGTTGCCATGAAGGCGAAAGAAGGGGTGGTTGTGCTACTCAACAAGCTGTTGACTGAAGAGTTGACGGTCATCAATCAGTATTTTTTGCACGCCAAAATGTGCAAGAACTGGGGCTATGATCGCTTGCATCATCATGTGTTGGAGCGAAGCTATGGGGAAATGAAAGACGCTCAGACCGTCATTGATCACATCCTCTATCTGGAAGGGTTGCCCAACATGCAGCGGCTTGGAACCGTCAAAATCGGAGAAACTGTTCCGGAGCAACTCAAAGCGGATCTGGATAAGGAACGCGCCATGGTCACAATGCTGACCCAGGGCATCCAGCATTGTGTGAAGGTTGGTGACTTTACCACGCGTCACCTGTTGGAAGATATGGCCAAAGATGAAGAAGAGCATATCGATTGGATCGAAACGCAGTTAGAAACGATTGGCCAGGTGGGACTGCAGAATTATCTGAGTGAGCAAATCAAGGCGGACAGGTAATCATCGGCTCTTCCCGAACATGGATGTGTCCACGTTGTTCATGCCAGTCAGTACAGGAGTCCAGTCATGGCCTTGACCAATTCGACGATGGTGGCGTTGGGGACGCCCATCCCGGATTTTCACTTGCCTGATGTCGTGTCCGGCGAGACCATCGCTTCCGTTCACTATGTCGGCCGCAAGGGATTGCTGGTGATGTTTATTTGTCGGCATTGTCCTTATGTGGTTCACGTGCAGCAGGAGTTAGGCCGGTTGGGAAAGGACTATGCCGGAAAAACCCTTGGCATGCTTGCCATCAGTAGCAACGACGTGAACGATTATCCGGATGATCATCCGGAGTCTTTGCGCGTCATGGCGAAAGACCTTGGGTTCACGTTTCCATATTGTTATGACGAAAGTCAGGAGGTGGCCAGGGCCTTCACCGCCGCCTGCACACCGGATTTCTTTTTGTTCGACGAGGCTCGTCAGTTGGTCTACCGGGGGCAATTGGATGACAGCCGTCCGGGGAACGGGAAGCCCGTGACGGGAAAAGATTTACGAGGGGCCATTGATGCCGTGTTAGCAGGGAAACCGGTGAATCGAGAGCAACGTCCCAGTGCCGGATGCAATATTAAATGGAAACCAGGGGATACTCCCGGCTACATGATGTGATGTTGTCCCGGACTGGACAGCGTTCCGGGATGGTGTCTTTGCATGTCTGTACCGGGCAGGGGACCGAGGACTTGCGTTATCGTCATCGTGTCCAGGCAAACAATGTGCGGAGCCATTGTTTTTTGTTCTCGGTGAGCGTGGTTTTTCTCCAGGCGTTGGCGACTTTTCTGATCACTTCGGCCTGGGTGGGGTAGGGATGGATCGTCCCGGCGATGGTACTCAAACCGAGGCTACCCTTCATGGCCAGTGTACATTCGCTGATCATGTCACCGGCATGGGCTGCGACGATCGTGGCACCCACAATGGTGTCGGTGCCTTTTTTGACGTGGACACGGGCAAACCCTTCATCTTCTCCGTCTAAAATGGCTCGGTCGACTTCGTTCAGGTGGAAGGTAAAGGTGTCGATAGCGATGCCTTTTTTTTGTGCCTCGGCTACAGACAGTCCGACATGAGCAAGCTCCGGATCCGTATAGGTGGCCCAGGGGATAATGAGTGAATCGGTCTTCGCGTACCCGAGTCCCAACGGGTGAGGGAACAAGGCATTCTGAATGACGATTTGGGCCATTGCATCGGCTGTATGGGTAAATTTCAGGGGGAAACACACGTCGCCGGCAGCGTAGATGTTGGGATTGGTCGTTTGCAGTCGGTTATTCACTTTCACGCCGGTCTGGCCATCATAGTCCACTCCAACCGTTTCAAGGGCGAGAGCGTCCACGTTGGGTGCACGCCCAACTCCGATCAGTATTTCATCGGCCACGAATTCATGATGCTCACCGTTGCGGTCGTACTGTACGACTTTCTCCTGCCCGCGCAATACAATCCTGGTGATGGTTGCCTCAAACGCAAACATGACGCCATCGTTTTCCATTTGCGTTTGAACGATGTGGGCCGCATCTGCATCTTCCCGTGGAAGGATGTGCGTGCTTCGTTCTATCAAACACACGTGACTTCCAAAGCGAGCGAACGACTGCGCCATTTCACATCCAATCGGGCCAGCGCCAATGACGGCGAGACGTGGGGGAAGCTGAGTTAAAGAAAAAACGGTTTCGTTTGTCAGATAGCCAGTCTGCTCCAGCCCTGGAACAGGCGGGGCAGCCGCTCGTGCACCAGTACAGATCACCGCTTTCGAAAATTGAAGCGCGGTGTCACCCACGGTGATCGTCTGTGCTCCGGTGAAACGGCCTTCACCGATAAACACGTCGACCCCGAGGCTGGTATAGCGATGGGCTGAATCAACATGGCTGATGCGGGCCCGCAGCTTTCGCATTCGCTCCATGGCGGCCCCGAAATCCGCCTTGGTGCCATTCGGGCCGGCAAGGCCGAAGTGCTGGGAATGTTTGACGGCAGCCCACGCGCGGGACGCGCGAATTACGCCTTTGGAAGGCACGCATCCGACGTTCAGACAGTCCCCACCCATTAAATGCCGTTCGATCAAGGCCACTTTCGCGCCGAGTGCGGCGGCGACCGCCGACGTCACCAGTCCAGCTGTGCCCGCACCAATAACGACCAGATTGTACCGACCGGTTGGGGTTGGGTTGGTCCAGTTTGGAGGATGGACATTCTGAATTAATTGTTGATTGAACACATCCATTGGGGCTATGGCGACGGGTTCGTTTTTGCCATCTCCTGTCAGCATGATTCGTCCTTTCTCAATGCCCCGCTTGTGTTGTGAGCAGGTTGTGTTTTGTCATGTGGCTGGGCATGACCGCATCCAGACTGCAACGCCATCTCTTACGCCCGTTTCCTGTCCACGAATTTCCGATAGGCAACTGGCATGAGGGCCAGCAGGCCCAGGAAGGTAAAAGCCAGCAACACGGGCGGTGACACAATTTCCCCCAACGAGTTAATGGTCCCAAGTTGTTTGCCTGCAAACGCGAGTACAAAGCTGCCGGGGATAATGCCGATGGATGTTGCCACGATGTAGGTACCGGGGGTGATCCTGGTTAACCCGGACACGAGATTCACCAGAAAGAAGGGGAAGGCAGGGATGAGTCGTAAGGTTAAAAGATAGCTAAAGGCGTTTTCTGCGAATCCAGCCTGGATCGGTTCGATGCGGTCTCCAAATTTACGTTCGACCCAATCGCGTAAGATGTATCGTGTAGCCAGAAAGGTCATGGTTGCACCCATCGTGGCACCGATATTGATAAAGATCGTGCCGAGTATACTGCCGAATAAAAATCCTCCGGTCAGGGACATGATAGCCCCGCCCGGTAACGAGAATACAGTTTGGGCGATGTAGGCTACCACGAACAGGGCGACCGCGGTGGGATAGTTGTCGTTGGTATAGGCCAGGAAGGCATCCCTGTTGGCTTGCAGGGCTTTCAGGGAAACATAGTGCCCAAGGTCGAAATAGAAGAACATTCCGATCCCGAGTCCAAGGATCGCAAGAATGATGATTTTGATCGTGGGTCTTGAGGAAGCACCAGCAGCGTTGATGTTGGTCATTGTCACTCCGTTGTGTGTGTTTTGGGAATGTCTCTGATTGGCTCGTGCCAGAGTTGGAAAAACGGTGTTGTGCACACCGATAGTCAGTGTCTATGTATTGGTGTCGTCATGTGGCACACGTGGTTTTTGTCAGAGAACGTGAGCCTGTGTAGAGTCTGGATCCTTCCTCAAGCCCTGATAACGGGACAGAGGACAGCATGGGTTCCGTGGTGAAAAGGCAACCACTCCCGACCATTCACCCCATCGAATCTCAAGACGTCATGTGTCACGGGATTGTCAGTTTTTCCCTGCACTGACATCATGGCATAGTAGCGGAACGGCTTTTCCTCGGCAATGGTATTCACCCCGGTGCCTGGTATGTGGAGAGCGTGTTCAGGGGAATCTCGGCGCCCCTGCCATCTCCGCACTTCTTTGGAGAAGAGATTGCAGTGACAGCAGAATGTGTCGCCTGGCCGGGCCATTGTGTCGTTGTTCCTGTGAGCATGTTGTTGCGGCCCGCCGTAGAAGGGAGCACAGAGGACAGATGTGGAAGATGACAGAAGGCAAACAGACGGTTTGAGACAGCGGTTCAAACCGATTCTCATGTGACGGAGGCCCTGTGCAACCAGACTCTCACGTTCCACCAGTTGATGGAACATGACCATACCACGATCCATGTTGACAGACGATCGACATGGATCCATGTCATATGAGGGGGGTAGAATCTTCCGTGTCGTGTAACCATCCCGGTCTTTCTTCGGTGATGGAACGATTTCGGAGAAGCTGATCCCGTTATCCTGTGCTGTGAGGCGGATGCTTGTGACGAAGCGGCATAAAGCCAGACGGGTGCTGTCCTGCTTTCTCGTGGGCGTTCAATTTGCCTGTATTGGTGCGATACTGGTTTCTGGTCCATGGGTTGCCAGACAGGGAGCGTTCTTCACGCTGGAGCTTGTGGGATGCCTGTTGGGGATATGGGCGGTGGCGACGATGCAATGGAACAATCTGAGCGTGCTGCCTGAAGTCCGGTCGGGGAGTCGTCTGGTGACCGATGGGCCTTATCGATGGATCCGTCACCCAATGTACACGGCGTTGCTGACGGTCACACTGGCCCTGGTGTGCGAATCATTGTCTTATGTGCGAGGGTTGTCCTGGGTGATCTTGAACGTGACGCTTGTGGTGAAACTGTCTTACGAAGAGATGTGCCTGCGGGAAGCCTTTGATGACTATGACGCCTACCGGTTGCAGACATGGCGTCTGATTCCGTGGATTGTGTAAGGACACGGTATCCCCGCACGGAGAGTATGCTTTCATGGTGAGTGGAAGTCATGCGAGCTACCATGAAACATGTCACGATGATGTAGAGCCAAACCAACTTCTTCCGCGTCCGTCCGAATGCCACACCGTTCCCGGATACCAGAGCGACCTGGCGTCATTTTGTAAATTCAAAATTGGCAGCGAGATGACCATGTGGAGCAATGGTCACTTGTTGTTCTTGCATCCCGAGCACTGGATGCCAGGCCACGATGACATAGTCACCTGGCGGGACGCGATCGAGACTGAAATGTCCCGCTTCGTCTGAAATGGCATAATAGGGATTGTGGGCCAGATACAACCAGTTTTCCATGAAGTCGTGACGATCACAGGTCAAGGCCACGGCGTGTGCATGGCGCAGGCGTTTTTGGGGAAAGACTTTTTCCGTTTGACTCCCGGCTCCAAGACTCTGGGCATGCACGGTTTTCAACATTTTTGTATTCCGACCTTGTAATGCATAGGTGTGGAGTGTGTGCTTAATGGAATCGTGGTTGACGAACCGGATGGGATCATCGGCCATCATGACACCGGTGAATGGGCCAAAACTGCATGTTTTGAGGTGAACGCTGAGATCCAATGTGTTGCCGCCAGTATAATGAAATTCTCCATGCCCGTGCTCATCGGCTTTCTCCTGATATGAGGGAAAAGGTTTTCCTTGTCCCACGCCTTCAAGCGCGACGATCGCCCCCCTGACCATGCCATGATGCACGTCGACTTTTGTCAGGACGCGATTGGCACCGCAGACTTCAGCTCCTTTTCTGACCGCAAAATGTCTTGGGGGTGGAGGAGAGCCGGTCAAGGCCACGCTTCCGGCGATGGTGCCCCCGTTCTGGACCTCAATGACTTCGTAGGCAAACCCCACACTTGCGCAGGCCAGCATCGCAAGAGCAAACCATCCCGCTGCCACGGTGTCTCTCCACATGCACAGCCTCCTTTTCATGGATCTGGTATCATCGTTCTTGAAGACGGGAGCACTCATCAATACAGGCCCTGCCAGCCAACTGTCACGATCGAATCGGTTTCAAGTTGTCCGTCCAGATACTGATACACCGGTACGCCACCTTCCATGGCCAGCCGGGTTTCTATTCCCATTATTTCCGGCAGCAAGACATTGACACCTCCCAGAACATCCAAGCGCTGGCCCCCCAGACGGGAAGGCACTCCGGTTTGCACAACACTCATACCAATGTCCTGATCGGCTCCATTATATTTCTTCCAATCATGCCAACTCAGGCGAACCGACCCGCTCAGCCAGTACGGAATGATCGCATAGGCGCCATGGACGTTGATCTGATAGGCGTCACCCTTGGAAAACCCGTTGGCATTTTTCCCTGCCCGTAATGCGCCAAGGGCCTGGAAGCCCCAGGATGCGTGATCCATCTCTCCTCCGTATGTGATCCCGGGATAAAAATCGACAGTGCCCGAACCCAGATGCATGGGATAGGGCAATCGCTGTCCATTGGGCCGCATTGGCGTACTGTCTGTCGGCTGAATGTTTCCCGTCGGAACGCTGATCGAAAGGTTCAAATGGAAACGATGGGCACCGAGACTGGGGGCTTCCACTGCCCACAGACGCCAGAGAGACCCGAACCGAATATCTCCCACCCCTTCGGAACGGGTCGTAAATTTAGCGGTGTGTGGTCTGTTTCGATGGTTCATGGTCTTGAGGATGTAAGGGACCATGGCCGTCAGGGTTACCGTATCATTCCAGCCATACATGAACCCGACCATATGCATCATCGTTCGCATTGATTCCGGCACCACTCTGTGCGGACCCAATGTCAGGGCTTCATCATTGGTGATGCGGTTCGTGCCATTCCGGGTCCCGTGCATCCACATGTGCATCAAGCGATAGGAGAACATCACTTCCCCTGCTTCATGGGTGTGTTCTCCCATCATCCCGATGGGACCATGGGCGTTCGGACTGGCATCGGTGTAAAAGTTCCCCGTCGTCAACCGTTCATTTTTTTCCGCCAGACTCTTCGCCAGGGATTCCTCAACCGTATCCAGCATGCCATCCAGTAACGCCGCATGAGACTCATGACCGCCCATCGCCAGCATGCTGAACAATACAAGACAGGGGATGATGCTTCGATTGTCCACATTTCGTGCTTTGATCACACTCAAGACTCCTTCCTCCACAATGAAACAGGTACCACACAGCCGAAAGTGCGATACCGGTATGCCATGGTGACAGCGGCAACACACTCCGCCTTCCGTGGCAGGATCCGTGTGCTATGGCAACAAACCCGAAGGATGAATTGTTGGAAAAACCGGAAAGAGTCAGAAAACGGGGGGACCGCGCGAAGGACGGAACATCGGAACCGTCAGCATGACAGGTTCAAACAGGGAGATGTTTACAAAACGGAGGAGGTGGAATGTTGTATCAAGACCCGGCTCGGCGACGTGGACCACTTGCCCTGTCGCACACAGAAGAGAGCAAAGAATATGCGAGTGGGTCGCCGCATTATGGTGAGCATGATGGAAGGAATGAGCCGCGGCCTGGTTCAAGACCACGCCACCCATGACCAGGAAACAGGTAAGAACACCAGCAATGAGCAACGCGCGTGGTCGTGGAGTCATCATCCCAGTCACCGTTGTCGATCATAAGAAAACGCCTGCTACCTGTCAAGAATGTCACACAGGTACAGTGAACACTTCAACCATCTTGCTTTTTCTGTCGTGGGGGAGAAGGGAGCGACATGGAAATGCGACGACGAAGCAGTCGGTTCACACGAAGCAGAAACGAGAGGACGATTGAACGGGGAATGGTGTGACCAGGTCCGGAACCGTTCCTGGGGTGTACCAGGAAGAGAGGTGAACAGTGAAAAAGGATCGCTTTCCCACGTTCACCTCTCTTCCCGAAACATGTTAGCGGTAGTCTCGTCCGCCGCGGCCACCACCGAATCCGCCGCGACCTCCAGACCTGTCTTCCTGGGGTCTGGCTTGATTCACGGTCAATGCACGGCCCTCTAACTGCGTGCCATTCAATGCCGTAATCGCTGCCTTTCCTTCTTCCTCCATGGGCATTTCGACGAAACCAAAACCCCGGGATTTCCCGGTGTATTTGTCGGTGATGATTTTCGCCGAATCTACATTGCCGTGTTGCACAAAGAGATCCGTTAACTCGGTTTCGGTCATGGCATACGGCAGACCGCCCACGTAAATTTTAAACGACATAGGACAACTCCTTTGGAAGGATCGGGATGTACATTCGAGAAACAGGAAAGAAAAGGGCGGGCCGAAGACGCGAAAGACGAGGGCGACTCTGGTCGGACTTTCGATTCAGATTCCCGACTACAACCTCACAATTAATAAATGGCGGTTTTTGACATGTGTACAAGTCATAGCCACCACATCTCAAGGAAAGGCTAACACATTTTTTCCCAGAAAACAACACCGTATATGAGGTCACAATCATACCGGACAAATCAGGGATGTGTGCAGGTTTGACCAACTCCTCCTCCGTCATTCCAGAGCACAGCGTGTGATGATGGAGAAGGACGCGGGGATGGCAAAGGGGACAGAACTGGCGGCGGCTGTGCACGGGCATGACAGAAGGGGCTCTACTGCCTGGTTCAAGCACAAACAACGGCTGTTCTGATCGTTGAAGGCTTATAACACAATCCAGTACGTTTCCGACCTGATGCCTTGAGTGGCTGTCACGATACAAAGACAGAAATGCTTGCACCATGAAAATTTTAATTGTAGGCGCCACAGGCACCATAGGCAGGGCGGTGGTGAACGAGTTGGGTGGTCGGCATGAGATTATTCAAGCCGGCCTTCAAAGCGGTGATGTGACCGTTGATATGACGTCAACCGACTCCATCGCCAATCTGTTCAAGACCACAGGCAACGTTGATGCGGTCGTGTGCACCGCCGGCGCGGCGCATTTCGGGCCGTTGGACACGCTCACGGAAAAAGAATTTGAGATCGGCATTCGCTCCAAACTCATGGGACAGATCAACCTGGTTTTGCTGGGAAGCACGTGTGTCAACGACGGCGGATCCTTCACGCTGACCACCGGCGTCCTGGCCCATGATCCGATTTACGCCGGTGCGGCGGTCTCCACGGTCAACGCCGCACTGGAGGGGTTTGTGTGCGGCGCGGCCATTGAAATGCCGCGCGGCATTCGGATCAACGCCGTCAGCCCTGAGGTGCTGGAAGAATCAATGGAGCAGCTCGGGCATTTCTTCCGCGGCCACCTTCCCGTTCCAGCCAGCCGGGTTGCCCTTGCCTACAGCAAAAGCGTCGAAGGACGTCTCAACGGTCACATCTTCCCCGTCACCTGACGGCGCGGCCGTCCCCGGTTTTTTACCCTGTCATGTGTGCTGTTGCGTGTGCCGTCCGTCAGGCCGGATCAACGCGGGCGGGCGTTGGGTGGCGAGGTCGGCATAAAAATCCCGACCTTCGTGATTGATGACGATGAAGGCAGGGAAATTTTCAACTTCGATTTTCCGGATTGACTCCATCCCGAGGTCTTCGTATTCGAGGACATCAACTTTTTTGATGCTGTGTTGAGCCAGCCTGGCCGCGGGGCCACCGATGGAGCCCAGATAAAATCCTCCGTATGTGTGACAGGACTCGCGCACGTGTTGGGAGCGGTTGCCTTTTGCCAGCATGACCATGCTGCCCCCGGCGGCTTGAAACTGCGCGACGTAGGTATCCATACGTCCGGCGGTGGTGGGGCCAAAGGAGCCGGAGGCATAGCCTTCGGGTTTTTTGGCGGGACCGGCGTAGTACACCACGTGATCTTTGAAGTATGTCGGAAGCCCCTTGCCTGCGTCCAGCCGTTCTTTGAGCCGGGCATGCGCAATGTCTCGCGCCACCACAAGAGGCCCGGTGAGCGACAGCCTGGTGCCGACAGGATGATTGCGCAGTTCGGCGAGGATGTCCGACATGGGTCGGGTGAGGTCAATTGCAACCGCCTCGTGCAGATCTTCCTGGCGCACGTCCGGAAGATATTGTGCAGGATTGGTTTCGAGCTGCTCGAGGAAAATGCCGTTTCTGGTAATGGCGCCCAGGATTTGTCGATCGGCAGAGCACGAGACCCCCAGGCCCACGGGACAGGACGCGCCGTGGCGCGGGAGGCGAATCACCCGCACGTCGTGAGCGAAATATTTGCCGCCAAATTGGGCGCCGATGCCCGTTTCCATGCAGAGCTGTAACATGTCCCGTTCCAGGGCGAGATCCCGAAACGCACGACCCAGGTGGTTGCCGGATGTCGGAAGATCATCAAGATAATGGCAACTTGCGAGTTTGACGGTCTTCAACGTGAACTCCGCTGACAGGCCCCCGATGACGATAGCCAGATGATAGGGCGGACAGGCAGATGTACCGATGGTGCGAATTTTTTCCGCGAGAAATGAGCGGAGGGATGTCGGATTCAGCAGGGCTTTGGTCTCCTGGTATAAAAAAGTCTTGTTGGCCGAGCCGCCGCCCTTGGCGATGAACAGAAAACGGTAGGCTACACCCTGGGTGGTATAGAGCTCGATCTGTGCCGGAAGATTCATGCCGGTATTGTGCTCGGTGTACATATCAAGGGGAGCCATCTGCGAATAGCGCAGGTTGCGTTGTGCGTACGCTTCATGGATACCACGCGAGAGTGCCTCCTCATCATGGCCGGAGGTGAACACCTGCTGCCCTTTGTACCCGACCACAATCGCTGTGCCGGTGTCCTGACACCCCGGCAAGACCCGCCCTGCGGCGACATTGGCATTCCGGAGCAGTTCCAGTGCGACGAAGCGTTCGTTCTCCGAGGATTCAGGGTCGTCCAGGATATGAGCCAACTGTCGCAGGTGACTCGACCGCAACAAATGCGCGACATCGTCCATCGCCTCGCGTGCCAGGAGCGTGAGCGCTTCGGGCCGCACTTTTAAAATTTCCCGCCCTTCAAATGTGGTGGTGGAGACATTGTCCGACGTCAACATTCGATAGGTCGTCGTATCGTCTCCATGTTCAAAGATGTCCTGATAGTGAAATTCCGCCATGCTGTTCATCCGATCCTGATCTGGCTATCGCGTTCGCCGACCCGGGAAGTGTGTGATCCGATTGTGCCGTGCGTGATGGCACGCATGCATGCTACCCAACGGGCGGGGCCCATTCTTCATCGCGCCGTTCCTTTTGCGCCTCAAGGTACGCTTTTTCGTCATCTTCCAGTTTATTCGCCGCCTGCCTCTCCAGTATTTCCTGAGGGGTCAGATACTGGAGCGCGGTTCCCGTCAGAATTTTCTGCTGAATTGTGCCTTTAATCTGGATGTTGATAATGGCGTGGCCCCCGATAGTGTGCGTGCGTTCCAGTAATTCCCTGTGCAGGACATCCCAGTTCACCGATGACGTTTCAGGGGGCTGTTCCACTTCCAGTTCGCCCAGTTCCCGGTAGGGAATCACCGGCCATTCATCCAGGACTTTGACCGCGTCACGGGGAAATGTGGTTTCGGCTGTCTCTGTGCCCGGTATCGGTTCGGTGGCATCGGGTGTGCCTTCGGACTGGGCTGATCGGGGCGTGCGGGCGGCATGGGCGTCAAAGGCTTTCAGTCGCTCAGCGGCCACGGAGGCTTCGTGCGGATTGTTGCTTGCCGCCATGCGTTTGAGTTTGTCGACTCGCTCACAGGCTTCTTGCATGCTCATCTTTGCCCCTGGTTTCCGTAGCACATTGATTGGCATGTGAAGCACTCCCGCTCGTGACGAATGCGAAGAGGATGGTGACCTGATACAGACGGTGGTGAATGCTCTACCTGTCGGCAAAACCGATTGTCAACCGACTGGCTTGATGTGTCGGGTGACAATAGAGATGGTGTTCACAGGTTGCCACACAAGACAGCAGGAATATGGTCGCACAGGGAATATCGAGCCGTCTCAGTTGCGATGCCGGTATTGGGCGGTGACGTGGGGTGGCCCATGACCAGAAAAAGCCGGACGGACTGAAATTCAGACGAGGGTCAAGGTGCAGGGTGCGCAACGGAAAAAACGAAGCTGAGTACATTGTTGGGGAGTTGAGGAAATTTTGCAGACACGACACCCCTTCGACAATGACGTGACATGCTAGACGTTGAATTTGAAATGACAGACGTCGCCGTCGCGCATCACGTATTCCCTGCCTTCGGAGCGAATGAGGCCATGCTCCCGTAGCACCTGCTCCGAGATGTACCGGTCAATATCAGCAAAACGGTAGACGTCGGCTTTGATAAACCCTTTTTCAAAGTCCGAGTGGATGACGCCGGCGGCTTGAGGCGCTTTCGTCCCGACGGGAATGGTCCACGCCCTGACTTCTTTTGGGCCACCGGTAAAGTAGGAGCACAATCCCAGGGTTTGGTACGCCGCCACGATCACTTTTTCCAGGCCGCTTTGCTGCATACCCAGGTCGGCCATAAACAGGGCGCGGTCCTGGGCGGACAGCTCCGCTATGTCGCTTTCCAGTTTGCCGCAGATCACGACTGACTCCGAACCGCGTGCCCTGGCAAATGCCTGGAAGTCGGCGACGACGTCCTGATCCTGGTTTTCATCGGTGTTGCCGACATAGAGAACAGGTTTGGATGTCAACAGGGAAACATGCTTGAGACGGTCAGGTTCAAGCCCAAGCTCCCGCACAGACGTGCCCGCTTCGAGCCCTTTCTGCAACGTCGTGAGGAATGTCAGCGCGTCTTGCGACGTCTTGTCCCCGGATCGTGCCTTGGCCGACACCTTGTCAACCTGTTTCGTGATGCTTTCGAGGTCGGCCAGCAATAATTCGGTTTCAATCACGTCAATGTCGCGCTTCGGGTCCATGTGCCCCAACGTGTGCACCACATCCTCATCCTGAAAAAGCCGGACCATGTGGAGAATCGCGTCGACTTCCCGAATGTTGGCTAAAAACGCATTGCCGAGTCCTTCGCCACTCGCCGCGCCTTTGATCAGGCCGGCGATGTCAACAAACCGACAGAATGCGGGTGTCGTTTTTTTCGGTTTGAACAGTTCCGTGAGGCGGTCCAGCCGTGAGTCCGGAACGTTGACGACGCCGACGTTGGGTTCAATGGTGGTAAAGGGATAGTTTGATGCGGCCGCACCTCCCGCTGTCAGTGCGTTAAAGACCGTTGATTTGCCAACGTTGGGAAGCCCGACAATGCCGATTTCCATGGGGAAGGCATACTAGCAAACTCTATCGGGTTCGGCTAGTCTCCCACCCGTCCGGAGGCACTGAATCATCGGCTATTCTCACTCCGTTTGTGTTAGAGTACCCTGCCGTCGTCTCAATCCGTATTTGACACAGGCCACACAGGAGGAGGGTCTTCATGGGTGCAGAAACGCAAGTCTTTGGTACCCTCGCGGTCTTGTTTCTCTTTTTCTTGTTTTTGCTGGGGCTTCTCTACTTCATTCCCATTCCATTATGGATTGCAGCCTGGGCCTCGAATGCATACGTGGGGCTTTGGACGCTGGTTGGTATGCGACTTCGTCGAGTGCCGCCAAGCACAGTGGTCACGGCACGGATCAGCGCGGTCAAAGCGGGTCTGGAAATTCCCACTAATGATTTAGAAGCCCATTTTCTTGCTGGTGGCGATGTCGTGAAAGTGGTGAACGCGATGATTTCCGCTGATAAGGCGAATATCCCCATGCCGTTCAAACGCGCGGCGGCTATTGATCTCGCCGGCCGTGATGTGCTGGAGGCGGTGCAAATGTCTGTCCTGCCGAAAGTGATTGAAACTCCGAGAATTACGGCCGTCGCGAAAGACGGGATTCAACTGATCGCCGTCTCACGGGTGACCGTTCGCGCGAATATCGATCGGCTTGTCGGGGGAGCCGGAGAAGAGACGGTGATTGCCAGAGTAGGCGAGGGCATGGTGAGCACCATCGGATCGTCGGATCGGCACAAAGACGTGTTGGAAAATCCTGATGAAATCTCCAAACACATTCTCAATAAAGGGTTGGATGCCGGCACCGCCTTCGAAATTTTATCCATTGATATCGCGGATGTGGACGTTGGGGAAAATATTGGCGCCAAGTTGCAGATTGACCAGGCCAATGCCGATAAGCAAATTGCTCAGGCCAAAGCCGAAGAACGTCGGGCCATGGCCGTGGCGTTGGAACAGGAAATGCGGGCCAGGGTCATTGAGTCCGAAGCGGAAGTGCCTCGCGCCATGGCCGAGGCGTTTCGGAGAGGGAATATCGGGTTGATGGATTATTATCGAATGAAGAACGTGCAAGCCGATACCGCGATGCGGGAATCCATTGCACACGATGAAGAGGACACCCCAAGCGAGCCAACTAAGTGAGGCAATCGTGAGACTCGAACCATTTGTTTTTCTTGGTATCATCCTCCTTGTTTGGTTTCTGAGTTCCCTCGGGAGTTGGTTGCGACAGGTGGTAGAGCAGCGACCATCATCCCTTCAGGACTCTGATCCCCCCGCGACCACGGTGGAAGATCCGCCTTCTCCGGTGTGTGCGGTCATGCCTGAAGGGGCAACGCATGGCGTGCAGGAAGGACCGGGTGCCGTGTCACGCATTGTTGCCACGGGGCGACGGCCACGTCCCACCTCCGGCCGTTTACGATATCGCAATCCTGAAGTCCTGCGCGAAGGTATCGTTATCATGACGGTGTTTGGTTCATGCACAGCGATTGACCCCCGCAAGGAGCCGTGGCTGAGCGAGGGTGATATTGTCATGGGGGTGGAGAGTGGCCGGACGGGCACAACGTAATCGTCAGGTTTCTACTTTGACGGGAATCACTTTCACATGCACTCGGGCCAGCCCTTTTTTGTGGAATCCAAGTTTGCGGGCGGCGGCATAACTCAAGTCAATAATGCGTTTTCCCGAGGCCGCGTTCTTAACGGAGGGAAAGGGACCACGGTCATTGACCCGGACAATAATTGATCGTCCGTTTTCCAGATTTGTCACTTTCACATTGATCGGCAAGGGCAGGTATTTGTGTGCGGCGGTGAAGCCCAATGGATTAAATGCTTCCCCGTTCGCGGTCATCTGCCCGCCTTTTTTGCGGCGTGTTTCTTCCCCGTACCATGACGCGATGCCCGTCTCTTCATAGTGTTGTGCCTGTTGGACGCTCATGGGCACGTAGCGTTTCCCTTTCACCACATAGGGCGCCCATTTGACGCGACCCAGTCGAATGGCTTCTTTAACCGGCAGGCCATCAATTGTTTCGATCTCGTCATTCGTCAGGGGCCACTCCAGCGGAGCCCGGACAACCTCGAACGTCGTTTTCCCAATGTGGTAGACGAGCCTGCCAACGCCGGTTGTCAGTTCATAAGCGCCTTTGACGATATAATAGACGCCCTTGGCGGCAATTTTGGCTACGTCATAGGTTGTTTTAAGGATCGTGCATCCCGGCAACATGACCAGCATAAGCAGCAGGGCGTTCACGCTGTGATAACGCAGTCGGGTATGCGAAGGCAGACATGTCTTCATTGAATGCCTCCATGAAGGCGTGGTCCGGACATCCTGCGTCTCATGGGTCGAGTGTCCCGTTGCGAATGGCGTCGTAAGCCGCGATGGTGTTCCTGGTGTTTTCCCCATGCCCGACCCTGCACGATTGCGCAGGACGGACAGGCTCCGGGGCACCCTGCCCCACCTGTGACGACCTTGGTCTTCTCGCGGCACGCGTTCACGACGAACCCGTTGCTAGGTTGTATATGAGGCGTTGATTGTCACGTATTCGTGGGAAAGATCCGTTGTCCAGAGACGGGAAAACCCTGGTTGATTCCCGACTGAGAGCGTGACGGTGTATTCCTTGTTCCGCATGATCCGTTGAGCGCGTTGTTCAGCCTGGCCTCCAACGCCCTGGCCGTTGTGTACGACCGGCGTGGTGTTGATGTGTAACGAAAGCCTGGAAGGGTGAAAGGCCACCCCTGCACGTCCAGCGGCTGCCACGATTCGCCCCCAGTTGGGATCTTCTCCAAAGAAGGCTGTTTTCACCAGAAGTGATGTCGCAATCGTCCGGGCAATGGTTTGGGCTGCATGGTTGGTTTTCGTTCCGCGGACGATAACCTCGACGATTTTTGTGCAACCTTCACCATCGCGACAAATGTGCCGCGCAAGTGACAGGCAGGCTTCGTAGAGCAGGGCATAAAATTTTTTCCATTGCGGTGTGCCCATGTGAATCGTCGGATTGCCGGCTTGCCCGTTGGCGAGACACAGCACGGTATCGTTGGTGCTGGTGTCACCATCAACACTGATGCAATTAAAGGTCTCGTTGGTAATCCGGGCGAGTGTGGCTTGCAGCGCTCGCGGGGCAATCGAGGCGTCGGTGGTGAGACAGGCTAACACGGTGGCCATATTGGGGTGAACCATCCCGGCGCCTTTTGCCATTCCTCCTATCGTGAGAACCCGCCGGCCTATGGTGGCCTGACAGGCGATTTCTTTGCAGGTGGTGTCCGTCGTCATAATGGCTTGCGCGGCCTGTGTATGACCCGATTGGCCAAGGCGTTGGATGAGAGGAGAAACGGCACGGCGCATGGTCTGGATCGGCAGGGGACGTCCGATAACCCCCGTTGATCCCACAAAGACGGAATGGAGGGGAAGGTGTAATTGCATCGCCACGAGCTTGCGCATTTCCATGGCGTCTCTCATCCCTTGTGTGCCGGTCAGTGCATTGGCATTGCCACTGTTGATAAGAACAGCATGCCCTTTGTGGTGTCTGAGTTGACGGCGACACAACAGGACAGGGGCCGCCACGATTCGGTTTTTCGTGAAGACTCCCGCCATGATTCCGGGATGGGTGGACATGACGAGGGCGAGATCTAACAGAGGAGACGGTTTGATACCCGCATGGATCCCCGCGGCGAGGAAGCCTCTCGGGGCTGTGACACCTTGTCTGTTGCGCGTGTCGACCATGACTCGTGTCCGTGGACGGGGAGACGGTAGCTGGTGTGTCCCGCGTCAGGGAAAGACGCCGGGCGATGTCAACGCCGTCTCTTCGGGAAATCCCATCATGACATTCATGGATTGGACGGCCTGTCCGGCCGCTCCCTTGACCAGGTTATCCAGAGCGGACACCACGATGACGTGGCGCGTTCGTTGCTCCACACATGCTCCGATATCACAAAAATTCGACCCGCGAACGTGGCCCGGGCTGATGAGCGAGGGCGAATCCCGAATTCTGACAAATCGTTCGTGGCGATAAAAATCCCGGTACAGCTGTTTCACGGCGTCGTCCGTGAGCGGTTTTCGCAGTTTGGCATAGGCCGTGCTGAGGAGGCCGCGATTCATCGGCGTGAGGTGGGGGGTAAAGATCACGTTCACGGTCGTGCCGCCTTGTCGTCGTGTGGGGCGTGTTGTGACAATGCGCTCCAGTTCCTGCTCGATTTCCGGGATATGGCGGTGTCGGGCAATGGCATAGGCCGTTATGGAGTCATGCGCTTCCGGGAAATGAGAGGACAGGGCGGGACTTCGGCCCGCTCCCGATATGCCGGATTTTGCATCAACGACAATAGTATCCGTCTGGATGACCTGGCGGGCCAGCAACGGAGCCAGTTGCAGAATGGCCGCTGTGGGATAGCATCCGGGTGCCGCCACGAGCCGTGCGTGACGGATCCTGGCCCGGTGGAGTTCGGGAAGTCCGTACACGGATTTTTTGAGCAATGCGGGTGAGGTATGCGGCGTGCCATACCATTTTTCGTAGGTCGCCGCCCGGGTCAGGCGATAGTCGGCGCTCAGGTCAATCACGGGTTTCCCTGCGCGGACGCATGCTGCCACTGGTTCCATGGAGGTCGTATGCGGGAGCGCCGCAAACACGAAATCAACTTTTTTGATGATGCGTTCAATGCGAAGTGGTTCAAATCGCAGTGCATGAAACGTATCGAGAGATGGGAACACTGCGGCGACGGGAACCCCCACGGATTTGTCCCCCGTCACCGTGGCGACAGTGACATGCGGGTGGCCGTGTAACAGGCGAAGCAGTTCGCCTCCCGTGTATCCACTGGCTCCAAGGATTGCCACTGTGAGTCGAGACTGTCGCATCAATGATGGATGTGGATGTGCCGGAAACACGTCGCAAACGAAAAAAAGGGAAGGTATGGAACCCTTCCCTTTTTGAGGACCACACTGGAGGTCCAGACGGTTAGCGCTTGGAATACTGGAATCGGCCCCGTGCTCCTTTTCTCCCGTATTTCTTCCGTTCCTTCACGCGCGGATCGCGTGTCAGTAACCCGGCTTTCTTGAGACTGCCGCGAAAATCCGGATTCATCCCAACCAGTGCCCTGGCAATCGCATGGCGTAAGGCTCCGGCTTGTCCTGACACGCCTCCGCTGCGGACCGAGGCTTTGATGCGCAACTGGCCACTTGTGTTGGTCACTTCGAGGGGCATGGTCACGTGTGCGCGGTGTGGCAGAAGAGTAAAGTACCGCTCAAATGCCCGGTCATTGACCGTAATTTCCGGAGGGCCGGGTTCGATCCATGCACGCGCAATCGCATATTTTCGTTTTCCCGTGGCATAGTAACGCTGCTGTGGCATGTGTGGGCCTTTCGTTGTCGCTCCCGCGTCGCAACCCTACGCGGATGTCCTAGTTTAACGCGTTGGTGTCCATGGTTCCGGGCATTGTGCCTCATGCGGATGATCCGTCCCTGCGTAGACTCGCAGTTTTTTCCCCATTTTTTTCCCCAGGATACTTTTGGGCAACATACCGCGAATCGCTTTGGCCACGACTTCTGTGGGGTGTTTCCCCAGGAGTTGTTCGGCCGTTGTGGCTTTCAGCCCGCCGGGATATCCGGTGTGATGGTAATAGGTTTTGTCTTGTAACTTTTTCCCTGTCAGTCGAATGGCTTTGGCATTGACCACAATCACATGGTCGCCTGTATCAACGTGTGTCGTGAACGTGGGTTTATGTTTGCCGCGGAGGAGTGTGGCGGCCTGTGTGGCCAATCGTCCGAGTGTAGCCCCTTTGGCGTCGAGCACGTACCACTTTCGGTGAATCTCATTTGGTTTCGCTTGAAAGCTGTGCATCACCTGTTCTCCATCAGATTAGTCTTCTGTCTCCTGGCTTGTCTTCGGGGAGTCGTCCTGCGTCTCTGACTGTGACGGGCCACATGCCTGCGGGCCAAGTTTTGCCAGCCATGTCGCCACATTGGCCCCACCTCCATTTTTGAGCACGTCTTGTGTGACATAAATCGGGCACTTGGCTCGCAGGGCGAGGGCAATGGCATCGCTTGGCCGAGCATCGACCGTTCGTGCACGTTCGTCGGAACACAGGTAAATCATGGCATAGTAGGTGTTGTTTTGAACGTTGGTCACGACCACATGGGTAAGGCGTATGTCGAGATGTGTAAGGAAACTCGCCATTAAATCGTGACTTGTCGGTCTGGGCGGAACCATGTCATCCAGGGCATGGCGAATGGCAGTGCCTTCGGCCGGACCCATCCAGATCGGCAGGATGTCGGCCTGGGCTTCGTCCTGGAGAATGACAATCTGGGTATCCGTGTTGGGGTCATCTGTGACGCCAAGCACCGTTAACGGGATCAGGTCGGTATGTTGTTTCACGCTCATGGAAGTGGAATGGTCACTGTCAAAGGAGTCGGTTGACGAAAGACACCACGAACACGTTGTGGTCTCCTAGGTGTCCAGTTTGCCAAAATCTTCCGGCTTGACATTTTCAAGCCATCGCTCCAGCTCTTCGGATCGCTGTTTTCGGAGCACGGTTTCTGCGGTAAAGATAGGAGCTTCGGCACGCAACGCAAGCGCAATCGCGTCACTGGGCCGTGCGTCAACGGAGTATTCCGAATCCCCGTACCACAAGTGGATTTTGGCGTAGTACGTATTATCTTTCAAGTCGGTGACGACAGCACTTAAAATTTTCGCGTCCACATTATCCAGCATTGATTTCATCAAGTCATGTGTTGTGGGACGGGGTGGCGAAATGTTCTCCAGTGCAAAACCGATGGCACTGGCCTCCGATTTCCCCACCCAAATCGGGAGCATGTCGGAGCGGTGTTCATCACGAAGGATGACAATATAGGCGTTATTATAGGGATCGAATAACAGCCCCCGCACGTTCATTTGAGTCAACATTGATCCGGTTTCCGGTGTGCATGAGTCCGCGTGTCTGTTGTGAGCATTGTGCGAGGACCGGTCGGCATGACAGAGCCAACGGTTGTGTGACCCGTACACAGTACTGCCACCCGGGTCTGAAACTATCACTTCGTTCTTTCTATTGTCAATTGAGTAGCCGCGACCGATGTGGAAAGCATTGAGAGTTGGAATCAGGGCCGTGTCTTCCCCGGCATACAACGGCATTGGCGTTTCCTGCTGGCCCCATGGCTCATGGTTGCCTCCTGCAGGGCAGGGCACAGCAACCACACTCGTGCTGCGGATGCGGACGGCAACGCGCCGGGTCAGGATGTCGGCTTGCCTGTTTTCACAGACAGGCATCCGTGTTTCGGTCGCCGTGCTGTCATGTGCTCGGTCGGATGTCAAAACGGTACCGTGGTGGATTCGTGTTGAGGAACGGTCATGTTCATTCTGGTCAGGCATTGGCGAGATTACACATTGGGAAGATCATAGGCAGCGAGCAGGCTCTGCACATGGGGTAACACTTCATTCGGCGGCAGTTTCACCACGTCCCCGGTATCGCGACGCTTGAGTTCAACGATGCCCTGTGCCAGTCCCCTGTCGCCAACGGGAAGATGGAACGGCGCGCCAATTAAATCCGCGTCGTTAAATTTCACACCGGCACGTTCATCACGGTCGTCCCATAAGACTTCCAGTCCCGCTCCTGTCAGGGCATCGTACAGCATGCCGGCGGTGGTGAGCACATTCTCCGATGCCGTCACCGGCAACAAATGAATGTGAAAGGGCGCAATGGGCACGGGCCATATCATGCCCTTGTCGTCGTGATTTTGTTCAACGGCCGCGGCGGCCGTCCGGCTCACCCCGATGCCGTAACACCCCATGACAGCGGCACGTTCATGTCCACTTGCATCAAGGAACTTGGCCTGCATGGCTTCGCTGTACTTGGTCCCCAGTAAGAACACATGGCCGACTTCAATGCCTTTGGCTTCCTGTAACCGGCCGTCGCCTTGTGGAGAGGGATCCCCGGCCCGGGCCTGTCGCAGATCAAGAAAGGCCTCGACGGTAAAGTCCCGCCCCCAGTTTGCATGGATCAGGTGAGTGTCAATCTTGTTCCCGCCGACCACGAAGTTTCGCATCGCCTTAACGGCATGATCCGCGATGATGCGGATGCCTGTGAGTCCAATCGGGCCAAGAAAGCCGATGGGAGCCGATAACAGTTTGCTCACGGCCTCCTTCCGTGCCAGCGTAATGCCCTCGGTCCCACAAAAACGATTGAGCTTGATGGTGTTGGCTTCGTGATCTCCGCGAATCAGGACGGCAATGATTTCCTGTGCTGGTGTCTGGTAGAGCAGGGTTTTCACCAGCCGGTCCGGAGCCACCTGTAATGACGTACAGACTTCCTGGACGGTATGTGCGCCGGGAGTGTGGACCGTTTCGAGCGGGAGCGGCTCCGCATGGTCTTCATCCGAGGGTAGCGGCACCGCAGCCTGCTCAACGTTTGCCGCGTAGGAACCCCGTTCGTCATACACAATCGTTTCTTCCCCCGTCTCAGACAGGACCATAAATTCATGCGACATGCTGCCGCCAATCAGCCCGTTGTCCGCCTCGACTGCGCGGAACGTAAGCCCGCATCGTGTGAAGATCCGTTCGTAGGCCGTATACATTTTCTGATAGCTCAGCCGCGCGCCGGCTTCATCGGCGTCAAAGCTGTACGCATCCTTCATGACAAATTCACGTCCGCGCATCAGGCCAAAGCGCGGGCGAATTTCATCACGAAATTTGGTTTGAATCTGGTAACAGTTCAGGGGGAGTTGTCGGTAGGAGCGGATCTCGCGCCGAAACAGGTCGGTGATGACTTCTTCATGCGTGGGGCCAAAACAGAAATCGCGGGTATGCCGATCCTGGCAACGTAGCAATTCCTTGCCATAAAAATCCCATCGTCCTGTTTCGCGCCACAGGTCGGCTGGAGCCAGGATCGGCATGAGCAGTTCCTGCGCT
This sequence comes from Nitrospirales bacterium, assembly GCA_963692935.1. Classification (GTDB taxonomy): domain Bacteria; phylum Nitrospirota; class Nitrospiria; order Nitrospirales; family UBA8639; genus Bin75. Next base: position 702,884 of record OY843588.1, read on the forward strand.
CCGGCACGATTCATCTCCTGGCGAATAATACATTCAATTTTTTTGAGAACACGCAGGCCGAGCGGGAGGTAGGTGTAAATCCCGGCCGCCACCTTTCGAATCATGCCGGCCTGCGTCATGAGTCGGTGGCTGATAATGTCGGCCTCGCCGGGGGGATGACGAAGCGTGGGAATAAGCAGTTGGCTGGTTCGCATCAGGGATGTGGTTGTGTGCACAAGCCGGCAGATCGTCTCCACGACGCGCACGAACGGTTGTCGGTGTTGTCAATGTGCACGGCTTATGGAAGATTCGGCCTGGCACGGGGGCGCCGCATTATTGCAACACACGCTGGATATCATTGAAAAACGCAAACAACATAATGCCCATCAGCAACACGATGCCCACTTGCTGGGTAAATTCCCGTTGTCGTTCGGCAAGTGGACGTCGTAGCACGGCTTCACAGGCAAAGAAGAACAGATGGCCGCCGTCTAAAATTGGAATGGGCAATAAATTCAGAATGCCCAGGTTGATACTCAAAATAGCCGCCAGGAACATCAGGTCGGGGAATCCTCGTTCGGCCGCCGCGCCCGAGGCGCTGGCAATCATGATCGGCCCCCCGATATTTTTTGAGGAAATTTCTCCAGTCAGCATTTTGTAGATACCGATCACGGTAAGCTCCGACCATGCCCATGTCGCTTTTGCTCCCTGAAACACGGCCGTGAACGGCGAGGTGGCATGGATCGCCGACCGCCCTGAACCCATAATGCCAATTTTGCCAATCGTGGCGGGTCGCCCGTCTTCGGTGACCTGGTATGGCTCGGGGGTGACCGTGAGAGTCAGGATCGCACCCGCACGATCAACCTGGACAGTGAGGGGCGTATCGGGATGGGACCGGATCATGTTGGTCATCTGTGACCAGGTATGAATCGGCTCTCCTTGAATCGCCAGAACGCGATCGCCGTCTTCGAATCCCGCCACCTGTGCGGGCATATCCGGCATGACGGAGTTGACAATGGGCGGCGTTTCTTCGATGCCAATAACGTATCGCGTCGGCTCGCCACTGTCCGGATCGTGGGGGGTGGGTGGCTTGTAGCGTTCGGGGGTGACGACAAAGGCTTTCAGGCCATCGCCCCGACGCACTTCGATGGTAACAGCCCGTCCGCCGCTTTCGGCCAGGGCGGCGTACACGTCGCTTTTTGTGGTGATCTCGCGTTCATCAATGCTGGTAATCTGGTCGCCAATGTGAAGGCCGGCCCGGCTGACCGGCGAGTCCGCTTTCATGGCGTTGATCGTGGGTGAGAGCTCGCTAAAGGATGGGACAGGGAGTGGCACCCCCATGACCAGCCAGGCGGAAAAAATCAGGTAGCTTAAGAGAAAATTGAACCCTGGCCCTGCCGCCACGATGAGGGCGCGTTTCCAGAGGGGTTTATGAACAAACGAGCGTGCCTGTTCTTCCGGTGCGATGGTCTCACCCGTGTCTTCCCCGAACATTTTCACGTATCCGCCAAGCGGAATGGCGGAGATGAGATATTCGGTCTCTCCGATGCGGCGACTCAGCACTTTGGGTCCGAAGCCCAGGGAAAATTTGAGGACGGTCACGCCCGCCCACCGCGCGACGATAAAGTGTCCAAATTCGTGAAAGGTCACGAGGAGACCCAGCACGACGGCAAACCACCAGATTTTCTGGACGATGTCGTAAAGGCTGTCGGGAGACATGGCGTGCTGTATCAGGATGTGAAAGAATGCATTGTCATGAGGCGACGCGGTGAATAAACGCCGAAGTGGTGTCCCTGGCCCAGCGGTCTGCGGCCAGGGCGTCCTCCAGCGAGACGAGTGGTTGAATAGTGGCACATTGCAGTGTGTGATCAATCACGCGGGCGATGTCTCCAAAGGGGAGTCCATGATTCAGAAATGCGTCAACGGCAACCTCATTCGCTCCGTTGAGAATCGCGGGACAGGTTCCGCCCCGTTCAAGCGAATCATAGGCCAGCTTCAGACAGGGAAAACGCCCATGGTCTGGTTGATCGAACGTCAATGTTCCGAATTTCCATAACTCCAGACGGGGTAGATCAAGCGCCACGCGTTCCGGGTAATTCATTGCGTAACTAATCGGCGTGCGCATATCGGGCAAGCCCAGTTGGGCGATCACCGATCCGTCCCGATACTCAACCAGTGAGTGTACAATGCTTTCCCTGTGAATCACAACATCAAGTTGCGCGGGCGGGCACTCAAACAGCCAGTGGGCTTCGATGACTTCCAGTCCCTTGTTCATGAGCGTGGCGGAGTCAATAGTAATTTTTGATCCCATGTCCCAGTTAGGATGTTGGAGCGCCTGTTCGGGCGTGGCCTGTTCTATTACGTCCTGCGAGCAGTCCCAGAACGGTCCGCCGGAGGCCGTCAGAATGATGCGGCGGATGTCTTCGCGCCGGTGGCCGACCAGCGATTGAAAAATCGCGCTGTGTTCGCTGTCAATGGGGAAAATTGACATGCCCCGGCGGCGTGCTTCCTCCTGCATCAGTTGTCCGGCCATGACCATGGGTTCTTTGTTGGCCAGGGCGATCTGACGGCCCGCGCGAATCGCTGCCAGGGTCGGCACCAGCCCCGCGCCACCCACGATGGCTGAGATAACCAGATCACTCTCCGGATGGGTAGCGACCTCGGTCACGCCGTTGGGGCCGTCGAGGATGTGGATGGCGGGATCGTCAATGCGGGCACGGAGTCGTTGCGCGGCATCGGGGTCAGCCAGGGCCACGACATGTGGCCTGAACACGCGAATTTGTTCTTCGAGTTTTTCGTCACTGCGTCGGGCGGCCAACCCCAGAATCGAAAACTGGTCCGGGCATTTGGTCACAATGTCGAGGACACTGTTTCCGATGGATCCGGTCGAGCCAAGAAGAACGATCTGTTTCATGGGAACGGGACGCTTTCCGTTGACAACGGCCTACGGACCTTTCAGGAACGCCATATAATAATAAAAAACCGGCACGTTGAAAATCAGACTGTCAACGCGGTCCAACATTCCGCCATGTCCGGGAATCAGGGAACCGGAATCTTTGACGCCGGCACGGCGTTTCAGAGCGGACTCCGAGAGGTCGCCCGCTAATCCCAGCACAGTTAACAGCAGACCCAGGATCAGGCAATCCAGTGCCGTGACGGCCGGGAAAAACCACAGATGACCGATCCAGGCAATGACCGGGGCCACAATCAGACCGCCCAGCAGCCCTTCTTTGGTTTTGTTCGGGCTTAATTGCGGGGCCAGGGGACGCGATCCCCATGTGGTGCCGGCGTAATACGCGGCGGTGTCGCCTGCCCATGTAACCAACAGCACAAAAAACACCAGCAGGGCCCCGTCGTGCTGATTTCTCAGCCAGAGCATGTGCCCAAGCGTGTAGCCGATATAGAAGATGCCAAACAGGACAATGAAGACAGAAAGATGTCGGCGCCTCGTGAGTGCCATGCCGATGTGGTAACCCAGGAGGATGATGAAGGTGAACAGGACGGCCATGGGGATGCTGAGAACCGTTGGCCACTGCATCGCCACCAGAAGACACAAGGCTCCCACAAATCCGATGATGGTCGGTTGCAGACGAGAGCGTTGTTCAGTGAACAGGCACACCAGTTCCCATTGTGCAAGCAGGACAGTCGCGCTGATAAGCACAAAAAACGCCACGGGTGGAAGATGCCGGGTGAGGACGTAGAAGAGTGGAAGAAAAACCAGCGCGGCGGCCACGCGTTTCGTATCAGCGCTGAATGTGGACGGTCGGGACAGGAGAGACATGGAATGACCCGGTCGCCCTTCCCGGGCAGGATCACCCACGTGTGCGCTCACAGCCGGCTTTGCAGAGAAACGGCATGGGAGAGACGGCCGAAACGACGTTCCCGTTTCTGGTAATCGAGCAGGGCCAGCAGCACTTCACGTTGGCGGAAGTCGGGCCAGAGGGTTTCCGTAAAATACAACTCGGTATAGGCGAGCTGCCAAAGGAAAAAATTGCTGATTCGCACTTCCCCGCTTGTTCGAATCAGCAGGTCCGGGTCTGGAAGATCGGCTGTGGTGAGGTACTGTTGAAACTGGGTTTCGTGAATGGGGCCGGATACTTTGCCGCATTGCACATCTTCGATCAGCTGGTTCGCGGCATCAAGAATTTCGGATCGTCCTCCATAGCTCAGGGCCACGGCCACGGTCCGGTCGGTGAACGATCTGGTCTCCTGGGCAATGGTATGCACGATGTTCTGAACCGACGAAGGAAGCGTGTGGATGCGGCCAATGGGGAGAAACCGCATTTTCCGTTCATGAAAGGTCTGACGTTCCTGATGGAGGAATTTTTCAAGGAGTGACATGAGCAAATCAATCTCGACCTGGGGCCGATTCCAGTTTTCCTGCGAGAAGGCATAGATTGTGACCAGCGGAATCTCCAGTAGACAACAGGTATGAAGCACTTCGCGCAGGGCCGTCATCCCTTCTTTATGCCCGGCAATGCGAGGCAGGTTACGCTGCGATGCCCAACGGCCGTTCCCGTCCATAATCACAGCCATGTGACGGGGAAGGGCGTCATGGTCGAGTTGCGACACCAGATCATGCTCTCTCAGTTCTGAGAAGCGATTCGCTGAAAGGGGAAGCGTTGTGCGTGAATGCGTTACAGGCATAGTCTGAGACCCATCAACCCGGGGATTCACCCAAAGGCTCATATATGGTTTAATCTAATCATGCTCCCTGGTCTTGTCAAACAAAAGGCGGGCAGGACATCAGGCACGGGGGCGGTTTCGAATGTGGTAGGGTCTTGCTACTGGCAATTGCAAAACACCGATTTTCATCACGGTTACGAAGTTCACCGTAGTGGATCGTAGTTTTCAACGAATTCGGAGATGTTGATCGGTATGCTACCCCCACCCGTTTTTAAAACCATCAACGTGTATTCTTGACCTATTGTGAATAACATCTTCTTGGTTTTACCCATTAGCCTTATCTTGCCGTGTTCATGAAAGAACTTCTTAGGGAGACAGATCGTGATAAATTTTTCTCCACCAATATTGAAATTTCCTTCATCAGCCTTGCAAAGCAAAACAGCTATTTCAAAACTCCCATATCCCAAACTCACATTCCAGGCACCGTTGCGTAGGAAGTGAGTGGACCTGGCAATCCGAACTCTATGTCCTGAGCTTGTTTTGTATAGGTTGTCCTTAGTGGAATCAAGGCTAATATTCTCTTCATCCTTCATCTTCTTCACAAAGGCTTTCCTGATTTTTTTCCCTTTCTCTCTTTTTTGCGTCATCGCTTCTTCCTTTCCGCTGAAATTTATATGTATAGAAGCCTGGAACGTACATAAATCCTTCCCTTAAATGGACATCTCCGACTTTTGGTATCCAAACTCGCGATATCTGATCAGCAGTTTTGCCTGCATGGCAAGTAGAAACTCGACTTTCATGAAGGGGACCGTCAACTATTTTGATAGGACCCAATGATAACTACTTCTAACTCCATAATTCAAAGCATGGTCAGGCATGGTTTCTTGCGTCCGTTTCGGTTGTCGTGCTAAGTGACAGGAATCATGTCCCAGGACATTGTCACACTCGAACATTTTTCCCTTCAGGACCGCGAAGTCGAACAGGCGTTGGCGCGCGTGAATGTCCGTGACGTTGATTACGCGGATATCTATTTCGAATCAACGATTGCCGAGTCCGTATCCATGGAGGAGGGAATCGTCAAGCGGGCCGTCAAAAGTATTTCTCAAGGCGCCGGAGTGCGCGCGACCGCCGGTGAAAAAACGGGGTTTGCCTACTCCGATGAATTGTCGAAACGGGATCTGGACATTGCAGCGGATAACGCGCGCCATATCGTCCATTCCCCGAAGGGCGATGTCCTGATCCCTGTGACCCATCGTCCCGCCAGGACACAGAATCTCTATCCTCTCGCCCAGTCCCTGACAGATATTACCGTGCGCGAGCGCGTGGATCTGCTCACGCTGATTGATCGTGAAGCGCGTCGCCAGGATCCTCGTATCACCAAGGTCATGGCGTCGTTGACGACCGAGCAGAAAACCATACTGGTTGCGACGACCGAGGGCTTGAGAGCCGGCGACAGGCAGCCGTTATCGAGACTGCAGGTGACGTGTATTGCCGAAGAGGGTCACAATCGGCAGGTGGGAACCTTTGGCGGCGGCGGGCGCGTGGGATTTTCTTTTTATCACGAACAGGATCGCGCGCGGTCGTATGCGCGGGAAGCCGCCCGGCAGGCAATCCTGAATCTCAATGCCGTTGATGCGCCGGCGGGCATCATGCCCGTGGTGCTGGCAGGGGGCTGGCCAGGGATTCTGTTGCATGAGGCGATTGGTCATGGACTGGAAGCGGATTTCAACCGAAGGAAAACGTCGGCGTTCAGCAACCTGATCGGGCAACGTGTGGCATCCGATGCCTGCACGATTGTCGATGACGGGACCTTGCCCTTCCGGCGAGGCTCACTCAACATTGATGACGAAGGCACACCCACAACCCGAACCGTCCTGATCGAAAACGGAATCCTGCGCGGCTATATTACGGATCGTCTGAACGCCAGGTTGATGGGTCTTCCCTTAACAGGGAACGGCAGACGCGAGGATTTTCGCAGTATCGTGCTACCCCGGATGACGAACACGTTTATGCTGGCGGGTACAGCTGAACCTGAGGATATCCTTCGATCCGTCACCAAAGGCCTGTACGCGGTTTCGTTCGGAGGCGGGCAGGTTGATATTACGAATGGCAAGTTTGTGTTTTCGGCGAGCGAAGCCTATCTCATTGAAGATGGCCGGGTCACCAAACCGGTCAAAGGGGCGACCCTCATCGGGAACGGGCCTGACGTGCTGAAGAACGTGTCCATGGTGGGCCACGATTTGCAACTGGATTCCGGCATTGGCACGTGTGGCAAGGAAGGCCAGTCCGTCCCGGTGGGTGTTGGGTTGCCCACCATTCGCATAGACGAAATTACGGTCGGGGGCACTGCCGTCTAACCACGGCGCGCAGGTCCCGTCGTGTTGCGGTTGTGTCATGCCGTCTCCGGTCACAGGTTATGAGTAACTCGCGGGACAATCTGAACATGCTGGCTACTGACTTGGTTAAGCGGGTCAACGCCCGGGGTGCCACGGAAGCGGACGTCCTGGTGGCGGAAGGGGATTCGGTCGCGGTCCAGGTGCGGTTGTCGGCTGTGGATCGTTTGAGCAAGGCACGGGAAAAGCGTTTGGGACTTCGCGTTTTTTTTGGAAAACGATCGGCAAGCGCATCCACTTCGGATTTTTCCCATGCGTCGCTGGAGCGGCTGGTTGACGATACCTGTGCCTTTGCGAAGGCGGTTGCCGAGGATGCGACATCGGGTCTTCCGGAAGAGGCGGCCATGACGGCCGACATCCCGGAGCTGGATCTGTATGATCCCACCACCCCGACCGTGGAGGAAGAAATTGAGTGGGCGCAACGCGCGGAACGGGCTGCGATGGGCGTTGATCCGCGAATGACCAATTCAGAAGGCGCCGAGTGTGAGTCGGCCCACGGCACCGTGGTGCTGGCGAATACGCGCGGATTTGTGGGGGCCTATCGAAGTTCCAGGTTTTCCCTGGTCGTGACGCCTGTGGTCGAAGGCGCCAACGGCCAGGGTATGCAACGGGACTCCTGGTACACGGTCTCGCGGAAATGGCAGACCCTGGAGACCCCGGAAGTTGTTGGAACACGGGCGGCGGAGCGAGCCTTGCGGCGTCTGGGGGCGCGCAAGGTGGAAACCCAACGGGTCCCCGTCATTTTTGATCCGCAGGTCGCCGATAGTTTACTGGGACATCTGTCGAGTGCGGTCTCCGGGTATGCCCTGTATAAAGGCGCCTCATTTTTACAGGGATGCCTGGGACAGTCCATTGCGCCGCCGCACGTGAATATTGAAGATAACGGCCGTATGCCCGGCGGGTTGGGGTCGCGTCCGTTTGATGGTGAAGGCGTGCCGACTCGCAAAACCATGGTGGTCGAACATGGCGTGCTGTCCAGCTATTTGCTGGATACGTATTCCGGAAAAAAACTGGGCATGGCCTCTACGGGCAATGCCTCCAGAAGCCTGGGCGACAATCCGTCCGTGTCTCCGACGAATCTCTTCATCCATCCGGGCGGCGTGTCGTCCGAAGACGTCATTCGATCTGTCAAGCGGGGGATATACGTGACCGAGCTGATCGGTTTTGGTGTCAATATGGTGACAGGTGACTACTCTCGCGGTGCATCCGGTTTTTGGATTCACGATGGCGAGCTGGCCTATCCCGTGCAAGAGATCACCATTGCCGGCAATCTGAAACGGATGTTTCAGGATATTGAGTTGATCGGAGATGATCTGGAATTTCGAGGGAGTCTCGCAAGCCCGACCATCAAAATTCGTGAAATGATGGTGGGGGGACATTGACCGAAGGAGTCAGGGATGCCACTTGACGTTGAGAATGGGACGAAAGCCTTGCAGTTGGTGACGTCGCGCTATGATCAGCGGGAGTGGAGAAAAAAAATTGAAAAGACCTTAAGCCTCCCGTTCAGCGGGTTTGAGGATGACGCGCAACGGAAAATTTTCCTGTACCTCAAGCATCAGCTTCAGGTTTATAAATCCCGGCGTGCCGATCCACCATCCTGGATTGTTGGCGGGTATGCCACCAAAGAAGTGATTGATCGTGCCCGGCTTTGTCCTGAAGAGATTGATCCGAGTGTGACGGAAACGGATGTCTCGTTGCTGGGCGTGGACCCCGGCCCCGACGTGGATGCTGTGTGGTGGGAAGCCATGCTGGTCATGTGGTTTGACACTCAAGAGGACGGCGATGACACATTCGAGGTGTCTGATGGTGACCGGGCCGACCAGGAGCATGCCGACGACACGGGGCGCCGTGAGGATGGGAGCGTCCCCGGATGCGACACAGACTCGTCCACCTCGTAAGCCCGGTCTTCTGAAAACCTGTCTGTTGGATTCCCGTCTTGCAGGGGGTGGTGGTGCGTGGCCTCAGGGTGGGGGGTACTCGGCGATAAACGAAAGCATAATACCCCAGCATTCGCCAAATGTGCCACACCTTGTTCCATGCCGCGTTGCATCCACTGTCCCCTGATCCTCTTAGAACAAATCCATTTGAGCGGGTCTGGTGGCGGCGGGCGTGTCCCGTGGCGTCGTGGCCATCTGGTCCAGCAGTTGCTTTAATTTTTGAAAGTCTTCGCGCAGGATCGGGAGCAGGTTGCCCTGGTGAAGAGCCGCGGCGGGATGGAACAGCGGGAACAAAAGAAAATCCGGTAATGGCAATGGCTGCCCGCGCACTTTCGAGATCCCGACTTTTTTGCCTAACAGCGTTTGGGTGGCGAAGTTACCCAGCGAACAGACTAAATGGGGTTTGATCATCTGAATTTGCTGAAGCAGGAAGGGTTTGCATGTCTCCACTTCATCAGGCATGGGATTCCGGTTCTCCGGAGGACGGCATTTAATAACGTTGGCAATGTACACATGATCCCGCGCGAGTCCAGCCGATTCCAGTAACTCCGTCAGGAGATTTCCCGCTGCACCAACAAACGGAATGCCCTGCTTGTCCTCGTGAAACCCGGGGGCTTCTCCCACAAACATGATGGACGCTTCGGGATTCCCTGTGCCGAAGACCACTTGGGTCCGCCCGGACGCCAGGCGGCATCGTTGGCAGTCGTGCAGGGAGTCGTGGAGGTCGGCGAGAGACATGGGAGAAAAACCATAACGAACGCGGTTCGCGATTGTCAATGTGACCGTGGCCCCATCCATCGCCGTGCCATGTCACGTGTTTTGGGATTACCTGTGTCGGGAAAAGCGATTGTTGACCGACGCGCGCACCCAGGCCATCAGGGCAATGGCAAGGCGGGTGGGGGAGGGCACTCGGACGCGGGACGCAAAAACGGCAAAGCGGGCTTTTTCGATACGAGTGAACAGATCAAAGTAGATCGCGCGCATGATTTCCGCCGAACGCAACGCCTGACGATTAGTTGATGACAGGGCGTTGTACACGGTTTGTGCTTGCCGGTAATACTCACGAGTGCGAGCAGCCTGGAATGCCATAAGCCGAGTAAATTGCACCGAATAGGTTTTGGTCAGCAGCTGCTGTTCGGAATAGTCAAACCTGAGCAGATCTTCCTGGGGCACGTAAATCCGATTCCGTTCCGCATCCGCTCCAATGTCGCGCATGATATTGGTGAGTTGAAAGGCCATACCCAGCTGGATGGCATAGTCGCGCGCGCGCGGATCCGTGGTTCCAAAGATGTGTAAACAGATCAGTCCCACCACCGATGCCACCCGATAGCAGTAGAGAGACAGCTCGTCAAAGGTGGCATAGCGCCTGATGGTCAAATCCATGGCCATCCCGTTCATGAGTTCTTGAAAATATTCCTGTGGAATCGCAAGCCTGTTGACGTGATCCTTGAGCTTGATGGTCATGGGGTGTCGTGGCATGCCGTGGTACATGGCTCCAATTTCCCGGCGCCATTGTGCCAGCTGGTCATGCGGATCAATGCTGTCGGGAGGGTGGTCAATGACGGTGTCCAACTCATGGCACCATGCGTACACGGCAGACATGGCTTCCCGTTGCGGGCGGGGGAGAAAGAGGAAGGAATAATAAAAACTGCTCCCGCTGTGTGTGGTGTTCGGAGGGTACAGGACGGGAGTGTCTGTCGTCATCTGTGTCATCGCTGACCTGCGTCACGAGGGGGAAGAACATGTGCGGAACGAACAGGCAACCTCACGGGTGCACCTGCGTGTGCGCGAGAGCATGTCTAACAGGCATGTGAAACGGCGAGCCGACTCCACATGGTGATCACACGGGGGCACGCCGGTGCGTCATGAAAGATCGATGGGTTGCTTTCTGGAACCGGTTGTCTGGGAATGTGCGCGCAGATACTCTTCCTGGATCCACCCGGAAGCACCAGAGTGTGTCTGTACGATATAGATCCACCGATATTTGATGAATCTCCCATCAATGATCGTGAGCACATCGCCGGTTTTGACCGACGGCCCGTACCCTGTGCCTTCGGCGTCCCTGTTCAACCTGAGACGAGCAAGGGAGTCCCCCTTCAGTGCGACAGTGACATGTTGCCCTTCGTGAAAAACGGGAACGGGGACGGTCTGCGGTATGGGGATGGGATCGTTGCCGTTGTGGGATGGCCTCGAGAGGGTTTCAGTGCCCGGATCGAGTCTGTTGTCAGTGGCGACGGCCACACGTGAGATGAATGACCGCATGTCCGGATCCGTCGCGACGTACCAGACGCCTACGATCAAAAGAAGAATCAGCGTGAACTTGAGGAACAGCCGGCGGCGAGGACGCTGAGGCCGAAACCCGTCAACATCGCCGGCTACATCATCAAAGTCGTCGTCGTGAAGTTCCCGGTTGGTTTGTCGAGCAAAGCAAAGAGGCGTGAGAGGGAAAAGTCGGGAATCTGTCGGGAAAACCGTTGTCACTGTCACGAGGAGTCTCCTGCACAGCGCGGAACACCCGCCCTGCGCAGATTGGGCCGCGTGGTTCTTGCCGTTGCGCTGACGTTGTTCCGGTCGACAGCGAGACGATGGCCTGTACCCCTATCATTCTGTCTGAGGAATGTCAAACCGTGATACGGTACGCGATCGGTGGGGTGTACAGGGTAGTGCATGGGCGCTGTTGATCCATCACACGCGTCGGAATCCGGCGGGCATCCAGACCGCTTTGTCGCGTCGTGGCGTCCGTTCCCGTGCCGGCATTTTGTGTTCGTGGAACAATCATCTGGATACTTGCGCATCGGATTGGTCTCATGCAGAATGCGCCCGCTATGAGATTGTGGTATGGGAACAGTAAGAGTATTCCCCGATCCGTCTTTCCAGAACAATCGTGGGTATTCAGGATGGCTGGGAGCCGGGCAATCTGATGCAGATCATCGCACGCGCGTCTGGCGTATGCGTCCTGGCCGGTCGGGGCTTGCTCCGTCGGTCACGGCAACCGACACGAACGGACGGGTGAATGCAATTGGGCATGCAATGGTGGCGGAAGCCGATGTCGAGGTTCGCAGGTGTCTGGCTGGTATCGTCCTGACCCTTTAACCCGAGACCTGATTCATCTGATTAACGCTCGTCGTCATGACCATGGCGATTCCGAGCTTGCCATTGAAATCCTGCAGGCGTTACTCGAACAGGACAGGGAACATGACGTCCTCACCGTGCTGGCGGCGTTGGATGAAGAAATGGCCGAATGGCTGTTTGACCTGTTGGCAGAAGCTGCCTGCTGTGTGGTGATTGACGGCGATCCCGATGACGATCCCGCCTATGCGGTGTTGGGCTCGTTGGAGTTGTCGTTGCAGGCCAATCTGGCTGCGCCACTTGGGTTGAAGATTGACCCGGAGAAAACGGCAGAGTTGTTGCGGAATTGTTTGCACATCCCGGCCGGGACCATTGTCACGGTTGAACCGCGTTTGCTTACCGATACCACGTTCGATTTTATCACCCTTCAGAAGCTCCACGAACATTTATCGGGCATGGCCCATTCTCACCGGCGGCGGGCTATTGCTGCTCGCGTGCATCCTCCGGTCGAATCGGCGGCGTTTTTGCTGTTTGAATTATATGGCACCCGCGAGTCGGCGCTCCCGGAGACCATCCAGGATGATGACAGGGAACTGTTATTGCGAGGCCTGACGGACCAGTGTCCGGAGATTGCCCTGGCGACGAGTATGCTGGATGTGCCGGTGTATGCGGCCTATGGCATGTTTGACGCGCAAAATGCCGTCAGGTTGCATCGGTTGGCCGACGAAACGGCGGCAGTCTGGCATGGCCTTGATTCGCCGGTGCGGAGTCGGGCAATTGTGCATTTGCACACGCAATGTGGGAATGGGGTGTACATGCCCGTGTGGACGGATCTGTTCGACCCGGATTTGCCGGATGACCATGGTCCGGTGTGGACGTCACCGGATGTGTGGGTCTTTACGGCCGATCTGCCGATTGAATGGCCTGGTGAAATGTTGACCAACCGGTTACTGGCCGAAGGATGTACCCGGTTTGAAAATCACATCATTGAAGCGTCGGAAAACTAACCATCCGGTATTCTCATATGGTGATTCGTTATTTCTGGAACAATTGTCATTTCTGCGATGGTGATGCGGTATAGGTCGAAGCCACGGAAACGGAGGCGGTCTCGACGGTGTTTACGCGTTTGTCGGAAGACGATATTGCCAGATCGAAGATGTTCGCCAAAGAATCCGGGTATCTCGCCAATGTGATGGGCAGACCCCATCGGCCATTTTGCTTTCTGGTTGCCAAAGACCTGTCGTTTATCCTGCCTTTTCAGGTGCATTACCCTTTCCATCAATGATGGAATGCCTGTTCTCCTTTTCAAGCCATGCCGGAGATGACGGTTGCGACTCTCGATGAGTTGTGGCGCATTGATTTGCCTCGTGAGGTCCAGGAATCGGATTGAACGATTCGGGACCTTCGTGGTGCATCAGGTCATCACCCTGTTCCGCAGGTGGTCTGGTGGGGTGGGACGGTGAACACGCTCTCCGCACTGTGCCACCGCCCACCGTCCGTCCGGCGCATCCATGAGCCGGAGCGACCGGTGTTGTTGAAACCCCGTTACTGTTCACTCGGATCAAGAGGCGATGGATGGCTGGGGAATGGGCGCGCGGGTCTCGCCACGTACACTTATGGACACCGTTGAGCAACGAGCCGCGCGGTGATGGCGTGTGGCGGGGCGGGTTGGGGGCCTTCCTGATAGGACAGGACTCTCAAGCTGTTGGTGGCGTGAAGCAGTTCATTCCGTCCTAAACAGAATGCCTTCCTTCGCGGATGGTGATGCTGGTAATGGTTATCAATCAGAAACGTTTCATAGATGAGGATTCCTCCGGGTTTCAGGGCTTGGAGGATTGAGGGAAAGAGCGGTCGAAAGAGATAGCAAAACACCACGATGCCGTCATATTCCTGCTCGCCAAGACTGGGCGGGGTGTCCGGGTGGCTTTCCAGGTCGACGATCCGTGTGAACAGATTCGACAGGTGGCGTTCGTTGGCCGTGTGCGCAAGGGTGCGCAGGGCGTCTGCATCCCGGTCAAGCCCGACCACCTCATACCCGCGAGACGCCAGATACAATGCATGTCTGCCTTGGCCGGTCGCCACGTCCAGGACTTTCCCTTTGGGAATCATATGGGCATTGGCGGTCAGAAACGGAGACGGGTCCGAGGATGGTGGGCCTGTCTCGCTTGCGTGTGGTCGAAGACAGGTCAGGCGCACGCCGACCGACCCTGTTACGTCCGGGAGCGGTGGAGCGGCTTTACGAAGCCAGACCGTAATGCGATCAACAGGGAATTCTGTCAGAATGGCTTGCGCGATCCGGTCCGCCAGTTTTTCAATCAGCGCGGTTTCGTGAGCTGTTCCCACGTCAATCACCCGTTGGACGATACGGGCATAATCCACGGTTGTCGCAAGGTTGTCGGACTGAATGGCATCATGAACTGAGCAGGCACATGTCAGGTCGGCTAACAGCGGTTGAGGGCGTTGGCGTTCGTCAGGTGTGACCCCGCACCGGGCCTGGAACCGTATGCCCTCAATGACGAGTTCTTCGTTCATACCGGCATTGTCGGGGCGGTGGGAATACGTGTCAAGCCGTTGGGAGCGGGCGCTCGTGGCTTGACCGAATTTCCTGCGGGCTTCTATAATGTGCTCTGGTTATGCACTTCCGTGTTTGACACAGGATGATTCCAGACCATGGCGGCTTTGACCCATTTTAACGAAGACGGACGCGCGAGAATGGTTGACGTGTCAGCCAAGACCGTGACGGAACGGATTGCAGTGGCTCAAGGCCGGGTGTTCATGTTACCGGACACGCTCCGCCGCATTCGTGAAGGGGCCATGGCGAAAGGTGATGTGCTGGCCGTGGCCCAGGTGGCCGGTGTCATGGGTGCCAAGCGGACGTCCGACATGGTTCCCATGTGTCATCCGTTGATGATTACCAGTGTGAATATCGAGTTTCAGGAAGATATGCGCCCCAATGAACGCGGGCAGTGTGCTGTTACCATTCAGGCATCGGTCAAGACCAACGGCCCAACCGGGGTTGAAATGGAAACCATGACCGCGGTGGCCATTGCCGCGCTCACGATTTACGATATGTGTAAGGCTGTGGATCGAGGCATGGAAATTGGCGACATTTGCCTGGTCTCGAAATCCGGGGGCAAATCGGGAACCTATACACGAGCCGGCGTCGGGGCGTTGACGCCGCGCCATGGTCCTCGCTCATGACCGTGACCGTGAAATTGTTTGGTGCGCTGAAAGCCCGGCTCGGGGGGGGAGCCGCGCTCACGGTGCAGTTGGAGCAGGGTGGGCGGGTGCGCGATTTGATTGCGGCCATCCACATGGCCAACCCTGAGATCGGGAATCTGTTGCTCGACAAAAACGTCCTTGTGTCGGTCAATCATGACATTGCTCACGACGACACCGAACTGGCGAGTGCTGACGAAATTGCGTTGCTGCCGCCGTTTTCTGGTGGATCGTGCGCGTCAAGGAGGGGGTATGTCTGACTCTGCTGCCCTGTACGGCGTTGACGTCGAAGAAACCATGCTGGTTCGCGTCCAACGCGAAGATTTTTCGCTTGATGAAGAAATCAACCGCGTCCGGAATCGCTCCAAACGCATTGGGGGCATCGCCACGTTTCTTGGCACCGCGCGAGACTGGTCCGACGGTCGGGATGTCAGTCACATGATATTCGACTATTACGAAGGGATGGCTCAAAAAAAACTTCGAGAGATTCGGACTCGCGCGCTCAGAGATTTTGACGTGATTGAGGCACTGATTCTGCACCGGTACGGGGAGATTGCCATTGGCGACAATATTGTGCTGGTCGTGGTGGGTGCCATGCATCGGGCGGATGCATTCAAAGCCTGCCGATGGTGCATTGATGAATTAAAACAGATCACCCCTATCTGGAAATGTGAACACACGCCGGACGGGAATGTCTGGGTCGAGCAACATCCATGAAGGCTGTGCCAGCACCATTGACCGGTTCCGAGCTTGTTGACACGTTCGGTCGCCCTCTGCGGAGTGTACGCGTGTCGGTCACGGATCGGTGCAATCTGCGTTGCCAGTACTGCATGCCAGAAGATGAATACGCCTGGCTTCCCCGTGAGACCCTGCTGAGCTTTGAAGAAATCAATGCGCTGGTGGGCATACTGGCGGAGTCTGGCGTTGATAAAGTCCGGTTGACGGGCGGGGAACCGTTGCTTCGTCGGGATCTGCCCACACTGATTCGCCTGTTGCGCGGGCAGGCGTCCATTCGCGATATCGCGTTGACCACGAATGGCGTGTTGTTAGAAGAACAGGCGGAATCGCTTCAGGAAGCCGGTTTGCATCGTATCACGGTCAGCCTTGATACCTTGAGGCCGGACCGATTTCACACCTTGACCAAACGCGACATGTTTGATCGTGTCTTGAGGGGGATTGCCCGTGTCAACGAGGTCGGGTTGCGCGGACTCAAAATCGACACCGTTGTGATAAAAGGGTTTAATGACGATGAAATCGTGCCCTTGATTGAGTACGGGAAAACCGTGAACGGAGAAGTACGATTTATTGAATACATGGATGTGGGGGGCGCAAATGCATGGGTCAAAGACAAAGTCTTCTCCCGGGACGATATCCTGTTGCGTCTCGAACAGGCCTGGGGACCGGTTGAACCTGAGCGGGAACACAGTTCGGCCCCGGCCCAGCGGTTCCGGTTGGCCGATGGGACCACATTCGGGATTATTCCTTCGACCACGACGCCGTTTTGCTCCACGTGTGATCGGAGTCGTTTGACGGCCGATGGATTCTGGTATTTGTGTCTGTATGCCAAACACGGACTGGACTTGCGGGAACCGCTTCGGATGAACGATTTGGCGACTGTGCGGGAACGCATCCGCTCCGGATGGCGTGGTCGCATTGACCGTGGTGCGGAGGAACGCAAATCGCTTGAGTCCTCTCATGTGCGCGGTCAGTTTATCGAGATTGACGAACTTCGTCAGGACCCGCGTTTGGAAATGCATGTGCGTGGAGGGTGAAACGTTTCGCCTCCAGTGTGCCTCTCTCCCTGTCCCGTGACTAACGCAGGTTGTGTGTGCCGGGTGATGGTGCGGGTGTCCCCTCGCCTGATCTCGTGTCTCCGGCCACATGGCGCTTGATGCCATGCCGGTGTGTGCCTCTCGTCGCGATCCACTGGTGTGAGGCGTGTGCATGACCGACCCGCTGTCTTGAGACTCCCGTCCCGCCATGCTACATTTTCAACCCGCTCGCCACGCTTCATGTGAAAGGATGCACTGATGGGTTGGTTGCGCAAAGGTCAGTCAAACGACACGGAACACAACCGGTCGAGCATGGTTCAGGGTCTGTGGGTGAAATGTCCCTTGTGTCGCGCCATTGTCTATCGGAAAGAGGTGGATCGTAATTTCAAGCTTTGTCCCAAATGCGGCTATCATTTGCCCTTATCCGTCCAGGAACGCATTGACCTCTTGCTGGATCCTCACAGTTTTCGTGAATGGGACGCGGATCTGGCTTCTGGCGATCCTCTCGCGTTTGTCGACACACGACCGTATTCCGAACGCCTGGATACCTGTCAGATAAAGACAGGGCGACGCGATGCGATCGTCACGGGCGAAGGGATGGTGCATGGTGCCCCGATTGTAGTTGGGATCTTTGATTTCGGATTTATGGGTGGCAGTATGGGATCCGTGGTCGGAGAAAAGATCTGTCGGGCCGTGGATCGGGCCGTGGCGAGTTGCCATCCGTTTTTGCTGGTCACGACGTCGGGCGGAGCGAGAATGCAGGAAGGAATCCTCGCGCTGATGCAAATGGCAAAGACCGCTACGGCCATGGCGCGGCTCCATGAAGCCGGCGTCCCGTTCATTGTCTTGCTCACCGACCCGACCTTTGGTGGCGTCACCGCGAGTGTGGCGATGTTGGGGGATGTGATCCTGGCTGAGCCGAAAGCCCTGATCGGGTTTGCCGGGCCACGTGTCATTGAACAAACGATCAAACAACGGTTGCCGGACGGGTTTCAACGCGCGGAATTTTTACTTGAGCATGGGATGATTGATGCTATTGTGAGTCGTCCCCGTCTTCGAGATACTCTCCACACAGTGTTGCGGCATCTCATGCCCGGTACGTCGGTCGGTGCCGGGTCACTTCGCTCGTGTTGAACCCTTGAACGATGGCGTGAGAGCGCTGGAGTTTTCACACGGGCGTGGCGTGGGCGGTGCCCGGCTGTTCGCAGACGAACCATGGGAAGCGTGGCGTATGGTGTGCTCCTACGAGGTAACGCGAAGGCGTCTCTTCGCGTTGCAGCGATTCGGCGTTAAGCTGGGGCTGGCAACGGTGTGTGCGGTATTGTCGAACTGGGGGCATCCCCAACGGCGTTTCCCGGCTCTTCACGTTGCCGGCACCAACGGCAAAGGGTCTGTGGCCGCCATGCTGGCTTCGATCCTGCAGGTTGCCGGAGTCCGGGTTGGGCTGTATACCTCTCCCCATCTGCTTGATGTTCGTGAACGCATTCAGGTTCAGGGGGTGACCATTCCCGAAGATCGTATGGTTGACCTGTTTGCCCGTTTCCAGTCTCTCCCGTCTAGTGTCGCCTCGCCGACGTTTTTTGAAGCAATGACCGTCATGGCCTTTCAATATTTTGCTGAAGAACGGGTTGATCTCGCTGTGATCGAAGTGGGGATGGGAGGGAGATTCGATGCGACGAACGTGTGTCATGCGATCGGTACGGTGATTACGAATGTGTCGTTTGACCATGAGCAGTATCTGGGATCGACGCTCCCGGCCATTGCCTTTGAAAAAGCGGGGATTATGAAACAGCATACCCCTGTGGTCATTGGGCCAGTCGACCCTTCCCTGGAGTGTGTCTTTCAGGAACAGGCCCAACACATGCAGGCCCCGATGCATGTCTTTGGCCGTGAGTTTCTGATCGTGGCGCATGATTCCGGGACATTCGATTTTCTGGGGATGAACGGCGACTACCGGCATCTTCGCTGTGCCCTTGAGGGGCGGCATCAGATGGTGAATGCGGGCTGTGCTCTGGCCGTTCTTGAGTCCGGCGTGATGTCCCGGATCATGATTTCCGAGTCGGCCATTCGACAGGGTCTGGAGCAGGTTTCCTGGCCGGGTCGGCTTGAATGGCTTGGAACGCATCCTCTGATGCTCTGCGATGGGGCGCATAATCCTGCCGCGGCGGAATGCCTCAAGGTCTCGCTACAACGGATACTGTCTGAACATGACGGGTGTCGTCTCATTCTGGTCGTTGGGATGATGGAGGACAAAAATCATGCGGTGTTTTTGCGCACGCTGGTCCCACTGGCGGACGTGGTGATTGTGACGCAAAGCGATGTTCCCCGTTCGGCCTCCGTGGATGTTCTGAAACGGGCGCTGCCGGCCATGAACGCCCTGTTGTATGAACGGGACTCTCCTCAAGCGGCCATGGACCTGGCCATGGGGCTGGGGGGCAAGCGTGATCTTGTCTGCGTGACAGGATCGGTATTTCTTGTCGGGCATGTGAAAAGTCTCCTGGCAGGAACGAATTATGAACCTGTCGTTGGATAGCCGGCCGGAGAGTCGTGCCCGTTGGGTGGCCAGGGGGCTGATGGTGGGTCTTCTGCTGGTCGGTCAGGTTGCTGTACCTGCGGTGCGCGATGGGCACGCGCAGTCGAGACATGCCACGGTGGAGTTCCCGGGATTACCGACCGTGCCCCCGTTGCGCCTCACATGCGAACGACTCGCGTTTGATCACGTCACCGAGACATTCAAGGCCTTCAGGAAAGTGGTGGTGGAACAGGGCGCCGTGCGGTTGACCGCGGACCAGGCCACGCTTCATAAACATTCCGGCCTCGTGACGGCCGAAGGGCATGTGCATGTGACCAGTGGTGAGAATGACATCCGGGCTGAGACGGTGACCGTCAACGCGAAAATGGAATCTGGAACAATGACGAACGGCAGGGTGTTTCTGAAAGACACCAATACCTGGATTCGCGGTCGTCTGTTCCAACGGTTTTCCGAAATGCATTATCGCGCGAAGGATGGCATGTTTACGAATTGCGACGCGGGTGACGGGCAGATTCCCGACTGGAGTTTTTCGTTTCATGATCTGGATGTGGAACAGGGCAACCGTGTCTTTGCCAACAAGGTCTGGCTGAACATCCGTGGATATCCGATTGTGCCTTTGCCCGTGTTGCGCTATCCGGCGCCGGGTGCCAGACAAACCGGGTTGCTGATCCCGACGGTCGGGTTCGACAACGTGTTTGGCGTTCAATACCGGCAGGGGGTGTACTGGGCTGCCTCCCCCAGTCAGGATCTGGTCGTGACGCCGCAACTGTTGTCCAACCGCGGATACGGTGGGGATATCGGCTATCGCTATGTGTTGGATCGGCGGTCGCGGGGAAACTGGTTACTGAACGTGTTTCACGATACGGACAAGGCGCAAACGCGCGCGCAAATAACGGGCGCCCATCTGCACTACGTGAACGACGATCTGCTGGTGCAAGCCAACATCAACTACGCGACGGATCGGACGCTGTTGCAGGATTTGAGTGCATCCGGAACGTTTCGGGCATTGCCAAGCCAGGAATCCGTGCTGAACATTACACAGCGGGTGGCGGGTGGCAACGCCTATCTTAAAGCTCAATATTTACAGCCGTTGGATTCCGGGGGACGAGAGACATTTCAGCGGTTACCGGAAATCGGGTACCGGTATCGCCGCATGGTCCCGACAGGGAAAACGGTGACCCTCGACGTTGGCATGGATTCGACGTTTGTACATTTTGTTCGCGAGAAAGGGTTCAGCGTCAGCCGTTTCGATGTCGCGCCCGCCGTTTCCATTCGGGGGTTGCATCTTGGGCATCTGGTAGGTTTTCGTCCGCAGTTCATGGTCCGGGAAGTCGTCTATTCCCGGAGTATGGCCCATCCATCCGGGGATAATCCCATGAACGGGGATGCCCCGGGTGCCGCCCGCGGTCGTGGGACGTTCTGGCTTGGCTTGGAGGCCGTCACGAGCTTGTCGCGCGGGTTTGTGGTAGGCAAGGGGCATCGGCTTCGCCAGACGATGAGACCGCATCTGTTCTATGAATATGTGCCGGCTTCCAGGCAGTCAGACCTGCCCCTGATTGATGCCATTGATAATTTGCCGAAGAAAAACCTGTTGACGTATGCCCTGAAGGCCAGCGTGACAGATGAATGGAGCGGTGCCTTGTCAAAGAGGATAGCGGATTTCGAGGTGGCTCAGAGTTATCATCTTGGCGATGCGCCGGGCCAGGCGAATACGTTTTCCGACGTCTGGGCACGGGCGGTCTTTGACGTTCCCACGATGGACTTGACGTCCATGCTCAGTCAATTGCGCCTGAGCGTCGATGCGTTCTATGCCACGGATGACCATGCCTTCACGCGGTTGAATTCGGGTATCGTCGCGCAGGTGCATCAGCAGGCGTACGTGGAACTGGGGTATCGCCACACGCGAGAAGGCCTCGTGCCACGCCGTGGCGACATCTGGAATCCGTTCTCCTTTAATGAAGTGCTGGAGTCTGAATCGGACATTGATTTTTTGACTGCCACCGCCGCTGTCCGTCTGCCAGGGGGATGGACTGTTGGGACCAGGGCCTATCATGACCTGGCCGCGAGGAAGACTCCTGAATGGGATGTCGTTGGCTTGTATCAAAATCCCTGCAAATGCTGGTCACTTGGCCTGTATTACATTCGTCTGGGGGCGGGAGACAATCTTCCTGAACGGAATCAAGTCAACGTGATCCTCACCTTGCGTGGCGTGGGTGCGACGGTCGGAGTGGGAACCCGGGTCCTCCAGAGCATTATCGGCCCTCTGTTACAGGGGGAACCCGGGCTGCCGTGGGCGCCACGTTGAGCTGTCCAACGATGCGGACGGGTCCGGCAGGCCGGCCTCCCGTCACCGCTCACCGCGAAGAACCCGTTCCGTTGCCTTGGCTAACGCCGAATCGGCGTGATGATCTTCGGCAAAAATTCGGAGTTGCACGATCCGCGAGGGGAGAAACTCGCAGAGCTCCTGGAGTGTTTCTTTTTCGACCGTTTGCGTCGCAGGGTCATAGAGATAAAACTGAAACTGTCCCATGTTGAGCACGTTGAGGGGGCGCGTGTCTTTGCTGGCCATGTCCACGCGAAACGTCAGGTCTGTGAGTCGGCGGGGTAAGGCCTGACGGATACGCTTTTCGAGCGTGGCGGGGGACATTGCGGGTTCTTGCAGGGGGCTGTCACGAATCGTCAGGGCTTTGCTGTACGCCGTTTTCCACTTGATGTAGCGTCCCAACACCAGGTTCCATTCCTTTCCGATCCGCCGTTTTTTCCGGTTTGATGACGTTGCCCAGGTGCGGACCGTTTCCAGCAGGGACCAGTCTGTCAACTGCCGGTAGTGCTCCAGGTGGTGCAGCGGGTTATAGGGGAAGATCTCTTCCATGGTTTCGCGGAACATTTCCAGCAGGTGAAGATCAATTGCGCGCGAGGTGCGATGATAATACACGTTGGAATAGAGATAGAGTCTTGCGTTGAGAAACATTTGCAGGGCTGGCAGGCCGTTCTTGTGGAGGGCCAGTCCCTTCGACGTGATCATCGTGTAATGCATCAGTCGAGGAATATCCACCGGGCCAATCGCGACGCCACACATGTAGGAGTCGCGCAGGACATAATCGAAATTATCCGCCGTGAACAGCCCCCCGATTAAGGGTTGGAGGAGCCGAAGCCACCGGGGGTAATGCCGATTCGGCTTGTTGGGATCTTTCACAATCAACGACGCGACGTGATCGGGGTTGATCGTTTCACCCGTGGCAAACATGCCGGAGGGGCTTCGTCTCAATCGTTGAATCAGGTGGCCGAGTTTGTCACGAATAATGACTTGTCCCAGGCGTTCATGGGACAAGCCGTGGTGGTGAAGAAAATGCCAGTCAAAAAAGTGGCAGAATGGTCCATGTCCTACGTCATGGAGCAGGGCTGTGACTCTGAGCAGGGCTTCGATGTAGGGGAGCGTCGGAACGTCTCTGACTGTCCGGGCGAGGGAAGGGTATACGTGCCTGGCGTATTGCCCGGCGAGGTGCATGGTACCCAGCACATGTTGAAACCGGCTGTGTTCCGCCGCGGGATAGACCCATCGCGCGCTTTGCAGTTGATAGATGTACCGGAGACGTTGGACCCAGGGTGAATCGATTAAATCTTTTTCTGTGATTTCGTTTGCGTCGGAAGATGGATCGGGAACGGTAAAGTGAATGTAGTGATGAATCGGGTCGGCAATCAGCGAAGTGCCATGAGGCGTGGGTGTGGACATTACGGGTCGAGTCGGAAGAAAGCGGACAATCCGGCGTGGAGTGTCCCGTGAGCAACCTGGAACGAACCACGGTGCGTCGCGCGCATGGTTTTGAAGGATATCACAACGATGGAACGGCGAGGGAAACAGGGTTCATGCGACAAAGTGACGATAACTCTTCTGCAAGAGTGTTCGGGTACGGCCCTGAGGCAACGTCAGTCGTTGGCCAAATTGTTTCGGTTTGATTTCCCCGATCCAGGCAATGGGTACCCCTGTCCGCCTGGACAGGCCCATCACGTTGTCGTGGTATCCGGCCCGGGCGGTGAACAGGAGTTCATAGTCGTCTCCGCCGCTCAGTGCGAATGCGACAGGGTCCAGATGATTGTTGCGGGCGAATGTGTGAAGGTGCGGGGAGAGGGGCACGGCGTTTGCCCAGATCTCGACGCCCACCTGGCTGTTGTCACAGATGTGTCCCACATCGCCCGACAACCCGTCCGAGAGGTCAATGGCAGCATGGGCCATGCCCCGTGTGGCCAGAATCCGCCCGATGCCAATCCGTGGCGTGGGCCGTAAATGACGTTGGGTCAGAAATTTTTCCGGCACGGACAGTCTGGATTGTTGATGGTGCCGGGCACGGGTCTGCAGGATGTGAAGCCCGGCATGTGCATCGCCCAGCGTTCCCGTCACATACAGGTGATCGCCCACGTGAGCCCCGCTTCTGGTGAGTGCACGATTCGATGGAATTGCGCCGATGATGGTCAGGTTGAGAAAGATGTCCCGTGGAGATGATGAGGTGTCTCCGCCGATCAATGCGACCCTGTGGGAGTCACAGGCCTCCCTGATTCCACGGTAGAGGATACGAATGTGTTGAACCGGGACGGAGGCGGGGATGGCGATCGAGACCAGCAGATACAGAGGCTGTCCGCCCATGGCCGCAATGTCGCTGAGGTTGGCCACTCCCACTCGAAAGCCCACGTCTCGCAGGGTCTGAAACGCGCGGTCAAAATGCACGCCTTCAACGAAGGTATCGGTGCTCAACAGCAGTTGCTGGCCCTGCAACGTCTTCAGAATGGCCGCATCGTCTCCAATGCTCTTCAGTACCCGAGGGGAGGACGTTGGCCACTGCCGTTGCAACTGTCGGATCAGGCCAAATTCTCCAACCGTTCCGAGGGAATCCCGTTTGGAAGCCGTGCGCATCATTGATGGTGGTGCGTCGTGAATGCCGCTCCTGTCCGTTCCGACATCGCCTCTCTCCATGTCGTGCAACAGAGGGGCGGTGTGGCGTGGCCTCCCCGGCCGTCATGCACCCGGACGATTATGTTTTCCAACGAGGAGCGAATCGAATGATGAATGTGTAGAATGCGGCCACAACGGGATGCATCCCTTTCTCCATCATGGCCTGGTAACAATGCCTTTGAAATTCCTTCCGGTCGTTTCCCCGGTAGCAGAATGCACCGTGTTGGAAACACAGACTGCCATATCTGTCCGACTCTCTTGCCCCGGGGTCTTTCGCAAACGGCATCAGGCAACTTTCACCGTATGTGCCTGGTGTGTTCATGGCGGGCATCTCCGGCCTATTTCGCGGGCCGCGCCACGCGTTTTTTTCGATTCGGTGCGCTCGTTCTGGCCTGTGAGGATTTCGACGTTTTCAGTGCGGTGCGCATGTGGGGCGGGAGATGGAGCGCGGCGTCGAAGACTTGATGCACGGCGTCCACAAAAATAATTTTCACGTCTTTCAGCAAATGTTTCGGGATCTCTTCCAAATCTTTTTCGTTCTTTCTGGGAAGAATGACCGTTGGGATTGCGGCTCGCTTTGTCGCCAGTAATTTTTCTTTCAGGCCGCCGACAGGGAGGACGCGGCCACGCAGCGTGATTTCTCCCGTCATGGCCATGGTGTGGCGTACGGGAATGTTGGCTAACCCCGACGCGATGGCCGTGGCCATGGTGATCCCTGCCGAGGGGCCATCCTTGGGAATGGCTCCTGCGGGAACGTGGACATGGATGTCGGTCTGGGCAAAGTCGTCCTGGTCAATGCCAAGACCTTTGGCTTGCGTGCGGACATAGCTCAACGCGGCCTGAGCGGATTCTTTCATGACGTCGCCCAGATGGCCGGTGAGGGTCAGGGTGCCTTTCCCTTTCATACGGGTGGCTTCGATGTGCAGTGTCTCGCCGCCCGTTGCTGTCCATGCAAGCCCTGTCGCCAGGCCGACCTGGTCCTGTTCTTTTTCGATTTCCGGCAGATGTTTCGGGACGCCCAGATAGGTGTGTAGCGAGTGGGGCGTGAGTATGTACCGTTTGCGTTTGCCCTCGGCAACCTGTCGGGCCACTTTTCGCATGGTGTTGGCGATTTCCCGTTCCAGGTTTCGGACGCCAGCCTCGCGCGTGTAATGGGTGATGATGCGCTGAATGGCCGCGTCGTTGATACGAAAGTGTTTCTCGGAGATCCCATGTTCGTCCAGTTGCCGCGGGATTAAATAGCGCCGGGCAATCCCGAGTTTTTCTTCTTCGGTATAGCCCGGAATGTCAATAATCTCCATGCGGTCCCGGAGAGCCGGCAGGATGGGATCAATGAGATTCGCCGTGGTGATGAACATTACATGGCTCAGGTCGAACGGGACCCCCAGATAATGATCCGTGAACGCATGGTTCTGTTCAGGGTCCAGAACCTCCAGCAGGGCGGCCGACGGATCACCTCGAAAATCCATCCCGATTTTATCCACTTCATCCAGCATGAACACGGGATTATTGGTTCCCGCCTGTTTGATGCCCTGGATGATGCGACCGGGCAGGGCGCCAACGTACGTCCGGCGATGCCCCCTGATTTCGGCTTCGTCCCGCACCCCTCCCAGACTCATGCGCACACATTCCCGCCCCAGGGCCCGCGCAATGGATTTCCCCAGCGACGTTTTGCCCACACCAGGCGGACCGACAATGCACAGAATCGGGCCCTTGAGTTTTTCTTTGAGTTTGCGCACGGCTAGATATTCGAGGATGCGTTCTTTGACTTTTTCCAAATCATAATGATCGTCGTTGAGGACCTTGTGGGCGGCTTGAATGTCCAGATTGTCCGTGGAGGCACGGTTCCAGGGTATTTCGACCATCCATTCCATATACGTGCGTACCGTCGCGGCTTCGGCGGTATCCGGGTGCATTTTCCCCAGCCGTTTCAGTTGTTTGTCCACTTCTTTGACGACTTTGTCCGGCATGTGGGATTCCGCAATGCGCTTCCGGAATTCCGCCACTTCTTCGGTGCGATCATCCAGTTCACCCAGCTCTTTTTGAATTGCTTTCACCTGTTCGCGAAGGAAATATTCACGCTGCGTTTTATCAATTTCGTCCTTGGCATCAGCGTGGATTTTTTGTTGCATCGACAGCACGTCAATCTCTTTGGCAACCAGCTCGTTCACGCGCTTTAATCGGGTTACCGGATCGTCAATTTCCAGGATGGTCTGGGTGGGCTCCACTTTGATCCCAAGGTTCGACACAATCATGTCCGCCAGGCGGCCGGGATCCTCAACGTTTTCGATGACCATCAGGATGTCCGGCGTCAAGACTTTTCCCAGACTGGCAATGCGATCCACTCGTTCTTTGGTCGTGCGAATGAGGGCCTCGGTTTCGAGGGAGGGAGGGTGTTCCTCGGGAGCCGGCATCGGGTGAATACGAACGGCATAAAACGGTTCGGACTGTGTATAGTCAGCGATTTTCGCCCGGGTCAGCCCTTGAACCAGGATTTTGATCCGTTCGTCCGGGAGTTTCAGCATGCGCCGGATCATGCCAACCGTCCCGGTTTCGAAAATATCCTCTGGTCGCGGAGATTCCGTGTCGTGGGCTTTCTGGGTTGCCAGCAACACCATTTTGTTCCCGGTGAGTGCTGTCTCAATCGCGTGAATGGACATGGCCCGTCCGACAAACAGTGGCAACACCATATGGGGAAACACGACGATGTCCCTGACAGGGATCAAGGGCAACTGATCGGGGATGTCACTGTCCGGTGCGGGTGGATGGGAGTCCTGATTCATGGAGAAGAGCGACCTTTGTCTTGCATGACCGGTGGTGAAGGGAACAGGGCACGAGGATCAGACAGGGAATGGTCGAGGTCGCAAGACCGACGATACACAATGTATCATATTTCTTTGATCCATGCGGGTTGCGACGACAGAGGGTGTTCTCGATTCACATTCTCATCGGCCACCCGATAGTATGTGAACGAAAAAATGAATGTCAAGGAAGGACCTGTCGCAAGATTCCCCAACAGCATCTCGTTTCAAGACCATGGCCCCGCAACCACAATTCGAGTGCCACAGGTGATGGACGGATACGCAAACTTTACAAGTCTCAAGCCGCCGTTTATAATATCTTCAGTTGTCTGGCCCTCCTTTCCAGTCTTGGGATTGTCTGAAGCAGACCCGTCAACCAGACTCTATCAGGCTTGTCGTGATTTGTTTCAGGTATGTCTGATGATTCCTGTGTGTGCCTCCTGCATGGTGTACGACAGTCGTTGTGTTCACGCATCCACACGAGTGCTGACATGAACATCGGGACAGGGCGGCGTCCTGCCGCGATTACCATATCCAACACGTTTCGGCCATGCACCGGGCATATCGTGGTGATGCTGTGGTGTGGCTTCCTGGCTCTGTGTGTGCCGTCACTCGGGATGAGCCAGACACAGGATGCGGTAGTGGAAAGCGTGGCCGTTGAGGGGAATGAACGCATTGAATCAACGGCGATCCTCGGAAAAGCGACGCTGAAAGTAGGAGGGCGAGTGACGCAGGAAATCTTGCGCACGCAAGTTCGTCTGATTTACGACATGGGATTTTTTGACGATGTGCGCGTCGAAACCGACACGACGGCAGAGGGCGTGAGCGTGATCTTTGTGGTGCAGGAAAAACCGTTTGTGGTTGAGATTGCCTTCGACGGGAATGATGCCGTGTCCGATGATGAATTGCAGGAGGTGATCACGCTTCAGAATCAGGTGTTTCTGGACCAGCAGGAGATTAAAGTCAGCGCGGAAAAGATCCGGGAGCAATACCAGCAGGACGGGTATCATAAGGTGAAAATTATCCCGATCGTGCAGGCGTTGGGGGAGAGCCGCAATCGCGTGGTCTTTTTTGTTCAGGAAGGCACGCGCGCCAGGGTCGAATCAATTCGTTTTGTCGGACTGACCCTCTTCGACCGGGATGACCTGTTGGACATTATGGCCAATCGGGAATGGAGTCCGTTTTTCTCTCTCTTCACGGACGCGGGGATCCTGCACCGGGAGGAACTCGACAATGACGTGGAGCGCATCAAGGAATTTTATGCGAACAAGGGATATCTCGACGTCCAGATCGGTCCGCCCAGTCTTGGCCTGAGTGACAATAAAGAGTCCGTGACGTTGACGTTTCGGATCATTGAAGGACATCCTTACACGGTGCGAACCGTTCGTTATGAGGGCACCACGGTGTTTGAGGAAGATGAGCTGGTACAGGATTCGTTTATCCGTCCCAACGACGTGTTCCAACGAACCATGATTCGAGACGAGGTGGCTCGTGTGACGGATCTGTACGGGGAGAAAGGGTATTCATTTGCGGAAGTGACGCCGGAATTGGATCCGGATAATGACACGCTTACAACGGATGTGACCTTTGCCGTGCAGGAAGGGTCGCTCATTCGTGTGAGAGAAATCCACATTGTCGGGAATGACAGGACGCGTGACAACGTCATTCGACGAGAGTTGCGGGTGAATGAACAGGAAGTCATTGATTCAGTGTCCATGGCGCGAAGTTTTCGACGGCTCAATAATCTGAATTTTTTTGAAACCGTTGAGATTCTTCCGACGCAGGTCGAGGAGGATAAAGTTGATCTTGATGTCACGGTCAAAGAAAAACCCACGGGTCAGTTCAGTATTGGGGGTGGGTTCAGCACGCTTGATCGTTTCACCGCGATTGCCAACATCTCGGAAGGTAATTTATTTGGCCTGGGGTATCTGGCACGGGTGCGAGGGCAAATCGGCGCGCGTCGAACCCTTGGGGTCATCACCTTTAGAAATCCGGCGCTGTTTGACAGCCCCACGTCGTTTCAAGTCAACGGGTTCAGCACGGACACCAATTTTCTGACGTATGCGGAAGAACGACAAGGCTTCACGCTTCAGTTTGGACGGGCCCTTTCCGAATTCATGACCGGGAGTGTGACGCTGGTCTCGGAGTCAATCGTGATTAAAAATCCGGCCAGCGGCGCGGGAGCGTTTGTGACGAACCAGGTGGGGACGCAAAGCACGACAGGGTTTCGCGCGAATATTTTCCGTGATACGCGGGACTATTTCCAGGACCCGCGTCTTGGATCGCGAACAGGCGCGAACGTTGGATTTGGAACCGATCTCCTGGGGGGGACCAATAATTTCTATAAGGTTGATCTTGATGGGTTGAAATATGTCCCGTTGCCTTTCTGGGACCTGCGGATTGCGTTGCGTGGTCGCTTTGGGTTAGGGCAGGGGTATAAGGGAGATGCCCTGCCTTTGTCGGAGCTCTTTTTTGTCGGCGGGATTAACACCGTGCGTGGGTTTCGATTTGGACGGGCAGGCCCTGTGACCCCGTCTGGTACCCTGCGGGGTGCAACGAAACAGCTGATTTTTAATGCCGACATGGTGTTTCCTGTGTTGCCGGGCGCGAAGTTGAATGGCGTGGTCTTTTTTGATTACGGAAAAGGATTCGCGGATGACGAAGACCTGGATTTTGATTTGCGTCCTGCCACAGGATTCGAAGTACGGTGGATTTCACCGTTTGGTCCTCTCCGCGCGGCACTGGGCATCAATTTGGCCAAGCGACCCCAGGAACAGGGAACCGTGTTTGAATTTTCAGTCGGGAACGTTTTTTAGGGCAGGGTGATGGTGAGGATGGGGTTGGTATCGTGTGGGACAAACGGGAGAAGGCTTCGCCAGTGGATGGTGTCAGTCAGCCTGGTCATGTGTGGTGGGGCCGTGGCCGGATGCGAAACCGTGTCGACGGAAACAGCCGACAGGGAATGGCAGGCCATGGTGTCCGATTCGTCTACGCCGGTACCGCTTGCCGTGGTGGATACGCAATGGTTGTTGGGTGAGTCAAAGATGGGACGGCAGGTCACGAAAAACCTCAACCAGTTCATGAAAGACCGGCAGGAGTTGATGGCACTTGAACAAGAAGAAATTCGGAATCTGGAAAATGAATTAGTGCGCCTCAGCGGTGTCCTGAGTCCCGAAGCCAAGCAGCTGAAAGAAGAGCATTTGCGCCGGAGCATGATGGACTATCAACAAAATGTCGAAGACATGAACATGGAGTTGCAGGCGAAACGGAGCGAGTTGTTAGACGAATTTCGCCACCATGTTGACAGAGTGGTGCAGCAAATCGCTCAACAGCAGGGGGTCATCCTGGTCGTGGAAAAAGGGAAGAATGCGCCGACCAGGTATTATGAATCTGGTCTGGATCTTTCGAAGGCAGTGCTGGACGAGCTGAATCGGATGTTTGGTCAGTAAGGTGTGGACCGCGGGTCTCTTGGCGCTCGTGCAACTCCACACGACAACGGTGAGAGACATGCAACTGGCAGACTGCACAGGATGGGAGGAACGAGGAGATGTGCGACCCTGAACCCGTTATAGATAATATTGCCCTGCAGGCCATCCTGCCCCACCGTTATCCGTTTTTGCTTGTGGATTGCGTGGTGGAATTTGAGCCGTGGCGCCGGGCAGTCGGGTTGAAAAACGTCACCATCACCGAGCCACACTTTCAGGGACATTTTCCCGGCCGACCGATCTTTCCTGGCGTCCTCATTGTCGAAGCCCTTGCCCAGGTGGGGGGCGTGTTGGCCATTCGCTCGTCAGGCTCTGACACATCGCTGATTATGTATCTGACGGGCATTGAGAAAGCGAAATTTCGGAAACCCGTTCTTCCGGGGGATCAAATGCGTCTGGAAGTCGAAGTGATGAAACACCGTGCGCCATTCTGGAAGATGCGCGGGAAGGCATTTGTGAGGTCCCGCCTTGTCTGTGAGATCGAGTCAACGGCTATGGTGTCGTCGGAGGCTGGGGCAACCACGAATCCTGGAACAGGGTAGGGCATCGCGATTAAGCATGGGGCTGGCGAGTGGGTGACATAGCCGTTCATCCTACGGCGTGCGTGCATCCCGGGGCGAAACTTGCTGAAGGCGTGCGCGTGGGGCCTTTCTGTGTGATTGGCGAACACGTGACACTTGGTGAGGGAACCGAGTTGCGGGCGCATGTGTGCATCGAGGGCATGACGGAAATCGGTCAACGATGTACCATCTTCCCCTATGTGTCTATCGGCTCGCCTCCCCAGCATTTGCAATATCACGATGAACCAACGCGTGTGCGGATTGGCGACGACAATATTTTTCGAGAGTACGTCACGATCAACAGGGGGACGGTGTTTGATGAAGGTGTGACGACGATTGGGCAGCAGAATTTTCTGATGGCGTATTCACATGTGGCACATGATTGTCGTGTGGGCAATCACGTGATCATGGCCAATGGCGCCACGCTGGCCGGCCATGTCGCCATCGGACATTACGCCGTGATCGGCGGGTTGGTCGGGGTGCATCAATACGTGCGCATTGGCGATTACGCCATGATTGGTGGATGTTCGGCGGTGACAAAGGATGTGCCCCCGTTCATGCGTGCCGTTGGCAACCGGGCCAGTCTCTACGGGTTGAATTCCATTGGCCTCCGTCGGGAGGGGATTTCGGTGCAGCGTATACGGTTGTTGAAACAGGCCTATAATGTCCTGTTCCGAAAAAAACAACGCATGGCTGATGCCATTAAAGTGGCGCGTCATCAGTTTCAGGATAGTCCGGACGTGTTGATCCTGCTCACGTTTCTGGAGACCTCGACGCGTGGAACCTGTCGTCCTGTGAACAAAGGTCGGGACGACCCAGAAGATTTTTAGGCGATCATCCCGTTGGCGACTCACGAACATTCGTCTCTCATGCCCCCGCTTCCTGTTCCCGGCGGATGGATCGGTCTCATCGCCGGGAATGGCCGTTTCCCCATCATTTTTGCCGAGAATGCCAGAAAACTCGGGTTGCGGGTGTCGGCCGTTGCCCATCACGGCGAGACGTCCCCCGAGTTGGCGCAGGTGGTTGACCAGATGCACTGGGTGCGCATTGGTCAGTTCGGAAAGGTCATTCAAGCGCTGAAAGGCGATGGCGTTCGCCATGCCGTGATGCTTGGAGGAATGAAAAAAACAGCGCTTTTTTCCGGCGTGCGTCCGGATTTCCGGGCCATTGCGATCTTCACCAAACTGAAGTCGTGGAAGGACGATCATATTCTCAGGGCACTGGCCGATGGCCTTGCGGAAGAAGGCATTCTGATTCGAGAATCCACCTTTGGACTGTCGAATATTCTGGTTCCGGAAGGGGTGCTGACGCGGCGTCACCTGTCCGGGAGGGAACGGGAGGATGTGTCCTACGGGTGGACGGTGGCGCAAGAGGTTGGCCGAATGGATATTGGTCAATGCGTGGTGGTGAAGGATCGTGTGATTGTTGCGGTTGAGGCCGTTGAGGGGACGGATGACACGATCCGGCGTGGTGGCCGACTGGTTCGGAAAGGGGCGGTGGTGGTCAAGCGTTGTAAGCCTCAACAGGATTTACGTTTTGATTTGCCCGCGGTTGGGCCCCGGACCATCGAGGTGATGCAGGAAGTCAAGGCGTCGGTGCTTGCCGTCGAGGCCGACAAGACCGTTATGCTTGATCGAGAGGAAATGCTGGAGCGGGCGCATCAGGCCGGCATCGTGATTCTTGGGGTCCCGGGGTGATGGCGACGGGGGGGCCGGTTCCGAAAGCGACGGTGGGTGTGGGGGCGGCTCCGGCACCCGTGCCGGTTTGCACCGGCTTTGCCGGTGACGGGCTGCCGCCGTGGTTGGCCCACCTGACACCTGTCACGAAGCACAACGAGTCACGATGACGACACCACTGAAAGTCGGGGTGATTGGCGTCGGACATCTTGGGCAGCACCATGCTCGTCTGTATGCCGAATGGCCACAGACACACCTGGTCGGCGTGGCGGACATTGACGACGACCGGCTGGCCGCCGTGGGCAACCGTTTCGGTGTGCCGGTGTTTTCGCGTTACCAGGATTTATTGCATCGAGTCGCTGCGGTCAGTGTCGCTGTGCCCACGGTGTGGCATCTGGAAGTGGGGCAGGCCTGCCTGGCGGCGGGCGTCCATGTCCTGGTTGAAAAGCCCCTTGCTGTCACTCCGGATGAAGGTCAGTTGATGGTCCGGCGTGCACGGGAGAAGGGACTGGTCTTGCAGGTGGGGCATGTGGAGCGGTTTAATCCCGTCAGCGATCTGGTCCGGGCGATGGTCAGGAATCCGCGCTTTATCGAATGCCATCGTCTCGCACCTTTTCAGACACGGGGAGCCGACGTTGATGTGACGCTGGATTTGATGATTCATGACGTGGACCTGGTGTTATCGTTTGGGTTGGGGAATGTGTGCAACGTGGAGGCCGTGGGTATCCCGGGACGTTCCTCACGGGTTGATTTTGCCCATGCTCGCGTGAAATTTTCCGGAGGCTGTTTCGTCAATTTTACGGCGAGCCGCATGTCGACGGGCCGTTTGCGAAAGATGCGTCTCGTCCAGGACGGGCTGTATCTCTCCATGGATTTTCACACCCGCCGTGGCGTGGTGTATCGCCAGACAGGACGTGTCGGTCCTGATTCTGTCGTGGAGGAAGCGATTCAGGGGGGGGATGAGGAAGCGCTGAAACGGGAACTGGAGGCCTTTGTGCGGTCTATTCAAACGGGTGTGCCGTGTGGCGTCTCCGGCGAAGAGGGCCTGGCTGCCCTGGAAGTTGTCCACGCGATAGGTCGAGCCATGGGTGATGTGGCGCGTCCGCCGGCCGGGCTTTCCACCGCTGTGCCCCGGCCGGGCGTGTAACACATGGCTGGTCTGTCAATCATGATTGTGGCTGGTGAGGCGTCGGGGGATCTCCACGGCGCCAGTCTGGCCAAAGCGTTACAAACACTCCAGCCGGATATCAGACTGGTTGGTGTGGGCGGGCCACACATGAGGGCCGCGGGGATAGAGGTGGTGCAGGGGTTACATCGCGTGGATGTCATGGGGGTGCCGGGTCTGGCGGCGATTGGGAAAGGGCTTGCCAATCTGGCGATCCTCAAACGGTTTTTCAAGCGGGCCACGCTGGATGGAGTGGTCTTTGTTGATAATCCGTCCATGAATCTTCGATTGGCGAAGATTGCGGCCCGGCTTGGCCATCGCGTGATCTATTATATTGCACCGCAAATCTGGGCATGGGGCCGGCGGCGGATCCGTGCAATTCAGCGTGTGGTGTGTCGGATGATCGTGATTTTGCCGTTTGAGGAACCGCTGTACCGGGAGGCCAACGTGCCCTGCCGTTTTGTG
The DNA here is from genome assembly GCA_963692935.1 of Nitrospirales bacterium. GTDB lineage: Bacteria > Nitrospirota > Nitrospiria > Nitrospirales > UBA8639 > Bin75. The sequence goes on from OY843588.1 coordinate 737,509, forward strand.
GGACATCCGTTGCTCGACAGCATGGCGCCAGACTATGAGAGGACCCGTTCGCGACAACACCTGGGGCTTCCCCCCGAGGGGATGATTCTTGGCGTGCTTCCGGGGAGCCGTCGTGCCGAAATTCGCTCGCTCCTGCCGGTCATGATGGAGGCGGTGTTGCGAGTCAAAGCCTCGTTTCCCACCCTCCATTGCGTGATCGGGCAGGCACCTACGGTGCCCGATGACTGGATCCATGAAGGGCTGCGCCACACGACGGTTCCTGTCACCCTGATCCCGAACCAACCGAATGATGTCATGGCCGCCGCCGATTTTCTGTTGGTGGCCTCGGGAACCGCCACCTTGCAGGCGGCCCTGATTGGCACCCCGATGGTGCTGGCGTATCGGGTGTCATGGTTGAACGAGCTACTGGCTAGAATGCTTCTGAAGGTGGACCACGTGGGGTTGGTCAATCTGGTGGCCGGGAGCGGGGTGGTCCCGGAGTTGCTGCAATCGGAAGCCACGGCGGAACGACTCAGTGAAGAGGCCCTTCGGTTTCTCAAGGATCGCGCGCAGTATGAGCGTATGCGGGAGGCTCTGGGGCATGTTCGCGCACAGCTTGGCCCCCCCGGGGCCTCCCGTCGGGCGGCAGAGGAGGTGTTGGCCGCATGTCAGGCCTGACCATTTTTCTGAGAATTGTGTCGTGCTTTCGCGAGCACAAATTTCGGGTGGCCATGGCCTGTTTGTGTTCGGCTGGAGTGGCGGGCCTGTCGGGCCTGTATGCCTGGCTGGTGCAGCCGGTCCTGGATGGGATCTTTATCGAAAAAGACCGGACGTTGCTCATGGTCCTGCCCGTCGTGATTCTGGTGGTGGCCATCCTGAAAGGTTGTTTGGCCTATGGACAGGCCTATTTGATGAGTTACGTGGGGCATCGAACTGTTGCAACCATTCGCGAACAGTTGTTCGGGCAATTCCTTCGACAGTCGTTGACGTTTCATCATGGACAGACGAGTGGCCGCCTGGTGGCGAGAATTCTGACTGATGTCAATGAAATGGCCTCTGCCATTCCCGACGTGCTGAAGAATGTGTTTCAGCACAGTCTCACCTTTGTGGTGATGGTCGGCGTGGCGTTTTATCAGAACTGGCAGTTGGCGACGATGCTCGTCGTCGTGATGCCGTTTTCTATCTATGCCATTACCACCATCGGCCTGCGGTTGCGCAAACTGGCCACCAAGAGCCAGGAGTCAATGGGCGACATGGCGTCCACATTAAAAGAAGCGTTCACGGGCATTCGTATTGTCAAAGCCTATGGGGGAGAGCACATTGAACAGGAGCGTTTTACCAGGAGCAATACGTCGTTCATGCGGGCCTATATCAAGTCATCGCAGCTCATGGCCTTCGCCTCGCCGCTTCTGGAAGTGATCGGGGTCGGCGGGGTCACCGTGATTATCTGGTACGGGGGGCTGTTGGTCATTGACGATCAACTCAAGCCCGGAGAATTTTTTTCCTTTCTGGCAGCCATGTTTATGGCGTATGCCCCGGTGAAAAAAATTGTGGGGGCCAATGCCGGGGTGCAACAGGCCCTGTCCGCCGCGAATCGCGTCTTTCACATGATGGATATGGAGCATGAATTTATCCATGACAGGGGGAGAACGACCATGCCGAACCGCTGGCGTGTCCTTGAGTTGCGGAATGTGACTTTTTGCTACGACGACGAGGGCACGCTGGCCGTTGACCATGTGAATCTCACGGTCAACTTTGGCGAAGTGATTGCGTTGGTTGGCAAAAGCGGAAGCGGCAAATCCACACTGGTGAGTCTGCTCCCGCGATTGTATGACCCGTCTGAAGGCCAACTGCTCATTGACGGGCGGGACATCAGGGATGCCACGTTATCCTCTCTGCGCGCGCAGATTGCCATTGTCTCTCAGGAGACCGTGTTGTTTGAGGAAACCATACGGGGTAACATTGCCTACGGACGGCCGGATGCCAGCGAAGAAGACATTATGCGGGCCGCATGGGCGGGACATGCGTGGGAATTTATTGAGAAACTGCCCGATCGGCTCGACACACCGATTGGCGAAAATGGCGTCAGGCTGTCCGGGGGGCAACGCCAGCGGTTAGCCATCGCTCGCGCGATCTTGCGCGATCCGCCGCTGTTGATTCTGGACGAGGCAACGTCGGCTCTGGATACCGAGTCTGAACGACATATTCAGGCCGCCCTGGCCGAACTGGTGAAAAATCGGACGACGTTTGTCATTGCCCATCGTTTGTCTACCGTGCGACAGGCGGATCGCATCGTGGTGATGGATGCGGGACGTCTTGTCGCGGTGGGTGTCCATCATGAGTTGCTTCGTCGGAATGCCCTCTACAAGCGTCTGTATGAAACCCAGTGGCATGACGAGCCGGCTGAATCCGTGGCACGGTTGTAAGCGATACATTCCGGTTTCTCTATGATGCAGTGGTTGCGCGCGAACCTGTTCCCGCTCGTCGGTGCCCGTGCGATTCGCATGCTCGGTCGCTCCATGTCGTGGCGTGTGCATGGAGGTGAACACGTTGATCGGCTGTATCGGCAGGGCCGTCCTGTGATTATCGCGTTCTGGCACGGGCAACAGTTGATGATGCCACTTGCCTACCGCGGTCGCGACGTCAGGATTCTGATCAGCCAGCATCGTGATGGAGAGCTTGTGTCTCGAGTGGTGAAGCACTTCGGGTTTGGCGCGATTCGCGGATCAACGACGAGAGGAGGGGCGGGGGCGTTGCGGCGGCTCATCCGCGCGGGGCGACAGGGCGTGGATCTTGTGATTACGCCTGATGGCCCGCGGGGCCCTGGACATGTCGTACAGCCAGGCGTGCTGGCCCTTGCCAGAGCCACGGGCATGCCGATTGTGCCGCTGACGTTTGCGTGCTCAAAAAAAAAAGCTTGTCCAGCTGGGATCGGTTGATGATCCCGTATCCATTTTCACGGGGGGTCTTTCTGTGGGGACCCCCGATCTGGGTTGTCCGGGCCTCCGGTCCCGAGGCCATGGAACGCATGCGGCGGGACGTCGAGGCGACACTCGTGGCCATGTCGTCTGAAGCCGAGGCGATGGTTCACCAGCCGGATTGACGGCAAGATGTTGCGCCACACCTGCATTCCGTGCCACGGCGTCCTGTGTGGAATGTGTGACGCATGCGTGTTCTCCCGATGCACAGCGGCAAGTGAGCGACTGAGATGTGGTATGGCCTGTATAATGTGCTTCTCATTCTCGGTTTTCCCGTTGTACTTGGCACCCTGTTGATCAAAAAACGGTGTCGCTCCGGCCTGTTGCAGAGGCTGGGATGGGTCGTGCCCCGTGGGCCATCCGACAAAAACATTTTCTGGATTCATGCCGTATCCTTAGGCGAAGTGTCTGCCATTGTGCCGTTTGTCCTGGCGTTCCGTCGTCGGTATCCCGAGATCGGGATTGTCGTCTCGACCGTGACGGAGACCGGACGGGAAGCCGTGGAGCGATGCCTGGCGGGCATAGCAACCCATTGTTTTTTACCTCTTGATTACCCGTGGATTGTCCGACGGTTTCTTGAGTCTCTGCGCCCGATGGGATTTTGTGTTGTCGAAACCGAGCTGTGGCCGAATTTGTTACGCGCCCTCTGTCGTCGCGGTGTTCCGTCTATTATTGTGAATGGCCGATTGTCCTCCCGTTCCTTTTCCCGCTATAAACGGATTCGGCCGTTCATGCGGCAGGTGCTCGCCACGGTGTCCCTGGGCCTTCTGCAATCCCGGCGGGATGAACGTCGGTTTGTTGAGTTGGGAGCCGCTCCGGCCCGGATGTACAGTACAGGAAACATGAAGTTTGACCTGACCACGGAGAGCGGGAACGCCGGGCTGGGTGCCATTGAGCGGTCGGCGCTGGGGCTTCTGGAAAACGAGGGATTGATTGTCGCGGGCAGCACCCATCCTTCGGAAGAGGCCATGCTTCTGGAAAGTTATCGTGTCGTGACACAGGCAGTTCCCGGGACGGTCCTGCTCCTGGCCCCGCGACACATTGAGCGAAGCGACGGGTTGGCTCGCACCATTCGGCAATGCGGGTTTCCGGTGATGAGATGGAGCCAGTTGCGCACGAACGGGTGTCGTGCCGGAGGTGCCATGGACACAGGGGGGCCTCGCGTCATTCTTCTTGATACCCGGGGTGAATTAGCCCGGATATACAGGTTGGCTGTGATGGCGTTTGTTGGAGGGACGCTGGAGCCTGTTGGGGGGCATAATCTTTTAGAGCCTGCGGCGTGGGGAAAGCCGGTCTGTTTTGGTCCGTACACCGATCACTGTCAGGACATTGCGGAGTTGTTCGTTGAAACCGGAGGCGGCATTCGGGTCCATAACGTCCGGGAATTGACGGACACGTTCCTGAAAGGCATGCGGGATCGTGCCTGGGTCGCTCATGTCGGACAACGTGCGCGAACCATCATTGATGCCAATCAGGGCGTGGTCGAAAAAAATATGAATCTGCTTGAGCACGTTGCCGGTTTTCACAGATCGTAGCCTTCCCTGGTTCCACGGGACCTGCTGTTCGTCGGTCAGCCCTCACCGGGTGTACATGAGCCAATGAACAATATCTGGAAGTCGCTGATTGTCGTCCCGTATCAATGCCTGATGCGTTCCCGAATGTGGCTGTACGAGCACGGATGGTTCCCACGGCATCGATTGCCGTGTCCGGTCGTCAGCGTGGGCAATCTGACGGTGGGCGGCACGGGCAAAACACCCATGACCATGTGGGTGGCCAACAGGCTTGTGGAACGGGGGAAAAAGGTGGCCATCCTCAGTCGGGGATACCGGCGGCAGACCCGGCACACCTTTGTGCTGGTCTCCGATGGACAATCGGTCTGTGCCGGACCCCGTGAGGCGGGCGATGAGCCGTATTTGATGGCCTGTCGTTGCCCGGGGGTGGTGGTAGCGGTTGGCGCCAATCGCTACCAGCTGGGCCGTTGGGTGTTGCGGCAGCTGTCCGTTGATTGTTTTGTGTTGGATGACGGGTTCCAGCATGTGAGCCTGGCGCGCGATGTGAATCTGTTGTTGATTGACAGCTCCGATCTCAATGGCCTGCGCGCGTGGTTTCCCGCAGGCAGGCTTCGGGAATCGCTTGCGGAAGCCAGACGGGCTTCGGAGATTATCCTGACACGGGTGGATGATGCGTCGGCCGTGCCCCGTGTCGTGGAATCACTGGAGGCGGCCATGGGTTGCAGGTGTGATCCCGTTACGACGCGATTTACGCCCCAGGCATTGATGGGGGCATCGGAAGACACCGAGGGGCCACCGCTTGCCGCCATTCGGGGGCAGCGCGCGCTTATTTTCAGCGGAGTCGGGAACCCGAATCAGTTTCGTCAGACGGTGGTCGCTCTCGGTGTGTGCGTGGTTGACGAATGTGTGTTTCATGACCATGTGACGTATACCGCTTCGACGTTCAGGAAACTTGCTCGATGTGTGGAACAGAGTCAGCCGGATGTGGCACTCACGACAGAGAAGGATCTGGTGAAATTTCGAGCACGGTGGTCACTGGCCGTTCCTGTCTTTGCCGTGTCGCTTGCGGTGGAATTTGTGGATGGCCGGAGTCGCCTGGAGGCAGCGTTGTCAGGTCTGTAACGAGCGTCGGAGCTGTGGCGTCGTCGAAGGTCTGACACCCTGTTTCTTACAACCATGACCGTTGGGACTTTAACAATCCAGCCGGACAGTGTACGGAAGATTCTGGTGCGCGCCCCGAACTGGGTAGGCGACGCGGTGATGTGTCTTCCGGCATTGGATGCACTGCACGGGGCATTTCCGGATTCGGAAATTTCCGTGCTGGTTCGTCCCGTGATTGGCGAGTTGTTTGTCGGTCGCCCGGGTGCGTATCGCGTGGTGACCTACGATTATCAAGGGGCGCACGAGGGATGGCGGGGAATGCTCACGTTGGCGCGGAGCCTGCGACGGGAACGCTACGATCTGGCGGTGTTGTTTCAGAATGCCTTCGGTGCGGCGTTGCTGAGTGTGCTGGCCGGGATTGCATTGCGGTATGGCTATGCCACGGATGGTCGAAGGGTGTTGCTCACGCATCCCGTTGCGTGTCCGGATCCCGGACGGGCCTTGCACCAGGTTCGGTATTATCTGGACATGCTGAGGCCCCTGGTGCGGGAGGCACCCGCCCCTGCACCCGTTTTGTACGTGTCGCCGGAAGAAGAAACCATGGCGAACCGATTGCTGCAGGAACACGGTGTCCGGGTTGCGGATGTGCTCATTGGCGTGAATCCAGGATCCGTGTATGGTGGGGCCAAGCGCTGGTTGGCTGAACGGTTTGCCGAGGTGGCGGATCGGTTAGTCGTTGATGTCCGCCGCCGTTCTCCGAGTCCCGTGCGATGCCTGATTGTCGGAGGTCCGGGGGAACAGGCGTTGGGTGAGGCCATTGCGCGACGCATGCTGTCGAATGCGGTGGTCTTGTCGGGACACACGTCATTGCGGGTCTTAAAAGCTGTCCTGAAACGATGTTGTCTGTTTGTGACCAACGACACGGGGCCGATGCACATGGCGAATGCGTTGGGCGTGCCGGTTGTCGCGGTGTTCGGGTCAACGGATCCAATGGCCACGGCGCCCTATAACGGGTTAGCCTCGGTTGTCCGAAACCCCGTTGACTGCTCTCCCTGTTTGCTTCGCGAATGTCCCATTGACCATCGTTGCATGACGTCCGTGTCAGCTGATCAGGTGGTGCGGGCCGCACAAGGGGTGCTGGCGAATCGTGTCGTGCGCTGACCGCTGGCTGAATACGAAGGAGTTTCCGGCGATGCCTGCAACGCATGGGGCGGTGTTTGTGGATCGTGACGGGACGTTGAATGCCGATGTCTCGTATCTCTCGTCTCCTGGTGCGTTGGAAGTGTTTCCGCAGGTGCCGGAGGCCGTGTGCCGGTTAAATCGCTCGGGGCTGAAAGTGATTCTGGTGACGAATCAATCCGGCATCGCGCGTGGCTTGCTCTCGCTCGAGGATCTGGAGGCCATTCATGCCAGGTTGCAGGCCATCTTCACACGATCACGGGCCTGGCTGGATGACGTGTTGTTTTGCCCGCATCATCCCGATGACGGATGTCGGTGCCGGAAGCCAGGCCCCGGCATGATTGAGCATGCCACGGCTTGTCATGCCATTGATGTGTCAAAAAGTTATGTGGTGGGTGACCAGTCTCATGATGTCGAGCTGGCGCATCGCGTGGGGGCCAAAGGGATTCTGGTGATGACAGGTCCGCGCAGTCGTGCATCACTGGCTATCTGCCACACGAAACGTGTCGTGGTTGATTGCGTCGCTCCCTGTTTTGCCGATGCCGTCTCATGGATTCTTCGGGATTGGACGACGTCTTCACAGACAGGCCCGCGCTAGGCGTGGTGTCCTGTTTGCCGTCCGTTGCAACGCATGGTGATGATCCGACCTGACAGGCTCCTGATTATCAAGCCCAGCTCCCTTGGCGATATTCTTCATGCTCTGCCGACCGTCAGTGCGTTACGGGCGGTGTTGCCCGACGCGAAAATTTCCTGGCTGGTTAAATCGGAATGGGCTGAACTGCTGGAAGGGCATCCCGATCTCCACGAGGTCATCCCTGTGGATTTTCGTGTGCGGTCGTGGTGGACGACCATCGCCGCGGTGCGCGCGCGTGCCTTTGATTGTGTGGTTGATTTACAGGGGTTGCTCCGGTCCGGTCTGATTGCCCGGTTATCAGGTGCTCCGGTTCGGGTGGGGTTTGCCGAGGGACGGGAGGGAAGTCCCTGGTTGTATACCCATCGGATTCGGTTGCCGAATAACGGCAAGGCCATCTGGCGTCTGCGGGATATGCATGCGGTTGACCGCAATCTGGAAATTGCCAAATGGTTTGGGGCGTCCGTGGACGTGCCGCGATTTGTGTTGCCGAGACTGGAGCGCGATCGGGACGAGATCAATCAGTTGTTTGCCGAGGCAGGAGTGGAGCGGCACGATCGGCTTGTGGCCATGGCTCCGACTTCACGACAGACCATGAAACGCTGGCCGGTTGGGCGGTTTGTTGAGGTTGCGGTGGCGTTGGCGAAACAGCAGGAGGTCAAGATTGTGCTGATCGGATCGCCGGACGACTGTGCCATGGCCTGGCGTTTCCCCAAGGCTCTTGGTCCCGCGTGCGTCAATCTGGTTGGGAAAACGCGGATTCGCCAGTTGAGTCTGGTTCTGGAGAGAGTCGCACTGTTGATCGCCAATGATTCCGGACCGATCCACGTGGCTGCCGCATGTCGGGTGCCCGTGCTGGCATGTTTCGGACCCACGAATCCCAACGCCACCGGCCCGTATGGAGCCGGCCACGTAGCGATGGTGAGTGCCACAACCGCCTGTCGCCCGTGCGGGTTGCGTCGGTGTGGCAACGCTCATTACCTGGAATGTCTGGATTCGATTGCGGTTGAAGACGTGGTGCGTCAGGCGAAACATATGTTGGCGCATGTCTGAGGCCGAAAGACGGCCCACCAGTCTTGTGAAGAGGAAGACGTCGGACTGTTCTCTGTGATTGCCTTTGCGGGGAGGGGAGATCCTCGCGCGCGCACGACATTGGCACATGCTATGGCACCTAAAATCTCAGCGGTTATCATTGCGTACAACGATGAACCCAATATGCGTGCCTGTCTTGAAAGCGTGCAATGGGCTGATGAAGTGATTGTCGTGGATTCGTACAGCACGGATGCCACGGTCGCGATCAGTCGTGAATACACCGGGAACATTTTCCAGCATGCCTTTTCCGGATTTGGCGTACTGCGCAATGAGGCTGTGGCCCATGCGACGCATGACTGGATCTTCAGCCTCGATACCGACGAGCGAGCAACAGTGGCGCTACGGGACGAAATTCGCGCTCTCCTTGAGCGTGGCCCGGAGGCACAGGCTTTTTTTGTGCCTCGCCTGAACTGGTTTTTAGGTCGGCGGATCAAATGGGGTGGGTGGTATCCCGATTACCGGCAACCACAATTGTTTCACAAAGGCCACATGCGGTACACACAGGACCTGGTGCATGAAACCTGCGAACTCAATGGCCGCCCCGGATATTTGCGATCACATGTTGAGCAATATCCGTTTCGGGACATTGATCATTTTCTCACGAAGATGGATCGGTATTCGACGCTGATGGCGGAGGCAATGGTCGAGCGGCGGCGACGGTTTCATGTGCATCAGTTGTTCTCCCATCCTCTGTTTGCGTTTGTGAAAATGTACGTGATGCGGAGGGGATTTCTGGATGGGAAACCGGGGCTGATCCTTGCTGGTCTGTATGCGTACTATACCTTTGTCAAATACGCCAAATTCTGGGAAGCGGCACGGAATGCTCAATCGGAATACCGGTAGAGTTTCAGCGATTCATAAAAGATGAACAGACATGTTTCGTGCGGCTTCCATGTGAAACAGGTCATGCTGGACAGGCGTTGGAACAGGCCGCTTGAGATTGGAGTGACGAGGGGCGAATGAGACCACTCCGGATTTTTCATACCGAATCATCACTGTCGCTCGGGGGGCAGGAATTTGCCACGTTGGCGTTGACGGAGGGGCTACGCAAACGAGGACATGCTGTCCAGTTGGTCGTGCGACCCCGTAGCCCGTTGTTGCGTATTGCCCGTGAACGTGCCATTCCTCACCACACGCTTGTCATGGACAAGCCACTGTATCCCCTGGCTGTGGCAAAACTGGCTTCTCTCTTGCGTCAGCATCACATTGACATCATTCATACGAATGGCTCACGTGATAGTTGGATCAGTGGCTTGGCGGCTAAGTGGTCTTCGCAACGCCCTCGCATGGTCCTGACAAGACATAAAACAACGCCCATCTCCAGAAACTTTATCAATAACATACTCTACCATTCTCTTGCGGATGCCATCGTCACCACAGGTGGGGACATTGCCCGGAAGGCTCTTATTGATGAGCATGGATTTGATGAAACCAAAGTCGTGGCGATACCTCCAGGTGCGGACCTGACACGCTTTTCTCCCAATGGTGATGGCATGAAATTTCGGGACGAGATTGGCGTTGAAGAAGATGACTTTCTGGTTGGCACGGCGTGTTTTTTTCGACATTACAAAGGGCTGGAATATTTTATTGATGCGGCTTCTGTTATCCTTAAACAGAGACCGCACTGTCGTTTTGTCATCATTGGTGAGGGACCGGAACAAGAACGGCTTTTCCAAAAAATAACAGGGTTGGGCTTGGGGAAAAACATTGCTATGGTCGGCTATCTCGCAGATCTTTCTGGCGCGATGATGGCGTTGGATGTGTTCGTTGTTTCCTCCCTGTTTGGTGAGACGTTGACGCAAACCATTCCTGAGGCGTTGGCTATGGAAATCCCTGTTGTAGCCACAAACGTTGGAAGCATCCCCGATATCATACGCCATGGGGAAACGGGTTTTCTTGTTCCTCCCCGAGATGCCGTTTCTCTGGCTGAACACATCATGGCCATGTTGGAAAATCGTGACTTGGCCAGGAATATGGCACAAAGAGGACGAAAGCTGGTCGTCAATTCTTTTAGCAAACAGAGTGCCGTGACGAAAAATGAGCAATTGTATCGTAGCCTTCTTGCGTCTTGCGTTGTTTGATGCGAGTGAATGTTCAGACGGTCGGGATTGGCGTGTATCGAAGCGCCGGAGACATTGCCCTGTCGGTTTTGGGATTGCAGTAATTTGTCCGATGTACAAATTGATATGTATGTGCGGAAAGAGGCCACACTGAAAATCAGCGGCTTTTCATTTATTCGGAATGCCATTCGATACGATTTTCCCATCGTGGAAGCGATTACGTCGGTGCTACCGATTGTGGATGAATTTGTCGTGAATGTCGGGAAATCCGATGACGGGACGCTGGCACTCATTCAGTCAATCGGATCACGGAAGATACACATTATCGAAACCGAATGGGATGACGCGTTGCGCGAGGACGGCAAAATATTTGGCATGCAACAGGATGTCGCCTTATCACATTGCACCGGTGACTGGGCCATCCTGGTTCAAGGTGACGAGGTATTGCATGAAGATGATTATCCCGAAATGCTGAGGGCGATGGAGCGATACCTGAGCCATCAGGACATTGTGGGATTAGTGGTGAAAATGGTGCATTTTAAGGGAGACTACTGGAGTGTTGATCCCTGGATGTACCGAAAGGCCACCCGTATTGTCCGCAATCATTGCGGCGTACATTCCACGACCGATTGCTGTGATTTTTTCCCTAAAGACATGAGTCAGATGATCAAGGCCGGTCCCCATGGACGGCTCATCAAGGCACGGGTCTTTCATTATGGCTGGGTCAAGGACTGCGATGTCTTGAAACAAAAGTTGGAATACCAGATAAGTCGGCACGAAGGTGAACGGTTGTCTGCGCGGGACATTGCATTGCGAGCGGCCATTCATTCTGCATATCCGACGTATGACATTTTGAAAAATTACAGAGGAACGCATCCCAGAGTCATGAAAGCACGGATAGACTCCAAGGCCCCTTTGCTCAAAAAACGCAACCGATGGTTCAATTGGCGATTCTATAAAGAAGTGTGTTCTCACGGTTTTAAAGGGTAAGCGGAGTACACCATGACTGATGATTCAATTGTGTTGACCGGCCTTGTCATTACCAGAAATGAAGAGCGGAATATTCGTGATTGTTTGAACAGCCTGAAGTGGGTTGATGAAATCATTGTTGTGGATGCTGAAAGTACGGATGCCACCGTGGAATATGCTAAAGAATTTACCGAGAAGGTGTTTATAAGGCCATGGAAGGGGTTCGGGCCTCAAAAAAATTTTGCGATTGAACAGGCTCACGGTGCCTGGATATTGATTGTGTACGCGACAGAGCGTGTACCAGACATTCTGGTGAAGACCATTCGAGAACTGTTAAGGGATGATCCAGATGCATGTATTGCGGGATATCGTATACCCAGAAGGAATTATTTTTATGGACGCTGGATGCGACATGGCGGAATGTTTCCAGACCTTCAGATACGTTTCTTTCGAAAGGAAAGGGGCCATTATGACGATACGTTAGCACATGAACATCTCATCCTTCACGGAGACATTGAGGATCTTCGTGGAGTGTATCTTGACCATTATTCATCCCCCACGATTCAGCATCATGTTCGGAAAATAGTCCAGTATACGTCGTTGGGCGCTCGAGAAAAATTAAAGACGATTCGTACGGTCACATATCGGAATCTCCTGGGGCATCATGTCGGTACCATGCTCAAGACCCTGATTCTTCGACAGGGATGGCAAGACGGTGTTCACGGGTGTATCACAGCGATGTTTGCTGGTTTTTATACATTTGTGAAATATGCGAAGGCTTATGAAATGCTGAAGCCTGTTTCATCTGAAGCCGGCGGGAATCATGTTGCGGATCGGCTTTGACGCTTCCCCGCTCATTGATCCTGCGGGCGGAGTGGAATGGCATACCTGGCACCTGTTTCGATCACTGTTTGAGCTTGATCAGTCAGATGTGCAGTTTGTGGGGTATCTTCCTCCCGGACAAAGCCCGGCCGATGATTATGCAACATGGGTCCAGTCGGGCAAACTGCAATGGGCGACCATGGAAACGGGATGGTGGCGATGGCGAACCAGAACCCATGCTGAGTTGGATCTTTTCCATGGAACAAATTTCAAGATACCCATTCAGGGAAGATGTGGCAGTGTCGTCACCATACATGATTTGTGGCTTGATCGGTTTCCCCAGTATTCCAGGAAATTGTTTGGACAACGGCCTTCCTTTCTCCGAACTCGAAGAACGGCCCGGAGAGCCAGGCGGGTGATTGCCGTTTCTCGTTGTACCGCCAGTGATGTCTGTGTGTTCTATGGATTACCGGAAGAACGGGTGGTGCCGATTCCCAACGGAGTATCGCCGGATTTTTTTGTGGAGGACAATGCCGCCGTGTCGTGGCAGGCGTTAGAACGTTATTCATGGCCATCGCATCGCTTCCTGTTGTTTGTGGGAGGTGCCAATCCAAGGAAGAATCACCGATTGCTTCTCAATGCACTGGCGAAGTGTCCCGGCCTCCTCGCCACGCATTGTCTGGTGGTGGTTGGTCGGGTTCATGACCGGTCTGAAAATATTATGGCCACGGCTGGAAAGTTGGGTATCCAGGATCGGGTGCTCTGTGTTGGGAAAGTTTCTGTGTCGGAATTGCGCCATCTGTATAATCTGGCGGAACTGTTCGTGTTCCCTTCATTGTATGAGGGCTTCGGGATGCCCGTGTTAGAGGCCATGGCCTGTAGGTCACCCGTGATTATTGCGAATGCCGGTGCTCTGCCTGAGGTGGCGGGTGATGCGGCCATTCATGTTGATCCTCATAACGTTGATGGATTGGCGCGAGCGTTACACATGGTTCTTGATAATGCCGACCTTCGCATGACTTTGGAAAAAAAAGGACTCGCGCGCGCCAAACAGTTTGTGTGGATTGAATCGGCCCGGAAAACGCTGGACGTGTATCGTGCCATGTGTCGCTAAGGAGGACAGTCGTCGGTGTGCCGATAGTGCCGTTCTCTGGTGGAGCGTGTGGTCAAGGCGTGTCTTCTTCACAGTCTTGCGTATCGGTCATGATTCCCTGTCTCTCATGTGCAGCTGTGCAGCGTGCCTGCTGTTTGCGGGGAATGGCGGGAGGGACCGTACGGTAATCGCATGGGAGCAATCAGGAACGGCGAAAGCAGATGGCAGCGACCATTGTATATGTTCATGGCATAGGTGAAATTGGCGGGGCCGAGCGGGAATTACTTTTTATCCTGTCGTCACTTGATCGAACGCTTTTTCACCCGGTTGTTGTGTGTCCGCCAGACAGTCCTTTGGCAGAGAGAGTCGAGGCCCTGGGCATTCCTGTACACGGAATGTATTTCCCCGCATGGAGAAAATTGAACCACATGTTCGCCATTCCCGGAGCCGTGCTTCGGATCATGGCGGTGCTTCGTTCCTGTAAGCCATGCCTTGTGCATGTCAACGATTACTGGTGGGGGCCACTCTGTTATCTTGCGTGTCGTGCGGTCAGAATGCACGTGCCGATTCTTCTCCATGTACGTCAGGAAATCCAGGAGAAACGAATACGGCAATACTGGTTCAAGAAATTCGACAGGATCCTGGTAGTGTCCGAGAACATTAAAACTGTGCTGGAGGGAGGCGGGCTTCATTCGGAAACAATTGTTGTGCTCTACAGCGGAATTGATGTTGACGTGTTTTCCCGGCAGGCCAGACGAAGCGTTATTCATGATCGCTATGGCGTACAGTCCCATCAGACCGTTATAGGAACAGTGGCAAATATTTTCCCCAGAAAAGGTCACGAATGTTTCATTCATGCCATGGATCATCTGCGGAAGGTATTTCCTGATTGCCGGTGTTTCATTGTGGGGAAAGGCAACGAAGCATATCTCGTGAAATTGCAACAACTTGTTCAGTCCCTGAATCTGCAACGCCATATTACATTTACGGGATTCCAGGAAAATGTTGCCGATTTTCTCGAAACCTTTGATGTGTTTGTGTTGTCCTCTTACCTGGAGGGGTTTGGCATTGTGTTACTTGAAGCGATGGCCATGAGGAAGCCGGTTGTTGCCACCCGGGTGGGTGGGGTTCCAGAGGTTGTCGAAGCTGGCGTCACGGGCTATCTCGTCCCGCCTGAAAATGCTCATGAGTTGGCGTTGGCCGTTCAGGCCCTTCTCAAAGATCCTGAAACAAGGAGAATGATGGGAGAAGCGGGGAAGAAACGCGTGGAACGATTGTTCACCAAACAGCGAACCATGCAACAGTTGGAAGATGTGTATAAACGATTTGTATGTTTGTCGTTGGCAGGAGAGCAAAACGGTCTATGACTGTATGGTGAGCCAATGCTTATTACCGGACGAGTCTCCGGATCAGGATGGCATGCGAATGTGTTTGGATGTGAACGGTACAAAAGATCGCAGATAGCGAAGAATATGTTTTCGTGAAAACGGATCGTACCGTAGGGATTGCAGAAAACACTCGCGGGCCTTTCTTGTTTGGTTTTGGGAAAGGTAATATTTCCCCTGATCGCCGTACAGCCTGGCCCATTCCAATGCAAGAGCTTTTTTCATGTGGGGCTCCTGCTGACAGGAGTGCGTGTGTTTTTCTATAAAGTACTTTGTGGCTGAAAAAACTCGTTCGCGCTTGAGGATTCCACAAGCACTATGAGTGTAAACTCTATGGCGGTACAAGGGTTTTAGAATGTGATGGATACGATAGGTTTGGCTTAGACGAACACCCAAATCAATATCTTCGAAAATCGCTAGTTTCTCGTCGTATCCATTCACCTCATTAAAATGTGTTTTTCTGACCAATGTCCCTGAAGTGTCCAGCTGATGACCGTTCTTTAAATGGTAACCGAGACCGTCTGTGCGTCCAGTCGTTGGGTTATACTTAACAATCTCATTCTTGATATTAACGGTATATCCGTCCGTATGCACAGCCGCCGTATCGGCCACGGCTTGAAGAATCGGCAACGTTTCTTCTAAAAATGTTGGTTCCCAAAGGTCATCCTGATCCAGGAAGGCAAGAAATTCGCCCTTTGCCAATTTGGCCCCATCGTTTCTTGCCGTCGCCTGTCCGCCGTTTTGATCCCGTCGGACATAGGTTATTTGTGGATGGCGTGGAATAATGTCACGGGTCTGATCCGTTGAGGCATCGTCCACAATAATCAATTCGAAGTCTGTGCAGGTTTGAACCAGTATGCTCTGGATGGCCTCTGTGAGGTAACGGGATTGCCCGTTGAACGCCGGGATGACGACACTGATTTGAGGTACAGGGGGCATTGGCAAGGCTCCAAGACTCAAGTGTACAGGCGGTATAGGCCAAACGGTTTTGGGTGTCAAGGCGATGGGCGAGGACAGTGGTTGCAACGGTTCATCAATGGTTTTGTTTTGTGAGACATGCTGACCGCGCGAGTATCTTTACGGTATCACGCGCCTTTCCACACTCCTGATCCGATCCTGACCCGATCAGACCAGGAGCCTGGTCACAGAGCATGACCATACCATGAGCATGAACAATATTCTGATTATCAAGCTCCGGTACATGGGGGATGTTCTCCTTTCGACAGCGGTGCTTCCACTTTTCAAGCGACATGTCCCTCATGCCAGAATTTCTTTTCTTGTCAATGCGGGGACAGAGACCGTGCTGGCACATGACCCCAGACTTGAAGAAGTCATTCCACTGTTTCGTGGTTCCCTGTGGACCCAAATCCGATTGCTTCGGATGCTTCGTTCGAGGCAATATGATTGTGTGGTGGATCTGACGGACGGGGATCGTTCGGCGTTCCTGAGTATGGTCACGGGGGCCTCCGTTCGCGTGGGATTCAGTCATACGCGCCAGTGGCGTCGCCTGTGCTATACGGATTGTGTGGAAAGGCTCTACGGGACGATGCATATGGTTGATTATCATGCAAAGCTTCTGGAATGTATAGGTATACGCGATGTTCCCGGCATGCCCCAACTCTTTGTGTCGGAGGATGCGGAACGTGCCGCTCTCCACACATTGGAAACCGTTGGAATAGCCAGGCAACCATGGGTGATGATACACCCCGCGGCTCGATACTGGTTTAAGGCGTGGCCCGCCGAGCGATTTGCGGCGTTGAGCGATGCGTTCTATGAAAAGGGTTTCCATGCCGTACTGGTGGGAAGCCAGCACGAGCGGGCCTTGGAAAGAGAGATTCTTGAGGTTGCCCAACGTCCCCTCGTATCGCTGATGGGCAAAACAAGCCTTGGAGAGTTAGCGGCGCTGATGAAGCATTGTCGCATCTTTATAGGCAACGATGGCGGCCCGATGCACATGGCTGCCACCGTCGGCTGTCCTGTTGTGGCCCTGTTTGGTCCATCCGATCCGGCAGTCTGGGGGCCACGGGGCCAACGCGTCAAAACCCTTTATAAAGGGCTTGATTGTCGGGAGTGTTTTTATCCCGGCTGTTCCCGGGGGGAGCAGAGTTGCATGAAATTGATCACCGTTCAGGAAGTACTGGTGGAAGCGGAAGAATTTTTATAGGATCATGGTATGCTTGATGACCACCCGCGGAAAGTGACAAAGGGGGACATGGGTCATGGAAGACGGTTTTGCGGAGCACTGACGCCATTGGGCCACAAGCACACAATGGGACCACTTGCCGTTTGTGAGACACCACAACGTGTTTTGTGCGGATGGAGGCGTCCTGTCGGAGAGTGCCGGCCGCGCTGACAATGGAACAGAAGACAAACAAATGGCGGAGAGGGCGGGATTTGAACCCGCGGTAGGGGATTAGCCTACGACGGTTTAGCAAACCGTTGCCTTCGGCCGCTCGGCCACCTCTCCGTGCAGTTTGTGTATCAGGTCTCCCGATGGTTATAACTGATTGATTAAGGAACCTCAAGAGCGGGTTGAGGTGAAACGTGCGGAGTCGAATGTTGCTTGGCAAGTCGTTGTTCTGTCCGACAATGTGTTGCCGTGCATCCTCAATCGGGGAGATCACCGGCGCCATGGTTCTTGTCATGCCGTTATGCCCCGGCCGGTCCCGAACAGCATGCGGTCTGTCTGGTCTCGTGTAAAGGTGCTCACGTGTTAGGAGTGTTCGCAAAGGAGAAATCGTGAAAGGCATCATTTTGGCTGGAGGATCGGGAACCCGCCTGTATCCACTCACCGTGGCTGTCAGTAAACAGATTCTGCCGGTGTACGACAAACCCATGATCTATTACCCGCTTTCCACGCTCATGCTGGTCGGCATTCGGGATATTCTCATCATTGGGACGCCTGAGCACCTGCCTTTATTTCGCACCCTGTTGGGCGATGGTCGGCAATGGGGCATTCAATTGTCCTATGCCGAACAACCCCATCCGGAAGGTATTGCGCAGGCGTTCATCATTGGCCGGACATTTGTCGGGCAGGATGCCGTTGCCCTGCTGTTAGGCGACAATATTGTCTACGGGCAGGGGATATCCCAGACCCTGCAGCAAGCGGCCAACCATACGAGTGGGGCCACGATTTTCGGTTACCGGGTGAAGGATCCTGAACGCTACGGCATTGTGGAATTTGATGCTGGCGGGCGAGTGGTGAGCCTGGAAGAAAAGCCCACCGTTCCGAAATCGCCTTATGCCATTACCGGGTTATACTTTTATGATAATCAGGTGCTGGACATTGCGGCACAGGTGAAGCCTTCACGGCGAGGCGAACTGGAAATCACGGATGTCAACACCGTCTACATGGAGCGGGACGCGTTGAGGGTGCAGACATGGGGAAGGGGCATCACGTGGCTGGATATGGGCACACACACCACTCTGTTGCAAGCTGCGAATTTCATTGAAGTCCTGGAAAATCGCCAGGGCATCAAAATAGGTTGTCCCGAGGAAGTGGCGTATCGGATGCGTTACATTGACGCAAACGGGCTGGAACGGTTGGCGCTCTCAATGCCAGGCAGCCGCTATGGCGAATATTTGTTGCGTGTACTTCAGCAGGATGGCGAGTCTCATTGATGAACGTGACGGAAACAACCTTGCCCGGTGTGTTGCGGATTGTGCCACAAATATTTCGGGATCAGCGTGGCTATTTCCTGGAGACCTGGAATGCTCACCGCTCTGCCACGGTTCACCTTCCTGAATCGTTCAGGCAAGCCAACCTGGTTCGATCGCCACGAGGGGTGTTACGCGGTCTTCATTATCAGTTGGAGCACCCGCAGGGTAAATTGGTGGGGGTTGTGCGCGGGAGCGTTTTTGACGTGGCCGTGGATATTCGCCAGGGGTCGCCAACGTTTGGGCAATGGGTTGGGGAAGTGCTTTCCGATCAGGATCATCGTCAACTGTATATCCCGCCGGGATTCGCTCATGGCTATTGCGTGTTATCGGAGTCCGCAGATTTCACGTATCTGTGCACGGACGTCTACTGTCCGGGTGACGAGTATGGATTATCCTGGAACGACAGAACCGTCGCGATTCAATGGCCAGTCGTTTCTCCCCTTCTGTCCGACAAAGATCAACGGTGGCCGGATCTGAATGGAATGCCTCGTGAACAGTTGCCTGTCTGGGAGAACGCCAGATGAAAATCCTGGTCGTGGGACGTTCCGGCATGCTGGCGTCGGAGCTGGCCCGTCGTTTTCACGGAAGTGAAGATGATGTGGTGACCATGGGGCGACCGATCCTGGATATTCGAGACCCTTACCGCATCCGGAAGGCTCTGGATGACACAGTCCCTGCTCTGGTGATTAATGCGAGTACCTGCGGAGGTGCTCAGCATTCACTTGAGAAGGTGGAACAGGACACAGGGCTTGCGTTTGCGATCAATCGCGATGGTGTGAAATCGTTAGCGGAAGCCTGTCAAACCAGACAGGTTCCACTGATCCACGTCTCAACAGACTACGTGTTTGACGGGCACAGCACACAACCCATTGCCGAAGAGAGTCCGGTGGGTCCGCTGAACGTGTATGGCCAAAGTAAATGGGAGGGGGAAGAAGCAATCCGGGCCGTTTGCGAACGGCACCTGATTATTCGGACGGCATGGCTCTATGGTCGTGAGGGCGGAAATTTTTTGCTGACCATGTTGCGTCTGGGGAAAGACCAACGCGAGATTCACGTGGTCCATGACCAGTACGGATGCCCGACCTGGACAAGAGACCTGGCGCATGCCATCTTCGTGCTCTGCAACGCTGTGAAGCGGGAAAAGGCTTCCATTCCCTGGGGCACGTTCCATTGCTGCGGTGCCGGACACACCACATGGTATGAATTCGCCAGGGCCATTTTTCTGAACGTTGCCGGACTGGAGACCCTGAAAGTCAAAACGGTCACACCCGTTCCCACGACGGCATATCCCTCCCGGGTGATTCGTCCACGATATTCCGTTTTATGTTGTGAAAAAATTCGCTCAACCTTTGGCGTGAGTCCGCCATGGTGGCAGGACAGTCTGGTTGCCTGTCTTCGGGAGATGTACCCATGTCACTCTTCACCCCGCGTACCGTCTTAGTCACGGGAGGCGCAGGCTTTATTGGTTCAAACTTTGTCCGGTACCTCCTGGAAAGGGACACGCAGGTTCGGATTGTGAATCTTGATCTGCTGACTTATGCCGGATCGCAGGAGAACCTTGTGGGGTTGCCATGTCCTGAACGACACACGTTTGTCCAGGGCGATATTTGCGACGGGGAGCTTGTGCGCACCCTGCTCCACACCTATCAGATCAATACGATCGTGCATTTTGCCGCCGAGTCTCATGTTGATCGTTCCATCGCCGGGCCGAAGGTGTTTATTCACACCAACGTCAACGGGACATTCTCCCTCCTGGAGGAAGCACGCCTGTTCTGGCTGGAGGAACAGCGATGGTCAGCCGGGTCCTGCCGCTTTCATCACATTTCCACGGATGAAGTGTATGGCACCCTGGGGCCCGACGATCCTCCCTGTTCGGAGACAACGGCGTATGCCCCCAATTCACCTTATGCGGCGAGCAAGGCAGGGTCGGATCATCTGGTGCGGGCCTATCATCATACGTTCGGGCTTCCGACGACCATCACGAATTGTTCCAATAATTATGGTCCGTATCAGCATGGCGAAAAGTTTATTCCCACGATTATCCGTTCCTGTGTGGAACACAGGCCCATCCCCGTCTATGGAAATGGGTCCAATATCCGTGACTGGCTCTATGTGTCAGACCATTGCGCGGCAATTGATGTGGTCATTCGTCAGGGCCGCATCGGGGAAACATACAACATTGGGGGGCGTAACAATTGGCACAATCTCGAGGTGGTGCGTTCGGTCTGTCAGTCCATGTCTCTCGTGAGTGGGAAGCCTCAACAACAGTTTACCGATCTGATTACCTTTGTGAAGGACAGGCCCGGCCATGATTGGCGATACTCACTGGATCTCACCAAGATTCAACAGGAGTTAGGGTGGTTTCCATCAGAAATTTTTGAAACCGGCATACATGAAACCGTGAAATGGTACCTGCAATTGATGTCCAAGCACTCCCAACAGGCTACCCGGTAGTTCGATGGAGAATGGAAGGCGAGTGTTGCTTGTGAGTGGCGGAGCACCCCCACAAGGGGAACGGGGTGGAATCAATGCACACGCATGCATCAGTTGAGACGACGGGATTCGTTGATAGCGTTCATGAGGAGCGGGACCTCGTGGGTCGTGATTGTTCATAGACGGGGATTTCTCGGGTTATCACCATCATGCAATTCGATCATATTCCTCCCACGCATCGTGGTCCCAATACCGTTCATATGAGTCGCGTCAAGATAGCAGGGATGGTGGTCAGTGCAGGGCACACGAAGGTGCTGGATCTTCCTGCCGGGACGGGTGCACTGACTCACCTGTTAGGGGAAAAGGATGTCCACGTGGTTCCGGCTGATTTGAATCCCGATGTGTTTCTCGTCGCCAGTCATACCTGTGTGTATGCCGACTTGAATACGATCCTGCCCTTTGAAGACAACGCGTTTGATGCCATGGTGTGTATCGAGGGCATTGAACACATTGAAAATCCTTGTCTGCTGGCCCGTGAAGCCAACCGGATCCTGAAAAAGAAAGGGGTACTCTACATCAGCACTCCGAATATCCTCTCCATTCGATCGCGGCTGAGCACCTTATTCAGAGGGTACCCCGTTGATTTTAACTATATGAGAGATGTGGATACTCAAACGGGAACAGAACGACCTATTGATCATATCAACCCGATTGGTTTCCTGGAATTGCGCTATGTCTTGACCCAGTACGGATTTGAAGTGAGCCACCCGCACACGAATCGATTTCAGAAACAGCGCGCACTGTTGTATCGGTTCCTGCGCTTCCTCATGTTCTTCAGAGGGAAACGCGTGGCGTTGAAGGATCCGCACCTTGCCACGGTGAGGCGGATGCTCCTTTCCGATGAAGTGTTGTTTGGTGAAGCCCTGATCCTGGAAGCTGTCAAAACCCGGGAATGTGAACAAACGGGAGCAACGGTCAGGGGCGGGACTGAAGAATCCCGTTCAGGCATGTCCGGATGCTGATTCGTCTTCCTCGTTGTCAGGTGAGGAGGCCATGCCAGCTCCAATGTCTTTGGCAAGACGTTGGAGCTTTTTCACTTGTGGATGTTCGGGGGGAAGGGGATTGCCATACTCATCGGTGAGCAATTCCTGCATGCCTTCGAGCATGGCGTCCATTTCGGGAAAGGACACTTTAGGCACTTTTTTTTTGCCCATGGGCATTGCCTCCACGGCATGGATGCAAGGTGTCTGCAGACCACGGTGCCACGAAACGCGGGGTCCCTGGTGCGTCCTCGCCGTTGTTGCGGATTCCAGACCCTGCTTGTGCTTAGTGGGCCTTGTCGTGTTTGAGAATGCCTGTGATCACGGTGCGAATATTGTCAATCGAGAGATTCTCAATCCTCAGGTTGCCATCCAGAATGACTGTCGGCGTGTGTGTCAGGCCGATTCGCTCACCCCACGCCTTGCCTTGCTCAAAGAGCTTGTAAGGCTTGCCGCTTGCCAGTCCGGCTTCGAACGTTGTGCTGTCCAGACCAACCTCCTTTGCCAGGAGTGCACGTAGTCCTTTGGTAAAGGTAGAGATTTTGTCTTTATGAATTGTTCGGAAGAGAGCGTCTTTCATGGCGGCGCCTTTCCCCAGTGCTCTGGCTTGTTCATACATCTCAAACGCTGTGGAGAGTGGCCCGCGAATCACAGGAAAACCAACCAGTCGCACATTCAAGCGGTCACCAAATTCTTTTTGTAACGTTGAGGCCACGGCACTGTCAAACAAATGACAATGCGGGCAGTAAAAATCAACGAATTCCACGAGCAGGACGGTTCCGGGCCTGTGAAGCGACGGTTCACCCGTTAACACCTGATAATCACCCGGCAACGTTTCCGTGGCCTGGGCGCCGGCTACGAGTGGATGAAGTAACAACGCACCACACAACAGGATCATCCGGCTTATCGTCGGGACATTCATGGCTTGACCCGTGAATTGCAGTGTGAAAGCCATAGTCTCACGCTACCATGATCGGGATTCTCATGGCAAAAACCTGACACTGCCTGCCCTGGTCTGGAACATCCCTCGTTGCCTGGGGACAGCCTGTGCTTGTGCGCGAGACCGTGTTGGCATCGTGGTCCTGTGCGGGTATGGTGTCCTGCCGGCGATCCGACAGGGAGCAGGTGAGGGGTGGCCATCGTATTGTTGTCAGCACTCAAGACAGAGGAGGTCAACGGATGAAGATCATCAGTCTGGCGGATTTCCAGGGCTTTTCCAGTGAAAAAATGAAAAAACATAATCTGTTTGCGACGCCGCGCTTTTTTTGCGACGTGTACTGTTTTGAAGCGGGTCAGGAACAAAAAGCACATGTTCATGCCGACGAAGACAAACTCTATTTCGTGCTGGAGGGCCAGGGTACGTTTCGGGTCGGCGATCAGGAGCATGTCCTGGGAACGGGACAAGGAACATTCGCGCCGGCAGGCGAAGAACACGGCGTTGTCAATCACTCCGGGAGCAGACTGCGGGTGCTGGTCTTTATGGCGCCGAATCCGTCGTAAGCCGGGGCTTGCCTGTCGACCGGGTACTGAAACGGCACAAGATGCCTCCTCCCGTTGGAGTGTCTGCTTCCTTCGTTGGACTCTCATCACACAACGGCTCAAGCAAAGATATTACCGAGCGGTGTGGATGCTTTGGAAAATTTCGGGGTTGTCTTCCCCTGTCACCGAGAGAAAGCCGACCGCTCCTTTGGCCACTCGGAAGATACTGTGATCCACTAACAGATAATCTCCGGGGACGTCCATCGTCATGTCGACAATCACGGCTCCCGCCGAAGGGACCAGGGTGGTTTGTACGTTATGATTCACCGCACCTCCCAAGGCGCCTTCCAGGTAGACTGTGTCAAAAATTTCTCCGATGATATGAAAAGAGGATGTGCCATTCGGTCCAATGTTGCCAAAATAGATTCGGACGGTGTCCCCGACGTGTGCCGTGAGTGTTCCTTCTCCAGTCAAGGCTCCCTGGCGACCATTAAACACCACGTAATCGGGATGTTCATTCAGCCCCTTTTCCATTGATAACTCCAGGATGTTTGTTTCCTTCGAGGGGGTGGTAAAAAACTCACTTTCCAGGACGTAGTATTCCTTGTCTGCGTGAGGCATGCCCTCTTCGGGTTCAACCAACAGTAACCCGTACATGCCATTCGCAATATGGGCCGGAATATTCGGAATAGGCGAGGCACAATGGTAGATATAGAGTCCTGGATTCAGTGCTTTGAAGGCAAAAGCGGCTTCCTGGCCGGGAGACACAAGATTAACCGCCGCGCCCCCACCCGGGCCGTTGACGGCATGGAGATCAATGTTATGAACGTATTGGCTGTCTTGATGATTTTTGAGGTGGAATTCTACGGTATCTCCCACACGAACACGGACCATGGGCCCGGGAACTGTTCCATTAAAACTCCAGAATTGATAGGAGTGTTCATCCGCAAGAGCTCCAACAAATTCCTGAGCTTCAAAATGGACAACGACCCTCGCCGACGTTGATCGGCGAATGGGGGCGGGGACATGGGGCGCCAGAGCCAGTTGGGCCTGGATGACGGGTTGTTCAGCCTGGCTGAACAAAGGAAACCCGAGACACAGGGAGAGTCCAAAGACTATGAAGAAAGGGTGTTTTCTGTCATGGAACATGTCGTACTCCTTTGCGGTTCACCGTGGAACAGATCGTAATGGCTTGTCACGATTCCAGTGCGACAATGGTATAAGAGGGCATCAATGGTTTGTCAACGCAAAGGGAATGAGCATGTCCTGCCCGCTCTTCTCGCCTGTCCGTGATCCGTTGTCTTTTCGTTCATCCCGCGTTCATTCCGCGTGTCTATCGTGATTCGCGGCTTCGCCTCCTGCTGGGTTTTCTACGGACAAGCCTGTCGGTAACACGCTTCTTCCCTTATTCAGGAGCCACAAGAAGCGAGTCAGGAGAAGCTTTGGCACAGCGGAGGCGTGGGAAGTCTACTTATTCAGGAGCCACAAGAAGCGAGTCAGGAGAAGGGAGTTGTGTCAAAATGATGGAGCGGGTTTGATAGATCCCGGGCAATCCGGCTCCCATGGCATAGACCAGGCCTTTTTCCCGCGCCCCCAGTGCGAGCCGTCCGCGCCGCCGACCACGACGGTCAATGCCGGTGATTTCGAAAGCAGGGGGGGCAAGGGCGTAGTGCTCCGGCTGGTTTTTCGTCGGACTGACGGAGATTTCCGCGGGAAGATCAACGAGACGGCTGACAAACAACGACACCGTCTGCTGGTTCACGTTCTCCGATTCACTGCCTTCAAGATACCATTCCCCGTGTTGTTGGATCAGCGTGTACTGCCAGTCACTGGTTGTCACGGTTAACAGGGCAATATCTCTACTTTCCATGCCAAATAACCGTTTGTCCAACAGGTGAAACACCTCACGGGGTAATTGTGTGAGCGTTCGGGACGGTATGCGATACATGGGCTGCGTCGCCGATGTGACGGCGTAGGCATCGTCATTGGCCTTGGCTGGCGGGTAGAATGTCACGGAGTGACTCTTGCGTTTTGTCTGTACCGTGGCTGTCAGCCAGGGGGCAGACAACGTGTTCAGCAGGGCCTGTTTGTCAACCGGTGCGTCAATAAACCCCGTTGCGGTGATGTCCCGCAGGGTCGTGAGCACCATACCGACGGCCGTTTTATCGGCCGGGGCTTGAATCGGAGTGGTAAAGTTCCAGGTTGACGCAGGGCCGTGGGCCATTGCCCCGCGCTGGAGCACGATGGTGTGGTCCGGTGTCTGAAGGTGGAGGCGTTCAGCATTGGCGGGATTGAACAGGAGAATGTCTTTCAGGCGAAAGGTAGACAGGGTTTTTTTCCGAAAATCCGTGACCGAGAGCGTCGTCAGCACAATGGTTTCATCTGATCCGCGTTGTGCGTACAAGGTGGATGAGAGGGGCCCCGTGTCACCCAGCGCCAGTGTTTCGGTCGCATCCCCCGTCGTGACGGCCACGGTCACACGGGGCGATTGCAACCCGTATTGTCCGGGCGTGGTGCCTTTTTCCTGAATCACGCGAGTGATCCTGCCGATTTCGAGGGCGTGCAAGACCTTTCCAATCTCGCGCGTATCGCCTCTGGCCATAATCGGTTCGACAATCCGCCAGCGATTCCGCTTGTCACGGCTCATCGCAATCCGTTCAGTTTGCGTGGTATAGACCAGAGACGTCACGTCGCGGTAATCAAAATGGAGAAGGCGTCGGGCTTCGGCTCGTTGAGCCGTTTCCGTTTCCATGGTGGGTATCTCAATGGTCGAGACGTAGACGCCGAGTGCCAGGAAAATGATCGCAAGGAAAATCGTGGTGCGAAAGTCTGTCATGGAAAGCATGCCGGTCCTAGAGACGCCGTCGCCGTCGCCAAACTGTGATACCCAGAAGAAGGAGGAGGAATGGAACGGAGAAGACCTGCACGGCAAACAGCAGGTGTTCCTGGGCGGGATTGGGAATAAAGGGCGCGAAGGAAGCCTCTTTGGGGCTGATCGCAATCAACGTGCCTTCATCCGCCAGCCAGGCAATGGTATTCAGCCAGAAATCGGTGTTGCCTGGAAACATGATATAGGTATTGCTGGCAAACGCCGAATTGCCGATGACCACAAGCGATGGTATGGCGGTTGACTCTGCGGCGTCGGCTTTCCGTGCCACGGCACCAGCGAGGGCAAAGGGGCCTTTGACGTCCCGCCCTTCTTCGTAGTCCGGAGTTGTCTGCGGATCAAAATCCGTTTCAGCCCAACTGTGTTCCGATGATTGCGCAAGAGACGTAAAGGTGAGATTTGTGGCGGATGACGGGTCAAACGATACCGATTGCAACACAGGGAGTAACAGGGGCGTGGTGAACTCCCGTGTGATGGGATGATCGGTGAAGCGACGAACGAGTAAAGCCGTCGGACTGCCCCTGGCGATACGATCCACAGGATCCACCACAATGCCCGGACCAAGCACGAGTCCCCATTGCGCGATCCATTCGTCAAGTCCGGTTGCGGTACGGGGGTCCAGCAGGACAAGGAGTCGTCCCCCATCGGAGACAAAACGTGTGATCCGCCGGAGTTCTTCGTGGGCGAAGGCTTGACGTGGACCGCACAGAATGAGCACATCGGTGTCCGTGAGAAGGGTGGGGTCGTGTCGGAGCGAGCCGCGTGCAATCCTGTATCCCTGAGCCTCGAGTTTGACCCGGGCTGTCGAGAGTCCTCCCCGCTCCTTGTCCGTGATTTGACGTTCGCCATGTCCTTCCAGAAAGACCAGACGTTTGAAGTGATCGTTCGTCACGCGGATCAAGGCACTTGTGAGTTGCGTTTCCGTGGGTGTGGTGACCTGAATGGTCTGTGTGCCACTTTCGAAGACGGCCGTGTTCATTCTGGCAATCGCATATTCACGCGCCCTGGCGGGTTCTTTTTCAGGATCAACATAGGTCACGGACATGTGTGGGGTGGCATGCATGTAGCTCTCCAGTAAGTCCCGATAGGTTCGAAAGCCCTCAGTGTTCTCATGAGCAAAAACCGTGATCCTGACGTCTTGTTCAAGACGCCCGAGCACATGCAGCGTTTGCGGGGCCAGGGAGAAATGTTTTGTTTCAGAGAAGTCCCACCAGCCACCGTGCTGGATGGTGAGAAAATTCATGATAGTCAGAATGCCCGCCATGAGGACAATGGCCAGGATGCTGTTCAAGCCCAGTCGAGTTGATCGGGAGCGGGAAAAGGTCTTGAGGCGTTTCCAGTTTCCCACGAAGTAGACGATGAGGCAGAGTAAGGCCACTCCTTCCAGCAGCATGGTGGTGGCTGGCCGACCCGGGTTGATTTGCGAAAAAACGATTCCCCCCAGACCGAGTATCGCGCCGAGAAGACCCAGAGCGGAAACGAGGTGGTTTATTGCCATCGGTGTGCGTCCACAACCCTGTGTGCTGTAAACAACATCAGCACGATTCCAGACAGATAATAGACAACATCTCTGGCCTCCACGAGACCACGAACCAGTCGGTCATAGTGTTCACGGAACGAGACATAGGACAGGACATGGCCAATCGTCGTATCTCCCAACAATGCCCCCAACTCGCCGATGAGTCCTATGACAAGAATGATCCCAAAACTCAAAAAGGCCGCGACGACCTGGTTGTCGGTCATGGCGGAGGCCAGGACGCCGCAGGCCAGAAACAATCCACCCTGTAACGCCAGAGCCATATATCCGGCCGTAATGCCTCCCCAATGAAAGCTGCTGGAAAAGGACAGCAGCAGCGGGGTCAGTGCCGTCAGGGAGAGAAGACCCAGATAGATCAGGAGCACACTCATGTATTTGGCCGAAATGATTTCGTTAATCCCGATGGGGGAGGTGAGCAGGAGTTCGAACGTGAGTAATTTTCGTTCTTCCGCGAGCAAGCGCATTGTCAGAACGGGGAGGAGAAACATGAGAACGAACTCTAAACTGTAAAACATCGGGCGGAAGACCAGTGCATTCAGGTTCAGTTGGGCATAAGTATTCTGAATTTGTAACAACCGAACGGCTTGCTGGCCCGCGTTGGCCACCATGAGGTAGGCGATCAATCCGGACACAAACAGAAAGATCGCTCCGACAACATACACAACAGGTGACACACACACACACCGCAATTCCTTGGCGAGCATGGCGTGAAACGGTGTCATGCCGATGTCTGCTCACGTTGGCGTAGCGGTGGGGACGAGGAAGGATCAGGATGGTCGAGGGCATCGAGTCCTGACGTTTCATCCTGTTGCGTGAGTTGGAGAAACACATCTTCCAGGGAAAGGGAAAGAGACTTGAGTTCGAGAAGGCCGTACCCCTGACTCACGACGAACCAGGAGAGTGCATCCCGGAGGTCCTGTTGCGGATGACAGTCGATGGTACAGGTGTGGGGTGTGGAACCCGGAAACACATTGAGCACACCGGGCAGTGTTTTCAGACGTTCCTGCCAGTCCGGCGTGGGCTGTTTGACGGTGAGACTCATCGTCTCGGCTTGTTGCAACCGGGCGGATAATTGCTCCGGGGCATCTTCCGCCACGATTCGACCCTGGTGAATAATGACGACGCGATCGCAAACCGCCGTGGCCTCGGAAAGGACATGGGTGCTCAAGATGATGGTGTGTGATGTGGCGAGACTTTTGATCAGCTTTCGGATAGCCATGATCTGTTTGGGGTCCAGTCCTACGGTTGGCTCATCCAGAATCAGCACGGGAGGATCATGAATCAGAGCCTGGGCCAGACCGACCCGCTGACGATAGCCTCTGGAAAGATGTCCGATCACACGACGCTGTACGTCGCCCAGCCCAACCTGATCCATCACGGCGGCCTTTCGCGATACGACCCGTTGTGGCGTCAACCCTTTCACTCGGCCTACGAACGTTAAATATTCATCAACGGTGAGTTCCTGATAGAGGGGAGGGGTTTCCGGCAGATAGCCGAGACGCCGTTTGACTTCCATGGGCTGTTCCAGACACGCAAACCCCGCGACCACAGCCACGCCCTCACTGGGGGGCATCACGCATGCCAGAATGCGCATGGTTGTGGTTTTCCCTGCTCCATTTGGGCCCAGGAAAGCCAGAATTTCACCCTTGTTGACGTGAAAAGTCACGTCATGCAGAGCCGTGTGGTTTCCGTAGCGTTTCGAAATGTGCTGGACAGTAATCATTGATACATGCGGACGAGCGACACCGGCGTGTTCCAGAATGCACCAACCAGATCATCTTGCAACATCGCAACACCGTGTGAGGTGTACATTGCAACACAGACGTTCCTTTAATACTGACGTGAGAAAGTGTTCGTCAAGGCCACGGTTGCATCTATCACCTGTGGCCCTCGTGTTGGTTGCATGTGGAAATGGACGGGACTTGCCGGCTACCGCTCTACCGGGGCAATGCGGTGTGGCCAGCGTTCAACATGTCGGCGAGTTTCCGGTTGAAGGCGACCAAATATGGAACAGCAGGTTCTCGTGCAAGGGCTATCGTCGTTGACAATTTCAGCCAATTCGTTTATGTGAATAGGCCTGCCGGTTTAACGAGGTTGGAGTTCGGTTTCTCCAGCTACCTTGCTGTGTTTTCTCGGTTTCAGAAAATTGCAGGATAATTGAGATGTCTGTGTGCGGGAGATTGGTGGTGGCCGACAAGGGTAGTGTGTGCTGTCCCGTGTCTCACAGAAGAAAAAGTGCGATGAAAGGAGACCGTTGCATGTCAGGAGTAAAGGTCAGAGATTTCGTGGTCCATATTCTTGTTGGTGCCGGGCTTCTGTTGATGCTGTCGGCGTGTCAAACGTCGAAACATGCTGAAGTCATGAGTACTGAAGATTTACCTGAACAGGCTCAAGACCTCGATCAGGAACAGGACGAGCAAGCCGTTGCCGAGGATTCCTTCTTTGGGGAATCCGAGGAGTTTCAGGACGAGCCAGCCGTGGCCGAGGATTCCTTCTTTGGGGAACCCGAGGGATTTCAGGACGAGTCAGCCATGCTGGATGAGACCTTTGAGGAATCGGAAGGGCTTCGGGAGTCGCCAGCCATGACGGAGGATGGCTTTGAGGAATCTGCGGACTTTCAGGACGAGTCAGCCATGGATGAAAGGATCTCTGGGGCAACAATGGATGGTTTTGAGAATGGCGGGTTCCCTGTGATGCCTTCCGATCCCATGGTAGATAGCGATCATATAGAGGAAATGGATATGGGCATGATGACAGACAGTAAACGGGATATGCAGGCTGGGACGGCTGTCGGATTGTCGCATGTCTTTTTTGAATACGACAGCTATGAAATTCGCCCGGATGCGACCGACGTGTTACGAAGCAATGCCAGAATTCTCAACGAGCAATATCAAGATGCCAGTGTGCTGATTGAAGGGCATTGTGATGAACGTGGGACCGTGGACTATAACCTGGAATTAGGTAAGCGTCGTGCCCAGGCCGTCAAAGATTCTTTAATTGATCTTGGAGTGCGAGAATCCAGAATTCGCATTGTCAGTTACGGGAAAGAGAGGCCTTTTTGTACGGAATCCGAGCCGGGTTGCTGGGCACAAAACCGACGCGGACATTTTCTGGTGCAACAATAGAGAGTATTGCGCGTGTTGCGTGGAAGGAAAGTTTCAGTAAGTTTCTTCGGGCTTTCCCTTCGTATTCCCGGGTACGGTTCTCCCTCGGTGAGCAAGCCACATTTCAAGCTGATTGTGCCGGGGGCTTTTGTGTTTGCTCCTTCCTGGCAAGATGACCGTCATACCATCCTGGTCTGAAACGAGCACAATCCCTAATCATCCGAGTGTGCAGGTCACCGGCACGTTGCGTGTATGAAAACCAGTGTGTTCGTGACATTTGAAAATGAATTTGCCCCGCTTGGCGGACTGGCGGCCGTCATGCGTGTGTTGCCTAAACGTATGGCCGAACAGGGAAACGGGCCATGTGTAACCATCACCCCGTTTTTCCGGGAGATCATGAAGTGCCGACCAGAAATTCTGGAATCGATCTGTGCAACCGGCATCACCTGTTCCGTGACATTTGGCAAAGACATCCACGCGGTTGAGGTATGGCAACACGAGGATGCTCGGGGTTTTACCACCTATTTCATTGATTCATCAGAATTTTTTAACGCGCCGTGCGATTGTGGTGATCCGCCTGATGTCAGCGCTCCGTGCAACCCCTATTCCGATCCGGCGAACCCTTCGCAACTCCTTCGCGATGCCCTGTTTTTTTGCGTCGCCGTCCCACGTGCGTTAGTCGAATTGCAATTCACAAAGGATCTCGTGCTCTGCCTCCAGGATTGGGAGACGGCCTGTGTGGCGATGACGGCCAAACAGGAAGCTCGTCTGGTGTCAGTCTCGTGTGTGCTCACGTTACATAATTCGTATGACCGGTCTGTCTCGGCCCGGGATTGGAAAGTCATGACGGCCCCACGCGTTTCGGGTCGGACGGTGCTGGCAAAAATGGCGGAGTTTCTGGATGGGCCCATTTGTACTGTCTCTCGGCATTTTGCCCATGAATTGGAACAGGATCCGGTACAACGAAAAATTTTCGCGCCGCATTTGCAAAACATATTTCGTAGACAAACCATTCGTGGCATTGATAATGGCATGTTCGGCACGCTTGATTGTCCCCGGGAGGTTCGAGACCATGCCGTGCAGGGGCGTTATCACCCACTGCTTCACGAAAAAGCCACACGTCGTCGGGACATGGTGAAACAGCTTGAGAACGATGCGTCGCCACGTACCTGGGGATCGTTGGACTTTACGGATTTCGACGGACCCGTGTTTTTGTTTTTTGGCCGGGATGATCCTCGACAGAAGGGGTTCGATGTGGCCGCAACGGCCATTCGGCGCATTCCTGCCGGTCGCGCCCGTTATATTTTTACTCCCATCCCCGGTGATGAAGGGGTCGAAGGCTTAGGATTTCTCAAGCGGCTGGCCGAGGAACGGGCAGGGGAGGTGAAAGTTTTTCCATTTCGAATGGCCCAGGGGTACAGGGCTTTGCAGCGCGGGGTGTCATTCGTGGTGATGTGTTCGTTCTACGAACCCTTTGGTGGTGCCACAGAGGGCTATGCGGCGGGCACGCCGGTGGTGGCGCGTGCGACAGGCGGGCTGGTGCAGCAGATTGTTCCCTATCCCGCGAAATCCCTGACCGGCGTCGTCAGAAAACTCAGCGGCCGGTACCATCACGTTTCAACGTCGCCGACCGGTTTTCTCTACCACGAAGCGAAGTTGAATGCGAAAACAACGGAGCACGACTGGAGGGCGATTCTGAGGTGTGGGTATTGGCCGAGGCAGGATCGGGTAGCCGAGCGTTCATCAATTCCTGTCTTTCAGTCAATGGTTGAGCAGGCCGCGACAGCTTTGCAGGATGCCGTAGAACTCTACGAAACTGACCAAACGGCATATGCCCGCATGATTGTGAACGGATTTCACATGCTGGATAAGTTTTCCTGGGATACGACGGTTGGCCAGTATCGAGAGGTTTTTATGAATCTCTAGTGCGACTTATCGTGCTGTCTTGCATCCTGCCCATCCTTTGTTGTCGCGGTCATGTCTCTGTTATGAGCAGTAGCGGGTTGATTTTTCTTTGGGAACGGCAAGACAATGAAAGTTGCCCTCCGGGCCTTTCCCCATTGGTTTGCCCTGCATGGTGAGAGTTACATAATCGGCCTCGGTCAAATATGTTCGGCCACCCCATTCCTTTTGGGAGTGTACCTCAAATACCACAACGGGACGAAATTGCTTCAGAATACGCTGCATAACGACCAGTACTTCGCAACCTGCCCCCTCAACATCAATTTATTGATCCAGCGAAATAGCAGGGATGGAAAATTCTGCTTCGTTGATTTTGTCAGTTGGTCCAACAATGGTCCACTCTGCGCCACTCAGATTGTTGCCGGGGAACACCGTTGCGAAAGGTTTCTTGCCATCCGTTACGGCAAGATTTTCTACTGTTCTCCGATTACGGAATCGCGCGGTGTTGTACCGAGCTATCTTTGCATTTTCGGGGTGCAATTCGAATGCGTGAACAAATTCAGAAACTCCCGCAAGTTTGGCCATCACAAAAGTATATTCGCCGCGATTCGATCCAACGTCAACACAGTGCCAACCCTGTGCAATATTGCTGTTCATGAATTTCCAGACATCGGGCTCGGCTTTTTTCACCGTGGAGCCATTAAACCATAATCCTCTCACATAGCAGACACTATCCATCCGTTTCAATCGTTTCAATAGCGCAGGCATTCGAAAAACTTTATTCCTCCAACGTTGAAATGTCCCCCGGGTCCTGGCCGAGTTCTTTGGCTTTCAGGACGCGACGCATGATTTTTCCCGAGCGGGTTTTAGGGAGCGAGGTGACCGTTTCAATCTCCCTTGGAACCGCGATTTTTCCCAGTTCCATGTGGACATGTTGTTTGAGATGCGCGATCAGTTCGGGCGTTTCTTGTTGTCCCTGTTTCAGGATGACGAAGGCTTTGATCATCTCGCCAGCCGTTTGATGCGGTTTCCCGATGACCGCGGCTTCGACCACGGCCTCGTGACTCACCAGGGCACTTTCCACCTCGGCGGTGCCGATACGGTTGCCCGCCACTTTGACCACGTCGTCCGCCCTGCCCATGAACCAGAAATAGCCGTCGTCATCTTTGTGACAGACGTCCCCCGCCGTGTAGCAGCCCGGGATCGTATTCCAGTAGCCCAGGTACCGGTCGGGATCGTTGTGGATGGTTCGCATCATGGATGGCCAGGGTTTGGTGATGACCGCGAAGCCGCCGCCGGTCCCGATGCTCCGGCCGTTTTTATCCACGACGTCGGCCTCAATGCCCAGAAATGGTCGTGTGGCGGATCCCGGTTTGAGGGGGACACACGGAAGGGGTGTCACCAGAATTGACCCGGTTTCTGTTTGCCACCACGTATCCATAATCGGTTTGTCGCCGCCGGTGACCCGATGGAACCATTCCCATGCCTCGGGGTTGATGGGTTCGCCGACTGAACCCAGGATGCGCAGGGTGGAAAGATCGTGGCGGCTGGGCCAGTCTTCACCGTATTTCATGAGAAGACGAATGGCGGTGGGGGTGGTGTAGAAAATCGACACACCGTATTTTGCGATGATCTCCCACCAGCGACCCGGCGTGGGATAATCCGGCTTGCCTTCTGCCATGAGAATGGTGGCGCCGTTGAGGAGCGGGCCGTACACAATATAACTGTGACCCGTGACCCAGCCCGGGTCGGCCACGCAGAAATACACGTCTTCGTCTTTGAGATCGAAGACATATTTCGTGGTGATGTAGGTGCCGACCATGTATCCGCCATGCACGTGGACCACCCCTTTGGGTTTGCCCGTGGTGCCCGATGTGTAGAGAAAATAGAGCGGGGTCTCGGCGTCGAGGGGCCTGGCGTCACAGGTGGTTGAGTGTCCTTCGAGCCATTCATCCCAGTCGAGTTCTTTGCCGGCGTTCAGGTCAACGCCCTGTTTGTCCCGCCTCACCACAATTGTTTTCTCGATAGTGGGGCAGTTGGCCACCGCTTTGGCCACCACGGGTTTCAAGGGAATGGCTTCGCCTCGATCGTATCCGTAGTCCGCCGTGATCGCGAGGCGGGCTTCGGCATCCTTGATACGCGATTCCAGTGCCGGCGCGCTGAAACCCGAATAGACGACGGAATGAATCAGGCCGAGCCGCGCGCAGGCCAGCATGGCGATGATTTGTTCGGGAATTTTGGGAAGATAAATCGTGACACGGTCGCCTTGTTGCATCCCAAGGCGTGTGAGGGCATTCGCGCAGCGGTTGACCTGACGGTACAGCTCGGCGTAGGTGAAGATCCGTTCTTCGCCCCGCTCTCCCACCCAGATCACCGCGACTTTGTTGGCTCGCCATGACCGTACGTGGCGATCCAGGCAGTTGCAGGTGATGTTACAGGTTCCACCGAGAAACCATTTGGCCCACGGGTACTTCCATTCCAGCACGGTGTGCCATGAAGAGAACCATTCAAGTTCTTTGGCGACACCGTCCCAGAATCGTTCGGGATTGGCGATGGATGCCTGATACGCTGCATCGTAGTCCTTGATATAGGCCCGCTCCACAGTTTGACGGGTCGGGTGGTACAGTGTGGACGTTTTCAGTAATGTTTCAATGTGTTCGGCCATGGCTGTATCCTTTCACGGCATCCAGTGCGATTCCTGGTGGGGAACCTCCTGCCTGTGCCACGGGTGGCAACGGGCGCATTATGCGTAGGTTGAAATGATGGTGCAAGGCGTTTCATCATGCGCGCTCCGGTGGTTGGTGGGCCGGCAGGAGCAGGTCCAGAATGGTTTTGACCGGATTGAACGTGTGACGCGGGACCTCGACGAATACGGAATGCCATTTGGCCATGGCTCCGTTCCAGAGACCTGAACATTCCAGGGTCTTCAACGCTTTCCCTTCGTGGAATTTTTTTGACACCCATCCCGCATGGGGGTCAGCGAACTGGTGGAGGTCGAAGAGGCGACCTTGGTAATCACGAACGCCACACATGAGATCGACGGGGTTAAAGTGCGTTGAAGACTGGAAGATCTCCTGTTGGTGTGGAGAATCGGGATCCACCTGGGCGTGTTCCACGATTTGCAACGCGCTGATGCCATCCCGTTGCTCCACCCAGAAAGGCCCCCCGCCCGGCTCTCCGGTATTGGGGACCATGCCGCAGACTCGAAGGGGACGGTTCAACCACTTGAACAGCCACTGTGTTTGTTGAGCATGGGCGAAGGTGTCCCACTCTTCGGGCAGGGTCATGCCCAGTGTATGACGTGCCCATTCCGTGATCTGCTTGAAGAGAGCGGGTGATACCGACTCGGATTCGAGTTGGGTCAAAAATGTGAACAGGGTGTCCTGCACGCTGACGAGAACTCCGCCGAGTGCCTTGCGGTAGCGATAGGTGGCGTCTTTCAGATAGTCGGGGACAACATTATCAATATTTTTGATGCACACAAGGTCGCCGCCGAGTTCGTGGAGATTGGAGAACAGTGCCCCGTGTCCGGCTGGCCGGAACAGCAGCATTCCCTGGGAGTCATGGAACAGCTGGTTGTCCATATCAACGGCGATGGTGTCTGTCGAAGGGTGTTGAATGGAACAGCTCACCTGCCATGCCACAGCGTGCCGGGTCAGTTTCTGACAGGCGTGTTCGACATGGTGTTGTATGGCTTCTCTGTGTTCCGGAGAAACCGTCAAGTGGAGGCGCGCCAGGCCGTTGTCATCTTTGGCACAGGACGCGGCGTCGACCAGGTGTTCTTCAATGGGTGTGCGTGTTGACGTGGCATATCTGTGGAACGCAAGCAGTCCCTTGGGTAGCCTGGCGTAATTCAGTCCCGGTGAGGAGAGGAGCGCGTCCAGGATGGGGCGGTGGTGTCCCGTCGAGCGTAACTGGCCGAGCTGGTAGCCCTGTCCATCCAGCGCGTTCACAAGATCGTCGTAAAAGGCGAATTTCGGAAGACCGGAGAGAAACTGCTCCAGGACGTGTCGGTCCGATGCCGACACCCGTGTGGAATCTGTTGCGAGGCGACAGGCCTGTAGCGCGTGAAACATTCGAGTGGCCACCCCTGACGCCGGTACAAACTGTGTGATGCGTCCGGTAGCTCTGGCTCGTTCAAAATGTTGGAGCAGGGTTGGCATGTCCGATGGGATCAATCGATGAATGCCATCGTCGAGCACGCAGGGTCTCTTGAGTTTCGTGAACGGCATGCCGTGTCGAAGTGCAGCCAGGTGTTGCGCAACCGTCTGCAAGGCCATGCCGTGTTCCTTCAGTTGTCGTTGATCCTGCGGGGTCAGCATCGTCTCAATGTCGGATGCAGGTGGCATCGTGGCGGGTCGTGGGTTTGGAGTTCGTACACCGTGTCGTCCAGATCATGACGGGTTCGATCCCCAAGGGGGAGGCGTCATGCAACGCACGGTGTCGAATAACAGGCCAGGGAAGGGAGTTGTCCCGGCGTCACCAACGTCATCAATGTCAGATAACGGCGTGACCGAGTTAATCCTGTGCCCCCCCCTGCAAGTAGCCAAGCCCGATTTTCACGGCGCGGCGTGTGATCTCACACCAACGATTGGGGGGATATTCCTCCAGAATTTTTATGACTTTTGGATCCTGAATATCCAGTTCAATGACCTTGAGAATGCCCTCTTCAATTTTTACTTCT
The DNA here is from genome assembly GCA_963692935.1 of Nitrospirales bacterium. Lineage (GTDB taxonomy): Bacteria > Nitrospirota > Nitrospiria > Nitrospirales > UBA8639 > Bin75. Next base: position 775,035 of record OY843588.1, read on the forward strand.
GCCATGATCGTTCTCCTTCATACCATCCTTGCCGGGCACGTCACGATTGATACATTTGGGAATGCGTCTGTCACACTGTCGCATTGCAGGCGGTGGATTGGGTGTCCGGAGGAGGCGGGGCACAGGGTAGCATGTTTGAACGATTTTCTCTAACTGTTGTGTCCCGGGAGCCTTTTCCGGAGGGGCCTCAGTTGCTTCCCGATTATGGCCCGCATTGCCAGTCCTGTTGTAATTCCTGAGCGATCTCCAGCCATTCCTCTGTCTGGGCGTGCAGGGTACGGTGCGGCGTCGTGTCCATTGCGTTGGCATTGCTGTTCTCCTGTAGCCGGGTGGCACGTTGCCGGCCAAGAGCGAGCAGGGTACAGACCGCGGACGATGCCGGGATATGTGCTCCGTTCTGTTGAAACAGTGCGATGGCGCGATATACGTGTTCCTGGATGCGAAAAAGCCCGGCCATGATCCAATAGGGCCGTTCGGTATTCGACAACCCCTGACGGTCAAGCTGAGAGGCCAGCAACGCGGCCTTGCCAATACGAATGGCCGCGCCGTGGGGGTCCCCCCCGGCCATGGCCTCTTCCGCCCCACGTTGGAGCCGCGTGACGTTCGACGGCGTATCGGTGAATTGGGCGTTGCCCGGGGGAGACCAGACCAACAGGGCGAGCAACATGAGGGCAAGGCAGGGAGACATCGGTTACGTTGCCTGCGAGAGGGCCGTGTATGCACCTTCCTCGATGGAGGAAAAAGGGCTACATGATTTGATAATCGAGATCCACCATTTTGGTGGCAACATTGGCGGCTTCCCGAAGTTTCTTCATGGCCTCCGACGTATCCCGAATGAGCCAGATTTTGATGTTGAGCTGCTCAATCGGCTGGATGGATTTTTCATTGCGGAGTTTGGCAATGGACCAGACCACTTCGGTGAGCACGGGAAAATCAATGTCTGACGAGGTCTCCATCGTTTCCAGGTTGGCATTGAGATAATCGAGGAGGGGAGGGGTGATCGTAGGGTCGCCGGTATGCGCGCCAATGAGTCCCAGCCCCTTGGCGGCGGCAGCCTGAATGTTGGAACTGTTCGTTGTCATGAAAATATCGGTGAGGATGGGTGTCGCCGAGCTACCGAGTCCGGCCAGGGCGAGGATCGCCTCTTCGGCATACTCGGCATTTTCATCTTCGGCCAGTTTCACCAGATGCGGGAAGGCCTGTTTGGACTGGACCTGCGAAAGCGTGGCGAGGATACGAAGTTTGCGGCGTTTATCTGTCTCCTGGGCTTCCAGCAGGCGAGCCAGCCGGTCAGTATGTCGCCATTCTGTCGCCACCATGACAGGGAAATCAAACTCCTGCAGTTTCAGGTTTAATTGTTCCATGGCGTATTGCCCCGAACGTGTGGCGTTGGCTTGTTGCGCCGCGGCATAGGCATCGTCGAAATCGGTTCGTGTTTCCTTGTACCATCCCAGATCCTGACCGTTGAGGCGATAGCTGAAGAGACAGGCCGGCCCTTTCCACAGCCGGGCGGGCGCGTCGGCCAGCTCCGCGTCTCCACCGGAACGTGTTGTGCCGGACCATCGTTTCCGTTCTTCGCATTTGACCCGAAACTCCACGTCATGGGCGTCCTTCCGGTCGGTGACCGTGGTGTAGCCAACCTCCTCCAGCCGTGTTTTGACCGTGGCCAGGAGATCATCCGGAGGAACGCGTCCCTGTTCCGTCAGCGCGATGACGTTGAGATAGAGTGTTTCAATGCTGGCCAGGTGTGCCCGTTGCTCGTCGGTGATATGGGTTCGGCGCGCCAGGCTTTCGGTGGCGAACGCCATGAGACAGCAACAGACAAGTACGCCAGAGACATGTTTCATCATAAATCCTCCAGATGAGAATCAGGGATCAATGTGGAAACGGCCGTCATGGTTTGTGTGGATCACAACGTTCAATTGCACGGATGGCAGGCACCGGTCTCTGCCGGGCATCTCTCACGGTCAGCGTCCTCTTTCAAGCTCCGACTCCCGGCATATTCGGGAGAGGTGTCCATCCCTGTCAATCTGCCATGGCCAGGTTCGTCTCAGCTCACATGGCCGTCCAGATCGAGTTGCTTGTATGTCCAGTTTGCCGCCTCTCGCAGTGCCGCCATTTCTTTTGAGCGATCGTTGATGAGCCAGACTTTTTGGTTCAGTTCATTCACGGGTTCAATGCATTCTTCATCCCGCAGTTTGCCCAGACTCCAGACGACTTCGGTCAACACGGTGAAATTGATATCAGCCGATGTCTTGAAGGTCACCAAGGTGTTTTTGAGGTAGGCCAGGAGCGGGGGAATGGCCGTGGGGTTTCCACTGCTTCCCGCCACATTGCCCAACGCCCTGGCCGCCGCTGCCTGAATCTCCGGTTGCGTGGAGGACTGGAACAAATCCGTGAGAAACGGAATAGAATGCTCTCCCACGCCGGTGAGTGCCTCCACGGCTTCCTGCGCCAGATCCTTGTCCCGCATCAGCTTCGTTAAATGAGGTAGCGCCGCTTCGGCTTCTATGGCACTCAAGGTTGCCAGGATAAACAGTTTGCGGATTTTCGTGGTCTCCGGCTTGTCCAGCAACGCGATCAGGCGGTCGGGTTGTTCCCATTCCGCCGCCAGAAGAACGGGAAAGTCGTATTGCTTGAGGCGTTTGAGTAACTGGCCGAGCGCATAGGTCCCTGCATCTTCGGCGCCGGCGGATTGTGCGGCTTGTATGGCATCGTGGAAGGAGGTGCGGATTTCCTTATACCATCCAAGATTGTGGCCATGGAGGACATAGGTCAACAGGCACGCCGGCCCTTTCCAGAGCCGTGAAGGGGCGTCAAGCAATTCGGCGTCTCCGCCTTCCGCCGTGGTGCCAACCCAGGTTTTCCGTTCCTCGCACTTCACTTTCAACTCGACGTCGTGGGCTTGTGTTCGATCCTCGACCACCAGAAAACCGACTTCCTGCAGTCGCTGAGAAACGAGAGCCTGAATCCGGGAAGGATCTGTTCGTCCTGTTTCAGTCAGGGCAAGGGCGTTCACAAATATGGTGCGGGCTTGTCGCAGGTGTTGTTTCTGTTCCGGCGTCACATGGGTCCGGCGGGCCACACTCTCAGAAACAAGGACTGCCGAGACGCTCACGATCGCACACACTGTGATCATGCAGAGCCTGGTTTTCATCGGAAGCCTCCTTTCGCACGATGTCCCACAGACGCATACGGGGTAGCTACCCAGGTTGTCCATACGCGCATATCGTGCTCGGTCATGGTGCGGGACAAGGCTCGGAAGGGGGTTTTCAGACGCCTTTTGCCACACATTTGACTATACTCCAGCCCGAAAAAACCCGGCAAGTCTGTGTCGCCATCCCTTTTCCCGTTCCGGGGTATGCAAAACAGTCCACAGGCGTCGTAAAGTTGAAAGAGCCTCACCATCCACGATATACTGCTTCCCTTATGCTGAAAAGGAAAAACATCGCCATCATCGGTGCCGGAAACATGGCGGAAGCCCTTGTGGCTGGTTTGCTGAAACAGGGAGTGGTGGATCCCAGGCATCTTATCGTCACGGATGTGGATTCCCAGCGGCTCGCTCATTTTCGGACGACCTTTGGCGTTCGGGTTGGCCAGGATAACCAGAAGGCCGCTCAGGCTTCGGATATCATGCTCCTGGCAGTCAAACCGCAAGTAATGGATGAAGTTTTGATGGGGTTGTCTGTGTCTCCTGACTTCAACCAGCTCGTTGTGACGGTGGCGGCCGGGGTTTCAATTGCCACGATTACGGCGGGATTGGCCCCGCATGTTCATGTGGTAAGGGCCATGCCGAACACGGCGTCTGTTGTTCTGGAAGGTGCGACGGCTCTGGCCGGTGGCCCAGGGGTGACAGAAGAGCAGATGCAGATCGCGCAAGCGATGTTCGAGGCGGTCGGGCGTGTGGTGGTGGTGGATGAGGCACAGCTGGATGCGGTGACCGGTCTGAGCGGTGGGGGAGTCGCATACGTGTATACATTTATTGAAGCCCTGGCTGATGGCGGAGTGAAAATGGGATTATCCCGCTCGCACGCACAACTTCTGGCGGCGCAAACGGTGTTGGGTGCGGCAAAGATGGTGAGGGAGACACAGGAGCATCCCGGGGTGTTGAAAGATCGGGTCGCGTCACCGGGCGGAGCGACCATTGCGGGGTTGCATCAGCTTGAGCAGGGGCGGTTGCGCGGGACCGTGATCGGCGCCGTTGAAAGCGCGACGGTTCGATCCAAAGAGTTGGGACAGCAGGCGTGTGGGGTCAGGACATCCTCTCCCGCGACGTCTTCGGTGAAGCGCGCTGCGTCGAGAAGGTGACGTCGGCCTTTTTCCCGTGTCTGGTGCGGGTGGAATGTCACCGTGTGCGCAGAGAACAAAGGAGTCTGTTGTGTCGTATTGGGTGAAAGTGGTGTTGACCGATAATCAGGAACTCATGATCCGCGATGCCCTTCGTCATACCATCAGCGATGATATGGAAATCCTGGAAATTGATACGCCCGTGGAAGTCATCATTATACCCATGAAGCAATTGAAGTATTTTTCGTGTGATGCCACGGTCTTTAACAAAAAAGACTAACCAGCCGGGATCCTTGTTCAAACGTTTCCAGGTCACGTTCGACCGCACGGTGTCTCACGGGAGGCGGGTCTTGCCGAAGGGTTCTCGCGTCAGGGAGTAACAACAGAGGCCGCAATGGAGAGACGTGTGACGTCCCATACCGAAGAAGAAGAGATGAATCAGCGCCGGCTTTTGCTGGCACAGGCTCGCAAAGGAGTTCAGAAGGCCATTGACCAACTGATGGACTTGTATCAGGTGCGGGTGTACAGCGGTGACAGTGTGAAATCTCTCAAAATTCGTCGCGTGTTCCCGACATCGAATGTGTCGAAGTCCAAGAAGCCAGTCAGTATTCTTTCCATGACACGGGCCAAACCGGCAGGGGGCAAGAAGAAGGGTTCACCCTCTCGTCTCGTGCCCAAAGAACCTCAGTTGCCGGAGCGGCGAACAAGGAAAAGCCCTGGCTCAACGAAAAAATGACCTCGGCCTGTGTGGCCACACGTTCCGCACAAAAATATTCCACAAGACGAAGCCAGACGTTCGGTCCACGGAACGTATCATGTGCACAGCGACAACAGGAAACGTGCGCAAGGTCAGCCGTTAATTTCGAGTGCGATCAACTGCCATGGGCAGAACGAACCCTCGAATCCCAACCAGGCACTGGAGACAGGCCGCCCCCCGGATACAAGCCGGCTCCCCGGGGAAGGTCACCGTCAGATCAGCGTCAAAACACAACACAGCCAACGCCAGACGGTCTCGCCGGCATGGCTTTGCCGACACCCGTTCCACAGTCCTTGTCAGTTTTCAGGAATCGGGATCGTGTCAGGCACGGCGTTGAGGCGGGAAGGGGAGGGGGACAACCGTGTCATCGTCGCAAGCAAACGGTTAGCGAACCTCAACTCGCAATCCACCGGAAGCCAGCTTATGCGCGATCTCGTCAGCCGCTTTTCGAGACCCCTGGTAGACCTGGGCGCTTCCCTGGTGATCAATTCTCCACGCCAACTCAAAGGCTTTGGCTGATGTCATGCCGGGAACGTACCGGCAGAACAGCTCAATGACTTGTGGATACGTGTGACAGTCGCAATTATGAACGATGACTTCGGCTTCAAAGTCCAGACCGGCGCCTGTTCCGGTGTCTTCTTCCGTTACTTCCGTCACTTCTGTCGCAGGCATCGTTTCCATATCGTGCTCCTGTGGAACAGGTCAATGATACCAGTAGAGGGCATATAGCTCAATATGGCGCATCCTCTCCTGAATCGTGTGCCCTCGGCCCGCCGGATGCGGGGCCCTGGCATCCCCGTTTCTCATTGTCGGACAGACACTCGTTGTTCCACACGAGGCAAGGACGATGAGTAAAACCATTCTGGTTACGGGAGCCGCGGGATTTATCGGAAGCCATACGGTCCAGGCCCTGGTGACGCGAGGCGATCGTGTTGTGGGGCTGGATAATCTGAACGATTATTATGATCCGGCAAGAAAACGGGCGAATGTCCAGGAAGTCCAACGGGCGTTACGTCAGACTGGCCAGGCGGAATCGTTTACGTTTATTGAAGGGGACATTCGCAACCGGCAAACCGTTGCCGATATCTTTTCAACCCGTGCGTTTGACGGGATTGTCCATCTGGCGGCTATGGCCGGTGTTCGGTTCTCGATCGAGCATCCCCAACTGTATTGTGATGTCAATGTGACGGGCACGCTGAATGTGTTGGAAGCTGCCGTTGGAAACAGGGGCGCGCTCCCCCCGCGTTCCCCATTGCCCACTGTTGTGTTTGCTTCGACCTCTTCAGTCTACGGTGGGACGACACACCGGCCCTTTCAGGAACATGATCCGTGCGACCGGCCGCTGGCTCCCTATGCGGCAAGCAAAAGAGCGGGGGAACTGTTCGGGTATTCGTATCATCACTTGTACGGGTTGGCGTTCACGGCGCTGCGGTTTTTCACAGTCTATGGTCCACGAGGACGTCCGGATATGATGGCCTACAAGGTGTTGGATAATATTTTTTTCAACCGCGAGGTCCCGCTGTATCATGCCGGACAAATGTACAGGGACTGGACGTTTGTGGAAGACATTGTGCAGGGAGTGATCCGTGCGGTCGACCGTCCGACCGGGTATGCAGTGGTGAATCTCGGAAGAGGAGCACCTGTGTTGCTGGCGGAGTTTGTTGAATTGATCGAAGCCTGTGTCGGACGAAAGGCCCGCCTGGGTTCCGCACCGATGATGGAGGCGGATATGGCCTACACCTATGCCGATATTGCAAAGGCGCGGACATTACTGGGGTATCATCCCCGGGTCACCGTGAAAGAAGGCATCAGCAGGTTTTGGACCTGGTATAAGCAGAACGTGTTGAATACCTAGGCCCTGTTCCGTCTTCAACTGCGAGTTCTTCAGACAGCATGGCCATGGCGTGCAGCCAGCTCATGAACAAGCATGAGGCATGTCCCGCCTTTAACGCTCCCGTCTTTTGCATAAACGACGCGAGCGGGCGTGTGGTGTGCTGCTACCGGTTCTTGCCACTCCGGTGGTGTGATGGTAGAGTCCATTTCCTCGTGCTGGATCGTTTGCTGGAGTGGTGGAACAGGCAGACACCCGGGACTTAAAATCCCGTGCTTCGCAAGAGGCGTGCCGGTTCAAGTCCGGCCTCCAGCACCATCTCATCCAGGTGCTGACCGACAACGGTCGCGGTCTCCCCGGCGGCTTCAATACATCCGCCTGTCAACCAGAATGGCGTCCTTGCTCGACCGGCCCCACGTATCCGACAATGAATCCCGACAACGAGATGGTCGCTCGCACCTGGCAGGAACAGTGTGGATTACGAGGAAGCCTTGCGCGGTTCCAACCACTGGATGTTGACGTATTGCCAACGTGCCGGCGGCGACTGTCCTCACCGGAGCTTGAGGTACCTGATCCCCTGCCGGGCTATCGCCAGGCAGTTCCCCGCTTTGTCCAGTCTGTGATGGCCACACACAACCGCCAGACACGCGCTTTGACCATCCACCACAAAGCCGTGGTGCGGCTTCGCCGGGGCTGGTGGTCCCTGATTGTGGGATGTGCAGTTGCCTGTTTTCTGGTCCTGTCCGGCCCTTTTGTCGCGCAACGCACAGGTGTGCTGGCTCAAACAGATGCCCCGGACACGGACATCCTTGATCTGACATCGTTGAACATCCGGTTGAGCCAGGGGGCGATTCACCCACCGCAACATCTGGTGCGGGAGGTCGTGACATTGCCACCGTCTGTCCGGGTGGCTCGTACCAGGATTGCGCCTTCACCGAAAGCCGCTGTTCTGGAAGATGACCACCATAACCGTGCACTCATCGTGTCGGTGGTAGACGATAGTCGCCTGCAGGTCACAGTGCTCGCCGACCTCAATTTTGCCTCCACCATTCCCTTTGTTACCTCATGTGCCGGGGACCGGGGATGTGCGTACGATCGGAGCCAGATGACCGGAGGACTGGGCTGTGTGGCTATTTGCATTCAGCAGGCACTCGATCCGAGCCGTCAACCATGATCTCCCGCCATCATCCAGTGTCCAAAGCATGTTGAAACAACGCGCCGCAGTTCCTGAATACCAAGTGATTGTTAAAGCCGAATTCGGGCTTATGCGTGGGGAAGTGATGCACAAAAAACAGGCATTGTGTTCGGTGGTCTATGGCTTTTGAACCACGGGTAATAATTTACATGGTTATCTACAGTTTTTTCACAGAATTTGTGGACAAGGTTCATGGTAAAATCTCCGCGCATTGCATCATTTCACATCGGGCGGTGCAGGTACGGTCATGGGTTCTGCATTGTCTGCTCGTGTCAGACAGTGTGTCCCCCGATGGGCGGTGGTCTCCCGGTAGCTGTGAAACGGGCTTCGATGGACAGACAACCCAGCCGTACCACTTCTGGAAAGGCTTTTCTGCACTGTGGGCATGAACGCTGGACGGGTTTTGTGTGGATGTGACCATGCCGCTTCATCCTGGCAACGTTTCGGTTAGAAAGGCTGTTGAGTGCGACCATATTTACAAAAACCCTGCTGGAAGTGAGCGGGGGCTATTGGAATGCCCAGGCCATGAATTCAAGGGATTGTTGAAATTTTAAAGATAATTATCCACTGTCAGGAAAAAGGCTTGAAAACAGGGGAGAGATGACACAGATATTCCGCTCCTGTCGTCATTTATGACACGCTACACACCCGACCGTCCTCCGCGTCTTTCCAAGTCCAGATTTCTCTCTGGTCTGCAGTGCCAGAAACGTTTGTATTTGGAGATCCATGACCCGCAGCTGGCGACGGAACCCGATGACCGACGCCAGAGCATACTGGATATGGGACAGGAGATTGGTCATACCGCGCGCCGGTGTTTTCCGGACGGGGTGCTGGTAGCCGAAACGCATCGTCAGATTCCAGCCGCGTTGGAGAAAACGGCTGCACTGGTAGCCGATCCGCAGGTGCGGGCTATTTTTGAGGGGGCGTTTCAGTTTGAAGGTACCCTGGTTCGGGTTGACGTGCTCGAACGGGTTGGCCAGGCCTGGCGGCTGATTGAAGTGAAGGCCTCCGCCCGGGTGAAATCCGTGCATCTCGACGATCTGGCCGTTCAGACTTATGTGCTCCGGGGAGACGGGCTTGAGGTATCCGGAACCTTCCTGATGCATGTGAACAGACAGTACACCTACCCCGGTGGGGACCTGGAGCTGAAAAAACTGTTTGTGATGGAAGACCTCACGGAGGGGGTGGGGGAGCGGCTTCCCCGTATTCCCGCCCATCTGGAGCAGATGCGGTCGACGGTTGGCCACAGTCAGGCGCCCGACGTCGAGCCGGATGGTCATTGTCATTCTCCCTATTCCTGCCCGTTCTGGGAGCATTGCACGGCTTCCAAGCCGGCTCGATGGATCTATCATTTACCAGGGGACAACAAGATCGTGCGTCGCCTGAGGAAGCAGGGGATCGAAACGATTGATGATATTCCTCCTCAAGTGCCGCTGACCAGGGTGCAACAATGCGTGCGGGACAATGTTGAATGGATTTCACCACGGCTGGCGGATGCGCTGCAGTCTGTCCGTTACCCGGTCCATCATCTGGATTTTGAGACCTTTATGCCCGCCATTCCTTTATATGCGCGCACACGTCCCTATCAGCTCCTTCCGATGCAATGGTCGAACCATACGGAGATGGAGGACGGATCGCTGCATCATACCGCCCGTTTGTGTATGGCGCGGCATGATCCGCGCGAGGAAATTGCGGTGAGCGTACTGGAATCCGTTGGTAAGGAGGGGAGTATCTGTGTGTATTCCGATTCGGAGCGGTACATCTTGCAGTCGTTGGCCGATGCCGTGCCCCGCTTGAGGGTGGACCTGCTTCTGGTCGTGAAGCGTCTGTGGGATTTGTTGCCGGTGATGCAAACGCACTATTACCACCCGGACTTTCAAGGGTTATTTTCGATGAAATCCGTGCTGCCCGTCCTTGTGCCGTCGCTTGATTACGGAGATCTGGAAATCCGCGATGGCGCGACGGCGTCAACGGTGTACCAGAAAATGATGTTGGTGGAGACCGATTGGGTTGAGTGTCAACGCGTGGCCACGGCGTTGCACGCTTATTGTGCCAGGGATACGCTGGGGATGGTGGAGCTTCGGCGTGCGTTGTCCCGCAAAGCGCAAGCTGCGGCTGTCTAGCCGTCATGCCATGGCAGAGTGGGGGGATTGTCAAGAAATGGTTCAACCGTCCTGCGAGAACACAAACGGCGTCCCTTCCAACTCTTTCATTGACCGAATGCCCCCGCCTTGCTAAAATCCCTCTCCCGTCAATTGCGTGCATATGTCCGGCGATTGAATGCTGGTGTGGTTGTTCCCTTCCTTGCCTGGAGCAGGCGTTTCTTGATCGCATACCGACAGAAGCCCGTTTATGAGCCGGATTTTAGTCTTGCATGGGCCTAACCTGAACATGCTTGGTGCGCGTGAGCAGGAGCATTACGGAACGGAGTCCCTTCAGGGCATCAATGCCCAGCTCACGGCGCTGGCCAGAGCCGAGGGCGTGACCCTCGAAGCCAGACAGTCCAATCACGAAGGAGACCTGGTCTCGTGGATTCAGGAAGCCAGGGACCAGTTCGATGCGATTGTGATCAATCCCGCCGCGTATACGCATACCAGCATTGCCATTCGGGATGCCGTCGCCAGCGTGGGAGTGCCAACCGTTGAAGTGCATCTGTCGAATATCCACCGCCGCGAAGCCTTTCGCCGACATTCCTGTCTGGCGAGTGTGGCGATTGGCCAGATCAGCGGGTTTGGGGCATTGAGTTATCATCTTGGGGTTCGGGCGGTTCTTGAACATCTCAGGAAGACCCGGGCAACACAGGGACAGGGCGTGGTGAAGAAGTGACACGGAGGGTATTTGTTGTCAGCGAAAGGAGACGTGGATCGTGATTTCAACGGCCGAATTTCGGAATGGCGCTCGTATTGAGCTGGAGAGAGTGCCGTATTACATTGTCGAATTTCAACATGTGAAACCCGGGAAAGGGGGCGCGTTTGTCCGCACCAGATTGAGGAATGTCAAAACCGGACAGGTGCTGGATAAGACGTTTCGGTCGGGTGAAAAATTTGATGAGCCGGATCTGGATGAATGTACCTTGCAGTTTCTCTATGCCAGCGGCGATTCCTATACCTTTATGGATACGTCTTCCTATGAACAGTTCACGTACAATAAACCCCAGCTTGGAAACAGTACGGATCTGCTCAAAGAGGCAACAGAGGTGAACATGGTGCTCTACGAAGGCGCTCCCATCTCCGTGGCGTTGCCGATATTTATGGAATTGAAGGTGGTCGAAACCGAGCCGGGGGTTCGGGGCGATACCGCTTCCGGAGGAACCAAGCTGGCCGTGGTGGAAACGGGGGCAAGCGTCAAGGTGCCGTTGTATCTGGAAGTCGGGGAAGTGATTAAAGTGGATACGCGTACCAGAGAATATATCGAACGCGTCCGATCGTGATGGCCTCGTATGAAAAGCGAACAACGGAAAGAAATCCAGGAACTGATCGCGATTCTGACCGACCAGCATTTGACCGAAATTGAAGTTGAACGAAAAGAGTTACGCATTCGCATCCGACGGGAATCTCCTGTCGTGTCGAGTGCGGTTCACCCGCCGGTTTCTCCCGCCGCTCCGCCGCCCGCTCGCATGCCTGATGCGACCGTCGAAGCTACCGACTCCACAGACGCGGACTGGTCTCAATTCCTGACGGTGGCCTCGCCCATGGTTGGGACGTTTTACCGATCGCCGTCACCCGATTCGGAGTGCTACGTGGAAGAAGGAAGCGTCGTCCGCAAAGGGCAGACCCTGTGTGTGATCGAAGCCATGAAACTGATGAACGAAATCGAAGCCGAGGCTGACGGCCGCATTGTCAGGGTGCTGGTTGAAAATGGGGCGGGGGTCGAATACGGGCAACGGTTGTTTGTCATTGACCCGCTCCCCGTGGCGTGACGAATCTCCGCTCCACGAAGCGCTCCATAAGGACAACGTCGTGTTCAAAAAAATCCTGATTGCGAATCGTGGCGAAATCGCCCTGCGTATTATCCGCGCCTGTCAGGAAATGGGTGTGAAAACGGTCGCGGTCTATTCCGACGTGGATGCGCAGTCCCTCCATGTGCGCTGTGCGGACGAGCGTGTGTGTATCGGCCCGGCCGACAGTGCGTTGAGCTACCGCAACATTCCCAATGTCTTGAGTGCGGCGGACATGACCGGAGCCGACGCCATCCATCCCGGCTACGGGTTTCTTGCCGAGAATACGCATTTTGCCGAAGTCTGCGAATTAAGCGGGGTGACCTTTATTGGGCCGGCCTCGGAGCATATTGCCCTGCTGGGCAACAAGGTCAAGGCGCGACACACCATGGTACAGCACAAGATTCCCGTGATTCCAGGGAGCGATGGCGAGGTGCACACGCTTGGTCAGGCGACACAGGTTGCCCGGAACATCGGGTATCCTGTCATGGTGAAGGCCTCGGCCGGGGGCGGAGGACGGGGCATGCGGGTCGTGGGCCGCGAAGAGGATTTAGGGAAAGCCATTCTGTCGGCGCAGGTCGAGGCGAGAGCGACGTTTCACCACGACGGGGTGTATCTTGAAAAGTATTTTGTGGATCCCCGACATATCGAAATCCAGGTGTTGTCCGATGCGCATGGTCATGCGGTGCATTTAGGAGAGCGTGAATGCTCGGTGCAGCGCCGCTACCAGAAATTGATTGAGGAATCGCCGTCTCCCGTGGTGGATAAGGGGTTACGGAACAAGATGGGGAAAATGGCGCTGAAAGTCGTCAAAGCCGTGCAATATCGCAATGCCGGAACCGTGGAATTCCTGCTCGACCACAAGCGGAATTTTTATTTCATGGAAGTCAATACCCGCATCCAGGTGGAACATCCGGTGACGGAAATGGTGACCGGAACGGATCTCATCAAAGAACAGATCCGCGTGGCGGCCGGGTTGTCGTTGCCATTTCGCCAGCAGGATATTTGTTTCACCGGCCACAGTCTGGAATGTCGCATTAATGCCGAGTGTTCGGAGACGTTTACGCCGAGTCCCGGTGTGGTGCCCCATGTGCATATTCCCGGGGGGCCGGGGATTCGGGTGGATACGGCCCTGGAATCCGGGGGAAAGGTCAATCCCCAGTATGACTCCATGATTGCCAAGCTGATTGCGCACGGGCGGGATCGGGACGAAGCCATAGCCCGGGCCAAACGCGCCCTTGATGAGTTTGTCATTGAAGGGGTGAAAACGACGATTCCACTGCATCGAATCATCCTGCGCCATCCCGATTTTCAGAAAGGCCGGGTCACCACGGGTTTTCTGGATCGGCTGTTGGTCAACCGTCTGCCGTAGCGGTTCAACGTGTCACGATGTGCCCTGTGTCGCAACCTTCCCCTGGCGGTGTCTGTCTGTTGTTGGATGAGCGTTGGGCGTCCAGGCTCGATTTGTGTCACGTGCTGGAGCGGGCTGTGGAATGCGGCATCCGGTTCTTTCAGTACCGCAACAAAACCGGATCCATGCGTGACATGTTCACCAGAGCCGTGGCCTTGCGGGAAACTGCCTCGCGATACGGCGCGGTGTTCATGGTCAATGACCGGTGTGATGTCGCCCTGGCGGCGGGGGCCGATGGAGTGCATCTGGGACAGGATGATCTGCCGCTGGATCTGGCGCGACGGGTCATGGGACGCGACAAGGTCATCGGCATCTCTACCCATCGTTCCGAAGAGGTGGAAGAGGCGACCCGGGGAGGGGCGGACTATATCGGCTACGGCCCGCTGTTTCCGTCAGCGACCAAGGAAGGGCATGAACCGCCTGTGGGACTCGACGGGTTGCGGGGAATTCGCGCCCTGACGCCGCTCCCGGTGTTTGCCATTGGCGGGATTACCGTGCCGTCCCTTCGGGGCATCGTGGACGCCGGCGCCGATGGCGTGGCCGTGGCCTCCGCCGTACTCGATGCTTCCCGGATCGAGCAGACCATGCGCGACTTTGTCAAGCACTTTCCCGCACCATCTTCGCCACGGCCCGCATCGTCGCATCGCCGGCCAGTGTGTTGATGCTCTCCTCCCAGTGGCGGTTCATGTCTGATTGAAAAGGAAGCGGGCCAAAGACCGGGACTCCGCTGAGCCTGCGGATCCACGCGACGGTCGACCCTGTCTGGAGTTGTGCGTCCCGACTGGCGTCTTCGCTGGTGTGATTGAGCAGAACGCCCGCAACAGGAATGCCCGCCTGACGGAGCACCATGAGGGTTAATCGCGTATGGTTGATTGCCCCCAGGCTGGTGCGACTGACGATCAGGCAGGGGAGTTCCAGCCGTTTCACCAGACTGCACACATCCTCCGTGTCCGTCAGTGGCACAAGCACGCCACCGACACCTTCAACCAGCATATACTCATAATGGCCCGCGAGCGTCCGGTAGGCCTCCAGAATGGCTGCCAACTCGATGCGTGTGTGAGAAAGCCGAGCGGCTTCAGCCGGTGCCACCGGTGCATGGAAACTGTACGGGTTCAGCAACGCCATATCCGCGTGCGGTGTGAGCAGTGCCTGTAAGCGACGCGCATCGGAAACGGCCGTCAGACCATCCTGCGCTGCCCCCGTCTCGACGGGTTTCATGACGCCGACGCTGGCTCCTGTCCGTCGCAACGCAATCCCCAGTGCCGCGGTCGCCACGGTTTTGCCAACATTCGTATCCGTTCCGACGAGGAACAGACCTGTGGCGGCAGGAGAGTGTTGGGTTGGTCTGCCGGGTGTCTTCACCACAGCCGGTTGTCCACGTTATAGATTTGACCTGAAACATTCCGTGCGGTGGCCAGGAAGCAGATGAAATCGGCGACCTCATCAAGTGAGGGAGTTCGTCCCAGCACATGATCGCCAAGATTGTCCTGATCGGGAAATGCGTCTCCCGCCAGAGGCGACGGGTGCCAGCCCGGGAACACGACGTTGACGCGGACGTTGTTGCTCCCGCATTCCCGCGCCGCCGACTTCGCCAATCCCAGTGCCCCGGCTTTACACGCGGCGTAAGCTGTTTGACCCGCACGGCCCAGGTTCCCGCTCAACGAGCCGATCACGGTTACGGATCCTCCCCGCCGCCTGGAAAAGAGCCGTATGGCCCGTTGAAGACAGAGAAACAGGCCGGTGAGGTTGGTGTGTACCATATGTTCCCACTCCGATGGCGTGATACGGACGGCGACGCGATTCACGGTCTGGCCCACCGACCAGACACACGCATCAAGCCCGGGCCATGCGGTTTGCACCTGGTCAAACAAGGCATGAACCTGTTGCGGATTGCCGATGTCCGCCTGAAACGATTCACCACGCCGGCCGCACTGTTCAATCAGGTGCAACGTGGCGTTCGTTGAAGCGTGATTGGTGTGATAATGGACACCCACGTCCCACCCGTGCCGGGCAAATCGCCGGCAGACCGCGGACCCGATCACGCCGGAGCCACCGAGGACAAGCACCGTTGGAGCCGAAGGGACTGTGGAACGTGGATCATGGTCGCATGGCTGAGGGGGCACGGCGTTCATATCGGGAACGGAACGTAACAAGGCGGATTGCAAAGAGCAAACCGACGCGCCTGTGCCTTGTTGCCCCATGGGGGGTGTGCTACGGTGGCGCACCGTCGAGCGCATCGGGTGCGCGAGAACGAATAGTCATCTGGAGGAGCCATGGTCCGGGGGCATTGTCACAGTCGCGCAATCTGTTGGTGGATACCGTTCCTGCTTGTCGTCGGCCTTGTCGTCGGGTGGGCAACCCTTGGTTACGGACAGGCGCCGCCAACCGTGATTCACAATTCCAGCGACTACTTTCCCGATGAGCCGGGCAATGAATGGCGGTATCGGGGACGTATCACCGAAGGCACGATTGATCGGGTGAAGGATACAACGTTTGAGAACATCTCAACGGTGACGGGACAGGAAAAAAAGGATGGCGTTACGGTCATGGTGTTTCATGACACCAGCCCCGGCGGTCAGTCGCCGATGGACAATTACTACCTTCGTGACGTGGCGGGTATTCGCTATTATGGATCCAGACCCGGAACGGTTCTGGAACGGCAGTTGATCCCCTATCAGATTGTGCGGTTTCCGCTTGAAGTACCCAGTGTCTTTCAGCAACTGGATCGGAAAAATCTCAATCTGGGTCTGGATATTGATCGCGACAACCGGGCGGAAACAGTGGATGTCGAGTCCACGGTCACCATTGTCGGGCAGGAATCCGTGACCGTGCCGTCTGGCACGTATGACAACGCGATTCGTCTGGAAGCGCACATGCGGATGTTGGTGCGTTTATCGGGCGACGGCACCCGTGTCCGCGGGGTGGACACCATGACGGCGTGGATTGTGAAAGACATCGGGCTGGTCAAATATACCGAACGTCAGATGATTCCGACGAGGGAAGAGGGAACAGAGCGTCTGATTGAGATCACAGAGGAATTAGAGGGAGCCACGTTGCAGGGCGGGAGCGTCATACTCGGTCGGCACCCCATGCCGGAGCATGGCGCGCCTGTTCGTGCGTCGTGGAGTCATTGAAGGCCGCATAGATATATTTGTTATCATTCGGGAACTGTCGGAGTTCCAACTTCCAGTAACATTTTGGTAAATTCCAAGCCGTTAATTAAATGAATGTTCCTTTTCATCGCAAGGTTTTTGGCTTGTGGAGTATAGGCATCCGCCATTGAAATGACCCACCCCAGTTTTGAATAGCCATCGTCTATTCCAGCTATATCACGGAGATGATCATTGATTTGCTCAACGGCCCATGAGTCTGTCTCACCGGTGTGAAATTTTGCCTGAACGTATACAACGGCCTTAATGTGTTCAAAGGTGGCTTGTATATCAATATCTCCTTTTTTGTCCTTGTGATTTTTAGGAGGAATAATCACTTCATTTGCATCGATTCTCTCAAAATACCATTTTATCAGCCTTTCAAACTTATCAGGGTTTAGCTTCTGCTTTATTTTCTCGCAAGTCGTCTTTGCATTTTCCTCCAAAACTATAGCATGTAAATCTATCGGTTTCCTATGAGCGAATGCTTTGATAGCCGTGTTGACACTGTCCGATAGAGCACTAATGTCTACATTTGTGAATCGACATTTTAGCATACTCGTAAGCTTACGGTCGGCATAGTCATTGCTTGAAATGTCAATTTCAATGGGTTCTACTTTCCTAAAAACTCCCAAGTCTATCACTTGATTATTTTCAGTCCGCAATTTTTCCCCACCATAATACACTGAATTGCCATCCCAATCCTTCAGCCCTTGCAGATTCTTTTTGATGTTCGAAGGCAATAAAACGGTGTCATCTTTAATTTTATACACCGAAAAATTGCGTGGACCAGGTACGACAACAAAGTCGCCCTTTTTCATTTCAAAGGCGAATCTCCAAAGAGACAATCTACTTATCCATATTTCTCCTTTGTATGTCTTCTTGTAAAGTTTATCGAAGTTTGGCTTATTCCCTTTGCAATATTCTAAAAAATCTTTGGTTATTGCAATCTCTGAAAACCCAATTGAAAGTAGAGCTTTCTCTTTGATGAGTGGATGTGAAATGTTTGGACATTGTTTGATTCTATGTAGCCAGTATTTCATTGCCGTATCCTTTCTTTTGTCTCTCGGTGTTGTTCTTGTTTCCTGCCCTGTCCACCTAAACAGGCTACGCCATTCGTTTCCGCCACATAGTACCCCCCCCCCCCCCCACCTGCTGTCAAGCGTTTCTGTCCGCTTAAACAGGCAACTGCCTGGTGAGGAAGGCAATGCGATACCGTGGAAATGGATGTCGGGTGTCCGCTTAAACAGGCAACTGCCTGGTGAGGAAGGCAATGGTCTCGTCCCAGGCCTGCCTGGCTGACGGTTCATTGTAGATGGTGGGCCGTACAACGTCGCAAAACCCCTGGCTGGTGCCGGGATACTGACGCACGTCCACGGTTTTTTCGGCTTCCCGCGCGAGGCTTCCCATTTGCTCAAGCCCCGCCGCCGTCACCGCGCCATTCGTTTCCGCCGCATGGTACAGGAGATGGCATTGCAACGCGCCAATCGAGTCCATGGGATCGGGCAGTGCGCCGTAGAAGGACACCGCCGCCCGCAACCGTTTTCGTTTGAGGGCAAAGAGGATGGCCAGCGTGCCGCCCATGCCCATCCCAACCACGGCATGCGCGTTGCGCACTGTCACTTCCATACTCGGGTCTTCAGTGATATTCGAATTCAGAAATTCACACGAGGCGTTGATGTCCTGAAGGACCGTCGTGCTGTCGACCCTTTCTGCCAGCGCGTCCGCCACTTCCTCGCTGGTCGTGACCATGCCGCCCTGTCTGCCATACAGGTTCGGGACCATGACCACGTAGCCCTCGCAGGCCAACCGCACGGCCATGTCCCGGAAATCCGGCATCAGCCCCCACTTGTCGTGAAGCAGCACAATGGAAGGTCGGCGCGGGGTGTCCTGCGGCCAGTAGTAAAAGCCCTGGACCTGGTGTTCTTTGGGAATCCGGGTGGCCGCGTAGGGGTCAACCATGTGGTCTTTGTGCGTCGTGAACACACCTTTGCTGGAAAAGCGAACCGCTCTCAACCCGATCTGATCAGCGGTAAAGGGTGTGACGTGGTCTGACATGGTGGTCTGCGATGGAACGGGAAACGGCCCGGGAAATGATTGCGAGGACGGGCTGGACTATATCGGGCAGCGCGTCGGCTTGTCAACGAACTACAAAAGAGGCAATCTTATCGTTTATCAAGTTTATGCCTTGTTCATAGTTGTTTGCCTAACTATCGTTTATTTTCGGAATGTAATAGGAATGTTTATCTTTACCTATCAGGTACACTGGAGTGTGTGCTAATGAAAAAAATGAAATTGTTATGGTTAATCTTGTTCATGTATCCGGCTCCAAAGAAGTGCTTAGAAAACATTGTCCAAGAGACGCTAAAAACAGAAAAGCCCGAAAGGGAGGATCATATTCGTGAGAGAGAATGGAGTCGTCTTGTTGAAATAAGAAAATCCGCGGGGAAATCGCTCAAATTGATCGTTGTTGCCTTTGTAGCTGGCTACCTAGCAAGTTTACTCCTTGATATCTTTTTCATTATTAGTGAATTGTGGGTGCGCAACTTGCGGATACTAGCCTCTTTGATTATTGCGTGGGCAGTTTTAAGTAAATTAACAAAGGAAATAGAATCGTGGGGTGGTAAATCATTACCGGAACAACTTCAGGCTCTGTTGTTCAGAATAATGTATTGCATTGGTGTGAGTATTATTATATGCACCCTGTTTTTAAAGACTGAAACCTTGCCAGTCCCCTAAACAGAGATCTAGACAGTGATGGTATACGGGATAGATAACGTAGGGTTGCCATCTAGCAAGTGCGTTATGGAAATGAGGCAGGGCCACGTATTATCTTATGTAAACGAAAACTCCGCCAGTTCGGCGGCATTCGTCCCTGCCTTCACCATCTCCTCCACGGGAAACAGACATTCGGCCTGTCGCACCTGGTCAATGCGACAGCGGGTATTCGGATGCGGCGGGACAAACAACGTGCAGCAGTCCTGGTCGGGTTCAATGGATGTGTCAAACGTGCCGATGTGTTGCGCTTCGTTAGTAATCTCGATTTTATCCATCCCGATCAGCGGGCGCAGAATGGGCAGGTGCGCCGCCTCGCTGACGCTCAGGAGATTTTCCGCCGTCTGGGAAGCCACCTGCCCGAGACTGTCGCCAGTGACCAATCCCCAGCACCGTTCCCGTTCGGCCAGTTCTTCCGCAATGCGTAGCATCATCCGCCGGTACAGAACCACGCGAAGCGGCTCGGGGGTGTGCACGACAATGTCGCGCTGAATCTCCCCGAACGGCACAAGATACAACCGGGTTTTCAACTGATAGCCCGTGAGATGGGAGACGAGATCGCGGACCTTTTCTTCGGAGACGCGCGACAAGTAGGGTCGGCCGTGAAAATGAACAAAGATCGCCCTGCACCCCCGCTTCATCATCCGGTACGCCGCCACCGGCGAGTCAATGCCTCCCGAAATGAGACAGATCACGTTACCGCTGCTGCCGGTGGGCAGTCCTCCCGGCCCGGGGTTTTTGCACAGCGAAAAATACGCGGTGTAATCCACGACCTCGACGCCGACCGTGATGTCCGCCGCACCAAGGCTCACACGTTTGCCGGTCGCGCGGCACAGATACGCGCCGATTTCCCTGTTCAGCTCAACGGAGGTCCTGACAAACCGTTTGTCGCCTCGTTTGGTGGTGACGCGAAAGGTCTCAAACGTGTGCGACTGAAGCGCGGCCTCAATCGCCTGGCACAGGGGGGTCGTATCGGGCGAGGCATAATCAATCGGCAGGCTTCCCGCCAGGGCATAATTGGCCACGCCGAAGGTATGACGAATACGATCCTGAACACGCTCCCAGGACGTATCGTGCCGAAACGTAATCCTGATACGGCCGGGAAGGGATTTGATCTCGGTGACGTCCGTTTTCCTGAGCGAATTCTGGAGATTCTGAATCAGTCGCTGTTGAAAAAATCCACGGTTCCGCCCCTTCAGCGCCAGCTCGTGATAGTGCACCAGGGCCTGGGGCATTACCCTGCGTTCTCCAGAAACCGCTCAGCGTCAAGCGCGGCCATGCACCCGGACCCCGCGGCCGTGATGGCTTGACGGTAGTGCGGATCCTGGACATCGCCGGAAGCAAACACCCCGGCAATGCTGGTGGCGGTGCCCTGCGTGGTCTGAATATACCCGTTGGAATCCAGCTCAAGCTGACCGCGAAACAACGCGGTGTTGGGCGTGTGCCCAATGGCGACAAACACCCCCTTGCAGTCCACATCCTTCGTCTCATTCGTCCGCACGTCGCGGAGCCGTATGCCGGAGACCACCGCATCGCCCAGAATATCTTCGACGACCGCGTTCCACTGAAACGAGATTTTCTCATTCTTCAACGCGCGATCCTGCATGATTTTTGACGCCCGGAGCGTGTCGCGGCGATGCACAATCAGGACATGGCTGGCGAATTTTGTGAGAAAGATGGCCTCTTCCAGCGCGCTGTCGCCGCCGCCAACCACGACAAGGGGCTGGCCCCGAAAGAAAAATCCGTCGCAGGTGGCGCAGGTGGACACCCCGTGACCCAGGAGCCGGGCTTCGGAAGGCAGGCCCAGCGGGTTTGCCGTGGCGCCGGTGGCGATGATGAGGGTTTTCGTCTGAATGGTTTCCTCGTCGTTCAAGGTCAGGTGGAACGGCCGGGAACCAAGATCGGCCCTGGTAACATCCACCGCCCGGAAAATCGTGCCAAACCGTTCCGCCTGTGCGCGCATGTCCTGAATCAACTTCGGCCCCATGATGCCATCCGGAAAACCGGGATAATTTTCCACGTCGGTGGTCAGCGTGAGCTGGCCGCCGGCCTGCGAGCCTTCCAGCAGCAGAGGGGCAAAATTGGCGCGAGCGGTGTAAATCGCCGCGGTCAGTCCGGCGGGGCCGGATCCTGCAATCACTACATTGTGCATCGTTACGATCCTTTGTTGGAAAAAGAGAGTCGTTGCAACACGCCGCGTGTTACGTGCGACGTGCCCTGTTGGGTTTCGTCTGCCGCCGCAGGCCCGCCTCCTGAAGCAACTCCTGGTAGAGCTGTCGAACCTGTATGCGGAGTTGAGGCACGGGCAACATTCCGTTCAGCACATAATCCGCCATGCGGCGTTTATCGGCCAGAGGGAGCTGCCCGCGTATCCGCCCCAGTGCGTCCCGTCTGGTCAATCCATCGCGCTGCTTTGCCCGCGCAATCTGGACGGCTTGCGTGGCCGTCACCACAAGCACCCGATCCATGCGCCGGTGGGCCTGTGCCTCAAACAGCAATGCCGCATCGTAGACGATGATGGCATCGGGATGCCGGCGCGTCAGAGCCTGCGTGTGCCGGGCCTGTTCCCGCGCGATGCGGGGATGCACGATGCGGTTCAGCTTCGCCAGTTTCGCGGTATTGTAAAAGACCAGCCGGGCCAGGATGGCGCGGTCAATCCTGCGGTCGGCCTGCAGGACACCCGTCCCGAATGTGTTCACAATGTCTTTCCATGCCGCCTTGCCCGGTTCCACCACGGTGCAGGCCAGTTGATCGGCATGAATAATCAGCGCGCCGCATTCCTGAAACAACCCGGCCACCGTCGTTTGTCCGGACGCAAGTCCGCCTGTTAATCCCAGCAGCAACATCGTCATGGTCACGTGTGGGGACGGCTCACATCCTTCGCCAGTCCCGGAACAGCACGAATGGCACGGGGAGTATGGAAACGTCCCGCCGTCTTGACCGGAGAAACGCGCTTCCTGTATGTGCCGACTGTATGCACGCACAGGATGGATAGCCTAACAGATGGAACGGAGTCAAGCACAGAGCGGTCGGGGCACGTGCAAAGCTGGGACGCGCCGGTATGGCGCGCGTGCCGTGCTGGCCATGGGCGTGATGGGTGTCGTGTTCAGCGCGAGCCTGGCGACGGCCTCGACGTGGACCGTGGCGCTGGATGGTTCCGGGCAGATGACGTCCATTCAGGAGACTATTGATCTCGCGCAGGACGGGGACACCATTCTCATTCAGGCGGGACACTACGTCGAAGACGTTACCGTGCACAGCAAGGCGCGTCTGAACATTGCAGGGGAGGGGAGTAACAAGGTCTTCATCGCGGGATTGAATCGGGTGGGGACGTTGCATATCGGAAAATGGCCGTATGGCGCCACCGAAGTGCACATCAGCGGGATGACCATTCAACAGCACGGCGGCCTGGGCGTGGGCATCTTCAACGGGAAGGGGATCACGCTCAAGGATCTGCGCGTCAATGGTCAGGTCTTCGGGCAGCAGGTCAGAGATGTGCGCATTGAAAACTGCGTCGTGGGCGGCAGTGAAACCACAGGTCTGGCCTTTGCCGACTCGCACGTCCGCCTGGTCGGGAATATCATCCGCGACAACGATCATGGCGTGTCTGTTGGCGGAACCTCAACCGTGCACATGGAGCGGAACGTGATCATGCGCAACCTGTTTGAAGGGGTGCTCGTGGCGGACAGCGGGCAGGCGACGTTGCTGAAGAATACGCTTGTGGAGAATGGAAAAGGCGTTACGTTCCGGGACAAGGCCACCGGTCGGGTGGAGGGGAATATCATCGCAGGGTCAGGTGTGGGCATCACGTGGTCGGCACAGCAGACGGTCACCATTGCCCACAACGGCCTGCACGATAACGGGGTGCACTATCAGGTTGACGGTCAACCCGCGATTTCCGCCGTCGCACTCGAAGCCTTTGCCGGCGTTCATGCCTCCCCGCAGTTTGTCGCGCCGGAGAGTGGGGATTACCGCCTCAAAGCCAGTTCACCGCTCCTTCGCGTCGGCCGGTTTGCCTACCTGGGCGCGTTGGCCCCTGCCACGGAATAGTCCACTGCCGGCCATGCCTGTGTATATTAGCCCGTCACTGGCGTGAGCAGGGGTGGGAATCCAGAGGGAATGTTACCCCCTGCCATTGAACAGCCCCGCCGCGAAACGTGATTCCCCAAAAGGTCAAAGTGCCAGAATCGCCTGTGTGAGGGTTTTCCCGCCAATCAACGCCACGATGGACAGTCCCACGTTCGCCAGAATGTGCGCGGCCCATGTGAGATACCGCGCATTGTCCAGAAGCTCGGCGGACTCCAGCGCAAACGAAGACATGGTTGTCAGCGAACCACAAAACCCGACGGCAATCAGAAGAGCGTAACGGGCATCCAGATTCCACCGGTGAAACAGCACGACAAAGACGCCAAGGAGAAAGGTGCCCGTGACATTGGCGAGCAAAATGTTCAGCGGCAGGGTATGGAAAAACGTCGTGCTTTCCGTCATGGCGTATCGCACACCGGCCCCAAGGGTCGCCCCAACGGCAAGTAGCGCAAAGTCCATGCCTTTCATATGGCAACGTGCTCCTGTGAATGTGGTGTAAAACCATCGGAAGGTGGCGGGAAGCTGAAAGTGCCACCACCACGAAAGCGGGGCCTCCGGTTATTCCATGTCAAGAATCCACTCGGCGGGGATGGCGAAGGTGATTTCACCGTCGGAGATTTTTATCGTGGTGATGCCCACCAGATTGCCCCTGGTGTCAAACAACCCACCGCCGGATGAGCCGGGCGAGACCGTCGCATCGGTCTGAATAACGGGCGCGTCGTCCGCCTCGTTGCGTAACTGTGACACCACGCCTGCCGATAACGAATAATCCAACCCCTGCGGTGCGCCGATGGCGTAGACTGCCTCGCCGATGGATAAAGTCTTTGCCTCCCGGATCTGTGCAGGGACACCCCACAGGCCTGACACATCCAGCAGGCACAGGTCGCGGTCCCTGTCCATGCGGCGGATGCGTGCGGGCAGAGGCGTATCAGTGCGACGGTGATTGTTGGCTTTATACACGACAAGCTCACGGTCGTCTTCCACCACATGACAATTAGTGGCAACCATGTTCGGTCTGATAATCACGCCGCTACCTTGACCGTCCGATGTGGTGATTACCACAACGGAGCGCCAGCCGTGTTCAAATGCGATTTGCGCGGGTGTCTGGTGTTGCGTGGGCGGTGTGATGGGGGTTAGGGGAACGGGATCATTCGCAGGTTGTTCTTGTTCACTTGTCTTGCCTGTAAGGCGTGCGTCAATGGCTTGCAAGCGCCGTTGTGCTTCGGCTTGTGCCACACGGAGTTCACTGGGGGATAACAATTTGGCCGTATCGTCGCGGAGTTTCATAGTTTCTTCATCACCACTTATCGCTGCTAGTGAAGCCCAGATATAGGACTCACTGTTATTCTGAATGACACCATGGCCGAAGGCATACAACGCGCCGAGCCTAAGTTGGGCGTCCGCATCGCCTTGGTTAGCAGCGAGCCGAAACCACTTGGCCGCTTCGCGGTAGTCCTGCAGTACACCTTTCCCGTTGTAATACAGCCAGCCGAGACTGTGTTGGGCATGCGCATTGCCTTGGTCAGCGGCGAGCCGAAACCACTTGGCTGCTTCGCGGTAGTCCTGCAGTACATCTTCCCCGTTGTAATACAGCCAGCCGAGACTGTGTTGGGCATGCACATTGCCTTGGTCAGCGGCGAGCCGATACCACTTGGTTGCTTCGCGTTGGTCCTGCTGTACACCTTCCCCGTTGTAATACAGCCAGCCGAGACTGTGTTGGGCGTCCGCATCGCCTTGCTCAGCGGCGAGCAGGAACCATATGGCCGCTTCGGTTTTGTCCTGCAGTACGCCTTCACCCCTGTAATACAGCCAGCCGAGACTGTGTTGGGCGTCCGCATCGCCTTGGTCAGCGGCGAGCCGAAACCACTTGGCCGCTTCGCGGTAGTCCTGCAGTACACCTTCCCCGTTGTAATACAGCCAGCCGAGATCGTATTGGGCGTCCGCATCGCCTTGGTCAGCGGCGAGCCGATACCACTTGGCGGCTTCGCGTTGGTCCTGCGGTACACCTTCCCCGTTGTCATACAACACGCCGAGATTGTATTGGGCCCTTGCAAGGCCTTGGTCAGCGGCAAGGCGATACCACTTGGCCGCTTCGGTTTTGTCCTGCAGTACACCTTCCCCGTTGTCATACGACACGCCGAGATTGTATTGAGCATTTGCAAGGCCTTGGTCAGCGGCGAGGCGATACCACTTGGCCGCTCCGGTTTTGTCCTGCAGTACACCTTCCCCGTTGTCATACAGCTTGCCGAGAAAGTTTTGGCCCCACGCAAAGCCTTGGTCGGCGGCGAGCCGAAACCATTTGGCCGCTTCGCGGTAGTCCTGCAGTACACCTTCCCCTATGTAATACAGCCCGCCGAGTGCAACTTGAGCCTCCGCATCGCCTTGCTCAGCGGCGCGCAAGAACCATATGGCCGCTTCGCGGTAGTCCTGCAGTACACCTTCCCCCATGTAATACAGCCTGCCGAGTTTAACTTGGGCCTCCGCATCGCCTTGGTCGGCGGCTTGTCGAAGAGTCTCCATCTTTGATGCATCGTCTTGGTCAGCGGTTTGCTGAAGAGTTTCCACCTTTGATTTTTGCACTGAGGCACATCCACACACGATGACCAGTGGCAAAATCACCGCAACAAGTAATCCGACTGTTCTGGTTGAACGCATAGGTCTCACTCCATCATCAGCAACAACGACGGCGGACTGTCCCTGCCACCGTAGGGGCTTCTGTTCACAATGTTATTCAGCAACTCCACGGGAGACCGATTCTTCCGTACTCCGCGCGTCAATGGCTTGCAATCGCCGTTGTGCTTCGGCTTGTGCCGCATGGAGTTCATTGGGGGATAACAATTTGGCCACGTCGTCGCGGACTTCCATAATTTCTTCATTACCATTTATCGCCGCCAGTGAAAGCCAGATATAGGACTCACTGTAATTCTGAATGACACCCTGGCCCAAGTCATACATCGCGCCGAGTATGCCTTGAGCGTTTGCATGGCCTTGGTCCGCGGCGAGCCGAAACCACATGGCCGCTTCGCGTTGGTCTTGCGGTACCCCTTCCCCCTTGTAATACAGCACGCCGAGATTGTTTTGGGCATCCGCAAGGCCTTGGTCCGCGGCGAGCCGATACCACATGGCCGCTTCGCGTTGGTCTTGCAGTACGCCTTCCCCGTTGGCATACGACACGCCGAGATTGTATTGGCCCCCCGCATCGCCTTGGTCGGCGGCGAGCCGAAACCACTTGGCCGCTTCGCGTTTGTCCTGCGGTACACCTTCCCCGTTGGAATACAGCACGCCGAGCGATTTTTGGGCCTCCATATTACCTTGGTCGGCGGCGAGCCGAAACCACTTGGCTGCTTCGCGTTTGTCCTGCGGTACACCTTCCCCGTTGTCATACAGCACGCCGAGATTGTTTTGGGCATCCGCAAGGCCTTGGACAGCGGCGAGCCGAAACCACTTGGCCGCTTCGCGTTGGTCTTGCAGTACGCCTTCCCCGTTGGCATACGACACGCCGAGATTGTATTGGCCCCCCGCATCGCCCTGGTCGGCGGCGAGCCGAAACCACTTGGCCGCTTCGTGGTAGTCCTGCGGTACACCGTCCCCGTTGGCATACAACCAGCCGAGCTTGGATTGGGCCAGCGCATTGCCTTGGACAGCGGCGAGCCGAAACCACTTGGCCGCTTCGCGGTAGTCCTGCGGTACATCGTCCCCGTTGGAATACAGCCAGCCGAGGTTGAGTTGGGCCAGCGCATTGCCTTGGACAGCGGCGAGCCGAAACCATTTGGCCGCTTCGTGGTAGTCCTGCGGTACACCGTCCCCGTTGGCATACAACCAGCCGAGCTTGGATTGGGCCAGCGCATTGCCTTGGACAGCGGCGAGCCGAAACCACTTGGCCGCTTCGCGGTAGTCCTGCGGTACATCGTCCCCGTTGGAATACAGCCAGCCGAGGTTGAGTTGGGCCAGCGCATTGCCTTGGACAGCGGCGAGCCGAAACCATTTGGCCGCTTCGCGGTGGTTCAGCGGTACCCCTTTCCCCTTGTAATACAGCCCGCCGAGCATAACTTGAGCCTCCGCATCGCCTTGGTCGGCGGCGAACCGATACCACTTGGCTGCTTCGCGGTGGTCCTGCGGTACACCTTCCCCGTTGGCATACTGCACGCCGAGATTGTATTGGGCGTCCGCATAACCTTGGTCGGCGGCGAGCCGAAACCACTTAGCCGCTTCGCGGTGGTCCTGCGGTACCCCTTCCCCGTTGGCATACAACACGCCGAGATTGTATTGGGCGTCCGCATAACCTTGGTCGGCGGCGATCTGATACCACTTAGCCGCTTCGCGGTGGTCCTGCGGTACCCCTTCCCCGTTGGCATACAACACGCCGAGATTGTATTGGGCGTCCGCAACACCTTGGTCGGCGGCGAGCCGAAACCACTTGGCCGCTTCGCGGTGGTCCTGCGGTACCCCTTCCCCGTTGGCATACAACACGCCGAGATTGTATTGGGCGTCCGCAACACCTTGGTCGGCGGCGAGCCGAAACCACTTGGCCGCTTCGCGGTGGTCCTGCGGTACCCCTTCCCCGTTGGCATACAACACGCCGAGATTGTATTGGGCCTCCGCAAGGCCTTGGTCAGCGGCGAGTCGGTACCACTTGGCGGCTTCGCTGTAGTCCTGCGGTACACCTTCCCCGTTGGCATACAGCCCGCCGAGATTGACTTGGGCCTCCGCATCGCCTTGGTCGGCAGCGAGTCGGTACCACCTGGCGGCTTCGCTGTAGTCCTGCGGTACACCTTCCCCCTTGGAATACGACACGCCGAGATTGTATTGGGCCTCCGCAAGGCCTTGGTCAGCGGCGAGTCGGAACCACTTGGCGGCTTCGCGGTGGTCCTGCGGGACGCCTTCCCCGTTGGCATACAGCCAGCCGAGATTATATTGGGCCTCCGCATCGCCTTGTTCGGCGGTTTGCCGAAGAGTCTGCATTTCCGATGTCTGCACTAACGTATTCCCGCACCCGACGACCAGTGGCACAATCACCGCAACAATCAATCCGACTGTTCTTATTGAACGCATAGCTACCCCTCCATCACCAGCAACAACGAAGGCGGTCTGTCCCCGCCACCGTAGCATCGTCTATTCACAACCTTATTCAGCAACCCCACGGGAAACCGTTTCTCCCGTCCCCCTCGCGTTCATGGCTTGCAACCGCCGTTTCGCTTCGGCTTCCGCTTCATGCCGTTCATCGGGGGATAAATGCCTGGCAAGATCGTCGCGTAGCTCCTGGATGTTCTGCTCGGGCAGGTCTATGGCCCTGGAACCGAAATCAAGCCCGTTCGCCGTCGCAAGCCACAACCAGATATAGGCTTCGCGGTTATCCTGACTGACTCCCCTGCCGGTGTGATACAGCCAACTGAGCATGGCTTGAGCCATGGCCATGCCCTGCCCTGCGGCGCGCCGATACCATGTCGCCGCTTCGCGCTCGTCCTGCGGTACACCTTCCCCCTTGTAATACAGCCCGCCGAGCTTGATTTGACTCCATGCAAAGCCCTGGTCGGCGGCGAGCCGGTACCACCTGGCTGCTTCGCGGGAGTCCTGCGGGACACCTTCTCCGTTGGCGTACATCTCGCCGAGCCTGTTTTGGGCGTACACAAAGCCCTGGGTAGCGGCGAGTCCGTACCACCTGGCCGCTTTGCGGGAGTCCTGCGGGACACCGTCCCCGTTGTCATACAGCAGTCCGAGAGTGAACTGGGCCTCCGCATTGCCCTGGTCGGCGGCGAGCCGAAACCACCTGGCCGCTTCGCGTTTGTCCTGTGGTACACCGTCCCCGTCGGAATACAGCCAGCCGAGATTGACCTGGGCGTCCGCAAGGCCCTGGTCGGCGGCGAGGCGATACCACCTGGCCGCTTTGCGGGAGTCCTGCGGGACATCTTTCCCGTTGTCATACAGCCAGCCGAGATTATATTGAGCCTCCGCATCGCCTTGTTCGGCGGTGTGCCGAAGAGTCTCCAACTCCGACATCTGCGCGAACGCATTCCCGCACACGATGACCAGTGGCACAATCACCGCAACAAGTAATTCGACTGTTCTGGTTGAACGCACAGGTCTCACTCCATCACCAGCAACAACGAAGGCGGTCTGTCCCCGCCACCGCAACATCTTCTGTTCACAACCTTATTCAGCAACTCCACGGGAGACCGATTTTTCCGTACTCCGCGCGTCAATGGCTTGCAAGCGCCGTTTCGCTTCGGCTTGTGCCGCATGGCGTTCATTGGGGGATAACGATTTGGCCACACGGTCGCGGGCTTTCATGAATTTTTCATCACCATTTATTGCTGCCAGTGAGAGCCAGATATAGGACTCACTGTCATCCTGAATCACACCTTCCCCGTTGTAATACATCGAGCCGAGATTGTATTGGGCAAACGCAATGCCTTGGTCTGCGGCGAGGCGAAACCACTTGGCCGCTTCGCGTTTGTCCTGCAGTACACCCTCCCCGTTGTAATACATCAAGCCGAGATTGTGTTGGGCAGGCGCATGGCCTTGGTCGGCGGCGAGGCGAAACCACTTGGCCGCTTCGCGGTGGTCCTGCGGTATACCTTCCCCGTTGTAATACATCGAGCCGAGATTGTATTGGGCAAACGCAATGCCTTGGTCGGCGGCGAGGCGAAACCACTTGGCCGCTTCGCGGTAGTCCTGCGGTACACCTTCCCCTTTTAAATACAGCAGGCCGAAATTGTATTGGTACTCCGCAATGCCTTGGTCAGCGGCGTGCCGAAAAGTCTCCACCTTTGATGCATCGCCTTGTTCGGCGGCTTGTCGAAGAGTCTCCACCTTTGATGCATCGCCTTGTTCAGCGGCTTGCTCAAGAGTCTCCACCTTTGTTTTTTGCACTAAGGCACATCCACCCACGATGGCCAGTGGCAAAATCACCGCACCAATCAATCCGATTATTCTGGTTGAACGCATAGCTACCTCTCCATCACCAGCAACAACGAAGGCAGCCTGTCCCCGCCACCGTAGCATCTTCTGTTCACAACCTTATTCAGCAACTCCACGGAAGTCCGGTTCTTCCGTACCCCGCGCGTTCATGGCCTGCAATCGCCGTTGTGCTTCGGCTTGTGCCGCACGGAGTTCATTGGGGGATAACGATTTGGCCACTTTGTCGCTGAGTCCCATAGCTTTTTCATCACCATTTATCGCCGCCAGTGAAAACCAGATATAGGCCTCACTGTTATTCTGAATGACACCCTGGCCCAAGGCATACATCACGCCGAGAATGCCCTGAGCCTCCGCAAGGCCCTGGTCAGCGGCGAGCCGAAACCACTTGGCCGCTTCGTGGTCGTCCTGCGGGACCCCTTCCCCGTTGCTGTACGACACGCCGAGATTGTATTGAGCGCTCGCATCGCCCTGGTCGGCGGCGAGTCGAAACCACCTGGCTGCTTCGCTCATGTCTTGCGGCACGCCCTCGCCTTTGAGATACAGCACGCCGAGATTAAATTGGGCTTCCGCATCGCCTTGTTCGGCGGCTTGTTGAAGAGTCTCCATCGTTGATGCATCGCCTTGTTCGGCGGCTTGTTGAAGAGTCTCCATCGTTGATGCATCGCCTTGTTCGGCGGCTTGCTCAAGAGTCTCCATCGTTGGTGCATCGCCTTGTTCCTCGGCTTGTTCAGGAGTCTCCACCTTTGTTTTTTGCACTAAGGCACATCCGCCCACGATGACCAGTGGCAAAATCACCGCACCAAGTAATCCGACTGTTCTTATTGAACGCATAGCTACCCCTCCATCATCAGCAACAACAAAGGCGGCCTGTCCCCACCGCCGCAGCATCTTCTGTCCATAATGTTATTCAGCAACTCCACGGGAGACCGATTTTTCCGTACTCCGCGCGTCAATGGCTTGCAAGCGCCGTTTCGCTTCGGCTTGTGCCGTGTGGTGTTCATTGAAGGATAACAACTTGGCCACACGGTCTCGAAGTCTCATACTTTGTTCATCACCATTTATTACTGCCAGTGAGAGCCAGATATAGGACTCACTGTAATCCTGAATCACGCCCTTGCCTTTGTAATACAGAAGACCGAGATTGACTTGGGCATCCGCATCGCCTTGGTCAGCGGCGAGGCGATACCACTTGGCCGCTTCGCGGTCGTCCTGCGGTATACCTTCCCCGTTGGCATACAGCCAGCCGAGATTGACTTGGGCCGTCGCAATGCCCTGGTCAGCGGCGAGGCGATACCACTTGGCCGCTTCGCGTTTGTCCTGCGGAACCCCTTCCCCGTTGGCATACAGCACGCCGAGATTGACTTGGGCATCCGCACGGCCTTGGTCGGCGGCGAGGCGGAACCACTTGGCCGCTTCGCGTTTGTCCTGCGGAACCCCTTCCCCGTTGGCATACCGCACGCCGAGATTGACTTGGGCCCTCGCATGGCCTTGGTCGGCGGCGAGGCGGAACCACTTGGCCGCTTCGTGTTTGTCCTGCGGAATCCCTTCCCCGTTGGCATACAACACGCCGAGATTGACTTGGGCATCCGCATCGCCTTGGTCAGCGGCGAGGCGGAACCACTTGGCCGCTTCGCGGTCGTCCTGCGGAACCCCTTCCCCGTTGGCATACCGCCAGCCGAGATTGACTTGAGCCTTCACATGGCCTTGGTCGGCGGCGAGGTGATACCACTTGGCCGCTTCGCGGTCGTCCTGCGGAACCCCTTCCCCGTTGGCATACCGCCAGCCGAGATTGACTTGAGCCTTTACATGGCCTTGGTCGGCGGCGAGGCGGAACCACTTGGCCGCTTCGCGGTCGTCCTGCGGAACCCCTTCCCCGTAGGCATACCACGCGCCGAGATTGTATTGGGCCGTCGCAAGGCCTTGGTCGGCGGCAAAGCGGAACCACTTGGCCGCTTCGCGTTTGTCCTGCGGAACCCCTTCCCCGTTGGCATACCGCACGCCGAGATTGACTTGGGCCGTCGCAAGGCCTTGGTCGGCGGCGAGGCGGAACCACTTGGCCGCTTCGCGGTCGTCCTGCGGAACCCCTTCCCCGTTGGCATACCACGCGCCGAGATTGTATTGGGCCTGCGCATCGCCTTGGTCGGCGGCGAGGCGGAACCACTTGGCCGCTTCGTGGTAGTCCTGCGGAACCCCTTCCCCGTAGGCATACAACACGCCGAGATTGAATTGGGCCTGCTCGTTGCCTTGGTCGGCGGCGAGCCGAAACCACTTGGCCGCTTCGATTTTGTCCTGCAGTACACCTACCCCTCTGTCATACAGCCCGCCGAGCTTAACTTGGGCCTCCGCATCGCCTTGCTCAGCGGCGCGCAGGAACCATATGGCCGCTTCGATTTTGTCCTGCAGTACACCTTCCCCCGTGTAATACAGCCCACCGAGTTTAACTTGGGCCTCCGCATCGCCTTGGTCGGCGGCTTGCCGAAGAGTCTGCAATTTTGATGCATCGTCTTGTTCAGGTTTTTGCACTGAAGCACATCCACCCACGATGACCAATGGCAAAATCACCGCACCAAGTAATCCGACTGTTCTTATTGAACGCATAGCTACCCCTCCATCACCAGCAACAACGAAGGCGGCCTGTCCCCGCCACCGCAGCATCTTCTGTTCACAACCTTATTCAGCAACTCCACGGGAACCTGCTTCTTCCCCACCCCTCGCGTTCATGGCTTGCAACCGCCGTTTTGCTTCGGCTTCCGCCTCATGCCGTTCATCGGGGGATAAACGACTGGCAAGATCGTCGCGTAGCTCCTGGATGTTCTGCTCGGGCAGGTCTATGGCCCTGGAACCGAAATCAAGCCCGTTCGCCGTCGCCAGCCACAACCAGATATAGGCTTCGCGGTTATCCTGACTGACTCCCTCGCCGGTGTGATACAGCCAACTGAGCATGGCTTGAGCCATGGCCATGCCCTGCCCGGCGGCGCGCTGATACCACGTCGCCGCTTCGCGGTAATCCTGCGGTACGCCTTCCCCCTTGTAATACAGCCCGCCGAGCTTGATTTGACTCCATGCAAAGCCTTGGTCGGCGGCGAGCCGGTACCACTTGGCCGCTTCGCGGGAGTCCTGCGGGACACCGTCCCCGTTGTCATACAGCAGGCCGAGAGTGAACTGGGCGTCCGCAAGGCCCTGGTCGGCGGCGAGCCGAAACCACCTGGCCGCTTCGCGTTTGTCCTGTGGTACACCGTCCCCGTTGGAATACAGCCAGCCGAGATTGACTTGGGCGTTCGCATTGCCCTGGTCGGCGGCGAGGCGATACCACCTGGCCGCTTTGCGGGAGTCCTGCGGGACATCTTTCCCGTTGTCATACAGCCAGCCGAGATCATATTGGGCCTTCGCATCGCCTTGTTCGGCGGCGTGCCGAAGAGTCTCCAACTCCGCCGTCTGCGCAAACGCATTCCCGCCCACGATGACCAATGGCAACATCACCGCAACAATCAATCCGACTGTTCTGGTTGAACGCACAGGTCTCACTCCATCATCAGTAGCAATGAAGGCGGACTGTGCACGCCACCGCAGGGGCTTCTATTCACAATCTTATTCAGCAACTCCACGGGAGCCTGGTTTTTCCGTACTCCGCGCGTTCATGGCTTGCAACCGCCGTTTCGCTTCGGCTTGTGCTACACGGCGTTCATTGGGGGATAACAATTTGGCCGCACGGTCGCGCCATTTCATACTTTTTTCATCACCATTTATTGCTGCCAGTGAGAGCCAGATATAGGACTCCCTGTCATCCTGAATCACACCCTTGCCCAAGGAATACCGCAAGCCGAGATTGTATTGGGCCCACACATCGCCTTGCTCAGCGGCGAGCCGAAACCACTTGGCCGCTTCGCGTTGGTCCTGCGGTACACCTTCCCCCCTGGCATACGACATGCCGAGATTGACTTGACCCTTCGCATCGCCTTGCTCAGCGGCGAGCCGATACCACTTGGCCGCTTCGCGTTGGTCCTGCAGTACCCCTTCCCCGTTGGCATACAACACGCCGAGATTGAATTGGGCATGCGCATCGCCTTGGTCAGCGGCGCGCAGGAACCATATGGCCGCTTCGATTTTGTCCTGCAGTACACCTTCCCCCCTGTAATACAACCCGCCGAGCCTAACTTGGGCTTCCGCAAGGCCTTGATCGGCGGCGAGTCGGAACCACTTGGCCGCTTCGCGGTGGTCCTGCGGGACCCCATTCCCGTTGCTATACGACACGCCGAGATTGTATTGGGCACCCGCATCGCCTTGGTCGGCGGCGAGTCGAAACCACTTGGCTGCTTCGCGCATGTCTTGCGGCATGTCCTTGCCTTTGAGATACAGCACGCCGAGATTAAATTGGGCTTCTGTATCGCCTTGGTCGGCGGCTTGCCGAAGAGTCTGCAATTTTGATGCATCGCCTTGTTCAGGTTTTTGCACTAAGGCACATCCGCCCACGATGACCAGTGGCAAAATCACCGCACCAAGTAATCCGACTGTTCTTATTGAACGCATAGCTACCCCTCCATCACCATCAAAAACGAAGGCGGCCTGTCTCCACCACCGCAGCATCTTCTGTTCACAACCTTATTCAGCAACTCCACGGGAGGCTAATCCTTCCCCACCCCCCGCGTTCATGGCCTGCAACCGCTGTTTCGCTTCGGCTTCCGCTTCATGGCGTTCATCGGGGGATAAACGACTGGCAAGATCGTCGCGTAGTTCCTGGATGTTCTGCTCGGGCAGGTCTATGGCCCTGGAACCGAAATCAAACCCGTTCGCCGTCGCCAGCCACAACCAGATATAGGCTTCGCGGTTATCCTGACTGATGCCCTCGCCGGTGTGATACAGCCAACTGAGCATGGCTTGAGCCATGGCCATGCCCTGCCCTGCGGCGCGCCGATACCACGTCGCCGCTTCGCGCTCGTCCTGTTGCACACCTCTGCCGGCAAGGTACAGATTGCCAAGCCCGTGTTGGGCCTCCGCAATGCCCTGTTCGGCGGCGCGCAGGAACCATTTTGCCGCTTCGCCGTCATCCTGAACAATCCCCTCGCCGGTGTAATACAGCCCGCCGAGATTGTACTGGGCCATCGCATCGCCCTGTTCGGCGGCGCGCAGGAACCACATGGCCGCTTCGCGGTCGTTCTGCATGACCCCTTCGCCGGTGCGATACAACCCGCCGAGACTGTACTGGGCTTTTGCATGGCCCTGTTCGGCGGCACGCAGGAACCACTTTGCCGCTTCGCGCTCGTCCTGCTTGAGACCCTCGCCGGCGTGATACAGCCTGCCAAGATTGTTCTGGGCTTTTGCGTGGCCTTGTCTGGCGGCGCGCAGAAACCATTTTGCCGCTTTGCGCCCGTCCTGTGGCACTCCCTCGCCGGCGTGATACAGCCCGCCGAGATTGTTCTGGGCCTCCGCATGGCCTTGTTCGGCCGCGAGCCGATACCACCGTGCCGCTTTGCGGCCGTCCTGCGGCACCCCCTTACCGGTGTGATACAGCAGGCCGAGATTATGTTGGGCATACGTGTGGCCCTGTTTGGCCGCGAGCCGATACCACCGCGCCGCTTCGCTTCCGTCCTGCGGTACTCCGTCGCCGGTGTCATACAACCAGCCGAGGTTGTACTGGGCCATTGCCTCGCCTTGTCTGGCCGCGAGCCGGAACCACTTGGCCGCTTCGCGCTTGTCCTGCGGTACACCCTCGCCGGAGCCATACAACCAGCCGAGATTGACCTGGGCCATCGTATGGCCCTGGTCGGCGGCGAGCCGGAACCATTTTGCCGCTTCCTGCCTGTCCTGCGGCGCCCCCTTGCCTGTGTGATACCGCATGCCCAGATTGTACTGGGCTTCCATATCGCCCTGTTCGGCGGTTTGCCGAAGGGTCTCCAATTCCGATGTCTGCGCGAACGCGATCCCGCACACGATGACCAGTGGCAGAATCGCTGCGACAATCAGGCCGACTGTTCTGGTTGGGTGCATGGTGTTATTCCATCAACGACAACAACGAAAGTGCGAAGTGTACGCCTTCGCAGGTCTCAATTCCAAGACACACGGGACTGCCGTTGGCGATGTTTTCCTTCAATCCATCCACCCGTTCCACGTTGCCCGTGCAACCCCGCCGGACAATCATCCAGCCGCACACAAGCCCCCGTCAGCGTGTATGGCGGGCAAGAAATTTCAGAATGGCGTGGTTGACGAAATCGGGATGTTCCCATTGCGGGATGTGGCCTGTGTCGGGGACGGCGAGAAACTCGCTGCGGGGAATGGTGCGTTGCATGGCCTGTCCCACCGGCAGGGGAAACACCTTGTCATGCGTGCCCCAGAGGATGAGCGTGGGATGGGCAATATCCGCCAGACGGGAGGCGAAATCGCGTTCCCATTCCGGGATGTGTTTTGTCTGGGCGTAGAAGGCGTGTAACGCTCCGAGTTGCAGGCGGTGGCGGTGGGAACGATCCACCACGATCGGGGTCAGTAGCGTGTGATCGTGAATGCTTTCCTGCAGAATCCGTCGGGCGGCCTGTCGGCCGGCACACCGGATGACCAGTTCCGCCAGCCAGAGCGGCCAGTGTTTGACGATGCGTTTGGGTACCGACGGTCTCATGTTGGCAAGCACGTTGGCCGGAAGGCCCGAAATCAGCACGAGGGCGTTGATGCGTTCGGGATACGTCAGACTCATGCCAATGGCAAGCCCTGCGCCCATGGAATGACCGATGAGCGTGGCGCGTTCGAGTTGCAGGGTGTCCATGAAGGCGAGGATGGTCTTGAGGAGCGTCGCGGGCGAGTCGTGGCGGCCCCGTTGGCCGGAGAGTCCGGAGCCTGGCATGTCGGGTGTGATGACGCGGTGGGTGCGGGCAATGGCGCATTGCTGATGTTCCCATTGCCACATGGAGCCTCCCAACCCGTGGAGTAGCAGGACGGGCGGGCCTGTCCCGTTGTCCAGACAGGCGAGGTGCCGCCCGTGGATGGCGCTGGTGTGGATCGTGTGCCGTTGGAGCAGGTCAATGCGCGCGGGAGTGGGAGGGGGAGAACAGGGGTGACTGGTCACGGTGTGCGGGTTCGGGATGGGAGCGTTGAGCGGAGCCTTTTTGTGCGGGATCGCAGGCTTTTATTCGATCTGGATCAGCGTCTCGTCGGCGTTCACGTAATCGCCTTCTTTGATGTGGATGGCTTTGACCGTGCCGTTCACGGGTGTGGCAACCTGGTTTTCCATTTTCATCGCTTCCACCACCAGCACGATCTCGTCGGCGGCGACCGTGGCCCCTTCTGTAACGAGGATTTTGACCACGCGCCCGGGTATGGGCGTGGTGATGTCTCCCGGGCCGGCCGGTTTGGGACGGTCTCCCTGGGCGGTGCCGGGGGAGACGGGCGCTTCCGGACCACTGGCGAGGACTTCCTGCAGGGGTTCCAGATAGACTTCTTCAAGTTTGTCATCAACTTTGATGTAGTAGGGTTTGATTCCTTTGATGTTCTGGCCGGAGCCTGCGACCCGCACGTGATACGTTTCGCCGTGGAGCATGACGTTGAATTCCACGGGGGCGAGATGCAGGTCATGGGCGGGCAACCCCCCGTCGCCGCCTTCGATTGGCGGCTCCAGTGAGTGGGGTTGCAGCGTCCCGCTGGCGCGTTCGGTGATGAAATCCATGGTGATGGCGGGAAACATGGCATACGACAACACGTCTTCTTCGGTAACGGCGTACTCACGCAATTCTTTTCTGGCGGCCGGTAATTCGGGGTCCAGATTGTCCGCCGGTCTGTTGGAAATGGGGCGCTCGCCGGCGATGGCTTTGCGTTTGATGGCCGCGTGCAGTGTGCCGGGCGGTTTGCCGTACAGGCCCAGGAAGTAATGTTTGGCTTCGGTGGTGATGACTTTGTACCGTTCGCCGGTCAGGACGTTCAGGGTGGCCTGCGTGCCGACGATTTGACTGGCTGGCGTGACCAGCGGGGGATAGCCCATGTCTTTGCGAACGCGGGGAATTTCTTCCAGGACCTGTTGCATTTTGTCTATGGCGTTCTGATCCGCCAGCTGGGAGGCCAGGTTGGAGGTCATGCCTCCCGGAACCTGCGATAACAACACGTCCGTATCCACGCCGGTGAAGTCGCTTTCAAACTGATGATACTGCTTGCGGGCCGCTCGCAGTCGTTCGGAAACGGATTTGAGCTGGGATAAATCCAGGCCGGTGTCATACGGGGTGTTGCGCAGGGCCGCGATACAGCTTTCCGTGGGCGGGTGCGAGGTGCCGCCGGACAACGGAGACATGGCGGTGTCCAGAATATCCAGGCCGGCGATAATCGCCATCAGCGAGGACATGGAGGCCATGCCCGATGTGTAGTGGGTGTGGAGATGGATGGGCACGCGAACGGCCGCTTTCAGGTGTCGAATCAGGTGATAGGCTTCAAACGGCGGGAGGAGGCCGGCCATGTCTTTGAGGCAAATGGTGTCGGCGCCGAGGTCTTCCAGTTTTCGGGCCTGATCCACGTAGTGATGCTGGTTGTGCACCGGGCTGCTGGTGTAGCAGATCGTGGCTTCCACATGCTTGCCGCATTGCCTGACCACCTTGATGGCGTGTTGCAGATTGCGGATGTCATTCAGGGCGTCGAAGATGCGAAACACGTCAATGCCGTGCTCCGCCGATTTGACGATGAACCGTTCCAGGATGTCGTCGGCGTAATGCCGGTAGCCGACCAGATTCTGCCCGCGGAGCAACATTTGCAGTCTGGTATTCGGGGCAGCCTGATGAAAGGCTTTCAACCGCTCCCAGGGGTCTTCTTTGAGAAATCGCAGGCAGGCATCGAATGTGGCTCCGCCCCAGACTTCCAGCGACCAGAAGCCAACCTTGTCCATCTCTTCCGCGGCGGGGATCAGGTCTTCCGTTCTCATGCGAGTGGCCAGCAGGGATTGCTGTCCGTCCCGCAGGGTGACGTCTGTCAGGTGAATCCGCCGGCCGTGCGAGGCGTTGATATCGGGAGTTTCCGGCTGTGCGACCCGGGGGAGCTTCTTTGCCTTCTTTGCGGGCGGAGCCGGGGCGGGTGTTCTGGTCTTGCCTTGAGATGGTGAGTGCTTTGCCATACCGCTCCTTACATTCAGGTTCGCCTGGCCCGTCTGGCGTGACGGGCTACAGCCCTTCGTAGGCTGCGATTGCTGCGGAGACCGCCACCACCAGATCCTCCGATTCCAGGACATTGGCGTAGTCGGTCAGTTCCGGATGGGAGGTCAGATATGATGTATCAAATCGTCCCGCGCGGAAGTCGGGTTCTTCCATGATTTTTTTCATAAACGGGATGGTGGTTTTCACGCCCCGCAACACAAATTCTTCCAGCGACCGGTGGGTGCGCCGGACGGTTTCGTTCCATGTTCGGCCATGGACCGTCATCTTGGCCAGCAGGGCATCGTAATACGGGGGGACGGTATAGTCTTTGTAGACCACGCCGTCAATCCGAACCCCGATTCCGCCCGGCGACAGGTAGGCCGTGATTTTCCCCGACGAGGGACGAAACCCGTGTTGCGGGTCTTCGGCGTTAATCCGGCATTGAATCGCATAGCCCTGCAAATTGACTTCATGTTGCCCGAAGACGAGCGGGCGGCCCTCGGCTATCCAGATCTGGTTCTGCACGATGTCAATGGTGGTGATCTGCTCCGTGACCGTGTGTTCGACCTGGATGCGGGGATTCATTTCGATGAAAAAGTATTGTCCGTCCTGATCCACCAGAAATTCAACGGTGCCGGCATTCTCGAACCGGGCGGCGCGGGCAATGGCAATCGCGGCTTCGCCCATCTGGGCACGCATTTGGTGGTTCAGGACCAGGGAGGGGGCGATTTCGAGAATTTTCTGATGCCGCCGCTGGATGGAACAGTCCCGTTCGCCCAGATGGACAATATAACCTTCTTTGTCGGCGAGCAGTTGAAATTCGATATGACGGGTCCGCTCAAGATATTTTTCGATGAACAGATCGTCGTTGCCAAACGCGGCCATGGCCTCTCGCGTGCTGGATTCCATGGCCTGTTGCAGTTCGTTGTCGGAGCGTACGATGCGCAGACCGCATCCCCCCCCGCCGGCGCTGGCCTTGATCATGACGGGATAGCCAATGGCATGCGCAAACTGACGCGCCTCTTCTTCGTTCTGGATCCGGGCTTCCGTTCCCGGAATGACCGGCACGCCAATCCGTTTGGCCAGGGCGCGGGCCTGGATTTTGTCTCCCAGCATTTCCAGGGCTTCGGGAGGAGGGCCGATAAAGGCGATGCCGTTCTCCCGGCACAAACGGGAAAATTCGGCGTTTTCCGCGAGAAACCCGTAGCCTGGATGAATGGCGTCGACGCTGAGCCGCTTGGCCAGGCGCACGAGTTGTTTGGCGTCCAGAAATCCCTGGACCGGGCCGGGACCCACCAGATACGCTTCGTTGGCTTTTTTGACATAGATCGCTGTGGCGTCACATTCGGCGTAGATGGCGACCGTGGCGATGTTGAGTTCGCGGCAGGCCCGGATGATTCGCATGGCGATCTCGCCGCGATTGGCCACAAGGATTTTTTTGAACATGAGTCAGCCTGCCGTGGTATGGGGGAAGTGTGTGGACCCTGGTGACGTTGGAGAATGTCCCCGGTGTATCGCATGGCTCCCGGGAGACATGCTACCGGAGGGGATGTCCGAGTCTGTGAGGTGCGCCTTGTGTAACATGGACGGTGAGGATCTTGTCAAGAGGGGCGGCGTGCCCGGTTGCGATTATTGTCCGTTGGAGGGATTGAGGGGGTAGTAGTGCACGACGGAACGGGTTTTGTCCTGGAACAGACCACTGGCGCCTGTTTGAATGGCGCGTTGTCCTTCGGGCGAGAGCACGTAGGCGAGAAAGTCACGGGCGACTGGAGAGGCGTCGGGGGTCAGGACAAAGACCACGGGGCGGCGCAGGGGCCAGGTGCCGTCGAGGACGGTCTG
The DNA here is from genome assembly GCA_963692935.1 of Nitrospirales bacterium. Lineage (GTDB taxonomy): Bacteria > Nitrospirota > Nitrospiria > Nitrospirales > UBA8639 > Bin75. Next base: position 816,312 of record OY843588.1, read on the forward strand.
GTATTCCGGCTCGATGTCATCAATAAATAAGAGTGTGACGCCATATCCGTCTTTGCGCGCCTGCAACGCGGGGGACATGGAGACATAGGCAATGGCGTGGGTGTCGCCGTTCACGGCTTTGAACACGTCGGTTTCTTTTTCGACGACCCGTGCCCTGACATTCGTCTGATGCGTGATGCCCAGGAGGGTTTCAAACGGTTGACGGATATTCTGATTCCAGGTTCGCTGCACCAGCGCAATGCCGGTTTCCGGTCCTTCCTCGTACACGTGCGACCAGGAGGTGAGCTGTCCCGTAAAAATTTTCGCCAGGCGCGCCTGCGTGAGTCCGTCGAGCGGGTTGGCAAAATTGATCACCACGGCGATACCGTCCCAGGCCACCGTGGTCGAAGGGAGACCGGGTTCCGCCTGACCGGTGATGGCAATATCGGCTTCGCCTTTGCGCACTTTGTCGACAGGCCTGGCGTTCTGGTGCCAGAAGAAATCAATGGATGTCCGGGGGTGCAGGGTTTCAAATTGTTTTGCCAGCGACTCAATCGCATACCGCTCCGGGCCATTGCCGACGATGAGCGCGTTGCCCGTGCTGTCCTGGGCGAAACCGGCCACGGGCGACACGAACAGCGGCAGAGCGGCCAACAGGGCGATGCATGGCACGATCCATGCGCCACACCCGGCGGAGGCCTGATTGTCTGTCAATCGTGCGGGAATCACTGGATGGTCACGTGCGCGGGGCGAGCCGGTGGGCGTTAATTTCCTTCGGAAACGGGGTTTGAGGGTTGTGTCATTCTGGGAGTGTCGGACACGGCCCGCGCACCCATGATCGGCGGAAGTTTTTTGAACTTGTCCATGCGCTCGTTGTACATGTCCCTGGCTTTCATCTCATTGAATCCGGGTTTCTGCTCTCCCTTGACCTGGGACGCAAACGCGGACATGAGGCGGTGGACGTTGACGTGATGGCACTGCGGACAGGCTGTGTCTTCCTGCCTGGCGGTGACGGACTGGAGTAATTCAAATTGATACTGACAGGCGTTGCAGCGATATTCATAGACAGGCATGGTGCGGGGTACTCCCTTGGTTGCGGATTGATATTGGTCGTGACGACGGGCGCATTATACAGGATTGAAATTGCCTCTTGCTATCACAAGATGTTGGTCGCGGCGCGGGCGTCGAACCTTGACGTCCTGAATGTTTTTCTTCATAGTTGGAAAGTTTGACGGGTTTCCCGATGATTATTCATGTGCCGGGGGGATGGACATGTCGCTTTTGATGAGAACGTACCGGTTGGCAAGTGGATTGCAGCAAGAGGAACGGATTGATGACCCTGATCGTATTGAACGGTACCTGAAACTGTTTGATCGTGCCGATCTGAAAAAAATTCAGGCTGGTGAAAAAGTCAGAATTGAAAAAGATGAATGGCAGTTTTTTCAAGATTGACTGTCGCTGTGTGTGTCCCGGAACGGATTGAAGCTGGTTGACCAATGGCTGTGTGGGTGAACATCCGACGATCATTGAATGAGGCCGTTCTGCATAAAGAGCGGTGCCTGGAAGTGCCTTCCGTTCCCATGAAGTCTGATTTCTGGGAAGGCGGCTGGTTTGAATATCCCGACAAAGACACGGCCCTTGATGCTCTGGAAGAGTCCGGCGTGGTGCGTCAATTGAAGTGTCAGTTGTGTAAGCCGTGAGGCCTGCCGTTTTTCCCGTCCGTTGTCTTCCCTGTTGCGCGACCATCCGGCCAGCGATACGTTGAACGACGTGCGATGCGGGGAGTCGAGGCAGGTGCATGGCTGAAAAATTTGGCGGATACCGGTGGGTGAAGGCCGGCTATCTTGATAACCGCACGCAAGGGATTGTGGTGGGGACCATGGTCTTTGCCGCTGTCGGCCCCGTGGATTTCTATTTGCATGGCGATTTCAAGCCCGACATTGCCGGGCGGATTTTTTCCTTTACGAATTCGCAATTTGCCGATGATGCCCACGTCGCATCACGTCTGGTGGATCTGGGCACGTTCCAGGTCGGCACCGTGAGTTCGATTTCTTTTGACCCGCATCCTCTCCTTGAGCCGCATCCCTACATTGAATGGTTTTCGTCCGGGGGAAACCATTATCGGATTGAATTACGGGAAGGTGATGCGAAATTGCTTGATCCGGACGAGGCGTTGCGTTACGAGGAAGCCAGTGGGAAGATCCGGGACGCCTATGCCACCCGGTCGGTTCAGACGCCGGTACCACCCGAGCCTGCCGGTGAAGAATGGTTCTAGTCTGTGTCCACGGTCGTCGACGTCACGGTGTCCCGCCGGCGATGCGGAACACCCGGTTGGCGCCGATGGACGTATTGACGGTATGTTGTGCCCATCCCTGCAATCCCTACCCCCATGACCACTGATCGTTTTCTGAGAGCCTGTCGTCGTGAGCCTGTGGATCGGACGCCCGTCTGGTTTATGCGTCAAGCCGGGCGGTATATGAAAGCCTATCAGCAGATTCGGGCGAAGCACAGCATCCTCGAGGTCTGTAAAACCCCGGAATTAGCCGCGGAAGTCACGTTGCAGCCAGTTGAACGCTTTGCTCTGGATGCCGCGATTATTTTCGCGGATATTCTCCTGGTGTTGGAGCCGATGGGGTTGGAGCTGACCTTCCATGAACAGAAGGGGCCGGTCATTCTCAATCCGGTGAGGAATCAGGACGACATCGGGCGATTGCGTCGCGTGGATGGCGATGCCTTCCGGTTCTCGTCCGACGCCGTCGGCATGGCACGCAACATGTTGGATGGACGTGTCCCGCTCATTGGATTTGCCGGTGCTCCGTTCACCCTGGCCAGCTATGCGATTGAGGGAGGGAGTTCACGAAACCATCTCACCACGAAGCAGTTGATGTTCCGGCGGCCGGATCTGTGGCATGTCCTGCTCGAAAAACTTTCCGACGGGGTCGCGGCCTATGTGCTGAATCAGATTCAGGCGGGTGCGCAGGCCGTTCAGATTTTTGACAGTTGGGTGGGGTGTCTGGCTCCGGGGGACTATCACAAATATGTCCTGCCGTCTGTCACGTCGTTGATTGGTCGCTTAAAACCCGCGGGTGTCCCGATCATTTATTTTGGCACGGGGACGTCCACGTTGCTGCCGCTGATGCGAAGCGCCGGCAGCGATGTGCTGGGTCTGGACTGGCACGTTGATCTTGATGAAGCCTGGGCACGGGTGGGATTCGATGTCGCCGTCCAGGGCAATCTCGATCCCGCGGCCTTGTTTGCGTCCCTGCCGGAGCTGGAACGCCGCGTCAAGGATATTCTGGCGCGAGCCGGCAACCGGGTTGGACATATTTTCAATCTTGGGCATGGCATTCTTCCGCAGACCCCCGTCGAACATGTTGAGGCCGCCATTGAGTATGTCCATGCGTATGGCACGCATTGAGTCCCTGACGGCGTTGGTTGTGCATGGCCCGGATGCGTGCATGGGCCCTGACCGTGTCACAGAATATGCCTGTGCCTAAACGAGTCGCGATTGTGGGAGGGGGGATTGCGGGCCTTTCCACCGCGTTTGCGTTGGTGGAACGCGCGGGGGCGATGGGGAAGCCGCTTCATTGTACCGTGCTGGAAGGGCAGCCGGCTTTTGGCGGGAAAATTGTCACAAACCATGTTCAGGGACTGGTTGTGGAGGGAGGCCCCGATTCGTTCCTGACGACCAAACCTTCGGCTCTTGCACTGTGTGACAGGCTGGGGCTGACGTCGCAGTTGCTCAATACCAGTCAGGGGAATGGTCGGGCGTTGACCTTTTCCAGGGGGCGCTTGCGCGAGTTTCCCCAGGGGTTGATTGCCATGGTACCCACACAACCTGGCTCGCTGTTTCGTAGCGGGGTGGTGTCATGGTCCGGCATTGTGCGAATGGGAGCGGAGTGGTGGATCCCCGTTCGACCCGAAACCGACGGGGAAGAGACCCTGGCCGGGTTTTTTATTCGGCGTCTCGGCGCGGAGGCTTTTCATCGTCTGATTGAACCGTTTGTCGCGGGGATTTATGCCGGTGATGCGAATGAGCTGAGTGCGGATGCCACGTTTCCTCAATTCATCGAATGGGAGCGCACGCATGGCAGTCTCCTCAAAGGTGCGCTGGCCATGCGGCGGGCGCGTTCCGCGCACGGGCAGGGTGCGACATCCGCCCGTACACTCTTCGCAAGTCTGCGAGGCGGGTTGGGTGATGTCATCACGCGGTTGAGTGACAGACTGTCGGATGCCGGCGTGTCGCTTCGATGCGGGACGACGGTCCTGGCGGTGCATTCGCCACGGCAGACCCATCCCGATCAACCGTACCGGCTCGAACTGGAGGGGGGAGCAACAGTGGAAGCGGAAGCTGTGGTGCTTGCGACGCCCGCGTATATGTCCGCGGGGTTGATGCAATCCATTGACCGCGAATCCGCAACGTTGCTCGACCAGATTCCTTATGCCTCGACGATCACCATCTCCATGGCCTATGCCGAACGGGAGATTGGCCATCGGCTTCGTGGATACGGGTTTGTGGTGCCGCGCATTGAAAATCGCGGGCTGATTGCGGCCACGTGGTCATCAATGAAATGGGCGGGCCGGGCGCCGTCGGGCCAGTGCCTGATTCGGTGTTATCTGGGTGGTCGCGGACGGGAAGATCTGCTGGAGCTGGACGATGCCGACCTGACGAACCACGCGTGTCGGGAGTTGGACGCCATGGCGGGTATTCAAAGCCGGCCGTTCCATGTGGAAGTGTATCGCTGGCCCAGGGCCATGCCTCAATATGTCTGCGGGCATCGGGCCCGTGTGCGGCGCATTCGCCAGGGTGTCGCCCGGTATCCCGGGTTGTATCTGACGGGGGCGGCGTATGACGGTATCGGCATTCCCGATTGTATTCGTGACGCGGGAAACACGGCACAATCGTTGAGCGACTTTTTGTGGCCGGCGCCATGATGCTGTCGGTCGCGTGCCAGCGATGCGGAATGGGGAGGCGGTCATGCAGGAACGGCAGTGTGTTCGGGCTCACGTCCTGATCCGGGGCAGGGTTCAGGGAGTCGGGTTTCGAGCGTTCACGCAATCTCAGGCTACCCGGCACGGGCTGAACGGATGGGTGAGAAATCTGCCGGATGGTCGGGTCGAAACCGAAATTGAAGGCGCACGCACGCGTGTGGATGAGTGCATCCAGGCTCTCAGGCATGGATCGCCACTCGCTCATGTTCAGGATGTGCAGGTGGAATGGCTGGATCCAAACGCACGGGAATCCGCCTTTGAGATTCTTGATTAGCGGACGACTCCGGTCTGGAATGGGTTCCGTTCACGTGTTGTGTTCCCGTCAGCGGACGGTGTCATGGCTCTCTGGATGAGCATGAACGGGGCGGGGTGGTCATACAAGGATGAGGGATGAGGCTATGGATTATAGAACATTCATTCGCGAGGTTCCGGATTTTCCCAAACCCGGCATTCTGTTTTATGACATTACGACGTTGCTGAAAGATGCCAGGGGTTATTGCCAGATCATTCACGATCTCACGGAGCGTTACCGGCATGAGCGGATCGGCAAAATTGTGGGCATTGAGTCTCGAGGTTTTATCCTGGGATGTCCGTTGGCGTATAACCTGGGCGTGGGATTTGTGCCGGTCCGCAAACCTGGCAAACTGCCCGCCGAGGTGTTTGAGGTGACATACGATCTGGAATATGGCTCAAACGCGCTGGCGATTCATCGAGATGCCGTGACGAGCGGAGAACGTGTGCTGGTGGTGGATGATCTCCTGGCCACAGGGGGGACTGCGGCCGCCACCGTGCAACTGTTGCGGCGGGCAGGGGCAGACATTGTCGGGTGTGCCTTTGCGATTGAATTGCTGTTTCTGAAAGGACGTCACAAAATCGAGGGATGTGAGATTCATTCCTTGATGACTTATTCATGACCTGCTAGGCTTTCGCTCCCGTGGCCCTTGCGGGTTCGGGAAGATCGGCGGGCAACAGCCTGTCATGGGATGAGATGGGGGGCGTGATATGGCGGGAAAATTAACCAGGAAACCATCGAAGACCGTCTCCAGACATTCATCCCCAAAGCCATCCCAAAAGCAGAAAACACCATCGTCTGTGTCTTCCAAACGCCAAACAGTGAAATCGGTTGCGCGTCCGGGGCCGGTAAAAGTTACCGGGAAAAAGGTCGTTCAGAAAAAGACCACGCAGAAAAAATCTGTTCTCAGGAAAGCGGTGACTTCTCAAGCCGGTCGTTCCCCGCGTGCTGGTTCCGGGGACACGCTTCAGAAGACCCCCAGGAAGGCCCTTTCCGTGCGGTCTGTGAAGTTGAAGAATATCATGCTGGAGCGGCGGATACAGCTGATGAAGGATATTCAGGGTCAGCTCGGTCAGACGTTGACGGAAGAGCAGCAACGGCGGTTTGAATCGGCCATGGATACTGGAGACCAGGCCTCATTGGATCTTGAGCGTGAGCTGGACATTGCCCTTCAGGAAAAACGGAACAGGGAACGCCAGATGATAGACGAATCCCTGGCGAGCCTGAAAGAAGGGACGTATGGCGTCTGCGTTGAATGCGGCACGCACATTAGCGAAAAACGACTGGCCGTCATGCCGTTCACGAGACTGTGTGTCGCCTGTCAGGAAAAAACAGAGTTATTTGAGAAAATCGAACGCGGTGAGCAACGGAGCTGACCCGACTGCATCCTGATTGCCACTGTGGTATGGATAATCCCACGCCGCTTTCTGCTGGCTTGTTTCCCTGCCGTCCTGCTGTTTTCTGGAATCGCGGTTTCTCATCCCTGTCAGACCAGACGTATCACGGCATGCTGTTGAACAGGTGTGTCCCCGTGGCAGGGCATGGTGGGTGCGGAGCAGAGACTGTATGCGGTATGCGGAACGGGAGTGTCTTGTCAGTCGCGGGTGGCGCGGGATGGGAGAGGAGTCTTTCGTGAAAAGGTCGGGCTGTACGCGATGAAAGCGGTGGTGTTAGCCAGCGGGGGGCTTGATTCAACCGTGACGGCCGCAATCGCGCATGACGAAGGGTACAGGCTGTATTTTCTTACGGTCGAATATGGCCAGCGCCATCGGGTTGAAATTCAGCAGGCGCAACGTGTTGCAGCGTGGTTGCGGGTGGCGGAGCATAAGATTTTCCAGTTGGGGTTGCACGAATTTGGCGGCTCCTCTCTGGTTGGCTCGGGCAATGTGCCTCGGAACCGGTCGGATCACGAACGGCAAACGGGCATTCCGTCAACGTATGTTCCGGCGCGCAACACGGTCCTGTTAGCACTGGCATTAGCCTATGCGGAAGTTGTGGATGCGTCCTGCATTTTTATCGGGGTCAATGTCCTGGATTATTCCGGATACCCGGATTGTCGCCACGAGTTTTTGCGTGCGTTTGAACACGTCGCCCGGCTTGGGACGAAACAGGGCGTGGATGGCGGGACCGTGCAGATTAAGGCTCCGCTCCTTTTATTGAATAAAAGCCAGATTATTCATCGGGGACGGGCGTTCGGGGTGCCCTTTGAGTTGACCCACAGTTGTTATGATCCGCAGGAGGGTGGCCTGGCTTGCGGGCAATGCGATAGTTGTGTGATTCGGTTGCGGGGCTTTCGAGAGGCCGGGTTGCGGGATCCGGTGCCTTACGCGGCGAACATCTCAAACCCGTAATGTGTGGGATTGTATGAGAGGAGATTCCAATGGCGGGTCTTGACGTTGACCTGTCCCTGCATTCCGGCAGATACATGATCGCGGGGACCTTGTTGCTTGGAGCATGGCTGTGGATGGGCGGTTGCTCGCAGGAGCCGGAGGGCATGAATGCCGCACAGACCTCCCGTGATCATGCGATGCCACAACCATCCGTGCCGCCAGATGGCTCACGGGTGATTCCAGAGGACTATCGTGAAGGGAAACAACGGTTCGAGGCGTTCTGCGCCCGCTGTCATGGCGAGGCGGGGCGGGGCACGAATGCGGGGCCGCCGTTAGTGCATACAATTTATGAGCCTTCGCATCACGCGGATTTTGCATTCAGACGGGCGGCCGCGAAAGGCGTCCGGTCTCATCACTGGAACTTTGGCGATATGCCCCCTGTCACCGAAGCGACGCCCGACGATCTCACGGCGATCATCCCTTATGTGCGATGGTTACAACGCGAGGCGGGTATTTCCTGACACGCCCATCGTCCATGGCCTGTGCCGTCACTGTTGACCGTTGTGTGATGGTGGGGTGTTCTGGAGTGTATACACGAGGTGGGTGTCGGTCTGGGCCACGCCCTCAATGGCGTGGATTCTGGTGAGGATTAACTGGGTCAGGGTTTCCTGGTTGGGCACCTCCACTTTGACAAAAATATCGGGTTTTCCCCAGCAGGCGTCGATCATTTTCACTTCCCCGATCTCTGCCAGCATGGTCTTCACGTTGGCGATTTGCCCGGGTAGCACGTTGATGAGCACGTAAGCACTTTCTGGCATTGAAGCGTCTCCCTTTTTCCAAAGTCCCCACTTTCACGATCCAGCCGGAGCAAACGGAGAAGAACGCTAACGCAATCCTGGCCTCCAAAGCAAGGACGGCATCCTGATGCACGTCGGTGGAATCGCTCCGCCTCGTGATCCCCGGCGTATCACTCCGGGGCTGTGTTCAAGAAACATCATACCGGCTACCCGCTTCGGGTGTTTCCGTGTATGGAGCGAGGCATTTTGACAGTCCCGCACGCCTGACAGTACACTCCGGTGCAGTGTCAGAAAACCGACAGGTCGGGAGAGACGCCGCCTGCGGCGACCCGGTTGAACCGTATGACCGTGCGGTGTGTATCAGACAACCAGGGGGGCTTGAGTGTTGTGTCGGCGCGGTATTTCATGGGAACCGGAGATGACAAGGCCCGCGGTCGCGACGCCGGCTGTGACATCCGTGGTGTGGCATTCGGGTTCCTCTCCCTGTTCCACTGAATGGTTTTCTTTGGGGTGTGTGGCCTCGCCTCGTGCCGCCCACCTCACATATGACAAGGCCGGTACGGTACAATGTGAAGACGCTCAACCGGGACCTGTCGTTCCCTGGACCATGCCACAGCCTGTGAAAAGAGGGATGTCGGTGAATGGGTGCGCGTGGCCGGCCGGTACGATTCATGTTGTTCTGCTCGGTCTCCTCCTTCAGCTCTGTGGACCGCTCATCGCCACCGCCGGAGAGGTTCGTGTTGCGGTGGGAGCGAATTTTGCGTCGACACTCCATGAGATTGTTGCCGGCTTTGAACAGGAAACGGGCCATACCGCGGTGGTCAGTTCGGGGTCGAGCGGACAGCTCTATGCACAGATTAAACATGGCGCCCCGTTCGACGTGTTTTTTTCCGCCGATGTTACACGTCCGAAACTGCTGGAAGAGGAAGGGCTTGCGGTTCGCGGGAGTCGGATAACCTACGCGGTGGGGCGACTGACGCTGTGGAGTATGGCGCCCAACGTGGTCAAGGCGGATGGCCGGTCCACGCTGTCCGGCCACTTTGAGCATCTGGCCATGGCCAACCCCAGGACGGCCCCGTATGGCGCCGCCGCCCAACAGACCCTGCAAGCCCTGGGAGTGTGGGATGATGTGCGTAGTCGGATTGTTCAGGGGGAAAATATCGGACAAACCTTCCAGTTCGTTTTCTCACAAAACGCCCCGTTGGGGTTTGTGGCGCTGTCTCAGGTTCTGGATGTGTCCATCAATGGGGCGGGAAGCCGATGGGACGTGCCGACGCATCTGTATAAGCCCCTGTATCAGCAGGCGGTGTTGCTGGTCAGCGGGCAGACCAGTGAAGCCGCACGTACCCTCCTGGATTACGTGCGGGAGGCGAAGTCCAGGGCAATCATAAAACGGTTCGGCTATGGGTTGGACTAAGCACGACAGGGTGGATGGGTGATGAATCTGCCCGCCATGGATTGGGCCTCGTTGTGGTTGACCATGCAACTGGCCGGGGTGACCGTCGCCGTGTTGCTGGTGGTTGGCACTCCCGTGGCGTGGTGGTTGTCCTGCACGACATCGCGGGTACGGACTCTGGTGGAAGCGCTGGTGGCGCTTCCCATTGTGCTTCCGCCGACCGTCCTCGGGTTTTATCTCCTGGTTGCGCTCGGGCCTCATGGCCCGATTGGCGGACCGTGGAAGGAGCTGACCGGATCGGCGCTCTCGTTCACCTTTACGGGGCTGGTTATCGCCTCGACGTTCTATTCGCTCCCCTTTGTGGTGCAACCCCTGCAAGGGGCCTTTGATGCGGTCGGGACCAAACCGATGGAAGTCGCCCGGTCTCTCCGTGCCTCAAAGCTGGATGCTTTTTTCACCGTTGTGTCACCCATGGCGCTTCGGGGCTATGTGAGCGCTCTCGTGCTGGGTTTCGCCCATACCCTTGGTGAATTCGGCGTCGTGCTGATGGTGGGAGGGAATATCCCCGGCGTGACCAGGGTGCTGTCCATTGCCATCTACGATCACGTCGAGGGCCTCGAATATACCCAGGCCCATTTGCTCTCGGCCACACTCCTGATCGTGAGTTTTCTCATGCTCACGATCGTGTACACGGTCAATCGCCGTCTGCCCGTGAACGTGTCATGAGTCACCTCGACGCACGATTCCGCCTCGACTATCCCGGCTTTCGCTTTGACGTCACGTGCACGTTCCCACTTGAAGGGACGGTTGCGGTGTTTGGCATGTCCGGGAGCGGCAAGACCACATTGTTGCGGTGTATCGCAGGGCTGCCCCCCGTGGCATCGGGGTTTCTCGCGTTTGGCCGGGAAATCTGGCAGGACAATGCGCGCAAGATATTTGTCTCAATCGAACGACGACGCGTGGGCGTCGTGTTTCAGGAGGCCCGGCTGTTTCCGCATCTCAATGTGGAACGCAATCTCACCTATGGCATGAAGCGCACACCTCCGTCTCAGCGACGCATTACCTTCGATCAGGTGAGTGAGCTGTTGGGGTTGACCGCGTTCCTGCAACGCCGTATCCATCAGTTATCGGGTGGCGAACAACGGCGGGTGGCGATCGGACGGGCGCTGTTAACCAGTCCGCAACTGCTGTTGATGGATGAGCCGTTAGTGTCCCTTGACCACGAACACAAGAAGGAAATTTTTCCGTTTATCAGGCGGCTGAATCAGGAGTTGGGAATCCCTGTTGTGTATGTGACCCACGATCTCAACGAAATTATCCAACTGGCCTGGCATGTGGTCCTGATGAAACGGGGGAGTGTGGTGGCGACCGGACCGATTCAGGAGATCTTTGCTCGACCGGATCTGTCGGAGCTGGCCGAATCGAACATCCTCGGTGCCGTGATCGAAACCCGGATTGCCGGACATGAACCGCAGTTTGGGTTGACACGGGTTGATTTTCTGGGACAATCGCTGTTTATCCCTCAAGAATCTCTTCCCGTCGGGGCGTCGCTACGCATACAGATTCCGGCTTGTGACATCAGTTTGACAATGGATCCCCTGTCTGCGTCCAGTAGCGTGCTGAACGTGCTGGAAGCCACGATTGTGGATATTGGTCCGTCGTCGGGCAACGGGTATGCCGTCGCCGTGAAGCTTGATGCGGGCTGTCCTCTGTTGGCCATGATTACCAGGAAATCCTTGCAACGACTGAAGCTGAAAATCGGCCAGAAGGTTCATGCCCACTTCAAGGCTGTGGCGTTGAGTGCATGACTCGGAATATGGGGATAAGCAGGACACCGGGCTTGTCGCTGGGCGGGTCTCGTGACATGGGAGTGGTGGAGACAACCGGTACTATCCCTGACTCGTGGCCTGTTCTGGGACAGATGCCGATGTGGTGGGACTGCACGACAGCTTCGGCGTCCGTGGTTTCTCTGTTCCTGCGTCTCGCGCAACACAGGAAGCGGGCATGAATACAAACGCACCGGAAGCATGAAGCCCCTGTATTTGCTGGTGAACGCACGGTTCTTCCATGCTCCATCGTCGGATCTCCTGCGGGGAATACCGTGAGGAAATACGCGGGCATATTCAATGCGCGGTGTGGTGTGACAGGTCCCGGTGCCTGTTGTGGGTACAATGCAATGCAGACCGCAGGAAATGTCCCAAAGTGCAACTCTCTACCACGAAGCTGATTCTCTCAGTGGTGTTGGCCCTGACTCTTACCGCCTGCGGTGGAGGAGGGGGTGGCGGGTCACCCGGGCCGACCCCGCCCACGGTGCCGACAATTCCGCCCCCGGCAACGACCATGACGCCGACAATGCCGCCCCCGGCACCGACCATGATGCCGACAATGCCGCCCCCGGCAACGACCATGATGCCGACAATGCCACCCCCGGCAGTGACCATGACGCCGACAATGCCGCCCCCGGCAGTGACCATGACGCCGACAATGCCGCCCCCGGCAGTGACCATGACGCCGACAATGCCGCCCCCGGCACCGACCATGACGCCGACAATGCCGCCCCCGGCAGTGACCATGATGCCGCCACTCCCCCCGCCTGCAGTGACCATGACGCCGACAATGCCACCCCCGGCAACGACCATGACGCCAACAATGCCCCCCCCGGCACCGACCATGACGCCGACAATTCCGCCCCCGGCAACGACTATGACGCCGACACTCCCGCCGCCGGCAGTGACCATGACACCGACAACCCCACCCCCGGCACCGACCATGATGCCACCAACCCCACCTCCAGCATTCCCCCGCGTTGCTACTGACCCTGTGGCGTTCCCGGTGCACATGCCAGACGGTTTTGCTGCGGAGAAAGCTCGCTATGAGGGGGCCTTCGAATACCGTCCAGTCTTCTTCGCATCCCGCAGAATGTTCGTCGACGGCCACCTTGGCGCCATTAACGCCGCCGCTGCCTATGCCCGTGGGGCCACAGGTCGCGGCGAGACTGTGGTCATCGCAGACACCGGCGTGTATACCGGCCATCGCGAGTTCACCGATGGCGTCTCCAGCAAGATCACCGGCATCACCAACATCGGTCGTGTCTGCACCGCCGCCGATGCCGTTGCCAGGCGGTGCAGCGATGCCGCCCATGGCACCTCCTCCGCCGGTGTCGCCGCCGGCCGCCGAGACGGGAGAGCGGACGGCCTCAACATGCACGGGGTTGCCTTTGATGCCAACATCCATGTTGTCCGGCTCTACCTGGGCATCTCCGGCGCCCGTGGTGGGTCGGCTCTCTTCAGGTTACGCAACATCATCGGGTACAACGACCGGAATGATGCCCTGAACTACGAGCGCATACTCTACGAAGAAGGCGCCGGTGGAATCCCCGACCGCACCAGCCCCCGTGGTTCTATCTTCAACTTCAGTTTCGGCATAGCCCACGGCATCGCTTCCTACACCCGTGACCAGGTCCGTGACGCATACCCGCGACTCGCCGGCGTGTTCGCCCAGAGCCATCGCCATCCCGCCGACCGCAGCATCATCGTGTGGGGCGCCGGCAACCGACAAGGCCAACGCTACGATCTCACCACCCTCGGCGATAGCCGGGGCGACCCCATTGATGCCACGGCCCCCACCTTATTCGCCGGCCTCGGCGTCCACTTCCCTGAGCTGCAGGGGCACGTCCTCTCCGTCGTTGCTGTCAGCCAGGATGGACTCATCGCCAGCTTCTCCAATCACTGCGGCGTCGCCAAGGGTTTCTGTCTCGCTGCACCCGGCGTCAATATCCTCGCTCCCACGATCGACAGCCCGTTTGACACTCCGCCCGACATGGGCGGCCCCCCGGACGGCGCCCGTTACCGCTCGTTCTCCGGTGTCTCCGCTGCCGCCCCGGTCGTAACCGGCGCCCTCGCCGTCATGCGTTCATTTTTTCGCAACGCTGATGGCACCCCTTCTCTCGGCAACACCGAACTGGTCACCCGTGTCCTCGCCACCGCCGACCGTACCGACAGCAGCGCCACCGGCGGCCCGGATTATTCCGACAGCGACACCTACGGCCACGGACTCCTGGACCTGGACGCCGCCACACGGCCGGTGGGGATGCTCATGACGTCCGTCACGGGGGATGGGAGCGCCCGGCCGATTTTCGGGGCGACGATGGAACTGGGCGGCGCTCTCGGCACGGAACTGAGGGACGCACTGGATGCCGGCCGGGTCGTGGGTTTTGACGAACTCAACGCGCCTTTTCCGGTGACGCTGAGCGAGCAGGTGCGGCGTCCCAGGCGCAGCGAACATCTGCCGCGGGCGTTGCGCGTGCGAGGGACACGGGACCGGCTGGGTGTGCCCGGCCGCTTTGAATTCGTGTCCGGCTCTTTCAGTCAGCACGTCGAAGAAGCGTTGTTGTCCTTTGCGTCCGGGCACCCGTTTGTCCGGGCGGGGCAGGGGGGTGTCAAGGGCGGTATCGAGGCAGGCTGGTGGCTGTCGTGGGGGCGCCATGACGGCCGCTCGTTGGGGCTGTACCGCCACCGTTCGGCGAACCGTTTTGTTGACCGTTCGGCCTTCGCTGCGCCCTGGCTGTCGCTGGTGCAGGATGGCCTGGGCGTTGGCGGGTCGCAACCGTTGCCCTTCGGCGGGCGCCTCGGCTTTGCCCTGATGCACGGCGCGGCACATGACGAAGGCTATGAGCGGACCGATGGAGACCCCGGCCTCGGATTCGTCATGGATTATCAGGCCGGTCGAGCGCACCCGTCGTTGCAGACCGGCGTCGTGTGGGAAGCCGACGGGTTTCTGGGCACGCGCCCGCGCGGGGCCTTTGGTACGGTTTCAAGCACCACGGCTTTTGCGGGATTCAACCACCGCTGGCCGTTGAATGCCCACTGGCATGCCCTTGTCGCGGGTTACGTCGGGTGGACGCGCCCGGCATTCCACGGGTTCGGTCTGTTGCGTGATGCCTCGCGGCTGCAAAGCAGCGCCTTCAGTCTGGGGCTGGAGCGGCGCTCATGGTGGCACGATGGTGACTGGCTGGGCTTGCGGATATCTCAGCCGTTGCGTGTGGAGTCGGGCCATGCCGAGCTGCATCTGGCGACCGGTCGGACGCGCTACGGCGAAGTGCTGTACCGGCGCCAGCGGGTTGGCCTGGCACCGGCGGGGCGCACCCTGCAAGCCGAAGCCGCCTGGCGCGGCCCCTTCGCCGGCGGCGGGTTATTGCTGAGTCTGGGCCTGGAGTACCACGCCGGTCAGGACACCCGACAGGATTTCGAGTTTCTGGGAGCCGTTCAGTTTAATCGTGTCTTTTGACCAGCCCCTGTGACCTGCAAGATTCTCCCGGCATTCGACTGAGACTTCGGTGGCTTGTGAATCGTGGATCAGACAGGCGCGGATGACGGGATGCACCTTCGTTTCGAGAGAGACAATGACGTGCAGGGGGTGAGAAAGATTGAGGGTGGCGCGAGAGCTTTCAGATTCCATGGCGGTTTTCCTGTCCGTGACAGACGGGCAAGTGGAATTGAAGGTGTGGATGTCTGGGTGGCCAAACCACGGTTATTGCAGGCTGCGTCGTCTGGTCTTCTCCGAAGAATACAGCAGAAAATGCACTGGCATATTCACTATACGGCGTGGTGACAAGGCCCTGCTGTTTGTGTCGTGACAAGGCCATGCTGACCACAGGAAGTATCCCAACCTGAAACTCTCTATCACACATATCCTGCTCCTGGTGGCGTTGGCCCTGCTTCTTGCCGCCTGTGGGGGAGGGGGTGGCGCGCCACCGGCACCGGCTTCAGATCCGCCACTGGTGCCAGCTCCGCCATTTCCCCGCGTCGCTACTGACCCGACGGTGTTCCCTGCGTACATGCCGGCCGGTTTTGCTGCGGAAAAAGCTCGCTATGAGGGGGCCAACGAATACCGTCCAACCTTCACGCGTGGTGCGTCCCCCACTCTCCTCTCCGACGGCCACCTTGGCGCCATCAAAGCCGCCGCTGCCTACGCCCGTGGGGCCACAGGTCGTGGCGAGACTGTGGTCATCGCAGACACCGGCTTGTATACCGACCACCGCGAGTTCACCGATGGCGTCTCCAGCAAGGTTACCAGCATCACCAGCGTTGATCTCCCCTGTACCACTGCCGGTGCCGCTGCCAGGCTGTGCAGCGATACAGCCCATGGCACCTCCTCTGCCGGTGTCGCCGCCGGCCGCCGAGACGGGGAGACGCTTAGCCTCAACACGCACGGGGTCGCCTTTGATGCCAACATCCATGCTATCCAGCTCTCCCTCGGCACCGGCGACCGAGTGTCGGATCCCGTCAGGTTACGCAACATCATCGGGTACAACGACCAGCGCAATGCCATGAGATATGAGCGCATACTCTACGAAGGAGGCGCCGGTGGAATACCCGACCGCACCCGCCCCCGTGGTTTTGTCTTCAACTTCAGTTTCGGCTTACGCCACGGCATCGCCTCCTACACTCGTGGCCAGATCCGTGCTACATTCCCGCGACTTGCCGGCGTGTTCGCCCAGAGCCATCGCCATCCCGCCGACCGCAGCATCATCGTGTGGGCCGCCGGTAACCAACAAGGCCAACGCTACGACCGCGACGCCACCAACGACCGCCTGGGTGACCCCATTGATGCCACGGCCCCTACCGTCTTCACCAGCCTCGGCGTCCATTTCCCTGAACTGCAGGGCCACATCCTCACCGTCGTTGCTGTTCGCCAGGATGGACTCATCGCCAGCTTCTCCAATCACTGTGGCATCGCCAAAGGCTTCTGTCTCGCTGCGCCTGGCGTCAATATCGTCGCCCCCACGCTCGACAGCGAGTTTGACACTCCGCCCGACATGGGCGGTCCCCCGGACGGCGCCCGTTACCGCTTGTTCTCCGGGACCTCCGCTGCCGCCCCGATAGTAACCGGCGCCCTCGCCGTCATGCGTTCATTTTTTCGCAACGCTGATGGCACCCCTTCTCTCGGCAACACCGAGCTGGTCACCCGTGTCCTCGCCACCGCCGACCGTACCGACAGCAGCGCCACCGGCGGCCCGGATTATTCCGACAGCGACACCTACGGCCACGGACTCCTGGACCTGGACGCCGCCACACGGCCGGTGGGGATGCT
The DNA here is from genome assembly GCA_963692935.1 of Nitrospirales bacterium. Taxonomy (GTDB): domain Bacteria; phylum Nitrospirota; class Nitrospiria; order Nitrospirales; family UBA8639; genus Bin75. The sequence goes on from OY843588.1 coordinate 833,190, forward strand.
CATGACGTCCGTTGCGGGGGATGAGAGCGCCCGGCCGATTTTCGGGGCGACGATGGAACTGGGCGGCGCTCTCGGCACGGAACTGAGGGACGCACTGGATGCCGGCCGGGTCGTGGGTTTTGACGAACTCAACGCGCCCTTTCCGGTGACACTGAGCGAGCAGGTGCGGCGTCCCAGGCGTAGCGGACGCCTGCCGCGAGCGTTGCGCATGCAAGAGACGCGGGACTGGCTGGGTGTGCCCGGCCGCTTTGAATTCGTGTCCGGCTCTTTCAGTCAGCACGTCGAAGAAGCGTTGTTGTCCTTTGCGTCCGGGCACCCGTTTGTCCGGGCGGGGCAGGGGGGTGTCAAGGGCGGTATTGAGGCAGGCTGGTGGCTATCGTGGGGGCGCCATGACGGCCGCTCGTTGGGGCTGTACCGCCACCGTTCGGCGAACCGTTTTGTTGACCGCTCGGCTTTCGCTGCGCCCTGGTTGTCGCTGGTGCAGGATGGCCTGGGCGTTGGCGGGTCGCAACCGTTGCCCTTCGGCGGGCGCCTCGGCTTTGCCCTGATGCACGGCGCGGCACATGACGAAGGCTATGAGCGGACCGATGGAGACCCCGGCCTCGGGGTCGTCATGGATTATCAGGCCGGTCGAGCTCACCCGTCGTTGCAGACCGGCGTCGTGTGGGAAGCCGACGGGTTTCTGGGCACGCGCCCGCGCGGGGCCTTTGGTACGGTTTCAAGCACCACGGCCTTTGCGGGATTCAACCACCGCTGGCCGTTGAATGCCCACTGGCATGCCCTTGTCGCGGGTTACGTCGGGTGGACGCGCCCGGCATTCCACGGGTTCGGTCTGTTGCGTGATGCCTCGCGGCTGCAAAGCAGCGCCTTCAGTCTGGGGCTGGAGCGGCGCTCATGGTGGCACGATGGTGACTGGCTGGGCTTGCGGATATCTCAGCCGTTGCGTGTGGAGTCGGGCCATGCCGAGCTGCATCTGGCGACCGGTCGGACGCGCTACGGCGAAGTGCTGTACCGGCGCCAGCGGGTTGGCCTGGCACCGGCGGGGCGCACCCTGCAAGCCGAAGCCGCCTGGCGCGGCCCCTTCGCCGGCGGCGGGTTATTGCTGAGTCTGGGCCTGGAGTACCACGCCAGTCAGGACACCCGGCAGGATTTCGAGTTTCTGGGAGCCGTTCAGTTTGAGCGCGTTTTTTGATCCGGCTCCGTTCACTGAACGATATCTGGTATGTGTGCAGGGACAATCCTCAAGCGGGTGGTGCATACAGCCCGCCCCCGTCCCGTTCAGCGTGGTCCGGAAGAAGGAACGGGGGGTAATGGGAAACGTTCTGTATCCGATTGTTTTTCGCGCACGGTGACGGTTTCTTCCCGGGGGCCTTGCGTGTTGCCCGCGAGAGGAGAACGGGTGACGGCACACAAGACTCTACCGGTGTTCGACGGGGACTTCAGTGGCTTGTGAATCGTGGATCCGCCAGGCGCGGATGACGGGATGCGCCTTCTCCTGGAGCGAGATAATGACGTGCAGGGGTTGGGGAAGGTTGAGTGTGGCGCGGTAGCTTTCAAATTCCATGGCGATGGTAATATCCGTGACGGACGGGCGGGCGGGACTGAAGGTGTGGGAATGGTAAAAGGCCTTGAGCGTAAGGTCATGGTGACGCATGTGCTTCTGGGCTTGCGACAGCTCATGCGCGTCCATCTGGAAGGCAATATCGGCGCGTGCTTCCGGAGACAGTTGTTGGAGGTCGGACAGCTTCGCCTGATCGAACCGGGCCAGCTCGGTCTCGTGTAATGTCGCCAGAATGTTTGTAATCCGATACTGCTGCGTCACGTCGTCGTTCTTGCCGGCCAACATGCCGCAACACTCGTTCGGATCAAGGCTCCTGGCATGGGCAATCATGTCTTCCCAGATGTCTGCGGGGATGCTGAGCATGAGCGTTAGAGACTGCAGGAGACGTGGTGTTCTTCCAGCGCGGTGATGGTCGGAGCGGTGCCGCAGAGCGGGCAGGTGGGGTCTTTGGGGCGGCCGACATTGCGGAATGTCATGTCCAGCGCGTCGTAGATCAGCAGGCGATCCGCGAGCGTGTCGCCGATATGCAGAATTTCCTTCACGGCTTCGCTGGCCTGGAGAATACCGATGGTCCCCGCCAGGACACCCAACACGCCGGCTTCCTGGCAGCTGGGAACCAGCCCGGCCGGAGGCGGTTCGGGGTAGAGACAGCGATAGCAGGGGTAGCCTTCGTGTGCTTTGATCGTGGCGAGTTGTCCCTCGAAGCGAAAGATACTCCCGGATATCAGGGTTTTTTTCGAGAAAAAGCAGGCATCGTTCACGAGAAACCGGGTGCCAAAGTTGTCGGAGCCATCCAGCACCAGATCGTAGTCCGGCAGGAGGGTCATAATGTTTCCTGCGGCGAGCGGTTCCTGATACGTCTTCACGTGCACGTGGGGATTCAATGCCTCCAGCAGCCGACGTCCGGATTCGACTTTCGGCAGCCCCACGTGTGGCGTTGTGTGGAGCACCTGCCGTTGCAAATTGGAAAGATCAACCACGTCGCCGTCAATCAAGCCTATGACGCCAACACCTGCCGCGCCGAGATACAGCGCGATCGGGGAGCCAAGACCGCCGGCGCCAACAATGAGCACCCTGGCCCGCCCCAGTACCTGCTGGCCTTTGCCGCCAACCTCCTTCAGGATAATTTGCCGGCTGTACCGCTCTAATTGTTCTTCGGTAAAATCCATCGGCTGTTATTCCACCACGTTCAGTTCAATGGGATCGACGGAGACGCCTTTGTTGCGCAACCCGTCAATGGCACGTTCGATTTCTTCGGTTTCACCCGACAGTTCGATATCCATCCAGCCGGTTGTTTCGCGCACGTCGGCCCGTCGGATGCTGGTCACCACCCGGTATTCATGCCCGAGATGATACACGATAGGCTCGGGAATTTTTTCTTCGGGAAAGCGAATGTGAAATCGCAGTTTAGTCATGGCTTCCACCGGCAATGGCGGGAACGATGGACACCGCATCGCCATCTTTGACGGGCGTGTCTTTGCCCGTCAGAAAGCGAATATCTTCTTCGTTCAGGTAGACGTTGATGAACCGACGGATTTCTCCCCGCTCGTCGCAGATCCGGTCTTTGATCCCGGGATGGGCGATATTCAGCTGTTCGATCAATTCGCCGATGCTGGCGCCTTTGCCTTCGATTTCGCTCTTGCCCCCGGTCATGGGACGAAGAGGCGTGGGTATTCGTATGGTGATCATGCCGCCCCCTGTTGTCCAAACGTTTGTTCAAATTTGACCAGACTTGGCGGAATGCGGACTGGACGCCCGACCGAATCCACCACCGCTTCCTGTGTTTTTAATCCGTTGCCGGTAATATAGGCGACCGTCACGTCATGTTTCCCGATCATGCCCTGCTTCACGAGTTTCTGGAGGACGCCGATGGTCACGCCTCCCGCTGTTTCCGCGAAAATGCCTTCGGTCCGGGCCAGCAGTTTAATACCTTCTATGACTTCGTCGTCGGTGACGGATTCCATGCTCCCCCCGCTTTCCGCGGCGGTTTTGAGGGCGTAGTATCCATCGGCGGGGTTCCCGATGGCCAGGGATTTCGCGATGGTGTTTGGCTTGACCGGTTGAAAGAAATCCCTTCCATGCTTGAAGGCCGTTGCGATCGGGGAGCAGCCTTCGGCCTGTGCCCCGTTGACCTTCGTTGGCACGTTCTGGAGAATCCCGACGGTATGCAATTCGCGCAACCCCTTCCAGATTTTTGTCAACAACGAACCCGATGCCATGGGAACAATGACCTGATCGGGCGCGCGCCATCCTAATTGCTCCGCTACTTCGAAGGCCAGGGTTTTTGAGCCTTCGGCGTAGTAGGGGCGGATGTTCACGTTGACAAAGGCCCACCGCCGTTCGCCGGCAATCTCGCTGCACAAGCGGTTGACGTCATCGTAGGTGCCTTCGATTTCCACCACCCTGGGGCGGAAAATCAGGTTGCCCAGGACCTTTGCGGCTTCAAGGTCGCTGGGAATAAACACGTAACATTGCATGCCGGCATGTGCCGCGTGAGCCGCGACGGAATTGGCCAGATTGCCGGTGGACGCACAGGCCGCGGTTTCGTAGCCCAGTTCACGGGCACGTGTCAGGGCCACGGCCACCACGCGGTCTTTAAACGACAGCGTGGGATGATTGACGCAGTCATTTTTGATGTAGAGTTCGTCAAGCCCCAGAAAAGCTCCCAGGGTTGTTGCGTGCACCAGAGGGGTCATGCCGGCATGTAACCCAATCGTTGGACGGCCTTCAATCGGCAACAGTTCTTTGTAGCGCCACAGCGACTTGGGGCCGTTCTGGATCGAGGCTCTCGAGATCCTGCCTTTGATGTCGTCGTAATTATATTTGACTTCCAGCGGTCCAAAACACAGTTCGCAGACGTGAAGGGCTTCCGTCGGATATTCTTTCCCGCATTCCCGGCACGCGAGGGCTTGCATCTTGACCATGGGTTTGTCTTCCGGCGCCCCACCCCGCCCGACCCTGAGACGTTGCGCGGTTGACCCGTCTGTGGGTTTCTTTTCCGACACTAGGATACTCCGACCGCTCCTGGCGGTTGTCGCTGGCATGATTCCTGTTCGTGTTCAACTAACGTGGTCAGAGTCGGGTGGGTGCCACACAGGGGACACCCGGGGTTGCGCTTCGTCCGTATTTCACGAAAGGCGGTTTTGCGCGCGTCAAAGTCGAGGATGCGGTCGGTGAGAAGATCGCCGATCCCGAGGATCAGTTTCAGCGCCTCTGTCGCTTGAATGGTGCCGATGATGCCAGCCACCACGCCAATGATGCCCGCTTCCTGACAACTGGGAACGAGCCCGGATGGCGGCGGATGGTTGAAAATGCACCGGTAACAGGCTGATTGTCCGGGCAGAATGGAGAACACCCGGCCTTCGAAGCGAAGAATGCCGCCGTGGATGAGAGGCGTGTTCGCAAAATAGCAGGCGTCGTTGATGAGAAATTTGGCGGGGAAATTATCCACCCCGTCAATCACCACATCGTAGGGCCTGATACAGTCCAGCGCATTGTCGGCGCTCAAGCGATCCCGATACGTTTCGACCGTGACATCGGGATTGATCAGACCGATTTTTTCTTTCGCGGATTGGACCTTGGCCTGTCCAATGTCAGGCGTGTGGTGGAGGACCTGTCGTTGGAGATTGGACCGATCCACCGTGTCGTGATCGATGATTCCAATGGTTCCGACGCCGGCTGCGGCCAGATACAAGGCCACTGGCGAGCCCAGTCCTCCTGCCCCGACCACAAACACTTTTGCCTGGGCGATTTTCTTCTGCCCCTTTCCCCCCACTTCGGGAAGAAGGATGTGCCGACTGTATCGTGTGATTTGTTCTTCCGAAAACTGCATGACGACTCCGATTCATGCGCGCATCAGATATTAAAATACTTTTCGATGCTCAGGTATCGCTCGCCCGTGTCGCACAAGACCGTCACCACGTTTTGATCGGGCCGCAAGCCTGCTGCCACCTGCTGAGCGGCGCAGACATTGGCCCCGGCGGAAATGCCCACGAGCACCCCTTCTTTTTTGGCCAGTCCCTTTGTGGTCTGGTAGGCCTGATCGTCCGTGATGCAAATAATATCATCAATGATTGAACGATTCAGTACGGTTGGCACAAAGCCGGCCCCGATCCCCTGAATTTTATGCGGCCCCGGTTCTCCGCCGGAGAGCACGGGCGATCCCGCCGGTTCGACGGCGATAACTTTCGTGGCCGGTGCGCGTTCTTTCAGCACTTCCCCGCAACCGGTGATGGTGCCGCCGGTCCCCACGGCCGCGACAAACGCGGCGATATTGCCGTCCAGTGTATCCCAGATTTCCACCGCGGTGGTTTTTCTGTGCATGGCGGGATTCGCCGGGTTGGCAAACTGGTCAGGCATAAAATATTCGGGATTCTGGCCGATAATACTTTGCGCTTCTTTAATGGCGCCCTTCATGCCCTCCCAGGCGGGGGTCAGGATCAGTTGTGCCCCGTAGGACGACAGGAGACTGGCCCGTTCGAGGCTCATGCTCTCCGGCATGACGAGAATCAGTTTGTAGCCGCGCACAGCGGCCACCAGAGCAAGCCCGATACCCGTGTTCCCGCTGGTCGGCTCCACGATGGTGCCGCCCGGCTTGAGGGTGCCGGCACGTTCCGCTTCGTCAATCATGTTGAGACAGATACGGTCTTTGACGCTCCCGCCCGGGTTGGCATATTCCACTTTTCCAAAAATCGAGGCGCCGTCTTTCGGGGAAAGACGATTCAGGCGAACCAGTGGGGTATTGCCAATCCCCTCCGTCACGTTGGATAGATATCCGGTGGTCATGCCCCGCCGCCCATATAAAACAGGAACTCGATGTGATCCCCGTCCTTGACGGGCGTGGTCTCGAGTTGGGTGCGTTCGACGATACGGGTGTTGAGTTCGACGGCCACCATGTGCGGATCAATGGCCTTGTGTTTCAGCACGTCCATGACGGTGCTGGCCTGAAGCCCTTCGGGTTTACCATTGATCGTAATGTGCATGGTTTTCTCTGCGGCCATGGTGTGGCGTGTTTCCGCAAAGCTAACAAACCGCCCCGAACTCGTCAAGAAAATGCGAATGCCGGCGGGTCAGGCAAGCAGTTGGGGAACGAGGTTCTGAGCAGAACCGTGGATGGCCATGTCAACGAGGTCTGAATGTGGCGTCGGATCCCGATTCAATTCTGCCACGAAGGCTCCGTGTGCTTTGGCCACGGAGCCAAACGATGCGGCCGGGTAGACCACACCGGCGGTGCCGATAATCAGCAACAGCTCGCACTGGCGCAGCGCGTCGTCACTCTGTTGCAGATCCACGGGGTCCAGCGATTCCCCAAACCAGACAATATGCGGGCGGAGCAATCCCTGACAGTCTGAGCAGTACGGCAGGATGGCGATTGGTACTTCGCGGTTCACGGTTATCCGCCCGCATCGCGTACAACGGACTTTCCAGATGTTTCCGTGAATTTCCGACACATGTTGCGACCCTGCTGCCGTATGGAGTCCATCAACATTCTGGGTAATGATCCGGAAGTCTCCTCCTCGGCGTTCCAGTTCCACAAGGGCGTGATGGGCCGGATTCGGTTGGCAGCTTCTAATCAGTTCACGGCGCCAGTTGTACCATTCCCACACGAGGCGCGGGTCGCGATCAAAGGCCTCGGGCGAGGCCAGTTCTTCGGGCCGGTGGTGTTTCCAGAGACCGTCTTTGCCGCGAAACGTCGGCACACCGCTATCCGCGGATATGCCGGCGCCGGTCAGGATCGTGACCGCGGTGGTCCGGGCGAGTCGTGTCTTCAGTTCCTGAATCATGGCCGAGGTATTCATGTGCAATCCTCATGGTGACCGATACCGTCAGAGGGTGACGACCCCTGATGGAAACATCGAACGACGTCGTGTGAGAAACGGCGAGGCAGAATTATGAACACACCACTTTCGGCATTGCAATCCGGCGGGGAGAATGCGCAGGAGCCGATCGTGCGCGGCAGGGGGACAGAATGGCACGCACGTTTGTCCTGTCCGCTTTGCAACAGGGTCGGGATGAATCAGGACGGAAGGCTCACACAGATCGTGGTGATATGGCACGAAGGCTCCTTCTCGTGTGCGGGGTCTTGTGCCCTTGTAGCGACAAAGAAACAGGTTGGACTCGTTTGCGGCTTATGCTAAAACCCAGCCGTGGATATGTCGTGACCCGGAGGGTGTGGCACACGTGTGGGCCACATTTCCCGCTGTGGTACACTCGTACAGGATTCGACACCAACACAAAGAAAGGATAACTCAGGATGGAGGAACGAACGTTAGCCATGATCAAACCCGATGCCGTGAAAAAACGGGTGATAGGCGATATCATTCAACGGTACGAGGCCGCCGGCCTCAATCCCGTTGCGGTCAGGATGTTACATCTGTCAAAAGCCGTCGCCGAAGGGTTTTATGCGGTACACCGTGACCGGCCGTTTTTCGGGTCATTGATCGCGCATATGTCTTCGGGACCGACCGTCATTCTTGTGCTCGAAGGAAACGATGCCGTGAAGGCCAACAGGGAGCTGATGGGAGCGACCGATCCCCTGAAGGCGGAGTCGGGAACGATTCGAGCATTGCACGGGGCTTCCATTGAGGCCAATGCGGTACATGGATCGGATTCTCATGAAACGGCCACCGTTGAGATAGCCTACTTTTTCCCGGACATGGTGTGACATGTGTCATCGGGCCGTGTTCGTTCCATCCGACTAACCAGCTCCGTCAGGGCAATGCCGTCTTCGGGACGTCTTGTTTCGTCACATGCCGCGTCTTTTTTCGTATTGTCACTGTATCGTCGTTGCGCTTTCTCTTGTCTTTCTGGTGAGCGGGTGTGTCCGATTGCCCGAGCCGGATACGGGAACAGGGGGGTTGCGCGACCAGGTTGAGAAGCGGTCGTTGCATGACGCGACGCGGGCGTTTATGCGGGCCAACTATGGAGATGCGATTGCGTTACTGCATCGCTTTGTACGCATGCACCCGCATTCTTCTCGAACGCTGGAAGCGCGATGGTGGCTGGCCAGGTCGTACCAGGGGGCGGGAAATCTGCCTGTGGCCGCCGAACATTTTCGTGTGCTCGCAGACGCGCCGATGCCGAATCCGTATCAGGCCGAAGCCCGGGTTCGTGCCACACGGCTTGAGGGTTTGCTGGAGGGACCGGCGACGGGCGAACCGGTGAGAGGGGTTCTGGTGTCGCTGGCCTCGCCCCACCTGTCGGATGATCGGATGCCCGTTGTGGCGGACCATCAACCCATCGAGGGGTCTGTCATTCTCCTGGACATTCCCTGTGGGGTTGACGGGACGGTGTTACGCAACGGGCCACCGCTGTCGCCTCGCACGATGGGTTCCGTCATTCGGCGTCTGCACAATCGGGGGGCGGCGGTCTACCTCGGAGTCACCCTCCGGTGTCTGGGAAACGCAGCAGGCGCCCCACGCGGGACGTTGGCACGGTGGCGTGACTGGGAATATATCCCTCCGTCAAACCCGCGGTCGGCCTCAACATCGGGAGCATTGCGGCGCTCGCCGTATTACTCATTGAGGGGGGTGGGCTACCGGGAGTTTCTGGTTGGCTGGCTCTCTCAACTTCGCGGCCTTCCGCTCACGGGCCTGGTGTTTCGCTCTGAAGTGCCTTCGGGAATGTATGAAGGGTTCAGCCCGTTGGCCCTTGCGGCGTTTAAGCGGGAATTTGGCGTGAACTTTGATCCGGTTCGGGTTCTGGGAGACGATGGCCCACGATTCGCGGCGGGGTCTGATGCCAACGTGCAACTGCCGGCCGTGTTCTGGAAATGGGCCGGGTGGAAAGCACGGGAACGGCTCCGGACTCTTCGATTCCTGGTTGATACCTTGCGCGTTCGTCTTCCTCGTCTTCGGTTCGGGCTTGAGGTGCAACACCACAGTGTGACCGACCCCGTGTACGGGTTGGTGCACGTTGCCGAAGACTGGGTTGCGATCGCTCACGGTCCGTTTGATGTGTTTCTGACGACGATCAACGACACAAAGCCCGCGCGGGGTGTGCCCGCGCCACGAGATCGTTCTGCGGAAGGCTCGGATGAACGGGCGGGTTCCGTTTTCGACATGGTTCAATACCTGGGGAAGCCTGACAAGGTCTGGGCCATTGTGTCCAGCCAGGCGTCTCGGACACTTGGCCGGTCGTGGAGGCTTCCCGAAGGCGTGGGACATGTCCGTGACGTTCGCGTGGTTCCTTGACAAATACCCCCTCCTTCGTTAAGAACGCTCCCTTGCACGCACAATCCTGTGAACGGCAACAGGGGAGGGGAGTACGTGGTGATTCCCGAAGAGTTACGATATCACAAAGAGCACGAGTGGGTGCGGCTTGATGGACAACGCGCGACGGTGGGGATCAGCGATTTTGCCCAGGATGCCCTGGGTGACGTCGTGTTTGTGGATCTGCCGAAGGTGGATGCCGCACTGGACGTGAATCAGGAAATGGGCGAAGTGGAATCAACCAAATCAACGTCCAGTCTGCACTCGCCGGTGAGCGGAACCGTCCTGGAAGTCAACAACGCATTACAGGATCATCCCGAATACCTGAACCAGGATCCGTATGGAAAAGGATGGATCGCGGTTATTCAATTAGCAAATCCCGCCGACGTTGACGCGCTGATGTCGTCTTCTCAGTACGAGGAATTCCTTTCCTCGCAACATTAATGTCTTCCCAGCGACATATCGCCATTCTTGGTGCAGGCCCCGGCGGATACGTCGCCGCGATTCGAGCGGCGCAACTGGGCGCCCGTGTCACGGTGATCGACAATCAGGCCCTGGGTGGCGTGTGCCTCAACTGGGGGTGCATCCCCAGCAAGGCGCTGTTGGCGGTCGTTGAGCTGGGAGAAAAACTCAAGAAGGCCGACGAGCTTGGTCTGCACCTCCCGCAGCCTCCCGCCTACGATCCTGTGCGGATGGTGGCGAGAAAGAATCGCATTGTCAGCGGGTTGGTGAAAGGCATTGCCACGTTGTTGAAGCGTTGGGGCGTCTCGCATGTCCAGGGGACGGGACGACTGGTGAATGACCAGACCATTCGTGTGTCCTGTGCCGACGGTGCGGAAACCACCATTCAGGCCGATGGCATGATTATCGCCACGGGGTCATCGTCGTCGGCATTGCCGGTCGTGCCCGTGGATGGCGTTGACGTGATGACGAGCAGGGAGGCCCTGGACATTCCGCGCATCCCCGGGCGCCTGGTCATCGTTGGCGGGGGAGTGGAAGGCTGTGAGTTTGCCTCCCTCTATGCGGGGTTGGGGTCGCATGTGACTATTGTGGAAACGATGCCCCGTCTGTTGCCCATGGAAGATGACGATGTATCGGCTTTGCTTGAACGCGAACTGACCAGACGTCGTGTGCGAAGCGTGGTGGGAACCTTCGTGACGCATGTTGACAAAACGGCCGCCGGAATCAAAGTGGACCTGGCCAGTGGGGAGTCACTGGTGTGCGACGGGGTGTTGGTCGCGGTGGGGCGGCGCGTGAACACGGCGGGGATTGGCCTGGAGGAGGTGGGGGTGACACTCGGCGACTCGGGCGAGATTGTCGTCAATGACCGCCTGCAAACGAATGTGCCCGGGGTGTTCGCCATCGGCGATGTGGTGGGCGGGGCCATGTTGGCCCATGTCGCATCGGCACAGGGCAAAGTGGCCGTGAACAACCTTGTCGGATATGCGGGAACCATGCGGTATGACGTGGTGCCGGCAGGTATTTTTACGTTGCCGGAGATTGGTCGTGTCGGATTGACCGAACGGCAAATTCGTGAACAGGGCATTGCGCCCCGGATTGGACAATACCGGTATGGTGGGTTGGGAAAAGCACATGCGGTCGGGGATACGGTCGGGCTGGTGAAAATTCTGGCCGACCCCCGGACGGATCACGTGCTGGGCGCTCATCTGGTCGGGGCACATGCGGCGGATCTGGTGCACGAAGCGGCTCTGGCCATGCAACTGCATGCCACGGCTTCGCAGATGGCCGCCATGATTCACGCGCATCCCACTCATGCCGAAGCCTTGATGGAAGCGGCTGAGGACGTGGATGGCCTGGCGATTCATCTGGCCGGGAAACGCCTGTGAGAACGGGATGGTCTGTCGACAATCTTTCGGGAATGCAGTCATTTGGCGTGAAACTTGTGCTCCTTGGCGGGGTAGTGGGATGGCTGTTCGTCACGGGACTGTTGACGGATTCGTTTCAGGCGACGGAGGAGTGGCACCAGGAAAGGCGTCAGGAAAGGTCATCCGTTCAAGCTGTCCACGTTGTGCCCGTGGATATCAATTACGGTTCGTCAGAGGAACTGCAAACGTTGCCGGGTATCGGAGCGGTGCTGGCTGAACGCATTGTGCGGTATCGCAGTGAACATGGCAATTTCATGTCAACGGCGGATGTGAAACAGGTACGGGGGATTGGCACGAAACGGTTTGAGCAACTTCGGCCGTATGTTCGCGCTGGTCAATCCGAGGGCGACTCCAACGGATAAGACGTGGCGGGGGTGGTGGTGTGTGGTCAGGTGGGGAAGGCAATGACGGATCAAGAACTGCAACGACAGCTTGACCTGATTACGCGTGGCGCCGTTGAGATTATTCCACGGCAGGAACTCGACGATCGCGTGATGTGTGCGTTACGGGAGAAGCGCCCTTTGCGGGTCAAGGCAGGGTTTGATCCCACGGCGCCCGATCTGCATCTCGGTCATACCGTCCTGATCCAGAAGTTGCGGCACTTTCAGGATCTTGGGCACCAGGTGATCTTTTTGATCGGGGACTTCACCGGGATGATTGGCGACCCGACCGGCGTCTCTGAAACGAGGAAGGCGTTGACCAGGGAACAGATCCTGGCCAACTCCGGGACCTACGAGCGGCAAATTTTCAAGACGCTGGATCCGGCCGGCACGTGCATAGAATATAACAGCCGTTGGATGCACGACATGCGCGCCCAGGATATGATTGAGTTGTGTTCGCGCTATAATCTGGCGCGGATGCTGGAGCGGGATGATTTTTCCAAACGGTACCAGGCTCAACAACCCATCGGCATTCATGAGTTTCTCTATCCGTTGGTGCAGGGCTATGATTCTGTGGCGCTCAAGGCGGACATTGAACTGGGCGGCACTGACCAGAAGTTTAATCTGCTGGTGGGACGGGATCTGCAACGTGCGTGGGGCCAGGTTCCCCAGGTTGTCATGACGATGCCGTTGCTGGAAGGCACCGATGGTGTGCGAAAGATGAGTAAAAGTTTTGGCAACGCGATTGCCCTGGAAGATGTTCCCGCAGACATGTTCGGCAAGGTCATGTCCGTGAGCGATGATCTGATGTACCGGTACTACGAATTGTTGACCACGGAAGATCTCAATGCCGTCAGGCACCGTCATCCCATGGAAGCGAAGCTGGCGCTGGCGGAAGGGTTAGTGGCGCGGTATCACGGGGCGGCTGCCGGGCAGGGGGCCAGGGATGACTTTCAGCGGAAATTCCGCAAACGGGAGTTTCCCGAACATCCCGATGTCACGGTCGTGCTGACGGCAGACGATTTTGCTGACTCGACGCATCCTGTCATGGGACTGGTGGATCTCCTCATGCGAACGAAGCTGTTGCCGAGCAAGGCGGAAGCGCGCCGCCTGATCACGCAAGGCGCCGTTGTCATTAATCAAACATGCCACAGGGACAGCGGTGCCGTCCTCCCCCTGCACCCGAATGAATCTTATCAAATAAAAATCGGTAAACGGAAATACGCGCTGGTGCATGTACGACAGTAGATGATGGCATGAGCCTCCGCCGCCCTGTGGCCCACCACATCTGGGGCGTAGTCTGTGGCGCCCATCACATCACCACCGCCTTGGCCGGCAAAACTACATCGGCTTGAAAAAGGAATTTCCCTTCTATGATCCCGCTCAGCGTCAATCCGCAACTCCACACCTTTCGCTCGCCGACTTACAAGAGCGTTGTGGACAAGGCGATCTGTTTCCTGCAAGGAACTCCCGTGCATTCCCTACCTCCGGGTTGCGGATTCCCCGGGACTGGGGTTTACGCCCTCTATTACACCGGAGATTTTGAACCCTATCAAAAGATCTCTGTCTCCAATCAAGAAGCGTATGTCCAGCCAATCTATGTCGGCAAGGCTGTCCCTTCGGGATGGAGGGCAGGAAAGAGATCGTCAAATCATCTGACCCAGCCCCTCTACATCAGACTGAGAGAACATCAGAAAAGCATTCAGCAAGGGCAGGGACTAGACATTGCTGACTTCATGTGCCGCTTTATGATTCTCGGAGGAATCGAAACTGATCTCATCTCTTCGGTGGAAGCCCGCCTGATCCGAAAATTCGATCCATTGTGGAACATCATGATTGATGGGTTTGGAAACCACGATCCTGGTAGTGGCCGACATGACCAAGCCCGATCGGAATGGGATGTGCTACATCCGGGGAGGTCGTGGGCAGACAAACTGAAAGGCGCAGAGCCTCTGCTTCAGGACATCCTCAAGAAAATTCAACAATCTTCCTGATCAGCGCTTTCTTAACTCGACGATAGCTTCGTAGAGCTGATGGCCTTTTCTGGCCTTTGCTACTCGAACTTCCGACTGAATGATGCTGTTCCCGACGCGTGTGGCTCGGGGAATGTGAATGTCTACTACTTCCAAGCCGACGGATTCAGCGATCTTTGCGAGGAAACGGTCAGTAGGGATCATCACGCCCTGCAAAATGCTGTTACCAACCACGACCAGTGCCGTTCCACGCCTACGAAGGACGAACTTCGCGGCCTTCGAAAATCGGTAGCAGTCATTGAAGTAGGATGCTGCGTAGTTGGCCCAACCGTTGCCGCCGTAAATACCCCGAATCGGATTTTTCTTCCTCAACGTTTGCAGACACTCGGATATCTCCATGTCTTTCAAAGGAAAGTTGAGATCAATGCATTCACGCTCTCTCACCGTTTGCCAAAATTTGCCGAAGTTCTGCTCTCCGAGAGGCTTCATATCTTTGGGAGAGTTCACGAATCCGAGCCAGAAGAGATGCGGCCTGGTATTTCGATTGTAATGATAGTTATTCAAATAAGGGGGTGAGGTGATGAGAACATCTACCGACTCCGAATCAAGTATCCGGTGTGAATCAAAAAATGACTCGTTGAAGACATCTGCACATGGAAGGCCCTCGTCGAATTGATTCTGAAGAGCCCGAATATCCTCAACCATTTCGTAGAGTTTCCCTGCAATCTCTCTGGCAACCGGAAAATCAGTGACATCTGGCCTCCCTGCGGCTGATTTTCGCCCAAGGCTGGGTTCATAGGAATAGTTCGAATAGGTCACCATCGTGGAGGCAAATGCGAGGCGAAACAAATCTCTGATGCCCTCATCTTCCAATTCCGCAATGAAATCGTGTACCAACAGAACCTTGTGCAGGACCTTTGGACTATAGAAAACGCCGCGCGTGCGAAATCCCTGTGGGACTTCTGCCTTCGGGATGCGCATTTGCCGCACAGCGGCAACGAGAGATTCCAGGAAATAATCTGTTGCTTGTTTCAGGAGGTCAGCAGAGACATTGAAGGCCCCCAATTTTGTCCTGCACGCAAAGGCTGCATAGGGGTTGATTTCGAAGCCAACGGCCTCATGGCCTGCGAGATTGGCTTCAATTAGCGTAGTGCCCACACCAGCGAAGGGATCAAGAACCACGCCCGGCTCATGGAGATGCCGATCCAGTGCACTACGGACAAAATTCCGTGAGAATCCCGCTATCCAAGGAACCCATCGATGAATCGGCTGGGCTTTGTTGGCGGAAAAGGCAGGATCGCTGAACTCGGATCTTTTCGCCGCACCCGCCTCGCCTTGCTTGCCGAAGAGACTGCCGAGTTCGATTTGGGAACCACCATTGAGATCAGTCATTGGAGAATTCCCTAACCTCCATCAAGGGGTCGGATTATCACAAATCCGTAAACTCCTCGTCAAATCCACTGGACAGTGGGTTTGACCCTAGGGCGGGGACTGCCTATTCAGCCAAGTGCTCTGCCGGCCACTCGAAATTCATCTCGTCCGCAAAGCATTGTGGGGCAGGGAGTGTCACGTACCGCTTCGTCACACTGTACGGAAGCCGGCATAGACGAATCCATCGCGCTCGGCGATTGTACCGCTCTTGATCTCAATGGCACGTTGAAACATCGGTCCGGCACAAACGAAAGTGTGGAACTTGCCCTGTTCGCCGTACGGATCAGCACTTCTCTGTAGTTCCAAGAGTAAAATGGCGTCGTTGCTCCGCCCCGTGAAGGAGTGATCAAGCTACTTCGGATCCACACAAGTCAGCACGGCAAGTAGCCTGCTGGCGATGATCTCGTCTTTGCGAGTCTAGCCGCTTTGGGCTTGCAGAGAAGCTACGGCTCAGCAGATTCAAGTCATATGGCCATTCTTTGATACAGCCGCTTTTGGTTTGTAGGGAAACCACGGCCCACCCAGCCTTGACTTACATTTCCGGCTCTGCCTAGAATAAACTCCCTGCGACAATGAGCGAGCGGGTGTGGCGCAGTGGTAGCGCAACGGCTTCCCAAGCCGTTGGTCGGGAGTTCGAATCTCCTCACCCGCTCCAATCATTCCCACATCGTTGTGTCCGAATCCTCATCCGTCAAACGGGTCTGACGGCAGGATGGGTGTCTGTTGTTTGACAACGGGCTGGCAAGGGCCGGGGGAACGGGTGTTATGGGGATAGGAAAAGGAAGCGGGTCAGGCGTGGCCGACTTGTCCGTGACGATCGTCTGGTGGAAGACCCGATGGATGATCCATGAATGAATTGCCGCCGAACTCCTGGGCCATGAGGGCACTGATGACCTGATTCAGTCGACTGTTCACTTCTTCTTCCGAAACGTGATCAGGAACCTGGATATTAAAAACAATCTGGACATTTTTCATGGAAAGTCTACTCCTTCATAATCTGCGGACATCAGTCTGAACACCATGCTGCGGGAATTGCCGATGCGATGTTGCTTGTCCCTTCTGACGGGCTTTGTACACTTCTTCTCTTGTGTTTGCAATGTGCATGATCTGGAGGATTGTGTATGACGCATTTCTGTGCCGGACCCGCTGATGTCCGGATCGTGAAGAACGATCGCTCGGCGCTGTTCCACCGGCATGCGTTGTCCTGGTATACTTTCCGTCATGAAGTCTGTGTCCCGGCTGTCGAATCCCCACATCCTGTGCTCACTATCTCTTGCATTGGTTCGGTTCGGAACGGTGCCGGCTTGTTGATCCGGGGTACTGGCCCACGGCCGTGTGTTCCATTCTTGAAGGGTTGGCCTCCAGGTCAGTGGGGGAATCCTCACCAACGCACAGCCAGGCGGTCGGTTGACTGATGGGAAAAATCATTACAGGCAAGCGAATGGAGAATGAGGCGCACCTCGCCGAAAATTATATTCGCGTCTATATTTTGTTCCCGTCGGGGCTACTGGGTTTGTTGACGATGGTTGTTGGCATTGTGGCGTTGGTGTACCAGTTTTTTTGGGGTACGTATGATGTATGGACGTTCGTCAACAGTTCGGGGTTGATTGCTGCCGGCATGTTGCTCGGGTGGGGACAGACACGCTACCACCGCTACCTTTTCCGCACCTTTCCGGAGTTCTGGGCACGTCGCATGCGCGCGTCCGGGGTTCGGGGAGTGCAACGGTTCAAGAAACGTCCTGCGGACATGGAGTTGCGACATACCGGTCGGAATCTCATTCCGTTGGCCTATGTCCTGGGGATAGGGGGATTACTGGGACTGTCGGTGTGGAGTTTCAGCTCCGGTTCCCTGAACTATATGGCAGCCTTTGCATTGCCGTGGGCGGGATTTTTCTGGGGTAAGTTGTTCACCTGGCATAAGGTGATTTCTCCTTCGGGACGTCCCCGGTAAGCCGGCTCTTGTGCGGGAGCTGGCACGGTGCGCCGTCGGGGTATGCTCTTCAGTCGCCGGCTTTGCCGTGAGCGTGGGCGGTGTCATGGTTGGCGGTGCGTTGTCCGTCCCGCGCAATGGCCATGCTGAGACACACGGCCCCGAGGGCGCCGGCGGCGATGGCCATGACCAGCAGATAGCCTTCCGGGTCTCCTTCCACCATCGCGCCGCGCACGAAGCCGGCAAGGAGCGCGCCGCTGATGACGGTGGAGGCGACGACAACGGTGCTGAGCAGAAACTTCACGTTCCGTGCCCCGCTATTTTGACTTCTTTGTTTTGCGGGTTGGTGGTTGCCCAGGGGGGGCTGCTATCTCGGCAAGGCGTTTTTCCAGTGCCGCGACTTGTTGATACAGCTCCGGGAGGTGGTTCACCAGAACCTGGGTGCGGAGGGAAGCGGGATGGAGTTTGGCGGGCCGCCCCGACATGGTGACACCGGATGCCACGTTTTTTTCAATGCCCGCACCCGCCGCGATTCTCACTTGATCGCCAATCGTGAGGTGATCAATCAGGCCGGCCTGTCCGCCCACCATGACATGTTTCCCGATTGATGTGCTGCCCGCGATACCGACTTGCGCCACGATAATGCCATGCTCTCCCAGCGTCACGTTGTGGGCGATTTGTACCTGGTTGTCGATTTTGGAGCCTTGCTTGATCTGTGTGCGGCCAAACGTGGCGCGATCAACGGTGACATTGGCTCCGAGTTCCACGTCGTCTTCGATGACCACAATGCCGAGTTGAGGAATTTTATGGTGGCGGCCTTCGTGTTGAATGTACCCGAATCCGTCACTGCCAATGACGGCTCCGGCATGGATAATGACCCGCTTGCCGATCTGGCATCCGTCCAGCACGCTGACGTTGGGATAGAGCACCGTCTTGTCACCGATGGTCACGTTACGGCCCAGGTAGACCCCAGGGTAAATCGTTACCCGGTGGCCGATGGTCGTGCCATCTCCAAGCGTGACGAACGGGCCAATGGAGACGTCTTGCCCAATGCGGACATCCGTGCCCTGTGTGATGGTGGGGGCGATCCCTGTGGGGGGGGCGGGCTTTGTAAAAAAACGCTTGCTGAGATGAATAAAATCGAGGTGTGGGTGTTGCGAGACCAGTTGGGTCGCGTTCCAATCGGGATCGTAGGCGGACACGATCACCGCCGAGGCGCATGATTGTCTGGCGATGTCCGTCAATCGTTTACTGGACAGACAGGCAAGATCGCCCGATTCAGCGTCTTCGAGACTGTTGACCCTGGTAATGTGGATATGTGACGGGCCATGGATTTGGGCGCCAATGGCGTCGGCTAATTCGGTGAGGGGGTAGCCTGCCACCGGTGTGTGCGTCACCGTTTTCCCTTTTTGCCTTTGGCGGCAGCCTTGTGTGTTGCGGCTTTCCCTGCGGTGCGTGTTCTCGGAGTAGACGGGACGGATGTGTTGTTGATTGACGGAGAGCGGTTGCTGGCCGGGCTGTTTTTCGTCCCGGAGCGGGAGACTCCGGAGCTGGTCTTCGTGGGAGTGGAACGTGTGGGAGGGCGCGGGGGAATGCCCGTGGCTTTGGCCGAAAGCGTTGATGGAGCCACGCGCGCATCGACATAGGTGATGACATCGCCCAACGTTTGCAGGTTGGGCAGGTCTTCATTGGGGATTTCAAGGTCAAACGTTTTTTCCAGTTCGTATAACCATTCAAAGAGCATCAGGGAATCCAACCCCAGGTCATCGCGAAGGTGATCCCCGGGACTGATTGTTGAACGCTCCCGTTGCAACGACGTTGCCAGGGCTTCTTGAATCTGTTGCCCAATCGGAGACATATCCGTCATTCCCGTTTCCTTTTCGTCCGTGGAGGTCGTCGTGTGTGTTCGGGGCACGGGCTACCGTGCCTTCAGTCGTTTAAATACCAGAACGCCGTTATTACTGCCAAATCCGAATGCATTGACGATGGCGGCATTGATGTGGCCCTGCCGGGTTTGTGAGGATATCCCATCCAGCCGGCATTCAGGGTCGGGGTCTTCATAATTGTGTGTCGGGTGAATCATGTCCGTTTTCATGGCCAGCAGGGTTGTTACTGCTCCTATCGCGCCGGCGGCTCCCAGGGTATGCCCGATCAACGATTTGGTCGCGTTGATGAAGACGGCATTGGCCCGGCGTTTCAACACGCGACGGAGTCCGTGGATTTCCGCTTCATCCCCGATCAGGGTGGAGGTCGCATGAGCGTTCACATAATCAACGTCCGCCGGTCGGATTCTGGCATCATGCAGGGCAAGTGTGATGGTCCTGGCAATGTCGGTGCCGTCTTCCCTGGGCATGACCATGTGGTACGCTTCGCTCGTTGATGCGTAGCCGGCGAGTTCGCCGTATATCCTGGCGCGTCGCCGTTTCGCATGGTGCAGGGTCTCAAGAATCAGGACGCCGGCCCCTTCGCCCATGACGAACCCGTCGCGACCGCGATCAAACGGTCGGGACGCGCGGGTCGGCGTCTCATTGTATTTACTGGAAAGGGTGCGAAGCGAGGAAAAACCGGCGAAGACCAGAGGGGTAATGCTGGCCTCCGCTCCCACGGCGATGACCACGTCCGCCTTGCCTGAGCGAATGGTTTGTAAGGCCTGTCCAATGGCATGGATGCTCGACGAACATGCCGTTGAGATGGTGAGGTTGGGACCTTTCGCACCAAAGATCATGGCAAGAATGCCCGAGGCCGAATTCAGGGTGATGGCGGGGATGAAGCCGGGAGACACACGATGAGGCTTGTGCGTGTCATAGAGTTCGGTGATGGCACGCTCACCCATCACCATGCCGCCCATGCCCGCGCCCACCATCACGCCGACGCGTTCCGGCGTTTCGTTTTCCAGACAAAGCCCCGCATCGGTCAGCGCTTCTCTGGCCGCGATCAGCCCGAGCTGGGCATAGCGATCCACGCGACTGGCCAGGGGAGCATCGCGGGAATCGGGAGGGGGAACATTCAGAACCTGTCCCGCGATCCGCGAGCGGTAGCGTTCGACAGGGAAGTCAGCAAACGACTGGAGTGTCGTGATGCCGGATTGCCCCGCGATCGCGTTTTTCCAGAAGACATCAGTGCCGATGCCAATGGGACTGACAATGCCGAGACCGGTAACGACAACTGTGGGCGCCATGGTGTGTTCGTTGCTGTAGCGGCAAGCTATTGCGTGGGGTGTCTTGTTCTGACGAGGGCTTAGTACCGTACTCTCAGAAACAGGTTGAGACTCACAATCAGAAATATCACGCACGTGATCCACGCCGCCACGACGGGAAGTAATGCTCCACTCCGTCCCAACCCGATACTCAGGAGATGCACGGCCCAGAACACAAACCCGATACCCAGCGCAAGCCCGATGCTTCTGGCAATGCCGGGTGTGTGGGCGTCAATGTCCAAGAGACCAATGGACATGCCGAGAACGGTCATGATCAACGTGGCACAGGCAAAAGCCATGCGTCCCCAGTAGTCGGTCAGGAGCCGTGCGGTCTTGTGCCCCTCGTGTCGCACGTGTTCGATGTGCGTGCCGAGTTGGGAGAGTGTCATCTGTTCAGGCTTGAGCGAGATCCACGTTTTGATGTCGTCGGGAGTCAAGGACAGGTTCAGGGGGAGCGTGGGATGCTGTGTCAGATGGACTCTGCCGTGTGGCCCAATGGCCCGCTGGGTCACCTGTTGCAAGGCCCATTGCCCTGCGGCAAAACTGGCGCTGGCCGATGAGGTGAATTCGCGCAGCCGAAAGTGGTCGTCCATCCGGTAGAGTGTCACCTGGTGCAACCTGTTGCCCTCGGGATCAACACGCTGGACATGCATAATCGAATCGGTTTGGAAGCGTAACCACAGATTGTCGGTTCTGAAAGAGAACGATTGTGGTTTGTGGCCGATTTCGACTGTTCTAATATACTCCGCTCTGGCATTGGCCAGGGGCACGACGACTGCTGTACATTCAAGAAGGATGACGGTGGTGAGGCTTCCGACTGCCAGAATCGGCATCGTAACATGCAGTATACTGACCCCACAACTGCGCATCGCGGTGATTTCATGGTGTCTGTTGAGCAGGCCGATGGCAAGGAGCGATGCCATTAACACGGCAAACGGTGTGACGGTATAGACCACCTCGGGAGTTTTCAAGACAAAATACATGAAGACGGATGACAATTCCGCATCATGTCGGAGGAACTTGCGCAGTTTCTCAAAAAAATCGACCACCAGGTAAATGGTGGTCAAGCCGGCAAGACACAGCATCAGAATTTTGGAGTAATGTCGAACCACGTACCAGAACAGAATACCCATCTTAGTGCCGGCTTGCCTGGTGGAAAAGAAGCCCTGCGATGAGGAGGAGGCAAACATTGGGGAACCAGGCTCCGGCAAAGGGATGAAGGAGGTGGGCTGTGACGCCAAATTCCCCCAGGACGTTGAGCAAATAATAGCCCACCATGATGACGATTCCCAGAACAAAGTCACCGAGGTGTCCCGACCGCCTGGAGACGATGCCGACAGGGACGCCCAGAACGCCAAGAAGGAGTGTGGCCAGGGGAAAGGCGAGGTCTTTGTAGTATTCCATGAGACGACGCAACATGCCGCTGTCTTGCCAGTCGGATTGCTCCAGCGCGGCCATAATGTGGTGGTAGTCGGGGCGGGTAGGCGTTGTGACGCCGAGCGTCGAGGCCAGATCCATTGTGAGATCATAGGTCGTGAACGAGACATGGTGATAGTGCGCGACGTTACGGGGCGCCTGGTGTATCGTGCCTTCATGCAACCGGATACCGAATTGTTCGTGGGTGGGGTCGTGGAGCATGTGGAACGATCTGGCGGTGATGATCAACGGTCTGTCCGGATCGCGGCGATCCGCGATGAAAATACCCCTGGCCGGTTCCCCACTCTCAGGCTCCGGAACGAACAGCATCATGTCATCCATGGGTTCCTGAAACGTGCCGCGATCCAGCGCCAACTGTACATTGTCCTGCATCAGGCTGATGGCCAGTTTTTTCAAGGAGATTGACGACCACGGTTGTCCCCATTGCGACAGGCCCAGTGTTCCGAGGAAGACGAACGACGAAAAGACCAGGACGGGCATGGTGATTCGGAACAGGCTGAGCCCGGCTGTGCGCATGGCCACGATTTCGCTGTCAAAGGACAAGCGACTGAATGTGGCAATGGAGGCAATCAAACAGGCCATCGGAAGCGTCAGTACCAGAAAAGACGGCATGAGATGGCCGATGATTTGCAAGACGGCCAGCAACCCGATCCCTTTGCCGACCACCAATTCAACCAGCCGCAGCATCTCTTTTGTCAACACGAGAAAACACAGCATGGCGAGGCTGATGCCAAAGGGAGGCAGGAGCGCTTTCACGATGTACCGGTCAAGGATTGTGATCATGGAAATGCGATGAGAAACGTGAAGACCATGTGACATTCCCCATTCCTGCCGGGGAAACGCAAAATCATACCAATATGGCCTGGAGACTGTAAATGGCCTTTCGGGGCGGCTCGGTCTCGTCTCACACGATGTGCCGGATTCCCGCACGGTGTTTCGGTGTGTCACCGGCTTCTGGAGTGTGGAGCTGACCCCGTGGCGGGTTGCCACGCAGGCCGTGTGGGCAGGGTGCGTCTGTCCGAATGTTTCGACATGGCACTGGCGCGCACTGTGCTTTGCCTGCAAGTCTGCCGGTGTGTTACACGTGAGGGAATACTCTTTGAGGAAAGGCACTGGCCGTGAGTACCCGAACGGGACCAACGCATGCGCAGCCCCGTCAATGTTTTCCTGCCGGGACATTGAAACACATTCGGCTTTTTGCGACCGATGTTGATGGAGTGTTGACGGATGGTGGTTTGTACTATTCCGACTCGGGTGAGCAGGCCAAAAAGTTTCATGCGTGGGATGGTCTTGGGTTGGAACTGTTACGGCAGGCCGGCCTTGTGACGGCCCTGGTGACCTTGGACCAGACCCACCTGGTGCCCATGCGGGCCGCCAAACTTGGCATTGTGGAAGTGCATCAGGGCGTGCTGGATAAACTGGCGACATTGAAAATGCTGTCGGCCAAATATGAAATCGGGCTTGAAGAAATGGCGTATATGGGGGACGATCTGAATGATATGCCGGCTCTCCGTGCGGTCGGATTTTCGTCGACTCCCGCCAATGGACGATCCCAGGTTCGGGAAGCCGTCCAGTATGTATGCACGGCCAAAGGAGGCGAGGGGGCGGTGCGCGAGGTTGCCGACCTGATTCTCTCGGCTCTGGATTTTCGTCAGGACACGAGCCAGCCGGATTCGTGATGTCATCGTTGGCCCCGCCGCCGGGCACCCGGTATAGAGTTGATCAACACGCGGTTCGGGAAGCCAGGACTTGCCCTGGCACCAGTGCCGCCGGGTCATGCAGGATTCAAGTGAGATGCCAGTGAAACAACCCCATCTGTATGCTGTCATTCTTGCGGGCGGAAGCGGGACACGTTTCTGGCCCCTCAGTCGGGCGCTGTTTCCGAAACAGTTGCTTCAGGTCGTTGGGAAAAAAGGGGAGGGAACACTGCTTCAGCAGACGGTTCGGCGCGCGTTGCGCGTTGTCCCTGCCAGGTGCACGTGTGTCGTGACCAGTGCCGCACAGGCCGACGCGGTCAGGTTGCAGTT
Source organism: Nitrospirales bacterium (assembly GCA_963692935.1). Lineage (GTDB taxonomy): Bacteria > Nitrospirota > Nitrospiria > Nitrospirales > UBA8639 > Bin75. The sequence continues at coordinate 857,221 of OY843588.1, forward strand.
GTCGGACTGGCACGATGCGCTGATCAACAATGTTGTCCTTGAGCCGGAAGGTCGCAATACCGCGCCGGCCATTGGCCTCGCCGCGCTGTGGTTATTGCGCCGCGATGCCGATGCGACGATGCTGGTTCTACCGGCGGACCATGTCGTGAAAGGGGACAGGACATTCAGGCAGGCTGTTGCCCTAGGGTATCAACTGGCGCAACAGGGTGCCCTGGTGACGTTTGGGATTCATCCAACCACCCCCGATACGGGGTATGGCTATATTCAACCGAACAGGCGGTCGTGTGTGGGCAGGCTGGGCGCACTCTCGGGATATGCGGTCGCGCGTTTTGTGGAAAAGCCCGATCTGCAACGGGCCCGGAGGTTTTTGAAGACGGGTGGGTATGTGTGGAACAGCGGAATGTTCATGTGGCGTGTCGACGAACTGCTGAAGGCATACACGCGCCATCAGCCCGGGCTGATGAAGGAATTGCGGGCCATTGACAACATGATGCAGGCGGGGCAACAGAGAGACCGGATTGCCAGGCGTTATCGCCGACTGAAATCGGTTTCGATTGATCATGGGGTGATGGAACGCTCATCGCGCACGGCGGTGGTCCCTGTTGATTTTTTCTGGTCGGACATCGGGACGTGGAGCAGTCTGGACACTGTCACTCCACGGGATAAGCGGGGCAACGTGGTGACGGGGAACATCGTTGATCTGGGGAGTGAACACTCGGTGTTGTTCGCCTCGACGCGGCTTGTTGGCACAATCGGGCTTTCCAACATGGTCGTGGTGGATACACCTGACGCGACGCTGGTCTGTCCCAAGTCCCGCTCCCAGGACATTAAGGCGCTGGTGGACATTTTGCGGAAACGCGCGGCGCCGGAACAGTGGGAGCACGTGGTGGTGTATCGGCCCTGGGGGTCGTACACCGTCCTCGAAGAGAGACAGGGGTACAAGGTCAAACGCATTTGCGTGTTGCCCGGTCGGCGGTTGTCGCTTCAAATGCACCACCAGCGCAGTGAACATTGGGTGGTCGTCGCGGGGACGGGTCGTGTGACTCGTGGCCGGACCGTGTTTGATGTGCGCCAGGGCGAGCATGTGCTGGTTCCGAAACGCACCCGGCACCGGTTGGAAAATCCGGGCCGGTCTCCCCTCGAAATGATCGAAGTCCAGCATGGCGCCTATGTGGGCGAGGATGACATTGTGCGGTATCACGATGATTATGGACGCGGCACGCAGCGTGCGGCCGGGAAAGTTGTTCCATGAGCATTTTTCGTGAATATGATGTTCGTGGAGTCGTTGGAAAAGATTTGACGGTGGACGTGGCTGAAGCCATCGGCCGTGCATACGGCACGTTGGCCCGCCGGCGCGAATGCCGGACGGTAGCCGTGGGGCGAGATGGACGACTGACCTCCCCTGAGCTTCGGGATTACCTGGTCGCCGGTATCACGGCCGCGGGGGTCAACGTCGTGGATATTGGAATATGTCCAACCCCCGTCCTGTATTTTGCGTTGTTTGCGTTGCCGGTCGACGGTGGCGTGATGATTACCGGGAGCCATAATGCGGCCGAGTACAATGGTTTCAAAATGTGTGTGGGGAAGTCGGCGTGCTACGGCAGGGAGATTCAGGAACTCAAACACATGATTGACGCCAACGCCTATGCGTCCGGATCGGGAACCGTCTCCGAGGCGTCGGTGATTCCACAGTACTTGCAGGACTTGAAGAAGAAATTTACCGGGGTGAAGGCCGGGACCTTGCACGTGGTCATTGATTGCGGAAACGGTGCGGCGGGTCTGGTGGCGAAAGAGGCTCTGGAGCAGTTAGGCTGTCGCGTCACGGTGTTATATGGTGACCTTGACGGCCGTTTCCCCAACCATCATCCCGATCCGACGGTCGTTGAGAATCTTCAGGATCTCATCCACACGGTGAACAGGGTTCAGGCTGACGTTGGCATTGCGTATGATGGCGACGCCGATCGTATTGGTGCGGTTGATGAACGAGGCGAGATTATATGGGGCGACCGCCTGATGTTGATTTTTGCGCGGGACATCTTGCGGTCCCGGCCCGGCAGCACATTCATTTCCGAGGTCAAAGCCACCAACCTGCTTTACGAGGATATTCGGGCACGAGGGGGCCATATCATCATGTGGAAGACGGGCCATTCTGTCCTGAAGGAAAAGATGAAGGAAGCCAATGCAATCCTGGCAGGCGAACTGTCCGGGCATATCTTTTTTGCCGATCGGTATTTTGGATATGATGACGCCATTTATGCGTCGTGCCGGTTGCTGGAAATGTTGTCGAACACGCCAGCCCCGCTGTCCTCGTTTCTGGCTGATTTGCCGCCCACGCATGCCACGCCGGAAATTCGCATTGACTGTGCCGACACTGTGAAGTTCCAGGTCGTCGAAGCGATGCGAGCGCGTATTCTTGAGTTGGCGAAGCAGCCGGATGCGATGCCCCCCGACCTCGCCATTCGCGATGTCGTCACGATTGATGGCGTACGCGTTCAATTTGATGACGGCTGGGGACTCATTCGCGCGTCCAATACACAACCTGCGTTGGTCCTTCGCTTTGAGGCGACGTCGTCCGAACGGTTGCACGTTCTTCGTACCTGGGTGGAACGGGAACTGGCATCGCACATCCAGGCCCTGGCGTCATAGCGCGACGGGTGCCTCTCTGTTCTTCCTGTCACGCCTGTCGCGAGCAAGGTCTACCGCTGGACTCCTGATTCATGCCCCGTCAACCTGTCGAAAGATGACAGGGGAACGGGTCGTGGTTGTTTGGGTGGTGGTGTCGTGTGCAATCCGCGTATGTGTTCCGCTCGAAAGACACAGTTCGGCACTGGCGCGATGATCGGCGGGATGCTCGGAGTCCTCCTCGCGGGCCTGGTCGTGCCACCTGACGGGCTTGCCGTACCAGTTGAAGAACATCATCGCTATGCCATTTCCCTGTGGGGCATTCCGGCCGGGGAGGCGACGATGAGCGTTGAGAGAGTGGTTTCGGATGATGAACGGTCGTTGCGACGGTTAGTGACCACGGCGCGATCCAATGATTTTGTTTCGTTCTTTTTCCCCGTGAGAAATTATGCGGAGTCGCTCATTGATGCCCGCACATTCCTCCCGCAGCATCTGATTTTTCAGCGCAGGGAAGGCCGTCGCCATGAAGATTTTGACATGCGGTTTGATCACGTCGCCGGGCAGGTGACGTTGCAGAAGAATGGCCAGCCTTCGGTCCATTCCATTGTTCCTGGCACACACGATATTTTATCGTGTGTGTATTTCCTGAGAACGATGCCCGCGCTGGAGCAGGGATCGTCGGTGCAGTTGAATATTTACCATGATCGGAAAAATTATCAGGTGGATGTCCACGTGGAAGCTGTCGAACCGGTGGCTGGTCCCTGGGGAACGGTCGAAGCGATTCGGTTGCTGGCGGTCATGCCGTTTCGCGGGATTTTTTTGAATGAAGGCAACATTCGGTTCTGGCTGACGAATACGGAAGAACGGATTCCTGTGATGATGGAAGCCCGTGTGATTGTCGGGTCGGTCAAAGCCCTGCTTGAAGGCTGGACACCGTAACACGGAATCATTCTCGACTTTGCGGGCAAAGGGTCTATAATCATGCTGTTCACGCCGCGTGATGCCCCATGCGTCGTCTCTCCCCATGATTTCCCTCACTCGCCATATTCTTGAGCAACCACAGAGCCATCCTGAACACACGGGGGCGTTATCTGCCATGATGACCCACATTGCCCTGTGCGGGAAACGGCTTGCCCGGGATCTGAACCGGGCGGGGCTTTCCGGCACGCTCGGGATGACCGGGATGACCAATGTCCATGGCGAGCAGGTACACAAACTGGATGAACGTGCGAATCAGACCTTTGTGGACGTGTTTGAAGAAAGTGACGTGGTACGGGTGGTCATTTCCGAAGAAATGGAAGAGCCGTTCACCATCAAACGGGCACAAGCGTCGGGAACCTATGCGGTCTTCCTGGATCCGCTGGATGGTTCTTCCAACGTTGACGTCAATGCCCCGCTGGGTTCGATTTTTTCCATCCATCGTCTGGACACCTCCGGCAATATCCTGAAGGTGGGGCGGGAACAGGTAGTCGGTGGATATCTGTTGTACGGAGCCAGCACCATGCTTGTGTATACGTGCGGAGATGGTGTGCACCAGTTTACGCTTGATGCGGCGGCCGGGGAATTTTTTCTGTCCGGTTCACGGATTCATATTCCTCCACGGGGGAAAATCTGTAGTGTGAATACGGGCAACCGTTCGAAATGGCCTGACACGATGAGACACGCGGTCGATCGCTTCCAGATGGGTGATGAAACCGGTTCTCCCTGTGCCACCCGGTATTCCGGATGTCTCGTGGCTGATGTGCATCGGATTCTTTGGAAAGGGGGCCTCTATCTGTATCCGGGCGAAGTGAAGAAACCTGCGGGCAAACTGCGTTTGATGTACGAAGCGGCTCCCTTGAGTTTTGTCGTTGAACAGGCCGGCGGGCTTGGCAGTACGGGAGAGGAAAGGATTTTGTCTATTCAGCCCCGGACGCCCCATCAATGTGTACCATTGATGATCGGCAGTCGCGAAGACGTGGAATGGTTTGAGCGTTGTCTGCAGAAAGGCTTGCGGTAACCGGATTGTTCGGGTGGCGACGACCCGGATGAGCATTCCGGTTGGCAAGGCCTGTGCAACCACAAGGATGGGCCTGTGATGTTGGGAACCGTTTTTTTCATCATCAGCATTCTGGCCGGGCTTATGACAGGATACATGGTGGGCGAAGCCACGGGGGAAGGATGGCAGAGGTATGCGATGGGTGGTGCCGCCCTGGGAGCGTTGCTCAGTGGCATGATGGTGTCCGTGGAGATGTTCCTGCGGCGGCTCCCGGCTCCTGTGACTGTGGGGGGAGGGATTGGCCTGGGGCTGGGATTGGTTCTCTCGGTCATGCTCGTTGTGGCGGTGCATGATCTGTTCCCGCATCCCTCCACCGTTGTCCGGTTTGTCATGTTGGCTGTGTTCCTGACGGTGCCGTCTCTCGGACTGATTGTGGGGGGGCGGTACGGGGAACAGAACGACAGGAGTGACCGGGGCTTGACCGGATTGCATGTCGGGGAAGAATCCCCGACCCTGAAATTACTGGATACCAGCGTGATCATTGACGGGCGCATTGCCGATTTATGCGAAACCGGCTTTATCGAGGGGACGCTCGTTGTGCCTCAGTTTATTCTGCAGGAGTTGCAAACGATTGCCGATTCGGCTGATTCGTTAATCCGACTGCGGGGGCGGCGAGGGCTGGATATTCTCTATCGTATTCAAAAGAATCATGATGTCGCGGTGCACATTGTCGCGGATGATTTTCCCCATGTGAAAGAAGTGGACTCCAAGCTGGTGGAACTGGGTAAGAAATTGAACGCCAGAATTTTGACCAATGATTTGAATCTGAATAAAGTTGCGGTGTTGCAGGGCGTGCAGGTGTTGAACATCAATGAGTTGTCCAATGCGCTGAAACCGGTTGTCCTGCCCGGTGAAACGATCAGGGTCTTTGTGTTAAAGGAGGGGAAGGAAGCCGGCCAGGGCGTGGCGTATCTGGATGATGGGACGATGGTTGTCGTGGATCATGCCAAACGCTGTATTGGCAAAAATGTTGATGGGATTGTCACCAGCGTCTTGCAGACCAGTGCCGGCAGGATGATTTTTACCCGTCTCAAAGAACCGGCCGATCGGGATGCGTTGAGTTTTGCCCATGGATGAGCTGGTGGTGGCGGTGGTCCCGGCCGGGGGGCGTGGGGTCCGGATGGGGCACGACGTTCCCAAACAGTTTCTTCCATTGGGCGGTGTTCCGCTTCTTGTGCATGCCCTTCGGGTCCTTGAGTCCAGTCCGACAATTCATGCGATCGTGATGGTGGTTCCCGAAGACGACATGTCGTATTGTCGGCAGGAGCTTGTTCCACGTTTTGCCTTGTCTAAAGTCCGGCATGTGGTGAGTGGCGGAGCCAGCCGGCAGGATTCGGTATGGAACGGTCTGCAAGCGGTTGATGCCCGTGCAGGGATCGTGGTGATCCATGATGCCGTGCGGCCGTTTGTGACAGGGACGATGGTGCGGGACGTGGTTGATCGTGCGCGAACCCACGGTGCGGCCGTGGTCGCTGTGCCCATCCGCGATACGGTGAAGCGGGTCACTCGGGACGGGATGATTGAAACCACGCTTGACCGGCAATCCCTCTGGGTCGCGCAGACGCCACAGGCATTCAAAACCGGGTTGTTGCAGGATGCGCACCGGTTAAGCCGGCAACGGGGCGTGGCGGCGACCGATGATGCTTTTCTGGTTGAGCAACTGGGGTGTGAGGTCTCCATCGTGAACGGCAGTACGGACAACATGAAAATGACCTGTCCGGAAGACCTGGCGACAGGCGAAGCGATGATAGCCGCCAAACGGCATGGTCCTTCCTCCTGAATCATGTTTCCCTTTTCACCGATTGGTTCTTTCCTGTATCTTCACTGGAGTGCCCGTGTGATGTGAACGTGGAGAGCGAGTGTCAGTGTGGCGTATGCGCGTGGGGATCGGGTACGATATTCATCCATTCAAGGAGGGAAAACCGCTGATGTTGGGCGGGGTTCGCATTCCGCATACCCACGGGTTGGATGGCCATTCAGATGCGGATGTGCTGACGCATGCCGTGTGTGACGCGCTGTTGAGCGCCATGGGGGAAGGGGATATAGGCCGGTACTATCCCAGTAGCGACCCGGCCTGTGCCGGTATGGATAGCCTGGTCATGCTGAAAGATGTTCGGGCCAGACTGGCGGGACGTGGGTTTGCTCTTGTGAATCTGGGCACGGTGATTGTGGCGCAGGCTCCCCGGTTGGCCCACGTGGTGGTGGAGATGAGTCAGCGGCTGGCCGGTGTATTGCAGGTTGAGCCGTCGCTGATCAATGTCGCGGTCAAAAGCCATGATCGGCTCGGGGCGCTCGGAAGAGAAGAGGGGATCGCGGCCCAGGCGGTCTGCCTGATTGCATATACAAAGTAGGACGATCGTGCGCGGTCGTGTCCTTGCGTGAGATGCCGCCATGTTGAACATGATTCAACAGGATCTCCGTGCTGTTTTTGATCGGGATCCCGCTGCCAGAACGACGCTGGAGGTTATCTTAACCTGTGCGGGGTTCCAGGCGTTGCTGGCCCATCGGGTCGCTCACCGGTTGTGGAAGATGCGGATCCGGTTAGTCGCTCGCGTTATTGCGCAGGCCGCTCGTTGGGTGACGGGTGTGGAGATTCATCCCGGTGCCAGCATCGGGCGTGGGTTTTTCATTGATCACGGCATGGGTGTGGTGATTGGAGAAACGTCGGAAATCGGCGATTCTGTCACCTTGTTTCAGGGTGTGACGCTGGGGGGAACGGGGAAAGAAAGAGGGAAACGGCATCCCACGTTGGGCAATCATGTCGTGGTAGGTTCCGGCGCCAAGGTTCTGGGGAATATCCGGATTGGGGACTTTGTGAAAATTGGAGCCAATTCGGTGGTCTTGCGTTCTGTCCCGTCTAATGCCACGGTCATTGGCATTCCGGGCCGCGTCATCAAAACGGTGGGCGTTCGCGTGCCCGAAGAGGCCATGGATCATGCGAATGTGCCCGACCCGATCATGGAGCGTCTGGAGGCTATGGAGCGGACCATCATTGATCTGCAAAAAAAACTGGCAGACGCGGAAGGCGACCCGCGGCCGTAGATTCCGGAAAACGGGGTCTCACGGCCTTGTCGCATCCATACAGGAGGAATCACTTGTGAATGATGGTCTTCGTCTCACCGAGCGCGTGCGGGAAATCCTCGATTGTTATCGCAGTGATGTGCCGGGCACCCGGACGAACTTGGCCAGGTTGCTCATGAGCGGTCGCCTGGCGGGAACCGGCAGGCTCCTGATCCTGCCGGTGGATCAGGGGTTTGAGCATGGGCCTGCCCGTAGCTTTGCGGTCAATCCGTCGGGCTATCATCCGCACTACCATTGTGAACTGGCCATTGACGCCGGCTGTAATGCCTATGCCGCTCCGTTGGGGTTGCTGGAGGCCGGCGCGGCGGATGCCGCCGGGCAGATCCCGTTGATTCTCAAACTGAACAACAGCGATTCGCTCCATAGCGGCGATGATTATAATCAGGCTGTGACCGGCAGTGTGCAGGATGCGCTTCGGTTGGGATGTTGCGCGGTCGGATACACCATTTACCCGGGGTCGGCGTACAGCCAGGAAATGTATGAGCAGTTACAGGAAATCGCGCAGGAAGCGAAGTCGGTCGGGCTGGCCGTGGTGGTCTGGTCCTATCCTCGTGGCGGACGGCTAACCAAAGCGGGGGAAACGGCGATTGACGTCGTGTGCTATGCGGCGCAGATTGCGGCCCAGCTTGGGGCGCATGTGATTAAAGTCAAAGTGCCCACGGATCATATTGAACAGGCGGAAGCAAAAAAGGTCTATGCCACCGAGAACATTCCGATCAGCACCCCGGCCGACCGCATCCGTCACGTGGTCCAGAGCGCGTTTCACGGGAGACGGATCGTGATTTTTTCCGGTGGCGCGAAGGGCGAAGACAAGACGATGTTTGATGAAGTGCGGGCGATTCGTGATGGTGGAGGGTTTGGCTCCATTATCGGCCGGAATTCTTTTCAACGTCCAAAGTCCGATGCCCTGACGTTTCTGGAGACCTGTATGAAAATTTACGCGGGGCAGATACCATAGCGTCCGACATGTCCCGAGTCCTTTGCCGCGGCCGTTTCTCGCAGGCGTCGAACGGTGCTGACTCCATCCTCCCAACCACCTTCCCCCCTGTCCGTTGTGGCGTATTCCGATGTGCTCGCGAGGCTGGTGCGGCGTTATGAAATGTCGCCGTTGTCTGTTCGCCGGGACTGTTCCTGCTGGTACAGGACGTGACGCAGGTACAAGCCCTGTGGCGGCGCCGTTCTCCCGGCCGCCTGGCGGTCCCTGGCCTCCAGGATGGTCAGCAGGTCATCAGGTGCTCGTTGATGATGTCCGATTTCCACCAGCGTTCCGAGTAGCGCCCGAACCATCTGTTTCAGAAACCGGTCAGCCTGAATCGTAAAACGAATCAACGGGCCTTCCTGAACATGGTGCACCAGTTGAATGTCGCACACGGGATTGCGCACGTCGGTCGGCGACCCTTGAAACGAGGTGCAATCATGTTGTCCCAGCAGATGACGCGAGGCATGGCGCATGCGATCCACATCGAGGGGTCTGGCAATCTGCCACACACGAAGACGGTCCAACACCGGGCGGGTTGTCTGATTGAGAATGCGATACTCATAGGTTTTCGCGCGCGCGTCATACCGCGCATGAAATGCGTCGTCAACGGTCTCCGTGTGGAGAATGCCGATGTCTTTTGGAAGGGTGCCGTTGAGCGCACGGGTCCATTCGGAAGACGACAACGATTTCTCCGAACGGAAGCTGACGACTTGCCCTGTGGCGTGCACGCCCGCATCCGTTCGCCCGGCCGCCACGGTCCTGATCGGGCGTTGGGTGATCCGGGCAAGCGCGTCTTCAATCGCAGCCTGAATCGTCGGCTGGCCGGGTTGCCGCTGCCATCCGGCATAGTCGGTGCCATCATATTCAACCCGTAGTTTGTACGTGGTCATGAACGGTACGGGGAGGCGGGCAGGGGAGTGAGCCTGTTGTTCGGCCTGTCGCCACGACGGGAGCCGTTTCGGAACAGGAGCGGGCACTATGGCTGGCGGAGATGAATCGTGTCACTGTTCCATGCAACGTTGTGCCTGATTATGGTTTGTTGTTGGTTTTGTCACGCAGGAGGCATGAGGGCGTCGAGGATTTTTTCAATACCTGTGTGCACTGCTTGATGCTTTGATAGATGCCTTCCGCCAGTTTTCTTTGAAAGGTGTTGTTCCGCAATCGTTTTTCTTCCGTGGGATTGGATATGAAGCCGATCTCGGCCAGAATGCCAGGCATGGATGTCCAGCTCAGGACATGAAATGGAGCCGTTTTTACGCCATGGTCTTTGATGGGGTACTTGTTCTGTAAGACGGAGATGAGCCTTCCGTTGGTGGTCCACGCGAAATTACGAGATGCCTCGATCTTTTTCTCATGCCATTTATCAGCGATGAACTGTCCGAGCGGGTCGCCTTTTTTGAACTGTCGCAATTTGCCGTTTTCCCGAGCGGCCACGTCCCACGCCCTCTGGTCACTGGCTTTTCCAAAATAGTAAATTTCTACGCCCTGTATTGAGCGTTTGGGATGCGAGTTCGCATGAATGGAAAGAAAGAGATCCGCGTGTTTTTCTTCGGCAAACTGCACGCGCTTTTCCAGGTCAAGAAACACATCTGTTGATCGAGTCAGGAATACTGTGGCCTTGAGTCGTTTCTGAATCAGATCGCGTAGAATTTTCGCAACCTGCAAGACGATGGTTTTTTCCCGGGTGCCGTCCTTCCCGATGGCTCCGGGATCTTTGCCGCCATGTCCGGGGTCAATGATTATTCGAAACGGTGGTGGCGACGGTGAATCAAACAGGTCTACGGCCACTCGATGGGGGTTCTGGTAGGTATGAAGTTTGTACGTCACGAGGGCTTCCATCTGCAGGGTAATGTTGACGGTGTGCGATGGTCCCTGGGATATGGTCATGGCCTGCGGAAGTGTTTTGCGCTTGATGGTTTGTTGCGCGCGTGAACTCAACCTGCTGTTGGCCAGAGTAATCGTCGCCCTGGTCTGGTCTCGGGTTTCTCTGACGGTCACTGTTCCAGTCATGTCCAGGACGACGCGCGTGTATGTGGGATGAGCACCCAAACGGACATTCTTGACCGTCAGGACGGGCGGGTGGCCCGTTTTGGCGAGACGCACTGGAGGCAGGGGTGATATCTGGCTGGTGAACATACGGTGGGAGGGCTGTTTGGAGAAGGCCCCAGGAATACATGCGAACACCACCGTGCCACACGTGAGAATGAAGAAGAGACGAGAGGCGATTTTCATGGAGACCATTCGAGAAGAAGAACGCGAAGCACCTCAACGTTCACAGGGTAACAAACTTTTCCCGTTCTGTCATTGACGGTCGTCTCTTCGGTTGGATAGCGTGAGGGGATTATGAGTGAGAGAAAGTACCTCATCGTTGATGGACATAACGTCTTAAAGATTCGTAACTATCACAAAAATCAGTGGCCGTTGGCTGAATATCCCGAGACGATGGACTTCCTCGTAAATCAGATTTCCGAGTACAGCCAGAGCAAAGGGCACTATGTAACCGTGGTGTTTGATGCGGGAAATCGTGAAGATTGTGAACGGGAACATCGAGCGGGTGTGGAGGTGGTCTTTGTCAAGAAGGCCGATCCGGAGATTCGGGATCTGGCCGAGCAGTACGGCCGGGACTGCGTCGTGGTGTCATCGGATCGGGACATCATCCAGCCCGCCGAAGCCCACGGTGCCTTTGTGATGCGGTCGCATGAATTTCAGGACAAACTCCGTATGGCGGAAACAAGGATCCGTGGCGCGGGGAAAGGAAGCGGGCCTTCGGGCGAAGACAAGCCTCCCGAAGACGATCCCCCTCCTCGGCGCCCCGACAAAAAAGGCAACCCACGCAAGTTGCCCAAAGCAGCCCGTCGCCGGAATCGCCGGCTCAAGGGATTGTGAAGACACGTTTCGTATTGCGGACGGTGGCCTGCGCGATGGATTCGAAAGATTCCCTGCCCTTGCCGACAATGTCCGCCAGCATGTGCGCCACATGTTGCACATAGGCAGGTTCATTCCGTGTTCCACGGTGGGGCACGGGCGTCAGATACGGGCAATCCGTTTCGACCAGGATACGGTCAAGAGGAACAGTCCCTGCAATCTCCCTGAGCGTCGTCGCATTTTTAAACGTCAACACGCCGGAAAAGGAAAGATACAAACCCAGGTCCAGGGCCTCCCTGGCAAGCCAGGCGTCTCCTGAAAAACAATGCAGGACGCCGCCGATATCCCTTGCGCCTTCTTCCCGCAGAATCATCATGGTGTCTTCCTGGGCTTCGCGCGTGTGAATGACCAGAGGAAGACGCAACTCTCGCGCCAGCTGAATCTGCTCGCGAAAACGCTGACGCTGGATCTCCCGCGGCGAATGATCGTAGTGATAGTCCAACCCGATTTCGCCGTATGCGACGACCCTGGGTTGTCGGGCCAGCGAGCGAAACGTCTCATACCAGTCTGCGGTGATTTCCCTGGACTCGTGCGGATGGACACCAATGGTGGCAAAGACCGTGTCATGGGCCTGGGCTAAGGCCACGGCAGCTTGACTGGTGGCGACATCGCAGCCAATCGTGACACAGGCTTCAATGCCGGCGGCATGTGCGCGTTGCAGGACCTCATCGCGGTCGGTATCGTATCGTCGGTCATCCAAATGAACGTGGCTGTCAATCAGCATACACAGATTCCTTTCGTGCTGGCCGTTACGCGGAATGTTCGCCCATCATCGGCCATCGGAGCAATGCGGGAGGCGGTGCCAGACAGTGAACTGGGATACCACTCTGTTCCATACCATCAATGGATGGCTCGGTCAATCACCGGCCCTGGACTGGTTTCTGTTGCAGTGTTCGGTAGCGGGAAACTTCGTCGCGCTGGTTGTGGTCTGGCTTGCCTGGCGACTGTGGATCAACTGGCGCCAGGGCCTGTTGGCCGCGTCGGTCCTGGGTGTCCTGATTGGCGTGGGAGACTTCGCCGGTGCCCAGCTCAAACTCTGGATAGCCCGTCCGCGACCGTGCCAGGTGTTACTGCATGTGAACGAGCTGACCGGGTGCGGGGGAGCCTTCAGCATGCCATCCAATCATGCGTTGAACGCCGCGACGGCGGCGGTATTTCTCGGGATGCTGTTTCCTTCAACCCGATGGGTCGGGATTGTGCTCATGGCGTTGACAGGTCTCTCGCGGATCTTTCTTGGCGCGCATTACCCCACGGATGTCATTGTGGGGTGGGCCATTGGAGGGATGTTGGGCATGACGGCCGGGTATGGTGTCTTAAAGGTCTCCTCGAAAATCCCCTGACAGGAACACTCGCACACGACTGAAGAGCCAGGGGATCACGTGTGCCTGACGAACCCTCTTACAGTTTCTGCAGTGCGTCTACCCGTGCCTCAATCGAGGGATGCGTGGAGAAAACCTGCATGAAGCTGGTCGACCGGCCGGAAATTTTCATTGTGGCCAGGGCATCTTCTGTCTGGTATTGATACTGCGAGCGCGTCACCCACCGATTGATGGATTGCAGGGCCGAGATCATGTGTTCCTTGCCCACGGTGCCGGCGGCAAACCGGTCGGCAGAAAACTCCCGCCGGCGCGACCACCAGCTGATCGGAATCATGGCCAGGATGGATAAGACGACTTGCAGAAAAAAGTAGGCCCCGATGGCTAACATGTGATTCCGTTCCGCGAGCGTGCGATAGACCATGCGGCTGATGAAATAGACAAAGGTGTTCATCAATCCGGCAAGCACCGTCGTCGTGAACATATCGCCGTTATAGACATGTCCCATCTCATGTGCCAGAACGGCCCGCACTTCGTCTTCGTTGAGGTTCTGCAATAAGCCGGTCGAGACGGCCACCATGGAATTATTTTTTGACGGTCCCGTCGCAAAGGCATTGGGGTCGGGCGAGTGGTACAGCCAGACTTCCGGTGTTGTGATGCCGAGACGCCTGGCAATTTTCTCGACCGTTTCATACACCACGGATTCGGCCAGGGTTTGCGGTCGGGTAATCCGCTGGCAATCCAACATCATGCGGGCCATCTGTTTGGAAAACGCCAGGCTGATAAAGGCCCCACCGAATCCAATCACAAAAGCCCATAAGAGGTCCTGGTGTACGAACGATCCGCTGAGATCAATCCCGAATGCCGGAAGGATGACATCCGAGAGCAGTGTAAAGGTGATGGACAGGGTGATGAAGATCAGAATATTGGCCACCAGCAACAAGCCAATGCCTTTCATCTTTTTCATTCGTTTCTCCTCCGTATAGACGATCACGGTCTGATGGGGCTTGCTTCTCAAGCTCCCGGATCATTTTGTAATATGATACCATATTTGTGAAAGTCAAGATGGGCCATGGTCTTCTGCGACATTTGCCAGCGAGGCGGAAACGCTCAGACGATGGAATGTGCGATGGCCCGTGATGGCATAGCGGGATGTCGGGCATGACCCCAGGGCATGCTCGCCGGGGGGAGATGGATGTTCGTGATACGTCGAACGGGGCTGATGCCTGTGTGGTGGTTGGTCCTGCTGACCTGTGGTATGCCGGTTATGGTGCCGGGCATGGCTTCCGGACAGGATACCCCCGTCTTTCTTGAACCTGACAGAGACGGCGTCCAGCGGGCGACCATCATCCTGGACAGTTATGCGTTTACCCCAAACCGCCTTAGTATACAATCAGGTGCCCCGGTGGCACTGCGTCTTGAAAACCGGAGTCTGTTGACCCCTCATAATTTTATCATTGACAGCTCTGTTCCGGATATCCAGCACAACGTGAACGTCAGTGCCGGAACGAGTGTGCTCCTGCGGTTCCTGCCCGCAACCCCAGGAGAGTACGTGTTTTATTGCGACAAACAGTTGCTGTTTTTCCCCAGCCATCGCGAAGAGGGGATGGAGGGTTATCTTGATGTTCGCTAACACGTCGCCGACGAACGCCACCGAACGGTATGTGCTTCGCGATGTGTTAAAACGCGTTTCACGGTCGTTTTATCTGACGCTGGCGGTGTTGCCAGCTCGTGTGGCGAAGCAAGTCGGGCTGGCCTATGTGTTTGCGCGGGCGGCCGATACGATTGCCGATGCGGGACAGATGGACAGAGATGACAGAGTGTCGCTTCTGCAACGGTTCAAACGGCAATTTATTCGTGAACGGTTCGAGTGGGAGGACATTGCGACGATCCAGGCCATGCTGGTTCCGCACCAGCATCATCCCGGTGAACGAACCTTGATGGAACACCTTGACGATTGTTTTCGGGTGTATGAACGATTCGGTCCCGGGGATCAGGAGGAAATCCGGCACCTCTTGCCGATTCTCATCCGTGGCATGGAAATGGATCTGGAACATTTTCCCGGGGAGTCCACCACCCGGTTGGCCGCACTGCCGTCCATGGGTGATCTGGATCTCTATACGTATCACGTGGCTGGCTGCGTCGGCGAGTTCTGGACGAATCTCATGTGTGCCCATCTGCCAAGCATGCGCCAGACCTGGGATCGAGAATCCAAAGCGCGGGCGGGTGTGCAATTTGGCAAAGGCCTGCAATTGACGAATGTATTGAAAGATTTACCACGGGATTTGCGGCGCGGGCGGTGTTATATCCCGTTGACCTTGCTGGAGCAGGCGGGATTGACTCCCGTTGATTTGCTGGACATGCGCATGATGCCTCAATTCAGCCCCGTTCTCCACAAGTTGGTCGGCATCACGCTGGCCCATTTAGACCAGGGCTGGTGGTATACCATGTCCATCCCGCGACGTGAGGTGCGTCTTCGCCTGGCCTGCATGTGGCCGATTCTCATCGCGCTGAAAATGTTGCGTCTCCTGACGACGTGCGACAATATGCTGGACCCTGCTCGGACAGTGAAAGTCTCTCGCGGGGAGGTCTACCGGATCATGGCGGCGACGGCCATGACCGGCGGTTGTGGATACACGGGGACCGCGTACTGGGGGCATCTCCGCAAGGCAATCGGGCACGGCTATTCCGCTTGAGGCCCGATGATCTTGTTGCCTTTTTGGAAAACCACATAAATAGCCTGGGTGGGACAGGCATCGAGGCACAGCCGGCACGTTTCCACGCACCGGGACTCGTCAAATTTATACGGTGGTGTCGACAACCAGGCTCCGGTCGGGCAGACGGGAATACACACGGCACGATGTGTGCAACGATCGGGGTGACGAACCAGGTGATCGCGAGTGACCATCATAGGACTGACTCCTTCAAACAGCCCGCCCGAAAACATGTCCAGCATATTCTCGGGACGTCGCATCTTACGTATTCCACTGTTTTACAAGCGAGCGAATTCGATCTTTCAACGCGGGAATCTGCTCCAGATTATTCTGGATTGCACCAAGAATATTTTCCAATCTTGCCATGCGGGTCGCATCCTGGTCCCGTTGAGCGAGGATGTCATAGCGGGTCCAGGCATCGGGATAGAGAGGAGTGAGATGCGCGCGAATGGCACCGATACCGTCCCTGAGTTGTTGGGGCTTCAGTGCAAGAGTCGGCACGACGGCAAACGTGCCATTATCAAACGTCAGCACACTCGCGTCACTTTGGTCAACCGCCGTCACGGATGTGACGGTCCGGCCGGCCATCTCCTCCCAGGAATGGAGTAACCCGGGAAACTGTTTCAGAAACGCAACTTTTTCTTGAGTGGCTTTCCATTTGGCTTCATTCGCCGACATATGGGCCTCGTTTCACGTGTCGTGTTGAGCGGGCGGGTTGCTTCTTGATACACGATGGTTGGTTCACAGGGTTTATCCTCGTCATCTCCTGCACAAGGCATTCGAGGTACAGTCTGCTCCCGGTCAATGAAGAACAGGGACGAAAGACACCAGGAATTTCTTGTCAGACATGTTTACAATGCCGTGTCGTCGTTTTCCGACCTGGATACAGAATATAGGCTTCTTGTAAGGATTGACAAGACGGTTTCCCTGCGATGGGCAAGAAAAAAAGAAAAGACAACGCAGACCAGGTGCCGCATGCCACCGCCTCCGCTGCACTGAACATATCGTTGCCCGAGCTGCATCCATGGCGCCGGAGGCATGATGCCCTCGGCCTCGCGGTGCTCTTCATCGGTATGCTGGCCCTGTATGCCGTGTCGACTCCGCGCACGGTGATGCTGGAGGACGATGGCTCGTTTATCTCCGCCTCCTGGTTCGCCGGCGTCGCGCATCCGCCGGGTTATCCGTTGTACATCCTGCTCGGTTGGATCGTCTCGCATCTCGTGCCGTTCGGCAGCGTCGCCTGGCGAGTGCATACCCTGAGCGGGCTGATGGGCGCCCTGACCTGCGTGTGCATTGCCTGGATCATCCTTCGTCGGACCGGCAACCGTCCTGCCGCATACCTCGCCGCCTCGGCACTCGGTTTGTCCGAGCACTTCTGGTCGCAGGCAATCATCGCCGACGTGTACACCACCAACACCGCGATCGTGTTTCTGACGTTGGTTCTGGTACAGGAAGCGGCGGTAAGGCGGGACACTCGATTATGGATTGCCGCCGCCGTTGTGTATGGCCTTGGCTTCGCCAACCATTACCCTTTGCTGGTTCTGGGCAGCCCCATCTTTCTCGCCTTTGTCGTCGCGGCCGGAAGAGACTTCCGGGGCCGACTCCACTACCTGGCGCCCATCGCCGTGCTTGCGACCGTGACGATCTACGGTTGGATGGTGTGGCGCTCGCATCAGTCAGTCCCGATCAATTTTTACGGCCCCATCGAATCCTGGGACAGGTTTGCTTCCTTCGTTGATCGCAGTATTTATGAGGATGTTGACACGAACGTCAACGCCGGCTTCATGGACAAGCTGTTGTACGCCAGGTACGTCGCGATAGAAGCTCTGCGGCAATTCAGCGTGGTAGGCGGTCTCGTTGCCATCTGGGGAATGGTCGCATCGTGGCGATCCGGCTGGCGACTCGGGCTTCTGTGTGAAGCGCTTGCGTTGATCGGCAGCAGCTTCATGCTGATTGCCATGCTCGGCTTTAACTATGAGTACGGGAAGATTGCCATCTTTCGCCCTTATCCTCTGGTCGCGTACAGCATCGTTGCCCTCTGGCTGGGGTATGGGATCCATGTGCTGGCGCAACAAGTACGCTCCGGGCCGGTTCTTCCGGCACTGTATGCCGTCGGCGGGCTTATCGTCGCGGCCATGGGTGTCTGGAACGGGAGCATCAATTACCGGCCGCACGACAGATTCGCGGAGGAGCAGGCGCAGACGATGCTCGACCTCACGGAAGAGAACGCCAATCTGATCCTCAAGACGGATGGGTTCGTGATGCCGATTGCCTATCTTCACTTCGTCGAAGGTCGGCGCAAGGATCTTCGGATACTGGAAGCGCACGGACTACTCTTCAACGATCGCATTGCTCCTCCGTATGTGATCGGCAAGTACATTGAGAAAGGGCACGCCGCATGGGCCGAATTCATCCGCGATGCCAGTCGACCAGTCTATTTCCTGGCCAGCGGCCGCCCGCTGGTTCCGGAGTTAGGATACAGGGTGCTGGGATTCATAGATAAATTTGACGAGACGGTGCCATTGAACGAAGCCCGGGTCTCTCCAAATGACCAGGCCAAAGCGTATTTCAAGACATTGCTCGCGATGCCCAGACCGCACAATACCCATGTTGCGCGCCATCGCAATACACTGATACGGAAATATGGCAAATATTTGGGGTATGTGATGGTGCTGGACCATCCCGAAGCCAATCAGTATATTAAAGATGTTCTGCCGCTGGCGGAAAATAATTACTGGTCGCTGATTGGCATGGCCCATATTCTGTTGCAGCAACAAGGCGAGAAACATCTTCGAGCCGTCGAACCGTATCTGCGGAAGGTGAAACAGCTCGCTGGCGAAGACAGAAGTAAGGCGCAACGGGCGCATGTGTTGTATCTGGAAGGGTTGCTTGAGAAGCGGAAGGGCCATACCGGCAGGGCGAGGGCGTTGTTTCTGGAGTCGTTGAATCTGAACAGGGCGAAAACGAACAAAGCCGGTCAGGCACTCGCAACGCTATCATCTTCCGGTGCGGATTAAAGGCGATTGAGGGATGAGGGAGCAATGAGCGTGGCGCGGGATTCCAATGTACGGGGGGGCCGGTCGTGTCCGGGCATGAGCAAATGTTCCACCAGCTCTCCCTTGACCACATGCCGTTCCATGATCTCGGTGACGTCGGCTTCACTGCCGACCCGGTACCAGACCCCTTCAGGGTAAATGACGATGCTTGGGCCATGTGAGCAATGATCCAGGCACCCCGCCTTATTGGCACGGACACGGCCTTTCAGCCCGAGCCGCCGGACTTCCTGTTTAAAGAAAGCGTGGAGTGGCACCGACCGGTTTGCGGCACAGCACCCTCTCGGGTCTGTGTGGGGCCGTTCGTTAATGCAGATGAAAATATGATGTTTGAATCCGCTCACGCGACCTTTGTGCCATTGACGATGTCATTGGAAATCACGGGAGCGGCATGGTACAGGAGGCTTCGTGTTCCTGTCCAGTATGTCCCGGGTCTGTCGAGGCCGCACACGGCTGTTCCCATCTTGACCGATGCGGTCGCGCCTGATTATAGTCCGGGAATGTCTGGTGTCGGGGCGTAGCGCAGACCGGTAGCGCACCGCGTTCGGGTCGCGGGGGTCGGAGGTTCAAATCCTCTCGCCCCGACCACTTTCAGGCATGCCAGCCATGACTGATGCAACCGGCCGTTATGTCCCAACATTGTGCGAACCCCGTTGCCCTGTCGTGACGGTGTACTCAGTGGACAACCCTGACCCGATGACTCTCTGGCCTATCCGATGGATCTCTGGAGCATAACTGGTGGTGGCCTGCTGGCCGGGGGCATCGCGCTGGCCTGGTGGCGTCTGCAATCCCTGGCGAAACAGGTCGAGCAATGCACTCGCCGACAGTATTACGATCAAAGCAGATTTCAGGACACCACCCGCCAGCAGGCCGATGCCCTGACCATTCTGCGGGTGCAACTTGCACAGGTGGTCGTTGGGAAAACCCTGGATGGCACACTTGTCCAGGCGGGACGCTTGTACCACCAGGTGAGTGCGGATGACGCCAGACAGATGGTGTCTTCCCACCCATCGGCGACGGACGAGGCACTTGTCATCGTGGATGTGCGCAGTCGCAAAGAATTTCTGGCGAGTCATATACCGGGAGCCAGGCATATTCCACTCGAAGAACTGGAAACACGCAGACATGACATCCCCGGGGATGCCGCAAAGGTGTTGGTTTATTGTTCACAGGGAGAACGAAGCCGGTTAGCATGCGACTTTTTGAGTCGACAGGGCTATATGAATCTTGTCACGATTCACGATGGTTTGCAGCACTGGACAGGCCCCGTTCTCGGTACGGGGCCTGTGGCATTGATCCAGATTCAACCCAACGGAAAGCCGGCGCCTTCCAGGGCCGAGCCGGCTGAAGACCACCAGCATGGCTGAACCGTACACGATCCTGAAGGTCATGGGGCCGTACCGCGAGCCAAGAGAGCCTGCGTTGTCGTTTGATTATTCGGTCCAACGTGCGACCTGGGCGACGCCCCAGGGGGTTCGGGTCAAGATCGGTCTTCAGGGGGAGCTGGACACGCTCAAGGCGAAAATGCGACTGGAGTCGGAGGGCACGCCCGGTCAGCAACTGCGCATCAATCAGATGCTGGGACGGGCAATGGCAGACTGCAAACTCGACATCGCCAATGCCGAACATTTGTTTGATGAACGCAGGGACGTCATGATTATGCCCTTCACCGAATCACTGTCTCACCTCTTCCCTCGTCTTGAATCCTGGATGAATCAGGAACGGGACAAACTTCGTCAGGACATTGCCGAGAAGGTTGGTCTGTAATGTGCTGCCTTGTCGTGCCGGATGAACGTGTTGGATTAAAACAGGGGGAGATAGCGTTGTGAGTACAGCCCCGTGGCATCTTCGCCAAAGCCCAGGGAAGCGTGTTCGGGTCTCCGCTTGTCATGGAGATTGACGGTGTAGTGACCTCGAACGTGTTCCATGGCTTTTTCATAGGGAATGGTGCTCTGGTAGAAATCGCCCGGCGCATGTGCGCCGATGGATAAAACCTGAATGGCCTCGGCGACCGCGTAGTCGGGGTCTGAAAAAATGTAGATGTCGGCAACGGCAAAGTCGCCGAGCGTGTTTCCCGGCGTCGTTGCCGGGAGGCGCGAGGACAGAGAGCGATGCGTTCTGAGTTCCCGCAGATGGTGGAGTAAGGCGGCGATCTGGCTGTCGGTGGTTTGTGTGGGCACGAACAGACTGATGGCGTTTCTCTCTTCAATGTGGGCTGTGACGGTAAAAGGCGGCGCCGGTGCCGAGCGGGATTCTTTGAGTAACGCGGCCTTGTGTTCCAGGCGTGTGTCGTGCTCCTGCGGGGACTGCCTGTTTCTGGATTCCGGAATAATCGCCTGAATAAAAATCCAGAGTCCGATAATGACTCCGAAAATCACAAACGCCGGATGCAGACCCACGCGCCTGTTCCCTTCGTTGTGATCCGCATTACTCATGGTTCCGGTTGCCTGGTGGGGTTGATGTGTGCGAGGCGGTCGTGCGTTCCTGGCGTTTGGCCGCTTCCCATAACGCGTCCCATTCTAAAGCCGTCAATGCCTGCAACGGCCTGCCTTCCTGTGCAGCCTGCCGTTCCATATGCTGAAACCGCGCGAGAAACCGTTCATTGGCTTTCCGAAGGGCCTCCTCGGGATGGATGTGCACAAACCGCGCGATACTGACCATGGTCAATAACACATCCCCGAACTCGTGTTCTACGGCCGCAGCCGTCTCCTCTGACGGAGCGGCAGGCTTGCCCACGGGTGTCTGTGTGAGGCGTGCGGTTTCCGTTCGCAGTTCCTCCAGTTCTTCATTGAGCTTGTCCGTCACCTGTTCCAGCGCGTTCCAGTCAAACCCGGCGCATGAGGCCCGTTGTTGCATCTGATACGCCCGTAACAGGGCGGGGAGGGTGGCGGGGATGCCTGCCAGAGCCGAATCGGGGCCGGGTCTGGTTGCACGTTCGGCTTGTTTGATGGTTTCCCATTGCTTCACGACCTGGTCGGCCGTGAGGGTGGGTGAGTCCTGTGCGTCGGAGGCAAAGACATGGGGGTGTCGCCGGATGAGTTTGCGTTGTAACCCGGCGATCACGTCGTCAATGCTGAAGGTGTCCCGCTCGGATTCAATACGGGCATGCAGCAGGATCTGCAGGAGGAGATCCCCCAGTTCTTCGCGCAGGTGTTGCGGATCCTGGTGATCCAGCGCATCAAGGACCTCATACGCTTCTTCAAGTAAAAACGGTTTCAGGGAGTCGTGCGTCTGCTTCAGATCCCATGGACATCCTCCGGGAGAGCGAAGCCGTGCAATCACATTGACGAGATCGTGAAAGACTTGAGACATGGAAACGGTTGCTCCGTTCTGGTTACAGGCGGACATGACACAACACCCCGCCGTTTGATTCCGCGTGGACGGGATGGTGTCCGGATGGCGTCCAGAATAACCGGTTTTCCGACCTGCTTCAATGGACTTCTTCTCGTGCGGGTGTAATTGTGCCGTAGACAGATTGGCTCCGGCCTGATTTCCTGCCGACCTTTGTCGTGGTTCTTGCTATCGGTACAGTTCTGGTATTCGGCATTCTTACCCTGTTCGGTGTGCTATCTTTGCACACCAGCGGTATTGCTGTGGTCATGGGGACACATTGCTATTTTGGAGGGTATTATTTTAGACAGTTTCAGCGGCATAGGATAGGGAGGAGGTCACGTGAGCATCAATGTAGAGGAATATGACTGTTTGCTGGACGAATGTCATCGGCGGTTGGAGGTGTATCGGGAAGTTCAGTGGCAGACCAACCGAGAGGCGGAGGGAGATAGTCACGTGAGCATCAATGTAGCGGAATATGATCGTTTGCTGGACGAATACCACCAGCGGTTGGAGGTGTATCGGGAAGTTCGGCGGCAGACCAACCGAGAAATTGCCAGGGATTTTAATATCATTAGCGTGGGGAAGTCGGTAACTGAAACAGATTTCTCCGGATTTTTTTATGATTTTCTGAACCCCAAAGGCACGCACGGACAAGGAGATATATTCCTGCGTAAATTTATGGAGGCGGTAGATTACAATGCTTTAACGGGATCAGGTGTAACTGTTGAACGAGAGTATGGGCTGGAAGGTCGACGTATTGACGTATTGATAGATTTTAACAGGCAAGCGGGCATTGGCATTGAAAATAAACCGTGGGCATCCGATCTAGATGATCAATTAAAGGTTTATGACGTTGGGCTTTCCAGGAAATATCCCGGCAAGTATCTTCTTGTGTATCTGACCGGGAGCGGTAAGGCTCCGTCAGAAAACAGCATTACGCTGGCCTACCTTAAAGGTGAGAAAGATTCTGCAGGTAAGCCAATTCCTCAAGAGAAGCAGAGAGGGAAAAAGCCATTTAAGATTGTCTCCTATTTGGATTCGATCCAGGAAGCTGACGATGATTCAGAAGAAGCCGAATCAGACAAACCAGACGAGTGGAGAGATTTCCGTTGTCAAAAGTCTCTTGATTGGTGGCTTGATCAGTGCCACAACCTGTGTCAGGCAGAAAAAGTCCGCTATTTCCTACATGACATGTGCATGTATATCCAAAATACTATCCCAAGAGGCAATCTCATGCAAAGAGACGAACAAGATATTGTTGAGCGGTATCTTTTGGAAGACAAAGAGCGATTACGCAAGGCAGTTCACATTGGAGAAGCTTATCTTGCCCTGAAATCAAAGGCTCATGCTTCGTTCAAATCAGAGTTGATTGCGGCAATGGTAGCCAAATTTGAAAAGAGGGGATATAAGGTTGAGCTACACCCTGGAGGAAGGAGAGCAGCAACATGGAACCAAATTCTTGTATGTAAACGTGCCCATCCCACTTGGCGTTTGGGAAAAATTGAGATGTGCGTTGGATACTTGAAATCCCAGGAAGGCAGTTGTTCCGTTGGCATACATACATGGGATGGACACAAATTGCCGGAGAATATCGATTGGCTTGAGAATGCCGTTGTTGCAATTGAAAAAGAACACAGTGGTAGCAGGTATAAGGATAAGCATTGGCCCTATTGTATTCCTCTATTCGACATGAAAGGAGAATCCTTGGCAGACTTTTGTACCCCAGAAGATCGCAAACAGAAAATAGATCAGATTGTGGAAAGTGTGGACAGGATGCGGAAAATTATGGATGAATCCCGTGCCCGTGCAAAAAAATAACGACCTTCAACCACCGCTGCTATGGAGTACGACACCGGCAAGGTGGTAGACCACCAGCATCTTGCGGGCCTGTGGGGATTGTGGTAGTTTCACCACCCGTGTCGCTTACGCAAACGAATCCGAGCGATGGCCATGTCTGAAACTGAAGAATCAGGATTTGTTATTCGCGACAAACGCGGTCAGGCACGGGAGGAATCTGTTTCCGGATCCGTTCAGGACTCGGCCTCTTCCCAGGCCACCACACTGCCTCCATCGTCCGATTCGGAACCTTCCCAGCCAGGCCCGCCACTCTCCTTTTCCTCTTTTATTTTCTCGCTGGGGACTTCAGCCTTGATACTGATGGGGGAAAAGTTGTCACCCGATCAACCTCCCTCCGTGGTCAATCTGCCGCAAGCCAAAGAGATTATTGATATTCTTGCCATATTAGAGGAAAAAACACAGGGCAATCTGACTCAAGATGAAACCGCCATCATTCGCGATTTACTGTATACCTTGCAGATGAAATACGTCGAATTAGCTTCGGGTTCTCCTCCGTCTTCCTGATTGTCTCCGTGCACTCAGGCCACATGGTCGTTGCGACAATCCATGGGCCATATCCATCGCAGACATTCCTGCGAGTCAGAGAAACCAGCAGAGTGCTGGTGGCGTGTTGCCCCCTGTGCCCTTCCATTCCAGGACAAAGGGGGCGGGTACCGTTGTTCGGGATGATGTCTCCGGCTTGGTCATGGCGACTTCTTCTAAATTGTTCCCGCGTTTCTTTTCTTCCCCAAAGGTGAAGCCACCGTTCGTCGCCGATGAGGAAACCGATCTTCAGGGCCGGAGGCTGCATTTAAAACCGGTCTGGGTCGTCTTGCTCCTCCTGGTTCCCTGTGTGCTGTTGACCATGTATTACGCGCAGTATGGCTGGGTTGGGGCAGGGAAGGCCGACTCGCTTCTTCCCAACCCGAGCTACGCGTTGGTGTTGTTTCTCCTCTATCTGGATGTCGTCGGGTTGGTCGTGCTGACGCTTCTCTTGTCCCGCAATTTAATCAAAGCCTATTTTGAGCGACGGCACCGGCTGCTGGGATCGGGGTTTCGAACCAAATTGATTGCCGCCTTCATTGGGTTTTCTCTGGTCCCGACCGTCCTGCTGGCGTTTGTGGCCAGTGGGGTGATTAATGAGGTGATGAAGGTCTGGTTTGATAATCAGATTGAGGAAGTCCTCGGCGATTCCGATGCGCTGGCCACGCTGTACCATGAGGGGCAGACGGCCCTGGCCACAAAGAGCGCCTGGGCCATCAGCAAGGAAATTTATCGTGAAGATTTTTTGCGCCCGGAGCATCGTGAACTGTTGCTGACAGCCATGGCCCGCCGGCGCGCGGAATTCGACGTGGCAGGCGTGGAAATTTTTTCATCCAAACTGGAAATCCTCGCGCACATGATCTCCCCGGATATCCCTGGTCGTGCGTTGAATCTGCCGGCCGGGCAACTCGTGGTGCAGGTCCTGGATTCCGGTGCGGCGGTGACGTCGGCGCAGGTCGCGCCGATCGGACGGCTGATCCGCGCTGCCGTGCCGATTACCTCCAGTGGCCTGACTGGTAACATTGCCGGCGTCGTGGTTGTCAATACGTACATCCCCGAATCGCTTCTGGAGAAAATGGCGGGCATTGGCAAACAGTATATGGACTTCCGGCATATGAAGGCCATGAAAAATCCCATTCAGGCCGGGGCCTATTTGTTCGTGGCGGTGGTCACCCTGTTGCTGTTGTTCAGCGCCACCTGGTTCGGGTTTTACGTCGCCAGGGGGATTACCGTGCCGCTTCAGAAACTGGCCGAAGGGACGGAAGCGGTTGCCAGGGGCGATCTCAATGTGAGAATTGCCGTCAAGGCTACCGATGAAATCGGGACGCTGGTTGACTCATTTAATCGCATGACCTCGGATTTAGCCAGCAGCAAAAGCAAACTGGAAGAAGCCAATCAATCCCTCATGCAATCCAACGTCGAAACCGATCGTCGTCGGGCGTATACGGAATCTGTGGTGGACACCATTGCGTCCGGCGTGTTGTCCGTGGATACGCATGGCACCATTACGACGTTCAATCATTCCGCCGAGCGGATTTTAGGTGTGGCGGCCGATACCGTTCGCCGGAAGCCAATGGCTGATGTCTTTCAGACCCATCAGTTCACGTTACTCGAAGAGGCGTATGATCGCATGTTCCGTGATGGCCAGGAAACGGTCGCACTTGAAGGACAAATGGAGCGGCAGGGGATACTGCTCACCATGGGGCTGAGTCTTTCCAGAATGAGAAACGACGCGGGGCAGGATCTGGGCTTTGTGTTCGTGTTTGAAGATCGCACCGAGTTGATTAAGGCCCAGAAAATCGCGGCATGGCAGGACGTGGCGCAACGGATTGCGCATGAAATCAAGAATCCGCTGACACCCATCCAGCTTGCGACCCAGCGGTTGCGGAAAAAATTTTTCGAGCAGTCTCCCGATTTTCAGGATATTTTCGATCAATCAACGAATGTGATCGTGGCCGAGGTCGGCAGTATCAAACGGATGGTGGACGAATTTTCAAAATTTTCGAGAATGCCCCCACCGCACATGGTCAGGGAATCATTGCACGATGTCATTGAAAACGTGAGCACATTCTATCGGGAAGGGCGTCCTCATGTCGAGTTTGTGCCGACGCTGGATTCCTCTGTCCCGCTCTTCAAGATCGATCGTGAACAAATACGGCGGTTGTTTGCGAATTTGTTTGATAACGCCATTCAGGCAATGGGGCAGAAGGGGCGGATCTGGATCACCACGGAAATGGATTGGAAGCGCGCACGGGTTCGTATCGCTGTGGCCGACGAGGGGCCGGGCATTCGTCAGGATGATCATGAGAAATTATTTGTGCCGTATTTTTCGCGAAAACAAACGGGAACAGGGCTTGGACTGGCGATTGTCCGTCGAATTGTGACGGATCATAATGGTACGATTCAGGTAACCAACCGTCATCCCCATGGAGCCTGTTTTACCATCGAACTGTCCGTTGCCTGAGTCGTAGCCCTGAGCATGTCCACGCAGGCCGTTGCCCCTGGCCGGCCCGGCAAGGTCACGGTACCGGGGCATGACGGATTGATCCCGACAGTGCTTATCCCATCTGCATGACCTGGAGGAAGAAGGATGCCAGCCACGATCTGTATCGTTGATGATGAAATCAACATTTTGGATACCTTGGGCAATGCGTTGACCGACGAAGGGTATCAGGTCACCGTGGCGCAAGATGGCGGGGAAGCGCTGAAAGTCATTCAAGCGGAATCCCCTGATGTGGTGATCCTTGATATCTGGATGCCCAAACCCGATGGTCTGGAAGTGTTGCAACGCATGAGACGGCAATGTCCCCATATCCCGGTGATTATGATGTCCGGGCATGGATCCGTTGTTGAAAGTGCGGTGAAAGCCACAAAACTGGGGGCGTATGATTACCTGGAAAAACCGTTGGACCTGGAAAAAACCGCCATTCTGGTCCGTAATGCCCTGCATCAACGCAAGCTGGAAGAGGAAAATCTCAATCTTCGCATTCAGGTTGGACGCCATTCGCAACTGATCGGATCGTCGCCCGTTATGGAGAAGCTCCGACAGCAGATTGCGGCGGCGGCACCGGCACACAGTCGCGTACTGATTTCCGGAGAAAACGGCACGGGGAAGGAGCTGGTGGCCAGGGCCATTCATCTGCAAAGCCCGAGACACAGGAACCCGTTTGTGGAAATTAATTGCGCGGCCATTCCCGAGACCTTGATTGAGTCAGAATTATTCGGGCATGAACGCGGCGCATTTACCGGGGCCATATCTCAAAAGCGGGGGAAATTTGATTTGGCGGATGGTGGCACGTTGTTTCTCGACGAAATTGGCGACATGAGTATCGCCATTCAGGCCAAAGTCCTTCGTGTGTTGGAGGAACAACGGTTTGCCAGAGTCGGGGGGGAGAAACTGTTAAAGGTCAATGTCCGCGTGATTGCGGCATCCAACAAAGACCTTCGCCAGGAAATTGAAGAAAAGAATTTTCGGGAGGATCTGTTTTACCGTCTCAACGTCTTGCCGATCGAGGTGCCGCCACTCCGTGCCCGGCGTGAGGATATCCCGGCCTTAACGCAGCACTTTCTGAAGATTCAGGCAGAAGAGCAGGGGATGAAACCCAAAGAGATCACCTCCGAGGCGCTGGACGTGTTGGCGCGACATGACTGGCCGGGCAATATTCGGGAACTGCGCAACCAGATTGAACGCATTATGATTATGGTTCCTCACACCCTTATTGATGTTGACGACATGGTGCCGTTCATGCCCAAGGGTTTTGAGGCGAACAGGAGTTCGATTGGCCGGGCTGATTCCCTGCGTGAGGCTCGGTATGCGTTTGAGCGTGAGTATATTGCGATCAGTTTGCGGGAAAATGGGTGGAACGTGTCAAAGACCGCCGAGGCCCTGAAAGTGGAACGCAGCCATTTACACCGTAAAATTAAATTCTTAAACGTGGAACTTCATCCAGAACATTAACGATCATCTGTGAGCAGGGTGATCGGTGATGCCACCATCGCGGGATTGTTCCGCGTAACATGAGAACACTGATAATGCGTGTGATTCGACTGGGTGTTCTTGTTTCGGGGAGGGGGCGCAATCTTCAGGCCATCATTGATGAAATTGAGGCTGGGACCGTGCCGGCCGGGATCGTGGTGGTCATCAGTGATAACCCCAGGGCGCCGGCCCTGGAGCGTGCCAGACGTCATGGCCTGACGACCGTCTTTCTTGATCCGAAATCCGTGGCGGATACAGCACAGCCTCGACAGGCCTATGACCAGCAACTCTTGCAGGCTCTGAATCAGTATCAGGTTGAACTGGTGATTCTGGCGGGCTATATGCGCATCGTCTCACCAGTGCTCATTGATGCCTATGCCTCGCGTATGATGAACATTCATCCCTCGTTATTGCCGAGTTTTCGCGGACTTCGCGCGCAGCAACAGGCGTTGGATCATGGGGTGAAGATGTCCGGCTGCACCGTACATTTCGTGACGGAAGGCGTCGACGAGGGGCCTGTCATCCTGCAGGGGGCCGTACCGGTGCATGCGGAAGACACCGTCGAGACTTTGTCCGAACGCATTCTCAACGAAGAGTGCCGGCTTCTACCCCGGGCCATCCGGTTGTTTGCGGAGGGACAGTTGCACGTCACGGGGCGCACCGTCCACATACGCACGGGGAAACCGTCCTGATTGCGGGTGGGAAGGCGCTTTTGATAGAGTGCCGACAGTGTGGGGGGCTAGCTCAGTTGGGAGAGCACAACGTTCGCAACGTTGGGGTCAGGGGTTCAAGTCCCCTGCCCTCCACCAATCCCCTGATGAGATGTGAAAAGCAGGCCAACGGAATATCCGGTGTAAGGAATCTGGCCCATGGATACCCATCTTCGAAGTGTGGTCAAAGGCATTAGCTGGAGGATCCTGGCAACCTGCGTGACCACGGTCGTGGTTTTTCTGTATTCCGGCGAGTGGGCAATGGCGGCTCTGATCGGCATGGTGGATGCAGTGGCCAAAATTGTCCTGTTCTGGGGACACGAACGCCTGTGGCAGCGTCTGACATGGGGCCGTGTTCTCCCGACGATCTCGTCTCCCTGAAGCAAGCATTCCTGCACCCGGGCGGGATCCCGTTTTTCAACCCGTCTCATGATGACCGGCGAGGATGTTTTTTGATGGGACGGATCAAGCAGAATGAGCAGCCTTTCTTCCCGCTTCAGGGGTTAGGGGGGGTGGCTTGTTGCTCTTGGGCGTGTAAGACCGCCACGGTTTTCGCCATACGCTTTCATCGGAAGGGCGGTCAGTGTGTGGCAGGAAGGGCGGCAGTTCCGCTTATGCATACCGCACGGGTTCAGGTCCTGGCATGATAAAACTGGCGGAGGGGGTGGGATTTGAACCCACGGTCCCGTGAAGGACTCCGGTTTTCAAGACCGGCCTGTTCGGCCACTCCAGCACCCCTCCAGTCCACAGATTGCATTCATGGGCTTCGCCTGTCAGTCCGCGGGTTCTTCGATTAACAACCATCCGTGCTGTTGCATGCAGACTTCGTAGCCGGCAGACCCTTTCAGCCCGGCCATGCCGCGGTCGTCTTCACACTCGGTGCTGACTCGTTCAAACTCGCCCGGTGACGCGCCGGGTTTTGACCATGTGGTGCGCACGGGGGTGATTGCACACCCGCCAAGCAGGTAGCATACGGCTACTGTCCAGACTCCCATGCCGATCAGCGTTCCCATATTCATTCGTGCTTCTCCTTGTTACGCTGCGATGGGTCGGCACATGGCTCCGACCTGTCGGGATGATGTCACTCGCGATGGAGTGCGGGGACGATGCGTTCGATGCCGTTCATATAGGGTCGCAGAACACCGGGAATGTCGACCGAGCCGTCTTCGCGCTGATAGTGTTCCAGAATGGCGACGACGGTGCGGCCCAGCGCCACGCCCGAGCCGTTGAGTGTGTGGAGATAGTCGGGTTTGCCACCCTTGGCGCGAAACCTGATCCGCGCGCGGCGCGCTTGAAAAGATTCACAATTGCTGCACGATGAGATTTCTCTGTACGTGCCTTGCGAAGGAATCCAGACTTCCAGGTCATAGGTTCTGGCGGCGGCAAATCCCAGGTCGCCGTGACACAGGGCGACGACGCGGTAGGGGAGTTCCAACGCCTGTAAAATCGCTTCGGCGTTGCGGGTGAGGCGCTCCAGTTCGGTGTAGGACTCTTCGGGCGTCGTGAACGCGACCAGCTCGACTTTCTGGAACTGGTGCATGCGCATCAGGCCACGTGTCTCCTGTCCATACGAGCCGGCTTCTCGACGGAAGCAGGATGTATACGCCACATGACGAATCGGCAGGACCGTGTCCGACAGCATTTCATCCCGGTACAGATTAGTGATCGGGACTTCGGCGGTTGGAATGAGGAAATAGGGGTCATCCCGAAGGTGAAACATGTCCTGTTCAAATTTCGGGAGTTGTCCTGTGCCGATCATGGTTTCCCGATTGACGAGACAGGGCGGGGCCACTTCGGTGTAGCCATGGGGCCCGGTGTGCATATCGAGCATCAATGTGGCCAGAGCGCGTTCAAGCCGGGCGCCGGCGCCGATGGTCACGGCAAATCGTGCACCTGCGATTTTGCCGGCTCGCTTGAAATCCAGTATGCCAAGGGATTCTCCCAGCTTCCAGTGTGGTTTTGGCGGGAACGTGAAGGAGGGCGGGTTGCCCCAGCGACGGATTTCCACGTTGTGGGAGGCGTCGGTTCCGGGGGGCACCGTGTCATGTGGTACGTTGGGAATGAGCAGTGTGTAGGCTTCCAGTTGGGTTTCGATTGCGCGCAAGCGTTCTTCGTGCTCTTTCAGTGTGTCGCCTGTCGCCCGCATGGCGGCGATGGCTTCGTCTGCCGGTTGCGACTCGCGCTGTAACCGGGCAACATGTTCGGAACCCTGTTTGCGCCAGTGCCGGAGGGTTTCTGTGTGCGTCAGCTGGTCCCGGTGATCCTGTAACAGGGTTGCGATTCTGTCCCAGGCCACGTCTGTCCCGCGTGGCCCGAGTTGATCGCGAAGCGATGCCCATTGTGTTTTGAGCGTGCGAATGTCATACATGGCGAGGGTGCCAACCGATTGACCGTTCCATGGGGACATGTACCATGTGTCTTATGGATCGTCAACGGAGAGGATGGGCAGGGTGAGGCCGGACGTATGCCTTATGTGTTTCCACACGAGGATCTGTTTGTCGGGTTGGTGCTGGTCGTGCTTGTCGGGCTGGTGATTGTGCGGGTGGTCGTGGCGAGAACGCGACGTGCGCGGATACGGCATGGCGATGAGTCCGACTGAGCTGTGTCGTGTGGCTCAAGGGGTTTGATCTTTACTTCGTTCCGCCGCTATACTGTCGGCGTTTGTCTTGTCACCATCCATCCTGCGAGGTGTGCTTCTGTGAATGGGATTGCTCGATTGCAACGGCCCGATGGCCGTCGGCCCGATGAAATCCGTCCGGTGACCATCACCAGACCGTTTGTGAAGTATGCGGATGGCTCCGTGTTGATGGAAATGGGAGATACAAAAGTTGTTTGCACGGCTTCGATTGAGGACAAGGTGCCGCCGTTTTTGAGGGAGAAGGGGCGCGGCTGGGTGACGGCTGAATACGCCATGTTGCCACGGGCGACACACGATCGAACACCACGCGAGGCTGTCAGGGGCAAACAGAGCGGCCGCACGCTGGAAATTCAACGGCTTGTGGGTCGGGCGTTGCGGGCGGTGACGGACTTATCCGCCATGGGCGAGCGCACGATCTGGATTGATTGCGATGTGATTCAAGCCGACGGCGGGACGCGCACCGCGTCCATTACCGGCGCCTTTATTGCGCTGGCCGACGCATTGGCCACGTTGCGGGAGAAGAAACGGTTAAAGAAATATCCGCTGACCGATTATCTTGCCGCTGTCAGCGTGGGCAAAGTCGGGGGGATATGCCTGGTGGATCTGTGCTATGAGGAGGATTCCATGGCCGAGGTGGATATGAATCTCGTCATGACCGGCCAGGGGCGCATGGTTGAAGTGCAGGGCACGGCGGAACGCGGGTCGTTCGGGAAAGAGGATCTGGATCACTTTCTGGAGTTGGGAGGCGAAGGGGTGCGGCGTCTTATCGCGTTGCAAAAGGAGCACGTCGGGCACCTTGCCTAGTCTGAGCCGTATGGAGCTGGTGCTGGCGACAGGCAATCGTGATAAACAGCGGGAGATTACGGCGCTCTTGCATGATCTTGCTGTGACGGTGCGAACGCTGGATGAGTTTCCTCTGGCTCCTGCGGTGGTGGAAGACGGTGAGACATGCCACGCGAATGCGGGCAAGAAGGCCAGCGAGATCGCACGGTGGACCGGGGTGCTGACACTCGCCGATGATACAGGATTGGAAGTCGAGGCGCTGGGGGGACGTCCGGGCGTGTGGGCCGCCCGCTATGCCGGCCACGGCGCGACGTATACCGATAATTGTCGAAAGTTGCTGGACGAGATGGAAGGCGTGCCGGCGGCGCGGCGCGGGGCCAGGTTTCTAACTGTTGTGGCGATTGCCGATCCCGCCGCGGATCCCCCGTCCGTTGACCTGATGGAAGGTGTCCTGCACGGGCAGATCGCGGAGACCTGTTCAGGCGTTCGAGGGTTCGGGTATGACCCGGTGTTTGTGGTGCCGGCGCTGGGCCGGACACTGGCTGAATTGTCCCTTGAACAGAAGAATCAGATCAGTCATCGCGGACATGCGTTGATGAAGGCGAAAGAGCATTTGCGACGGAGCATGGCGTATCAGGACCCGTCGGGGCGTGGCGCAGCCAGGTAGCGCACCTGCTTTGGGAGCAGGATGTCGGAGGTTCAAATCCTCTCGCCCCGACCAGCCCGGTGAGGATTATGCCGCTCCTGTTCGGTGTCGGGCCCGTTTCCTGCGGGCTCACTTGTCCCTTCCAGGCCATGCACCTTGTTCCAACCTCATTGTGGACCACCATGCGCCCGTAGCTCAGTGGATAGAGCATCGGCCTTCTAAGCCGAGGGTCGCAGGTTCGACCCCTGCCGGGCGCGCCATTTTCCTCTGGCAGACGATGTCCATGACACAGTCGACGCACCCGACACGGTCGGAGGACATGGATTCCCACTCGTGGGAGTGGCAGGGCGGGGGAGGAATATGGCAGGCAGAGAGACCGGTTCTCCGGGCGTATTATGGATAGAGTTTTTCAAATTCCTTGAGGACATCTTTGGTGATGTCTAACCCCTTTTCCCTGTCCGCATACAGCACAATTTTTGTCTCGGTGGCCTCGGTGGTTTCCGTAATGATCAAGGAAAAACCTTGTTGTTCAGCAACGGCTTTGATGGCGATCTGGAGTCTCTCCATATACTCGCCCATCATGGTGGATCGCTTTTGTGACAATTCCTGCTGGAATGTCTGGACCCGTTTTTGAAACTTCTGTTCATTGATTTGGAGTTGTTCCTGCATGGATGCCAGATCGGCGTTGCCCGATTTCTCCCCCTCCTGGATTTTTTTCGCGAGTGTACTCAATTCTTCTTCGTCCGACGTCAGTATTTTTTGACGGGCATTAAAATGCTCGTTCAGGGTCGCCCTCGCTCGTTTGCCGTAGGCGGACTGTTCCAGGATTTTTTGAGGATCCACGACGCCCACGCGGGATGATTCTTGCGCGGCAGCATGGGGAAGCCCGCATCCCAGAATGGCGACGATGATCCATCCGAACAACGCGAGGAACGGGTGACCGGCGGGACGTGTGGAAATCTGACTCGCTGATTGCATAAGACGACACTCCTCCTTTGGGACAGATGTTGCATGATCGGTGAAACCGCATGGGGAACGACCCGTGATACGGGGGCGGGTCACCGTGACAGGGTTCATTGATGAAGGTATCAGGCTAGGCATGAAACAACGCTGTGTCAAGTGTGGCATCACGTGGCCGTTGGACGCAGAGAGCATCATCCGGGTGTGGACTTGCCCGAATCGGACTTCGCCGTTGAGTTTGAAGACGCGGGACTGGATGGCGTGGTGGTGGATGACGATGAGCCGGAAGTCGAGCCGGTCTCGCTTTTCGTGGGCTTGGCCTGATCGCCCTGGCCGGCGTTGTTTTTTGCAGCGCCTTCGCCGGATTGAGACGCGGCAGGGTCTTTCAGTTTGTTGGAGTAATCCGTCACGTACCAGCCCGTGCCTTTGAACATGAGGCCGGGGGCCGAAATGAGTTTCCGGACACCCTTGCCGCATTGATGACATGTCTGAATCGGCGGATCGGAAAACTTCTGCCGGACTTCAAAGCGGTAATGGCAGGTTTCACATTCGTATTCATACAACGGCATGGGTCTTCTCCCTTTCTCAAAAACCGATCTGTGTGACACGGATTCACGCTCTCTCTCCGGCAACCTGCCCGCAGGCCACATGGCCGGGGCATGCCGCGGTCAGATGAGATCCTGAATCGCTTTGTTCAGCCTTGCCATGCCCCGCTCCACCGTTGCAAGCGTCGGGGTATAGGTCAATCGGAGATGGTGCATGCTTCCAAACGGTTCGCCGGGCACGCACGCCAGATGGGCATCGTGCAACAGATAGACGGCCAGGTCCGACGGTGTGTGAATCGTGCCCCCGGCATGTCGCTTGCCCAGGATGCCCGACACGTTGGGAAACGCATAAAAAGCTCCCACGGGGGTGGAACAGGTGATGCCGGGCATGGCGTTGAGCGCGTCAACCATGAGGCGGCGATTGGCGTCGAGGTCTTTGACCAGACCGGTGTGCCAGTGTCCGTCTCCCCGAAGGGCCGCCGTCGCGGCTTTCTGTGAAATGGATGTCGGGTTTGATGTGCTCTGACTCTGGATATTCGTCATCGCGGCAATCAACTCTTTGGGGCCGCCCGCGTAGCCA
This sequence comes from Nitrospirales bacterium, assembly GCA_963692935.1. Lineage (GTDB taxonomy): Bacteria > Nitrospirota > Nitrospiria > Nitrospirales > UBA8639 > Bin75. The sequence continues at coordinate 892,499 of OY843588.1, forward strand.
ATGCGCCACCCGGTCATGGCAAACGTTTTGGACACGCCGTTGATGACGAGTGTCTGGTCGGCAAGCTCCGGTACGGCAGACGCGATGCTCAGACACGGGGTGTCGCCGTACACCAGTTTTTCGTAAATTTCATCGGAAATCACGAGCACGCCGTGACGTTTCGCCACGGCGGCCACGGCTTCCAGTGTGTCGCGCGTGTACATCGTGCCCGTTGGATTGCACGGACTGTTCAGGAGAATCGCTTTGGTGCGGGGGGTGAGGCAACGTTCCAGCTGGTGCGCGTCAATGGCATACCCGTCGGCTTCCCGGGTGTCCAGCATGACAGGATGTCCGTCGGCCAGTCGCACAATTTCGGGATAGGATACCCAGCAGGGGGACGGGATGACGACTTCATCGCCGGGATCCAGCAGGGCCTGCGCGGCGTTGTACAGGGTGTGTTTGGCACCGCAGGAGACCAGAATTTGTGACGGCTCGTAGTGGAGCCCCTGGTCTCGCGCGAATTTCTCAATGATGGCCTGTTTCAGGTCATCCGTCCCGGAGACCGGCGTATATCTGGTGAATCCGTCCGCGATGGCCGCATGTGCGGCCTGTTTCACAAAATCGGGTGTGTCACATGCGGGTTCTCCGGATGAAAAATCCACGAGGTCGACGCCTTGCGCTACCATGGCCTTGGCCGTGGCGGACATGTTCAATGTCGGGGAGGGGACGATACAGGTCGTGCGGGTGGACAGTTTCATGACGCAGGCCGTTCGTACACGGTGCGGAGGTGTGCGGCGACTTCGGGAATGAGAAAGGCCTCCAACGATCCTCCGAACATGGCCAGCTCTTTGACGATGCTGGATGTCAAGTAAGAGTATTCTTCGCTGGGCATCAGAAAGACCGTTTCCAGGCGGTCGTCAATTTTCCTGTTGAGCAAGGCCATTTGAAACTCGTGTTCGAAATCGGAGACCGCGCGAAGTCCCCGGACAATGGCATGGGCCCCGCGCCGTTGCACGTAGGAGACGAGGAGTTCTTCAAACGGCTCCACTTCCACGTTGGGGAATGGCTTCATGGCTGTCTTGGCCAGCGTCACCCGATCGGTGAGGGACAGGAGCGGTTCTTTCCGCAGGTTGGGCGCGACGGCAACGATCAGCCGGTCAAAGAGACCCAGACTGCGGCGGACAATATCCGTATGCCCGCGGGTGATGGGGTCGAAGGTGCCTGGATAAATGGCTATTCGCATAGGCCCTCGGGCACGGCCGCGGTGCGCTGAAAAAAGGTGAGCATGGTGTCGCCATACCGCGACTGCCTGGTTTGTGTGAGCGAGCCGACGGTCTGCGGCGCCTTCTGTTTAAAAAAATGTTCGAAAATGACCACGCCGCGGGCAGAGACGATGCCACTCCGACCAAGCCGCTCCAGAAAGGGGGTCGGATCACTGGTATGATACGGCGGGTCGGCAAAGACGATGTCAAACACCGAGGGTATGTCATCCGACGAGGCCGCCGCTAAAAACGTTTCCACACCACGGGAGATGACGCGGCATTGTGTGTTATATCCGCAGCGTGTGACGTTTTCACGAAGTATACGCAACGACCCGGCGTGATTTTCCACGCAGACGGCGTGATTGGCCCCGCGACTCAACGACTCCAGGCTCAACGCCCCTGTGCCGGCGTAGAGATCCAGAATGTCCGCGCCCCGTATGCGATGGGACAGAATCGAAAAGAGGGCTTCCCTGACACGGGTCGAGGTCGGACGAAGGGTGTCCCCGTCGGGCTTCTTGAGACGACGACCTTTGTGTGTACCGGCAATGACCCGCATCATGTGTCACTTGATCCTTGTGGAAGGGAAACGATAGCATAGCAATTTTTTCGGCGGCAAGATGGTCTCCCGTTAGCCCGCTGATTTCCATGTTGCGTGCGAAACTCTTCCGCCTGTCCGAGGACGAGGTGTGGTCGTTCCTGTTTCCCGTATGGACGGTGCATGCTCCGTCCCTCGGGAAGGCGGAGCATGAGGGTGTGAGATGGAGCAGAAACCGTCACAGGCAATCGCACAGTGGCCGGAAGGGGAACGGCCACGGGAGCGTCTTCTGGCGCAAGGCCCCGCGGCACTGACGGATGCGCAGTTGCTGGCCATCGTGTTGCGTGTGGGCCGGCGTTCGACGTCGGCTGTGCAGGTCGGCATGGATCTTCTGACGCGGTTGGATGGATTGCAGGGACTGGCGAATCGCAGTATGGAGGAGCTGTGCGCTGTCCCTGGCATTGGCCCGGCCAAAGCGGCTCAGATTAAAGCGGCTGTTGAACTGGGGAAACGTGTGATGACGACCCCGCTGACGCAGGGGAAGGTCTATACGCAAAGCCGGATGGTCTTTGAGCATTATGCTGCGCGGTTGCGGGATATGCGCAAGGAGGAATGTCAGGTGATCCTGCTTGATGCCAAACGTGCCGTGATTCGGGAATCAACCGTATCCCGTGGGACGTTGACCAGTAGTCTGGTCCATCCCAGAGAGGTGTTTAATGAAGCCGTCCGCGAGTCGGCGGCAGCCGTGATCTTTGTGCATAATCATCCGAGCGGGGATCCAAGGCCAAGCCAGGAAGACCGGGTACTCACGGCACGGTTGCAGGCTGCCGGTGATATTCTGGGCATCCAGGTTCTCGACCATATCATCATCGGTGACAGACGCTATGTCTCGTTTGCCGATGAAGGGTGGCTGTCACCGTCCACGACGGCTCCCGCGTCTCGCAAAGCCCTGCGGTCACTGTAACGCATTCCTTCCTGTCTCTGATGCGTCGTCTGCCTGATGAACGGTCTGATGATGTACACATTTGATACCCGCTGGTCTGTCGAACCGGATGGCGTGAGACGCAAGGATACCGGGAAGTATACACAGGTAGCGGAGTGCAACTCCGGCTTTGATGTTCTCACCGGAAACCGTACGATGACCGCTTGTGCTGTCGCGTGCCCTCCTGTTGTTGTTTCTTCCGACGTGTCGTTGAGTCGGAAGGCTCCATTCATCACCTCTACGGCTTCTGTGGGGGGTTATTCTTCGGGTGTTACATTAACTGTACGGGTATGCCACGCTCGCAGACGGACATAACGCCCGAGGTCATTGCGCAGCACGGGCTGACGGAGGAGGAGTACGGGCAGATCCGTGTTCACCTGGGGCGTGTGCCCAATCTGACGGAGCTGGGGATTTTTGCTGTCATGTGGAGCGAGCATTGCTCGTATAAAAGCTCGCGGGTGCACTTGAAGCGGTTTCCCACGGAAGGGGAACGGGTTGTCCAGGGACCAGGTGAGAATGCCGGCGCCGTGGATATTGGCGACGGACTCTCGGCGGTCTTTAAGATGGAGTCTCACAATCACCCTTCATATATCGAGCCGTTTCAGGGGGCGGCAACCGGGGTCGGCGGCATTCTGCGGGATATTTTTACGATGGGCGCGCGGCCTGTTGCGTTGCTTGATTCCCTGCGGTTCGGCGAACTGGATCTGCCTCGTCATCGTCATCTTGTTGAAGGCGTGGTGTCGGGTATTGCCTGGTACGGAAACTGTGTTGGCGTGCCGACGGTCGGCGGCGAAATGGTCTGTCATGACATGTATGCCAGAAACCCACTGGTGAATGTGTTCTGTCTGGGTCTGGTGGGCACAGGGCAGTTGCTTCGGGGCGAAGCGAAAGGCGTGGGCAACCCCGTGTTGTATGTTGGCGCGAAAACCGGTCGGGACGGCATCCACGGTGCCACGATGGCGTCGGACAGTTTTGATGACGCATCGGAGTGGAAGCGACCACAGGTGCAGGTCGGCGACCCGTTCCTGGGGAAATTACTCCTGGAAGCCTGTCTGGAATGTTTGGAGCAGGATCTGTTGGCCGGTATTCAGGATCTTGGGGCCGGTGGCCTCACGAGTTCGTCCTGCGAAATGGCCTCGCGTGCGGGAACGGGCGTTGAGTTGGAAATGGATGACGTGCCGCGCCGCGAGCCGAATATGACGCCCTATGAGCTGATGCTCTCGGAATCTCAGGAGCGCATGTTGCTCGTGGCCAAAGCCGGAAGCGAAGCACGGGTGATGGCGATTTGCGAACGGTGGGGGATTGATGCGGCGGTGATCGGGCGGGTCACGGATGACGGTCGTGTCCGTATCAGGGAGCGGGGCAGTGTCGTGGCGAACATTCCGGCCAGAGCACTGACGGATGAGAGTCCCTGCTATGAGCGTCCGGCCGCGCCGCCTGCCTGGCAGGATATGCTGCAATCTCTCACGGTTGACACGCTACCCGATGTCACTGATACGGAGGATGTCCTGTTGCGGTTGCTCGGCTCGCCGGCGATTGCCGACAAAGCCTGGGTCTGGCGGCAGTATGACCATATGGTGGGGATCAATACCCTCGTGCGTCCAGGATCGGACGCGGCCGTGGTGCGCGTCAAAGGCACAAACAAGGCTCTGGCCATGACCACGGATGGCAATGGCCGCTATTGCCTCCTGAATCCTTATCTGGGCGGGATGCTGGCCGTTGCGGAAGCGGCTCGCAATGTTGTGTGCTCGGGTGCGCGCCCGATTGGCGTGACGGATTGCCTGAATTTCGGGAATCCCGAACGGCCGGAGGTGATGTGGCAGTTGACCCTGGCTATTGAAGGTATTGCCGATGCCTGCCGGGCGTTTGGTATTCCCGTTGTCAGCGGCAACGTCAGTCTGTATAACGAAACCAACGGCTTGTCTATTTATCCCACACCGGTTATCGGCATGGTGGGGCTTGTTGAGCCGGCCGATTGCGTGACAACGCAGTGGTTTCGCCAGGCAGGTGATCGGATTATTCTGTTGGGGGACACTGGAGAGGATCTGGGCGGCACTGAATATCTGAAGGTCGTGCATCATCGGGAACAGGGATCCCCTCCGATGCTGAGTCTTGAGGCGGAGAACGCCTTACAGCGGTGTGTCCTGCGGTTGATAGCGGATGGCCTGGTGCAATCGGCGCATGATTGTTCGGAGGGCGGGCTGGCGGTGGCCGTGGCGGAATGTTGTTTTGCGCCGCAGGATGCCGACGGCCGGCTGGTCGGGGCGGTGATTGAGATTGGGATGAACGGGCTTCGTCTGGATGCGGTGCTGTTTGGCGAGAGTCCTTCCCGTGTGGTGCTTTCGGTGTCGCCCGCGCATGTCGAGCGGACACTGGCCATTGCCGGGGAATGTGGCGTGCCGGCCGAGGACATTGGCCGTGTGGGCGGTGATGAGCTGGTGATTCGGATTCGGGGGCGTGGTGACGGACAGGGCAGGGCAGGGGAGGCGATTCAGGTGCCGGTGGCGACGTTGCATGAGCGGTGGAGCCACAGTCTGGAGCGCAAGTTGCGGGGCTAGGGCATGGGTGATGGTGGAGAAATGTGTCCCCGACTGTCTGGTGGGCGGGTAGGAACATGGCGCTGATACCCTGTCCTGAATGTCATCATCAGGTCTCAACGTCGGCCATTGCCTGTCCTCAATGCGGGAATCCCATTGCGGGTGCGGCTGGTGGTCAAGTTGCAGGAACGCCACCTGCAGCAGGGCAGGGAATCAGCAAAAAACTGAAAACTCACGCATTGCTTTCCTGGCTCATGCAGTTTGCGGGCGTTGGGGGATTCATATTTCTGATGGTGACCCATGTCACTGAGCCGAGCATCGGCCCCCAGCTTGCTTTCACGATTGCATTGTTTCTTTGCGGGTTTGTCTGGCAGATGGTGACAAAAGTTATGGAGTGGTGGCACCAGAAAAAATCCTGATTCCATGTACCATACACACTCACATGATCCGTCTCCACTCGTGATGCCCACCCGTCGTGTCCAGGCAGGCCGGAATCCCGCCCCCGATCAGTCCTCCGATAAATTCCACGATGAATGTGCGGTGTTTGGCATTTACGGACATCGGGAGGCCGCCAATTTCACGTATCTGGGATTGTATGCGTTGCAGCACCGCGGGCAGGAAAGTTCGGGGATCGTGTCTTCGGATGGCCGGAATTTTCATGTGGAAAAGGGCATGGGACTGGTCGCGGATATTTTCGGGAAGAAAGATATTCGTCGTCTCCACGGCGACAAGGCTATCGGCCACAATCGCTATTCCACCGCCGGAGAGAACTTTCTCAGTAACGTGCAGCCGCTCACCGTCAATTTTGCCCTTGGGAATCTGGCGGTGGCACACAACGGGAATCTGACGAATGCGTCCATGTTGCGCAGCGAACTCGAGGCCTATGGCTCTATTTTTCAATCCAACTCCGACACCGAGGCCATTATCCATCTAATGGCCCATTCCCGAGGGGATACGTTACTTGAACGGGTGATCGAGGCCCTGTCCCTGGTGCGCGGGGCCTACTCGCTGGTGATGTTGACCGATCACGAGCTGATCGCGGCGCGGGACCCGTACGGCTTCCGGCCCCTGTGTCTTGGCAGAATCAAGGACGCGTGGGTCGTCGCATCGGAGACCTGTGCGTTTGATCTCATGGAGGCCGAGTTTGTGCGGGAAGTCGAGCCGGGAGAGATCATCGTCATCAATGACAACGGGGTTGCCGCTCATCATCCGTTTCCCCTTCCCGCCACGCCCGCAAAGTGCGTGTTTGAATATGTCTATTTCGCGCGGCCGGATTCCCGGATTTTCGGCGATCATGCCGTGTATCCCATTCGCAAAGCCCTGGGGTATCAGCTGGCCAAAGAAGCGTATGTGCCCGCCGATGTGGTGATTCCCGTTCCGGACTCCGGCGTGCCGGCGGCCATGGGGTATGCGGAAGGCTCCGGCATTCCGTTTGAAATCGGGTTAACGCGTAACCATTACGTCGGGCGCACGTTTATCGAACCGGAACAGGCCATTCGTCACTTTGGCGTGAAGCTGAAGTTGAATGTCGTACCTGGTGTCCTGACCGGCCGGCGCGTGGTGGTCGTGGATGATTCCCTTGTGCGTGGGACAACAAGCCAGAAAATTATCAAAATGATCCGCAATGCCGGCGCGACGGAAGTGCATTTGCGTATCAGTTCTCCGCCGACGGTTTCCCCGTGCTTTTACGGCATTGATACGCCCACGCAGAAAGAGCTGATCGGGTTCGGCCATTCCGTCGAGGACATCCGCCAGTATGTGACCGCCGACAGTCTCCACTATCTGAGCCTGGAGGGCATGCTCAATGCCGTGCCGGGCCGTAATGATCATTATTGCCACGCCTGTTTTTCCGAACAGTATCCCATTGTTCTGACCAAAGCCGAAGAAATTCAGCTTGGGCTGTTTGAGACCCATGATGCCAACAAGGCAAGCGGGTCTGTGACGGACATCCGCCCCACTGTCGTTTGATTGTCCGCCGAAACACTCCTGTGCTACAGTATGGAACCCGATGGCCTTCAGAGGTCGCCGTGATGGCTTTCGGTCGTTGCGCTACAGTGGAGGATGCCATGAAACGTTACCTTGTCAGTCTGGTGAGTCTTGCAGTGCTTGTTGTTCTCGCTCCAGCGGTCTGGGCCGGGGGGTTCTGGAAGGTTGGAGAGCCGGCGCCGACGTTTTCGCTGACGTCGGTCACGGGCCAGCCTCTCTCGTTGCAGGATCTGCGGGGCCGTGTCGTGGTGCTCGGTCTGTTTCACATTTGCGAACCCTGCCGGATGCAGGGCACGAATCTGCAACGGGTCCATGAGGCTACGCAGGGGCAAGGTGTGGCGGTGGTCGGGGTAAATTCTTCGGGCGACTCCCAAGCCAATGTGCGGGAATTTCTCGGGACGTTTCCCGTGAAGGTGACGTATCCCTATCTCACGGATCCTGACCAGGTCACGGATCGCCTGTACGGCGGCGGACGGTTTATTCCGAACGTGTATATTCTGGATCAGACCGGTGTGATTCGGTGGCAACGTGTCGGCAACATGGCGCTGGCAGGTTCCGAGGCTATCCTGAAGGAAGTGGAGAAACTGCTGGCTGACAGAGAAGCGGTTTAGAGTGCTTGAGATCATTGTTCTATTATTAGGCCTGATGATCGTTGTTGCCATTGCAGGTAAAGACTCATACGGCAGATATTACGGCTGGGCCCAATGGGCTTTTGTTATATTGGGCATAGGGCTGTCTTTAATGATTCTGGCTCCCGTTATTATATTATTGGGTGTAGGTCTGTTTTTGGCGATTCGTTAACTGACAATGCTTCCGATAGACTGAGATGGACTTAGAACATGGAAGATTTTGAAGAGGGAAAAGCGGCGTTTCTCGAGGCGGTAAAGGGCATTGACGCCGAGGTGGCGGTGGTCATTCCCACCGTGCCGTCGAACAGCCAGTTTTTGATTTCTCTGACAAAAGGGGCCAACCGGAAATTTCTGATGGTGCCCGAAGACGATATTCTTGATCTGCCTTCCGAAGAGGACATTCTCGCTAAAACGACGACCATGTTGCGGGAGGCGATTGCCACACTATGAAGCCCGTTCTGCCCGGCATCGCGACGTGGTCGTGGTTTTCCGAGGAAAAACAGATTGATTTTAACGGCCATTTGCTGGACGTGGGCGAGCATCGCATCCTGGTTGACCCTCCACTTCTCCCGGATACTGATCTGGCGCAACTCAAAGCCGCCGGCGGCGTGGATTATATCCTGCTGACAAACCGGGACCATGCACGCGAAGCCGTGCGGTATCGGGACGAGTTGCACGCGCGCGTGTATGTTCCGCAGGCGGATGCCCCGGAAATGTCTGTGGCCCCCGACAAGACATTTGTGGATGGAGAACTGTTGCCCGGTGGCCTGTGGGTTATCCACCTGGCCGATCAAAAGTCGCCCGGCGAGTCGGCCCTGTTTCTTCAGCAGGGGAGGGGGATTCTGCTTGTCGGGGACGCCCTGCTTGGCAAACCCGCAGGCTCGGTGAGCCTGTTGCCAGACGCAAAATATGCCGACCCTGCCAGGGCACGCGCAGGGCTGCGTCGTGTGCTCAACTATGATTTTGATTCGCTCCTGGTCGGTGACGGGACATCCATTATGACCGGTGCAAAAGCCGTAGTTGAGCAGGCGTTACACGCCGAGATCCCCAGCCAACCGTGAAAGGAAGGATGCCATGATGACACCATTGCCCATTCGTACCATGGAGCAGTTCAAGTCTGCGCTGTATACGTTTCGTTTGCCGGGTGTGCTTGCCTCGGCGCTTGAGCTTGATGTGTTCACCCGCATGGATAAACGGGTGTGGACTCCCAAAGTACTGGCCAGGGCATTGAAAGCCAATGAACGTGCGGTGGAGATTCTTCTTCGCAATCTGCACACCGTCGGACTGGTCTTCAAACAGGGTGCCGCCTATGGCGTCGGCCCGTTGGGACGCACATACCTGAACCGGCACAGTCCGGACTATCAGGGCGCGTATCTCAACCTGATCGTGCAACAGTGGCAGTACTGGGCGCAGCTGACGACATTCATGCGCAAGCCGAAGCCCGTTGACAATAACAACCCCGCACACCGTCGCGCATTTACCTGGGCGATGCACCAGCGGTCACTGAAACCCGCGAGAGAAGTCGCGGCGCAACTGAATCTGAAAAACGTGACCTCGCTCCTGGATGTGGGAGGCGGCCCCGGCACCTATGCGTTGGAGTTTTTGAAGAAACATCCCCGGTTGCGCGCGGGGGTCTGGGATCGTGCGGATGCCCTGCATGTCGCCCGGCAGATCGCCAAACCGTTGCGTCACGGCACACGACTGTCCTGTTATGCCGGCGACTTGTTTGACAATCCGGTGCCCGGAACATTTGACGTGATGTGGATTGCGAACGTGGTGCATCTGTTCTCGCCGGACGAAAATAAAACCCTGTTCCGCAAACTCAGGCATGCGATCACCCCCGGCGGACGCATTCTTATTCAGGATGCCTTTCTCATGAACAGGCCGGGGTTCAATGTCATGGAAACCAACCTGTTTGCCGTCACGATGCTCATGTACACTCCGACGGGAAATACCTACAGCGCCCGTGATGTGCAACGATGGCTTACGACCTGCGGATTCCATCAACCCCGGTGTCTACAGTTGAAAAAGGGAACCGGCGACTGGGACGGCGTCATCATTGAAGCCGTCCGGCGTTAGCGAACGTTGGGCATTCGCTGGATCACGCCTGCCCTGATACGCCCCTTGTGTCTCAACCAGACAGATGCTGTCGACCCATTGTGGCAGTCAGGACATGGGCCTGCATGTCATGTTGGTCATGGCGCGTGCGTCGCGTGACCGTCGCGCGTTGCCATCCTGGCACGACCATGTAGCGGTCCCCAAACTTGACTTGTGTCTGGTGTCTGGTTTAGGACAGTTGAGACAGATAGAGACTTCCCACGTGGCAACCTGGTGTCAGTCCACGTTCTGGCCCGTGGGTGTTGAGTGTGTGCTTGCCATCACACCATGACAGTCGAAGGAGGACTGGTGACCGAGATTTTACCCGCAACGGATGCACGAGCGGTTGACAGGGCGGTGGAGTTGCTCAGCAGGGGAGATGTCGTGGTGTTTCCCACCGATACGATTTATGGCATAGCCGCCAGTAGCGAGACCGCATCCGGAATCGAGAAAATTTATGATGTGAAATCGCGCAGTCGAGACAAACCCATCATGATCTATGTCACCGGTTTTGAACAGTTTCGGCGGATGGTCGTCGGTGTTGGTGAAAGCACGATGGGTGCCCTGCGGCATATCTGGCCTGGCGCGATGGCCGGGATCTTTATCAAAAATGACGAGGTGGTCCCGGAGTATGTGACGGCCGGCAGGACAACAGTGGCGGTGCGCATTCCCGACAATCGGTTGTGTCTGGATCTGGTAGAGCGGGTCGGTCATCCTGTGGTCGTGACCAGTGCGAATGTGTCCGGGATGGAGACGCATCACACCGCCCATGGTGTTGCACGGCAACTGGGTACACAGGTTCCTCTGGTGCTGGACGGTGGGCCAAGCCAGGGGAGCGACGCATCCACCCTGGTTGATTTTACAGGAGACGTCCCGAGACTGTTGCGTGCAGGCGCGCTGTCTGTTTCGCGGATCCAGCGGTTCCTGCCCGATCTGGTGTGGACGTCTGAAACGGAATGTCCAATCTGATCACGAAAGGGGTATGGATGAGTCGTCAACCATTTCAGATGCCAGCCGATGATGAACTGCAACGGTACGCCACCTTACGCCAACAGGACCCCGAGCTGTTTTCCGTTATCAAGCGTGAACGCCAACGTCGCCAGGACAGTCTGGACATGATCGCTTCGGCGAATATTGTCAGCCCCGGCGTTCTTGAGGCCATGGGATCGTCCGTTACGGACAATGTGGTGGAAGGGTATCCGGGACAACGCTATTTCAGCGGGTGCGAAGAGATGGACAGGCTTGAAAACCTGGCCAAGAGCCGCGCCAGGCAGTTATTCGGTGCGGCACATGCCAATGTCCAACCGTATTCGTGTTCGCAGGCCAATCAAGCCGTGTACCTGTGCAATCTGAAATCCGGTGACCGCCTCCTGGGCATGGACTTGAAGCATGGCGGGCATTTGACCCACGGAGCGAAAGGTACCATGGCGGCGCGCCATCATGTCAGTTATTCCTATAATGTCGACCGCGACAGCGGGTGCATTGACTATGATCAACTCCTTGCCCAGGCGAAAGCGGTGCGCCCCGGTTTGCTTATCGCCGGGGCCAGTGCGTATCCCCGGGTCATTGATTTCAAGCGTTTTCGCGAGATTGCCGATGAAGTCGGGGCCATCCTGCTGTGTGATATGGCCCATATCGCGGGATTGATTGCGGCGGGTTTGCATCCTTCTCCCGTGCCCCATGCGCATTTTGTGACGACGAGCACACAAAAGACGTTGCGCGGTCCGCGCGGGGGTATGATTTTACTCGGCGAGGAGACGGCCGAGGCGTTTGCGCACCGCATTGATCGCGCGCTGTTCCCCGGTATGCAGGGCGCCGCGCACATGCATACCATTGCGGCCAAGGCGGTGGCCCTGGGCGAGGCCTTGCGGCCCGATTTTGTCACCTATCAACGCAGTGTGATCACGAATGCCCGCATCCTGGCCGAGGACCTGATGCAATGCGGCTTTCAGCTCATCACCGGGGGAACGGAGAATCATCTCATGGTTCTGGATTTGTGTCGGCAACATATCACAGGGGTGGAAGCTGAAAACCGGTTGGCCAGCGTGAACATCATGGTGAATAAGAACCTGATTCCATACGACCAGCATGCCCCGCTGGTCTGTAGCGGCATCCGCATGGGAACCGCCGCGATGACATCCCGCGGGTATGGCCCGGAAGACATGCATGCCATCGCGGTGATGATAGACAAGATGCTCAGTGACACGCCAACCGCTCAGACCGTCCGATCCGTTCGTCAGGAAGTCGCCGCGTTGTGTCTTCGTCACCGGACCGGGTATCCCCGGATCAGGGACAGTCACACGGCCGCCGCGTCGTCCGCAAACTTGATGGAGGTTTCGTAACCATGGGCACGACGAACGAGCTTCAGAACGCGTCAGAGAAGGCGCGGCGACACTACAACAGCAAAGATGCGCAGAATCTGTACGATGTGGTCATCGGCAGCGACACACTCAACCTTGGCCTGTATGACGACCCCACACGCACGATTGCCCAGGCGATGCAAACCACCACCGAGTGGATGGCCGAAAAAGCCGGGGGGCTGAATGCCACGGGCCATGTCCTGGACATCGGCGCGGGCTACGGGCCTGCTGCCCGTTATCTGGCCCGGACCCGCGGGTGCCATGTCACCTGTCTCAACGTCAGTGAAGAGCAGAATGCGAGAAATCAGGAGTGCAATCGCCAGCAGCGTCTCGATCATCTGATTGACGTCGTGCCGGGCAACTTCAAGGCCATGCCCCTGAACGACGCCAGCTTCGATCTGGCATGGACCCAGGATGCCCTGTTTCACACCGATGATCCCGCCCGGGTACTGGCGGAAACCTATCGTGTGCTGAAACCGGGCGGACAATTTCTTCTTATGGATATTCTGCAATCCGATGATTGCCCTGATGGCGCCTTGAAGACGGCGCTGAGTCGGGTCAATATTCACCATGCGCGTATTGGCTCGTTCCGGTCTTACAAGGAGACGGCGGAGGCACTCGGATTTGAATGCCGTGAGACGATTGATTTGTCCCGGCACCTCCTGATCCACTACAGCAAATGGAAAGAGGCGGTTGCGGAGCATGACGCTGAACTGAGCCGACGCTGTTCTGCGGAATTTTTAGCGCTGACGAAAGCCGGATTCTCTCACTGGGTGGACGCTGCCGAACAGGGGTTGTTTCAATGGGGCCTGTTGGACCTTCGTCGCCCGTAACAGGATGACGTCCTGACCGCATCATGGCCCCGAGAAGGAAAAGTCGATGAATACCGAGACGATTGTGCAAGCCCATCGTGATCATGTGTTGTTTCCATGGGTGGCCCAGAACAGCGTGCGCACTCCCATCGTGATGGACAGCGCCGAAGGCGTGTATTTCTGGGACAAGACGGGTCAACGCTATCTCGACTTCGCCAGTCAGGCTGTCAATATGAACATCGGTCACAGCCACCCCAAACTGCTGATGGCCTTGCAACAGCAGGCACAGCAACTGTCCTTTGCGCATCCCGGTGCCGCGACGGATATCAGGGCGAAAGCGGCGGCCAAACTGGCCGCGATTGCACCGGGCGACCTGACGAAAACGTTGTTTACCCTCGGCGGCGGCGAAGCAATTGAAAATGCCATTAAAATCGCCCGGCAATACACCGGTCGGCACAAGATCGTCACGCGCTACCGCAGCTATCACGGCGCGTCGCTTGGCGCGGGCACGGCGACCGGCGATCCCAGGCGCCTCTACAGTGAAATGGGGGTGAGCGGCTTTGTTCGTGTGCATGATCCCTATGCCTATCGCTGTCCATTCGGGTACGCGCCGCAGGGCAATCCGCAGGTTTACATTGATCATGTGATCCAGACCATTGAGATGGAAGGCCCGCAGACCGTCGCGGCAATCCTGATGGAAAGCATCACCGGATTCAACGGGGTAATCATTCCTCCCGATGGCTACTGGCAGGCCTTGCGCGACTATGCAGACCAGCATGGCATTCTGCTGATCTGTGACGAAGTCCTGACCGGGTTTGGACGCACGGGAAAAATGTTTGCCATTGAGCATTATGGTGTGGTTCCAGACATCATGACCATGGCCAAAGGTCTGACCTGTGGCTATGTTCCTCTGGGAGCTGTGATGGTCAGGAAGCCTGTCGCCGATTATTTCGATGGGATTCCTCTTGGCTGTGGACTGACCTTCAGTGGGTATCCCCTGGGTTGCGCGGCTGCCCTGGCCACCATGACCATTTACGAGGAAGAGAATCTGGTGGAGAACAGCCGTCTTCTCGGTGACTATATGGCCGAGTGGCTTCAGCAGATGAAGGCCTCCCATCCTTCTGTGGGAGATGTGCGCAGTCTGGGCCTCTATGGTGTCATTGAATGCGTGAAAAACAGGGAAACACGGGAACCGCTGGTGCCTTGGAATGCCAGGCCGGACGCAATGGGGGCGATGGGCGAGATCGGCTCTCGTCTTCTGCAACGGGGACTGTACACGTTGTTGCGCTGGAACTGGCTGTTCCTGTCGCCGCCTCTTTGTATTACCAGGGCGCAACTTGATGAAGGCTTTGCCATGATTGACGAAGCACTGGCGATTGCCGATGCGGCCTGTGAAGGATCCGGGAGTTCCAGGCCGGTTGCGACTTCCTCATGCGGTGCCACCGCACGCACGTTGCACGTGGGGATCATCGGTCTTGGCAATATCGGCGGCAACATGGCCGCCAACCTCATGAAACGGGGCTTCACGCTCTCCGCGTATGACATTGAAACAACCAGGGCGGACACGGTCACCGCCGCCGGCGCCACGTGGTGTGATTCGGTGCAGGCTGTGGCACGTCATGCCGATGTCATCATCACCTGTCTGCCGGGGCCGCAACAGCTGGAGGCGGTGATGCTCGGCGATGCCGGTGTGCTGGCCCATGCCAGAGCGGGAGCGATCTGGCTCGACACGGGCACCAACTCAATCGAAACCATGACGGCGATTTCGGCTCGCGCCAGCGAACGCGGAATCGAATCCATTGCTGCCCCCGTATCGGGCGGGGCGAAAGCCGCCGAGACGGGCACGCTCTCCCTGTTTGTCGGCGGCCACGCCGAGTCATTTGAGAAAATCAAGGGTGTGCTGGAAGCGGTGGGCGAGCATATTTATTATGTCGGAACATTTTCCAATGCCGTCATCGTGAAGCTGTTGATCAATTATCTGTGCTTCGTCAATGCCAAGGCCATTGGAGAAGTCCTCTCCCTGGGCAAGGAAGCCGGTCTTGATCTGAACCAGCTCGTGACGATGGTCCAGTCGAGTGCCGGCAACAGCTGGGTGATGGAAAAAGTCGTCCCCACCTTGCTGAAGGATGGATCAGGGCCGGGCTTTACCCTGAACCTGGCCCGTAAAGACGCTCGTTTGATCAATGAACTGAACACGATCTTTGCCACGGCGCCCCTTGAATCAGGCAAACGCCTGTGCGAGATCTTCGAGCATGCCTGTTCTACGTATGGCGGCGAGGAAAGTTTTGTGAGCATTATTCATGCGGGGCGATAGCGGTACGACGTTCCGTGGGAAACCATGCTAAAATACATACCGCACCTCCTTGATGTTGAAGTGCTTGTCCTTTAGAAACAAGGGGTCCCTACCACGGGTCGTTTCGTCCGACGCATGTTACCTGCCCGGTCGCAACACGACAAAAAATGTTCTCGACTCTCGAAAGATCCGGAGCAGAACAGTCTCTCCCGGGTTGATCGCGTCCAGTGCCCGGCGAAATTCCAGAATGGTGGGCACGGCCATGCGATTCACTTCCTCAATCACATCGCCTTTCCGCACATTCTCCGCATGTGCCACACTTCCCCGTGCCACGCTCATCACCAGAATGCCCGTGTCCCGTTTGAGTGCAAACCGTTGAACTAACGCTTCGGTGATGGGGGACACGTCAAGACCCAGATCAATCTCTGCTGCGGTAGGGGAGCGCGAGGCCCCGGTAACCGCCTCCTGTTTGCTTCCCAGAAAAACGGGGAGTTGAAACCGGTTCCCCTCCCGTATGACATGGATCATGACCTCCTGGCCCGGCGTAAAACTTGCCACCACGCGGGATAACTGACTGGTTGAACTCAGTCGTTCGTTGCCGATTTGCGTGATGACATCCCCTGCCTGGATGCCCGCGCGGGCCGCCGGCTCGTTGGCAAACACGTCATTGACCACAATGCCCAGGCCGTCCGGGACATTGAATTCATCCGCGAGTTGCGGGGTCAATGACTGAATGCCAACCCCAAGCCATCCCCGAACCACTCTGCCGTCCGTTTTGAGTTGCTGGATAATACGGTTGGCCATATTGGACGGAATGGCGAATCCGATACCCTGAGCAAAGCTGATAATGGCCGTGTTGATCCCGATCACTTCACCGCGCAGGTTAAAGAGCGGTCCGCCCGAATTGCCGGGATTGATGGACGCATCAATCTGTATAAAATTTTCGTAACGGGACACATTCACGTTTTCCCGACCAGTTCCGCTCACGATTCCCAGGGTCACAGTCTGGTCCAATCCAAACGGGTTGCCCACGGCCAGGACCCATTGCCCGATTTTGACCTTACTGGAATCGCCGAACGGGACGCTGGGGAGTGGACGGTTCGCGTGGACTTTCAACAGTGCAAGATCGGTGTCGCGATCACGGCCGACGATGTCCGCAATGAGAATGGATTGATCGGGGAAATGAATTTCCGCGTTCAAGCCGTTGCCCACGACGTGGTTATTGGTGACGATATAGCCATCTTCGTGGATCACTACGCCTGACCCTGCACCCGGGGCGTGCATGTCGCCCTGACGAGGCATGCCGCCGGGTCGGGGCGGTGTTCTGATGGTTGAAACCCCGACGACGGTGGGGGTGACATGTTCGGCTAACTGCGTGATCGCTTTCTGAATTTCTTCCAGAACCTGAAGCCCTTGAGATGCCTCAGCCTGTTTGGCATGTGCGCCGTGAGCTGCATCCGGCATGCAGAGAGCGACCAGGATGAAAGACAAGGGGAGGCAGGCTTGAGACAGCCAGGCGGGCCACAGGCACGGCATCGGCTTTGAATGAACTGGGGTGTCCTGCGTGATCGTGGCTGTGCGGGATGGTCGGGCAAAGCCCAACAGGCACCAATAGCTGAAATGGCTGAAATATGGCCGAATCACTGGCCGGTCACCAAAATTGATAATGTCGGATAAGAAGTATTATGTCAAATGTAGGATTTGCCTTGAACATGTCCCAACCGTGACTCTGTACCTTTGATCAGACGCACGATATTGCCTTTATGCCTGATAATAACGAGCGTGCCAAGAAGCACGCTGAAGATCGTGAACTCCACGTCGAATGTCATGAACCAGCTACATACCGGGAGCGCCCCGAAGGCCATGAGCGCTCCGCTTGAAGAGTATTTCCACACGCCCACAGCGACCGCCCACAATGCCACCAGGACTATTCCCAGTGGCGGATGAAGCCCCGCAATACCGCCCAACCCCGTGGCCACGCCCTTTCCGCCGCGGAATTTGAGAAAAACAGGAAAGAGATGACCCAGGACGACAGCAAGGACGGCCATGAGTGCCCATGGACTCGGTATCGCCGCGCTCCGCACACCCCAACCGACCAGACAGCCTTTTCCCATATCGCCGATTAACGTGAGGATGCCTACTGTCTTCCCAGACACGCGCAGTGCATTCGTGAAACCGATATTGTGACTGCCCGCCTGCCGGGGGTCTGGTGTCCCACAGACATACGACAAGACGATGCCAAAGGGAATTGAGCCAAGAAGGTAGGCTGCGAGACAGACAAGGAATCCCTGTATTTCAGGTGGTATGGACAATCAGACCGTGCCCCCTTGTTGTTTAAAAAGCCCGTTCCAGACATCACGCATGTACTGTCCGGCAGAGATGAGGGACAAGGCCAGTGCCGCATACAAGGCCACGGTGCCTGCCTGATGGAATGTGACGAGGGGAAAGATGGACAAGGAAAACGCCCCTTCCAGAGTCAACAGTATGATCGCCGTCATTTGACACACCACTTTATATTTTCCCAGTGTGCCGACGGCGATGACGAGTCCCTGACTGGCCGCTGCCGCCCGGATGCCTGCCATCGCCAGTTCACGCACAATGAGCATGATGGCCAGCCATGCCGCAACCCGCTGGAACTGGACGAGCAACACCAATCCGGCAATCACAAGACATTTATCGGCAATGGGGTCGAACAAGCGGCCGATTTTGGTGACTTGCGCACGTTGTCGTGCGATATAGCCATCCAGCAGGTCGGTGACCGCCGCCAGGCCGAACACGGTGGCCGCGGCAATGGCCCGGCTCGCCGTTGGCGTGGAAAAGAATCCAACATACACCGGAATCATCAGGATGCGCCCCAACGTCAGCACGTTGGGAAGATTGAACATCTGTTCAACACGGATTGTGTCCGATGCCGACTCCGGCGAGGCCTGTTCTGGTTGGAGTGGAATCATGGTTGCCAGTGGCAGGGCATAAGACGGGGTGATCTCTGACGATACGGGAACACGGTTACAGCGTGACAGCCGATCCTTTGCCGGACGCCAGGCAGATCTGTTTCAATTCCTGAAGTAACACTCTCAGTTTATGGAGCGGGACCATCGTGGCTCCATCCGACAGGGCGTTGTCCGGATTCGGGTGCACTTCCATGAAAAACCCGTCGCAGCCCGCGGCGGCAGCCGCGCGGGCCAACGGCGCAATAAATTCGCGCTGCCCGGATGATTGTCTGCCCATGCCTCCGGGCAGTTGCACGCTGTGCGTGGCATCAAAAATCACGGGACAGCCCAGTCCGCGCATCACCGGGAGCGATCGCATATCGACGGCTAAATTGTTGTAGCCAAAGGAACATCCGCGTTCGGTGAGCAGGATGCGCTGCGTCCCGCTTTCCTCCAGTTTGTTGACGACATTGCGCATATCCCAGGGAGAAAGAAACTGGCCTTTTTTGACGTTGACGGTTTTGCCGGTCTGTGCTGCGGCAATAAGAAGATCGGTCTGTCGGCACAGGAACGCGGGAATCTGGACCACGTCCACGACCTGTCCGGCTTGCTGAACATCCGCCACGCTGTGCACGTCGGTGAGGACAGGGATGCGCGCGGTGTCTTTGACGGTCTGCAGAATGGCCAGGCCCTCGTGAATGCCCGGTCCCCGGTATGAATCAATGGCGCTTCGGTTTGCTTTGTCGTAAGACGATTTGAAGACACAGGGAAACCCGACTTCCTGTGCAATCTCGGCAATGGCCAATGCCGTCTCGACAACAAGCTCTTTGCTCTCGATCACACACGGGCCTGCAATCAGGATATGCGGGTGACACCCTCCGACCCGCACATCGCCTATTGATATGTCCCGCGTCACAGGGAGTGGTGTGTCCTTGTATCCGGCCGTCGTCATGTCCGCGTCATTCCGTGCCGGTGCTTGTTCCGAAGCCCGGCGTATGCATCGCACCGACAGTACCTGTGTGAGGGAACCGTCGCGTCCCCTCCCCTGCTGTTGTCCGTCGCGGGTAGCACGGGCATGCCTGTCCTGTCCGGGCGCCGTCTCTTCCCGCGCCTTTGCCTGCAGATGATGACCCACGCATCATTACTGACCAACTTTGCGTTTCAGCGCGGCCTGAATGAACGCGCAAAACACAGGGTGAGGGGCATGGGGTCGTGAATGATACTCAGGGTGGAACTGGGTCCCGACAAACCAGGGATGGTTGTTCAATTCAATAATTTCGACCAGTTGTCCATCGGGCGACATACCGCTCAGTTTCAAATCGCCTGTCGTTAATTGTTCGCGGAACTCGTTGTTGAATTCGTAACGATGCCGGTGTCGTTCGTGAATGTCGGCGGTTCCGTATATGTGTCTGGCGAGCGAGCCTTCCCGCAGACGGCAGGGATAGGCCCCGCGTCGCATGGACCCGCCTTTATCCTCGACGGTCCGCTGTTCGGGAAGGAGATCAATCACATTGTATGGCGTGTCCGCGTCAAATTCGGCGCTGTTGGCGCCGTGCAGTCCGGCCATGTGACGTGCCCATTCGATGATCGCGCACTGCATCCCCAGACAGAGGCCGAGAAAAGGAATCTTCGCTTCTCTGGCATACTGGACGGTCGTCACCTTGCCCTCAATACCCCGCGTACCAAAGCCGCCTGGGATCAAAATGCCATCGGACCCGCTTAAGCATCGTTCCACGCCGGCTTGCTCAAGTGTCTCGGATTCAATCCATCGAAGGTTGATGTGGGTGTCGTTGGGAAGCCCGCCGTGTGTGAGCGCCTCCGACAAACTCTTGTAAGATTCTTTGGACTGCACGTATTTGCCGACGACCGCAATGGTGACTTCGTGGGTCGGATGTTTAAGTTTGTGGACCATGGCATCCCATTCACGGAGGTTGGGCGGACCGGCTTCCAGCTGCAGGAAGCGCACAATCAGATCATCAAGCCCTTCCTTCCGTAGCACGATGGGAACCTCGTAAATGGAGTCCACGTTTTTGGCGGTGATCACGGCGTCTTTGTCCAGGTTACAAAACAGCGCGATTTTGTCTTTCACCGACGGTGACAGGAACCGGTCGGTCCGGCACAGCAGGATATGGGGCTGGATGCCGATTTCGCGAAGTTTGTTGACGGAATGCTGGGTGGGTTTGGTCTTCAACTCTCCGGCGGTTTCAATAAACGGAACAAGCGTGAGGTGAATATACAGGACATTTTCACGCCCCACGTCGAATGGCATTTGCCGGATGGCTTCAAGAAACGGCAGGCTTTCAATATCCCCGACCGTCCCCCCGATTTCCACAATCACCACATCCGTGCCGTGTGCCACGTTGGTAATCGTGTGCTTGATGGCATCCGTAATATGCGGAACGACCTGAACCGTGGCCCCCAGATATTCGCCGCGACGCTCTTTTTTGATGACCGAGTCGTAAATGCGGCCGGTCGTGCAATTGTTTTCCTGCGAAAGCGTGAGGTTCGTGAACCGCTCGTAGTGCCCGAGGTCGAGATCCGTCTCCGTTCCATCGTCTGTAACGTAGACTTCCCCGTGCTGATAGGGGTTCATGGTACCGGGATCCACGTTGATATAGGGGTCCAGTTTGAGAAAGGACAGCGTGAGACCACGACTTTCCATGAGATGTCCAATGGACGCCGAGGCCAATCCCTTCCCCAGGGATGACACCACACCGCCGGTCACGAAAATGAATTGACTCATGTGCCTCGTGCGATTTTACTGCGTGGCCTCATGTCCCTTTTCTGTCATGCGACTGGCCTTTCCACGTGTCGTTGGCCATGTGCAAATCCTCGGGTGTATCAATCCGAAGCGACGCCTGGGTGGTGTTCCATACGTGAACAGGAATCCCGTGTTCCAACGCGCGCAGTTGCTCAAGTTGTTCCGCCTGCTCCAACGGGCCACTCGGCAATGCGGCAAAACGATGCAGGGTCTCCCGACGGAAAATATACACTCCCACATGCAGAGAGGCAAAGGGCGGGACGGACGGATCGGGTGCCTGATCGCGCACGCACGGGATCGGGGATCGGGAAAAATACAGTGCTCTCCCACGCTGATCTGTGACCACCTTCACGACGGAAATGTGATCAAATTCGGCCTGGGTCGTGAACGGGCGA
Source organism: Nitrospirales bacterium (assembly GCA_963692935.1). Taxonomy (GTDB): domain Bacteria; phylum Nitrospirota; class Nitrospiria; order Nitrospirales; family UBA8639; genus Bin75. Next base: position 914,057 of record OY843588.1, read on the forward strand.
CAGAGGGTACCCATGTCCGCGTCGCTGGCCAGAAACGGTTTGATGACATCCATGACGAGATCCGGAGATGCAAGGACTTCATCGCCCTGGAGGTTGACGACCACATCACAGGGAATATCCTTGATGGCCCGGGCCACGCGATCCGTTCCTGTCCGGCATGGCTCGGTGATTATCGTGGAACAGCCGCCAAATGTCCGGACCGTTTCATGAATGCGCGCGTCATCCGTCGCCACAAGCACCCGGGTCACGTTGGAGACACGTGCGGCCTGCTCATAGACGTGACGGATCAGAGGTTTGCCCTGCAGAAGCGCCAGTGGTTTGCCGGGGAATCTGGAGGAGGCGTAGCGGGCAGGGATGACCACGGCAATGGCAGGCCGGTCAGGGATGGTCACGTCGCATGGCCTCCCGCAGTTGCGTGATGGTAATGGCGGCGGTGCCCAGCATGCCCACGGCGACCCCGGCGGCATGGTTGGCGATGATCGCGCTTTCCCGGATGGATGCCCCCGCACTGAGGGCCAGCGCCAGCGTGCCCACCAGGGTATCCCCGGCGCCCGTGACATCATACACTTCCCTGGCCCGGGCTTTAATGTGCCAGCTCCGGCCCGTGGCGTCACACAGGCTGATCCCCTGCTCGCCCCTCGTCACCAGCACGGCGTCACAGCCAAGTTGCGTGCGTAAGCGATGGCCGATGTCATGGATGGATGTGTCGTCGTGCGCCGCACGGCCGGAGGCCTGCTCAGCTTCCAGATGATTGGGCGTGATGATGGTGACCCCGGTGTAATACGGCATATGGGCGACTTTGGGATCAACAAGAACGGGAACGCGGTGTGTGCGTGCCAGCGGGGCAAGCCGGGCCATCAACGAAGCCGTGATCACGCCCTTGCAGTAATCCGATACCACGATACAGGACAACGACGGGAGATGCCTCGCAATGTAGCGCATCATCGCCTTTGTGCATGCGGGTGGCACGTCATGGCGCTGCTCCACATCGTAGCGAACGACATGCTGACGATGGGCAACGACCCGGGTTTTTTGTGTCGTGGGACGTGTGGGATCAACAAGAATCCCCGGACGGTGTTGTTTGCGCAAGCGCAATGTCCCGATCAGTGCCTGCCCGGCGTCGTCGGCGCCGACGACGCCGCAGAGCAGGGCATTGCCTCCCAGTGACAGGATATTGTTGTACACATTGGCGGCGCCCCCGGGTCGCAGAGATTCCCGCTCCACATGCAGGACGGGGACGGGGGCTTCGGGAGAAATCCGGTTGGTGGCGCCCCAGATGTAGCGATCAATCATGAGGTCGCCGAGCACGAGCACATTGCCACGGGAGAACCGGCGAAGGTACCGCTCCAGCATGGCCGGAGCAATCGTCGAACCGGCCGCAGGGCCACGGCTGACTCCGCGAGAAGCCGGCGCTCGTGTGCCGACACGGGGTCTCCCTGTCCCGCGGGTCTTACTCAATGCCTTTGCCAATTCGACTCCACCGCACCCATTCCGTCCACGCACCGCGGCCATTCCATGACCAGTAGATGAGAAACGCGCGCCCTTTGATTTTATGCCGTTGGACGTATCCCCAGAAACGACTGTCCAGACTCTGATCGCGGTTGTCACCCATGACAAAATAGGAATCATCCGGAACGGTGCGGGGGGCGAAGTTATCCCGGGGATTGATCCGGCCGTCAATCACGCCGGGATCCACACGTTGGGTGAACGGGGTATCGTGCAACGGTTCGCCATTGATATACACGGTTTTATTTTCGAGACGAATGATGTCTCCGGGCATGCCAATGATGCGTTTAATAAAATCCTTCTGCTCGTCTTCCGGGTACCGGAAGACAATCACGTCTCCACGTTTTGGCGCGTCAAATTCAATGAGCGGGTGGGAGGCATAGCAGGTGACGGGGGGAAACGAGATCTCGAGTTCACATTCCCCTGGAAGTTGCAGGCCATAGGCGAGTTTATTGACCAGAATGTGATCGCCGATCAACAAACTGGGAATCATGGACCCCGACGGAATCTTGAAGGCCTGGACCACAAACGCGCGGATGGTCAATGCCAGGATCACCGCGATGAGCATGGCTTCGGCATATTCCCGCCACAGCGATTTTTTCGGTGTGGCCTCCCCGTACCCCTCGTCCGCACTGGACGATGCACGATCGGTGTTCGCGTCGGCATTCGTGGAAGCGGGATCAGGATCGGAAACAGGGGCCGGCTTGGAATCGGTCATGCGTCATCCCTGACTTTCAGCAACGCCAAAAAGGCTTCTTGCGGGATGTCCACGCGCCCGAGTTGCTTCATTTTTTTCTTGCCTTCTTTCTGTTTTTCCCAGAGCTTCCGTTTGCGTGTGATGTCCCCTCCGTAACACTTCGCGGTGACATTTTTCTTGAGGGCGGACACCGACTCGCGCGCGATGACTCGTTTGCCGATCGCAGCCTGAATGGCGACTTCAAACATTTGCCTGGGAATCAATTCCTTCATTTTTTCCACCAGCTGACGACCACGGGACACCGATTTCGTTTTGTGCGTGATAAACGACAGAGCATCAACGGTTTCGCCATTCAGCAGCAGATCAAGTTTGACCAGCTCCGATTCCCGGTAATCCGCCAACTCATAATCCAGCGAGGCATAGCCCTGGGTGCGGGATTTCAATTTGTCGTAAAAATCCATCACCATTTCGTTCAGCGGCAGGTCATACACCACCATGATGCGAGTGGGATCCAGATACTGCATACTTTTCTGGATGCCTCGCCGCTCCTGGCAGAGGGAGATAATGTTGCCGGCATACCGCTCCGGGGCAATGATCGTGGCCAGGATAAAAGGCTCTTCCGTGGCCACAATGGTCTCGGGTTCAGGAAATCTGGCCGGATTGTCAATATCCAGTGTCGTCCCGTTTTGCGTTCTGACACGGTAAATCACGGTAGGCGCCGTGCTGATGAGCGCCAGGTCATACTCACGATGCAGGCGTTCGCGAATGATTTCCATGTGCAGTAGCCCCAGGAATCCGCAACGGAAGCCGAATCCCAGCGCCAGCGACGATTCCGGTTCGTACACGAACGAGGAGTCGTTGAGCCGGAGTTTGTCGAGGGAATCCCGAAGGTTTTCATAATCCGCATGGTCCAGAGTATACAGCCCGCAGAAGACCATGGGCTTCACCTCGCGATACCCCGGTAACGGCGCGTCCGTCGGGCGATCGGCCTGGGTCAGCGTGTCCCCGACTTTGGTATCGGACACGTCTTTCATCCCGGCGACAACGTAGCCCACCGCACCGACCGTCAACTCCCCGATTTTCGTGCGTTTGGGGGCAAACACCCCGACCTCCGAGACTTCAAACGTCCGTTGCGTGGACATGAGTTTGATCGTCATACCCGGTTTGATCACACCATTGACAATACGAACCAGCACAATCGCGCCCTGATAACTGTCAAACCAGGAATCAAACACCAGCGCCTTGAGCGAGGCATCAACCGATCCCGTGGGTGGGGGCACGCGTTGGACCACGGCATTGAGCACATCGTCCACCCCCATCCCCCGCTTGGCACTGACCAGGAGTGGTTCGTAGTCCTCCATGCCCAGGACCTCGGTGATTTGTTGCCGCACGCCGTCAATGTCGGCGCTGGGCAGATCAATCTTATTAATAACGGGCAGAATCACGAGATTATTGGCCATGGCGAGATAGATGTTGGAGATGGTCTGGGCTTCCACGCCCTGCGTGGCATCAACCAGCAACACGGCTCCCTCACAGGCCACCAGGCTCCGCGAGACTTCATAGGTAAAGTCCACGTGCCCGGGGGTGTCAATGAGATTCAATTGATAGCTCTGTCCGTCATGGGCCTTGTACATCGTGGTGACCGCACGGGCCTTGATGGTAATGCCACGCTCGCGTTCCAGATCCATATCATCCAGGATCTGCTCACGAAATTCTCTTGGGGTGATGGCACCGGTTAACTCCAGGAAACGATCGGCCAGGGTGGATTTCCCGTGATCGATATGGGCAATGATGGAAAAATTGCGGATGGCGGAGATGTTGTTCATTATAATCGCGGGGGGCCGATGCTGTTTGAATACGGGGGCACGATACAATCCGCCGATTCTATGAAGGTTCCGGTGTCTTGTCAAAGATAGAATGCGTTTCTATAATCCCATGCTTCTCCGGCAACGTGTCGTGCGGGTGTGATGTCGGTCGTGGCACGCCGGACATTCGATAACGATCAACAGGCCACTGGTACTCTGTGCGAGAGACGATCATGCGTGAGAGGCGGTGTGCGTCTGTACGATAGAACGTGATACGGGAATGCATCGGTGAAACCGTCGAAACACAGTGTCAACAGGAAGTCCGGTCATGGAGGCGGTGTCCCGTGCGATCCGGCACCGTCATCGCGGTTGGCACAATGGGACCGGCAGTATGTGTGGCACCCGTTCACGCAGATGAAAGAATGGGCGGATCATGCCCCGCTCATCATCGAAAAAGGCAAGGGATCATGGCTTTACGACGATCATGGCAACCGGTATCTGGATGGCACCTCATCCATCTGGGTCAATCTGCACGGACACCGGCATCGCACCATTGACCACGCCATTCGGCGGCAACTTGGCAAAGTGGCCCACAGTACGTTGTTGGGCGCCGCCAGCCCTCCCTCCATTCTGCTGGCCAAAGCGCTTGTCAGACTGGCTCCGAAAGGACTGAAGCGCGTGTTTTATTCAGACAATGGCTCTACGGCCGTCGAAGTGGCCTTGAAAATGGCCGTGCAGTACTGGCAGCAGCAACGTCCGCCACAAACGCCTCGCAAGGAATTTATCCGTCTGGATGCCGCCTATCATGGCGACACGGTGGGGAGCATGAGCGTGGGCGGTGTGGAGCTTTTTCGTCAACGTTTTCAATCGCTGATCTTTCCCACACATGCCATTGATGCTCCCTACTGCTATCGCTGTCCCCTGCAGTTACGGTTTCCCTCGTGCGGGACGGCCTGTCTTGATCCCCTGGAACGGATGTTGAAGCAACGACATGCGCACATTGCCGGGGTAATTGTCGAGCCTATGGTGCAGGCGGTGGCGGGCATGATTACGCACCCTCCGGGCTATCTTTCACGCATTCGAGCATTGTGCACCCGCTACAATGTCCTGCTGATCGCCGATGAAGTCGCCACGGGGTTTGGCCGAACCGGAACCATGTTTGCCTGTGAGCAGGAACGCGTGACGCCGGATCTTCTGTGCCTGGCCAAGGGTTGCACCGGCGGATATGTGCCTCTTGGCGCCACACTCGCCACGGACAACATTTATGAGGCGTTTCTGGGGGAGCATCGTGACCGCAAAACGTTTTTTCACGGTCACAGCTATACGGGCAATGCGCTTGGCTGCGCCGCGGCGCTGGCCAACCTTGAGGTTTTCAAAAAAGAGAAGACCCTGGCCCGTGTCAGGAAACATGCCAGGCTGCTGCGGACCCTGCTGCGGACCCTGGCGGCGGTGCCGATCGTGGGAGACATCCGCCAGTGTGGCCTGATGGTGGGCATTGAGCTGGTCGCCAACAAAGCCACACGTGAACCCTTCCCCTTTGCCGCGCGTATGGGCGATCTCGTCGCCCTGGAATGTCGTCATCGCGGCCTTCTTCTTCGGCCCATTGAGAACGTGGTGATCCTCGTTCCCCCGCTGGCCGCATCGGAGCGGGAATTACGTCAGATGGTGCATATCCTGATCGCAGCCTGTCAGAAGGTGTGTGTGCCACGGGATGCGGATCGACAATGAATGTTGATCCCGCCATTGCGGCTCGCAACGCCCTGGCCCGGGCCTATGCCCATGACGCACTTGGCGACGCATACGCCGACATCGAAGCGGCGGAGGATGTGTTTTCTTCCGAGACAGGTGTCGAGGCGACGCGCGCGTATGAAACTCTGCTGGCCATTGGCGAGCGACTGCCGCAGGCACAGGCATTCCAGGAATTTTTGATCTTCACCACATGGCAGCAGGTCACTGAGGAGACCCATCCCCGACATTTCAGGAAAGGCGTAGAGCTGACCCGGCAGTTTCTTGAGCGGTTTGGCGCCCGCGTCAAAGGGACGGACGTCTATGAACGCATCGCGGCGATTCAGCAATCATTTCAGGGAGGACTGGGCGGCCAGGTCGACGAGATACGGGACGAATACGATCGGGATGCCTTGCACGGAGGCGACTGAGAGACACCAGATGGAGACAGAAACGGGGTTTCCACTCCCCTCCCCGACCCGTGTGCCGGATTATGACTATTGTATGGTCACCGCTACGCCTGTCGTGACGTGTAAAGCACGCGCGGCGTGGGTGGCTTTCATAAACACTTCAAGATACCCGATGCTGTTGATCAACGCGTCCGGTTTGTCGGATGATCCCTGCGCGTAATGCGTTTTCAGACTGTCAATCGTCGTGCCGCCGATCGTTAACGTCATGCCGTGTTGTCTACCGGCATGTTGCCCTGCCTGTCCCGCTTTCCACGTCTGCCACGCGGTAATATCCGCGGGCGTAATGTCGGTGATCATGTTGCCGAAATGATCGGTATAGGCGACGCGACCATGCAGGACGCCGTCGCGTATTTCGGGTTTGGGAATCTGGAGTCTGTGGTAGTCAGACACCAGCCGGCCGTAGGCTCCGGGTGTCTGGCCCCGCGTCAGCCAGGCGGCCGATGGAGCAAAGACATCCCGTCCATCAAAGGTAGCTCCTTCCGCATCCAGGCAAAACTGACGATTTTCAATCTGCCGAACCTCCACGGACCGTTCGTGTTCAAGAATACGGGTCAACACGCCGTTGTCGGGCGCGACAAAAAAATATCGCGACGTGGTGACCAGCAACCCGCGGCGGGCCGATCCCACGCCTGGATCCACGACCACGACATGCACGGTGCCATCGGGGAAATACTGATAACAGGCATTCAGAAGAAAGGCGGCTTCGTCAATGGCGTGTGGGGTAACGGTGTGTGAGATATCAATGACGCGCGCCTGGGTATTGATACCCAGAATCACCCCTTTCATGCTGGCGACGAAGTGGTCACGTTCGCCGAAGTCGGTCAGTAACGTCACGATGGAGATAGCGGATGGCATGGCGGGCTACTCCTGAAAGAAAATGTCCTGGATTTCGTACTCGATCACGCCCGCAGGGCGGTTGACCTGCACCACGTCGCCCACACGACGGCTGATGAGCTGACGTCCCAGCGGAGATTGTACGGAGATCCGGCCGTTTTTGACGTCGGTTTCTTCCTGTCCGAGCAATGTGTACGTTTTCAGTTCGTCTGATTCCATGTCACGAATGCGGACGGTCGTGCCAAAAACCACGGTGTCGCTGGAACCTGTGCCAATCTTGATGACATTCGCCTGCCCCAGTTCTGTTCGATTTCACTGATACGCTTGTCAAGGAATGCCTGACGTTCCTTGGCCGCTTTGAATTCGGCATTTTCCCGCAAATCACCATGTTCCCGGGCCTCGGCGATGTCTCGAATATTCTGGGGACGATCAACCTTCCGTAGCCGTTCCAGTTCAGTTTTGAGGGCCTCATAGCCCGTGGGGGTCATCGGAATGCGCATCATTCCTCCGTTGTTGCCGTTGTCATGCCTCGAAGCCGCATCGCCTGTTGGCAGGCTACGCTACGATTTCAAGATCGAAATCCTGTTGAACCCAACAGGTATGCCCAAACTGCTCGCGTGCGTAATCCTTCGGATCCTGATATTCGCACTTCACCGTGCAAGGCAATCCAGCTTTCTCAACTTTGTTAATGTTTCCCATGACTCCATCCTCGCCCCAGATTGCTAATTTGCCACCGCCGTCCAGGACGCAGACCAGTCGCCATTGTTTATCCGGTGGGCCGCCTTTTACACCGCCCTCATCAAACTTCACAATGCGAAAAGTGTCTCGTTGTCTCATATCTACTTCTCATTCCCGCAAGCCCGACCCGCATCATAGCACACAAAAAACGGTCATCCCGCGTGATACGCCTGTAACGGTTTGATCGTCAGTGATGATTTCCGCATGGCCTCAATGGCCGTCACAGCTGCCCGAACGCCCTGAATCGTGGTGAAATAGGGGATGTTCTGTTGGACAGCCGCTCGCCGAATGGATCGTGAATCGTCCTGCGAGGACGAGGTGCCCACTGTGTTGACGACCATCTGCGCCTGGCGGCCTTGAATGTGATCCACCAGATGCGGGCGTCCTTCGTGGACTTTGTTGACCGTGGTGACAGCCAGACCGTGCTCGCGCAAATACGACGCCGTGCCGCGCGTGGCCTCAATGCTGAACCCCAGTGCCTGTAATTGTCCGGCGACGGGCACGGTGCCGGCTTTGTCTCCGTCTTTCATGCTCATGATGACGATGCCCGTCCGGGGCAAACTCAGACCCGCGGCGGCCTGTGATTTGGCAAACGCCCATCCGAAGTCCCGATCAATCCCCATCACCTCCCCCGTCGAGCGCATTTCAGGGCCTAACAGGACATCCGCGTTCCCGAATTTGGTGAATGGGAACACCGATTCCTTGACGGCGATATGCGAGACCGTCGGCACGGCGGTGCCATGCAGCTCCTTCAGCGAATGCCCCATCATCACTTTCATGGCGAGTTTGGCCAGCGGGACGCCAAGAGCTTTGCTGACAAACGGGACGGTACGCGACGCCCGCGGATTGACTTCCAGGATGGAAATGTCGTTGCCCTGCACGGCAAACTGCACATTCATCAGCCCCACCACGTGCAGGTGGCGCGCCAGGATGACGGTCTGTGCGCGAATCCGGTCAATCACGTCCGCGGAAAGCGAATGTGGCGGCAGGGAACATGCGGAATCGCCGGAATGAATGCCGGCTTCTTCCACATGTTCCATAATGCCGGCCACAACCACGTCGGTTCCGTCGGCAACCGCATCCACGTCCACCTCAATGGCATTGGTCAGACACTGGTCTATGGACAGCGGATACTGGGCGGGCGTCACAATATGGCGTGCGATGTAGAGGCGAAGCGCGTGTTCATCATAGACGATTTGCATGGCGCGCCCGCCCAGCACGTATGAGGGACGCACGATGACCGGGTAGCCGATCTGCGCGGCAATGACACAGGCGTCTTCGTCAGAACGCGCAGTGCCATTCCGGGGTTGCCGGAGACCCAGCGTGGCGATGATGGCACTGAACCGCTCGCGATCTTCGGCTTGATCAATCGCATCGGGGGTGGTGCCAAGAATCGGGATCCCCGCTCGTTCCAGGGGCAGTGCCAGCTTGAGAGGCGTTTGCCCGCCAAACTGCACGACGACCCCCATGGGCTTTTCAATGTCCATGACGTTGATCACGTCTTCTTCGGTCAGGGGTTCAAAGTAGAGCCGGTCGGATGTGTCATAATCCGTGCTCACGGTTTCGGGGTTGCAATTCACCATGATCGTTTCAATGCCCAGGTCCTGCAAGGCCAGCGTGGCATGGACGCAGCAGTAATCGAATTCAATCCCCTGCCCGATTCGATTCGGTCCGCCCCCCAGGATCACGACTTTGTCCCGATTCGTCGGGCGCGCTTCACAGGCCCGGCCATAGGTAGAATATAAATAGGGCGTCAGGGCTTCAAATTCGGCGGCACAGGTATCCACTCGCGCATACGTGACCCGGTGAGCAGACCGATGGGTGGTACGGAACCCGCGGATGGCCCCCGCGGTGGTGTGCAGTAACTGTGCCAGTCGCTGATCCGAAAACCCCAGGCGCTTGGCCTCATTGAGCCGCGCGTGCCATGCCGGATCGTGGAGCATCACCGCCGGTAGCTCCCCGTCCGCCTCCCCGCCTGCACCATTTGGCCGCGGGGAGATCTGGCGTGCGTGATGCAGCAGGACCTGCTCATACCGCACGAGTTCTTCTATCTGATCAAGAAACCAGGGATCGATGTGTGTGACTGCCGCGATCTCATGTTGGGGAATGTTCACACGCAGCCCGTCCGCGATGTGCCAGGGACGATCCGGATGGGCCGTGTGCATGGCCGTGCGAATCCGTTCCAGCCTGTCGGGATCAACGCGATCTCCCGGCACATGCCGGTCCAACCCGTGGAGGGACGTCAAGCCACAGCGGTCTGTTTCCAGTGACCGCAAGGCTTTGTGAAAGGCTTCCTTGAATGTGCGTCCCAGCGCCATGGCTTCGCCAACGGATTTCATTTGCGTCGTGAGTGTCGCATTCGAGTCCTGGAATTTCTCAAAGGCAAAGCGCGGGATTTTGACAACCACATAGTCAATGGTGGGTTCAAAGGAGGCTTTCGTCACCTGCGTAATATCATTGATCAGTTCGTCCAGGGTGTAGCCCACGGCTAATTGAGCCGCAATTTTTGCGATGGGGAATCCCGTGGCTTTCGAGGCCAGGGCCGAGCTTCGCGAGACACGCGGGTTCATTTCGATGACGATCATCTCCCCGTTGGCCGGGTTGAGGGCAAATTGAATATTCGAGCCGCCGGTATCAATGCCAATTTCCCGGATAATACGAACGGCCGCGTCGCGCATGCGTTGATATTCTTTATCCGTCAGGGTCATGGCCGGCGCCACCGTGATGCTGTCTCCGGTATGCACGCCCATGGCATCCACGTTTTCAATGGGACAGACGATGACCACGTTGTCATGCCGGTCGCGCATGACTTCCAGTTCATATTCTTTCCATCCGATCAATGAACGTTCGATCAGGACCTCACCCACCGGGCTGGTGAGCAACGCCCAGTCCACGTCGCGTTCAAAATCCTCGCGCGTGCGGGCAATGTTCGCACCGGAACCGCCCATGGTGAAGGAAGGGCGCACAATCGCGGGAAATCCGATGCTGTCCACAAACCCGATGGCCTCGTCACGGGTTCGGATCAGCCGGCTCTGCGGCGTGGCCACTCCGAGGCGCTGCATGGCTTGTTTAAAGGCTTCCCGATCTTCGGCTTTGTGAATGGCCTCGTAGCTGGCCCCGATGAGCCGTGTGTTGTACTGTGCGAGGATGCCCCGCCGGTGCAGGTCAATGGACACATTCAGTGCCGTTTGACCACCCATGGTGGGCAACAACGCGTCGGGACGTTCGCGCTCAAGAATCTGTTCCACGACTTCAGCGGTGATGGGTTCAATGTACGTGCGATCCGCCACATCGGGATCGGTCATGATCGTGGCGGGATTGCTGTTCAGGAGCACCACCTCATACCCTTCCCGCTTGAGTGCCTTGCAGGCCTGGGTGCCGGCGTAATCGAATTCGCAGGCCTGGCCGATGACAATAGGCCCGGAGCCAATCAGAAGAATGCGCCGTAAGTCGTCTCGTTTCGGCATGGCACGTCAGCCGGTCTCGTGGGGCAGTGGGTTGGAGTACAGTGGTTTCGGGAGGGAGAGCGGCGTCGGCGGGAGCAGGTCCCGTTCGTCATCGTCAAGCTCCGGGTGATACAGGGGCAGGACATCCGGAAGCCAGCCTTCAATGTTATGAATGCGCATGACGTCAGACGGATGTGTGGAGAGAAATTCGGGGACATTCGCATTAGATCGGAAACACAGCTTGCCAATCATTTGCTTGGGGCACCCACTCATGCGCTCCCAGAAACCCACGGCCTCGCGAGGGTCGTACCCGGCTTTCGCCATCAGTTGCAGGCCAATATAGTCGGCTTCCGATTCCTGGCGCCGACTGTGTGGCAGGGTGACACTCACGCCGTACGCATTGAGGGCGCTGAGGGCCAGATCGGGATTCACGGCGCCTGTGACGGCGCCGGCAATGGCGCCGAGCCGGGCAAGGGTATCAATGACACCCCGGCTCACGCGCTCCGCGCCATGCCGCTGGAGCGCATGCGCCACTTCGTGGGCAATGACCGTGGCCAGCCCGGCCTCATTTTTCGTGTGCTGCAGAATCCCCGTGTAAATGGCCACCTTGCCCCCCGGAAGAGCAAAGGCGTTGACCTGGGAGTCATCGTCAATCACGGCAAATTCCCAGTTGTACTGCGGCCGGTCCACCACGGACGCAATGCGCCGTCCCACTCGGTTCACCATGGCATTGAGTTCGTGGTTGGTGCTCAGCCGGGCATTTTGAAGGACCCCGCGAAAGGCGTTGGCTCCCATCGCCAGTTCTTTTTCCTCCGAGATAAAAATAATCTGGTTGCGCGCGGTCCCCGGCGCTTTGAAGCACCCGGCCATGACCAGGATCCCGCACAGGATCACGGTGACCATGAAGACAGGGCTGGTGCCCGTTCTGTGTTCAGCGTTGGGCATAGGGACTCGTGTAGTCGTCGCCGGCCTGTTGATCAACAAGAAGGCTACGCATGATGATACTCCATCATACATCGAAATTGCTCAAACAGGTAGGATGAATCATGAGGACCGGGAGCGGCTTCCGGGTGATACTGGACCGAGAGCACCGATGCGGATGTGCCAGCCAGCCCTTCCAGGCACCCGTCATTGAGACTCACGTGTGTCGCTTCAAACAGGCCCCAGGGGGTCTCAAATCCGCCTTCGGCCTGTTCCGCCGCCGTCATGTTCACCGCAAAATTGTGATTGTGCGAGGTGATCTCCACTTTACCGGATCGGACATCCATCACCGGATGGTTGGCGCCATGATGTCCAAATTTCAATTTATACGTGGACAGGCCGAGCGCCAGGCTCAGCATTTGATGACCAAGGCAAATGCCCATGACGGGCCGCCACCCCAGCAGATCCCGTATGTGTGGCACCAGGTACGACGGTCCTTGAGGATCACCGGGGCCATTGGACAACAGGATGCCGTCCGGGTTCATCGTGCGAATGGTCTGCGCCGTGGTTGACGCCGGCACCACGGTCACGACACACCCTTCATCCACCAGCCGCCGCAAAATGTTCTGTTTGACGCCACAGTCATACACGGCCACACGGAATGGTGTGGTCGGAGCCGACGCGGCATGCCGGTTGGTCATGAGATTCGGAGGCCAGGCCCCGGTGCCCTCGTGCCATTCGTAAGCCTCCTGGCACGTGACGGTCCCGACCAGATCCCGGCCGGTCATGGCAGGCCATGCCCTGGCTTTCGTGACCAGATGATCGTGGTTGAAATCAACGTGGGAGATCACGCCTGCCTGCGAGCCATGATCGCGCAGATGCCGTGTGAGATACCGCGTGTCAATGCCCGCAATGCCCACGACGCGATGTTCCGTCAGATAGTCGTGCAACGAAAGATCCGAGCGCCAGTTGCTGGGACGACGACAGGCCTCCGTGACAATAAAACCCTCGGCCCACACGCGCCGGGATTCGGCATCGTCCCGCGACAGGCCGTAATTGCCGATATGGGGACAGGTCATCACCACCATCTGACCGGCATAGGAGGGATCCGTAAGGATTTCCTGGTATCCCGTCATCGCGGTGTTGAAGACGACTTCCCCTGCGGTTTCACCCGTCAAGCCCAACGCACACCCTTCAAACACCGTGCCGTCGGCGAGGACAAGCATTGCCCTGCTCATGGCTGTGGCATCCATCGCCTGCATTTCACCACGAGCAGGCTCACGGCAACCCCGACGTTGATCAGATGAAGGGCACGCACGATCATATGGAGTTGAAAAAACGCATCAAAGGCCACCTGCTTCGCTTCCCGTGACTCCGCTTCAAATGCCACTTCCTGCAACCGGACGGCCTGGGGACCCAGCACCCCCACAATCACACACGTCACACATGCCAGTGCCGCCACCAGGCCAATTTCTGATCGCGTCGGCGACGGAGTCTGTTCCGGTTCCCGCCGAGCCTGCCAGAATCGAACGAGCGTTGTGCCAATGAACACGATGACGATGCCGCTGGTCAGGGTATGATACCCGTCAAAAACACGACGTAAGAACCGACCACCCGTTTCCATGTCCAGGGTATTGAACACCGCCGGCACCACCATGGTGAGAATCGCCGCGAATCCCCCAATCCACAGCATGAGGCCAAGCAGGTCCAGCAATGCACAGGATCGTTGCCATCCCGCAGTACGTTGAGTCACGCACGATTCCTGCCGTGCCATGCGTCGTGAATCTGGTGTCATCCCATGGTGCGTCACATCTCCCTCATCCACACCACAAAGCCCGGTCCTGCCAGCCTGAAACAGGCTGTGAGTCCGCCATGCGTGGTGTCATGCGTCTTCCCGTCATGCTACGCGTCACGGAGGACAGGTGTCGCATGGTACACCTCCCGTCCGCCCACCAGCGTTGTGACGACCAGTCCTTTCATCGTCCACCCGTCAAACGGGGTATTGCGGCTGAGCGAATGAAACTGCGCGGGATCCACCACCCACGTGGCGGCAGGGTCGAACACCGTGATATCGGCGTCGGCTCCCGGTGTGAGCGTGCCATGGGGCAAACGAAACGCACGAGCCGGCGCACTCGTCAGTTTGGCAATGGCCTGCTCCAACGTCAAAACCCCCTCTTCGACAAGGTTCAGTGTAAGCGGGAGGGCCGTCTCCAACCCAATGATGCCAAAGGGCGCCGCGTCAAACTCCCGTTGCTTCTCCTGGGGCGCATGGGGCGCATGATCGGTGGCTACAATGTCAATGGTGTGATCGCGCAGGCCTTCCTTGATGGCCTGCACGTCCTCAGCGGTCCGCAACGGGGGATTCATTTTGGCATGGGTATGAAAGGATCGAACAGCTTCCTCCGTTAACGAGAAATGGTGCGGACAGGCTTCAGCGGTCACGAGCACTCCGCGCGCCTTGGCTTCTCGCACCATCCGGACGGATCCCGATGTACTGACATGCGGCAGGTGTAAGTGGGCACCGGTCAACCCGGCAAGGGTGATATTCCGGGCGACCATGATTTCTTCGGCGGCGTTCGGGATCCCGGGAATGCCCAGCTGCGTGGACACCGCGCCCTCATTCATGCTCCCGCCGAGGGAGAGATGACGATCTTCACAATGATCGATAATGGGAAGATGAAAGGCCGAGACATATTCCATGGCCCGGCGCATGACCAGGCTGTTCATAACCGGCACACCATCGTCGGAAATTGCCACACAGCCGGCATCATATAATTCTCCTATTTCCGCCAGTTCCTTCCCGTGCGATCCTTGTGTAATGGCACCGATGGGGAAGACCCGCGCTTTCCGGGCCGTCGCCGCCCGGGCAAGAATACACTCCGTGACGGACCGCGAATCGTTGACGGGTTGCGTGTTGGGCATGCAGCACACCGACGTAAACCCGCCGGCCACCGCCGCTGCGCTGCCGGTGGCGATCGTTTCTTTATATTCAAAACCCGGTTCCCGAAAGTGGACATGCACATCCACAAAGCCGGGGCAGACAATCAGGCCCGTGGCATTGATCGTCCGTGACAGCGTGGCCGCATGAATTTTTGTGTGCAGATTGGGTTCCACGGCGTTGATGGTCCCGCCTTCAATCAACACGTCGGCCACGCCGTTCCATCGGCCGGGATCCACGACATGGCCTCCCGTGATCAGGGTTTTCCTGTTGTTCTCCATGGTCGTCTCCATGACGTTTGTTGTGGCGGAGTGCCCGCCAGGTGTGGACCGGTCACGACGCATGCCGTTGCGCGAGCAAATACATCAGCCCCATGCGCACAGCCACGCCGTTTGAGACCTGATCTAAAATCACGGCGGCGGCGCTGTCGGCGACGTCATGGGCTATTTCGACGCCCCGATTGACCGGTCCCGGGTGCATAATGAGCACATCGCTGGCCGCCCGTTTGACACGTGCCGCCGTCAGGCCGTACAGGCGGGCATATTCCCTGATGGAGGGAAAGAACGAGCCGCCCTGTCGTTCAAGTTGAAGACGCAACATGATGATGACATCAACGTTGGCAAGCGCCTCATCCAGATGATGATACACCTCGACCCCAAATTGATGAAGACACGGCGGTATCATCGTGGGCGGCCCGACGACACGCACCTTCGCGCCCATTTTTGTCAGAGCGTGCATGTTGGATCGCGCCACCCGACTGTGGGCGATATCGCCGACAATCGCCACGTGCAGATTGCGCACCTGCCCTTTCTTCTCCTGAATCGTCAACAGGTCCAGGAGCGCCTGGGTGGGATGTTCATGCCATCCGTCGCCGGCATTAATGACGGACAGGCGGACGTGTCTGGCCAGGGTTTCCGCGGCACCCGCCGAAGCATGTCGGAGCACAATCATGTCGGCCTGCATGGATTCGATATTTCTGGCGGTATCAAGCAAGGTTTCCCCTTTGGCCACACTGCTCGACGACGGTGACATGTTCACCACATCGGCGCTCAACCGTTTGGCGGCCAGCTCAAACGATGTGCGGGTTCGTGTGCTGGGCTCAAAAAACAGATTCACCACGGTTTTCCCTCGCAGGGCCGGAACTTTTTTGATCTCGCGTCCGCCGATTTCCTTGAATGGCTCCGCGGCGTTCAGGAGAAACGCAATTTCTTCAGAGGAGAGCGAGCCAAGGTCGAGAAGATCTTTGCGTTGAAAACTCACGACGGGTCTTCTCTGTTTGTGAATCTGGACACGCGATCCCGTTCGCCCAGTTCTTCCAGGAACACTCGAATCGTGTCATCGTTGACCGTCGGAATGTTTTTGCCCACGTAGTTGGCGCGAATGGGCAGTTGCCGATGTCCCCGATCAACTAACACCGCCAACTGGATTTCCGACGGGCGGCCCAGGTCCGCGAGACCGTCCATGGCCGCGCGAATGGTCCTCCCGGTGAATAACACATCGTCCACCAGGACCACATGGCGATTGGAAATATGAAAGGGAATATCAGTTTTTTTCAGCACGGGTTGATCCCGGCGAATGGCCAGATCATCCCGGTACAGGGTGATGTCCAGTTCCCCCAGACACACGTCGGCGTGTTCAACCTGCCGGATCAACCGTTGTAATCGTTGGGCCAGATAGATCCCGCCGGTGCGAATGCCGACCAGGGCCACATTCTGACACCCTTTGTTCCGTTCCAGAATTTCATGGGCGACTCTCATCAGCGCGCGCGCCATTTCATGCCCGTCCATGACGACCGATTCGTGGTGGCGTTGAGGCTGTGCCATGACTTCCGAAGGTAAAAAAAAACCTTCCCCCCGAAATGCGGAGAAGGTCACAGACAGGACGGGCAGGAGCGACGCACAACATTCATCACACGCATATTCCCTTTCCTCACCTCACCGGATGAGTCGTAAAGGTTTCACCATCCTACGAAGTTTGAGCGGGGTGAGTCAAGGGGTGAGAGACGGCCGCCTGAGAACGTATCCTTCCGGTGCATCCGACACGAACAATGTTTCACAATCCTTTCGTCAGCGTTTTCTGAGAATCCATGAATGCAGGCGCGGATGCAGTGTGGCCCGGGGAAGCAGTGATTGATGCAGACGAAACGGCTGCACCCCCGACACCGGTTCCCTTCCCACAATGTCCAGGGGTAGCCCGGAAATGAGGGAGGGAAGAGCATCCGGCCCGGCGAACCATGCCAGGCCGTTGTGCCGGAGTCCGCGGTTGATGCGGTGGACATAGTCCTGGAGTGTGGCCATTTCATCATACGCACCAAACGGCAACCAGATGTACATGAGGTCATACGTGGCCTGAGACATGGCATGGTGGCCGGCTTTTTCATTCACAAAGCGGTAGGCCTGCCAGTCCGCCCGGTCCTGAGGACGGCGCCGGGTGCATTGATTCCAGAGGCCCTGTGCCTGTTTCTGTGCATGGGCGCCATGGGTATAGACAATCGTTGCCAGTTGAGGACGGTTGACCGGCAAGGCGCCAATACAGGCATCAAACCCATGAATGAGCAGATGGGTGGCATGTCTGACAGGGACGGCCAGAGAAAGATCGTGCTCCATAAGCTCATTCCAGAAATCGGCCACAAACGGCTGACTCGCGAAGTTACCAATCACCGTCTCATCCTCCGGATAGAGCAGGATGGCCGAGCAGGCTTCGCGCGGTGAGACCGCGGGCACCCCGTCCGGGAACATGTCTTCCCATGAATGTTCGTGCCGGCTCCCCGTCCCTGATGCTGTCCCTGTGTCTGTGCGTTGCGTGACGCCCCAGACAGGTTCCAGAGGAATCTCATGCGAGGTCTTGTGATCGGAAAGCCACAGGCGATCATGGTGCACCGCCACCCGTTTCCCACAGGGAGCAAACCCCTGCTGGTTCGGAGGCACAAACGGGAACCCGCTGGTGTCATCCATCCTGGTTACTTTGCGCACGTTTCCGTGTTTGACCGTCAGGCACATCTGGTGATGGGGAACCACATAACGCACCGGCGGATGCGAAGCCGGCAGCCATTCCACTTCATGCGACCGGGGCACATCCATGAAAACGGTCACAGGACGCTCTCCCCCCTGGTGCGTGGCCGTAAAGAAATTGCTGAACAAGCCAAAAGCCGCTTCCGATGGATACGTGGGAATACCCCGGTAGTGTAAGGGCCGTGGGTGCTGACGGTTCTGATCGTCATACAACCCGCGTATGAATTCAAACATGGCACTGCCCGTTCCAGGTAAGAGCGACTGAAACAGTTCCACGACCGGCAGGTAATCAATGCAGGCCCAGTGCATCGCGCTCATGCAGGACATGAAACGCGCTCGCTCAAATGTGCCATGCTCCAACACATACAGGGCGTCTTTTCGTTGACGAATCGTGGCATGCCCGGTTGCTTCGATCATCAGATCGTCATCGGCATAAAAAAATTCGACTTCTTCCAGTGCGACGCCCATGGCGCGGGCCGCCATCATGCGCAGATCCTGTCGGGT
The DNA here is from genome assembly GCA_963692935.1 of Nitrospirales bacterium. GTDB lineage: Bacteria > Nitrospirota > Nitrospiria > Nitrospirales > UBA8639 > Bin75. Next base: position 932,652 of record OY843588.1, read on the forward strand.
CAGCGTCTGCCACCCCGGACGTGTCGCCAGGTCCAGGGTCATCGTATTCACCAACCCGCCGGGTTTCAGTCCCACCCACTGCCCCCAGTCCAGGTACAACCGGGCCGACACAAGCCGCACCGTCCCGTCCGGACAGTCCTGCCATTCACATTCATGTAGCGGGTGACCGTCGGGATCGGTCAGCAGGACACGCCGTCCCAGTGGGCCGTCGAACACCAGATGGCCGGTGGCGAGCCGGCGGCATGTGACGTCGCCGGATGAACATGTCGTGGCGAGAGTTCGGTTACCCGGTAACAGCAGGGTTCCCGGAGTCTGGAGAATGGAAGAAAACAAGGTCGGAATGGTTTGTTAGACCTTCAATCGTGTTCCGTGCTGGACGGTCGTTGGACGCGAATTGTTCGCAGACACCAGGCAGTGCAGCCGTGTGGCTTACTCCCGAATCTGTCCTGATCCATAGACCACGTATTTGGAACAGGTCAGATCTTCCAACCCCATGGGGCCTCTGGCATGAATGGGCATGGTACTGATGCCGATTTCCGCGCCTAGGCCAAACTGATAGCCGTCATTGAGCCGGGACGAGGCATTGATCATCACCGCGCTGGCATCAACGTCCCGCAGGAATCGCATGGCCCGGCCGTAGTCCCTGGTGACGATGACTTCGGTATGCCGGGAGCCGTACCTGTGGATATGATCCATGGCCTCATCCATGTCTTTGACCACTTTAACAGCCAGAATCAGCGAGAGAAACTCCTGGCCGTAATCTTCTTCGGTCGCCACGCGTGCATCGGGAATATGGTGACGGGTTCTGGCGCAGCCGCGAATTTCCACGTGGGCGCCAGTCAGTCGTTGCCCCAGCTTTGGTAAAAAATTTCTGGCAATGGCCTGATGCACCAGTAATGTTTCCATCGCGTTACAGGTCGCCGGTCGCTGGATTTTGGCATTGACGCTGATGGCCTCAGCCATATCAATGTCCACATCGCTGTCAATATAGGTGTGGCATATCCCGTGGTCGTGTTTAATAACCGGGATCGTCGAATGGGTCTTGACCGTCTCCATGAGGGAAGATCCCCCCCTCGGGATTATCACGTCAATAAACTTGTCCTGTTTCAGCAGTTCAACGACCGCTTCCCGCTCGGGACGTTCAACCATGGAAACGGCACCTTCGGGAATCCCCGCCTGGTTGATGGTTTCGGAGATGACCCGGGCAATGGCCCTGTTGGAATGGATGGCTTCGGAGCCGCCTCGCAGCACGCAGACATTCCCGGATTTGAGGCACAACGCCGCCGCATCGGCTGTGACGTTCGGGCGGGATTCGTAAATGATGCCAATGACTCCAATCGGGACGCGGACCCGTCCGACCCACAAGCCATTGGGACGTTCCCGCATGCCTGACGACTGGCCAACGGGATCGCGTAATTGTGCAATCTCACGCACGCCGTCTGCCATGGCCTGAACGCGATCGGGGGTCAGCGTAAGCCGATCCGCCATGGCTGCCTGTCCATTGCCGGCATCAAAGGCATCGAGGTCTTTCGCGTTTTCTTCAAGGAGCGTATCGGTGGCCGCTTCCAACCCATCAGCCATGGCCATCAGTGCGTCATTTTTGACCGACGTTGTCAGGCTGCCGAGGGTACGGGATGCAGTGCGGGCACGCTGGAGAAGCGTCTGGAGATACACCGGTATCTCAATGATTTCTTCCCGGGGATCCTCGTTGGAGGCATCAGGGGAGTCGGTAGGAACCTTCTGTTGTGTTTCTTTCAGTTCTTCTTTGATTTTTTCCGCGCTCATACGACTGTGGTCCTTCCACTTCGCTGTGTTGGGTCGCCCGTGTCCATGGCCTGCGTACAGTTGAGAATACCCATGCCCGGCAAATGAGGTCAAGCAACGCCGACCGACCGTGCGTGAGACGGTTCGGTGCGGGTGGCACAGCCTGCTCCCGTATCATCACCTTGATTTTTCATGGACAATCCTGCTACACCCCTACCCCGTCATGCGATTCTGGTTGCATGTTGCGCCAGTACACCGGACAGTCATCGCGACCATGCCAGGTGCCGAGGTAGCTCAGTTGGCAGAGCACAGCCCTGAAAAGGCTGGTGTCGGCAGTTCGATTCTGCCCCTCGGCACCATCTTTCAAGTAGATCAGTTGTCCGCATTGTGACAGAGTCGTGCCACAGGCTCGGCTTCCTCTTCTTCCCCCTGTCCGACCTTCAATGATCCTCACGGCATGACCCTGCATTGTCTCCAGGCCGATCTCATGGCTTCCCCGTGGTTCAGTCCTGCCTTTGCTCATTCATCTGTCGTTGTCTAACACCATTCTCCCTGTTGCCTCGTGGGATGTCTTACAAATATGCGTCGGGCCTTGCCACCAGCGCCGTGCCGGATTTATTTAGAAAGTTCAAGTCAACCTAAAGCTAACCTGAAGTTAATCTCTAGTTCGCATTGTGGCACGAGCTGTCTATCGGAATAACAGATGAGTGGTCTCAAGCAAAACGCAAAACCGGTGCTGGTGAATGGGGAAGCGAAACGGGAGAGAAAGGGAGAGAAAAACAGATAGCAGACGTGGGACTGGAGCGGAAGCCCCCTACTCTGCCCTGTCTTATCGAGCCGTCACAGCTTCGATCATGGAGTCAAACAGGGGAAGACCGTCCTGATTACCGAAAACGGATTCCGCGCAACGTTCGGGGTGTGGCATGAGACCCAGGACATTGCCCGCCGCGTTCCGAATGCCGGCAATATTATCAAGAGAGCCATTGGGGTTGGCGGCCTCTGTCACGAGGCCGTCTGCCTGGCAGTACCGGAACACGATCTGGGCATTGGCCCGCAGGGTGGAGAGTGTGACCGGGTCGGTGTAGTAATTGCCCTCAGCGTGCGCGATGGGCAGTCGAATGACTTGTCCGGCTTTATAGGAGCGGGTGAACGGCGTGGCGGTGTTTTCCACCTGCACTCGGACATCCGCACAAAGAAAGGACAGCCCGATATTGGGTCGCATGGCCCCGGGTAAGAGTCCCGCCTCAAGCAGGATTTGAAAACCATTGCATATGCCGAGAACGAGCCCGCCTGCGTGGGCAAATTCCCTGACGGCTTTCATAATTGGCGACCATGGCGCGATGGCGCCGGCACGGAGGTAATCCCCGTATGAAAACCCCCCGGGGAGTACCACGGCGTCTATCCCGTTCAGTGTGGTGTCGCTGTGCCAGATGCGGTCGACGCGTTGTCCCAGCCGATCTGACAGGACATGCGCGCAATCGCGATCACAATTAGAACCGGGAAAGGTCAGCACGCCCCATTTCATGACCCGTGTCCTGAGGAGGACGCAGGTGGGTATTCCAGTTCGTAACGGTATTCTTCAATAACCGGGTTGGCGAGTAGCGCCTCGCACATGGCTTTCACCTGCGCTTCGGCTTGAGCGGGATCCTGTTCCTGTAATTCGATTTCCAGAAATTTCCCCACCCGGACATCGTTCACGAGAGTAAATCCCAGAGTTTCCAGTGAATGCCGGATCGCGCGGCCCTGGGGATCCAGAATGCCCGCTTTCAGGATGACATGAACATGTGCCTTGATCATGAAGGTTTCCTGCGAGTGCGCCCTCCCCGTGGTGGGCGGCGGCGTGGGGGGGATGCGGTGTTGGCACCAAAGACCCGACGGTACACCTGCTTGAGGTGACGGCAGTACCATTGGGGGTCAAAGCAGGACCGGATTTCGGCGGGCGTCAGGGTTTTCGAAATCACAGGGTCGCGCGTAATGAGGTCCTGAAAGGTGCCACGTTTCTTCCATGCCTGCATGGCATGACGTTGCACGGCCTCGTACGCGGTGGTGCGTGCCATGCCTCGATCCACCAAAGCCAGCAACAGGCGCTGGGAATACACCAACCCACCCGTCAGGTGTACATTCTTCAGCATCTGGTCCGGATAGACCACCAGTGTGTCGAGGAGGTGTGTCAGGCGGACGATCATGTAGTCAATCAGAATCGTGCTGTCCGGAAGAATAATGCGCTCCACCGAGGAGTGGCTGATGTCACGCTCATGCCACAGGGCAACGTTTTCCAGCGCGGCGAGACTGTTGGCGCGAATGACTCGCGCGAGGCCACACAGATTTTCCGATCCCACCGGATTGCGTTTATGCGGCATCGCGGAAGAGCCTTTTTGCCCGGTGCTGAAATATTCTTCAACCTCCAGGACTTCGGTTCGCTGGAGATGACGAATTTCCACACCCACTTTTTCAATACTGGCGGCAATCAGGGCCAACGTGGTGACAAATGCGGCATGACGATCCCGTTGCACCACCTGGTTGGAAACGGGAGCGGGAGATAATCCCAGCTTCGTACAGGTGGCTTTTTCAATGGTTGGCGGGAGGTGCGCAAAGGTACCCATGGCCCCGGACAGTTTTCCGACGGCGACATCCTCTCCGGCGGCCATCAGGCGTGTACGCTGGCGTGCAAATTCCGCGTACCACAGGGCAAATTTCAATCCCAGCGACATGGGTTCGCCGTGAATGCCATGGGATCGTCCCATCATGATGGTGTTCTGATGCCGCACGGCTTGTGTGTGCAGGACCACCAGCAGGGCATCGAGATCGTCCAGGATAATGGCCGTCGCTTCCGTCAACTGGATAGCCAGTCCGGTATCAAGCACATCCGAGGAAGTCAGGCCCGTGTGTAAGTACCGGGCCTGTGGCCCCGCCTGCTCGGCCACGGCTTCCAGGAACGCAATCACGTCATGGCGGGTCGTGCGTTCAATGTCTTCGATGCGGTCCGGATCCAGGGTGACGTTTCGTTTGATCCTGCGAGCCACGCCTTTTGGAACCTGGCCCCGTTCTTCGAGTGTCGCACAGACGGCCAGTTCGACCTGGAGCCACGCGGCATATTTTCGCTCCGGTGTCCAGATCGCTCCCATGCGGGGCAGGGTGTACCGTGCAATCATCAGACGAGTCTCTTCGTGGGCAATATCATGATTTTGTGGGTCGAAAGAAGAAGCGAACAGTTCAGACTAATGGCTCATCGCGAGGCGTTTGGATTCAAGCCGCGCGTCGTGCTTGATGAGTTGATCCAGCACCCCATTCACAAATTGCCTGGTCTTGTCATCTGCAAAACTCCGGGCTAACAACAGGGCTTCGTCCACCGTCACTTTTGCCGGGATGTCGGTGATCCAGATCAGTTCATAGACCGCTTGTCGAAGAATGTTTCGATCCACCGTTGGCATGCGATCAATGGTCCAGTTTCTGGCATAGGCCCCGATGAGCGCATCGAGTTCCACGCGATGAGTCTGGACGCCTGTCACGAGCTGCGCCACAAATTCCCGGACGGCCGGCGATGCCTGTTGTTGCGCCCAGAACTGGTCCAGCCAGAATTCCGTGGAACCGTGAAAATCCCATTGGAAAAGAATTTGAAGGGTCAGGCAACGCGCATCATGCCGCGTCGAACTCCGTAGAGGATGCGGCACGGCCTTATCGGATTCTTTCTGCGTTGTCATGGCCGGGATGTCCGCGAACAGGTGCGATCAAGGTCGTGCAAGGTCTTCATGAGCGTGGCCATTTCAATGGCGGCACGTGCGGCGTCCACGCCCCGGTTGCTGTCAACACCGCCCGCCCTGGCCTGTGCTTCTTCCACGGTATTGGTCGTCAGCACGCCGAACACAACGGGCACCCCTGTATCCCAGGAAGCCCGGGCAATGCCCCTGCTCATTTCCGCGCTGATAAAATCGAAATGAGGCGTTTCTCCCCGAATCACCGCTCCCAGACACAGCACGGCGTCAACATGCCCGGATCGGGCCAGGTGCCTGGCCACCAAAGGGATTTCAAATGCTCCGGGGACTCGCACAAGTTGAATGTCACCTTCCCGTGCCTTGTGCTGGAGCAAGGTTTCCATCGCACTGGTTTCCAGACGACTGGTGACGGATTCATTAAACTTGCTCACCACAAGCCCAAAACACAGATTACTGGCATCCAGATTGCCTTCAGCGTATTGCACACCACGGTGGGACCAGATGGTCCACGGGCTACCCGCACCGGGGATCAGACGATCAGACATTGTTCAACAGATGTCCGAGTTTGGCCTTTTTCGTCCGCAGGTAATGGACATTGGTCTCTTTGGGAACGATTTCAAGGGGAACGCGCTCGACCACTGTCAGCCCGTACCCGGCCAGCCCGACAATTTTTCGCGGGTTATTGGTCATGAGGCGAATTTTCTTTAAGCCCAGACTCACCAGAATTTGTGCACCGACACCATAATCCCGCAAGTCGGGTTTCAACCCGAGATGCAGGTTGGCTTCCACGGTATCGCTCCCCTGATCCTGGAGATGATAGGCTTTGATCTTATTGAGTAATCCGATGCCCCTCCCCTCCTGATTCAAATACAGCATCACGCCCTTGCCTTCCTTTTCAATGACTTCCATCGCGCGCTGAAACTGCTCTCGACAGTCACACCGCAGAGACCCGAAGACATCAGACGTGAGACAGCCGGAATGGACGCGCACGAGGATTGGCGAGTCATCAATATGGCCCTTGACCAGGGCAACGTGCGTGCTGCTGTCCAGCTCATTCTCAAAGACCCGGACTTCAAAATTTCCGAAGATGGTTGGCAAGCGGGCGTTCACGGATTGTTTCACAAAGGTTTCACGAACCAGCCGGTATTGAATCAGGTCTTTAATGGTCACGAGCTTCACGGCGTGGCGTTCGGCAAAGGCCAGCAGGTCCGGAACCCGCGCCATCGTTCCATCGTCGTTCATAATTTCACAAATCACTCCGGCCGGACACAGACCGGCCAGACGGGCCAGATCAACGGAGCCTTCGGTTTGGCCGGCCCGCTTGAGCACTCCCCCGTTATGGGCCCGTAGAGGGAAAATGTGTCCCGGCCTGGTGAAATCAAAGGGTTTGCAGGACGAGTCCACAGCCATGCGGATTGTTGTGGCCCGGTCGGCGGCTGAAATCCCCGTGGTGATGTCTCGCGCGGCGTCAATGGACACGGTGAACGCCGTTCCGAATGGCGCGGTGTTGTCTGTCGTCTGAGGATGGAGATGGAGTTGATCGGCTCGATCGCCCGTGAGTGTGAGACAGATGAGGCCACGGGCGTGTTTGGCCATGAAATTGATGGCCTGCGGGGTGACGGATGCGGCGGCCATCACCAGGTCACCTTCGTTTTCACGATCTTCATCGTCCACCAGGATGACAAATTTCCCGGCGCGAATATCGTCAAGGGCCTCGTCAATGGTATGAAAGGGCGTCATCGTCCACAGTCTCCCGTGGAGAAGTTATAGGGGGTTCTCCCCTCCCCTGTCAATAAAGAGGGCAGATGGGAATACGAAAACGGCGTGACGGACGAGCCGAGGCCCGTTCATGTTCAGGATCTGTCGCGGGCACGTTATCGCTGTCCGGCCACAGGGATGGATCGTCGCACGAGGGTCACACTCCCCGCTGCGATCCCGGCCAGTAACGCAAACACCAGAAATCCGCTCGCATAGGTTCCCGTGACATCCTTGAAGAGGCCAAACCAGAATGGCAGAAAAAACCCGCCCAGCCCCCCGGCGGCTCCGATAAACCCCGACGCTGTTCCCATCAGATCCAGATAGCGAAGCGAGGCCACCTGAAAGACCACCCCGCTTCCAAAACCCAGCAACAGAAAAGTCGCCATGGTAAAAGGAACAGCCCAGACAGGCGGCGGCAACCAGGCCAGGATCAGACACAGTCCCCCGATACACACCAGGCCCCCTTGCAGCAGACGCAACCCCCCGCCCCGATCAGCCGCATAGCCACCCATCGGTCTTGCCAGACTACCGGCCAATGCGCAGAGAGCCGTCATGGTCCCGGCCATGACCATATCAAGGCCATATTGATCGTGAAAAAAAATCGGGAGGAAACTGGAAAAACCGACAAAGCCTCCAAATGTCACCGCATAGAAAAAACACAGCCACTGCATGAACCGTTCCCGAAAAACCACGCGGAACGAATCCATCAGGCCGTTCCCGCCGCATGACGGTTTTCGTAACGAACGGTCACGGACAACCATGGCAAACACCACCGCCGTCAGGATGACAGGAACAATCATCAACCCGAACACTCCGTGCCATCCGACCTGATCGGCAAGACGTGGCGCCAGCAAGGTGGCCAGGATGACCCCGCTGTTGCCGGTTGCGACGATCCCCATGGCCAGACCCTGTCGGTGGGGTGGATAGGCCTGGCTCGCAATCGGAAGCGCAATGGCAAAACTGGCTCCCGCCGACCCCAGCAACAGACCGATGCCAACCATCTGGGGATAACTATGGCCGGATAACCACGCGAACAGCAGGGCCACCAGGACGATCCCCAGCATGCCAAGCCCGACCCGTTTGGCGCCGAACTGATCTGCCCATGACCCGATGACAATGCGTAACAGTGCCCCGCTCAGTAACGGGGTAGCGACCAGAATCCCCTTCTGCGTCGCGCTCAAACCAAATTCCCGCGCAATGGCAATGCCCAGTGCGCCAATCAGAAGCCAGACGATAAAACTCACTTCAAAGTGCAGCCAGGCCCCCAGTAACGAGGGCCAGTGACCGCTTGTCAATGCGCGGGGTTTCATAGGTAATGGCAAGGCACAACGGCGAAACGGCGTGACGTTGACATGGTGTGTGTGGACTACAAAAGGCGCTGCATGCACTGAGGCGACGGCGCGACTATAGAATATCGCCATGAACGGTCGCAATGGTCTGTCGGTATTGCCCGCGGGCGACTGAACGATCACCGGCGAGCGCGTCGGGCCATGCCTGGCCCGCGTTCAGCACGCGGCGGCGCTCCACTCATGCACACACTCGTTATCTCCACGATCTCCGGTACACATCCATCCCGCACTCAACCCGAACGCCAAACGTCGGTGGACGTTGACATGTTTTTGTGATTCCCCTGGCCGGGGTTTATACTTTCAGGCGATTCTGCGTCTGAGAACCCCTGATCGGTTGCCCGGACAGACACAGCCCGGACACATATCCACAGACGGAACAGCTGGAGATGGAGAACCTGACCCCTTTGCCCCACCAGGATGACAGTCACCTCGAAGAAGAGGATTGGGCCGCATCGCCTGACACAGCCCTTGACATGGAATGGTCCCATGACCCGGATGTGTCCGTCCCCGATCCCTACGATCCGGTCGCACAGAGCACAAAGAAATCGGCCCCGTTTTCCCCTGCATCCGATCAGGCCGGGCAGAGAGACCTTGTGCCCAGCACCACGCTGGATCGGTACCTCGCTGAAGTCCGGCGCTATCCGTTTTTATCCAAAGAAGAAGAAATGCGGCTGTTTCACGAGTATCGTGTGAACGGCAGTCAGGATGCGGCTGTCAAGTTGATTTTATCGAATCTCCGGGTGGCGGTTGCCATTGCCTCGGAATATGCCCATACCGGTGCCGACCAGATGGATTTGATTCAGGAAGGCAACGTCGGGTTCATGCAGGCCATCAAGAAATTCGATGTCTCCCGGAATGTACGCTTTTATGCCTATGCCGCCTGGTGGGTGCGGGCGTACATACTCCGGTATCTGCTCAATTCCCATCGCCTGGTGAAAATTGGCACGACGCAGGAACAGCGCAAGCTCTTTTATAATTTGAAAAAAGAAAAAGCCAGGCTGGAACGCCAGGGATTTGTCCCCGACGCCAAACTCCTCGCCGACCGTCTCCAGGTGCGGGAACGGGATGTCCTGGAAATGGACCAGCGACTGAACGGATGGGAGTTATCGCTGGATCAGCCCATCAGCAGGGAAGGAGATGGCGAGACGTTTCTGGATTTGCTCCCCTCCCAAACACCCAGCATTGATGAGTCGCTGGCCCGGGATGAATTGCAGCGTCTGTTTCGGAAAAAGCTGGGTGAATTTTCACGGATCCTGTCGGAACGGGATGAGGACATTCTTCGCAACCGACTCCTTTCGGAAACGCCGTTGACCCTGGAAGAAATCGGCCGCAAGTATTCGATTACCAAAGAGCGATCCCGACAGATCGAAGCGAAAATTATCAAAAAATTACGCGAATTTATGAAAGCCGAGTGGCCGGATTTCGATGAATTACGGGGCTAGTGCGATTCCCGCGGGACGTCGGCCAGGCTACCGCTTCTTCACGATTGTCACTTTTTTCATCCTTCCGCCTTGACTTCGGGAAAACACGCCTTACCTTCTGGACACGAGCGGAGCACGGGCAACCGCCTGTGCGGGATGCTCGCACGATCGACAGAATCAGTCCTTCACCAAACGTCGGGACCTGACGCTTACAACCAAAGGAGGAAGTCGTCACATGGGTACACAAACGAAGGAAAAGGAGAAGGAAAAAGAAACATGCAAAGGAGCGGCGGCCAGAGGATTCCTGCCCCTTGGCGACCGGATTTTCGTGGCGTACACGGAAGAACTGGAACGGACGGCCGGGGGAATTTATGTGCCGGACTCCGCGAGAGAAAAACCCCAACGTGGCAAGGTTGAGGGGGTGGGGAAAGACGTGAAGACCCTGCAAGTCGGCGATCAAGTCCTGTTCGATAAATATTCCGGAACCAAAATCCGAATCGGAAACGACGATTGTCTCATTCTGAAGGAAGAGGACATTCTGGGAATATTTGTTGATTCCTGATCGCCGTCCATTCCTGAGGGAACGCCGGGAGAACGTTGAGAACACAGCAAGCGACATTTTAATTTGAGGGAGGAAGAGTTATGGCAAAGCAGCTACTGTACAGTGATCAAGCCAGGACGGCGATTCTCCAGGGGGTGAATCAGTTGGCCAACGCCGTCAAAGCCACGTTGGGCCCCAAGGGCCGGAACGCCATTCTGGACAAGAAATTCGGCGCCCCCACCATCACCAAGGACGGTGTCACCGTCGCCAAGGAAATTGAGCTGAAAGATCCCTACCAGAATATGGGCGCGCAGTTGGTTCGGGAAGTGGCCAGTAAAACCAGCGACGTGGCCGGTGACGGTACCACGACAGCCACCGTGCTGGCGCAGGCCATTTTCCGCGAAGGGGTCAAGCACATCAGCGCCGGGGCGAATCCCATGGAGCTGAAACGCGGAATTGATAAAGCCGTTGAAGTGGCCATTCAAAAGCTGAAAGAGCTTAGCAAGCCCTGTCAGTCCAAGAAAGAAATCGGGCAAATTGGCGCGATTTCCGCCAACAACGATTCCACCATCGGCGACCTGATTGCCGAGGCCATGGACAAAGTCGGGAAGGACGGGGTCATTACCGTCGAAGAAGCCAAGTCCATGAGTACGTCACTGGACGTCGTGGAAGGCATGCAGTTTGATCGCGGGTACATCTCCCCGTATTTCGTCACCAATGCGGAACGGATGGAATCGGCTCTCGAAGACGCCTTCCTCCTCATCCACGAAAAGAAAATCAGCGCCATGAAAGATTTGCTTCCGATCCTGGAGCAAGTGGCGAAGATGGGCAAACCGCTGGTCATTGTTGCCGAAGATGTCGAGGGTGAAGCGCTGGCGACCCTGGTGGTCAATAAACTGCGCGGGACCTTGAATATCGCGGCGGTCAAGGCTCCGGGGTTTGGCGACCGTCGGAAGGCCATGCTGGAAGACATTGCCATTCTCACCGGCGGCCAGGTCATCTCCGAAGAAGTGGGGGTGAAACTGGAGAATGTGAAGCTGACGGATCTCGGTCGCGCCAAACGGGTGACGATTGATAAAGACAACACCACGGTCGTGGAAGGCGCCGGAGATTCCAAGCAGATTGAAGGTCGGGTGAAGCAAATCAAGGCGCAAATTGAAGAGACCACGTCCGAGTATGACCGTGAGAAACTTCAGGAGCGGTTGGCGAAAATCGTGGGAGGCGTGGCCGTCATCAACGTCGGCGCAGCGACCGAAACTGAAATGAAAGAAAAGAAAGCCCGCGTGGAAGACGCGTTGCACGCGACGAAAGCGGCGGTGGAAGAAGGGATTGTCCCCGGCGGTGGCGTGGCGCTTCTGCGAACCGTGCCTTCCATGGAGAAGATGAAATTACCGGGCGATCAGCAATTTGGCACCAACATTGTTCGACGGGCATGCGAAGAACCCATCCGGTTGATTGCACAGAATGCCGGCGTGGAAGGTTCCATCATCGTGGACGCGGTACGCAAGGATTCGGCAAACCGCGGGTACAATGCCGCGACGGACGAATATGTTGACATGGTTGAGGCGGGTGTCATTGATCCAACCAAGGTGACGCGTTGTGCGTTGCAGAATGCCGCAAGTGTCGCGGGGCTTATGTTAACCACAGAGGTGACCGTGACCGATTTGCCTGAGGAGAAAAAAGAGAATGCCGCTATGGGTGGTGGTCATGACCACATGGGCGGTATGGGTGGCATGGGCGGCATGATGTAACAACCGTGCGCGTGGCCCGTCAATCGGGCTGTCGTCCGACGTTGAAGGCCCGGGGCTATTCCCCCCGGGCCTTCTTTTTTGTGAGCCGCACACGAGTCGGCGCTGGTCTCGGTCTGGCATGTTGTGTTACAGTGGAACGATGTTCATCGGGGAAGTGGGAGCTTGATAATCGGAAAAGGCGAAAGGGGCATATCGTGAAACAGATGGGCGTGTCAGTCATACTCGGTGGAATCCTGCTCCTGGTGAGCATGGAAGTCGGAGCGGGGCCTCGCACCGAATCCATTTGTAATTTGGGAATGGTCAAGGGAGAACAGGGCCGCAGTTGTGAAGTGCCCATACCGTCCGGCTGCCAGGTCGCAACATTTCCCGGATATGAAACCCCGTGGATCGACGTCTCCAAAGGCGGGAAGACCACGTGTGCCTTTGATAACGAACAAACCGACTGGACAACCAGGATCGTTGGCTCCTGCGGTGCGTGCGGCACGGACAACTGTTCCGCCCGGTTCAGTGTGATGTTCACGTGCGAAGACAGCCCTCCCTCCGTCCAGCAGAGAAAAGTCTATAAAGATTGACCGACAGGCGGCGTGTGCGTCATCGGTACGCCGCATACTTCTTCCCGGTATTCTTCCCGATATTGTGTCATCCGCAACCGACCGCATTAAACACGCCGCCCTGAATCTTGGATTCCATGCGGTGGGCATTGCCCGTGTCCCATCGGAGCCATCCCCCCCAACCACCCATCCGGGGACCCGTTCTCATGAAGACCGTCTTGCGCAGTTGGGGCGTTGGCTGGCACAGGGGTATCATGGTGCCATGGGGTGGATGAGCCGCGATCCTCAACGCCGTTCCAATCCTTCCGATGTGTTGGCGAACTGCCGCTCCATTGTCGCTGTTGGCATGAACTACTGGACCGACGTCTCTGCGGATGAGAGACCGGGAAATGGACGGATTGCCAGATATGCCTGGGGCCGGGATTACCACCGCGTGTTCAAGAAAAAGCTCAAGAACCTTGAACGGGAAATCAGGAACGTTGAGCCGACTTGTCACACGCGTCGTTATGTGGACACCGGCCCGGTGATGGAGAAATTCTGGGCCAGACAGGCTGGACTGGGATGGATCGGCAAACATTCCAATCTTGTCTCCCCTGCGTTTGGCTCATGGCTTCTTCTTGGAGAAATTTTAACGACGGCGGACCTGGAGACCGACGAACCGGGAGCTGATCTGTGCGGGACATGTACATTGTGCATCCAGGCCTGTCCGACCGGAGCCATTGTGGAACCCTACGTCGTTGATGCCAGACAATGTATTTCGTATCTCACCATTGAATATCGCGGAGACAGGCAATCGCTTCCGCCGGAAATCCAAACCCAAATGGGTAATCGCATCTTCGGCTGTGATGATTGTCTGGACGTCTGTCCGTATAATGCCTTCGCTCCACCGACCAACGAAACGGATTTTTATCCTCGCGGGCTTACGCATGCTCCGGATTTGTCTCACCTGTCGACAATAAGCGAAGAGGAATTTGCCCGTCGTTTTGAAGGCTCTCCCATTCGCCGTGCGAAATCGTCAGGCTTGCAACGCAATGTCGCCATCGCATTAACGAATGACACCCGGCACAACAGCTCCAGTGCGAAGATGTCACGATGACCTGGGGGCATCATGCGGCCTGTCTTGGCAAAGACGGTGTTTTATGCAAAGATGACGGGCCTATGACGGATTCTCGATTCGGCATTCCTTTGTCACCTGCCCGACCGGACATGGTTTTCTAAGAACACGCTCGGATTGGTGCGCATGACTCACGAGGAAGCCCGTTCTTACCTGAATTACCTCCTGACATTACATCTTCGTCGTGAAGAAGCGTTCGGCCCGTTGGCCATGACGTTTCTTCGCGAACAGGATCTGGCGGCGCTCGGCCTTTCTTCGGAGGAACAGTTCACGTTGATCTTTGCCACCACCCGGGCAATCGCCACGGAGCCAAAGCGCTACTCGCTCAAACTTGAATTACTGCAGAAGGCCCGCCAACTGTTACCGCAGACACGGTTCCTTGATCCTGAATTCGCAAAGGAACTGGACCACGATATTCAGAAAACCGGCGCCGAGTTACACATTTACACCGAGGCAATGAAATCGGGCCGGCGTGCGTCCCCCGACCGACACGTGATGCTTGTCGAGACTGACCTCCCCGAATATTTTCTGGATCTGGCTCAAAAGCGCGCCGGGGAGTATTACCAAAGCAAGTACAAGCTGACAAAAGAAGCCCGCATGGCTCAGAATTTCAGTGGGGCGCCCCGCCAGTTTGACCCTGACCAGACAGCCGCGCATACGGAATTCCCCGGTGCCTGTGCCCCGTTCATGGCCGTTCGGACCACGGGGTTTCATATGATGTTGCCGTTCGATTTAAAAATCAGCTGCCGCCCCGATGATCCGCTTGAAGCGGGCGTCAGAATCTTTTACGCCAAAACGGGGTTCTCCTATCCGTTGCGCTATGAAATGGGAAAACTCTGCGGTTACCATGACGGCAAGGTCCATGACATTGCTCTTGATGACCCGCACCTCCTGTTTGTGTCCGTGTCCGGGGTGAAAGATGCCGAATTTCTCGCCCGGTCGGCGTCCTCTTCCGACGATGTGCCTCCGGAATACGCCTACCCTCTTGCCATGCTTGAACATACAGGCAGTCTTGGGCCGTTTATTCAGGTAGGCTGCAACTTTAAAATCTGGTTTGACGCCTCGACGGTTTCCATCCTGATACAGGGGGCCCCCGACCTGGCTGAATACGGGCTTCAGGGAGGCGCCGGGCTGCTGACCCGATCCTATGCTTCGGATAAGGTCCAGACGTATGCAGAGGCGCAATCACACCCCTGGCAGGAAGGGTTGAGTTTCAATTTTGTCAATTTACATCTGACGTTAAATCCGGGAGCGGAAACCGGCGTTATTCCACACAGCACGCCTATTTTTACGGTTTTCCCCGTGCTGAGTAAGCCACATTTCACGTTTGAACCGGCACCCACCATGAACGAGCGTTCATAAATATCCATGGCCGGCGCCTGTTTCCGGCTACGGAAGGCCCTTGAACACCCGGGAGCGGTGGCAAGCTGTCTATCCTGCCATTCTCCGAATCCGGTTGAAAGGAAAAATGTTCTGTGTTAGAGTCACCGACACTGATGGATGACGACGGTCCCAGACGAAGTTCCCGTCACCAGCGCAAGGCTATCCAACTACCTTCCTGTTATTCTTCTACCGTTCCCCAACACATGGCCGTTGCAGATGAAGAAAAAGGCTTGTTTATGGTGTTATCTTTCCTTCCGGCACTGTACCATCGGCCTCTGATCTGATTCCATGGAATTTGCCGCCATTCTGATTTGTTTATTGCTCTCCGGGTTCTTCTCAGGAGCGGAGATTGCGTTTTTCTCCATCACGGAAAGCCGTTTGCAGACCATGGTGGATGAAGGACGTCGGTCCGCTCACAGGGCACTCCTGCTCAGGCAAAACCCCCAGCGACTTCTTTCGACGATCTTAATCGGGAATAACTTGGTCAATTTGACGGCCGCGGCCCTGGTTTCCGTCGTGGCCTTTCAATTTTTCGGATCCAATGGGGTCGCGGTGGCCACGGGACTCCTGACCATGTTGATGTTACTGTTTGGAGAAATTGTTCCGAAAACACTGTGTGCCAGACATGCGGCTGTGGCTGTTCGTCTGTTTGCTCATCCCATCTACTGGGTCGAGCAGCTCTTCTCCCCTGTGTTGTTCCTGCTGGAGCCGCTGATTCTGAAGCTGACCGGCGGACGGGGGCTGACCGTCCCGTTTGTGACGGAGGCCGAGCTGATGATCATGCTTGAGGCCGGAGGGCAGGCCGGGGTGCTTGAGACAGGCGAGGTCAAAATGATCAAGAACGTCTTTGAGTTCACCGATCTGACGGCTGAAGACGTGATGACCCCGAGAATCTATATGTTTGGCATGGATGAAAACCGCACACTGGGCGCCGCCAAAGAAGACTTATTTCAATCCAAATATTCCCGGATTCCCGTCTACGACGGCAATCTCGATAATGTAACGGGGATTCTGTACCGTAACCATGCGTTACGCGAGCTGGCACAGGGGAATCAGGAAAGCACACTGAAGGCATTGTCCCGTCCGCCCCTGTTTATTCCAAGCGGCAAACCGGCGGATGATCTGTTGAAACAATTTCAGCAGGAGAAACGTCATATTGCGATAGTCGTGAATGAATTTGGCGGGATAATGGGCCTGGTCACCACAGAAGATCTGCTGGAAGAAGTCGTGGGCGAGATTTTAGACGAGACCGATATTACCGAAGAACTCATCAAGCGGATCGAGAAAAATACCATACTGGTCAATGGACGAACGGAAGTTCGAAAAATTAATGAATTCCTCAAAGTCGAATTAGACGAAGAAGAGCAGAACACCATCAGCGGTCTGATTCAGCAGAAACTTGGATTTATTCCTTCGGCAGGCGAAAAACTGTCCATGAAAGGCTGCGGGCTGACGGTCCGCGACGCCGATGAAAAGTCCATCAAAAGTGTTCAGATCCATAAAATGGAGGCGGTCTCTCCCCAGCAGACAGAGCCTTCGGCCATGGTCCCTTCCGAATAATGCCCGTCCGGAACCATGGATCGTTCATGGAGTAGCGTCCCCAACGAGTTCAAGCAATTGCGCTTCATCAAGGATCGCAACACCCAACCGTTTGGCATCGTCTAATTTGCTCCCCGGGTCTTTCCCGGCCACAACGTAATGTGTCTGTTTGCTGACGCTTGCGGTGACCTTGCCTCCCAGTTCCGCAACGCGTTGGCTGATCCTCCGTCTGCTCCAACGTTCCAGCGAGCCGGTGAACACGAAAATTTTCCCGCTCAGAGCCTTCACGTGCGCATTCGTCTCATGCGGAACATCCTGAACCGCGACCCCCAGGGCCTTCATGCGTTCCAGCACAGCCAGGTTTCCGGGTTCGGCAAAAAAATGCACCACGCTCTGCGCGATTTCAGGGCCGACGTCATGAATGTCCACCAGACTGTCCTGCGTGGCGGCCATCAGCGTCTCCAATGAACCAAACTGACTGGCAAGAATACGGGCCACATGCGCACCAACATGGCGAATGCCAAGGCCAAACAGGAAACGCTCCAGTGGTGGCTGCCTGCTTTGCGCGATAGCCTCATGGAGTTGTGTGGCGGATTTCTCGGCGAATCCTTCCAGGCGGACAAGACATTCCCTGCTCACACCGTAGATCCCGGACAAATCTTTTACGAGGTCTGCCTCGACAAGCCGCGCGACGGTTTTTTCCCCCAACCCTTCAATATTGAGGGCGCGTTTTGAAGCAAAATGTTCAATCCCGCCTCTCAGTTGCGCCGAGCACACGGTGTGTCCCGTGCAATAGTGCAGAGAGCCTTCCTTGACCACGGCCGACTGACACATGGGACAGCGATCTGGAATCGCAAACGGGTCGGCGCGCCGCTCACCGGGAATCGGGACCCGTTCGACAATATCGGGAATCACATCCCCTGCCCGTTCGACCTTGACTGAATCACCGACTCGTATGTCTTTGCGTGTGACTTCTTCCATGTTATGCAGTGAGGCCCGGCTGATCGTGACGCCGCCGACATCCACTGGCGCCAGCAGGGCAATCGGTGTCAGTGTCCCTGTTCGTCCGACGGATACCACAATATCCCTGACCTGCGTGCATTCCGTGCGAGCGGTGAATTTCACGGCAATGGCCCAGCGGGGACTGCGGGACTTTTCGCCAAGCCGTTGTTGTTCGGCACGGGCATTGATCTTGACCACGATGCCGTCAATTTCAAAGGGCAGGCTTTCTCGTTGCTGGAGCATGATCTGGTGAAAGGCCATCACTTCATCAATGCCCTGGCACACCTGACGATGAGCGGGAACGGGCAAACCCCACATCCCCAGCACCGCAACGGCGTCCCTGTGCGTCGGTGGCAACGGATCAGAGGAACGCATCAGGTCATAGCAGGTCAGCGCCAACGGTCTCGATGCCGTAATCCGGGAATCGAGCTGCCGCAGTGAACCGGACGCGGCATTGCGAGGATTGGCAAACGTCTTGTGCCCGTGTTCGGTTAAGCGGCGGTTGAGTGCTTGAAAATCAGGAAGGCGCATATAGACCTCCCCTCGCACGACAACGCGCTGTGGCACGGACAAGGCCGAAGCAAGGCGAGGCGGAAGAGAATGAATGGTCCGAAGGTTCCCGGTCACATCTTCCCCAGTGTTCCCGTCGCCCCTCGTCGCGCCACGGGTAAAGATGCCGGCGTCGTACACAAGTTCAACGGAGAGTCCATCATATTTCGGTTCAACGGCATATTCGATATGGTCGGTGGCAAGTTCCTTTCTCACGCGTTTATCGAAGGCGTACATTTCATCCAGGGCCGCAATCGAATCCAGACTCAACAACGG
This sequence comes from Nitrospirales bacterium, assembly GCA_963692935.1. Classification (GTDB taxonomy): domain Bacteria; phylum Nitrospirota; class Nitrospiria; order Nitrospirales; family UBA8639; genus Bin75. The sequence continues at coordinate 951,363 of OY843588.1, forward strand.
CCGCTCGTGGGTCACTTTGGAAAATTGTTCAAGGGGAGCGCCCCCAATCCGTCGGGTTGGCGAATCAGGTGTCACCAGGGCGGGGTACTGAGCTTCCAGATCCTGAAGTGTCTTGAACAGCGTATCGTATGCCGAATCCGCAATTTCCGGTTGACCCAGCACATGATAGAGATGGTTGTGGTGAAGAATGGCTTCGCGCAATGCCGTCATGTGCGCGTGCACATCCTGAGGAGCAACAGAAGACGATGAGTCGGATAACACCATGTCGGCACACATGCCGGAAGGATTCAGGTGATACACTGGCCTGTGACAGGACGTATCAGGCCGAATGAAACGCCATGCTCTCCCTTCACCTTCCGGGTTCCCTTTCCCCGGAATCGTTGAGAGACGCCATGGCCTGTTCCGCCCGGAATATGACGTCAGCGCCGGCGGGGAGAGAAAAGCTAGCACAGGCCGTCTGGAGGGTCAATACAGACCCCGTGCGGTGCCGCATCCCGTTCTGTCGGTACTTGACATTGACGGGCATCCGCCTTTATCGTCATGTGTGCTCTGGATGTTTCATATCGCGAGCGGATCATGAGTCATGGTTCAGCCGTCCACCCATTAACCATCATTGAGAGAGCCTGATTATGACCAAACCCCAATGCGGAAAGCGACATCACCATGAACATGATGCATCCTCAACAAAAGGGACTGAGCGCGGGACGAGTCCCTGGCTCCTGGGTTCAATCCTCTGCTCTGTCCTGTTCTCCGGGTGTGTGAGTGTGGAAAAATATGAGTCGGAGAAGACCCGTGCCTTAAACTTTCAACGGTTGCTGGCACAAGAAGAAAATCGGGCCGGCGAGCTTAATGCCCAACTGCAGAAAGCGAAAATTGAGATCGCGTCACTGGAATCACAAAACGAGGAGCTGTCCGTTAAACTTGATTCCGTGCGGGGCCAGGTCCGTCACCGGCAAACATCCGGGAGTACCTCTGCCATGCCAGGATCCGTCGGCGAATCTGGCGATATGTCTTTCTCCGAAACCTCGCTTTCGGAATTCGGGTTGCCCGATCTTTCCTTTGATGAATCGGAAATACCTGTCTTTGATGGGGAACCGACTGGAGAACCGGTTTATCACACGGTGAAGGCCAAGGAAACGTTGTACCGGCTTTCTCGCACTTACGGTGTGACGATTGCCCAGTTGAAAGAGTGGAACAGCCTGACCAGTGATCTCATTTCCATCGGTCAACGGTTAATCGTCAGTTCACCCTGACACCGGTGTGCCCCAGCCGCACACGGAGCATGACCGGATCGCAAGCCTTCCGGTTCCGGTCATTCCCCCCTTCATGCCGGTGGTCGTTATGCCGTGCACAGGCCGCCTCCCTCGAATCCCGAACCCTTAACGGGTTGCCCGGGTTGGCTTTTGGGAAGACGAATGCAGGGGGCCTTTCTCCGTGGATTGTTCAAACCGCTGTCCGTTCACCGTGACGTTCCATGTCCAGCGCTCCCCGTTCCCACTTGAGCGCATGTCTACCTCAATACCATTCCCGCGTTCCACAAAAACAGGTCGGTCAATGGGGAAAAAAGCCAGTCCCCAGTGAGAGGCCCGTTCCCGAGGCCCGTTCGAAATGTGAAGCGTTGGGATCAGCTCGGCGTCAAACCAACAGGCCACACCATGAAACCACCCCCGGCGTCTGGCACAGCCGGAGAAAGTGGCGCTGATCTCCGACCGTGTCGTTTCCAGAAACGGGACATCGGCCACGCGGACAGGATCGCCGAGCCATGTCCCCTCATGTAACTTCAGTGGATGGAAGCTGTTCACGGTCATGGCGCGGACGGGTGAAAAATCAAACCCTTGACACCCCTTCACCCAGAAATCAACAACGTGTTCATAAAATTTCGGCAGTTCAACGGGCGCAAGCCATAACGCCAGGCTGCGGGGAATGAGTGTCCCCCCTGTTTTCAGAAAACGATCCCGGGCGTCGGTCAGAGAACCGATGATGCCTTCCTCAAAACCAAACGTGCCCATCGTTTCTGTCACGATCACGTCGGCACGTTCAGGCAACTCAACGTTGAAGGAATGGTCGTGATAAAACGTGATGCGATCATGAAACCCGTTATGTGCCGCCACACGTCTGGCCATTTCGATGACGGCTTCGTGCTCGATGGCGTACACATGCCGCGCGCCCGCACGGCAAGCCAGGAAAGAAAGCATGCCGGACCCGCACCCCACGTCAACCACCACGTCCCCCCGGTGGACGGTCTTGGAAATAGCCTGGCGGTAGGCGCCGGTCCGCGTCTCATCAGCCAGCATTGACAGATGGTAGTTGATAAAATCGGTGTATGGCGTCATGGGGTCACCGTCCCGGCGGTCAACGCTACCACATCCCGAAAAATGCGGGCAATCCAGCGTGCGCGGGCAAGCCACCTTCTGTGCAAGCGGTTGAAACGTGGCCTGTCATTTTGTATGATCACGACCCTGGCCTTTCAACACGTTGACACTCCGTTGTTCCGAAGCAAAGACAAAAGGAGAACCCGGTTATGAAATTTCCGACACCGTGCGTATTGCTCGGCACGGTCCTGGCTCTCAGCGCATGTGTGCAACCACCGCCGCCCGTCACCCAACGCAATTCCCAACTCACGCAGGGAAACGTCCAGATGAACCTGATTGTCGGGCAGACAACGAAGGCCGAGGTGCTGGAAACCTTTGGAGCGCCCAATATCACGACCCGCGACGGAGCAGAACGTGAAGTCTGGACCTACCAGCGAGCGGCACAGGTCGCGCAATCATCCAGTCAATCGGGATACTGGACCATTATCCTCGCCGGCCAGGAATCGCGCTCATCCGGACTTGAACGTAGTTCGAGTATGATCACACTCATCATCAAATTCGACAAAAACGATGTCGTGAAGGACTTTCGGAGTCGAACATCGAACTTCTGATTCGGCGCTCCTGCCAATCCGATACCGTCCAATTGGAGAACAATATGCAATGGCTTGCGGCAAATTTACTGGTGATTCTGGTTGCCATACCCTTCACGCTTACCGGATGCGTGGGCCAACAGAAACCTCAAATGACCCCGTTGGAAATTCAGAGCATCCAGACAAGAGAGTTTGAATCTTCAAAAAAAATCGTGTTCGCCAGCGTTATTTCAGTCTTTCAGGACCTGGGATATATCATCAAGAGCGCGGACAAAGACACCGGTTTCATCAACGCGGAAAGCCCAACCCGGCGAGGTACGAGCTGGCAGGCATATGCTGGCATATCCGTGATGGAGCAGACGGTGGCAACCGCGTTCGTAGAAGAGATTGGAGACAGGATGCGGGTACGATTGAATTTTGTGACGACGACACAATCATCCTCAGCCCAGGGACAGAGCGGTAGAGAGGATAGCGCCATTCTGGATGCCACGGTCTATACAAACGCATTTGAAAGAATCGAGAACGCCATTTTTATCCGGTCGGGGGAGTAATCCCCGTAGCCGAACAACACAGAAGGGGCCTTCCGTCTCTGTTCGGAAGGCCCTTTGTTTGTGTATCAATCCTGGTGCAGGCCCCTGTCGGGCAGGACATATGACAGGAACCATCGAGACACGGTCGTATGCCGGACGGGCTTAAAACGTGCGGACCACCACACCGACACGCTGGTTGCATGCCTTCCGGGCCTTCGGGCACCGGCGTGTCATCACCATGTTGTTCCTCGGCTTCTCCGCCGGGGTTCCGTTTCTGTTAATTTTCTCCTCACTGTCTCTGTGGCTGCGCGAAGCCGGAGTCGAACGGGCCGCCGTCACGTTTTTCAGTTGGGCCGGGCTGGGCTATTCATTCAAATTCGTGTGGGCGCCGCTCGTCGACAGAGTGCCTCTCCCCGTCCTGACACATGCGTTCGGCAGGCGGCGCGGATGGATGTTGCTCGCGCAATGTTCCATCATGGCCGCCATTGTGTTCATGGCCCTCATTGATCCTGCCGGTGGGCGGACCAGCCTCACGTGGATGGCGCTGGCCGCCGTCCTGCTTGGGTTTTCCTCCGCAACGCAGGACATTGTCATTGATGCCTACCGCATCGAGTCGGCGGACATTGCCCTCCAGGCCATGATGTCAACCACCTATATTGCGGGCTATCGCATCGGGATGCTGGTTTCAGGAGCCGGTGTGCTGTTGCTCGCCAGCGCCTTCGGGTCGGCCATGGACACCTACCAGTATCAGGCCTGGCAGTGGGCCTATGGCATGATGGCTCTCGTCATGCTGGTCGGTGTGATCACCACGCTCATGATTCCGGAACCGGGATCCGGCGCAACCGACCACACGGCCCGCCCGATCAAAGATCATGCGGGAGTGCTGGTCATGTTTGCCCTCGCCATCACCGGCTTTATCACAACCGTCTATGCGGCGGGAGAGCTGGCGGACATCGTCACCGCAACAATCGCGGGGGCGGTTGGGATCACACCCCTGATTGGCTTCATGGTTGAAACGGCGCGCCTGGGTGCGGGGGGACTCGTGGCATGGCTGATCGCCACATGCGTCATGCGAGTGGGTCTCGTCAGTCGGGACATGGTGCGCGACACCTATATCGCGCCGGTACAGGACTTCTTCAAGCGCTATGGCATCAGGACAACCATCCTGCTTGCGGCACTGGTTGGCCTGTATCGCATTTCCGATATCGTCCTGGGTGTGATTGCCAACGTGTTTTACCAGGACATGGGCTTCACCAAGCCGGAAATCGCCGGGGTGGTCAAGACCTTTGGACTCATCATGATCATCGTCGGCGGGTTTCTGGGAGGGATTCTTTCCGTACGATACGGGGTGATCCGCATTCTGTTTCTGGGTGCCCTGCTGTCGGCCGCCTCCAACCTTCTGTTTGTCGTACTCACCTCCATGGGACATCATCTCGGCATGCTCTATCTGGTGATTTCAGTGGATAACCTGTCGGCCGGCCTGGCCGGAGCGGCTTTCGTGGCATTCCTTTCCAGCCTCACCAATGTGCGGTTCACCGCCATGCAATATGCCATGTTAAGCTCACTGATGATCCTGCTTCCCAAACTACTCGGCGGCTACTCCGGAACCATCGTGAACAGCATCGGGTATACATGGTTTTTCACGATGACCGCACTCCTGGGCCTTCCCGTCCTCTTTCTCATATGGCACACCGGCGGTCGCATGGAAACCGGGCCGTCAGCCGAAGCCCGCACCCCACCGGTTGATTGACTTGCCTGAAAGGCCCATGATACCGTTCCGACCATGAAAAAACCTTGTTATTCAACAGGTTTTGACGAATTTTGCCAGTTGGCCACGTCGGGGAATCTGGTGCCGGTTTATCGTGAAATTCTGGCAGACCTGGAGACGCCGGTGAGTGCGTTTTCCAAAATCAATGCCGGCGGGACGGCGTTTCTGTTTGAAAGCATTGAGGGCGGCGAGCACTGGGCACGGTACTCCTTTCTGGGAAGCAATGCAGAGCAGTTGTTATGGGAACGCGACGGGAAACTCCATATGCAAAAAGGTCGCAAAACGGAAACGTGCCCATTGAGTGAGAATCCCCTGGACCAGATCCGGACCGTCATGAATACATTCCGGCCGGTGCGGGTTGCCGGTCTGCCCCGATTCGCGGGCGGAGCCGTGGGGTATCTCGGATATGACGTCGTTCGATTTTTTGAACCGGTTCCCGAGTATCCCAAAGACGGCCCCCGATTACCCCTGTTCGCCTTCTTTATCACCAACACGTTCCTGATCTTTGATAATGTGATGCACACGATCAAAGTGGTGGCCAATGCCCACGTGGTATCCTCCGCAAAATCGGATCTCAAAGCCGCATACACAGGCGCGACAACCCGCATTGAGCAGATGATTGCCAGGCTGAAGAAGCCCCTGCGTCGCCAGTCGTCGTCCGTGCGTCGGCATAACCCGTCCTTCACCTCCAACATGACACAGGCCGATTTTGAAACAATGGTGCGGCGGACACAGAACTACATTCAGGCCGGCGATATTGTGCAGGCGGTGGTGTCACAGCGATGGCGGACAAAGATTCGCGTGCCGCCCCTGGAAATCTATCGCGCGTTACGGGTCGTCAATCCGTCACCGTACATGTTCTATCTTCGCGTGGCCGGCGTTGAACTGGTTGGCTCATCGCCGGAGGTGCTGGTTCGGTGCGAAGAAAATCACGTCGTGGTGCGGCCCATCGCGGGGACTCGACAGCGCGGGGCCACCCCCGCCCAGGATCAGGCGTTGGCCGAAGAACTGTTAGCCGATGAAAAGGAACGAGCCGAACACGTGATGCTGGTTGATCTGGGACGAAACGATGTCGGGCGCGTGGCGCAAACAGGCACGGTGTCGCTTGCTCCGTTTATGACAATCGAACGATACTCCCATGTCATGCACATTGTGTCGCAAGTGACGGGCACATTACATCCGGGGCACAATGCGTATGACACGATGAAGGCCTGTTTCCCCGCCGGGACAGTCTCGGGCGCGCCGAAAATCCGGGCCATGCAAATCATCGAAGAACTGGAACCCACCCGGCGGGGCCCGTATGCCGGCGCGGTGGGTTATTTCAGTTTCTCGGGCAACATGGATACCTGCATCAATATCCGCACGGTAGTCATCACAGGCCGCGAGGCGTTCATCCAAACCGGCGCCGGCATCGTCGCGGACTCCGATCCAACCAGAGAATATGAAGAAACCTGCAACAAAGCCCGCGCCATGATGCGGAGCATTGAAATGGCGGAACAGGGATTAGAGTAACCGGCCACAGGTCGGCGGCCGGTGTGCGGAATGCGGGCACGGCGCCCATGCGCCACATACTCCCGTCCACCCCTTGCTGAATGGGCATACGATGCTGCTTGTCATAGACAATTATGATTCCTTCACCTACAACCTGGTGCAGTACCTGGGGGAACTGGGCGCCGACATTCAGGTCTATCGCAACGACGCCATCACGGTTGAAGCGATTGAACACCTTCAGCCGGAGCGGATTGTGGTATCCCCGGGGCCGTGTACTCCCAACGAAGCCGGCATTTCCGTGGAGGTGATTCAACGTTTCGCCGGGCGCATTCCGCTCCTGGGGGTCTGCCTCGGGCACCAGGCTCTGGCGGCGGCCTTTGGAGGAGACATTATCCGCGCCGACCGGCTGATGCACGGCAAAACATCATGGGTCAGACACGACGGCCGCACATTGTTTGAGGGATTGCCCAATCCGTTTGAAGCCACGCGGTATCATTCACTGATCGTCAGGCGGGACACCCTCCCGCGTGATTTTGAAATTTCAGCCACGACAGACACGGATGACATCATGGGACTCCGGCACCGTCCAACCGGCGCGGAGGGCGTGCAGTTCCACCCGGAATCAATTCTCACGCAATCCGGCATGGCGTTGCTGCGTAATTTTCTTGCGTTCGGCTCCGGGCACGGGGCCTCGCTCCCGGCCAGGCAACAGCCGAGCACAACGGACACGCCGGCATGATACGGACAGCCCTCGAAAAACTGGTTGACCACATCAGCCTCACGGAAAAAGAAGCCCATGCGGTCATGTATGAGATCATGCAGGGCGGGGCCTCCGACTCTCAAATTGCCGCCTATCTCATGGCCCTTCGCATGAAGGGTGAAACGGTCGAGGAAATCACGGGTTCGGTCAAAGCCATGAATGACATGGCCATTCGGATTTATGTGGGCGATCCCCAGGTCGTGGATACCTGCGGCACCGGCGGCGACCGCTCCCACACCTTCAACATTTCCACCGCCGCCGCGTTCGTGATTGCCGGCGGCGGCATCACCGTCGCCAAGCACGGGAACCGGTCAGTCTCTTCACAATCCGGGAGCGCGGATGTGCTGGCCGCCATGGACGTGAACATTGACCTTCCGCCGGAACGGGTCGAGGCCTGTATCAACGAAATCGGGATTGGCTTTTTATTCGCGCCGCTTTACCACGGGGCCATGAAGCGTTGCGCCACCCCTCGCGCCGAAATGGGCATACGGACGTTGATGAATCTCATGGGGCCTTTAGCCAACCCCGCCGGGGCGGGCATCCAGATCCTGGGCGTCTCCGACCACAGCTTAACGGACAAAATAGCCCAGGTCTGCATGCGCCTGGGCACCCAACACTGTTTCGTCCTGCACGGCAAGGACGGCCTGGACGAAATCACCCTGACCGATGCGACCTATGTCTCCGAGAGCAAGGCCGGGCGGGTCTCCAGCTATCAGATTACCCCTGAAGATTTTGCATTGACCCGGGTGCGTCCGGACGATCTGCGGGGCGGAACGCCCAAAGAGAATGCGGCGATGATTCAGGATATTCTCAAAGGTCATCGCAGCGCCAAACGGGACGTGGTGCTTATGAATGCCGCCCCGGCGTTTGTCGCCTGCGGGAAAACCCGAAGTCTGAAGGAAGGGTATGAGCAAGCCGCCCAGGCGTTGGACAGTGGCGCGGCCCACGAGAAATTTCAGAAACTGGTCGCGTTTTCCAATCGGACAGCCGTATGATTCTCAATCGCATCCTGGAACACAAGCTCGCGGAACTTCGCCGAAAAAAAACCCGTGGCTACCTGACCAGCCTGAAGGGAAAAATTGCCGACCGTCCGGAGCCGCTGGATTTTCTCACAGCCGTGCGGGAGGCCTGGACCCCGGATTCCCCGGCGCTGATTGCCGAAGTCAAAAAAGCCTCGCCCAGCCGGGGAGTGATGCGTCCGGAGTTTCACGATAGCTTTGACCCTGTCGCGATTGCCCGTACCTACCAACGCCATGGCGCCTCGGCGGTATCCGTGCTGACCGACCGGGAATTTTTTCAAGGACACCTGGACGACCTCGCCCTCGTCAAGGATCATGTGGGCCTGCCGGCGCTCAACAAGGAATTTATGATTGACGAGGTACAAATGTATGAAGCGCGCGCGTACGGAGCGGATGCGATTCTGCTTATCGTGGCCGCGCTGGATCGGATCCAGCTCGAAGATCTCCATGCAGTCGCCAAGGGCCTGGAGCTGGACATACTGTTCGAAACGCACCATGAGCGGGAAGTTGATGTCGTCCTGGAACGTCTTCCCGACGCCAGCCTGATAGGCATCAATAATCGGGATCTCCAGACCTTCACCACGGATCTGGCAACGACCGTCAGGCTTGCCGGGCGGATTCCTTCTGATAAAATCATTCTGAGCGAAAGCGGGATCCGCGAGCGAGCGGACGTCCTGCGGATTGCCGAAGCCGGCGCCAGGGCCATGCTGGTTGGCGAATCATTGCTTCGAGCGGATGACGTCGGCACAACAATTCAGGACTTGCGCGGCGTGACACGGGAGCCACACGAAGCCCGGCAGGCTGCCCGGAGCACAGGCCGGAGATAACAGCCGGTCTTCCCGTCATGGCGATGCCGAAAATCAAAATCTGCGGGATTACAAACCCGACTGACGCCCTCCAGTCGGTTCGTGCGGGCGCCGACGCGCTCGGCTTTGTCTTTTACAAACACAGCCCGCGCCATGTCAGCCCGGATGTCGTCAAATCCATCGTGGGCGATTTGCCGCCGTTCGTGTGGCCCATTGGGATCTTCGTCAACGAAGAATCGTGGAAAGTTCGCAAGATCATGCACGAGTGCGGATTGGCCTTTGCGCAGATTCATGGAGACGAATCGGCCGACTATTGCGCATCGCTCGGACGTCCGGTGATCCGTGGAATTGGCCTTGCTGACCGCAAGACCCTTGCCGCCATGGCGGAGTACACGGGCAAGGCCCATGTTCGGGGCTTCGTCCTGGATGCCGTGTCATCCGTCGCGTATGGCGGGACTGGGACCACAGCGGACTGGCCCCTTGCCGCCGAAGCCGCGCGATCCTTTTCCTGTTTGCTGGCCGGGGGGCTGACGCCCGGGAACGTCCGGGACGCGATCCGCGAAGTGCGGCCGTATGGCGTGGATGTCAGCAGTGGTGTTGAAGCGAAGCCGGGCAAGAAAGATCCGGCGAAGGTGCGGGCCTTTATCCAGGCGGTGCAATGTGAAGCGTCCGTCGACCGGTAGACGGCATCCCGCTTACGACAGCCGTATCCTCTAATGGTCACACAGCCATGACAAAACGCAATCCACGTTCCAGGACACCCGTCCCGAATGCGCGAGGTCGTTTCGGCCAGTACGGAGGGCAGTACGTTCCCGAAACCCTCATGCCCGCCATTCTTGAACTGCGGGAAGTGTACGCCCGGCTGCGTCGCGACCGAAGTTTTCAACAGGAATTTCAGGCATGTCTGAAGCGGTACGTGGGGCGTCCCACGCCTCTCTATTTTGCCAAACGACTCACCAGAACCCTGGGCGGACCAAAAATCTACCTGAAGCGGGAGGACCTGTGTCATACCGGCGCGCACAAAATCAACAACGCCGTCGGCCAGGCCCTGCTGGCGCAACGCATGAACAAACGCCGGATTATCGCCGAAACCGGTGCGGGGCAACATGGCGTCGCGGTGGCGACCGTGGCGGCCGTGTTTGACATGAAAGCGGAAATTTACATGGGCACGGACGACATGAAGCGGCAGGCGTTGAATGTCTTTCGGATGCGACTGCTCGGGGCAACCGTCACCGGGGTGAATGCGGGCAGCCGGACGCTCAAAGACGCCATTAGTGAAGCCATGCGCGACTGGACCACCAATGTGCGAACCACGCATTACCTGCTTGGCTCCGTGCTGGGCGCGCACCCCTACCCGATGATCATTCGTGATTTTCAATCGGTGATAGGACGTGAAACGCGACGGCAAATCCTGTCAATGGAAGGGCGGCTGCCCCACTGTCTGATTGCCTGTGTGGGAGGCGGAAGCAACAGTATGGGATTGTTCTATCCGTTCATCAACGATCCGCGGATTCACATGGTGGGAGTCGAAGCCGGCGGCCTGGGCCTGGCCGGCGGACAACATGCCGCCCGGTTTTCTGGGGGATCCCGTGGGGTGTTGCAGGGCACGATGACCTATGTGTTGCAGGATCGGCACGGACAAATCAATGCCACACATTCAGTGTCTGCCGGGCTGGATTATCCCGCCGTTGGCCCCGAACATGCCATGTACCATGACACCGGCCGGATTCACTATACCTCGGCGACAGATCGGGAGGCGTTGCGGGCCTTCGATTTATTGTCACGCGAAGAAGGCATTATCCCCGCCCTGGAAAGCGCGCATGCCATTGCGGAAGCCGTCAAACGAGCACCCGGTATGAAAAAAAGCCACATCATGATTATCAATCTGTCGGGGCGGGGCGATAAAGACGTCGACCAGGTTGCCCGGATGCGCGGCGCCGAATTCTGAATCATGCCCACGCCCTCCAATCGCATTGCCGACGTCTTTCAGCGGCTCCGTCAACGGCATGAAACCGCCCTGATTCCCTATATCATGGCGGGGGACCCCTCGCTGGCCGCGACAAAAGACATCATCGTATCCCTGGAACGGTCCGGGGCCGATCTGATTGAAATCGGGGTTCCGTTTTCCGATCCCATCGCCGATGGTCCCGTGATTCAACGGGCGGCGGAACGGGCCATACGGTCAGGCGCCTCGCTTCCCGGCATTCTCCGTCTGGTCAAATCCGTACGCGCCACCACGCAAGTGCCGCTGATACTTATGACCTACTACAACGCCATTATGGCCATGGGAGAACAACGGTTTTGCCGCGAGGCGGCGGGAGCCGGGGTGGATGGAGTCATTGTTCCCGACATGCCGCCGGAAGAAGCCGGCGTGTTACAGCAGGCCGCCGGTGAGCAAGGCCCCTGCGTGATTTTTCTCCTGGCGCCAACGAGTACGCCCGCACGACAAAACGACGTGATCATGCGAACCCGTGGATTCATATATTATGTGTCCATGACCGGGATTACCGGAGCGACATTGCGCGATCCGGCTTCCATTCAACGCAACGTCCAGGCCCTGCAACGCAAAGCACGGAAACCGGTGGCCGTGGGGTTTGGCATTGCCACGCCCGAGGAAGCGCGGCGCATCGCGGCCTTCGCCGACGGGGTCATCGTCGGCAGCGCGCTCGTCCGAATCATAGAAGAACACCAGCACGCCCCGGATTGCCTGCACGCCATCAGTCAATTCACAGCCAGGCTGAAAGCGGCGTGCTCCTTCAACGATGCACGCTAACCTCTCCGCTCGCACCGTATTCCGCGCCTCGCGGGACTGAAGGACGAACATGACGGTCAGCCTCCACGACGTGAGTGCGGTCCTCGCCGAAATGGCGCCGGCGTGCACCGGTGGCCTGATTCAGAAAATTCAGCAACCCGAGCCGCAGACGATCACCGTTTCCCTTCGCCAACCGCAACGGACATACGTCATCCTCATGTCGGCCCATCCCCAGCACGGCCGGGTGCATATATTGCACACCGCCATGCCGGGCGCGCCGACTCCCCCCTCCTTCTGTCAATACTGTCGCGCCCGTATCCTCGGCGCCAGGGTTCGGCGCATCGTCCAGACACTTGGTGATCGCATGATCTGGCTGGAGCTGAACAGACAGGATACACAGCTCTTTCTGGTGGCGGCCCTCACCGGACGCACGGCCAATCTTTTCGTTCTGGATTCCCGGGCCACGGTGTTACGATCCCTGAAACCCGAAACATCCCCCGGCCGGATCACGGGCCAACCCTTTACCCTCTCCCCCATCCCCCCGGCCACCGACACCTCCCTGGCCGTACAGGAACATGATCCGCATCGTCATGCCGTTCACGGGACAGGCTTCCCCGTTTCCCAACGGATTGAAGAGAGTCACCGCAGAGCCGAACAGGACGACCATCTTGAAAAAGAACATCGCCGACACATCGCCGGCATGAGGGCCGCCATACAGAAACTTCAGAGACGGATAGCAAAGCTCACCGGCGACCTTGACACGGTCTCCCCCTATCGTGAATACGGGCGGTTCGGCGAACTGTTGAAACACCAGGTCGGCACGCTGAGCAAAGGGCAACGCCACATTCGCCTGATTGATTATTTTGACGACGCCATGCCTGTGCTCACCCTGCCGCTGGATCCCGAAAAAAACGGCCCCGCAAACCTTGAAGCCTGTTTCAAAAAATACCGTAAATATACCGGCGCACAGAAGCACCTTGTTCCCCGTCTGGAGGAGACACAAAATACCCTGGCCACACTGCAACGCACGCTACACGACTGGGAAAGCGGCCAGGCAACGCTGCCCCCCGAAAACGGGATCGGAGAACGCATGATGGTTCAACGGCACAAGACACGGCAGGGAACGTCAACAAGCCAGGCGGCGGCGGCCTGTCGTCGTTTTTGCTCTCACGATGGCCATGCCATTCTGGTCGGGAACAATGCCAACGGGAACGACATCCTGACCTTCACGGTATCCAAACCCGACGACCTCTGGCTCCATGCCAGTGGCGCATCGGGGGCGCACGTGATCGTCGAATTGCGCAAAAACCAGCAGATCCCGCCGGAAACACTGAAGGATGCCGCCACCCTGGCGCTGTGGTACAGCAAGGCCCGAAAAAGCGGGAAAGGCGACGTCCTGTATGCGCCGAGAAAATACGTCAGAAAACCCAGGGGAGCAAAGCCGGGATCCGTCGCGGTCACCCGTGGAAAAAACATATGGATCACAGTGGACCAGGCACGCCTGGAGCGGCTCGGATCCGCCGAAGTTTCCGAATAATGTTCCGCATCACCCCGGCACAGCGGGCGGTGATGCAAAAGAAAGGACCATGTCATGGACGATGCGCTCACGGACGAGGTGCGGGAGCACCGGCAGGCACAGCACCCCATTCATCCTCTGCTTTTAAACAGGTGGTCTCCTCGCGCCATGACCGGCGAGGACATATCCGACAGCGACCTCATGCCGCTCTTTGAAGCCGCGCGTTGGGCGCCATCGTCCGGCAACGCGCAACTGTGGCGCTTTGTCTACGCCAGGAGACAGTCGGCGTTCTGGGATACGTTTGTCGGGTTGCTGGTTGAAGGCAACAGAGTCTGGGCGCAACAGGCCGCCGTGCTCATCGTCATCACATCCGGAAAGTTTTCCGAACACAATGACCAACCGGCGGACACTCATGCCTTTGATGCGGGCGCGGCGTGGGAAAATCTGGCGTTGGAAGGAACACGCCGGGGCCTAGTGGTCCACGGTATGCAGGGATTCGATTATGACAGGGCCAGGATCGCGCTAGCCGTCCCCGAAGCATATGCGGTCCTCGCCATGGTCGCCGTTGGCCGGCGGGCACCCAAAGAATCCTTACCACCCCATCTGATGAAACGGGAATATCCCAACGGCCGGCGTGCCCTGGATGAAATCGTGCTGGAGGGGCGCTTCCTGTAGCGCCGCGCCTCCTCTCCCCTTCCCGTTTCAGTGACGGCATGTTTCCGCAACCCGGCCCGGCGGGAACACGCCCCGCTCCGTGATGATCGCGGTGATATATTTGGCGGGCGTCACATCAAAAGCCGGATTCAGGACATGGACGCCTTGGGGCGCAATCCCGTCTCCCCCGTGCAATGCGGTGACTTCGTGGGACGGACGTTCTTCAATGGGTATGGGCGAGCCGCTCGAAGTCAGCACATCAACGGTCGACGAGGGAGCCACCACATAAAACGGGATGCCATGGGCCTGGGCCAGCACCGCCACAGAATACGTGCCAATTTTATTTGCCACATCTCCGTTAGCCGCGATCCGGTCCGCACCCACCACGCAGAGATCAATCCTGCCCTGTTGCATAAGGGCGCCGGCCATATTATCCGTGATCAGGGTGACGGGAATACCATCCTCCATCAATTCCCAGGCCGTCAGTCTGGCGCCTTGAAGAACGGGCCGCGTTTCACCGGCAAAGACATGAATGTTTTTCCCCTCTTCCCATGCGGCCCGCACCACTCCCAGAGCCGTGCCATAGCCGGCGGTCGCCAGCGCTCCCGCATTGCAATGCGTGAGAATATGCTGCCCGTGCCCGACCAGAGCGGCCCCGTGCCGGCCCATGGTTTGACACATCGCAATATCCTCCCGTTGAACAGCCAGCGCCTCATCCACCAGCCGGGCTTGAATCTCGCGCACCGTGCGATCATGGTGTGCCCGCAGGACGCCCTTCATCCGTTCAATCGCCCAGAAAAGATTGACCGCCGTGGGTCGCGTGGCGGCCAGTTGCTCACAGACGGCCAGGACATGCTTCTCAAAAGCCGGAACATCGGTCCCCGTCACGGCTTGCGCTCCCAGCGCAACCCCCATGGCCGCCGTCACGCCGATAGCCGGCGCCCCCCGCACGCGCAGCTCACGAATAGCGGATGCCACCGTTTCCACATCTTTGCACTCAAAAACCGTCACCTGGCCGGGCAACCGTGTCTGGTCAAGCAGACAGATGACACCATCCTTCCATTCAACGGTGGGAATCATATCGGACACCTTCTGCCCACCATCAATACTCCTCTTCGTCTTCGTCATATTCCGAGTCGGCGGATTGCGAGTCCGGCGGCGACTCGCTCGATTCATCGAAAAACATTTTCTGTGGCAGCGTGATCGTATTTTTCAGAACCGTAAAAGCCAGCTTGCCGAACTGCGTCACGCCGAAGGCAAGAGATTCCAGCGGCATGGGCGTCACCTCCGGGTCGTGGAGCGAGCCTTTGACTTGAAACAACGCCGAGATCACCTCCTGGTCATCATCAATCAGCATCTCAAATAACGAGATTTTCCGAAGAAGATCAAAATACGAGCCAAACGGGCTGGCCGCGGCCACCATGTCCAGCTCATCGCGCATAAAATCATACTGCCCCGCGGCGGTCATTTTCAGAACCGGTCCGTCCATGACAATATCTTCCGAGACAAGAAGGCCGTTGTCGACGACCAACGTCCCGGTTTGTTTATCAAAAGGATAACCTTCCTCCCGAAGATCAACCTGCCCCTGCAACATACTCGGCACATTCAGGATACCCAGTATTTTCGGGACCACCGTGCCCCGCTTGACGCTCCCGTCCTCAATGGCAAGTTTCAGACGTCCGTTGAGCGTCGGGAGGATGCCACGCGTATCGTTGCCATGTCCCGCCAGCGCGCCTTCCACAGACACCATCCCCGTCAGTAACCGCTCATCCAGCGCCTTCGCTTCGAAAAACGTCTCTTCCAGCGCCAACAGAGGAATCTTGTGCACCGCAAACCGGGTGCTCACCGTAGCCGGTTGCCGGACAGGCAGATGGGCCAGCATCCGCCCCCGAATCGTGCCATGCGTGGTCCGTCCCTGAATCGCCTCAAGGCCGATGACGCTGTTTCGGATCCGGAGTCGACCGGTCAACGCCCGAAAAGACAACTGTTTATACCAGGCGTGATCGAACTGCAGATCTCCGGAGACGACGGCCGTCCGGGCAATGTGTTCAAAAGCCCTTCGCAAGGGGGATTGCGGGCCACTGGGGATCAGACGGGCCAGATCGAATTGAGACGACGTCAAGGTCACGTTGACAACGGGGCGACCGTCCCACTGTTGAATGACGCCCGTGGCCCTCGCCCGGCTTTCCCCGATTCTCCATTGCAGCTGCTTCAGCTCGGCGTCATGCCCGTTCAGTCCGGCCCGAAGCGACACATGCGACACCGGCGGCGTCATCCCGTCAATCTTGATGGTGCCCTGTGTCAGCGCAATCCATCCCGACTTGTTCCATGCCCGCCAGTCCCGCCCCGTTCCCTCAAGCGCCAGCGCAACCTCCAGTGTCCCCGCCGGCATCACGCCGTCAAACAACCGAAGACCGTTCGGGAGCGCGGCAAGGTGAATGGGCGAACTGGCGAAGGCGACATTCATGGCCGGCGTGTCACCATAACGCAGATTCCCTCGTCCCGTCAGACTGACAGACGGAAACGTCAGAGCAACGTGGCGAAAAGCGAGCCGGCGATCCTCGCCAAGCCGAACATTCCAGTCGAACTGCCCCGCGAGCGAGGGAGATTTGTTAAGAAGCCCCGGCACCACAACGCCCAGTCCCTGTAAATCAACGCTCCCCCGAATGACCGGAGTGTCCGGTCTGCCGGCAACCACAACCCGGTAGTCGGCGGCCCCCGAAAGGATCGTCTGCTCCGCAACGACCGATTCGGGAAACAGCGTGGCAACATCGCGGCCATTGATGCGTCCCTGAATACTCACCGTGTCGAGAGAAGACGGCCCGGCAAAATCCATCTGCCCTTCGATGCGAAAATCGCTCGAGCCATACGCTCCCCGGACATTCTCAAAACGCAGACGATGTGGCGAAAACGCAAGCAGCCCGCTCAGGTTGGTCACGAGGCCCCGCGACCCGGGAAGATGTAACGTCACCTGTTCCGGGCGATAATCCGCATCCTGGAACAAAATGCGTTCGGGATGCCGAAGAGGGCCGCCGAATCGTATCGTCATCGCCCCCTGGCCCGCTTGACCCTGAACAAACGGGACGGCATACCGTTCGGCATCCCAGTCAAAGATCTTTTGCACGACACCGATCAGTTGTGTGGGAGACACCACGCCCGCCAGCTCCGTCGTCAGCCAGGGGCCGTCCTCATTAAAAAGAATGGTGCCCGTTCCATCCGTCACGGGAATGGGGCCATAGAGGCCATGAAAACCGGACAGCTGAATCCGGTCGGGCCGAACATGAATGTCCCCCGCGACCTGTTCAGCCCGTCCCCACTCGGAACCGAAATCCACCGTCCCCTCCGACAGGTAAAAGGCCCCCCCCAGGGAATATCCCAATCCCTCGCGGGCAGAGCCTGACAACGTCGCCGACACCGCCTGGATATTGCCACGAAGGACCTGACTGCGGATATTCCGGTACAGGTCGGAGGCAAGCCAGTCACTCGGAAGCACATACGGCAAATGCCGAATAGCCAAAGGCGTACTCGTCCACTGACCGGAAACAACCGGAGAATCGGAATGAAACAAACCCGCCACGGTCACGTCCGCATTCAGCTCGCCAACGTCCGTCAACACCGCGAGATCGGACAGCGCCAGATCATAGCCCCGCACACCCGGCGCAAGACGCACATGGCCGTAAGCCGTGGTGCGTCCCTGGAAGCCCGCCGGCACCTCGCCAAACCGGAAAAGGTTCATCGCCTGGACAAGCGTGTGCCGATCCCATTCCAGGCGGGCGTGCAACGAAAGCTGCGGCGGCAGGGCCGGTTCCGTTGGCGCCACACCCAGCAATCCACCGATATGCTCGACCGTCCCGTAAGCCGACAGCGGGGATCCCGTCTCCCGACCCGAAAGGCGCGCGGAAAAAAACACATCGGACGAACCCTCCAGCACAAACCGCTCAACTTGCAACTCGACGGATTCGGCGCGGACATGGAAAGGCGCCGCGCGCTGGAACCGGTCCTCGATCTCGATTGACCCGTTGACCAGATCCAGTGCAAACCCGGACAGGAACGCCCCCCACCTGTTGGACAATCCACCCTGAAGCATATCGTGATAATTCCACCGCCCGTCTTCATCCCGCACAAGATCAAAATGCGCATTCTCGACAGTCGCCATGTGTGGCGTCGGCGCATCCCGTTCCAACAGGAACACACTGATTCCCAGTCGAACATCCGAGGCCCGAAAAACGGGGACATTCCGATCCGTGTCGCCGATGCTGACATCCATCAGGATTAACTGCGGATAAGGAAAGATCTTCACGCGAATGTGCCGAATCGTGACCGGTGTGCCCAGAGAATCGGCAAGAAGCTCCTGCGCCATGTTGTGCAGGACATTCCTCTGAAACGTCACCACATACGCCCCGCCCGCCAGACACACCAGCAGGACAAGACACAGGGCCAGCATCCAGCGTTTTCGCCTCACGGTCACGCGCGCACTCCTGGTTGAACCGGGCGACGGCACGGCATCCGGGAAGCCGAACAGGCGAAGCGGACCGGCCGCACCGGCCCGGCGGCGCATATCCCGCCCGTCCCGCGCACGCTAACGCCTTCCCGATACCCGTTCCGCGACCGTAACGCCACACGCATACGCCGTGTGGGTTGGCTGTGGTCTTGACAGACAAACGCCCGTGCCGTTACCGTCACAGCCGATTGTAGCCGATGCCCCCTTGCCATGCCATTCTTCATGTCCGGTTCATCCGATCACATTCCGCGCCGGCAGTCCGGCCCGCGGCCGTCTCCCGTGCGTCTCCTGCCGCGCGCCCACGTGAAAACGATCCTGCAATTATACGACTATCCCCACCCCCGGAAACCCCACACCCTCATTCGAGGGTATGATAAGACCCATGCGTTACGAACGGCAACGATGAGTGCGGCCGTGGCCCGGGACCTTTCCCATGAACCATCGCGGCTTCGACCGTTTTACATTGCATGTCTGCTCCATGATTTAGGACGAGCCGGACTCGACCACCGGCTGTTTGGCAGAATATGGTCATGGGCACGCAGGCACGACATCCCGACCAGACCCGCCGAATGGCGTGCGCGGCATCCCCGTGTGCGTGACGGCGGAGAAGCCAGAGCCTTTGTCAAAGCCCATGGTCAACAGCTGGCCGACGACGGCATACCCCTGACCGGGTGGGCCTGCGAACAAATTGACATGAGGCTGGACTTTGCCCGCCGCCATCGCCGTCAGCTCAAACAGGCCAGGCCAACCCTGGCAAGCCTGGATATTCGCTGGTTGCCCTGGATGGAGCACGTCACGTTATCCTATTATTATCCTGAAAAACTGGCGAAATCTCCGGGATGGGTCAGAGAGCTGGGCGAAATCCTGATCGCCTGTGAGCAGCTGGAAGCCCACAGCAACCGGCGACGTGGCAAAGACTACTACACACGCGCGCGGGAAAGTTTTGCGGAAGCCTTCGCCTACCTTGACTCGTTGCGCCGGCAAAAACGGTTAAGTAGTCGCGTGGTGAACGCCGTTCGACGATTAACGGCCTCGGGAGTCTTTGACCCCGTACTCAAAGCCGCTCGAGGGGGCGGCTTCTCCCCCCGCGAACGACGTTTTTTACGATCGCTCTAGCGGGCACAGCCATGCCGGTCTTCACGCACACCGTTTCAGTGAACATGAGGGGACATTCCCACATTGAAAACATTTCCAATGTGGTCAAAGACCACCTGTCCCGGACCGGCTTGCAGGCGGGGACCGTCACGATCTTCGTGAAACATACCACCGCGTCGGTGCTGATCATCGAAGACGAACCGGGATTGCGAGCCGACACCGGCACATTCTGGGACAACCTGGTGCCCGCCGATCCCGCATGGCAACATAACACCGTCAATCCCGGAGAAAATAACGGGCACAGTCACCTGCGGGGGCAACTCCAGGGCCAGTCCCTCACAATTCCCTTCGCCGGGCGCCAACTGCTTCTGGGAACCTGGCAGGACATTGTGCTTCTTGATTTTGACACACGCGCGCGGTCCCGGGAGATCGTCGTGCAACTGATGGGTGAATGACGGCCGTATGCCGGAAAGCCGGACGCACGGAAGGCCGCGCGTCATGCCCCGTCGCATGAGAAGGAGGAACGAACCATGACACATGAACCACGACCCGCAACACATTCGCGCACCATCCCAATCATCCGGTGGTCGGCGGTGTTGCTGTGTCTTGGACTGTTGACCACACCGGCCGGCGCCTCGGACGAGCAACAACTTGTGGAACAATCCAGGCTGACCTTTGAGAATTTTATGAACGACCCCGATTTAACGTGGTTTCAGGATCACGTCGAAGACGCCAAAGCCATCCTGATTATCCCGCAACGGTTGCGGGGCGCATTCATTATCGGCGCGGATGGGGGCAGCGGAGTCGCGCTTGCCCGCGACGAACAGACGGAAGAGTGGAGCCAGCCGGCCTTTTATGTACTGGGCGGCCTCAGCTTCGGATTCCAGGGGGGCTTCGACGCGTCGGAAGTCATCATCCTGGCGATGACACACGAGGCCCTTGAAAACCTCTACACCTCATCCTTCAAATTCGGCGGGGACGCCTCCATCGCCGCGGGGCCGTATGGCGCCGGCGTCGAAGGCTCGACCTCCACGAACATCAATGCCGCCTTTATGGCGTTTGCCCGTTCCAAAGGAGCGTATGCCGGCATCTCGCTGGAAGGCTCCGTGATCTACGCGAGCGACGATTCCAACGCCGCCTATTACGGGGAACGCATTCGACCGGTGGACATTCTCGTGAAAAAATCCGTCACGAACGACCACTCGGCCGAACTCCGAAAATCCCTTCAGACCGCAACGACCCCACGGGTGCGTCGGACCGGGTCCGCTGACCGGCGCCACCCGTAACGGAGCGCCCCGGCCGCGATGCCGTGGAAAGCAGGCTCAGGGCCGGCCGGCGGGAACAATCACCACCCGGTCATTCCGGCAATCAACAGTCACCGTGTCCCCATCCACCACCTCCCCCTTGACCAGAAGCCTCGACAGGGGCGTTTCCACATCATGCTGGATCAACCGTTTCAATGGCCGGGCGCCATACATGGGGTCATAGCCCCGCCTGCCCAGATGCGCCAGGGCCTCATCGGTCACCGCCAGACGGATTCTTCGATCGTGCAACCTGGCGCCAAGCCGAGCCAGTTGAATATCCACGATGCGACCCAGCTCCTCCGCGCTCAATGGATGAAACACCACGGTGTCATCAACCCGGTTTAAAAATTCAGGACGGAAACAGCGCGTCAGCTCGTTGGCGACCAGCGCCTGCAACGCCTCATACGTCTGTCCCCGTTGCTGGGCGTCCAGGATTTCCTGACTGCCGATATTCGACGTCATAATCAGCGCCGTGTTTTTAAAATCAACGGTGCGGCCGCGGGCATCGGTCAGCCGGCCGTCATCCAGGACCTGCAGTAAAATATTGAACACATCATGGTGAGCTTTTTCGATTTCGTCCAACAGAACCACGCAAAAAGGACGCCGCCGCACCGCCTCGGTCAACTGTCCGCCCTGCTCATACCCAACATAGCCCGGCGGGGCGCCAATGAGGCGCGAGACCGCATGTTTCTCCATGTATTCCGACATATCAAGCCGCACCAGATTAGCTTCATCATCAAAAAGAGTCTGAGCCAGCGCCCGCGCTAATTCCGTTTTCCCCACGCCGGTCGGGCCAAGAAACAAAAACGACCCAATGGGCCGGTTGGGATCCTTGATGCCGGATCGCGCCCGCAGGACCGCATCGGCCACCGCCCGGACCCCCTCCTCCTGTCCCACGACGCGGGTGTGCAGCGTATCTCCCAGGTGCAGCAGCTTTTCCATCTCCCCCTGGAGAAGCCTGCTGATGGGAATACGCGTCCAGCGGCTGACGACTTCCGCAATATCCTCTTCATCAACTTCCTCCTTGAGCAGACGCGGCTTTCCTTCGGTGCGGTCACGCTGGGCTTCCTCATCCTGAAGCTCCCGCTCCAGCCGGGGCAATGTCCCGTATCGCAGTTCCGCCACACGATTCAGATCATATTCACGCTCGGCCTTCTCAATCTGCGGCTTCAGATCTTCAATGCGTTGCCGGATCTGTCGCAAGCGCCCAACGGCGGCCTTCTCCGCCTCCCATTGTGTATTCAATTCATCCAGGACAGAGCGTTTGCCCGCAAGCTCGCCCTCCAGCGCGGCCAGTCTCGACCGGCTACTCGGATCATCCTCTTTCCTGAGCGCTTCCCGTTCAATTTCCAGTTGCATGACCTTCCGCGACACCTCATCCAGTTCAGCCGGCAAACTCTCGATTTCCGTGCGAAGTCGAGCCGCCGCCTCATCAATCAGGTCAATGGCCTTGTCCGGAAGAAACCGGTCGCCAATATACCGGTGAGACAACCGCGAAGCCGCGACCAGGGCGGCATCTTTAATCCGCACCCCGTGATGCACTTCATAGCGTTCCCGCAGGCCCCGCAGAATAGAAATCGTATCGTCCACCGACGGTTGTTCCACAAACACGGGTTGAAAACGACGTTCCAGCGCGGCGTCTTTCTCAATCTGCTTGCGGTATTCATCCAACGTCGTCGCGCCGATCAGATGCAACTCGCCCCTGGCCAGCATGGGTTTAAGCAGATTCGCCGCATCCATGGCTCCCTCGGCCGCCCCCGCGCCGACGACGGTATGCAGTTCATCAATAAAGAGCAGAATATGCCCCCCGGATGCCTGAATTTCTTTCAAAACGGCCTTCAATCGCTCTTCAAATTCTCCGCGAAACTTCGCCCCCGCCACCAACGCCCCCATATCCAGGACCACCACACGCTTCTGTTTCAGCCCTTCCGGAACATCCCCCTTAATAATCCGTTGAGCCAACCCTTCCACGATAGCCGTCTTCCCGACCCCTGGTTCGCCAATCAGCACCGGATTATTTTTCGTCCGTCTCGACAGAATCTGAATCGTCCGTCGAATTTCCTCGTCACGACCGATAACCGGATCCAGCCGGCCCTGTCCCGCCAGCATCGTCAGATCCTTCCCGTACTTCCCCAGCGCCTGATACGTCCCTTCGGGATCCTGGCTGGTCACTCGCTGATGGCCGCGAACCTTCTGCAACCCGCCCAGCAAAGTCTCTCGCGTCACGCCCAGGGTATTCAACACGCCGCCCTGCGCCACCATAGCCAGCAACAGATGTTCGACGCTCAAATATTCATCCTTCAGAGAGTGTTGTTCACCCCCGGCGAGGTCAAGCAGCGCCGCCATGCGTTGAGTCAGATGCACCTGCCCCGGAGCCGCTCCGGGACCCTGGACTCGGGGAATGCGTGCCAGTTGTCGTTCCGTTTCCGTTTTCACAGCGGCCACGGAGACGCCGGCCTGTTCCAGAATCGGGCCGGACGCTCCATCGGCCTGTTCCAGTAAAGCCATCAGCACATGATCAACATCCACCCCCTGATGATGTCGCCCCGTGGCCAGAGCGGAAGCCGACTGCAACGCCTCCTGGACTCGTAACGTCATACGGTTCATATCAATCATCGCCAACGTCCTTTCTCCCGTTCCCAGGCCATGAGATTGTGCCTCCCCACCTGCAAGAGCAGATAACCATGGCCATGCGAAAATCAAGAAAGACAGCATCCAGGGCGGGAATTGAGACAGGCATTGCGCGCCGGTTTCACAACCCGGCCACAGGAAAGCAATCCACAGAACACGGAAGAATACGGAAGGATACGGCACAGGCGGGGCCGGCGCACATGGCCGACCCCGCCCGGGCAACCGGGACACAGAACCGGCACGGAGCACATTCCACTCCCCTGCCCGCCCGGGTCTGCCCTCACAGACAGGTCGCCTGATTCATTCTTTTCGGAAGAGGAGCGGGAAAGCCGCCGGCGAGGAGACGCTGAGAAGAAACACCACCCACCCCGGCGCGCCCCGTGTGGCACAGGGGGCGGGAAGGATTAGAAGGAGAGACCGACCTGCACCTTGATACCGTTGGTGAAGGTCTGGTTGGCGGTCTGTTGCCGCGAGCCTTCCAGACTGACCGTGGTGCGGTCGCCGACCCCGAAATGGAGCCGGATGCCATGGTTCACCAGACGAGCGGCGGTCTCCTCCCGGATACCTTCCAGATTGAAGGTCATCCCACCGCCTAACTGCATCCGACTGCCCAGCCGGTAAGACCGCGCGGGGCCGTTCGTCAGAGTTACCTGACTGTAAGGCGTGACCAGCATCTCATCCCAGCCCAGCCCGTAGCCCAGGTTCATGTCCATCTGGCCATTCCGCGGGGTGGGAGTGGACGCCGTTTTCACCGTGGCCGCCGCTTCCTGCGCCCACACCTGGGACGCGCGACTGGCCGTGGCGCCCCACGTGGGTTGCAGACTGAACGACAGGCCCTGCCCGCCACTGCCCGGGACCAACCGCACCGCCCCGCTAATGCCCCAGTCCTCATAGTCGCCGCTATGCCCCACCAGCACCCGCCCGTGACTCTCCACCGTCAGCCCGTTGGCCCCATTCGTGTAGCGCATACCGCCGCCAATTTCGGCGCCCGTGCCGGTTCGCCCGTCCCCGCCGTCATGCCTCATGCCAACCTCCAGGGTGGGAACCAGTTGGTGGCCGTCAGCCAGTTGGTGGGTGTGGCTCGCTTCCAGGCCCAGACGCAACCGCCGGGCTTCAACCGTCATGGCGGCGATGCCGTCGCCCCCATCCACGTCCATGTTCGTCTGCAAGGCTTCGCCTTTGAGCCGTAGCGTGCCCGCACGGCCCTCCAGCACCTGCGCGCTCCCACCGGCCCCGATGGTCTGCATCGTCACATCGCTGACCTGCGTCTCATTGCTGTCCCGGGTAATTTCCAACTCGCCCCAGCCGTAGCCCGCCGTGGCCCACAGATCCAGCTTCCCGCCCATCGCCGTCCAGCCCACATAGGGATGGACGCTGGTTATATCCACATCGTAATCGCCTTTCCCGAAGCCGGTATGGTTATAGCCCAGATCCACCTCGCTCCACGACAACGCCACCCCGGCCAGCAGGTCATCCCGCAGGCGGGCGTCGGCGCCCAGATGAGCACTGAACATATCGCCGCTCCAGTCTATCGCATCGCCCTTGCCGGAGAAGGCCCGGAAGTCGCCACCTCCCCAGATGGTCAGGGCGGACAGACCGGCGCCGGGGGCCACTTCGCGCGCGTTCAACGGCAACACAAAGTCGGAGCCGGCCAGCATGGTTCTCAAGTTGAAGGTGCCTTCGGCGAGGGCGCGCCCGTGGGTGGTCAGCGCGCCGGCCAGCGTGGACTGACCGCCGAGCGTCAGATTCCGTCCCGCCTCCAGGGAATCGGTCCCGGCCTGCCGGATGCGTCGCGCAATCATGCTCACCCGGTGGTCGGCCAGCGCCCGCGCCACTTCCGGCAGGATCGCGCGATTGAGGGCGGTCGTCTGGTCTACGTTCACAACGGCCACCGTGAAGGTCATGGGCGTGACATCGTTCTGCTCATCCGTCGCCCTCCAGGTCAGCCGAACCGTGGTCGCCACGGTGGGCGTGCCGGACAGGACGAACGCATCCATGTCAAAGGTCAGCCCGGCGGGAACGTCGGCTATGGGGGTCAGCCTGTGGATCAGGGCGCTGTCGCCGGAGGCGGTCGGGAGCGTCAACGCTGTGATGCCTGTGTCGACTGTGTAGCGCTGGTCCCCCACCGTTGTGCCGAATTCCGGCGCACTGTTGGTATCGGTGGCCGTCACGGTTACCGCGTCGGCGGTCACGTCGCCGTAGCCGGAGACCGCATGGGTGATGGTCACGGTATCGGTGTCACCGTCACGATCCATGATGGCGTCAACGGTCACGCTTTGGCGGATATTCCAGTCGGTGGAGGTGAAGGTCAGCACACCAGCGACCATGACCACACTCCCGTCGGAGACACTCGGCGTGACCACGACATCGCCGGCAGGCTCTGTGGCCAGCGCCACGGTGTAGGTGATCGAGCTACCTTCATCCACGGTGAGCGCCATCGGAGAGATGGTCACGGCGGGAGCCGGAGGCTCCACCGTGATGGTAAAGATCAACGTCGCATCATCCTCGGCGGCGTTGTTGAGGTCAACATCCGAGGCGACATACGTCAGCGTCACGGCCGCGGCGGCAGTGGTGGGCGTACCAGTCAGGGTGCGGGCGCCGGTGTGGCGCAAGCCGTCGGGGATGGCGCCGGTCAGGGCGTAGTTCACGATGCCACCCTCGCTGTCGCCGCCGGTGGCGGTCGGCAGGGTCAGTGTGGGAATGGCGGCGCCGACTGTGTAGATCTGAGACCGTATCGTGGCGAGGAAGATTGGCGCGCTGTTGGTGTCGGCAACCGTCACGGTCACCGCATCGGCGGTCACGCCACCGTAGCCGCCCACCCCGTGGGCGATGGTGACGGTGGCATCATCATCGTCCGGATCCATGGCCGCCGTCACGATGACCGTCTGGAAAACGCTCCAGGTGGTCACGCTGAAGGTCAGCGCGCCGGTGATGGTGATCGCGCTCCCGTCGGGGATGCTCGGTGTGATCGTCACATTGCCGGTGGGAGGGGCGACCAGCCGCACCATGTAGGGGGCCGATCCGCCTTCGTCCAGGGCGAGAGTGGGCGGAGAAATGGCCACGGCGGGATCGCCGGCGCCCACCGTGATGATGAAGGTCTGTACATCGTCGTCGGCGGCGGTGTTGTCGGCATCCGTATCCGTCACCGTGTAGGTCAGCGTGACCGTCGTGATGGCGGTGGGGGTGCCGGTCAGCGTGCGGGCGCCGGCGGAGAAGGTCAGGCCGGCGGGAATCCCGCCGGTCAGGGCGTAGCTCAACGTGCCATCGCCGCCGTCGGCGTCCGGCAGGGTCAGTGTGGCGATGGTGGTGTCGACTGTGTAGAGCGGAGACGGGACCATGGCACGGAAGGTTGGAATGCTGTTGGTATCGGTCACCGTCACGGTCACCCCGTCGGCAGTCACGCCACCGTAGCCGCTCACCGCATGGGTGATGGTCACGGTGGCATCGTCGTCGTCCGCATCGTTGGACGCCGTGACGGTCACCGTCTGGTAGACGCTCCAAGTGGTCACGCTGAAGGTCAGCGCGCCGGTGATGGTCACCTCGCTCCCGTCGGGGATGCCCGGCCCAATCGTCACCGAGCCGGCGGGCAAGGTGGCCAGCCGCACCCTGTAGGTGGCCGAGTTGCCTTCGTTCAGGGCGAGAGTGGACAGAGAGATGTCCACGGCGGGATCGCCGCCGCTCACCGTAACCACGAAGGTCCGGGAATCTTCGTCGTCGTCGGTGGTATCGGCGTCCGTATCCGTCACCGTATAGGTCAGCGTGGCCACCGTGAGGTCGGTGGGCGTGCCGGTCAGCGTGCGGGCGCCGGAGGAGAAGGTCAGGCCGGCGGGAATCCCGCCGGTCAGGGCGTAGCTCAACGTGCCATCGCCGCTGGTGGCGGCCGGGAGTGTCAGCGTCGGGATGGCGGTGTCGGCGGTGTAGAGCTGGTTGGACACCCGTGCATCGCCAAAGTCCGGGATGCTTACGGTGTCGGTAACCGTCACGGTGACATCGTTCGCGGTGGTCACGTCGCCGTAGCCACTCACCGCATGGGTGACGATGGCGGTGGCGTCGGTGTCGTCGGCGTCCTGACCGGTCGTGACCGTGACGGTTTGCGCGGTGTTCCAGGCCGTGGCGCTGAAGGTCAGCGCATCGGAAACGGTGACCATGCTGCCGGTCACACTCGGCGTGACCGTGACCGCGCCGGTGGGCGCGATGTTCAACACCGCGGTGTAGATGGCCGTCTCTCCTTCATCCACGGTCAGGGTGGATGACGAAATGTTGACCCGTGGGACATCGTTGTCAATGACGGTGACAGACGCAAAGGGGCCCAACGTGATGGAGCCGTAGCCGGTTACGGTGGTTTGAATAAAGTAGGTTTCGTTAACGTTGTTCTCATCTTCCATGGCGAAGAGTGTGACGGTCTGTGCCGTGTTCCAGTTTGTGCTGTCGAATTCCAGCCTGCCTCTCCTCCCATCATCGGGGAAGAAGGCGATACCAAAATCCTCTGTGTCCCCTGTGCGGAGGATTACGGAAGAGACCCTCACAGTGCCAGGGCCAGGGTCGGTGGCCAGCCTTACGGTGTAGGTGACCATACCCCCTTCATTTATGTTCAGTTGGGGGTTCCCCGGCGGAATTAAGCCTGAAGTGATGAATCCGGGGGGCAGGTCGTTGTCGTCGACTGTAACTCTCACGGCATCGGCAATGGTGGAGCCACCGTACACGCTCACGGCGTGGCTGACGGTCACGACGTCGTCGGCGGTGTCAGCATCCTCGACAGCCATGACGCTGACTGTCTGCGCGGTGTTCCAGTTGGCAACAGTGAAGGTCAACGCACCGGAGACGGTGACCACGCTCCCGTCAGGGACACCCGGCCTCAGGATGACATCACCGGTGGGCGCGGTGGCCAGCACCGCGGTGTAGATCATCGAGGAGCCTTCATCCACCGTCAGGGCAGTCGGCGCGATGGTGATGGTGGGAGGCATCTCCGATCCCACCGTGACCATGAACATCAGGACATCGTCGTCGTCGGCGGTGGTGTCGGTGTCCGTATCCGTCACCGTGTAGGTCAGCATGACGCCCGCGACAGCGGCGGAGGGGGTGCCGGTCAGGGTGCGGGCGCCGGAGGAGAAGAGCAGGCCATCGGGAATCCCGCCGGTCAGGGCGTAGTTCAAGGCGCCGTTGCCACCGGTGGCGGGCGGCAGGGTCAGGGTGGGGATGGCCGCCCCGACAAAGTACCGTTGCGACTCAACCATCCCCGTGCCGAAATCCGGCGGGACGTTGGGGGTGATGGTCAGGGTGAAGGTCAGGCTGCCCGAATCGGCGTCTTCATCCAGGGCGGTCCACGTCAGGGTGGCGAGTCCGGCGACGGTCGGCGTGCCCGTCAGCGTGCGCTCGCCCAGGTCAAAGGCCAGGCCGGTGGGGATCTCGCTGGCGGGGGTCAGGGTATAGCTCAGGTCGCCATTGCCACCGGAGGCGACCGGCAGGGTCAGGGTGGGGATGGCCTCCCTGGCGGTGTAGGTCTGTGGCCCCACCATCACCGCGCCGAAACTCGGAATGGCGCCGGGATCAGTGTCCCTGACCCTGACGGTCACGGCGGCGGCTCCGGTGGTGCCACCGTACACGCCCACGACGTGGCTGATGATGACGGTGGCGTTGTCTCCGTCAGCATCGTCAACAGCCGTGACGGTCACGGTCTGCGCGGCGTTCCAGTTGGCAACGGAAAAGGTCAGCGCACCGGGAACGGTCACCGCGCTCCCGGCAGGGACACTCGGCGTCAGGATGACAGTATCGGTGGGCGCAGTGTCCAGCACCGCGGCGTAGGTCATCGAGGAGCCTTCATTCATCATCAGGGCGGTCGGCGCGATAGTGACGGTGGGAGGCATCTCCGATCCCACCGTGACCGTGAACGTCAGGACGGCTTCGTCGGCGGCGGTGGTGTCGACATCCGTATCCGTGGCCGTGTAGGTCAGCGTGACGGCCGCGGCGGCGGTGGTGGGGGCGCCGGTCAGGGTGCGGGCGCCGGAGGAGAAGATCAGGCCACCGGGAATCCCGCCGGTCAGGGTGTAGCTCAGGGCGCCGTTGCCACCGGTGGCGGCCGGCAGGGCCAGGGTGGGGATGCCAGCCCCGACAAAGTACTGTTGCGGCATCACCATCTCCGTGCCGAAATCCGGCCGGACGTTGTCGACAATGGTCAGGGTGAAGGTCAGGGTGCCCGTATCGCCAAGAGCCGAGGCCGTCCAGTCCAGGGTGGCGCTTCCGGCGACGGTCGGCGTGCCCGCCAGCGTGCGCGCGTCCAGGTCAACGGTCAAGCCGGCGGGGATCGCGCTGGTGGGGGTCAGGGCATAGGTCAGGTCACCAGCGCCACCGGTGGCGGGCGGCAGGGTCAGGGTGGGGATGGCCTCCCCGGAGAGGTAGCTCTGTGGCTCCACCGTCGCCGTGCCGAAACTCGGACTGGTAGGGATATCCGTGTCCATGACCGTGACGATCACCGCGCCGGCCGTGGTGGCGCCACCGTACACGCTCACGGCGTGGCTGACGGTCACGGTGGCGTCGTCTGTGTCAGCATCGTCAACAGCCGTGACCGTAACGGCCTGCGCGGCGTTCCAGTTGGCAACGGTAAAGGTCAGCGCACCGGAGACGGTAGCCGCACTCCCGTCAGAGACACCCGGCGTCAGAATGACATCACCGGTGGGCGCGGTGTCCAGCACCACGGTGTAGGTCGTCGAGGAGCCTTCATTCACCGTCAGGGCGGTCGGCGCGATGGTGATGGTGGGAGGCGTCTGGTTCACCACGACCATGAACGTCAGGACAGCTTCGTCGTCGGCGGTGGTGTCGGCGTCCGCATCAGTGGCCGTCCAGGTCAGCGTGACCGTCGTGAGGGCGGTGGGGGTGCCGGTCAGGGTGAGGTCGCTGGAGGAGAAGGCCAGGCCGTCGGGAATCCCGCCGGTCAGGGCGTAGCTCAAGGCGCCGTCGCCACCGGTGGCGGCCGGCAGGGTCAGGGTGGGGATGGTCACCCCGGAGAGGTAGCTCTGTGGCTCCACAGTCGCCCCGCCGAAACTCGGACTGATCCTGATATCCGTGTCCATGACCGTGACGATCACCGCGCCGGCCGTGGTGGCGCCACCGTACACGCTCACGGCGTGGCTGACGGTCACGGTGGCGTCGTCTGCGTCAGCATCGTCACCAGCCATGACCATGACGGTCTGCGCGGCGTTCCAGTTGGCAACGGTAAAGGTCAGCGCACCGGAGACGGTAACCGCACTCCCGTCGGGGACACCCGGCGTCAGGATGACATCACCGGTGGGCGCGGTGTCCAGCACCGCGGTGTAGGTCATCGAGGAGCCTTCATCCACAGTCAGGGCGGTCGGCGCGATAGTGATGGTGGGAGGCGTCTGGTTCACCACGACCATGAACGTCAGGAAAGTTTCGTCGGCGGCAGTGGTGTCGGCGTCCGCATCCGCAACCGTGTAGGTCAGCGTGACCGTCGTGAGGGTCGTGGGGCTGCCGGTCAGGGTGAGGTCGCTGGAGGAGAAGGCCAGGCCGCCGGGAATCCCGCCGGTCAGTGCGTAGCTCAAGGCGCCGTCGCCACCGGTGGCGGCCGGCAGGGTCAGGGTGGGGATGGTCACCCCGACAAAGTACTGTTGCGTCATCACAGACGCCGTAACGAAATCCGGCGCGTTGCCGGTGATGGTCAGGGTGAAGGTCAGGCTACCCGTATCGGCGTCGTCATCCAGGGCAGTCCAGGTCAGGGTGACGCCTCCGGAGGTGGTCGGCGTGCCCGTCAGGGTGCGCGAGTCCAGGGCAACGGTCAAACCCGCGGGTATCGTGTCGGCAGGAAGCAGGGCATAGCTCAGGTCACCATTGCCACCGGTGGCGGCCGGCAGGGTCAGGGTGGGGATGGTCACCCCGGAGACGTAATTCTGTGGCCCCACCATCGTGTCGAAACTCGGATCACTGTTGATGTCGTCGTCGTCGACCGTCACCGCAACACGGCCAACCCTGTCGCCGATGTCATAGTCGGTCGCCGCATGGGTGATGCTGACGAGGTCGTCCGTGGCGCCGATGTCCTGGCCCGCATTCACCGTCAGATTCTGTGTGAGGTACCAGTTCGCGGTGGTGAAGGTCAGGGCGCCCAGGGGGAACGTCAGTTCGTGGGCGGCTGTGCTGGTGGCGCTCGGCGTCACCGTCACCGTGCCGGTGGGAGCGGTGTTCAGCCACACGCCGTAAGTCGCCATGCCACCTTCAGCCACGGTGAGGGTGGAGGGGGACGCAATGATCTCGTTGGCGCGCGCGCCCAGTACCAGTCGGAAGGGGTTGAAGCGGGTCGCTCTGGTGAATCTGGGGTTGCTGACCACGATGTCGTCCGAGGTCGAGGACGAACCGAATGAGGTGCTCTCGCGCTGGCCCGCCGGAATGGTGACCGCGGTCGTGGTCCCGGAGAGCGTCCAATCCGCCGTGATGGGAAACGGAGCGGCCTCCAGAACACGCAACCGGAGCCGGCCGTCTCCCTGCTGCCTGGTTTCCACAAACAGCGCGAACTGCGCGCCGGGGTTCTGCCCCAGAGTGATAGCCGTCAGGGCGGTCAGCCCGTCAAACAACCCCACGGGCAGGCGGACAATCCGATTGGATAACAGGAAAAGACTGGTCAACCTGCCGCCACCCAACCCGGTGAAGAGGTCCCCGGGCAGGTTGGAGATTCGGTTGCGGATCATGGTGACTTCCAGGGAACCGGTCCCGCCAATCCCGCTGAAGGCGCCCGCCTCCAGGGTCTCCAGCATGTTGTCCTGCAAACGCAGGGTCAACAACGCGTTCATCCCGTCAAAGAGACCCCTGGGCAGGATGGTGAGGCGATTGCCGGACAGATTCAGATTCGTCACAGTGGACAGCCCGGTGAAAATGCCCACGGGCAGAGCGGTGAGGCGATTGTCGGCCAGATTCAGATCCTGCAACTGGGAAATCCGCGCGCCCTCCGAGCGCACCATCCCTTCCAACAGGTCCACAGGCAGGGTGGTGAACTGGTTGTCATTCAGTCCCAGGGCCTGCAGTGAGCCCATATTGCGGAAGAGGCCTCCGGGCAGGGTGGTCAGCCCATTCCCCGTTATATTTATAACACTCGGGTTGATGCCGGCAAAGTCTTCGAGGCGGATGGCGAGCAGGGCCGCGTGATCGGTCACCGAAAGCGTGTGGATGCCCCTCAACTCGGCCGGGGTGACATCCGCGCAGTCGGTCACACCGGTTATCGCCGCCACAATGGCGTCGCGCACCTCCGGGGTGCGCAAGCAGACGTCGGTCTCGTACACGGCCATGGTGAAGGTGAGGCTGGCGGTGACGTCCATGCTGTCGGTGACGGTCCAGGTGTAGCGAGTCTCCGGGAACACGGCGGTTGGCGTGCCGGAGATGGTGCGTGGCCCGTCGTTATAGGCCAGGCCGGCGGGCAGGGTGCCCGTGAAGGTATAGGTCAGGGGGATGGCGCCGCCAGAGGACTCCGGCAGGGTCAGCAATGCAATGGCTCGGTTCATGGCATAGATCTGGTCCTCTATGATCGTCACGCCAAAACCCGCTCTCTCGTCGTCGAGGACCATGACGGAGACGTCGGCGGCGGCGACGGCGTTGTAGTCCGCTCCGGCCACCGCATGGCTGATGGTCACGGTGTTATCCGAGGCATCGTCGTCGTCGCCCGCGGTGACGGTGACCGTCTGCGCGGTGTTCCAGTCGCCCATGGTGAAGACCAGCGCGCCGGAGAGGGTGACGATGGTCCCGTCGGGGACACTCGGCGTCACCGTCACATCGCCGGAAGGCTCGACGGCCAGCAGGATGGTGTAGGTGGCGTTGCCATTTTCAACCACGCTCAGGACGCTCTCCGAAACAGTCACCGCGGGGACGTCGTTGTCGGTCACGGTCACGGTCACCGGGTCGGCGTCGGTCACACTGCCGTAGCCGCTCACCGCATGGCTGAGGCTGACGGTCTCGTGATCCCTGTCAGCATCTTCGGTCGCCGTGACGGTCACCGTCTGCGCGACGTTCCAGGCGGACATGACGAAGGTCAGCGGGCCGGAGACGGTCACACCGGCCCCGTCGGGGACACTCGGCGCGACCGTCACATTGCCGGCGGGGACGGTATTCAACACCACGGTGTAGGCGACCGTGGAGCCTTCGACCACGGTGAGGGTGGCCGAAGAGGTGGTGATGCCGGGGTGCGCGAACACCACCGCGAAGGTCAGGACATCTTCGTCGTCGGCGGTGTTGTCACTGTCCGTATCCGAGACCGTGTAGGTCAGCGTGAAATCTTCGACGTCGACGGTGGAGGTGCCGGTCAGGGTGAGGGTGTCCATGGCAAAGGTCAGGCCGGCGGGAATCCCGCCGGTCAGGGCGTAGCTCAGGGCGCCGTTGCCGCCACCGGCGGCCGGGAGTGTCAGCGTGGGGATGGGAGAGCCGGCGAAGTAGGTCTGGTCGGGCACGATGGCCGCGCCGAAGGTCGGAACCCTCCTCGGGCTGGCAACGACGGTCACCGTCACATCATCGGCGTTGGCGATACTGCCGTAGCCACTCACCGTATGGCTGACGGTGACCGTGGTGTCGTCGAAATCAAGGCGCGCGCCGGCCGCGACGGTGACCGCCTGCTCGGTGCTCCAGTTGGCGGTGGTGAAGATCAACCCGCCGGAGACGGTCACCCTGCTCCCGTCGGGAACAGACGGCGTGACCGTGACGTCGCCGGTTGGCTCGGTGGCCAGCACGACGGTGTAGGTGGTGGATTCACCTCCGTACACGGTGAGGGCGGCCCGTCCGAGGGTCACGCCAGCGACCGCATCCGCAATCGTCATGGCGAAGGTCAGTGTATCCGCATCGTGGTCCGCCACGTTGTCATCCGCGTCCATGACCGTGTACCGCAGGGTGACCATGTCGGTCGTGGCGGTGGGGATGCCA
This sequence comes from Nitrospirales bacterium, assembly GCA_963692935.1. Lineage (GTDB taxonomy): Bacteria > Nitrospirota > Nitrospiria > Nitrospirales > UBA8639 > Bin75. The sequence goes on from OY843588.1 coordinate 985,997, forward strand.
CTCACCGTGCGCGTGGCGGCGTTGTAGCGCAGGCCGCCGGGGAGAGGGCCGGACAGTGTGTAGGCCAGGTCGCCGTCGCCGCCGGCGGCGGCCGGGAGCGTCAGCACAGGGATGGGGGCGCGGGCGGTGTAGGTGAGAGGCTCGATGGCGGCCGTGCCGAAATCCGGCGCCTGGTCATTGGTGTCGTCAATCACAAGCGCGAGGGTGGCGGCGGTCACGGTGCCGTAGCCGCTCACCGCATAGCTGATGGTGGCGGGGTCATCGGTGATGTCGGCGTCGGTGGCGGCGGCGACGGTGATGGTCCGGGCGGTGTGCCAGGTGGCGGTGGTGAAGGTCAGCGCGCCACTCGGGGTCAACGTCAGGTCGTTGCTGGATGGGGTGATGCTCGGCGTGAGTGTGACCGCGCCGTTGGGGTCGGTGTTCAGATACACGGTGTAGGTGGCTGTGCCACCTTCGGGCACGGTGAGGGTGGCGGGGTTGAGGACGACGCCGGAGCGGGCCGCCACGATACTCAGTCGGAAGCCCTGGTAGAAGCCGGCGTCGTCGCCGGTGTCCTCGGTCACGCCGGGGAATCGGGGATTGCTGAGCGTCACGTCGGCCGCCGAGGCCATAGCCATGCCAAACGCATCCGAGGTGCGCCGGCCCGCCGGGATGGTGGCCGTGCCGGTGGTGCCGCCGATCGTCCAGGTGACCTCAATGTTCAACGGGGTGGCCTCTGGAACACGCACCCGCGCCTGGCCATCCCCCTCTTGCTCAGCATAGAGATTCAGCGTGAACGGAATGCCGGGGTTCTCGCGCAGGTTGACGTTGCCCAAGCCACCCGGGGGACTCACGCCGTCGAAAAACCCTTCGGACAACGCCGTGAGTTGATTGCCTATCAAGTTTATCGCATCCAACGCGTCCAGCCCGCCGAACAGACCCGCGGGCAGGGTGGTGATGTCATTACCTCTCAGATTAATAAACTCCACCGCGCTCAACCCGGCGAAGACGCCCACGGGCAGAGTGGTGAAATCATTATCGTTCAGCCACACTTCGGTGACCGCGCTCAACCCGTCGAAGACATTCGGGGGCAGAGTGACGAGGTCCGCACCGTCCAAAAACAGATCCGTCAGCGCGCTCAGCCCGGCGAAGACGCCCACGGGCAGGGTGGAAGCGCTACTCCTCAGAACCAGAATCGTCAGCGCGCTCAGCTCGGCGAAGACACCCGGGGGTATGATGGCTAAGTCGGCATAGCCTGTTATGTCCAGTTCTTCCAATGCGCTCAACCCCGCGAAATCGCCGATTTGGAGTGAGGCGAGGCCCTCCCCTGGAACGCCGGACCCCATGAGGGCGAGCGTGGTAATCCCGCGCAAATGGGCCGGGGTGACATCCGCGCAGTCGGTCACGCCGTCTATCGCCGCCACGAGGGCGTCGCGCACCTCCGGGGTGCGGTCGCACACGGTGGTCATCCGGATCGTGATGGGGAAGATGAGCGTATCGAATGCGCCGTTGCTGTCGGTGGCAATCCAGGTGTAGGACCGCGCCGATGCGAGGGCGACCGGCGTGCCGGCCAGAGTGCGGGTGTTGAGGTCCAGGGTCAGCCCGATGGGAATGTCGGCGGCGGGGGTCAGGGTGTAGGCCAGAGGTTCGGTGCCTCCAGTGGCGGCCGGCAAGGTCAGCGTCGGGATGGCGGTGTGGACGACGTAGCCTTGTGGCTCGACTGTCGCCGCGCGGAAAGACGGTGCGTCATCGTCAAAGACGGTGACCACGACCTGACCGGCCGTGGTCACGGAGCCGTAGCCGCTTACGGCATGGCTGATGGTAACGGTGTCGTCGGCCGTGTCGGTGTCCTGTTCCGCGGTGACGGTCACGGTCTGGGCCGTGTTCCAGTTGGTGATGGTGAAGGTGACCGCCCCGGAGACGCTGACATCGCTGGCGGGGGGGACGCTCGGCGTGATTGTCACCATGCCGGTGGGCACGCTGTTCAGTTTGATGCTGTAGGTGCCTGTGTCACCTTCGCCCACGTTGAGTTCCATGGGGGCCAGGTCTTGCGTCCAGGCTACGCCGGCAGCGCCAAGCCACAGGCCAATGGCGACGAGCGCTCCGACAGCCACGCGGGCGAATGAGGAGGGAGTGGTTACTGGGTATCCGCTTCCCGTGGACAGGGAAGCATGACCGTCGTCGGAAGGCCACCTCACTGTGCGACTCATCCTTTCAGACTTCGTGGGGGGGGGGGGGGGATTAAATTTGACCATTGCTGGTATCACAATCTACGGGAGCGGCTTTTAGCAAAACAAGTCATGCTTGTCAAGCCATCCATGGGAAATTCATGTGTATGCCTGCGAGACATCCGCATGACAGGTTGCCGACGCCACCGGCGCCACACCGCACGGCCCTTGCCGGTAACGGGCCTCGTGTTTCCTTTCACGCTGTTCAGCCCTTTCCATCCGGGAGCGGGCCGGAGCGGGGGCCAAAGACCTGACATCATCCCTCCACCACCCCGGCCGTTTCCTTCACACCCGTGTGACGACACGCCGTATGGCACAGGGGGCGGGAAGGATTAGAAGGAGAGACCGACTTCCAACTTGATACCGTTGGTGAAGGTCTGGTTGGCGGTCTGTTGCCGCGAGCCTTCCAGACTGACCGTGGTGCGGGCGCCGACCCCGAAATGGAGCCGGATGCCATGGTTCACCAGACGGGCGGCGGTCTCCTCTCGAATACCTTCCAGATTGAAGGTCATCCCACCGCCCAACCGCATCCGACTGCCCAGCCGGTAAGACCGCGCGGAGCCGTTCGTCAGAGTGACCTGACTGTAAGGCGTGACCAGCATTTCATCCCAGCCCAGCCCGTAGCCCAGGTTCATGTCCACCTGGCCATTCTGCCGGACGGGAGTGGACGCCGTTTTCACCGTGGCCGCCGCTTCCTGCGCCCACACCTGGGACGTGCGACTGGCCGTGGCGCCCCACGTGGGTTGCAGACTGAATGACAGGCCCTGCCCGCCATGGCCCGCCGCCAACCGCACCGCCCCGCCAATGCCCCAGTCTTCGTAGTCGCCGCTATGCCCCACCAGCACCCGCCCGTGACTCTCCACCGTCAGCCCGTTGGCCCCATTCGTGTAGCGCATCCCGCCGCCAATTTCGGCGCCCGTGCCGGTTCGCCCGTCCCCGCCGTCATGCCTCATGCCAACCTCCAGGGTGGGAACCAGTTGGTGGCCGCCAGCCAGCTGGTGGGTGTGGCTCGCTTCCAGGCCCAGACGCAACCGCCGGGCTTCAACCATCATGGCGGAGATGCTGGCGCTCCCCTCCACATCCATGGTCGTCTGCAAGGCTTCGCCTTTGAGCCGCAGCGTGCCCGCATGGCCCTCCAGCACCTGCACGCTCCCACCGGCCCCGATGGTCTGCATCGTCACATCGCTGGCCGACCGCTCGCTGGCCGCGGGTGGATCATCGGGGGTAATGTCCAACTCGCCCCAGCCGTAGCCCACCGTGGCCCACAGATCCAGCCGCCCGCCCAGCGCCGTCCAGCCCACATAGGGATGGACGCTGGTGAGACCCACATCGTAATCGCCTGCCCCTGAGATGGTGTCGTTATAGCCCAGATCCACATTGCTCCACGACACCGCCACCCCGGCCAGCAGGTCATCCCGCAGGCGGGCGTCGGCGCCCAGATGAGCGCTGAACATATCGCCGCTCCAGTTTATCCCATCGCCCTTGCCGGAGAAGGCCCGGAAGTCGCCACCGCCCCAGAGGGTTATGGCGGACAGACCTGTGCCGGGGGCCACCTCGCGCGCGTTCAACGGCAACACAAAGTCGGAGCCGGCCAGCGTGGTTCTCAGGTCGAAGGTGCCTTCGGCGAGGGCGCGCCCGTGGGTGGTCAACATGCCGGCCAGCGTGGACTGACCGCCGAGCGTCAGGTTCCGGCCCGCCTCCCCGGAGTCGGTCCCGGCCTGCCGGATGCGCCGCGCAATCATGCTCACCCGGTGGTCGGCCAGCGCCCGCGCCACTTCCGGCAGGATCACGAGATTCAGGGCGGTCGTCCGGTTGTCGGGCACGACGTCCACCGTGAAGGTCAAAGAGGCCATAGAGGTGACAGGCGTAACAGTGTCATCCGCATCGGTCGCCGTCCAGGTCAGTTGAACCGTGGTTGTCACGGTGGGCGTGCCGGACAGGGTGAATGTGTCGGCGGCAAAATTCAGCCCGGTGGGGATGTTGCCGGTCAGGGCGTAGCTCAGGGCGCCGTCGCCACCGGCGGCTTCCGGTAACGTCAGCGGTGTGATGCGTCTGTCGACGGTGTAGCGCTGGTTCCCCACCGTTGTGCTGAATTCCGGCGCGCTGTTGGTGTCGGTGGCCGTCACGGTCACCGCGCCGGCGGTCACGCCGCCGTAGCCGGCGACCGCATGGGTGATCGTCACGGTGTCGGTGTCACCGTCAGGATCCGTCTCGGCGGTCACGGTCACGCTTTGGCGGATATTCCAGTTGGCGACGGCGAACGTCAGCGCGCCCGTTACCGTGGCCACACTCCGGTCGGAGACACTCGGCGTGACCACGACATTACCGGCAGGCTCGGCAACCAGCCCCACGGTGTAGGTGGCCGCGCTGCCTTCGGCCACGGTGAGCGCCATCGGAGAAATGTCCACGGCGGGATCCGGAGGCTCCACCGTGATGGTGAAGATCAACCTCGCATCATCCGAGGCGGCGGTGTTGCGGTCAACATCCGAGGCGACATACGTCAGCGCCACGGCCGCGGCGGCAGTGGTGGGCGTACCAGCCAGGGTGCGGGCGCCGGTGTTGTAGCTCAAGCCGTCGGGGAGGGCGCCGGTCAGGGCGTAGTTCACGATGCCGCCCTCGCTGTCGCCGCCGCTGGCGGCCGGCAGGGTCAGGGTGGTGATGGCGGTGCCGGCGGTGTAGGTCTGAGGCCCTATCGTGGCGAGGAAGGTTGGTGCGCTGTTGGTGTCGGCAACCGTCACGGTCACCGCGCCGGCGGTCACGCTACCGTAGCCGCTCACCCTGTGGGTAATGGTGAAGGTGGCATCGTCGGCGTCCGGATCCGTGGCCGCCGTCACGATGACCGTCTGGAAAACACTCCAGGTGGTCACGCTGAAGGTCAGCGCGCCGGTGGTGGTGATCGCGCTCCCGTCGGGGATGCCCGGTGTGATTGTCACATCGCCGGTGGGCGGGGCGACCAGCCGCACCATGTAGGGGGCCGATTCGCCTTCGTCCAGGGCGAGAGTGGGCGGAGCAATGGCCACGGCGGGAGCGTCGGCGCCCACCGTGATGATGAAGGTCAGGACATCGTCGTCGGCGGCGGTGTTGTCGGCATCCGTATCCGTCACCGTGTAGGTCAGCGTGACCGTCGTGGTGGCGATGGGGGTGCCGGTCAGCGTGCGGGCGCCGGCGGAGAAGGTCAGGCCGGCGGGAATCCCGCCGGTCAGGGCATAGCGCGGATCGCCATCGCCGCCGCTGGCGGCCGGCAGGGTCAGGGTGGGGATGGCGGTGCCGGCGGTGTAGGTCTGAGGCTGTATCGTGGCGAGGAAGATTGGCGCGCTGTTGGTGTCAGTGACCGTCACGGTCACCGCGTCGGCCGTCACGCTGCCGTAGCCGCTCACCCCGTGGGTAATGGTGAAGGTGGCATCGTCGGCGTCCGGATCCGTGGCCGCCGTCACGATGACCGTCTGGAACACGCTCCAGGTGGTCACGCTGAAGGTCAGCGCGCCGGTGGTGGTGATCGCGCTCCCGTCGGGGATGCTCGGTGTGATTGTCACATCGCCGGTGGGCGGGGCGACCAGCCGCACCATGTAGGGGGCCGATCCGCCTTCGTCCAGGGCGAGAGTGGGCGGAGCAATGGCCACGGCGGGAGCGCCGGTGCCCACCGTGATGATGAAGGTCAGGACATCGTCGTCGGCATCCGTATCCGTCACCGTGTAGGTCAGCGTGACCGTCGTGATGGCGGTGGGGGTGCCGGTCAGGGTGCGGGTGCCGGTGGATAAGGTCAGGCCGGCGGGGATCTCGCTGGCGGGGGTCAGGGTATAGCTCAGGTCACCATCGCCACCGCTGGCGGCCGGCAGGGTCAGGGTGGGGATGGCGGTGTCGACGGTGTAGATCGGAGACGGGGCCGTGGCGAGGAAGGTTGGAGCGCTGTTGGTATCGGTCACCGTCACGGTCACCCCGGCGGCGGTCACGCTGCCGTAGCCGCTCACCGCATGGGTGATGGTCACGGTGGCATCGTCGGCGTCCGCATCATTGGACGCCGTGACGGTTACCGTCTGGTAGAATCTCCAGGTCGTCGCGTTGAAGGTCAGGGCGCCGGTGATGGTCACCGCGCTCCCGCCGGGGATGCCCGGGCCAATCGCCACCTCGCCGGCGGGCACGGTGGTCAGCCGCACCCTGTAGGTGGCCGAGTTGCCTTCGTTCAGGGCAAGAGTGGTCGGAGAGATGTCCACGGCGGGAGCGCCGCCAGTCACCGTGACCGTGAAGGTCAGGGAATCTTCGTCGTCGACGGTGGTGTCGGCGTCCGTATCCGTGACCGTATAGGTCAGCATGGCCACCGTGAAGTCGGTGGGGGCGCCGGTCAGGGTGCGAGCGCCGGAGGAGAAGGTCAGGCCGTCGGGAATCCCGCCGGTCAGGGCGTAGTTCAGAGTGCCATCGCCGTCGCTGGCGGCCGGGAGTGTCAGCGTCGGGATGGCGGTGCCGGCGGTGTAGAGCTGGTTGGACACCCGTGCCCCGCCAAAGTCCGGGATGCTGACGGTGTCGGCAACCGTCACGGTGACAGCGTTCGCGGTGGTCACGCCGCCGTAGCCACTCACCGCATGGGTGACGGTGGCGGTGGCGTCGGCGTTGTCGGTGTCCTGACCGGCCGTGACGGTGACGGTTTGCGCGGTGTTCCAGGTCGTGGCGCTGAAGGTCAGCGCATCGGAAACGGTGACCATGCCGCCGCCGGTCACACTCGGCGCGACCGTGACCGCGCCGGCGGGCGCGGTGTTCAACACCGCGGTATAAATGGCGGTCTCTCCTTCATCCAGGGCCAGGGTGGATGTCGAAATGTTGACCATCGGGATTCCGCTGTCGTCGACTGTCACTCTCACGTCATCGGCAATCGTGGAGCCACCGTACACGCTCACGGCGTGGCTGACGGTCACGACGGCATCGTCGGTGTCGGAAGCCGTGACAGCCGTGACGGTGACTGTCTGCGCGTCGTTCCAGTTGGCGACGGTGAAGGTCAACGCACCGGTGACGGTGACCACGCTCCCGTCGGGGACACCCGGCGTCAGGATGAGATTATCGGTGGGCGCGGTGGCCAGCGTCGCGGTGTAGGTCATCGAGGAGCCGACACGCACCGTCAGGGCGGTCGGCGAGATGGTGATGGTGGGAGGCGCCGGGTTCACCACGACCATGAACGTCAGGACATCGTCGTCGGCGGCGGTGTTGTCGGCGTCCGTATCCGTCACCGTGTAGGTCAGCGTGACGCCCGCGACAGCGGCGGTGGGGGCGCCGGTCAGGGTGCGGGCGCCGGAGGAGAAGGTCAGGCCATCGGGAATCCCGCCGGTCAGGGCGTAGCTCAAGGCGCCGTCGCCACCGGTGGCGGGCGGCAGGGTCAGGGTGGGGATGGTCATCCCGACAAAGTACCGTTGCGAATCAACCGTCTCCGTGCCGAAATCCGGCGGGACGTTGGGGGTGATGGTCAGGGTGAAGGTCAGGGTGCCCGTATCGGTAAGATCCGAGGCCGTCCAGTCCAGGGTGGCGAGTCCGGCGACGGTCGGCGTGCCCGTCAGCGTGCGCGAGTCCAGGTCAACGGTCAAGCCGGCGGGGATTGCGCTGGCGGGGGTCAGGGCATAGCTCAGGTCACCGGCGCCACCGGTGGCGGCCGGCAGGGTCAGGGTGGGAATGGCCACCCCGGAGACGTAGGTCTGTGACTCCACAGTCGCCGCGCCGAAACTCGGACCGGTATACGAGTCCATGACCGTGACGGTCACGGCGCCGGCCATGATGACGACACCGTACACGCTCACGGCGTGGCTGACGGTCACGGTGGCGTCGTCTCTGTCGGCATCGTCACCAGCCATGACCGTAACGGCCTGCGCGGTGTTCCAGTTGGCAACGGTGAAGGTCAGCGCGCCGGAGACGGTGACCGCGCCCCCGTCAGAGACACTCGGCGTCAGAATGACATCACCGGTGGGCGCGGTGTCCAGCACCGCGGTGTAGGTCATCGAGGAGCCTTCATTCACCGTCAGGGCGATCGGCGCGATGGTGATGGTGGGAGGCGCCGGGTTCACCACGACCATGAACGTCAGGACAGCTTCGTCGTCGGCGGTGGTGTCGGTGTCCGCATCCATGACCGTGTAGGTCAGCGTGACCGTCGTGACGGTCGTGGGTGTACCGGTCAGGGTGAGGGCGCTGGAGGAGAAGGCCAAGCCGCCGGGAATCCCGCCGGTCAGGGCGTAGCTCAAGGCGCCGTCGCCACTGGTGGCGGCCGGCAGGGTCAGGGTGGGGATGGTCATCCCGACAAAGTACCGTTGCGAATCAACCGTCTCCGTGCCGAAATCCGGCGGGACGTTGGAGGTGATGGTCAGGGTGAAGGTCAGGGTGCCCGTCGTATCGGTAAGATCCGAGGCCGTCCAGTTCAGGGTGGCGAGTCCGGCGACGGTCGGCGTGCCCGTCAGCGTGCGCGAGTCCAGGTCAACGGTCAAGCCGGCGGGGATTGCGCTGGCGGGGGTCAGGGCATAGCTCAGGTCACCAGCGCCACCGGTGGCGGCCGGCAGGGTCAGGGTGGAAATGGCCACCCCGGAGACGTAGGTCTGTGACTCCACAGTCGCCGCGCCGAAACTCGGACCGGTATACGAGTCCATGACCGTGACGGTCACGGCGCCGGCCGTGACGACGAGACCGTACACGCTCACGGCGTGGCTGACGGTCACGGTGGCGTCGTCTCTGTCGGCATCGTCACCAGCCATGACCGTAACGGCCTGCGCGGTGTTCCAGTTGGCAACGGTGAAGGTCAGCGCGCCGGAGACGGTGACCGCGCCTCCGTCAGAGACACTCGGCGTCAGAATGACATCACTGGTGGGCGCGGTGTCCAGCACCGCGGTGTAGGTCATCGAGGAGCCTTCATTCACCGTCAGGGCGGTCGGCGCGATGGTGATGGTGGGAGGCGCCGGGTTCACCACGACCATGAACGTCAGGACAGCTTCGTCGTCGGCGGTGGTGTCGGTGTCCGCATCCATGACCGTGTAGGTCAGCGTGACCGTCGTGACGGTCGTGGGTGTACCGGTCAGGGTGAGGGCGCTGGAGGAGAAGGCCAGGCCGCCGGGAATCCCGCCGGTCAGGGTGTAGCTCAAGGCGCCGTCGCCACCTGTGGCGGCCGGCAGGGTCAGGGTGGGGATGGTCATCCCGACATAGTACTGTTGCGAATCAACCGTCTCCGTGCCGAAATCCGGCGCGGTGTCGGTGGCGATGGTCACGCTGAAGGTCAGGGTGCCCGTATCGGCGTCAATATCCGAGGCACTCCAGGTCAGAGTGGCGAGTCCGACGGTGGTCGGCGTGCCCGTCAGCGTGCGCGAGTCCAGGTCAACGGTCAGGCCCGCGGGGATCGCGCTGGCGGGGAGCAGGGCATAGCTCAGGTCGCCATTGCCACCGGTGGCGGCCGGCAGGGTCAGGGTGGGGATGGTCACCCCGGAGACATAAGTCTGTGGCTCCACCATCGTGTCGAAACTCGGATCACTGTCAATGTCGTCGTCGACGACCGTCACCGTCACACGGCCAACCCTGTCGCCGATGTCATAGTCGGTCGCCGCATGGGTGATGCTGACAAGGTCGTCCATGGTGTTGACATCCTGGCCCGCATTCACCGTCACATTCTGCGTGAGGTACCAGGTCGCGGTGGTGAAGGTCAGGGCGCCCTGGGGGAACGTCAGTTCGTGGTCGCCTGTGCTGGTGGCGCTCGGCGTGACCGTCACCGTGCCGGTGGGAGCGGTGTTCAGCCACACGCCGTAAGTCGCCATGCCACCTTCAGCCACGGTGAGGGTGGAGGGGGACACAATGATCTCGTTGCCGCGCGGGCCCAGTGTCAGTTGGATGGGGTTGAAGAGGGTCGCTCTGGTGAATCTGGCGTTGCTGAGCACGATGTCCTCCGAGGTCGAGGACGAACCGAATGAGGGGCTCTCGCGCTGGCCCGCCTGAATGGTGACCGCGGTCGTGGTCCCATCAAGCGTCCAATCCACCGTGATGGGAAACGGAGCGGCCTCCCGAACACGCAACCGGAGCCGGCCGTCTCCCTGCTGCCTGGTTTCCACAAACAGCACGAACGGCGCGCCGGGGTTCTGCCCCAGAGTGATCGCCGTCAGGGCGGTCAGCCCGTCAAAAAACCCCTCGGGCAGGAGGTTGATCCGATTGGATAACAGGAAAAGACTGGTCAACTTGCCGCCATCCAACCCGGTGAAGAGGTCCCCGGGCAGGTCGGAGATTCGGTTGCGGATCATGGTGATAGCCAGGGACCCGGTCCCGCCAATCCCGCTGAAGGCGCCCGCCTCCAGGGTCTCCAGCCTGTTGTCCCGCAAACGCAGGGTCGCCAAAGCGTCCATCCCGTCAAAGAGCCCCCTGGGCAGGATGGTGAGGCGATTGCCGGACAGATCCAGAGTCTCCACAGTGGACAGCCCGGTGAAAATGCCCACGGGCAGAGCGGTGAGGCGATTGTTGGACAGATCCAGATCCTGCAACTGGGAAACCCGCGCGCCCTCCGCGCGCACCATCCCTTCCAACAGGTCCACAGGCAGGGTGGTGAACCGGTTGTCATTCAGTCTCAGACCCTGCAGTGAGCTCATATCGCGGAAGAGGCCTCCGGGCAGGGTGGTCAGCCCATTCCCCGTTATAATGAGAAAACTCGGGTTGATGCCGGCAAAGTCTTCGAGGCGGATGGCGAGAAGGGTCGGGTGATTGGTCACCGAAAGCGTGTGGATGGCCCTTAAATGGGCCGGGGTGACATCCGCGCAGTCGTCCACGCTGGCTACCGCCGCCACAATGGCGTCGCGCACCTCCGGGGTGCGCAAGCAGACGTCGGTCTCGGACACGGCCATGGTGAAGGTGAGGCTGGCGGTGTCGGCCATGCTGTCGGTGACGGTCCAGGTGTAGCGAGTCTCCGGGAACACGGCGGTGGGCGTGCCGGAGATGGTGCGTGGCCCGTCGTTATAGGCCAGGCCGGCGGGCAGGGCGCCCGTGAAGGTATAGGTCAGGGGGACGACGCCGCCAAGGGACTCCGGCAGGGTCAAGGCAATGGCCCGGTTCACGACATAGGTCTGGTCGTCTATGGTCGTCGTGCCAAAACCCGCGCTCTCGTCGTCGAAGACCGTGACGGAGACGTCGGGGGCGGCGACCGTGTCGTAGTTCGCTCCGGCCACCGCATGGCTGATGGTCACGGTGTCATCCGCATCATCGGCGTCGTCGACCGCGGTGACGGTGACCGTCTGCGCGGTGTTCCAGTCGCCCACGGTGAAGACCAGCGCGCCGGAGAGAGTGACGATGGTCCCGTCGGGGACATTCGGCGTCACCGTCACATCGCCGGAAGGCTCGAGGGCCAGCAGGATGGTGTAGGTGGCGCTGCCATTTTCAGTCACGCTCAGGGCACGCTCCGGAATGGTCACCGAGGGGGCGCCGCTGTCGGTCACGGTCACGGTGACCGGGTTGGCGGTGGTCACGCTGCTGTAGCCACCCACCATGTGGCTGACGGTGGTGGTGTCGTGCACGGCGTTGCTGTCCATGGCGGAGGCGACGGTGACCGTCTGCGCCGTGTTCCAGGTCGTCGTGGTGAAGGTCAGGACGCCGGAAACGGTCACGACGGCCGTGTCACCGCTGCTTGGCGTGACCGTCACGTTGCCGGTGGGCACGGTGGTCAGCACGGCGGTGTAGGTGGCCGAGCCGCCCTCATCCACGGTCAGGGCGGTCGGGGTGATGGTCACCCCTCTGGTGCCGGCGATGGTGGCCTCGGCGCTGACACCGGTGAGCGACGCGCGGGATTCGCTGTCGCCGCTGCCGAAGATGATCTCGGTCAGGCTCAGGGTGAGTTCCTCCGCCTGTTCCGGGGTGCCGTCGAGGCTGATCGGCAGGGTGATGGCGCCGCTGGTTTCGGTGGTGGCAATGGACATCATGACGGGGGCGCCGTAATCCGAGGCATCCGCCGGATTGGCGCCGCTACCGGCCACATTGATGGCGAAGGTGACCGTATCCGACAGCTCGACCATCCCCGGGGTCAGCGCCAGCGAGACGGTGAAGGCGGCGTCCGTGCCTTCGACGACCGGATCGCCCGGCGGCGTGAGGGTGACCGTGGGCAGGTCACTCGGCAGGATGGTGACCGTGACTGCATTGTTCGTGGGGCTGATTTCGTAGTTGGTGCCGCTGGGGCCGTCGGCAAAGGTATCGGGGAGGACGCCATCGAGACCGGTGACACCGGTAAGGGTCACGGTGAAATCTTCCGCGCCCTCGGCGAGGTTGTCGTCCGTGATGACGTAGAAGGCGACCCCCGGGGCACCTGTCTCGGAGCGTACCACGGTGTGTTCCGAGGGCTGTGGAAATCCGTCATCCTCGTCGGACACGTCGCCGGCGTTGGCGGCCGCACCCGAAGCCTCCGCGGTCACGGTCAGCGCTCCGGATCTGCTGATGAGAGTGGTTGAGGGGATTATGTTGTAGACGATGAAGTCGTTCTCGTTGACCTGATGGCCGGGTGTGACCGGGTCCGCGTCCGGGGATGAGAACGTTTCACTAATCTCGAGGGTGATCAGGTATTTCGGCACCGTGACGCGGAAGGTCAGGGCCGTTTCGTCGTCGTGCGCATCCGTGACCGTCCAGGTCAGCGTGACGGTCGGGGTCGCAAGGCGGGGCGTGCCGGTCAACGTGCGCGTGCGCTCGGTGAAGGTCAGGCCGGCGTGGAGGGTGCCGGTCAGGACATACCGTAGCAGGCCATTGCCGGCGGTGGCGGCCGGGAGCGTCAGGGTCGGGATGGCGGTGTCCAGGGCGTAGGTCATGTTGTCGACCATCGCCGCGCCGAAGTCCGGCGTCGTGTCGGTGGCATCGTCGTCGGTCACCGTGGCCACGACGCTGGCGGCGGTGGCGGCGACGCCGTAGGCGTTCACGGCGTGGCTGATGGTGGCCATGTCGTCTATGGCGTCCGCATCATCGGCGGCGGCGACGGTGACGGTCACGGCGGTGTTCCAGGTTGCGGTGGTGAAGGTCAACGCGCCGGGGCTGGCCGTCACACCGCCGACGGGGCTGACGCTCGACGTCACGGTCACGTCATCGCGGGGCGCGGTGGCCAGCGCCACGGTATAGGTGGCCATGCCGCCTTCAGGCACGGCGAGGGTGGTCGTGGAGAATGTGACCACGGGCAACGACACCGTGATGGTCACGGCAAAGGTCAGCGGGGCCGTATCGCCGGCCGCCGTGTTGGCGTCCTCATCGGTGGCCGTCCAGGTCAGCGTCACGGCCGCGGCGCCGGTGGGTGTGCCGGTCAGGGTGCGGTCGGCGCCGGTGTAGGCCAGGCCGTCGGGAATGTCGCCGGTCAGGGCATAGGACAGGTCGCCATTTCCGCCGCTGGCGGCCGGCAGGGTCAGCGTGGGAATGGGGACGGCGACCATGTAGTCCTGGTCATCCACCATCTCCGCGCCGAAGTCCGGCGCGCTGTCCATGTCGTTGTCGGTCACCGTGACCACGACCGGGTCGGCGCTGGCGACGGCGCCGTAGCCGCTCACCAGATGGGTGATGGTGGCGGTGGCGCCGGCGAAATCAAGGTCATCCTCGACGGCGGTGACGGTGACCATCTGCGCCGTGTTCCAGCTCGCCGTGGTGAAGGTCAGGGCGCCGGACACGGTCAGCGCGCCACCGGCGCCGCCGGCGCCGGGCGTGACCGTCACATCACCGTCGGGCGCGGTGGTCAGGACGGCGGTGTAGGTGGTCATGGCGCCTTCATTCACGGTCAGGGCAATCGGGACGATGGTCACCCCTGGCGCCGCCGCCGTGATGGTCACGGCGAAGGTCAGCATATCCGTATCGCTGTCCATTGTGTTGCTGTCCGAATCGGTGACCGTCCAGGTCAGCGTGACGGCCGCGGCTTCCGTGGTGGGAACGCCGCTCAACGTGCGCGCGGTGGCATCAACGGTCAGACCGGCGGGAATGTCGCCGGTCAGGGCGTAGCTCAGGGCGCCGTTGCCGCCACCGGCGGCCGGGAGCGCCAGCGTGGGGATGGGGATGCCGGCCAGGTAGGTCTGGCCGGGCACGATGGTCGCGCCGAAGGTCGGCGTCCTCCTCGTGTCGGCGACGATGGTCACCGTCACATCATCGGCGTTGGCGACACTGCCGTAGCCACTCACCGTATGGCTGACGGTGACCGTGGTGTCGTCGAAATCAATGCGCGCGTCGGCCGTGACGGTGACCGCCTGCCTTCTGTCCCAGTTGGTGGTGGTGAAGATCAACGCGCCGGAGACGGTCACCCTGCTCCCGTCGGGAACAGACGGCGTGACCGTGACGTCGCCGGTTGGCTCGGTGATCAGCTCGACGGTGTAGGTGGTGTCGTCGCCTCCGCCCAGGGTGATGGCGGTCCGTCCGAGGGCCACGCCAGCGACCGCATCCGTCACCGTCATGGTGAAGGTCAGTGTAGCCGCATCGTGGTCCGCCACATTGGCATCCGCGTCCATGGCCGTGTACCGCAGGGTGACCGTGTCGGTTGCGGCGGTGGGGATGCCGCTCACCGTGCGCGTGGCAGCGGTGTAGCGCAGGCCGCGGGGGAGAGGGCCGGACAGGGTGTAGCTCAGGTCGCCGTCGCCGCCGGTGGCGGGCGGGAGCGTCAGCGCCGGGATGCGGGCGCGGACGGTGTAGGTGCGGGCTTCGATGGCGGCCGCGCCGAAATCCGGCGCCTGGTCATCGGTGTCGTCAATCACGAGCGCGAGGGCGGCGGCGGTGACGGCGCCGTAGCCACTCACCGTATAGCTGATGGTGGCGGGGTCATCGTTGGTGTCGGTGTCGGTGGCGGCGGCGACGGTGATGGTCCGGGCGGTGTGCCAGGTGGCGGTGGTGAAGGTCAACGCGCCACTCGGGGTCAATGTCAGGTCGTTGCTGGATGGGGTGATGCTCGGCGTGAGCGTGACCGCGCCGTTGGGGTCGGTGTTCAGATACACGGTGTAGATGGCTGAGCCGCCTTCGGGCACGGTGAGGGTGGCGGGGTTGAGGACGACGCCGGAGCGGGCCGCCGTGGTGCCCAGTTGGAAGCTCTGGTAGCGGTCGGCGGTGTCGGCGGTGTCCTCGGTCACGCCGGGGAATCGGGGATTGCTGAGCATCACGTCGGCCGCCGAGGTCATGGTCATGCCAAACGCATCCGAGGTGCGCCGGCCCGCCGGGATGGTGGCCGTGTCGGTGGTGCCGCCGATCGTCCAGGTGACCTCGATGTCCAACGGGGCGGCCTCCGGAATACGCACCCGCGCCTGGCCGTTCCCCCCTTGCTCAGTATGGAGATTCAGCGTGAACAGACCGCCCGGGTTCTCGCGCAGGTTGAGTCCGGACAAGCCGCCCGGGCGACCCAGGCCGTCAAACAACCCTTCGGGCAACGCCGAGAGTTGATTGGACCGCAGGATGAGAGACCCCAACGCGTCCAGCCCGCTGAAGAGACCCGGGGGCAGGGTGGTCAGACCGTTATCCCTCAGAGTCAGATCCTCCAGCGCGCTCAGCCCGGCGAAGATGTTCGCGGGCAGCGTGGTCAAACCATTACCGTTCAGCCGCAGGCTGTTCACCGCGTTCAACCCGGCGAAGATATTCGCGGGCAGCGTGGTGAACGCATTATCGTTCAGCCACAGGTTGTTCAACGCGTTCAACCCGGCGAAGACATTCGCGGGCAGAGTGGTGAGCGCCTCATTACTGTTCACAAACAGCGTCGTCAGCTCGCTCAGCCCGGCGAAGATGCCCACGGGCAGGGTGGTCAGACCGTTACCCCTCAGAGTCAGATCCTCCAGTGCGCTCAGCCCGGCGAAGATATCCGGGGGTAGGATGGCTAAGTCGCGATGGTTGACGATTTCCAGGTTTTCCAATGCGCTCAACCCCGCGAAATCTCCGCTTTGGAGTGAGGTGATGCCCTCCCCGCTCGTGTCGGCCCCCCTGAGGTTGAGTGCGAAAATCCCGCGCAAATGGGCCGGGGTGACATCCGCGCAGTCGGTCACGCCGGCTATCGCCGCCACGATGATGTCGCGCACCTCCGGGGTGCGGCTACACACGGTGGTCCTCGGGATCGCGATGGTGAAGATGAGCGTACCGAATTGGTCGTTGCTGTCCGTGGCGATCCAGGTGTAGGACCGCGCCGGTGCGAAGGCGACCGGCGTGCCGGCCAGGGTGCGGGTGTTGAGGTCCAGGGTCAGCCCGATGGGAATGTCGGGGGCCAGGGTGTAGGCCAGCGGTTCGGTGCCTCCGGTGGCGGCCGGCAAGGTCAGCGTCGGGATGGCGGTGTGGACTGTGTAGTGTTGTGGCTCGACTGTCACCGTGCGGAAAGACGGTATGTAATCGTCGTCGACGGTGATGGAAAAGGTCAGCATATCCGTATCGCCGGCCATCACGTTGTCGTCCGCATCGGTGACCGTCCAGGTCAGCGTCACGGCCGCGGCTTCCGTGGTGGGCGTGCCGGCCAGGGTACGGTCGGTGCCGGTGTAGGTCAGGCCGTCGGGAATGGCGCCGGTCAGGGCGTAGCTCAGTGTGCCGTCGCCGGCGGCGGCGGCGGGGAGCACCAGCGTGATGGGCGCTGTTGTCGCGTAGGTCGCATCGGACACCATCTGCCCGCCGAAGGTCGGGACGCTCTCGGTGTCGGGAATCGTGACGGTGACAGGGTCGGCGGTGGTGACAGAGCCGTAGCCGTTGACCGCATGGGTGATGGTGGTGGCGTCGTCAACGTCGTCGCCGTCCTCGACGCCGGTGACGACGACGGTCTGCACGATGTTCCAGTTCGCCATGGTGAAGATCAGGCTACCGAAGCCGGCGGCGGTGGCGACGGCGGTGTCACCGCTGGTTGGCGTGACCGTCACGTTGCCGGCCGGATCAGAGTCCAGCACAACGGTGTAGGTGCCGGTGGCGCCTTCATTCACGGTCAGGGCGGTCGGGACGATGGTCACCCCGGGCACCACATCCATGATGGTGATGGTGACGGCGAAGGTCAGCATGGCCGTATCGGCGGCCGCCATGTTGGCATCCGCATCGGTGGCCGTGTACGTCAGCGTGACGGCCGCGACGGCGGTGGTGGGTGTGCCGGCCAGGGTGCGGTCGGTGCCGGTGTAGGTCAGGCCGTCGGGAATGTCGCCGGTCAGCGCATAGCCCAGGGGGACGTCGCCGCCGGTGGCGGCCGGCAGGGTCAGCGTCGGAATCGCGGCGCCGGTGGTGTAGGTCATGTCATCCACCGTCTGCGCGCCGAAGGTCGGGGCGCTGTCGGTGTCGTTGATCGTGACGGTGACGTCGGGAACCGTGGAGACACTGCCGTAGCCGCCTACCGTATGGGTGAGGGTAGCCGTGCCGGTGTCGGCATCCGTGTCGACGGCGGCGGTGACGGTGAACGCCTGCGCCGTGTTCCAGCTCGCCGTGGTGAAGGTCAGGGCGCCGGACACGGTGAGCGCGCCGCCGGTGCCGCTGGCGTCGGGCGTGACCGTCACATCACCGTCGGGCGCGGTGGACAGGAAGGCGGTGTAGGTGGCCGTGGCGCCTTCATTCACGGTCAGGGCAATCGGGAGGATGGTCACCCCTGACTCCGCCGCCGTGATGGTCACGGCAAAGGTCAGCATAGCCGTATCGTTGGCCATCACGTTGTCGTCCGAATCGGTGGCCGTCCAGGTCAGCGTCACGGCCGCGGCTTCCGTGGTGGGAACGCCGCTCAACGTGCGCGCGGTGGCATCAACGGTCAGGCCGGCGGGAATATCGCCGGTCAGGGTGTAGCTCAGGGCGCCGTCGCCGGCATCGGCGGCGGGCAACGTCAGCGCCGTGATGAGCGCTCTCGCCATGTAGGTCCGGTCGGTCACCATCTGCCCGCCGAAGTCCGGGGCGCTCCGGGTGTCGGGGATGGTGACGGTCACGGCGGGAACCATGGAGACACCGTCGTAGCCACTCACCGTATGGGTGAGGGTGGCCGTGCCGGTGTCGTCATCCGGGTCTTCCGTGGCCGTGAGGGTGACCGTCTGCGCCGTGTTCCAGGTCGTCGTGGTGAAGGTCAGGGCGCCGGACACGGTGAGCCTGTCGTCGGTGCCGCTGGCGTCGGCTGTCACCGTCACATCACCGTCGGGCATGGTGGCCAGGAAGGCGGTGTAGGTGGCCGAGTTGCCCTCATTCACGGTCAGGGCAATCGGGACGATGGTCACCCCCGGCTCCACCGCCGTCACCGTCACCGTAAAGGTCAGCATGGCCGTATCGGCGGCCGTCATGTTGGTGTCCGTATCCGTGACTGTCCAGGTCAGCGTCACGGCCGTCGCTTCCGTGGTGGGAACGCCGCTCAGCGTGCGCGCGGTGGCATCAAAGGTCAGGCCGTCGGGAATGTCGCCGGTCAGGGCGTAGCTCAGGGCGCCGTCGCCGGCGGTGGCGGCGGGGAGCGCCAGCGTCGCGATGAGCGCTCTGGCCGTGTAGGTCCGGCCGGTCACCATCTGCCCGCCGAAGTCCGGGGCGCTGTCGGTGTCGGGGATCGTGACGGTGACAGGGTCGGCGATGGTCACACTGCCGTAGCCGCCTACCCCATGGGTGAGGGTGACCGTGTTATCGGTGGCATCCGCGTCGAAGACGGCGGCGGCGGTGACGGTGACCGTCTGTGCCGTGTTCCAACTCGTCGTGCTGAAGGTCAGGGCGCCGGAGACCGTGAGCGCGCCGCTGGCGCCACTGGCGTCGGGCGTCACCGTCACCTCGCCGGGGGGCACGGTGGTCAGCGCCACGGTGTAGATGGTCGTGGTGCCTTCATTCACGGTGAGGGCGGTGGGCGTGATGGTCACCCCGGGCGCCGGCGTGATGGTGACGGCAAAGGTCAGCATGGCCGTATCGGCGGCCGCCGTGTTGGCATCCTCATCGGTGGCCGTATACGTCAGCGTCACGGCCGCGGGGGCGGTGGTGGGCGTGCCGGTCAGGGTGCGGTTGGCGGCGGTGTAGGTCAGACCGGCGGGAATGGCGGCATTGGGAGTCAGGGCGTAGTTCGGGCCTCCGTCGCCACCGATGGCTTCCGGCAAGGTCAGGGTCGCGATGGCGGTGTCGGCGACGTAGGTCATGTCATCCACCGTCTCCGTGACAAAGGTCGGGGCGCTGTCGGTGTCGGTAATCGTGACGGTCACGTCGGGAACCGTGGAGACACTGCCGTAGCCGCTTACCGCATGGGTGAGGGTGGCGGTGTTGTCGGTGGCGTCCGCGTCGAAGGCAACGGCGGCGGTGACGGTGACCGTCTGCGCCGTGTTCCAGTTCGCCATGGTGAAGGTCAGGGCGCCGGAAACGGTGAGCGCGCCACTGGCGCCGCTGGCGTCGGGCGTGACCGTGACATCACCGGCTGGCTCGGTGGCCAGGACGGCGGTGTAGGTGGTCATGGCGCCTTCATCCACGGTCAGGGCGGTCGGGACGATGGTCACTCCGGGCACAGCCGCCGGCACCGGCACCGTCACCGCAAAGGTCAGCGTGGCCGTATCGTCGGCCGCCGTGTTGGCATCCGCATCGGTGGCCGTGTACGTCAGCGTGACGGCCGCGACGGCGGTGGTGGGTGTGCCGGCCAGGGTACGGTCGGTGCCGGTGTAGGTCAGGCCGTCGGGAATGTCGCCGGTCAGCGCATAGCCCAGGGCGCCGTCGCCGCCGGTGGCGGCCGGCAGGGTCAGCGTCGCAATCGGGTCGCCGGTGGTGTAGGTCATGTCATCCACCGTCTGCGCGCCGAAGGTCGGGGCGCTGTCGGTGTCGGCGATCGTGACGGTGACGTCGGGAACCGTGGAGACACTGCCGTAGCCGCCTACCGCATGGGTGAGGGTGGCCGTGCCGGTGTCGGCATCCGTGTCGACGGCGGCGGTGACGATGACCGTCTGCGCCGTGTTCCAGCTTGTCGCGGTGAAGGTCAGGGCGCCGGACACGGTGAGCGCGCCGCCGGTGCCGCTGGCGTCGGGCGTGACCGTCACATCACCGGCGGGCACGGTGGCCAGGTAGGCGGTGTAGGTGGTCGTGCCGCCCTCATCCACGGTCAGGGCAATCGGGACGATGGTCACCCCTGGCGCCGCCGCCGTGATGGTCACGGCGAAGGTCAGCATATCCGTATCGCTGTCCATCACGTTGTCGTCCGAATCGGTGGCCGTCCAGGTCAGCGTCACGGCCGCGGCTTCCGTGGTGGGAACGCCGCTCAACGTGCGCGCGGTGGCATCAACGGCCAGACCGGCGGGAATGTCGCCGGTCAGGGCGTAGCTCAGGGTGCCGTCGCCGGCATCGGCGGCGGGCAACGTCAGCGCCGTGATGAGCGCTCTCGCCATGTAGGTCCGGTCGGTCACCATCTGCCCGCCGAAGTCCGGGGCGCTCCGGGTGTCGGGGATGGTGACGGTCACGGCGGGAACCATGGAGACATCGCCGTAGCCACTCACCGTATGGGTGAGGGTGGCCGTGCCGGTGTCGTCATCCGGGTCTTCCGTGGCCGTGAGGGTGACCGTCTGCGCCGTGTTCCAGTTCGTCGTGGTGAAGGTCAGGGCGCCGGACACGGTGAGCCTGTCGCCGGTGCCGCTGGCGTCGGCTGTCACCGTCACATCACCGTCGGGCATGGTGGTCAGGAAGGCGGTGTAGGTGGTCGAGTTGCCCTCATTCACGGTCAGGGCAACCGGGACGATGGTCACCCCCGGCTCCACCGCCGTCACCGTCACCGTAAAGGTCAGCATGGCCGTATCGGCGGCCGTCATGTTGGTGTCCATATCCGTGACGGTGTAGGTCAGCGTCACGGCCGACGCTTCCGTGGTGGGAACGCCGCTCAGCGTGCGCGCGGTGGCATCAAAGGTCAGGCCGGCGGGAATGTCGCCGGTCAGGGCGTAGCTCAGGGCGCCGTCGCCGGCGGTGGCGGCGGGGAGCGCCAGCGTCGTGATGAGCGCTCTGGCCGGATAGGTCTCGTCGGGCGCCATCTGCCCGCCGAAGTCCGGGGCGTTGTCGGTGTCGGGGATCGTGACGGTGACAGAGTCGGCGATGGTCACACTGCCGTAGCCGTCTACCGCATGGGTGAGGGTGGCCGTGTTATCGGTGGCGTCCGCGTCGAAGGCGGCGGTGACGGTGACCGTCTGTGCCGTGTTCCAACTCGTCGTGCTGAAGGTCAGGGCGCCGGAGACCGTGAGCGCGCCGCTGGCGCCACTGGCGTCGGGCGTGACCGTCACATCGCCGGGGGGCACGGTGGTCAGCGCCACGGTGTAGGTGTCCGAGCTGGCTTCATTCACGGTGAGGGCGGTGGGCGTGATGGTCACCCCGGGCGCCGGCGTGATGGTCACGGCAAAGGTCAGCACGGCCGTATCGGCGGCCGCCGTGTTGGCATCCTCATCGGTGGCCGTGTACGTCAGCGTGACGGCCGCGGCGGTGGTGGTGGGCGTGCCGGTCAGGGTGCGGTTGGCGGCGGAGTAGGTCAGGCCGGCGGGAATGTCGGCATTGGGAGTCAGGGCGTAGTTCGGGCCTCCGTCGCCACCGGTGGCTTCCGGCAAGGTCAGGGTCGCGATGGCGGTGTCGGCGACGTAGGTCATGTCATCCACCGTCTCCGTGCCAAAGGTCGGGGCGCTGTCGGTGTCGGTGATCGTGACGGTCACGTCGGGAACCGTGGAGACACTGCCATAGCCGCCTACCGCATGGGTGAGGGTGGCGGTGTTGTCGGTGTCGTCCGCGTCGACGGCGGCGGTGACGGTGACCATCTGCGCCATTCTCCAGTTTGTCGTGGTGAAGGTCAGGGCGCCGGACACGGTGAGCGCGCCGCCGGCGCCGCTGGCGTCGGGCGTGACCGTGACATCACCGTCGGGCGGGGTGTCCAGGAAGGCGGTGTAGGTGGTCATGGCGCCTTCATTCACGGTCAGGGCGGTCGGGACGATGGTCACTCCGGGCACCCCCGCCATCACCGTTACGGCAAAGGTCAGCGTGGCCGTATCGCCGGCCGCCGTGTTGGCATCCGCATCGGTGGCCGTCCAGGTCAGCGTGACGGCCGCGGCGGCGGCGGTGGGCGTGCCGGTCAGGGTGCGGGCGGTGCCGGTGTAGGTCAGGCCGTCGGGAATGTCGCCGGTCAGCGCATAGCCCGGGGCGCCGTCGCCGTCGGTGGCGGCCGGCAGGGTCAGCGTCGGAATCGCGATGTCGGTGGTGTAGGTCATGTCATCCACCGTCTGCGCGCCGAAGTCCGGGGCGCTGTCGCTGTCGGTGATCGTGACGGTGACGTCGGGAACCATGGAGACACTGCCGTAGCCGTTCACCGCATGGGTGAGGGTGGCCGTGCCGGTGTCGGCATCCGTGTCGACGGCGGCGGTGACGGTGAACGTCTGCGCCGTGTTCCAGCTCGCCGTGGTGAAGGTCAGGGCGCCGGACACGGTGAGCGCGCCGCCGGTGCCGCTGGCGTCGGGTGTGACCGTCACATCACCGTCGGGCACGGTGGACAGGTAGGCGGTGTAGGTGGTCGAGTTGCCCTCATTCACGGTCAGGGCAATCGGGACGATGGTCACCCCCGGCTCCGCCGCCGTGATGGTCACGGCAAAGGTCAGCATGGCCGTATCGTTGGCCATTGTGTTGCTGTCCGAATCGGTGACTGTCCAGGTCAGCGTCACGGCCGCGGCTTCCGTGGTGGGAACGCCGCTCAACGTGCGCGCGGTGGCATCAAAGGTCAGACCGGCGGGAATGTCGCCGGTCAGGGCGTAGCTCAGGGCGCCGTCGCCGGCGGTGGCGGCGGGGAGCGCCAGCGTCGTGATGAGCGCTCTGGCCGGGTAGGTCTCGTCGGGCACCATCTGCCCGCCGAGGTCCGGGGCGCTGTCGGTGTCGGGGATCGTGACGGTGACAGGGGCGACGGTGGTCACACTGCCGTAGCCGCCTACCCCATGGGCGAGGGTGACCGTGTTATCGGTGGCGTCCGCGTCGAAGGCGACGGCGGCGGTGACGGTGACGGTCTGTGCCGTGTTCCAACTCGTCGCGCTGAAGGTCAGGGCGCCGGTGACCGTGAGCGCGCCGCTGGCGCCACTGGCGTCGGGCGTGACCGTCACCGCGCCGGGGGGCACGGTGGTCAGCGCCACGGTGTAGATGGTCGTGGCGCCTTCATTCACGGTGAGGGCGGTGGGCATGATGGTCACCCCGGGCGCCAGCGTGATGGTGACGGCAAAGGTCAGCATGGCCGTATCGGCGGCCGTCGTGTCGGTATCCTCATCGGCGGCCGTGTACGTCAGCGTGACGGCCGCGGCGGCGGTGGGGTTGCCGGTCAGGGTGCGGGTGGCCATGTCGAAGGTCAGACCGGCGGGAATACCGGCCAGGGCGTAGCTCAGGGCGCCATTGCCGCCGGCGGCGGCCGGGAGTGTCAGCACGGGGATGCCGGAGCCGGTGACGTAGGTCTGGTCGGGCACGGTGGCCGCGTCGAAGGTCGGCGTGATCATCGGGCTGGCGACGACGGTGACCGTCACATCATCGGCGGCGACAACACTGCCGTAGCCGCTTACCGTATGGCTGACGGTGGCCGTGATGTCGTTGAAATCAGGGCGCTCTTCGGCGGTGACGGTGACCGTCTGCGAGTTCGTCCAGCTGGCGAGCCGGAAGGTCAACGCGCCGGAGACGGTCACCCTGCTCCCGTCGGGAACAGCCGGCGTGACTGTGACATCGCCGGGCGGCCGGGTGGCCAGCCTCATGCCGTAGGTGTTGGCTAATCCTTCGTCCACGCTGATGGCGCTCCGTCCGATGAGGACGCCAGGGACCGCATCCTCAATCGTTATGGAGAAGGTCAGTGTATCCGCATCGTGGTCCGCCACGTTGGCATCCGCGTCCATGGCCGTGTACCGCAGGGTGAACGTGCCGAGCGGGGTGTTGGAGATGCCGCTCACCGTGCGCGTGGCGGCGGTGTAGCGCAGGCCGCCGGGGAGAGGGCCGGACAGGGTGTAGGCCAGGTCGCCGTCGCCGCCGGTGGCGGCAGGGAGCGTCAGCACCGGGATGAGGGTGCGGATGGTGTAGGTGACAGGCTCGATGGTCGCCATGCCGAAATCCGGCGCCTGGTCATTGGTGTCGTCAATCACGAGCGCGAGGGTGGCGGCGGTGACGGCGCCGTAGCCGCTCACCGCATAGCTGATGGTGGCGGGGTCATCGGTGGTGTCGGAGTCGGTGGCGGCGAGGGCGGTGATGGTCCGGGCGGTGTGCCAGTTGATGGTGGTGAAGGTCAACGCGCCACTCGGGGTCAACGTCAGGTCGTGGCCGAATGGGGTGATGCTCGGCGTGAGCGTGACCGCGCCGGTGGGGGCGGTGTTCAGCCACACGGTGTAGGTGGTTGTGCCACCTTCGGGCACGGTGAGGGTGGCGGGGGTGAGGACGACGCCGGCGCGGGCCGCCGTGGTGCCCAGTTGTAAGCCGAGGGAGCTGAAGGTGTCGCTGGTGAATCGGGGATTGCTGAGCATCACGTCGGCCACAGAAGCCATGGCCATGCCAAACACATCCGAGGTGCGCCGGCCCGCCGGGATGGTGGCCGTGCCGGTGTCGCCGCCGGGGATCGTCCAGGTGACCTCAATGTCCGACGGGGCGGCCTCTGGAAGATGCACCCGCGCCTGGCCGTTCCCCCCTTGCTCAGTATAAAGATTCAGCGTGAACGGAGAATTTGGGTTGTTGCTCGCGTCCACGAAGCCAAGGCCATTCACGCCGTCAAAAAGCCCTTCGGGCAACGCCGTCAATTGATTGCCTCTCACGCTCACTGTTCGGTCAAAGCCGCTGAAAAGACCCGCAGGCAGGGTGGTGATTAAATTACTACGCAGATCAATCTCCCTCAACAAGGGGACTCCGGCGAAAACATTCGCAGGCAGGGTGGTGAGTCTCCCAGTATGCAGAGCCAGGGCTCGGACACTACTCAACCCGGCGAAGATATTCGCGGGCAGGGTGGTGAAACGACCGAAATCCAGATTCAGGCTTTCCAGCGCGCTCAGCCCGGCGAAGATGCCCTCGGGCAGGGCGGTCACAGCGTTAGAGACCAGAGCCAGAACCTGTAACGCGCTCAGCCCGGCGAAGATATCCTCGGGTATGGTGGTGAGACTCGCATTGCCCCTTATCTGCAGATCCTCCAACGCGCTCAACCCGGCGAAATCTCCGCTTTGCAATGCGGTGAGGCCCACTCCGACCATGCCGCTCCCCTGGAATCTGAGCGAGGTGATCAAGCGCAAATGGGCCGGGGTGACATCCGCGCAGTCGTCCACGCCGTCTATCGCCGCCACGATGGCGTCGCGCACATCAGGTGTGCGGGCGCACACGTTGGTCCTCATGATCGCGAGGGTGAAGGTGAGGGTCTCGAATTCGCCGTTGCTATCGGTGGCGATCCAGTTGTAGGACCGCGCCGATGGGAGGGTGACCGGCGTGCCGGCCAGGGTGCGGGTGTTGAGGTCCAGGGTCAGCCCGAGGGGAATGGCGGCGGGGGTCAGGGTGTAGGCCAGAGGTTCGGCGCCTCCAGCGGCGGCCGGCAAGGTCAGCGTCGGGATGGCGGTGTTGGCGATGTAGCGTTGTGGCTCGACGGTCGCCGTGCGGAACGACGGGACGTCATCGTCGAAGACGGTGACCACGACCTGACCGGCCGCGGTGACGGCGCCGTAGCCGCTCACGGCATGGCTGATGGTAACGGTGTCGGCCCCGCTGGCAACATCCGCGGTGGCCTCGACTGTCACCGTCTGCGCGACGTTCCATGTGGCGACGGTGAAGGTCAGCGCGCCGGAGACGGTGACACCGGCCCCGTCGGGGACAGTCGGCGTGATCGTGGCATCGCCGGCGGGGGCGGTGTCCAACACCACGGTGTAGATGCCGCTGTCGCCTTCGTCCATGGTGAGGGTGGCCGGAGCGATGGTGATTCCGGGGACCGCGACCGTTACCGCGAAGGTCAGGACATCTTCGTCGTTGGCATCGTTGTCACTGTCCGTGTCCGAGACCGTGTAGGTCAGCGTGAGATCTTCGACGGCGGTGGGGGTGCCGGTCAGGGTGAGGGTGTCCATGGCAAAGTTCAGGCCGGCGGGAAGACCGGTCAGGGTGTAGCTCAGGGCGCCGTTGCCGCCACCGGCGGCCGGAAGCGTCAGCGTGGGGATGGGGATGTCGGCGAAGAAGGTCTGGCCGGGCACGATGGTCGCGCCGAAGGTTGGCGTCCTCCTCGTGTCGGCGACGACGGTCACCGTCACATCATCGGCGGTGGCGATACTGCCGTAGCCACTCACCGTATGGCTGACGGCAACCGTGGTGTCGTCGAAATCAAGGCGCGCGTCGGCCGTGACGGTGACCTCCTGCTCGGTGTTCCAGTTGGCGGTGGTGAAGATCAACGCGCCGGAGACGGTCACCCTGCTCCCGTCGGGAACAGAGGGCGTGACCGTGACGTCGCCGGTTGGCGCGGTGGCCAGCACGACGGTGTAGGCGTTGGAGTCGCCTCCGTCCACGGTGAGGGCGGCCTGTCCGAGGGTGACGCCAGCGACCGCATCCACAATCGTCATGGTGAAGGTCAGTGTATCCGCATCGTGGTCCGCCACGTTGGCATCCGCGTCCATGGCCGTGTACCGCAGGGTGACCGTGTCGGTTGCGGCGGCGGGGATGCCGCTCACCGTGCGCGTGGCGGCGGTGTAGCGCAGGCCGCCGGGGAGAGGGCCGGACAGGGTGTAGGCCAGGTCGCCGTCGCCGCCGGTGGCGGCCGGGAGCGTCAGCACAGGGATGGGCGCGAGGGCGGTGTAGGTGCGGGCTTCGATGGTGGTCGTGCCGAAATCCGGCGCCTGGTCATTGTTGTCGTCAATCACGAGCGCGAGGGTGGCGGCGGTGACGGCGCCGTAGCCACTCACCGCATAGCTGATGGTGACGGGGTCATCGGTGGTGTCGGCGTCGGTGGTGGTGACGACGGTGATGGGCCGGGCGGTGTGCCAGTCGGCGGTGGTGAAGGTCAACGCGCCACTCGGGGTCAACGTCAGGTCGTGGTCGGATGGGGTGATGCTCGGCGTGACCGTCACCGCGCCGGTGGGGACGGTGTTCAGATACACGGTGTAGGTGGCTGTGCCGCCTTCGGGCACGGTGAGGGTGGCGGGGTTGAGGATGACGCCGGAGCGGGCCGCCGTGGTGCCCAGTTGGAAGCCCCGGTAGACGCCGGCGCTGTCGTCGGTGTCCTCGATCACGCCGGGGAATCGGGGATTGCTGAGCGTCACGTCGGCCGCCGAGGACATGACCATGCCAAACGCATCCGAGGTGCGCCGGCCCGCCGGGATGGTCGCCGTGTCGGGGGTGCCGCCGATCATCCAGGTGACCTCGATGTCCAACGGGGCGGCCTCCGGAATACGCACCCGCGCCTGGCCGTTCCCCCCTTGCTCAATATGGAGATTCAGCGTGAACAGACCGCCTGGGTTCTCGCGCAGGTTGAGTTCGGACAAGCCGCCCGGGCGACTCAGGCCGTCAAACAACCCTTCGGGCAACGCCGAGAGTTGATTGGTCCGCATGGCGAGAGACTCCAACACATCCAGCCCGCCGAAGAGACCCGGGGGCAGGGTGGTGATGTCATTCG
This sequence comes from Nitrospirales bacterium, assembly GCA_963692935.1. GTDB lineage: Bacteria > Nitrospirota > Nitrospiria > Nitrospirales > UBA8639 > Bin75. The sequence continues at coordinate 1,013,660 of OY843588.1, forward strand.
CATTCAGATTAATAGACTCCAACGTGTTCAACCCGTCGAAGATGTTCGCGGGCAGCGTGGTCAAATTATTACCGTTCAGCGACAGGCTGGTGACCGCGCTCAACCCGGCGAAGACATTCGCGGGCAGAGTGGCGAGTTCCCCAAAGTCCACAATCAGATTCGTCAGCGCGCTCAGCCCGGCGAAGAGGCCCACGGGCAGGGTGGTCAGACCGTTACCCCTCAGAGTCAGATACTCCAGCGCGCTCAGCCCGGCGAAGATATCCGAGGGTATGATGACCAAGTCGCGATGGTTGACGATTTGCAGGACTTCCAATGCGCTCAACCCGGCGAAATCTCCGCTTTGGAGTGAGGTGATGCCCGCTCCGACAACGCGGTTCCCGCTGATGTTGAGCGAGGTGATCCCACGCAAATGGGCCGGGGTCACATCCGCGCAGTCGTTCACGCCGCCTCTCGCCGCCACAATGGCGTCGCGCACCACCGGGGTGCGGCCACACACGGTGGTACTCTGGATCGCGATGGTGAAGATGAGCGTATCGAATGCGCCGTTGCTGTCGGTGGCGATCCAGGTGTAGGACCGCGCCGGTGCGAAGGCGACCGGCGTGCCGGCCAGGGTGTGGGTGTTGGGGTCCAGGGTCAGCCCGATGGGAATGTCGGCGACGGGGGTCAGGGTGTAGGCCAGCGGTTCGGCGCCTCCAGCGGCGGCCGGCAAGGTCAGCGTCGGGATGGCGGTGTGGACGGCGTAGTGTTGTGGCTCGACTGTCGCCGTGCGGAAAGACGGTATGTAATCGTCGGCGACGGTGATGGAAAAGGTCAGCATATCCGTATCGCCGGCCATCACGTTGTCGTCCGCATCGGTGGCCGTCCAGGTCAGCGTCACGGCCGCGGCTTCCGTGGTGGGCATGCCGGCCAGGGTACGGTCGGTGCCGGTGTAGGTCAGGCCGTCGGGAATGTCGCCGGTCAGGGCGTAGCTCAGGGTGCCGTCGCCGCCGGTGGCGGCGGGGAGCGCCAGCGTCATGATGGGCGCTGTTGTCGTGTAGGTCTCGTCGGACACCATCTGCCCGCCGAAGGTCGGGGCGCTGTCGGTGTCGGGAATCGTGACGGTGACAGGGGCGGCGTCGGTCACACTGCCGTAGCCGCCTACCGTATGGGTGAGGGTCGCCGTGTTGTCGGTGGCGTCCGCGTCGACGGCGGCGGTGACGGTGACGGTCCGGGCCGTGTTCCAGTTCGTCATGGTGAAGATCAGGGCGCCGGAAACGGTGAGCGCGCCGTCGGTGCCGCTGGCGTCGGGTGTTACTGTGACATCACCGGCTGGCTCGGTGGTCAGGAAGGCGGTGTAGGTGGTCATGGTGCCTTCATCCACGGTCAGGGCGGTCGGGACGATGGTCACTCCGGGCACCGCCGGCACCGTCACCGTCACCGCAAAGGTCAGCGTGGCCGTATCGCCGGCCGCCGTGTTGGCATCCGCATCGGTGGCCGTGTACGTCAGCGTGACGGCCGGGGCGGCGGTGGTGGGCGTGCCGGCCAGGGTACGGTCGGTGTCGGTGAAGGTCAGGCCGTCGGGAATGTCGCCGGTCAGCGCATAGCTCAGGGGGGTGTCGCCGCTGGCGGCGGCCGGCAGGGTCAGCGTCGGAATCGGGTCGCCGGTGGTGTAGGTCATGCCTTCCACCATCTGCGCGCCGAAGTCCGGGGCGCTGTCGGTGTCGGGGATCGTGACGGTGACAAGGTCGGCGTCGGTCACACTGCCGTAGCCGCCTACCGTATGGGTGAGGGTGGCCGTGTTGTCGGTGTCGTCCGCGTCGACGGCGGCGGTGACGGTGACGGTCTGGGCCGTGTTCCAGTTCGTCATGGTGAAGATCAGGGCGCCGGAAACGGTGAGCGCGCCGTCGGCGCCGCTGGCGTCGGGTGTTACTGTGACATCACCGGCTGGCTCGGTGGTCAGGAAGGCGGTGTAGACACCCGTGCCGCCCTCAGCCACGGTCAGAGCGGTCGGGACGATGGTCACTCCGGGCACCACCGGCACCGTCACCGTCACCGCAAAGGTCAGCGTGGCCGTATCGCCGGCCGCCGTGTTGGCATCCGCATCGGTGGCCGTGTACGTCAGCGTGACGGCCGCGGCGGCGGTGGGCGTGCCGGCCAGGGTACGGTCGGTGTTGGTGAAGGTCAGGCCGTCGGGAATGTCGCCGGTCAGCGCATAGCTCAGGGGGGTGTCGCCGCTGGTGGCGGGCGGCAGGGTCAGCGTCGCAATCGGGTCGCCGGTGGTGTAGGTCATGCCTTCCACCATCTGCGCGCCGAAGTCCGGGGCGCTGTCGGTGTCGGGGATCGTGACGGTGACAAGGTCGGCGTCGGTCACACTGCCGTAGCCGCCTACCGTATGGGTGAGGGTGGCCGTGTTGTCGGTGTCGTCCGCGTCGACGGCGGCGGTGACGGTCACCGTCTGCGCGGCGTTCCAGTTCGCCGAGGTGAAGGTCAGGACGCCGGAAACGGTGAGCGCGCCGCTGGTGCCGCTGGCGTCGGGTGTGACTGTGACATCACCGGCTGGCTCGGTGGTCAGGAAGGCGGTGTAGACACCCGTGCCGCCCTCAGCCACGGTCAGATCGGTCGGGACGATGGTCACTGCGGGCACCGTATCCATGATGGTGACGGCGAAGGTCAGCGTGGCACTATCGCCGGCCATCACGTTGTCGTCCGCATCGGTGGCCGTCCAGGTCAGCGTGACAGCCGAGGCCATCGTGGGCGTGCCGGTCAGGGTATGGTCGGCGCCGGTGTCGGTGTAGGTCAGGCCGGCGGGAATGTCGCCGGTCAGCGCATAGCTCAGGGGGGCGTCGCCGCTGGTGGCGACCGGCAGGGTCAGCGTCGCAATCGGGTCGCCGGTGGTGTAGATCATGCCATCCACCATCTGCGCGCCGAAGGTCGGGGCGCTGTCGGTGTCGGGGATCGTGACGGTTACAAGGTCGGCGTCGGTTACACTGCCGTAGCCGCCTACCGTATGGGTGAGGGTGGCCGTGTTGTCGGTGTCGTCCGCGTCGACGTTAGCGGTGACGGTGACGGTCTGCGCCGTGTTCCAGTTTGTCATGGTGAAGGTCAGGACGCCGGAAACGGTGAGCGCGCCGTCGGTGCCGCTGTCGTCGGGCGTGACCGTCACATCTCCGGCTGGCTCGGTGGTCAGGACGGCGGTGTAGGTGGTCATGGTGCCTTCAGCCACGGTCAGAGCGGTCGGGACGATGGTCACTTCGGGCACCGTATCCATGATGGTGACGGCGAAGGTCAGCGTGGCCGTATCGCCGGCCGCCGTGTTGGCATCCGCATCGGTGGCCGTCCAGGTCAGCGTGACAGCCGCGACAGCGGTGGTGGGCGTGCCGGTCAGGGTATGGTCGGTGCCGGTGTCAGCGTAGGTCAGGCCGGCGGGAATGTCGCCGGTCAGCGCATAGCTCAGGGGGGCATCGCCGCTGGTGGCGGGCGGCAGGGTCAGCGTCGCAATCGGGGCGCCGGTGGTGTAGGTCATGTCATCCACCGTCTGCCCGCCGAAGGTCGGGGCGCTGTCGGTGTCGGGGATCGTGACGGTTACAAGGTCGGCGTCGGTCACACTGCCGTAGCCGCCTACCGTATGGGCGAGGGTGGCCGTGTTGTCGGTGTCATCCGCGTCGACGTTAGCGGTGACGGTGACGGTCTGCGCCGTGTTCCAGTTTGCTGTGGTGAAGGTCAGGGCATCGGAAACGGTGAGCGCGCCGTCGGTGCCGCTGGCGTCGGGCGTGACCGTCACATCTCCGGCTGGCTCGGTGGTCAGGACGGCGGTGTAGGTGGTCATGGTGCCTTCAGCCACGGTCAGAGCGGTCGGGACGATGGTCACTTCGGGCACCGTATCCATGATGGTGACGGCGAAGGTCAGCGTGGCCGTATCGCCGGCCGCCGTGTTGGCATCCGCATCGGTGGCCGTCCAGGTCAGCGTGACAGCCTCGGCCATCGTGGGCGTGCCGGTCAGGGTATGGTCGGTGCCGGTGTCGGTGTAGGTCAGGCCGGCGGGAATGTCGCCGGTCAGCGCATAGCTCAGGGGGGCGTCGCCGCTGGTGGCGACCGGCAGGGTCAGCGTCGCAATCGGGTCGCCGGTGGTGTAGATCATGCCTTCCACCATCTGCGCGCCGAAGGTCGGGGCGCTGTCGGTGTCGGGGATCGTGACGGTTACAAGGTCGGCGTCGGTTACACTGCCGTAGCCGCCTACCGTATGGGTGAGGGTGGCCGTGTTGTCGGTGTCGTCCGCGTCGACGTTAGCGGTGACGGTGACGGTCTGCGCCGTGTTCCAGTTTGTCATGGTGAAGGTCAGGACGCCGGAAACGGTGAGCGCGCCGTCGGTGCCGCTGTCGTCGGGCGTGACCGTCACATCACCGGCTGGCTGGGTGGTCAGGACGGCGGTGTAGGTGGTCATGGTGCCTTCATCCACGGTCAGAGCGGTCGGGACGATGGTCACTGCGGGCACCGTATCCATGATGGTGACGGCGAAGGTCAGCGTGGCCGTATCGCCGGCCGCCGTGTTGGCATCCGCATCGGTGGCCGTCCAGGTCAGCGTGACAGCCGCGACAGCGGTGGTGGGCGTGCCGGTCAGGGTATGGTCGGTGCCGGTGTCAGCGTAGGTCAGGCCGGCGGGAATGTCGCCGGTCAGCGCATAGCTCAGGGGGGCGTCGCCGCTGGTGGCGGGCGGCAGGGTCAGCGTCGCAATCGGGTCGCCGGTGGTGTAGGTCATGCCTTCCACCATCTGCGCGCCGAAGGTCGGGGCGCTGTCGGTGTCGGGGGTCGTAACGGTTACAAGGTCGGCGTCGGTCACACTGCCGTAGCCGTCTACCGTATGGGTGAGGGTGGCCGTGTTGTCGGTGTCGTCCGCGTCGACGGCGGCGGTGACGGTGACGGTCTGCGCCGTGTTCCAGGTTTCTGTGGTGAAGATCAGGGCGCCGGAAACGGTGAGCGCGCCGCCGAGGCCGCTGGCGCCGGGTGTCACTGTGACATCACCGGCTGGCTCGGTGGTCAGGACGGCGGTGTAGACACCCGTGCCGCCCTCAGCCACGGTCAGGGCGGTCGGGACGATGGTCACTCCGGGCACCGCCACCACCGTCACGGCGAAGGTCAGCGTGGCCGTATCGCCGGCCGCCGTGTTGGTATCGGTATCCGTGGCTGTCCAGGTCAGCGTGACGGCCGCGACGACGGTGGTGGGCGTGCCGGTCAGGGTACGGTCGGCGCTGGTGCCGGTGTAGGTCAGGCCGTCGGGAATGTCGCCGGTCAGCGCATAGTTCAGGGGGGCGTCGCCGCTGGTGGCGGCCGGCAGGGTCAGCGTCGCAATCGGGATGCCGGTGGTGTAGGTCATGCCATCCACCGTCTGCCCGCCGAAGGTCGGGGCGCTGTCGGTGTCGGGGATCGTAATGGTGACAGGGTCGGCGTCGGTCACACTGCCGTAGCCGTCTACCGTATGGGCGAGGGTGGCCGTGTTGTCGGTGTCATCCGCGTCAATGTTAGCGGTGACGGTGACGGTCTGCGCCGTGTTCCAGTTTGCCGTGGTGAAGGTCAGGGCGTCGGAAACGGTGAGCGCGCCGCTGGCGCCGCTGGCGTCGGGCGTGACCGTCACATCTCCGGCTGGCTCGGTGGTCAGGAAGGCGGTGTAGACATCCGTGCCGCCCTCAGCCACGGTCAGGGCGGTCGGGACGATGGTCACTGCGGGCACCGCCGCCACCGTCACGGCGAAGGTCAGCGTGGCCGCATCGTCGGCCGCCCTGTTGTCATCCGCATCGGTGGCTGTCCAGGTCAGCGTGACGGCCGCGACGACGGTGGTGGGCGTGCCGGTCAGGGTACGGTCGGTGCCGGTGTCGGTGTAGGTCAGGCCGTCGGGAATGTCGCCGGTCAACGCATAGCTCAGGGGGGCGTCGCCGCTGGTGGCGGCCGGCAGGGTCAGCGTCGCAATCGGGGCGCCGGTGGTGTAGGTCATGCCTTCCACCATCTGCGCGCCGAAGTCCGGGGCGCTGTCGGTGTCGGGGATCGTAACGGTCACGTCGGGAACCATGGAGACACTGCCGTAGCCGTCTACCGTATGGGTGAGGGTGGCCGTGTTGTCGGTGGCGTCCGCGTCGACGTTAGCGGTGACGGTCACCGTCTGCGCGGCGTTCCAGTTCGCCGAGGTGTAGGTCAGGACGCCGGAAACGGTGAGCGCGCCGCCGGTGCCGCTGGCGTCGGGCGTGACCGTCACATCACCGGCTGGCTCGGTGGCCAGGACGGCGGTGTAGGTGGTCATGGTGCCTTCATCCACAGTCAGGGCGGTCGGGACGATGATCACTCCGGGCAACGCCGCCGGCACCGTCACCGCAAAGGTCAGCATGGCCGTATCGTCGGCGGCCGTGTTGGAATCGGTATCCGTGGCTGTCCAGGTCAGCGTGACGGCCTCGGCGACGGTGGTGGGTGTGCCGGCCAGGGTGCGGTCGGCGTTGGTGAAGGTCAGGCCGTCGGGAATGGCGCCGGTCAGCACATAGCTCAGGGGGACGTCGCCGCTGGTGGCGGCCGGCAGGGTCAGCGTCGCAATCGCGACCGCGACGACGTAGGTCATGTCATCCACCGTCTGCGCGCCAAAGGTCGGGGCGCTGTCGGTGTCGGTGATCGTGACGGTCACGTCGGGAACCGTGGAGACACTGCCGTAGCCGTTCACCGCATGGGTGAGGGTGGCCGTGTTGTCGGTGGCATCCGCGTCGACGGTCGCGGTGACGGTCACCGTCTGCGCGGCGTTCCAGGTCGCCGTGCTGAAGGTCAGGGCGCCGGAAACGGTGAGCACGCCGTCGGTGCCGGCGTCAGGCATGACCGTGACATCACCGGCTGGCTCGGTGGTCAGGACGGCGGTGTAGGTGGTCATGGTGCCTTCATCCACGGTCAGGGCGGTCGGGACGATGGTCACTCCGGGCACCGTCACCGTCACGGCAAAGGTCAGCATGGCCGCATCGTCGGCGGCGGTGTCGGCGTCGTTATCCGTGGCCGTCCAGGTCAGCGTGACGGCCGAGGCCATGGTGGGCGTACCGGTCAGCGTGCGGGCGGCCAGGGTGAAGGTCAGGCCGGCGGGAATGTCGCCGGTCAGGGCATAGCTCAGGGCGCCGTCTCCGCCGGTGGCGGACGGTAACGTCAGGGTCGGAATGGCGGTCCCGGCGATGTAGGCCCGGGCGGGCACCGCGGCCGGGTCGAAGACCGGCACGGTGCCTAAGTCGGAGATGGTGACCGACAGCGGCTCGCCGGATATGTGGCCGGTGGCGCCGGCGGTCAAGGTGAAGACTTCGTCGCCCTCGTCCACCCCATCGGCGGCGGCGGTCAGGATGAACGTCTTGCGGTTCTCGCCGGTGGCGAAGTCAAGTGTGCCGCTGGTTGCGCTCAAGTCGGCGTCAACCGTGCCGCCGTGACCGACCTCCCAGGTAACGCGCACATCGCGTGCCCCCCTGCCGCTACGGGTGACGGTGTAGATGCCGTCGCCGTCGCCTTCGGCGAGGTTGGTGGGACCGCTGACGGTGAAGGTGTTGGTGCGGTCGTCATCGCGGATTTGCACGTTGATGCCGCCGGCGGCGGAGCCGGCGGGGAACCCGCCGCCGCCCATGTTGTGGCTGATGCGCAAGGGTTCGTCTTCGTCGTCATAGTCGTGGGCCGCTCTCGCCGTCACCGTCTGCGGGTCGTTCCAGTTCATGGCGGTGAACGTCAGCGCGCCGCTCATTTCGGCTAACACTCTGCCGGCCTGACGCAACGTCAGGTCGGTGGCGGACGGGGTGATGACGGGGGTGACCGTCACATCGCCGGCCGGCGCCGCGCTCAGCCTCACGGTGTAGGTGGCGCTGTCGCCTTCGGGCACGTCCAGGTCGGCCGTCGAAACGCTCAGCAGGTTGTCGAAGATGGTGTAGGTGTGCCGGGTGAAGTCAACACTCTCGCTGCCACCTGATCGCCCGATGAGCTGGAGGGTGAGCGTTTCCGGGGTAGGCTCGTGGAAGGAATCGCGTCTGATGGCGATGTTCATCACCGTACTACTGAGCATGGACTCACTCACTTCAATCTTGATCTGGCCTTCCGATCCCACAATGGTGTATTCGGTGAACGTCGAGTTGCTGCTCACCTCGAAGTCGCCGATGCCGAAGGCGGGGGAGACCGTACCGGTAACCTGGATGGTCAGGAGGCCACGGCTCGCCCCTTCACCACGGATACCGACCGGGACACGGATGGTCTCGCCCTCGCTCACATACGGGCGGTCGGCACGGCCAAGATAGGCCTGGTCGTTGGCGCTGTTGGCGAGGATGGTGGCGGCCAGCGGGTCGCCGGACAGGTGGCCCGGAGCGTCAATGCTCACGGTGAAGGGTTCGTCCGATTCGTTACGATGGTCCACGCGCGCAAGCACGGAGAAGATCGCGATGTCATCGCCGGCGGCGAAGACGACATCGCCGGTGATCGCACTGAAGTCACCCCTTGTTGTGAGGCCGCCGACGTTGACCAGCCAGGTGACGGTGGTGTCGGCGCGCAACTCCCCGCCGGTGCGGATGATGCGGTACGGCTCGGTGACGCCCTCGGTGAGGCGGGTGGCCCCGTAGACGGTGAAGAGGATGGTGCGTTCAAGCACGGTGACCACCACATCGGGGGCCGTGACGCCATCGTAGTCGCCACCGGCCACCGTGTGGACGAGGGTGACGATATCGCCAACCGCATCATCGTCCTCACTGGCGGTGACGGTGACCGTCTGCGCCATGTTCCAGTCGCCGGGGGCGAAGGTCAGCGCGCCGCTGGTGGTGACGGGGTTGGGGGCGCCGCTGCCGAGGCGGGCGCCCGGCGTGACGGTCACCTCACCGTCCGGTCGGACGGTCAGCGCCACGGTGTAGGTGGCCGTGATGCCTTTCTCCACGGGGAGGTCGGTCGGGGTGATGATGACCCCGGGCGCCGGCGTGATCGTCACGGCAAAGGTCAGCGTGGCCGTATCGTCGGCGGCCGTGTTGGTATCGGTATCCGTGGCGGTGTAGGTCAGCGTGACGGCCGCGGCGACGGCGGTGGGCGTGCCGGCCAGGGTGCGGCCGGCGGCGGTGAAGGTCAGGCCGGCGGGGATGGTGGCATCGGAAGTCAGGGCGTAGCTCAGGTCGCCGTCGCCACCGGTGGCTTCCGGTAACGTCAGCGTCGGGATGGCGGCGTCGACGGTGTAGGTCTGGTCGGGCACCGTCCCTGTCGACGGGTCGAAGGTCGGCGCGCTGGCGGTGTCGGGGATGGTGACGATGACCTCGGCGCCGGTGCCGGTGACGCTGCCGTAGCCGCCCACGGTATGGGTGATCGTGGCGGTGTCCTCGGTGACGTCCGCGTCGGTGGCGCCGGTGACGGTCACCGTCTGCTCGGCGTTCCAGTTTTCCGTGGTGAAGGTCAGGGCGCCGGTGACGGTGGCAACGGCGGGGGCACCGCTGGTGGGCGTGACCGTCACGTCGCCGGCGGGCACGGTGGTCAGCGCCACGGTGTAGATGGTTGTGCTGCCTTCATCCACGGTCAGGGCGATCGCCGAAAGGGTGACGCCGGGGATGTCGGTGTCGACGACGGTCACCGTCACCTCGCCAGCGCGCACCGCGTTGTAGCCGGCCACCAGATGGGTGATGGTGGCGGTGTCGTCGGTCGCGTCATCATCCTCGGCGGCGGTGACGGTGACCGTCTGCGCGGTGTTCCAGTTTTCCATGGTGAAGGTCAGCGCGCCGGCGACGGTGGCGACGGCGGGGGCGCCGCTGACGGGCGTGACCGTCACGTCGCCGGCGGGCACGGTGGTCAGCGCCACGGTGTAGGCGCCGGTGGCGCCTTCATCCACGGTCAGGGCGGTCGGGGCGAGGGTGAGGCCGGGCGCCGGCGTAATCGTCACGGCAAAGAGCAACGTGGCCGTATCGGCGGCGGTCGTGTTGTTGTCCGCATCAGTGGCCGTGTAGGTCAGCGTGACGGCCGGGGCCTCGGTGGTGGGCGTACCGGTCAGGGTGCGGTCGGCGCCGGTGAAGGTCAGGCCGGCGGGGATGGCGCCGGTCAGGGCGTAGCTCAGGGCGACATCGCCGCCGGTGGCGGCCGGTAATGTCAGCGCCGGAATCGCGATGGCGGCGGCGTAGGTCTGGTCGGGCGCCATCGTCGTGCCGAAGTCCGGCACCATCCCGATGCGCGTGGCGTCGGTGACGATGACCATAAAATCGGCGAACATGGCGGGGCCGAAGCCGGACACCGTATGGCGAAGGGTGAAGGTGTCGTCGTCGCTGTCCGCATCCCCGGCGGCGGTGACGATCCGCGTCTGCGCGATGTTCCAGTTCGCCGTGGTGAAGGTCAGGGCGCCGGAGACGGTGAGCGCGCCGCCGAGGCCGCTGATGTCGGACGACACGATGACATCGCCGGCTGGCTCGGTGGTCAGCGCCACGGTGTAGGTGGCGGTGGCGTCTTCATCCACGGTCAGGGCGGTCGGGACGAAGACGACCAGGGCGGGGTCGTCGTCGGTGATCCGGACGGTGGCGACGGCGGGGGCAATCGTCACCGTGGACGGCTCCCCGCCCCGTTCGGTCAGCTGGAGCGTGAAGGTCTCCTCGACGCCCTCGCTAACCCGGTCGTCGAACACATCAACCATGAAGCACTGGCGGCGGGTGGCGTCGGCGAACGAGCCAGCGTCGGCGGCGGCGAGCCGGCCGTAGTCGGTATCGGCGGTGGCGGTGCCATCGGCGGTACTCACCGTCAGGGCGAAGGTGTAGTCAAGCGGTTGAGCCGCCGCCGGACTGGTCACCAGCACGCACACCATGACCTGCCCGGACGACTCATTCTCCATCACACTGTACTCGGTCGCCTCAAAGCCCACGATGGCACGCTCGAGGATTGACACCGGCAACACGGCGGGGGTCACGGCGTCGTAGTCCGCGCCACTCGCCACGTGGGTGATGGTGGCGGCGTCGGCGAGGCCGTCATCATCCACGGCGGCGACGACGGTCAGCGTCTGCTCAATGCGCCAGTTGCCGGTGGTGAAGGTCAGCACGCCCGGGGTCAGCGTCAGGTCGTTGTTGGACGGGGTGACCGTCCCGGTGATGGTGACGTCGCCGGTCGGCTCGGTCGTCAGCGCCACCGCGTAGTTGGTCGTGCCGCTTTCGAACACGGTCAGGGCCGTCGCCGACAGGGTGAGGCCGGGGATGTCGTCGTCGGTGATGGTCACCGTGACCTCGCCAATGTCCATCGCGTCGTAGCCGTCCACCTGATGGGTGATGCGGACGGTGTCGTCGGTGATGTCATCATCCTCGTCGGTGGTGATGCCGACCGTCTGCGCGGTGTTCCAGGTCGTCTCAGTGAAGGTCAGGGCGCCGGCGACGGTGACGAGGGCGGGGTCCCCGCTGATGGGCGTGACTGTCACGGCGCCGACGGGGATGGTGGTCAGCGCCACGGTGTAGGTGCCGGTGGCGCCTTCGGTCACCGTCAGGGCGGTCGCCGACAGGGTGAGGCCGGGGATGTCGTCGTCGGTGACGATCACCCTCACCTCGCTGGCGAACGCCATGCCGTAGCCGTCAAACCGATGGGTGATGCGGGCGAAGTCGTCGTTTGCGTCAGCATCCTCGGCGCCGGTGACGATGACCATCTGCGCGACGTTCCAGGTCGCCGTGGTGAAGGTCAGCGCGCCGGAGACGGTGGCGACGGCCTGGTTATCGCTGATTGGCGTGACCGTCACGTTACCGGCTGGCTCGGTGGTCAGCTCCACGGTGTAGGAGGTCGTGTTGCCTTCGGTCACGGTGAGTCTGTCCGGGGCAACGGCCACGCCGGGGATGTCGGTGTCGTCGACGGTCACCGTCACTTCGTCAACATTCAGCGCGTTATAGCCGGCCACCAGATGGGTGATGGTGGCGGTGTCGTCGTTCCCGTCCAAATCCTCGGCGGCGGTGACCGTGACGGTCTGCGCGATGTTCCAGGTCGCCGAGGTGAAGGTCAGGGGGCCGGAGACGGTGGCGACGGCCTGGTTACCGCTGGTTGGCGTGACCGTCACGTTACCGGCTGGCTCGGTGGTCAGGAAGGCGGTGTAGACACCCGTGCCGCCCTCGGCCACGGTCAGGGCGGTCGGGACGGTGGTCACTCCGGGCACCGGATCCGCGATGGTGACGGCGAAGGTCAGCGTGGCCGTATCGCCGGCCGCCCTGTTGTCGTCCGCATCGGTGGCCGTCCAGGTCAGCGTGACAGCCGTGGCCATCGTGGGCGTGCCGGTCAGGGTCCGGGCGGTGCCGGTGTCGGTGTAGGTCAGGCCGTCGGGAATGTCGCCGGTCAGCGCATAGCTCAGGGGGGTGTCGCCGCTGGTGGCGGCCGGCAGGGTCAGCGTCGGAATCGGGGTGCCGGTGGTGTAGGTCATGTCATCCACCGTCTGCCCGCCGAAGTCCGGGGCGCTGTCGGTGTCGGGAATCGTGACGGTGACAAGGTCGGCGTCGGTTACACTGCCGTAGCCGCCTACCGTATGGGTGAGGGTGGCCGTGTTGTCGGTGTCGTCCGCGTCGACGTTAGCGGTGACGGTGACGGTCCGGGCCGTGTTCCAGTTCGCCATGGTGAAGGTCAGGACGCCGGAAACGGTGAGCGCGCCGCCGGTGCCGCTGTCGTCGGGCATGACCGTCACATCACCGGCTGGCTCGGTGGTCAGCACGACGGTGTAGGCGGTCATGGTGCCTTCATCCACGGTCAGAGCGGTCGGGACGATGGTTACTCCGGGCGCCAGCGTGATCGTCACGGCGAAGGTCAGCGTGGCCGTATCGTCGGCCGCCGTGTCGGCATCCGCATCGGTGGCCGTGTACGTCAGCGTGACGGCAGGGGCAACTGTGGTGGGTGTGCCGGCCAGGGTACGGTCGGTGTCGGTGAAGATCAGGCCGTCGGGAATGTCGCCGGTCAGGGCGTAGCTCAGGGCGCCGTTGCCGCCACCGGCGGCCGGGAGTGTCAGCGTGGGGATGGGGATGTCGGCGAAGTAGGTCTGGCCGGGCATGATGGTCGCGCCGAAGGTCGGCGCCCTCCTCGGGGTGGCGACGACGGTCACCGTTACATCATCGGCCATGACACTGCCGTAGCCATTCACCGTATGGCTGACGGTGACCGTGGTGTCGTCGAAATCAAGGCGCGCGTCGGCCGTGACGGTGACCTCCTGCCCGGTGTTCCAGTTGGTGGGGGTGAAGATCACCGCGCCGGAGACGGTCACCCTGCTCCCGTCGGGAACAGCCGGCGTGACCGTGACGTCGCCGGTTGGCTCGGTGGCCAGCACGACGGTGTAGGTGGTGTCGTCGCCTCCGTCCAAGGTGATGGCGTCCTGTCCGAGGGTCACGCCAGCGACCGCATCCGCAATCGTCATGGTGAAGGTCAGTGTATCCGCATCGTGGTCCGCCACGTTGGCATCCGCGTCCATGACCGCGTACCGCAGGGTGACCATGCCGGTCGCGGCGGCGGGGATGCCGCTCACCGTGCGCGTGGCGGCGTTGTAGAGCAGGCCGCTGGGGAGAGGGCCGGACAGGGTGTAGGCCAGGTCGCCGTCGCCGCCGGTGGCTGGCGGGAGCGTCAGCGCCGGGATGAGGGCGCGGGCGGTGTAGGTGAGAGGCTCGATGGCGGCCGTGCCGAAATCCGGCGCCTGGTCATTGGTGTCGTCAATCACGAGCGAGAGGGTGGCGGCGGTCACGGCGCCGTAGCCACTCACCGCATAGCTGATGGTGGCGGGGTCATCGGTGTTGTCGGCGTCGGTGCCGGCGGCGACGGTGAAGGTCCGGGCGGTGTGCCAGTTGTCGACGGTGAAGGTCAGCGCGCCACCACTCGGGGTCAACGTCAGGTCGTTGATGGATGGGGTGATGCTCGGCGCGAGCGTGACCGTGCCGGTGGGAGCGGTGTTCAGATACACGGTGTAGGTGGTCGAGCCGTTTTCGGGCACGGTGAGGGTGGCGGGGGTGAGGACGACGCCGGAGCGGGCCGCCGCGATACCCAGTCGGAAGCCCCGGTATAAGCCGAAGGTGTCGCCGGTGTCCTCGCCCACGCCGGGGAACCGGGGATTGCTGAGCGTCACGTCGGCCGCCGAAGCCATGGGCATGCCAAACGCATCCGAGGTGCGCCGGCCCGCCGGGATGGTGGCCGTGTCGGTGGTGCCGCCGATCGTCCAGGTGACCTCAATGTCCAACGGGGCGGCCTCTGGAATACGCACCCGCGCCTCGCCGTTCCCCCCTTGCTCAGCATAGAGATTCAGCGTGAACGGACTGTTGGGGTTCTGGTCCATGATCAAGGCTCTAAAGCCATTCACGCCGTCAAAAAGCCCTTCGGGCAACGCCATGATTTGATTTACTTGGAAGTTCACGAACAGAGTGTCCAGCAACCCGCTGAAAAGACCCGCAGGCAGGGTGGTGAGGGAATTCTGACGCAGATTAATAAAATCCACCCCGCTCAATCCGGCGAAAACATTCGCAGGCAGGGTGGTGAGTTGCCCATTATTCAGCTCCACGGTGGTGATCCCACGCAACCCGGCGAAGAAATTCGCAGGCAGGGTGGTGAGTTGCCCACGATTGTTACGGAGCGACATAGTTGTCAGCGCACCCAGATCGACGAAGAGGCCCACAGGCAGGGCGGCAAAACGGCTATCAGCCAAATTCAGATTCTTCAGCTCGCTCAGCCCGTCGAAGAGACCCTCGGGTAAGGTGTTGAGACTGTAATTGCCCGTTATTCGCAAGTCCTCCAACTCGCTCAACCCGGCGAAATCTCCGCTTTGGAATGAGGCGATGCCCTCTCCGACAATTTGGGTCCCCGTGAAGTTGAGCGCGGTAATCCCGCGCAAATGGGCCGGGGTGACATCCGCGCAGTCGGTCACGCCGGCTATCGCCGCCACGATGGCGTCGCGCACCTCCGGGGTGCGGTCGCACACGGTGGTACTCCCGATCGTGATGGGGAAGGTGAGGGTAACGACCTGGCCGTTGCTATCGGTGGCGATCCAGGTGTAGGACCGCGCCGATGCGATGGCGACCGGCGTGCCGGCCAGGGTGCGGGTGTTGAGGTCCAGGGTCAGCCCGATGGGAATGTCGGCGGGGGTCAGGGTGTAGGCCAGAGGTTCGGTGCCTCCAGTGGCGGCCGGCAAGGTCAGCGTCGGGATGGCGGTGTGGACGACGTAGTGTTGTGGCTCGACTGTCGCCGCGCGGAAAGACGGTGCGTCATCGTCGAAGACGGTGACCACGACCTCACCGGCCGTGGTGATGGAGCCGTAGCCGCCTACGGCATGGCTGATGGTAACGGTGTCGTCGGCCGTGTCGGTGTCCTGTTCCGCGGTGACGGTGACGGTCTGGGACATGTTCCAGTTGGTGGTGGTGAAGGTGACCGCCCCGGAGACTCTGACATCGCTGGCGAGGGGGACGCTCGGCGTGATCGTCACCATGCCGGCGGGCGCGGTGGTCAGTGTGATGCGGTAGGTGCCTGAGTCGCCTTCGGCTATGTTGAGCGCCATGGGGGACAGGTCTTGCGTCCAGGCGATGTCGACAGTACCAAGCCACAGGCCAATGGCGACGAGCGCTCCGACCGCTACACGGGAGAACGAGGAGGGAGTGGTCACTGGTTGTCTGCCTCCCCGGACAGGGAAGCCATGATGACCGTTTTCGGAAGGTCGTTTCTGATAACCATGAACTACGTTCCTGGTACGTCTGTCTCAGGCTATACTAAAAAAAAACTTCGTGGGGGGGGGGGGGGGGACTAAATTTGACCATTGTTAAGATCACGGTCATACGGGGGTGGCTTTTAGCAAAACAGGTCCTGCTTGTCAAGCTATCCATGGAAAAATCCACGTGTATGCCTGCGAGATATCCGCATGACAGGTTGCCGACGCCACAGGCGCCACACCGCACGGCCCTTGCTGGTGACGGGCTTCGTGTTTCCTTTCACGCTGTTCAGTCCTTTCCTTCCGGGAGCGGGCCGGAGCGGGGGCCAAAGACCTGCTGTTATTCCTCCACCACCCCGGCCGTTTCCGTCACACCCGTGTGACTACACGTCATAGTACAAATAAAATTCGTGCGGATGAGGCCGAATCCGGACCGGATCCACTTCTTTCTCCCGCTTATAGGCAATCCAGGCTTTTACCAACTCCTCGCTGAAGACACCGCCTTGTAACAGGAACTGGTGATCCCGCTCTAAATGATTCAACGCTTCGCTCAGATCCGATGGCATCGTCGGAATCCGCTTCGCCTCACCCGACGGCAGGTCGTAGAGATTTTTGTCCACGGCTTTGCCTGGATCAATCTTGTTCTGAATGCCGTCCAGCCCGGCCATGAGCAGGGCGCTGAATGCCAGGTACATGTTGGCGGACGGATCGGGGAATCGCGCCTCAACCCGTTTGGCTTTCGGGCTGGGGGAATACATGGGAATGCGAATCCCCGCCGAACGATTCCGGCTGGAATAGGCCAGCAACACCGGCGCTTCAAATCCCGGGGTCAACCGCTTGTAGGAATTCGTCGTGGGATTGGTCAGGGCCGCCAGCGCCCGGCCATGCTTCAGAATGCCGCCGATGTAATGCAAACAGGTTCTGGATACTCCGGCGTATTCTTTCCCGGCAAACGTCGGCTTCCCGTCTTTCCAGATGCTCTGGTGGGTGTGCATCCCCGTTCCGTTATCCTGGAACAGCGGTTTCGGCATAAACGTCGCGGTTTTGTTATGACGCCGCGCCACGTTTTTGACGATGTATTTGTACAGCATCATGTTGTCGGCCATCTTCACCAGACTGGCAAAGCGAATATCAATTTCGGCCTGCCCGGCGGTCGCCACTTCGTGGTGGTGTTTTTCGACCTGAATCCCGGCTTTTTCCATTTCCAGGACCATTTCGGTGCGGAGATCCTGTTGGGTGTCCGTGGGCGGAACGGGGAAATAGCCTTCCTTGTGCCGGGGCCGCGATCCCAGATTGTGCCCTTCCTCTCCCGAATTCCAGATGCCTTCTTCGGAATCAAGAAAGTAATACCCGGACTGGCTGTCCTGATGATAACTGGCATGATCGAACGTGAAAAACTCCGCTTCCGGCCCCCAGTAGGAGATGTCCCCTATCCCGGTCTTTTTCAGATACGCTTCCGCCCGGCGGGCCACGCCGCGCGGGTCGCGCTCATAGACGGCATGGGTTATCGGATCCCGCACGTCGCAAATCAGGCTGAGTGTGGGGACGCCGGTGAACGGATCCATGATGGCGGTGTCGGGATCGGGCACCACCAGCATGTCGCTTTCCTGAATCGCTTTCCAGCCGCGAATGGATGAGCCGTCAAACCCCGATCCCTCCTGAAACAGCTCCAGGGTGAGCTGCGAGATCGGGATGGAAAAATGCTGCCACATCCCGACCAGGTCCACAAACTTCAAATCAACCATGACCGCATTGTGTTTTTTCGCAAAAGCCAGTACGTCACGCGGATTCATTCGAAACCTCCTTCACAAACAACGGTTCCAGACCCCCACACGGGGCCTGTCAGGAATACGCCCGTTCGTTATGTTGACTCAAATCAAGACCGATGGTCTCTTCTTCCGGGGCCACTCGAAGCCCCACAAGGGCATCAACGATTTTTAGAATGATATAGGTTCCCACGACGGCAAACAGCAGCGTGGCCACGCCCAGGACCAGTTGAATGACCAGCTGGTCCGGATTCCCGAACAACAGTCCCGTGGCTCCGCCCACGGAAGCCAGCAGGCCCGTTGCGATGATGCCGGTGAACCCGCCAACGCCGTGAATGCCCACCACGTCGAGCGAGTCGTCGTATCCCAGCCGGGTTTTCCAGACGACGGCCGCATAGCACAACACGCCGGCCAGCACGCCCACGCCAAGAGCCGACAACGGCCCCAGAAACCCGGCGCCCGGCGTAATCGTGGCCAGCCCGGCGATGACCCCGCTGGCCAACCCCAGCACGGTGGGTTTCCCGCTTCGGACCCATTCCGCCACCATCCAGCTCAGCCCGCCGGCGCAGGCCGCAATATGGGTGGCCACGAAGGCCGATGCGGCCACGCCATTGGCGCCCAGGGCGCTCCCGGCGTTGAACCCGAACCATCCAAACCATAACAGCCCCGTTCCCAGCACGGTCATGGGAAGGTTGTGGGGCGGCATCGGCTCCACCCCGTGGCCCTTCCGCGGGCCAAGCACGATCGCGCACACCAGCGCGCCAAAGCCGGAACTGATATGCACGACGGCGCCTCCGGCAAAGTCCAGCGCGCCCATTTCGGCAAGCCACCCCCCGCCCCAGACCCAGTGGGCAAGCGGCGAATACACGAAGAGCGACCAGAGGACGGCAAACAGGAGCAAGGCCGTGAACTTCATCCGTTCCGCAAAACTGCCGGTAATCAGGGCCACGGTAATGGCGGCAAACATCAACTGAAACACCATAAAGACCAGATGAGGGATGCCGGTGCCGGGAAAGGCGTCGTCTCCGACTCCCAGCAATCCGATCAGGTTGAGACCGCCGATGACGCCGCCCACGTCGGTCCCGAATGCCAGGGAGTAGCCCGCCAGCACCCAGACGAGACTGATGAGACACAGGATACTGCCGGTGTGCATGATGGTCCCGAGTACGTTTTTACTCCGGACCAGGCCCCCGTAAAATAACGCCAGTCCCGGCAGGACCATACACAACACCAGAGCGGATGAGACCAGGATCCATGCGGTGTCGCCCGAGTCAATGGCTCCCGCCGTCCCGTCCTGCGCCCATCCGTCCGCGACGCCACAACTCACACTGCCAATCACACCTGCCAACCACATGACGAGAAAGGCTGACTGCTTCACGGTTCTACCTCGGTTTAAAAGGTTGGTAACGTTTGTGTCCGGTGAACAGCAACAGTTGCGGGAACGCCGTTAGAGCGCGCCTTCGCCTATCTCTCCGGTACGAATCCGGAGCACGGTGTTCAGCTCTGAAACAAAAATTTTCCCATCGCCAATACTGCCGCTTCGCGCGGCCTGGGTAATGGTTTCGAGGACCCGTTGTTCCAACGCATCGGGAATGGCGAGTTCAATCTTGATTTTTGGCACAAAATCAATTTGATACTCCGTTCCCCTGTACGTTTCCTTGTGACCTTTCTGTCGTCCGAAACCTTTGACTTCCGTCACCGTCATGCCCTGAATCCCCAGTTCAATCAGGGCTTCTTTGACTTCATCCAGTTTAAATGGTTTGACAATGGCTTCCACAAATTTCATGGGTTCACCCCCCCTGTTCGCTCAGTCCCGTTTGGTGATGGCGCCGTCATCCCTCCACCACCCCGTCTGTTTCCCGCACATTCGCTTCCTTAAAAAAGGTAGATCGCTTCCACCGCCAGGGTGGACTGGTTGTTCCCGGGCACGGATCCATCCTGAAACGAGGCTTTGTTGGATTTGTCATACCGGTACTCCAGCCGCGTGATGAAATCCGAAACCGGCCGGTATTGAAGCGTCCACGTCGTCTCCCACAAGGTCTGCCCGACGGTTTGCCCGACGGTGTCAGTGTATTGCGTTGTCCACCCGTCGGCACAGTGCAGGGCATTGCCGGCATCTCCGCCCGAGTTGACGCACGTAAAGGCGCCCGCCGCATCTTCAAACACTTCCGTGCGTACCCTGAGACCCCATTCATCGGTGAAGTCATACAGGACATATCCCGCAAGGCCGTTCCATCTGGCATTCACACCCGGGGTCTCATTCGCCTGATTGCCGTAGTAGCCTTCCAGCACCACCTTGGCCTGATCGGTCACCTGCACGTCAAGAATCCCTCCAACCTGCACGCGGTCGGTCGCCTGACTGGTATTCCTCTCCCCTTCAGGCCCCCAGAACCCGAACAGGGAAATGCCCACGTTGTCCATGGGAGCATACGACAGCAGAGCCTCAACCGATTTACTGTTGTTTTCATCAACCTGCAATCCCGTGAAGGAATTGATGGCGCTGACGGCAAAGGAGACCCGATCGGTAAAATCATACGAAGCCCGCAACCCGGTCACCGTGAACGGCTCCCCCATGCCGAACAGAAAGGAACGGGAAAAATTCGGGTTCAAAGGACTTTCAATCACCTCATACCCGATCAGCGTATTCATCCGTCCCCCCTGCAACGTGATCCCGTTTCCAAACGGCGCCACGAACTGAAGCCAGGTTTCCTGAAAATCAAATTCCTCATCCCCGCCGTTACCTCCGGTGAATTTGGCGTCTTCTCCCACGTTCAGCTTCACCCGGAATCCCGTTCGATCTTTCCAGCTTCCCATGGAACGGGCGGCTCGTTCGAGGACAATCTGCGCCATATTGGGTCGAAAGGAATTGGCATCGCCGTCAAAACTCCGATGCTGGTTCACGCCGTCTTTGGGGTTGTTGAAGTTTTGCGAGTACGAGGCTTCCACATAGCCGGACAACGAAAGGTCCAGCTTTGTTCCTATTGACAGCACGCTCTCTTTCTCTTCTTTCTCCTCCGTCTCCTCCGCCAGGGCGCCGTGGTCAAGACCGGCGAACAGCACACTGCACAGGAAGACGGTCACACCGAACACATACGAACAGGTTCCGGTCGAAATCCGTTGAGCCATGGTCAGACGCTCCTTCATCAATCGTTGGTATCAGAGACAGACAACACTGCCACGCCACTGCCCGCTCATGGGCGTGTGTCTTGTCAAAGTGTCACTCACCACATCCCGCCTCCCGAGCATAAAAAAACCCCCGGATCGTCAGCGACGATCCGAGGGCCCCATTGCCCGACAGAACATTGTCCAAGACACCGTTGTCCTGGAAACCGCTTCTTACCACTGTCATGCAATCATTGTCAAGAGATTGTCACGGGAACTGTTGACAATGTGATCCAAATCGCCAGGCCGGTACCATCAGGCAGATGGTAGCCGTGGCGGGGAAGATGAACGGGCGCGCGTTGCCTTATGAATCGCTTGTTTGTGGCGCACGATCGTCAACAGCGGTGGGGGCATGTCCGGCTTGGTTCAAGAGTATATCACGCATCAGAATGCCGATCACGCGCAGGATTTTTTCTACTTCAATTCCTTCCTTAAAAGCACACCTGGTTAATTTATCATAGTTGGCGTTGTCGTGCTCTTTCAGGTCATGAAGAAGATTATCCCTGGAAAAATCAAAGCACAATTCCTGAATCTGATATGGGTTCATGTCGGCACTCTGGGCCTGTAGTCTTTTGGCATAGCTCTCAGCTAAAGATGGAGCATCAACGGCTTGTGATATTTGTTCTCCGTAGTCGGATAAAGAAAGCGGGCTGGATGATATATCGACAGCCCGACCGCTACGATTGATTAAAAAATCATATAGCGCGTCAATTCTCCTGGTCAGATAGACAAGTTTTTCATCAGTTTTCACCATGAAGCCATTGCTTGTATCCATATGGACATTGACACCATGAAACCACAAACTAGCCTTCCAGATAGCCTTCCATAGAGCAGTTCCAACAATAATAATGATGGGTATGGATATGTGCCAATTAGAAATAATCTCCTTGAGAAGATCGCCATTCATGTTGACACCTCCAACAAATTTATAGCACGTGCCATGAACGAATTTCAATTCCCCACACCCCAGGATCAACCCGCATGGCCAAGAGGAGGAGTACCATGCGGGCGATCCTGGGAAGAGGCAGGTGTCGTGACGTTCTTGCCTGTTTACCGTGACGCGGGGAGCGACCCCGTGACAACATGAAGGTTGTTGTATTCATGAAGTCTAATACAGAAGGAGTTCGGCCACGAGGAAGGCCAGTGGAGAACATCGTCCCACCCATTCCAGCGACGCCAGAAGAAGTAGCAAGAATCATCGTGAGCACCACACAGAAGAAGCAGTGGGAGTATCAGGGGGAAGATCAGTTGGCTTTGTCGTGCTCTTCCAGGTCTTCGAGAAGGTCATCCCTGGCAAAATCAAAGCATAATCCCTGAATCTGGTAGGAATTCAGGCCCACACTCTTATCCTGTAGTCTGTTGGCATAGTGCCTGGCCAGATGGAGCATCAATGATCCGGGATAGTGTTTTGCCGTAGTCGGTTAACGAAAGAGGGCTATGGGATTCCGTGACAGGCGCCTTGCCCGTGTACCTGGCAAACATATCGTAAAGTATGTCCACTCTACTCGTGAGTTTGTCCAGCCTTTGGGTAAGGCCGTCCATTCTTTTGTTAACGCCGTCCAGTGTGTTGGCAAAGCCGTCCATTCTGTTGTTGAGGGCCTTGATCTCGGTTCTGACACTACCAACAAATCCGCCAGCCTTCCAGGCAAAAATCAACATGGCTCCGATGAGCGTCGCCACCATCGTCGCCAACGACACAAGAATCGGCCAATAGACAGCAATATCTTTGAGGGTATTACTCATACTCCTGCCAATGTATCACATGTCACGAATGAACCTCAATCACCATACCCGACGTTCAACCCGCATGGCCAGAAGGAGGGTTGCAGTGGAGCACGTCATCCCACCCATTTCAGCTACGCCGGAACAAGCAGCACGAATCATCGTGAACATTGTGCATTAAGAAGGAGGGGGATAACGGGTAGCTCCCCTGCCCGCCCGGCAACCGAACAGGGACACCATGAAACGGGAGCGTGTGGTGTCGCGCCGGCCACATGGCCGGCGGTGTTAGAAATTCAGACCGATTTTCAGCAGAATACCATGGTCAACCGGTTGGGCGTCGGTCTCCTGCCGCGTGCCTTCCAGGTTGAGCATGAGCTGGTCGCCCATCCGCATCCGGCTGCCCAGCCGGTAGGCACGCGTCTGGCCGTTGGTCAACGTCATCTGACCGTAGGGGGTCACCAGGGCATCATCCCAACCAAGACCGTAGCCCAGGTTCAGGTCAACCCGGCCGTTTCGCGGACGGGATGCATTCGACACCGTGGTGCCGGCTTCCTGTGACCATACCTGAGCCACACGGCTGGCCGTGGCGCCCCACGCGGGTTGCAGACTGAATGACAGGCCCTGCCCGCCATGGCCCGCTTCCAGCCGCACGGCGCCGCCAACTCCCCAGTCTTCGTAGTCGCCGCTGTGCCCAACCAGCACCCGCCCGTGACTCTCCCACGTGATCCCGCTGGCCCCGTTCGTGTAGCGCAGGCTACCGCCAATTTCGGCGCCGGTGCCGGTTCGCCCGTCCCCGGAATCATTCCTCAGGCCAACTTCCAGGGTGGGAACCAACTGGCGGCCACCGGACATCTGGTGGATGCGGCTCGCCTCCAGGCCCAGACGCAACCGCCGGGCTTCAATCTCCACGGGGATGATGCGGTCGCTACCTTCCACGTCCAGATTCGTCTGCAGGATTTCGCCTTTGACCCGTAACATACCCGCACGGCCCTCCAGCAGCTTCGCACTGCCACCGCCCCCGACTGTCTTCAGCGTCACATCGCTGTCCGACAGCCCGCTGTTCGGGTCATTGGCATCGGCGCCGTTGCCGTCAATTTCCAAATCGCCCCAGCCGTAGCCAGCCGTGATCCACAGATCCATCCGCCCGTCCATCGCCGTCCAGCCCAGATAGGGATGGACGCTGGTCATATCAAGCCCGTAATCGCCAGTCCCGAAGTTGGTATTCAGGAAGTTGGTGGAGTCATATTCCAGATCCACCTCGCTCCACGACACCGCCAACCCGGCCAGCAGGTCTTCCCGCAGGTGAACATCGGCGCCAATATGGGCGCTGAACATATCGCCTTCCCAGTCTACCGAATTGCCATTGCCGGAGAAGGACCGGTAGTCGCCGCCGCCCCAGATGGTCACGTCGGACAGGCCGAAGCCGGAGGCCATCTCGCTCGCGTTCAACGGCAACACAAAGTCGGAGTCGCCCAGCATGGTTTTCAGGTTGAGGGTGCCTTCGGCAAAGGCCCGCCCATGGGTCGTCAACACCCCGGACAGCGTGGACTGGCCACCGAGGGTGAGGGGCCGGCCCGTATCCATGGAGTCAGGCCCGGCCTGCCGGATGCGTCGCGTAATCGCGTTCACCCGGTCGTCGACCAGCGCCCGCGCCACTTCCGGCAGGATCACGCGATTGAGGCCGTCCCTGCCCTCTCTGCCCGCTTCTTCAACGGTCAGGATTTCCACCGTGAAGGTCATGGACGTGGCATCGTTTCTCCCATCCGTGTCCCTATCCGTGGCCGTCCAGGTCAGCGAAACCATCGTTGCCACAGTGGGCGTGCCGGACAGGGTGAACGTCGCCATGTTAAAGGTCAGCCCGGGGAGAAGGTCGGGTATGGGGGTGGGGGTCAGCACGTGGTTCACGTTACCGTCGCCGGTGGCAGTCGGGAGCCTCAGCACCGTGATGGGGTTGTTGAGGGTGTAGCGCTGGTTCCCCACCCTTGTGCCGAAGACCGGCGAAGTGTCGGTGTCGGTGATCGTGACGGTCAACGCGCCGGTGGTAACACCGCTGTAGCCGCTCACCGCATGGGTGATGATCACGGTGTCGGTGTCACCATCGGGATCCATGACGGCATCGAGGGTGACCACCTGCGCGGTGTTCCAGTTGGTGGCGGTGAAGGTCAGCGCACCGGGGACGGTGATCCTGTAGCGGTCGCCGCTGGTCGGCGTGACCACCACATTGCCGGCCGGTTCGGTGGCCAGTACGACGGTGTAGGTGGGACTGGAGCTTTCGTCCACCGTGAGAGCGGCCGGGGCAAACCTGATGGCGGGTATGTCGTTGTCGACGACCGCCACCGTCACGGCCCTGGCGGTGGTCATGTCGCCATAGCCACCCACCGCGTGCCTGATGGTGGCGGTGTCGGCGTTCGCGTCGGCATCCTCGGCGGCGGCAACCGTGATTGTCTGCGCCGTGTTCCAGTTGGCGGCAGTGAAGGTCAGCACACCGGAGACGGTGACATCGCCGTTGTCGCTGGTCGGCGTGACCGTCACATTGCTACCCGGGTCGCTGAGCAACACGACGGTGTAGACGGTGTCGCTACCTTCGTTCATGGTGATGGCGGTGGGCGTGATGGCGACGGCGGATTCGCGGACCGTGACCGTCACGTCCCCGGCGGTCACGCCACCGTAGCCGCTCACCGAGTGGCGGATGATGGCGTTGTCGTCGGTCTCGTCAGCATCCATGGCGGCGGTGACCGCGACCGTCTGCACCGTGTTCCAGTTGCCGGTCGTGAAGGTCAGCGCACCGGGGACGGTGACATCGCGGTTGTTGCTGTTCGGCCTGACCACCACATCGCCGTCCGGTTCGGTGGCCAGCACGACTGTGTAGGTGACACTGGAGTTTTCGTTCACCATGAGAGTGGTCGGGGCAACCCTGATGGCGGGCATGTCGCTGTCGACGACCGCCACCGTCACGGCCCCGGCGGTGGTCACGCCACTGTAGCCGCTCACCGCATGACTGATGGTGGCGGATTCGGAGATCCCATCAGCATCATCGGCGGCGGCAACCGTGACCGTCTGCGCCGTGTTCCAGTTGGCGGCGGTGAAGATCAGCCCGCCGGGGACGGTGACATCGCTGTTGTCGCTGGTCGGCGTGACCGTTACCGCACCGCCCGGGTCGGTGCCCAGCACGACGGTGTAGGTGACAGCGCTACCTTCATCCACCGTGAGGGTGGTGGGCCTGATGGTGACGGTGGGCACGGGGGGTTCGTTGTCGTCGACCGTCACCGTCACGGCCGGGGCGGTGGTCACGCCACTGTAGCCGCTCACCGCATGGCTGATGGTGGCGATGTCGTCGGTCGGGTCGGCATCCTCGGCGGCGGCAACCGTGAATGTCTGCGCCATGTTCCAGTTGTCGGCAGTGAAGGTCAGCACACCGGAGACGGTGACATCGCCGTTGTCGCTGGCCGGCGTGACCATCGCATTGCCGCTCGGGTTGGTGGCCAGCACAGCCGTGTAGATGGCGGTGGCACCTTCGTCCACTGTGAGGGTGGTGGGCGCGATGATGACGGATGGCCCGGTGGGGCCGGGGTCGTCGACCGTCACCGTCACGGACTCGGCGGTCACGCTACCGTAGCCGCTCACCGTGTGGCTGATAATGGCGGTTTCGTCGGTCCCGTCGGCATCATCGGCGGCGGCAACCGTGAATGTCTGCACCATGTTCCAGTTGGTGGCAGTGAAGGTCAGCACACCGGAGACGGTGACAGCGTCGTTGTTGCTACTCGGTGTGATCACCACATTGCCGCCCGGGGCGGCGACCAGCACGGCGGTGTAGGTGACAGAGCTACCTTCGTCCACTGCGAGGGTGGTGGGCCTGACGGTGATGGCGGCGTTGTCTTCGACCGTCACCATCACATCCGCGGCGGTGGCGCCGTCGTAGCCGGAGCCGGCCACCGTGTGGCTGATGGTGGCGGTGTCGTCGGTGTCGTCAGTATCCCCTCGGGTGCCGACCATGACCGTCTGCGCGGTGTTCCAGTTGGCGGCGTTGAAGGTCAGCCCACCGGGGACGGTGACATCGCTGTTGTCGCTGGCCGGCGTGACCGTCACATTGCCACGCGGATTGGTGCCCAGCACGACGGTGTAGGTGGTGGTGGCACCTTCGCCCACGGTGAGGGAGGCAGGCCCGATGGTGACGACGGGCGCGTCGATGATCCTCGCCACCACGCTAGCGATGAAGACGACGTCGTAGCCGCTCGCCATGTGGGTGATTAAGGCATTCCGCAAGTCAGCATCCCCGGCGGCGGAGGTGAGCGTGACATTCTGCACTATGTTCCAGTTGGCGGCAGTGAAGGTCAACACGGAGGCGGTAAGATCGGGGTCGTCACTCATCGGCGTGATCGTCACATTGCCGCCCGGTTCGGTTTCCAGCACGACGGTGTAGCTCGCGGTGGTGCCTTTGTTTATTGTAAGGTCGAGGGGCGAGACGCGGACTCCGCGTATGTCGTCGTCGACGACCGTCACCGTCACGTCCCTGGCGGTAACATCACCGTAGCCGCCCACCGTGTGACTGATGGTGGCGGTGTCGTCGTCTGGGTCAGTATCCTGGCCGGCGGTGATCATGACCCTCTGCGCCGTGTTCCAGTTGGCGATCGTGAAGGTCAGCGCGTTGCCCGGCGCCGGCACCAGCGTCAGGTCGTGGCTGGACGGGGCCACGTTTACCGTGACCGTCACTGGGCCTTCGGGTCTGGTCGACAGCACGACGGTGTAGATCCCGGAGTCTCCCTCATCCACGGAGAGGGTCGTGGACGAGATGGTGACTCCGGGCATGTCGTCGTCGTCGTCGTCGACCGTCACCGTCACGTCCCTGGCGGTCACATCACCGTAGCCGCCCACCGTGTGACTGATGGTGGCTGAGTCGTCGGTCTCGTCAGCATCCTCGGCGGCGGAGACGGTGACCCTCCGCGCGCGGAACCAGCTGCCGAAGGAGTCGCCGGCGTTGAAGGTCAGCGCGCCGGGCGCGACGGTGACATCGGCGTTGTCGCTACTCAGCATCACCGTCACATTGCCGCCCGGTTCGGTGGCCAGCAAAACGGTGTAGGTGGTCATGGTACCTTCGCCCACGGTGAGGGTGCCGGGCGTGATGATGACGCCGGGCATGGTGTTCTCGACGACTGTCACGGTTACGGCCGCGGCGGTGGTGACGCCGACGTAGCCGCCCACCGAATGGCTGATGGTAGCGGTGTCGTTGTTGGTGTCAGCATCCCTGGCGGCGGTGATTCTGACACTCTGCGCCGTGTTCCAGTTGGAGGGAGTGAAGGTCAGCGCGTTGCCCGTCGCCAGCGTCAGGTCGTGGTCTGGCGGGCCTACGCTCATCGTGATCGTCACGTCGCCGGCCGGTTCGGTGGTCAGCACGACGGGGTAGCTCGCGGCGGCGCCTTCGTTCACTGTGAGGCTGGAGGTCCCGATGGTGACGTCGGGCACGGTGTTCTCGACGACTGTCACGGTTACGGCCGCGGCGGTGGTGACGCCGACATAGCCGCCCACCGAATGGCTGATGGTGGCGGTGTCGTTGTTGGTGTCAGCATCCCTGGCGGCGGTGATTCTGACACTCTGCGCCGTGTTCCAGTTGGAGGGGGTGAAGGTCAGCGCGTTGCCCGTCGCCAGCGTCAGGTCGTGGTCTGGCGGGCCTACGCTCATCGTGATCGTCACGTCGCCGGCCGGTTCGGTGGTCAGCACGACGGGGTAGCTCGCGGCGGCGCCTTCGTTCACTGTGAGGCTGGAGGTCCCGATGGTGACGTCGGGCACGGTGTTCTCGACGACTGTCACGGTTACGGCCGCGGCGGTGGTGACGCCGACATAGCCGCCCACCGAATGGCTGATGGTGGCGGTGTCGTTGTTGGTGTCAGCATCCCTGGCGGCGGTGATTCTGACACTCTGCGCCGTGTTCCAGTTGGAGGGGGTGAAGGTCAGCGCGTTGCCCGTCGCCAGCGTCAGGTCGTGGTCTGGCGGGCCTACGCTCATCGTGATCGTCACGTCGCCGGCCGGTTCGGTGGTCAGCACGACGGGGTAGCTCGCGGCGGCGCCTTCGTTCACTGTGAGGCTGGTGGGCGCGATGGTGACGCCGCCCTGGTCGTCGTCTTCGACCGTCACCGTCACGCTCCTGGCGGTGGTGACACTACCGTAGCCGCCCACCGTGTGACTGATGATGGCGTTTTCGTTGACCCCGTCAGCATCCTCGAGGGTGGAGACCGTGACCGTCTGCGCCGTGTTCCAGTTGGCGGCAGTGAAGGTCAGCGCGCCGGGGACGGTGACATCGGCGTTGTTGCTACTCGGCATCACCGTCACATTGCCGCCCGGGTCGGTGGCCAGCACGATGATGTAGGTGGTGGGGGTACCTTCGCCCACGGTGAGGGTGCCGGGCGTGATGATGACGCCGGGCGCGGTGTTCTCGACGACTGTCACGGTTACGGCCTCGGCGGTGGTCACGCTACCGTAGCCGCCCACCGAATGGCTGATGGTGGCGGTGTCGTTGTTGGTGTCAGCATCCCTGGCGGCGGTGATTCTGACACTCTGCGCCGTGTTCCAGTTGGTGGGAGTGAAGGTCAGCGCGTTGCCCGTCGCCAGCGTCAGGTCGTGGTCTGGCGGGCCTACGCTCATCGTGATCGTCACATTGCCGGCCGGTTCGGTGGACAGCATGACGGTGTAGCTCGCGGTGGCGCCTTCGTTCACTGTGAGGCTGGAGGTCCCGATGGTGACGCCGCCTCGGTCGTCGTCTTCGACCGTCACCGTCACGCTCCTGGCGGTGGTGACGCTACCGTAGCCGCCCACCGTGTGACTGATGATGGCGTTTTCGTTGACCCCGTCAGCATCCTCGCGGGTGGTGACCGTGACCGTCTGCGGGATGTCCCAGTTGATGAAGATGCTACTGGGGGAGAAGGTCAGCGCGCCGGGGACGGTGACAGCGGCATTGTTGCTACTCGGCATCACCGTCACATCGCCGCCCGGGTCGGTGGTCAGCACGATGGTGTAGGTGGTGACGGTACCTTCGCCCACGGTGAGGGTGCCGGGCGTGATGAGGACGCCGGGCAAGTTGTTCTCGACGACTGTCACGGTTACGTCCGCGGCGGTGGTGACGCCGAAGTAGCCGCCCACCGAATGGCTGATGGTGGCAGTGTCGTTGTTGGTGTCAGCATCCCTGGCGGCGGTGATTCCGACACTCTGCGCCGTGCTCCAGTTGGTGGGAGTGAAGGTCAGCGCGTTGCCCGTCGCCAGCGTCAGGTCGTGGTCTGGCGGGCCTACGCTCATCGTGATCGTCACGTCGCCGGCCGGTTCGACGGTCAGCACGACGGTGTAGTTCCCCTCTGCGCCTCCCTCATCCACGGAGATGGTCGTGGACGAGATGGAGACGTTGGGTGTGTCGTCGTCGCCGGTCATCACTGTCACGGACGCGGCGGTGGCACCGCTGTAGCCATCCACCGAGTGGCTGACGATGACGGTTTCGTCGGCCCCGTTAGCATCATCGACCGCGACGACATTGACCAGCTGCGGCGTGTTAAAGTTGGTGGAAGTGAAGGTCAGCGCGCCGGAGACGGTGACAGCGGGGTTGTCGCTTCTCGGCGTGACCGTCACCGGGCCTTCGGGTCTGCCACCTCCCTCGGAGTTCCCCAGCACGACGCTGTAGCTACTGGCATTGCCTTCGGGCAAGAAGAGGCTGGGGGTACTGATGGTGACCGTGGGCCCGTCGTCGTCGAGGATGGTGACGGTGGCCATGGTAAAGGCCGGGTCAAGGCGTGCGAAGGTAGAAAAGTCTGACTCTTCGCCAGAAGGCGTCCTCAGGACCAGAGGAAACATTTCGTCGGCTTCCGTCACGATGTCATTGTTGATGGGTATCGTCACGTTCACCGAGCGTACAGAATCACTAAAGCTAAAACCGAGTGGGAGGCTAAGGTTTTCGCCGTCGGAGTCTGCTATGTTGCCTGCTGTGTTGCCGTAGTCCACTGGGTAGACCAAGTTCATGCCGGGACCGTGCGTGGCTGTGGCACCGGGGCCGGTAATGTGGTATTGCATTCGTGACGGGACTGTAACAGCGCCGATCTCCCATGGTTGACCGAGTGCCGGACTTGTGACGATCATGCTGATGACGACATCGTTACTTTCATCAACGGTGTAGGCCAGAGAATTAAAGCCGATGGTGATCTGGCCATTCTGGGCGTCCTCGATGTTAGCTCTGGCGGTAGCCGTGCCCAGGGTCGCGGGGCCAGATACAATGCTGATGGTGAGGGTGTATTCTTCGGGTGCGATTGCCGGATTCTCAGGGATACCATCGTCAACATGGTGGATGGTGATGGTGCCTGCGGTTGCGCCTGTGGCCAGCATGACGGTCGCGGGCACCGGGACTGTGTAGTCGCTGGTCGTGGCAGGTTGCGAGCCACTGCCTGAGATGGTGTAGGTTAGCGTGACCGGCGCGGTGAGGGCTGGGGCGATGGTCAGGTCGAACACAAAGTCCGAGCCTTCCCTCACCAGGCGAGGGAATCCACTGTCGAGCGTGGAGGCGAGGCTGATAGTGCTGGAAGTCTGCGCATGTGCTGTCGGGCTACCCAGTCCTGTCAGCGGGAGGATGAGCGCGACACACAGGGTGAGAAGCATGTTTCGGGTCCGTAAGCAAACTCTTGAATTCGTCATCAGCAATCCTTTTCTCTTTGTGCTCGTGGGGGGGGGGGGGGTAGCACGCATGAACAACATTGGTTCCTGTCCAGCCGTCTGTGTATTTTCAGTATGTAACACAATACCTCACAGGCTGGCAAGATATATTTTCACGATGAGCGTGGCTCCATATCATCGGGCGTGACAGGTTGTTGCCACCGATCCGAAGAGACCACGCCGGCTGTTCGTCAGGCCCGGCTGGCCACAGGAGAGACACCGTCCTTTCATCCCACACCCCGTCGCCACAGACTAAAAGTCCAGCCCGACCTGCAACTTGATGTCATCGGCCGACGCCTGGGCAGTGGTCTGCCGCCGCGTGCCTTCCAGACTGAAGGTCAGATGGCCGCCCAACCCGAATTGCAAACGGATGCCATGGTTCACTAAGCGGGCGGCGGTCTCTTCCCGCGTGCCTTCCAGATTGAGTGTCATCCCACTGTCCAGCCGCATCCGACTGCCCAGCCGGTAAGACCGCACCGGGCCGTTCGTCAACGTCATGTGGCCGTAAGGGGTCACCAGCAATTCGTCCCAGCCCAGCCCGTAATCGAGATTCACGGCCATCTGGCCATTCCGCGGCGGGGAGGTCGCCGTCGGCAGCGTGGAGGCTTCTTGCGCCCATACCTGGGCCGACCGGCTACCCGTGGCGCCCCACGCAGGCTCCAGGCTGAGCGACAGCCCGCGCCCGCCACGGCCCGTTGCCAGTTTTACGCTCCCGCCAAGCCCCCAGTCCTTATAGTCGCCGGTGTGCCCCAGCAGAATCCGCCCGTGGCTTTCCACCGTCAGCCCACGGGCCGCATTGATGTAGCGCAACCCGCCACCCACCTCGGCGCCGGTGCCGGTCCGCCCGTCGCCGGCGTCATGCCGCATCCCGACCTCAAGGGTGGGAACCAGTTGCTCCCCGTCGGCCAGCGTGTGGGTATGGCTCGCCTCCAGGCCCAGCCGCATCCGCCTCGCTTCCGACATCAGGGTGCTGATTCTCTCGCCACCCTCAACGTCCATGGCCGTGTGCAGGGCCTCGCTCTTGAGCCGTACCGTGGTCCCGCCGTACTCCAGCACCTGCCCGCTCCCGCCAACCCCGAGCGTCTTCGTCGTCACATCGCTGGAGCCTTGCCCGATGGTCTGGTTGCCTCTGATCTCCAACTCGCCCCAGCCGTAGCCCGCCGTGGCCCACAGATCCAGCTTCCCGCCCAGCGCCGTCCAGCTTACATAGGGATGGACGCTGGTCAGGGACAGTTCGTACTGACCCCGCTGCGCGCGGCTGCCCGGACTGTACTCGAAGCCCAGATCCGCCCGGCTCCACGACACCGACAGGCCGGCCAGCAGGTCATGGCGCAGGCGGGCGTCGGCGCCCAGATGGGCGGTGAACATGTCGCCATCCCAGTTTAAGGCATTGCTCTTGCCGGAGAGGGCGTTATAGTCGCCGCTGCCCCAGATGGTCACGGTGGACAGGCCGGTTGACGGGGCGATCTCGCGCACGTTCAACGGCAGCACGAAGTCGGAGCCGCCCAGCAGGGTCTTCAGGTTGAAATTGCCTTCGGCAATGGTCTTCCCGTGGGTGGTCACCACCCCGGCCAGCGTGGACTGGCCCCCGACCGTCACGCTCCGGGCCGCACCGGCGGAGTCAGACCGGGCCTGCTGGATGCGCTGCGTAATCGCGTTCACCCGTTGGTCGACCAGCACCCGCGACATTTCCGGCAACACCATCTGGTTCACGTCGGCCACCGCGTTCTCGTCGTCGGTGACGGTGACCACAACACCGGGGGCGGTGGTGACGGCGCCGTAGCCGCCGACCACATGGCTGATGGTGGCGGTATCGTTATCGAAATCAACATCATCCTCGGCGGCGGCAACGGTGACCGTCTGCGCCGTGTCCCAGTTGCCGGCGGTGAAGATCAACGTGCCGGTGACGGTGACATCGCTGTTGTCGCTGCTCAGCGTGACCGTCACAGTGGCGCCCGGCTCGGTGTCCAGCGCCATGGTGTAGATGTCGCTGCCGCCTTCGCCCACGGTCAGTGCGGTCGCCGAAATGGTGACCCCGCGGGCGTCATTGTCGGTCACGGTGACCTCAACACCGACGACGGTGACGCCGGTGTAGTCGGCGCCGGCCACCGCATGGGTGAGGGTGGCAATGTCGGTAATCCCGTCGGCGTCCTCGGCGGTGGCGACGGCCACCGTTTGCGGCGTATTCCAGTTGCCGGTGGTGAAGGTCAGCGCGCCGCCCGGCGTCAGCGTCAGGTCGTGGCCGGGCGGGATGACTCCCGGTGTGACCGTGACCGCGCCGGCCGGGCGGGTCGCCAGGGCCACGGTGTAGATGTCGCTGCCGCCTTCGCCCATGGTCAGGGCGGCCACCGAAATGATGACCCTGCGGGCGTCATTGTCGGTCACGGTCACTTCAACACTGGCGGCGGGGACGCCGGTGTAGTCGGCGCCGGCCACCGCATGGGTGAGGGTGGCGGTGTCGGCGAGACCGTCGGCGTCCTCGGCGGCGGCGACGGCCACCGTCTGCGGCGTATTCCAGTTGCCGGTGGTGAAGGTCAGCGCGCCGTCCGGCGTCAGTGTCAGGTCGTGGCCGGGCGGGGTGATACCCGGTGTGACCGTGACCGCGCCGCCCGGCCGGGTCGCCAGGACCACGGTGTAGATGTTGCTGTCGCCTTCGCCCACGGTCAGTGTGGCCGTCGAAATGGTGACCCCGCGGGCGTCATTGTCGGTCACGGTCACCTCAACACTGGCGGCGGGGACGCCGGTGTAGTCGGCGCCGGCCACCGCATGGGTGAGGGTGGCGGTGTCGGCGAGACCGTCGGCGTCCTCGGCGGCGGCGACGGCCACCGTCTGCGGCGTATTCCAGTTGCCGGTGGTGAAGGTCAGCGCGCCACCCGGCGTCAGTGTCAGATCATGGCCGGGCGGGATGATACCCGGTGTGACCGTGACTGCGCCGCCCGGCCGGGTCACCAGGACCACGGTGTAGATGTCGCTGCCGCCTTCGACCACGGTCAGTGTGGCCGTCGAAATGGTGACCCCGCGGGCGTCATTGTCGGTCACGGTCACCTCAACACTGGCGGCGGGGACGCCGGTGTAGTCGGCGCCGGCCACCGCATGGGTGAGGGTGGCGGTGTCGGCGAGACCGTCGGCGTCCTCGGCGGCGGCGACGGTCACCGTCTGCGCCGTATTCCAGTTGCCGGTGGTGAAGGTCAGCGCGCCACCCGGCGTCAGTGTCAGGTCGTGGCCGGGCGGGGTGACTCCCGGTGTGACCATGACCGCGCCGCCCGGCCGGGTCTCCAGAATCACGGTGTAGATGTCGCTGCCGCCTTCGCCCACGGTCAGTGTGGCCGTCGAAATGGTGACCCCGCGGGGGTCATTGTCGGTCACGGTCACTTCAACACTGGCGGCGGGGACGCCGGTGTAGTCGGCGCCGGCCACCGCATGGGTGAGGGTGGCGGTGTCGGCGAGACCGTCGGCGTCCTCGGCGGCGGCGACGGTCACCGTTTGCGCCGTATTCCAGTTGCCGGTGGTGAAGGTCAGCGCTCCGCCCGGCGTCAGCGTCAGGTCGTGGCCGGGCGGGGTGATACCCGGTGTGACTGTAACCTCGCCGCCCGGCCGGGTCGCCAGGACCACGGTGTAGGTGTCGCTGTCTCCCTCGCCCACGGTCAGTGTGGCCGTCGAAATGGTGACCCCGCGGGCGTCATTGTCGGTCACGGTCACATCAACACTGGCGGCGGTGACGCCGGTGTAGTCGGCGCCGGCCACCGCATGGGTGAGGGTGGCGGTGTCGGCGAGACCGTCGGCGTCCTCGGCGGCGGCGACGGCCACCGTCTGCGCCGTATTCCAGTTGCCGGTGGTGAAGGTCAGCGCGCCGCCCGGCGTCAGCGTCAGGTCATGGCCGGGCGGGGTGATACCCGGTGTGACCGTGACCTCGCCGCCCGGCCGGGTCGCCAGGACCACGGTGTAGATGTTGCTGTCGCCTTCGACCACGGTCAGTGTGGCCGTCGAAATGGTGACCCCGCGGGCGTCATTGTCGGTCACGGCCACCTCAACACTGGCGGCGGTGACGCCGGTGTAGTCGGCGCCGGCCACCGCATGGGTGAGGGTGGCGGTGTCGGCGAGACCGTCGGCGTCCTCGGCGACGGCGACGGCCACCGTTTGCGCCGTATTCCAGTTGCCGGTGGTGAAGGTCAGCGCGCCACCCGGCGTCAGCGTCAGGTCATGGCCGGGCGGGGCGATACCCGGTGTGACCGTGACCTCGCCGCCCGGCCGGGTCACCAGGACCACGGTGTAGGTGTCGCTGTCGCCTTCGCCCACGGTCAGTGTGGCCGTCGAAATGGTGACCCCGCGGGGGTCATTGTCGGTCACGGTGACCTCAACACTGGCGGCGGGGACGCCGGTGTAGTCGGCGCCGGCCACCGCATGGGTGAGGGTGGCGGTGTCGGCGAGACCGTCGGCGTCCTCGGCGGCGGCGACGGCTACCGTCTGCGCCGTATTCCAGTTGCCGGTGGTGAAGGTCAGCGCACCGCCCGGCGTCAGCGTCAGATCGTGGCCGGGCGGGGTGATACCCGGTGTGACCGTGACCTCGCCGCCCGGCCGGGTCACCAGGACCACGGTGTAGATGTCGCTGCCGCCTTCGCCCACGGTCAGTGTGGCCGTCGAAATGGTGACCCCGCGGGCGTCATTGTCGGTCACGGTGACCTCAACACTGGTGGCGGTGACGCCGGTGTAGTCGGCGCCGGCCACCGCATGGGTGAGGGTGGCGGTGTCGTCAA
This sequence comes from Nitrospirales bacterium, assembly GCA_963692935.1. Classification (GTDB taxonomy): domain Bacteria; phylum Nitrospirota; class Nitrospiria; order Nitrospirales; family UBA8639; genus Bin75. The sequence goes on from OY843588.1 coordinate 1,049,344, forward strand.
TCCCGTCGGCGTCCTCGGCGGCGGCGACGGCCACCGTCTGCGCCGTATTCCAGTTGCCGGTGGTGAAGGTCAGCGCGCCGCCCGGCGTCAGCGTCAGGTCGTGGCCGGGCGGGGTGACTCCCGGTGTGACCGTAATCTCGCCGCCCGGCCGGGTCACCAGGACCACGGTGTAGATGTCGCTGCCGCCTTCGCCCACGGTCAGTGTGGCCGTCGAAATGAAGACCCCGGGGGAGTCATTGTCGGTCACGGTCACCTCAACACTGGCGGCGGTGACGCCGGTGTAGTCGGCGCCGGCCACCGCATGGGTGAGGGTGGCGGTGTCGGCGAGACCGTCGGCGTCCTCGGCGGCGGCGACGGTCACCGTTTGCGCCGTATTCCAGTTGCCGGTGGTGAAGGTCAGCGCGCCGCCCGGCGTCAGCGTCAGGTCGTGGCCGGGCGGGGTGATACCCGGTGTGACCGTGACCTCGCCGCCCGGCCGGGTTGCCAGGACCACGGTGTAGATGTCGCTGCCGCCTTCGACCACGGCCAGTGTGGCCGTCGAAATGGTGACCCCGCCGGAGTCATTGTCGGTCACGGTCACCTCAACACTGGCTGCGGTGACGTCGGTGTAGTCGGCGCCGGCCACCGCGTGGGTGAGGGTGGCGGTGTCGGCGAGACCGTCGGCGTCCTCGGCGGCGGCGACGGTCACCGTTTGCGCCGTATTCCAGTTGCCGGTGGTGAAGGTCAGCGCACCGCCCGGCGTCAGCGTCAGGTCGTGGCCGGGCGGGGTGATACCCGGTGTGACCATGACCGCGCCGCCCGGCCGGGTCGCCAGGACCACGGTGTAGATGTCGCTGCCGCCTTCGCCCACGGCCAGTGTGGCCGTCGAAATGGTGACCCCGCGGGTGTCGTTGTCGGTCACGGTGACCTCAACACTGGCGGCGGTGACGCCGGTGTAGTCGGCGCCGGCCACCGCATGGGTGAGGGTGGCGGTGTCATCAATACCGTCGGCGTCCTCGGCGGCGGCGACGGTCACCGTCTGCGCCGTATTCCAGTTGCCGGTGGTGAAGGTCAGCGCGCCGCCCGGCGTCAGTGTCAGGTCGTGGCCGGGCGGGATGACTCCCGGTGTGACCGTAATCTCGCCGCCCGGCCGGGTCACCAGGACCACGGTGTAGATGTCGCTGCCGCCTTCGCCCACGGTCAGTGTGGCCGTCGAAATGGTGACTCCGCGGGTGTCATTGTCGGTCACGGTGACCTCAACACTGGCGGCGGTGACGCCGGTGTAGTCGGCGCCGGCCACCGCATGGGTGAGGGTGGCGGTGTCGTCAATACCGTCGGCGTCCTCGGCGGCGGCGACGGTCACCGTCTGCGCCGTATTCCAGTTGCCGGTGGTGAAGGTCAGCGCGCCACCCGGCGTCAGTGTCAGGTCGTGGCCGGGCGGGATGACTCCCGGTGTGACCGTAATCTCGCCGCCCGGCCGGGTCACCAGGACCACTGTGTAGATGTCGCTGCCGCCTTCGCCCACGGTCAGTGTGGCCGTCGAAATGAAGACCCCTGGGGAGTCATTGTCGGTCACGGTCACCTCAACACTGGCGGCGGTGACGCCGGTGTAGTCGGCGCCGGCCACCGCATGGGTGAGGGTGGCGGTGTCGGCGAGACCGTCGGCGTCCTCGGCGGCGGCGACGGCCACCGTCTGCGCCGTATTCCAGTTGCCGGTGGTGAAGGTCAGCGCGCCGCCCGGCGTCAGCGTCAGGTCGTGGCCGGGCGGGGTGATACCCGGTGTGACCGTGACCTCGCCGCCCGGCCGGGTTGCCAGGATCACGGTGTAGATGTCGCTGCCGCCTTCGACCATGGCCAGTGTGGCCGTCGAAATGGTGACCCCGCGGGCGTCATTGTCGGTCACGGTGACCTCAACACTGGCGGCGGTGACGCCGGTGTAGCCGGCGCCGGCCACCGTGTGGCCGATGGTGGCCGTGGAGTCGACGCTGTCAGCGTCCTCGGCGGCGGCAACAGTCACCGTCTGCGCCGTGTTCCAGGTCACGGTGGTGAAGGTCAGCGCGCCGGAGACGGTAACATCGCTACCAGCGGCGATGCCGGGCGTGACCGTCACGTCGCCGGCGGGCGCCGTGTCCAGTACCAGGGCGTAGGTGGCCATGGCGCCTTCATTCACGGTGAGGGCGGTCTGGCCGAGGGTGACCCCGGGTTGGTCGCTGGCGGCGATGGTGACGATGGCATCGTCGCCTAACGTCGTGTTCGGCGGGACCGGCCTCCCCGGCAGGAAGCTCAGCCCTATGGAGAAGGTCTCCGCCGGCTCGGTCTCGGCGTCGTTGATAATCCTCACGGCCACCGTCCGGCTGCGGATCGTGTTACCGAAGACCAGCTCCAGATTGCTCAGCCCGATGAAATCGTCCCCGGCAGTGGCCGTTTGACCGCTCACGACCCTGGTCGTGACGCCCACTGTGAAATCGGACCGCTCGAGGGTCTCCTCCTCCGGGACATCCAACGTGACGGTGAAGGTCGCGGTGCCCTCGGTCTCGCTGGTCTCGTAGGTGGCGGCGGACCATTGCACCTGTATGCGGTCGTCATCTTCAATGGTCACCCGTGCGGTATCGGTAGCAGGTTCAATCGCCACATCGAAGTCGGCACTGGCCGTTGACAACTCGAGGGAAAAGGTCTGCGCATCCTCACGAAGCGCATCGTTGGTGATCGCCACGGCCAAACATTCGCGCCGCGTCGCGTCATTGATAGTCCGCATGACGCTGACGGGTGTGAAATCACCCGCTTCGGCTCTGTCGCCGGCGAGGATGGCGGAGGTGATCGTCATCTGCGCATTGCCCGGCGGCAGTGGCTCGCTCAACGCCGGGGTCTTTACCGCCACGCAGACCTGGAACTGACCCACATCCTCCCGCTCGAAGTATTCGACCCTCTCAAATCCGATGGTCACCGCCCGTATCGTCACGGCGAAGGTCTGGCTGACTTCATCGGTGGCGTCCATGTTGGGGTCGCTGTCCGAAGCCGTCCAGGTCAGCGTGACGGCGGCGGCGGCGGTGGTGGGCGTACCGGTCAGGGTGCGGTCGGCGGTGGTGTAGGTCAGGCCGGCGGGGAGGGTGCCGGTCAGGGCGTAGCTCAGGGCGCCATTCCCGCTGGTGGCGGCCGGGAGGGTCAGGGTTGGAATGGCGAGGTCGGCGGTGTAGAGCCTGTCAGACACCATGGCCGTGCCGAAGTCCGGCGGGGTGTCGGCGTCGGTGTCGGCGTCGGTGACGGTCACGGTGACATCGGCGGCGGGCACACCGCCGTAACCGCCCACCGTGTGGCTGATGGTGGCGGTGGCGTTGGCGAAATCACCGTCATCCTCGGTGGCGGTGACGGTGACCGTCTGCGCGACGTTCCAGTTGGCGTTGGTGAAGGTCAGGGCGCCGGAAACGGTGACCTCGGCGGTCACGGCCGGCGTCACGGTGACAGTGCCGGCGGGCATGGTGGTCAGCGCCACGGCGTAGGTGGTCGAGCCGCCTTCAGCCACGGTGAGGGCGGTCGGGGCGATGGTGACCGCGGGCGCCGGCGTGATCGTGACGGTAAAGGTCAGACTGTCCGTATCGGTGGCGGTCGTGTCGGTGTCCGAATCGGCGGCCGTATACGTCAGCGTGACGGCCGGGGCGGCGGTGGTGGGCGTGCCGGTCAGGGTGCGGTCGGCGGTGGCGTAGGTCAGGCCGTCGGGGATGCCGCCGGTCAGGGCGTAGCTCAGGTCGCCATTCCCGCTGGTGGCGGCCGGGAGGGTCAGGGTTGGAATGGAGAGGTCGGCGGTGTAGAGCCTGGCAGACACCATTCCCGTGCCGAAGTCCGGCTGGTTGTTGGTGTCGTTGTTGGTGACGATGACGGTGACATCGGCGGCGGTCACACCGCCGTAGCCGCCCACCGTGTGGCTGATGGTGGCGGTGTCGGTGGCAAAATCAAGGTCATCCTCGGTGGCGGTGACGGTGACCGTCTGCGCGACGTTCCAGTTGGTGTCGGTGAAGGTCAGGGCGCCGGAAACGGTAACATCGGCGTCAACGTCCGGCGTCACGGTGACAGTGCCGGCGGGCATGGTGGTCAGCGCCACGGTGTAGCTGGTCATGTTCCCTTCATCCACGGTGAGGGCGGTCGGGGCGATGGTGACCGCGGGCGCCGCCGTGATCGTCACGGGGAAGGTCAGCGTGTCCGTATCGTCGGCGGTCGTGTCGGTGTCCGAATCGGCGGCCGTATACGTCAGCGTGACGGCCGGGGCGGCGGTGGTGGGCATGCCGGTCAGGGTGCGGTCGGCGGTGGTATAGGTCAGACCGTCGGGAAGGGCGCCGGTCAGGGCGTAGCTCAGGTCGCCGTTCCCGCTGGTGGCGGCCGGGAGGGTCAGGGTTGGAATGGCGGCGGTGGCGACGTAGGTCTGGTCGGGCACCATCGTCGTGCCGAAGTCCGGCTGGTTGTTGGTGTCGTTGTTGGTGACGATGACGGTGACATCGGCGGCGGTCACACCGCCGTAGCCGCTCACCGTATGGCTGATGGTGGCGGTGGCGGTGGCGAAATCAAGGTCATCCTCGGTGGCGGTGACGGTGACCGTCTGCGCGACGTTCCAGTTGGTGGCGGTGAAGGTCAGGGCGCCGGAAACGGTGACATCGGCGTCAACGTCCGGCGTCACGGTGACAGTGCCGGCGGGCATGGTGGTCAGCGCCACGGTGTAGCTGGTCATGGTGCCTTCATCCACGGTGAGGGCGGTCGGGGCGATGGTGACCGCGGGCGCCGCCGTGATCGTCACGGGGAAGGTCAGCGTGTCCGTATCGGTGGCGGTCGTGTCAGCGTCCGAATCGGCGGCCGTATACGTCAGCGTGACGGCCGGGGCGGCGGTGGTGGGCGTGCCGGTCAGGGTGCGGTCGTCGTTGGTGTAGGTCAGACCGTCGGGAAGGGCGCCGGTCAGGGCGTAGTTCAGGGCGCCGTTCCCGCTGGTGGCGGCCGGGAGGGTCAGGGTTGGAATGGCGGCGGCGGCGACGTAGGTCTGGTCGGGCACCATCGTCGTGCCGAAGTCCGGCACCACAGGGGGAGCCGTGGCGTCGGCGACGATGACCACAACATCGGCGGCGGTCGCGCTGCCGTAGCCGCCTACCGTATGGCTGATGGTGGCGCTGTCGTCGTCGTTGTCCGCATCACCGGCGGCGGCGACGGCGACCGTCCGCGCGGTGTTCCAGTTGGCGGTGGTGAAGGTCAGGGCGCCGCTCGGCGTCAGTGTCAAATCGTGGCCGGATGACGGGAGGCTCGGCGTGACCGTCACATCGCCACCCGGCACGGTGGTCAGCGCCACGGTGTAGGAGCTGGTGGCGCCTTCGTTCACACCCAGCGTGGTCGGCGAAATGTCGACCCCGTCGGTGTCGTCGTCGGTGAGCCTGACGGTGGTGACGGCGCGGTCAAGCGTTACCGTGGACGGGACCCCGCTCTGTTCGGTCAGCCTGAGCGTGAAGGTCTCGGTGCCCTCGTCAATCAGGTCGTCGAACACATCAACGGGGAAGCACCCCCTCCGCTGTGTGTTGTTGAACGGGCCAACGGTCTGGTCGGAGATTCCGACGTAGTCGGCGCCGGCGGTGGCGGTGCCATCGGTGGTACTCACCGACAGGCTGAATGTGTAGTCAAGCGGCTGAGAATTCAACGGACTGGTCACCGCCACGCACACCTGGAACCGCCCGGAATTCACATTCTCCGCTTCAATGTACTCAGGCTCCTCAAAGCCCGCGATGGCGCGCTCGAAGATTGACACCGGCAACGCGGCGGTAACGGTGTCGTAGTCCGCACCACTCGCCGCATGGGTAATGGTGGCGTCGTCGGGGAGGCCGTCCGAATCCACGCCGGCGACGACGGTCACCGTCTGCGCGGCGTTCCAGTTGCCGGTGGTGAAGGTCAGCGCGCCGCCCGGCGTCAGCGTCAGGTCGTGGTCGGACGGGATGACATTCCGTGTGATGGTCACGTCGCCGGCCGGCTCAATCGTCAGCGCCACCGCATAGGTGGTACTGACACCTTCGATCGCGGTCAGGGATGTCAGGGTAATGGTGATGCCGGGGGCGTCGGTGTCGTCGACGGTCACCGCCACCTCGCCAACGGTCACCGCGTCGTAGCCGGCCACCAGATGGGTGATGCGGGTGGTGTCGTCGGTCGCGTCATCATCCCCGGCGGCGGTGACGGTGACGGTCTGCGCGGTATTCCAGGTCGCCGCGGTGAAGGTCAGCGCGCCGGTAACGGTGGCGACGCCGGTGTCACCGCTGGTTGGCGTGACCGTCACGTCGCCTTCCGGATCAGTGTCCAGCACGACGGTGTAGGCGCCGGTGGCGCCTTCGGTCACGGTGAGGGCGGTCGCCGAAAGGGTGACGCCGGGGGTGTCGGTGTCGGAGACGGTGACCGTCACCTCGCCAGCGGTCACCGCGTTGTAACCGGCCACCATATGGGTGATGCGGGCGGTCTCGTCGGTCGCGTCATCATCCCCGGCGGGGGTGACGGTGACGGTCTGCGCGGTGTTCCAGGTCGACGGGCTGAAGGTCAGGGCGCCGGAGACGGTAACGACGGCCGTGTCACCGCTGGCTGGCGTGATGGTCACATCGCCGGCGGGCACGGTGGTCAGCGCCACGGTGTAGGTGGTCGTGGCGCCTTCCGCCACGGTGAGGGCGGTCGGGTCGAGCGTCACCCCGGGCGCGGGGGTGATCGTCACGGCAAACGTCAGCGTGGCCGCGTCGGCAGTGGTCGTGTTGGTGTCGGTATCCGTGGCCGTGTAGGTCAGCGTGACGGCCGGGGCGGCGGTGGCGGGTATGCCGGTCAGCGTGCGTATGGCGGTGGCAAAGGTCAGCCCGGCGGGAGTCGCGCCGGTCAGGGTATAGCTCAGATCGCCGTTGCCGTCGGCGGCAACCGGCAACGTCAGCGTCGGAATGGAGGTCCCGGCGACGTAAGTCCTGGCGGTTACCATCGCCGTGCCGAAGCTCGGCACGCTGTCGGTATCGTTGTTGGTAACCGTGACCACGACCGGGTCGGCGGCGGTGACGCCGCCGTAGCCGCCCACCGCATGGCTGATGGTGGCGGTGCCGTCCGCGAAATCAAGGTCATCCTCGGCGCCGGTGACGGTCACCGTCTGCGCCGTGTTCCAGGTCGACGGGCTGAAGGTCAGGGCGCCGGAGACCGTGACCTCGGCGGTCGCGTCGGGCGTCACGGTGACATCGCCGGCGGGCATGGTGATCAGCGCCACGGTGTAGGTGGTCGTGGCGCCTTCCGCCACGGTGAGGGCGGTCGGGTCGAGAGTCACCCCGGGCGCGAGGGTGATCGTCACGGTAAAGGTCAGCACAGCCGCATCGGTGGCATCCACGTTGGCATCCGCATCGGTGGCCGTATACGTCAGCGTCACGGCAGGGGCCGCACTGAGGGGTATGCCGGTCAGCGTGCGGGCGGTGGCGGTGAAGGTCAGCCCGGCGGGGATGGAGCCGGTCAGCGCATAGCCCGGGGCGCCATTCCCGCCGGTGGCGGCCGGCAACGTCAGCGTGGGAATGGCGGTCCCGGCGACGTAGGTCCGGGCAGGCGCCATCGTCACGCCGAAGACCGGTGCGCTGTCGGTGTCGTTGTCGATGACCGTCACCACGACCTCGGCGGCGGTGGTCACGCCGCCGTAGCCGCTCACCGCATGGCTGATGGTGGCGGTGGCGTCATCGAAATCCGCGTCATCCTCGACGCCGGTGACGGTTGCCGTCTGCGCCGTGTCCCAGGTCGACGGGCTGAAGGTCAGGACGCCGGAGACGGTCGCCCCGTCGGCAACGTAGGGCGTCACGGTGACATCGCCGGCGGGCATGGTGGTCAGCGCCACGGTGTAGGTGGTCATGGTGCCTTCCGCCACGGTGAGGGCGGTCGGGGCAATGGTGACCTCGGGCGCCGGCGTGATCGTCACGGCAAAGGTCAGCATGTCCGCATCGCCGGCGGATGTATTGGCATCCGCATCGGTGGCCGTGTAGGTCAGCGTGACGGCAGGGGCCGCGGCGAGGGGTATGCCGGTCAGCGTGCGGGCGGTGTTGGTGAAGGTCAGACCGGCGGGAGCGTTGCCGGTCAGCGCATAACCCAGGAGGCCATTCCCGCCGGTGGCGGCCGGGAGGGTCAGGGCCGGAATGGCGGCCCCGGCGGCGTAGGTCATGTCCTGCACCATGGCCGTGCCGAAATCCGGCGCCGTGTCGCCGGCCTCGTCGTCGGCAACCGTGACCATGACGCCGGCGGCGGTGGTCACATTGCCGTAGCCGCTCACCGCATGGCTGATGGTGGCGATGTCGTCGGTGTCGTCCCCGTCTTCGCCGGCGGCAACGGCGACGGTCATGGCGGTATTCCAGGTTGCGGTGGTGAAGGTCAGCTCGACGGGGCTGGTTGTCACATCGTCGACGGGGTCAACGCTCATCATCACCGTCACATCACCGGGGGGCACGGTGGTCAGCGCCACGGTGTAGGTGGCCGTGCCGCCTTCAGGCACGGAGAGGGTGGTGGTGGAGAACATAACCCCGGGCGCCGGCGTGATCGTCACGGCAAAGGTCAGCGTGGCCGCATCGCCGGTGGACACGTTGGCATCCGCATCGGTGGCCGTATACGTCAGCATCACAGCGGAGACCGCGGTGAGGGGCGTGCCGGCCAGCGTGCGCATGGTGGCGGTAAAGGTCAGCCCGTCGGGGATGGCGCCGGTCAGCGCATAGCCCGGGGCACCATTCCCGCCGGTGGCGGCCGGCAACGTCAGCGTGGGAATGGCGGTCCCGGCGACGTAGGTCCGGGCGGGCGCCATCGTCACGCCGAAGATCGGTGCGCTGTCGGTGTCGTTGTCGGTGATCGTGACCACGACCTCGGCGGCGGTGGCCACGCCGCCGTAGCCGCTCACCGCATGGCTGATGGTGGTGGTGTTGTCCGTGAAATCAAGGTCATCCTCGACGCCGGTCACCGTCATCGTCTGCGCCGTGTTCCAGGTCGACGGGCTGAAGGTCAGGACGCCGGAGACGGTCACCCCGGTGGCAACGTAGGGCGTTACGGTGACATCGCCGGCGGGCATGGTGGTCAGCGCCACGGTGTAGATGGTCGTGCTGCCTTCCCCCACGGTGAGGGCGGTCGGGTCGAGCGTCACCCCGGGCGCCGGCGTGATCGTCACGGCAAAGGTCAGCGTGGCCGCATCGCCGGCGGCCGTGTTGGCATCCGCATCGGTGGCCGTGTAGGTCAGCGTGACGGCCGGGGCCGCGGCGAGGGGTATGCCGGTCAGCGTGCGGGCGGTACTGGTGAAGATCAGACCGGCGGGAGCGTTGCCGGTCAGCGCATAATCCAGGAGGCCATTCCCGCCGGTGGCGGCCGGGAAGGTCAGGGTCGGAATGGCGGCCCCGGCGGCGTAGGTCATGTCCTGCACCATGGCCGCGTCAAAAGTCGGCGCCGTGTCGCCGGCCTCGTCGTCGTCAACCGTGACCATGACGCCGGCGGCGCTGGTCACACTGCCGTAGCCGCTTACCGCATGGCTGATGGTGGCAATGTCGTCGGTGGCGTCCCCATCGTCGGCGGCGGCGACGGTGACGGTCATGGCGGTATTCCAGGTTGCGGTGGTGAAGGTCAGCGCGACGGGGCTGATCGTCACATCGTCGACGGGGTCAACGCTCATCGTCACCGTCACATCACCGGGGGGCACGGTGTCCAGCGCCACGGTGTAGGTGGCCGAGCCGCCTTCAGCCACGGAGAGGGTGGCGGTGGAGAGCATAACCCCATGCCCCGACGTGATGGTCACGGCAAAGGTCAGCGTGGCCGTATCGGCGGTGGACACGTTGGCATCCGCATCGGTGGCCGTGTAGGTCAGCATCACGGCCGGGGACGCGGTAAGGGGCGTGCCGGTCAGCGTGCGCATGGTGGAGGTGAAGGTCAGCCCGGCGGGAATGGCGCCGGTCAGCGTATAGCCCGGGGCGCCATTCCCGCCGGTGGCGGCCGGCAATGTCAGGGTCGGAATGGCGGCCCTGGTGACGTAAGTCCGGGCGGTCACCATCGCCGTGCCGAAGTCCGGCACGCGGTCGGTATCGTTGTCGGTCACCGTGACCACGACCGGGTCGGTGGTGGTCACGCCGCCGTAACCGACCACCGCGTGGCTGATGGTGGCGGGGTCGTCAGTGAAATCAAAGTCATCCTCAACGCCGGCAACCGTCACCGTCTGCGCCATGTTCCAGGTCGACGGGCTGAAGGTCAGGGCGCCGGAGACCGTGGCCTCGGCGGTCGCGCCGGGCGTCACGGTAACATCGCCGGCGGGCATGGTGGTCAGCGCCACGGTGTAGGTGGTCGTGGCGCCTTCCGCCACGGTGAGGGCGGTCGGGTCGAGAGTCACCCCGGGCGCGGGGGTGATTGTCACGGCAAAGGTCAGCACAGCCGCATCGGTGGCGTCCGCGTTGGCATCCGCATCGGTGGCCGTATACGTCAGCGCCACGGCCGGGGCCGCGCCGAGGGGCGTGCCGGTCAGCGTGCGGTCAGTGGCGGTGAAGGTCAGCCCGGCGGGAATGGCGCCGGTCAGCGCATAGCCCGGGGCGCCATTCCCGCCGGTGGCGGCCGGCAACGTCAGCGTGGGAATGGCGGTCTCTGCGACGTAGGTCCGGGCAGGCGCCATCGTCACGCCGAAGACCGGCGCGCTGTCGGTGTCGTTGTCGGAAACCATGACCACAACCTCGGCGGCGATGGTCACGCCGCCGTAACCGCTCACCGCATGGCTGATGGTGGCGGTGGCGTCATCGAAATCAAGGTCATCCTCGACGCCGGTCACCGTCATCGTCTGCGCCGTGTTCCAGGTCGACGGGCTGAAGGTCAGGGCGCCGGAGACGGTCACCCCGGTGGCAACGTAGGGCGTCACGGTGACATCGCCGGCGGGCATGGCGGTCAGCGCCACTGTGTAGATGGTTGTGCTGCCTTCCCCCATGGTGAGGGCGGTCGGGGCGATGGTCACCCCGGGCGCCGACGTGATCGTCACGGCAAAGGTCAGCATGTCCGTATCGGCGGCGGCTGTGTTGGCATCCGCATCGGTGGCCGTGTAGGTCAGCGTGACGGCCGGGGCCGCGGCGAGGGGTATGCCGGTCAGCGTGCGGGCGGTGCCGGTGAAGATCAGACCGGCGGGAGCGTTGCCGGTCAGCGCATAACCCAGGAGGCCATTCCCGCCGGTGGCGGCAGGGAGGGTCAGGGTCGGAATGGCGGCCCCGGCGGCGTAGGTCATGTCCTGCACCATGGCCGCGTCGAAATCCGGCGCCGTGTCGGCGGCTTCGTCGTCGGCAACCGTGACCATGAGGCCGGTGGTGGTCACACTGCCGTAGCCGCTCACCGCATGGCTGATGGTGGCGATGTCGTCGGTGTCGTCCCCATCCTCGGCGGCGGTGACGGTGACGGTCATGGCGGTATTCCAGGTTGCGGTGGTGAAGGTCAGCTCGACGGGGCTGGTTGTCACATCGTCGACGGGGTCAACACTCAGCATCACCGTCACATCACCGGGGGGCACGGTGGCCAGCGCCACAGTGTAGGTGGCCGATCCGCCTTCAGCCACGGAGAGGGTGGCGGTGGAGAGCATAACCCCGGGCGCGGGGGTGATCGTCACGGCAAAGGTCAGCATGGCCGCATCGGCGGTGGACACGTTGGGATCCGCATCGGTGGCCGTATACGTCAGCATCACGGCCGGGGCCGCGGTGAGGGGCGTGCCGGCCAGCGTGCGCATGGTGGCGGTAAAGGTCAGCCCGGCGGGAATGGCGCCGGTCAGCGCATAGCCCGGGGCGCCATTTCCGCCGGTGGCGGCCGGCAATGTCAGGGTCGGAATGGCGGTCCCGGCGACGTAAGTCCGGGCGGTCACCATCGCCGTGCCGAAGGTCGGCGCGCGGTCGGTATCGTTGTCGGTAACCGTGACCACGACCGGGTCGGCGGCGGTGACGTTGCCGTAACCGCTCACCGCATGGCTGATGGTGGCGGGGTCGTCAGTGAAATCCGCGTCATCCTCGGCGCCGGTCACGGTCACCGTCTGCGCCGTGTTCCAGGTCGACGGGCCGAAGGTCAGGGCGCCGGAGACCGTAACCTCGGCGGTCGCGTTGGGCGTCACCGTGACATCACCGGCGGGCATGGTGGTCAGCGCCACGGTGTAGGTGGTCGTGGCGCCTTCCGCCACGGTGAGGGCGGTCGGGTCGAGCGTCACCCCGGGCGCCGTGGTAATCGTCACGGCAAACGTCTGCGTAACCGCATCGCTGGCGGCCGTGTTGGCATCCTCATCGGTGGCCGTATACGTCAGCGTCACGGCCGGGGCCTCGGTGAGGGGCGTACCGGTCAGCGTGCGCATGGTGGCGGTGAAGGTCAGCCCGGCGGGAATGGCGCCGGTCAGCGCATAGCTCAGATCGCCATTCCCGCCGATGGCGGCCGGCAACGTCAGCGTCGGAATGGCGACTTCGGCGGCGTAGGACAGGGCAGGCACCATCATCGTGCCGAAGGTCGGTGCGCTGTCGGTGTCGTTGTCGGGAACCATCACCACGACCTCGGCGGCGATGGTGACGCCGCCGTAGCCGCTCACCGCATGGCTGATGGTGGTGGTGGCGTCCTCGAAATCAATGTCATCCTCGACGGCGGTGACCGTCATCGTCTGCGCCGTGTTCCAGGTCGACGGGCTGAAGGTCAGGACGCTGGAGACGGTCACCCCGGTGGCAACGTAGGGCGTCACGGTGACATCGCCGGCGGGCATGGTGGTCAGCTCCACGGTGTAGATGGTCATGGCGCCTTCCACCACGGTGAGGGCGGTCGGGTCGAGCGTCACCCCGGGCGCCGGCGTGATCGTCACGGCAAAGGTCAGCGTGGCCGCATCGCCGGCGGCCGTGTTGGCATCCGCATCGGTGGCCGTGTAGGTCAGAGTGACGGCCGGGGCCGCGGCGAGGGGCGTGCCGGTCAGCGTGCGGGCGGTGGCGGTGAAGGTCAGACCGTCGGGAGCATTGCCGGTCAGCGCATAACCCAGGAGGCCATTCCCGCCGGTGGCGGCCGGGAGGGTCAGGGTCGGAATGGCGGCCCCGGCGGCGTAGGTCATGTCCTGCGCCATGGCCGTGCCGAAATCCGGCGCCGTGTCGGCGGCTTCGTCGTCGGCAACCGTGACCATAACGCCGGCGGCGGCGGTCACATTTCCGTAGCCGCTGACCGCATGGCTGATGGTGGCAATGTCGTCGGTGTCGTCCCCATCGTCGGCGGCGGCGACGGTGACGGTCATGGCGGTATTCCAGGTTGCGGTGGTGAAGGTCAGCGCGACGGGGCTGATCGTCACATCGTCGACGGGGTCAACACTCATCGCCACCGTCACATCACCGGGGGGCACGGTGGCCAGCGCCATGGTGTAGGTGGCCGAGCCGCCTTCAGCCACGGAGAGGGTGGCGGTGGAAAGGGTCACCCCAGGCCCCTGCGTGATTGTTACGGCAAAGGTCAGCGTGACCGCATCGGCGGTGGACACGTTGGCATCCGCATCGGTGGCCGTATACGTCAGCATCACGGCCGGGGCCGCGGTAAGGGGCGTGCCGGCCAGCGTGCGGTCAGTGGCGGTGAAGGTCAGCCCGGCGGGAATGGCGCCGGTCAGCGCATAGCCCGGGGCGCCATTCCCGTCGGCGGCCGGCAATGTCAGCGTCGGAATGGCGGCCCCGGTGACGTAAGTCCGGTCGGGCACCATCGCCGTGACGAAGGCCGGCACGCGGTCGGTATCGTTGTCGGTCACCGTGACCACGACAGGGTCGGTGGTGGTCACGTCGCCGTAACCGCCCACCGCGTGGCTGATGGTGGCGGTGTCGTCAGCGAAATCCGCGTCATCCTCGGCGCCGGTGACGGTTGCCGTCTGCGCCGTGTTCCAGGTCGACGGGCTGAAGGTCAGGGCGCCGGAGACCGTGACCCCGGCGGTCGCGTCGGGCGTTACCGTGACATCGCCGGCGGGCATGGTGGCCAGCGCCACGGTGTAGATGGTCGCGGCGCCTTCCGCCACGGTGAGGGCGGTCGGGGCGATGGTGACCGCGGGCGCCGTGGCAATCGTCACGGCAAACATCCGCACAGCCGCATCGGTGGCGGCCGCGTTGGCATCCGCATCGGTGGCCGTATACGTCAGCGTCACGGCCGGGGCCACAGTGAGGGGCATGCCGGTCAGCGTGCGCATGGTGGCGGTAAAGGTCAGCCCGGCGGGAATGGCGCCGGTCAGCGCATAGTCCAGGGCGCCATTCCCGTCGGTGGCGGCCGGCAACGTCAGCGTGGGAATGGCGTTCCCTGCGAAGTACGTCAGGGCAGGCACTGTCATCGTGCCGAATGTCGGCGCGCTGTCGGTGTCGTCGTCGGAAACCATGACCACAACCTCGGCGGCAATGGTGATGCCACCGTAGCCGCTCACCGCATGGCTGATGGTGGCGGTGGCGTCATCGAAATCAAGGTCATCCTCGACGCCGGTCACCGTCATCGTCTGCGCCGTGTTCCAGGTCGACGGGCTGAAGGTCAGAGCGCCGGAGACGGTCACCCCGGTGGCAACGTAGGGCGTCACGGTGACATCGCCGGCGGGCATGGCGGTCAGCGCCACGGTGTAGATGGTCATGCTGCCTTCCCCCACGGTGAGGGCGGTCGGGTCGAGGGTCACCCCGGGCGCCGGCGTGATCGTCACGGCAAAGGTCAGCGTGTCCGCATCGGCGGCGGCCGTGTTGGCATCCGCATCGGTGGCCGTGTAGGTCAGCGTGACGGCCGGAGCCGCGGCGAGGGGTATGCCGGTCAGCGTGCGGGCGGTGCCGGTGAAGGTCAGACCGGCGGGAGTGTTGCCGGTCAGCGCATAACCCAGGAGGCCATTCCCGCCGGTGGCGGCAGGGAGGGTCAGGGTCGGAATGGCGGCCCCGGCGGCGTAGGTCATGTCCTGCACCGTGGCCGTGCCGAAATCCGGCGCCGCATTGGAAGCATCATCGTCGGTCACCGTGACCATGAGGCCGGTGGTGGTCACACTGCCGTAGCCGCTCACCGCATGGCTGATGGTGGCGATGTCGTCGGTGTCGTCCCCATCCTCGGCGGCGGTGACGGTGACGGTCATGGCGGTATTCCAGGTTGCGGTGGTGAAGGTCAGCGCGACGGGGCTGGTCGTCACATCGTCGACGGGGTCAACGCTCATCATCACCGTCACATCACCGGGGGGCACGGTGGTCAGCGCCACAGTGTAGGTGGCCGATCCGCCTTCAGCCACGGAGAGGGTGGCGGTGGAGAGCATAACCCCGGGCGCGGGCGGGATCGTCACGGCAAAGGTCAGCATGGCCGCATCGGCGGTGGACACGTTGGGATCCGAATCGGTGGCCGTATACGTCAGCATCACGGCCGGGGCCGCGGTGAGGGGCGTGCCGGCCAGCGTGCGCATGGTGGCGGTAAAGGTCAGACCGGCGGGAATGGCGCCGGTCAGCGCATAGCCCGGGGCGCCATTCCCGCCGGTGGCGGCCGGGAGGGTCAGGGTCGGAATGGCGGTCCCGGCGACGTAAGTCCGGGCGGTCACCATCGCCGTGCCGAAGGTCGGCGCGCGGTCGGTATCGTTGTCGGTAACCGTGACCATGACCGGGTCGGCGGCGGTGACGTTGCCGTAACCGCTCACCACGTGGCTGATCGTGGCGGGGTCGTCAGTGAAATCCGTGTCATCCTCGGCGCCGGTCACGGTCACCGTCTGCGCCGTGTTCCAGGTCGACGGGCCGAAGGTCAGGGCGCCGGAGACCGTGACCTCGGCGGTCGCGTCGGGCGTCACCGTGACATCGCCGGCGGGCATGGTGGTCAGCGCCACGGTGTAGATGGTCGTGGCGCCTTCCGCCACGGTGAGGGCGGTCGGGTCGAGAGTGACCCCGGGCGCCGTGGTAATCGTCACGGCAAACGTCTGCGTAACCGCATCGCTGGCGGCCGTGTTGGCATCCTCATCGGTGGCCGTATACGTCAGCGTCACGGCCGGGGCCTCGGTGAGGGGCGTACCGGTCAGCGTGCGCATGGTGGCGGTGAAGGTCAGCCCGTCGGGAATGGCGCCGGTCAGCGCATAGCCCGGGGCGCCATTCCCGCCGATGGCGGCCGGCAACGTCAGCGTCGGAATGGCGACTTCGGCGGCGTAGGACAGGGCAGGCACCATCATCGTGCCGAAGGTCGGTGGGCTGTCGGTGTCGTTGTCGCTGACCATCACCACGACCTCGGCGGCGATGGTAACGCCGCCGTAGCCGCTCACCGCATGGCTGATGGTGGTGGTGGCGTCTTCGAAATCAAGGTCATCCTCGACGGCGGTCACCGTCATCGTCTGCGCCGTGTTCCAGGTCGACGGGCTGAAGGTCAGGACGCCGGAGACGGTCACCCCGGTGGCAACATAGGGCGTCACGGTGACATCGCCGGCGGGCATGGTGGTCAGCTCCACGGTGTAGATGGTCATGGCGCCTTCCACCACGGTGAGGGCGGTCGGGGCGAGGGTCACCCCGGGCGCCGGCGTGATCGTCACGGCAAAGGTCAGCGTGGCCGCATCGCCGGCGGCCGTGTTGGCATCCGCATCGGTGGCCGTGTAGGTCAGCGTGACGGCCGGGGCCGCGGTGAGGGGTATGCCTGTCAGCGTGCGGGCGGTACTGGTGAAGCTCAGACCGGCGGGAGCGTTGCCGGTCAGCGCATAACCCAGGAGGCCATTCCCGCCGGTGGCGGCCGGGAGGGTCAGGGTCGGAATGGCGGCCCCGGCGGCGTAGGTCATGTCCGGCGCCATGGCCGTGCCGAAATCCGGCGCCGTGTCGGCGGCTTCGTCGTCGGCAACCGTGACCATGACGCCGGCGGCGGTCACATTGCCGTAGCCGCTCACCGCATGGCTGATGGTGGCAATGTCGTCGGTGTCGTCCCCATCGTCGGCGGCGGCGACGGTGACGGTCATGGCGGTATTCCAGGTTGCGGTGGTGAAGGTCAGCGCGACGGGGCTGATCGTCACATCGTCGACGGGGTCAACGCTCATCGCCACCGTCACATCACCGGGGGGCACGGTGGCCAGCGCCATGGTGTAGGTGGCCGAGCCGCCTTCAGCCACGGAGAGGGTGGCGGTGGAAAGGGTCACCCCAGGCCCCTGCGTGATTGTTACGGCAAAGGTCAGCGTGACCGCATCGGCGGTGGACACGTTGGCATCCGCATCGGTGGCCGTATACGTCAGCATCACGGCCGGGGCCGCGGTAAGGGGCGTGCCGGCCAGCGTGCGGGCGGTGGCGGTGAAGGTCAGCCCGGCGGGAATGGCGCCGGTCAGCGCATAGCCCGGGGCGCCATTCCCGTCGGTGGCGGCCGGCAATGTCAGCGTCGGAATGGCGGCCCCTGTGACGTAAGTCCGGTCGGGCACCATCGCCGTGCCGAAGGCCGGCGCGCTGTCGGTATCGTTGTCGGGAACCGTGACCACGACAGGGTCGGTGGTGGTCACGTCGCCGTAACCGCCCACCGCGTGGCTGATGGTGGCGGTGTCGTCAGTGAAATCCGTGTCATCCTCGACGCTGGTGACGGTCACCGTCTGCGCCGTGTTCCAGGTCGACTGGCTGAAGGTCAGGGCGCCGGAGATCGTGACCCCGGCGGTCGCGTCGGGCGTCACCGTGACATCGCCGGCGGGCATGGTGGCCAGCGCCACGGTGTAGGTGGTCGTGGCGCCTTCCGCCACGGTGAGGGCGGTCGGGGCGATGGTGACCGCGGGCGCCGTGGCAATCGTCACGGCAAACGTCCGCACAGCCACATCGGTGGCGTCCGCGTTGGCATCCGCATCGGTGGCCGTATACGTCAGCGTCACGGCAGGGGCCACGGTGAGGGGCATGCCGGTCAGCGTGCGGTCAGTGGCGGTGAAGGTCAGCCCGGCGGGAATGTCGCCGGTCAGCGCATAGTCCAGGGCGCCATTCCCGTCGGTGGCGGCCGGCAACGTCAGCGTGGGAATGGCGTTCCCGGCGAAGTAGGTCAGGTCAGGCACCATCATCATGCCGAAGGTTGGCATGCTGTCGGTGTCGTTGTCGGGAACCATGACCACGACCTCGGCGGCGACGGTGACGCCGCCGTAGCCGCTCACCGCATGACTGATGGTGGCGTTGGCGTCATCGAAATCAAGGTCATCCTCGACGGCGGTCACCGTCATCGTCTGCGCCGTGTTCCAGGTCGACGGGCTGAAGGTCAGGACGCCGGAGACGGTCACCCCGTCGGCAACGTAGGGCGTCACGGTGACATCGCCGGCGGGCATGGTGGTCAGCGCCACGGTGTAGATGGTCGTGCTGCCTTCCGCCACGGTGAGGGCGGTCGGGTCGAGCGTCACCCCGGGCGCCGTCGTGATCGTCACGGCAAAGGTCAGCGTGGCCGCATCGGCGGCGGCCGTGTTGGCATCCGCATCGGTGGCCGTGTAGGTCAGCGTGACGGCCGGGGCCGCGGCGAGGGGTATGCCGGTCAGCGTGCGGGCGGTGCCGGTGAAGGTCAGACCGGCGGGAGCGTTGCCGGTCAGCGCATAACCCAGGAGGCCATTCCCGCCGGTGGCGGCAGGGAGGGTCAGGGTCGGAATGGCGGCCCCTGCGGTGTAGGTCATGTCCTGCACCATGGCCGTGCCGAAATCCGGCGCCGCATTGGAGGCATCATCGTCGGTCACCGTGACCATGACGCCGGCGGCGGTGGTCACACTGCCATAGCCACTCAACGCATGGCTGATGGTGGCGATGTCGTCGGTGTCGTCCCCATCGTCGGCGGCGACGACGGCGACGGTCATGGCGGTATTCCAGGTTGCGGTGGTGAAGGTCAGCGCGACGGGGCTGGTCGTCACATCGTCGACGGGGTCAACGCTCATCGTCACCGTCACATCACCGGGGGGCACGGTGGCCAGCGCCACGGTGTAGGTGGCCGTGCCGTTTTCAGGCACGGAGAGGGTGGCGGTGGAAAGGATAACACCGGGCGCGGGGGTGATCGTCACGGCAAAGGTCAGCGTGGCCGCATCGGCGGTGGACACGTTGGGATCCGCATCGGTGGCCGTATACGTCAGCGTGACGGCCGGGGCCGCGGTGAGGGGCGTGCCGGCCAGCGTGCGCATGGTGGCGGTAAAGGTCAGCCCGGCGGGAATGGCGCCGGTCAGCGCATAGCCCGGGGCGCCGTTCCCGCCGGTGGCGGCCGGCAATGTCAGCGTCGGAATGGCGGTCCCGGCGACGTAAGTCCGGGCGGTCACCATCGCCGTGCCGAAGGTCGGCGCGCGGTCGGCATCGTTGTCGGGAACCGTGACCACGACAGGGTCGGCGGTGGTCACGCCGCCGTAGCTGCCCACCACGTGGCTGATGGTGGCGGTGTCGTCAGTGAAATCCGCATCATCCTCGGCGCCGGTGACGGTCACCGTCTGCGCCGTGTTCCAGGTCGACGGGCTGAAGGTCAGGGCGCCGGAGACCGTGACCTTGGCGGTCGCGTCGGGCGTCACGGTGACATCGCCGGCGGGCACGGTGGTCAGCGCCACGGTGTAGGTGGTCGTGCTGCCTTCCGTCACGGTGAGGGCGGTCGGGTCGAGCGTGACCACGAGCGCGGGGGTGATCGTCACGGTGAATGTCTGCACAGCCGCATCGGTGGCGTCCGTGTTGGCATCCGCATCGGTGGCCGTATACGTCAGCGTGACGGCCGGGGCCAGGGAGAGGGGCGTGCCGGCCAGCGTGCGCATGGTGGCGGTAAAGGTCAGTCCGTCGGGAGTGTCGCCGGTCAGCGCATAGCTCAGATCGCCATTCCCGCCGATGGCGGCCGGCAACGTCAGCGTGGGAATGACGATCCCGGCGAAGTAGGTCCGGGCAGGCGCCATCGTCACGCCGAAGGCCGGTGCGCTGTCGGTGTCGTTGTCGGAAACCGTGACCACGAACGGGTCGGCGGCGGTGACGCCGCCGTAGCCGCTCACCGCATGGCTGATGGTGACGGTGTCATTCTCGAAATCAAGGTCATCCTCGACGGCGGTCACCGTCATCGTCTGCGCCGTGTTCCAGGTCGACGTGCTGAAGGTCAGGGCGCCGGAGACGGTCACCCCGTCGGCAACGTCGGGCGTCACCGTGACATCGCCGGCGGGCATGGTGGTCAGCGCCACGGTGTAGGCGGCCATGGCGCCTTCTTCCACGGTGAGGGCGGTCGGGTCGAGGGTGACCGCGGGCGCCGGCGTGATCGTCACGGCAAAGGTCAGCATGTCCGCATCGCCGGCGGCCGTGTTGGCATCCGCATCGGTGGCCGTATACGTCAGCGTGACGGCCGGGGCCGCGGCGAGGGGTGTGCCGGTCAGCGTGCGGGCGGTGGCGGTGAAGGTCAGACCGTCGGGAGCGTCGCCGGTCAGCGCATAATCCAGGAGGCCATTCCCGCCGGTGGCGGCCGGGAGGGTCAGGGCCGGAATGGCGTCCCCGGCGGTGTAGGTCATGTCCGGCGCCATGGCCGTGCCGAAATCCGGCGCCGTGTCGGTGGCCTCGTTGTCGGTCACCGTGACCACGACGCCGGCGGCGGTGGTCACATTGCCGTAGCCGCTCACCGCATGGCTGATGGTGGCAATGTCGTCGGTGTCGTCCCCATCTTCGGCGGCAACAACGGAGACGGTCATGGCGGTATTCCAGGTTGCGCGGCTGAAGGTCAGCGCAACGGGGCTGGTCGTCACATCGTCGACGGGGGCAACGCTCATCGTCACCGTCACATCACCGGGGGGCACGGTGGTCAGCATCATGGTGTAGGCAACCGTGTCGCCTTCAGGCACGGAGAGGGTGGCGGTGGAAAGGGTAACCACGGGCACCGGGGTGATCGTCACGGCAAAGGTCAGCGTGACCGCATCGGCGGGGGACACGTTGGCATCCGCATCGGCGGCCGTATACGTCAGCGTCACGGCAGGGGCCACGGTGAGGGGTATGCCGGTCAGCGTGCGCATGGTGGCGCTGAAGGTCAGCCCGGCGGGAATGGAGCCGGTCAGCGCATAGTTCAGGGGGCCATTCCCGCCGGTGGCGGCCGGGAGGGTCAGGATCGGAATGGCGGCGCCAATGCGGTAGACCCCGTCGGGCACCATGGTCGTCACGAACGCCGGCGGGATATCGGGAACATCATTGTCAATGATCGTGATCACGAAGCCGGGCGCCGTCGTAACGCCCCCGTAGCCGCTCACGGCGTGGCTGACGGTGGCGGTGTCATCGGTCATGTCGGCGTCATCCTCGCCGGCGGTGAAGCTGACCGTCCGGGCGGTGTGCCAGGTCGCGGTGGTGAAGGTCAGGGTTGCGGGGGCGGTCACACCGGCCCCGGTGGGGCTGACGGATGACGCGACCGTGACATCGCCGGTGGGGGCGGAGTTCAAGACCACGGTGTAGGTGGTCGTCTCGCCTTCAAACACGAACAGCGTGGCGGGAGCAATCAGGACCTCGGGCCTGTTCGACAGGATGACCAGTTGGAAGCCTCTGTACGAGCCTTCCGTGTCGCCAGTCGGCTCGCTGATGCCGGAGAACCCGGCATTGCCGATCTCGATCATCTCCGGCATTGGCGTGGCCATGCCGAACACAGCGCTGGTGCGCATACCCGCCGCGATGGTGGTGGCGCCCGACGCCCCGTCGCCACCCATCCAGGTCAACGAAATGGCCAGCGGGGCCGCCTCCAGGATGCGCGCCCGCACCTGGCCGTTCCCCTGCTGCTCAAGATCAATGTTCAATGCGAACGGGCTGCCGGGGTTGTTGTGCAGGGTGAGCCGCGTCATCACGTTCAGCCCGTCAAACATCCCCGTGGGCAGGGTGTCAAGCTGATTGCCGGACAGGTACAGCTGCGTCAAGGCGCCAAGTCCGGCGAAGAGGCCCGCGGGCAGGACGGTGAGCTGGTTGTTGGACAGAGACAGGATCGTCAACGTGCGCAGCCCGGCGAAGGCATCCGAGGGCAACGAAGCCAGCAGGTTACTGGACAGGGACAGGTCCGCCAACGCGCTCAACCCGGAGAAGGCATCCGAGGACATGGTGGTGAGTTGATTCCTGGACAGAATCAGGCGTGTTACCGCGCCAAGCCCGTCAAAGACATTCACGGGCAGTGCGGCCAGCGCATTCCTGCCCAGATCCAGATACTCCAACGCGTTCAGCCCGGCAAAGATGTCCGCGGGCAGAGCGGTGAGGCTGTTGTTGCCCAGATCCAGGCGCTCCAATGCGTCAAGCCCGGCGAAGTCGCCGCTTTGGAGAGCGCCAATGGCCCCGCCGCTCAGGTCCAGCCCGGTGATCCCGCTCAGGTCGCTCCGGGTGACATTCCGGCAGTCGAACACGCCGGATATCGCCGCCACAATGGCATCGCGCACCTCCGGGGTGCGGGTGCAGACGGTGGTCTCATCCACTTGGGCGACGAACATGAGGCTGTCGAAGTCGTTATCGCGGTCCGCGGCGGTCCAGGTGTAGGTGCTGGCCCTTTCGCGTGCCATCGGCGCGCCGGAATAGCTGTTCGTCTCGGTATCGAACGTCAGCCCGTCGGGCAGATCCCCGATCAGCACATAACTCAGGGGGCCATTGCCGCCCGTGGCGGTCGGCAGGGTCATGGATGTCATGGTGTTCACGGCGTAGGTCTGCGGATCAACGCGGACGGGGCCGAATTCCGGCTGGGTATCGGTCTGCACGATCACCGGGACGGGCAGGCTGGCTTCATCCATCGCCGCCGTATTGTTGTCCGTATCCGAGACCGTCCAGGTCAGCGTGACGGTCCCGGCGGCGGCCGGGCGACCGGACAGGGTGGACGCGGTGGTATCGAACGTCAGCCCGGCGGGAATGGCCGTGGCGGGGGTCAGCGCATAGCTCAGGACGCCGTTGCCGCCGGTGGCGGCGGGCAACGTCAGGGTGGGAATGGCGACTCCGGCGATATACGTCCCGGGATCCACTGTGATCGTGCCGAACGCCGGCGGGGTGTCGGCCTGCACGGTCAACGGGACGGGCAGCCTGGCTTCATCGCCGGCGGTCGTATTGTCATCCGCATCCGAGACGGTCCAGGTCAGGATGACGGCCACGGGGGTCACCGGGGAGCCGCTCAATGTGCGCAGGTTGGCATCAAGCGTCAGCCCGCCGGGAATACCGGTGACGGGGAGCAGGGCATAGGACAGACCGTCATTGCCGCCGGTGGCGGCCGGGAGCGTCAGAATCGGAATGGTGTTGTCCACGGTGTACGTCTGGCCGGTCACCGTCGCCGTGTCGAAAACCGGCGCGGTGTCGGGCACGATCACCACGGTCGCGTAGAAAATCAGACTGGCTGCATCCACGGCCGCCGTGTTGCTGTCCCTATCCGAAGCGGTCCAGGTCAGGGTGACCGTCGTGAGGGTGGTCGGGGTGCCACTCAGTGTGAACATACCGGCATCGAAGGTCAGCCCGGCGGGAATGGCCGTGATGGGAGTCAGCGCGTAATCCAGGGCGCCGTTGCCGCCGATGGCGGTCGGAAGCGTCAGGACCGGAATGGCGATGTCCACAAAGTAGGTCCGGTCGTCCACTATCGTCGCGCCAAAATCCGGCGCGGTGTCGGCCAGCACCGTCATGATCACAGGGGCGGCCAGGCTGGCCACATCGGCATCCGCATCCATGACCGTCCAGGTCAGGGTAACCGCCGGGGTCGCGGTGGTCGGGGTGCCGGTCAGGATGCCGGTGGCGGCATCAAGCATCAGTCCGGTGGGGACGTCGGCGGCGGGGAGCAGGGCGTAGGTCAGTGGGCTGTGACCATCGGTAGCCGCCGGCAGAGTCAGGGCGGGGATTGCCAGGCCCACAATGTAGGTCTGCGCCGCGACCGTCGTCGCGCCGAACCTCGGCACATCGTCGTCAATGACCCTCACCGCAACATCGGCCATGGTGACACTGCCGTAACCGCCCACCGCATGGCCGATGGTGGCGAAGTCGTCCGTGTCATCGGCATCCTGGCCGGCGGTAACGGTGACGGTCTGCGCGAGGTGCCAGGTCGTGCTGGCGAAGGTCAGGGCCGCGGAGACCATCACATCGCCGCCGGCGGGGCTGACGCTCGGCGTCACGGTCACCGCGCCGGTGGGCGCGGTGTTCAGGACCACTGTATACGTCTCCGTGTGGCCTTCCACCACGGCGAGGGCGGCGGGGGCGACGATCACCCCGGCCGTGGCCTCCGACGTGGCCAGTTGGAAGCCGGTATAGTCGCCGGTGGTATCGCCGGTGTCCTCGGTCACACCGATGAACCTGGGTTGATTGAGCCTGATGGTCGCCGGCGTGGACATGGCCGTGCCGAACACGGCGCTGGCGCGCCGGCCCGCCTCGATGGTGGCGACGCCCGAGGTCCCGCCAGCCACCGTCCAGGTCACCGCGACGGGCAACGGGGCGGCCTCGGGAATGTAGGCCCGCACCTGGCCATTCCCCTGCTGCCGGAGCTGCACGTTCAACGTGAACGGGCTACCGGTGTTGTTGCTCAAATGAAGCATCGCCAGGGAGTCCAGCCCATCAAACACCCCTTCGGGCAACGCAGTCAGATTATTAAGACTCAGATCCAGGTTCGTCACCGCCCCAGGCCCGGCGAAGATGCCCACGGGCAACGTGCTCAGCGCATTGCTGCTCAGATCCAGGATCGCCACCGCCCCAAGCCCGTCAAAGATGCCCACGGGCAACGTGCTCAGCGCATTGTTGCCCAGATCCAGGGTCGTCACCGCCCCAAGCCCGGCGAAGATGTCCACGGGCAGCGTGCTCAGCGCATTGTTGCTCAGGTCCAGGCTCGTCACCGCCCCAAGCCCGGCGAAGTCGCCACGCCGGAGAGCGACGATGCTCTGGTTGGACAGGCCAAGACCGGTTATCCCGCCCAGATGAGTCAGGGTCACCGCCGCGCAGTCGGCCACGCCGGCTATCGCCGCCACAATGGCGTCGCGCACCTCCGGCGTGCGCAAGCAGACAGTCGTCTCATGCACCGCAAGGGTGAACACGCGGCTGGCGGTGTCGGCGTCAATATCGGTGGCGGTCCAGGTGTAGGTGCCTGTCGGCGCGCGGGACGCCGGTGTGCCGAACAGCAGGCGCATGTCGACATCGGCGGTCAGCCCGGCGGGCAGAGAGCCGGTGAACGAGTAGGTCGGGAGGCCGTTGCCACTGGTGGCAGCCGGCAGGGTCAGGGTCGGAATCGCGCTGCCGGCGATATAGGTCTGCGCCGGCACCGTCATCGTGCCGAAATCCGGCTGACGGTCAGCCAGCACCGTCACAATCATGGTCAGGCTGGCCGTGTCGCCACTCACATCCGTGACCAGCCAGGTCAGGGTGACAGCAGGGACGGCGAGGGTCGGGATACCGGTCAGGGTGCGCATGTCGGCATCGAGAGTCAGCCCGGCGGGAATGTCGGCGGCGGGGGTCAGCTCATACAAGAAGGGGATGTCGCTGCCGATGGCGGCCGGCAGAGTCAGGACCGGAATCGCCGTACCGGTGATATACGTCTGTGCCACCACCATGGTGGTGGCGAACCTCGGTGCATCGTCATCGGCAACCGTCACCGCCACGTCGGCCGCCATGGTCACCCTGCCGTAGCCGCCGACCACATGGGTGATGGTGGCGGCCTCGTCGTCGCTGTCCGTGTCCTGATTCGCGCCGACGGTGACGGTCTGCGCGGTGCGCCAGGTCGCGGTGGTAAAGGTCAGGGCGCCGGAGACCGTCACCTCGTCACCGACAGGCCCGACACTCGGCGTCACCGTCACATCGCCGGCAGGGGCGGCGTTCAGTCCCACGGCGTAGGTGTTTGTGCCGCCTTCATGCACCACAAGGGCGGTGGGAGCGACGAACACCCCGGCCCGGGCCGAAACGATGCCCAGTTGGAAGCCCCGGTGGGAGCCGATGGAATCGCTGGTGCTCTCGGTCACGCCGGGGAATCGGGGGTCGCTGAGCGTGACATCGGCCGCCGAGGCAATGGCCATGCCAAACGCGTCGCTGGTGCGCCGGCCCGCCGGGATGGTGGCCGTGCCGGTGGCGCCGCCGGCGCCGGGGATCGTCCAGGTCACACTGATGGCCCGCGGGGCAGCCTCCAGGATGCGCACCCGGCCCTGGCCATTGCCCTCCTGCTCAAAATCAATATTCAGCGTGAACGTGCTGCCGGGGTTGTTGGACAGATAGAGCGCACTCAGGTCGCGCACCCCGTCAAAAATCCCTTCGGGCAACGTGCGCAGATTATTGATATCCAGACGCAAGTCTCCCCCAAACCCGGCGAAGAGGCCCGCGGGCAACGTGGACAATGAATTGGCGGACACCAACACGCCACGCAACGACCCAAGCCCGGCGAAGACATCCACGGGCAGTGTGGTCAGCTGATTGGTAATCAGATTCAGGCGGCGCAACGACCCCAGCCCGGCGAAAATGTCCCCGGGCAATGTGGTCAGCTGATTGTCCAACAGAACCAGGGTCATCAGCCCCCCAAGCCCGGCGAAGTCGCCACTCCGGAGAGCCACGATGTTCATGGCTTCCAGATCAAGGTCACTGATCCCGTTCAGATGGGCCGTGGTCACCTCTCCGCAGTCGGTCACGCCGGTGATCGCCGCCACAATGGCGTCGCGCACCTGCGGCGTGCGGAAGCAGACGGAGGTCTCATGCACCGCGATGGTGAACGGAAGGTCGACGGAGTGGCTGCGGTCGGTGGCGGTCCAGGTATAACCGGCTGTCAGCGCGGCGGCCGCCGGGGCGCCGGTCAGCGTGCGCATGTCGGTATCAATGGTCAGCCCGGCGGGCAGCGTCCCGATGAGCGCGTAGTCCACGGGGCCGTTGGCCTGTGTGGCGGCCGGCAACGTCAGGGTTGGCAGGGTGACGGCGGCAATGTAGGTCTGTGCCGGCACGGTGAGCATGTCGAAATGCAGCGCCTCATCGTCGACGACCGTCACGATAATGCCGTCGGACATGGTCACCGCGCCATAGCCGCTCACCGTATGGCCGATGGTGGCGAGGGTGTCGGCGCCGTCGGCATCCTGGCCCGCGGTCACGGTGACGGTCTGCAGGGTATACCAGGTCGCGGTGGAGAAGGTCAGCGCGCCGGAGATGTTCACCTCGATGCCGGCGGAGGCGACATTCGGGATCACAACCACCTCGCCGGTGGGGGCGGTGTTCAGCACCACGGCGTAGGTCGCCGTGCCGCCTTCCATCACGGTGAGGGAAGGAGCAACAACCACCCCGGCCTGGCGGATATCCGTGGTGGCCAGTTGGAAGCCGGTCAAGTCGCCATCCGCGTCGGCCGTCGGCTCGGTGGCGCCGGCAAACACGGGAGCGCTGAGCATGACCATCTCCGGCGCCTGCATGGACATGCCAAACGCATCGCTGGTGCGCCGGCCCGCCGGGATCGTGGCGGTGCCCTCCTCACTGTCGAGATTCCAGACCACCATGACCTCCAACGGGGCCGCCTCCGGCAGGCGCACCCGTACCTGGCCATTCCCCTCCAGCACGTTCTCAATGGTCAGCGTGAACGGGCTGCCGGTGTTGCCATCCAGTTGGAGAACCGTCAGTAAGCCCAGACCATCAAACAGCCCCTGTGGCAGGGTGGTCAGCCGGTTGCCGGACAGATTCAGGCCGGTCAACGCGCCCAGCCCGGCGAACAGATCCCCGGGCAGACTCGCCAGCCGATTGCCGGACAGATTCAGGCCGGTCAACGCGTCCAGCCCGGTGAACAGCTCCACGGGCAGACCCGCCAGCCGATTGCCGGACAGATTCAGGTCGGTCAACTCGCCCAGCCCGGCGAACAGCTTCCCGGGCAGACCCGCCAGCCGATTGCCGGACAGGTCCAGACTCGTCAACTCGTCCGGCCCGTCAAACACATCCGCGGGCAGATCCTCCAGCTGATTGCCGGACAGCTCCAGACTCGTCAACGCGTCCAGCCCGTCAAACACATCCGCGGGCAGATCCGCCAGCCGATTGCCGGACAGCTCCAGACTCGTCAACGCGTCCAGCCCGTCAAACACATCCTCGGGCAGACCCTCCAGCCGATTGCCGGACAGCGCCAGACTCGTCAACGCGTCCAACCCGGCGAACAGCTCCCCGGGCAGACCCTCCAGCAGGTTGTCGGCCAGCTCCAGACTCGTCAACGCGCTCAACCCGTCAAACACATCCTCGGGCAGGGTGGCCAGCTGGTTGTCGGACAATGACAGCACGGCCAACGCATTCAGTCTGGCGAAGTCGCCGCTTCGCAGAACGCCAGCCGTCGCGCCACTCAGATCAAGCAGGGTAATCCCGTCCAGGTGCGCCATGGTGACCTCCTGGCAGGTGGACACACCGCCCACAGCCGCCACGATGGCGTCGCGCACCGCCGGGGTGCGGTTGCAGACATCGGTCGCCTGCACCGCGATGGTGAACCGGAGGCTGTCGGAGTCGCCGTCGCGGTCGGCGACCGTCCAGGTATAGGTGCTCACCGGCGAGACGCCCGTCGGCGTACCGGCCAGCGTGCGCGCCCTGGTGTCAACCGTCAGCCCGTCGGGCAGGTCGCCGGCCAGCGAGTAGCGCAGGGGTCTGTTGCCCCGTGTGGCGGACGGCAGGGTCAGGACCGGAATGGTGTAGGCGGCGGCGTAGGTTCGGGGGGAGACCATCATCGTGCCGAACTCCGGGGTGGTGTCGTCGGCCACCACAACCGCCACGCGCCCGGCCGTGGTGACATCGCCGTAGCCACTCACCGCATGGACGATGGTCGCGGCCTCGTCGGCCGTATCATCGTCCTCGGCCACGGCAACGGTGACCGTCTGCGGCGCTTGCCAGGTCGCGGTGGAGAACGTCAGCGCCCCGGAGACCGTGACATCGCCGTCGGCGGTGTCGACACCCGGCGTCACCGTCACCTCGCCGGTGGGGACGGTGTTCAGCCAGACAGCATAGAACGCCCTGTCGCCTTCGGGCACGTTGAGGGAAACGGGGACGACCAGCACACGGGCGCGGGCCGACGTGATGCCCAGGCGGAATCCCCGGTAGAAGCCGGCCGTATCGGCGGAGTCCTCGCTCACGCCGGGGAACGCGGGCGCACTCAACTCGACCCTCGCCGGCGAGGACATGGCCATGCCGAACACCTCACTGACGCGCCGGCCCGCCGCAATGGTGGCGGTCCCCGTGGCCCCGCCCGCGCCGGGGACCGTCCAGGCGACCGTCACATCCAGCGGAGTGGCTTCCAGTATGGACGCCCGGCCCTGGCCATTCCCGTGTTGCTGAAGATCAAGGTTCAGTGTGAACGGGCTGCCGGGGTTGCCGTCCAGAAAGAGCGCGGTCCCCAGGTCCAGCCCGTCAAACAGCCCATCGGGCAGGGTGGCGAGCCGGTTGTCGGACAGCATCAGACTCGTCAACGCGCCCAGCCCGTCGAAGACCTCCCCGGGCAGGCTGTTGTCAAGCCGGTTGCTGAACAGAGACAGGTGTGTCAACGCGCCCAGCCCGTCGAACAGCGCGCCGGGCAGGGTCGTGAGCCGGTTGTGATACAGACGCAGGTCGGTCAGCGCCCCCAGCCCGTCGAACAGCGAGTCGGGCAGAGTCGTGAGCTGGTTGTAATACAGATGCAGACTCGTCAGCGCGTCCAGCCCGGCGAAGACATCCGGGGGCAGGCTGGCGAGCCGGTTGCGGGACAGCTTCAGGCTCGTCAGCGCGCCCAGTCCGTCGAAGATGTCCGCGGGCAGGCTGGCGAGCCGGTTGCGATACAGATCCAGGCTCGTCAACCCGCTCAACCCGTCAAAGTCGCCGCTGCGCAGGACGACAAGGTTCTGCTTGCTGATGTTCAGTCTGGTGATCCCGCTCAGGATCGTCGCGGTCAGCTCCACGCAGGAAGACACCCCCGCCGCCTCCAGAATGGCATCGAGCACCGCCGGAGTGCGGAAGCAGGCGGTGGGCCGGACCTCAATGGCGACCGGGAGGATGGCCGCGTCCCCGTCGCCATCGCTGGCCGTCCAGGTATAGAGAGCCAACAGCGCGGCGGCGGTCGGGGTGCCCGCGAGGATGCGCGTGGTGGAATCAACGGTCAGCCCGGCGGGCAGGCCGCCGGTGAACGCGTAGACCGAGGCCTCGTTGCCATCGGTGGCGGCCGGCAACGTCAGGGCCGGAATCGTGCGTCCCACGGCATACGTCTGCGGCTCGACGCTCGCGGCGCCGAAATCAGGATCAATGTCAATATCGTCATCGGTCACCGTGACCACCACGTTGCCAACCATGGTGATGCCGCCGTAGCCGACCGCGGTGTGGCCGATGGTCACGGTGTCGTTCGTGCTGTCCACATCCCGGCCCGCGGTGACGGTGACGGTCCGGGCAATGTGCCAGGCCGTGGCGGTGAAGGTCAGGGCGCCGGAGACAGTCACCTCGCTGCCGGCGGGGGCGACCGGTGTCACCGTGACCATGCCGGGGGGAGCGGTGTTCAGCCTCACGGCGTAGGTCGCCGTGCCGCCTTCGGGCACCATGGGTTTGGCGGGGGTGAAGACCGCGCCGGCCCTGGCCCCAATCGTGGCCAGTCGGAAGCCCCGGTAAAAGCCGCGCCTGTCATCGGTCGACTCGGCGACGCCGGGCGTTCCGGGGTTGCTGAGCCTGACGGACGCCGGTCCGGACATGGTCATGCCGAACGCGGGGCTGGTGCGCTGTCCCGCCGGGATGGTCACGGCGCCCGTGGCCCCGCCCGGGATGGTCCAGGAGACCGAGACGGGGATCGGAGCGGCCTCCAGAATCCGCGCCCGTGCCCGGCCATCTCCCTGCTGCACGAAATCAATGTTCAGCACGACCGGCTCGACCGCGTTCCTCTCCATCTGAAGCAATGTCGGCCCCATCACACCATCAAAGAAACCTTCGGGCAACGCGCTGAGCCGGTTCCTGCCCAGAGACAACGACTCCAGCGGCAACCCGTCGAACAGTTCCGCCGGCAGGGTCGTCAGCCGATTGGTCGACAGGTCAAGTTCACGCAACGCGACAAGCCCGTCGAACAGGTCCGCCGGCAGGGTGGTGAGCTGATTAATGAACAGGTGCAGGGTCTCCAACGCAGGCAGCCCGTTGAACAGGCCCGCGGGCAGGGTCGTGAACAGGTTCTGGCCCAGACGCAGGGTTGTCAGCGCGGGCAGCCCGTTGAACGCGCCCGCGGGCAGCGTCGTGAACCGGTTCTGGCTCAGCATCAGTTCTGTCAGCGCGGGCAGCCCGTTGAACGCGCCCACGGGCAGCGTCGCAAGCTCATTGTTCCGCAGACTCAGTTCTGTCAGCGCGGGCAGCCTGTCGAACATATCCGCGGGCAACGACGTGATCTGATTATTATCCAGCAACAGTCGTGTCAGCCTGCCCATCCCGTCGAAGTCTCCACTCCGCAGTGCGCCGATGGCGTTGAGTTGCACCACAAATTCCTCGATGCCGAGCAGGTCGGCCACGGTCACCGCCGCACAGGTCTGCGCCGCCGTATGCGCGACAATCCCGTCGCGCACCGCCGGGGTACGGTCGCAGACCGATGTCAGCACCGTCATGTCCAGCATGAGGGTGGCGGTGTCGCCGTGGCCGTCCACGGCGGTCACGGTATAGGGGCGCGCGAGGGAGCGTGTCGTCGGCGAGCCGGACAGCGTGCGCGTGTCGGAGTCGAAGGTCAGCCCGGCGGGCGGGGTGAGCCGGTAGCGCACGCTGTTGCCGCCGGTGGCGGCCGGGATGGTCAAGGCCCGAATGGCGCTCCCCACGAGATACACCTGCGGCGCAACCGTCGCGGCGCCGAAATCCGGCACGGTGTCACGCAGCACCGACACCACAAAGGGCAGGCGCGCGGCATCCGTCTCGGCCAGGTTGCGATCGGCATCCAACGCCGTCAGGGTCAGCGTGACGGCCGCGACCACGACGGTCGGCGTGCCGGTCAGGGCGCGCCGGCCGTCGAGGAACACCAGTCCGTCGGGGAGCGGGCCGGTGACGGTGTAGCGCAGGGCGCCATTCCCGCCGAAGGCCGCCGGCAACGTCAAGGCCGGTATGGCAAGGTTCACATCATACGTCTGCGGCGCAAACGCCGTCAGGCGGAACCGGGGCGCGGTATTGGCCTCGTCGTCAATGACCTCGACGGCCACGTCGCCGGCCGCGACGCCACCGTAGCCGCTCACCACATGGCTGATGACGGGAGTATCGGACCGGGCGTCGTCGTCCTGGCCCGCGGTGGCGGTCACGGTCTGCACAAGGTGCCAGGCCGAGGTGGTGAAGGTCAGCGCGCCGGAGACGGTGACCGCGCCACGGGTGGAGCCGACGCCGGGGGTCACCGTCACGTCGCCGGTGGGAGCGGCGTTCAGCCCCACGGTATACGTGGCCGAGCCGCCTTCGGTCAGAACAATGGCGGTGGGCGCAAGCCGAACCGCGCCCGTCCTGGCCACCAGGGTGTCCAGTTGGAACCCGTTATAGTTGCCAAAACTGTCGGCGGTGTCCTCGCCCGCACCGCTGAACACAGGCGCGTTGAGCATGACCGCCGACGGCGAGGACATGGCCGTGCCGAACACCTCGCTGGTGCGCCGGCCCGCCTCAATGACGGCGGTGCCAGCGTCGGCCCCCTCCCCTGCCCAGGCCACATGCACGGCCAACGGGGCCGCTTCCCGGATCCGCACAAACATGCGGCCACCCCCCACCTGCTCAAGCGCAAGGTTCAACGTGAACGGACTGCCGGGGTTGTTGCGCAGGAAGAGCCGTTCCAGCGAGTCCAGTCCGTCAAACAGTCCCGCCGGCAGAGTGGCAATCTGGTTGTTGGACAGATACAGCTCGCGCAACGCGTCGAGACCGTCGAACAGCGCCCCGGACAGCGCGGTGAGCTGATTGCTGTACAGGGACAGCTCGCGCAACCCGCCCAGCCCGTCGAACAGCGCACCGGGCAGGGTGACGAGCCGGTTGTTGTTCAGCAACAACGCTTCCAACGCGCCCAGCCGGTTGAACAGCCCGTCGGGCAAGCTGGACAACCGGTTGCCGGCCAGATCCAGGCGCGTCAACGCGCTCAGCCCCTCAAAGTCGCCGAGTCGGAGCGAGCGGATGTTCATATCGGCCACGGACAGGCTGGTG
The DNA here is from genome assembly GCA_963692935.1 of Nitrospirales bacterium. GTDB lineage: Bacteria > Nitrospirota > Nitrospiria > Nitrospirales > UBA8639 > Bin75. The sequence continues at coordinate 1,082,253 of OY843588.1, forward strand.
ATCCCGCGCAGGTGGTCCCGAGTGACAGCCTCGCAGGCATCCAGGCCGGCCGCCGTCACCAGGGCATCGCGCACCTCCGGGGTGCGGTTACAGATGGAGATGTCCACCGCGAGGGAGAACGTGAGGCTGGCGGCATCGGCATCGTCGTCGGTGGCGGTCCAGGTGTACAGACTCGAGCGGGAGACGGCCATCGGAATGCCGGACAGCGTGCGCGTGGCGACGTCGACACGCAGCCCGGCGGGCAGAGGCCCGGCAAGCGAGTAGCGCGCATCGCCGTTGCCGCCAGTGGCGGCGGGCAGGGTCAGCGCCTCAATCGCGTCGCCCAGGAAGTAGGTCCGGGACTCAATCACCGCCGCGCCGAAATCCAGTTGCCGATCGGGCAGCACCGTCAGCCTCAAGGGCAGGGCGTCCCGGTCGGTGGCCGCCATGTTGGCGTCCGCGTCCGAGACCGTCCAGGTCAGGGTCACGGCCGCCACGGCGGCGGTCGGCGTGCCGGCCAGGGTGCGCGTGGCGCGGGTGAGCGTCAACCCGGCCGGCAACTCCCCGGCGAGGGTGTAGCCGAGGGCGCCGTTGCCACCGACGGCGGCCGGCAGGATCACGGCCTCGATGGCGCTGTTGGCGATGGCGGTTCGGGGCGCGAGCCGTGTCACGCGGAACACCGGCGCCGTGTCGGCGGCCATGTCATCGGTGACCAGGACGATGAGGCGGGCGGCCGTGGTCACGTCGCCGTAGCCGCGCACCGTATGGCTGATGACGAACACATCATCCCTGCGATCCTCGTCCCGCCGCGCGGTGACGGTGACCGTCCGCGCCGCACGCCAGTCCGCGGGGGAAAACGTCACGGGAGCGGACACGCTCACCTTGTTCCTGCCGGGAACGTCCACACTCGGCGTGACCGTCACGGGGCCGAGCGGCGCAGTCGTCAGCGTGACGGTATACGCGGCCATGCCGCCTTCGGCGACACCGAGTTCGTCAGGCGTCACCGTGACACCGGGAGGCACCGCCGCCACGGCGACGGTGATGAACAGGGTGTCCTCGTCGGTGGCCAGTGTGACGTCATCCGAATCCGACGCCGTCCAGGTCAGCGTGACGGCCGCGGCCGCGGCGACCGGCGTCCCGACCAGCCTGCGCGTGCCGGAGATGAGCGTCAGCCCGCCGGGCAACCGCCCGGTGAGCGTGTAGTGCACGATGCCGTTGCCGGAAGTGGCGGCCGGCAGGGTCGTGGACACCCCGACGCCGACGGCGTAGAGCAGGGGGGGCACTGTCGCCGCGCCGAAATCCGGCGCGATGTCAAGCGCCTCGTCGTCGGTGATCGTGACCGCAACAGACCCGGTGACGGTGACGATGGGGTGGCCGCTCACCGCATGGCTGATGATGACGGTGTTGTCGTCGTCATCCGCGTCCTCGCCCGCGGTCACGGTGACCGTCCGAGTGGCGCGCCAGTCCGCGGGAGAGAACGTGACCGGGCGGGAGATGGTGACCGGGCCGGCGGGGTCGGCGGTCGGCGTCACCGTCAGGGGGCCGTCCGGCTCGGCGGCCAGCGCCACGGTGTAGACGCCCGCGCCGCCTTCGTAGACGGCGATGGTGGCGGGGGCGATGAGGACCACGGGCGGCGTCACCTTCAGGATAAAGGTCAGGCTGTCCCCGTCGGTGAGCAGATTGTTGTCATCCACATCTTCGACCCCCCAGGTCATCACGACGGGCGCGGCGGCGGCGGTCGGGACGCCACTCAGAACGCCGGAGACGAGGGACAGCCCGTCCGGCACGCCCGAGGCGGGGGACAGCCGGTAGAGCAACGAGCCGTTGCCGCCGGTGGCGGCCGGCAAGGTCAGGGAGACCGCAATCCCCACGGTGAACACCTGGTCCGCCACCGGCTCCGAGCCGAACTCCGGCGCGGTGTCGGGGTTGTCGGGGCCGAAGGGCAAGCCGGGCAAGCCGCGGCCGTCGTCATCAATGATCAGGACCGTGAGGTGGCTGACGTCGGTCACGTCGCCATACCCGTCCAACGCATGGTTGATGGTGACGATGTCGTTTGCATTGTCCCTGTCCTCATACGCGGTCACGGTGACGGCCTGCACGACATCCCAGTTCGCGGGGTGGAACGTCAGGACACCGGAGACGGTGAGGTCGCCGGTGACGGGGGCGACGTTCGGTGTCACCGTCACGGGGCCGGCCGGGGGCACGCTCAGCCCCACGGTATACGTCGCCGTGCGACCTTCCAGCACCTCAAGCATGTCCAGACCAATCGTGACGTCCCGCCTCTCACGCACGGTGACGGGGAAGAGCAGACTCGATTCATCGCTGGCCGCCATGTTGTGGTCATTGTCCGCGACGATCCAGGTCATGATGACCGTCCCGGTCACACCGAGGGGCGTGCCGGAGAATGTGCGGTCATCGGGGGAATAGGTCAGCCCGACTGGAATCGCCGCCCGTGGGATCAGGTTGTAGCTCAGGGCGCCGTTACCGCCGGTGGCGGCCGGCAAGGTCAGGGTCGGAATGGCGGTCCCCACGGTGTACAACTGGGGCGCGATGGACTGCGCGCCGAACCCCGGCAGGAAGTCGCCCACGTCGACCAACGTGACCACGACACCGGGCGCCGTCGTGATGGCGCCTAAGCCTTCCACCGTATGGCTGATCTCGATCGTATTGTCTACAAAGTCCATGTCGCTGGCGTAGGAGACGGTGATGATCTGGGCTGTGTCCCAGTTCGCGGGGGTAAAGGACACCGCCCCGGAGAGGACGACCAGGCCGGCGGGTCTGGCGACCGGCGTGATCGTGACGTTGCCGAGGGGCCTGTTACCCAGCACCACGGAATAGGTGTCCCTGGTCACGCCCTGGTCGACGTCTTCGGACAGGACGAGGATGTTGGGCCTGATGATGACATTGTCGAAGGGCAACGCGATTTCCAGTTGGAACCCTGTGAATTGTCCACCACCGGCCAGGCGACTGTCATCGGTAGGCTCATTCAGGCCGGCGAACACGGGGTTGCTGAGCGTCGTGGGAAACGGCGTGGACGTGGGCGTGCCGAACGCGTCGCTGACGCGACGGCCCGCCGGGATGCGTGCGGTGCCGGTGGCCTCGCCGGAGGCCCAGGTCACCGAGACATCCAACGGGGGGGCGGTCCGGACCATGCGCGCCAGGGACTGGCCATTCCCGACTGGCTCATCGAGCACACCAATGGCGAACGGGCTGCCCGGATTGCCGTGCAGCCGGAGCACACTCGACAGGTGCAGACCGTCAAACAGCCCGTCGGGCAACGAGGTGATCCTGTTGTCATACAGCTCCAGATCTCTCAGCGAGTCAAGCCCGTCGAAGATGCCCGCGGGCAGGGAGGCGATCCGATTCTTCGACAGATGGAGGATGGCCAGTCTGTCAAGACCTTCGAAGAGTCCACCGGGCAGGGTGGCGAGCAGGCCGCTCACCCGGTCGCACCGGGATCCTGCCTTGATGTCCAGATACAGCTCCTCCAACAAGCCAAGACCGGCGAAGATGTTCGCGGGCAGGGTAGAGAAACGGTTGCAACGCAGATCAATGGCCTCCAGCGGCAGACCACGAAAGATGCCCGAGGGCAGAGAGGCGATACCGTTCCCTGACAGATACACATCCTGCAACGAACTCAGCCCGGCGAAGAGACTGGCGGGCGGGCTGGTGATGGAATTCCAGCGCAGATACAGGGACCTCATCGCGGACAGCCCGTCGAAGATGCCCGCGGGCAGGAAAGGCAGATCGTTCACGGACAGATCCAGGTAATCCAGCGAGGACAGCCCGTCGAACACGCCGGGGGACAACGCCCCGATTCCATTGCCATCCAGATCCAGCCTTTGCAGAGAGTGCAGCCCGTCGAACACGCCGGGGGTCGGGACGAACGACAAAAAGCTGTTCGGGTTGTCGTCGTGCTGATAGCCGAGATCCAGACGTTCCAGTGCGCCCAGATCGCGGAACACGCCGACGGGCAGGCTGACAAGCCCACTGCTCCACAGTTGCAGGCGCGTCAGTCCACTCAGCCCGCGGAACACGCCGACGGGCAGGGTTCTGATGGCATTGGAAAACAGATCCAGGCGCGTCAGTCCACTCATGCCGTCGAAGTCTCCGGGACTCAGTGAGCGGACATTCCGGCGACTCAAGTCCAGCGTGGTGAGGGCGCCTAACCGGGCCATCGTGATCTGTTCGCAGGACACCTGGAACATCCCCACGAGGGTGTCGCGCACCACCGGGGTGCGGGCGCAGACGGGTTGGAACTCCACACCGAGGGTGAACAGGAGGCTGACGTCGTTCTCATCGCGGTCGGTGACGGTCCAGGTATAGGTGGCCGTCGGGGTGACGGCCGTCGGCACGCCGGAGATGGTGGCCGTGGGGATATGGACGGTCAACCCGGCGGGCAACGTGCCGGTGAATGTGTAGGTCAGGGGGATATTGCCGGTGGCGGACGGGAGCCGCAGGGCCACGTTGTCGCCGCGCGAGTAGACCCTGGACGGGATCATCGTGTCGAACGCCAGCTCGACGTCGGGGGCGGGGATATCGTCGTTGCGGATCGTGACGGTGACGTCGGGCGCGGAGGCGATGGTCCCGTAGCCGCTCACGGTATGGCCGATGATCACGAGGGCGTTGTCGACCGTGGCGTCGTTCTGGTCCGCGGTGACGGTGACGGCTTGAGCGGTGAACCAGTTCTCGGGCGTAAAGGTCAGGGCGCCGGAGACGGCGATGCCGCCTGCGCCGGCCGGCGTCACCACCGCAATGCCGGGGGGGGCGGTGTTCAATGTCACGGTGTAGGTGGCCATGCCGCCTTCGTCCACGCCAAGGGTGACGGGGGCGATAAGCACCCTGTCATTGTGGATCGTGACCGTGACGCTCGGCACGAGGAGGACCCCGTAGCCGCTCACGGTATGGCTGACGGTCGAGACGGCTTCGTTGCCCGTGTCGTCGTTCCGGTCCGCGGTGACGGTGACGGTCTGGGAGGTGAACCAGTTCGTGGGCGTGAAGGTCAGGGCGCCGGAGACGGCGAGGCCGCTTCCGGCGGCCGGCGTTACCACCGCGTCGCCGGCGGGACTGGTACTCAGTTTCACCGTGTAGGCGGCCATGTCGCCTTCGTCCACGTCAAGGGTGACGGGGGCGACGCGCACATCGGGAGTGGCCCCGTCGACCAGGTCGAATCCCCTGAATTGTCCCATCCCGTCGCTGGTGCTCTCGGACACGCCGGAGAACCTGATGTTGGAGATCTCAATGTTCCGCTCCGCGCCTGTGAACGAGCCGAACGCGGCGCTGAAGCGATTGCCCGCCGGGATGCGGGCGGTGCCTGTGCCCCCGTCTTCGCCGGAGATCGTCCAGGTCGCCAGGATTTCGAACGGGGTCGCCGAGTCGGTGCGTACCCGGAACTGGCCGGTCGGCAGCCGCTCAGGCTCAACCAGCAACGGAAGCGGGTTGCGGAGGTTGCCCTGCAGCCAGAGATAATCCGGCGAGTTCAGATTATCAAAGATCCCCTCAGGCAGGGTGTCGAACTGATTATAGTGCAGGAACAGCCGTTGCAACCCGGGAATGTTTCTGAAGGCGCCCGGAGGCAGGGTGGTGAGCGGAGAGATGGCGATCATCAGCGTCTGCAACGAGGACAACCCGTCGAAGATACCCTCGGGGAACGCGGTGAACCCGCTCGAGGCCAGACCCAGTCTCTGCAATGAGGTAAGCCCTCTGAAAATGTCCGCGGGCAGTGTGGTAATCGGCGGCTCGCCAAGCAGCACCAGGGTCGCCAAATTGGGCAACCCGTCGAGGTCTCCGCTTCGGAGATCGCGGTCCACCACGGAAGGGAGGAGGGTGTAGGTGTCTATTTGAAAGGGCGGCAGGTCATCCCTGTTGTCACTGCCCGGGGCGACAGGATACGGCGGGAAACGAATGTCGAGCCGACTCCCATCTTGCCTGCTGTAGCCAAAGACGCCCAGGGCCAACTCAGAGACATTGGCCAGGTCAGTCGCGGTGATCTCCTCACAGGTAGACCTGCCGGTCTCTGTCCGAAGGGCAAATCTCACCAGCAGGCTCCGATCACAGACCGGGACGGTACCACCATCCACCCTGGCATTCTCCACCGAGAGAGGAAACGTGAGGCTGGCCAGGTTATCGGCGTCGTCGGTGGCAATCCAGGTGTAGTCGCTCTCCAGAGCGGTGACCGTCGGCGTGCCGGAGATGGTGCGCGTGTCGTGGTCAATCATCAGCCCGTCGGGCAGGGTCCCGATGAGCGTGTAGCGCACGGTGCCTTCCCCGCCCACGGCGGCCGGCAACGTCTGGGACGCGGCAACCAGCCGGAAGTACCGCCGTAAGCCAAGCTCCCCGGGGAAACGCAACGGGTTCGGCTCCCTCACGGTCACGGTGACGAGCAGCGTATCCTCGTCGGCCGCCGTGGTGTTGGCGTCCGAATCGGAAACCGTCCAGGTCAGGGTGGCGGACGCCGGGACAACATCGGGGATTCCGGTCAGTCTGCGTGTTCTGGTATCCAGGTTCAGACCGAAGAGCCGGTCACCGGGGGTGCTACCGGTCAGGGCGTAGGACAGGAAACCGTTGCCGCCGGTGGCGGCCGGCAGAACCAGGGGCCGAATGGCGACGCCGCCCAGGTACGTCCGAACCACCTGCGGCGTCGTGCCGAAACCCGGCGCGATGTCGGCGGTGTCGGCAACCGTGACCGCCACGTCGGCGGCCGCGGTGACGCCGCCGTAGCCGCTCACCGCATGGGTGATGGTCGCGCGTTCGTCCATGGTATCGGTGTCCTGAGCGCTGGTGACCGTGACGGTCTGTGCTGTGCGCCAGACGGTGGCGGCGAAGGTCAGGGCGGCGGACACGGCGACGCCACGGTCGGCGGGGCTGACGCTCGGCGTGACGATCACCGTCCCGGTGGGGGCCGTGTTCAGCCTCACGGTATAGGTCGCCATGTCGCCTTCGTCCACGACGAGGGTGGTGGGGGTCACAATCACCCCGGCCCTGGCCGACGCGGTGGCCAGTTGGAAGCCGGTATAGGCGCCAACCCTGTCGGCGAGGTTCTCGGTGACGCCGGTGAACCGGGGGGCGCTGAGCGTGACGGAGACCGGGGAGAGCGCCATGCCGAACGCGTTGCCGGTGCGCATGCCCGCCGGGATGGTCGTGCGGCCGGTGGCCCCGCCGGCGATGGCCCAGTCAACCGCGACCGCCCGCGGGGCGGCTTCCATGATGCGCGCCCGCACCTGGCCGTTCTCCTGCCGCTCGACATCAATGGTCAGGGTGAACGGGTCGACGTCGTTGCCGGACAGGAACAGCGCACCCGTCACGTTCAGCCCGTCAAAGATCCCTCCCGGCAGTGTGGCGAGACTGTTGTTGGACAGGATCAGACTCGTCAACAGGCCCAGTCCGTCAAACAGTCCCGAGGGCAGGGTCGTGAGGCGGTTGTTGAACAGCGACAGCGAGGTCAGCGAGTCGAGGCCGTCAAACACCTCCGCGGGCAGGGAGACAAGACGATTGTCACGCAGATTCAGGCTTGCCAGCGAGCCGAGGCCGTCAAACACATCCGCGGGCAGGGTGGTGATGCGATTGGCGCCAAGCTCCAGGTGCACCAGCACGCCAAGGCCGGCAAACACGCCCGAGGGCAGGGTGGTGAAGCGATTGGCGCTGAGATCCAGGCTTGTCAGCGAGATGAGGAAGTCAAACACCTCCGCGGGCAGGGTGGCGAGGTGATTGGCGCTGAGATCCAGGTTCGTCAGCTTGTCGAGGCTGTCAAACACGTCCGCGGGCAGGGTGGCGAGACGATTGTTGAACAGCAGCAGGTTACGCAGATCGTTCAGCCCGTCGAAGTCACCGTTGCGCAGTGCGGGGATGTCCCTGCCTGACAGGTCGAGCCGCAGGATCACGGACAGGTGGGCCTGGGTCACCGCCGAGCAGTTGGGCTGTCTGACCGTCTCCACAATACCATCGCGCACGCCCGGGGTGCGGCCGCAGACGGTGGTCTCCCCCACCGCAATGGTGAACGGGATACTGGCGACGTCGCCACTGGAATCCGAGACGGTCCACCTGTAATCACGCACCGGAGTGATGAGAATCGGCTTGCCGGTCAGCGTGCGCGAGGCGGTATCGAAGCTCAGCCCGACGGGCAGATCACCGGGGGTCAGTGTATAGGAGAACGGAGAGGTCACGGCGGTGGCCGTCGGCAGAGTCAGGACCGGAATCCTGCGCCCGAGGACATACCACTGGGGCGCGACCGGCACGGCGCCGAACACCCTGTTGGTGTCGTCGTCGAGGTCGTTGTCAAGAATCGTCACCGTGAGGCTGGCAACCGCGCCGGTGCGGCCGGCGCCACTCGCGCTGTGGCTGATCGTGGCGGTGTCGTTGTTCCTGCCGTCCACGTCCTCGAGCGCGGTCACGGTGACGGTGCGGGCGATGTGCCAGTCCGCGGTGGTAAAGGTCAGCGCGCCGGAGAGGCTGATTTCGCTCGTGGCGGTGGTGGCCGGCGTGATGAGCACGTCGCCGGCCGGCTCGGCGTTCAGCACCACGGGATAGGTGGCCATGGCGCCCTCGGACAGAGTGAGGGCGGGCGGAAGGGCCGCGAAGGAGGACAACCCCGTGGTCACTCGGAAGCCGCTGTACCGGCCGGCCGCGTCGGCGGTGCTCTCGGTCACACCGGCGAACAGGGGATTGCGGATCGTGGTGACGACGGGTTCGGACATGGCAAGGCCGAACACGTCGCTGGTGCGCCGGCCCGCCTCGATGGTGGCGGTGCCCATGGCTCTCCCGATCATCCAGCTGACCGTCATGTCCAGCGGGGCCGCTTGCCGGATGCGCACCCTGACCCGGCCATCCCCCTGTTGCTCAAGCTCCACGATCAGCCTGAACAGGTCCAGGATGTTGCCGTGCAGCCTGAGAGACGTCAGTGAACCCAGCCCGTCAAACAGCCCGGTGGGCAGGACGGTGAGCCGGTTGTTGTGCAGAGACAATTCCGTCAGCGCGCCGAGGCCGTCGAACACCCCGGAGGGCAGGACGGTGAGCCGGTTGTCGTGCAGAGACAATTCCGTCAGCGCGCCGAGGCCGTCAAACATCCCGGCGGGCAGGACGGCGAACCGGTTGTTGTGCAGAGACAATTCCGTCAGCGCGCCGAGGCCGTCGAACACCCCGGCAGGCAGGACGGCGAGCTGGTTGTTGTGCAGAGACAACGCCGTCAGCGCGCTGAGGCCGTCGAAGTCCGTACGCCGGAGTGCGGCAAGGCTCAAGCCGCTCACATCAAGACTCGTGACCTGGCTCAGGTGGGCCGGGGTCGCCTCCGCGCAGTTGGACAGGCGAAGCGCCGCCACAATGGCATCGCGCACCTCCGGCGTGCGGCTGCAGACGGACGCGTACACCGTGAGGCTGAACGGAAGACCGGCGGTGTCACGATCGTTGTCGGTGACGACCCAGGTGTGGACGCTCGTCCCGGAGACACTCGGCGTGCCGGACAGCGTGCGCGCGTTACTATCGAGGGTCAGCCCGGCGGGCAGGAAGCCGGCGATCGTATAGAACAGCGGCGCGTTGCCACCAATGGCCCGAGGCAGGGTCAGGACCGGAATCCCGGCGTCCATGATATACGTCATGTCGGCGACCGTCGCCGCGCCGAACGTCGGATTGATGTCGAAGTCGGAGACCCTGACGACGATGTCGTCGGCCATGACGACGCCGCCGTAGCCGTTCACCGCATGGGTGATGATGGCGTCGTCGTCGAGGTCGTCCGCGTCCAGGTCCGCGGACACGGTGACGGTCTGTGCCCTGTGCCAGTTCGCGGCGGTGAAGGTCAGGGCGCCGGGGACGATGACATCGCTCCCGTCGGGACGGACCGACGGCGTGACCGTCACGGGGGTGGCCGGCGCGGTGTTCAGCCCCACGGTATAGGTGGCCGTGCCGCCTTCGGGCACGACCAGGGTGACGGGCGTGACGATCACCCCCGCCCTGGCCGGCGCGGTGGTCAGTTGGAAGCCGGTATGGACGCCGGTCGTGTCGGCGGTGTCTTCGCCCCCCGGCACGCCGGCGAACCTGGGATTGCTGAGCACAACCGTCGCCGCCGATACCATGGCCATGCCAAACACCCCGCTGATGCGCTGGCCCGCCGCGAGCATGGCGTCGCCCGTGCCCCCGCCCGCGCCGGGGACGGTCCAGGTCACCGTCACGTCCAACGGAGCGGCCTCCAGGATGCGCGCCCGAGCCTGGCCATTCCCCCGTTGCACGGGATCAACATTCAGCGTGAAGGGGCTGCCGGGGTTGCCGTGCAGGAGCAGACTGGTCAGCGAACCCAGACCATCAAAGATGCCTTCGGGCAACGCGCCGATCCGGTTGCCGGACAGATCCAGGCTCGTCAATGCGCCAAGCCCGTTGAAGTCGAAGACCCGGAGCGCGCCGATCTGCCGACCGGACACCGCAAGCCCGGTGATCGCATTCAGGTGTGCCGTGGTGACCGCCCCGCAGGAGGACACCGGCGTCGCATCCACAATGGCATCGCGGATCGCCGGGGTGCGGGCACAGACGGAGCCTGACTGGACCTCGATGGTGAACGGGACACGGCCGGTGTCCTCATCGCGGTCGAAGGCAACCAGGGCGTAGCTGCGGATCGGCGTGACGGAGACCGGCGTGCCGGAGAGCACGAGCATGTCCTCATCAAACACCAGGCCGGCGGGGAGCGTCCCGTCGAGGTTGTAGCTCAGGGCGCCGTTGCCGCCGGTGGCAGCCGGCAGGGTGATGGCCGGATGGGCGAAGGACACGGCGTAGACCAGGGGCGCCACCGTTGCCGTGCCGAAATCCGGGGCGGCATCGTCATCAACGACCGCGACCGCGACCTCGGGAGCGGTGGTGACCCGGTAGTATCCGCTCACCGCATGGGCGATGGCGACGGTGGCGTCCATGTCGTCGGGGTCATGGCTCACGGTCACGGTGACCGTCAGGGCGGAGTTCCAGGTTGCGGGGGTAAAGGTCAGGGCCGTGTCCGGGCCGACGGTGGCCGCGCCGGCGGGGGTCACGCTCGGCGTCACCGTCACATCGCCGGTGGGGGCGATAGTCAACACCACGGCATACCTGGCCGTGCCGCCCTCCAGGACATTGAGGGTCATGGGGGCAATCTGTACCGCGGGCGCCGCCACCGTCACGGGAAAGGTCAGGCGCGCGTCATCGGCGGCCGCCGTGTTGGCGTCCATATCCATGGCCGTCCAGGTCAGGATCACGGAGAGGGTGGTGGAGGTGACCGGCGTGCCGCTCAGGATGCGCATGTCGACGTCGAAGGTCAGCCCGGGCAAGGCTCCGTTGGGAGTCAGGGCATAGCTCAGGTCGCCATTGCCGCCGGTGGCGGCCGGCAGCGTCAGGGCCATGATGGGGATGTCGGCAATGACGTACAGATCGGCCACCTCGGCCCCGCCGAAGGACGGCACCCCGTTCGTGTCGGAGATCACGACGGTCGGGTTGGCAACGGCGGTGACGGGGCCGTAGCCGCCGACCTTATGGGCGATGGTGGTGGTGGCGTCGGCGGTGTCCGCGTCGGCGATGGCGGTGACGGTGACGGTTCGGGCGGTGTTCCAGGTCGCGGCCTTGAAGGTCAGGGCGCCGGAGACGGTCACGGCGCCACTGGCCACCGGCACCACCGTCACCTCGCCGTCGGGCACAACGTTCAGCGTCATGGTGTAGGTGGCCGAGCGGCCCTCGTCCACGGTGAGGGCGGTCGGACCGATGATGACCCGTGGCATCAGTACCGTCACGGCAAAGGTGCGACTCGCCGTGTTGGCCTCCGTGTCCGTCACCGTGTAGGTCAGGGTGACGGCCGGGGCCACGGTGGTGGGGACGCCGGTCAGCGTGCGGATGCCGGCGATGAACGTCAGGCCGGCGGGGATGCCGCCGGTCAGGGTCGGGCGCAGGGCGCCGGCGCCGCCTGTGGCGGCCGGCAGGGTCAGGGGAGCAATGGCGATGCCGGCGCCATAGGTCCGGGGCGCGATTGTCAGTGTCCCGAAACCGGGCAGGCCGGTCACGACAGCCGTCACGTTGCCGGCCGCGGTCATGTCGCCATAGCCGCTCACCGCATGGGCGATGACGGCGAAGCCGTCCATGCCGCCGGACGCGGTCACGGTCACCGTCCGGGCGGTGAACCAGGTCGCGGTGGTAAAGGTCAGGGCGCCGGAGACGGTGATGCCGACGCCGGCGGGGCTGACGCTCGGCGCCACCACCACCTCGCCGGTGGGGGCGGTGTTCAGCACCACGGTGTAGGTCGCCGTCCCGTCATCGAAGAAGGTCAGGGTGTCGGGGGACAGCCGCACCCCGGCACGGGCCTGCGCCGCCACGGCCAGTTGGAATCCACGGAAGGCCGCGCCATCCGCGTCGCCGGTGGGGTCGTTGAGCATATCGGCGGCGGGGAATCGGGGGTTGCGGAGCATGATGGGCAATGGCGATGACACGGACATCGTCAACACCTCGCTGGTGCGCCGGCCCGCCTGGATGGTCACGGTGCCGGTGCCCTCGCCCTGGATCCAGTCCACCTCGATGTCCAACGGGGCGGCTTCCAGAAGGCGCGCCCGCACCCGGCCATTCCCCTGTTGCTCCAGATCAATGGACAACATGAACGGACTGCCCGGGTTCCCGCTCAGGAAGAGCTGCGTCAGTGGGCCTGTCCCGTCAAACAGTCCCTCGGGCAGGGTGCGAAGCTGATTGCCGAGGAGATTCAGGTCCCTCAATGCGCCGAGTCCGTCGAAGATGTCTTCCGGCAGAGCGGTGAGGTCGTTCGTCTGCAGGAACAGTTGAGACAGCGCGCCGAGCAAGGCGAAGTCTCCGCTCCGCAGGACGGAGATGCCCTTGTTGCTCAAGGCGGTTTCGGCAAACGCCGTGATCGCGCTCAGATGGACCGGGGTGACATTCGCGCAGTCGGACACGCCGGGCAACGCATCCACAATGGCATCGCGCACCTGCGGGGTGCGGTAGCAGACGTTGCTCCCGTGCGTGGCGAGGGAGAACACGAGGCTGGCGGGGTCGCCGTCGAGGTCGGTCACGATCCAGGTGTAGTCGCTCCGTGGCGAAATGGCCGTCGGGGTGCCGAAGAGGGTGCGCGTGGCGAGGGTGAACGTCAGCCCGGCGGGCGGGGTGTCGGCGAGCGCGTAGCCCAGACCGCCATCACGCCCGGTGGCAACCGGCAAGGTCAGCGCGGGAATGGCGATCCCGACGATGTAGGTGCGGGGCGCGACCGTCGCGGCGCCAAAATCCGGGGCCGTATCAAGATCCAGCTGAAATCCGGACCAGGACCCTGCCGCATCGTCGGTGTCCTCGGCCACACCGGGGAACACGGGGAGGCTGAGGCGAATGGACGACAGGGGAACCCTGGCCGTGCCGAACGCGGCGCTGGTGCGTTCGCCCGCCGCGATGGTCACGGTGTTGGCGGCCCCGCCGTCAACCGACCAGCTCACCTCGACATCCGCCGGGGCCGCCTCCGTGAGTCGCGCCCGGATCCGGCCGTCCGCCTGCCGCACAAGATCAATGGTCAGCATGAACGGGCTGGTGGGGTTGTCGTGCAGGGACAATCCCGTCAGCCCGTCCAGACCGTCAAAGAGGCCCTCGGGCAGGGTGGTGATCGTATTGCCACTCAGATCCAGGCGCGTCAGCGAGACCAGCCCGCTGAAGTCCCCGCTTCGCAATGCGCCGATGCCACGGTTGCTCAGGTCAAGCGTGACAATCCGGTCCAGGTCAATCAATCGGACATCTTCGCAACGGAAGGCGCGGGTGGCCGCCTCAATGGCGTCACGCACCGCCGGGGTGCGGCCGCAGACGGAGGCGGTCACCTCGAGGGTGAACGGAAGGCTGGCGGTGTCGCCGTCGTGATCGGTGGCCGTCCAGCGATACGTGACGAGCCGGCTGGCGGCCGTCGGCACACCGGAGAGGACGCGCGTGTCGTCATCGAACGTCAGCCCGGCTGGGAAGGTCGAGGGGATCAGGGCATAGGTCAGGGCGCCATCGCCGCCGGCGGCAAGCGGCAACGTCACGTCCTGAATGGCGGCATCGGTGAAATACACCAGAGCGACATCCGGGATCGTGCCGAAAGACGGCATGCCATCAATCTCGTCGTCGGTGACGGCCACGCGCACGTCGCCGGCCACCGTGCCGGCATAGCCCGTGCCGGCCACGGTGTGCCGGATGGTCGCGGCGTCCGGCTCGGCGTCGGTGTCCTGGCCGGCGGCGACCGTGACGGTTTGCACGACATTCCAGTTCGCGGGGGTAAAGCTCAGGGCGCCGGAGACGGTCACGGTACTGCCGGCGGGGACGACGGCCGGCGTGACCGTCACGTCGGCGGCGGGATTGACATTCAGCACGACGGTGTACGTGGCGGTCCCGCCTTCAGTCACGGCGAGGGCCGTCGGCGCAATCGTGAACAACTGTTCCACCGCCACAATCACGAGCAGCGCCGCCTGGTCGCCGGCCGCGGTGTTGCTGTCCCCATCCACGGCCGTCCAGGTCAGCGTGACGGCCGCGGCGACGGTGACCGGGGCGCCGGTCAGGGTGCGGATCACGGGATCAATGGTCAGGCCGGCGGGAATATCTTCGGCGGGGGTCAGGGTGTAGAGCGGAGGGCCGTTGCCGCCGGTGGCGGCCGGCAGGGTCAGGGTCGGGATGGCCCGCTCGACAATGTACCGCAGGGGCGCCACCATGGCCGCGCCGAAATCCGGCCCGGTGTCGACATCGGAGGCCAGGGAGAAAGTCAGGCTGGCCGTATCGGCGTCGGCATCCGTGGCGGTCCAGGTCAGAGTCACAGGCGCGAAGAGGGCCGGCACGCCGGTCAGGATGCGGGCGCCCATGGCAAAGGTCAGGCCGGCGGGGAGCGCGCCGGCGGGGGTCAGGGCATAGCTCAGGACACCATTGCCGCCGATGGCGGCCGGCAGGGTCAGGGCCGCGATGGCCTGTCCGGTGATGTACTGTTGCGGCCCCACAATCGCCGCACCGAAATCCGGCTCGGTGTCGGGGTCGTCGTCGGTCACCGTCACCGCGACGCGGCCGGCCATGCCGCCGGCATAGTCGCTCAGCACATGGGTGATGGTCACAAAGTCGTTCGCGCTGTCCGCGTCCTGACCCGCGCGCACGGTCACCATCTGCGCAAGGTGCCAGTCCGCGGTGGTATAGGTCAGGGCGCCGGAGACCGTCACGTCGCCGTCGGCGGGGCTGATGCCCGGCGTCACCGTCACGTCGCCGGTGGGAGCGGTGTTCAGCCACACCGTGTAGGTCGCCGAGTCGCCTTCGGACAGGGTGAGGGTGGGAGCGGACAGGATGACCGAGGGTCCGGGACTGGCGATGGCCAGTTCGATGGAGTCGAAGACGTTCCCGCTGCCGGTGAACCGGGGGTTGCTGAGCGTGACGTCCAGCGGCGAGGTCATGGCCGTGCCGAATGTGGCGCTGGTGCGCTGGCCCGCCGGAATGGTGATCGTGTTCACGGCCCCGCCGCCGACCATCCAATCCACCGCGACGGGCAACGGGGCGGCCTCCATGACACGCACCCGGAGCTGGCCGTTGCCGCCCTGCACGCGATCCACGTCCAGCGTGAACGGGGTGCCGGCGTTGCCGATCAGACCGACCGACCTCAGTGCGCCCAGCCCGTCAAACAGCCCCACGGGAAGACGCCTGATGAAATTATCGCTCAGGGAGAGCACCTCCAACCTGCCCAGTCCGTTGAAGAGGCCCCCGGGCAGGGTGGTGAGTTGATTGCGGGCCATGCGGATCGTCAGTTCCGCGGTCCCGCCAATCCCGCTGAAGAGGTCCGCCGGCAGGGTGACCAGCGCATTGCCCGACAGCTCCAGGACCTCCAACGCATTCAGCCCGGTAAAGAGGCCACCGGGCAGGGTGGCGAGCCGGTTGTCCTGCAACTCCAGCGAGCGCACATTGGACAGCCCGGCGAAGAGGCCCGCGGGCAGGGTGGTGAACTGATTTCTGGCCAGCAACATGACCCGCAACGCGGTCATATCCTGGAAAAGGTCCTCGGGCAGGGTGGTCAGCCCTCCCAATTGTATCGCCACACTCGTCACCCCGCTGAGGCCGGCGAAGTCTCCGGGTTGGAGGGTGCGGATGTCCGGTCCCCCGGCCACGGTGATCTGGCTGATGTCCGCCAGATCGGTCGGGGTGACCGCCATGCAGGTGGTCTGGCTGGACTCATCCACAAGGATGTCGCGCACGGCCGGGGTGCGGAAGCAGACGTCGGTGGCGTGCACGGCAATGGTGAAGCTGAGACTGGCGATGTCGGCGTGGCGGTCGGTGACGAGCCAGGTGTAGGTGCCCGTCGGGGCCGCGGTGGTTGGCGTTCCGGAGATGGTGTGCGTCGCATCGGCATAGGTCAGGCCGGCGGGGAGGCTCTCCGTGAGGGCATAGCTCAGGGGGATGTCGCCGCCGAGGGCGTCCGGCAGGGTCAGGACTGGAATGGTTCGGCCCACGATATAGATCCGGTCCGCCACCGTCGTGTCGAACTCCGGCCTGGCGTTGGCGAGCACGGTCAGCGTCACGGGGATGCTGGCCGCATCGGCATCCGCATCCACAGCCGTCCAGTCCAGTGTGACACGCGGCGTCGCGGCGGTCGGCGCGCCGGACAGCGTGCGCGTGGCGACATCCAGGGTCAGCCCGGCGGGCAGGGCCGAGGTGGGGGTCAGGACATAGTCCAGATCGCCGTCACCGCCGGTGGCGGGCGGTAACGTCAACACCGGAATCGCCTCCCTCGCGATGTAGGTCAGGGGCGCGACCGTCGTGACAAACCTCGGGGCGGTGTCGGCGGCCGTGACCACAACGTCGGAGGCGGTGACGAGACTGCCGTAACCGTCCACGGTGTGGCTGATGATGACGGTGCCGTCCGCCATGAGGGCATTATCCCGGGCGACGGCGACCGTGACGGTCCGGGCGGTGTGCCAGGTCGGGGCGGTAAAGGTCAGGGCGCCGGAGACGGTCACGCCGCCGGCGGGGCTGATGCGCGGTGTGACCGTCACGTTGCCGGTGGGGACGGTATTCAGCACCACGGTGTAGGTGGCCGTGGTGTTTCCGAACACATTGAGCGTGCGGGGGACAACCAGCACATCGGCGCCGGCGGATGCCGTGGCCAGTTGGAAGCCACTGAAGGCGCCGACGACATCGTTGGTGTCTTCCGTCAGGCCGATGAACCTCGGGCGGCTGAGCGAAATGGACACCGGCGGGAATGTGGCCATGCTGAATGCGTCGCTGGTGCGCCGGCCCGGCGGGATGACGGCCGTGCGTGTGACCCCGTCTTCTGCCATCCAGATCACCGCGACCGTCAGGGGGGCGGCCTCCCGGATACGCGCCCGGCTCTGACCATTCCCCGCCTGCACCACATCAACCGTCAGCGTGAACGGACTGTTGACATTGCTGTACAGGGAGAGCGCCGTCAGCGCGCCCAGCCCGTCAAACAGTCCCGGGGGCAGGGTGGTGAGCCGGTTGGTGTGCAGGGAGAGCGTCATCAGCGCGCCCAGCCCGTCAAACAGTCCCGGGGGCAGGATGGTGAGCCGGTTGTCGTGCAGGGAGAGCGCCGTCAGCGCGCCGTTCCCGTTGAACAGCTCCTCCGGCGGGGTGGCAAGCCGGTTGCCGTTCAGGTCCAGGTGCCTCAACGCGCCCAGCCCGGCGAAGATGTCCCCCGGCAGGGTGGCGAGCTGGTTGCCGTTCAGGTCCAGGTTCCTCAACGCGCCCAGCCCGGCGAAGATGTCCTCCGGCAGGGTGGCGAGCCGGTTGCCGTTCAGGTCCAGGCGCGTCAGCGCGCCCAGCCCGTCGAAGTCTCCGCTCCGGAGGGCGTCAATGGCGGCATCGCTCAGGTCAAGCGCGACGAGAGCGCTCAGGTGGCTCGGCGTGACCGCCGCGCAGTCGGGCACGCCGGCCGCGCTCACAAGGGCATCGCGCACGGCGGGGGTGCGGCCACAGACAGTCGTGTGTTGCACCGTCACAGGGAACGAGAGGCTGGCGGTGTCGGCATCGTCATCGGTGACGGTCACGGTCACGGTGCGCGTCGCCGCAATGGCGACCGGCGTGCCGGAGAGCGTGCGCGCGGAGACATCGAAGGTCAGCCCGGCGGGGAGAGACCCGGCAAAGCCGTACACCAGAGGGGCGTTGCCGCCGGTGGCCGCCAGTGTCAACGCCGGAACGGGCGTCCCCACGGCATACAGCATGGGCGGCACCGTCGTGTCGAAATCCGGGACGGTGTCGGCTTCCACGGTCACGGGAAAGAACAGACGCGCCGCATCGCCGGCCAGGATGTTGACGTCGGAATCCGTGACCGTCCACGTCAGCGTGACGGCCGGGGTCGCGGTGGTCGGGACACCGGCCAGCGTACGCGCGGACACGGTCAGCCCGTCGGGCAGGGCCATGGGGGTCAGGGTATACCGCAGGAGGCCGTTGCCGCCGGTGGCGGGTGGGAGTGTCAGGATCGGGGACGCCACCCCGGTGATATACCGTTGGGGCGGGACCATCCGCGCGCCAAAATCCGGGACGGTGTCGGCTTCCACGGTCATGGTGAAGGACAGACTCGCCGCATCGTCGGCCAGCGTGTTGGCATCGGCGTCCATGGCCGTCCACGTCAGCGTCACGGCCGCGGTCGCGGAGACCGGGACCCCGGTCACTGTGGACGCGCCGGGATTGAACGCCAGCCCGGCGGGCAGAGGCCCGGTGAGCGCATGGCGCAGGAGGCCGTTGCCGCCGGTGGCGGTCGGCAAAGTCAGGACCGGAATGGCGGCGCCGGTCACATACTGTTGGGACGGGATCGTCTCCGCGCCGAAATCCGGGACAGACTCGGGGGCGTCATCATCGGTCACGGTGACGGCGACATCGCCGGCGGCGGTCACGCGACCGTAGCCGCCGACCGCATGGCTGATGACGGCGGTGTCGTGTATGAGGTCGGCGTCCTCGCCGGCGAAGACGGTGACGGTTTGAACGGTGCGCCAGGCGCTGGCGGCAAAGGTCAGGGCGCCGGAGATGGTCAGATCGCCGGCGGGGACAATGTCCGGTGTGACCGTGACATCACCCTCGGGCCTGACGGCCAGCGCCACGGTATAGGTGGCCGCCCCGTTTTCGGGGACGGCAAGGGCGGCGGGGGTCAGTGTCACCCCGGAGGCCAGCACCGTCAGGGTAAAGGACAGGATGGCCTGATCGGAGGGTAACAGGTTGACGTCCGCATCGGAGGCCGCCCAGGTCAGCGTGGACACGGTCGCGCCGGTGGGTATGCCGCTCAGGGTGGCGGGGGTGGTGGTGTCGTCGAATACCAGCCCGAAGGGCAGGGCCGAAGCGGGGGACAGCTCGTAGCGCAACGGGATGACCGGGGGGCCGTTGCCGCCAATGGCAGTCGGCAACGTCAGGATCGGAATGGCCACCCCCACGATGTAGGTCCGATCCGCCACCATCATCGCGCCGAAACTCGGCGCGTCGGTGTCAACAAACACCGGCGGCCCCCCGGGGTTGTTATCGCGGATCCGGACCAGGACGCCGGCGACCATCACGCCGTCGTAGTCCGCCCCGGCCACCGCATGGCCGAGGGTGGCCACGTTGTCGCTCCCGTCGTCATCTTCGCCCGCGGTCACGGTCACGGCCTGCGCGGTGCGCCAGGTCGCGGGGGTAAAGGTCAGGGCGCCGGAGATGGTCAGCCGGGTCTGGGTGAAGCTGATGCTCGGCGTCACCGTCACGTCGCCGGTGGGAGCGGTGTTCAGCCCCACGGTATACGTGGCGGTCCTGCCTTCGAGCACAGTGAGGGTGGCGGGGACGACCACCCCGATTCTGGTGGGAATGACCACCAGTTGGAAGCCGGTATAGACGCCGGCGGTGTCGGCGGTATCCTCGCGCACACCGCCGAATCCGGGGGCGCCGGGCGTGATGGACGCCAGCAATGTCCCGGGCGGGCCGAACGGCTCGCTGACGCGCCGGCCCGCGGCGATGGTGGCCACACCCGTGGTCCCGTCCGCAAGAGTCCAGGGCACCGTGACGTCCAACGGGGCGGCTTCCAGGATGCGCACCTGGATCTGGCTGTTCACCTGCCGCTCCAGAACAAGGTTCAACAGGAGCGGGCTGCGGGCATTGCCGGCCAGATAGAGCTTCGTCAGAGAGTCCAGCCCGTCGAACAGCCCCGCGGGCAGCGTGGTGAGCCGGTTGCCGGCCAGATCCAGACTCGTCAACGCGCCCAGCCCGTCAAAGACCTCCGCGGGCAGCGTGGCGAGCTGATTGCCGGACAGATCCAGGATCGTCAACGCATCCAGCCCGGCAAAGACCTCCGCGGGCAGCGTGGCGAGCCGGTTGCCGTCCAGATGCAGGTCGGTCAGGGCGTCCAGCCCGGCGAAGAGGCCCGCGGGCAATGTGGTGAGCCGGTTGCCGGCCAGATCCAGGCTCGTCAACGCGCCCAGCCCGTCAAAGACATCCACGGGCAGCGTGGCAAGCTGGTTGGTGCGCAGAGACAGGCTCGTCAACGCATCCAGCCCGTCAAAGACCTCCGAGGGCAACGCGGCAAGCTGATTGGTGCGCAGAGACAGGCTCGTCAACGCATCCAGCCCGTCAAAGACCTCCGCGGGCAGCGTGGCGATCCGGTTGCCTTGCAGCGACAGGCTCGTCAGCGCATTGAGGCCGGTGAAGTCGTTGCGCAGGAGTGCGCGGATGGTCCTGCCGTTGACCGCAAGCCCGGTGATCCCGCTCAGGTGAGTCTGGGTCAGATCCGCGCAGGAGGCCACACCGGCCGCCGCCACCAGAGCATCGCGCACTTCCGGGGTCCTCATGCAGACGGAGATCGCCGGCACCCTGATGGAGAACAGGAGGCTGTCGGTGTCGGCATCGCGGTCGAAGACGGTGTAGGTGTAGGTCGCCGCCGACATGATGCTCAGCGGCACGCCGGACAGCGTGCGCGTGGCGGTGACGAAGGTCAGGCCGGCGGGGAGGGCGCCGGTCAGCCTGTAACTCAGATCACCATTGCCGCCGGTGGCGGCCGGTAACGTCACGCCCGGCAGGATGACGTTGACGCCGTAGACTTGAGACGCCACCGTGCCGACAAACTCAGGGGTGGTATCGGTGGGATCGGTGACCGCCACCACGATGTCGGCGGCGGTCACGCCGCCGTAGCCGTCGACCACATGGGTGATCGTGGCGATGTCATCATGGTAGTCCTCGTCGTCGCCCACGGCGACGGTGACGGTGTGGACCATCCGCCAGGTTGCAAGAGAGAAGGTCAGGGCGCCGGAAACGGTCACCTCGCCGCCGGCGGGGCGGACACCGGGGGTCACCGTCACATCGCCGGTGGGCGCGGTGTTCAGTTGCACGGTATACGTCGCCGTCTCGCCTTCGGACAGGTTGAAGGCGGCGGGGGTCAGGAGCACCTCCGCCATGGGCGCAATGGTGGCCAGTCGGAATCCCGAGTAGAAGCCGCCAGCATCGGCGGTGTCCTCCCCCACACCGGGGAACGTGGCCGCGCCGAGCGTGACCGTCTCCGTCGCGCCCGCGCCCGGGCCGAAAGGCTCGCTGGTACGCCTCCCCACCGGGATGGCGGCGCTACCCGTGTCATCACCAGCCATCCAGGGGACCGAGATGTTCAGGGGAGCGGCCTCCCGGATGCGCGCCCTGAACCGGCCGTCCGGCTGCCGCACCAGATCCACCCCCAGGGTGAACGGGGCGCCGTGATTGCCGAACAGGGTGATCCGACCCACCTCATGGATACCGTCAAAAACCCCTTCGGGCAGGCTGTTGAGCAGGTTGTGGGACAGATGCAGTTCCAACAACGAGTCAAGCTCGTCGAAAAGGCCCGCGGGCAGGCTGGTGATCCGCGAGCTGTTCAGACGCAGAGCCGACAGCCTGACCAGACCGTCGAAGTCTCCGCTCCGCAATGGGCCGATGGTCAGATGGGCCAGGGGTAGCGTGCCGACAACATTGGCCAGATGAGCCGGTCCCACGTCCCCGCAGTCGGACACGCCGGGTATCTGCGCCACAATGGCATCGCGCACCTGCGGGGTGCGGGAGCAGACGTTGGTTCTGTGGACCACGATGGTGAACGGAAGGCTGGCGGTATCGGCGTTGCGGTCGGTGGCGGTCCAGGTGTAGGTGCGCATCGGGAAGACGGCTGTCGGCGTGCCGGACAGGGTGCGCGCGGCGAAGTCGAAGGCCAGCCCGGCGGGCAGGGTGCCGGTGAAGGCATAGCTCAGGTCGCGGTTGCCGCTGGTGGCGGTCGGGAGCGTCAGGGCCGCAATGGCGATGTCCACAGTGTAGAACCGTGGCGTGACCATCGTCGTGACGAAACCCGGCACGGTGTCGGCCTGCACCGTCACGGAGAAGGTCAGGCTCGTGGTATCGCTGGCCGCCGTGTTGGCGTCCGCATCCGCGGCCGTCCAGGTCAGCGTGACGGCCGAGGCGGCGGCGGTGGGCGTGCCGGTCAGGGTGCGTGTGCCGTCGTCGAGGGTCAGCCCGGTGGGCAGGGCGCCGGTCAGGACATAGGACGGGACACCGGTGCCGGCGGCGGCGGCCGGAAGCGTCAAGGCCGGAATGGCGGTGTCCGCGATGTAGGTCCGGTCGGCCACCGTCGCCCCGCCGAAATCCGGCGCAGTGTCGGCCAGCACGGTCATGATCACGGGGCCGGGCAGACGCACCACATCGGCGTCGGCATCCGTCACCGTCCAGGCCAGGGTGACGGCCGGGGCGGCGGTGGTCGGGGTGCCGGTCAGGATGCCGGTGGCGGCGTCGAGGGTCAGCCCGGCGGGAATGGCCGAGGCTGGCAACAGGGCGTAGACCAGGGGACGGTTGCCACCGGAGGCCGCCGGCAGGGTCAGGGCCGGAATGGCGGTGTCTATGACCCAGGTCTGTGCCGCAAACGTCGCCGGATCGAACCTCGGCACATCGTCTTCGGGGATGGTCACCGTCACATCGTCCGCCGTGGTCACGTCGCCGTAGCCGTTCACGCTGTGGCGGATGATGGCGAGATTGTCCGCATCGTCGCCATCCTGCGCGGTGGTCACGGTCACGGTCTGCCCGGTGAGCCAGGTCGCGGTGGTGAAGGTCAGGGCGCCGGAGACACTCGTCGTCTGCGCGGCCACGTTGACTGACGGGGTCACCGTCACGTCGCCGGTGGGCGCGGCGATCAGGACCACGGTATAGGTGGCCGAGTCGCCTTCCGCCACGGTGAGGGTGGTGGGGTTGAGGACGACGCCGGAGCGGGCCGCCGTGGTGCCCAGTTGGAAGCCCTGGTAGGAGCCGGCGTTGTCGCTGGTGCTCTCGGTCACACCGGGGAATCGGGGGTTGCTGAGCATCACGCCGGCCACCGCGTCCATGGCCGTGCCAAACGTGTCGCTGGTGCGCCGGCCCACCGGGATGGTGGCCGTGCCGGTGCCGCCGGGGGTCGTCCAGGTGACCTCGATGTCCAACGGGGCGGCCTCTGGAACACGCACACGCGCCCGGCCGTTCTCCCCTTGCTCAGTATAGAGATTCAGCGTGAACGGAGTGCCGGGGTTCTCGCCCAGGGCAACAAGGGAGGACAAGCCGCCCGGGCGACTCAGGCCGTCAAAAAGCCCTTCGGGCAACGCCGTGAGTTGATTGCTTATCATGTTCACGGACCGCAAATTGTCCAGCCCGCTGAAAAGACCCGCAGACAGGGTGGTGAGGGAATTTTGACGCAGATTAATAAACTCCACCCCGCTCAATCCGGCGAAAACATTCGCAGGCAGGGTGGTGAGTCGCCCATTATTCAGAAACAGGTTGGTGATCCCACTCAACCCGGCGAAGAAATTCGCAGGCAGGGTGGTGAAAAGATTGTTATTGAGCGTGAAGTCTGTCAGCGCGCCCAGATCAACGAAGAGGCCCGCGGGCAGGGCGGTAAAACGGTTATTCTGCAGACGCAGAGTCCTCAGCTCGCTCAGCCCGGCGAAGAGACCCTCGGGTAAGGTGTTGAGACTGTAATTGTCCGTTATTCGCAAGTTCTCCAACGCGCTCAACCCGGCGAAATCTCCGCTTTGGAATGAGGTGATGCCCTCTCCGGCCGTTTGGGTCCCGAAGAAGCCGAGCGAGGTGATCCCGCGCAAATGGGCCGGGATGATATCCGCGCAGTCGGTCACGCCGGTTATCGCCGCCACGATGGCGTCGCGCACCTCCGGGGTGCGGCCGCACACGGTGGTCCTCTGGATCGCGATGGTGAAGATGAGGGTACCGAACCGGCCGTCGCGATCGGTGGCGATCCAGGTGTAGGCGCGCGCCGGCGCGAGGGTTGCCGGTGTGCCGGTGAGGGTGCGCGCGTCGGTATCCACGGTCAGCCCGGCGGGCAGGACACCGTCGAGCCTGTAAGTCAGGACGCCGTTGCCGCCGGAGGCGGCCGGCAGGATCACGGTCGGAATGGCGGTGTCCACGACGTAGAATTGCGGCGACACACTGGCCGCACCGAAATCCAGCGGGTAGCTGGGCTGCACCGTCACGATCACGGGCAGTCTCGCCCTGGCGCCATCCGCATCCGAGACCGTCCAGGTCAGCATGACGGCCGGGGTCGCGGTGACCGGGGTCCCGGCCAGAGTGCGCGTGGCACGGAAGACGGTCAGGCCGGGGGGAATGTCGTCGGGGTGGGACAGGGCATAGAACAGGGCGCCGCTGCCACCGGTGGCGGCCGGCAACGTCAGGGACGGAATGGCGACCCCGGCGGTGTACGTCCGCGTGACCGCCAGGGTCGCACCGAAATTCGGCGCTTCGTCGTCTATGACCGTCACCGCGACGCCGGCCGCCATGGTGATGTCCCCGTAGCCGCCCACTATATGGGTGATGGTGGCCCGGTCGTTGGTCCTGCCCTCGTCATGGAGGGTCGTCACGGTCACGGTCTGCACAATATGCCAGGTCGAGGTGGTGAAGGTCAGAGGCACTGAGACGCTCACGTCGCGGCCGGCGGGGATGACCCCCGGTGTCACCGTCACCTCGCCGGTGGGGGCGGCATTCAGCCCCACGGTGTAGAAACCGGCGCCGCCTTCGGGTATGAAGAGGGTGACGGGATCAATGACCACACCGGCCCGGGCCGAGATGGCAATCAGCCGGATGCCTCGATAGTTGCCGTTGGCGTCGGCGGTCTCCTCGGCCACGCCGGAGAATCTGGCGTTGCTGAGCGTGACGGACTCCAGCTCGGTCGTGGCCATGCCAAATACGTCGCTGGTGCGCCGGCCCGCCGGGATGGTCGCGTCGCCCGTGGCCCCGCCGGCCGCCGTCCAGGTGACCGTGATGTCCAACGGGAACGTCTCCGGAATACGCGCCCTGGACTGACCATTCCCCTGCCGCTCGCGATCCACGGCCAGGGTGAACGGGCTGCCGGGGTTGCCGTCCAGAGCCAACCCGTCCGTCAGCGGGCCGACCCTGTCAAACAGTCCCGTGGGCAGCGTGACCATGCTGTTGCCGGTCAGCTCCAGGCGCGTCAACGCATCCAGTCCGTCGAACAGCCCCGCGGGCAGGGTCACGTGTTGATTATGGTTCAACTCCAGGTGCGTCAACGCATTCAGTCCGTCGAACAGACCCGCGGGCAGGGTGAAGAGGCGATTGTTGTTCAACTCTAGGCGCGTCAACGCATCCAGTCCGTCGAACAGCTCCACGGGCAGGGTGAAGAGTTGATTGTTGTCCAGTACCAGGCGCGTCAACCCGCTCAGCCCGTCAAAGTCTCCGCGTTGGAAGCCGGTGAGGCTCGCGCCGGTCAGGGTCAGCGCTGAGATCGAGCGCAGGCCGGCCGGGGTGACATCCAGACAGGAGGGCACGCCAACCGCCGCGACGATGGCGTCGCGCACCACCGGCGTGCGGGCGCAGATGGAGATCTCGGCCACCACGACGGTGAACGGGATGGAATCCACATGGCGGTCGCGGTCTTCGGCGATCCAGGTGTAGGTGGTCTCCGGAGCGATCACCGACGGTGTGCCGCTCAGCACGCGCAGGGTCTCATCGAGGACCAGTCCGGCGGGTGGCCCGGAACCACCCGGCCCGTTGAGCGAGTATTGCAGCACGCCGTTGCCGCCGGAGGCGGCCGGCAGGAGCAGGGGTGGAATGGCGACGCCCATGACGTAGAACCGATCAGCCAGCATGGCCCCGCCGAACGTCGGACTGGTGTCGGTCTCCACCGTCAGGATCACGAGCAGGCTGGCCGTGTCGGCGTCACCATCCATCGCGGTCCAGGTCAGGGTCACGGCCAGGCCCGCGATGGTGGGGGTGCCGGTCAGAGTACCGGCGGCGAAGGTCAGCCCGGCGGGAATGTCGATGGCGGAGGTCAGGGTGTAGCTCAGGGCGCCGGCGCCGCCGGCGGCGGCCGGCAGGGTCAGAGTCGGAATGGCGTTGCCGGCGCTGTAGGTCCGCTCCACCGCCGTCGTCGCGCCAAAATTCGGTGTCTCGTCATCAATGACCGTCACCGCAACGTCGCCGGCCGTGGTGAGGCGGCCGTATCCGCTCACCGCATGGCCGATGGTCACGGCGTCGTGCGTGTCGTCCGCGTCCTGGCCGGCGGTCACGGTGACGGTTCGGGCGGCGTGCCAGGCCGCGGGGGTGAAGGTCAGGGCGCCGGAGACACTCACCACACTGCCGGCGGGGTTGATACCCGGTGTGACGATCACCTCGTCGAACGGCTCGGTATTCAGCCTCACGGTATAGGTGGCCATGCCGCCTTCGGACACGACGAGTGTGGCGGGGGCGATAAACACCCCGGGCCTGGCCACCACGGTGGCCAGTCGGAAGCCCTGGTAGACCCCCTCCGAGTCATCGGTGGCCTCGTCCGCCTGGAAGAATTCGGGATCGCTGAGCGTGATGGTCGGCGACGAGGACATGGCCATGCCGAATGGGGCGCTGAGGCGCTGGCCCGCCAGGATGACGGCGCTGCCCGTGGTCCCGTCGGCGGCCATCCAGTTCACCACGACGGGCGACGGGGCGGCCTCCAGTATACGTGCCCGAACCTGGCCATTGCCCTCCTGTTCGAGATCAACGTTCAGCGTGAACGGGCTGCCGGGGTTGCCGGCCATGTGGAGAGTCCCGATGGTGGTCAGATCATCAAACAGCCCCTCGGGCAGGGTCGTGAGCTGGTTGCGGAACAGGCGCACATCGGCCAGCGCGCTCAGCCCGGCGAACAGCTCCCCGGGCAGGGAGGTGAGCTGGTTGCGGGACAGACGCACGTCGACCAGCCTGTTCAGCCCGGCAAACAGCTCCCCGGGCAGGGAGGTGAGCCGGTTGCGGGACAGACGTATGTCGTTCAGCCTGCCCAGCCCGGCGAAGACGGTTGCGGGCAGAGTGGCCAGCCGGTTGTCAATCAGATTCAGGGTGCGCAATCTGTCCAGCCCGGCGAAGACGGTTGCGGGCAGGGTGGTGAGCCGGTTGCGGGACAGATCCAGGGTGCGCAAGTCGCCCAGCCCGGCGAAGATGTCCGCGGGCAGGGTCGAGACCCGGTTGGTTGACAGATCCAGGGTCCTCAACGCCACCAGCCCGTCAAAGTCATCACTCCGAAGGGCGAGGAGATTCATGCCGGACAGGTCAAGCCCCTGAACCGTGTTCAGCGAACCAGAGGTCACATCCGTGCAGGAAGAGAGGCCGACCGCCGCCACAATGGCATCGCGCACCTCCGGGGTGCGGCCGCAGACGGTCGTCGGATCCACCTGGATGGGGAACACGAGGCGGCCGGTGGCGGACTCGCTGTCAATCGCCACCCAGGTATAGAGCGCCGCCGGCATGACCTGCGTCGGCGTGCCGGTCAGGGTGCGCATCATGGTGTCCAGGGTCAGCCCGGCGGGCAGCGTCCCGTCGAGCCTGTAGCTCAGGATGTCGTCGCTGGCGGCGGCCGGCAGAGTCAGGGCCGGAATGGCGGCGCCGGTGCCGTAGAACAGGGGCGCCACCGTCGCGCCGCCGAAATCCGGATCGGGGTTGGTCGTGTCGGCGACGGTGACCGCGATGACGCCGCCGTCTCTGACATCACCGTAGCCTCTGATGGTATGGCTGACGGTGACGGAGTCGTCCTCGACGTCCGCGTCCTCGCTCGCGGAGACGGCGACGGTCCTGGGGGTGCGCCAGGTCGCGGGGGTAAAGATCACGGCGCCGGAGACGGTCACATCGCCGTCGGCGGGGCTGACGCTCGGCGTGACCGTCACCGGGCCGGCGGGAACGGTGTTCAGCACCAGGGCATACGTCACCATGTCGCCTTCGGGCACGGTGAGGGTGGAAGGGGCGACCAACCCCGCCCGGCGCGGCGCGATGGCCAGTTGGAAGCTGACGTACCGGCCGATGCGGTCGTCGGTCGGCTCTCCCAGGCCGGGGAACTCAGGCGCGCTGAGCGTGATCATCGCCGGCGAGGTTGTGGGCATCCCGAACGGGGCGCTGGCGCGCTGGCCCGCCTCGATGGTGGCATAGTCCATGGTCCCGTCGGCGGCCGTCCAGGCAACCTCGACCTCCAACGGGGCGGCCTCCAGCAGACGTGCCCGGACCTGGCCATTCGCCTGTTGCTCCAGAGCAATATTGAAGGTATAGACGCCAAAGGGGTTATTGGCCAGGGAGAGAGAGCGCAGCGAGTCCAGCCCGTCAAACAACCCCTCGGGCAAGGTGTTCAGGGCATTGTCGTTCAGGGTGAGCAGAGTCAACGCGCCAAGCCCGTCGAAGAGATCCGGGGGCAGGGTCGACACCCCCACGTCGACGATCGCCAGGTCTGTCAATGCGCCAAGCCCGTCGAAGAGACCCGTGGGCAGAGAGAGAAACTGGCCTCCCAGATGCAACTCCTCCAACACCTGAAGCCCGGCAAACACATCCACGCGCAGAGTCTGGATCGGATTGCCAGTCAGAAACAGGAGATTCAACGCATTCAGCCCGGTGAACACATTGTCGGGCAGGACGGCGAGCCGGTTGTTATTCAGAAACAGGACAGTCAATGCACTCAGCCCGGCGAATACCTTGTCGGGCAGAGTGGTGATCCGGTTGCCGGACAGATCCAGGCTCGTCAACGCACTCAGCCCGGCGAAGTCGCCGCTCCGGAGGCCGGTGATATTCCCGCTGCTCAGTCCAAGCGCACTGATCGCGCTCAGGTGAGTCGCCGTCACATCCGCACAGGCGGAGACGCCGTCGACTGCCGACACGATGGCGTCGCGCACCGCCGTGGTGCGGCTGCAGACATCGGTCGACGCCACCCGGATGGTGAACGCGAGGCGGTCGGCGGCGGTCTCGCCGTCGAGGACAGACCAGGCATAGCGCACCGCCGGTGCGGCGCGCGCCGGCGTGCCCGTCAGGGTGCGCGCGGCGGTATCGAGGGTCAGCCCGTCGGGCAGTGCCCCGGTGAGCGCGTATGACAGAGAGGCGGCGCCGGTGGCGGCCGGCAGGGTCAGGGCCGGAATGGCGAAGCCGGCACGATAGACCTGGTCCGCCACCGTCATCGTGCCAAAACCGACCCCCTCATCGTCAATGACCTTGACGGCCACGCTGGCCGCGCTGTTGTTCGTGTAGCCGAGCACCTCATGGTGGATGACGACCAGGTCGTGGGACCCGTCGGCGTCGTGGGCCGCGCGGACGGTGACAGTCCGAGTCGGCATCCAGGTCTCGCTGGTAAAGGTCAGGGTGCCGGAGACGGTGACCGGGCCGCCGGCGGGGCTGACACGCGGCGTCATCCTCACCGTGAAGCTGGGGTTGGGGGGGGAGTTCAGCCTGACGACATAGGTCCCCGTGCCGCCTTCGGGGATGGTGAGGCTGGTGGGGTCGACAATGATGCTGGGCCGCGCCCCCGTGAGGCCCAGTCGGAAGCTCCGGTGGATGCCTGTGCCGTCGGCGGTGTTCTCCCCTGCGTTCGGGAATCCCGGGTTGCTGAGCGTGACCGGCGACGGCACTGGCCCGACCATGCCGAACGGTATGCTGGTGTACCGGCCCGCCGGGATGAGGGCGGTGCCCCCCTCCCCGCCGGGGATCCTCCAGTCGACGGTGATGTCCAACGGGGCGGCCTCCCTGACACGCGCCCGGACCTGGCCATTCACCTGCCGCTCCAGGTCAATGTTCAGCGTGAACAGTGTTGTGGGATTGACGGACAGGTTGAGTCCGTTATTCAGGGCCACCACGCCTTCAAATATCCCCACGGGCAGGGCTGTGAAATCATTGTTTCTCAGATCCAGGCGTCTCATGGCGCTCAGCCCGCTGAAGACCCCCACGGGCAGGGTGGTGAGCAGATTGCCGGAGATGTCCAGAGACTCCAACGCGCGCAACCCGTTGAAGATGCCCACGGGCAGTGTGGTGAGCGAATTGACGGCCAGGCTCAGGAACGTTACCCCGCTCAGCCCGTCAAAGTCTCCGCTGCGGAGGGAGCTGACGGCAAACTGGGGAAATTCCAACCGGGTGATCCCACTCAGGTCGGCCGGGGTCGCGGTCGCGCAGGTCACCCCGGACAAGGAGGCCAGAATCAGTGTGCGCACCGGCGGGGTGCGGCTGCAGAGGGTGGTCCCATGCACTTCGATGGCGAACGGGAGGCTGGCCTGGTCGGCGTCGAAGTCGGTCGCGACCAGTGTCAGGGTGACGGCCGCGGCTATGGTGGTCGGCATCCCGGTCAGGGTGCGCGCGGCGTCGTCGAAGCTCAGCCCGTCGGGAATGGCCGTAACGGGGTTCAGGGCATAGGTCCGCGCGCCGTTGCCGCCGATGGCGGCCGGCAGGGTCAGGGTCGGACTGGCGGTATCCGCGATGTAGACCAGGGTCGCGAGCGTCGGAACACTGAACTCCAGACCGACGTCCGCCTCCACAATCGCGGCCACGCGCAGGCTGGCTTCGTCGTCGGCCCCCGTGTGGCCATCCGCATCCGAGGCCGTCCAGGTCAGGATGACGATGGCGATGGCGGTGGTCGGCGTGCCGGCCAGGGTGCGCGTGTTACGGTCGAAGGTCAGCCCGGCGGGCAGGACGCCGGTCAGGTCATAGGTCAGGGCGCCGGTGCCGCCGGTGGCCGTCGGCAGGGTGACGGCAATGGCGCTTCCCGTCACCCAGGTCTGGACCGGTATCATGATCGCGCCGAAGTCCGGCCGGGCATCGGCCACCACGGTCACGGACACGGGCAGGCTGGCCGTGTCGGCATCGTCATCCGAGGCCGTCCAGGTCAGGGTGACCGTCCCGGTGATGGTCGGGATGCCGCTCAGAGTCAGGGCGTCGGTGTCGAGGGTCAGCCCGGGGGGAATATCGCCGGCGGGGATCAGCGCGTAGCTCAGGCCTCCATTGCCGCCGGTGGCGGCCGGCAGGGTCAGGGTTGGAATGGCCACGTGCGTCTCATAGGTCTGCGCCGCGACCATCGTCACGCCAAACCCCGGCACATCGTCGTCGCCGACCGTCACGACCACGCCGGCGGCCCTGGTGATACTGCCGTAGCCCTGCACCGCATGGCTGACGGTGACGACGGTATCCCCGGCATCATTGTCCTGGCCGGTGCTGACGGTGACGGTCTGCGCGGTCTGCCAGGTCGTGCTGGAGAAGGTCAGGGCCGCGGAGACCATCACCCCGCCACCGGCGGGGCTGAGACTCGGCGTCACGGTCACGGAGCCGGTGGGGGCGGTGTTCAGCACCACGGCATACATCGCCGAGCCGCCTTCCCGCACGGCCAGGGCGGCGGGGGTGACGATCACCCCGGCCCTGTTGACCATCGCCACGCCCAGTTGGAAGCCGGCGAAGTCGCCCCCGCGGTCGGCGGTCTCCTCGGTCACGCCGGGGAACACGGGATTCGTGAGACGGACGGGCGGCGAGGTCGCGTTCGGGCCGAACGGCTCGCTGGTGCGCCGGCCCGCCTCGATGGTCACGGTGCCCGTGGTCCCGCCGCCCATCCAGGTCACCTCCACCTCCAACGGGGCGGCCTGCGGGAGACGCGCCCGGAACCGGCCGTCGACCTGCCGCTCCAGGTCAAGGGTCAGCGTGAACGGGCTGCCGGGGTTCACGTTCAGTCTCAGCCGCGTCAGCGAGGTCAGTCCGTCAAAGAGACCCGTGGGGAGCGTGGCGAGCCGGTTGTCGTACAACTCCAGGAAAATCACTGCGCCGAGCGAGTTGAAGAGGTCCGCGGGCAACGTGGCCAACTGATTACTGAACAGATCCAGGTGTGTCAACGCGCGCTGATTGTCGAAGAGGCCCGCGGGCAGGGCGGTCAGCAGGTTGGCGGCCAGGGACAGGGTCTCCAACGCGCGCAATTCGTCGAAGAGGCCCGCGGGCAGGGTGACGAGCTGATTGCTGAGCAGGAGCAGGCTCTCCAACGCATGCAACCCGTCGAAGAGGCCCGCGGGCAGGGTGACGAGCAGGTTGCTGAACAGATCCAGCTGTGTCAACGCGCCGAGGCCGTCGAACAGCCCCTCGGGCAGCGTGGTGAGCTGATTGTCGTTCAGCCTCAGGCGCGTCAACGAGCTGAGCATGTCAAAGTCTCCGCTCCGGAGGGTACTGAGACCCGTGCTGGACAAATTCAATTCCGTGATCCCGCTCAGGTGGGTCCGGGTCACATACTCGCAACCGGACACAGAGGCCGCCGCCACGAGGGCGGCGCGCACCGCCAGGGTGCGGCCACAGACGGAGACGCCCCCCACCTCAATGGTGAACATGAGGCTGGCGGCGTTGTCCTCGCGGTCAGTGGCGGTCCAGGTGTAGCTGCGCGCCGGTGTGGCGACCGACGGGATGCCGGACAGCGTGCGCGTGGCGGCGGTATAGGACAGCCCCGTGGGGAGACGGCCGGTCAGCCTGTACTCGGGGACGTCGACGCCGCCGCTGGCGGCCGGCAGGGTCAGGGTCGGAATCACGCCATTGAGTATGTAGGTTTGCGCCGCCACCGTCGCCGTGCCAAACCCCAGCCCGTCGTCGTCGGCAACCGTCACCGCAACGTTGCCGGCCATGGTCGCGCCGCCGCCCCCGTCGAACGCATGGATAATCGTGGCGGTGTCGTCGGTCCGGTCATCGTCCTGGCCCGCGGTGACGGTCACGGTCTGGACGAGGTTCCAGGCCGTGACGGTAAAGGTCAGCGGGCCGGAGACGGTCACGTCGCCGCCAACGGGGCGGACGCCCGGCGTCACCGTCACGTCGCCGGTGGGGACGACGCTCAGCACCACGGTGTAGGTGGCCATGTCACCTTCGGGCACGACAAGGTCGACGGGAGTGATAATCGCTTCGGGCCGGGCCGGGGGAATGGCCAACTGGAAGCCGTCGTAGTTGCCGAAGGCGTCGGCGGTGTTCTCATCCACGTCGAACCGGGCGCTGGCGATCAAGACGTCCGCCGTCAAAGACGCGGTGAGACCGAACGGGGCGCTGGCGCGCTGGCCCGCCTCGATGGTGGCCACGTCCGTGTCTCCGCCCGCGATCCGCCAGAGCAGGGCCACGTTCAACGGGGCGGCCTCCGGGATGCGCGCCCGGAACCCGCCGGTCGCCAGCCGCTCCAGGTCAAGGTTGAACGTGAACGCGGCGGCCGTATTGCCGAACAGCCGGAGCTGATCGAGTCTCAGCCCGTCGAAGAGACCCGCGGGCAGAGCGGTGAGCGCGTTGTCGCGCAGATTCAGGATCGTCAACGCATCAAGCCCGTCCAGGAGACCCTCGGGCAGGGCGGTGAGCGCATTGTCGCCCAGATTCAGGCTCGTCAACGCATCAAGCCCGTTGAAGACGCCCGCGGGCAGGGTGGCGACGGCGCCGCCGTTGATCATCAGATGACTCAACTCGCCCAGCCCGGCAAAGATGTCCTCGGGCAGGGTGGTGAACAAGTTGTGACTCAGATCCAGGGTGGTCATCCCGCCGAGGCCGGCCAGGTCGCCACTGGCGAGCGCGGTGAGGCCATGACGGGACAGGTTCAGCGTCCCGGTGAACCGTTCCAGATCGGCCGTGGTCACGGCGTCACAGGTGGCTCCGGCGAGCGCCGTCAGAATGGCGGCGCGCACCGTCATGGTGCGGAAGCAGAGGTCGGTCGGATGGATCGTGATGGTGAACTGGACGTCGACCGTGTCGAAGTCGCGGTCGGTGGCCGTCCAGAGCAGGGTGATGTTGACAGCGGCGGTCGGGGCGCCGGAGACGATGCGCGTGCGCATGTCGAGGGTCAGCCCGGCGGGCAGGGCGGTGAGCGCGTAGACCGGGACGCCGTTGCCGCCCGTGGCGGCCGGCAGGGTCAGCGCCGGGATAGCGGCTCCCACGACATAGGTCTGTGGCTCAACGGTGGCGGCGCCGAAATCCGGCAGGGTGTTGGCCTCGACGGTGACGGTGAAGATCTGGCTGGCTCCATCGCCGGGCGCCATGTTGACGTCGGTATCCATGACGGCCCAGGTCAGGGTCACGGCCGGGGCCGCGGTGGTCGGGGTACCGAACAGGGCGCGCTGGCCCGGGGCGGCGATCAGGCCGTCGGGAATGGCGCTGGCGGGGGTCAGGGTGTAGCGCGGGAAGCCGTTGCCGCTGGTCGCACGCGGCAGTAACAGAACCTCAATCGCTCTGCCGAGGCTGTAGAACTGATCCTCAACCGGCGACCCGATGAACCCCGGCGCGGCATCGGTCTCCACGCTCAGGATCACGAACAGGCTGGCCGTGTTGGATTCGTCATCCATCGCGGTCCAGGTCAGGGTGACGGCCGGGGTCGCGGTGGTGGGGGTGCCGGACAGGGTAGTGTTTGCGAAGGTCAGCCCGTCGGGAATGGCCTCGACGGGGGCCAGGTCGTAGCGCAGGTCACCGGTGCCGCCGACGGCGGTCGGCAGGGTCAGGGCCGGCAGGGCGGAGCCGGTAATCGCGATCAGGGGCGCCAGCGTCGGCGGGTCGAAACGCGGCGTATCGCGGTCGCCGACCGTCACCGCGACGCGACCCGCCATCACGCCGCCATACCCGCCCACGGTGTGAACGATGTCGAAGGTCTCGGCGTCGAAATCGTCATCCCGTTCGGTGATGACGTTCACCGTGCGGGCGGTGTGCCAGTCGGTCGTGGAAAAGGTCAGGGCCGCGGAGACTTCCACCGTGCCACCGGGGGGGCTGACACTCGGTGTCACCGTCACCTCGCCGGTGGGGGCGGTGTTCAGCCACACGGTATAGGTGCCCGTGTCGCCTTCGAACACGGTGAGGCGCATGGGCATGATGACCACTTCGGCTCGCGCATTCACGGTGGCCAGTTGGAAGCCCCGGTAATCGCCTTCCGTGTCGGCGGTGTCCTCGGTCACGCCGGCAAACCCGGCGCGGACGAGACTGATCGTCGACATCAGGGCCATGGGGACACCAAACGTGCCGCTGGTGCGTTGCCCCGCTTCGATGGTGGCGGTGTTCGCGATCCCGTCCCCGGCCATCCAGACGACCTCGACGGGCAACGGGGTGGCCTCCCGAATACGCGCCCGGCCCTGGCCATTCCCCCGCTGTTCGAGATCAACGTTCAGCGTGAACGGGTTGCCGCCGGGGTTGTCGTCCAGTCCCAGTCTCACCGGGGAGTCCAGCCCGTCGAAGAATCCCTCGGGCAGGGTGGTGAGCTGGTTGCCGGTCAGCGACAGGACCTGCACCCCGCCCAGCCCGGCGAGGGCATCTCCGGACAGGTCGGTCAGGAGATTGTTGGACAGAGTCAGCCCCCCCAGGTTGAAGCCAGGCCCGTCGAAGAGGCCCGCGGGCAGGGTGGTCAGGCGATTGTCGGACAGACCCAGACTCACCAGACTCGACAGGTCGACATCAGGCCCGGTGAAGAGGCCCGCGGGCAGGGTGGCCAGGAGATTGTTGGACAGATTCAGTGACTCCAGATTCGTCAGGTCGACACCAGGCCCGGCCAGGAAGTCCTCGGGCAGGGAGACAAACCGGTTGTAGCTCAGATCCAGGTTCCTCAAGCCCCGCAACACGCCGAACAGCCCCGCGGGCAGGGTGGTAAGCCGGTTGTCGCTCAAAAACAGGTCCGTCAGCGAATCCAACCCGGCGAAGTCTCCGATCTCGATCGCGTCAATGGTCCTGCTGTCTGCGCCAAGCTCGGTGATCCCGCTCAGGAGGGCCGGGGTCACCGCCACGCAGTCGGCGACACCGGCCGCCGCCACAATGGCGCCGCGCACCCCCGGGGTGCGGAAGCAGACGTCGGTCTCATGCACCACGAGGGTGAACGGGAGACCGGCGAGGTCGGCGTCGCGGTCGGTGACGGTCCAGGTATGCACCAGTGACGCGGCGACGCGCGTCGGCGTGCCGGAGAGCGTGAGCGTGGCCAGGTCCAGGGTCAGCCCGGCGGGAATGGAGGTCAGGGCATAGGTCAGGGTGCCGTTGCCGCCGGTGGCGGCCGGGAGCGTCAGGGCCGGAATCCCGCTCCCCACGATATAGGTCCGGGTCTCAATCGTCGCCGTGCCGAAAGACGGCGGGACGTCATCCTCCAGGACCATGGAGAACGTCAGGCTCGTTTCATCGCCGGCCGCCGTGTTGTCGTCGGTATCCGAGGCGGCCAGAGTCAGCGTGACGGCGCCGGCGGCGCCGGTCGGAACGCCGGCCAGGGTGCGCGCGACCGCATCAAAGGTCAGCCCGGCGGGAACGGGCGTCAAGGCATAGGACAGAACGCCATTCCCGCCGGTGGCGGCCGGGAGCGTCAGGACAGGCAGGGCCACCCCCCGGCTGTACGTCCGGGTCTCCAGCATGGTCGTGCTGAACACCGGCGGGATGTCCTCCTCCACGATGATGGAAAAACGCTGGACGGCGGTATCGGCGGCCGCCATGTTGCCATCCGTATCCGAGGCGGTCCAGGTCAGGGTGACGGTCACGGCGGTGATCGGGGAGCCGCGCAGGGTGAACGTGCCAATGTCGAAGGTCAGCCCGGCGGGAATGGCCGTGATGGGGGTCAGGACATGGTCCGTGTCGCCGTTGCCGCCGGTGGCGGTCGGGAGCGTCAGGACCGGAATGCCGCTGTTCACGGCGTAGGTCTGGTCGGTCACCATGGCCGCGCCGAAATCCGGCGCGATGTCGGCCCGCACCGTCAGGATCACGGGGGCGGACAGGCTGACGACCGCGGCGCCCGCATCCATGACCGTCCAGGTCAGGATGACGGTCTGGCCCGCGAGGGTCGGGGTGCCGGTCAGGATGCCGGTGGTGGTGTCAAGCGTCAGCCCGGCGGGAATGTCGGCGGCGGGAAGCAGGGCATAGACCAGAGGGGGATAGCCGCCGGCCGCCGCCGGCAGGGTCAGGGCGGGGATCGGCGTGTTCGCATTGTAGGTCTGCGCCGCGACCGTGACCGCCTCGAACCTCGGTACATCGTCGTCGACAACCGTCACCGCGACACTGGCCGCCATGGTCACACTGCCGTAGCCGCCCACCGCATGGCTGATGGTCACGGGGTCGTCCATGCCGCCGGCATCCTGGACGGCGGTCACGGTGACGGTTTGCGCGAGAGGCCAGGACGCGGTGGTGAAGGTCAGGGCCGCAGAGACTACCACCCCGCCGGCGGTGGAACTGACGCCCGGCGTGACCGTCACATCGCCGGTGGGGGCGGTGTTCAGCCACACGGTGTAGGTGGCGGTGCCGCCTTCC
Source organism: Nitrospirales bacterium (assembly GCA_963692935.1). Classification (GTDB taxonomy): domain Bacteria; phylum Nitrospirota; class Nitrospiria; order Nitrospirales; family UBA8639; genus Bin75. Next base: position 1,119,621 of record OY843588.1, read on the forward strand.
TGCACGACGAGGCCGGCGGGGACAATGTTCACCCCGGCCCGCGGGGCCACGGCGGCAAGCTGGAAGCCACGGTAGCGGCCGCTCTGGTCGGCGGTGTCCTCGCCAAGGCCGACAAATTCGGGGGTGCCGAGTGTGACCATGGCCATGGCCTGGCCGAAGGCGTCACTGGTGCGCCGGCCCCTCGTGATGGTGGCGACGCCCGTGGTCCCACCGGCAGACCAAGGCACCATGACATCAAACGGGGCGGCCTCCAGGATGCGCGCCCGGACCCGGCCATCCGCCTGATACTCCAGGTCGACGTTCAGCGTGAACGGACTGCCGGGGTGGCCGGCCAGGTTCAGCGTCGCCAGCAGGGCCAGATCATCAAAGACACCGGCGGGCAGGGTCGGCAGATTCCCGTTGCGCAGATCCACTTGCCGCAACGCGGGCAGTCCGGCAAAGATGCCCGCGGGCAGGGTGGTCAGTTGCGTGCTGACCAGAGTCAGTTGTTGCAACGCCCTCAGCTCGTCAAACACCCCCGGCGGCAACTCGGTAATCAGATTGCCGGTCAGATTCAGGACCGTCAACGCCCCCAGCCCGTCAAACACCCCCGGCGGCAGGGTGGCGATCCTGTTGCCGGTCAGATCCAGGAACGCCAACGCCCTCAGCCCGTCAAACACCCCCGGCGGAATCGCGGTGATCCCATTGGTGCGCAATCGCAGGAATGTCATCTCGCTCATCCCGGCAAAGTCCCCGTTTCGCAGCGCGACGGTGTTCAGTCCCGTACCCTGCCGGTCAATCAGGGAGATCGCGCTCAAGTGGGCAGGGGTCACGTCCACGCAGGTGTCCACGCCGGCCTCCGCCACGATGATGTCGCGGATGGCCGGGGTACGGCTGCAGACGGTCGTCCCGTGCACCGTGATGGGGAACGCGAGGCTGGCAATGTCGGCGTTGAGGTCGGTGGCGGTCCAGGTGAAGACGCGGGCCGGCGCGACGACGGCCGGTGTGCCGGACAGCAGGCGCGTGACGACATCAACGGTCAGCCCGGCGGGCAGGTCGCCGGTCAGCATATAGCTCGGGCTGTTGCCGCCGGTGACGGCCGGCAGGGTCAGGGTCGGAATCGCGGCGCCGGCAACGTAGGTCCGCGCCTCCACCGTGGTCGTGCCGAAACCCGGCCGGCTGTCGGCCAGCACCGCCACGCTCATGGTCAGGCTGGCCGTGTCGCCGTTCGCATCCGTCACCGTCCAGGTCAGGATGACGGCCGGGACGGCGCGGATCGGGATGCCGGTCAGGGTGCGACTGATGACATTGACGGCCAGCCCGGCGGGAATATCGGTGACGGGGGTCAGCGCGTACGCCACGGGGACATCGCCGCCAATGGCGGCCGGCAGGGTCAGAACAGGAATCTCAATCCCGACGACATACGTCTGTGCCGCGATGGTGGCGGCGAATCGTGGCCTCTCGTCATCGGTCACCGTCACCGCGACGCCGCCCGCCATGGTCACGCTGCCGTAGCCGCCGACCGCGTGGCTGATGGTGGCGGCGCTGTCGGTGTTGTCCATGTCCTGATTCACGCTGACGGTGACGGTCTGCTCGGTGTGCCAGGTCGCGGTGGTAAAGGTCAGGGCGCCGGAGACCGTCACGGCGCCACCGGCAGGCTCGACACGCGGCGTCACCGTCACATCGCCGGCGGGGGCGGTGTTCAGTCCCACGGTATAGGTGGCCGTGTCGCCTTCGTGTATGACCAGGGCGGCGGGGACGACAAAGACCCCGGCCCGGGCCGGGATGGTGCCCAGTCGGAAGCCCCGGTAGGAGCCTCCGGTGTCATCGGTAGGCTCGGCCACGCCGGTGAACACGGGCGCGCTGAGCACGATCATCGCCGGCGAAGGCGTGGTCATGCCGAACGCCCCGCTGGTGCGCCGGCCCGCCGGGATCATGGCGTCGCCCGTGGCCCCGCCTTCGCCGGCGACGGTCCAGGTGACCGTCACGTCCAGCGGAGCGGCCTCCAGTAGACGCGCCCGGACCTGGCCATTGCCCTCCTGCTCAAGATCAATGTTCAGCGTGAACGGGCTGATGGCGTTGCCGGACAGGTCGAGGGCTGTCAGTGAGTCCAGACCGTCAAACAATCCCCCGGGCAGGGCCGCAAGCCGGTTGCCGGTCAGGCGCAGATCGGCCAGCGCGCCCAGCCCGTCGAACACCTCCGCGGGCAGGGCCGCAAGCCGGTTGCCGGACAGACCCAGGCGCGTCAGCGCGCCCAGCCCGTCGAACACCTCCGCGGACAGGATGACCAGGTGATTGGTGTCCAGATCCAGGCGCGTCAGCGTGTCCAGCCCGTCGAACACATTCGCGGGCAGGGTGGCCAGGCGATTGCCGGACAGATCCAGGCGCGCCAGCGCGTCCAGCCCGTCGAACACATTCGCGGGCAGGGTGGCCAGGCGATTGTTGGACAGATCCAGGCGCGTCGCCGTCTCAAGCCCGGCGAAGACATCCGCGGGCAGGGTGGCCAGCCGGTTGTCGCCCAGATTCAGAACCGTCAGCGCGTCCAGCCCGGCAAAGATGTCCGCGGGCAGGGTGGCCAGCCGGTTGTCGCCCAGATTCAGAATCGTCAGCGCGTCCAGCCCGGCAAAATCGCCGCTTCGGAGCGCGACAATGTCCAGGCCAAACAAACTCAGGCTGGCGATTCCGCCCAGGTGGGTCGCCGTCACCGCCGCGCAGTCGGACACGATGGTCTCCCCCACAATGGCGTTGCGCACCACAGGGGTGCGGAAGCAGACGGTGGTCGGCTGCACCTCGACCGTGAACAGGAAGCTGGCGCGGTCGCCGATGCGGTCGGTGGCAATCCAGGTGTAGACGCGTGGCGGCGCGGCCACCGTCGGGGCGCCGGACAGGATGCGCGTGCGCGTGTCGAGGCTCAGCCCGGGCAGGGCGCCGGTGAGCATGTAGGACAGGTCGCCGTTGCCGCCGGTGGCCGCCGGCAACGTCAGGGCCGCCATGGCCGTGTCCAGGATATACGTCAGGGGCGCGACCGTTGCGGCGCCGAAATCCGGCTGGGACACGACCTCCACGGTCATGGAGAAGGCCAGTCTCGCTTCATCGCCGGCCATCATGTTGTTGTCGGTATCCATGGCCGTCCAGGTCAGGGTGACGGTCGAGGCGGCGGCGGTCGGGACGCCGGCCAGGGTGAGCGTGTCGAGGTCCAGGGTCAGCCCGGCGGGAATGTTACCGGCGGGAATCAGGGCATAGCGCAGGGTGCCGTTGCCACCGGTGGCCGCCGGCAGGGTCAGGGCCACCGTGGTGGCAACGATGTAGGCCTGGGGCGCGATGGTTTCCACGCCGAACTCCGGCGTCAGGTCCTCCACCACCGCCACCGGCACGAGCAGGGCGGCCCTGTTACCGTCGGCATCCACGACCGTCCAGGTCAGGGTGACAACCGGAGACGGGATGGCCGGGGTGCCGGCCAGGGCGCCGGTGTCGTCATCGAAAATCAGCCCCGGCGGAATATCCGCGACAGAGGACAGGGTATAGGTCAGGCCGCCGGTGCCGCCGGTGGCCGCCGGCAGGGTCAGCGTCGGGATGGCGGCGCCGGCGACGTAGGTCAGGGTCGCAAGCGCCGGCACGCCGAAATCCGGCGTCATCAGGTCGGAAATCGTCACCGTCACCACACCGCCGGTCGTCACGTCGCCGTAGCCGCCGACGGCATGGCTGATGACGGCGGTGCCGTTTTCAACGGCATCGTTTTGCCTCGCGGTGAGGGTGACGGTCTGCGCGATATACCACTGTGTCGTGGAGAAGGTCAGGGCCACGGAGACGGATATATCGCCGCCGGCGGGGCTGACGCTCGGCGTGACCGTCACCTCGCCGGTGGGGGCGGTGTTCAGCGCCACGGTATAGGTGGCCGCGCCGCCCTCACGAATGACGACGGCGTCGGGGCTGACGATGACTGCGGAACCGAGACCGGGACCGCTGATCTGTAAGCCTAAGCCGGTCCAGTCGCCGACGTTGTCACTCGTATCCTCGGTCACGTCGGGGAACACGACAGGCCCAAGTACGGGGAACGCCGACGAGACCACGGCCGGGCCAAAGACCGGGCCGGTGCGCCGGCCCGCCGGGATGACAAAGTCGCCCGTGTTCGCACCAAGTTGCCAGTCGACCATGATATCAAACGGCGCGGCCTCCCGGATCGTCTCCCGGAACCGGCCATCCACCTGTCGCTCCGTCACGATGGTCAGGGTGAACGGGCTGCCGGGATTGTCGTGCAGGGCAAGCCGCGTCAGTGAGTCCAGACCTGAGAACAACCCGTCGGGCAGTGTGGCAAATTGTGCGCCGGACAGATCCAGATCCGTCAATGCGTCAAGTCCGGCGAACAGCCCGGCCGGCAGGGTGGTAAGTTGTGTGCCGGACAGATCCAGCCTCGTCAATGCGCCCAGTTCGTCGAACAGCCCGGCCGGCAGGGTGGCGAGTGATGTGCCGGACAGATCCAGCCTCGTCAATGCGTCAAGTTCGTCGAACAGCCCGGCCGGCAGGGTGGTAAGTTGTGTGCCGGACAGATCCAGCCTCGTCAATGCGCCAAGTTCATCGAACAGCCCGTCCGGCAGGGTGGCGAGTGATGTGCCGGACAGATCCAGATCCGTCAATGCGCCAAGCCTGTCGAACAGCCCGTCCCGCAGGGTGGCGAGTGGCGCGCCGGACAGATCCAGCTCCGTCAATGCGCCAAGTCCGTCGAACAGCCCGTCCGGCAGGGTGGTGAGTGCTGTGCCGGACAGATCCAGATCCGTCAACCCGCCGAGCATGCCGAAGTCTCCGCTCTGGAGCGCACTGAAGTTCCCGCCGGCCAGGGTCAGTCTGGTAATCCCGCGCAGGCCGGCCCGGGTGATCTCCCCGCAGGGGACGCGGAGCGCCGCCACAATCGCCTCGCGCACCTCCAGGGTGCGGCTGCAGACGGAGGTCTCCCGCACCGCGAAGGAGAACATGGCGCTGGCGGTGTCGTCATTGCGGTCGGTGGCGACCCAGGTGTAGCCACTCGGCAACGCCCGATCTTCCGGCGTGCCGAACATGGTGCGCGCGTTGGTGTCCACGGTCAGCCCGGCGGGCAGATTCCCGATCAGCCCGTAGCGCAGTGGCATGTTGCCGCCGGTGGCGGCCGGCAAGGTCAGGACGGGAATGGCGACGCCGGCGGTGTAGGTCCCGGGCATGATGGTCGCCGTGCCGAAATCAGGCCCGGTGTCGGCCTCGACCGTCACGAAGACGGGCAGGTGCCCTTCATCCGTCTCCCCCGTGTGGGAATCGGCATCCGCGACGACCAGGGTCAGGGCAACGGTGGCGGTCGCGGCGGTCGGCGTGCCGTCCAGGATGCGCGTACTGGCATCGAAGGTCAGCCCGGCGGGAATGTCCCCGGCGGGGAGCAGGGCATAGCTCAAGTCGCCGTTGCCGCCGGTGGCGGCCGGCAGGGTCAGGACCGGAATGGCGATGTCGGTAATGTAGGTCACGGGCGAGACCGTCGTCGTGACGAAAACCGGCGCGACGTTGGCCACCACCGTCACGGAGAAAGGCAGGCCCGCTTCATCGGCGGCCCCCGTGTTGCGGTCGCCGTCCGCAACCGTCCAGGTCAGGGTGACGGCCGCGACAGCGGTGGCCGGCGTGCCGGTCAGGGTGCGCGCGTCGACATCAACGGTCAGCCCGGCGGGAATGTCCCCGGCGGGGAGCAGGGCATAGCGCAAGCCGCCCTCGCCGCCGGTGGCGGCCGGCAGGGTCAGGGTGGGAACAGGGTTGCCGGCAATGTAGGTCTGCGCCGCCACCGACGCCACACCGAAATCGGGCGCGACATCGGCTTCCACCGTCACGACCACGGGCAGACCGGCCACATCGGCCTCCTCATCCAGGGCCGTCCAGGTCAGCGTGACGGCCGGGGCAACGGTGGTCGGCGTGCCGGCCAGGGTGCGCGCGTCGACATCAACGGTCAGCCCGGCGGGAATGTCCCCGGTGGGGAGCAGAGCATAGGACAGGACGCCGTTGCCGCCGGTGGCGGCCGGCAGGGTCAGGGTGGGCACAGGGCTGCCCAGGGTGTAGGTCCGCGCCGCCACCGACGCCACGCCGAAATCGGGCGCGACATCGGCTTCCACCGTCACGACCACGGGCAGACCGGCCACATCGGCATCCTCATCCGAGGCCGTCCAGGTCAGCGTGACGGCAGGGACGGCGGCGGTCGGCGTGCCGGTCAGGGTGCGCGCGACGACATCGGCGGTCAGCCCGGCGGGAATATCCCCGGTGGGGAGCAGGGCGTAGGACAGGACACCGTTGCCGCCGGTGGCGGCCGGCAGGGTCAGGGTGGGAACGGGGGCGCCCGTGATGTAGGTCCGCGCCGCCACCGACGCCACACCGAAATCGGGCGCGACATTGGCCACCACCGTCACGACCACGGGCAGACCGGCCACATCGCCATCCTCATCAAAGACCGTCCAGGTCAGGATGACGGCGGAGGCGGCGATGGTCGGCGTGCCGGTCAGGGTGCGCGCGACGACATCAACGGTCAGCCCGGCGGGAATGTCCCCGGTGGGGAGCAGGGCGTAGGACAGGACGCCGTTGCCGCCGGTGGCGGCCGGCAGAGTCAGGACAGGAATGGCGTCGCCGGTAAGATAGCGCAGGGGCGCGACCATCGTGTCAAACACCGGCACCTCGGTATCGGTTACCGTCACCGTCACCGCGCCGGCCATGGTGATGTCACCGTAGCCGCTCACCGCATGGCTGATGGTGGCGGTGGCGGCGGCCGCGTCGGGATTGTCGGCGGCGGCCACGGAGACGGTTCGGGCGCGGTGCCAGTCGGCGGTGGTGAAGGTCAGCGCGCCGCTCGGGGTCAACGTCAGGCCGGAGTCGGATGGGGTCACGCTCGGCGTCACCATCACCGTGCCGGTGGGGGCGGTGTTCAGTCCCACGGTGTAGGTGGTCGAGCCGTTTTCGGACACGGCGAGGGTGGCGGGGGTGAGAACGACGCCGGCGCGGGACGCCGTGGCGCCCAGTTGGAAGCCCTGGTGGGAGCCGGCGCCGTCGCCGGTGTCCTCGGTCACGCCGGGAAACCGTGGGGCGCTGAGCACGATGTTCGCAGCCGAAGTCATGGCCACGCCAAACGCCTCCGAGGTGCGCCGGCCCGCCGGGATGGTGGCCGTGCCGGTGGCGCCGCCGGGGAGCGTCCATGTCACCTCAATGTCCAACGGGGCGGCCTCTGGAAGACGCGCCCGCGCCTGGCCGTTCCCCCGCTGCTCAAGATCAACGTTCAATGTGAACAGCGTGTTCACACCGGCGGGGTTGTCGGACAGGTTGAGGGAGTTCGTCAAACCGCCCGGGCGACTCAGGCCGTCAAAAAGCCCCTCGGGCAACGCCGTGAATTGATTGCGCCGCATATCCACGCCACTCAACAGATGCAGTCCGCCGAAGAGACCCGGGGGCAAGGTGGTGAGTTGATTGTCCCGCAGATCAATGAACTCCACCACGCTCAACCCGGCGAAGATGTCCGGGGGCAGGGTGGTGAAATCATGACGGCTCAGCGTCAGGCTCGTCACCGCGCTCAACCCGGCGAAATCTCCGCGTTGGAGTGCGGTGATGCCGGCACCCTCTATGACCAGCGCGGGAATCCCGCTCACATGGGCACGGGTCACAGCCGAGCAGTCGGTCACGCCGGCTATCGCCGCCACAATGGCATCGCGCACCGCCGGGGTGCGGCCGCACACGGTGGTCTCACCGATGGAAATGGCGAAGAGGAGGCGGCCGGTGTCGCCGTCGGGATCGGTGGCGATCCAGGTGTAGGTGCGCGCCGCCGCACTGGCCACCGGCGTGCCGGTGAGGAGGCGCATGCCGGTGTCCACCGTCAGCCCGGCGGGGAGCGCGCCGGCGGGGGACAGGGTGTAGGTCAGCGGTTGTTCACCTCGAACGGCGGCCGGCAGGGTCAGCGTCGGGATGGCGGCGCCGGTGCTGTAACGCAGGGGCGCGACCATCGTGTCAAACACCGGCACCTCGATGTCGGCGACCGTGACCACCAGCGCGCCGGCCATGGTGATGTGACCGTAGCCGCTCACCGCATGGCTGATGGTGGCGGTGTCGTCGGTCATGTCGGCATCTTCCTCGGCGCCGACGGAGATGGTCAGGGCGCGGTGCCAGTTGGCGGTGGTGAAGGTCAGCGCGCCGCCCGGGATCAACGTCAGGTCGTGGCCGGGTGTGGTCACGCTCGGCGTGACCGTCACCGCGCCGGTGGGGGCGGTGTTCAGATACACGGTGTAGGTGGTCGTGTCGTTTTCGGGCACGGTGAGGGTGGCGGGGACGAGGACGACGCCGGCGCGGACCGCCGTGGTGCCCAGTTGGAAGCCCTGGTAGAAGCCGGCGCCGTCGCTGGTGTCCTCGGTCACGCCGGGGAATCGGGGATTGCCGAGCGTCACGTCGGCCGCCGAGTCCATGGCCATGCCAAACGGGTCGCTGGTGCGCCGGCCCGCCGGGATGGTGGCCGTGCCGGTGGCGCCGCCGGGGATCGTCCAGTCGACCTCGATGTCCAACGGAGCGGCCTCCGGAAGACGCGCCCGCGCCTGGCCATCCCCCCCCTGCTCAGCAGAGAGATTCAGCGTGAACGGACTGCCGGGGTTCTGGGACAGGCCCACGAGGCCCAGGCCGCCCGGGCGACTCAGGCCGTCAAAAATCCCTTCGGGCAACGCCGTGAATTGATTGTCAATCAAGTTGAGAACCTGCAACGTATCCAGCCCGCCGAACAGACCCGGGGGCAGTGTCGTGAGGGCATTTTGTCGTAGATCAATGAACTCCAACGCGCTCAACCCGGCAAAGACATTCGCGGGCAGAGTGGTCAAGCGATTCCCGCCCAGACGCAGGGTGCTGACCGCGCTCAACCCGGCAAAGACATTCGCGGGCAGAGTGGTCAAGCGATTCCCGTTCAGTTGCAGGGTGCCGACCGCGCTCAACCCGGCAAAGACATTCGCGGGCAGAGTGGTCAAGCTATTCCCGCTCAGACGCAGGGTGCTGACCGCACTCAATCCGGCAAAGAGATTCGCGGGCAGAGTGGTGAGACCATTGTTCTCCAGATCCAGAGTCGTCAGCGCGCTCAACCCGGCGAAGAGACCCTCGGGCAGGGTGGTGAGACTCCGACGATTGCCGATGGTCAGGGTCTCCAACGCGCTCAACCCGGCGAAATCTCCGCGTTGGAATGTGATGCCCTCCCCGTCTGTGCCGCTTCCTGTGAAGCTGAGCGAGGTGATCCCGCTCAAATGGGCCGGGGTCACATTCGCGCAGTCGGTCACGCCGGCTATCGCCGCCACGATGGCGTCGCGCACCTCCGGGGTGCGGGAGCACACGGTGGTCGCATGGATCGCAATGGTGAAGGTGAGTTGACCGGTGTCGCCGTCGGGATCGGTGGCGATCCATGTGTAGGTTTGCACCGCGGCAACGGTTGTCGGCGTGCCCTCCAGGGTGCGTGTGCCGAGGGCCAGGGTCAGCCCGGCGGGGAGATCGTCGGCGGGGGTCAGTGAGTAGGACAGCGGTGTTTGACCTCGACTGGCGGCCGGCAGGGTCAGCGTCGGGATGGCGGTACCGGCGCTGTAACGCCGGGGCGCGACCATCGTGTCAAACACCGGCACCTCAATGTCGACGACCGTGACCTCCACCGCGCCGGCCATGGTGACGTCACCGTAGCCGCTCACCGCATGGCCGATGGTGGCGGTGTCGTTGGCCATGTCGGTATCTTCGGCGGCAGCGACGGCGACGGTCCGGGCGCGGTGCCAGTTGATGGTGGTGAAGGTCAGCGCGCCGCCCGGGATCAACGTCAGGCCGTGGCCGGATGGGGTGACGCTCGGCGTGACCATCACCGCGCCGGTGGGGGCGGTGTTCAGATACATGGTGTAGGTGGTCGAGCCGTTTTCGATCACGGTGATGGTGGCGGGGGTGAGGACGACGCCGGCGCGGGCCGCCGTGGTGCCCAGTTGGAAGCCCCGGTAGGAGCCGCCGCTGTCGCCGGTGTCCTCGGTCACGCCGGGGAATCGGGGATTGCCGAGCGTCACGTTGGACGCCGAAGTCATGGCCATGCCAAACGTGTCGCTGGTGCGCCGGCCCGCAGGGATGGTGGCCGTGCCGGTGGCGCCGCCGGGGATCGTCCAGGTGACCTCAATGTCCAACGGGGCGGCCTCCGGAACACGCACCCGCGCCTGGCCGTTCCCCCCTTGCTCAATAAAGAGATTCAGCGTGAACGGACTGCCGGGGTTGTTGTTCAGGAAGAGGGTGGACAAGCCCTCCGGGCGACTCAGGCCGTCAAAAATCCCTTCGGGCAACGCCGGGAGTTGATTGGTCTGCATTACGAGAGTCGCCAACGCGTCCAGCCCGCTGAAGAGACCCGGGGGCAGGGTGGTGATGGGATTAATGTTCAGATTAATAAACGCCAACGTGTTCAACCCGTCGAAGATGTTCGCGGGCAGAGTGGTCAAAGCATTACCGTCCAGCCGCAGGGTGGTGACCGCACTCAACCCGGCGAAGACATTCGCGGGCAGAGTGGTCAAAGCATTACCGTTCAGCGACAGGTGGGTGACCGCGCTCAACCCGGCGAAGACATTCGCGGGCAGAGTGGTGAGTACCCCACCGTCCATAACCAGAGACGTCAGCGCGCTCAGCCCGGCGAAGAGGCCCACGGGCAGGGTGGTAAGATCGTTACTCCTCAGAGTCAAAGACGTCAGCGCGCTCAGCCCGGCGAAGACATCCGAGGGTATGGTGGCGAAGGCGACATGATTGATTATTTCCAGAGTTTCCAATGCGCTCAACCTCGCGAAATCGCCGCTTTGGAGTGAGGTGATGCCCTCCCCTGCCGTGCCGGACCCCCTGAAGCTGAGCGCGGTAATCCCGCGCAAATGGGCCTGAGTCACATCCGCGCAGTCGTCCACGCCGGCTATCGCCGCCACGATGGCGTTGCGCACCTCCGGGGTGCGGCCGCACACGGTGGAATTCAGGATCGTGATGGTAAAGGTGAGGCGGCCGGTGTCGCCATCGGGATCGGTGACCATCCAGGTGTAGGTGCGCGCCACCGCAACGGCTGCCGGCGTGCCGGTCAGGGTGCGTGCGCCAGGGTCCAGGGTCAGCCCTGCGGGGCTGGGGGTCAGGGCGTAGACCGGCGGTTGTTCAACTCGACCGGCCGGCAGGGTCAGCGTCGGGATGGCGACGCCGGCGATGTAGGTCCGGGGCGCGACCATCGTGTCAAACACCGGCACCTCAATGTCGGCGACCGTAACCACCACCGCGCCGGCCATGGTCACGTCACCGTAGCCGCTCACCGCATGGCTGATGGTGGCGGTGTCGTCGGCGCCGTCGGTATCCGCGGCGGCGGCCACGGTGACGGTCCGGGCGCGGTGCCAGTTGGCGGTGGTGAAGGTCAGCGCGTTCGGCGTCAACATCAGGTCGTGGTCGGATGGGGCGACGCTCGGCGTGACCGCCACCATGCCGGTGGGGGCGGTGTTCAGCCACACGGTGTAGGTGGTCATGTCGTCTTCGGACACGGCGAGGCTGGCGGGGGTGAAAACGACGCCGGCGCGGGACGCCGTGGTGCCCAGTTGGAAGCCCCGGTAGGCGCCGGAGGTGTCGCTGGTGCTCTCAAGGAGGCCGGGGAATTCGGGGTCGCTGAGCACGATGCTGGCAGCCGAAGCCATGGTCATGCCAAACACATCCGAGGTGCGCCGGCCCGCCGGGATGGTGGCCGTGCCGACGTCGCCGCCGGGGATCGTCCAGGTCACCTCAATGTCCAACGGGGCGGCCTCCGGAATATACACCCGCGCCCGGCCATCCCCCCGTTGTTCAGTAGAGAGATTCAGCGTGAACGGACTGCCGGGGTTCTGGGACAGGGCAAGGATGTCCAGGCCGTCCGGGCGACTCAGGCCGTCAAAAAACCCTTCGGGCAACGCCGCGAGTTGATTGTCGCTCAGGATGATCTCGTCCAACGCGTCCAGCCCGCTGAAGAGACCCGTGGGCAGGGTGGTGAGGGCATTCTCCAGCAGAGTAATGAACCTCACCGCGCTCAACCCGGCGAAGATATTCGCGGGCAGGGAGATGAGATCATTCCCGCTCAGAGACAGTTCGTCGACCGCACTCAACCCGGCGAAGACATTCGCGGGCAATGTGGTCAAACCATTGCCGCTCAGAGTCAGGGACGTCAGCGCGCCCAGCCCGGCGAAAATGTCCGCGGGCAGGATGGTGAGCCTCCGGTGATTGCGTACTGCCAGAGTCTCCAGCGCACTCAACCCGGCGAAATCACCGCTTTGGAGTGCGGTGATGCCAACCCCGCTCCTGTCGTCCCCGACGACGCTGAGCGAGGTGATCCCGCGCAGATGGGCCGGGGTCACATCCCCGCAGTCGGTCACGCCGGCTATCGCCGCCACGATGGCGTCGCGCACCTCCGGGGTGCGGAAGCACACGACGGTCGCATGGATCTCGATGGTGAACAGGAGGTTGCCGGTGTCGCCGTCGGGATCGGTGGCCGTCCAGGTGAAGGTGCGCGCCACCGCGCCGGCCGTCGGCGTGCCGGCCAGGGTGCGTGCGTCGAGGGTCAGGGTCAGCCCGGCGGGGAGGGTGGGGGTCAGGGCGTAGGTCAGCGGTTGTTCACCTTGACCGGTCGGCAGGGTCAGCGTCGGGATGGTGGCGCCGATGATGTAGGTCTGTGGCGCGACCATCGTGTCGAACACCGGCACCTCGCTGTCGGCGACCGTCACCGTCAACGTGTCGGCCATGGTGATGTCACCGTACCCGCTCACCGCATGGCTGATGGTGGCGGTGTCGGTGGCGCCGTCGGAATCGGCGGCGGCGGCAACGGCGACGGTCCGGGCGAGGTGCCAGTTGGTGGTGGTGAAGGTCAGCGCGCTCGGGGTCAACGTCAGGTCGTGGTCGGATGGGGCAACGCTCGGCGTAACCGTCACCGTGCCGGTGGGGGCGGCGTTCAGCCACACGGTGTAAGTGGTCATGTCGTCTTCGGACATGGCGAGGGCGGCGGGGGTGAGGACGACGCCGGCGCGGGCCGCCATGATACCCAGTTGGAAGCTCTGGTAGGAGCCGGCGGTGTCGCTGGTGTCCTCGGTCACGTCGGGGAATCGGGGGTTGCTGAGCGTCACGTCGGGCGCCGAGGCCATGCCAAACATGGCGCTGGTACGCCGGCCCGCAGGGATGGTGGCCGTGCCGGTCACGCCGCCGGGGGTCGTCCAGGTGACCTCGATGTCCAACGGGGCGGCCTCTGGAACACGCACCCGCGCCTGGCCGCTCCCCCCTTGCTCAATAAAGAGATTCAGCGTGAACGGACTGCCGGGGTTCTCGCGCAGGTTGAAGCTGGACAAGCCATCCGGGCGACTCAGGCCGTCAAAAAACCCTTCGGGCAATGTCGTGAGTTGATTGCCTATCAAGTTTATCGCACCCAACGCGTTCAGCCCGCCGAAAATACCCGCGGGCAGGGTGGTGATGTCATTACCTCTCAGATTAATAAACTCCACCGCGCTCAACCCGGCGAAGAAATTCGCGGGCAGAGTGGTCAAATCATTCTCGTTCAGTTGCAGGGTGGCGACCGCACTCAACCCGGCGAAGAGATTCGCGGGCAGGGTGGTGAATGACTTCGCGTCCAGAACCAGATTCGTCAGCGCGTTCAGCCCGTCGAAGATGCCCACGGGCAGGGTGGCAAGATTGACAGACCTCAGAGTCAGAGTCGTCAGCGCGCTCAGCCCGGCGAAGACATCCGAGGGTATGGTGGCGAATGCGGTATGGTTTATTATTTGCAGGTCTTCCAATGCGCTCAACCCCGCGAAATCGCCGCTTTGGAGTGAGATGATGCCCTCCCCTTGCCTGCCGGGCCCCATGAGGGTGAGCGCGGTAATCCCGCTCAAATGGGCCTGGGTCACATCCGCGCAGTCGGTCACGCCGTCTATCGCCTCCACGATGGCGTCGCGCACCTCCGGGGTGCGGCCGCACACGGTGAAATTCAGGATCGTGATGGTGAAGACGAGGCTGCCGGCGTCACCGTCGGGATCGGTGGCCGCCCAGGTGTAGACGCGCACCGGCGCGATGGCTGTCGGCGTGCCGGCCAGTGTGCGTGCCTCGCGGGTCAGGGTCAGCCCGGCGGGGATGTCGGTGGGGGTCAGGGCGTAGGTCAGCGGTCGTTCACCCCGACCGGCCGGCAGGGTCAGCGTCGGGATGGCGGCGCCGGTGGTGTAGGTCCGGGGCGCAACCATCGTGTCAAACACCGGCGCCTCAAGATCAACGACCGCGACCGCCACCGCGCCGGCCATGGTGATGTCACCGTAGCCGCTCACCGCATGGCTGATGGTGGCGATGTCGTCGGCGACGTCGGCATCTTCGGCGGCGGCCACTGTGACGGTCCGGGTGCGGTGCCAGTTGGCGGTGGTGAAGGTCAGCGCGCCGCCCGGGGTCAACGTCAGGTCGTGGTCGGACGGAGCGACGCTCGGCGTGACCGTCACCGGGCCAGCGGGGGCGGTGGTCAGTTCCACGGTGTAGGTGGTCGCGCCGTTTTCGAACACGGTGAGTGTGGCGGGGGTGAAGACGACACCGGCGCGGGCCGCCACGATGGCCGGTTGGAATCCCCGGTAGTCGCCGACGAGGTCGCTGGTGCTCTCGGTCACGCCGGGGAATCGGGGGTTGCTGAGCACAATGTCGGCCGCCGAATCCATGGCCGGGCCAAACGCATCCGAGGTGCGCCGGCCCGCCGGGATGGTGGCGATGCCGGTGGCGCCGCCGGCGCCGGGGATCGTCCAGGTCACCTCAATGTCCAACGGGGCGGCCGCGAACACACGCACCCGCGCCTGGCCGTTCCCCTCCTGCTCACCGACAATGTTCAGCGTGTTCGGCACGACCGAAAAGAATCCGGCGTCGCGGGCCAGGTTGAGACCGCCCAGGCCGCCCGGGCGACTCAGGCCGTCAAAAAGCCCTTCGGGCAAGGCCGGAAAGCGATTGTCAATCAGGTTCACCACGCGCAATGCGTCCAGCCCGCCGAAGAAACCCGGGGGCAGGGTGGTGAAGGGATTGTGCAGCGTCAGGGTCTCCAGTGCGTTCAACCCGGCGAAGAGGCCCGCGGGCAGGGTGGTGAGCGCATTCTGTTGCAGTTGCAGACTCGTCATCCCGCTCAACCCGGCGAAATCTCCGCGTTGGAGCGCCGCGATACTGGTGTTGTCTATGGCGAGGCTGGTGATCCCGCTCAAATGGGCCGGGGTCACATCCGCGCAGTCGGTCATGCCGTCCACCGCCCCCACAATGGCGTCGCGCACCTCCGGGGTGCGGCCGCACACGGCGGTCGCATGGATCTCGATGGTGAAGATGAGGGCGCCGGTATCGTCTTCGCTGTCGGTGGCGATCCAGGTGTAGGAGCGCGCCGGCGCGAGGGTGACCGGCGTGCCGGTCAGGGTGCGTGTCTCACGGTCCAGGACCAGCCCGGCGGGGAGGTCGGTGGCGGGAGTCAGGGTGTAGGTCAGCGGTGGGACGCCTCGACTGGAGGCCGGCAGGGTCAGCGTCGGGATGGCGGCGCCGGGTCTGTAGACCTGTGGCGTCACGCTCGTGTCGAACGCCGGCACCTCGGCGTCGGTGACCACGACCGCCACCTCGCCGTCCATGGTGATGTCACCGTAGCCGCTCACGGCATGACCGATGACGGCGGCGTCGTCCACGGTGTCGTCGTCCAGGCCGGCAAAGACGGTTACGGTCTGCACAACCTGCCAGGTCGCGACGGCGAAGGTCAGGGCCGGGGAGACCGTCACCTCGCCGCCGGCGGAGCCGACACCCGGCGTGACGGTCACGGGGCCAGCGGGGGCGGTGTTCAGCGCCACGGCATACATTGCCAGGCCGCCTTCCCGCACGGTCAGGGTGGCGGGGGCGACGATGACCCCGGGCCTGTTGGCCGTCGCCACGCCCAGTTGGAAGCCGGTGAGTAAGCCAAATCCGTCGGCGGTGTTTTCGGTCGCACCGGGGAATACGGGGTTCGTGAGACTGACGGGCGGCGAGGCCATGGCCGGGCCGAGCGGCTCGCTGGTGCGCCGGCCCGCCTCGATGGTGGCGGTGCCCGCGCTCCCGCCGCCTGTCCAGGTGACCACCACCTCCAACGGGGTGGCCTCCGGAATACGCGCCCGGACCCGGCCGTCAATCTGCCGCTCCAGGTCAAGGTTCAGCGTGAACGGGGCACCGGGGTTGTTCCCCAGTCGGATATCCGTCAGCGAGGTCAGTCCGTCAAAGAGGCCCGTGGGGAGCGTGGTGAACGCATTGCCGTTCAACGTCAGGACCGTCACTGCGCCAAGCGCGCTGAAGATGTCCTCTGGCAGGGTGACGAACTGGTTGTCGTTCAGAGTGAGTCCCCCCAACACGTGCAGATTGTCGAAGATGCCATCGGGCAGGTTGGTCAGTTGGGTGCCGGCGATGGCCAGGTCACCCAGCTCGCGCAGATCGTCGAAGAGACCCGCCGGCAGGGTGGTGAGCGGGTTGTGGCTCAGGGACAGGACCTCCAACGCTTGCAGCCCGTCGAAGACGCCCGCCGGCAGGGCGGTGAACCGGTTGGCGAGCAGTTGCAGGTTCTCCAACGCCCGCAACTCGTCGAAGATGCCCGCCGGCAGGGTGCGGATCCGGTTGCCGGTCAGATCCAGGCGCTCCAACGCCTGCAACTCGTCGAAGACGCCAGCCGGCAGGGCGGTCAACAGATTGAAGCCCAGATCCAGTCTCGTCAACGCGCTCAGCCCGTCGAAGTCCCCACTCCGAAGCGACAGGATGCGCAGGGAGGATCTGTCCAGCTCGGTGACCGCGCCCAGGTGGGCCGGGGTCACCGCCGCGCAGTCGGCCACGCCGGCCGCCGCCACCAGCGCGTTACGGATTGCCGGGGTGCGCAGGCAGACGCTGGTGCGATGCACCGCGAGGGTGAACGGGAGACCGACGGAGACGCCGTCGCGGTCGGTGGCAACCCAGGTATAGGTGGCCGCCGGCGCGACGGCCGCCGGCGTGCCGGACAGCGTGCGCGCCCCCATGGCGAAGGTCAGCCCCGGGGGAAGCGTCCCGTCGAGCCGGTAGTCCAGAAAGTCAACGCCGCCGAAGGCGCGAGGCAGCGTCAGGACCGGAATGTCGACGCCGGTCACGTAGATCAGGGACGCAACCGTTGTCGTGCCGAATGTCGGCACCTCATCGTCGTTGACCACCACCGCCACGGCGGCGGCGGTGACGCCGCCGTAGCCGTGCACCACGTGGGTGATGGTGGCGGCGTCGTTGGTGAACTCGGCAATGTCCTCGGCGGCGGTCACGGTGACGGCCTGCGCGAGGTTCCAGGTCGAGGAGGTAAAGGTCAGCGGCCCGGAGACGGTCACGTCGCCATCGGCGGGGACGACGGACGGCGTCACCGTCACATCGCCGGCGGGGGCGGTGTTCAGCGCCACGGCATAGGTGCGCGCGTTGCCTTCAACAATCGCGAGGGTGGTGGGGCTGACGAGCACCGCGGCCACGGGCGGCGGGGCGGCCAGTCGGAATCCCCGGTACATGCCATGCCCGTCGCTGGTAGACTCGGTAAGACCAATGAACGTGAAGTCGCTGAGGGTAATGGGCATCGGGGACGCGGGCGCTTCGAACGCGGTGCTGACACGCCACCCCGCCGGGATGATGGCGCCGCCCGTCACCTCGCCGGTGGTCCAGGTGACGATGAGTTCCAGAGGAGAGGCTTCCCGGAGAGACGCCCGCACCTGTCCATTGCCCAGCCGCTCAAGCCCAATGTTCAGCACGAACGGAGTGCCGGGATTGCCGGACAGGTGGAGTTCGGCCAGAGAGCCTAACCCGTCAAACATCCCCTCGGGCAGGGTGGCGAGCTGATTGTTGTTCAGATACAGACCCCGCAAGGCGTTCAGCCCGTCGAAGAGGCCCACGGGCAGGACGGTAAGCTGATTGAAGGCCATGTTCAGTGTTTCCAACCCGCTCAGCCCGTCAAGATCTCCGCTTTGGAGCGTGCGGATGGGCGAGTGGTCAACATTGGGGGCTAAGCTCAGATTGCGGATCCCGCGCAGGTCGGCCTGGGTCACGCCCGCGCAGTTGGGCGCGAACGGGACCACCGCAGACTGAATCCGGTCTCGCACAGACGGGGTGCGGCTGCAGAGGTTGGTCCCGTGCACCTCGATGGCAAACAGGACGCTGGCGATGTCCTCGTCGAAGTCGGCGGCGGTCCAGGCGTAGACGGTCCGCGGCATCTGGGCCAGTGGGATGCCGGACAGCACGCGCGTGGCAAGGTCGAAGGTCAGCCCGGCGGGCAGGTCGGGACGCAGGGCGTAGCTCAGGTCGCCGTTGCCGCCGGTGGCGAGCGGCAATGTCAGGGACGGTAACGCGGTCCCGGCGAGATAGGTCCGGGGGGCCACCGACGCGGTCCCGAATTCCGGTATGTCGTCCCTGTCGAGGACCGTCACCACGACATCGCCGCCCGTCACCTCACCATAGCCCTTCACGACGTGGCCGATGGTGGCGATGTCATTCAGGGAATCCACATCCCGGTCGGTGGCGATCCTGACCGTCTGCGGGGTGCCCCAGGATGTGGTGGAGAAGGTCAGCGGCTCCCCGGAGACGGTGACCTCGCCGTCGGCGGGGCTGACGCCCGGCGTGACCGTCACATCACCGGTGGGAGCGGTGTTCAGCCACACGGCATAAGTCATGCTCTCGCCTTCCGGGATGGTGAGGGTGGTGGAAGAGAACAACAGGCCGGGGCGGACCGGGGCGAGAGCCAGTTGGAATCCGGTATAGAAGTCGGTGTCGTCGCCGGTGTCCTCCCGCACACTGGCGAACCGGAGGTTGCTGAATACGTTCAATGCCGGCGGCGACATGGTCGGGCCGAATGCCTCGCTGGTACGCTGGCCCGCCGGGATGGTGACATCGCCCGTGGCACCGTCAAGGCTCCAGCTCACGGTGACGGCCAGGGGAGCGGCCTCCTTGATACGCGCCCGGTGCCGGCCGTTTGCCTGCCGCTCAAGATCGAGGTTCAGGACGAACGGGCTGCTGGGATTGCCGGCGAGGAAGAGCAGGCCCAGTGTGCTCAGATCATCAAAGATGCCCTCGGGCAGGGTGGTGAGACGGTTGTCGGACAGACGCAGGTGCGTCAGCGCGCCAAGCCCGTTGAACAGCCCTCCGGGCAGGCCGGCAAGCTGGTTCTCGGACAGATCCAGGTTCGTCAGCGCGCCAAGCCCGTTGAACAGCCCTCCGGGCAGGCCGGCAAACTGATTATCGGACAGATCCAGGTTCGTCAGCGCGTCACGCCCGTCGAACAACCCTCCGGGCAGGCCGGTCAGCCGGTTGTGAGACAGGTCCAGCTCCTCCAGCCTGTTCATCCCCTCAAAGTCTCCATCCCGGAGGCTGGCGATGCGCCGGTTGCTCAGGTCCAACACGGTGATCGTGCGCAGGTAGATCGTGGCGACATCCGCGCAGTTGGCAAGGCCGACCGCCGTCAGGATGGCATCGCGCACAATCGGGGTGCGGCTGCAGACGGAGCCGAGATGGGTCGCAATGATGAAGGTGAAGCTGGCGGAGTCGCCGTCGCGATCGGTGACGGTCAAGGTGTAGGCGCGAGACGGCGAGTACGCCGTCGGCGTGCCGGAGATTGTGCGCGTGGCGACGTCGAAGGTCAGCCCGGCGGGCAGAGTCGCGGGGGTCAGCGCATAGGTCGGGAAGCCGTTGCCGCCGGGGGCGGCCGGCAGAGTCAGGGCGTCAATGGCGACGCCGGCGACATAGGTCAGGGGAGCCACCATCGCGGCGCCGAAATCCGGCCGGGTATTGGCGATGACCGTCACGGGGAAGGTCAGGCTGGCTTCATCGGCGGCCTCGGTGTTGTCGTCGGCATCCACGGCGGTCCAGGTCAGGGTGACGGCCGCGACGGCGGTGGTCGGGACGCCGCGCAACGTGCGCGCGACGGTATCGAGGACCAATCCGGCGGGCACGGCCTCATTGGGGGTCAGCGCGTAGCGCACGTCGCCGTTGCCGCCTGAGGCGGCGGGCAGGGTCAGGGTCGCGATGGCCTGACCGGCGAGATAGCGCAGGGGCGCCACCATCGCCACGCCGAAATCCGGCACGAGGTTGGTGTCGTCGACCACCGTGACCGCGAGGGTGGCCGCAACGAAGCTGGGGATGGCGCTGTCGCCGCTGGCGGTATGGCTGATGAAGGCGGTATCGTCGGCGCCATCGGCATCCGGGCCGGCGGCGATGACGATGTTTTGGGCGAGATGCCAGTTGTCGGGTGTGAAGGTCAGCGCGCTCGGGGTGAGCGTCAGGTCATGGCCGTCCGGGGTGATACTCGGCGTGACCACCACATTGCCGGGAGGGGCGGTGTTCAGTAGCACGGAGTAGGCGGTCGTGCCGTTTTCCTGCACGGTGAGGGATCCGGGATTGACGATGGGGCCGGGGCTGGCCGCCCGGACGCCCAGTTGGAAGCCCCGGTAGTCGCCCTCCGAGTCGCTGGTGCTTTCGGTAACGCCGGGGAATCGGGGATTGCTGAGCACAACGGTGGCGGCCGAGGCACTGGCCGTGCCAAACGCGTTGCTGGTGCGCCGGCCCGCCGGGATGGTGGCCGTGCCGGTGGCGCCGCCGGCGCCGGGGATCGTCCAGGTGACCTCGATGTCCAACGGAGTGGCCGTGAAAATACGCGCCCGCACCTGGCCGTTCCCCAGCTGTTCAGTATCAATGGTCAGCGTGAACGGAATGTTCTGTGTCCCGCCTGGGCGGTTGTTATTCAACCAGAGAGTGGAGAGACCTCCGTGCAGTCCATCAAAAAACCCATCGGCAAAGTCCCGAAAAATCGTGTTGGTCACGCGCAACTCGGTCAATGCGTTCAGAGTGTCGAGGTTGCTCGGGTTCAAGACAAAGCTACTGCCGCCGGGATTCCCGGATATAGTCAATTTCTTCAACGTAGACACACCGTCAAGGGCATTCTGGAGCAGGAAGAAGGTGGTAAAGCCAGCCCTGTTTAGAGTCAATTCCTCCAACGCCTGTAGACCGTCAAAGGCGCCAGTGAACAGGCTGAGAAAGTGTATCTCCTCCATGGTCAATGTCTTCAACGCGCTCAGCCCGTCAAAAGCTCCGCGTCGTAAGACGATGACTGAACGGGGAGCCAGTTGGGTTACTGAGAGCGTGGTGATCCCGCGCAAATGGGCCGCGGTGACCTCCGCGCAGTCGGACACGCCGGCTATCGCCGCCACAATGGCCTCGCGCACCGCCGGATTGCGGCTACAGAGGTTGGTCCCGCGCACGGTGATGGTGAACGGGAGGCTGGTGGTGTCGGCGTCGCGGTCGGTCACAGTCCAGGCGTAGGTCCTTGTCAATACCGGGGCCACCGGCGCGCCGTACAACGTGCGCGTGTCGGTGTCGACGACCAGCCCGGCGGGCAGGCCGCCGGCCAGGGCGTAGGTCAGAGGCCCGTTGCCGCCGGTGGCGGCCGGCAGGATGATACGGGAGAAAGTGGAGCTGCCCGCGAAAAAGAGCCTGTTCCCGATATCCGCCGTCCCGAACGACGGCGCGGTGTCGAGTAGCACCGTCACGGGGAAGGTCAGGCTGACGGTATCGCTGGCCGCGCTGTTGGCATCGGTATCCGAGGCTGTCCAGGTCAGGATGACGGCCGTGGCGGCGCCAGGCGTGCCGGTTACGACGTGGGTCACGTCGTCCAGGACCAGCCCGGCGGGCAGGGCGGGGGTCAGGACGTGGCGCAACTGGCCGTTCCCGTTGAGGGCGGTTGGCAGGGTCAGTGACGGAATGGCGATCCCCGTGGTGTAGGTCCGGGACGCCACGAACGCCGCACCGAAACTCGGGGCAATGTCCACGACATCGTTGTCGGCGACCGTCACCATGATGCCGACGGCCGTGCCGCCAGTGCCGTACCCGGACACCAGATAGCCAATGTTCGCGGTGTCGTCGACGACGTCTTCGTCCTCGCCCGCGGTCACGGTCACCGTCTGCGCGGTGGTCCAGTTCCCGACGGTGAAGACCAGTTGCCCGGAGACGGTCACGTCGCTGCCGCCAACGGTGGCGATGACGGCCGGCTCCACCGTGACGGTGCCGGTGGGGGCGGTGGACAACCCGATGCGATACGTGGCGATGCCGCCTTCCAGCACGGTGAGCCGGTTGGGGAAGGAGATGACTTCCGGCATCGGCGACGGCGTGGCCAACTGGAAGCCGGTCAGGTCGTCCTCTGTGTCGGCGGTATCCTCGGACACGCCGGTGAACCCGGGGGTACCGAGCGCGACGGCCGCCGCCGAGTCCGCGGCCACCGCAAGCGGGGCGCTGGCGCGTTGGCCCGCCGCGATGACGGCGCTGCCCGTGGCCCCGCCGGGGATTGTCCAGGGCACCGTGATTTCCAGCGGGGCCGCCTCCCGGACGCGCACCCGAACCTGGCCGCTCCCCGCCCGCGTGACTTCAAGGTTGAACGTGAACGGGGCGCCGGGGTTGCCGGACAGGAACAGAGATTCCAGCGAGCCAAGCCCGTCAAACAGGCCCGCGGGCAGGGCGGCAAGCTGGTTGCCGGTCAGCGACAGGTCTGTCAACGCGCGAAGCCCGTTGAAGCTGTCCGCGGACAGGGCGGCGAGGCGATTGCCGGACAGACGCAGCTCCCGCAACGCGCCGAGCCTGTCGAAGAGACCCGTGGGCAGGGTGGCGAGTTGCGCGTCGCTCAGATCCAGAACGGTCAACCTGTCAAGCCCCTCGAAGTCCTCGGCGCGGAGGGCGCCGTCGAGGTTCTGGCCGGACAGGTCGAGGCTGGTGATGCCGCGCAGGTGGTCGGGGGTGAGCGCCGTGCAGGAGGCCACGCCGGTCGCCGCCACGATGGCGAGGCGCACGGCGGGGGAGCGGTCGCAGACCGTGGTCGCCCCGTGCACCGCGAGGGTGAACAGGATGCGGTCGGTGTCACCATCGCGGTCGGTCACCGTCCAGGCGTAGGAGCGCGACGGCACGACGGCTGCCGGCGCGCCGGTCAGCGTGCGCGCGCCGGTGTCGAAGAGTAGCCCGGCGGGCGGGGTGGGCGTCAGGGTATAGGCCAGGACACCATCGCCGCCGGTGGCCACCGGCAGGGTCAGGGCCGGCGCCGCGCTCCCCATGCTGTACACCTGCGACGCGATTTCCCTGTCGACAAATTCCGGGCGGCTGCCGGCCAGCACCGTGAGTGAGAAGGTCAGGCTGGTTTCGTCGCCTGCTCCCATGATGGTGTCCGTGTCCGCGACGGTGTAGGTCAGGGTGACGGACGCGACGACGGTCGGGGCGCCGGTCAGGAGGCGCGTGATGGCATTGAAGGTCAGCCCGGCGGGAATGTCGGCGGCGGGGGTCAGTGTGAAAACGGGGGCGCCGTTGCCGCCGACGACATCCGGCAAGGTGAGGACGGGAATGGCTCTGCCACGGGTGTAGGTCTGGGCCTCCACAGTATCCGCGCCGAAATCCGGCACGAAGTCGAGCGAGACTTCGATGCGACCGTCCATGGTCACGCTGCCGTAGCCATCCACGCTGTGGACAATGGCGGAGGTGGCAATCGGGGTGTCGAGACCCTGCCCGGCGACGGTGACGGTTTGGGCAATGTGCCAGTTTGCGGGAGCGAAGGTGAGCGCCTGGGGGGCGGAGATGACGACGGCGCTGCCGGCGGTGGGGCGCGGCGTGACCGTCACGTTGCCGGCGGGGGCCATGTTCAGCCATACGGCGTAGGTCGCCGTGCCGCCCTCGCGTATGTTGAGGGTGGCGGGGACGACACGCACCCCGGCGTCGGCCATGCCAATGGCCAGTTCGAATGCCCTGAAGGCGCCCCGCTCGTCGGCGGTCGGTTCGGACACGCCGGCGAATTCGGCGCGGCTGAGCGTGATGGCCGGGAGCGAGACCGAGGCCATGCCGAAGGTGTCGCTGGTACGCTGGCCCGCCGGGATGGTGACGGTGTTCACCGTTCCGCCTGTGCCGGTCCAGTACACAGTGATGTCCAACGGGGCGGCTTCCACGATGCGCGCCCGCACCCGGCCGTCTCCCTGCTGTTCGAATTCCACGTTCAGTGTGAACGGGCTGCTGGGGTTGCCGTCCATCAGGAGCGAGGCCAGTGCGGACAGATCGTCGAACAGCCCTTCGGGCAGGAAGGAGAGCCGGTTGTCGGCCAGAGACAGCGTGGTCAACGCGCCCAACCCGTTGAACAGCGCCCCGGGCAGGGCGGTGAGCCGGTTGTTGAACAGACGCAGGGTCGCCAGGCTGTTCAGTCCGTGGAAGATGCCCGAGGGCAGGGTGACGATCCGGTTCCCGTCCAGATCCAGCCGCGTCAATGCGTCCAACCCGTTGAAGGTTCGCACGGACAGGTTGTCGAGCTGGTTGTTGCCCAGATCCAGCCGCGTCAATGCGCCGAGACTGGCGAACAGCCCGTCCGGCAGGGTGGCGAGCTGGTTGCGGAACAGGGACAGGCGCGTCAACGCGCCCAACCCGTTGAAGACGCCGGCGGGCAGGGTGGCGATGAGATTGTTGTCCAGATCCAGGCGCGTCAACGCGCCCAGGTTGCTGAAGACGTCCGCGGGCAGGGTGAGGAGACTGTTGCTGTCCAGGTCCAGATGCGTCAACGCGCCCAACCCGTCGAAGTCGGCGCGGCGGAGCGTGGCGATGTCCCTGTTGAACAGGTCCAGCGCGGTCAGCCCGCTCAGGAAGGCCGGGGGGACGGCCGCGCAGGTGGAGACGCCGGCCGCCTCCACAAGGGCGTCGCGCACGCCCGGGGTGCGGTCGCAGACGGAACCGCCGATGCTCGTGATGGTGAACGGGAGGCTGACGGTGTCGGCGTCGGCGTCGGCGGCCGTCCAGGACAGGTCTGACGATCCGGCGGATGTCAGGGTGCCGGAGAGGGTGCGCGTGCCGGGGTCCAGGGTCAGCCCGGCGGGCAGGGTCCCGGTGATGGCGTAGCGCGGGACACCATTGCCGCCGGTGGCGGCCGGCAGGGTCAGGACCGGAATCGAGTCCCCCGCCGTGTAGTGCTGGGATGGCACGGTGGCGGCGCCGAAATCCGGGAGGGTGTCGGGGTCGTCGTCGGTGAATGTCGCGACGACGCCGGCGCCCGTCACGATGCCGCCGTAGCCGCTGATGGCGTGGCTGATGGTGGCGGTGGCGCTCATGCTGTCATCGTCCTGTTCGGCGGTGACGGTGACGGTTTGGGCCATGTACCAGTTGGCGGCGGTGAAGGTCAGGGCCGCGGGGGATGTGAGGCCGCTCACGGCGGGGCCGATGCTCGATGTGACTGTGACGTCGCCGGTGGGCGCGGTGTTCAGCGTGGCGGTATAGGTGCGATTTTCGCCTTCGGGGACGATGAGGGTGGCGGGGGCGACGACGATGCCGGCCACGGCTGACGAGGTGGCCAGTTGGAAGCCGGTGTGGGGGCCGTCGGTGTCGTCTGTGGGCGGGGTCCCGGCGGGGAACATGGCGTTGCTGAGCGTGATGGTCTCCGGCGGGGAGACGGTTGTCCCGAATTCTTCGGTGCTGGTGCGCTGGCCCCTGGGGATGGTGGCGGTGCCCGTGGCGCCGCTCGGAGCCGTCCAGGTGACGGTGACGGGTAGCGGGGCGGCTTCCCGAATGCGCGCCCGGAACCGGCCATTCCCCTGCTGCTCAAGATCAACGTTCAGCGTGAACGGCGCGCCGGGGTTGCCGTGCAGCCGCAGATCGTCCAGCCCGGTCAGACCATCGAAGATGCCTTCGGGCAGGGTGGTGATCTGGTTTTCGGACAACCGCAGGCTGCTCACTTCGCCGAGACGGGCGAAGAGATTCGCGGGCAGGGTGGTGACGGCCGTTTCACTGACCTCGAACACATCCAGAGAAGAGGCGCCGAGCCGGTCGAAGAGATTCACGGGCAGGCTGGCGAGGGAAGGATGTTCGGACAGGGTGATACTCGTTACGGCATCAAGCCCTTCGAAGACGCCCGCGGGGAGTGTGGTGAGCTGCGTGCGGCGGATGATGAGCGATGCCACACCGCTGAATCCCTCGAAGTCTCTTTCTTTCAATGAGGCGATGGAGTTTCCGACACCGTCGACTCTGAAGGAGCCGGTGATCGTGCTCAGGAAACTCACGGGAATATCCGCACAGGTGCGGGCGTCGGGCGGGAACACGGCTTGAATCCGGAATTCAAGCGCGCTGAATATCCCCGGGCTGCGGCTACACACCGAGGGGGTGATGTCGAGGGGGAACATGAGGCTGGCGGTATCGCCATCGCGGTCGGTGGCGGTCCAGCGGTAGGCGCGCGTCCGGGCGGAAACGGTCGGGGCGCCGGAGAGGGTGCGCGCCATGGTGTCCAGGGTCAGCCCGGCGGGGAGGCCGGCGGAGGACGCCAGGGTGTAGGTGAGCACGCCATTGCCACCGGTGGCGGCCGGCAGGGTCAGGACGGGTATCGCGCTGTCCTGGACGTAGGACTGCGAGGCGACGGTGGCGGCGCCGAAACCGGGGACGAGGGGGGGCTGCATCGTCGTCAGGATCAGGGTCAGCGTGTCCTGGTCGGTCGTGGTGGTGTGGTCGTCTGTATCCGCGACGGTTACGGTCAGGGTGGTGATGGTCTCGACACTCGGGGTGCCGCTCAGGGTACGCGCGCGGGAATCGAAGGTCAGGCCGGCGGGAAGGGCGGAGAGGGGGGCCAGGGTGTAGACGAGCGTGCCGTTGCCACCGGCAACGGCCGGGAGCGTCAGCGTCGGGATGGCGACGCCGGTGGTGTAGGCCCGCGTGATGGTGGTCGTGCTGAAACGCGGCAGAGAGTCGGTGACGACCGTCAGGGTGAAGGTCAGGCTGGCGTCCTCGGCGTCTACATCCGTGGCCGTCCAGACCAGGGTGGCGGCCGATGCGGCGAGCGGGATGCCGGTCAGGATGCGCGTGCCGGAGTCGAAGGTCAGCCCGGGGGGCAGGGTGGCCAGGGGGGACAGTCTGTGGACGATGTCGCCGTTGCCGCCGGTGGCGAGAGGAAGCGTCAAGGCCGGGATGGCGATGCCGGTCACGTAGAGCTGCGAGGCAATCGTCTCTGTGCCGAAACTCGGGACAAGGGCGGATTCGTCGTCGACGACGGTCAACGCAAGACCGGGCGACGTGACGCCTGTGTAGTCCGCGCCGGCGACGGCGTGCGTGATGGTCAGGGATTCGTTTCCGGAATCGTCGTCCTGGCCGGCGGTGACGGTGACGGGTTGGGCGGTGTTCCAGTTGGCGGTGGTGAAGGTCAGCGCGTCGGGGAGGACGGTGACGTCGCTGTCGGCGGGGTCAAGGCCAGGCGTGACCGTGACGTCGCCGGTGGGAATGGTGTTCAGCACGACTGTGTAGGTGGCCATGTCGCCTTCGGGCACGGTCAGGGTGAGCGGGATGGTGATGCCGCGCGTGTCGTCGTCGACGATGGTGACGGTTGTCTCGGCGGCGAGGACGCCGGTGTAGTCCGCTCCGGCGACGGCGTGCTGGATTGTGGCGGTTTCGTCTCCGGTGTCGTCGTCCTGGCTGGCGGCGATGGTGATGGTCTGGGCGGCGTTCCAGGTGGCGGTGGTGAAGGTCAGGGCGCCGGTGAGGATGGTCACGACGCCGGCGGCGGAGCTGACACTCGGCGTGACGGTGACGTCGCCGGTGGGGGCGATGTCCAGCACGACGGTGTAGGCGGCTGTGTCGCCTTCGGGCACGGTCAGGGCGGTGTCGAGGGAGACGCCGGGCGTGAGGTCGCTGGGGAGGATGGTGATGGTGGTCCTGCCGGTCATGGGGTCGAGGGTAAAGGTGTTTGTGACGCCCGGACGCGCGACTATTTCCAGGTCAAACTGTTCCGGCCGGCGTTCTACCGTGGTGTCATCGGTGATGGCCAGACCGAAGGTGACCTGGCGTTGAGTGGAGCCGAGGTCGGGGGTGAGCGCCGCGCTGATGGCGGGGAAGTCTTCGCCGCTTATGGCGGTGCCGTCGTGGCTGATGATGTTCACCGGGATGGTGGCGAAATCAATCTCCCATGGCTGGGTCGCGGTGGGATTGGTGATCAGGATGGTCACGGTGGCGGTGGTGCCTTCGGTGGCTTCGTAGGCGTCCCGCTCAAAGCCGATGGTGGGCATGGAGTCTTCGTTATCCCGAATGAGGCCGGTGGCGGTGGCGGTGGAAACGGTGGCGGCGGCGGTGTCGGGAAGCGGGCCGATGGTGACGATGATTTCGTCGGGGGTGGCGGATTCCGGTGTGAGGTCGTCGACGGTGGGAATGCGGACTTCGCCGCTGGTGGCGCCGGCGGCCAGGGTGACGGTCCCGGGAGACGGCACTGTGTAGTCGCTGGCTTCGGCCGGGTTGCTACCCGGCATCGCCCCGCTGGACGGCTCGACGGTGAAGGGTAGCTCGACGTCCATGACGAGAGCCGGGGCGATGGTCAGTTGAAACACGGCATCATTGCCTTCGGTCACATCCGCGCCGGCGATGCCGATGCCGGACTTCGCCTGCACACGCACGGAGACGATGAGGATGGTTTCGTCGGTGGGGCCTGTGGTGTCGTCCGTGTCCGAGACCGTCAGGGTCAGCATGACGGCGGCGGTGAGGGTGGTCGGGGTGCCGATCAGGGCGCGCGTGCCGGCGTCGAAGGTCAGCCCGGCGGGAATGGCGGAGACGGGTGTCAGCGTGTAGCGCAGGCGGCCGTTGCCACTGGTGGCGGCAGGGAGCGGTCGGGCGGTGAGGGCGGTGACGGCGGCGTTGAGCGCGTAGACCCGGGCCACCGATGTGACGTCGCTAAAGTCCGGGATGGTGTCGGGCAGGACCGTCACGGGGAAGGACAGGCTGGCCGTGCTGGCGTCGACATCCAGGACGGTCAGGGTCAGGATCGCGGTGGTCGCGGTGATGGGAATGCCGGTCAGGGTGAGGCGGGCGGGGTCGAAGACCAGCCCGGCGGGAATGGCACCGGTCAGGGTGTACGCCAGCGGTCTGTGGCCACGAGTGGCGGACGGCAGGGTCAGGGTCGGAATGGCGGTGCCGATGGTGTAGGTCTGCGGCGCGACCGGGGCCGTGTCGAACTCCGGGGTGTCGGTGTCGAGAATGGTGACCACGACGCGATTGATTGTGGTCACACTGCCGACCGTGTGGCTGATGGTGAGGGTTTCGCCGACGGAGTTATCATCCCGGGGGGCGGTGACGGTGACGGTCTGGGCGATATTCCAGGTTGCGGCGGTGAAGGTGAGCGCCCCTGAGACGGTGGTGGTGGTGGCGGCGCCGATGCCCGGCATGACCACGACCTCGATGCCCGGGTTGGCGAGTAGCAGGATGGTGTAGATGTCGCTGTCGCCTTCGGTCAGGGTCAGCGCGCCCACCGAAAGGGAGAGGTCGGGCATCACCACCGTCACGCGGAAGGTCAACGTGTTGCGGTCGTTGTCGGCATCGGTGGCCGTGTAGGTCAGCGTGACCGCGGCGGTCACGCTGGTCGGCGTGCCGCTCAGCACACGCGTGCCGGCGTCAAAGGTCAGGCCGTCGGGAATCCCGCCGGTCAGGGCGTAGGTCAACCCGCCTTCGCCGGCGGCGGCTTCGGGCAGGGTCAGAGCGGTGATGGTGTCGTCCACGATGTAGGTTCTGTCGTCCACCGAGGCCGTGCCGAAGGTCGGGATACTGTCGGTGTCGGTCACGGTGACCGGGACAGGGTCGACGGGGGCGACGCCTTCGTACCCGCTCACCGCATGGCTGAGGGTGGCGGTGTCGTCGGTGTTGTCCACATCTTCGATACCGGTGACGGTGGCGGTCTGCCCGGTGTTCCAGTTGGCGGTGGTGAAGGTCAGGGCGCCGGTCACGGTGGCGACGGTGGTGTCGCTACTGCTCGGCGTGACCGTGACCGAGGCGCCCGGATCGGAGGTCAGCACGACTGTGTAGGTGATGCGGGCGCCTTCGTCCACATGCAGGGTGGTCGGGTCAATCGTCACCGAGGCCTGTTCGTCCTCGATGACGGTGGCCGTCACCGTGGCGGCTACGGCGCCGGCGTAGCTCCCCGTCCCATTCACTGTATGGGTGATGGTGACGGGGTCGTCGGCCTCGGCGTCGGCATCTTCGACGCCGGCGATGGTGACTGTCTGCGCGGCGTTCCAGTTGGCGGGGGCGAAGGTCAGGGCGCCGGTCACGGTGATGACGTCCGTGTCGTCGTTGACCGGCGTGACTGTCACCGAGGCGACGGGTTCGGCGGTCAGCACGACTGTGTAGATGCCTTCGCGGCCTTCCACCACGCTCAGGACGGTCGGGGTAATCGTCACCTCGGCGCTGTCGTTTTCGATGACGGTGACTGTAACCGGATCGGCGGAGGTGACGCCGGCGTAGCGCCCTGTCCCGCTCACCTCGTGGGTGATGGCGACGGGGTCGTCGGCCTCGGCGTCGGCATCTTCGACGCCGGCGATGGTAACCGTCTGCGCAATGTTCCAGTTGACGGGGGTGAAGTTCAGCACACCGTCGACGGTGATGACGGCGGGGTCGCTACTGCGCGACCTGATCGCGACCAGGCTGTCCGGGGCGGTGGTCAGCGTCATGGTATAGGTCGCGCTGGCGCCTTCGGTCACGCTCAGGGCGGTCGCTGAAAGGGTCACCCCGGGGAGGATGGCGCGTTCGGAGACCACAACCGTAACCGTCTCGGCGTCGGTGACGCTGCCGTAGCCGCCCACCGCATGGGTGATGGTGGCGGTACCGGCGTCCACACCGACATCCTCGGCGCCGGTGACGGTGACGGTCTGCGGGATGAACCAGGTTGCAATGGTGAAGGTCAGCGCGCCGGAGACGGTGGCGACGGCGGGGGCGCCACTGCTCGGCATGACGGTGACAGGGCCATTCGGCAGGGTGAGGAGCGCGATGGTGTAGGTGACGCTGGCGCCTTCTTCCACGCCGAGGGTGGTCGGGGCAAGGACGAATCCCGGGGCCGGCGTGACAATCATCGCCGTGGCGTCCTGGTTCGGGTCGCTGCCCGTCTGAATGTCCACCCGGCCCGCGCTGCTGACGCCGGTCAGGGTGATGGTCACCGTCTCCGTCCCTTCATTGATCCCGTCGTTGGCAATGGCGAGATCGAGTGTGTGGGGCGGGATGGCGTCGCGCGGGAGGGTGAATGTCTGGTCGGCGAGGCCGGTGAGACCTGTGAAGTCGGCGGGGAAAATGTCGGTGCCGCTCAACGTGTAGGTCAGGATCACATCGGCGCCGTGGGTGCCACCGGCGAGGGTGAGCGGGAATCTGGCCGTGCGGCCTTCCTCCACCGTGGCGGGAATGTCGCCGATGCCGATGGTGAGGGTGTCATCGTCGGTGAGGGTGGTGCTGGCGGCGCCCGCGCCCGTGGTGCCGTCGGCGTCGGGGTCGGCCGCGGCCACGTTCACCGTGAACGATTCGGCGGCTTCATTGACGTTGTCGCCGATGACGACGACCTCAAACGTGGTCTGCGTGGGGAACGTGATGGCGCCGGTGGTGGCGTCAAAATCACCGCCGTCGGTGCCGTCGTGCGTGACGGTCCAGACGACCTCGGCGGGGGAGGTGAACGCGATGCTGTCCGCGGCGAGGGAGACGGTGTAGGTGATGGTGGTGGCGGCGTCGGTTTCGGCGTGGGTGGACGCACCGGTGAGGGTCAGGACGCGCGCGTAGTCGGTAATCGTGTAGGTGCGCGGGGCGGCGTTGAACGAGGGGGACGACACAAGGCCGCCGCTGCCGGTGTGGGCGGTGATCGTGACGACGAGACTGTCGTCGCCCAGCTCCCGTGTGTCGTCTCTCAGGGTACGGATGGGGATGGCGCCGTTGCCACCCGCGTCGACTTGCAGGGCGCCGGTGGCGGTGGCGGGATTGAAGGTGAGCTGGCTGGTGGTGTCCACCGCGTAGTCGGTGGCGCTGACGGTGCCGGTGATGGCGAATGCGACGGTGGTGGCGGACCTGCGCGTCTCGCCCTGGAACTCGACCGGCACCATGATGGTGGTGCCCTCGATCACTCGATCTATGCCGGCGCCGCCGAGAGAGGCCTGGCTGCCCATGGTGCCGACATTGCTGGCGATGGTGAAGGTCAGGGCGGGGCCAGCCGTCTGGCTGAGGGCGCTGGTGGCCAACGAGTAGGTCTCGGTGCTCTCCGACAGGTCGTCGCGGACGATGCCCAACTGGAAGGTCCGAACATCGGCGCCGGGTGAGAACCTGACGGTGCCCCTGGCGTTGCTGAAGTCGGCGCCGCTCCCGGCGCCGTTGACGAACCAGGTGACGTCGTCTGCGGCGGTCAACACCTCGCCGGTACGGGTGATGGTGTAGGTGTAGACGGCAGGCTCCATGAGATTGCCGGGACCGCTGATGGTGTAGATGGAATTGTCGTCGTCGTCGTAGAGGGTGACACGCAAGAAGTTGGCGGGTTGGAAGATGAGTCTGCTGTTGGCATCTCTGAAAAAGACTAAGAAGTCCTCCGGGCCTTCCTTCACGTTGTCGCCGGCGATGGGGATGGTGAACGTTTTGCGGCTCTCTCCGGCGGCAAACGTGACCGTGCCGGCAATGTCGACGAAGTCTTCGGGAGACGTTTCATCGTGGGCGGTGGACCATTCGATGTCATAGGCGGCGGGGAACGCATTGCCGGTGCGGATGAGTGTGAAGGGGGGAGAGGGGCGGTCGGAATCGCCCTCTTCGATGATTTGTGCGGGCGCGACGACCTGAATCTGGATGTCGTCGTCGTCCTCGATGGTGATGATCAGGGTTGTCGCGATGACGGTGTCTCCGTCCAGCAGTTCTACCCGGAATGTCTCGTCAAGTTCAAACACGTCGTCACCTCTGATCGCGAATACGGGAGTGACGGGATTGACCATGCCTGCTGTGAAGTTGAACGAGCCTGTGAGGTCGCTGGCGAAGTCGTCAGGGGTGGTGGTGATATGCTGGACTCTCCATCGAATCCGGGTGTCAGCCGGCAAGACACCCGTGTAGCTGATCCTGATCCTGAAGGCCGTGGACGTATCGGCCTCGGGTATGCTGGTTTGGGGCGCCGTGACCACGAACTGCGCATGAGCGGGTTCCGCGACCAACACCGTCAAGGCGGCAAGCAGAATACCTTGCAGCAGGCGAGAGACGTAGTTGGCACGGGCAGGCTGCGCACGGCCATGCGGTTGTGTGTTCAGCAGGGAGGTTGTGTCTGTTCCGGTCATGCGCTCGCTGTGCCCCACAACCATGCGCCACGTTGCCCACAGACTGCCAACCCGTGTTGCGGATTCAATCCCGAACGCCCGCGGGATACGGGTGCCGGCCGAGCCGGACAGAGGGATTGCGGGCATGTGGATGGGGTGTCGGTCTGTAAGAGTTTCTCATCTGTCACAGGATTGGCCCTGTCTGAAATCCCTTTTGGGGATGCCATGCTTGTACCATACACAAAGGCTATTCCTGACTGATTGCGCCAACTGTCGAAACCTGAAAGGCTACTTTCCTGTTGGGGGGGGGGGGGGTAACAAACATTACGCGGCTATTTTTTTTGTGATCTGTACTGACGGGTGGACGAATGTGTGTAGCAAACAACTTGCGGAAACGCAAGGGATTTTCTCAGGAACTGTGACTGTATACACTGTTTGTGACATGGACATGCTACTCGTGAGACGCACTCCCCTGCCCTGCCCTTCTCCTTCCACCCGGACATGCCTTGCGAAACGCCTGCCTGTGGCTTATGTGCCCGGTTTTTCGTCGGCGGCGCCGGTGATTGCCGACTCGACACAGTCGTCGCTTGCCGTGGTCCGCATATCCAGCCTCATGTCCGGTGCCGCCCAGCCAACACAGGGATGGATGTTGGTCCATGTTACCATACCAGCGAAGGCTATTTCCGTCTGATTGCGCCAGATATCGGAACCTGAAAGGCTACTTTCCTGTTGGGGGGGGGGGGGGGTAGCAAACATTACGCGACCACTTTTTTTGTGATTTGTACTGACGGGTAGTGTGTGACGGCTGTCTCCAGCAGAACAGCTTGCGGAAACGCAAGGGATTCTCTCAGGAACTGTGACAGCATACACTGTTCGTAACATGGACATGCTACTCGTGAGACGCACTCCCCTGCCCTTTTCCTTCCACATGGACACGCCTTGCGAAAAGCCGGCCTGTGGCTTGTGTGCCCGGTTCACAGCCGTCGCTTGCCATGGTCCGCATATCCAGCCTCATGTCCGGCGTCGTCCAGCCAACACAGGGATGGACGCTGGTGAATGTGGCGTCGTACCCGCCGCTCCCGAAGCCGGGTTAGAAGTCCAGCCCGATTTGCAGCTTGATGCCGTCGGTCGACGCCCGGGCGCTGGTCTGCTGCCGCGTGCCTTCCACACTGAATGTCAGTTGACTACCCAACCCGACCTGCAACCGGAGGCCATGGTTCACTAAGCGGGCGGCGGTCTCATCCCTCATGCCTTCCAGGCTGAGCGTCAGTTGGCTACCCAGACTCATCCGGCTACCCAGCCGGTACGTCCGCGCCGGCCCGTTCGTCAGGGTCATGTTGCCGTAGGGCGTGACTAACATCTCTTCCCAGCCCAGCCCGTAGCCCAGGTTCACGTTCACCTGCCCATTTCGCGGCTGGGCGGCGCCAGCCGTCGGCACCGCGGCGGAGGCGTCTTGCGCCCACACCTGGGCCGCCCGGCTACCCGTGGCGCCCCACGTGGGTTGCAGACTGAACGACAGCCCCTGCCCGCCATAGCCCGTTTCCAGTTTCACGCTCCCGCCGACGCCCCAGTCCGTATAGTCACCGGTGTGCCCGAGCAGGATCCGCCCGTGGCTTTCCACCGTCAGCCCGCGGGCCGCGTTGGTGTAGCGCAACCCGCCGCCCACTTCGGCGCCGGTGCCGGTCCGCCCGTCGCCGGCATCATGCCGCATCCCGACCTCAAGGGTGGGAATCAGTTGATCCCCGCCGTCCAGCGTGTGGGTATGGCTCGCCTCCAGGCCCAGCCGCATCCGTCTCGCTTCCACCATCAGGGCTGCGATCCCATCGCCACCCTCGATGTCCATGGTCGTGTGCAGGGCCTCGCTCTTGAGCCGCACCGTGGTCCCACCGTACTCCAGCACCTGCCCGCTCCCACCGGCCCCGAGCGTCTGCGTCGTCACATCGTTGGACCGCCCGACGGCCTGATTGTCGGTGGTCTCCAGCTCGCCCCAGCCGTAGCCCGCCGTGGCCCACAGATCCAGCTTCCCGCCCAGCGCCGTCCAGCCCACATAGGGATGGACGCTGGTGAGGGACAGTTCGTAATCACCCCGTTGCGGCCGGCCGGACACACTGTAGTCCAGATCCACCCGGCTCCACGACACCGCCAGACCGGCCAGCAGGTCATCGCTCAGGCGGGCGTCGGCGCCCAGATGGGCGGTGAACAGGTCGCCATTCCAATCTATCGCATTGTCCTTGCCGGCGGGGGCGCGATAGTCGCCGCTACCCCAGAGCGTCAGGGCGGACAGGCCGGTTCCCGGGGCCACCTCGCGCGCGTTCAACGGCAACACAAAGTTGGAGCTGCCCAGCAGGGTCTTCAGGTCGAAATTCCCTTCGGCGATGGTCTTCCCGTGGGTGGTTACCATCCCGGCCAGCGTGGACTGGCCCCCGACCGTGAAATTCCGGGCCGCACTGGCGGAGTCAGACCGGGCCTGCTGGATGCGTTGCGTGATCGCGTTCACCCGTTGGTCGGCCATCGCCCGCGCCACTTCCGGCGATACCGCACGGTTGACGGCGTCCAGAGTGCTCTCGTCGACGGTGACGACGACGCTGGGGGCGGTGAGGGCGGTGATGCTCACACGATGACTGATGGTGGCAGTGGCATTGTCATTGTCCTCGTCCTCGACTGCGGTAACGGTGACGGTCTGGGCATCATTCCAGGTTGTCGGGCTGAAAGTCAGGGCGCCGGTGACGGTCACCGCGCCGCCGCTGACGCTCGGCCTCACCGTCACAGGGCTGATGGGGGCGGTGTCCAGTTTCACCGTATAGATTCCCGTGCTGCCTTCGGGCACGGTGAGGGTCCTCGGGGTGATCTCCACCATCAGCTCGTCGTCCATGACGGTCACCATGACGCTGGGCCCATTGATCACGGTGTAGCCGCTTACCCCATGGCTGATGGCGGCGGTGGCGTCGATGTTGTCATCGTCCTCGGTGGCGGTGATGGTGACGGTCTGGGCGGTGTTCCAGGTCGTCGGGCCGAAGGTCAGGGCGCCGGTGACGGTCACCGCGCCGCCGCTGACGCTCGGCCTCACCGTCACGGAGCCGCTGGGGGCGGTGCCCAGCACCACGGTGTAGGTGGTCATGTTGCCTTCGTCCACGGTCAGGGCGGTCGGGGTGATGTCCACACTGGCGACGACCGCCGTTTCATCCAGGCCCAGTTGGAAGCCTCTGTAAGAGCCGGCATCGTCGGCGGTGTCCTCCGTCACGCCGGGGAACATGGGATTGCGGAGTCTGGTGACCGGTGGCGGGGAGGTCTCCTCGCCGAAGGCCGCGCTGGTGCGCTCGCCCGCGGCGATGGTGGCCGTACCCCTGGCCTCAGCGGTGGCCGCAATGATTGTGGTGTCCGCGCCCCCGCCGACAGTCTCCCAGGTCACCTCAATGGTCAGCGGGGCGGCCTCCATGAGACGCGCCCGGAACTGGCCATTCGGCAACTGCTCCAGCTCAAGGTCCAGCATGAACGGGCTGCCGGGGTTGCCGTCCAGCGTGAGACTGGTCAGGGAATCCAGCCCATCAAAAATCCCCTCGGGCAGCGTGGCAAGCTGATTGTTGCCAAGATCCAGGTTGGTCAACGCGCCAAGCCCCGCGAAAACCCCCGTGGGCAACGTGGCAAGCCGATTGTTGCCAAGATCCAGGCTGGTCAACGCGTCAAGCCCCGCGAAAACCCCCGTGGGCAGCGTGGCGAGCTGATTGCCGTCAAGGTCCAGGCTGGTCAACGCGCCAAGCCCATCGAAAATTCCCTCGGGCAGCGTGGCGAGCTGATTGTTGCCAAGGTCCAGGCTGGTCAACGCATCAAGCCCCGCAAAATCGTCGCTTTGGAGTACGCCGAGATCCATGCCGGCTATGTCCAGATCGGTGATCTCGCTCAGGCTGTCCGGGGTCACATCCGCGCAGGTGGAGACACCGGCCACCGCCATCACAATGGCGTCGCGCAACGCCGGAATGCGGCTGCACGTGGTCGTCGCAGGGACCGCGATGGTGAACTGGAGGCTGGCCGTGGTGGCGGCACGGTCGGTGACCATCCAGGTGTAGTTGCCTGTGGGGCCAGCCACCGTCGGCGTCCCGCTCAGGATGCGCGTGCCAACGTTGACCGTCAGGCCGGTGGGCAGAGGCCCTGTGAGTGAGTAGGCCAGAGGAGCGATGCCGCCGGTGGCTTCGGGCAGGGTCAGAGCCGGAATCGCGGTGCCGCTGGTGTAGGTCCGGGCCGCCACCGACGCCGTGCCGAAGGTCAGGGGGCTGGGGATGTCGTTGTTGGTGACTGTCACTGTGACCATGTCGGCGGTCACGCCGCCGTAGCCGGCCACCGTGTGGCTGATGGTGGCGGTGTCGTCGTCGAAATCGGCGTCATCTTCGGTGGCGGTAACGGTGACCGTCTGCGCTGTGTTCCAGGTCGACGGGTCGAAGGTCAGGGCGCCGGTGACGGTGGCGACGGCGGGGTTACCGCTGGTTGGCGTGACCATCACATTGCCGGCGGGCGAGGTGGTCAGCTCCACGGTATAGAAGGTCATGCTGCCTTCAGTCACGGCGATGGCGGTCGGGGCGAGGGTGACTGCGGGCGCCGGCGTGATGGTCACGGTGAAGGGTAGCGTGGCCGCATCGGTGGTGGCCGTGATGGCATCCTCATCGGTGGCCGTCCAGGTCAGGGTGACGGCCGGGGCGATGGTGGTGGGCGTGCCGGTCAGGGTGCGGGCGGTGTCGGTGTAGGTCAGGCCGTCGGGGATGTCACCGGTCAGAGTATAGCTCAGGTCGCCATTCCCGCCATCGGCGACCGGCAACGTCAGCGTCGGAATGGCGGCGTCGACGGTGTAGGTCCTGTCAGTCACCGTCGCGCTGAAGGTCGGCGCGCTGTCGGTGTCGTTGTCGGTCACCGTGACCACGACCGGGTCGGCGGTAACGCCGCCGTAGCCGCCCACCATATGGGTGATGGTGACGGTGGCGTTAGCGAAATCAGCGTCATCCTCGGTGGCGGTAACGGTCACCGTCTGCGCCGTGTTCCAGGTCGCCGAGTCGAAGGTCAGCGCGCCGGTGACAGTGGCGACGGCGGTGTTACCGCTGGTTGGCGTGACCATCACATTGCCGTCGGGCGAGGTGGTCAGCGCCACGGTGTAGATGGCCGTGCTACCTTCAGTCACGGTGAGGGCGGTCGGTGCGAGGGTGACCGCGGGCGCCGGCGTGATGGTCACGGTGAAGGGCAGCATGGCCGCATCGGCGGTGGCCGTGATGGCGTCCTCATCGGTGGCCGTCCAGGTCAGGGTGACGGCCGGGGCCGCGGTGCGGGGCGTGCCGGTCAGGGTGCGGGTGGTGTCGGTGTCGGTGTAGGTCAGCCCGTCGGGGATGGCGCCGGTCAGGGTGTAGCTCAGGTCGCCATTCCCGCCGGCGGCGGCCGGCAACGTCAGCGTCGGAATGGCGACGTCGACGGGGTAGGTCCTGTCAGGCACCGTCGCGCTGAAGGTCGGCGCGCTGTCGGTGTCGTTGTCGGTCACCGTGACCACGACCGGGTCGGCGATGGTCACGCCGCCGTAGCCGCCCACCATATGGGTGATGGTGACGGTGGCGTTAGCGAAATCAGCGTCGTCCTCGGTGGCGGTAACGGTCACCGTCTGCGCCGTGTTCCAGGTCGACGGGCCGAAGGTCAGGGCGCCGGTGACGGTGGCGACGGCGGGGTTACCGCTGGTTGGCGTGACCATCACATTGCCGGCGGGCGAGGTGGTCAGCGCCACGGTGTAGATGGCCGTGTTGCCTTCAGTCACGGTGAGGGCGGTCGGGTCGAGGGTGACCGCGGGCACCGGCGTGATGGTCACGGTGAAGGGTAGCATGGCCGCATCGGCGGCGGTCATGATGGCATCCTCATCGGTGGCCGTCCAGGTCAGCGTGACGGCCGCGGCGACGGTGGTGGGCGTGCCGGTCAGGGTGCGGGCGGTGTCGGTGTAGGTCAGGCCGTCGGGGATGTCGCCGGTCAGGGTGTAGCTCAGGTCGCCATTCCCGTCGGCGGCAACCGGCAACGTCAGCGTCGGAATGGCGGCGTCGACGGTGTAGGTCCTGTCCGTCACCGTCGCGCTGAAGGTCGGCGTGCTGTCGGTGTCGTTGTCGGTCACCGTGACCACGACAGGGTCGGCGGTGACGCCGCCGTAGCCGCTCACCATATGGGTGATGGTGACGGTGGCGTTAGCGAAATCAGCGTCATCCTCGGTGGCGGTGACGGTCACCGTCTGCGCCGTGCTCCAGGTCGACGGGCCGAAGGTCAGCGCGCCGGTGACGGTGGCGACGGCGGTGTTACCGCTGGTTGGCGTGACCATCACATTGCCGTCGGGCGAGGTGGTCAGCGCCACGGTGTAGATGGCCGTGCTGCCTTCAGTCACGGCGATGGCGGTCGGGGCGAGGGTGACCGCGGGCACCGGCGTGATGGTCACGGTGAAGGGCAACATGGCCGCATCGGCGGCGGTCCTGATGGCATCCTCATCGGTGGCCGTCCAGGTCAGCGTGACGGCCGCGGCCACAGCGGTAGGCGTGCCGGTCAGGGTGCGCGTGGTATCGGTGAAGATCAGCCCGTCGGGGATGTCACCGGTCAGGGTATAGCTCGGGTCGCCATTCCCGCCGTCGGCGGCCGGCAACGTCAGCGTCGGAATGGCGGCGTCGACGGGGTAGGTCCTGTCCGTCACCGTCGCGCTGAAGGTCGGCGCGCTGTCGGTGTCGTTGTCGGTCACCGTGACCACGACAGGGTCGGCGGTGACGCCGCCGTAGCCGCTCACCGGATGGGTAATGGTGACGGTGGCGTCAGCGAAATCAGCGTCATCCTCGGTGGCGGTAACGGTCACCGTCTGCGCCATGTTCCAGGTCGACGGGCCGAAGGTCAGGGTGCCGGAGACGGTGGCGACGGCGGTGTTACCGCTGGTTGGCGTGACCATCACATCGCTGGCAGGCGAGGTGGTCAGCGCCACGGTGTAGATGGCCGTGCTGCCTTCAGTCACGGCGATGGCGGTCGGGGCGAGGGTGACCGCGGGCACCGGCGTGATAGTCACGGCAAAGGTCAGCGTGGCCGCATCGCCGGTGGTCCTGATGGCATCCTCATCGGTGGCCGTGTAGGTCAGCGTGACGGCCGCGGCCACAGCGGTAGGCGTGCCGGTCAGGGTGCGCGTGGTATCGGTGAAGATCAGTCCGTCGGGGATGTCACCGGTCAGGGTATAGCTCGGGTCGCCATTCCCGCCGGCGGCGGCCGGCAACGTCAGCGTCGGAATGGCGGCGTCGACGGTGTAGGTCCTGTCCGTCACCGTCGCGCTGAAGGTCGGCGCGCTGTCGGTGTCGTTGTCGGTCACCGTGACCACGACCGGGTCGGCGATAGTCACGCCGCCGTAGCCGCCCACCATATGGGTGATGGTGACGGTGTCGTTAGCGAAATCAGCGTCATCCTCGGTGGCGGTGACGGTCACCGTCTGCGCCGTGTTCCAGGTCGACGGGCCGAAGGTCAGCGCGCCGGTGACGGTGGCGACGGCGGTGTTACCGCTGGTTGGCGTGACCATCACATTGCCGGCGGGCGAGGTGGTCAGCGCCACGGTGTAGATGGCCGTGCTACCTTCAGTCACGGCGATGGCGGTCGGGGCGATGGTGACCTCCGGCGCCGTCGTGATCGTCACGGCAAAGGTCAGCGTATCCGTATCGGCGGCGGACGTGATGGCATCCGAATCGGTAGCCGTGTAGGTCAGCGTGACGGCCGGGGCCGCGGTGCGGGGCGTGCCGGTCAGGGTGCGGGCGGTGTCGGTGAAGGTCAGACCGTCGGGGATGTCACCGGTCAGCGCATAGTTCATGGCGCCATTCCCGTTGGTGGCGGCAGGGAGGGTCAGCGTCGGAATGGCTACCTCGGCGGTGTAGGTCATGTCATCCACCATCGCCGTGCCGAAGTCTGGCACCGAGGCGGCGGCATCATCGTCGGTGACAGTCACCACAACAGGGTCGGCGCTGGTAACACTGCCGTAGCCGCCCACGGCATGGCTGATGGTGGCCATGTCGTCGGTGGTGTCCCCATCGTCGGCGGCGGTGACGGTGATGGTCCGGGCGGTATTCCAGGTTGCGGGGCTGAAGGTCAACGCGCCGGGGGTGGTCGTCACATCACCGGTGGGTGTAACGCTCATCATCACCGTCACGTCACCGGGGGGCACGGTGGTCAGCTCCATGGTGTAGGTGGCAATGCCGCCTTCAGGCACGGAGAGGGTGGCGGTGGAGAGGGTCACCGCGGGCACCGGTGTGATGGTCACGGCAAAGGTCAGCGTGGCCGTATCGTCGGAGGTCCTGATGGCATCCTCATCGGTGGCCGTGTAGGTCAGCGTGACGGCCACGGCCACGGTGGTGGGCGTGCCGGTCAGGGTGCGCGCGGTATCGGTGAAGATCAGCCCGTCGGGAATGTCGCCGGTCAGGGTATAGCTCAGGTCGCCATTCCCGCCATCGGCGGCCGGCAACGTCAGCGTCGGAATGGCGGCGTCGACGAGGTAGGTCCTGTCCGTCACCGTCGCGCTGAAGGTCGGCGCGCTGTCGGTGTCGTTGTCGGTCACCGTGACCACGACAGGGTCGGCGGTGACGCCGCCGTAGCCGCTCACCGCATGGGTGATGGTGACGGTGTCGTTAGCGAAATCAGCGTCATCCTCGGTGGCGGTGACGGTCACCGTCTGCGCCGTGTTCCAGGTCGACGGGCCGAAGGTCAGCGCGCCGGTGACGGTGGCGACGGCGGTGTTACCGCTGGTTGGCGTGACCATCACATCGCTGGCGGGCGAAGTGGTCAGCGCCACGGTATAGATGGCCGTGTTGCCTTCAGTCACGGCGATGGCGGTCGGGGCGAGGGTGACTGCGGGCACCGGCGTGATGGTCACGGTGAAGGGCAGCATGGCCGCATCGGCGGCGGTCCTGATGGCATCCTCATCGGTGGCCGTCCAGGTCAGCGTGACGGCCGCGGCGATGGTGGTGGGCGTGCCGGTCAGGGTGCGGGCGGTGTCGGTGTAGGTCAGGCCGTCGGGAATGTCGCCGGTCAGGGTATAGCTCAGGTCGCCATTCCCGCCGTCGGCGGCCGGCAACGTCAGCGTCGGAATGGCGGCGGCGACGGTGTAGGTCCTGTCCGTCACCGTCGCGCTGAAGGTCGGCGCGCTGTCGGTGTCATTGTCGGTCACCGTGACCACGACAGGGTCGGCGGTGACGCCGCCGTAGCCGCTCACCGCATGGGTGATGGTGACGGTGTCGTTAGCGAAATCAGCGTCATCCTCGGTGGCGGTGACGGTCACCGTCTGCGCCGTGTTCCAGGTCGACGGGCCGAAGGTCAGGGCGCCGGTGACGGTGGCGACGGCGGTGTTACCGCTGGTTGGCGTGACCATCACATCGCTGGCGGGCGAAGTGGTCAGCGCCACGGTGTAGATGGCCGTGCTACCTTCAGTCACGGCGATGGCGGTCGGGGCGAGGGTGACTGCGGGCACCGGCGTGATGGTCACGGTGAAGGGCAGCATGGCCGCATCGGCGGCGGTCCTGATGGCATCCTCATCGGTGGCCGTCCAGGTCAGCGTGACGGCCGCGGCAATGGTGGTGGGCGTGCCGGTCAGGGTGCGGGCGGTGTCGGTGTAGGTCAGGCCGTCGGGGATGTCGCCGGTCAGAGTATAGCTCAGGTCGCCATTCCCGCCGTCAGCGGCCGGCAACGTCAGCGTCGGAATGGCGGCGTCGACGGTGTAGGTCCTGTCCGTCACCGTCGCGCTGAAGGTCGGCGCGCTGTCGGTGTCGTTGTCGGTCACCGTGACCACGACCGGGTCGGCGGTAACGCCGCCGTAGCCGCTCACCGCATGGGTGATGGTGACGGTGTCGTTAGCGAAATCAGCGTCATCCTCGGTGGCGGTGACGGTCACCGTCTGCGCCGTGTTCCAGGTCGACGGGCCGAAGGTCAGCGCGCCGGTGACGGTGGCGACGGCGGTGTTACCGCTGGTTGGCGTGACCATCACATCGCTGGCGGGCGAGGTGGTCAGCGCCACGGTGTAGATGGCCGTGCTGCCTTCAGTCACGGCGATGGCGGTCGGGGCGAGGGTGACTGCGGGCACCGGCGTGATGGTCACGGTGAAGGGCAGCATGGCCGCATCGGCGGCGGTCCTGATGGCATCCTCATCGGTGGCCGTCCAGGTCAGCGTGACGGCCGCGGCAATGGTGGTGGGCGTGCCGGTCAGGGTGCGGGCGGTGTCGGTGTAGGTCAGGCCGTCGGGGATGTCACCGGTCAGAGTATAGCTCAGGTCGCCATTCCCGCCGTCGGCGACCGGCAACGTCAGCGTCGGAATGGCGGCGTCGACGGTGTAGGTCCTGTCCGTCACCGTCGCGCTGAAGGTCGGCGCGCTGTCGGTGTCGTTGTCGGTCACCGTGACCACGACCGGGTCGGCGGTAACGCCGCCGTAGCCGCCCACCATATGGGTGATGGTGACGGTGGCGTTAGCGAAATCAGCGTCATCCTCGGTGGCGGTGACGGTCACCGTCTGCGCCGTGTTCCAGGTCGACGGGCCGAAGGTCAGGGCGCCGGTGACCGTCACCGCACCGGCAACATCGGGCGTCACCGTGACCGCGCCGGCGGGCGAGGTGGTCAGCGCCACGGTGTAGATGGTCGTGTTGCCTTCAACCACGGTGAGGGCGGTCGGGGCAATGGTGACCGCTGGCACCGGCGCCGGCGTGATCGTCACGGTAAAGGTCAGCATGGCCGCATCGGTGGCGGCCGTGATGGCATCCTCATCAGTGGCCGTCCAGGTCAGCGTGACGGCCGCGGCGATGGTGGTGGGCGTGCCGGTCAGGGTGCGGGCGGTGTCGGTGTAGGTCAGGCCGTCGGGGATGTCGCCGGTCAGGGTGTAGCTCAGGTCGCCATTCCCGCCGTCGGCGACCGGCAACGTCAGCGTCGGAATGGCGGCGTCGACGGGGTAGGTCCTGTCCGTCACCGTCGCGCTGAAGGTCGGCGCGCTGTCGGTGTCGTTGTCGGTCACCGTGACCACGACCGGGTCGGCGGTAACGCCG
The DNA here is from genome assembly GCA_963692935.1 of Nitrospirales bacterium. Taxonomy (GTDB): domain Bacteria; phylum Nitrospirota; class Nitrospiria; order Nitrospirales; family UBA8639; genus Bin75. The sequence continues at coordinate 1,163,698 of OY843588.1, forward strand.
CCGTAGCCGTTCACCATATGGGTGATGGTGACGGTGTTGTGAGCGAAATCAACGTCGTCCTCGGTGGCGGTGACGGTCACCGTCTGCGCCGTGTTCCAATTCGCCGAGTCGAAGGTCAGCGCGCCTGTGACGGTGGCGATGGCGGTGTCACCGCTGGCTGGCGTGACCGTCACATCGCCGGCGGGCACGGTGGTCAGCGCCACGGTGTAGGTGGCCGTGTTGCCTTCAACCACGGTGAGGGCGGTCGGGGTGATGGTGACCGCCGGCGCCGGCGTGATCGTCACGGCAAAGGTCAGCGTGTCCGTATCGGCGGCGGACGTGATGGTATCCGAATCGGTGGCCGTGTAGGTCAGGGTGACGGCCGGGGCCGCGGTGAGGGGCGTGCCGGTCAGGGTGCGGGCGGTGTGGGTGAAGGTCAGACCGGCGGGGAGACTGCCGGTCAGCGCATAGTTCAGGGCGCCATTCCCACTGGTGGCGGCAGGGAGGGTCAGCGTCGGAATGGCGGCCTCGGCGGTGTAGGTCCTGTCAGTCGCCATGGCCGTGCCGAAGTCTGGCACCGTGTCGGTGGCATCGGCGTCGGTGACGGTCACCACAACCTCGGCGGCGGTCGTGACACTGCCGTAGCCGCTCACGGCATGGCTGATGGTGGCCATCTCGTCGGTGGTGTCCCCATCGGTGGCGGCGGCGACGGTGATGGTCCGGGCGGTATTCCAGGTTCCGGGGCTGAAGGTCAACGCGCCGGGGGTGGTCGTCACCTCGTCGGCGGGCGCGACGCTCACCATCACCGTCACGTCACCAGGGGGCACAGTGGTCAGCTCCATGGTGTAGGTGGCGATGCCGCCTTCAGACACGGAGAGGGTGGCGGTGGAGAGGGTCACCCCGGGCGCCGGCGTGATGGTCACGGCGAAGGTCAGCGTGGCCGCATCGTCGGCGGCCATGTTGGTATCCTCATCGGTAGCCGTCCAGGTCAGCGTGACGGCCGCGGCCACGTTGGTGGGCGTACCGGTCAGGGTGCGGTCGGCGCCGGTGTAGGTCAGGCCGGCGGGGATGGCGGCCATGGGAGCCAGGGCGTAGTTCGGACCGCCGTCGCCGCCAGTGGCTACCGGTAACGTCAGCGTCGGGATAGCGGCGCCGGCGGTGTAGGTCTGGGCAGGCACCATCATCGGGTCGAAGGTCGGCGCGCTGTCGGTGTCGGGGACGGTGACGAGGACATCGGCGGCGGTAACGCTGCCGTAGCCGCCCACGGTATGGGTGATCGTGGCGGTGTCCTCGGTGGCGTCCGCGTCGGTGGCGCCGGTGACGGTCACCGTCTGCTCGGCGTTCCAGGTCGCCATGGTGAAGGTCAGGGCACCGGAGACGGTGACTGCGTCAGACGCAGCGGGCGTCACGGTGACCGCGCCGGCGGGCGAGGTGGTCAGCGCCACGGTGTAGATGGCCGTGCTGCCTTCATTCACGGTGAGGGCGGTCGGGTCGAGGGTGACGGCTGGCTCAGGGGTGATCGTCACGGTGAAGGGCAGCAGGGCCGCATCGGTGGCGGCCATGTTGGCATCCTCATCGGTGGCCGTCCAGGTCAGCGTGATGGCCGTGGCGGCAGTGGTGGGCGTGCCGGTCAGGGTGCGGTCGGCATTGGTGAAGGTCAGGCCGTCGGGGATGGCATCGGGAGTCAGGGCGTAGCTCAGGTCTCCGTCGCCGCCGGTGGCTTCCGGTAACGTCAGCGTCGGGATGGCGGCGTCGACGGTGTAGGTCTGGGCAGGCACCATCGCTGTCGACGGGTCAAAGGTCGGCGCGCTGTCGGTGTCGGGGACGGTGACGATGACCTCGGTGCCAGTGCCGATGACGCTGCCGTAGCCGCCCACGTTATGGGTGATCGTAGCGGTGTCCTCGGTGGCGTCTGCATCGGTGGCGCCGGTGACGGTCACCGTCTGCTCGGCGTTCCAGGTCGCCGTGGTGAAGGTCAGCGCGCCGGTGACGGTGGCGACGGCGGTGTCATCGCTGGTTGGCGTGACCGTCACGTCCCCGGCGGGCAAGGTGGTCAGCACCACGGTGTAGATGGTTGTGCTGCCTTCATTCACGGTGAGGGCGGTCTCCGAAAGGGTGACGCCGGGGGTGTCGGTGTCGGCAACGATTACCGTCACCTCGCCACCGCTCACCGCGTTGTAGCCGTCCACCTGATGGGTCATGGTGACGGTGGCGTCGGTGGCGTCATCATCCCCGGCGGCGGTGACGGTCACCGTCTGCTCGGTGTTCCAGGTCGCCGTGCTGAAGGTCAGCGCGCCGGTGACGGTGACGCCGGTGTCACCGCTGGTTGGCGTGACCGTCACGTCGCCGGCGGGCACGGTGGCCAGCGCTACGGTGTAGGTGCCGGTGGCACCTTCGGTCACGGTAAGGGCAGTCGGCGAAAGGGTGACGCCGGGGGTGTCGGTGTCGGCAACGGCCACCGTCACCTCGCCAGCGATCACCGCGTTGTAACCGCCCACCTGATGGGTGATGGTGGCGGTTTCGTCGGTCGCGTCATCATCCCCGGCGGCGGTGACGGTGACAGTCTGCGCGGTGTTCCAGGTCGCCGAGTCGAAGGTCAGCGCGCCGGTGACGGTGGCGACGGCGGTGGCACCGCTGGTTGGCGTGACCGTCACGTCCCCGGCGGGCACGGTGGTCAGCGCCACGGTGTAGATGGCCGTGCTGCCTTCATCCACGGTGAGGGCGGTCGGGGCGATAGTAACGGCGGGCGCCGGGGTGATCGTCACGGTGAAGGGTAGCAGGGCCGCATCGGCGGCGGCCGTGTTGGCATCCTCATCGGTCGCCGTCCAGGTCAGCGTGACGGCCGAGGCGGCGGCGGTGGGCGTGCCGGCCAGGGTGCGGTCGGCGTTGGTGAAGGTCAGGCCGTTGGGGATGGGGCCGGTCAGGGTGTAGCTCAGGTCGCCGTTGCCACCGGTGGCTTCCGGTAACGTCAGCGTCGGGATGGCGGCGTCGGCGGTGTAGGTCTGGTCAGGCACCGTCCCTGTCGACGGATCGAAGGTCGGCGCGCTGTCGGTGTCGGTGACGGTGACGATGACCTCGGTGCCAGTGCCAGTAACGCTACCGTAGCCGTCCACGGTATGGGTGATCGTGGCGGCGGCATCGGTGTCGTCCGCGTCGGTGACGGCGGTGACGGTCACCGTCTGCGCCATGTTCCAGGTCGCCATGGTGAAGGTCAGGGCGCCGGTGACGGTGACTGCGCCGGACGCGGCGGGCGTTACAGTGACCGCGCCGGCGGGCGAGGTGGTCAGCACCACGGTGTAGATGGCCGTGCTGCCTTCATTCACGGTGAGGGCAGTCGGGGCGAGGGTGACGGCTGGCTCAGGGGTGATCGTCACAGTGAAGGGCAGCAGGGCCGCATCGGTGGCGGCCGTGTTGGCATCCCCATCGGTGGCCGTCCAGGTCAGCGTGACGGCCGCGGCGACGGCGGTGGGCGTGCCGGTCAGGGTGCGGTCGGCGTTGGTGAAGGTCAGGCCGTCGGGGATGGCCATGGGAGTCAGGGCGTAGCTCAGGTCGCCGTCGCCGCCGGTGGCTTCCGGTAACGTCAGCGTCGGGATGGCGGCGTCGACGGTGTAGGTCTGGGCAGGCACCATCGCTGTCGACGGATCGAAGGTCGGCGCGCTGTCGGTGTCGGGGACGGTGACGATGACCTCGGTGCCAGTGCCGATGACGCTGCCGTAGCCACCTACGGTATGGGTGATCGTGGCGGTGTCCTCGGTGGCATCCGCGTCGGTGGCGCCGGTGACGGTCACCGTCTGCTCGGCGTTCCAGGTCGCCGTGGTGAAGGTCAGGGCGCTGGTGACGGTGGCGACGGCGGTGTCATCGCTGGTTGGCGTGACCGTCACGTCCCCGGCGGGCAAGGTGGTCAGCACCACGGTGTAGATGGTTGTGCTGCCTTCATTCACGGTGAGGGCGGTCTCCGAAAGGGTGACGCCGGGGGTGTCGGTGTCAGCAACGATTACCGTCACCTCGCCACCGCTCACCGTGTCGTAGCCGTCCACCTGATGGGTCATGGTGACGGTGGCGTCGGTCGCGTCATCATCCCCGGCGGCGGTGACGGTCACCGTCTGCTCGGTGTTCCAGGTCGCCGTGGTGAAAGTCAGGGCGCCGGTGACGGTGACGACGTCGGTGTCACCGCTGGTTGGCGTGACCGTCACGTCGCCGGCGGGCACGGTGGCCAGCGCTACGGTGTAGGTGGCCGTGCTGCCTTCATTTACGGTGAGGGCGGTCGGGACGAGGGTGACGGCGGGCACAGGGAGGGTGATCGTCACGGTGAAGGGTAGCAGGGCCGCATCGTCGGCGGCCGTGTTGGCATCCTCATCGGTAGCCGTCCAGGTCAGCGTGACGGCAGGGGCGGCGGCAGTGGGCGTACCGGCCAGGGTGCGGTCGGCGTTGGTGAAGGTCAGGCCGTTGGGGATGGGGCCGGTCAGGGCGTAGCTCAGGGCGCCATTCCCGCCGGTGGCTTCAGGCAGGGTCAGGGCAATGATGGCGGCGTCCGTGGTGTAGGTTTGGTCGGGCGGCGTAGCGTCATCGGCGAAGGCAGGGGCGGTGTCGGCTTCGTCGGTGTCGGTGACCGTGACGGTCACCGGGTCGGCCATGGTGATACTGCCGTAGCCGCCCACCTCATGGGTGATGGTGACGGTGTCGTCGGTCGCGTCATCATCCTCGACGGTGGTGACGGTCACCGTCTGCGCGGCGTTCCAGGTCGTCGTGCTGAAGGTCAGCGCGCCGGTGACGGTGGCGGCGTCCGGGTTATCGCTGGTTGGCGTGACCGTCACGTCACCGGCGGGCACGGTGGTCAGCGCCACGGTGTAGGTGTCGGTAGCGCCTTCGGTCACGGTGAGGGCAGTCGGCGAAAGGGTGACGCCGGGGGTGTCGGTGTCGGCAACGGTTACCGTCACCTCGCCAGCGATCACCGCGTTGTAGCCGTCCACCTGATGGGTCATGGCGACGGTGGCGTCGGTCGCGTCATCATCCCCGGCGGCGGTGACGGTCACCGTCTGCTCGGTGTTCCAGGTCGCCGTGGTGAAAGTCAGGGCGCCGGTGACGGTGACGACGTCGGTGTCACCGCTGGTTGGCGTGACCGTCACGTCGCCGGCGGGCACGGTGGCCAGCGCTACGGTGTAGGTGGCCGTGCTGCCTTCATCCACGGTGAGGGCGGTCGGGACGAGGGTGACGGCGGGCACAGGGAGGGTGATCGTCACGGCAAAGGTCAGCATGTCCGCATCGGTGGGGGCCGTGTTGGCATCCTCATCGGTAGCCGTCCAGGTCAGCGTGACCGCCGAGGCGGCGGCGGTGGGCGTGCCGGCCAGGGTGCGGTCGGCGTTGGTGAAGGTCAGGCCGTTGGGGATGGGGCCGGTCAGGGTGTAGCTCAGGGCGCCATTCCCGCCGGTGGCTTCGGGCAGGGTCAGGGCAATGATGGCGGCGCCAGTGGTGTAGGTCTGGTCGGGCGGCGTAGCGTCATCGGCGAAGGCCGGGGCGGTGTCGGCTTCGTCGGTGTCGGTGACCGTGACGGTCACCGGGTCGGCCATGGCGATACTGCCGTAGCCGCCTACCTCATGGGTGATGGTGACGGTGGCGTCGGTCGCGTCAGCATCCTCAATGGTGGTGACGGTCACCGTCTGCTCGGTGTTCCAGGTCGTCGTGCTGAAGGTCAGCGCGCCGGTGACGGTGGCGGCGTCCGGGTTATCGCTGGTTGGCGTGACCGTCACGTCCCCGGCGGGCACGGTGGTCAGCGCCACGGTGTAGGTGCCGGTGGCACCTTCGGTCACGGTGAGGGCAGTCGCCGAAAGGGTGACGCCGGGGGTGTCGGTGTCGGCAACGGTTACCGTCACCTCGCCAGCGATCACCGCGTTGTAACCGTCCACCTGATGGGTGATGGCGACGGTGGCGTCGGTCTCGTCAGCATCCCCTGCGCCGGTGACGGTGACGGTCTGCGCGGTGTTCCAGGTCGCCGAGTCGAAGGTCAGCGCGCCGGTGACGGTGGCGACGTCGGTGTCACCGCTGGTTGGCGTGACCGTCACGTCGCCGGCGGGCACGGTGGTCAGCGCCACGGTGTAGATGGCCGTGCTGCCTTCATCCACGGTGAGGGCGGTCGGGGCGAGGGTGACGGCGGGCGCCGGGGTGATCGTCACGGTGAAGGGTAGCAGGGCCGCATCGGTGGTGGCCGTGTTGGCATCCCCATCGGTAGCCGTCCAGGTCAGCGTGACGGCCGTGGCGGCAGTGGTGGGCGTGCCGGCCAGGGTGCGGTCGGCGTTGGTGAAGGTCAGGCCGTTGGGGATGGGGCCGGTCAGGGTGTAGCTCAGGTTGTCGTCGCCACCGGTGGCTTCCGGTAACGTCAGCGTCGGGATGGCAGCGCCGGCGGTGTAGGTCTGGTCAGGCACCGTCCCTGTCGACGGATCGAAGGTCGGCGCGCTGTCGGTGTCGGGGACGGTGACGATGACCTCGGTGCCAGTGCCGATGACGCTGCCGTAGCCGCCTACGGTATGGGTGATCGTGGCGGTGTCCTCGGTGGCATCCGCGTCGGTGGCGCCGGTGACGGTCACCGTCTGCTCGGCGTTCCAGGTCGCCGTGGTGAAGGTCAGCGCGGCGGTGACGGTGGCGATGTCGGTGTCACCGCTGGTTGGCGTGACCGTCACGTCGCCGTCGGGCACGGTGGTCAGCACCACGGTGTAGATGGTTGTGCTGCCTTCATTCACGGTGAGGGCGGTCTCCGAAAGGGTGACGCCGGGTGTGTCGGTGTCAGCAACGATTACCGTCACCTCGCCAGCGCTCACCGTGTCGTAGCCGTCCACCTGATGGGTGATGGCGACGGTGGCGTCGGTCGCGTCAGCATCCTCGGTAGTGGTGACGGTCACCGTCTGCTCGGTGTTCCAGGTCGTCGTGCTGAAGGTCAGCGCGCCGGTGACGGTGACGCCGGTGTCACCGCTGGTTGGCGTGACCGTCACGTCCCCGGCGGGCACGGTGGTCAGCGCTACGGTGTAGGTGCCGGTGGCACCTTCGGTCACGGTGAGGGCAGTCGGCGAAAGGGTGACGCCGGGGGTGTCGGTGTCGGCAACGGTGACCGTCACCTCGCCAGCGATCACCGCGTTGTAGCCGTCCACCTGATGGGTCATGGCGACGGTGGCGTCGGTCGCGTCATCATCCCCGGCGGCGGTGACGGTCACCGTCTGCTCGGTGTTCCAGGTCGCCGTGGTGAAAGTCAGGGCGCCGGTGACGGTGACGACGTCGGTGTCACCGCTGGTTGGCGTGACCGTCACGTCGCCGTCGGGCACGGTGGTCAGCGCTACGGTGTAGATGGCCGTGCTGCCTTCATCCACGGTCAGGGCGGTCGGGACGATGGTGACGGCGGGTACAGGGAGGGTGATCGTCACGGCGAAGGTCAGCATGTCCGCATCGGTGGGGGCCGTGTTGGCATCTTCATCGGTAGCCGTCCAGGTCAGCGTGACCGCCGAGGCGGCGGCGGTGGGTGTGCCGGCCAGGGTGCGGTCGGCGTTGGTGAAGGTCAGGCCGTTGGGGATGGGGCCGGTCAGGGTGTAGCTCAGGGCGCCATTCCCGCCGGTGGCTTCGGGCAGGGTCAGGGCAATGATGGCGGCGCCAGTGGTGTAGGTCTGGTCGGGCGGCGTAGCGCCGTCGGCGAAGACCGGGGCGGTGTCGGCTTCGTCGGTGTCGGTGACCGTGACGGTCACCGGGTCGGCCATGGCGATACTGCCGTAGCCGCCTACCTCATGGGTGATGATGACGGTGGCGTCGGTCGCGTCAGCATCCTCAATGGTGGTGACGGTCACCGTCTGCTCGGTGTTCCAGGTCGTCGTGCTGAAGGTCAGCGCGCCGGTGACGGTGGCGGCGTCCGGGTTATCGCTGGTTGGCGTGACCGTCACGTCGCCGGCGGGCACGGTGGTCAGCGCCACGGTGTAGGTGCCGGTGGCACCTTCGGTCACGGTGAGGGCAGTCGGCGAAAGGGTGACGCCGGGGGTGTCGGTGTCGGCAACGGTTACCGTCACCTCGCCAGCGCTCACCCCGTTGTAACCGTCCACCTGATGGGTGATGGCGACGGTGGCGTCGGTCTCGTCAGCATCCCCTGCGCCGGTGACGGTGACGGTCTGCGCGGTGTTCCAGGTCGCCGAGTCGAAGGTCAGCGCGCCGGTGACGGTGGCAACGTCGGTGTCACCGCTGGTTGGCGTGACCGTCACGTCGCCGACGGGCACGGTGGTCAGCGCCACGGTGTAGATGGCCGTGCTGCCTTCATCCACGGTGAGGGCGGTCGGGGCGAGGGTGACGGCGGGCGCCGGGGTGATCGTCACGGTGAAGGGTAGCAGGGCCGCATCGGTGGTGGCCGTGTTGGCATCCTCATCGGTAGCCGTCCAGGTCAGCGTGACCGCCGAGGCGGCGGTGGTGGGCGTGCCGGCCAGGGTGCGGTCGGCGTTGGTGAAGGTCAGGCCGTTGGGGATGGGGCCGGTCAGTGTGTAGCTCAGGTTGTCGTCGCCACCGGTGGCTTCCGGTAACGTCAGCGTCGGGATGGCAGCACCGGCGGTGTAGGTCTGGTCAGGCACCGTCCCTGTCGACGGATCGAAGGTCGGCGCGCTGTCGGTGTCGGGGACGGTGACGATGACCTCGGTGCCAGTGCCGATGACGCTACCGTAGCCGCCCACGGTATGGGTGATCGTGGCGGTGTCCTCGGTGGCATCCGCGTCGGTGGCGCCGGTGACGGTCACCGTCTGCTCGGCGTTCCAGGTCGCCGTGGTGAAGGTCAGGGCGCTGGTGACGGTGGCGACGCCGGGGTCATCGCTGGTTGGCGTGACCGTCACGTCCCCGGCGGGCAAGGTGGTCAGCACCACGGTGTAGATGGTTGTGCTGCCTTCATTCACGGTGAGGGCGGTCTCCGAAAGGGTGACGCCGGGTGTGTCGGTGTCAGCAACGATTACCGTCACCTCGCCAGCGCTCACCGTGTCGTAGCCGTCCACCTGATGGGTGATGGCGACGGTGGCGTCGGTCGCGTCAGCATCCTCGGTAGTGGTGACGGTCACCGTCTGCTCGGTGTTCCAGGTCGTCGTGCTGAAGGTCAGCGCGCCGGTGACGGTGACGCCGGTGTCACCGCTGGTTGGCGTGACCGTCACGTCCCCGGCGGGCACGGTGGTCAGCGCCACGGTGTAGGTGCCGGTGGCCCCTTCGGTCACGGTGAGGGCAGTCGGCGAAAGGGTGACGCCGGGGGTGTCGGTGTCGGCAACGGCCACCGTCACCTCGCCAGCGCTCACCCCGTTGTAACCGTCCACCTGATGGGTGATGGCGACGGTGGCGTCGGTCGCGTCATCATCCCCGGCGCCGGTGACGGTGACGGTCTGCGCGGTGTTCCAGGTTGCCGAGTCGAAGGTCAGCGCGCCGGTGACGGTGGCGACGTCGGTGTCACCGCTGGTTGGCGTGACCGTCACGTCACCGGCGGGCACGGTGGTCAGCGCCACGGTGTAGATGGCCGTGCTGCCTTCATCCACGGTGAGGGCGGTCGGGGCGAGGGTGACGGCGGGCGCCGGGGTGATCGTCACGGTGAAGGTCAGCAGGGCCGCATCGGCGGCGGACGTGTTGGCGTCATCATCGGTCGCCGTCCAGGTCAGCGTGACCGCCGAGGCGGCGGCGGTGGGTGTGCCGGTCAGGGTGCGGTCGGCGTTGGTGAAGGTCAGGCCGTCAGGGATGGCATCGGGAGTCAGGGCGTAGCTCAGGTCGCCGTTGCCACCGGTGGCTTCCGGTAACGTCAGCATCGGGATGGCAGCGCCGGCGGTGTAGGTCTGGTCAGGCACCGTCCCTGTCGACGGGTCGAAGGTCGGCGCGCTGTCGGTGTCGGGGATGGTGACGCTGACCTCGGTGCCAGTGCCGATGACGCTGCCGTAGCCACCCACAGTATGGGTGATCGTGGCGGTGTCCTCGGTGGCATCCGCGTCGGTGGCGCCGGTGACGGTCACCGTCTGTGCGGCGTTCCAGGTCACCGTGGTGAAGGTCAGGGCGCCGGTGACGGTGGCGACGCCGGGGTCATCGCTGGTTGGCGTGACCGTCACGTCCCCGGCGGGCAAGGTGGTCAGCACTACGGTGTAGATGGTTGTGCTGCCTTCATTCACGGTGAGGGCGGTCTCCGAAAGGGTGACGCCGGGGGTGTCGGTGTCGTCGACGGCCACCGTCACATCGCCAGCGCTCACCGCGTTGTAGCCGGCCACCACATGGGTGATGCGGGCGGTGGCGTCGGTCGCGTCAGCATCCTCGGCGCCGGTGACGGTGACGGTCTGCTCGGTGTTCCAGGTCGCCGTGCTGAAGGTCAGCGCGCCGGTGACGGTGGCGGCGTCCGGGTTATCGCTGGTTGGCGTGACCGTCACGTCCCCGGCGGGCACGGTGGTCAGCGCCACGGTGTAGATGGTCGTACTGCCTTCATTCACGGTGAGGGCGGTCGGGGCGAGGGTGACCGCGGGCGCCGGGGTGATTGTCACGGGGAAGGTCAGCGTGTCTGTATCGGCGGCGGTTGTGTTGGCGTCTGAATCGGTGGCCGTCCAGGTCAGCGTGACGGCCGGGGCCGCGGTGAGGGGCGTGCCGGTCAGGGTGCGGGCGGTGTCGGTGTAGGTCAGGCCGGCGGGGAGGCTGCCGGTTAGCGCATAGTTCAGGGCGCCATTCCCGCTGGTGGCGGTCGGGAGGGTCAGGGTTGAAATGGCGGTCTCGGCGACATAGGTCAGGGCGGACACCGTCTCCGCACCGAAGGATGGCGCCGTTGGGTCGGCATCGTTGTCGGTGACCGTGACCACAACATCGGCGGCGGTGACGGTGCCGTAGCCGCTTACCATATGGCTGATGGTGGCGACGTCGTCAATGGAATCAGTGTCCTCGGCGGCGGCGACGGTGACGGTCATGGCGGTATTCCAGTTTGCGGTGCTGAAGGTCAGCGCGACGGGGCTGGTCGTCACATTGCCGGCGGGGTTGACGCTCGTCGTCACCGTCACGTCACCAGGTGGCACGGTGGTCAGCGCCATGGTGTAGGTAGCCATGCTGTCTTCACCCACGGAGAGGGTGGCGGTGGAGAGGGTGACTCCGGGCGCCACGGTGATCGTCACGGTGAAGGTCAGCGTGGCCGCATCGTCGACGGCGGTGTTGGCGTCCTCATCGGTGGCCGTCCAGGTCAGCGTGACCGCCGAGGCGGCGGCGGTGGGTGTACCGGCCAGGGTGCGGTCGGCGTTGGTGAAGGTCAGGCCGTCGGGGATGGCATCGGGAGTCAGGGCGTAGCTCAGGTCGCCGTCGCCACCGCTGGCTTCCGGTAACGTCAGCGTCGGGATGGCGGCGTCGGCGATGTAGGTCTGGTCAGGCACCGTCCCTGTCGACGGGTCAAAGGTCGGGGCGCTGTCGGTGTCGGGGATGGTGACGAGGACTTCATCGGCGGTGACGCTACCGTAGCCGCCCACGGTATGGGTGATCGTGGCGGTGGCATCGGTGTCGTCCGCGTCGGGGGCGGCGGTGGCGCCGGTGACGGTGACGGTCTGCGCGGTGTTCCAGGTCGCCGTGGTGAAAGTCAGGACGCCGGTGACGGTGGCGACGGCGGGGGCACCGCTGGTTGGCGTGACCGTCACGTCGCCGGCCGGACTGGTCGTCAGCGCCACGGTGTAGGTGGCCGTGCTGCCTTCATCCACGGTGAGGGCGGTCGGGGCGAGGGTGACGGCGGGCGCCGGGGTGATCGTCACGGTGAAGGGTAGCAGGGCCGCATCGGCGGCGGCCGTGTTGGCGTCATCATCGGTAGCCGTCCAGGTCAGCGTGACCGCCGTGGCGGCGGCGGTGGGTGTACCGGCCAGGGTGCGGTCGGCGTTGGTGAAGGTCAGGCCGGCGGGAATGGCATCGGGGGTCAGGGCGTAGCTCAGGTCGCCGTCGCCACCGCTGGCTTCCGGTAACGTCAGCGTCGGGATGGCGGCGTCGGCGGTGTAGGTCTGGTCAGGCACCGTCCCTGTCGACGGGTCGAAGGTCGGCGCGCTGTCGGTGTCGGGGATGGTGACGATAACTTCGGTGCCGGTGCCGGTGACACTGCCGTAGCCGCCCACGGTATGGGTGATTGTGGTGGTGTCCTCGGTGGCATCCGCGTCGGTGGCGCCGGTGACGGTCACTGTCTGCGCGGCGTTCCAGGTCGCCGTGGTGAAGGTCAGGGCGCCGGTGACGGTGGCGACGTCGGTGTCATCGCTGGTTGGCGTGACCGTCACGTCGCCGGCGGGCACGGTGGTCAGCGCCACGGTGTAGATGGCCGTGCTACCTTCATCCACGGTGAGGGCGGTCGGGTCGAGGGTGACGGCGGGCACAGGGATGATCGTCACGGTGAAGGGCAGCAGGGCCGCATCGGCGTCGGCCGTGTTGGCGTCATCATCGGTGGCTGTCCAGGTCAGCGTGACCGCCGAGGCGGCGGCGGTGGGTGTGCCGGTCAGGGTGCGGTCGGCGTTGGTGAAGGTCAGGCCGTCGGGGATGGCATCGGGGGTCAGGGCGTAGCTCAGGTCGCCGTCGCCACCGGTGGCTTCCGGTAACGTCAGCGTCGGGATAGCGGCATCGGCGGTGTAGGTCTGGTCAGGCACCGTCCCTGTCAACGGGTCGAAGGTCGGCGCGCTGTCGGTGTCGGGGATGGTGACGATAACCTCGGTGCCGGGGCCGGTGACGCTACCGTGGCCGCTTACGGTATGGGTGATCGTGGCGGTGTCCTCGGTGGCATCCGCGTCGGTGGCGCCGGTAACGGTCACTGTCTGCGCGGCGTTCCAGGTCGCCGTGGTGAAGATCAGGGCGCCGGTGACGGTGGCGACGTCGGTGTCATCGCTGGTTGGCGTGACCGTCACGTCCCCGGCGGGCACGGTGGTCAGCACCACGGTGTAGATGGCCGTGCTACCTTCATCCACGGTGAGGGCGGTCGGGTCGAGGGTGATCGCGGGCGCAGTGATGATCGTCACGGTGAAGGGCAGCAGGGCCGCATCGGCGGTGGCGGTGTTGGCATCCTCATCGGTAGCCGTCCAGGTCAGCGTGACCGCCGAGGCGGCGGCGGTGGGCGTGCCGGTCAGGGTGCGGTCGGCGGTGGTGAAGGTCAGGCCGTCGGGGAGGGCATCGGGAGTCAGGGCGTAGCTCAAGTCGCCGTCGCCACCGGTGGCTTCCGGTAACGTCAGCGTCGGGATGGCGGAGCCGGCGGTGTAGGTCTGGTCAGGCACCGTCCCTGTCGACGGATCGAAGGTCGGCGCGCTGTCGGTATCGGGGATGGTGACGAGGACATTGTCGGCGGTGACGTTACCGTAGCCGCCCACGGTATGGGTGATCGTGGCGGTGGCATCGGTGGCGTCCGCGTCGGGGGCGGCGGGGGCGCCGGTGACGGTCACCGTCTGCTCGGTGTTCCAGGTCGTCGTGCTGAAGGTCAGCGCGCCGGTGACGGTGGCGGCGTCCGGGTTATCGCTGGTTGGCGTGACCGTCACGTCGCCGGCGGGCACGGTGGTCAGCGCCACGGTGTAGGTGGCCGTGCTACCTTCATCCACGGTGAGGGCAGTCGGCGAAAGGGTGACGCCGGGGGTGTCGGTGTCGGCAACGGTTACCGTCACCTCGCCAGCGCTCACCCCGTTGTAACCGTCCACCTGATGGGTGATGGCGACGGTGGCGTCGGTCTCGTCAGCATCCCCGGCGCCGGTGACGGTGACGGTCTGCGCGGTGTTCCAGGTCGCCGAGTCGAAGGTCAGCGCGCCGGTGACGGTGGCAACGTCGGTGTCACCGCTGGTTGGCGTGACCGTCACGTCGCCGACGGGCACGGTGGTCAGCGCCACGGTGTAGATGGCCGTGCTGCCTTCATCCACGGTGAGGGCGGTCGGGGCGAGGGTGACTGCTGGCTCAGGGGTGATCGTCACGGTGAAGGGTAGCAGGGCCGCATCGGTGGTGGCCGTGTTGGCATCCTCATCGGTAGCCGTCCAGGTTAGCGTGATGGCCGTGGCGGCAGTGGTGGGCGTGCCGGTCAGGGTGCGGTCGGCGTTGGTGAAGGTCAGGCCGTTGGGGATGGGGCCGGTCAGGGTGTAGCTCAGGTTGTCGTCGCCACCGGTGGCTTCCGGTAACGTCAGCGTCGGGATGGCAGCGCCGGCGGTGTAGGTCTGGTCAGGCACCGTCCCTGTCGACGGATCGAAGATCGGCGCGCTGTCGGTGTCGGGGACGGTGACGATGACCTCGGTGCCAGTGCCGGTGACGCTGCCGTAGCCACCCACGGTATGGGTGATCGTGGCGGTGTCCTCGGTGGCATCCGCGTCGGTGGCGCCGGTGATGGTCACCGTCTGCTCGGCGTTCCAGGTCGCCGTGGTGAAGGTCAGCGCGCCGGTGACGGTGGCGACGCCGGGGTCATCGCTGGTTGGCGTGACCGTCACGTCCCCGGCGGGCACGGTGGTCAGCACCACGGTGTAGATGGTTGTGCTGCCTTCATTCACGGTGAGGGCGGTCTCCGAAAGGGTGACGCCGGGGGTGTCGGTGTCAGCAACGATTACCGTCACCTCGCCACCGCTCACCGTGTCGTAGCCGTCCACCTGATGGGTGATGGCGACGGTGGCGTCGGTCGCGTCAGCATCCTCGGTAGTGGTGACGGTCACCGTCTGCTCGGTGTTCCAGGTCGTCGTGCTGAAGGTCAGCGCGCCGGTGACGGTGACGCCGGTGTCACCGCTGGTTGGCGTGACCGTCACGTCCCCGGCGGGCACGGTGGTCAGCGCCACGGTGTAGGTGTCGGTGGCCCCTTCGGTCACGGTGAGGGCAGTCGGCGAAAGGGTGACGCCGGGGGTGTCGGTGTCGGCAACGGTTACCGTCACCTCGCCAGCGATCACCCCGTTGTAACCGTCCACCTGATGGGTGATGGCGACGGTGGCGTCGGTCGCATCATCATCCCCGGCGCCGGTGACGGTGACGGTCTGCGCGGTGTTCCAGGTTGCCGAGTCGAAGGTCAGGGCGCCGGTGACGGTGGCGACGTCGGTGTCACCGCTGGTTGGCGTGACCGTCACGTCGCCGGCGGGCACGGTGGTCAGCGCCACGGTGTAGATGGCCGTGCCGCCTTCATCCACGGTGAGGGCGGTCGGGGCGAGGGTAACGGCGGGCGCCGGGGTGATCGTCACGGTGAAGGGTAGCAGGGCCGCATCGGCGGCGGACGTGTTGGCGTCATCATCGGTCGCCGTCCAGGTCAGCGTGATGGCCGTGGCGGCGGCGGTGGGCGTGCCGGTCAGGGTGCGGTCGGCGTTGGTGAAGGTCAGGCCGTCGGGGATGGCATCGGGAGTCAGGGTGTAGCTCAGGTTGTCGTCGCCACCGGTGGCTTCCGGTAACGTCAGCGTCGGGATGGCAGCGCCGGCGGTGTAGGTCTGGTCAGGCACCGTCCCTGTCGACGGATCGAAGGTCGGCGCGCTGTCGGTGTCGGGGACGGTGACGATGACCTCGGTGCCAGTGCCGATGACGCTGCCGTAGCCACCCACGGTATGGGTGATCGTGGCGGTGTCCTCGGTGGCATCCGCGTCGGTGGCGCCGGTGACGGTCACCGTCTGTGCGGCGTTCCAGGTCGTCGAGTCGAAGGTCAGGGCGCCGGTGACGGTGGCGACGCCGGGGTCACCGCTGGTTGGCGTGACCGTCACCTCGCCGGCGGGCAAGGTGGTCAGCACTACGGTGTAGATGGTTGTGCTGCCTTCATTCACGGTGAGGGCGGTCTCCGAAAGGGTGACGCCGGGGGTGTCGGTGTCGTCGACGGCCACCGTCACATCGCCAGCGCTCACCGCGTTGTAGCCGGCCACCACATGGGTGATGCGGGCGGTGGCGTCGGTCGCGTCAGCATCCTCGGCGCCGGTGACGGTGACGGTCTGCTCGGTGTTCCAGGTCGCCGTGGTGAAAGTCAGCGCGCCGGTGACGGTGGCGGCGTCCGGGTTATCGCTGGTTGGCGTGACCGTCACGTCCCCGGCGGGCACGGTGGTCAGCGCCACGGTGTAGATGGTCGTACTGCCTTCATTCACGGTGAGGGCGGTCGGGGCGAGGGTGACCGCGGGCGCCGGGGTGATCGTCACGGGGAAGGTCAGCGTGGCTGCATCGGCGGCGGTTGTGTTGCTGTCTGAATCGGTGGCCGTCCAGGTCAGCGTGACGGCCGGGGCCGCGGTGAGGGGCGTGCCGGTCAGGGTGCGGTCGGTGTCGGTGTAGGTCAGGCCGGCGGGGAGGCTGCCGGTTAGCGCATAGTTCAGGGCGCCATTCCCGCTGGTGGCGGTCGGGAGGGTCAGGGTTGAAATGGCGGTCTCGGCGACATAGGTCTGGTCGGACACCGTCTCCGCACCGAAGGATGGCGCCGTTGGGTCGGCATCGTTGTCGGTGACCGTGACCACAACATCGGCGGCGGTGACGGTGCCGTAGCCGCTCACCATATGGCTGATGGTGGCGACATCGTCAATGGAATCAGTGTCCTCGGTAGCGGCGACGGTGACGGTCATGGCGGTATTCCAGTTTGCGGTGCTGAAGGTCAGCGCGACGGGGCTGGTCGTCACATTGTCGACGGGGTTGACGCTCGTCGTCACCGTCACGTCACCAGGTGGCACGGTGGTCAGCACCATGGTGTAGGTGGCCATGCTGTCTTCACCCACGGAGAGGGTGGCGGTGGAGAGGGTGACTCCGGGCGCTACGGTGATCGTCACGGTGAAGGTCAGCATGGCCGCATCGTCGGCGGCGGTGTTGGCGTCCTCATCGGTGGCTGTCCAGGTCAGCGTGACCGCCGAGGCGGCGGCGGTGGGTGTACCGGCCAGGGTGCGGTCGGCGTTGGTGAAGGTCAGGCCGGCGGGGATGGCGGCATCGGGGGTCAGGGCATAGCTCAGGTCGCCGTCGCCACCGCTGGCTTCCGGTAACGTCAGCGTCGGGATGGCGGCGTCGGCGGTGTAGGTCTGGTCAGGCACCGTCCCTGTCGACGGGTCAAAGGTCGGGGCGCTGTCGGTGTCGGGGATGGTGACGAGGACATCATCGGCGGTGACGCTACCGTAGCCGCCCACGGTATGGGTGATCGTGGCGGTGGCATCGGTGGCGTCCGCGTCGGGGGCGGCGGTGGCGCCGGTGACGGTGACGGTCTGCGCGGTGTTCCAGGTCGCCGTGGTGAAAGTCAGGACGCCGGTGACGGTGGCGACGGCGGGGGCACCGCTGGTTGGCGTGACCGTCACGTCGCCGGCGGGCACGGTGGTCAGCGCCACGGTGTAGGTGGCCGTGCTGCCTTCATCCACGGTGAGGGCGGTCGGGTCGAGGGTGACGGCGGGCGCCGGGGTGATCGTCACGGTGAAGGGTAGCAGGGCCGCATCGGCGACGGCCGTGTTGGCGTCATCATCGGTGGCTGTCCAGGTCAGCGTGACCGCCGAGGCGGCGGCGGTGGGTGTGCCGGTCAGTGTGCGGTCGGCGTTGGTGAAGGTCAGGCCGTCGGGGATGGCATCGGGAGTCAGGGCGTAGCTCAGGTCGCCGTCGCCACCGGTGGCTTCCGGTAACGTCAGCGTCGGGATGGCGGCGTCGGCGGTGTAGGTCTGGTCAGGCACCGTCCCTGTCGACGGGTCGAAGGTCGGCGCGCTGTCGGTGTCGGGGATGGTGACGATAACTTCGGTGCCGGTGCCGGTGACGCTGCCGTAGCCGCCGACGGTATGGGTGATTGTGGCGGTATCCTCGGTGGCATCCGCGTCGGTGGCGCCGGTGACGGTCACCGTCTGCTCGGTGTTCCAGGTCGCCGTGGTGAAGGTCAGGGCGCCGGTGACGGTGGCGACGTCGGTGTCATCGCTGGTTGGCGTGACCGTCACGTCGCCGGCGGGCACGGTGGTCAGCGCCACGGTGTAGATGGCCGTGCTACCTTCATCCACGGTGAGGGCGGTCGGGTCGAGGGTGACTGCGGGCACAGGGATGATCGTCACGGTGAAGGGCAGCAGGGCCGCATCGGCGGCGGCCGTGTTGGCGTCATCATCGGTGGCTGTCCAGGTCAGCGTGACCGCCGAGGCGGCGGCGGTGGGTGTGCCGGTCAGGGTGCGGTCGGCGGTGGTGAAGGTCAGGCCGTCGGGGAGGGCATCGGGAGTCAGGGCGTAGCTCAGGTCGCCGTCGCCACCGGTGGCTTCCGGTAACGTCAGCGTCGGGATGGCGGAGCCGGCGGTGTAGGTCTGGTCAGGCACCGTCCCTGTCGACGGATCGAAGGTCGGCGCACTGTCGGTATCGGGGATGGTGACGAGGACATTGTCGGCGGTGACGTTGCCGTAGCCGCCCACGGTATGGGTGATCGTGGCGGTGGCATCGGTGGCGTCCGCGTCGGGGGCGGCGGGGGCGCCGGTGACGGTCACCGTCTGCTCGGTGTTCCAGGTCGTCGTGCTGAAGGTCAGCGCGCCGGTGACGGTGGCGGCGTCCGGGTTATCGCTGGTTGGCGTGACCGTCACGTCCCCGGCGGGCACGGTGGTCAGCGCCACGGTGTAGGTGCCGGTGGCACCTTCGGTCACGGTGAGGGCAGTCGCCGAAAGGGTGACGCCGGGGGTGTCGGTGTCAACAACGGTTACCGTCACCTCGCCAGCGATCACCGCATTGTAGCCGTCCACCTGATGGGTGATGGCGACGGTGGCGTCGGTCTCGTCAGCATCCCCGGCACCGGTGACGGTGACGGTCTGCGCGGTGTTCCAGGTTGCCGAGTCGAAGGTCAGCGCGCCGGTGACGGTGGCAACGTCGGTGTCACCGCTGGTTGGCGTGACCGTCACGTCGCCGGCGGGCACGGTGGTCAGCGCCACGGTGTAGATGGCCGTGCTACCTTCATCCACGGTGAGGGCGGTCGGGTCGAGGGTGACGGCTGGCTCAGGGGTGATCGTCACGGTGAAGGGTAGCAGGGCCGCATCGGCAGTGGCGGTGTTGGCATCCCCATCGGTAGCCGTCCAGGTCAGCGTGACCGCCGAGGCGGCGGTGGTGGGCGTGCCGGTCAGGGTGCGGTCGGCGTTGGTGAAGGTCAGGCCGTCGGGGAGGGCATCGGGAGTCAGCGCGTAGCTCAGGTTGTCGTCGCCACCGGTGGCTTCCGGTAACGTCAGCGTCGGGATGGCAGCGCCGGCGGTGTAGGTCTGGTCAGGCACCGTCCCTGTCGACGGATCGAAGATCGGCGCGCTGTCGGTGTCGGGGACGGTGACGATGACCTCGGTGCCAGTGCCGATGACGCTGCCGTAGCCACCTACGGTATGGGTGATCGTGGCGGTGTCCTCGGTGGCATCCGCGTCGGTGGCGCCGGTGACGGTCACCGTCTGCTCGGCGTTCCAGGTCGCCGTGGTGAAGGTCAACGCGCCGGTGACGGTGGCGACGCCGGGGTCATCGCTGGTTGGCGTGACCGTCACGTCCCCGGCGGGCAAGGTGGTCAGCACCACGGTGTAGATGGTTGTGCTGCCTTCATTCACGGTGAGGGCGGTCTCCGAAAGGGTGACGCCGGGGGTGTCGGTGTCAGCAACGATTACCGTCACCTCGCCAGCACTCACCGTGTCGTAGCCGTCCACCTGATGGGTGATGGCGACGGTGGCGTCGGTGGCGTCAGCATCCTCGGTAGTGGTGACGGTCACCGTCTGCTCGGTGTTCCAGGTCGTCGTGCTGAAGGTCAGCGCGCCGGTGACGGTGACGCCGGTGTCACCGCTGGTTGGCGTGACCGTCACGTCCCCGGCGGGCACGGTGGTCAGCGCCACGGTGTAGGTGTCGGTGGCCCCTTCGGTCACGGTGAGGGCAGTCGGCGAAAGGGTGACGCCGGGGGTGTCGGTGTCGGCAACGGCCACCGTCACCTCGCCAGCGCTCACCCCGTTGTAACCGTCCACCTGATGGGTGATGGCGACGGTGGCGTCGGTCGCGTCATCATCCCCGGCGCCGGTGACGGTGACGGTCTGCGCGGTGTTCCAGGTTGCCGAGTCGAAGGTCAGCGCGCCGGTGACGGTGGCGACGTCGGTGTCACCGCTGGTTGGCGTGACCGTCACGTCACCGGCGGGCACGGTGGTCAGCGCCACGGTGTAGATGGCCGTGCTGCCTTCATCCACGGTGAGGGCGGTCGGGGCGAGGGTGACGGCGGGCGCCGGGGTGATCGTCACGGTGAAGGGTAGCAGGGCCGCATCGGCGGCGGACGTGTTGGCGTCATCATCGGTCGCCGTCCAGGTCAGCGTGACCGCCGAGGCGGCGGCGGTGGGTGTGCCGGTCAGGGTGCGGTCGGCGTTGGTGAAGGTCAGGCCGGCGGGGATGGGGCCGGTCAGGGTGTAGCTCAGGTTGTCGTCGCCACCGGTGGCTTCCGGTAACGTCAGCGTCGGAATGGCAGCGCCGGCGGTGTAGGTCTGGTCAGGCACCGTCCCTGTCGACGGATCGAAGGTCGGCGCGCTGTCGGTGTCGGGGACGGTGACGCTGACCTCGGTGCCAGTGCCGATGACGCTGCCGTAGCCACCCACGGTATGGGTGATCGTGGCGGTGTCCTCGGTGGCATCCGCGTCGGTGGCGCCGGTGACGGTCACCGTCTGTGCGGCGTTCCAGGTCGTCGAGTCGAAGGTCAGCGCGCCGGTGACGGTGGCGACGCCGGGGTCACCGCTGGTTGGCGTGACCGTCACGTCCCCGGCGGGCAAGGTGGTCAGCACCACGGTGTAGATGGTTGTGCTGCCTTCATTCACGGTGAGGGCGGTCTCCGAAAGGGTGACGCCGGGGGTGTCGGTGTCGTCGACGGCCACCGTCACATCGCCAGCGCTCACCGCGTTGTAGCCGGCCACCACATGGGTGATGCGGGCGGTGGCGTCGGTCGCGTCAGCATCCTCGGCGCCGGTGACGGTGACGGTCTGCTCGGTGTTCCAGGTCGCCGTGGTGAAAGTCAGCGCGCCGGTGACGGTGGCGGCGTCCGGGTTATCGCTGGTTGGCGTGACCGTCACGTCGCCGGCGGGCACGGTGGTCAGCGCCACGGTGTAGATGGTCGTACTGCCTTCATTCACGGTGAGGGCGGTCGGGGCGAGGGTGACCGCGGGCGCCGGGGTGATCGTCACGGGGAAGGTCAGCGTGGCTGCATCGGCGGCGGTTGTGTTGCTGTCTGAATCGGTGGCCGTCCAGGTCAGCGTGACGGCCGGGGCCGCGGTGAGGGGCGTGCCGGTCAGGGTGCGGGCGGTGTCGGTGTAGGTCAGGCCGGCGGGGAGGCTGCCGGTTAGCGCATAGTTCAGGGCGCCATTCCCGCTGGTGGCGGTCGGGAGGGTCAGGGTTGCAATGGCGGTCTCGGCGACATAGGTCAGGGCGGACACCGTCTCCGCACCGAAGGATGGCGCCGTTGGGTCGGCATCGTTGTCGGTGACCGTGACCACAACATCGGCGGCGGTGACGGTGCCGTAGCCGCTTACCATATGGCTGATGGTGGCGACGTCGTCAATGGAATCAGTGTCCTCGGTAGCGGCGACGGTGACGGTCATGGCGGTATTCCAGTTTGCGGTGCTGAAGGTCAGCGCGACGGGGCTGGTCGTCACATTGTCGACGGGGTTGACGCTCGTCGTCACCGTCACGTCACCAGGTGGCACGGTGGTCAGCACCATGGTGTAGGTGGCCATGCTGTCTTCACCCACGGAGAGGGTGGCGGTGGAGAGGGTGACTCCGGGCGCTACGGTGATCGTCACGGTGAAGGTCAGCATGGCCGCATCGTCGGCGGCGGTGTTGGCGTCCTCATCGGTGGCTGTCCAGGTCAGCGTGACCGCCGAGGCGGCGGCGGTGGGTGTACCGGCCAGGGTGCGGTCGGCGTTGGTGAAGGTCAGGCCGTCGGGGATGGCATCGGGGGTCAGGGCGTAGCTCAGGTCGCCATCGCCACCGCTGGCTTCCGGTAACGTCAGCGTCGGGATGGCGGCGTCGGCGGTGTAGGTCTGGTCAGGCACCGTCCCTGTCGACGGGTCAAAGGTCGGCGCGCTGTCGGTGTCGGGGATGGTGACGAGGACATCATCGGCGGTGACGCTACCGTAGCCGCCCACGGTATGGGTGATCGTGGCGGTGGCATCGGTGTCATCCGCGTCGGGGGCGGCGGGGGCGCCGGTGACGGTGACGGTCTGCGCGGTGTTCCAGGTCGCCGTGGTGAAAGTCAGGACGCCGGTGACGGTGGCGACGGCGGGGGCACCGCTGGTGGGCGTGACCGTCACGTCGCCGGCGGGCACGGTGGTCAGCGCCACGGTGTAGGTGGCCGTGCTGCCTTCATCCACGGTGAGGGCGGTCGGGTCGAGGGTGACCGCGGGCGCCGGGGTGATCGTCACGGTGAAGGGTAGCAGGGCCGCATCGGCGGCGGACGTGTTGGCGTCATCATCGGTGGCTGTCCAGGTCAGCGTGACGGCCGTGGCGGCGGCGGTGGGCGTGCCGGCCAGGGTGCGGTCGGCGTTGGTGAAGGTCAGGCCGTCGGGGATGGCATCGGGAGTCAGGGCGTAGCTCAGGTTGTCGTCGCCGCCGGTGGCTTCCGGTAACGTCAGCGTCGGAATGGCGGCGCCGGCGGTGTAGGTC
Organism: Nitrospirales bacterium; assembly: GCA_963692935.1. Classification (GTDB taxonomy): domain Bacteria; phylum Nitrospirota; class Nitrospiria; order Nitrospirales; family UBA8639; genus Bin75. The sequence goes on from OY843588.1 coordinate 1,186,186, forward strand.
TGGTCAGGCACCGTCCCTGTCGACGGGTCGAAGGTCGGCGCGCTGTCGGTGTCGGGGATGGTGACGAGGACCTCGGCGCCGGGGACATTGTCGTAGCCACTCACAGTATGGGTGATCGTGGCGGTGTCCTCGGTGGCGTCCGCGTCGGTGGCGGCGGTGACGGTCACCGTCTGCGCCGTGTTCCAGGTCGCCGTGCTGAAGGTCAGGGCGCCGGTGACGGTGACCTCGGCGGAAGCGTCGGGCATCACGGTGACATCGCCAGTGGGCACGGTGGTCAGCACGACGGTGTAGATGGTCGTGCTGCCTTCATCCACGGTGAGGGCGGTCGGGTCGAGGGTGACCACGGGCGCCGGGATGATCGTCACGGCGAAGGTCAGCATGGCCGTATCGTCGGCAGCCGTGTTGGTATCGGTATCCGTGGCTGTGTAGGTCAGCGTGACGGCCGCGGCGACGGCGGTGGGCGTGCCGGCCAGGGTGCGGGTGGCCTCGGTGAAGGTCAGGCCGGCGGGAATGGTGGAATCGGAAGTCAGGGCGTAGCTCAGGTCGCCGTCGCCACCGGAGGCTTCCGGTAACGTCAGCGTCGGGATGGCGGCGCCGGCGGTGTAGGTCTGGTCAGGCACCGTCCCTGTCGACGGGTCGAAGGTCGGCGCGCTGTCGGTGTCGGGGATGGTGACGATAACTTCGGCGCCGGGGACACTGTCGTAGCCACTCACAGTATGGGTGATCGTGGCGGTGTCCTCGGTGGCGTCCGCGTCGGTAACGGCGGTGACGGTCACCGTCTGCGCCGTGTTCCAGGTCGCCGTGCTGAAGGTCAGGGCGCCGGTGACGGTGACCTCGGCGGAAGCGTCGGGCGTCACGGTGACTTCGCCGTCGGGCACGGTGGTCAGCACGACGGTGTAGATGGTCGTGCTGCCTTCATCCACGGTGAGGGTGGTCGGGTCGAGGGTGACCACGGGCGCCGGGATGATCGTCACGGCGAAGGTTAGCGTGGCCGTATCGTCGGCAGCCGTGTTGGTATCGGTATCCGTGGCTGTGTAGGTCAGCGTGACGGCCACGGCAACGGCGGTGGGCGTGCCGGTCAGGGTGCGGGTGGCCTCGGTGAAGGTCAGGCCGGCGGGGATGGTGGCATCGGAAGTCAGGGCGTAGCTCAGGTCGCCGTCGCCACCGGTGGCTTCCGGTAACGTCAGCGTCGGGATGGCGGCGGCGGCGGTGTAGGTCTGGTCAGGCACCGTCCCTGTCGACGGATCGAAGGTCGGCGCGCTGTCGGTGTCGGGGATGGTGACGAGGACCTCGGCGCCGGGGACACTGTCGTAGCCACTCACAGTATGGGTGATCGTGGCGGTGTCCTCGGTGGCGTCCGCGTCGGTAACGGCGGTGACGGTCACCGTCTGCGCCGTGTTCCAGGTCGCCGTGCTGAAGGTCAGGGCGCCGGTGACGGTGACCTCGGCGAGAGCGTCGGGCGTCACGGTGACATCGCCAGTGGGCACGGTGGTCAGCACGACGGTGTAGATGGTCGTGCTGCCTTCATCCACGGTGAGGGCGGTCGGGTCGAGGGTGACCACGGGCGCCGGGATGATCGTCACGGCGAAGGTCAGCATGGCCGTATCGTCGGCGGCCGTGTTGGTATCGGTATCCGTGGCTGTGTAGGTCAGCGTGACGGCCGCGGCGGCGGCGGTGGGCGTGCCGGTCAGGGTGCGGGTGGCCTCGGTGAAGGTCAGGCCGGTGGGAATGGCGGCATCGGCAGTCAGGGCGTAGCTCAGGTCGCCGTCGCCACCGCTGGCTTCCGGTAACGTCAGCGTCGGGATGGCGGCGCCGGCGGTGTAGGTCTGGTCAGGCACCGTCCCTGTCGACGGGTCAAAGGTCGGGGCGCTGTCGGTGTCGGGGATGGTGACGAGGACATCATCGGCGGTGACGCTACCGTAGCCGCCCACGGTATGGGTGATCGTGGCGGTGGCATCGGTGTCGTCCGCGTCGGGGGCGGCGGTGGCGCCGGTGACGGTCACCGTCTGCTCGGTGTTCCAAGTCGCCGTGGTGAAAGTCAGGACGCCGGTGACGGTGGCGACGGCGGGGGCACCGCTGGTTGGCGTGACCGTCACGTCGCCGGCGGGCACGGTGGTCAGCGCCACGGTGTAGGTGGCCGTGCTGCCTTCATCCACGGTGAGGGCGGTCGGGTCGAGGGTGACGGCGGGCGCCGGGGTGATCGTCACGGTGAAGGTCAGCAGGGCCGCATCGGCGGCGGCCGTGTTGGCGTCATCATCGGTCGCCGTCCAGGTCAGCGTGACCGCCGTGGCGGCGGCGGTGGGCGTGCCGGCCAGGGTGCGGTCGGCGTTGGTGAAGGTCAGGCCGTCGGGGATGGCATCGGGAGTCAGGGCGTAGCTCAGGTCGCCGTCGCCACCGGAGGCTTCCGGTAACGTCAGCGTCGGGATGGCGGCGCCGGCGGTGTAGGTCTGGTCAGGCACCGTCCCTGTCGACGGGTCGAAGGTCGGCGCGCTGTCGGTGTCGGGGATGGTGACGAGGACCTCGGCGCCGGGGACACTGTCGTAGCCACTCACAGTATGGGTGATCGTGGCGGTGTCCTCGGTGGCGTCCGCGTCGGTGGCGGCGGTGACGGTCACCGTCTGTGCCATGTTCCAGGTCGCCGTGCTGAAGGTCAGGGCGCCGGTGACGATGACCTCGGCGGAAGCGTCGAGCGTCACGGTGACATCGCCAGTGGGCACGGTGGTCAGCATGACGGTGTAGATGGCCGTGCTGCCTTCATCCACGGTGAGAGCGGTCGGGTCGAGGGTGACCACGGGCGCAGGGATGATCGTCACGGCGAAGGTCAGCGTGGCCGTATCGTCGGCAGCCGTGTTGGTATCGGTATCCGTGGCTGTGTAGGTCAGCGTGACGGCCGCGGCGACGTCGGTGGGCGTGCCGGCCAGGGTGCGGGTGGCCTCGGTGAAGGTCAGGCCGGCGGGAATGGTGGAATCGGAAGTCAGGGCGTAGCTCAGGTCGCCGTCGCCACCGGAGGCTTCCGGTAACGTCAGCGTCGGGATGGCGGCGTCGGCGGTGTAGGTCTGGTCAGGCACCGTCCCTGTCGACGGGTCAAAGGTCGGCGCGCTGTCGGTGTCGGGGATGGTGACGAGGACCTCGGCGCCGGGGACGCTGTCGTAGCCACTCACAGTATGGGTGATCGTGGCGGTGTCCTCGGTGGCGTCCGCGTCGGTAACGGCGGTGACGGTCACCGTCTGCGCCATGTTCCAGGTCGCCGTGCTGAAGGTCAGGGCGCCGGTGACGGTGACCTCGGCGAGAGCGTCGGGCGTCACGGTGACATCGCCAGTGGGCACGGTGGTCAGCACGACGGTGTAGATGGTCGTGCTGCCTTCATCCACGGTGAGGGCGGTCGGGTCGAGGGTGACCACGGGCGCCGGGATGATCGTCACGGCGAAGGTCAGCATGGCCGTATCGTCGGCCGCCGTGTTGGTATCGGTATCCGTGGCTGTGTAGGTCAGCGTGACGGCCGCGGCGGCGGCGGTGGGCGTGCCGGTCAGGGTGCGGGTGGCCTCGGTGAAGGTCAGGCCGGTGGGAATGGCGGCATCGGCAGTCAGGGCGTAGCTCAGGTCGCCGTCGCCACCGCTGGCTTCCGGTAACGTCAGCGTCGGGATGGCGGCGCCGGCGGTGTAGGTCTGGTCAGGCACCGTCCCTGTCGACGGGTCAAAGGTCGGGGCGCTGTCGGTGTCGGGGATGGTGACGAGGACTGCATCGGCGGTGACGCTACCGTAGCCGCCCACGGTATGGGTGATCGTGGCGGTGGCATCGGTGTCGTCCGCGTCGGGGGCGGCGGTGGCGCCGGTGACGGTCACCGTCTGCTCGGTGTTCCAGGTCGCCGTGGTGAAAGTCAGGACGCCGGTGACGGTGGCGACGGCGGGGGCACCGCTGGTTGGCGTGACCGTCACGTCGCCGGCGGGCACGGTGGTCAGCGCCACGGTGTAGGTGGCCGTGCTGCCTTCATCCACGGTGAGGGCGGTCGGGTCAAGGGTGACGGCGGGCGCCGGGGTGATCGTCACGGTGAAGGGTAGCAGGGCCGCATCGGCGGCGGCCGTGTTGGCATCATCATCGGTCGCCGTCCAGGTCAGCGTGACCGCCGAGGCGGCGGCGGTGGGTGTGCCGGTCAGTGTGCGGTCGGCGTTGGTGAAGGTCAGGCCGGCGGGGATGGCATCGGGAGTCAGGGCGTAGCTCAGGTCGCCGTCGCCACCGGTGGCTTCCGGTAACGTCAGCGTCGGGATGGCGGCGCCGGCGGTGTAGGTCTGGTCAGGCACCGTCCCTGTCGACGGGTCGAAGGTCGGCGCGCTGTCGGTGTCGGGGATGGTGACGAGGACCTCGGCGCCGGGGACATTGTCGTAGCCACTCACAGTATGGGTGATCGTGGCGGTGTCCTCGGTGGCGTCCGCGTCGGTGGCGGCGGTGACGGTCACCGTCTGCGCCGTGTTCCAGGTCGCCGTGCTGAAGGTCAGGGCGCCGGTGACGGTGACCTCGGCGGAAGCGTCGGGCATCACGGTGACATCGCCAGTGGGCACGGTGGTCAGCATGACGGTGTAGAGAGCCATGCTGCCTTCATCCACGGTGAGGGCGGTCGGGTCGAGGGTGACCACGAGCGCCGGGATGATCGTCACGGCGAAGGTCAGCGTGGCCGTATCGTCGGCGGCCGTGTTGGTATCGGTATCCGTGGCTGTGTAGGTCAGCGTGACGGCCGCGGCGACGGCGGTGGGCGTGCCGGCCAGGGTGCGGGTGGCCTCGGTGAAGGTCAGGCCGGCGGGAATGGTGGAATCGGAAGTCAGGGCGTAGCTCAGGTCGCCGTCGCCACCGGAGGCTTCCGGTAACGTCAGCGTCGGGATGGCGGCGCCGGCGGTGTAGGTCTGGTCAGGCACCGCCCCTGTCGACGGGTCAAAGGTCGGCGCACTGTCGGTGTCGGGGATGGTGACGATGACCTCGGCGCCGGGGACACTGTCGTAGCCACTCACAGTATGGGTGATCGTGGCGGTGTCCTCGGTGGCGTCCGCGTCGGTGGCGGCGGTGACGGTCACCGTCTGCGCCGTGTTCCAGGTCGCCGTGCTGAAGGTCAGGGCGCCGGTGACGGTGACCTCGGCGAGAGCGTCGGGCGTCACGGTGACATCGCCAGTGGGCACGGTGGTCAGCACGACGGTGTAGATGGTCGTGCTGCCTTCATCCACGGTGAGGGCGGTCGGGTCGAGGGTGACCACGGGCGCCGGGATGATCGTCACGGCGAAGGTCAGCATGGCCGTATCGTCGGCAGCCGTGTTGGTATCGGTATCCGTGGCTGTGTAGGTCAGCGTGACGGCCGCGGCGATGGCGGTGGGCGTGCCGGCCAGGGTGCGGGTGGCCTCGGTGAAGGTCAGGCCGGCGGGAATGGTGGAATCGGAAGTCAGGGCGTAGCTCAGGTCGCCGTCGCCACCGCTGGCTTCCGGTAACGTCAGCGTCGGGATGGCGGCGTCGGCGGTGTAGGTCTGGTCAGGCACCGTCCCTGTCGACGGGTCGAAGGTCGGCGCGCTGTCGGTGTCGGGGATGGTGACGAGGACTTCATCGGCGGTGACGCTACCGTAGCCGCCCACGGTATGGGTGATCGTGGCGGTGGCATCGGTGTCATCCGCGTCGGGGGCGGCGGTGGCGCCGGTGACGGTGACGGTCTGCGCGGTGTTCCAGGTCGCCGTGGTGAAAGTCAGGACGCCGGTGACGGTGGCGACGGCGGGGGCACCGCTGGTTGGCGTGACCGTCACGTCGCCGGCGGGCACGGTGGTCAGCGCCACGGTGTAGGTGGCCGTGCTGCCTTCATCCACGGTGAGGGCGGTCGGGTCAAGGGTGACGGCGGGCGCCGGGGTGATCGTCACGGTGAAGGGTAGCAGGGCCGCATCGGCGGCGGCCGTGTTGGCATCATCATCGGTAGCCGTCCAGGTCAGCGTGACCGCCGAGGCGGCGGCGGTGGGTGTGCCGGTCAGTGTGCGGTCGGCGTTGGTGAAGGTCAGGCCGTCGGGGAGGGCATCGGGAGTCAGGGCGTAGCTCAGGTCGCCGTCGCCACCGGTGGCTTCCGGTAACGTCAGCGTCGGGATGGCGGCGCCGGCGGTGTAGGTCTGGTCAGGCACCGTCCCTGTCGACGGGTCGAAGGTCGGCGCGCTGTCGGTGTCGGGGATGGTGACGAGGACCTCGGCGCCGGGGACGCTGTCGTAGCCACTCACAGTATGGGTGATCGTGGCGGTGTCCTCGGTGGCGTCCGCGTCGGTGGCGGCGGTGACGGTCACCGTCTGTGCCATGTTCCAGGTCGCCGTGCTGAAGGTCAGGGCGCCGGTGACGATGACCTCGGCGGAAGCGTCGAGCGTCACGGTGACATCGCCAGTGGGCACGGTGGTCAGCATGACGGTGTAGATGGCCGTGCTGCCTTCATCCACGGTGAGAGCGGTCGGGTCGAGGGTGACCACGGGCGCCGGGATGATCGTCACGGCGAAGGTCAGCATGGCCGTATCGTCGGCCGCCGTGTTGGTATCGGTATCCGTGACCGTGTAGGTCAGCGTGACGGCCGGGGCGACCATGGTGGGCGTGCCGGCCAGGGTGCGGGTGGCCTCGGTGAAGGTCAGGCCGGCGGGAATGGTGGAATCGGAAGTCAGGGCGTAGCTCAGGTCGCCATCGCCACCGGAGGCTTCCGGTAACGTCAGCGTCGGGATGGCGGCGCCGGCGGTGTAGGTCTGGTCAGGCACCGTCCCTGTCGACGGGTCAAAGGTCGGCGCGCTGTCGGTGTCGGGGATGGTGACGATGACCTCGGCGCCGGGGACATTGTCGTAGCCACTCACAGTATGGGTGATCGTGGCGGTGTCCTCGGTGGCGTCCGCGTCGGTAACGGCGGTGACGGTCACCGTCTGCGCCGTGTTCCAGGTCGCCGTGCTGAAGGTCAGGGCGCCGGTGACGGTGACCTCGGCGAGAGCGTCGGGCGTCACGGTGACATCGCCAGTGGGCACGGTGGTCAGCACGACGGTGTAGATGGTCGTGCTGCCTTCATCCACGGTGAGGGCGGTCGGGTCGAGGGTGACCACGGGCGCCGGGATGATCGTCACGGCGAAGGTTAGCGTGGCCGTATCGTCGGCAGCCGTGTTGGTATCGGTATCCGTGGCTGTGTAGGTCAGCGTGACGGCCGCGGCGGCGGCGGTGGGCGTGCCGGCCAGGGTGCGGGTGGCCTCGGTGAAGGTCAGGCCGGCGGGAATGGTGGAATCGGGAGTCAGGGCGTAGCTCAGGTCGCCGTCGCCACCGCTGGCTTCCGGTAACGTCAGCGTCGGGATGGCGGCGTCGGCGGTGTAGGTCTGGTCAGGCACCGTCCCTGTCGACGGGTCGAAGGTCGGCGCGCTGTCGGTATCGGGGATGGTGACGAGGACATCATCGGCGGTGACGCTACCGTAGCCGCCCACGGTATGGGTGATCGTGGCGGTGGCATCGGTGTCGTCCGCGTCGGGGGCGGCGGGGGCGCCGGTGACGGTGACGGTCTGCGCGGTGTTCCAGGTCGCCGTGGTGAAAGTCAGGACGCCGGTGACGGTGGCGACGGCGGGGGCACCGCTGGTTGGCGTGACCGTCACGTCGCCGACGGGCACGGTGGTCAGCGCCACGGTGTAGGTGGCCGTGCTGCCTTCATCCACGGTGAGGGCGGTCGGGGCGAGGGTGACGGCGGGCGCCGGGGTGATCGTCACGGTGAAGGGTAGCAGGGCCGCATCGGCGGCGGCCGTGTTGGCGTCATCATCGGTGGCCGTCCAGGTCAGCGTGACCGCCGTGGCGGCGGCTGTGGGCGTGCCGGCCAGGGTGCGGTCGGCGTTGGTGAAGGTCAGGCCGTCGGGGATGGCATCGGGAGTCAGGGCGTAGCTCAGGTCGCCGTCGCCACCGCTGGCTTCCGGTAACGTCAGCGTCGGGATGGCGGCGTCGGCGGTGTAGGTCTGGTCAGGCACCGTCCCTGTCGACGGGTCGAAGGTCGGCGCGCTGTCGGTGTCGGGGATGGTGACGAGGACCTCGGCGCCGGGGACATTGTCGTAGCCACTCACAGTATGGGTGATCGTGGCGGTGTCCTCGGTGTCGTCCGCGTCGGTAACGGCGGTGACGGTCACCGTCTGCGCCGTGTTCCAGGTCGCCGTGCTGAAGGTCAGGGCGCCGGTGACGGTGACCTCGGCGAGAGCGTCGGGCGTCACGGTGACATCGCCAGTGGGCACGGTGGTCAGCACGACGGTGTAGATGGTCGTGCTACCTTCATCCACGGTGAGGGCGGTCGGGTCGAGGGTGACCACGGGCGCCGGGATGATCGTCACGGCGAAGGTCAGCATGGCCGTATCGTCGGCAGCCGTGTTGGTATCGGTATCCGTGGCTGTGTAGGTCAGCGTGACGGCCACGGCGACGGTGGTGGGCGTGCCGGCCAGGGTGCGGGTGGCCTCGGTGAAGGTCAGGCCGGTGGGAATGGTGGAATCGGAAGTCAGGGCGTAGCTCAGGTCGCCGTCGCCACCGGAGGCTTCCGGTAACGTCAGCGTCGGGATGGCGGCGCCGGCGGTGTAGGTCTGGTCAGGCACCGTCCCTGTCGACGGGTCGAAGGTCGGCGCGCTGTCGGTGTCGGGGATGGTGACGAGGACCTCGGCGCCGGGGACATTGTCGTAGCCACTCACAGTATGGGTGATCGTGGCGGTGTCCTCGGTGGCGTCCGCGTCGGTGGCGGCGGTGACGGTCACCGTCTGTGCCATGTTCCAGGTCGCCGTGCTGAAGGTCAGGGCGCCGGTGACGATGACCTCGGCGGAAGCGTCGAGCGTCACGGTGACATCGCCAGTGGGCACGGTGGTCAGCATGACGGTGTAGATGGCCGTGCTGCCTTCATCCACGGTGAGAGCGGTCGGGTCGAGGGTGACCACGGGCGCCGGGATGATCGTCACGGCGAAGGTCAGCATGGCCGTATCGTCGGTAGCCGTGTTGGTATCGGTATCCGTGGCTGTGTAGGTCAGCGTGACGGCCGTGGCGGCGGCGGTGGGCGTGCCGGCCAGGGTGCGGGTGGCCTCGGTGAAGGTCAGGCCGGCGGGAATGGTGGAATCGGAAGTCAGGGCGTAGCTCAGGTCGCCGTCGCCACCGCTGGCTTCCGGTAACGTCAGCGTCGGGATGGCGGCGCCGGCGGTGTAGGTCTGGTCAGGCACCGTCCCTGTCGACGGGTCAAAGGTCGGCGCGCTGTCGGTGTCGGGGATGGTGACGATGACCTCGGCGCCGGGGACACTGTCGTAGCCACTCACAGTATGGGTGATCGTGGCGGTGTCCTCGGTGTCGTCCGCGTCGGTAACGGCGGTGACGGTCACCGTCTGCGCCATGTTCCAGGTCGCCGTGCTGAAGGTCAGGGCGCCGGTGACGGTGACCTCGGCGAGAGCGTCGGGCGTCACGGTGACATCGCCAGTGGGCACGGTGGTCAGCACGACGGTGTAGATGGTCGTGCTGCCTTCATCCACGGTGAGGGCGGTCGGGTCGAGGGTGACCACGGGCGCCGGGATGATCGTCACGGCGAAGGTCAGCATGGCCGTATCGTCGGCAGCCGTGTTGGTATCGGTATCCGTGGCTGTGTAGGTCAGCGTGACGGCCACGGCGACGGTGGTGGGCGTGCCGGCCAGGGTGCGGGTGGCCTCGGTGAAGGTCAGGCCGGTGGGAATGGCGGCATCGGCAGTCAGGGCGTAGCTCAGGTCGCCGTCGCCACCAGAGGCTTCCGGTAACGTCAGCGTCGGGATGGCGGCGTCGGCGGTGTAGGTCTGGTCAGGCACCGTCCCTGTCGACGGGTCGAAGGTCGGCGCGCTGTCGGTGTCGGGGATGGTGACGAGGACTTCATCGGCGGTGACGCTACCGTAGCCGCCCACGGTATGGGTGATCGTGGCGGTGGCATCGGTGTCATCCGCGTCGGGGGCGGCGGTGGCGCCGGTGACGGTGACGGTCTGCGCGGTGTTCCAGGTCGCCGTGGTGAAAGTCAGGACGCCGGTGACGGTGGCGACGGCGGGGGCACCGCTGGTTGGCGTGACCGTCACCTCGCCGGCGGGCACGGTGGTCAGCGCCACGGTGTAGGTGGCCGTGCTGCCTTCATCCACGGTGAGGGCGGTCGGGTCGAGGGTGACGGCGGGCGCCGGGGTGATCGTCACGGTGAAGGGTAGCAGGGCCGCATCGGCGGCGGCCGTGTTGGCGTCATCATCGGTGGCTGTCCAGGTCAGCGTGACCGCCGTGGCGGCGGCGGTGGGCGTGCCGGCCAGGGTGCGGTCGGCGTTGGTGAAGGTCAGGCCGGCGGGGATGGCATCGGGAGTCAGGGCGTAGCTCAGGTCGCCGTCGCCACCGGTGGCTTCCGGTAACGTCAGCGTCGGGATGGCGGCGCCGGCGGTGTAGGTCTGGTCAGGCACCGTCCCTGTCGACGGATCGAAGGTCGGCGCGCTGTCGGTGTCGGGGATGGTGACGATGACCTCAGCGCCGGGGACATTGTCGTAGCCACTCACAGTATGGGTGATTGTGGCGGTGTCCTCGGTGGCGTCCGCGTCGGTGGCGGCGGTGATGGTCACCGTCTGTGCCATGTTCCAGGTCGCCGTGCTGAAGGTCAGGGCGCCGGTGACGATGACCTCGGCGGAAGCGTCGGGCGTCACGGTGACATCGCCAGTGGGCACGGTGGTCAGCGCCACGGTGTAGATGGCTGTGCTGCCTTCATCCACGGTGAGGGCGGTCGGGTCGAGGGTGACCACGAGCGCCGGGATGATCGTCACGGCGAAGGTTAGCGTGGCCGTATCGTCGGCGGCCGTGTTGGTATCGGTATCCGTGGCTGTGTAGGTCAGCGTGACGGCCGCGGCGACGGTGGTGGGCGTGCCGGCCAGGGTGCGGGTGGCCTCGGTGAAGGTCAGGCCGGTGGGAATGGTGGAATCGGAAGTCAGGGCGTAGCTCAGGTCGCCGTCGCCACCGGAGGCTTCCGGTAACGTCAGCGTCGGGATGGCGGCGCCGGCGGTGTAGGTCTGGTCAGGCACCGTCCCTGTCGACGGGTCGAAGGTCGGCGCGCTGTCGGTGTCGGGGATGGTGACGATGACCTCGGCACCGGGGACATTGTCGTAGCCACTCACAGTATGGGTGATCGTGGCGGTGTCCTCGGTGTCGTCCGCGTCGGTAACGGCGGTGACGGTCACCGTCTGCGCCGTGTTCCAGGTCGCCGTGCTGAAGGTCAGGGCGCCGGTGACGGTGACCTCGGCGAGAGCGTCGGGCGTCACGGTGACATCGCCAGTGGGCACGGTGGTCAGCATGACGGTGTAGATGGCCGTGCTGCCTTCATCCACGGTGAGAGCGGTCGGGTCGAGGGTGACCACGGGCGCCGGGATGATCGTCACGGCGAAGGTCAGCATGGCCGTATCGTCGGCAACCGTGTTGGTATCGGTATCCGTGGCGGTGTAGGTCAGCGTGACGGCCGCGGCGACGGCGGTGGGCGTGCCGGTCAGGGTACGGTCGGTGTCGTTGAAGGTCAGGCCGGCGGGGATGGTGGCATCGGAAGTCAGGGCGTAGCTCAGGTCGCCGTCGCCACCGCTGGCTTCCGGTAACGTCAGCGTCGGGATGGCGGCGTCGGCGGTGTAGGTCTGGTCAGGCACCGTCCCTGTCGACGGATCGAAGGTCGGCGCGCTGTCGGTGTCGGGGATGGTGACGAGGACCTCGGCGCCGGGGACACTGTCGTAGCCACTCACAGTATGGGTGATCGTGGCGGTGTCCTCGGTGGCGTCCGCGTCGGTGGCGGCGGTGACGGTCACCGTCTGTGCCATGTTCCAGGTCGCCGTGCTGAAGGTCAGGGCGCCGGTGACGATGACCTCGGCGGAAGCGTCGGGCGTCACGGTGACATCGCCAGTGGGCACGGTGGTCAGCGCCACGGTGTAGATGGCTGTGCTGCCTTCATCCACGGTGAGGGCGGTCGGGTCGAGGGTGACCACGGGCGCCGGGATGATCGTCACGGCGAAGGTTAGCGTGGCTGTATCGTCGGCGGCCGTGTTGGTATCGGTATCCGTGGCTGTGTAGGTCAGCGTGACGGCCGCGGCGACGGTGGTGGGCGTGCCGGCCAGGGTGCGGGTGGCCTCGGTGAAGGTCAGGCCGGTGGGAATGGTGGAATCGGAAGTCAGGGCGTAGCTCAGGTCGCCGTCGCCACCGGAGGCTTCCGGTAACGTCAGCGTCGGGATGGCGGCGCCGGCGGTGTAGGTCTGGTCAGGCACCGTCCCTGTCGACGGGTCGAAGGTCGGCGCGCTGTCGGTGTCGGGGATGGTGACGAGGACCTCGGCGCCGGGGACACTGTCGTAGCCGCTCACAGTATGGGTGATCGTGGCGGTGTCCTCGGTGGCGTCCGCGTCGGTAACGGCGGTGACGGTCACCGTCTGCGCCGTGTTCCAGGTCGCCGTGCTGAAGGTCAGGGCGCCGGTGACGGTGACCTCGGCGAGAGCGTCGGGCGTCACGGTGACATCGCCAGTGGGCACGGTGGTCAGCACGACGGTGTAGATGGTCGTGCTGCCTTCATCCACGGTGAGGGCGGTCGGGTCGAGGGTGACCACGGGCGCCGGGATGATCGTCACGGCGAAGGTCAGCATGGCCGTATCGTCGGCAGCCGTGTTGGTATCGGTATCCGTGGCTGTGTAGGTCAGCGTGACGGCCACGGCGACGGTGGTGGGCGTGCCGGCCAGGGTGCGGGTGGCCTCGGTGAAGGTCAGGCCGGTGGGAATGGCGGCATCGGCAGTCAGGGCGTAGCTCAGGTCGCCGTCGCCACCGCTGGCTTCCGGTAACGTCAGCGTCGGGATGGCGGCGCCGGCGGTGTAGGTCTGGTCAGGCACCGTCCCTGTCGACGGGTCGAAGGTCGGCGCGCTGTCGGTGTCGGGGATGGTGACGATGACCTCGGCGCCGGGGACACTGTCGTAGCCACTCACAGTATGGGTGATCGTGGCGGTGTCCTCGGTGGCGTCCGCGTCGGTAACGGCGGTGACGGTCACCGTCTGCGCCGTGTTCCAGGTCGCCGTGCTGAAGGTCAGGGCGCCGGTGACGGTGACCTCGGCGGAAGCGTCGAGCGTCACGGTGACATCGCCGGTGGGCACGGTGGTCAGCACGACGGTGTAGATGGTCGTGCTGCCTTCATCCACGGTGAGAGCGGTCGGGTCGAGGGTGACCACGGGCGCCGGGATGATCGTCACGGCGAAGGTCAGCATGGCCGTATCGTCGGCAGCCGTGTTGGTATCGGTATCCGTGGCTGTGTAGGTCAGCGTGACGGCCACGGCGACGGCGGTGGGCGTGCCGGCCAGGGTGCGGTCGGTGTCGGTGAAGGTCAGGCCGGCGGGAATGGCGCCGGTCAGCCCATAGCTCAGGGGGACGTCGCCGCTGGTGGCGGCCGGCAGGGTCAGCGTCGGAATCGCGGCCTCGGCGACGTAGGTCATGTCATCCACCGTCTGCGCGCCGAAGGTCGGGGCGCTGTCGGTGTCGGTGATCGTGACGGTCACGTCGGGAACCTGGGAGACACTGTCGTAGCCGTTCACCGCATGGGTGAGGGTGGCCGTGTTGTCGGTGGCGTCCGCGTCGACGGTCGCGGTGACAGTCACCGTCTGCGCGGCGTTCCAGGTCGCCGTGCTGAAGGTCAGGGCGCCGGAAACGGTGAGCACGCCGCTGGTGCCGGCGTCGGGCATGACCGTGACATCACCGTCGGGCGCGGTGGCCAGGACGGCGGTGTAGGTGGTCATGGTGCCTTCATCCACGGTCAGGGCGGTCGGGACGATGGTCACTCCGGGCACATCCGTCACCGTCACCGCAAAGGTCAGCATGGCCGTATCGTCGGCGGCGGTGTTGGCGTCGTTATCCGTGGCCGTCCAGGTCAGCGTGACGGCCGGGGCGGCCATGGTGGGCATACCGGTCAGCGTGAGGGTGTCCATGGCGAAGGTCAGGCCGGCGGGAATGTCGCCGGTCAGGGCATAGCTCAGGGCGCCGTTTCCGCCGGTGGCGGACGGTAACGTCAGGGTCGGAATGGCGGTCCCTGCGGTGTAGGTCCGGGCGGGCACCGTGGCCGGGTCGAAGACCGGCGCACTGTCGGGGCCGGAGATGGTGACCGACAGCGGCTCGCCGGAACTGTGGCCGGTGGCGCCGGCGGTCAAGGTGAAGACTTCGTCGCCTTCGTACAACTCATCGGCGGCGGCGGTCAGGGCGAACGTCTTGCGGTTCTCACCGATGGCGAAGTCAAGTGTGCCGCCGGTGGCGCTCAAGTCGGCGTCAACCGTGTCGCCGTGACCGACCTGCCAGGTGACGCGCACGTCGCGTGCCCCCCTGCCGCTACGGGTGACGGTGTAGATGCCGTTGATGCCTTCGTCGAGGCTGGCGGGACCGCTGACGGTGAAGGTGTTGGTGCGGTCGTCATCGCGGATTTGCACGTTGATGCCGCCGGCAGCGGAGCCGGCGGGGAACCCACCGCCGACCATGTTGTGGCGGATGCGCAAGGGGTCGTCTTCGTCGTCATAGTCGTGGGCCGCGCTCGCCGTCACCGTCTGCGGGGTGTTCCAGTTCATGGGGGTGAACGTCAGCGCGCCGCTCGTTTCGGCTAACACTCTGCCGGCCTGACGCAACGTCAGGTCGGTGGCGGACGGGGTGATGACGGGTGTGACCGTCACATCGCCGGCCGGCGCCGCGCTCAGACTCACGGTGTAGGTGGCGATGTCGCCTTCGGGCACGTCCAGGTCTGCCGTCGAAACGCTCAGCAGGTTGTCGAAGATAGTGTAGGTGTGCCGGGTGAAGTCAAAAGTGTCGCTGCTACCTAAATGTCGCCTGGTGATCTGGAGGATGAGCGTTTCCGGGGTAGGCTCGCGGACGGAATCGCTTCTGATGGCGAAGTTCAGAACTATATCATTGACCCTATCCTGAGGAACATCGACCCTGAACTGGGCGCCTAACGATCCCATATTCAGGAAATGGTTGAAAGACGAGTTGCTTCTCACAAAGTAGTCAGTGGAGTGGTTGATGGTACCGGTAATCCCGATGGTAATGCGGCCATGGCCCGCCCCGTCACCACGGATACCGACCGGGACCATGATGGTCTCGCCCTCGCTCACATACGGGCGGTCGGCACGGCCAAGATAGGCCTGGTCGGTGGCGCCGTTGGCGAGGATGGTGGCGGCCAGCGGGTCGCCGGACAGGTGGCCCGGAGCGTCAATGCTCACGGTGAAGGGTTCGTCCAATTCGCTACGATGGTCCACGCGCGCATTCACGGAGAAGATCGCGATGTCCTCGCCGGCGGCGAAGACGACATCGCCGGTGATCGCATCGAAGTCACCCCGTGTTGTGAGGCCGCCGACGTTGACCCGCCAGGTGACGGTGGTGTCGCCGCGCAACTCCCCGCCGGTGCGGATGATGCGGTACGGCTCGGTGACACCCTCGGTGAGGCGGGTGGCCCCGTAGACGGTGAAGAGGGTGGTGCGTTCAAGCACGGTGACCACCACATCGGGGGCCGTGACGCCATCGTAGTCGCCACCGGCCACCGTGTGGACGAGGGTGACGATATCGCCAACCGCATCATCGTCCTCACTGGCGGTGACGGTGACCGTCTGCGCCACGTTCCAGTCGCCGGGGGCGAAGGTCAGCGCGCCGCTGGTGGTGACGGGGTTGGGGGCGCCGCTGCCGAGGCGGGCGCTCGGCGTGACAGTCACATCAACGCTCGGTTGGACGGTCAGCGCCACGGTGTAGGTGGCCGTGATGCCTTTCTCCACGGGGAGGTCGGTCGGGGTGATGATGACCCCGGGCGCCAGCGTGATCGTCACGGCAAAGGTCAGCATGGCCGTATCGTCGGCAGCCGTGTTGGTATCGGTATCCGTGGCTGTGTAGGTCAGCGTGACGGCCGCGGCGGCGGCGGTGGGCGTGCCGGCCAGGGTGCGGGTGGCCTCGGTGAAGGTCAGGCCGGCGGGAATGGTGGAATCGGAAGTCAGGGCGTAGCTCAGGTCGCCGTCGCCACCGCTGGCTTCCGGTAACGTCAGCGTCGGGATGGCGGCGTCGGCGGTGTAGGTCTGGTCAGGCACCGTCCCTGTCGACGGATCGAAGGTCGGCGCGCTGTCGGTGTCGGGGATGGTGACGAGGACCTCGGCGCCGGGGACACTGTCGTAGCCACTCACAGTATGGGTGATCGTGGCGGTGTCCTCGGTGTCGTCCGCGTCGGTAACGGCGGTGACCGTCACCGTCTGCGCCGTGTTCCAGGTCGTCGTGCTGAAGGTCAGGGCGCCGGTGACGGTGACCTCGGCGGAAGCGTCGAGCGTCACGGTGACATCGCCGGTGGGCACGGTGGTCAGCGCCACGGTGTAGATGGTCGTGCTGCCTTCATCCACGGTGAGGGCGGTCGGGTCGAGGGTGACCACGGGCGCCGGGATGATCGTCACGGCAAAGGTCAGCGTGGCCGTATCGTCGGCCGCCGTGTTGGTATCGGTATCCGTGACCGTCCAGGTCAGCGTGACGGCCGGGGCGACCATGGTGGGCGTACCGGTCAGCGTGAGGTCGTCCATGGTAAAGATCAGGCCGGTGGGAATGGCGGAATCGGGAGTCAGGGCGTAGCTCAGGTCGCCGTTGCCGCCGATGGCTCCCGGTAACGTCAGCGTCGGGATGGGGGTGCCGATGGGGTAGGTCTGGTCAGGCACCGTCGCTGTCGGCGGGTCAAAGGTCGGCGCGCTGTCGGTGTCGGGGATGGTGACGAGGACATCGGCGGCGGTGATGTTGCCGTAGCCACTCACGGTATGGGTGATCGTGGCGGTGTCCTCGGTGGCGTCGGTGACAGCGGTGACGGTCACCGTCTGCTCCGTGTTCCAGGCCGTCTCACTGAAGGTCAGGGCGCCGGTGACGGTGACCGCGCCGCCGCTGACACCCGGCATCACCGTCACGGGGCCAGTGGGAGCGGTGCGCAACACCACGGTGTAAGTGGCCGAGCTTCCTTCGGCCACAGTCAGGGCGGTCGGGGTGATGTCCACACCGGCACCGACCGCCGTGTCATCCAGGCTCAGTTGAAAGCCGCTGTACGAGCCGGTATCGTCGGCGGTGTCCTCCACCACGCCGGTGAACATGGGATCGCGGAGTCTGGTGACCGGCGGCGAGGCGGTCACCTCGCCGAAGGCCGCGCTGGTACGCTGACCCGCGGCGATGGTGGCCGTCCCCATGGCCTCATCGGCGGCCCCACTGACCGCGGTGTCCCCTCCCCTGCCAATCGCATCCCCGGTCATCCCGCGCTGGCCACGGGGCAGCCCCGGGTCTGTGTCCGCGCCCCTGACAATCGTCTCCCAGGTCACCTCGACGGCCAGCGGGGCGGCCTCCATGAGATGCGCCCGGAACTGACCATTCGGCAACCGCTCCAGCTCAATGGCCAGCATGAACGGGCTGCCGGGATTGCCGGCCAGTGTGAGACTGGTCAGGGAATCCATCCCATCAAAAATCCCCTCGGGCAGCGTGTCGAGCTGATTATTGCCAAGTCCCAGGTGTGTCAATGCGCTAAGCCCCGCAAAGCCCCCCGCGGGCAACATGGTGAGCTGATTGTTGCCAAGTTCCAGGCTCGTCAACGCGCCAAGCCCCGCAAAGTCGCCGCTTTGGAGGGCGCCGAGATTCATGTTGGACAGGTCCAGATCGGTGATCGCGTCCAGGTTGTCCGCGGTCACATCCCCGCAGGTGGAGACACCGGCCACCCTTGCCACAATGGCGTCGCGCACCGCCGGAATGCGGCTGCACGTGGTCGTCGCATGGACCGCGATGGTGAACGGGAGACTGGCCGTGGTGGCGGCCACGTCGGTGACCATCCAGGTGTAGGTGCCGGTGGGGCCAGCCACGGTCGGCGTCCCGCTCAGGATGCGCGTGCCCACGTCGACGGCCAGGCCGGTGGGCAGAGGCCCGGTGAGTGAGTAGCTCAGAGGAGCGATGCCGCCGGTGGCTTCGGGCAGGGTCAGAGCCGGAATCATGATGCCGGCGGTGTAGATCCGGGCGGGCACCATCGTGTCGAAAGTCAGGGGACTGGCGACGTCGGTGTCGGTGACCGTCACCGTGATCGGGGCGGCGATGACGCCGCCGTAGCCGTCCACCATGTGGCTGATAGTGGCGGTGGCGTCAGCGAAATCAGCGTCATCCTCGGCGGTGACCGTCACCGTCTGCGCCGTGTTCCAGGTCGTCGTGCTGAAGGTCAGGGCACCGATGACGGTGGCGACGGCGGTGTTACCGCTGGTTGGTGTGACCGTCACGTCGTCGGCGGGCACAGTGGTCAGCACCACGGTGTAGATGGCCGTGCTGCCTTCATCCACGGTGAGGGCGGTCGGGACGATGGTCACTCCGGGCACCGCCGCCGGCACCGTCACCGTCACCGCAAAGGTCAGCATGGCCGTATCGGCGGCCGCCGTGTTGGCATCCGCATCGGTGGCCGTGTACGTCAGCGTGACGGCCGCGACGGCGGTGGTGGGCGTGCCGGCCAGGGTGCGGTCGGCGTTGGTGAAGGTCAGGCCGTCGGGAATGGCGCCGGTCAGCGCATAGCCCAGGGGGACGTCGCCGCTGGTGGCGGCCGGCAGGGTCAGCGTCGGAATCGCAGCGTCGGCAACGTAGGTCATGTCATCCACCGTCTGCGCGCCGAAGGTCGGGGCGCTGTCGGTGTCGGTGATCGTGACGGTCACGTCGGGAACCGGGGCGACACTGCCGTAGCCGTTCACCGCATGGGTGAGGGTGGCCGTGTTGTCGGTGGCGTCCGCGTCGACGGTAGCGGTGACGGTCACCGTCTGCGCGGTGTTCCAAGTCACCGTGGTGAAGGTCAGCGCGCCGGTGACGGTGGCGACGTCGGTGTCACCGCTGGTTGGCGTGACCGTCACGTCGCCGGCGGGCACGGTGGTCAGCGCCACGGTGTAGATGGCCGTGCTGCCTTCATCCACGGTGAGGGCGGTCGGGGCGAGGGTGACGGCGGGCGCCGGGGTGATCGTCACGGTGAAGGGTAGCAGGGCCGCATCGGTGGTGGCCGTGTTGGCATCCCCATCGGTAGCCGTCCAGGTCAGCGTGATGGCCGTGGCGGCGGTGGTGGGCGTGCCGGTCAGGGTGCGGTCGGCGTTGGTGAAGGTCAGGCCGTCGGGGACGGGGCCGGTCAGGGCGTAGCTCAGGTCGCCGTTGCCACCGGTGGCTTCCGGTAACGTCAGCGTCGGGATGGCGGCGTCGGCGGTGTAGGTCTGGTCAGGCACTGTCCCTGTCGACGGATCGAAGGTCGGCGCGCTGTCGGTGTCGGGGACGGTGACGATGACCTCGGTGCCAGTGCCGATGACGCTGCCGTAGCCGCCTACGGTATGGGTGATCGTGGCGGTGTCCTCGGTGGCGTCCGCGTCGGTGGCGCCGGTGACGGTCACCGTCTGCTCGGCGTTCCAGGTCGCCGTGGTGAAGGTCAGGGCGCTGGTGACGGTGGCGACGCCGGGGTCATCGCTGGTTGGCGTGACCGTCACGTCCCCGGCGGGCAAGGTGGTCAGCACCACGGTGTAGATGGTTGTGCTGCCTTCATTCACGGTGAGGGCGGTCTCCGAAAGGGTGACGCCGGGGGTGTCGGTGTCAGCAACGATTACCGTCACCTCGCCAGCGCTCACCGTGTCGTAGCCGTCCACCTGATGGGTGATGGCGACGGTGGCGTCGGTGGCGTCAGCATCCTCGGTAGTGGTGACGGTCACCGTCTGCTCGGTGTTCCAGGTCGTCGTGCTGAAGGTCAGCGCGCCGGTGACGGTGACGCCGGTGTCACCGCTGGTTGGCGTGACCGTCACGTCCCCGGCGGGCACGGTGGTCAGCGCCACGGTGTAGATGGTCGTACTGCCTTCATTCACGGTGAGGGCGGTCGGGGCGAGGGTGACCGCGGGCGCCGGGGTGATCGTCACGGGGAAGGTCAGCGTGGCTGCATCGGCGGCGGTTGTGTTGCTGTCTGAATCGGTGGCCGTCCAGGTCAGCGTGACCGCCGGGGCCGCGGTGAGGGGCGTGCCGGTCAGGGTGCGGGCGGTGTCGGTGTAGGTCAGGCCGGCGGGGAGGCTGCCGGTTAGCGCATAGTTCAGGGCGCCATTCCCGCTGGTGGCGGTCGGGAGGGTCAGGGTTGAAATGGCGGTCTCGGCGACATAGGTCAGGGCGGACACCGTCTCCGCACCGAAGTCCGGCATCGTGTCGGCGGCATCGTTGTCGGTGACCGTGACCACAACATCGGCGGCGGTGACGGTGCCGTAGCCGCTTACCATATGGCTGATGGTGGCGACGTCGTCAATGGAATCAGTGTCCTCGGCGGCGCCGACGGAGACGGTCATGGCGGTATTCCAGTTTGCGGTGCTGAAGGTCAGCGCGACGGGGCTGGTCGTCACATTGTCGACGGGGTTGACGCTCGTCGTCACCGTCACGTCACCGGGTGGCACGGTGGTCAGCACCATGGTGTAGGTGGTCGTGCTGCCTTCACCCACGGAGAGGGTGGCGGCGGAGAGGGTGACTCCGGGCACCACGGTGATCGTCACGGTGAAGGTCAGCGTGGCCGCATCGTCGGCGGCGGTGTTGGCGTCCGCATCAGTGGCCGTCCAGGTCAGCGTGACGGCCGAGGCGGCGGCGGTGGGTGTACCGGCCAGGGTGCGGTCGGCGTTGGTGAAGGTCAGGCCGGCGGGGATGGCGGCATCGGGAGTCAGGGCGTAGCTCAGGTCGCCGTCGCCACCGGTGGCTTCCGGTAACGTCAGCGTCGGGATGGCGGCGCCGGCGGTGTAGGTCTGGTCAGGCACCGTCCCTGTCGACGGGTCGAAGGTCGGCGCGCTGTCGGTGTCGGGGATGGTGACGAGGACTTCATCGGCGGTGACGCTACCGTAGCCGCCCACGGTATGGGTGATCGTGGCGGTGGCATCGGTGTCATCCGCGTCGGGGGCGGCGGTGGCGCCGGTGACGGTGACGGTCTGCGCGGTGTTCCAGGTCGCCGTGGTGAAAGTCAGGACGCCGGTGACGGTGGCGACGGCGGGGGCACCGCTGGTTGGCGTGACCGTCACGTCGCCGGCGGGCACGGTGGTCAGCGCCACGGTGTAGGTGGCCGTGCTGCCTTCATCCACGGTGAGGGCGGTCGGGGCGAGGGTGACGGCGGGCGCCGGGGTGATCGTCACGGTGAAGGGTAGCAGGGCCGCATCGGCGGCGGCCGTGTTGGCGTCATCATCGGTGGCTGTCCAGGTCAGCGTGACCGCCGAGGCGGCGGCGGTGGGCGTGCCGGCCAGGGTGCGGTCGGCGTTGGTGAAGGTCAGGCCGTCGGGGATGGCATCGGGAGTCAGGGCGTAGCTCAGGTCGCCGTCGCCACCGGTGGCTTCCGGTAACGTCAGCGTCGGGATGGCGGCGCCGGCGGTGTAGGTCTGGTCAGGCACCGTCCCTGTCGACGGATCGAAGGTCGGCGCGCTGTCGGTGTCGGGGATGGTGACGAGGACATTGTCGGCGGTGACGTTGCCGTAGCCGCCCACGGTATGGGTGATCGTGGCGGTGGCATCGGTGGCGTCCGCGTCGGGGGCGGCGGGGGCGCCGGTGACGGTCACCGTCTGCTCGGTGTTCCAGGTCGTCGTGCTGAAGGTCAGCGCGCCGGTGACGGTGGCGGCGTCCGGGTTATCGCTGGTTGGCGTGACCGTCACGTCGCCGGCGGGCACGGTGGTCAGCGCCACGGTGTAGGTGGCCGTGCTGCCTTCATCCACGGTGAGGGCGGTCGGGTCGAGGGTGACGGCGGGCGCAGTGATGATCGTCACGGTGAAGGTCAGCATGTCCGCATCGGCGGCGGCGGTGTTGGCGTCATCATCGGTGGCTGTCCAGGTCAGCGTGACCGCCGAGGCGGCGGCGGTGGGTGTACCGGCCAGGGTGCGGTCGGCGTCATTGAAGGTCAGGCCGTCGGGGATGGCATCGGGAGTCAGGGCATAGCTCAGGTCGCCGTCGCCACCGCTGGCTTCCGGTAACGTCAGCGTCGGGATGGCGGCGTCGGCGGTGTAGGTCTGGTCAGGCACCGTCCCTGTCGACGGGTCGAAGGTCGGCGCGCTGTCGGTATCGGGGATGGTGACGAGGACATCATCGGCGGTGACGCTACCGTAGCCGCCCACGGTATGGGTGATCGTGGCGGTGGCATCGGTGTCATCCGCGTCGGGGGCGGCGGTGGCGCCGGTGACGGTGACGGTCTGCGCGGTGTTCCAAGTTGCCGTGGTGAAGGTCAGGACGCCGGTGACGGTGGCGACGGCGGGGGCACCGCTGGTTGGCGTGACCGTCACGTCGCCGGCGGGCACGGTGGTCAGCGCCACGGTGTAGGTGGCCGTGCTGCCTTCATCCACGGTGAGGGCGGTCGGGTCGAGGGTGACGGCGGGCGCCGGGGTGATCGTCACGGTGAAGGGTAGCAGGGCCGCATCGGCGGCGGCCGTGTTGGCATCCTCATCGGTCGCCGTCCAGGTCAGCGTGACCGCCGTGGCGGCGGCGGTGGGCGTGCCGGCCAGGGTGCGGTCGGCGTTGGTGAAGGTCAGGCCGGCGGGGATGGCATCGGGAGTCAGGGCGTAGCTCAGGTCGCCGTCGCCACCGGTGGCTTCCGGTAACGTCAGCGTCGGGATGGCGGCGCCGGCGGTGTAGGTCTGGTCAGGCACCGTCCCTGTCGACGGATCGAAGGTCGGCGCGCTGTCGGTGTCGGGGATGGTGACGAGGACATTGTCGGCGGTGACGTTGCCGTAGCCGCCCACGGTATGGGTGATCGTGGCGGTGGCATCGGTGGCGTCCGCGTCGGGGGCGGCGGGGGCGCCGGTGACGGTCACCGTCTGCTCGGTGTTCCAGGTCGTCGTGCTGAAGGTCAGCGCGCCGGTGACGGTGGCGGCGTCCGGGTTATCGCTGGTTGGCGTGACCGTCACGTCGCCGGCGGGCACGGTGGTCAGCGCCACGGTGTAGGTGGCCGTGCTGCCTTCATCCACGGTGAGGGCGGTCGGGTCGAGGGTGACGGCGGGCGCAGTGATGATCGTCACGGTGAAGGTCAGCATGTCCGCATCGGCGGCGGCGGTGTTGGCGTCATCATCGGTGGCTGTCCAGGTCAGCGTGACCGCCGAGGCGGCGGCGGTGGGTGTACCGGCCAGGGTGCGGTCGGCGTCATTGAAGGTCAGGCCGTCGGGGATGGCATCGGGAGTCAGGGCATAGCTCAGGTCGCCGTCGCCACCGCTGGCTTCCGGTAACGTCAGCGTCGGGATGGCGGCGTCGGCGGTGTAGGTCTGGTCAGGCACCGTCCCTGTCGACGGATCGAAGGTCGGCGCGCTGTCGGTATCGGGGATGGTGACGAGGACATCATCGGCGGTGACGCTACCGTAGCCGCCCACGGTATGGGTGATCGTGGCGGTGGCATCGGTGTCATCCGCGTCGGGGGCGGCGGTGGCGCCGGTGACGGTGACGGTCTGCGCGGTGTTCCAGGTTGCCGTGGTGAAGGTCAGGACGCCGGTGACGGTGGCGACGGCGGGGGCACCGCTGGTTGGCGTGACCGTCACGTCGCCGGCGGGCACGGTGGTCAGCGCCACGGTGTAGATGGCCGTGCTACCTTCATCCACGGTGAGGGCAGTCGGGTCGAGGGTGACGGCGGGTGCCGGGGTGATCGTCACGGTGAAGGGTAGCAGGGCCGCATCGGCGGCGGCGGTGTTGGCGTCATCATCGGTGGCTGTCCAGGTCAGCGTGACGGCCGTGGCGGCGGTGGTGGGTGTACCGGCCAGGGTGCGGTCGGCGTTGGTGAAGGTCAGGCCGTCGGGGATGGGGCCGGTCAGGGCGTAGCTCAGGTCGCCGTTGCCACCGGTGGCTTCCGGTAACGTCAGCGTCGGGATGGCGGCGCCGGCGGTGTAGGTCTGGTCAGGCACCGTCCCTGTCGACGGGTCAAAGGCCGGCGCACTGTCGGTGTCGGGGATGGTGACGATGACCTCTGTACCGGCGCCGATGACGCGACCGTAGCCACTCACAGTATGGGTGATCGTGGCGGTGTCCTCGGTGGCGTCCGCGTCGACGGCAGCGGTGACGGTCACCGTCTGCGCGGCGTTCCAGGTCGCCATGCTGAAGGTCAGGGCGCCGGAAACGGTGAGCGCGCCGCTGGGGCCGGCGTCGGGCATGACCGTGACATCACCGTCGGGCGCGGTGGCCAGGACGGCGGTGTAGGTGGTCATGGTGCCTTCAGCCACGGTCAGGGCGGTCGGGACGAGGGTTACTCCGGGCACCGCCGTCACCGTCACCGCAAAGGTCAGCATGGCCGCATCGTCGGCTACCGTGTTGGCATCCGCATCGGTGGCCGTGTACGTCAGCGTGACGGCCGGGGCGGCCATGGTGGGCGTACCGGTCAGCGTGAGGGCGTCCATGTCGAAGGTCAGGCCGTCGGGAATGGCGCCGGTCAGCGCATAGCTCAGGGGGACGTCGCCGCTGGTGGCGGCCGGCAGGGTCAGCGTCGGAATCGCGGCCTCGGCGACGTAGGTCATGTCATCCACCGTCTGCGCGCCAAAGGTCGGGGCGCTGTCGGTGTCGGTGATCGTGACGGTCACAGGGTCGGCCATGGTGATACTGCCGTAGCCGTTCACCGCATGGGTGAGGGTGGCCGTGTTGTCGGTGGCGTCCGCGTCGACGGCAGCGGTGACGGTCACCGTCTGCGCGGCGTTCCAGGTCGCCGTGCTGAAGGTCAGGGCGCCGGAAACGGTGAGCGCGCCGCTGGTGCCGGCATCGGGCATGACCGTGACATCACCGTCGGGCGCGGTGGCCAGGACGGCGGTGTAGGTGGTCATGGTGCCTTCATCCACGGTCAGGGCGGTCGGGACGATGGTCACTCCGGGCACCGCCGTCACCGTCACCGCAAAGGTCAGCATGGCCGCATCGTCGGCTACCGTGTTGGCATCAGCATCGGTGGCCGTGTACGTCAGCGTGACGGCCGGGGTGGCCATGGTGGGCGTACCGGTCAGCGTGAGGGTGTCCATGGCGAAGGTCAGGCCGTCGGGAATGGCGCCGGTCAGCGCATAGCTCAGGGGGACATCGCCGCTGGTGGCGGCCGGCAGGGTCAGCGTCGGAATCGCGGCCTCGGCGACGTAGGTCATGTCATCCACCGTCTGCGCGCCAAAGGTCGGGGCGCTGTCGGTGTCGGTGATCGTGACGGTCACAGGGTCGGCCATGGTGATACTGCCGTAGCCGTTCACCGCATGGGTGAGGGTGGCCGTGTTGTCGGTGGCGTCCGCGTCGACGGCAGCGGTGACGGTCACCGTCTGCGCGGCGTTCCAGGTCGCCGTGCTGAAGGTCAGGGCGCCGGAAACGGTGAGCGCGCCGCTGGGGCCGGCGTCGGGCATGACCGTGACATCACCGTCGGGCGCGGTGGCCAGGACGGCGGTGTAGGTGGTCATGGTGCCTTCATCCACGGTCAGGGCGGTCGGGACGATGGTTACTCCGGGCACCGCCGTCACCGTCACCGCAAAGGTCAGCATGGCCGTATCGTCGGCTACCGTGTTGGCATCAGCATCGGTGGCCGTGTACGTCAGCGTGACGGCCGGGGCGGCCATGGTGGGCGTACCTGTCAGCGTGAGGGCGTCCATGTCGAAGGTCAGGCCGTCGGGAATGGCGCCGGTCAGCGCATAGCTCAGGAGGACGTCGCCGCTGGTGGCGGCCGGCAGGGTCAGCGTCGGAATCGCGGCCTCGGCGACGTAGGTCATGTCATCCACCGTCTGCGCGCCAAAGGTCGGGGCGCTGTCAGTGTCGGTGATCGTGACGGTCACGTCGGGAACCGGGGAGACATTGCCGTAGCCGTTCACCGCATGGGTGAGGGTGGCCGTGTTGTCGGTGGCGTCCGCGTCGACGGTCGCGGTGACGGTCACCGTCTGCGCGGTGTTCCAAGTCACCGTGGTGAAGGTCAGCGCGCCGGTGACGGTGGCGACGTCGGGGGCACCGCTGGTTGGCGTGACCGTCACGTCGCCGGTGGGCACGGTGGTCAGCGCCACGGTGTAGATGGCTGTGCTACCTTCATCCACGGTGAGGGCGGTCGGGGCGAGGGTGACCACGGGCGCCGGGATGATCGTCACGGCGAAGGTCAGCATGGCCGTATCGTCGGCAGCCGTGTTGGTATCGGTATCCGTGACTGTGTAGGTCAGCGTGACGGCCGCGGCGACGGCGGTGGGCGTGCCGGCCAGGGTGCGGTCGGCGGCGGTGAAGGTCAGGCCGGCGGGAATGGCCGTATCGGGAGTCAGGGCGTAGCTCAGGGAGATGTCGCCACCGGTGGCTTCCGGTAACGTCAGCGTCGGGATGGTGGCGCCGGTGGTGTAGATCTGGGCGGGCACCATCGCTGGCGACGGGTCAAAGGCCGGCGTGCTGTTGGTGTCGGGGATGGTGACGATGACCTCGGCGGCGGTGACGCTGCCGTAGCCGTTCACGGTATGGGTGATCGTGGCGGTGTCCTCGGTGGCGTCCGCGTCAGGGGTGGCGGTGACGGTCACCGTCTGCTCCGTGTTCCAGGACGTCTCGCTGAATGTCAGGGCGCCGGAGACGGTCACCCCGGTGGTGGCGGCGGGCATCACGGTGACCGCGCTGGCGGGCACGCTGGTCAGCACCATGGTGTAGGAGGCCGTGCTCCCTTCGGACACGGTGAGTGTGGCGAGGGAAATGTCCACGGCCATGACCGTGACCGCGATGCGGGTCGCCATGGTCACGTCGCCGTAGCCGCTTACCATATGGCTGATGGTGGCCGGGTTGTTGATGTTGTCCGTGTCATCGGCGGCGGTCACGGTCACCATCTGCTCCGTGTTCCAGGACGTCTCGCTGAAGGTCAGGGGGCCGGAGACGGAGACCGCGCCGCCGCTGGCGCCCGGCGTCACCGTCACGGGGCCGCCGGGGGCGGTGCGCAACACCACGGTGTAGGTGGCCGAGCTTCCCGCGGCCACAGTCAGGACGGTTGGGGTGATGTCCACACCGGCACCCAGGCCCACTTGAAAGCCGCTGTAAGCGCCGGTACTGTCGGCGGTGGCCTCCGTCACGCCGGTGAATCGGGGGGTGCCGAGCGTCACGTCGGCCGCTGAGGCCACGGCCATGCCAAACGCATCCGAGGTGCGCCGGCCCGCCGGGATGGTGGCCGTGCCGGTGCCGCCGCCGAAGAGCCTCCAGGCGACCTCGATGTCCAACGGGGTGGCCGCTGGAACACGCACCCGCACCTGGCCGTTCTCCTGTTCCTCAATAGAGAGATTCAGCATGAACGGACTGCCGGTGTTCAGGTGCAGGACCAGGCCGTCAAGGCGAGTCACGCCGTCAAACAGCCCTTCGGGCAACGCCCCGAGTTGATTGCCTTGCATGTCCACCGACTGAAGACTGTCCAGCCCGCTGAACAGACCCGCCGCCAGGGTGGCGAGGAAATTATTACCCAGATCAATCGTCTCCACCCCGCTCAAGCCGGTGAACACATTCGCGGGCAGGGTAATGAGCTCCCCATTCCGCAGAACCAGGGTGCTGATCCCACTCAACCCGGCGAAGAGATTCGCCGGCAGGGTACTGAAATGATTGTCTTGCAGCGTGAGGGAGGTCAGCCCGCTCACCCCGGCGAAGAGGCCCGCGGGCAGGGCGGTGAACCCGTTACTATGCAGACTCAGATCCCTCAGATCGCTCAGCCCGGCGAAGAGATCCCCGGGTAAGGTGGTGAGACTCGCCTGGGCCGTGATGCGCAGGACCTCCAACGCGCTCAACCCGGCGAAATCGCCGCTTTGGAATGCGGTGATGCCCTCCCCGACCACGTCGGTCCCCGTGAAGCTGAGCGAGGTGATCCCGCTCAACTGGGTCGGGGTGACATCCGCGCAGTCGTCCACGCCGTCTATCGCCTCCACGATGGCGTCGCGCACCGCCGGGGTGCGCAGGCACACGGTCGTCCTCTGGATGGTGATGGTGAAGGTGAGGGTATCGAATGCGCCGTCGAGATCGGTGGCGCTCCAGGTGTAGGACCGCGCCGCTGCGAAGCGGACCGGTATGCCGGTCAGCGTGCGGGTGGCACGGGAGAAGGTCAGGCCGTCAGGGATGGCGCCGGTCAGGGCATAGCTCAGGGCGCCGGCTCCGCCGACGGCGGACGGTAACGTCAGGGGCGGGATGGCGGTCTCGGCGGCGTAGGTCTGGGCGGGCACCGTCGACGGGTCGAAGGTCGGCGTGCTGGTGGTGTCGGGAATAGTGACGAGGACATCGGCGGCGGTGACGTTGCCGTAGCCGCTCACGGTATGGGTGATCGTGGCGGTGTCCTGGGTGGCGTCCGCGTCAGCGGTGGCGGTGACGGTTACCGTCTGCTCCGTGTTCCAGGACGTCTCGCTGAAGGTCAGGGCGCCGGTGACGGCCACATCGGCGGAGGCAGGCGTCACGATGACCGCACCGGGAGGCTCGATGGTCAGCACGATGGTGTAGGTGATCGTGCCGCCTTCATCCACTGTGAGAGCGGTCGGGGCGATAGTGACCTCGGGCGCCGGCGTGATCGTCACGGCAAAGGTCAGCATGGCCGCATCGTCGGCCGCCATGTTGGTATCGGTATCCGTGGCTGTCCAGGTCAGCGTGACGGCCGGGGCGACCATGGTGGGCGTACCGGTCAGCGTGAGGGTGGCCATGGTGAAGGTCAGGCCGGCGGGAATGGCGGAATCGGGAGTCAGGGCGTAGTTCGGGCGGCCGTTGCCGCCGATGGCTCCCGGTAACGTCAGCGTCGGGATGGCGGTGCCGACAGGGTAGGTCTGGTCAGGCACCGTCGCTGTCGGCGGGTCAAAGGTCGGCGCACTGTCGGTGTCGGGGATGGTGACGAGGATCGTGCCGCCGGGGATGCTGTCGTAGCCGCTCACAGTATGGGTGATCGTGGCGGTGTCCTCGGTGTCGTCCGCGTCGGGGGTGGCGGTGACCGTCACCGTCTGCACCATGTTCCAGGTCGCCGTGCTGAAGGTCAGGGCGCCGGGGACGGTGACGACGCCTGTGTCACTGCTGGTTGGCGTCACGGTGACATCGCCAGTGGGCACGGTGGTCAGCACGATGGTGTAGATGGTCGTGCTGCCTTCCCCCACGGTGAGGGCGGTCGGGTCGAGGGTGACCACGGGCACCGGGATGATCGTCACGGCGAAGGTCAGCGTGGCCGTATCGGCGGCCGCCGTGTTGGTATCGGTATCTGTGGCTGTCCAGGTCAGCGTGACGGCCGCGGCGGCGGTGGGCGTGCCGGCCAGGGTGCGGTCGGTGTCGTTGAAGGTCAGGCCGTCGGGGATGGTGGCATCGGAAGTCAGGGCGTAGCTCAGGTCGCCGTCGCCACCGGTGGCTTCCGGTAACGTCAGCGTCGGGATGGCGGCGCCGATGGGGTAGGTCTGGTCAGGCACCGTCCCTGTCGACGGATCGAAGGCCGGCGCGCGGTCGGTGTCGGGAATGGTGACGATGACCTCGGCGGCGGTAACGCTACCGTAGCCACTCACGGTATGGGTGATCGTGGCGGTGTCCTCGGTGGCGTCCGCGTCGGTGGCGGCGGTGACGGTCACCGTCTGCTCCGTGTTCCAAGCCGTCTCACTGAAGGTCAGGGCGCCGGAGACGGTCACCCCGGTGGTGGCGGCGGGCATCACGGTGACCGCGCTGGTGGGCGCGCTGGTCAGCACCATGGTGTAGATGTTCATGCTCCCTTCGGGCACGGTGAGGGTGGCGAGGGAAATGTCCACGGCCATGACCGTGACCGCGACGCTGGTCGCCATGGTCACGTCGCCGTAGCCGCTTACCACATGGCTGATGATGGCCGGGTTGTTGATGTTGTCCGGGTCATCGGCGGCGGTCACGGTCACCGTCTGCTCCGTGTTCCAGGCCGTCTCGCTGAAGGTCAGGGCGCCGGAGACGGTGACCGCGTCGCCGCTGACGCCCGGCGTCACCGTCACGGGGCCAGTGGGGGCGGTGCGCAGCACCACGGTGTAGGTGACCGATCTCCCTGCGGCCACAGTCAGGGCGGTCGGGGCGATGTCCACACCGGTCCTGACCACCGAGTCATCCAGGCCCACTTGAAAGCCGCTGTAAGCGCCGGCCGTGTCGGCGGTGTCCTCCGTCACGCCGGTGAATCGGGGGGTGCCGAGCGTCACGTCGGCCACCGAGGCCACGGCCATGCCAAACGCATCCGAGGTGCGCCGGCCCGCCGGGATGGTGGCCGTGCCGGTGCCGCCGCCGGAGATACTCCAGGCGACCTCGATGTCCAACGGGGTGGCCGCTGGAACACGCACCCGCACCTGGCCGTTCTCCTGTTCCTCAATAGAGAGATTCAGCATGAACGGACTGCCGGTGTTCAGGTGCAGGACCAGGCCGTCAAGGCGAGTCACGCCGTCAAACAGCCCTTCGGGCAACGCCCCGAGTTGATTGCCTTGCATGTCCACCGACTGAAGACTGTCCAGCCCGCTGAACAGACCCGCCGCCAGGGTGGCGAGGAAATTATTACCCAGATCAATCGTCTCCACCCCGCTCAAGCCGGTGAACACATTCGCGGGCAGGGTAATGAGGTCCCCATTCCCCAGAACCAGGGTGCTGATCCCACTCAACCCGGCGAAGAGATTCGCCGGCAGGGTGCTGAAAGGATTGCCTTGCAGCGTGAGGGATGTCAGCCCGCTCACCCCGGCGAAGAGGCCCGCTGGCAGGGCGGTCAACCCGTTACTATGCAGACTCAGCTCCCTCAGCCCGCTCAGCCCCGCGAAGAGATCCTCGGGTAAGGTGGGGAGACTCGCCTGGGCCGTGATGCGCAAGACCTCCAACGCGCTCAACCCGGCGAAATCGCCGCTTTGGAATGCGGTGATGCCCTCTCCGACCACGTTGGTCCCCGTGAAGCTGAGCGAGGTGATCCCGCTCAACTGGGTCGGGGTGACATCCGCGCAGTCGTCCACGCTGTCTATCGCCTCCACGATGGCGTCGCGCACCGCCGGGGTGCGTATGCACACGGTCGTCCGCTGGATGGTGATGGTGAAGGTGAGGGTATCGAATGCGCCGCCGGGATCGGTGGCGCTCCAGGTGTAGGACCGCGCCGCTGCGACGGTGACCGGTACGCCGGTCAGCGTGCGGGTGGCACGGGAGAAGGTCAGGCCGTCGGGAATGTCGCCGGTCAGGGCATAGCTCAGGGCGCCGGCTCCGCCGACAGCGGACGGTAACGTCAGGGGCGGGATGGCGGTCCCGGCGGCGTAGGTCTGGGCGGGCACCGTCGACGGGTCGAAGGTCGGCGTGCTGGCGGTGTCGGGGATGGTGACGAGGACATCGGCGGCGGTGACGTTGCCGTAGCCGCTCACGGTATGGGTGATCGTGGCGGTGTCCTCGGTGGCGTCCGCGTCAAGGGCGGCGGTGACGGTCACCGTCTGCTCCGTGTTCCAGGATGTCTCGCTGAAGGTCAGGGCGCCGGTGACGGCCACATCGGCGGAGGCAGGCGTCACGGTGACCGCGCCGGGAGGCTCAGTGGTCAGCACGATGGTGTAGGTGGTCATGCCGCCTTCATCCACGGTGAGGGCGGTCGGGACGATGGTCACTCCGGGCACCGCCGCCGGCACCGTCACCGTCACCGAAAAGGTCAGCATGGCCGTATCGGCGGCCGCCGTGTTGGCATCCGCATCGGTGGCCGTGTACGTCAGCGTGACGGCCGCGACGGCGGCGGTGGGCGTGCCGGCCAGGGTGCGGTCGGCGTTGGTGAAGGTCAGGCCGTCGGGAATGGCACCGGTCAGCGCATAGCTCAGGGGGACGTCGCCGCTGGTGGCGGCCGGCAGGGTCAGCGTCGGAATCGCGGCGTCGGCGACGTAGGTCATGTCATCCACCGTCTGCGCGCCGAAGGTCGGGGCGCTGTCGGTGTCGGTGATCGTGACGGTCACGTCGGGAACCGGGGCGACACTGCCGTAGCCGTTCACCGCATGGGTGAGGGTGGCCGTGTTGTCGGTGGCGTCCGCATCGACGGTAGCGGTGACGGTGACGGTCTGCGCGGTGTTCCAAGTCACCGTAGTGAAGGTCAGCGCGCCGGTGACGGTGGCGACGTCGGGGGCACCGCTGGTTGGCGTGACCGTCACGTCGCCGGCGGGCACGGTGGTCAGCGCCACGGTGTAGATGGCCGTGCCGCCTTCATCCACGGTGAGGGCGGTCGGGTCGAGGGTGACCGCGGGCGCAATGATGATCGTCACGGTGAAGGGTAGCAGGGCCGCATCGGTGGCGGCGGTGTTGGCATCCGCATCGGTGGCCGTGTACGTCAGCGTGACGGCCGCGGCGACGGCGGTGGGCGTGCCGGCCAGGGTGCGGGTGGCCTCGGTGAAGGTCAGGCCGGTGGGAATGGCGGAATCGGAAGTCAGGGCGTAGCTCAGGTCGCCGTCGCCACCGGTGGCTTCCGGTAACGTCAGCGTCGGGATGGCGGTGCCGATGGGGTAGGTCTGGTCAGGCACCGTCGCTGTCGGCAGGTCAAAGGTCGGCGCGCTGTCGGTGTCGGGAATGGTGACGAGGACCTCGGCGGCGGTGATGTTGCCGTAGCCACTCACGGTATGGGTGATCGTGGCGGTGTCCTCGGTGGCGTCCGCGTCGGGGGCGGCGGTGACCGTCACCGTCTGCACCATGTTCCAGGTCGCCGTGCTGAAGGTCAGGGCACCGGTGACGGTGACCTCGGTGAGAGCGTCGGGCGTCACGGTGACATCGCCAGTGGGCACGGTGGTCAGCACGACGGTGTAGATGGCTGTGCTGCCTTCATCCACGGTGAGGGCGGTCGGGTCGAGGGTGACCACGGACGCCGGGATGATCGTCACGGCGAAGGTTAGCGTGGCCGTATCGTCGGCCGCCGTGTTGGTATCGGTATCCGTGGCTGTGTAGGTCAGCGTGACGGCCACGGCCACGGCGGTGGGCATGCCGGCCAGGGTGCGGGTGGCCTCGGTGAAGGCCAGGCCGGTGGGAATGTCGGAATCGGGAGTCAGGGCGTAGCTCAGGTCGCCGTCGCCCCCGGTGGCTGCCGGTAACGTCAGCGTCGGGATGGCGGCGCCGGCGGTGTAGGTCTGGTCAGGCACCGTCCCTGTCGACAGGTCAAAGGTCGGCGCACTGTCGGTGTCGGAAATGGTGACGATGACCTCGGCGGCGGTGATGTTGCCGTAGCCACTCACGGTATGGGTGATCGTGGCGGTGTCCTCGGTGGCGTCCGCGTCGGGGGCGGCGGTGACGGTCACCGTCTGCTCCGTGTTCCAGGCCGTCTCGCTGAAGGTCAGGGGGCCGGAGACGGAGACCGCGTCGCCGCTGACGCCCGGCGTCACCGTCACGGGGCCGCTGGGGGCGGTGCGCAACACCACGGTGTAGGTGGCCGAGCTTCCTGCGGCTACAGTCAGGACGGTTGGGGCGATGTCCACACCGGCACCCAGGCCCACTTGAAAGCCGCTGTACGCGCCGGTCGTGTCGGCGGTGTCCTCCGTCACGCCGGTGAATCGGGGGGTGCCGAGCGTCACGTCGGCCACCGAGGCCACGGCCATGCCAAACGCATCCGAGGTGCGCCGGCCCGCCGGGATGGTGGCCGTGCCGATGCCGCCGCCGGAGATCCTCCAGGCGACCTCGATGTCCAACGGGGTGGCCGCTGGAACACGCACCCGCACCTGGCCGTTCTCCTGTTCCTCAATAGAGAGATTCAGCATGAACGGACTGCCGGGGTTCTGGTGCAGGCCCAAGCCGTCAAGGCGAGTCACGCCGTCAAACAGCCCTTCGGGCAACGCCCCGAGTTGATTGCCTCTCATGTTCACCGACTGAAGACTGTCCAGCCCGCTGAACAGACCCGCCGCCAGGGTGTCGAGGGTATTATTATTCAGATCAATCGTCTCCACCCCGCTCAAGCCGGTGAACACATTCGCGGGCAGGGTGATGAGTTCCCCGTTCCGCAAAACCAGGGTGGTGATCGCACTCAACCCGGCGAAGAGATTCGCCGGCAGGGTGCTGAAATGATTGTCTTCCAGCGTGAGGGATGTCAGCCCGCTCACCCCGGCGAAGAGGCCCGCGGGCAGGGCGGTGAACCCGTTACTATGCAGACTCAGCTCCCTCAGCCCGCTCAGCCCCGCGAAGAGATCCCCGGGTAAGGTGGGAAGACTCGCCTGGGCCGTGATGCGCAGGACCTCCAACGCGCTCAACCCGGCGAAATCGCCGCTTCGGAATGCGGTGATGTCCTCTCCGACCACGTTGGTCCCCATGAAGCTGAGCGAGGTGATCCCGCTCAACTGGGTCGGGGTGACATCCGCGCAGTCGTCCACGCTGTCTATCGCCTCCACGATGGCGTCGCGCACCGCCGGGGTGCGTAGGCACACGGTCGTCCGCTGGATGGTGATGGTGAAGGTGAGGGTATCGAATGCGCCGCCGAGATCGGTGGCGCTCCAGGTGTAGGACCGCGCCGCTGCGACGGTGACCGGTATGCCGGTCAGCGTGCGGGTGGCAAGGGAGAAGGTCAGGCCGTCGTGAATGTTGCCGGTCAGGGCATAGCTCAGGGCGCCGGCTCCGCCGATGGCGGACGGTAACGTCAGGGGCGGGATGGCGGTCCCGGCGGCGTAGGTCTGGGCGGGCACCGTCGACGGGTCGAAGGTCGGCGCGCTGGTGGTGTCGGGGATGGTGACGAGGACATCGGCGGCGGTGACGTTGCCGTAGCCGCTCACGGTATGGGTGATCGTGGCGGTGTCCTGGGTGGTGTCCGTGTCAGGGGTGGCGGTGACGGTCACCGTCTGCTCCGTGTTCCAGGTCGTCTCGCTGAAGGTCAGGGCGCCGGAGACGGTCACCCCGGTGGCGGCGGCGGGCATCACGGTGACCGCGCCGGGAGGCTCGGTGGTCAGCACGATGGTGTAGGTGGTCGTGCTGCCTTCATTCACCGTGAGAGCGGTCGGGGCGATGGTGATCTCGGACGCCAGCGTGATCGTCACGGCAAAGGTCAGCATGGCCGCATCGTCGGCCGCCGTGTTGGTATCGGTATCCGTGACCGTCCAGGTCAGCGTGACGGCCGGGGCGACCATGGTGGGCGTACCGGTCAGCGTGAGGGCGGCCATGGTGAAGGTCAGGCCGGCGGGAATGGCGGAATCGGGAGTCAGGGTGTAGCTCAGGTCGCCGTTGCCGCCGATGGCTCCCGGTAACGTCAGCGTCGGGATGGCGGTGCCGATGGGGTAGGTCTGGTCAGGCACCGTCGCTGTCGGCGGGTCAAAGGTCGGCGCACTGTCGGTGTCGGAAATGGTGACGAGGACATCGGCGGCGGTGATGTTGCCGTAGCCACTCACGGTATGGGTGATCGTGGCGGTGTCCTCGGTGGCGTCGGTGACGGTCACCGTCTGCTCCGTGTTCCAGGCCGTCTCACTGAAGGTCAGGGCGCCGGTGACGGTGACCGCGCCGCCGCTGACACCCGGCATCACCGTCACGGGGCCAGTGGGAGCGGTGCGCAACACCACGGTGTAGGTGGCCGAGCTTCCTTCGGCCACAGTCAGGGAGGTCGGGGTGATGTCCACACCGGCACCGACCGCCGTGTCATCCAGGCTCAGTTGAAAGCCGCTGTACGAGCCGGCATCGTCGGCGGTGTCCTCCATCACGCCGGTGAACATGGGATCGCGGAGTCTGGTGACCGGCGGCGAGGCGGTCGCCTCGCCGAAGGCCGCGCTGGTACGCTGGCCCGCGGCGATGGTGGCTGTCCCCATGGCCTCATCGGCGGCCCCACTGACCGCGGTGTCCGCTCCCCTGCCAATCGCATCCCCGGTCATCCCGCGCTGGCCGCGGGGCAGCCCCGGGTCTGTGTCCGCTCCCCTGCCGATCGTCTCCCAGGTCACCTCCATGGCCAGCGGGGCGGCCTCCATGAGATGCGCCCGGAACTGACCATTATCCAACCGCTCCAGCTCAATGGCCAGCATGAACGGGCTGCCGGGATTGCCGGCCAGCGTGAGACTGGTCAGGGAATCCATCCCATCAAAAATCCCCTCGGGCAACGTGTCAATCCGATTATTGCCAAGTCCCAGGTGTGTCAATGCGCTAAGCCCCGCAAAGCCCCCCACGGGCAACATGGTGAGCTGATTGTTGCCAAGTTCCAGGCTCGTCAACGCGCCAAGCCCCGCAAAGTCACCGCTTTGGAGGGCGCCGAGATTCATGTTGGACAGGTCCAGATCGGTGATCGCGTCCAGGTTGTCCGCGGTCACATCCGCGCAGGTGGAGACACCGGCCACCCTTGCCACAATGGCGTCGCGCACCGCCGGAATGCGGCTGCACGTGGTCGTCGCATGGACCGCGATGGTGAACGGGAGACTGGCTGTGGTGGCGGCCCCGTCGGTGACCATCCAGGTGTAGGTGCCTGTGGGGCCAGCCACGGTCGGCGTCCCGCTCAGGATGCGCATGCCCACGTCGACGGCCAGGCCGGTGGGCAGAGGCCCGGTGAGTGAGTAGCTCAGAGGAGCGATGCCGCCGGTGGCGGACGGTAACGTCAGGGGCGGAATGGCGGTCCCGGCAGTGTAGGTCTGGGCGGGCACCATGGCCGTGTCGAAGACCAGCGCCGTGTCGGGAGTGTCAGTGTCGTCGACCGTTACGACGATGCTGGCGGCGGTCGTGACACTGCCGTAGCCGCCCACGGCATGGGTGATGGTAGCCGTGTCGTCGGCGCTGTCATCATCGCCGGCGGCAACAACGGTGATGATTCTGGCGATATTCCAGTTGGAGGGACTGAAGGTCAGCCCGCCGGGGACGGTCGTCACATCGCCGACGGGGGCAACACTCGGCGTGACCGTCACGTCATCGGAAGGCTCGGTGGTCAGCACAATAGTGTAGGTGGTGGTGCTCCCTTCATCCACGGTGAGGGTGGCGGCGGAAAGCGTGACACCTGGCGCCGGCGTGATCGTCACGGCAAAGGTCAGCGTGGCCGCATCGTCGGCCGTCGCGTTGTCGTCCGTATCCGTGACCGTCCAGGTCAGCATGACGGCCGGGGCGGCCATGGTGGGCGTGCCGGTCAGCGTGAGGGCGGCCATGTCGAAGGTCAGGCCGGCGGGAATGTCGCCGGTCAGGGCATAGCTCAGGGCGCCTTCTCCACCGGTGGCAGACGGTAACGTCAGGGTCGGAATGGCGGTCCCTGCGGTGTAGGTCCTGGCGGGCACCATGGCCGTGTCGAAGACCGGCGCCGTGTCGGGAGCGTCAGTGTCGTCGACCGTTACGACGATGCTGTCGGCGGTCATGACACTGCCGTAGCCGCCCACGGCATGGGTGATGGTGGCCGTGTCGTCGGCGCTGTCCTCATCGCCGGCGGCAACGACGGTGATGATTCTGGCGATATTCCAGTTGGAGGGACTGAAGGTCAGCCCGCCGGGGACGGTCGTCACATCGCCGACGGGGGCAACGCTCGGCGTGACCGTCACGTCATCGGAAGGCTCGGTGGTCAGCACAATAGTGTAGGTGGTGGTGCTCCCTTCATCCACGGTGAGGGTGGCGGCGGAAAGCGTGACACCTGGCGCCGGCGTGATCGTCACGGCAAAGGTCAGCGTGGCCGCATCGTCGGCCGTCGCGTTGTCGTCCGTATCCGTGACCGTCCAGGTCAGCATGACGGCCGGGGCGGCCATGGTGGGCGTGCCGGTCAGCGTGAGGGCGGCCATGTCGAAGGTCAGGCCGGCGGGAATGTCGCCGGTCAGGGCATAGCTCAAGGCGCCTTCTCCGCCGGTGGCGGACGGTAACGTCAGGGTCGGAATGGCGGTCCCGGCGGTGTAGGTCCGGGCGGGCACCGTGGCCGTGTCGAAGACCGGCGCTGTGTCGGGAGTGTCAGTGTCGTCGACCGTTACGACGATGCTGGCGGCGGTCATGACACTGCCGTAGCCACCCACGGCATGGGTGATGGTGGCCGTGTCGTCGGCGCTGTCCTCATCGTCGGCGGCAACAACGGTGATGATTCTGGCGATATTCCAGTTGGAGGGACTGAAGGTCAGCCCGCCGGGGACGGTCGTCACATCGCCGACGGGGGCAACGCTCGGCGTGACCGTCACGTCATCGGAAGGCTCGGTGGTCAGCACAATAGTGTAGGTGGTGGTGCTCCCTTCATCCAGGGTGAGGGTGGCGGCGGAAAGCGTGACACCTGGCGCCGGCGTGATCGTCACGGCAAAGGTCAGCGTGGCCGCATCGTCGGCCGCTGTGTTGGCATCCGCATCGGTGGCCGTGTACGTCAGCGTGACGGCCGCGACGACGGTGGTGGGTGTGCCGGTCAGGGTGCGGGTGGTGTCGGTGAAGGTCAGGCCGTCGGGAATGTCGCCGGTCAGCCCATAGCTCAGGGGGATGTCGCCGCTGGTGGCGGCCGGCAGGGTCAGCGTCGGAATCGCGGCCTCGGCGACGTAGGTCATGTCATCCACCGTCTGCGCGCCGAAGGTCGGGGCGCTGTCGGTGTCGGTGATCGTGACGGTCACGTCGGGAACCTGGGAGACACTGTCGTAGCCGTTCACCGCATGGGTGAGGGTGGCCGTGTTGTCGGTGGCGTCCGCGTCGACGGTCGCGGTGACGGTCACCGTCTGCGCGGCGTTCCAGGTCGCCGTGCTGAAGGTCAGGGCGCCGGAAACGGTGAGCACGCCGCTGGGGCCGGCGTCGGGCATGACCGTGACATCACCGTCGGGCGCGGTGGCCAGGACGGCGGTGTAGGTGGTCATGGTGCCTTCATCCACGGTCAGGGCGGTCGGGACGATGGTCACTCCGGGCACCGCCGTCACCGTCACCGTCACCGTCACCGCAAAGGTCAGCATGGCCGTATCGGCGGCGGCGGTGTTGGCGTCGTTATCCGTGGCCGTCCAGGTCAGCGTGACGGCCGGGGCGGCCATGGTGGGCGTACCGGTCAGCGTGCGGGTGGCCATGGTGAAGGTCAGGCCGGCGGGAATGTCGCCGGTCAGCCCATAGCTCAGGGGGATGTCGCCGCTGGTGGCAGACGGCAGGGTCAGCGTCGGAATCGCGGCCTCGGCGACGTAGGTCATGTCATCCACCGTCTGCGCGCCGAAGGTCGGGGCGCTGTCGGTGTCGGTGATCGTGACGGTCACGTCGGGAACCGGGGCGACACTGCCGTAGCCGTTCACCACATGGGTGAGGGTGGCCGTGTTGTCGGTGGCGTCCGCGTCGACGGTCGCGGTGACGGTCACCATCTGCGCGGCGTTCCAGGTCGCCGTGCTGAAGGTCAGGGCGCCGGAAACGGTGAGCGCGCCGCTGGGGCTGGCGTCGGGCATGACCGTGACATCACCGTCGGGCGCGGTGGCCAGGACGGCGGTGTAGGTGGTCATGGCGCCTTCATCCACGGTCAGGGCGGTCGGGACGATGGTTACTCCGGGCACCGCCGCCGGCACCGTCACCGTCACCGCAAAGGTCAGCATGGCCGCATCGTCGGCGGCGGTGTTGGCGTCGTTATCCGTGGCCGTCCAGGTCAGCGTGACGGCAGGGGCGGCCATGGTGGGCGCGCCGGTCAGCGTGAGGGCGTCCATGGCAAAGGTCAGGCCGGCGGGAATGTCGCCGGTCAGGGCATAGCTCAGGGCGCCTTCTCCACCGGTGGCGGACGGTAACGTCAGGGTCGGAATGGAGGTCCCGGCAGTGTAGGTCTGGGCGGGCACCATGGCCGTGTCGAAGACCGGCGCCGTGTCGGGAGTGTCAGTGTCGTCGACCGTTACGACGATGCTGGCGGCGGTCATGACACTGCCGTAGCCGCCCACGGCATGGGTGATGGTGGCCGTGTCGTCGGCGCTGTCCTCATCGCCGGCGGCAACGACGGTGATGATTCTGGCGATATTCCAGTTGGAGGGACTGAAGGTCAGCCCGCCGGGGACGGTCGTCACATCGCCGACGGGGGCAACGCTCGGCGTGACCGTCACGTCATCGGAAGGCTCGGTGGTCAGCACAATAGTGTAGGTGGTGGTGCTCCCTTCATCCACGGTGAGGGTGGCGGCGGAAAGCGTGACACCTGGCGCCGGCGTGATCGTCACGGCAAAGGTCAGCGTGGCCGCATCGTCGGCCGTCGCGTTGTCGTCCGTATCCGTGACCGTCCAGGTCAGCATGACGGCCGGGGCGGCCATGGTGGGCGTGCCGGTCAGCGTGAGGGCGGCCATGTCGAAGGTCAGGCCGTCGGGAATGTCGCCGGTCAGGGCATAGCTCAGGGCGCCTTCTCCGCCGGTGGCGGACGGTAACGTCAGGGTCGGAATGGCGGTCCCGGCGGTGTAGGTCCGGGCGGGCACCGTGGCCGTGTCGAAGACCGGCGCCGTGTCGGGAGTGTCATTGTCGTCGACCGTTACGACGATGCTGGCGGCGGTCGTGACACTGCCGTAGCCGCCCACGGCATGGGTGATGGTGGCCGTGTCGTCGGCGCTGTCATCATCGCCGGCGGCAACGACGGTGATGATTCTGGCGATATTCCAGTTGGAGGGACTGAAGGTCAGCCCGCCGGGGACGGTCGTCACATCGCCGACGGGGGCAACGCTCGGCGTGACCGTCACGTCATCGGAAGGCTCGGTGGTCAGCACGATGGTGTAGGTGGTGGTGCTCCCTTCATCCACGGTGAGGGTGGCGGCGGAAAGCGTGACACCTGGCGCCGGCGTGATCGTCACGGCAAAGGTCAGCGTGGCCGCATCGTCAGCCGTCGCGTTGTCGTCCGTATCCGTGGCCGTCCAGGTCAGCGTGACGGCCGGGGCGGCCATGGTGGGCGTGCCGGTCAGCGTGAGGGCGGCCATGTCGAAAGTCAGGCCGGCGGGAATGTCGCCGGTCAGGGCATAGCTCAGGGCGCCTTCTCCACCGGTGGCGGACGGTAACGTCAGGGTCGGAATGGCGGTCCCTGCGGTGTAGGTCCGGGCGGGCACTGTGGCTGTGTCGAAGACCGGCGCCGTGTCGGGAGCGTCAGTGTCGTCGACCGTTACTACGATGCTGGCGGCGGTCATG
Organism: Nitrospirales bacterium; assembly: GCA_963692935.1. Classification (GTDB taxonomy): domain Bacteria; phylum Nitrospirota; class Nitrospiria; order Nitrospirales; family UBA8639; genus Bin75. The sequence goes on from OY843588.1 coordinate 1,227,052, forward strand.
ACACTGCCGTAGCCACCCACGGCATGGGTGATGGTGGCCGTGTCGTCGGCGCTGTCCTCATCGTCGGCGGCAACGACGGTGATGATTCTGGCGATATTCCAGTTGGAGGGACTGAAGGTCAGCCCGCCGGGGACGGTCGTCACATCGCCGACGGGGGCAACGCTCGGCGTGACCGTCACGTCATCGGAAGGCTCGGTGGTCAGCACAATAGTGTAGGTGGTGGTGCTCCCTTCATCCACGGTGAGGGTGGCGGCGGAAAGCGTGACACCTGGCGCCGGCGTGATCGTCACGGCAAAGGTCAGCGTGGCCGCATCGTTGGCGGCGGTGTTGGCGTCGTTATCCGTGGCCGTCCAGGTCAGCGTGACGGCAGGGGCGGCCATGGTGGGCGCGCCGGTCAGCGTGAGGGCGTCCATGTCGAAGGTCAGGCCGTCGGGAATGTCGCCGGTCAGCGCATAGCTCAGGGGGATGTCGCCGCTGGTGGCAGACGGCAGGGTCAGCGTCGGAATCGCGGCCTCGGCGACGTAGGTCATGTCATCCACCGTCTGCGCGCCGAAGGTCGGGGCGCTGTCGGTGTCGGTGATCGTGACGGTCACGTCGGGAACCGTGGCGACACTGCCGTAGCCGTTCACCGCATGGGTGAGGGTGGCCGTGTTGTCGGTGGCGTCCGCGTCGACGGTCGCGGTGACGGTCACCGTCTGCGCGGCGTTCCAGGTCGCCGTGCTGAAGGTCAGGGCGCCGGAAACGGTGAGCGCGCCGCTGGGGCCGGCGTCGGGCATGACCGTGACATCACCGTCGGGCGCGGTGGCCAGGACGGCGGTGTAGGTGGTCATGGCGCCTTCATCCACGGTCAGGGCGGTCGGGACGATGGTCACTCCGGGCACCGCCGTCACCGTCACCGCAAAGGTCAGCATAGCCGCATCGTCGGCGGCGGTGTTGGCGTCGTTATCCGTGGCCGTCCAGGTCAGCGTGACGGCCGGGGCGGCCATGGTGGGCGTACCGGTCAGCGTGCGGGTGGCCATGGTGAAGGTCAGGCCGGCGGGAATGTCGCCGGTCAGGGCATAGCTCAGGGCGCCTTCTCCGCCGGTGGCGGACGGTAACGTCAGGGTCGGAATGGCGGTCCCTGCGGTGTAGGTCCGGGCGGGCACCGTGGCCGTGTCGAAGACCGGCGCCGTGTCGGGAGTGTCAGTGTCGTCGACCGTTACGACGATGCTGGCGGCGGTCGTGACACTGCCGTAGCCGCCCACGGCATGGGTGATGGTGGCCGTGTCGTCGGCACTGTCATCATCGTCGGCGGCAACAACGGCAATGGTCCTGGCGATATTCCAGTTGGAGGGACTGAAGGTCAGCCCGCCGGGGACGGTCGTCACATCGCCGACGGGGGCAACGCTCGGCGTGACCGTCACGTCATCGGAAGGCTCGGTGGTCAGCACAATAGTGTAGGTGGTGGTGCTCCCTTCATCCACGGTGAGGGTGGCGGCGGAAAGCGTGACACCTGGCGCCGGCGTGATCGTCACGGCAAAGGTCAGCATGGCCGCATCGTCGGCGGCGGTGTTGGCGTCGTTATCCGTGGCCGTCCAGGTCAGCGTGACGGCCGGGGCGGCCATGGTGGGCATACCGGTCAGCGTGCGGGTGGCCATGGCGAAGGTCAGGCCGGCGGGAATGTCGCCGGTCAGGGCATAGCTCAGGGCGCCTTCTCCGCCGGTGGCGGACGGTAACGTCAGGGTCGGAATGGCGGTCCCTGCGGTGTAGGTCCGGGCGGGCACTGTGGCCGTGTCGAAGACCGGCGCCGTGTCGGGAGTGTCAGTGTCGTCGACCGTTACTACGATGCTGTCGGCGGTCATGACACTGCCGTAGCCGCCCACGGCATGGGTGATGGTGGCCGTGTCGTCGGCGCTGTCCTCATCGTTGGCGGCAACAACGGCAATGGTCCTGGCGATATTCCAGTTGGAGGGACTGAAGGTCAGCCCGCCGGGGACGGTCGTCACATCGCCGACGGGGGCAACGCTCGGCGTGACCGTCACGTCATCGGAAGGCTCGGTGGTCAGCACGATGGTGTAGGTGGTGGTGCTCCCTTCATCCACGGTGAGGGTGGCGGCGGAAAGCGTGACACCTGGCGCCGGCGTGATCGTCACGGCAAAGGTCAGCGTGGCCGCATCGTTAGCGGCGGTGTGGGCGTCGTTATCCGTGGCCGTCCAGGTCAGCGTGACGGCAGGGGCGGCCATGGTGGGCGTACCGGTCAGCGTGCGGGCGGCCAGGGTGAAGGTCAGGCCGGCGGGAATGTCGCCGGTCAGGGCATAGCTCAGGGCGCCGTCTCCGCCGGTGGCGGACGGTAACGTCAGGGTCGGAATGGCGGTCCCGGCGATGTAGGCCCGGGCGGGCACTGCGGCCGGGTCGAAGACCGGCACGGCGCCTAAGTCGAAGATGGTGACCGACAGCGGCTCGCCGGAACTGTGGCCGGTGGCGCCGGCGGTCAAGGTGAAGACTTCGTCGCCCTCGTCCACCCCATCGGCGGCGGCGGTCAGGATGAACGTCTTGCGGTTCTCGCCGGTGGCGAAGTCAAGTGTGCCGCTGGTTGCGCTCAAGTCGGCGTCAACCGTGTCGCTGTGACCGACCTGCCAGGTGACGCGCACGTCGCGTGCCCCCCTGCCGCTACGGGTGACGGTGTAGATGCCGTCGCCGTCGCCTTCGGCGAGGTTGGTGGGACCGCTGACGGTGAAGGTGTTGGTGCGGTCGTCATCGCGGATTTGCACGTTGACGCCGCCGGCAGCGGAGCCGGCGGGGAACCCGCCGCCGCCCATGTTGTGGCTGATGCGCAAGGGTTCGTCTTCGTCGTCATAGTCGTGGGCCGCGCTCGCCGTCACCGTCTGCGGGTCGTTCCAGTTCATGGCGGTGAACGTCAGCGCGCCGCTCATTTCGGCTAACACTCTGCCGGCCTGACGCAACGTCAGGTCGGTGGCGGACGGGGTGATGACGGGGGTGACCGTCACATCGCCGGCCGGCGCCGCGCTCAGCCTCACGGTGTAGGTGGCGCTGTCGCCTTCGGGCACGTCCAGGTCGGCCGTCGAAACGCTCAGCAGGTTGTCGAAGATGGTGTAGGTGTGCCGGGTGTAGTCAAAAGTGTCGCTGCTACTTAAAAATCGCCTGGCGATCTGGAGGATGAGCGTTTCCGGGGTAGGCTCGCGGACGGAATCGCTTCTGACGGCGATGCTCAGAACTATATCATCCCTATCCTGAGGAACATCGACCCTGACCTCGTTGCCTGACGCTCCCGAACTAATGAGACGGGTGAAAGACGAGTTGCTGCTCACCACGTAGTCAGTGGAGTGGTTGACGGTACCGGTAAGCATGATGGTAATGCGGCCATGGCCCGCCCCGTCACCACGGATACCGACCGGGACCCTGATGGTCTCGCCCTCGTTCACATACTGGCGTTCGGCACGGCCAAGATAGGCCTGGTCGGTGGCGCCGTTGGCGAGGATGGTGGCGGCCAGCGGGTCGCCGGACAGGTGGCCCGGAGCGTCAATGCTCACGGTGAAGGGTTCGTCCAATTCGTTACGATGGTCCACGCGCGCATTCACGGAGAAGATCGCGATGTCCTCGCCGGCGGCGAAGACGACATCGCCGGTGATCGCATCGAAGTCACCCTTTGTTGTGAGGCCGCCGACGTTGACCCGCCAGGTGACGGTGGTGTCGCCGCGCAACTCCCCGCCGGTGCGGATGATGCGGTACGGCTCGGTGACGCCCTCGGTGAGGCGGGTGGCCCCGTAGACGGTGAAGAGGATGGTGCGTTCAAGCACGGTGACCACCACATCGGGGGCCGTGACGCCATCGTAGTCGCCACCGGCCACCGTGTGGGCGAGGGTGACGATATCGCCAACCGCATCATCGTCCTCACTGGCGGTGACGGTGACCGTCTGCGCGGTGTTCCAGTTTTCCATGGTGAAGGTCAGCGCGCCGGTGTCGGTGGCGACGTCCGGGTGACCGCTGGCGGGCGTGACCGTCACGTCGCCGGGGGGCATGGTGTTCAGCTCCACGGTGTAGGTGGCCGTGCGGCCTTCATCCACGGTGAGGGCGGTCGGGGCGATGATGACCGCGGGCACCGGCGGGGCAATCGTCACGGCGAAGGTCAGCGAGCCTTCGTCGTCGGCGGTCATGTTGATATCCTCATCGGTGACCGTATACGTCAGCGTGACCGCCGAGGCGGCGGCGGTGGGCGTGCCGGCCAGGGTACGGTCGTCGCCGGTGAAGGTCAGGCCGGCGGGGATGGCGCCGGTCAGGGTGTAGCTCAATGTGCCATTCCCGCCGGTGGCGGCCGGCAAGGTCAAGGGCGGAATGGCGGCCCGGGCGACGTAGGTCCGGGCGGGCACCGTGGCCGGGTCGAAGGCCGGCGCCGTGTCCGGTCGTTCGTCGTCAACGACGAACACCACGATGCGGGCAGCGGTGGTGACACTGCCGTAGCCGCTCACGGCATGGGTGATGGTGGCCGTCTCGTCGTCGCTGTCCTCATCGTCGACAGGCATGACGGTGACGGTCCTGACGGTATTCCAGGTTGCGGGGCTGAAGGTCAACGCGCCGGGGCTGGTCGTCACAACGCCGACGGGGGCCACACTCGGCGTCACGGTCACGTGACCGGAGGGCACGCTGATCAGCACCACCGTGTAGGTGGTCGCGGTGCCTTCATCCACGGTGAGAGCCGTCGGCGCGAGGTCGACCCCGGGCGGTGGCGTCACGGTCACGACCAGGGGCAGCGTGGTCTCGTCGGCGGCGCCGGTTCTGAAGTCGGCATCCGCAACCGTGTAGGCCAGCGTGACCGCCGCACCCGCGGCGGTGGGCGTGCCGGTCAGCGTGCGCGTGGCGCGGGTAAAGGTCAGGCCGGCGGGAATCCGGCCCGTCAGGGCATACCGCAACGGGCCGTTCCCACCGTTGGCTTCCGGTAGCGTCAGCGCGGGAATGGCGAGGGTCGCGGTGTAAATCCGGCTCCCCACCGTCGCGGCGCCGAAGTCCGGTCTCGTGTTGGCGGCGCCGGAGTCGAGGATCGTGAACATGATGCTGGCGGCGGTCACGCCGCCGTACCCGTCCACGTCATGGATGACGGTGTAGGTCCTGTCGAGATTGTCATTGTCCTCACGGGCGGTGACGGTGACAGTCTGAGCGATATTCCACGTGGCGTCGTTGAAGGTCAGCGCACCGGAGAAGCCGAGGGGATCGTCGGGATGGGCGACGACCGGCGTGACCGTCACAGGGCCGGCGGGGTCGGTGGCCAGCACCACGAGGTAGGTGGTCGTGCTGCCTTCCGACATGGAGAGGGTGGCGATGGAGAGGCGCACGGCGGGCGCCGGCGTGATCGTCACGGCAAAGGTCAGCGTGGCCGCATCGGCGGCGGCGGTATTGGCATCCGCATCGGTGGCCGTATACGTCAGCATCACGGCCGGGGCCTCGGTGGCGGGCGTGCCCGCCAGGGTGCGGGCGGCGTTGGTGAAGGTCAGGCCGGCGGGGAGTCCGCCGGTCAGCGCATAGCCCAGGGCGCCATTCCCGCCGGCGGCGGCCGGCAACGTCAGCGTGGGAATGGCGGTCCCGGCGACGTAGGTCCTGTCAGGCGCCATGGCCATGTCGAAGGCCGGTACCCGGTTGGCCGCATCGCTGTCGGTGACCGTGACCACCACATCGGCTGCGGCGGTGACGGTGCCGTAGCCGCTCACCGCATGACGGATGGTGGCCATGTTGTCGGTGTCGTCTCCATCCTCGGCGGCGGTGACGGTGACGGTCCGGGCGGTATTCCAGGTTGCGCGGTTGAAGGTCAATGCGCCGGGGAGAGCCATCACGGCGCCGACGGGGCTGACGCTCGGCATCACCGTCACCTCACCGGAGGGCATGGTGGCCAGCGCCACGGTGTAGGTGGTCATGCCGCCTTCATCCACGGGGAGGATGGTGGCGGAGAGGGTGACCCCGGGCGCCGGCGTGATCGTGACGGCAAAGGTCAGCGTGGCCGCATCGGTGGCGGTCCTGTTGGCATCCGCATCGGTGGCCGTATACGTCAGCACGACGGCCGTGACGGCGGTGACGGGCGTGCCGGCCAGGGTGCGGGTGGCGACGGTGAAGGTCAGGCCGGCGGGAATGGCGCCGGTCAGGGCGTAGCGCAGGGCGACATTCCCGCCGGCGGCGGCAGGCAACGTCAGCGTGGCAATGGCGGACTCGGCGGTGTAGGTCAGGGCGGGCACGGTCGCCACGCCGAAGGTCGGCGGGATGTCGGTGTCATTGTCCAGGACCGTGACCGTGACCGGGTCGGCGGTGGTCACGCCGCCGTAGCCGTCCACCTCGTGGGTGATGGTGGCGGTGGCGGAAGCGAAATCAGCGTCATCCTCGACGGCGGTCACGGTGATCGTTTGTCCGGTGTTCCAGTCGCCGATGCCGAAGGTCAGCGCGCCGGGGGAGGTGACCACATCGCCGACGGGGTCAACGCTCGGCGTGACCGTCACGTCGCCGTCGGGCACGGTGGTCAGCGCCACGGCGTAGGTGGTCATGCCGCCTTCAACCACGGTGAGGGCTGTCGTCGTGAGGGTGACCGCGGGCGCCGGGGTGATCGTCACGGAAAAGTTCAGCGTGGCCGCATCGGCGGCGGCCGTGTTGGCATCCGCATCCGTGGCCGTCCAGGTCAGCGTGACGGCCGCGACCGCGCCGGCCGGCGTGCCGCTCAGGACGAACGTGTCGGTGTTCAACGTCAGGCCGGGGACAGCCAGGGTGACATCCGGCGTCAGCGTGTGGGTCACCCCGCCGTTGCCGTTGACGGCGCGGGGCAGGGGCAGATCGGGGATGGCGGTACCTGCCACGTAGGTCCTGTCATCCAGCGCCGCCACGTCGAAGGTCGGCGGGTGGTCGACGTCGTTGTCCGTGATGATCACCGTGACCGGAACGGCGGTGGTCACGTCGTCGTAGCCGCTCACCGCATGGGTGAAGGTGGCGGTTTCGGAATCGAAATCCGTGTCATCCTCGGCGGCGACCACGACGACGGTCTCTGCGCGGCTCCAGTTGCTGGATCGGAAGATGGCCTGGGGGGTGTTGGTCCGTTGGAAGTAAAAGGTCACATCGGGGTTGTCGCTGGTTGGCATGACCGTCACGACATCCGATCCGACCACTTCCCTTCGCAAGACCACGGTGTAGGTGCCGGTGGCGCCTTCGTCCAGGGCCAGGACGGTTGGTGAGATGAGGACCGGCTCCAGTGTGTTGCGGTAGGAGGCTGTGGTGCGGTGGGTGACCCTGCCGCCGATGCTGACAGCATGATCGTAAAAGATCGTGCCGGCATTCAGTGTGTCGTGGGTGATGGTGACCGTCTGTGCGGTGTTCCAGTTGGCGGGGGTGAAGGTCAACCCGCCTGGGGTGGCGGCCAGCCCCGGGAACGTGTCTCCGGGACTCACCGACACACTGACCGCCACCGTCACCTCACTGGCGGGCCTGGCATCCAGCGACACGGTGTAGGTGTTCCTGGTGATATTGACAAGATCCGGGGCCTGTGAAACCACGAGTTCGGGCCGCACGATGAGGATAACCGTCAGGGGGCCAGCCGTGACGCCTTCCGTGTCCATGACGGTGTAGGTCAGCGTGGCGGCCACGCCACCGGCGGCGGGGGTGCCGCTGACGGTGTGCGCGCCGGTGTCGAAGGTCAGGCCGGCGGGGATGTCGCCGGACGGCGCCAGGGTATACGTCAGCCTGCCGACGCCACGGGAGGCCTCGGGTAGCGTCAGCGTGCTGATGGCGGCGCCGGGGCGGTAGGTCCGGGCAGGCACCGTGACTGTGCCGAAGAGCGGCTCTCTGCCGGTGTCGTCGTTGGTAACCGTGACCGGGAGAATGGCATCGAGGGAGCGGCCGGCGTCAGGCGCCGAGGCCGCTCTGCTGTAGCCAGTCACCGCATGAGTGATGGTGGCGATGACGGTGGTGGCTACGTCGTCATCGGCGGCGGTGACGGTGACCGTCTGGGTCACGTTCCAGGTCATGCTGGCGAAGGTCAGCGCGCCGGGGACGGACACCCCGACGCCAACGGGGGTGACGGTCGGCGTCACCGTCACATCGCCGAGGGGGTTGGTGTTCAGCGCCACGGTGTAGGTCTGTGTGCCGCCTTCGGGCACAGTGAGGGTGGGGGGGTCCAGGAGGATGCCAGCGCGTTCCCCTATGAAGGCCACCGTGAAGCCACGGTAGTCACCGGTACTGTCTCTGGTAGCCTCCGGCACGCCGGTGAGGGTGACGGCGGCGATCGTAAGGCTATTCGCCAGGCCCAACACCTCGGTGGTGCGCCGGCCCGCCGGAATGGTCGCGAAATTGAAGCCGGTACCGAAATCGCCAAGCCTCAACCAGGGGACAGTAATCTCCAACGGGGCAGCCTCCAGAATACGCGCCCGGACCTGGCCATCCTCCAGTCGCTCAGTATCAACGCCCAGCAGGAACGGACTGCCGGGGTTCTCATCCAGATACAGAAAGCCTGTCAGGCCGCGCGCACCATCAAACAGCCCCGTGGGGAGCAAGTTGAGCTGATTGGATCTCAGATCCAGCTCTACCAGGCTGCTCATCCCGGCGAAGAGGCCCGCGGACAAGGTCGCCAGCTCGTTTGAGGACAACGTCAGGCGTGTCACATTGCTCAGCCTGTTGAAGATACCCGCAGGCAGAGTGGTGAGATTATTCGAATCCAAACTCAGCATAACCAACGCGCCCAGATCATCGAAAATGTTCAAGGGCAGGGTGGCGATCTGATTGCCGGACAGATTCAGGCTCGTCAACGCGCTCAGCCCGTCGAAGTCGCCGCTCTGGAGAGTGCGGATGCCGGATGCCAGGTTAAGCCCGGTGATTCCGCGCAGGTGGGTCGCGGTGACATCCGCGCAGTTGGACACGCCGCTTATCGCATTCACGATGGCCGTGCGCACCTGCGAGGTGCGACTGCAGATGCCACGCGCCGGCACCGCGATGGCGAAGGTGAGGCTGGCGGTATCGGCGTCGTGGTCGGTCACGATCCAGGTATAGACGCCCGCCGGCGACACATGCGTCGGCGTGCCGGACAGGGTGTGCGTGCCGCCGGCGCCGGTGTAGGTCAAGCCGGAGGGGAGGCTGCCGATCAGGGAGTAGCTCAGGATACCGTTGCCGTCATAGGCTTCCGGTAATGTCAGCGTCGGGATGGGGAAGCCCCCGGTATAGGTCTGGTCGTCGACCGTGGCCGTGTCAAAGGTCGGCATGCTGTCGGTGTCGTTGTCGGGCACCGTGACTTCAACCGGGGCGGCGGTGATGACGTGACCGTAGCCGCTGACCGCGTGGCTGATGGTGGCGGTGTCGGGAGCGTAATCCGCGTCATCCTCGGCGGCGGCGACGGTCACCGTCTGCACGGTGTTCCAGGCGCCGGCGGCGAAGGTCAACGCGCCGCTCGGCGTCAGCGTCAGGTCGTGACCGAGCGGCGCGACGCTCGGCGTGACCGCGACGTCCACGCCCGGGTCGGTGACCAGCACGATGGTGTAGGTGCGGGTGCCACCTTCATTCACGCTCAGGGATGTCGGGGCAATCCTGACTTCATCGGGGGAGGGAAGGACGACCACGCGAAAGGTCAGGGTGGTGGAGTCGCGTTCCGCATCGGTGGCTGTCCAGGTCAGCGTGACCGCCGCGACCACGCTGGTCGGCGTGCCACTCAGCACGCGCGTGTCGCGGTCAACGGTCAGGCCGGGGATGGCCGTGGCCAGGGACGGCGTCAGCGCGTAGGCCAACGTGCCGTTGCCGTCGGTGGCAGCGGGCAGGGTCAGAGCGGTGATGGCCTCGTGCGCGGTGTAGGTTCGGGGCGCGATGGTCTGCGGGCCGAAATCCGGCACCCGGTCGTCGTCATCGGCAACCGTGACCGGGAGCACGGCGGCGGTGACGCTGCCGTAGCCACCCACCGCATGGCTGATGGTGGCGGTGGCGTCGCTGAGGACGTCGTCATCGGCGGCGGTGACGGTGATCGTCTGAGCGACAGACCAGGTCGCGTTGGTGAAGGTCAGCACGCCGGAGACGGACACCGTGCCGCCAACGGGGGCCACGCTCGGCGTCACCGTCACCTCGCCGGTGGGAGCGGTGTTCAGCCCCACGGTATAGATCTGTGTGCCGTTTTCGGGCACGGTGAGGGCGGTGGGGGTGAGGATGATGCTGGCGCGGGCCGCCGTGGTGGCCAGTCGGAAGCCGGTGTAGCTGCCGGATCCGTCGCCGGTGTCCTCGCTCACACCGGAGAAGCCGGGGTTGCTCAGCATCACATCCGCCGGCGAAGCCATGGCCATGCCAAACGTCCCGCTGATGCGCCGGCCCGCCGGGATGGTGATCCGGCCTGTGGCGCCCCCCGCGCCGGGGACCGTCCAGGTCACTTCGATGTTCAACGGGGCAGCCTCCAGAACACGCACCCGAGCCTGGCCGTTCCCCCGCTGCTCAATATCAATGTTCAACGGAAACACACTGCCGGGGTTGTCGTGCATTCGGAGACCGCGTGTCAGGCCGCTCACACCATCAAACAGCCCCGTGGGGAGCGAGCGGATCTGATTGCCAACCATCACCAGATCTGTCAACGCGCCCGTCCCGGCGAAAAGGTCCGCGGGCAGGGTGGCGAGCTGATTCGCGCTCAGATCCAGGGTCGTCAACGCGCTCAGCCCGTCGAAGAGACCCGCCGGCAACGTGGCGAGCGCATTCGTGGCCAGGCTCAAGTCCGTCAACGCGCTCAGCCCGTCGAAGAGACCCGCCGGTAACGTGGCGAGCGCATTCGTGGCCAGGCTCAAGTCCGTCAACGCGCTCAGCCCGTCGAAGATGCCCGCCGGCAGCGTGGCGAGTGTATTTGTGGCCAGGTTCAAGTCCGTCAACGCGCTCAGCCCGTCGAAGAGACCTGCAGGCAGCGTGGTGAGTGTATTCGTGGCCAGGTTCAAGTCCGTCAACGCGCTCAGCCCGTCGAAGATGCCCGCCGGCAGCGCGGTGAGTGTATTCGTGGCCAGGCTCAAGTCCGTCAACGCGCTCAGCCCGTCGAAGTCGCCGCTCCGGAGGGTGGCGATGCCGGCGCCTGTCAGGACAAGACGGGTGATCCCGCGCAGGTGGGCCGGGGTCACATCCGCACAGTTGGACACACCGGCTATCTCGGCCACCATGGCATCGCGCACCTGCGGGGTGTGGCTGCAGATGCCAACCTCCGGCACCGCAATGGTAAAGGTGAGGCGGGCGGTATCGGCGTCGCGGTCGGTGACGATCCACGTGTACGTGTAGAGAATCGCCGACTGCACGCTCGACGGTATGCCGGACAGGGTGCGCATGGCGACGGTGTAGGTCAGGCCGGCGGGGAGGTTGCCGATCAGCGTATAACTCAGGGTCCCGTCGCCGTCAGAGGCTTCAGGCAAGGTCAGCGTCGGGATGGCCACGCCGACGGTGTAGCGCTGGTCGGGCACCATGGTGGCGCCGAACGTCGGGAGGCTGTCGTTGTCGGGAACGGTGACGGTGACCGTGGGAGCGGTGGTGACGCTGCCGTAGCCGCGCACCATGTGGCGGATGCTGGCGGTGTCGGTCTCGATATCCGTGTTATCCTCGGCGGCGGTGACGGTGACCGTCTGCGCCACGCCCCAGGTGCTGGTGGTGAAGGTCAACGCGCCGGGGACGGTGACATCGCTGTTGTCGCTGTTCGGCACGACCGTGACGTCGGCGCCCGGGTCGGTGGCCAGCATCACCGTGTAGATGCCACGGCCGCCTTCGTCCACGCTCAGGACAGTCGGGGCAATCAAGACTTCGGGCGGGGGGGAAATGACGGTCACGCGAAAGGTCAGGGCGGCGGAGTCGCGGTCCGCATCGGTGACCGTCCAGGTCAGCGCGACCGCCGAGGCCTCGCGGGCCGGCGTGCCGCTCAGCACACGCGTGCCGAGGTCAAAGGTCAGGCCGGGGATGGCCATGGCCACAGCCGGCGTCAGCGCGTAGGTCAACTCGACGTTGCCACCGGTGGCTTCGGGCAACGTTACGGGCATGATGGCATCGCGCGCGATGTAGACCTTGTCGGCCACCATGGCCGTGCCGAACGACGGCGCCCTGTCAATCTGGTCGTCGGCCACCGTGACCACGAGGCCGGCGGTGTTGACACTGCCGTAGCCGCTCGCCACATGGCTGATGGTCACGAGGTCATCAATGGCGTCGGTGTCGGCGGCGGCGAAGACGGTGACGGTCCGGGCCGCGTGCCAGTTGGCGGTGGTGAAGGTCAGGGCGCCGTCCGGCGTCAGCGTCAGGTCGTGGTCGGACGCGGTGATGCCCGGCGTGACCGTGACCGTACCGATGGGGGTGGTGTTCAGTCCCACGGTGTAGGTGGCCATGCCTTTTTCGGGCACGGTGAGGGTGGCGGGGGTCAGGATGATGCTGGCGCGGGCCGCCGTGGCGGCCAGTCGGAAGCCGGTGTAGGAACCGGTCGCGTCGCCGGTGCTCTCGGTGACACCGGAGAATCGGGGGTTGCTGAGCACAAGGCTCGAAGCCGAGGCCATGGCCATGCCAAACACGTCGCTGGTGCGCCGGCCCGCCGGGATCGTGGCCGTGCCGGTGGCGCCGCCGACCGTCCAGGTGACCTCAAGGGTCAACGGGGCGGCCTCAAGAACACGCGCCCGTGCCCGGCCGTCCCTCTGCCGCTCACTATCAATGTTCAGTGTGAATGGAGCGCCGGTGTTGTCGTGCAGGGTGAGCACCTGCAGGCCGCGCATGGTACTCAGGCCGTCAAACATCCCCTCGGGCAGCGTCGTGAATCCGCTCGACCTCACCCGCAGCTCTTCCAACATGTCCAGCCCGCCGAAGAGGCCCGCGGGCAGGGTGGTGAAACGATTCGAGCTTAGATTCAGACGCTTCACCCTGCTCAGCCCGTCGAAGAAGCCCTCGGGCAGGGTGGTGAGCGCACTCCCCCCTCCCCCCAGCGTCAGCATTTCCACACTGCCCAGCCCGTCGAAGAGGCCCGCGGGCAGGGTGGCGAGCGCATTCCCCCCGTCTATCAACAGGACCGTCAACGCACGCAATCCGTCAAAGATGTCCGCGGGCAGGGCGGAGACACCCCTGAGAGACAGGTTCGACACATTGTCCAGCCTGGCGAGATCCCGGCTTTGGAAGACGGTGGGACCACGGTCGGGGATGGTGAGCACGGTGATCCCGCGCAAATGGGCCAGGGTGACATCCCGGCAGTTGTTCACGCCGGCTATCGCCGCCACGATGGCGTCGCGCACCACCGGGGTGCGGCCGCACACGGCACGGTTCAAGACGGTGACCACGACCGGATCGGCCATGGTGACGATCCCGTAGCCGCTCACGGCATGGCTGATGGTGGCGGTGTCGTCGGTGTCATCGGAATCGGCGGCGGCGGCGACCGTGACCGTCCGGGCGCGGAGCCAGTCGGTGGTGGTGAAGGTCAGTGCGCCACTCGGGGTGAGCATCAGGTCGTGGTCGGGTGAGGCGACGCCCGGCGTGATCGTCACCGTGCCGGTTGGGGCGGCGTTCAGCGCCACGGTATAGGTGATCCTGCCGCCTTCGTCCACGGCGAGGGTGGTGGGGTGGATGACGACGCCGGCGCGGGCCGACGTGGTGCCCAGTTGGAACCCCCCGTAGGAGCCGAGGGAGTCGCTGGTGTCCTCGGCCACGCCGGAGAATCCGGGATTGCTGAGCACGATGCCCGCCACCGAGGCGATGGCCATGCCAAACAGGTTGCTGGTGCGCCGGCCCGCCGGGATGATGGCCATGCCGGAGGCGCCGTCGGGGAGCATCCAGGCGACCTCAATGTCCAACGGGGCGGCCTCAAGCACACGCGCCCGCACACGGCCGTCCCCCTGCCGTTCAAGATCAATGTTCAGTGTGAACGGCGCGCCGGTGTTGCCGTCCAGCAGGACACTCCCCAATCCCCTCCCCGAACTCAGACCGTCAAACATCCCCTCGGGCAACGCCATGATTTGATTCCCTCTCACGTCCACCCCACTCAACCTGTCCAGCCCGCTGAAGAGACCCGCGGGCAGGGTGGTCAAGCCATTATGGCTCATGATCAGGTTACTCAAGTTGCTCAGCCCGTCGAAGATGTCCGCGGGCACGGTGGTCAAGCCGTTATGGCTCATTCTCAGGTTACTCAAGTTGCTCAGCCCGTCGAAGATGCCCGCGGGCACGGTGGTGAGCTGGCTATTGTCCCTGATACTCAGGCTCGCCAACGCGCTCAGCCCGTCGAAATCTCCGCGTTGGAGGGCGGTGATGCCGGTGTTGTGTATGTTGAGCAGGTTGATCCCGCTCAAATGGGACGGGGTGACATCCATGCAGGCGGTCACGCCGGATATCGCCCCCACGATGGCGTCGCGCACCGCCGGGGTGCGGTTGCAAAAGGGGCGCGGATCGGTCGTGATGGTGAAGGTGAGGCTGGCGGTGTCGCCGTCGAGGTCGGTGACGAGCCAGGTGTAGGTGCGCTCCGACGCGGCGGTTGCCGGCGTGCCGGCCAGGGTGCGCCGGACAGGGTCCAGGGTCAGACCGGCGGGAATGGCGGGGGGCAGGGTGTAGGCCAGAGGCCGGTTACGCGAACTGGCGGCCGGCAGGGTCAGCGCCGGGATGGCGGTGCCGACCGCGTAGCGTTGTGGCATGACGGTCGCCGTGCCGAAATTCGGGACGGTGTCGACTTCATCGTCGAAGATGGTGACCGCGACGCGGCCAGCCATGGTGATGCCGCCGTAGCCGCGCACCGCATGGCTGATGGTGGCGTTGCCGGCACGGTCGTCGGGATCGTCGGCGGCGGTGACGGTGACCGTCTGCGCGATGTTCCAGTTGGCGGAGGTGAAGGTCAACGCGCCGACGATGATGACGGCGGTGTTGTCGCTGCTCGGCGTGACCGTCACGTCGCCGGTGGGGGCGGTGTTCAGCAACACGGGGTAGGCCGCCATCTCGCCTTCGATGATCGTCAGGGCGGAGGGCAACAACACCCTGGCCCGGGCCTGCGTCGCCACAGCCAGTCGGAAACCACGGAGGGAGCCTCTATCGTCGTCGGTGGGGTCGCTGGGACTGATAGAGGAGGGAAACCGGGGATTGCTGAGCGTGATGGACGATGACGACGACACGGGCACGTTCAACACTTCACTGGTGCGCTGGCCTGCCCGGATGGTGACGGTGCCAGTGCGCGCGCCCCGGGTCCAGTCCACCTTGACCTCCAACGGGGCAGCTTCCAGAATGTGCGCTCGCACCCGGCCATCCCCCTGTTGCTCCAGATCAATGGAGAACGTGAACGGACTGCCCGTGTTTCCTGCCAGAACGATCGTATCCAGGCGATCCAGCCCGTCAAACAGTCCCTCGGGCAGGGCGTTGAGCTGATTATCCCGTACACTCAGTAACGTCAATCCGTCGAGTCCGTTGAAGATGTCCCCTGGCAGGGTCGTGATCGCCTGATCATTAATTATCAGTGCCGTCGCCCCGCTCAGCCCGTCGAAATCTCCGCTCCGCAGTGCGGAGACACGCTGCCCGCCTATGCCTGCCAGGGATGAGGTGCTCAGGATGAAATTCGGACGCGCGCGCAGCTGGGCATGAGTGACATTCGCGCAGTTGGCCGAGATGGAGCCGAATACCTCCCTCAGAATGAGATCGCGCACCTGCGGGGTACGGAGGCAGACGGTGCTCCCATGCACCGCGAGGGTGAACGCGAGGCTGGCGGTGTCGCCGTCGTGGTCGGTGGCGGTCCAGGTGTAGCTGCCATCCGGCATGATGGCCGTCGGGGCGCCGAAGAGGATGCGCGTGGCGCGGTCGACCGTCAGCCCGGCGGGCAGGGTCCCGGCGAGCGTGTAGTCCAGACCGCCATCGCCGCCGACGACAGCCGGCAAGGTCAGCGTGGGAATGGTGACCCCGACGACGTAGGTGCGGGGTGAGACCGTCGCGGTGACAAAATCCGGGACGGTGTCGGGAATCACCTGAAATCCGGACCAGTCCCCGGCCGCGTCGGTGGTGTCCTCGGATACCCCGGGGAACCTGGGGGCGCTGAGGACAACAGACGACAGGGGGATCGTGGCCGAGCCAAACGCGGCGCTGGTGCGCTCGCCCGCCGCGATGGTGGCGATGCTGGTGGCCCCGCCGTCAACCGACCAGGTCACTTCGACGGCCACCGGGGCAGCCTCCATGATGCGCGCCTGGATCCGGCCGCTCGCATCCCGCACGAGATCAATGTTCAGCGTGAACGGGCGGATGGGGTTGGCGTGCAGGGACAGTCCCGTCAGCCCGTCCAGACCGTCAAAGAGGCCCTCGGGCAGGGTGGTGAGTGCATTGCCACTCAGATCCAGGCTCGTCAGTGCGTTCAGCCCGCTGAAGTCCGCGCTCTGCAGTGCGCCAATGCTGCGGTTGCTCAGGTCAAGCGTGACGATCCCGCCCAGGTGGGCCAGGGTGAGGTCCGCGCAACCGACGACGCCGGCGGCCGCCACAAGGGCGGTACGCACGGCAAGGGTGCGGTTGCAGATGGCGACGGCGGCGCTGATCTCGAGGGTGAACCGGAGGCTGGCGGTGTCGCCGTCGAGGTCGGTCGCAACCCAGGTATAGGCGCCCGCCGGGTGGGCGCCCGCCGGCACACCGGAGAGGACGCGCGTGTCATCATCCAACGTCAGCCCGGCGGGGAGGGCCGAGGGAGTCAGCGTATAGGTCAGGGCGCCGTTGCCGGCGGTGGCCAACGGCAGCGTCACGGCTGGAATGGCGGCGCCGATGAAATACACCCGGGAGGCAATCGTGGTCGTGCCGAAACTCGGGAGGATATTGGAATCGTCTTCGGTGACGGCCACGCGCACATCGTCGGCCGGCACGGCGCCGTACCCCGTGCCGGTCACGGTGTGCCGGATGGTCGCGGTGTCCGCCGTGGCATCGTCGTCCTGGCCAGCCATGACGGTGACGGTTTGCATGACGTTCCAGTTCCCGGGGGTAAAGATCAGGGCGCCGGTGACGGTCACCTCGCTGTCGACGGTGATCACGCCCGGTGTCACCGTGACGTTGCCGATGGGAACGATATCCAGCACGACGGTGTAGGTGGCGGCGGCGCCTTCAATGAGGGTGGTGGTGGTCGGCGCGATGATGAACGCCTTCTCCACCGTCAGGATCACGGGCAACGTCGCCTGGTCGCCGGCCGCCGTATTGCTGTCCGAATCCGTGGCCGTCCAGGTCAGCGTGACGGCCGCGGCGACGGCGGCCGGGGCACCGGTCAGGGTGCGGGTGTTGGGATCAAGGGTCAGGCCGGCGGGGATGGCTTCGACGGGGAGCAGGGCGTAGCGCGGGGCGCCGTTGCCGCCGGTGGCGGGCGGCAGGGTCAGGGTCGGGCTGGGCAACCCGGCGACGTAGCGCGGAAGCATCACCGTCGCCGTGCCGAAATCCGGCCCGGTGTCGGCGTCGACGACCAGGGAGAAGATCAGGCTGGCCGTATCGGCGTCGGCATCCGAGGCGGTCAAGGTCAGGGGCACGGGCGAGGCGGGGGCGGCCGGCGTCCCGGTCAGGGTGCGCGTGTCCGGGTCAAAGGTCAGGCCGGCGGGGAGCGCACCGGCGGGGGTCAGGGCATAGCGCGGGACGCCATTGCCACCGGTGGCAGGCGGCAGGGTCAGGGTCGGGATGGCCAGCCCGGCGACGTAGCGCGGAAGCACCACCGTCGCCTCGCCGAAACTCGGCCTGGTGTCGAGGTCGTTGTCGACAACCGTGACCGCGATGGGGCCAACCATGTCGCCGACGGCATAGCCGCTCGCCGCATGGGTGATGGTGGCACGGTCGTCCGCAGAGTCGGGGTCCTGACCCGCGCGCACGGTCACCATCTGCGCAAGGTGCCAGTTCGTGGAGGTATAGGTCAGGGCGCCGGAGACCATCACGTCGCCACCAGAGGGACGGACGGCCGGCGTCACCGTCACGTTGCCGGCGGGGGCGGAGTTCAGCCACACGGTGTAGGTCCCCACGCCGCCTTCAGGCACGGAGAGGGTGGTGGATGACGGGATGATCCCGTCTCTGGGACTAAAGGTGACCAGTCGGAGGCTGTTGACATGTTGCGTAGAGCCAGTGAATCTGGGGTTGCCGAGCGTGACGACCGCCGGCGAAAGCATGGCCATACCGAATACGTCGCTGGTGCGCCGGCCCGCTGGAATGGTGATGGTGCGCGGTGCCCCCCCGTTGACCCTCACGTCGACCGCGACGCGAGACGGAGCGGCCTCCAGAATACGCAACCGGAGCTGGCCGTTCCCCACCTGCAGGGTATCCACGCCCAGCCGGAACGGGGTGCCGGGATTGGAGTTCAGAAAGGCCCGTTCCAGATTGCTCAGCCCGTCAAACAGCCCCACGGGCAGGCTTCGGATCTGATTAGCCCCCATGTAGAAATCGGTTAACTTGCCACCCAGCCCGCTGAAAAGCCCCCCCGGCAGGTCGGTGAGTTGATTGGTGAACATGCCGATCTCCACCGTGACTCCGCCAAGCCCGGCGAAGATGCCCGCCGGCAGGGAGGTCAGTCTGTTGCGACCCAGACGCAGGAGAATCACACTATCCAGCCCGGAGAAGATGTCCACGGGCAGAGTGGTGAGCTGATTGAGCCCCAGATTCAGCTCAGTCATCCTGGACAGCCCTGCGAACAGGCCCTCGGGCAGAGTGGTGATCTGATTGCCGGACAGATCTACTGTCTGCAACTGGGAATCCCGTCTGTCCACCGTGCGTATCCCGTCGAACAGGTCCTCGGGCAGGGTGGTGAACTGGTTTTCCTTCAGGTTCAGGCCCTGCATGACGACCATATCGCGGAAGAAGCCCCCGGCGGGCAGGGTGGTCAGTCCATTCCCTTCCATGATCACCGTTATCACCCTGCTGAAGCCGGCAAAGTCTCCGGGTTGTAAGGCGCGGAGGGTCGTGCGACCGTTCAAGGTGAACTGTAAGATGTTCATCAGATGGGCGGGAGTGGCCGCCGCGCAGGTGGCGGGGGCGACTTTGCCTTGAATCACAATGGCGTCGCGCACGGCCGGGGTGCGTAAGCAGACGTCGGTCGCGTGCACGGCCATGGTGAAGGTGAGGCTGGCCGTGGCGGCGTGGCGGTCGGTGACGGTCCAGGTGTAGAGGCCCTGCGGGGTCACGGCAGTTGGCCTGCCGGAGATGGTGTGCGTCGCATCGGCATAGGCCAGGCCGGCGGGCGGAGTGCCGGTGAAGGTATAGCTCAGGGGGACACCGAGGCCAATGGCATCCGGCAGGGTCAGGACGGCAATGGTTCGGCCCAGGACATAGATCCGGGGCGCCACGGTCGTGCCGAAATGCAGTGGTATGTCATCGTCGACGACCGTGACCGCGACGGCGGCGGCGATGACGCCGGCATAGTTCGCACCGCTCACATCGTGGCTGATGGTGGCCATGTCGGCATCGCTGTCGGTGTCCTGACCGGCAACGACGGTGACCGTCTGCACGGTGGCCCAGTTGCCGGTGGTGAAGGTCAGCGCGCCGCTCGGCGTCAGGGTCAGGTCGGACGGGGTGAGTCTCGGCGTGACCATGACCTCGCCCGTCGGAGCGATATCCAGCGCCACGGTGTAGATGTTCGTGGAGCCTTCAGTCACGGTGAGGGCGGTCGGGGCGATGGTGACACCTGGTGGCACCGGCAGGATCGTCACGGCAAAGGGCAGCGTGGCCGCATCGTCGGCGGCACGGTTGTCATCCGCATCGGTGGCCGTCCAGGTCAGCGTGACGGCCGGGGCGATGGTGGTGGGCCTGCCGGTCAGGGTGCGGGTGGCGCGGGCGTAGGTCAGGCCGTCGGGGATGCTGCCGGTCAGCGCATAGTCCAGGATGCCATTCCCGCCGGTGGCGGCGGGGAGGGTCAGGGTCGGGATGCTGGTCCCGACAATGTACATCCTGTCATCCACCGTGGCCACGCCGAAGGCCGGGGCCGTGTCCGGGACAATCGTGTCGGAGACGACGACCGTGACGGCGGCGGCGGCGACACTGCCGTAACCGTTCACCTCATGGGTGATGGTGGCGGTATCGTCGGCCACATTGTCATCTTCGGGGGCGGTGACGACGACCGTCTGCACGATGTTCCAGCTGGCGCTGGTGAAGGTCAGCGCACCGGTGACGGCGACGATGTCCGTGTCGCCGCTGGCCGGCGTGACCGTGACCGCCGCACCGGGTTCGGAGGTCAGCACGACGGTGTAGGGGGTGGTGGCCCCTTCATCCATATTCAGGGTGGTCGGGGCTACCGTGACCGAGGCCACGTCGTTCTCGGTGACCGTGACCGTCACCAGGACGGCGGCGACGCCGGCGTAGCTCCCCGTCCCACTCACCGCATGGGTGATGGTGACGGGGTCGGCGGCCTCGGCATCGGCATCCTCGACGCCGGTGACGGTGACCACCTGCTCGATGAGCCAGTTGGTCGCGGTGAAGGTCAGCGCACCGGTAACCGTGGCGACAGCGGGGGCGCCACTGACCGGCGTCACCGTGACATCGGCGGCGGGCGCGGTGTTCAGCGCGACGGTATAGGTGACGGTGGCGCCTTCGGCCACGCTCAGGGCGTCCTCCACAACGGCGACCCCGGCGAGGGCGTCGTTGTCGGCGACCCCGACCATGACCGGGTTGGCCTCGGTGATATCACCGTAGCCGGTCACCGCATGGGTGATGGTGGCGACACCGCGGGCCATATCATTATCCTCGACGCCGGTGACGGTGACGACCTGCGCGATGTTCCAGTTCGCGGGGGAGAAGATCAGCGCACCGGTGACGGTGGCGACGGTGGGGGCGCTACTGCTCGGTGTGACCGTCGCTTTGGCGCCGGGGTCGGAGGTCAGCACGACCGTGTAGGTGGCGTTGGTGCCTTCAACAATGTTCAGGGCACGCTGTGAGAGGATCACTCCGGCGGTGTCGTCATCGGCAATCGTGACGGTGGCAACGGAGGGAGCAATCTTCACCATGTCCTGGTCCCCTCCAGAAAGCTGCAACGTGAAGGTCTCGTGGCCCTCGGCAATCCGGTCGTCCAGCACCTCAATAGCAAAGCACTCGCTCCGCCGTCTATCGCTGAACGGGCTGAGTAGCTGGCTGGCAAACCTCGTGTAGTCGGCGGAGGCGGTGGCGGTGCCGTCGGCCGATCTGACCTTCAGTGCGAAAGTGTAGGCAAGCGGCTGTTCTAACGTCGGACGGGTCACCACCACACACGCCAGAAACTGTCTCGCATTCTCCTGCACAGTGTACCTGTCAAGCTGAAAGCCCACGGTGACACGCTCGAGGACCTCCACCGGCAACTCGGCGGCGCCGTTGGTGTCGTAGTCCATGCCACTCACCACATGGCTGATCGTGGCGGTGTCGGTGGTGAAGTCCGCATCTGCGGCAAGGGTGACGGTCACCGCCTGCCCGATGTTCCAGTTGCCACGGGTGAAGGTCAGCGCGCCGATCGGCGCCAGGTCGTGGTCGGACGGGGTCACGCTCGGCGTGACCGTGACCTCGGCAACGGGTACGCTGGTCAGCACCACGGTGTAGATGGAGCTGGTGCCTTTAAGGACGGCCAAGGTACGCGGGAAGAGGGTGACTCCGGTGTTGTCGTTGTCGGTGATCGTGACGATGGCATCCGGGCCTAACGCCGTGTTCAGCGGGACAGGCCTCCCCGGCAGGAAGTGCAACCCTGCGGTGAAGGTCTCCGGCGGCTCGATACGGGCGTCGTCTCTAATCCTCACGCTGACCGTCCGGCTGCGGCTCGCATGACCGAAGGGACCCAGTTCCATATTGCGCAGCTGTATGAAATCGCTCCCAAAAGAGGCCGTTTGACCGCTCTCGATCGTGGTCGTCACACCCACCGTGAAATCGGACCGCTCAATGGACGCGCCATCCGGGACATTCAACCTGACGGTGAACGTCGCGGTGCCCGCGCCCTCGCTGATCTCATAGGTGGCGGCGGACCACTGCACCTGCATGACGTCGTCATCCTCAATGGTCACCCGGGTGGTACCGGTATCGGGGTCAAGCGCCACATCGAAGTCGGAATTGGCCTTATCCGTTGACAACTCGAAGGAAAAGGTCTCCGCATCCTCGTAAATCGTATCGTTGACGATCCTCGCGGGGAAACATTGGCGCCGCCCCGTGTCACTGAAAGTCAGCGTTGTGCTGACTGCATCGAAATCGCCCGCTTCAGCGCTGTCGCCGGTGCGGATGGCGGAGGTGACCGTCATCTGCGCATTGCCCGCCGGCAATGGCTCGTTCAGCGCCGGGGTCTTGACCGCCACGCAGATCTGGAACGCACCCACGTCCTCGCGCTCGGTGTAGCTGGTCCGCTCAAACCCGATGGTCACTGCCCGTATCGTCACGGCGAAGGTCAGGCTGGCTTCATCGGTGGCGCCCGTGTCGGTATCGCTGTCCGAAGCCGTCCAGGTCAGCGTGACGGCGGCGGCGGCGGCGGTGGTGGGCGTACCGGCCAGGGTGCGGGTGGCACGGGTGTAGGTCAGGCCGGCGGGGACATTGCCCGTCAGGGCGTAGGTCAGCGTGCCATTGCCACCGGTGGCTGACGGCAAGGTCAACGTGGGAATGGGGAGGCCGGCGGTGTAGCGTTGCGCGTCCACCGTCGCCACGCCAAAAGACGGCGTGGAGGGATCCTGAAGCGTCACGGCGAAGGGAGGGGCGGAAGTGTGGCCGGGCGCGCTGGCGCCGAGCGTGAAGGTCTCGTCACCCTCCACTGTGCCGTCGGCGGCGCCTCTCAAGCTAAAGGTTCCGCTACTCCCTCCGGTCTCGATGTTCAGGGTACCGCTGGTCGCTGGGAAGTCGGCGTCGTCGGTGGTCCCGTGGATGACCATCCAGGTGACGACGGTTGGGCTACTCACTGGCTGGCTGGCGCGGATCTGGTATCCGACGACGTGGCCCTCGACGAGAATGCTGTCGCCGGTGACGCTGAAGGTGACAGCAGACGCGCTCTCCGCTCCCAACACCGTCAAGGCGGCCAGCAGGACACCGTGCAACAGGCGAGAGCGGAGGGTGGCCCGGACAGGCCGTGCATATGCCGCAAGCGGTGGCACGGATACCGGTTCGTTTCTTGTGGTGGCGGGCGGGACAGCATGTGCACCCAAGGCGGACCCGGGTGGCAGGCGGGGCGCTGGCCAAGCACGGCCATGCGGTGGCTGGTTCAGCGGGGAGGCTGTCCCGGTTCCGGTCATGTGTTTCTACCGCTCCACACAGCGACCACAGGCCACGTTGACCGCATCAGGACCGTCCCGCGTTCAACCAGCGATATGGACTCAATACCGAACACCGCAGAATACGAGCGACCAGGACATACAGGGGGGATACTTCGGGTACGTAAGCAGGTATTCATACCCACTACAGGCAATTCTTTCCTGTGATATTCCAAGGGGGGATGGAGGTAGCACAAACGGGCAACCTGGGTTTGTGTTGATACACCCACATAGGGTACAGGACATAGCACAATGGCTCACAGGGGGCAAGCGATATTTTCACGAGAAACGCGGCCATACATAAGGCGTTGCAGGTTGTTACCGCCGGCCCGCGTGGCGGATTGACGGTCGTGCCACTTTGCGTCTGTCCTTGAGACACGGATTGAGCTGGAGACACCAGGATGCCGGCTCGGCGCTGTTGCCCTCACTGCGAGTGCATGGAAGACAGTCGCGGCACACACGACTGGATGCCCACGTGACTTCTGGTCCGTGGCCCTCACCCGGAGGGAGAAGGAAGTCCGTGTTTCTCCTGGGGGAAGGTGTACCACGAAGGAAAGGGGGCAAAGGGCGTTTCCCTCTCCCTCAGGGAAAGGGATCAAGGGTAAGAGAACACACGAGGCCCATCACAACAGGGACAGGAGCAGGAAGAGTCGACAAGCCATCCTGACTCCAGGATAGCCCCAAACAGTACGACGGAAGGTGGTGACCGGTCCCCGCAACCCCACTCCCCTACCCGCCCCCCGCAACGGCACGCCACCACCCGTGCCCTGGGAGGCACCCGGAGCGGTCAGTACAGGTTAGAAGTTCAGCCCGAGTTGCAGGGTGATGCCGTGGTTCAACGCCTGGGTGGCCGTCTCCTTCCGCGTGCCTTCCAGACTGAACGTGGTGCGGTCGCTTCCCCTCACCTGCAACCGGATGCCATGGTTCACCAGACGGGCGGCGGTTTCGTCTCTGATGCCTTCCAGGTTGAGCGTCATCCCACCGCCTAACCGCATCCGACTGCCGAGACGGTAGGCCCGCGCCGAGCCGTTCGTCAGGGTCATGTTGCCGTAGGGCGTGACTAACATCTCTTCCCAGCCCAGCCCGTAGCCCAGGTTCATGTCCACCCGGCCGTCCCGCGGACGGGACACGGCCGATGCCGGGGCGACGGCTTCCTGTGCCCAGACCTGGGCCGCCCGGCTGGCCGTGGCACCCCACGTGGGTTGCAGACTGAATGACAGACCCTGGCCGTCACGGCCCGCCGCCAGCCGCACGACTCCGCCTATGCCCCAGTCCTGGTAGTCGCCGCTATGCCCCAGCAACACCCGCCCGTGACTCTCCACCGTCAGCCCGTTGGCCGCATCCGTGTAGCGCATCCCGCCGCCCACTTCGGCGCCCGTGCCGGTTCGCCCGTCGCCGGCATCATGCCTCATGCCAACCTCCACGGTGGGCACCAGTTGGCCCCCATTGGCCAGCTGGTGCGTGCGGCTCGCTTCCAGCCCCAGGCGTAGCCGCCTGGCTCCAATCCTGACGGCGGTGATGCTCTCGCTCCCCTCCACGTCCGTGGTCGTCTGCAAGGCTTCGCCTTTGATCCGCAACGTGGCCGCACGGCCCTCCAGCACCTGCGCGCTCCCGCCAGCCCCGATGGTCTGCATCGTCACGTCGCTGGTTGACTTCTGGCTGTCTTCATCATCGTCAACGGTGGTGATTTCCAGCTCGCCCCAGCCGTAGCCCGCCGTGGCCCACAGATCCAGCCGCCCGCCCAGCGCCGTCCAGCCGATATAGGGATGGACGCTGGTGAGACCCACTTCGTAATCGCCGCTCCCGGTATCGGTATAGTCCAGATCCGCCTCGCTCCACGACACCGCAACCCCGGCCAGCAGGTCGTCCCGCAGGCGGGCATCGGCGCCCAGCCGGGCGCTGAACAGGTCGCCGTCCCAGTTTATCGCATCGCCCTTGCCGGATAAGACCCGATAGTCGCCTCCGCCCCAGAGGGTCAGGGCCGACAGGCCGGTGCCGGGGGCCACCTCGCTCGCGTTCAACGGCAACACAAAGGCGGAACCGCCCAGCAGGGTTTTCAGATTGAAGGCGCCTTCGGCAAGGGCGCGTCCATGGGTCGTCAGTACCCCGGCCAGCGTGGACTGGCCGCCGAGGGTGAGGGTCTGGCCCGCATCCACGGAGTCAGATCCGGCCTGCCGGATACGTCGCGCCACCGCGCTCACCCCCTGGTCGGCTATCGCCCGCGCCACTTCCGGCATAATCACGCGATTGAGGGCGTCCCGTCGGGTTTTCGCATCGGTGTTGGCTAAGATGACTATCGTGAAGGTCAGGAACGTTTGCTGGTTATCCGCATCCGTAGCCGTCCAGGTCAGCCGAGTCACCTGGGTCATGGTGGCGACGGGCGTACCGGTCAGGGTGCGGGTGTCGGTGGAAGGAGTCAGCCCGGCGGGGATGTCGTCCATGGGAGTCAGGGCATAGCTCAGGGGGGCGTCGCCGTCGGAGGCGGTCGGGAGCGTCAGTGTCGGGATGGGTTCGCCGACGGTGTAGGTCCGGGGCGTCACACTCGTGGTGCCGAAGTCCGGCACACTGTTGGTGTCGGGGACCGTGACGGTCACCGGGGTGGCCGTGGTGACGGAGCCGTAGCCGGTCACCGCATGGGTGATGGTGGCGGCTTCGTCAATGCTGTCGCTGTCCGCGACGCCAGTGACGGTGACGGTCTGCACGGTGTTCCAGGTCGCCACGGTGAAGGCCAGGGCGCCGGTGACGGTGGCGACGGCGGTGGCGCCACTGGCTGGCGTGACCATCACGGCGCCGGCCGGTTCAGAGTCCAACACGACGGTGTAGATGCCGGTGGCGCCTTCGGGCACGGTGAGGGCGGTCGGCGAAAGGGTCACGCCGGGGGTGTCGTTGTCGGTGACGGTGACGGCCACCGGGGCGGCGGTGACGGAGCCATAGCCGTTGACCGCGTGGGTGATGGTGGTGGCGGCGTCAACGACGTCGCCGTCCTCGGTGGCGGTAACGGTGACGGTCTGCACGGTGTTCCAGTTCGCCACGGTGAAGATCAGGGCGCCGGTAACGGTGGCGGCGGCCGTGTCACCGCTGGTTGGCGTGACCGTCACCTCGCCGGCCGGCTCAGTGTCCAGCACGACAGTGTAGATGCCGGTGGTGCCTTCGGTCACGGTGAGGGCCGTCGCCGAAAGGGTCACGCCGGGGGTGTCGTTGTCGGTGACGGTGACGGCTACCGGGGCGGCGGTGACGGAGCCGTAGCCGTTGACCGCATGGGTGATGGTGGTGGCGTCGTCAACGCTGTCGCCGTCCTCGGCGGCGGTGACGGTGACGGTCTGCGCGGTGTTCCAGTTCGCCACGGTGAAGGTCAGAGCGCCGGTGACGGTGGCGGCGGCCGTGTCACCGCTGGTTGGCGTGACCGTCACCTCGCCGGCCGGCTCAGTGTCCAGCACGACGGTGTAGGCGCCGGTGGCGCCTTCGGTCACGGTGAGGGCCGTCGCCGAAAGGGTCACGCCGGGGCCGTCGTTGTCGGTGACTGTGACGGGCACCGGGGCGGCGGTGACGGAGCCGTAGCCGTTGACCGCGTGGGTGATAGTGGTGGCGTCGTCAACGTCGTTGCTGTCCTCGACGCCGGTGACGGTGACGGTCTGCGCGGTGTTCCAGTTCGCCACGGTGAAGATCAGAGCGCCGGTGACGGTGGCGACGGCCGTGTCACCGCTGGTTGGCGTGACCGTCACCTCGCCGGCCGGCTCAGTGTCCAGCACGACGGTGTAGGCGCCGGTGGCGCCTTCGGTCACAGTGAGGGCCGTCGCCGAAAGGGTCACGCCGGGGGTGTCGTTGTCGGTGACTGTGACGGACACAGGGTCGGCGGTGACGGAGCCGTAGCCGTTGACCGCATGGGTGATGGTGGCGGTGTCGTTCAAGTTGTCGCTGTCTTCGCCGGCGGCGACGGTGACCGTCTGCACGCTGTTCCAGTTGGCGGCGGTGAAGATCAGCGCGCCACCTGGGGTCAGGCTCAGGTCGCCGACCGGCGCAATGCTCGGCGTGATGGTGACCGGGCCGCCGGGGTCGGTGGCCAGTACCATGGTGTAGATGGCGTTGCGGCCTTCGTCCACGATGAGGGTAGCCGCCGAAAGGGTGATGCCGTCGGTGTCGTCGTCGGTGATGGTGATGGAGGTGAAGTCGGGGTCAACCAGTATCAGCGAGTCCCGCGCCCTTGTTATGGGCGATAAGGTCAGCGATATGCCGAACATCTCATCGTCCTCGTCAATGTTGTCGTCAATGATAGAGATGTCCACGCAACGTTGCCCATGACTGTCAAACATGATCTCGATGTCTTCGAAGGCCGGGGCCGTATAGTCAGCACCTTCAGTGGCGGTGCTGGCATTGATGTTCATCAGCAAACTGCTGGCGACAAATCTGGCGTCCGGTGGCCCCGACAGTGTCCGCGCGCACACCGAGGCCATGCCAACACTCTCCGCCACCGTCAACGCAGTCTGCACCATGCCAAAAGTCAGCTGCTCGTCGGCGTTCACCGTGACCGACGGGGCGGTGGTGACGCCGGGGTAACCGGCTATCGAATGGGTGATGGTGACGGTCTCGTTGGTTGTGTCGCTATCCATGGCGGCCGCCACGGTCACCGTCTGCGGCTGGTTCCATGTGCTGGCGGTAAAGGTCAGCGCGCCACCTGGGGTCAGGGTCAGGTCGTGGCCGGCCTGCGCAATGCTCGGCGTGATGGTCACTGTGCCGCCGGGGTCGGTGGTCAGTACCACGCTGTAGGGAGCGGTCGTGCCTTCGGCCACGGTCAGGTTAGTCGGGATAATCATGGCGCCGGGGTCATCGTTGTCGTCAACCGTCACGGTCACCGGGACGGCGGTAACGGAGCCGTAGCCGTCGACCATGTGGCTGATGGTGGCGCTGTCGTCAAAGGCGTCGCTGTCCTCGCCGGCGGCGACGGTGACCGTCTGCACGCTGTTCCAGTTGGCGGAGGTGAAGGTCAGCGCGCCACCTGGGGTCAGGCTCAGGTCGCCGACCGGCGCAATGCTCGGCGTGATGGTGACCGGGCCGCCGGGGTCGGTGGCCAGTACCATGGTGTAGCTGGCGTTGCGACCTTCGTCCACGGTGAGGGCCGTCGCCGAAAGGGTGATGCCGGCGGTGTCGTCGTCGCGGATGGTGAAGGTGTTGGTTCGGCCCAACGGAAACGTCACATCATCCGCCGTCGTCGTGCCCGCTACGTCAATCGTGGCTACGACGGTCTCGTCGTCCTCGTCAATGTTGTCGTTGATTAGCGTGAGACGCTGGCACGGCCTATCATTCGGGCTACTTATCGTGACCGTGACAGGGGTCAAGCGAGTATAGTCCTCACCCTCAGTCGCGGTGCCGCTGAAGGTGACTTGCAAAGTGACGGCGTTAAATCTGCCAGCCGGCGGTCCCGACACGACCTCTAAGCAAAACACGTTACGGTCAGAAGGCATAAACTGCTCATCGGTAGTCACGCCCAAAAACTGAAATTCAACAGCCGGCCGCTCATCAGCATTCACCGTCACACTCGGAGCGGTGGTGACGCCGGTGTAGCCGCTCACCGAATGCGTGATGGTGACGGTCTCGTTGGTTGTGTCGCTATCCATGCCGGCCGCCACGGTCACCGTCTGCGGCTGGTTCCATGTGCTGGCGGTAAAGGTCAGCGCGCCACCCGGGGTCAGGGTCAGGTCGTGGCCGGCCTGCGCAATGCCCGGCGTGATGGTCACTGTGCCGCCGGGGTCGGTGGTCAGTACCACGCTGTAGGGAGCGGTTCTGCCTTCGGCCACGGTCAGCTCGGTCGGTGAAATCATGACGGCGGGATTCACCGCCGCTTGCACGGTGACGCTGAAGGTCAGGGTGTCGGTATCGCCGGCGGCGACGTTGTCATCGGCGTCGCCGGCGGTGTAGGTCAGCATGACCGCGCCCGCTATGGTGGTCGGTGTGCCGCTCACGATGCGGGTGTTGGCGTCAAAGACGAGGCCGGGGACGGCCGTCGCCACATCGGGGTTCAGCGCATAGGTCAAACCGCCGTTGCCGCCGGCGGCCTCCGGCAAGGTCAGGGTGATGGCGGAGCCGACGGTGTAGGTCTGGCCGGGCGGCGCCACACCGGTGGCGAAGGCCGGGGCGGTGTCGGCTGCCGCTTGCACGGTGACGCTGAAGGTCAGGGTGTCGGTATCGGTGGCGTCGGCGTTGGTATCGGCGTCGCTGACGGTGTAGGTCAGCGTGACCGCACCCACCACCATGGTCGGTGTGCCGGCCAATACGAGAGTGCTTGCGTTAAAGCGGAGGCCGGGGACGGCCGTCGCCACATCGGGGTTCAGCGCATAGGTCAAACCGCCGTTGCCGCCGGTGGCCTCCGGCAGGGTCAGGGTGATGGCGGTGTCTGCGGTGTAGGTCTGGGCGTCCACCGTTTGCGCGCCGAAGTCCGGGGCGGTGTCGACTTCGACGATGGTGTAGGTGCGCGGGGCGGTGCTGAATATATGGGCCGGACCGCTACCGCCGGTGTGGCTGGTGAGGGTGACAATGAGGGTTTCACCGTTGGCGTCGGCATCGTTGATGAAACGGATGGGGATGCCACGGCTGGTTTGCGAGGCAAACAGTTCAATGAGGCCGGTGGCGGCGTCAGGGTCGAATGTGATGCGGTTTCCCCCAGGGCTGGCCTGAGTCACCACTTCATAATCGGCGCTCGTGGCGGTGCCGGTGATGGCAAAGCCGACACCGGAGGAGGAGTTGCGAGACTGGCCGCGTACCCCCACCGGCACATTGAGTGTGGTGCCTTCGTTCACCGTGCCGTCGGCGCCGCCGAGGTAGGCCTGGCTACCGTCGTTGGCACGGATGGTGATGGTGATGCTGGTCGGATTGTTGACGGTCCAGGCGGTGGCGCCGGTCGGATCAGTGCCAAGAATTACAGGTGTGAAAAAGTCGCCAAACATCAAGATTAACGTTTCATCACCTTCAACCACCGCGTCATCGCGGACTTGATAGACAAGGGTTGCAGGCGTACTTCCCGCTCCCTCGTGATTGAGATTGAGAAAGGCTCCCGTCTGTATTGTGCCGGGGGGTGTAATATCGTAGTCGGCGGGTACCGGAAACGACCGGTACACGGCGGTCCCGGTGGCACCCACCCTCACTCGAACACGCCCCCCCGTTTTGCCGTGAAAAGTCCCTGTTACGGTAATGGAATCGCCCTCATCCACTTGCAAGCCGGGCGTGCCCGGGTCGCGGTCGCCGCCGCTACCGGTGGCGACAAACGTAATCGTCCCCGTAGCCTGCGCCGCCGCCACACCGGGCAACAACACCGCCAGCGCCAACACCGCAAGGCACCACCAGTGAACCTGCCTCACAGCCAATCTCCGACAGGGGGGGGGGGGGGGACAAAATTTTACGGGCCACGGATTGTTCATAACGATCATCTCTCCCAGTGAATGGGTTACAGCAGAATCAGGTCCGTGTAAGCAAGGGGATTCGCTTATAGCAGAACCAGTGGCGTGCACGCAAGAGATTTTTCCGGGGGGAAGGGGGAAGGCACATTTCCGACGGGACGATGTGTTGCGCACAGGCCCAACGACACCAGTCGCCGTCTGGCACACTGGCTGACCGGGACACAGGCTCCCCGGAATGCGCGGTTGCCGCCGGGCGGGGTTGCACGCACCGGAGGCGACTGAGCACTCAGCGGCCAAACGGCTTTGCAGGTGCGTGGCAACAGCGGGCGATGCGGGTTAGAAGTTCAGCCCGAGTTGCAGGGTGATGCCGTGGTTCAACGCCTGGGTGGCCGTCTCCTTCCGCGTGCCTTCCAGACTGAACGTGGTGCGGTCGCTTCCCCTCACCTGCAACCGGATGCCATGGTTCACCAGACGGGCGGCGGTTTCGTCTCTGATGCCTTCCAGGTTGAGCGTCATCCCACCGCCTAACCGCATCCGACTGCCGAGACGGTAGGCCCGCGCCGAGCCGTTCGTCAGGGTCATGTTGCCGTAGGGCGTGACTAACATTTCGTCCCAGCCCAGCCCGTAGCCCAGGTTCATGTCCACCCGGCCGTCCCGTGGACGGGACACGGCCGATGCCGGGGCGACGGCTTCCTGTGCCCAGACCTGGGCCGCCCGGCTGGCCGTGGCGCCCCACGTGGGTTGCAGACTGAATGACAGACCCTGGCCGTCACGGCCCGCCGCCAGCCGCACGACTCCGCCTATGCCCCAGTCCTGGTAGTCGCCGCTATGCCCCAGCAACACCCGCCCGTGACTCTCCACCGTCAGCCCGTTGGCCGCATCCGTGTAGCGCATCCCGCCGCCCACTTCGGCGCCCGTGCCGGTTCGCCCGTCGCCGGCATCATGCCTCATGCCAACCTCCACGGTGGGCACCAGTTGGCCCCCATTGGCCAGCTGGTGCGTGCGGCTCGCTTCCAGACCCAGGCGCAACCGCCGGGCTTCAAGCTCCACGGCGGTGATGCTCTCGCTCCCCTCCACGTCCATGGTCGTCTGCAAGGCTTCACCTTTGATCCGCAACGTGGCCGCATGGCTTTCCAGCACCTGCGCGCTCCCGCCAGCCCCGATGGTCTGCATGGTCACGTCGCTGGTTGACTTCTCGCTGTCTTCATCATCGTCAACGGTGGTGATTTCCAACTCGCCCCAGCCGTAGCCCGCCGTGGCCCACAGATCCAGCCGCCCGCCCAGCGCCGTCCAGCCGATATAGGGATGGACGCTGGTGAGACCCACTTCGTAATCGCCGTTCCCGTCATTGGTAGAGTCCAGATAGTCCAGATCCGCCTCGCTCCACGACACCGCGACCCCGGCCAGCAGGTCGTCCCGCAGGCGGGCGTCGGCGCCCAGCCGGGCGCTGAACAGGTCGCCGTCCCAGTTTATCGCATCGCCCTTGCCGGATAAGACCCGATAGTCGCCGCCGCCCCAGAGGGTCAGGGCCGACAGGCCGGTGCCGGGGGCCACTTCGCTCGCGTTCAACGGCAACACAAAGGCGGAACCGCCCAGCAGGGTTTTCAGATTGAAGGCGCCTTCGGCAAGGGCGCGTCCATGGGTCGTCAGTACCCCGGCCAGCGTGGACTGGCCGCCGAGGGTGAGGGTCTGGCCCGCATCCACGGAGTCAGATCCGGCCTGCCGGATACGTCGCGCCACCGCGCTCACCCCCTGGTCGGCTATCGCCCGCGCCACTTCCGGAATAATCACGCGATTGAGGGCGTCCCGTCGGGTTTTCGCATCGGTGTTGGCTAAGATGACTATCGTGAAGATCAGGGGCGTTGCATCGTCATTCGCATCCGTAGCCGTCCAGGTCAGCCGAGTCACCGGGGTCATGGTGGAGACGGGCGTACCGGTCAGGGTGCGGGTGGCACGGGTGTAGGTCAGCCCGGCGGGGATGTCGTCCATGGGAGTCAGGGCGTAGCTCAGGGCACCGTCGCCGTCGGAGGCGGTCGGGAGCGTCAGTGTCGGGATGGGTTCGCCGACGGTGTAGGTCCGGGGCGTCACACTCGTGGTGCCGAAGTCCGGCACACTGTTGGTGTCGGGGACCGTGACGGTCACCGGGGTGGCCGTGGTGACGGAGCCGTAGCCGGTCACCGCATGGGTGATGGTGGCGGCTTCGTCAACGCTGTCGTTGTCCGCGGCGCCAGTGACGGTAACGGTCTGCACGGTGTTCCAGTTCGCCACGGTGAAGGCCAGGGCGCCGGTGACGGTGGCGACGGCGGTGGCGCCGCTGGCTGGCGTGACCATCACGGCGCCGGCCGGTTCAGAGTCCAACACGACGGTGTAGATGCCGGTGGCGCCTTCGGGCACGGTGAGGGCGGTCGGCGAAAGGGTGACGCCGGGGGGGTCATTGTCGGTGACGGTGACGGCCACAGGGGCGGCGGTGACAGAGCCGTAGCCGTTGACCGCATGGGTGATGGTGGTGGCGTCGTCAATGCCGTCGCTGTCCTCGGCGGCGGTGACAGTGACGGTCTGCGCGGTGTTCCAGGTCGCCACGGTGAAGGTCAGGGCGCCGGTGACGGTGGCGGCGGCCGTGTCACCGCTGGTTGGCGTGACCGTCACGTTGCCGGCCGGATCAGAGTTCAACACGACGGTGTAGATGCCGGTGGCGCCTTCGGTCACGGTGAGGGCCGTCGCCGAAAGGGTCACGCCGGGGGGGTCGTCGTCGTCGGTGACTGTGACGGCCACCGGGTCGGCGGTGACGGAGCCGTAGCCGTTGACCGCATGGGTGATGGTGGTGGCGTCGTCAACGTCGTCGCCATCCTCGGCGGCGGTGACGGTGACGGTCTGCGCGGTGTTCCAGTTCGCCACGGTGAAGATCAGGGCGCCGGTGACGGTGGCGGCGGCCATGTCACTGCTGGTTGGCGTGACCGTCACGTTGCCGGCCGGATCAGAGTTCAACACGACGGTGTAGATGCCGGTGGCGCCTTCGGTCACGGTGATGGCCGTCGCCGAAAGGGTCACGCCGGGGGGGTCGTCGTTGTCGGTGACGGTGACGGGCACAGGGGCGGCGGTGACGGAGCCGTAGCCGTTGACCGCATGGGTGATGGTGGTGGCGTCGTCAACGTCGTCGCCGTCCTCGGCGGCGGTGACGGAAACGGTCTGCGCGGTGTTCCAGTTCGCCACGGTGAAAATCAGGGCGCCGGTGACGGTGGCGGCGGCCATGTCACTGCTGGTTGGCGTGACCGTCACGTTGCCGGCCGGCTCAGTGTCCAGCACAACGGTGTAGGCGCCGGTGGCGCCTTCGGTCACAGTGAGGGCCGTCGCCGAAAGGGTCACGCCGGGGTCGTCGTTGTCGGTGATCGTGACGGTGGCAGTGGCGGCGGCGGTATCAATCGTCAGATCCGGAACGGTATTCGAACCCGCAACACGACGAATCTCGACCGTGAAGGTCTCGTTACCCTCGAACATCATGTCATCAACAATCGAAATGGGGAAGCACCCGGTCCGTGGGTCATCTCCCGCAGTGGCTGACGCGCCAGTGACAAAATCGCTCAAACTCACGTAGTCCTGGGGGCTGGTGGCGGTGGCGGTGCCGTCGGCCGTGGACACTGCCACGGCGAACATACCGTCAACCGTCGCGCCGACTGTCGGCATGGTCACGTCTATGCACACACCCACAAGCCCCGCGCCCTCCGACACCGAATATGTGGTCGGATTAAAGCCCACGGCGACGCGCTCGCGGATTGTCACCGGCAACGCGGCGGTGATGGCGTCGTAGTCCGCGCCACTCGCCGCGTAGCTGATGGTGGCGGTGTCGTTCACGGTGTCGACGTCCTCGGCGGCGACGACGGTCACCGTCTGCCCGGTGTTCCAGTTGGAGGGGGTGAAGGTCAGCGCGCCACTTGGCGTCAGCGTCAGGTCGTGGTCGGACGGGGCGACATCCGATGTGATGGTGACGTCGCCGGCCGGCTCGGTCGCCAGCGCCACGGCGTAGGCGCCGTTGACGCCTTCAGTCACGGTGAGGGCGGTCGGCGAAAGGGTGACGCGGGGGGCGTCGTTGTCGGTGATCGCGACGGTCACCGGGTCGGCGGTGACGGAGCCGTAGCCGTTGACCTCGTGGGTGATGCTGGTGGCGGCGTCAACGCTGTCGCTGTCCTCGACGCCGGTGACGGTGACAGTCTGCGCGGTGTTCCAGGTCGCCACGGTGAAGGTCAGGGCGCCGGTGACGGTGGCGGCGGACGTGTCACCGCTGGTTGGCGTGACCGTCACGTTGCCGGCCGGATCAGAGTTCAACACGACGGTGTAGATGCCGGTGGCGCCTTCGGTCACGGTGAGGGCCGTCGCCGAAAGGGTCACGCCGGGGGGGTCGTCGTCGTCGGTGACTGTGACGGCCACAGGGTCGGCGGTGACGGAGCCGTAGCCGTTGACCGCGTGGGTGATGGTGGTGGCGTCGTCAACGTCGTCGCCGTCCTCGGCGGCGTTGACGGAGACGGTCTGCGCGGTGTTCCAGTTCGCCGAGGTGAAGGTCAGGGCGCCGGTGACGGTGGCGACGGCCATGTCACCGCTGGTTGGCGTGACCGTTACGTCTCCGGCCGGATTAGAGTCCAGCACGACGGTGTAGGTGCCGGTGGCGCCTTCGGTCACGGTGAGGGCCGTCGCCGAAAGGGTCACGCCGGGGGGGGTGTCGTTCTCGATGATCGTGATGGTGGCGGTGGCGGTGGCGGTATCAATCGTCAGATCCGGAACGGTATTCGAACCCGCAACACCACTAATCTCGACCGTGAAGGTCTCGCTACCCTCGAACATCATGTCATCAACAATCGAAATGCCGAAGCACCCGGTCCGTGGGTCAGCCCCCGCAGTGCCTGACTCGAGAATGACAAAATCTCTCAAACTCCCGTAGTCCTGGGAGCTGGTGGCGGTGCCGTCGGCCGTGGACACTTCCACGGCGAACATACCGTCAACCGTCGCGCCGACTGTCGGCATGGTCACGTCTATGCACACACCCACAAGCCCCGCGCCCTCCGACACCGAATATGTGGTCGGATTAAAGCCCACGGCGACGCGCTCGCGGATTGTCACCGGCAACGTGTCGGTGACGGCGTCGTAGTCCGCACCACTCGCCGCGTGGCTGATGGTGGCGGCGTCGTTCACGGCGTCGACGTCCTCGGCGGCGACGACGGTCACCGTCTGCCCTGTGTTCCAGTTGGAGGGGGTGAAGGTCAGCGCGCCACTCGGCGTCAGCGTCAGGTCGTGGTCGGACGGGGCGACATCCGATGTGAGGGTGACGTCGCCGGCCGGCTCGGTCGTCAGCGCCACGGTGTAGGTGCCGGTGACGCCTTCAGTCACGGTGAGGGCGGTCGGCGAAAGAGTGACGCCGGGGGCGTCGTTGTCGGTGATCGCGACGGTCACCGGGTCGGCGGTGACGGAGCCGTAGCCGTTGACCTCGTGGGTGATGGAGGTGGCGGCGTCAACGCTGTCGCTGTCCTCGACGCCGGTGACGGTGACGGTCTGCGCGGTGTTCCAGGTCGCCACGGTGAAGGTCAGGGCGCCGGTGACGGTGGCGGCGGCCGTGTCACCGCTGGTTGGTGTGACCGTCACGTTGCCGGCCGGATCAGAGTTCAACACGACGGTGTAGATGCCGGTGGCGCCTTCGGGCACGGTGAGGGCCGTCGCCGAAAGGTTCACGCCGGGGGGGTCGTCGTCGTCGGTGACTGTGACGGCCACAGGGTCGGCGGTGACAGAGCCGTAGCCGTTGACCGCGTGGGTGATGGAGGTGGCGGCGTCAACGTCGTCGCCGTCCTCGGCGGCGTTGACGGAGACGGTCCGCGCGGTGTTCCAGGTCGCCACGGTGAAGATCAGGGCGCCGGTGACGGTGGCGACGGCGGTGTCACCGCTGGCTGGCGTGACCGTCACGTTGCCGAGCGGCTCAGTGTTCAGCACAACGGTGTAGGTGCCGGTGGCGCCTTCGGTCACGGTGAGGGCCGTCGCCGAAAGGGTCACACCGGGGATGTCGTTGTCGGTGACGGTGACGGCCACCGGGTCGGCGGCGACGGAGCCATAGCCGTTGACCGTGTGGGTGATGGTGGTGGCGGCGTCAACGCTGTCGCTGTCCTCGGCGCCGGTGACGACGACGGTCTGCACGATGTTCCAGTTCGCCGTGGTGAAGATCAGGCTACCGAAGCCGGCGGCGGTGGCGACGGCGGTGTCACCGCTGGCTGGCGTGACCGTCACGTTGCCGAGCGGATCAGTGTCCAGCACAACGGTGTAGGTGCCGGTGGCGCCTTCGGTCACGGTGAGGGCCGTCGCCGAAAGGGTCACGCCGGGGGTGTCGTTGTCGGTGACGGTGACGGCCACCGGGTCGGCGGTGACGGAGCCATAGCCGGCGACCGTGTGGGTGATGGTGGTGGCGTCATCAACGCTGTCGCCGTCATCGGCACCGGTGACAGTGACGGTCCGCGCGGTGTTCCAGTTCGCCCCGTTGAAGAACAGGGGACCGGAGACGGTGGCGACGGACGGGTCATCGCTGGCTGGTGTGACCCGCACATCGCCGAGCGGATCAGAGTCCAACACGACGGTGTAGATGCCGGTGGCGCCTTCGGTCACGGTGAGGGCCGTCGCCGAAAGGGTGACGCCGGGGGTGTCGTCGTCGGTGATCGTGACGGTCACAGGGTCGGCGGTGAAGGAGCCGGAGCCGTAGCCGTTGACCGAGTGGGTGATGGTGGCAACGTCATCAACGCTGTCGCTGTCCTCCCCGCCGAAGACGGACACCGTCTGCGCGCTGTTCCAGTTGGCGAGGGTGAAGGTCAGCGCATCACCCAGGGTCAGGTCGTGGCCGTCCGGCGCAATGCTCGGCGTAATCGTCACATTGCCGCCGGGCCGGGCGTCCAGCACGACGGTGTAGGTGCCGGAGGCGCCTTCGGCCACGCTGAGCGTGGCCGGGGCAATCGTAACCTCGGCGTCGTCCTCGACCACCGTCACCATCACGCTGTCAAGGCTCGTGCCGAAGCCGCCGCCTTCACCCGGGTCTGAGCCGGTGTCGTACCCCCCGCCGGCCGCCCTGTGGTTGAGGGTGAGGGGGCTATCGCTCGCGGCGTCGGCATCCTGGACGCCGGTCACGGTGACCGTCTGCTCGACGTTCCAGGTCGTTGTGGTGAAGGTCAGCGTCCCCGGCAGGAAAGTCGCCACGTTGGTATCGCCGAGGCCCGCCCACATCGGCGTAACCACCACATCGCCGGTGGGCAGGAGATCCAGCGCCACAGTATAGATGCTGGTGCCGCCTTCGGGCACGGACAGGTTGACCGGGAGAATCGTGGCGCCGATGTCATCGTTGTCGTCAACCGTCACGGTCACCGGGACGGCGGTAACGGAGCCGTAGCCGTCGACCATGTGGCTGATGGTGGCGCTGTCGTCAAAGGCGTCGCTGTCCTCGCCGGCGGCGACGGTGACCGTCTGCACGCTGTTCCATGTGGCGGCGGTGAAGGTCAGCGCGCCACCTGGGGTCAGGCTCAGGTCGTGGCCGTCCGGCGCAATGCTCGGCGTGATGGTGACCGGGCCGCCGGGGTCGGTGGTCAGTACCATGGTGTAGATGGCGTTGCGATTTTCGTCCACGATCAGGGGAGTGGTGGCTTGCGTTACCGTCACGCCGTCGGTGTCGTCGTCGGTGATGGTGATGGTGGTTAAGTCGGGGTCAACCAGTATCAGCGAGTCCCGGGACCTTGTTGCGGGTTCCAGGGTCATCGTTACGTGGAAATCCTCGTCGCCCTCGTCAATGTTGTCGTCAATGATAGAGACGTCCACGCAACGTTGCCCATTACTGTTAAAAGTGAGCAGGTGGTCGTTGATTGCAACATAGTCATCGCCTGCTTCGGCGCTACCGTTAGGGCTGTTCAACAGCAAACTGCTGGCGACAAATCTGGCGTCCGGTGGCCCCGACACTGTCTCCGCACACACCGAGACCGTGCCAGCACTCTCCGCCACCGTATACGCAGTCTGCACCGCGCCAAAAGCCAGCCGCTCGTCGGCGTTCACCGTGACCGACGGGGCGGTGGTGACGCCGGGGTAACCGGCTATCGAATGGGTGATGGTGACGGTCTCGTTGGTTGTGTCGCTATCCATGGCGGCCGCCACGGTCACCATCTGCGGCTGGTTCCAGGTGCTGGTGGTGAAGGTCAACGCCGTACCGGCGGTCGGCGTCAGCGTCAAGTCGTGGCCCGTCCCCGTCACGGTCGCCACCACCGTCGCCGTGCCGCTCGGCTGGTTGGCGAGGCGCACGGTGTAGATGTCGGTACTGTTTTCGAGGATGGAGAGCGTGGTCGGGTCAATCAGCACCTGCGCCGCCACGGCCGGCACCACCACGGCCTGCATCACCACCGCAAGGCAACACCATCGCAAGGCACCGACAAAAGCCCGACTCACAGCCAGGCCCGCAGTTGGGGGGGAAGGGGGATAGCCGCCTGTTACGGGACGCAAAGCTCTCATCAACCAGACCTCACAATGAAGGTTTGTAGCAGAAGCAGGTTCGTGAACACAGGATGGTTCCATCTATTATAGGAATCGGATGCGTACATGCAAGCTATTTTTTCAGGGAAAGGGGACGGCACATTCCCGACGGGACGACTTGTTGCGCACAGGTCCAACGACACCGTAGCCGTCTGGCACATGGGTTGACCGGGGACACAGGCCCCCCGGAACTCACGGTTGCCGCCGGGCGGGGGGCACGCGACCGGAGGCGACGGATCATTCAACCGCCGAACGGCCTTGCAGGTCGCGTGGCAACGGCGGGCGATGCGGGTTAGAAGTTCAGCCCGATTTGCACATTGATGCCGTCGGTCGACGCCTGGGCACTGGTCTGTTGCCGCGTGCCTTCCAGGCTGAACGTCAGCCGGTTGCCCACTCCAACCTGCAACCGGATGCCATGGTTCACCAGACGGGCGGCAGTCTCCTCTCTTCGACCTTCCAGATGGAGCGTCATCACACCGCCTAACCGCATCCGACTGCCGAGACGGTAGGCCCGCGCCGGGCTGTTCGCCAGGGTCACCTGGCCGTAGGGCGTTACCTGCATCCCGTCCCAGCCCAGCCCGTAGCCCAGGTTCATGTCCACCCGGCCATCCTGCTGGACGGGAGTGGCCGCCGCCGCCGCCGTGGTGGCCGCTTCCTGTGCCCAGACCTGGGACGCACGGCTGGCCGTGGCGCCCCACGTGGGTTGCAGACTGAATGACAGGCCGTGTCCGTTACTATTCTCCTCCAGCCGCACCGCCCCGCCTATGCCCCAGTCTTTGTAGCCGCCGCTATGCCCCACCAGCACCCGCGCGTGACTCTCCACCGTCAGCCCGTTGGCCGCATCCATGTAGCGCAGACCGCCGCCCACTTCGGCGCCGGTGCCGGTTCGCCCGTCGCCGGCATCATGCCTCATGCCAACCTCCAGGGTGTGCATCAGTTGACGCCCACCGGCCAGCCGGCGCGGGCGGCTCGCTTCCAGACCCAGGCGCAGCCGCCGGGCTTCAATCACCACGGCGGCGATGCTCGTGCTCCCCTTCACGTCCATGGCTGTCTGCAAGGCTTCGCCTTTGATCCGTAACGTGGCCGCATGGAACTCAAACACCTGCACGCTCCCACCGGCCCCGATGGTCTGCATGGTGACAGCACTGGTGGCCCGCCGGGTGTTCGGGTCAACATCATCGGTGCTGATGATTTCCAATTCGCCCCAGCCGTAGCCCGCCGTGGCCCACAGATCCAGCCGCCCGCCCAGCGCTGTCCAGCCCACATAGGGATGGACGCTGGTGAGATTCACTCCGTAATCGCCAGGCCCGAAGCCGGTATCGTTATAGTCCAGATCCGCCGCGCTCCACGACACCGCGACCCCGGCCAGCAGGTCGTCCCGCAAGAGGGCGTCGACGCCCAGCTGGGCGCTGAACAGGTTGCCGCCCCAGTTCATCGCTTTGTCCCTGCCGGAGACGGCCCGGTAGTCGCCGCCGCCCCAGAGGGTTACGGCGGACAGGCCGGCGCCGGGGGCCACCTCGCGCGCGTTCAACGGCAACGCAAAGGCGGAGCCGCCCAGCATGGTTTTCAGGTTGAAGGTGCCTTCGGCGAGGGTGCGCCCGTGGGTGGTCAACGCCCCGGCCAGCGTGGACTGGCCGCCGAGGGTCAGGGTTCGGCCCGCGTCCGCGGAGTCAGCCCCGGCCTGCCGGATGCGTTGCACGATTGAGTTCACCTGGTAGTCGGTCAGCGCCCGCGCCATTTCCGGCAGGACCATGCGATTGAGGGTGGCCCGTCGGGCTTTGTCCGCGGCGCTGGACGTGACGGTCACCGTGAAGGTCAGGGGCGTGGCATCGTTATCCTCATCCGTGGCCGTCCAGGTCAGCAGGACTGCCGGGGTCACGGTGGTGGGCATGCCGGACAGGGTGAGCGTGCCGGGGGTAAAGGTCAGCCCGGCGGGAAGGCTGCCGGTGAGGGTGTGGCTCAGGGCGCCGTCGCCGCCGGCGGCGGTTGGGAGTGTCAGCGGCGAGATGGGGGTGTCAATGATGTAGCGCTGGTTCGCCACCCTCGTTGTGCCGAAGCCCGGCACACGGTTGGTGTCGGCGATCGTGACGGTCACCGGGTCGGCCGTGGTGACGCTGCCATAGCCGGTCACCGCATGGGTGACGGTGGAGGGGGCGTCCGTGAAATCAGCGTCATCTTCGGCGGCGGTGACGGTGACCGTCTGCGCCGTGTTCCAATTCGCAGGGCTGAAGGTCAGGGCGCCGGAGACGGTGACCGCGGTGGTCGCGGCGTCGGGTGTCACGGTGACCGCGGTGGTAGTGGCGTCGGGTGTCACGGTAACCGCGCCGGTAGGCACGGTGGTCAGCACCACGGTGTAGGTGGCCGTGCTGCCTTCATTCACGGTGACGGCGGTTGGGGCGAGGATGACTGCTGGTGCAGGGAGCATCGTCACGGCAAAGGTCAGCACGGCCTCATCGGTGGTGGCGGTGTTGGCATCGGTATCCGTGGCCGTCCAGGTCAGCGTGACGGCAGGGGCGGCGGTGGTGGGCGTGCCGGTCAATGTGCGGGTGGCATCGGAGAAAGTCAGGCCGTCGGGGATGACGGAAGCGGGAATCAGGGCGTAGTTCGGGCCGCCGTTGCCACCGGTGGCTTGCGGCAAGGTCAGGGTCGGGATGGCGGTCCCTGTGGTGTAGGTCTGGTCGGGCATCGTCGACGGGTCGAAGGCCGGCGCGCTGTCGGGGTAGGTGGCGGTGTCGGGGATGGTAACGACGATTGCGGCGGCGGTGACGCTGCCGTAGCCGCTCACGGTATGGGTGATGGTGGCGGCGTCCTCGGTGTCGTCCGCGTCGGTGGCGGCGGTAACGGTCACCGTCTGCGCGGTGTTCCATGTTGACGGGCTGAAGATCAGGGCGCCGGAGACGGTGACCCCGGTGGTAGCGGCGGGCGTCACGGTGACCGCGCCGGGGGGTACGGTAATCAGCGCCACGGTGTAGGTGGCCGTGCTGCCTTCATTCACGGTGAGGGCGGTTGGGGTGAGGGTGACGGCGGGCGCCGGGGTGATCGTCACGGTGAAGGTCAGCGTGGCTGCGTCGGCGGCGGTCGTGTTGGCATCGGTATCCGTGGCCGTGTAGGTCAACGTGACAGCCGATGCAACGGTGAGGGGTGTGCCGGTCAGGGTGTGGGGGGCATCGGTGAAGGTCAGGCCGGCGGGGATAGCAACATCGGGAGTCAGTGTGTAATTCGGGCCGCCGTTGCCGCCGTTGGCGACTGGCAAGGTCAGGGTCGGGATGGCGGTCCCGGCAATGTAGGTCTGGTCGGGCACCGTCGGCGTGCCAAAGGCCGGCGCGCTGTCGGTGTAGGTGTCGGTGATGGTGACGACAATCGCGGCGGCGGTGATGCTGCCGTAGCCACTCACGTTATGGGTGATCGTGGCGATGTCCTCGGTGGCGTCCGCGTCGGTGGCGGCGGTGACGGTCACCGTTTGTGCCGTATTCCAGGCCGCCATGCTGAAGGTCAGGGCGCCGGTGACGGTGACCTCGGCGGAAGCGGCGGGCGTTACGGTGACTTCGCCGGCAGGATTGGTGGTCAGCACTACGGTGTAGGTCGTCGTGGCACCTTCATTCACGGTGAGGGCGGTTGGGGTGAGGGTGACCTCGGGCGCCGGGGTGATGGTCACGGCGAAGGGCAGCAGGGCCGCATCGGTGGGGGCGGTGTTGGCGTCGTTATCCGTGGCCGTCCAGGTCAGCGTGACCGCCGAGGCGGCGGCGGTGGGCGTGCCGGCCAGGGTGCGGTCGGCGGTGGTGAAGGTCAGGCCGTTGGGGATGGGGCCGGTCAGGGTGTAGCTCAGGGCGCCATTCCCACCGGTGGCTTCGGGCAGGGTCAGGGCAATGATGGCGGCGCCAGTGGTGTAGGTCTGGTCGGGCGGCGTAGCGCCGGCGGCGAAGGCCGGGGCGGTGTCGGCTTCGTCGGTGTCGGTGACCGTGACGGTCACCGGGTCGGCAATGACGGAGCCGTAGCCGTTGACCGCGTGGGTGATGATGACGGTGGCGTCGGTCGCGTCAGCATCCTCAATGGTGGTGACGGTCACCGTCTGCGCGGTGTTCCAGGTCACCGTGGTGAAGGTCAGCGCGCCGGTGACAGTGGCGGCGTCCGGGTTATCGCTGGTTGGCGTGACCGTCACGTCACCGGCAGGCACGGTGGTCAGCGCTACGGCGTAGGTGCCGGTGGCGCCTTCGGTCACGGTGAGGGCAGTCGGCGAAAGGGTGACGCCGGGGGTGTCGGTGTCGGCAACGGTTACCGTCACCTCGCCAGCGATCACCGCATTGTAGCCGTCCACCTGATGGGTGATGGTGGCGGTTTCGTCGGTCGCGTCATCATCCTCGGTGGCAGTGATGGTGACGGTCTGCGCGGTGTTCCAGGTTGCCGAGTCGAAGGTCAGCGCACCGGTGACGGTGGCGACGGCGGTGTCACCGCTGGTTGGCGTGACCGTCACGTCGCCGGCGGGCACGGTGGTCAGCGCCACGGTGTAGATGGCAGTGCTGCCTTCATCCACGGTGAGGGCGGTCGGGTCGAGGGTGACCGCGGGCGCCGGGGTGATGGTCACGGCGAAGGGTAGCAGGGCCGCATCGGGGGTGGCCGTGTTGGCATCCTCATCGGTAGCCGTCCAGGTCAGCGTGACCGCCGAGGCGGCGGCGGTGGGCGTGCCGGCCAGGGTGCGGGCGGCGTTGGTGAAGGTCAGGCCGTTGGGGATGGGGCCGGTCAGGGTGTAGCTCAGGGCGCCATTCCCGCCGGTGGCTTCGGGCAGGGTCAGGGCAATGATGGCGGCGCCAGTGGTGTAGGTCTGGTCGGGCGGCGTAGCGCCGTCGGCGAAGGCCGGGGCGGTGTCGGCTTCGTCAGTGTCGGTGACCGTGACGGTCACCGGGTCGGCAATGACGGAGCCGTAGCCGTTGACCGCGTGGGTGATGGTGACGGTGGCGTCGGTCGCGTCACCATCCTCGACGCCGGTGACGGTCACCGTCTGCTCGGTGTTCCAGGTCGTCGTGCTGAAGGTCAGCGCGCCGGAAACGGTGGCGGCGTCCGGGTTATCGCTGGTTGGCGTGACCGTCACGTCACCGGCGGGCACGGTGGTCAGCGCCACGGCGTAGGTGTCGGTGGCGCCTTCGGTCACGGTGAGGGCAATCGGCGAAAGGGTGACGCCAGGGGTGTCGGTGTCGGCAACGGCCACCGTCACCTCGCCAGCGCTCACCGCATTGTAGCCGTCCACCTGATGGGTGATAGTGGCGGTTTCGTCGGTCGCGTCATCATCCCCGGCGCCGGTGACGGTGACGGTCTGCGCGGTGTTCCAGGTTGCCGGGTCGAAGGTCAGCGCGCCGGTGACGGTGGCGACGGCGGTGGCACCGCTGGTTGGCGTGACCGTCACGTCGCCGACGGGCACGGTGGTCAGCGCCACGGTGTAGATGGCCGTGCTGCCTTCATCCACGGTGAGGGCGGTCGGGTCGAGGGTGACGGCGGGCGCCGGGATGATCGTCACGGCGAAGGGTAGCAGGGCCGCATCGGTGGGGGCCGTGTTGGCATCCTCATCGGTAGCCGTCCAGGTCAGCGTGACGGCCGTGGCGGCGGCGGTGGGTGTGCCGGCCAGGGTGCGGTCGGCGGTGGTGAAGGTCAGGCCGTTGGGGATGGGGCCGGTCAG
Source organism: Nitrospirales bacterium (assembly GCA_963692935.1). Taxonomy (GTDB): domain Bacteria; phylum Nitrospirota; class Nitrospiria; order Nitrospirales; family UBA8639; genus Bin75. Next base: position 1,271,760 of record OY843588.1, read on the forward strand.
GGTGTAGCTCAGGGCGCCATTCCCACCGGTGGCTTCGGGCAGGGTCAGGGCAATGATGGCGGCGCCAGTGGTGTAGGTCTGGTCGGGCGGCGTAGCGCCGTCGGCGAAGGCCGGGGCGGTGTCGGCTTCGTCGGTGTCGGTGACCGTGACGGTCACCGGATCGGCAATGACGGAGCCGTAGCCGTTGACCGCGTGGGTGATGGTGACGGTGGCGTCGGTCGCGTCACCATCCTCGATGGTGGTGACGGTCACCGTCTGCGCGGTGTTCCAAGTTGCCGAGTCGAAGGTCAGCGCGCCGGAAACGGTGGCGGCGTCCGGGTTATCGCTGGTTGGCGTGACCGTCACGTCACCGGCGGGCACGGTGGTCAGCGCTACGGTGTAGGTGCCGGTGGCACCTTCGGTCACGGTGAGGGCAATCGGCGAAAGGGTGACGCCGGGGGTGTCGGTGTCGGCAACGGTTACCGTCACCTCGCCAGCGATCACCGCATTGTAGCCGTCCACCTGATGGGTGATGGTGGCGGTTTCGTCGGTCGCGTCATCATCCTCGGCGCCGGTGACGGTGACGGTTTGCGCGGTGTTCCAGGTTGCCGAGTCGAAGGTCAGCGCGCCGGTGACGGTGGCGACGTCGGTGTCACCGCTGGTTGGCGTGACCGTCACGTCGCCGACGGGCACGGTGGTCAGCGCCACGGTGTAGATGGCAGTGCTGCCTTCATCCACGGTGAGGGCGGTCGGGTCGAGGGTGACGGCGGGCGCCGGGATGATCGTCACGGTGAAGATCAGCGGGGCCTCATCGGTAGCGTCGGTGTTGGCATCCTCATCGGTCGCCGTCCAGGTCAGCGTGACGGCCGTGGCGGCGGCGGTGGGCGTGCCGGCCAGGGTGCGGTCGGCGGTGGTGAAGGTCAGGCCGTTGGGGATGGGGCCGGTCAGGGTGTAGCTCAGGGCGCCATTCCCGCCGGTGGCTTCGGGCAGGGTCAGGGCAATGATGGCGGCGCCAGTGGTGTAGGTCTGGTCGGGCGGCGTAGCGCCGTCGGCGAAGGCCGGGGCGGTGTCGGCTTCGTCGGTGTCGGTGACCGTGACGGTCACCGGGTCGGCAATGACGGAGCCGTAGCCGTTGACCGCGTGGGTGATGGTGACAGTGGCGTCGGTCGCGTCAGCATCCTCGATGGTGGTGACGGTCACCGTCTGCGCGGTGTTCCAGGTCGTCGTGGTGAAGGTCAGCACGCCGGTGACGGTGGCGGCGTCCGGGTTATCGCTGGTTGGCGTGACCGTCACGTCACCGGCGGGCACGGTGGTCAGCGCCACGGTGTAGATGGTTGTGCTGCCTTCATTCACGGTGAGGGCCGTCGGCGAAAGGGTGACGCCGGGGGTGTCGGTGTCGGCAACGGCCACCGTCACCTCGCCAGCGCTCACCGCGTTGTAACCGTCCACCTGATGGGTGATGGTGGCGGTTTCGTCGGTCGCGTCATCATCCTCGGCGGCAGTGACGGTGACGGTCTGTGCGGTGTTCCAGGTCAACGTGGTGAAGGTCAGGGCACCGGAGACGGTGGCGACGGCGGGGGCACCGCTGGTTGGCGTGACCGTCACGTCGCCGTCGGGCACGGTGGTCAGCGCCATGGTGTAGATGGCCGTGCTGCCTTCATCCACGGTGAGGGCGGTCGGGGCGATGGTGACGGCGGGCGCCGGGGTGATCGTCACGGTGAAGGGTAGCAGGGCCGCATCGGAGGTGGCCGTGTTGGCATCCTCATCGGTCGCCGTCCAGGTCAGCGTGACGGCCGTGGCGGCGGCGGTGGGTGTGCCGGCCAGGGTGCGGTCGGTGTTGGTGAAGGTCAGGCCGTCGGGGATGGGGCCGGTCAGGGTGTAGCTCAGGGCGCCATTCCCACCGGTGGCGTCGGGCAGGGTCAGGGCAATGATGGCGGCGCCAGTGGTGTAGGTCTGGTCGGGCGGCGTAGCGCCGTCGGCGAAGGCCGGGGCGGTGTCGGCTTCGTCGGTGTCGGTGACCGTGACGGTCACCGGATCGGCAATGACGGAGCCGTAGCCGTTGACCGCGTGGGTGATGGTGACCGTGGCGTCGGTCGCGTCACCATCCTCGACGCCGGTGACGGTGACGGTCTGCGCGGTGTTCCAGGTCACCGTGGTGAAGGTCAGCGCGCCGGTGACGGTGGCGACGCCGGTGTCACCGCTGGTTGGCGTGACCGTCACGTCACCGGCGGGCACGGTGGTCAGCGCTACGGCGTAGGTGCCGGTGGCGCCTTCGGTCACGGTGAGGGCAATCGGCGAAAGGGTGACGCCGGGGGTGTCGGTGTCGGCAACGGCCACCGTCACCTCGCCAGTGCTCACCGCGTTGTAACCGTCCACCTGATGGGTGATGGTGGCGGTTTCGTCGGTCGCGTCATCATCCCCGGCGCCGGTGACGGTGACGGTCTGCGCGATGTTCCAGGTTGCCGAGTCGAAGGTCAGCGCGCCGGTGACGGTGGCGACGTCGGTGTCACCGCTGGTTGGCGTGACCGTCACGTCCCCGGCGGGCACGGTGGTCAGCACCACGGTGTAGATGGCCGTGCTGCCTTCATCCACGGTGAGGGCGGTCGGGTCGAGGGTGACCGCGGGCGCCGGGGTGATCGTCACGGTGAAGGGCAGCAGGGCCGCATCGGTAGCGTCGGTGTTGGCATCCTCATCGGTAGCCGTCCAGGTCAGCGTGATGGACGTGGCGGCGGCGGTGGGCGTGCCGGTCAGGGTGCGGTCGGCGTTGGTGAAGGTCAGGCCGTTGGGGATGGGGCCGGTCAGGGTGTAGCTCAGGGCGCCATTCCCGCCGGTGGCTTCGGGCAGGGTCAGGGCAATGATGGCGGCGCCAGTGGTGTAGGTCTGGTCGGGCGGCGTAGCGCCGTCGGCGAAGGCCGGGGCGGTGTCGGCTTCGTCAGTGTCGGTGACCGTGACGGTCACAGGGTCGGCAATGACGGAGCCGTAGCCGTTGACCGCGTGGGTGATGGTGACTGTGGCGTCGGTCGCGTCACCATCCTCGACGCCGGTGACGGTCACCGTCTGCTCGGTGTTCCAGGTCGTCGTGGTGAAGGTCAGCGCGCCGGAAACGGTGGCGGCGTCCGGGTTATCGCTGGTTGGCGTGACCGTCACGTCACCGGCGGGCACGGTGGTCAGCGCTACGGCGTAGGTGTCGGTGGCACCTTCGGTCACGGTGAGGGCAGTCGCCGAAAGGGTAACGCCGGGGGTGTCGGTGTCGGCAACGGCCACCGTCACCTCGCCACCGCTCACCCCGTTGTAGCCGTCCACCTGATGGGTGATGGTGGCGGTTTCGTCGGTCGCGTCATCATCCTCGGCGCCGGTGACGGTCACCATCTGCGCGGTGTTCCAGGTCGCCGTGGTGAAGGTCAGGGCGCCGGTGACGGTGGCGACGGCGGTGTCACCGCTGGTTGGCGTGACCGTCACGTCGCCGACGGGCACGGTGGTCAGCGCCACGGTGTAGATGGCCGTGCTGCCTTCATCCACGGTGAGGGCGGTCGGGTCGAGGGTGACGGCGGGCGCCGGGGTGATCGTCACGGTGAAGGGTAGCAGGGCCTCATCGGAGGGGGCCGTGTTGGCATCCTCATCGGTCGCCGTCCAGGTCAGCGTGACGGCCGAGGCGGCGGCGGTGGGCGTGCCGGCCAGGGTGCGGGCGGCGTTGGTGAAGGTCAGGCCGTTGGGGATGGGGCCGGTCAGGGCGTAGCTCAGGGCGCCATTCCCACCGGTGGCTTCGGGCAGGGTCAGGGCCATGATGGCGGCGCCAGTGGTGTAGGTCTGGTCGGGCGGCGTAGCGCCGTCGGCGAAGGCCGGGGCGGTGTCGGCTTCGTCGGTGTCGGCAACCGTGACGGTCACCGGGTCGGCAATGACGGAGCCGTAGCCGTTGACCGCGTGGGTGATGGTGACGGTGGCGTCGGTCGCGTCAGCATCCTCGATGGTGGTGACGGTCACCGTCTGCGCGGTGTTCCAGGTAGCCGTGGTGAAGGTCAGCGCGCCGGTGACGGTGGCGGCGTCCGGGTTATCGCTGGTTGGCGTGACCGTCACGTCACCGGCGGGCACGGTGGTCAGCGCTACGGCGTAGGTGTCGGTGGCGCCTTCGGTCACGGTGAGGGCAGTCGCCGAAAGGGTGACGCCGGGGGTGTCGGTGTCGGCAACGGTTACCGTCACCTCGCCAGCGCTCACCGCATTGTAGCCGTCCACCTGATGGGTGATGGTGGCGGTTTCGTCGGTCGCGTCATCATCCTCGGCGCCGGTGACGGTGACGGTCTGCGCGGTGTTCCAGGTTGCCGAGTCGAAGGTCAGCGCGCCGGTGACGGTGGCAACGTCGGTGTCACCGCTGGTTGGCGTGACCGTCACGTCGCCGGCGGGCACGGTGGTCAGCGCCACGGTGTAGATGGCAGTGCTGCCTTCATCCACGGTGAGGGCGGTCGGGTCGAGGGTGACGGCGGGCGCCGGGGTGATCGTCACGGTGAAGGGTAGCAGGGCCGCATCGGAGGGGGCAGTGTTGGCATCCTCATCGGTAGCCGTCCAGGTCAGCGTGACGGCCGTGGCGGCGGCGGTGGGTGTGCCGGCCAGGGTGCGGTCGGCGGTGGTGAAGGTCAGGCCGTTGGGGATGGGGCCGGTCAGGGTGTAGCTCAGGGCGCCATTCCCGCCGGTGGCTTCGGGCAGAGTCAGGGCAATGATGGCGGCGCCAGTGGTGTAGGTCTGGTCGGGCGGCGTAGCGCCGTCGGCGAAGGCCGGGGCGGTGTCGGCTTCGTCGGTGTCGGTGACCGTGACGGTCACAGGGTCGGCAATGACGGAGCCGTAGCCGTTGACCGCGTGGGTGATGGTGACGGTGGCGTCGGTCGCGTCACCATCCTCGATGGTGGTGACGGTCACCGTCTGCGCGGTGTTCCAGGTCGTCGTGGTGAAGGTCAGCACGCCGGAAACGGTGGCGGCGTCCGGGTTATCGCTGGTTGGCGTGACCGTCACGTCACCGGCGGGCACGGTGGTCAGCGCCACGGTGTAGGTGCCGGTGGCGCCTTCGGTCACGGTGAGGGCAATCGGCGAAAGGGTGACGCCGGGGGTGTCGGTGTCGGCAACGGCCACCGTCACCTCGCCAGTGCTCACCGCATTGTAGCCGTCCACCTGATGGGTGATGGTGGCGGTTTCGTCGGTCGCGTCATCATCCTCGGCGGCAGTGACGGTGACGGTCTGCGCGGTGTTCCAGGTTGCCGAGTCGAAAGTCAGGGCGCCGGTGACGGTGGCGACGGCGGTGTCACCGCTGGTTGGCGTGACCGTCACGTCCCCGGCGGGCACGGTGGTCAGCGCCACGGTGTAGATGGCCGTGCTGCCTTCATCCACGGTGAGGGCGGTCGGGTCGAGGGTGACGGCGGGCGCCGGGGTGATCGTCACGGTGAAGGATAGCAGGGCCGCATCGTCGGTGGCCGTGTTGGCATCCTCATCGGTAGCCGTCCAGGTCAGCGTGACAGCCGAGGCGGCGGCGGTGGGCGTGCCGGCCAGGGTGCGGGCGGCGTTGGTGAAGGTCAGGCCGTCGGGGATGGGGCCGGTCAGGGTGTAGCTCAGGGCGCCATTCCCGCCGGTGGCTTCGGGCAGGGTCAGGGCAATGATGGCGGCGTCGGCGGTGTAGGTCTGGTCGGGCGGCGTAGCGCCGGCGGCGAAGGCCGGGGCGGTGTCGGCTTCGTCGGTGTCGGTGACCGTGACGGTCACCGGGTCGGCAATGACGGAGCCGTAGCCGTTGACCGCGTGGGTGATGGTGACGGTGGCGGCGGTCGCGTCAGCATCCTCGATGGTGGTGACGGTCACCGTCTGCGCGGTGTTCCAGGTCATCGTGCTGAAGGTCAGCGCGCCGGTGACGGTGGCGGCGTCCGGGTTATCGCTGGTTGGCGTGACCGTCACGTCACCGGCGGGCACGGTGGTCAGCGCTACGGCGTAGGTGTCGGTGGCGCCTTCGGTCACGGTGAGGGCAATCGGCGAAAGGGTGACGCCGGGGGTGTCGGTGTCGGCAACGGCCACCGTCACGTCGCCAGCGCTCACCGCGTTGTAACCGTCCACCTGATGGGTGATGGTGGCGGTTTCGTCGGTCGCGTCATCATCGTCGGCGCCGGTGACGGTGACGGTCTGCGCGGTGTTCCAGGTTGCCGGGTCGAAGGTCAGCGCGCCGGTGACGGTGGCGACGTCGGTGTCACCGCTGGTTGGCGTGACCGTCACGTCGCCGACGGGTACGGTAGTCAGCGCCACGGTGTAGATGGCCATGCTGCCTTCATCCACGGTGAGGGCGGTCGGGGCGATGGTGACGGCGGGCGCCGGGGTGATCGTCACGGTGAAGGGTAGCAGGGCCGCATCGGTGGGGGCCGTGTTGGCATCCTCATCGGTAGCCGTCCAGGTCAGCGTGACGGCCGTGGCGGCGGCGGTGGGCGTGCCGGTCAGGGTGCGGGCGGCGTTGGTGAAGGTCAGGCCGTCGGGGATGGGGCCGGCCAGTGTGTAGCTCAGGTCGCCATTCCCGCCGGTGGCTTCGGGCAGGGTCAGGGCCATGATGGCGGCGCCAGTGGTGTAGGTCTGGTCGGGCGGCGTAGCGCCGGCGGCGAAGGCCGGGGCGGTGTCGGCTTCGTCGGTGTCGGCAACCGTGACGGTCACCGGGTCGGCAATGACGGAGCCGTAGCCGTTGACCGCGTGGGTGATGGTGACAGTGTCGTCGGTCGCGTCAGCATCCTCGACGCCGGTGACGGTCACCGTCTGCGCGGTGTTCCAGGTCGTCGTGGTGAAGGTCAGCGCGCCGGTGACGGTGGCGGCGTCCGGGTTATCGCTGGTTGGCGTGACCGTCACGTCCCCGGCGGGCACGGTGGTCAGCGCCACGGCGTAGGTGTCGGTGGCGCCTTCGGTCACGGTGAGGGCCGTCGCCGAAAGGGTGACGCCGGGGGTGTCGGTGTCGGCAACGGCCACCGTCACCTCGCCAGCGATCACCGCATTGTAGCCGTCCACCTGATGGGTGATGGTGGCGGTTTCGTCGGTCGCGTCAGCATCCTCGGCGCCGGTGACGGTGACGGTCTGCGCGGTGTTCCAGGTTGCCGAGTCGAAGGTCAGCGCGCCGGTGACGGTGGCGACGTCGGTGTCACCGCTGGTTGGCGTGACCGTCACGTCCCCGGCGGGCATGGTGGTCAGCGCCACGGTGTAGATGGCCGTGCTGCCTTCATCCACGGTGAGGGCGGTCGGGGCGAGGGTGACGGCGGGCGCCGGGGTGATCGTCACGGTGAAGGGTAGCAGGGCCGCATCGGTGGGGGCCGTGTTGGCATCCTCATCGGTAGCCGTCCAGGTCAGCGTGACGGCCGTGGCGGCGGCGGTGGGCGTGCCAGCCAGGGTGCGGTCGGCGTTGGTGAAGGTCAGGCCGTTGGGGATGGGGCCGGTCAGGGTGTAGCTCAGGGCGCCATTCCCACCGGTGGCTTCGGGCAGGGTCAGGGCAATGATGGCGGCGCCAGTGGTGTAGGTCTGGTCGGGCGGCGTAGCGCCGTCGGCGAAGGCCGGGGCGGTGTCGGCTTCGTCGGTGTCGGCAACCGTGACGGTCACCGGGTCGGCAATGACGGAGCCGTAGCCGTTGACCGCGTGGGTGATGGTGACGGTGGCGTCGGTCGCGTCACCATCCTCGATGGTGGTGACGGTCACCGTCTGCGCGGTGTTCCAGGTTGCAGTGGTGAAGGTCAGCACGCCGGTAACGGTGGCGGCGTCCGGGTTATCGCTGGTTGGCGTGACCGTCACGTCACCGGCGGGCACGGTGGTCAGCGCCACGGTGTAGGTGTTGGTGGCGCCTTCGGTCACGGTGAGGGCGGTCGCCGAAAGGGTGACGCCGGGGGTGTCGGTGTCGGCAACGGTTACTGTCACCTCGCCAGTGCTCACCGCATTGTAGCCGTCCACCTGATGGGTGATGGTGGCGGTTTCGTCGGTCGCGTCATCATCCCCGGCTGCGGTGACGGTGACGGTCTGCGCGGTGTTCCAGGTTGCCGAGTCGAAGGTCAGCGCACCGGTGACGGTGGCGACGGCGGTGTCACCGCTGGTTGGCGTGATCGTCACATCCCCGGCGGGCACGGTGGTCAGCGCCACGGTGTAGATGGCCGTGCTGCCTTCATCCACGGTGAGGGCGGTCGGGGCGAGGGTGACGGCGGGCGCCGGGGTGATCGTCACGGTGAAGGGTAGCAGGGCCGCATCGGTGGGGGCCGTGTTGGCATCCTCATCGGTAGCCGTCCAGGTCAGCGTGACGGCCGTGGCGGCGGCGGTGGGCGTGCCGGCCAGGGTGCGGTCGGCGTTGGTGAAGGTCAGGCCGTTGGGGATGGGGCCGGTCAGGGTGTAGCTCAGGGCGCCATTCCCACCGGTGGCTTCGGGCAGGGTCAGGGCAATGATGGCGGCGCCAGTGGTGTAGGTCTGGTCGGGCGGCGTAGCGCCGTCGGCGAAGGCCGGGGCGGTGTCGGCTTCGTCGGTGTCGGCAACCGTGACGGTCACCGGGTCGGCAATGACGGAGCCGTAGCCGTTGACCGCGTGGGTGATGGTGACGGTGGCGTCGGTCGCGTCAGCATCCTCGATGGTGGTGACGGTCACCGTCTGCGCGGTGTTCCAGGTTGCCGAGTCGAAGGTCAGCGCGCCGGTGACGGTGGCGGCGTCCGGGTTATCGCTGGTTGGCGTGACCGTCACGTCACCGGCGGGCACGGTGGTCAGCGCCACGGCGTAGGTGTCGGTGGCACCTTCGGTCACGGTGAGGGCAATCGGCGAAAGGGTGACGCCGGGGGTGTCGGTGTCGGCAACGGTCACCGTCACCTCGCCAGCGCTCACCGCGTTGTAACCGTCCACCTGATGGGTGATGGTGGCGGTTTCGTCGGTCGCGTCAGCATCCCCGGCGGCGGTGACGGTGACGGTCTGCGCGGTGTTCCAGGTTGCCGAGTCGAAGGTCAGCGCGCCGGTGACGGTGGCGACGGCGGTGTCACCGCTGGTTGGCGTGACCGTCACGTCGCCGTCGGGCACGGTGGTCAGCGCCACGGTGTAGATGGCCGTGTTGCCTTCATCCACGGTGAGGGCAGTCGGGTCGAGGGTGACGGCAGGCGCCGGGGTGATCGTCACGGTGAAGGGTAGCGGGGCCGCATCGGTGGGGGCCGTGTTGGCATCCTCATCGGTCGCCGTCCAGGTCAGCGTGACGGCCGTGGCGGCGGCGGTGGGCGTGCCGGCCAGGGTGCGGTCGGCGTTGGTGAAGGTCAGGCCGTTGGGGATGGGGCCGGTCAGGGTGTAGCTCAGGGCGCCATTCCCGCCGGTGGCTTCGGGCAGGGTCAGGGCAATGATGGCGGCGCCAGTGGTGTAGGTCTGGTCGGGCGGCGTAGCGCCGGCGGCGAAGGCCGGGGCGGTGTCGGCTTCGTCGGTGTCGGCAACCGTGACGGTCACCGGGTCGGCAATGACGGAGCCGTAGCCGTTGACCGCGTGGGTGATGGTGACGGTGGCGTCGGTCGCGTCAGCATCCTCGACGCCGGTGACGGTCACCGTCTGCGCCATGTTCCAGGTCACCGTGGTGAAGGTCAGCGCGCCGGTGACGGTGGCGGCGTCAGGGTTATCGCTGGTTGGCGTGACCGTCACGTCACCGGCGGGCACGGTGGTCAGCGCCACGGTGTAGGTGCCGGTGGCGCCTTCGGTCACGGTGAGGGCAATCGGCGAAAGGGTGACGCCGGGGGTGTCGGTGTCGGCAACGGCCACCGTCACCTCGCCAGTGCTCACCGCGTTGTAGCCGTCCACCTGATGGGTGATGGTGGCGGTTTCGTCGGTCGCGTCATCATCCCCGGCGCCGGTGACGGTGACGGTCTGCGCGGTGTTCCAGGTCGCCGTGGTGAAAGTCAGGGCGCCGGTGACGGTGGCGATGTCGGTGTCACCGCTGGTTGGCGTGACCGTCACGTCACCGGCGGGCACGGTGGTCAGCGCCACGGCGTAGGTGTCGGTGGCGCCTTCGGTCACGGTGAGGGCAATCGGCGAAAGGGTGACGCCGGGGGTGTCGGTGTCGGTAACGGTTACTGTCACCTCGCCAGTGCTCACCGCATTGTAGCCGTCCACCCGATGGGTGATGGTGGCGGTTTCGTCGGTCGCGTCATCATCCTCGGCGCCGGTGACGGTGACGGTCTGCGCGGTGTTCCAGGTTGCCGAGTCGAAGGTCAGCGCGCCGGTGACGGTGGCGACGGCGGTGTCACCGCTGGTTGGCGTGACCGTCACGTCGCCGGCGGGCACGGTGGTCAGCGCCACGGTGTAGATGGCCGTGCCGCCTTCATCCACGGTGAGGGCGGTCGGGTCGAGGGTGACGGCAGGCGCCGGGGTGATCGTCACGGTGAAGGGTAGCAGGGCCGCATCGGTGGGGGCCGTGTTGGCATCCTCATCGGTAGCCGTCCAGGTCAGCGTGACCGCCGAGGCGGCGGCGGTGGGTGTGCCGGCCAGGGTGCGGGCGGCGTTGGTGAAGGTCAGGCCGTTGGGGAGGGGGCCGGTCAGGGTGTAGCTCAGGGCGCCATTCCCGCCGGTGGCTTCGGGCAGGGTCAGGGCAATGATGGCGGCGCCAGTGGTGTAGGTCTGGTCGGGCGGCGTAGCGCCGTCGGCGAAGGCCGGGGCGGTGTCGGCTTCGTCGGTGTCGGTGACCGTGACGGTCACCGGGTCGGCAATGACGGAGCCGTAGCCGCCCACCTCATGGGTGATGGTGACGGTGGCGTCGGTCGCGTCACCATCCTCGACGCCGGTGACGGTCACCGTCTGCGCGGTGTTCCAGGTTGCCGAGTCGAAGGTCAGCACGCCGGTGACGGTGGCGGCGTCCGGGTTATCGCTGGTTGGCGTGACCGTCACGTCACCGGCGGGCACGGTGGTCAGCGCCACGGTGTAGGTGTCGGTGGCGCCTTCGGTCACGGTGAGGGCAGTCGCCGAAAGGGTGACGCCGGGGGTGTCGGTGTCGGCAACGGCCACCGTCACCTCGCCAGTGCTCACCGCATTGTAGCCGTCCACCTGATGGGTGATGGTGACGGTGGCGTCGGTCGCGTCAGCATCCCCGGCGCCGGTGACGGTGACGGTCTGCGCGGTGTTCCAGGTTGCCGAGTCGAAGGTCAGCGCGCCGGTGACGGTGGCGACGTCGGTGGCACCGCTGGTTGGCGTGATCGTCACATCCCCGGCGGGCACGGTGGTCAGCGCCACGGTGTAGATGGCCGTGCTGCCTTCATCCACGGTGAGGGCGGTCGGGTCGAGGGTGACGGCGGGCGCCGGGGTGATCGTCACGGTGAAGAGTAGCAGGGCCGCATCGGTGGCGGCCGTGTTGGCATCCTCATCGGTAGCCGTCCAGGTCAGCGTGACGGCCGTGGCGGCGGCGGTGGGCGTGCCGGCCAGGGTGCGGGCGGCGTTGGTGAAGGTCAGGCCGTTGGGGATGAGGCCGGTCAGGGTGTAGCTCAGGGCGCCATTCCCACCGGTGGCTTCGGGCAGGGTCAGGGCAATGATGGCGGCGCCAGTGGTGTAGGTCTGGTCGGGCGGCGTAGCGCCGTCGGCGAAGGCCGGGGCGGTGTCGGCTTCGTCGGTGTCGGTGACCGTGACAGTCACCGGGTCGGCAATGACGGAGCCGTAGCCGCCTACCTCATGGGTGATGGTGACGGTGGCGTCGGTCGCGTCAGCATCCTCGATGGTGGTGACGGTCACCGTCTGCGCGGTGTTCCAGGTTGCCGAGTCGAAGGTCAGCACGCCGGAAACGGTGGCGGCGTCCGGGTTATCGCTGGTTGGCGTGACCGTCACGTCGCCGGCGGGCACGGTGGTCAGCGCCACGGTGTAGGTGCCGGTGGCGCCTTCGGTCACGGTGAGGGCAATCGGCGAAAGGGTGACGCCGGGGGTGTCGGTGTCGGCAACGGCCACCGTCACCTCGCCAGTGCTCACCGCGTTGTAACCGTCCACCCGATGGGTGATGGTGGCGGTTTCGTCGGTCGCGTCATCATCCTCGGCGGCGGTGACGGTGACAGTCTGCGCGGTGTTCCAGGTCGCCGTGGTGAAAGTCAGGGCGCCGGTGACGGTGGCGACGTCGGTGTCACCGCTGGTTGGCGTGACCGTCACGTCGCCGGCGGGCACGGTGGTCAGCGCCACGGTGTAGATGGCCGTGCTGCCTTCATCCACGGTGAGGGCGGTCGGGTCGAGGGTGACGGCGGGCGCCGGGGTGATCGTCACGGTGAAGGGCAGCAGGGCCGCATCGGCGGCGGTCGTGTTGGCATCCTCATCAGTAGCCGTCCAGGTCAGCGTGACGGCCGTGGCGGCGGCGGTGGGCGTGCCGGCCAGGGTGCGGTCGGCGTTGGTGAAGGTCAGGCCGTCGGGGATGGGGCCGGTCAGGGTGTAGCTCAGGGCGCCATTCCCGCCGGTGGCTTCGGGCAGGGTCAGGGCAATGATGGCGGCGCCAGTGGTGTAGGTCTGGTCGGGCGGCGTAGCGCCGGCGGCGAAGGCCGGGGCGGTGTCGGCTTCGTCGGTGTCGGTGACCGTGACGGTCACAGGGTCGGCAATGACGGAGCCGTAGCCGTTGACCGCGTGGGTGATGGTGACAGTGGCGTCGGTGGCGTCAGCATCCTCGATGGTGGTGACGGTCACCGTCTGCGCGGTGTTCCAGGTCACCGTGGTGAAGGTCAGCGCACCGGTGACGGTGGCGGCGTCCGGGTTATCGCTGGTTGGCGTAACCGTCACGTCACCGGCGGGCACGGTGGTCAGCGCCACGGCGTAGGTGTCGGTGGCGCCTTCGGTCACGGTGAGGGCAGTCGCCGAAAGGGTGACGCCGGGGGTGTCGGTGTCGGCAACGGTTACCGTCACCTCGCCAGTGCTCACCGCATTGTAACCGTCCACCTGATGGGTGATGGTGGCGGTTTCGTCGGTCGCGTCATCATCCTCGGCGCCGGTGACGGTGACGGTCTGCGCGGTGTTCCAGGTCACCGTGGTGAAGGTCAGCGCGCCGGTGACTGTGGCGACGTCGGTGGCACCGCTGGTTGGCGTGACCGTCACGTCGCCGGCGGGCACGGTGGTCAGCGCCACGGTGTAGATGGCCGTGCTGCCTTCATCCACGGTGAGGGCGGTCGGGTCGAGGGTGACGGCGGGCGCCGGGATGATCGTCACGGCGAAGGGTAGCAGGGCCGCATCGGTGGGGGCCGTGTTGGCATCCTCATCGGTAGCCGTCCAGGTCAGCGTGACGGCCGTGGCGGCGGCGGTGGGCGTGCCGGCCAGGGTGCGGTCGGCGTTGGTGAAGGTCAGGCCGTTGGGGATGGGGCCGGTCAGGGTGTAGCTCAGGGCGCCATTCCCGCCGGTGGCTTCGGGCAGGGTCAGGGCAATGATGGCGGCGCCAGTGGTGTAGGTCTGGTCGGGCGGCGTAGCGCCGTCGGCGAAGGCCGGGGCGGTGTCGGCTTCGTCGGTGTCGGTGACCGTAACGGTCACCGGGTCGGCAATGACGGAGCCGTAGCCGTTGACCGCGTGGGTGATGGTGACGGTGGCGTCGGTGGCGTCAGCATCCTCGATGGTGGTGACGGTCACCGTCTGCGCGGTGTTCCAGGTCACCGTGGTGAAGGTCAGCGCGCCGGAAACGGTGGCGGCGTCCGGGTTATCGCTGGTTGGCGTGACCGTCACGTCACCGGCGGGCACGGTGGTCAGCGCCACGGCGTAGGTGTCGGTGGCACCTTCGGTCACGGTGAGGGCAGTCGCCGAAAGGGTGACGCCGGGGGTGTCGGTGTCGGCAACGGTTACCGTCACCTCGCCAGTGCTCACCGCATTGTAACCGTCCACCTGATGGGTGATGGTGGCGGTTTCGTCGGTCGCGTCATCATCCCCGGCGCCGGTGACGGTGACGGTCTGCGCGGTGTTCCAGGTCACCGTGGTGAAAGTCAGGGCGCCGGTGACGGTGGCGACGTCGGTGTCACCGCTGGTTGGCGTGACCGTCACGTCGCCGTCGGGCACGGTGGTCAGCGCCACGGTGTAGATGGCCGTGCTGCCTTCATCCACGGTGAGGGCGGTCGGGGCGAGGGTGACGGCGGGCGCCGTGGTGATGGTCACGGCGAAGGTCAGCCTGGCCTCATCGGTGGGGGCGGTGTTGGCGTCGTTATCCGTGGCCGTCCAGGTCAGCGTGACGGCCGAGGCGGCGTCGGTGGGCGTGCCGATCAGGGTGCGGTCGGCGTCGTTGTAGGTCAGGCCGGGGGGAATGGCGGTATCGGAAGTCAGGGCATAGCTCAGGGGGGCGTCGCCGCCGGTGGCTTCCGGCAAGGTCAGGGTCGCGATGGCGGTCATGGCGACGTAGGTCTGGTCGGGCACCGTCGGCGAGTCGAAGGCCGGCGCGCTGTCGGTGTCGAGGATGGTGACGGGGACATTGGCGGCGGTGACGCTACCGTAGCCATCCACGGTATGGGTGATGGTGGCGGTGTCGTCGGTGTCATCCGCGTCGGTGAGGGCGGTGACGGTGACCGTCTGTGGGACGTTCCAGGTCGCCATGGTGAAGGTCAGGGCGCCGGTGACGGTGACCTCGTCGGGGGCGTCGGGCGTTACGGTGACCACGCCGGCAGGCTCGGTGGTCAGCACCACGGTGTAGGTCGTCTCGGCGCCTTCATTCACGGTGAGGGCGGTTGGGGTGAGGGTGACCTCGGGCGCTGTGGTGATGGTCACGGTGAAGGTCAGCCTGGCCTCATCGGTGGGGGCGGTGTTGGCGTCGTTATCCGTGGCCGTCCAGGTCAGCGTGACGGCCGAGGCGGCGTCAGTGGGCGTACCGATCAGGGTGCGGTCGGCGTCGGTGTAGGTCAGGCCGGGGGGAATGGCGGTATCGGGAGTCAGGGCGTAGCTCAGGGGGATGTTGCCGCCGGTGGCTTCCGGCAAGGTCAGGGTCGCGATGGCGGTCCTGGCGACGTAGGTCTGGTCGGGCACCGTCGGCGGGTCGAAGGCCGGCGCGCTGTCGGTGTCGAGGATGGTGACGGGGACATCGGCGGCGGTGACGCTACCGTAGCCATCCACGGTATGGGTGATGGTGGCGGTGGCGTCGGTGTCGTCCGCGTCGGTGAGGGCGGTGACGGTGACCGTCTGCGCGGCGTTCCAGGTCGCCGTGGTGAAGGTCAGGGCACCGGATAACGTGGCCTCGACGGGGGCGGCGGGCGTCACGGTAACCTCGCCGGCAGGCTCAGTGGTCAGCACTACGGTGTAGGTCGTCTCGGCGCCTTCATTCACGGTGAGGGCGGTTGGGGTGAGGGTGACCTCGGGCGCCGTGGTGATGGTCACGGCGAAGGTCAGCCTGGCCTCATCGGTGGGGGCGGTGTTGGCGTCGTTATCCGTGGCCGTCCAGGTCAGCGTGACGGCCGAGGCGGCGTCAGTGGGCGTACCGATCAGGGTGCGGTCGGCGTCGTTGTAGGTCAGGCCGGGGGGAATGGCGGTATCGGAAGTCAGGGCGTAGCTCAGGGGGATGTCGCCGCCGGTGGCTTCCGGCAAGGTCAAGGTCGCGATGGCGGTCATGGCGACATAGGTCTGGTCGGGCACCGTCGGCGGGTTGAAGGCCGGCGCGCTGTCGGTGTCGAGGATGGTGACGGGGACATTGGCGGCGGTAACGCTACCGTAGCCATCTACGGTATGGGTGATGGTGGCGGTGGCGTCGGTGTCATCCGCGTCGGTGAGGGCGGTGACGGTGACCGTCTGTGGGGCGTTCCAGGTCATCGCATCGAAGGTCAGGGCGCCGGATAACATGACCTCGCCAGTGGCGGCGGGCGCCACGGTGACCACGCCGGCAGGCTCGGTGGTCAGCACTACGGTGTAGGTCGTCTCGGCGCCTTCATTCACGGTGAGGGCGGTTGGGGTGAGGGTCACCTCGGGCGCCGTGGTGATGGTCACGGTGAAGGTCAGCCTGGCCTCATCGGTGGGGGCGGTGTTGGCATCGTTATCCGTGGCCGTCCAGGTCAGTGTGACGGACGAGGCGGCGTCAGTGGGCGTGCCGATCAGGGTGCGGTCGGCGTTGGTGTAGGTCAGGCCGGGGGGAATGGCGGTATCGGAAGTCAGGGCGTAGCTCAGGGGGGCGTCGCCGCCGGTGGCTTCCGGCAAGGTCAGGGTCGCGATGGCGGTCCTGGCGACGTAGGTCTGGTCGGGCACCATCGGCAAGTCGAAGGCAGGCGCGCTGTCGGTGTCGAGGATGGTGACGGGGACATTGGCGGCGGTGACGCCGCCGTAGCCATCTACGGTATGGGTGATGGTGGCGGTGGCGTCGGTGTCATCCGCGTCGGTGAGGGCGGTGACGGTGACCGTCTGCGCGGCGTTCCAGGTCATCGCATCGAAGGTCAGGGCACCGGTGACGGTGACCTCGTCGGGGGCGTCGGGCGTCACGGTGACCACGCCGGCAGGCTCAGTGGTCAGCACTACGGTGTAGTTGGTCGTGGCGCCTTCATCCACGGTGAGGGCGGTTGGGGTGAGGGTGACCTCGGGCGCTGTGGTGATGGTCACGGTGAAGGTCAGCCTGGCCTCATCGGTGGGGGCGGTGTTGGCATCGTTATCCGTGGCCGTCCAGGTCAGCGTGACGGCCGAGGCGGCGTCGGTGGGCGTGCCGATCAGGGTGCGGTCGGCGTCGTTGTAGGTCAGGCCGGGGGGAATGGCGGTATCGGAAGTCAGGGCGTAGCTCAGGGGGATGTTGCCGCCGGTGGCTTCCGGCAAGGTCAGGGTCGCGATGGCGGTCCTGGCGACGTAGGTCTGGTCGGGCACCATCGGCGGGTTGAAGGCCGGCGCGCTGTCGGTGTCGAGGATGGTGACGGGGACATTGGCGGCGGTGACGCCGCCGTAGCCATCCACAGCATGGGTGATGGTGGCAGTGGCGTCGGTGTCATCCGCGTCGGTGACGGCGGTGACGGTGACCGTCTGCGCGGCGTTCCAGGTCGCCGTGGTGAAGGTCAGGGCGCCGGTGACGGTGACCTCGACGGGGGCGTCGGGCGTTACGGTGACCGCGCCGGCAGGCTCAGTGGTCAGCACCACGGTGTAGGTCGTCGCGGCACCTTCATTCACGGTGAGGGCGGTTGGGGTGAGGGTGACCTCGGGCGCCGTGGTGATGGTCACGGCGAAGGTCAGCCTGGCCTCATCGGTGGGGGCTGTGTTGGCGTCGTTATCCGTGGCCGTCCAGGTCAGCGTGACGGCCGAGGCGGCGTCGGTGGGCGTGCCGATCAGGGTGCGGTCGGCGTCGTTGTAGGTCAGGCCGGGGGGAATGGCGGTATCGGAAGTCAGGGCGTAGCTCAGGGGGATGTTGCCGCCGGTGGCTTCCGGCAAGGTCAGGGTCGCGATGGCGGTCCTGGCGACGTAGGTCTGGTCGGGCACCATCGGCGGGTTGAAGGCCGGCGCGCTGTCGGTGTCGAGGATGGTGACGGGGACATTGGCGGCGGTGACGCCGCCGTAGCCATCCACAGCATGGGTGATGGTGGCAGTGGCGTCGGTGTCATCCGCGTCGGTGACGGCGGTGACGGTGACCGTCTGCGCGGCGTTCCAGGTCGCCGTGGTGAAGGTCAGGGCGCCGGTGACGGTGACCTCGACGGGGGCGTCGGGCGTTACGGTGACCGCGCCGGCAGGCTCAGTGGTCAGCACCACGGTGTAGGTCGTCGCGGCACCTTCATTCACGGTGAGGGCGGTTGGGGTGAGGGTGACCTCGGGCGCCGTGGTGATGGTCACGGCGAAGGTCAGCCTGGCCTCATCGGTGGGGGCTGTGTTGGCGTCGTTATCCGTGGCCGTCCAGGTCAGCGTGACGGCCGAGGCGGCGTCAGTGGGCGTGCCGGTCAGGGTGCGGTCGGCGTTGGTGTAGGTCAGGCCGGGGGGAATGGCGGTATCGGAAGTCAGGGCGTAGCTCAGGGGGGCGTCGCCGCCGGTGGCTCCCGGCAAGGTCAAGGTCGCGATGGCGGTCATGGCGGTGTAGGTCTGGTCGGGCACCATCGGCGGGTTGAAGGCCGGCGCGCTGTCGGTGTCGAGGATGGTGACGGGGACATTGGCGGCGGTGACGCCGCCGTAGCCATCCACGGTATGGGTGATGGTGGCGGTGGCATCGGTGTCGTCCGCGTCGATGAGGGCGGCGACGGTGACCGTTTGCACGGCGTTCCAGGTCGCCGTGGTGAAGGTCAGGGCGCCGGTGACGGTGACATCGTCGGGGGCGTCGGGCGTTACGGTGACCACGCCGGCAGGCTCGGTGGTCAGCACCACGGTGTAGGTCGTCTCGGCGCCTTCATTCACGGTGAGGGCAGTCGGGTCGAGGGTGACGGCAGGCGCCGTGGTGATGGTCACGGTGAAGGTCAGCCTGGCCTCATCGGTGGGGGCGGTGTTGGCGTCGTTATCCGTGGCCGTCCAGGTCAGCGTGACGGCCGAGGCGGCGTCAGTGGGCGTGCCGGTCAGGGTGCGGTCGGCGTTGGTGTAGGTCAGGCCGGCGGGGATGTCGTCCATGGGAGTCAGGGCGTAGCTCAGGGGGACGTCGCCGCCGGTGGCTTCCGGCAAGGTCAGGGTCGCGATGGCGGTCATGGCGGTGTAGGTCTGGTCGGGCACCGTCGGCGGGTTGAAGGCCGGCGCGCTGTCTCCGTCGGTAATGGTGACGATGACATCGGCGGCGGTGACGCTACCGTAGCCATCTACGGTATGGGTGATGGTGGCAGTGGCGTCGGTGTCGTCCGCGTCGGTGAGGGCGGTGACGGTGACCGTCTGCGCGGCGTTCCAGGTCGCCGTGGTGAAGGTCAGGGCACCGGATAACGTGGCCTCGACGGGGGCGGCGGGCGTCACGGTAACCTCGCCGGCAGGCTCAGTGGTCAGCACTACGGTGTAGGTCGTCTCGGCGCCTTCATTCACGGTGAGGGCGGTTGGGGTGAGGGTGACCTCGGGCGCCGTGGTGATGGTCACGGCGAAGGTCAGCCTGGCCTCATCGGTGGGGGCGGTGTTGGCGTCGTTATCCGTGGCCGTCCAGGTCAGCGTGACGGCCGAGGCGGCGTCGGTGGGCGTGCCGGTCAGGGTGCGGTTGGCGTTGGTGTAGGTCAGGCCGGGGGGGATGTCGTCCATGGGAGTCAGGGCGTAGCTCAGGGGGATGTTGCCGCCGACGGCTCCCGGCAAGGTCAGGGTCGCGATGGCGGTCCTGGCGACGTAGGTCTGGTCGGGCACCGTCGGCGGGTTGAAGGCCGGCGCGCTGTCGGTGTCGAGGATGGTGACGGGGACATTGGCGGCGGTGACGCCGCCGTAGCCATCCACAGCATGGGTGATGGTGGCGGTGTCGTCGGTGTCATCCGCGTCGGTGAGGGCGGTGACGGTGACCGTTTGCACGGCGTTCCAGGTCGCCGTGGTGAAGGTCAGGGCGCCGGTGACGGTGACCTCGACGGGGGCGTCGGGCGTTACGGTGACCACGCCGGCAGGCTCAGTGGTCAGCACTACGGTGTAGGTCGTCTCGGCGCCTTCATTCACGGTGAGGGCAGTTGGGGTGAGGGTGACCTCGGGCGCCGTGGTGATGGTCACGGCGAAGGTCAGCCTGGCCTCATCGGTGGGGGCGGTGTTGGCGTCGTTATCCGTGGCCGTCCAGGTCAGCGTGACGGCCGAGGCGGCGTCGGTGGGCGTGCCGGTCAGGGTGCGGTTGGCGTCGTTGTAGGTCAGGCCGGCGGGGATGTCGTCCATGGAAGTCAGGGCATAGCTCAGGGGGGCGTCGCCGCCGGTGGCTTCCGGCAAGGTCAGGGTCGCGATGGCGGTCATGGCGACGTAGGTCTGGTCGGGCACCGTCGGCGAGTCGAAGGCCGGCGCGATGTCGGTGTCGAGGATGGTGACGGGGACATTGGCGGCGGTGACGCCGCCGTAGCCATCTACGGTATGGGTGATGGTGGCGGTGTCGTCGGTGTCATCCGCGTCGGTGAGGGCGGTGACGGTGACCGTCTGCACGGCGTTCCAGGTCGCCGTGGTGAAGGTCAGAGCGCCGGTGACGGTGACCTCGACGGGGGCGTCGGGCGTCACGGTGACCACGCCGGCAGGCTCAGTGGTCAGCACTACGGTGTAGGTCGTCTCGGCGCCTTCATTCACGGTGAGGGCGGTTGGGGTGAGGGTGACCTCGGGCGCCGGGGTGATGGTCACGGCGAAGGTCAGCCTGGCCTCATCGGTGGGGGCGGTGTTGGCGTCGTTATCCGTGGCCGTCCAGGTCAGCGTGACGGCCGAGGCGGCGTCGGTGGGTGTGCCGATCAGGGTGCGGTCGGCGTCGTTGTAGGTCAGGCCGGGGGGAATGGCGGTATCGGAAGTCAGGGCATAGCTCAGGGGGGCGTCGCCGCCGGTGGCTTCCGGCAAGGTCAGGGTCGCGATGGCGGTCATGGCGACGTAGGTCTGGTCGGGCACCGTCGGCGAGTCGAAGGCCGGCGCGCTGTCGGTGTCGAGGATGGTGACGGGGACATTGGCGGCGGTGACGCTACCGTAGCCATCCACGGTATGGGTGATGGTGGCGGTGTCGTCGGTGTCATCCGCGTCGGTGAGGGCGGTGACGGTGACCGTCTGTGGGACGTTCCAGGTCGCCGTGGTGAAGGTCAGGGCGCCGGTGACGGTGACCTCGACGGGGTCGGTAGGCGTCACGGTGACCGCGCCGGCAGGCTCAGTGGTCAGCACCACGGTGTAGGTCGTCTCGGCGCCTTCATTCACGGTGAGGGCGGTTGGGGTGAGGGTCACCTCGGGCGCCGTGGTGATGGTCACGGCGAAGGTCAGCCTGGCCTCATCGGTGGGGGCTGTGTTGGCGTCGTTATCCGTGGCCGTCCAGGTCAGCGTGACGGCCGAGGCGGCGTCAGTGGGCGTGCCGGTCAGGGTGCGGTCGGCGTTGGTGTAGGTCAGGCCGGGGGGAATGGCGGTATCGGAAGTCAGGGCGTAGCTCAGGGGGGCGTCGCCGCCGGTGGCTCCCGGCAAGGTCAAGGTCGCGATGGCGGTCATGGCGGTGTAGGTCTGGTCGGGCACCATCGGCGGGTTGAAGGCCGGCGCGCTGTCGGTGTCGAGGATGGTGACGGGGACATTGGCGGCGGTGACGCCGCCGTAGCCATCCACGGTATGGGTGATGGTGGCGGTGGCATCGGTGTCGTCCGCGTCGATGAGGGCGGCGACGGTGACCGTTTGCACGGCGTTCCAGGTCGCCGTGGTGAAGGTCAGGGCGCCGGTGACGGTGACATCGTCGGGGGCGTCGGGCGTTACGGTGACCACGCCGGCAGGCTCGGTGGTCAGCACCACGGTGTAGGTCGTCTCGGCGCCTTCATTCACGGTGAGGGCAGTCGGGTCGAGGGTGACGGCAGGCGCCGTGGTGATGGTCACGGTGAAGGTCAGCCTGGCCTCATCGGTGGGGGCGGTGTTGGCGTCGTTATCCGTGGCCGTCCAGGTCAGCGTGACGGCCGAGGCGGCGTCAGTGGGCGTGCCGGTCAGGGTGCGGTCGGCGTTGGTGTAGGTCAGGCCGGCGGGGATGTCGTCCATGGGAGTCAGGGCGTAGCTCAGGGGGACGTCGCCGCCGGTGGCTTCCGGCAAGGTCAGGGTCGCGATGGCGGTCATGGCGGTGTAGGTCTGGTCGGGCACCGTCGGCGGGTTGAAGGCCGGCGCGCTGTCTCCGTCGGTAATGGTGACGATGACATCGGCGGCGGTGACGCTACCGTAGCCATCTACGGTATGGGTGATGGTGGCAGTGGCGTCGGTGTCGTCCGCGTCGGTGAGGGCGGTGACGGTGACCGTCTGCGCGGCGTTCCAGGTCGCCGTGGTGAAGGTCAGGGCACCGGATAACGTGGCCTCGACGGGGGCGGCGGGCGTCACGGTAACCTCGCCGGCAGGCTCAGTGGTCAGCACTACGGTGTAGGTCGTCTCGGCGCCTTCATTCACGGTGAGGGCGGTTGGGGTGAGGGTGACCTCGGGCGCCGTGGTGATGGTCACGGCGAAGGTCAGCCTGGCCTCATCGGTGGGGGCGGTGTTGGCGTCGTTATCCGTGGCCGTCCAGGTCAGCGTGACGGCCGAGGCGGCGTCAGTGGGCGTACCGATCAGGGTGCGGTCGGCGTCGTTGTAGGTCAGGCCGGGGGGAATGGCGGTATCGGAAGTCAGGGCGTAGCTCAGGGGGATGTCGCCGCCGGTGGCTTCCGGCAAGGTCAAGGTCGCGATGGCGGTCATGGCGACATAGGTCTGGTCGGGCACCGTCGGCGGGTTGAAGGCCGGCGCGCTGTCGGTGTCGAGGATGGTGACGGGGACATTGGCGGCGGTAACGCTACCGTAGCCATCTACGGTATGGGTGATGGTGGCGGTGGCGTCGGTGTCATCCGCGTCGGTGAGGGCGGTGACGGTGACCGTCTGTGGGGCGTTCCAGGTCATCGCATCGAAGGTCAGGGCGCCGGATAACATGACCTCGCCAGTGGCGGCGGGCGCCACGGTGACCACGCCGGCAGGCTCGGTGGTCAGCACTACGGTGTAGGTCGTCTCGGCGCCTTCATTCACGGTGAGGGCGGTTGGGGTGAGGGTCACCTCGGGCGCCGTGGTGATGGTCACGGTGAAGGTCAGCCTGGCCTCATCGGTGGGGGCGGTGTTGGCATCGTTATCCGTGGCCGTCCAGGTCAGCGTGACGGCCGAGGCGGCGTCGGTGGGCGTACCGGTCAGGGTGCGGTCGGCGTTGGTGTAGGTCAGGCCGGCGGGGATGTCGTCCATGGGAGTCAGGGCGTAGCTCAGGGGGATGTCGCCACCGGTGGCTCCCGGCAAGGTCAGGGTCGCGATGGCGGTCCTGGCGACGTAGGTCTGGTCGGGCACCGTCGGCGGGTTGAAGGCCGGCGCGCTGTCTCCGTCGGTAATGGTGACGATGACATCGGCGGCGGTGACGCTACCGTAGCCATCTACGGTATGGGTGATGGTGGCAGTGGCGTCGGTGTCATCCGCGTCGGTGAGGGCGGCGACGGTGACCGTCTGTGGGGCGTTCCAGGTCGCCATGGTGAAGGTCAGGGCGCCGGAGACGGTGACCTCGTCGGGGTCGGTAGGCGTCACGGTAACCTCGCCGACAGGCTCAGTGGTCAGCACCACGGTGTAGGTCGTCTCGGCACCTTCATTCACGGTGAGGGCGGTTGGGGTGAGGGTGACCTCGGGCGCCGTGGTGATGGTCACGGCGAAGGTCAGCCTGGCCTCATCGGTGGGGGCGGTGTTGGCGTCGTTATCCGTGGCCGTCCAGGTCAGCGTGACGGCCGAGGCGGCGTCAGTGGGCGTGCCGGTCAGGGTGCGGTCGGCGTTGGTGTAGGTCAGGCCGGCGGGGATGTCGTCCATGGGAGTCAGGGCGTAGCTCAGGGGGACGTCGCCGCCGGTGGCTTCCGGCAAGGTCAGGGTCGCGATGGCGGTCCTGGCGACGTAGGTCTGGTCAGGCACCGTCGGCGGGTTGAAGGCCGGCGCGCTGTCTCCGTCGGTAATGGTGACGGGGACATTGGCGGCGGTGACGCTACCGTAGCCATCTACGGTATGGGTGATGGTGGCAGTGGCGTCGGTGTCATCCGCGTCGGTGAGGGCGGTGACGGTGACCGTCTGTGGGACGTTCCAGGTCGCCGTGGTGAAGGTCAGGGCGCCGGAGACGGTGACCTCGTCGGGGTCGGTAGGCGTCACGGTAACCTCGCCGGCAGGCTCGGTGGTCAGCACCACGGTGTAGGTCGTCTCGGCGCCTTCATTCACGGTGAGGGCGGTTGGGGTGAGGGTGACGGCAGGCGCCGTGGTGATCGTCACGGCGAAGGTCAGCCTGGCCTCATCGGTGGGGGCGGTGTTGGCGTCGTTATCCGTGGCCGTCCAGGTCAGCGTGACGGCCGAGGCGGCGTCAGTGGGCGTGCCGATCAGGGTGCGGTCGGCGTTGGTGTAGGTCAGGCCGGGGGGAATGGCGGTATCGGAAGTCAGGGCGTAGCTCAGGGGGGCGTCGCCGCCGGTGGCTTCCGGCAAGGTCAGGGTCGCGATGGCGGTCCTGGCGACGTAGGTCTGGTCAGGCACCATCGGCAAGTCGAAGGCAGGCGCGCTGTCGGTGTCGAGGATGGTGACGGGGACATTGGCGGCGGTGACGCCGCCGTAGCCATCTACGGTATGGGTGATGGTGGCGGTGGCGTCGGTGTCATCCGCGTCGGTGACGGCGGTGACGGTGACCGTCTGCACGGCGTTCCAGGTCGCCGTGGTGAAGGTCAGGGCACCGGTGACGGTGACCTCATCGGGGGCGGCGGGCGTTACGGTGACCACGCCGGCAGGCTCAGTGGTCAGCACTACGGTGTAGTTGGTCGTGGTGCCTTCATTCACGGTGAGGGCGGTCGGGGCAAGGGTAACCGCGGGCGCAGGGGTGATCGTCACGGCAAAAGTCAGCGTGGCCTCATCGGCGGTGGTCGTATTGGCGTCGGTATCCGTGGCCGTATACGTCAGCGTGACGGCCGGGGCGGCGGTGGTGGGCATACCGGTCAGGGTGCGGGCGGTGGCGGTGAAGGTCAGGCCATCGGGAATGGCGCCGGTCAGGGCGTAGCTCAGGGAGATGTCGCCGCTGGTGGCTTCCGGTAACGTCAGCGCGGGAATAGCGGCGTCGGCGACGTAGGTCCGGTCGGGCACCATCGGCGAGTCGAAGGCCGGCGCGCTGTCGGTGTCGAGAATGGTGACGGGGACATTGGCGGCGGTGACGCCGCCGTAGCCATCCACGGCATGGGTGATGGTGGCGGTGGCATCGGTGTCGTCCGCGTCGGTGACGGCGGTGACGGTTACTGTCTGCACGGCGTTCCAGGTCGCCGTGGTGAAGGTCAGGGCGCCGGATAACATGACCTCGCCGGTGGCGGCGGGCGCCACGGTCACCTCGCCGGTGGGCACGGTGGTCAGCACCACGGTGTAGGTCGTCGTGGCACCTTCATTCACGGTGAAGGCAGTCGGGGCAAGGGTGACCGCGGGCGCAGGGGTGATCGTCACGGCAAAAGTCAGCGTGGCCTCATCGGCGGCGGTCGTATTGGCGTCGGTATCCGTGGCCGCATACGTCAGCGTGACGGCCGGGGCGGCGGTGGCGGGCATACCGGTCAGGGTGCGGGCGGTGGCGGTGAAGGTCAGGCCATCGGGAATGGCGCCGGTCAGGGCGTAGCTCAGGGAAATGTCGCCGCTGGTGGCTTCCGGTAACGTCAGCGTGGGAATAGCGGCGTCGGCGACGTAGGTCCGGTCGGGCACCATCGTCGTGTCGAAGGTCGGCGCGCTGTCGGTGTCGAGAATGGTGACGGGGATCGCGGCGGCGGTGGCACCGTAGCCGTTCACCGTGTGGGTGATGGTGGCGGTGTCAGTGGTGGCGTCCGCGTCGGTGGTAGCGGCGACGGTCACCGTCTGCGCCGTGATCCAGGTCGTCGTGCTGAAGGTCAGGGCGCCGGAGACAGTGACCAGGGCGGCAACGCCGGGCGTGACGGTGACCGCACCGGTGGGCGCGGTGGCCAGCACGACGGTGTAGAGGGTTGTGCTCCCTTCTTCCACGGTGAGGGCGGTCGGGTCGAGAATGACCGCGGGGTCGGGGCCAACGATGGTAACGTCGGCGCTGACGCCGGTGAGCGGGGCGCGGGATTCAGTCGCACCGCCACCAAAGATGATGCCGGTCAGGCTCAGCGTGAATTGCTCCGCCGGCTCCACAACGTGGTCGAGGGTGATCGGCAGGGTGATGACGCCACTGGTTTCGTTGGCGGCAATGGGCATCGTGGCGGGGACGCCATAATCCGCGTTATCCGCCGGATTGGCGCCGCTGCCGGCCACATTCAGCACGAAGGTGACCGAACCCGACAGCCCGGCAGGGTACTCGACCGTCCCCGGGGCCAGCGCCAGCGAGACGGGGAAGGTGGCGTCCGTGCCTTCGACGACCGGATCGCCCGGCGGAGTGAGGGTGACCGCGGGCAGGTCGTTCGGCAGAACGGTGACCGTGGCTGCATTGTTCGTGGGGCTGATTTCGTAGTTGACGCCGGAGGCAAGGCCGTCGTCTCCGCTGAGGCCGGTGATGGTCAGGGTGAAATCTTCCGCACCCTCGGCGATGCGGTCGTTCACAATGGCGTACGTTCTAAAGGCGCGAGTCTGTACGTCGCCCAAAAAGTCACGCGCCACCTCGCCCTCGCTGAAGATGGCCGAATCGTCGGGGCCGGCAACATCGTTGGCGTTGGCAGCCACACCCGAAGCGATCATGGTCACATCCAGCACTCCATTGCCTAAGCCGACAGGGGTCGGGATGCGTATTTCGTAGGCGACCTGGCTTCCGATGTCCTCGTCGAGCTGATAGCCGGGCGCGCCCGGGTCCGCGTCAGCGCTTGACTGGACGCTGGAAATCACGATGCTGACCTGGTGTTTCGGCACCGTCACGTTGAAGGTCAGGGCCGTGGCGTCGCCGTGCGCATCCGTGGCCGTGTAGGTCAGCATGGCGGTCGGGGTCGCAAGGCGGGGCGCGCCAGTCAGCGTGCGCGTGCGCTCGGTGAAGGTCAGGCCGGCGTGGATGCCGCCGGTCAGGGCATACCGCACCAGGCCGTTGCCGGCGGTGGCTTGCGGGAGCGTCAGGGCCGGGATGTCGACAAACAGGGCGTAGGTCCTGTCGTCGACCGTCGCCGCGCCGAAACCCGGCGTTGTGTTGACGGCCCCGTCGTCGGTGACCGTGACCACGACGCTGGCGACGCCGGTCACATCGGCGTAGGCACTCACGGCATGGCTGATGGTGGCCACGTCGTCTATGGCGTCCGCATCCCGGGCAGCGGCGACGGTGACGGTCCGGGCGGTATTCCAGTTTGCGGGGGAAAAGGTCAACACGCCGGAGAGGGTCGTCACATCGCCGGCGGGGCTGACGCTCGGCGTCACCGTCACGTCACCAGTGGGAGCGGTGGACAGGACCACGGTGTAGGTGGCTGTGCCGTCTTCCGGCACGGCGAGGAGGGCGGTGGAGATGATGACCTCGGGTGGCAGCGTGATCGTCACGGCAAAGGTCAGCATGGCCTCATCGGTGTCGGTGGTGTTGGCATCCTCATCGGTAGCCGTCCAGGTGAGCGTGACGGCGGCGGCGGCGGTGGGCGTGCCGATCAGGATGCGGTTGGTCGCGGCGTAGGTCAGGCCGGCGGGGATGGCGGCAGTGGGAGTCAGGGCGTAGTTCAGGATGTCGCCGCCGGTGGCTTCCGGTAACGTCAGCGTCGGGATGGCGGTCCTGGCGACGTAGGTCTGGCCGGGCACCATCGTCGTGCCGAAGGCCGGCGCGCTGTCGGTGTCGACGACGGTGAAGACGACCGGCTCGGCGGTGACGCTGCCGTAGCCGTCCACGGCATGGGTGATCGTGACGGTGTCATCGGTGTCGTCCGCGTCGGAGGCAAAGCTGACGAACACCGTCCGCACCGTGTTCCAGGTCGTCGCGCTGAAGGTCAGGGCGCCGACGGAGAAGGTGACCCCGGAAGCCGGGGTGTCGGGCGTCACGGTAACCTCGCCGGGGGGCGCAGTGGTCAGCACGACAGTGTAGCGGGTCGTGCTGGCAAGACCCGTCCCGCTTTCAGAAATGTTGTCGGCGGTTGGGTCGAAGACGACCGCGGGCACCGGGGTGATCGTCATGGTAAAGGTCAGCGCGGCCTCATCGGTGGCGGCGGTGTTGGCATCGGTATCCGTGGCCGTCCAGGTCAGCCTGACGGCCGCGGCGATGGTGGTGGGCGTGCCGACCATGGTGCGGGTGGCCGCGCGGTAGGTCAGGCCGCCGGGGATGACGCCATCGGGAGTCAGGGCGTAGGCCGGGACACTGTCGCCGCCGGTGGCTTCCGGTAACGTCAGCGCCGGGATGGTGACGCCGACAATGTAGGCCAGGTCAGGCACCGTCGTCGTGCCGAAGGTCGGCGCGCTGTCGGTGTCGGAGATGGTGACGATGACCTCGGCGGAGGTGACGACGCTGTAGTCGCTCACCGCATGGCTGATGGTGGCGGTGTCGTCGGCGCCGTCAGGATCTATGCCGGCGGCGACGGTGACGGTCATGGCGCGGTGCCAGTTGGCGGTGGTGAAGGTCAGCGCACCCGTGGTCAACGTCAGGTCGTGGTCGGACGGGGCGATGCGCGGCGTGACCGTCACCGTGCCGGTGGGGGCGGTGTTCAGCCACACGGTGTAGCTGGCCGCGTCGTTTTCGGACATGGTGAGTGTGGCGGGGTTGAAGACGAAGCCGGCGCGGGCCGCCGTGGTACCCAGTCGGAAGCCCCGGTAGTTGCCGTCGTCGTCGCTGGTGTCCTCGGTCACGCCGGAGAACATGGGGTTGCTGAACACAATGCTGGCCGCCGAGTCCATGGCCATGCCAAACGCATCGCTGGTGCGCCGGCCCGCCGGGATGGTGGCCGTGCCGGTGGCGCCGCCGGCGCCGGGGACCATCCAGGCAACCGTGACGTCCAACGGGGCGGCCTCCGGAATACGCGCCCGCGCCTGACCGTTCCCCCGCTGCTCACGATCAATGTTCAGCATGAAGGGAGCGCCGGGATTCGAGTGCAACTGGAGAAGGCCCAGGCCGCCCGTCCGACCCAGGCCGTCAAAAAACCCCGTGGGCAACGCCTCGAGGCGATTGTCGTACAAAAATACAGTGCTCAACGCGTCCAGCCCGCTGAAGAGACCCGCCGGCAAGGTGGTGAATTGATTGGTGAACAGACGCAGGCTCTCCAACGCGCTCAACCCGTCGAAGATGTTCGCGGGCAGGGTGGTGAGACCATTCCTGTCCAGAAACAGGAAACGCACCTGGCTCAGCCCGTCGAAGAGGCCCGCGGGCAGGGTGGCGAGACGGCGATAGCCGGTTATCTGCAATAACCCCAACGTGCTCAGCCCGTCGAAATCTCCGCGTCGCAATGTGGTGAGGCCGGCGGCGGGGAAGCGGGTGGCGGATACCTGGAGAGAGTTGATCACGCGCAAATGGGCAGGGGTCACATCCGCGCAATCGGTCACGCCGGCTATCGCCGCCACAATGGCGTCGCGCACCACCGGGGTGCGGCCGCACGTGTTGGTCGCATGGACCGCGATGGTGACGATGAGGCTGCCGGAGTCGCCGTCGAGGTCGGTGGCAAGCCAGGTGTAGTCGCGCGGCGGCGAGACGGCGGTCGGCGTGCCGGTCAGGGTGCGGGTGCCGGGGGTCAAGGTCAGCCCGGCGGGAATGGCATCGGCGGGGACCAGGGCATAGCGTGGCGTCCCGTTGCCGCCGGTGGCTTCGGGCAGGGTCAGAGCGGGGATGGCGTAGCCCACGGCGTAGATCCCCTCCACCATGGCCGTGCCGAAGGTCGGGAAGTCGACCGCGTCGGTGATCGTGACCGTGACCGCGTCGGCGGTCACGCCGCCGTAGCCGCTCACCGCATGGCTGATGGTGGCGGTGTCGTCGTCGCCGTCATAATCTCTACCGGCGGCGACGGTGACGGTCATGGCGCGGTACCAGTTGGCGGTGGTGAAGGTCAGCGCACCGCTCGGGGTCAACGTCAGGTCGTGGTCGGACTGGGCGATGCCCGGCGTAACCGTCACCGTGCCGGTGGGGGCGGTGTTCAGCCCCACGGTGTAGATGGCCGCATCGCCTTCAAGCACAGTGAGGGTGGCGGGGTTGAAGACGACGCCGGCGCGGGCCGTCGTGATACCCAGTTGGAAGCCCCGGTAGTCGCCGGTGTTGTCGCCGGTGTCCTCGGCCACGCCGGAGAATACGGGGTTGCTGAACACCACGTTGGCCGCCGAGTCCATGGCCATGCCAACCACATCGCTGGTGCGCCGGCCCGCCGGGATGGTGGCCGTGCCGGTGGCGCCGCCGGGGACCATCCAGGTGACCACGACATCCAGCGGGGCGGCCTCCGGAATACGCGCCCGCGCCCGGCCGTTCCCCTGCTGTTCACGATCAATGTTCAATGCGAACGGAGCGCCGGGATTCGAGTGCAGATGGAGAAAGGTCAAGCCGCCCGTGCGACTCAGGCCGTCAAAAATCCCCGTGGGCAACGCCCCGAAGCGATTCCCGTCCAAATACACCCTGCGCAACGCGTCCAGCCCGCTGAAGAGACCCGCCGGCACGGTGGTGAATTGATTGGTTTGCAGACGCAGGGTCTCCAACGCGCTCAACCCGTCGAAGATGTTCGCGGGCAAGGTGGTGAATTGATTGGTTTGCAGACGCAGGCTCTCCAATGCGCTCAACCCGTCGAAGATGTTCGCGGGCAGGGTGGTGAGACCCGTACCGGTCAGAGTCAGGACACGCAACCGGCTCAGCCCATCGAAGAGGCCCGCGGGCAGGGTGGTGAGACGGCGATAGCCGGTTATCTGCAGTGTACGCAACCGGCTCAGCCCTTCGAAATCCCCGCGCTGGAATGCGGTGAGGCCGGCGGTGAGTTCGGTGGCGGCTACCGGGAGATGCGTGATCTCGCGCAACTGGGCAGTGGTCACAGCCGTGCAGTCGGTCCCGCCGGGTATCGCCGCCACAATGGCATCGCGCACCGCCGGGGTGCGGCTGCACACGTTGGTCCCATGGATCTCGATGGAGACGAGGATGCTGCCGGTGTCGCCGTCGAGGTCGGTGGCGAGCCAGGTGTAGTCGCGCGGCCGCGCGGCGGCGGTCGGCGTGCCGGTCAGGGTGCGGGCGCCGGTGGTCAGGGTCAGCCCGGCGGGGATGGCGTCGGCGGGGATCAGGGCATAGCGTGGCGTCCCGTTGCCGCCGATGGCTTCGGGCAGGGTCAGAGTGGGGATGGCGTAGCCCGCGGCGTAGACCCTGTCATCCACCCTGGCCGTGCCGAAGATCGGGAAGTCGACGGTGTCGGTGACCGTCACCGTGACCGAGTCGGCGGTGACGCCTCGGTAGCCGCGCACCGCATGGCTGATAATGGCGGTGTCGTCGTCGCCGTCATAATCTCTACCGGCGGCGACGGTGACGGTCCGGGCGCGGTGCCAGTTGGCTGTGGTGAAGGTCAGCACACCGCTCGGGGTCAACGTCAGGTCGTGGCCGGACGAAGCGATGCCCGGCGTAACCCTGACCGTGCGGTTGGGGACGGTGTTCAGCCCCACGGTGTAGATAGCCGCACCGTCTTCGAGCACAGTGAGGGTGGAGGGGTTGAAGATGACGCTGGCGCGGGCCGCCGTGGTACCCAGTTGGAAGCCCCGGTACTGGCCATCGGCGTCGCTGGTGTCCTCGGTCACGTCGGGGAACCTGGGGTTGCTGAGCACAACGTTGGCCGCCGAGGCCATGGCCATGCCAAACGCATCGCTGGTGCGCCGGCCCGCCGGGATGGTGGCCGTGCCGGTGGCGCCGCCGGCGCCGGGGACCATCCAGGTGACCACGACATCCAGCGGGGCGGCCTCCGGAATACGCGCCCGCGCCTGGCCGTTCCCATGCTGCACACGATCAATGTTCAGCATGAATGGCGTGCCGGGATTCGATTGCATCCGGAGAAGGGCCAGGCCGCCCGTGCGACCCAGGCCGTCAAAAATCCCCGTGGGCAACGCCTCGAAGTCATTCTCGTTCAAATACAGATCGCTCAACGCGTCCAGCCCGCTGAAGAAACCCGCAGGCAAGGTGGTGAATTGATTGGTTCGCAGATGCAGGTCCTCCAACACGCTCAACCCGTCGAAGATGTTCGCGGGCAGGGTGGTGAGACCATTAATGGGCAGAGACAGGAGACGCAACCGGCTCAGCCCGTCAAAGATGCCCGCGGGCAGGGTGGTGAGACGGCGATAGCCGGTTATCTGCAGTATACGCAACCGGCTCAGCCCGTCGAAATCTCCGCGTTGGAATGCGGTGAGGCCGGCGGTGAGTTCGGTGGCGACCATCCGAAGCTCCCTGAGCGCAAGCAAATGGGCAGGGGTCACATCCGCGCAGTCGGTCACGCCGGCTATCGCCGCCACAATGGCATCGCGCACCACCGGGGTGCGGAGGCACACGTTGGTCGCATGGATCGCAATGGTGACGAGGAGGCTGCCGGAGTCGCCGTCGAGGTCGGTGGCAAGCCAGGTGTAGGTGCGCGCCGGCGCGGTGGCGGTCGGCGTGCCGGTCAGGGTGCGGGCGCCGGGGGTCAGGGTCAGCCCGGCGGGGATGGCGGCGACGGGGCTGAGAGCATAGCGTGGCGCCCCGTTGCCGCCGATGGCTTCGGGCAGGGTCAGAGTGGGGATGACATAGCCCACGGCGTAGATCCTGTCATCCACCATGGCCGTGCCGAAGGTCGGGAAGTCGACGGTGTCGGGGATCGTCACCGTGACCGAGGCGGCGGTGACGCCGCCGTAGCCGCTCACCGCATGGCTGATGGTGGCGGTGTCGTCGCCGCCGTCATAATCCCTGCCGGCGGCGACGGTGACGGTCCTGGCACGGTGCCAGTTGGCGGCGGTGAAGGTCAGCACACCGCTCGGGGTCAACGTCAGGTCGTGGCCGGACGGGGCAATGCCCGGCGTCACCCTGACTGTGCCGGCAGGGGCGGTGTTCAGCCACACGGCGTAGATGGCCGCATCGTCTTCGGGCACAGTGAGGGTGGCGGGGTTGAAGATGACGCCGGCGCGGGCCGCCGTGATGCCCAGTTGGAAGCCCTGGTAGTCGCCGGTGTTGTCGCCGGTGTCCTCGGTCACGTCGGAGAACCTGGGGTTGCTGAGCACAACGTCGGCCGCCGAGGCCATGGCCATGCCAAACGCATCGCTGGTGCGCCGGCCCGCCGGGATGGTGGCCGTGCCGGTGGCGCCGCCGGCGCCGGGGACCATCCAGGTGACCACGACATCCAGCGGGGCGGCCTCCGGAATACGCACCCGCGCCTGGCCGTTCCCCTGCTGCTCACGATCAATGTTCAGCGTGAATACACCGCCGGGATTCGAGTTCAGCCGGAGACGGGCCAGGCCGCCCGTGCGACTCAGGCCGTCAAAAAGCCCCGTGGGCAACGCCTCGAAGTCATTCTCGTTCAAAAACACATCGCTCAACGCGTCCAGCCCGCTGAAGAGACCCGCGGGCAAGGTGGTGAATTGATTGGTTGGCAACTGCAGGCTCTCCATCGCGCTCAGCCCGTCGAAGATGTTCGCGGGCAGGGTGGTGAGACCATTACTGCGCAGAGACAGGACACGCAACCGGCTCAGCCCATCGAAGATGCCCGCGGGCAGGGCGGTGAGACTGGGATAGCCGACGATAGTCAGTAACCCCAACGCGCTCAGCCCGTCGAAATCTCCGCGTTGGAATGCGGTGAGGCCGGAGGTGAACTTGGTGGCGGCGACATCGAGAATCGTGATACCGCTCAAATGGGCGGGGGTCACATCCGCGCAGTCGGTCACGCCGGCTATCGCATCCACGATGGCGTCGCGCACCACCGGGGTGCGGCGGCACACGGTGGTCGCATGGATCGCAATGGTGACGATGAAGCTATCGGTGTCGCCGTCGCGGTCTGTGGCGAGCCAGGTGTAGGCGCGCGGCGGCGCGGCGGCGGTCGGCGTGCCGGTCAGGGTGCGGGCGCCGGGGGTCAGAGTCAGCCCGGCGGGGACGGCGGCGGGGATCAGGGTGTGGCGTGGCGCCCCGTTGCCACCGATGGCTTCGGGCAGGGTCAGAGTGGGGATCGCGTAGCCCACGACGTAGGTCCTGTCATCCACCATGGCCGTGCCGAAGGTGGGGACGGCGACGGTGTCGGTGACCGTCACCGTGCCCGAGGCGGCGACGGCGGCGACGCCGTAGTTGCGCACCGCATGACGGATGGTGGCGGTGTCGTCGGTGTCATCCGCATCTTCGACGCCGGTGACGGTCACCGTCTGCGCGGTGTTCCAGTTGGCGGTGGTGAAGGTCAGCGCACCAGTCACGGCGACGATGGCGGTGTCGCCACTGACCGGCGTGACCGTCACCTCGGCGTTCGGGTTGGAGAGCAGCACCACGGTGTAGCTGGCGCTGCCGCCTTCGTTCACCCGGAGATCGGCCGGGGCCAGGGCGATCACCGAGGTCGCCGGCACAATCCTCACCGTGGCGTCCTGGTTCGGGTCGGCGCCCGTGTTGATACGCACCCGGCCCGCACTGTTGCCGCCAGTCAGGGTGACGGTCAACGTCTCCGGCCCTTCATCACGGCCTTCGTAGGCAATAGCCACATCCAGTGTATGGGGCGGGGTGGCGGCCTGCGGGATGGTGAATGTCTGGCCGGTGAGACCGGTGAGACCGGTGAAGTCGGCGGCGTCAATGCCGGCACCGCTCAACGTGTAGGTCAGGATCACACCGGCGGTGCGGGCACCACCGGTGAGGGTGAGCGGAAATCCCGCCGTGCGGCCTTCCTCCACACTGGTGAGGTCGCCAATGGCGACGGTGAGGGCGTCATCGTCGGTGATGGTGGTGGTCACGCCGGCGGCGGAGCCGATGGTCGTGCCACCGTCGGCGCGGGGGTCGGCAACGGTGACCCTGACGGTGATCGCTTCGTCGGCTTCGTTGAGGGTGTCGCCGGTGACGGGGATCGTGAACTGTGTTTGAGTGGGGAACATGATGGCGCCGGTGAGGGCGCTGAAATCATCGTTGCCGGCGCCGGCGTGCGTGACCGTCCAGGTGACCTCGGTGGGGGCGGAGAACGGCATGTCGCCCGCGCCGAGGGAGACGGTGTAGCCGATGGCGGTGTCGGCATGGGTTTCGGCATGGGTGGCCGGACCGCTGAGGGTCAAGGTGCGCGCTCTGTCGGCAATCGAGTAGGTGCGCGGGGCGGGGTCATACACGGTCAGCCCTGTGGTTTCGTGGTTGGTGAGCGTGACGATGAGTGTGTCGCCAGACTCGCGGATGGAGTCGGACAGGATGCGGATGGGAATGTGGCGGACACTTTCATCCCTGTTCACTCGGATGGTGCCGGTGCCGGCGCTGGGGTCGAATGTGCGCTGAGGGAAGCTGTCCCGGGTCAACACTTCATAATCGGCGTTCGCGGCGGCGGTGCCGGTGATGGAGAAGCTGACGAGGGAGGAATACTGGAAAATCTCGCCGGCCATCGTGACCGGCACCTGGAGGGTGGTGCCCTCCAGCACAGTCCCGTCGGCGCCGCCGATAGAGGCCAGTCTACCCGTGGTGCCGGCATTGGCGGCGATGGTGACGGTCAGGGGAGGCCCGGAATTCAAGCCGGGAGGAACAAGGGCGTTCAGCGTGAAGGTCTCGTCGCCCTCCGACACATCGTCGCTGAAGATGACCACGCGGAAGCGTTGGACGGAGGAGCCGTCTCTGGGGAACGAGAGGGGGACGCTGAAGAGTGAGAAGTCGGCGGAGCTGGCGCTGCCATGCGTGACCCGTACGGCGACGCTGGTGAGGGGGCTGAACAACGCACTGCCGGTCCGGGTGACGTTGTAGGTGAAGACGGTGTCGTTGATGGCATTCTCGGTGACACGGCTGGGGCCGGTGACGGTGAAGACAGTCGGAGGATCGGCTTGAATCGTGTAGGTGCGCGGGGTGGGGTCAAACACATAGTTGCGCCGCCTGAAGTCAGACACAGGCTTCCTGTGGCCGAGAATCGTGACGACGATCGTTTCGTCAGCAGTCTCTATGACGGAGTCGCGCCGGACGGTGATGGGGATGTAGGGGGATCTGCCGGCGCTAACCTCGTGGACGGTCACGAAGCCACGGGGGGGGAGCCATTGGGTGACCCGGGTCGCGCTGGTCGGCACCTCGTAGTCGGAGAGACTGGCCGTGCCGGTGATGGAGAAGAAGATGGAGCTGTGAACCTCGAGCGGCTCGCCGCTAATTTCAATCGGCACTCTGATGGTGTCGCCCTCCTCCACATCAACCTGGGCGGGGCCACCGAGAGAGGCCAGGGTACCCATGGCGCCGGCATTGGCCGCAATGGTGACAGTCAGGGGAGGGCCGGACGTGTGGCCGGCAGCAACCAGGTTCAACGTGAAGGTCTCGTCGCCCTCCGACAGTGTGTCGCTGCGGATGGACCAGGTGACGGACATGGTTGCAGAGCCACCGACGGGGAAGGAGGCGAGTGTGGTGGTGTTGCCCAGGAAGTCGGCGTCGCTGGTGCTATCGTGGGTGAGACGGACGACGACGATGGTGTTTATGGTCAACGGATCGCCGGTGCGCGTGACGGTGTATGTGTGGATGTTACCCTCAGTGACACGGGTGGGGCCGGTGATGGTGAAGGTGGCCGCATGAGCGGTCTCCGCTGCAAACACCGTCAGGATGGCAAGCAGGAAACCTTGCATCATGCGAGAGCCGTGGTTGGTCCGGACAGGCCACGCACGGCCATGCGGTGATGGGTTCAGCGGGCAATCTGTACCGGTTGCAGTCATGTGCCTCATCTACATCAAAAAGCCACCACGCACCACGTTGCCCATAGACTGTTCCAGGGTCAAACAGCAGTACGGATTCAATCTCGCAAGACGCAGGATACGGGTGATGGTCGAGCCAGGCAGGGGTATACGTCGAGTGCGCGGCGGGGTATCAGTCTGCAAAAAGTTCGTCCTCTATCAGGATTTCGCGCTGTCAGCAATGAGCCTACCTCTTGATTGACGGGGGAAACAGCAACCGAAACACAACGGAAAATGCCCTGTGCGTGAAGGCTATTTTCCCGTTGGCGGTGGGGGGGGGGGGGGGGGGTAATAATAAACATTACGCGACCACATTTCTCCCGTGAGCTTCACTTAAATGGCAAGAGATGGATTATAGCAGAATGGCTTGCGGGAACGCAAGAAATGACCAGGAGGAAGGGCACATTTCCGACGGGATGACATGTTGCACACAGGCCCAACGACACCCGTCGCCGTCTGGCACACTGGCTGACCGGGACACAGGCCCCCCGGAGAATGGCATTGAATCTTTTGGGGCATTGCTCAAGCGTGGCTATGTTGGAACGCACCACTGGATGAGTTCGAAACATCCTGGCCGGTACGTGACGGAGTTTGCGGGGCGGTTCAATGACCGTCAGGCCGATACCATCAAGCAGATGGCGGCCATGGCGCGGAAGATGAACGGGCGCACGTTGCCCTATGAATCGCTTGCTCGTGGAGCATGATCGTCAACAGCGGTGTGAGCGTGCCCTGCTTGCTCCAGGAGTATGTCCCGCATCAGAATGCCAATCACGCGCGTGATGGTTTCGACGGCAATCCCTTCCTGAAAAGCGCACGTGGTGACTTTAGTAAAGTTGTCTTTGTCGTGCTCTTCCATGTCCTTGATAAGTTCATCCCTGTCAAACGCAAAGCATAATTCCTGAATCTGATAGGGGTTCATGCCTACACTCTTATCCTGCAGGACATTGACATATTGCTTAGCTAAAGATGGAGCGTCTATATCTTGAGAAATCTTTTTCCCGTAATCGGACAATGAAATCGGGCTAAGGGATTGAGTGACAGACTGAGATGGACGCAAGAACAACCTGTCATATAATTTATCAACCCTGGTATTCAGGGCTTTAAAATCATCAG
This sequence comes from Nitrospirales bacterium, assembly GCA_963692935.1. Taxonomy (GTDB): domain Bacteria; phylum Nitrospirota; class Nitrospiria; order Nitrospirales; family UBA8639; genus Bin75. Next base: position 1,309,056 of record OY843588.1, read on the forward strand.
CTAATTTGTCAATTTTTTCATTGATATGACTAATTTGTACCCTCGTAACGCCTACCCATCCACCAGCCCTCCAGGCATAAATCACAATGGCTAAGGCTAATGTAACCGCAGGCCAATAGTGACTAAGCATGTCGAGAAGATAATGTGGCATTTCGCACTCCCTAGCAATCAATATAGCGCAAGGAAATTACGAATATCAATAGGTGCGCCATCCCGCCTGATACCTACTGGAAGTAACAGGCGAGACCACAATCAAAGCCATGTAAACAGTTCCCGAGCACTCAACCGCCAAACGGCGTTTGCAGGTGCATGGAAATGGCGGGGGGGCGGGTTAGAAACTCAGCCCGAGTTTCAGGTTGATGCCGTGGTTGAACGCCTGGGTGGCCGTCTCCTGCCGCGTGCCTTCCAGACTCAACGTGGTGCGGTCGCTGACTCCGAACTGCAACCGGATGCCATGGTTCACCAGACGGGCGGCAGTCTCCTCTCTGATGCCTTCCAGATTGAGCGTCATCCCACCGCCGAACCGCATCCGACTGCCGAGACGGTAGGCCCGCGCCGAGCCGTTCGTGAGCGTCACCTGACTGTAGGGCGTGACCAGCATCTCATCCCAGCCCAGCCCGTAGCCCAGGTTCATGTCCACCTGGCCATTCTGCCGGGCGGGAGTGGACGCCGCCGCCACCGTGGTGGCCGCTTCCTGCGCCCAGACCTGGGACGCACGACTGGCCGTGGCGCCCCACGTGGGTTGCAGACTGAATGACAGCCCCTGCCCGTCATGGCCCGTCTCCAGCCGCACCGCCCCGCCTACGCCCCAGTCCTGGTAGTCGCCGCTATGCCCCACCAGCACCCGCCCGTGACTCTCCACCGTCAGCCCCCTGGCCGCATCCGTGTAGCGCAGACCGCCGCCCACTTCGGCGCCGGTGCCGGTTCGCCCGTCGCCGGCATCATGCCTCATGCCAACCTCCAGGGTGGGCACCAGCTGGCTCCCGCCAGCCAGCCTGTGCGTGTGGCTCGCTTCCAGACCCAGACGCAACCGCCGGGCTTCAATCATCACGGCGGCGATGCCCTCGCTCCCCTCCACATCCATGGTCGTCTGCAAGGCTTCACCTTTGACCCGTAGCGTGGCCGCATGGCTTTCCAGCACCTGCGCGCTCCCACCGGCCCCGATGGTCTGCATGGTCACGTCGCTGGCGGCCTGCTGGCTGTCCGCATCGGCGGCGGTGGCGGAGTTGATTTCCAACTCGCCCCAGCCGTAGCCCGCCGTGGCCCACAGATCCAGCCGCCCGCCCATCGCCGTCCAGCCCACATAGGGATGGACGCTGGTGAGACCCACTTCGTAATCGCCGCTCCCGCTCCCGGTATAGTCCAGATCCGCCTCGCTCCACGACACCGCGACCCCGGCCAGCAGGTCGTCCCGCAGGCGGGCGTCGGCGCCCAACTGGGCGCTGAACATGTTGCCGTCCCAGTTTATCGCATCGTCCTTGCCGGATAAGGCCCGGTAGTCGCCGCCGCCCCAGAGGGTTATGGCCGACAGGCCGGTGCCGGGGGCCACCTCGCGCGCATTCAACGGCAACACAAATTCGGAGCCGCCCAGCATGGTTTGCAGGTTGAAGGTGCCTTCGGCAAGAGCACGCCCATGGGTGGTCAGCATCCCGGCCAGCGTGGACTGGCCGCCGAGGGTGAGGGTCTGGTCCGCGTCCACGGAGTCCGCTCCGGCCTGCCGGATACGTCGCGCAACCGCGCTCACTCCCTGGTCGGCTATGACCCGCGCCACTTCCGGCAGGATCACGTGATTGGCGGCAGCCCGTTGGGCTTTGACCGTGTCGCTGTCGACGACGGCCACCGTGAAGGTCAGGGATGCTGTCGAGCTATCCGCATCCGTGGCCGTGTACGTCAGCCGGGTCGTCGGGGTTGCGATGGTGGGCGTGCCGGTCAGGGTGCGGGCGGTGTCGTCAAAAGTCAGCCCGTCGGGGAGGTTGTCGGTCAGCGTGTAGCTCAGGGCGCCGTCGCCACCGGAGGCGGTCGGGAGCATCAGCGAGACAGCGACGTCGACGGTGTAGCGCTGGTTCGCCACCCTCGCTGTGCCGAATTCCGGCACTCTGTTGGTGTCGGTGACCGTAACGGTCACAGGGTCGGCAGTCACGACGGCGCCGGACGCGCTCACTGCGTGGCTGATGGTGACAGTGGCGTCGTCGCCGTCATTGTCCCCGGCGGCGGTGACCGTGACCGTCTGCGCGGTGTTCCAGGTGGCCACGCTGAAGGTCAGCGCACCGGTGACGGTGGCGACGGCCGTGTCGCCGCTTGCCGGCGTGACCGTGACATTGCCGCCCGGCCGGGTGGCCAGCACCACGGTGTAGGTGGTCATGGCGCCTTCATTCACGGTAAGGGCGGTCGGAGCAATGGTCACGGCAAGGGGCGCCACGGGCGCAACCGTCACCGTGACGGCGAAGGTCAGGACATTTTCGTCGCCGGCGGTGGTGTCGGAATCCGTATCCGAGACCGTGTAGGTCAGCATGACGGCCGGGGCGACGGTGGTGGGCGTGCCGACCAGGGTCCGATCCCTCCCTGTGTAGGTCAGGCCGTCGGGGAGATCGCCGGTCAGGGCGTAGCTCAGGTCGCCGTCGCCACCGGCGGCTTCCGGTAACGTCAGCGTCGGAATGGCGGCGCCGATGGTGTAGGTCTGATCGTCCACCATGGCCGCACCGAAGTCCGGCACATTCGGGGAGGTGTCGGTGACCGTGACGGCGAAGGTCAGGACATCTTCGTCGGCGGCGGTGGTGTCGGAATCCGCATCCGAGACCGTGTAGGTCAGCGTGACGGCCGAGACGGCGGCGGTGGGCGTGCCGGCCAGGGTCCGAGCCGTCCCTGTGTAGGTCAGGCCGTCGGGGAGACCGCCGGTCAGGGTGTAGCTCATGGCGCCGTCGCCACCGGCGGCTTCCGGTAACGTCAGCGTCGGGATGGCGGCGCCGAGGGTGTAGGTCTGATCGTCCACCATGGCCGCGCCGAAGTCCGGCACATTCCGGGTGGTGTCGGTAATCGTCACGGTCACGGCGTCGGCAGTGGCGACGGCGCCGTAGCCGGTCACCGCATGGGTAATGGTGGCGGTGTCAGTGGTGGTGTCGGTGTCGGTGCCGGCCGTGATGGTGACGGTCTGCGCCACGTTCCAGGTCGTGTCGCGGAAGGTCAGGGCACCGGTGATGGTGGTCCCGGGGGAGCCACTGACGGTCGGCGTGACCGTCACCGCGCCATCCGGAATGGTCGCCAGGACCACGGTGTAGGTGCCGGTGTCGCCTTCCTCCACGGTCAGGGTGGCCACCGAAACGGCGACCTCGGCGGTGTCATTGTCGGTGACGGTCACCGTGACCTCGGCGGCGGTGGTCACACTGCCATAGCCGCTCACCGCATGGGTGATGGTGGCGGTGGCGTCATCACCGTCATCATCCTCGGCGGCGACGACGGACACCGTCTGCGCGGTGTTCCAGTTGGCGGCGGTGAAGGTCAGCGCACCGACGACGGTGGCGACGGCCGTGTCGCCGCTTGCCGGCGTCACCGTCACCGCACCGCCCGGCAGGGTCGCCAGGACCACGGTGTAGATGCCGGTGTCGCCTTCCTCCACGGTCAGGGCAGTCGCCGAAACGGTCACCCCGGCGGTGTCATTGTCGGTGACGGTTACCGCGACCTCGGCGGTGGCGACACTGCCGTAGCCGCTCACCGCATGGGTGATGGTGGCGGTGGCGTCGTTCGCGTCAGCATCCTCGGCGACGGTGACGGTCACCGTCTGCGCGTCGTTCCAGTTGGCCGTGGTGAAGGTCAGCGCACCGGCGACGGTGGCGACGGCCATGTCGCCGCTTGCCGGCGTGACCGTCACCGCACCGTCCGGAATGGTCCCCAGGGCCACGGTATAGATGCCGGTGTCGCCTTCCGCCACGGTCAGGGTGGGCACCGAAACGGTGACCTCGGCGGTGTCATTGTCGGTCACAGTCACCGTGACCGCGGCGGCGGTGGTGAGACTGCCGTAGCCGCTCACCGCATGGGTGATGGTGGCGGTGGCGTCGTTCGCGTCAGCATCCTCGGCGGCGGTGACGGTCACCGTCTGCGCGTCGTTCCAGTTGGCCGTGGTGAAGGTCAGCGCACCGGTGACGGTGGCGACGGCCATGTCGCCGCTTGCCGGCGTGACCGTCACCGCACCGTCCGGAATGGTCCCCAGGGCCACGGTATAGATGCCGGTGTCGCCTTCCGCCACGGTCAGGGCGGTCGCCGAAACGGTGACTCCGGCGGTGTCATTGTCGGTGACGGCCACCGTGATCTCGGCGGCAGTGGCGACACTGCCGTAGCCGCTCACCACATGGGTGATGGTGGCGGTGTCGTCATTCCCGTCATCATCCTCGGCGGCAGTGACCGTGAACGTCTGCCCGGTGTTCCAGTTGGCAACGGTGAAGGTCAGCGCACCGACGACGGTGGCGACGGCCATGTCGCCGCTTGCCGGCGTGACCGTGACCGCGCCGCCCGGCAGGGTCGCCAGGACCACGGTGTAGATGCCGGTGGCGCCTTCCTCCACGGTCAGGGCGGTCGCCGAAACGGTGACTCCGGCGGTGTCATTGTCGGTGACGGCCACCGTGATCTCGGCGACAGTGGCGACACTGCCGTAGCCGCTCACCGCATGGGTGATGGTGGCGGTGTCGTCGTTCCCGTCATCATCCTCGGCGGCAGTGACCGTGAACGTCTGCCCGGTGTTCCAGTTGGCAACGGTGAAGGTCAGCGCACCGACGACGGTGGCGACGGCCATGTCGCCGCTTTCCGGCGTGACCGTGACCGCGCCGCCCGGCAGGGTCGCCAGGACCACGGTGTAGATGCCGGTGGCGCCTTCCTCCACGGTCAGGGCGGTCGCCGAAACGGTGACTCCGGCGGTGTCATTGTCGGTGACGGCCACCGTGATCTCGGCGGCAGTGGCGACACTGCCGTAGCCGCTCACCGCATGGGTGATGGTGGCGGTGTCGTCGTTCCCGTCATCATCCTCGGCGGCAGTGACCGTGAATGTCTGCCCGGTGTTCCAGTTGGCAACGGTGAAGGTCAGCGCACCGACGACGGTGGCGACGGCCATGTCGCCGCTTGCCGGCGTGACCGTGACCGCGCCGCCCGGCAGGGTCGCCAGGACCACGGTGTAGATGCCGGTGGCGCCTTCCTCCACGGTCAGGGCGGTCGCCGAAACGGTGACTCCGGCGGTGTCATTGTCGGTGACGGCCACCGTGACCTCGGCGGCGGTGGTCACACTGCCGTAGCCGCTCACCGCATGGGTGATGGTGGCGGTGTCGTCGTTCCCGTCATCATCCTCGGCGGCAGTGACCGTGAACGTCTGCCCGGTGTTCCAGTTGGCAACGGTGAAGGTCAGCGCACCGACGACGGTGGCGACGGCCATGTCGCCGCTTGCCGGCGTGACCGTGACCGCGCCGCCCGGCAGGGTCGCCAGGACCACGGTGTAGATGCCGGTGGCGCCTTCCTCCACGGTCAGGGTCTCCACCGAAACGGCGACCCCGTCGGTGTCATTGTCGGTGACGGCCACCGTGACCTCGGCGGCGGTGGTCACACTGCCGTAGCCGTCCACCACATGGGTGATGGTGGCGGTGTCGTCGTCAACGTTACCGTCCTCGGCGGCGGTGACCGTCACCGTCTGCGCGTCGTTCCAGTTGGCAACGGTGAAGGTCAGCGCACCGGCGACGGTGGCGACGGCCATGTCGCCGCTTGCCGGCGTGACCGTGACCGCGCCGCCCGGCAGGGTCGCCAGGACCACGGTGTAGATGCCGGTGGCGCCTTCCTCCACGGTCAGGGCGGTCGCCGAAACGGTGACTCCGGCGGTGTCATTGTCGGTGACGGCCACCGTGACCTCGGCGGCGGTGGTCACACTGCCGTAGCCACTCACCGCATGGGTGATGGTGGCGGTGTCGTCGTTCCCGTCATCATCCTCGGCGGCAGTGACCGTGAACGTCTGCCCGGTGTTCCAGTTGGCAACGGTGAAGGTCAGCGCACCGGCGACGGTGGCGACGGCCATGTCGCCGCTTGCCGGCGTGACCGTGACCGCGCCGCCCGGCAGGGTCGCCAGGACCACGGTGTAGATGCCGGTGGCGCCTTCCTCCACGGTCAGGGCGGTCGCCGAAACGGTGACTCCGGCGGTGTCATTGTCGGTGACGGCCACCGTGACCTCGGCGGCGGTGGTCACACTGCCGTAGCCGTCCACCACATGGGTGATGGTGGCGGTGTCGTCGTCAACGTTACCGTCCTCGGCGGCGGTGACCGTCACCGTCTGCGCGTCGTTCCAGTTGGCGGTGGTGAAGGTCAGCGCACCGGCGACGGTGGCGACGGCCATGTCGCCGCTTGCCGGCGTGACCGTGACCGCGCCGCCCGGCAGGGTCGCCAGGACCACGGTGTAGATGCCGGTGGCGCCTTCCTCCACGGTCAAGGTCTCCACCGAAACGGCGACCCCGGCGGTGTCATTGTCGGTGACGGCCACCGTGACCTCGGCGGCGGTGGTCACACTGCCGTAGCCGTCCACCACATGGGTGATGGTGGCGGTGTCGTCGTCAACGTTACCGTCCTCGGCGGTGGTGACCGTCACCGTCTGCGCGTCGTTCCAGTTGGCGGTGGTGAAGGTCAGCGCACCGGCGACGGTGGCGACGGCCATGTCGCCGCTTGCCGGCGTGACCGTGACCGCGCCGCCCGGCAGGGTCGCCAGGACCACGGTGTAGATGCCGGTGGCGCCTTCCTCCACGGTCAGGGCGGTCGCCGAAACGGTGACTCCGGCGGTGTCATTGTCGGTGACGGCCACCGTGATCTCGGCGGCAGTGGCGACACTGCCGTAGCCGCTCACCGCATGGGTGATGGTGGCGGTGTCGTCGTTCCCGTCATCATCCTCGGCGGCAGTGACCGTGAACGTCTGCCCGGTGTTCCAGTTGGCGGTGGTGAAGGTCAGCGCACCGACGACGGTGGCGACGGCCATGTCGCCGCTTTCCGGCGTGACCGTGACCGCGCCGCCCGGAATGGTCGCCAGGACCACGGTGTAGATGCCGGTGGCGCCTTCCTCCACGGTCAGGGCGGTCGCCGAAACGGTGACTCCGGCGGTGTCATTGTCGGTGACGGTTACCGTCACCTCGTCCGCGGGCGCACGGCCGTAGCCGCTCACCGTATGGCTGATGCCGACGGTCTCTGTCACCGCGTCCGCATCCGCGACGCCCGTGACGGTCACCGACTGCGCGGTGTTCCAGTTGGCGGTGGTGAAGGTCAGCGCACCGGTGACGGTGGCGACGGCCATGTCGCCGCTTTCCGGCGTGACCGTCACCGGGCCGCCCGGCTGGGTGAGCAGGCGCATGGCGTAGGTCGCCATGCCGCTGTCTTCGCTCACATTGAGGACGGTCGGGTCAGCGACGACCCTCTGGACCGATGTCACAATCATCGCCGTGGCGTCCTGGTTCGGGTCGCCGCCCATGTTGATGTCCACCAGGCCCACACTGCTGGCGCCGGTCAGGGTGAGGGTCAGCTCCTCCGGCTCGTCGGCGGCGCCTTCGTCGGCAATGACCACCGGCAGTGTATAGGGCGGGGTGGCGGCCTGCGGGATGGTGAATGTCTGGCCGGTGATGCCGGTGAGATCGGTGAAGTCGGCGGCGTCAATGCCGGTACCGCTCAACGTGTAGGTCAGGATCACATCGGCGGTGCGGACGCCACCGGTGAGGGTGAGCGGGAATCTCGCCGTGGCGCCTTCAGACACCGTGGGGATGTCGCCGATGGCGACGGTGATGGTGTCATCGTCGGTGATGGTGGTGGTCACGCTGGCGGCGGAGCCGATGGTCGTGCCACCGTCAGCGGCGGGGTCGGCGATGGTTACCGTTACGGTGAACGCTTCGGCGGCTTCGTTGAGGGTGTCGCCGGTGACGGGGATCGTGAAGAGCGTGAACTGTGTTTCAGTGGGGAACGTGGTGGTGCCGGTGAGGGCGCCGAGATCATCGTTGCTGGTGCCGTCGTGCGTGACTGTCCAGGTGACCTCGGTGGGAGCGGAGAACGTCATGCCGCCCGCGCCGATGGCGACGGCGTAGCTGAGGACGGTGTCGGTATTGGTTTCGGCGTGGGTGGTCGGACCGCTGAGGTTCAAGGTGCGCACTCTGTCGACAATCGAGTAGGTGCGCGGGGCGGGGTCATGCACGCTCACCCCCTGGGCGTCGTGGTTGGTGATCCTGACGATGAGTGTTTCGGCAGACTCCATGATGGAGTCGGACAGGATGCGGATGGGGAGGTTGCGGACAGGTGTGCCCGTGCCTACTGCAATGGTGCCGGTGCCGGTGCCGGGGTCGAATGTGATCGTCGGGACGTCCACCTGAGTCACCACTTCATAATCGGCGGTCGTGGCGGTGCCGGTGATGGAGTAAGAGACGGCGGAGGTGCCCGGGAGCACCTCGCCGACCATCGTGATCGGCACAAGGAGGGTGGTGCCCTCCAGCACATTCCGGTTGGCGTCGCCGATAGAGGCCAATCTACCCGTGGTGCCGGCATTGGTGGCGATTCTGACGGTGACGGGGGAGCCGAGAATATGAGTGCTGTCTGTCCTCCTCAAGCCCACCATGAAGGTCTCTTCGATCTCCGAATAGATGTCGCGGACGATGCTCACGGAGAAGGTACTGACGGCAGAGCCGGCGGCGAAGGTAACGGGGCCGCTGGTGGCACCGAAGTCGGCGTCGGTGGTGCTGCCGTGGGTGATATCCCAGGTGAGGACGGTGTCTGGGGCCAACGGCGCGCCGATCAGGGTGACGGTATAGGTGTAGAGGGCATTCGACATGATGCTAGAGGCGGGCGGCTCGGTGACACTTAAGGGGCCGTTGACGTTGAAGAAGCGCAATGATTGCGCCTGCACGCTCTCCGCCGCCAACACCGTCAAGGCGACCAGCAGGATACCCTGCATCAGGCGAACGCCATGGGCGGGCCGCGCACGGGTCATGTGCCCACTCCGTTCCGCACAGCGACCACGCGCCACGTTGCCCGGATAAGACTGTTCCGTGTTGAACCAGCGGTACGGATTACATCCCGAACGCTACAGGATACGGGCGATGCCAAGCCAAGGGGGGGGGGGGGCTGATATATGGAGACGCACCAGAATGAAGGTTTTCGCTCTTCACAGGTTCCCCAGTTTAGAAGTTCAGATCGATTTTCAACAGCAACGCCGTGGTCAACCGCAATGGCGGGGGGGCGGGTTAGAAACTCAGCCCGAGTTTCAGGTTGATGCCGTGGTTGAACGCCTGGGTGGCCGTCTCCTGCCGCGTGCCTTCCAGACTGAACGTGGTGCGGTCGCTGACCCCGAACTGCAACCGGATGCCATGGTTCACCAGACGGGCGGCGGTCTCCTCTCTGATGCCTTCCAGATTGAGCGTCATCCCACCACCTAACCGCATCCGACTGCCGAGACGGTAGGCCCGCGCCGAGCCGTTCGTGAGCGTCACCTGACTGTAGGGCGTGACCAGCATCTCATCCCAGCCCAGCCCGTAGCCCAGGTTCATGTCCACCTGGCCATTCTGCCGGGCGGGAGTGGACGCCGCCGCCACCGTGGTGGCCGCTTCCTGCGCCCAGACCTGGGACGCACGACTGGCCGTGGCGCCCCACGTGGGTTGCAGACTGAATGACAGCCCCTGCCCGTCCTGGCCCGTCTCCAGCCGCACCGCCCCGCCTACGCCCCAGTCCTGGTAGTCGCCGCTATGCCCCACCAGCACCCGCCCGTGACTCTCCACCGTCAGCCCCCTGGCCGCATCCGTGTAGCGCAAACCGCCGCCCACTTCGGCGCCCGTGCCGGTTCGCCCGTCGCCGGCATCATGCCTCATGCCAACCTCCAGGGTGGGCACCAGCTGGCTCCCGCCAGCCAGCCTGTGCGTGTGGCTCGCTTCCAGACCCAGACGCAACCGCCGGGCTTCAATCATCACGGCGGCGATGCCCTCGCTCCCCTCCACATCCATGGTCGTCTGCAAGGCTTCACCTTTGACCCGTAGCGTGGCCGCATGGCTTTCCAGCACCTGCGCGCTCCCACCGGCCCCGATGGTCTGCATGGTCACGTCGCTGGTGGCCTGCTGGCTGTCCGCACCGGCGGCGGTGGCGGAGTTGATTTCCAACTCGCCCCAGCCGTAGCCCGCCGTGGCCCACAGATCCAGCCGCCCGCCCATCGCCGTCCAGCCCACATAGGGATGGACGCTGGTGAGACCCACTTCGTAATCGCCGCTCCCGCTCCCGGTATAGTCCAGATCCGCCTCGCTCCACGACACCGAGACCCCGGCCAGCAGGTCGTCCCGCAGGCGGGCGTCGGCGCCCAGATGGGCACTGAACATGTTGCCGTCCCAGTTTATCGCATCGCCCTTGCCGGATAAGGCCCGGTAGTCGCCGCCGCCCCAGAGAGTTATGGCCGACAGGCCGGTGCCGGGGGCCACCTCGCGCGCATTCAACGGCAACACAAATTCGGAGCCGCCCAGCATGGTTTGCAGGTTGAAGGTGCCTTCGGCAAGAGCACGCCCATGGGTGGTCAGCATCCCGGCCAGCGTGGACTGGCCGCCGAGGGTGAGGGTCTGGTCCGCGTCCACGGAGTCCGCTCCGGCCTGCCGGATACGTCGCGCAACCGCGCTCACTCCCTGGTCGGCTATGACCCGCGCCACTTCCGGCAGGATCACGTGATTGGCGGCAGCCCGTTGGGCTTTGACCGTGTCGCTGTCGACGACGGCCACCGTGAAGGTCAGGGATGCTGTCGAGCTATCCGCATCCGTGGCCGTGTACGTCAGCCGGGTCGTCGGGGTTGCGATGGTGGGCGTGCCGGTCAGGGTGCGGGCGGTGTTGTCAAAATTCAGCCCGTCGGGGCGATCGCCGGTCAGCGTGTAGCTCAGGGCGCCGTCGCCACCGGAGGCGGTCGGGAGCATCAGCGAGACAGCGACGTCGACGGTGTAGCGCTGGTTCGCCACCCTCGCTGTGCCGAATTCCGGCACTCTGTTGGTGTCGGTGACCGTAACGGTCACAGGGTCGGCAGTCACGACGGCGCCGGACGCGCTCACTGCGTGGCTGATGGTGACAGTGGCGTCGTCGCCGTCATTGTCCCCGGCGGCGGTGACCGTGACCGTCTGCGCGGTGTTCCAGGTGGCCACGCTGAAGGTCAGCGCACCGGCGACGGTGGCGACGGCCGTGTCGCCGCTTGCCGGCGTGACCGTGACATTGCCGCCCGGCCGGGTGGCCAGCACCACGGTGTAGGTGGTCATGGCGCCTTCATTCACGGTGAGGGCGGTCGGATCAATGGTCACGGCAAGGGGCGCCACGGGCGCAACCGTCACCGTGACGGCGAAGGTCAGGACAGCTTCGTCGCCGGTGGTGGTGTCGGAATCCGTATCCGAGACCGTGTAGGTCAGCATGACGGCCGGGGCGACGGTGGTGGGCGTGCCGACCAGGGTCCGATCCGTCCCTGTGTAGGTCAGGCCGTCGGGGAGACCGCCGGTCAGGGCGTAGCTCAGGTCGCCGTCGCCACCGGCGGCTTCCGGTAACGTCAGCGTCGGAATGGCGGCGCCGATGGTGTAGGTCTGATCGTCCACCATGGCCGCACCGAAGTCCGGCACACTCGGGGTGGTGTCGGTGACCGTGACGATCACAGCGCCGGCAGTCACGACGGCGCCGGACGCGCTCACTGCATGGCTGATGGTCACGGTGGCGTCGTCGACGTCCCCATCCGTGACCGCCGTGACGGTGACCGTCTGAACGGTGTTCCAGGTGGTCACGCTGAAGGTCAGCGCACCGGCGACGGTGGCGACGGCCATGTCGCCGCTCTCCGGCGTGACCGTGACATTGCCGGCGGGCAGGGTGGCCAGCACCACGGTGTAGGTGGTCATGGCGCCTTCATTCACGGTGAGGGCGGTCGGAGCAATGGTCACGGCAAGGGGCGCCACGGGCGCAACCGTCACCGTGACGGCGAAGGTCAGGACATCTTCGTCGCCGGTAGTGGTGTCGGAATCCGTATCCGAGACCGTATAGGTCAGCATGACGGCCGGGACGACGGCGGTGGGCGTGCCGGTCAGGGTCCGATCCGCCCCTGTGTAGGTCAGGCCATCGGGGAGACCGCCGGTCAGGGCGTAGCTCAGGTCGCCGTCGCCGTCGTCGGCGCCCGGGAGGGTCAGCGTCGGGATGGCGGCGCCGATGGTGTAGGTCTGATCGTCCACCATGGCCGCGCCGAAGTCCGGCATACTCGGGGCGGTGTCGGTGACCGTGACGATTACAGCGCCGGCTGTCACGACGGCGCCGGACGCGCTCACCGCATGGCTGATGGTCACGGTGGCGTCGTCGACGTCCGCATCCGTGACCGCCGTGACGGTGACCGTCTGAACGGTGTTCCAGGTGGTCACGCTGAAGGTCAGCGCACCGACGACGGTGGCGACGGCCATGTCGCCGCTTTCCGGCGTGACCGTGACATTGCCGCCCGGCATGGTGGTCAGCACCACGGTGTAGGTGGTCATGGCGCCTTCACTCACGGTGAGGGCGGTCGGAGCAATGGTCACGGCAAGGGGCGCCACGGGCGCAACCGTCACTGTGACGGCGAAGGTCAGGACATCTTCGTCGCCGGTGGTGGTGTCGGAATCCGCATCCGAGACCGTATAGGTCAGCATGACGGCCGGGGCGACGGTGGTGGGCGTGCCGACCAGGGTCCGATCCGTCCCTGTGTAGGTCAGGCCGCCGGGGAGACCGCCGGTCAGGGCATAGCTCAGGGCGCCATTGCCGTCGGCGGCGACCGGGAGGGTCAGCGTCGGGATGGCGGCGCCGATGGTGTAGGTCTGATTGTCCACCGTGGCCCCGCCGAAGTCCGGCACACTCGGGGCGGGTTCGGTCACCGTCACGGTCACCGCGCCGGCAGTCACGACGACGCCGGACGCGCTCACCGCATGGCTGATGATCACGGTGGCGTCGTCGTCGTCCGCATCCGTGACCGCCGTGACGGTGACCGTCTGAACGGTGTTCCAAGTGGTCATGCTGAAGGTCAGCGCACCGGCGACGGTGGCGACGGCCATGTCGCCGCTTGCCGGCGTGACTGTGACATTGCCGGCGGGCATGGTGGTCAGCACCACGGTGTAGGTGGTTATGGCGCCTTCCCTCACGGTGAGGGCGGTCGGATCAATGGTCACGGCAAAGGGCACACCTGTCACCGTGACGGCGAAGGTCAGGACATCTTCGTCGCCGGTGGTGTCGGAATCCGTATCCGAGACCGTCCAGGTCAGCATGACGGCCGGGACGATGGTGGTGGGCGTGCCGGACAGGGTCCGATCCGTCCCTGTGTAGGTCAGGCCGTCGGGGAGACCGCCGGTCAGGGCATAGCTCAGGTCGCCGTCGCCGGCGGTGGCGCCCGGGAGGGTCAGCGTCGGAATGGCGGCGCCGAAGGTGTAGGTCTGATTGTCCACCATGGCTACGCCGAAGTCCGGCACACTCCGGGTGGTGTCGGTAATCGTCACGGTCACGGCGGCGGCAGTGGCGACGGCGCCGTAGCCGGTCACCGCATGGGTAATGGTGGCGGTGTCAGTGGTGGTGTCGGGGTCGGTGCCGGCCGTGACAGTGACGGTCTGCGCCACGTTCCAGGTCGTGTCGCGGAAGGTCAGGGCGCCGGAGATGGTGGTCCCGGGTGAGCCACTGACGGTCGGCGTGACCGTGACGACATTCGGCGCTACACCGCCTCCTTCCCCATCCCCGGGCATAATGTCGAAGGAAGGCAGGGAGGTCAGCACGACGGTGTAGGTCGCGGTGGCGCCTTCGTCGACGGTCAGGGCGGTTGGGGCAATCCTGACCATGTCCTCGTCATTGTCGGCGCCCGTGACCGTCACCCCGCCGGCGGTGATGCCGGCGTAGTTCCCGGTCGCGCCCACCATGTGGGTGATGGTGGCGGTTTCGTCGACGGCGTCCGGATCCTCGCTGACGACGATGGAGACCGTCTGCGGGGTGTTCCAGTTGGCTACGGTGAAGGTCAACGCACCGCCGGAGACGCTGATCCCTCCGTCAAGGCTACTGCTACGCGGCGTGACCGTTACCGAGGCGTCCGGGGCGATGCTCAGCGACACGGTGTAGGCGCCGGAGTCGCCTTCCTCCACGGTCAGGGTGGCCACCGAAATGGTGACGCGGGGGGCGGTGCTGTCGTGGATGGTCGCCGTGACGGGGTCGGCGGTGGTCACGCTGCCATAGCCGCCCACCGTGTGGCTGATGGTGGCCGTGGAGTCGACGCTGTCACTATCCGCGCCGGCGGTGACCGTGACCGTCTGCGCCGTGTTCCAGGTCCCGGTGGTGAAGGTCAGCGCGCCGGAGACGGTCACATCGCTGGCGGTGGTGCCGGGCGTGACCGTCACGTCGCCGGCGGGAACCGAGTCCAGTACCAGGGTGTAGGTGGCCATGGCGCCTTCATTCACGGTGAGGGCGGTCTGGCCGAGGGTAACCCCGGGCGGGTCGCTGGCGGCGATGGTGACGATGGCATCCGAGCCTAACGTCGTGTTTGGCGTGACCGGCCTCCCCGGCAGGAAGTTCAGCCCTATGGTGAAGGTCTCCGCCGGCTCGGTCTCGGCGTCGTTGATAATCCTCACGGTGACCGTCTGGCTACGGATCGTGTTACCGAGGGGACCCAGCTCCAGATTGGTCAGCCCGATGAAATCGGCCCCCGCAGTGGCCGTTTGACCACTCGCGACACTGGTCGTGACGCCCACCGTGAAATCGGACCGCTCGAGGGTCTCCTCCGCCGGGACAGCCAACGTGACGGTGAATGTCGCGGTGCCCTCGGTCTCGCTGGTCTCGTAGGTGGCGGCGGACCATTGCACCTGTATGCGGTCGTCATCTTCAACGAGCACCCGGGCGGTATCGGTAGCAGGTTCAATCGCCACATCGAAGTCGGAACTGGCCGTTGACAACTCGAGGGAAAAGGTCTCCGAATCCTCGCGAATCGCATCGTTGGTGATCGCCACGGCAAAACATTCGCGCCGCGTCGCGTCATTGAGAGTCCGCATGACGCTGACTGGCGTGAAATCACCCGCTTCGGCGCTGTCGCCGGCGAGGATGGCGGAGGTGATCGTCATCTGCGCATTGCCCGCCGGCAATGGCTGGCTCAACGCCGGGGTCTTTACCGCCACGCAGACCTGGAACTGACCCACATCCTCGCGCTCGACGTAGTTGACCCTCTCAAATCCGATGGTCACCGCCCGTATCGTCACGGCAAAGGTCTGGCTGACTTCATCGGTGGCGGCCATGTTGGGGTCGCTGTCCGAAGCCGTCCAGGTCAGCGTGACGGCGGCGGCGGCGGTGGTGGGCGTACCGGCCAGGGTGCGGTCGGCGGTGGTGTAGGTCAGGCCGTCGGGGAGGATGCCGGTCAGGGCGTAGCTCAGGGCGCCATTCCCGCTGGAGGCGGTCGGGAGGGTCAGGGTTGGAATGGCGAGGTCGGCGGTGTAGAGCCTGGCAGACACCATGGCCGTGCCGAAGTCCGGCGGGGTGTCGGCGTCGTTGTCGGTAACGGTCACGGTGACATCGGCGGCGGTGACACCGCCGTAACCGCCCACCGTGTGGCTGATGGTGGTGGTGTCGTCGGCGAAATCACCGTCATCCTCGGTGGCGGTGACGGTGACCATCTGCGCGACGTTCCAGTTGGCGTTGGTGAAGATCAGGGCGCCGGAAACGGTAACAGCGGCGGTCACGGCCGGCGTCACGGTCACATTGCCGGCGGGCACGGTGGTCAGCGTCACGGCGTAGGTGGTCGTGCCGCCTTCAGCCACGGTGAGGGTCGCCGGGTCGAGGGTCACCGCGGGCGCCGTCGTGATCGTGACGGTAAAGGTCAGACTGTCCGTATCGGCGTCGGTCATCACGGTGTCCGAATCGGTGGCCGTATACGTCAGCGTAACGGCCGGGGCGGCGGTGGTGGGCGTGCCGGTCAGGGTGCGGTCGGCGGTGGTGTAGGTCAGACCGTCGGGGATGCCGCCGGTCAGGGCGTACATCAGGACGCCATTCCCGCTGGTGGCGGCCGGGAGGGTCAGGGTTGGAATGGCAACGGTGGCGACGTAGGTCCGGTCGGACGCCATCGTCGTGCCGAAGTCCGGCACCACATCGATGGCGGTGGCGTCGGCGACGATGACCACAACATCGGCGGCGGTCACGCTACCGTAGCCGCCTACCGCATGGCTGATGGTGGCGGTGTCGTCGGTGTTGTCCGAATCCCCGGCGTCGGTGACGGTCAACACCTGCGCGGTGTTCCAGTTGGCGGGGGTGAAGGTCAGGGCGCCGCCCGGCATCAGTGTCAACTCGTGGCCGGATACCGGGAGGCTCGGCGTGACCGTCACATCGCCTGCCGGCAAGGCGGTCAGCGCCACGGTGTAGGTGCCGGAGGCGCCTTCGGTCACCCCCAGCGTGGTCAGCGAAAGGGCGACCCCGTCGGTGTCGGTGTCGTCCACGGTCACCGCCACCTCGCCAACGGTTACCGCGCCGTAGCCGCCCACCAGATGGGTGATGCTGGTGGTGTCGTCGGTCGCATCGGCATCCTCGGCGGCGGTAACCATGACGGTCTGCGCGGTATTCCAGTTCGACGCGGTAAAGGTCAGCGCGCCGGTAACGGTGGCGACGCCGGTGTTACCGCTGGTTGGCGTGACCGTGACGTCGGCGGCCGGATCAGTCTCCAGCACGACGGTGTAGGTGCCGGTGGCGCCTTCGGTCACGGTGAGGGCGGTCGCCGAAAGGGTCACGCCGGGGGGAACGACGACGGCCACCGTCACATCGGCGGCGGTGGTCACACTGCCGTAGCCACTCACCGCATGGGTGATGGTGGTGGTGGCGCCACCGGCGGCGGTGACCGTGACTGTCTGCTCGGTGTTCCAGTTGGCCATGGTGAAGGTCAGCGCACCGGTCACAGTGGCGACGGCCATGTCGCCGCTTGCCGGCGTGACCGTGACCGCACCGCCCGGCAGGGTCGCCAGGACCACGGTGTAGATGCCGGTGTCGCCTGCCTCCACGGTCAGAGTCTCCACCGAAATGGTGACCGCGGCGGTGTCATCGTCGGTGACGGTCACCGTGACCGAGGCGACGGTGGTCACACTGCCGTAGCCGCCCACCGCATGGGTGATGGTGGCGGTCTCGTCATCACCGTCGGCATCCTCGGCGGCGGTGACGGTGACCGTCTGCCCGATGTTCCAGTTGGCCACGGTGAAGGTCAGCGCACCGGTGACGGTGGCGACGGCCGTGTCGCCGCTTTCCGGCGTGACCGTGACCGCACCGCCCGGCAGGGTCGCCAGGACCACGGTGTAGGTGCGGGTGCCGGTGCCGTCTTCGCCCACGGTCAGGGTCTCCGCCGAAACGGCGACCGCGGCGGTGTCATTGTCGGTGACGGCCACCGTGACATCGGCGGCGGTGGTCACACTGCCGTAGCCGCCTACCGCATGGGTGATGGTGGCGGTGGCGTCATCTCCGTCACCATCCTCGGCGGCGGTGACGGTCACCGTCTGCTCGTCATTCCAGTTGGCCATGGTGAAGGTCAGCGCACTGACGACGGTGGCGACGGCCATGTCGCTGCTTTCCGGCGTGACCGTGACTTCGCCGTCCGGCTGGGCCGCCAGGACCACGGTGTAGGTGACGGTGGCGCTTTCCTCCACGGTCAGGGTGGCCGCCGAAATGTTCACACGGCGGGCGGCGCTGTCGTGGATGGTGACCGTGACAGGGTCGGCGGTCACGCCGCCATAGCCGTCCACCATGTGGGTGATGGTGGTCGTGGAGTCGACGCTGTCAGTATCCGTGGGGGCGAAAACCGAGACCGTCTGCGCGGTGTTCCAGGTCGACGGGCTGAAGGTCAGGGTGGCGGTGACCCGGAGGTCGCTACCCGAGCCGGTCGTCACGGTGACATCGCCGGGGGGCACAGTGGTCAACGCCACGGTGTAGGTGGCCGTGGCGACTTCATCCACGGTGAGGGCGGTCGGGCTGATGGCGACGCCGGGCATCGGCATGATCGTCACGGCAAAGGCCAGCGTGGCCGCATCGGCGGCGTTCGTGTTGGTGTCGGCATCCGTGGCCGTGTAGGTCAGCGTGACGGCCGGGGCGATGGTGGTGGGCGTGCCGGCCAGGGTGCGGGTGGTGTCGGTGAAGGTCAACCCGGCGGGAGTGCCGCCGGTCAGGGTGTAGCTCGCGGAGCCATTCCCGCCGGTGGCGACCGGTAACGTCAGCGTCGGAATGGCGATCCCGATGGTGTAGGTCTGGTCGGACACCGTCGTGTCGAAGGCCGGCGTGGTGTCCATGTCGGGATCGGAAACCGTGAACACGACAGAGGCGACGGTGGTCACACTGCCGTAGCCGCCCACCGCATGGGTGATGGTGGTGGTGGCGTCGTCAAAGTCATCGTCCTCGGCGGTCGCAACGAACACCGTCCGCTCGGTGTTCCAGTTGGCGGTGGTGAAGGTCAGCGCACCGGCCGGGGTCAGCGTCAGGCCCGGGACGGACGGGGCGACGGCCGGCGTGACCGTGACCGCACCGCCCGGCAGGGTCGCCAGGACCACGGTGTAGGTGCCGGTGGCGCCTTCTTCCACGGTCAGGGACTCCACCGAAATGGTGACCTCGGCGGTGTCATTGTCGGTGACGGCCACCGTGACCCCGGCGGCGGCGGTGACACTGCCGTAGCCGGTCACCGCATGGGTGATGGTGGTGGTGGCGTCGTTCCCGTCAGCATCCTCGGCGGCGGTGACGGTCAGCGTCTGCCCGGTGTTCCAGTTGGCCACGGTGAAGGTCAGCGCACCGGTGACGGTGGCGACGGCCATGTCGCCGCTTTCCGGCGTGACCGTGACCGCACCGCCCGGCAGGGTCGCCAGGACCACGGTGTAGATGCCGGTGGCGCCTTCCTCCACGGCCAGGGTCTCCACCGAAATGGCAACCTCGTCGGTGTCATCGTCGGTGACGGCCACCGTGACTTCGGCGGCGGTCACACTGCCGTAGCCGGTCACCGCATGGGTGATGGTGGCGGTGGCGTCGTTCCCGTCAGCATCCTCGGCGGCCGTGACAACCATCGTCTGCTCGATGTTCCAGTCGGCCGCGGTGAAGGTCAGCGCACCGGCGACGGTGGCGACGGCCATGTCGCCGCTTTCCGGCGTGACCGTCACCGCGCCGTCCGGCAGGGTCGCCAGGACCACGGTGTAGGTGCCGGTTTCGCCTTCGCCCACGGTCAGGGTCTCCGCCGAAACGGTGACCCCGTCGGTGTCATTGTCGGTCACGGCCACCGTGACCGGGTCGGCGGTGGTGACTCTGCCGAAGCCGGTCACCGCATGGGTGATGGTGGCGGTGGCGTCATTTCCGTCAGCGTCCTCGACGGCGGCGACGGACACCGTCTGCGCGGTGTTCCAGTTGGCCACGGTGAAGGTCAGCGCACCGTCGACGGTGGCGACAGCCATGTCGCCGCTTTCCGGCGTGACCGTGACCGCGCCGCCCGGCAGGGTCTCCAGGACCACGGTGTAGGCGCCGGTGGCGCCTTCCTCCACGGTCAGGGTGGCCACCGAAACGGTGAGACGGAAGGCGGTGCTGTCGTGAATGGTCACCGTCACCGGGTCGGCGGTGGTCACGCCGCCATAGCCGCCCACCGTGTGGGTGATGGTGGTCATGGAGTCGACGCTGTCACTATCCATGGGGGCGGAGACCGTCACCGTCTGCTCGGTGTTCCAGGTCGACGGGCTGAAGGTCAGGGCGCCGGAGACGGTCACCTCGCTGACAGGGACGGGCGTCACGGTGACATCGGCGGGAGGCTCGGTGGTCAACACCATGGTGTAGATGGCCGTGGCCTCTTCATCCACGGTGAGAGCGGTCCGGTCGAGGACGACGCGGGGCACCAGCGTGATCGTCACGGTAAAGGTCATCGTGGCCACATCGCCGGGGGACGTGTTGGCATCGGTATCCGTGGCCGTCCAGGTCAGCGTGACGGCGGGGGCGAGGGTGGTGGGCGTGCCGGCCAGTGTGGTGTCGGTGTCGGTGTCGGTGAAGGTCAACCCGGCGGGAATGTCGCCGGTCAGGGTATAGGTCGCAATGCCATTCCCGCCGCTGGCGACCGGCAACGTCAGCGTCGGAATGGCAATCCCGATGGGGTAGGCCAGGTCGGACACCATCGTGTCAAAAACCGGCGGGCTGTCGGTGTCGGGATCGGAAACCGTGACCACGACCGGGGCGGCGGTGATCACACTGCCGTAGCCACTCACCGCATGGGTGATGGTGGCGGTGGCGTCGTCAGCGTCAGCGTCCATGACGGCGTTGACGAACACCCTCTGCGCGGTGTTCCAGTTGGCCATGGTGAAGGTCAGCGCACCGGCGACGGTGGCGGCGGCCGTGTCGCTGCTTTCCGGCGTGACCACGACCGCACCACCCGGCTGGGTCTCCAGGACCACGGTGTAGATACCGATGGCGCCTTCGCCCAGGGCCAGGGTCGCCACAGAAATGGTGACCGCGGCGGTGGCATTGTCGGTGGCGGTCACCGCGACCTCGGCGGCGGTGGTCACACTGCCGTAGCCACCCACCGCATGGGTGATGGTGGCGACGTCGTCGTCACCGTCAGCATCCTCGACGGTGGTGACGGTGACCGTCTGCGCGGTGTTCCAGTTGGCCACGGCGAAGGTCAGCGCACCGGAGACGGTGGCGACGGCCATGTCGCCGCTTGCCGGCGTGACCGTCACCGCGCCGCCCGGCGGGGTCGCCAGGACCACGGTGTAGGTGCCGGTGACGCCTTCCGCCACGGCCAGGGTGGCCACCGAAATGGTAACCGCGTCGGTGTCATCGTCGGTGACGGTCACCGTGACCTCGGCGGCGGTCACACCGCCGTAACCGCTCACCGCATGGGTGATGGTGGCGGTGGCGTCGTTACCGTCGTCATCCTCGGCCGCGGTGACCGTGACCGTCTGCCCGGTGTTCCAGTTGGCGGAGGTGAAGATCAGCTCACCGGAGACGGTGGCGACGGCCGTGTCGCCGCTTGCCGGCGTGACCGTGACCGCGCCGCCCGGCAGGGTCGCCAGGACCACGGTGTAGGTGCCGGTAACGCCCTCGCCCACGGGCAGGGCGGCCACCGAAACGGTAACCGCGTCGGTGTCATTGTCGGTGACGGTCACCGCGACCTCGCCGGCGGTGGTCACACTGCCGTAGCCGCTCACCGCATGGGTGATGGTGGCGGTGTCGTCGGTACTGTCAGCATCCTCGGTGGCGGTGACCGTGACCGTCTGCCCGGTGTTCCAGTTGGCGGTGGTGAAGGTCAGCGCACCGGCGACGGTGGCGACGGCCGTGTCGCCGCTTGCCGGCGTGACCGTGACCTCGCCGCCCGGCCGGGTCGCCAGGACCACGGTGTACGTGCCGATGGCGCCTTCGCTCACGGGCAGGGCGGCCGCCGAAACGGTGACCCCCGCGGTGTCATTGTCGGTGACGGTCACCGTGACATCGTCGGCGGTGGTGACACTGCCGTAGCCGCCTACCGTATGGGTGATGGTGGCGGTGGCATCGTTCCCGTCAGCATCCTCGGCGGCGGTGACGGATACCGTCTGCCCGGTGTTCCAGTTGATGGTGGTGAAGGTCAGCGCACCGGTGACGGTGGCGACGGCCGTGTCGCCGCTTGCCGGCGTGACCGTGACCGCGCCGCCCGGCTCGGTCGACAGGACCACGGTGTAGGTGCCGGTGGCGCCTTCCACCACGGTCAGGGTGGCCACCGGAATGGTCACACGGGGGGCGCCGCTGTCGCGGATGATCACCGTGAGCGGGTCGGCGGTGGTCACGCTACCATAGCCGCGCACCGCATGGGTGACGGTGACCATGGAGTCGACGTCGTCACTATCCGCGGAGGACAAGACCATGAACGTCTGCGGGATGTTCCAGGATGACGGGGTGAAGATCAGGTCGCCGGTGACGGAGGCTCCGAGGCCCACGGAGGCATCCACGGTAACATTGCCGGCGGGCATGGTGGTCAACACCACGGTGTAGCTGCCCGGGTCATTTTCATCCACGGTGAGGGTGGTCCGGTCGAGGACAACGCCGGGCACCAGCATGACCGTCACGGCAAAGTCCAGCGTGGCCGTATCGGTGGCGTCCGTGTTGGCGTCGGCATCCATGGCCGTCCAGGTCAGCGTGACGGCCGGGGCGGCGGCGGTGGGCGTGCCGGCCAGGGTGCGGGTGGTGTCGGTGAAGGTCAACCCGGCGGGAGTGTCGCCGGTCAGGGTGTAGCTCATGGAGCCATTCCCGCCGGTGGCAACCGGTAACGTCAGCGTCGGAATGGCGATCCCGATGGTGTAGATCTGGTCGGACACCGTCGTGTCGAAGGCCGGCGGGGTGTCCATGTCGGGATCGGAAACCATGACCTCGACAGGGTCGGCGGTGACACTGCCGTAGCCGCTCACCGCATGGGTGATGGTGGCGGTGATGTCGTCACCGTCCTCGTCCTCGGCGGCGGCAACGGACACCGTCTGCTCGGTGTTCCAGTTGGCGATGGTGAAGGTCAGCGGACTGGCCGGGTCCAGCGTCAGGCCCGGGACGGGCGGGGTGATGGCCGGTGTGACCGTGACCACGCCACCCGGCTGGGTCGCCAGGACCACGGTGTAGATGGCGGAGTCGCCTTCGACGACGGGCAGGGTCGCCACCGAAATGGTGACCGCGGCGGTGTCATTGTCGGTGACGGGCACCGCGACCTCGCCGGCGGTGGTCACACCGCCGTAGCCGCTCACCGTATGGGTGATGGTGGCGGTGGCGTCATCACCGTCAGCATCCTCGACGGCGGCGACGGTCACCCTCCTCGGGTGGCGCCAGGTGTTCACGGTGAAGACCAGCCCACCACTGAAGATGGAGCCGGGATACATGACGGTGGCGACGGACGTGTCGCTGCTTGCCGGCGTGACCGTGACCGTGCCGGCCGGCCGGGTCGTCAGGACCACGCTGTAGGTGTCGGTTCCGCCTTCGGTCAGGGGCAGGATGGCCACCGAAATGGTGGCCTCGGCGGTGTCATTGTCGGCGACGGTCACCGTGACATCGGCGGCGGTGGTGATACCGCCGTAGCCACCCACCGCATGGGTGATGGTGGTGGTGGCGTCATCTCCGTCATCATCCTCGGCGGTGGTGACGGTGACCATCTGCCCGGTGTTCCAGTTGGCCGCGGTGAAGGTCAGCGCACCGGTCACGGTGGCGATGCCCGTGTCGCCGCTTGCCGGCGTGACCGTGACCGCGCCGTCCGGCATGGTCCCCAGGACCACGGTGTAGGCGCCGGTGGCGCCTTCGACCACGGGCAGGGTCGTCATCGAAATGGCGACCCCGGCGGTATCATCGTCGGTGACGGTCACCGTGACCGAGGCGGCGGTGGTCACACTGCCGTAGCCACCCACCGCATGGGTAATGGTGGTGGTGGCGTCGTCATCGTCACCATCCTCGGCGGCGGTGACGAACACCGTCCCCGCGGTGTTCCAGTTGGCCGACGTGAAGGTCAGCGCACCGGTCACGACGGTGGCGACGGCCGTGTCGCCGCTTGCCGGCGTGACCGTGACCTCGCCGTCCGGCAGGGTCGTCAGGACCACGGTGTAGGCGCCGGTGGCGCCTTCGACCAGGGGCAGATCGGCCGCCGACACGACGACATCGGGCACCAGCGTGATCGTGACGGCAAAGATCATCGTGGCCGCATCGCCGGCGGCCGTGTTGGCGTCGGCATCCGTGGCCGTCCAGGTCAGCATGACGGCCGGGGCAACGTCGGTGGGTGTGCCGGCCAGGGTGGCGTCGGTGTCGGTGAAGGTCAACCCGGCGGGAATGTCGCCGGTCAGGGTGTAGCTCGCGGGGCCATTCCCGCCGATGGCGGCCGGTAACGTCAGCGTCGGAATGGCGATCCCGATGGGGTAGGCCTGGCCGGACACCACCGTGGCAAAGAACGGCGGGGTGTCCATGTCGGGATCGGAAACCATGACCACGACCGGGGCGGCGGTGGTCACACTGCCGTAGCCACTCACCGCATGGGTGATGGTGGCGGTGGCGTCGTCACCGTCAAAGTCCTCGATGGCGTTGACGAACACCCTCTGCGCGGTGTTCCAGTTGGCGGTGGTAAAGGTCAGCGCACCGGTGACAGTGGCGACGGCCGTGTCGCCGCTTTCCGGCATGACCGTGACCGCGCCGCCCGGAATGGTCGCCAGGACCACGGTGTAGAGACCGATGGCGCCTTCGCCCACGGGCAGGGTCTCCGTCGAAATGGCGACCCCGTCGGTGTCATTGTCGGTGACGGCCACCGTCACTTCGGCGGCGGCGGTCACACTGCCGTAGCCACCAACCGCATGGGTGATGGTGGCGGTGTCGTCGTCAGTGTCACCGTCCTCGGTGGCGGCGACGGTCACCGTCTGCGCGTCGTTCCAGTTGGCCGTGGTGAAGGTCAGCGCACCGGCGACGGTGGCGACGGCCGTGTCGCCGCTTTCCGGCGTGACCGTCACCGCACCGCCCGGAATAGTCGCCAGGACCACGGTGTAGATGCCGGTGTCGCCTTCCTCCACGGTCAGGGTCTCCACAGAAATGGCGACCCCGTCGGTGTCAGTGTCGGTGACGGCCACCGTCACATCGGCGGCGGCGGTCACACTGCCGTAGCCGTCCACCACATGGGTGATGGTGGCGGTGGCGTCGTCAATGTCACCGTCCTCGGCGGCGGTGACCGTGACCGTCTGCGCGTCGTTCCAGTTGGCGCCGGTGAAGGTCAGCGCACCGGCGACGGTGGCGACGGCCATGTCGCCGCTTTCCGGCGTGACCGTCACCGCACCGCCCGGCATGGTCGCCAGGACCACGGTGTAGATGCCGGTGTCGCCTTCGTCCACGGTCAGGGCGGTCGCCGAAACGGTCACCTCGGCGGTGTCATTGTCGGTGACGGTTACCGCGACCTCGGCGGTGGCGACATTGCCGTAGCCGCTCACCGCATGGGTGATGGTGGCGGTGTCGTCATATCCGTTAGCATCCTCGGTGGCGGTGACGGTCACCGTCTGCCCGGTGTTCCAGTTGGCGGTGGTGAAGGTCAGCGCACCGGCGACGGTGGCGACGGCCATGTCGCCGCTTTCCGGCGTGACCGTCACCGCGCCGCCCGGCAGGGTCGCCAGGGCCACGGTGTAGATGCCGGTGTCGCCTTCGTCCACAGTCAGGGCGGTCGCCGAAACGGTCACCCCGGCGGTGTCATTGTCGGTCACGGTTAGCGTGACATCGGGGGCGGTGGCGGCACGGTCGTAGCCGCTCACCGCATTGGTGATGGTGGCGGCGGCGTCATCACCGTCATCATCCTCGGCGGCGGTGACGGTCACCGACTGCGGGGTGTTCCAGTTGGCGCTGGTGAAGGTCAGCGCACCGGAGACGGTGGCGACGGCCGTGTCGCCGCTTTCCGGTGTGACCGTGACCGTGACCGAGCCGCCCGGGACGGCGCTCAGGACCACGGCGTAGGTGCCGGTGGCGCCTTCCGCCACGGTCAGGGTGGCCACCGGAATGGTCACACGGGAGGCGGTGTTGTCGAGGACGGTCACCGTGACCGTGGCGGCGGTGGTGACACTACCGTAGCCGTTCACCGTGTGGGTGATGGTGAACGTTTCGTCGTCGCTGTTGTCGTTGGCCGGATCGTCGATGCCTAAGATCGTGATCGTTCGCGGGACATTCCAGTTAGCCGTGGTGAAGAGCAGGGAGGCGCTGACCGTGCTGGTGGTGGGGCTGGGGTTGCGCAGCACGGTGACAGTGCCGGTGGGCACGGTGGTCAACACCACTGTGTACTCGACATTGGAGTTTTCATCCACGGTGAGGGTGGTCGGGGTGACGATGACGCCGGGCACCTGCATGATCGTGACGGCAAAGGCCAGTGTGGCCGCATCACCGGCGGACGTGTTGGCGTCGGCATCCATGGCCGTCAAGGTCAGCATGACGGCCGGGGCGGCGGCGGTGGGCGTGCCGGCCAGGGTGCGGGTGGTGTCGCTGAAGGTCAACCCGGCGGGAATGCCGCCGGTCAGTGTGTAGTTCACGGGGCCATTCCCGCCGATGGCGGCCGGTAACGTCAGCGTCGGAATGGCGGTCCTGACGGGGTAGGTCAGGTCGGACACCGTCGTGTCGAAGGCCGGCGGGGTGTCCATGTCGGGATCGGAAACCGTGACCACGACAGGGGTGGCGGTGGTGACACTGCCGTAGCCACCCACCGCATGGGTGATGGTGGCGGTGATGTCGTCACCGTCATCGTCCTCGGCGGCGGCAACGGACACCGTCTGCGCGGTGTTCCAGTTGGCGATGGTGAAGATCAGCGCACCGGCCGGGGTCAGCGTCAGGCCCGGGACAGGCGGGGTGAGGGCCGGCGTGACCGTGACCGCGCCGCCCGGCTCGGTCTCCAGGACCACGGTGTAGGTGGCGGAGTCGCCTTCGTCCACGGGCAGGGTCGCCACAGAAATGGCGACCTCGTCGTTGTTATTGTCGTCGACGGTCACCGTGACCGCGGCGGCGGTGGTCACACTGCCGTAACCGGTCACCGCATGGGTGATGGTGGCGACGTCGTCCGTGTCGTCGTCATCCTGGCCGGCGGTGACGGTGACGGTCTGCGCGCGGTGCCAGTTCCCGGTGGTGAAGGTCAGGGCATCGGAGACCATCGCATCGCTGTCGGCGGGGCCGACGCTCGGCGTCACGATCACCTCGCCGGCCGGCTCGGTGTTCAGGGCCACGGTATACGTCGCCGAGTCACCTTCCATCACGGTGAGGGTGGCGGGGACAACAATCACCCCGGCCGTGGTGGCCGCCGGCGTGGCCAGTTGGAAGCCGGTATAGTCGCTGCTTTCGACGTTGTCGCTGGTGTCCTCGGTCACACCGGTGAACATGGCTTGACTGAGCGTGATGGCCGCCGGCGTGGACATGGCCGTGCCGAACGGGGCGCTGGCTCGCTGGCCCGCCTCGATGGTGGCGGTGCCCGAGGCCCCGCCAGGCACCGTCCAGGTCACCGAGACGGGCAACGGGGTGGCCTCGTGGATGTAGGCCCGCGCCTGGCCATTCCCATACTGCTGGAGCTGCACATTCAACGTGAACGGGGCACCGGGATTATCGCCCAGCCGGAGGCTTGCCATGGGACCCACCCCATCAAACATCCCTTCGGGCAACGCCTCCAGCATGTTGTCTCCCAGATCCAGGCTCGTCAACGCCCCAAGCCCGTTGAAGATGCCCATGGGTAGCGCGCGAAACACATTGCTCTCCAGTTCCAGCTCCACCAACGCCCCAAGCCCGGCGAAGATGTCCATCGGCAACGCGCTCAAACCAGTTATAGCCAGAAACAACTCCGTCAACGCCCCAAGCCCGGCGAAGTCGCCACTCCGGAGAGTGGTGAGGGTCGCGAGGGTCAGGTCAATAGTGGTTATCGCGCCCAGATGGGCAGGGGTGACATCCGAGCAGTCGCTCACGCCGGGTATCTCCGCCACAATGGCGTCGCGCACCAACGGGGTGCGGGAACAGACGTCTGTGGCGTGCACGGTCATGGTGAAGGTGAGGGTATCGAATACGCCAACGGTATCGGTGGCGATCCACGTGTAGGACCGCTCCGCCACGGCGGCGACCGGCGTGCCGGTCAGCGTGCGCATGGTGGCGGTCACAGTCAGCCCGGCGGGAATGGCGCCGGTCAGGGTATAGCCCAGATCGCCGTTGCCGCCGGTGGCGGCCGGCAATGTCAGCGTCGGAATGGCAATCCCTGCGACATACACCTGGTCGGGCGCCATCGCCGTGCCGAAGGCCAGCGTGCGGTCGGTCACCGTGACCACGACCGGGTCGGCGGTGGTGACGCCGCTGTAGCCGGTCACCGCATGGGTGATGGTGGCGGTGGCGTCATCAGTGTCAGCATCCTCGACGGCGGCGACAACCATCGTCTGCGCGGTGTTCCAGTTGGCCACGGTGAAGACCAGCGCACCGGTGACGGTGGCGACGGCCGTGTCGCTGCTTTCCGGCGTGACCGTGACCGGGCCGTCCGGCAGGGCCGCCAGGACCACGGTGTAGGTGGCGCTGGCGCCTCCTTCCTCCACGGACAGGGTGGCCACAGAAATGGCGACGTCGTTGGCATCATTGTCGGTGACGACCACCGTGACCCCGGCGGCGGTGGTGACACTGCCGTAGCCGGCCACCGCATGGGTGATGGTGGTGGTGGCGTCATCAGTGTCGGCATCCTCGGTGGTGCTGACGAACACCGTCTGCGCGGCGTTCCAGTTGGCCGTGGTGAAGGTCAGCGCACCGGTCACGGTGGCGACGGCCGTGTCGACGCTTGCCGGCGTGACCGTGACCGGGCCGTCCGGCAGGGCCGCCAGGACCACGGTGTAGGCGGCGGTGACGCCTTCGCCCACGGGCAGGACGGTCGCCGAAACGATGACCTCGCCGGTGTCATTGTCAATGACGTTCACCGTGACCACGGCGGCGGTGGTGACACCGCCGTAGCCGCCCACCGCATGGGTGATGGTGGTGGTGGCGTCGTCCGCATCATCGTCCTCCGGGGCGGCGGTGACGGTCACCGTCTGCTCGTCGTTCCAGTTGGCCACGGTGAAGGTCAGCGCACCGGCGACGGTGGCGACGGCCATGTCGCCGCTTGCCGGCGTGACCGTGACCGCGCCGTCCGGCAGGGTCGCCAGGACCACGGTGTAGGTGGCGGTGGCGCCTTCGCCCACGGGCAGGGTGGCCGCCGAAATGATGACCTCGTCGGTGTCATTGTCGCTGATGGTGACAGGGACATCGGCGGCGGCGGTCACACTGCCGTAGCCGCTTACCGCATGGGTGATGGTGGTGGCGGCGTCGTTCCCGTCATCATCCTCGGCGGCGACGACGGCCACCGTCTGCACATCGTTCCAGTTGGCGGTGGTGAAAATCAGCTCACCGGTGACGGTCACCCCTGCCCCGTCGGGGACCTCCGGCGTGACCGTGACGTTGCCGGCGGGCACGGTGGCCAGCACCGCCGTGTACATGGCGGTGGCGCCTTCCTCCACGGTGACGGCGGGCGGGACGAGGACGACTTCAGGGTCGGCCCTGACCGTCACGGTGAAGGTCAGCATATCCGCATCAGCGTCTGTCATGTTGGTGTCCGCGTCCATGACCGTGTAGGTCAGGGTGACGGGACCGCCGGTTATGGCGGCGGGGGCGCCGCTCAGCGTGCGCGCGGGGCCGATGTAGCGCAGGCCGTCGGGGATGGCGCCGCGCAGGGTATAGACCAGATCGCCGTCGCCGCCGGTGGCGGCCGGGAGCGTCAGCACCGGAATACGCTCGCGGGCGTTGTAGGTTTGGGAGTCAACGGTGGCCTCGCCAAAATCCGGTGTCTGGTCGCCGGTGTCGACAACCGTGATCACGAGGGCGGCGGTGTCATAGCCGCCTGCCTCATAGCTGATGGTCACAAGGTCATCGGTGGTGTCGGTGTCGGCGCCGGCCATCACGGTCACGGTCTGGGAGCGGTGCCAGTTGGCCGTGGTGAAGGTCAGGCCGCTCGGGGTGACCGTCAGGTCGTTGGCCAACGGGGCGACGATCGGCGTGACTGTCACCATGCCGGCAGGGGCGGCGTTCAGCCACACAGCGTAGGTGGCCATGTCGTTTTCAACCACGGTGAGGGTGTCGGGATTGACGACGATGCCGGCGCTGGCCGCCGGGGTGGCCAGTTGGAAGCCCGAGTAGGAGCCGCTCGTGTCGCTGGTGATCTCGGTTACGCCGGGGAATCGTGGATTGCTGAACACAACGTTGGGAGCCTCGGTCATGTCCATGCCAATCACGTCGCTGGTGCGCTGGCCCGCCGGGATGGTCACCGTGCCGGTGGCGCCGCCGGGGATCGTCCAGGTGACTTCGACGTCCAACGGAGCGGCCTCGTGGATGTAGGCCCGCACCTGGCCATTCCCATACTGCCGGAGCTGCACATCCAACGTGAACGGGGCATCGGGATTGGCGGACAGCACGAGGCGTGTCAGGGGACCCACCCCATCAAACATCCCTTCGGGCAACGTTCCCAGATCGTTGTCTCTCAGATCCAGGTTCGTCAACGCCCCAAGCCCGTTGAAGATGCCCATGGGTAGCGTGCGAAACAAATTACCCTCCAGTCGCAGCTCCATCAACGCCCCAAGCCCGGCGAAGATGTCCACGGGCAACGAGGCCAAATCAGCGTATTCCAGTTGCAGATTCGTCAACGCCCCAAGCCCTGCGAAGTCGCCACTCCGGAGAGTGGGGATAGGCTCGTAGCCCACATCAAGACCGGTGATTCCGCGCAAATGGGCACTGGTCACATCCGCGCAGTCGTCCACGCCGGCCAGCGCCGCCACGATGGCGTCACGCACCTCCGGGGTGCGGCTGCACACGGTGGTCTCAAGGATCCTGATGGTGAAGGTCAGGCCTCTGCTGGCGCCGTTGCTGTCGGTGGCGATCCAGGTGTAGATGCGCTCCGGCGTGCCGGCTGTCGGCGTGCCGTCCAGGGTGCGGGCGCCACGGTTCACGGTCAGACTGTCAGGCGGAGCGGGAAGCAATGTGTAGCTCGTGGCGCCACTCCCGCCGGTGGCGGCCGGCAACGTCAATGTCGCAATGGTCTCGCCGATGAGATAGCTCCGGGCGGGCACCATGGCCGTGCCGAAGTCCGGGGGGTTCAGGGTGTCGGTGACCGTCACCGTCACATCGGGGACGGTGGCGACGCCACCGTAGCCGCTCACCGCATGGCTGATGGTGGCGGTGTCGTCGGCGCTGTCCGCATCGGCTTCAGCGACAACGGTTATCGTCTGCCCGACGTTCCAGTTGGTCGTGGTGAAGGCCAGCATGGCCGGCGTGACCATCAGGTCGTGGCCGGGCGGGGCGATGCCCCGTGTGACCGTGACCGGGCCGCCCGGCAGGGTCGCCAGGACCACGGCGTAGTATGTGGCGACGGTGTCGTCGTTCACGGTCAGGGTGGTCGCCGAAAGGGTCACCCCGGGGGGGTCATTGTCGGTGATGGTGACCGTCACCTCGGAGGCGGTGGTCACGCTGCCATAGTCGCGCACGGCATGGGTGATGGTGGCGGTGTCGTCGTTCCCGTCATCATCTTCGGCGGCGGTGACGGTCACCGTCTGCTCGATATTCCAGTTGGCCGGGGTGAAGAGCAGTATGACCGGCGTCGGCGTCAGCATCAGGTCGTGGCCGGGTGGGGTGACGCCCGGCGTGACCACGACATGGTCGTCCGGCAGGGTCGCCAGGACCATGGTGTAGAAGCTGGCGGAGCCTTCGCCCACAGCCAGAGTCTCCGCCGAAATGATGACCTCGTCGGTGTCATTGTCGGTCACGGCCACCGTCACCGCGTCGGCGGGGATGATATTGTGGTAGCCGGCCACCGCATGGATGATGGTGGCGGTGTCGTCGGCACTGTCAGCGTCCTCGGCGGCGGTGACGGTGACCGTCTGCGCGGTGTTCCAGTTGGCGGCGGTGAAGGTCAGGGCGTCACTCAGCGTCACATCGCGGTCGGATGACGGGGTGAGGCTCGGCGTGACCGTCACATTGCCAACCAGCGGGGTTTCCAGGACCACGGTGTAGAAGCTGGTGGAGCCTTCGTTCACAGCCAGAGTGGCCTGCGAAATGGCAACACTGCCGAAGTCGTCGTCATCAAGACTGACGCGGGTGGTGGGGCGGGAAAACTTCGCTATGGACCGACCACGGCCCGGGTCACTGTCAGGGTCGTTGGCCAGAGTGAGCGTGAACTCCTTGGCGGCCTCGTCAAACTCGTTGTCGAACACACCAACAGCGAGGCACTCGCGCCGTCGGAGGTCGCTGAACGGGCCGACTATCTGACCGGAGATAGGGTGGTAGTCGTTACCGGCGGTGGCGGTGCCATCGGATGTACTCACTCGTATACCGAAGGAGTGGTCAAGCGGTTGACTCAACGTCGGACGGGTTAACGCCACGCACACCTGGAACTGCCCAACATTCTCCCCCTGATAGTACACGGCTCTCTCGAAGCCCACGTAGGTACGAGGGTCGATGTACACCGGCAACGCAGTGACGGTGACAGCGTCGTAGTCCGCGCCACTCACCATGTGGGCGATGGTGGCGCTGGGGTCGTCCTGGATGGTGCGGCCCTCCCTCTCGGCGGCGACGACGGTCACCGTCTGCTCGATGTTCCAGTTGGCGGCGGTGAAGGTCAGCGCGCCACTCGGCGTCAGCGTCAGGTCATGGTCTTCCGGGGTGACAGCCGATGTGATGGTCACGTCGCCGATCGGCTCGGTATCCAGCGCCACAGTGTAGATGACACCAAGCTCTTCGATCATGGCCAGGCTCCCCGGTAAATCAGCCCCGATCAGAGGCTCGGATACAGGGGTAATGGTGACGCCGACGGTGTCGTCGTCGTCGACGGTGACCGTCACCTCGTCAACGGTCCGCGCGTTGTAACCGCCCACCATATGGGTGATGCGGATGGTCTCGCCGACCCCGTCATCATCTTCGACGGCGGTGACACTGACCGTCTGCGCGGTGTTCCAGGTCATCGGGCTGAAGGTCAGGGCGCCGGAGACGGTGACGGCAGCCATGTCACCGCTGGTTGGCGTGACCGTCACGTCGCCGTCCGGAAGAGCGTCCAGCACAACGGTGTAGGCGCCGGTGGCGCCTTCGGTCACGGTGAGGGCGCTCGATGAGACGGTGACTCTGTTGAAATCGTTTTCGATGATGGTGATGGTGGCGGCGGCGGCGGCGGGATCAATCGTCAGATCCAGAACGGTATTCGCATCCGCCACACCATCAATTTCAACCATGAAGGTCTCGTCACCCTCGTCAATCCTGTCATCACCAATCACAACGGAGAAGCACGCGCGCCGTGGGCCATCGTCCCCGGAAGCCAACGCGCGAACGACAACATTGTTGGCCACCCCGTAGTCCATGAGGCTGGTGGCGGTGCCGTCGACCGTGGACACTTCCACGGCGAACAGACCTTCAATCGTCCCGCCGACTGCCGGCGAGGTGACGACCACGCACACGTTCAGAACACTCGCGCCCTCCGACACGTCATAGGCGGTCTGCTCCAGGCCCAGGGTGACGCGCTCGCGGATTGACACCGTCACCCCGGCGGCGGTGACGGCGCCGTAGTCCGCACCACTCACCGCATGGCTGATGGCGGCGGCGTCGGTGAGGCCGTCCGCATCCATGGCGGCGGCGACAGCGACCGTCTGCTCCATGTTCCAGTTGGCGGCGGTGAAGGTCAGCGCGACCGGCGTCAGCGTCAGGTCGTGGTCGGACGGGGTGATGCCCGGTGTGATGGTCACGTCGCCGACCGGCTCGGTATTCAGCGCCACCGTGTAGGTACCCGTGCCGCCTTCGACCACGGTCAGGCTGGCCGGGGCAATCGTGACTCCGGCGGTGTCGGTGTCGGTGACGGCCACCGTCACATCGTCCACGGTCACACTGCCGTAGCCGCCCACCGTATGGCTGATGACGACGGTGCCCCCGACCGCATCGTCATCCTCGACGCCGGTCACGGTGACCAGCTGACTGGTGAACCAGTTGGCGGTGGTGAAGGTCAGCGCACCGGTGACGGTGACGACGGCCATGTCGCTACTGCTCGGCGTCACCGTCACATCGCCGGTGGGCGGGGCGTTCAGCACGATGGAATAGTTGCCGCTGGCGCCTTCGTCCACGCTCAGGGCGTCCTCTGAAACCATGACCCCGGCAGGGGCGGTGGGTTCGACGACCCTGATCGTGACCGAGCCGGCGGTGAAGCGATCGTCCCCGCTCACCGCATGGGTGATGGTGGCGAAGCTGGTTTCCGTATCACTATCCGCGATACCGGTGACGGTGACCGCCTGCGCGGTGTTCCAGTTGGCCGTGGTGAAGGTCAGCGCACCGGTGACGGTGGCGATGGTCGTGTCGCCACTGCCCGGCGTGACCGTGACATCGGCAACGGGTTCGGCGGTCAGCACGACGGTGTAGGTGGCGGCGGCGCCTTCAAGGACGCCCAGGACATTCTGTGAGAGGGAGGCTTCGTAGACGTCGTCATCGGTGATCCTGACGGTGGCGACGGCGGGGTCAATCGTGACCGTGGACCCGCCCTGCTGGGTCAGCCTGAGCGTGAAGGTCTCGTCGTCCTCGTCCGACGCGTCGTCGTATATCCCCACAGTGACACATTCCCGCCGCAGGGAGTCGCTGAATGTCTCGACTGGCCGGCCACCGACATGCTCGTAGTCGGCCTCGGCGATTGCGGTGCCAGCGTCTGTATTCCAAAACGGGGTGAAGCTGTAATCCAGCGTCTCTGACATCGGCGGCATGGTCACCACCACACACACCTCGACATTCCCCGCAGCCTCCGACACAATGTATTCGGTCTCCTCAAAGCCCACGGTGGCGCGCTCGGCGATTGACACCGGCAACGCGGCGGCGGTGACGGCGTCGTAGTCCGCGCCACTCACCGCATGGCCGATGGTGGCGGTGTCGGTGAGGCCGTCCGGATCTCCGGCGGCGGCGACGGTGACCGTCTGCGCCATGTTCCAGTTGGAGGGGGTGAAGGTCAGCGCGCCACTCGGCGTCAGCGTCAGGTCGTGGTCGGACGGGGTGATGCCCGGCGTGATGGTGACGTCGCCGACCGGCTCGGATAGCAGCGCCACCGTGTAGGGGGTACCGCTGTCTTCGACCACGGTCAGGGCGGTCGGGGCAATCGTCACCCCGGCGGTGTCGGTGTCGTCGACCGTCACCGTCACCTCGTCCGCGGGCGCACCGCCGTAGCCGGTTACCGTATGGCTGATGACAACGGTGTCCGTGACCGCATTCGCATCTTTGACGCCCGTGACGGTGACCGTCTGCTCGGCGTTCCAGTTGGCGGTGGTGAAGGTCAGCGCACCGGCGACGGTGGCGATGGCCATGTCGCCGCTTTCCGGCGTGACCGTCACCGGGCCGTCCGGCTGGGTGAGCAGGCGCATGGTGTAGGACGCCATGCCGCCTTCTTCGCTCACGTTGAGGGCACGCGGGTTCGCGATGACTCTCTGGACCGCCGCCACAATCGTCGCCGTGGCGTCCTGATTCGGGGCGGCACCCGTGTTGATGTCCACCCGGCCCGCACTGCTGGCGCCGGTCAGGGTGATGGTCAGCTCCTCCGGCTCGTCGGCGACGCCTTCGTCGGCAATGGCCACCGGCAGTGTATAGGGCGGGGCGAGGGCAACCGGGATGGTGACGGTCTGGCCGGTGATGCCGGTGAGATCGGTGAAGTCGGCGGCGTCAATGCCCGTACCGCTCAACGTGTAGATCAGGGTCACATCGGCGGTGCGGACGCCACCGGTGAGGGTGAGCGGGAATCTGGCCGTGGCGCCTTCAAACACCATTTCGATGTCGCCGATGGCGACGGTGATGGCGTCATCGTCGGTGATGGTGGTGGTGACGGCGGCGGCGGAGCCGATGGTCGTGCCACCGTCGGCGGCGGAGTCGGCAAGGGTTAACATGACGGTGAACGCTTCGCCGGCTTCGTTGAGGGTGTCGCCGGTGACGGGGATCGTGAACCCTGTTTGAGTGGGAAACATGATGGCGCCGGTGAGGGCGCCGAGATCATCGTCGCTGGTGCCGCCGTGCGTGACCGTCCAGGTGACCTCGGTGGGGGCGGAGAACGGCATGTCGCCCGCGCCGAGGGAGACGGTGTAGCCGAGGATGGTGTCGGCATTGGTTTCGGCGTGGGTGGCCGGACCGCTGAGGGTCAAGGTGCGCACTCTGTCGGTAATCGTGTAGGTGCGCGGGGTGGGGTCAAACGCATCGATCGCGTTGTGGCGGGTGATCGTGACGATGAGTGTTTCGCCAGACTCACTGATGGAGTCGGCCAGGATGCGGATGGGGAGGTGGCGGACAGGTGCGGTCGTGCCTATTGCGATGGCGCCGGTGCCTGTGTCGGGGTCGAATTGGATCACCGGGAAGGTGTCCCGAGTCACCACTTCATAATCGGCGTTCGTGGCGGTGCCGGTGATGGAGTAAGAGACGGCGGAGGTGAACTGGAGCACCTCGCCGACCATCGTGATCGGCACCTGGAGGATGGTGCCCTCCAGCACAGTCCCGTCGGCGCCGCCGAGAGAGGCCAGTCTACCCGTGGTGCCGGCATTGGCTGGGATGGTGACGGTCAGGGGGGCGCCGGCACTGTGTCTGATGTGGGGCGAATTCGCGGTCAACGTGAAGGCCTCGTCGCTCTCCGCCAGGACGTCGCTGACGATGTTCACGTCGAAGGTGAAGACGGTAGGGCCGCCGACGGTGAAGGGGACGGTGCCGCTGGTGGCAACGAAGTCGGCGTCGGTGGTGTCGACGTGGGCAATACTCCAGGTGAAGACGGCGCTTTCGGCCAACGGCCGGCCGGCCGCGGGGGTGACGGTAAAGGTGTAGGGGAGCGACGCGGTGCCAGAGGAAGGATGGCCAGGCTCGTCAACACGGCTGGGGCCGGTCACGTTGAAGACGGTGTTGTTCTCGTCGTCGGCGATGGTGGCGCGAAAGGGTCCAGGGACGGGTTCTACGCCGGCGTTCAACACGATGTCGAAATTCTCGTCGGTCTCGCTCTCATCATCGCCGGCGATCGGGAGGGTGAACGTGACGGTGGGGTTCGCGCCGATGAAATTGACCATGCCGGAGGTGGCGCCGGAAAAGTCAGCAGGCGAGGTAGTGATGTGGGTAATGCTCCAGGTGATGGCCTGGCTGGTGGGGAACCCGGCGCGGGTGATGGTGTAGGGCTGGCTGATGAAGTCGGCATCGGTCTCTTTGATGTTGACGGGACCGGTCAGCGTGAGGGCGGTGTCGTCGTTCAGGATGGTAATTGGCGCGGATTCCGCTATGAACAAGGGTAAAGGGTTAGGGATAGTCCACGCTTGTACCCTGAACTGCTCGTCCTGCTCAACGGTCGTGTCACCACTGATGACTAAACTCACGGTTGCCT
The DNA here is from genome assembly GCA_963692935.1 of Nitrospirales bacterium. Taxonomy (GTDB): domain Bacteria; phylum Nitrospirota; class Nitrospiria; order Nitrospirales; family UBA8639; genus Bin75. The sequence continues at coordinate 1,345,906 of OY843588.1, forward strand.
GGTCCGTGCCCATGGCGAACATTCCCTGTACATCCCGGGTGTCGACGAAGTCGGCGTCATTGGTGGTGATGTGTATATGCCGCACCACGACTGGCTCAGCGTTGCCCTTATGCGGACGGTTGACAGTGACCCTGAAAATTACCGCGCCTGAATCGCCTTCCACGACGCGGCCATCGCCAATCGACACAGACCACCCGGTTATGGGTGTCAGTGTTTGCGCCGGCACGCTCTGCGCCGCCAACACCGTCAAGGCGGCCAGCAGGAGACCCCGCACCAGGCGAACGCCACGGGTGGGCCGGGCGGGCCGCACACGGGTCATGTGCTCACTCCGTTCCACATTGAACCAGCGACAGGGATTCCATCCCGAACGCCGCAGGATACGGGCGACGCCAGAAGGGGGGGGGGGGGGGATTCGGGTACGCGGAGACGCAACAGATTGAAGAGTTTTGCTCATAGGACCCACCGTTAGAATGTCAGATCAATTTTCAACAGTACACCGTGGTCAACCGCTCGGGCGGCGGTCTCCTGCCGCGTGCCTTCCAGATTGAGGAGGAGCCGGTCGCCCAGCCGCATCCGACTGCCCAGCCGGTAGGCGCGCGTCTGAATGTTCGACAGGGTTACCTGGCCGTAGGGTGTGACCAGGGATTCGTCCCAGCCCACCCCGTAGCCCATCTTCAAGGCCACCTGGCCATTCTGCCGGGCGGGCGTCGCCGCCGCCACCGTGGCGGCCGCTTCCTGCGCCCAGACCTGGGACGCACGGCTGGCCGTGGCGCCCCACGTGGGGAGCAGACTGAATGACAGCCCGTGCCCGTCCCGACCCGCCGACAGCCGCACGGCGCCGCCTATGCCCCAGTCTTTGTAGTCGCCCGTATGGCCCAGCAGGATCCGCCCGTGGCTTTCGACCGTCAGCCCGTTGGCCTCGTCCGTGTAGCGCATCCCGCCGCCCACTTCGGCGCCGGTGCCGGTTCGCCCGTCGCCGGCGTCATGCCTCACGCCAACTTCCAGGGTCGGCACCAGCTGGCTCCCGCCGGCCATTCTGTGGGTGTGGCTGGCTTCCAGACCAACCCGAAACCGCCGCGCTTTGACTCTGAGGGCCGCAATGCGGTCACTGCCCTCGACTTCCATGAGCGTCTGCATGGCTTCGCCTTTGAGACGCACCGTGGCCGTACGGCCCTCCAGAATCTTCGCACTGCCGCCGGCTCCGGCGGTCTGCATGGTCACATCACTCACGGCCTGCATCGCGAGTGCGGAGGGTGACGCCGCACGGGTGATCTCCAACTCGCCCCAGCCGTAGCCCACCGTGGCCCACAGATCCAGCCGCCCGGACGGCGCCGTCCAGCCCAGATAGGGATGGACGCTGGTCAGATCCACGTTGTACTCACCCGGCCTGAACCCGGCCTGGGTGTAGCCCAGATCCACGTCGCTCCAGGAGACCGCCACCCCGGCCAGCACGTCGTCCCGCAGATGGGCGTCGACGCCCAGATGGGCGCTGAACATATCGCCGTCCCAGTTGATCCCGTCGCCCTTGCCTTCGAGGGCGCGGTAGTCGCCGCCGCCCCAGAGGGTCACGCCGGACAGACCGGTTGCCCGGCCCACTTCGCTGGCGTGCAGGGGGAGCACGAATTCAGAGCCGCCCAGCAGGGTGTTCATGTCGAGGGTGCCCTCGGCAAAGGCCCGCCCGTGGGTGAGCGCCATGCCGGACAACGTGGTCTGGCCGCCGATGGTGAGGTTCCGGGTCGCCTGTGCGGAGTTGTCCCCGGCCCGCCGGATGCGCTGCGCGATCGCACTCACCCGGTGGTCGGCCAGCGCCCGCGCGACTTCCGGCAGAATCAGGCGGTTGAGGTCGGTCATGCCTTCTGTGTCCCGGTTCTCAACCACTGCCACCATGAAGTTTATGACGGTTGCTGTGGGATCGCCATCCACATCGGTGGCGACGTAGGTCAGTGTGACATCCGCGGACACCTCGGTCGGGATGCCGCTCAGCACGCGCGTGCCGGGGTCAAAGGTCAGGCCGGGGATGGTCGTGTGCACAAGCGGTGTCAGCGTGTAGACCGGAGCGCCGTTGCCGGAGGTGGCTTCGGGCAGGGTCAGAGAGGGGATGAGATTGTTACGGGTGTAGCTGTAGGCCCTGCCCCTCCACGTATTCAGCGCGTCCTCGGTGAATCCCGGCTCGGTGTCGGGGTCGAGGTCGGTCACTGTGACCACGACCGGGTCGGCGGTGACGCTGCCGTAGCCGCTCACGGCATGGGTGACCGTGGCGATCTCGGTGGAGCTGTCATCATCGTCTATGGCGGCGACGGTGACCGTCTGCCCGGTGTTCCAGGTGGCCGTGGTGAAGGTCAGCGCACCGGTGACGGTGGCGACGGCCGCGTCGCTACTGCCCGGCGCGATCACCACATCGTTGTTCGGTTCGGAGGTCAGCACGACGGTGTAGGTGCCGGTGGCGCCTTCGTCCATGGTCAGGGATGACTGGCTTATCGTGACCGAGGCCACGTCGGTTTCGACAACCGTGACCACCACATTGTCGAGTTCGGGGAGGCTGCCGTAGTCCCCGGCCGACACCAACGCATGGGTGATGGTGACGGGGGCCTCGACGTTGGCATCATAATCATAGGCGGCGGTGACGGTGACCGTCCGCACGGTGTTCCAGTTGGCGGCGGTGAAGGTCAGCGCACCGGTGACGGTGACGACGGCCGTGTTGCCGCTGCCCGGCGTGATCACCACCTCGCCGCCATCCGGCGCGGAGGTCAGCCCGATGGTGTAGACGGTGGTGGTGCCTTCTTCCAGGCTCAGGGGGGCCGAGTCCAGCACGACCGAGACCATGTCGTTTTCGGCAACCGTGACCGTGACGTCGCCGGCGGTGAGGCTGGCGTAGTCCCCGGTCGACGTTACCGTATTGGTGATGGTGACGGGGGCCTCGACGGTGGCATCGGGATCATCAACGCCGGTGATGGTGACCGTCCGCACGGTGTTCCAGTTGGCGGCGGTGAAGGTCAGCGCACCGGTGACGGTGGCGACGGCCGTGTCGCTACTGCTCGGCGTGATCACCACATTGCCGCCATCCGGCGCGGAGGTCAGCCCGATGGTGTAGGCGACGGTGGAACCTTCTCCCACGCGCAGGGGGGGCGAGTCCTGCACGATTGAGGCCATGTCGTTTTCGGCAACCATGACCGTGACCGCGCTGGCGGGGAGGCCGTCGTAGTCCCCGCCCGAAAGCACCGTATGGGTGATGGTCACGGAGGCCTCGACGGTGGCATCGGGATCATCCACGCCGGTGACGGTGACCGTCTGCGCGGTGTTCCAGTTGCCGGTGTTGAAGATCAACGAACCGGTGACGGTGGCGACGGCCGTGTCGCTACTGCTCAGCGTGATCACCGCATCGCCGCCAGCCGGCTCGGAGGTCAGCACGATGGTGTAGGTGGCGGTGGCGCCCTCTTCAATGGTCATAAGGGAGGCCGCGCCTACCACGACCGAGGCCGTGTCGGTGTCGGTGACCGCGAACGTGACATCGCCGGCGGTAATGCCGGCGTAGTTCCCGGCCCCACTCACCGCATGGGCGATGGTCACGGTCTCGGCGATGGCATCAAGATCACTAATGCCGTCGGCGGTGACCGTCTGCGGGATATACCAGTTACTGGAGGTGAAGATCATTGCCGCGCTGACGATGGCGACGGACGTGTCGCTACTGCCCGGCGTGACCGTGACCGCGCCATTCGGTTCGGCGAACAGCACGACGGTGTAGGTGGCGGCGGAGCCTTCGACAACGGTCAGGGCGGTCTCTGAAATGACGACGCCGGGGGAGCCGTCGTTGTCAGGGACCGTGACGGAGACCTGTGTGTCGCCGCGGGTGGGGGAAACGTAGCCGGCCACCGTGTGGGTGATGGTGGCGACATTGACGTCTGTACCACTATCCTCGGCGCCGGTGATGGTGATCGTCTGAGCGGTGCTCCAGGCCGCAGGGGCGAAGGTCAACGCACCGGAGACGGTGGCGACGGCCGTGTCGCTACTGCCCGGCGTGACCGTCACATTGCCCAGGGGTTGGGAGAGCAACACGACGGTGTAGATGCCGGTGACGCCTTCGGCAACGACCGCGGTTGTCCTTGAGAGGTCGATTCCGGCGACCTCGTCATCCTGAATCGTGATGGTGGTGACGGCGGGGTTAATCGTCGGCGGATGGCCGCCGGACCCGGGCCTCTGGATAAGCCTCAGCGTGAAGGTCCTGTCGCCATCTTGAACCTGGTTATCCAATATCCCAATATTTTCGCACGCTCGCCGAATCGTACCGCGGAACGGGCCGACGAGAGAGCCTTCGCTGTCAAGCGGTCGGAAGTCGTGGGGGAAGGATAAGCCGGCCGTGGCCGTACCGTCGTCCGCGAACAGACTCAGGCTGACGCTTTGGTTAAGCGGCTGAGATCGAGACGGACCGGTCACCGCGATGCATACGTCAAACTGCGTTAGACCTATATCCTCTCTCCGGACATACGAGGCGCTCTCAAAGCCTACGACGACGGGATCCAGGGCCAGCACCTGCACATCGCCGACGGAGACGGCATCGTAGCCCGCGCCAGTCGCCACGTGGCTGATGAGGATGTTTTCGAGGAGATAGTCATCATCTCTGGCGGCGGCGATGGTGATCGTCTGGATGGTGTTCCAGTTCGCGGGGGTGAAGATCAGCGCGCCGCCCGGTGTCAGCGTCAGGTCGTGGTCCACGTCTGCGGGAGCCGGGTCAATGCTCGTGATGACCGGCGTGATTGTGACGTTGCCGCTGGGTGCGGAGTTCAACACCAGCGTGTAGGGGATACTGGCGTCTTCGCTCACGGTGAGGGCGGTCGGGCCAACCGTGATTGGCGACATTTGCACGGTCACGCTGAAGGTCAGGGTGTCGGTATCGGCGGCGGTGTTGTTGGCATCGGTGTCGCGGACGGTGTAGGTCAGCATGACCGCACCCGTCGCGGTGGTCGGTGTGCCGCTCAACCGGCGCGTGCCGGCGTCAAAGGCGAGGCCGGGGATGGCCGTGACCACATCGGGTGTCAGCGTGTAGACCAATGTGCCCTCGCCGCCGGTGGCCTGCGGCAGGGTCTGGGCGGGGATGCCGACGCCGGTGGTGTACACCTGGTTGTCCAACGATTCCGAGCCGAAGTCCGGGGCGAAGTCAGGCTCCGGTTCCACGGTCACGCTGAAGGTCAGGGTGTCGGTGTCGCCGGCGGCGTTGTTGGGATCGGAGTCGGTGACGGTGTAGGTCAGCGTGACCGCACTCACCACGGTGGTCGGTGTGCCGCTCAACTGGCGCGTGTTGGCGTTAAAGGCGAGGCCGGGGATGGCCGTGGCCACATTCGGCGCCAGCGTGTAGACCAGATCGCCGTTGCCGCCGGTGGCCGGCGGCAGGGTCATGGTGGAGATGGCCATGGTCCTGGTGTAGGTCCGGTCGTCCACCATTTGCGAGCCGAAGTCCGGGGCGGTGTCCATGGCGGCCACCACGCTGAACGTCAGGGAGGTGGTCACGCCATCGGTGCCGGTGGCGGTGTAGGTCAGCACGTTTGTGGCCGCGGCGGCCGGCGTGCCGCTCAATTCGCGGCTGGAATCGGAGAACATCAGGCCGTTGTAAGCGGTCGTTGGCGTCAACGAGTAAGACACAGCGCCAAGGCTGGAGGAGGCCTCCGGCAGGGTCAGGGTGGGGATGGCTCCGCCAATGAAGTAGAACTGGTTGTTCACCCTTTGCCCGCCGAAGTCCGGGGGGGCGTCGGTTATGGTGTAGGTGCGCGGGGCAGGAGACACAAAAGTGTCATCCGTGCCACGACTCGTATGCCCGGTGAGCGTGACGATGAGGGTTTCGCCTGAGTCTGCGGCATCGAGTGCGATGGCGATGGGAATAACCGCAGTGTCGAAGAAAAGGCTAATCGTGCCGGTGGCGGCGGTCGCGTCAAAGGAGACGGTTGTACTGCGGGCATCCGTGCCGGTAGCCACCGTGTAATCCGCGCTGGAGACGGTGCCGGTGATGGAAAAAGCGATGTCGGATCGTACCGTGCGGGTCATGCCCCGGAACCCCACCGGCACATTGATCGTGCTCCCCTCCACCACAGTCGCATCGGCGCCACGGAGCACCGCCACGCTGGCATCGCTGCCGAGGATCGTGACGGAGACGCTACTGGGTGTGCCGACCACCCAGGTGTCAGCGCCGGTCACGCCCTCGATGCGACCGACCGCGTCCATGGCGAGCTGGAAATTTATCACTTCGTCATTCTCGGCACGGCTGTCATCGGTGACTGTAAAGAAATGGGTTACTACAGGGTTGTCTCCACTGTTCGTAATAACGAAAGAGGGAGAGGCCCCAAAGCTGGAGGATTCAACATCGTATGAGTCCGTGGCGCTACCGGTCAGCCGGGGCGTGGCGGTCCCCGAGGTTCCTACTGTCACGTCAACGATACCACCGGTTTTGCCGCGAAACAAGGCGGAGAGTCTAATGATGTCGCCCTCGTTCACCTGCAAACCGGGCGTGGACAGGTCGCGGTCGCCGTTACCGCCGGCGACAAAGAGCGAGATCGCCCCCGCAGCTGGCTCCACCCTCAGGATGAACGTCAGCGTATCGGTATCGGCGGCGCCGGTGCTGGCATCGTTATCGCTGGCGGTGTACGTCAGCGTACCCGAGCGAACCTCGGTCGGCGTGCCTCTCAGCGTGCGCGTGTTGGCGTCATACGTGAGACCGGGCACCACAGCGGGGGTCAGCGTATAGGTCAAACCGCCATCGCCACCGACGGCCTCCGGCAGGGTCAGGGTGGGGATGGCGACGTTGAGGGTGTAGACCTGGGTGGGCACATTTTGCGCGCCGAAGTCCGGGGCGGTGTCGTTGTTGTCGGCAACCGTGACGGTGACCGGGCCGGCGGTGACGGAGCCGTAGCCGGCGACCGCATGGGTGATGGTGGCGGTGTCGTCAACGACGTTACTGTCCGCGGGGGCGGTGACGGTGACAGTCTGCGCGGTGTTCCAGGTCGCCGTGGTGAAGATCAGGGCGCCGGTGACGGTGGCGACGGCGGTGTTACCGCTGGCTGGCGTGACCGTCACGTCGCCGGCCGGACTGGTCGCCAGCGCCACGGTGTAGGCGCTGGTGGCGCCTTCGGTCACGGTGAGGGCGGTCGGCGAAAGGGTGACGCCGGGGTTGTCGTTGTCGAGGATTGTGACGGTGGCGGTGTCGGCGGCGGGATCAATCATCAGACCCGAAACGGTATTCGAACGATCAATACCACTAATCCTGACCATGAAGGTCTCGCTACCCTCACGCATCGTGTCATCAATAAGTGCAATGTTTACGCATATTCTCCGTGGGTCATCCCTCGTAAAAAGGACAAAATCTGTCAGCGGCCCGTAGTCCTGGGGGGCGATGGCGGTGCCGTCGCTCGTGGACACTTGCACGGCGAACGAACCGTTAATCGTCCCGACTGCCGGCATGGTCACGCCTACGCACACATTCACAAGCGTCCCGCCCTCCGACACTGAATATGTGGCCGGACTAAAGCCCACGGAGGGACGCTCGGTGATTGACACCGGCAACTCGGAGGTCATGCCGTTGTAGTTCGCACCACTCGCCGTGTGGGTGATGGTGGAGGTCCTGCCGCCCGCATCTCCGGCGGCGGTCACGGTGACTGTCTGCCTGGTGTTCCAGTTGGCAGCCGTGAAGATCAGCGCGCCGCCCGGCGCCAGCGTCAGGTCGGAGGCGGTCGGGGTGACACCCGTTGTGATGGTCACGTTGCCGTCGGGCGCGCTGTTCAGCGCCACGGTGTAGTAGGTGTCGCTGGTGCCTTCGGTCACGGTGAGGGCGGCCGGCGAAAGGGCGATGCTGATGGCGTCGCGCACGGTGACGCGGAAGGTCAGGGTGTCGGTATCGGAGGCGGCGGTGTCGGTATCGGAGTCGCTGGCGGTGTAGGTCAGCTCGACCGCACCCACCACCATGGTCGGTGTGCCGGCCAATTCGAGATTGCTTGGGTTAAAGCGGAGGCCGGGGACGGCCGTCGCCAGATTGGGGGTAATCGTGTAGTTCAAACGGCCGTCGCCGCCGGTGGCCTCCGGCAGGGTCAGGACGCCGGAGGGGATGCCGACGGTGTAGACCTGGTCGGGCGGCGCAACACCATCGGCGAAGGCAGGGGCGGTGCCGGGCACGGCGATGCTGAAGGTCAGGGTGTCGGTATCGGAGGCGGCGGTGTTGGTATCGGAGTCGCTGACGGTATAGGTCAGCGTGACCGCACCCATCACAGAGGCCGGTGTGCCGCTCACGATGCGTGTGTCGGCGTCAAAGGAGAGGCCGCCGGGGACGGGGGTCAGCGCATAGAACAACATTCCATCGCCGCCGGCGGCCGCCGGCAGGGTCAGGGCGCTGATGGGGGGGCCGAAGGCGTAGGTTTGGGCGGGCGGCTCAACACCGTCGGCGAAGGCCGGGGCGGTTTCGGTGCCGGGCGCCGGTTCCACCGTCAACCTGAAAGTCAGGGCGGCGGAACCGCCATGGGAGTCGGTGGCGGTGTAGGTCATCACGGTTGAGCCTATGGTGGACGGCGTGCCGGACAGGATGATGATGCTACCGTCGACACTACCGGTACTAAAGCCAAAGCGACCGGATGCCGGTAGCAACGAGTAAGACACACTGCCTCTGCCGGTGGCCTCCGGCAGGGTCAGGGCGGTGGTAATAGCCTGGGAAACGATGTAGGTCAGGTCGTCCACCGTTTGCCCGCCGAAGTCCGGGGGGGGTTCGGCTGTGGTGTAGGTGCGCGGGGCAGAAGACGCAATGTAATTTGCGGCACCAGTATGCCCGGTGAGCGTGACGACGATAGTCTCACCTGGGTCTGGGGTGGAATCGCTTACGATGGCGATGGGAACAGACACGGAGGTCTGTTCGGTGCCAATGTCAATACTGCCGGTGCCGGCGCTCGCATCAAACGAGGCGTCGGAGCCTGAGCCTGCCACCGTGTAATCCGCGCTGGAGGCGGTGCCGGTGACGGAAAACGAGACGGTGGAGATAGCCGAGCGCGTCGTGCCGAGGAATTCTATCGGAAAATTGACCGTGCTCCCCTCGAACACCGTCATATCGGCGCCGCCGAGCACCGCCTCGCTACCGTCGCCGAGGATCGTGATGGTGACGCTGTTGGGTGCGCCTATACTCCACCCTTCCCCATTGTACCCGTTGATCGTGAAGGTTACCGTTTCGTCACCCTCAACACGGCCGTCACTGGTGACGTCAAAGGTATGGACTATCTCGGTCTCTTGTCCAATGCTGACACTGATCAAACGGGCGGTGGGCAGCCGTCCCACTCCAACTGTGGTCTGGTCAATATCGTATCCTGAGCCTTCGGCGCTGGTAGACAATCGGTATTCGGCGGTCCCGGTGACGTCCATGAACGCTCGAACGGTACCCCCGGTTTTGCCGGGGAAATGGACGGTGAGTGTAATGGTGTCGCCCTCGTTCACCTGCAAGCCGGGCGCGGTCGAGTCGCGGTCGCCGCCACTACCGACGGCGGCGAGGGTGATGGCCCCCCGCACGGTTACTCTGAAGATCCGGGTGGCGGCGTCGGCGGCGGCCATGTTCACGTCGCTGTCGACGGCGGTGTAGGTCAGACGGACGCCCACCGCAATCGTGGTCGGCGTGCCGCTCAATACGCGCGTGTTGTCGGTAAAGGTCAGGCCGGCGGGGAGGCTGCCGGTTAGCGCATAGGTCAGCGTGCCGTTGCCGCCGGTGGCTTCGGGCAGCGTCAGGGCGGTGATGGCGACATTGTAGTCATAGACCTGGTTGCCAACCGTGTCGTCGAAGGCCGGGGCGGTGTCGTCGGACCCAACGATGGTGTAGGTGCGCGGGGCGGAGGACACCCTGCCGGTTACGCCGGCGCCGCTGTGGCCGGTGAGGGTGACGATGAGGGTTTCGCCGGGGTCGGCGGCGTCGGTCACGATGCCGATGGGAATGGCGCCGGAGTCAGCAGTCTCGGCGATCTCGATGGTGCCGGTTGCGGCGGTCGTGTCAAAGGTGATGGCGCTGGCGGTGTCGTCCACCATGTAATCCGCGCGGGAGGCGGTGCCGGTGATGGCAAAGGTGACGGTGGAGGGAGCGGTGCGCGTCTCGCCGATGAACTCCACCGGCACATTGATCGTGCCGCCCTCCGCCGCCAGCCCGTCCTCGCCGCCGAGCAACGCCTGACTCCCGTCGTTGGCGCGGATGGTGACGGTGACAGGCTCGCCGCGGGCGAGGGTGTCACTGCTGGAACTCGCAATCGTATTTCTTGTCGGCACAGTCACAGTGAAGGTTTCGTCACCTTCGGGTGTGGTGTCGTCTGTGATGGTAATACTGACTTCCTGTGTGAGGGTGCCCGTGCGGAAGGCAAATCCAGGATATACGGAAACACCTGATGCCATGCCACTACTGACGTAATCCTGATCGGTTGTAGCCGTTCCAGTAAAGGAGCTGGTATTCGTGATTAGATCATCAGTCACTCCGCTGATGGTCAGCGTCATTGTCACGATGTCTCCCTCGTCCACCTGCAAGCCGGGCGTGGTCGAGTCGCGGTCGCCGTTGTTGCCTGTGGCGGAGAGCGTCAGTGTCCTCTCAACCTGCGCGACCGCCGCACCGGGTAACAACACCGCCAGCGCCAACACCGCCAGGCCATACCGGCAAACCTGTCTCATAGCCAATCTCCACAGGGGGGAGGGGGGAATCACATTTCCTGGGCCACTCTGACTTTCCAAAGGGTCACCTCTCACATCGGACAAGATTGACGTTAGAATTTCAGATCAATTTTCAACAGTACACCGTGGTCAACTGCTCGGGCGGCGGTCTCCTGCCGCGTGCCTTCCAGATTGAGCAGGAGCCGGTCGCCCAGCCGCATCCGACTGCCCAACCGGTAGGCACGCGTCTGAATGTTCGACAGGGTTACCTGGCCGTAGGGTGTGACCAGGGATTCGTCCCAGCCCACCCCGTAGCCCATCTTCAAGGCCACCTGGCCATTCTGCCGGGCGGGAGTCGCCGCCGCCACCGTGGCGGCCGCTTCCTGCGCCCAGACCTGGGACGCACGGCTGGCCGTGGCGCCCCACGTGGGGAGCAGACTGAATGACAGCCCGTGCCCGTCTTGACCCGCCGACAGCCGCACGGCGCCGCCTATGCCCCAGTCTTTGTAGTCGCCCGTATGGCCCAGCAGGATCCGCCCGTGGCTTTCGACCGTCAGCCCGTTGGCCTCGTCCGTGTAGCGCATCCCGCCGCCCACTTCGGCGCCGGTGCCGGTTCGCCCGTCGCCGGCGTCATGCCTCACGCCAACTTCCAGGGTCGGAACCAGCTGGCTCCCGCCGGCCATCCTGTGAGTGTGGCTGGCTTCCAGACCAACCCGAAACCGCCGCGCTTTGACTTTGAGGGCCTCAATGCGGTCACTGCCCTCGACTTCCATGAGCGTCTGCATGGCTTCGCCTTTGAGACGCACCGTGGCCGCACGGCCCTCCAGAATCTTCGCACTGCCGCCGGCTCCGGCGGTCTGCATGGTCACATCACTCACGGCCTGCATCGCGAGTGCGGAGGGTGACGCCGCACGGGTGATCTCCAACTCGCCCCAGCCGTAGCCCACCGTGGCCCACAGATCCAGCCGCCCGGACAGCGATGTCCAGCCCAGATAGGGATGGACGCTGGTCAGATCCACGTTGTATTCACCCGGCCTGAACCCGGACTGGGTGTAGCCCAGATCCACGTCGCTCCAGGAGACCACCACCCCGGCCAGCACATTCTCCCGCACACGGGTGTCGACGCCCAGATGGGCGCTGAACATGTCGCCGTCCCAGTTGATCCCGTCGCCCTTGCCTTCGAGGGCGCGGTAGTCGCCGCCGCCCCAGAGGGTGACGCCGGACAGACCGGTTGCCCGGCCCACTTCGCTGGCGTTCAGGGGGAGCACGAATTCAGAGCCGCCCAGCAGGGTGTTCATGTCGAGGGTGCCCTCGGCAAAGGCCCGCCCGTGGGTGAGCGCCATGCCGGACAACGTGGTCTGGCCGCCGATGGTGAGGTTCCGGGTCGCCTGTGCGGAGTTGTCCCCTGCCCGCCGGATGCGTTGCGCAATCGCACTCACCCGGTGGTCGGCCAGCGCCCGCGCGACTTCCGGCAGAATCAGGCGATTGAGGTCGGTCATGCCTTCTCTGTCCTTGTTCTCAACCACGGCCACCATGAAGTTTATGACGGGGTCTGTGACATCGCCATCCACATCGGTGGCCATGTAGGTCAGTGTGACCGTCTCGGACACCGCGGTCGGCGTGCCGCTCAGCACGCGCGTGGTGGCGTCAAAGGTCAGGCCGGGGATGGTCATGTGCGCAAGCGGTGTCAGCGCATAGACCGGAGCGCCGTTGCCGGAGGTGACTTCGGGCAGGGTCAGAGAGGGGATGACATTGCCATGGGTGTAGCTGTAGGCCCTGCCCCTCCACGAATTCATCAAGGCCTCGCTGAATTCCGGGTCGGTGTCGGGATCGAGGTCGGTCGCTGTGACCACGACCGGGGCGGCGGTGACGCTGCCGTAGCCGCTCACGGCATGGGTGACCGTGGCGGTCTCGGTGGAGCTGTCATCATCGTCTATGGCGGCGACGGTGACTGTCTGCCCGGTGTTCCAGGTGGCTGTGGTGAAGGTCAGCGCACCGGTGACGGTGGCGACGGCCGTGTCGCTGCTGCTCGGCGCGATCACCACATCGTTATTCGGTTCGGAGGTCAGCACGACGGTGTAGGTGGTGGTGGAGCCTTCGTCAATATCCAGGGATGACTGGCTTATCGTGACCGAGGCCACGTCGGTTTCGGTGACTGTGACCACCACATTGCCGGCGGTGAGGTCGGCGTAGTCAGCCCCACTCACCGCATGGGTGATGGTGACGGGGGCTTCGACGTTGGCATCATAATCATAGATGGAGGTGACGGAGATATTCTGCGCGGTGTTCCAGTTGGCAGCGGTGAAGGTCAGCGCACCGGCGACGGTGGCGACGACCGTGTTGCTGCTGCTCGGCGTGATCACCACATCGCCACCCTCCGGTGCGGAGGTCAGCACGACGGTGTAGGTGGTGGAGGCGCCTTCTTCCATGCGCAGGGTGGACGAGCCGACGACGACCGAGGCCATGTCGGTTTCGGTGACTGTGACCGTCACGTCGCCGGCGGTGAGGCTGTCGTAGTCAGCCCCACTCACCGCATGGGTGATGGTGACGGGGGCCTCGACGTTGGCATCGGGATCATCAATGGCGGTGACGCCGACTATCTGCGCGGTGTTCCAGTTTTCATCGGTGAAGGTCATCGCACCGGTGACGGTGACGACGTCCGTGTCGCTACTGCCCGGCGTGATCACCACATTGGCGCCATCCGGTGAGGAGGTCAGCACGACGGTGTAGGTGGTGGCGGCGCCTTCCGCCATGCGCAGGGTGGGCGAGCCTATCACGACCGAGGCCGTCTCGGTTTCGGTGACCATGACCGCCACATTGCTGGCGGTGATGCTGGCGTAGTCCCCACCCGAAATCACCGTATGGGTGATGGTGACGGGGGCCTCGACGGTGGCATCATAATCATCAAGGCCGGTGACGATGACTGTCTGCGCGGTGGCCCAGTTGACGGCGGTGAAGAGCAACCCAGTGCCACTGGAGACGGTGGCGACGGCCGTGTCGCTACTGACCGGCCTGACCACCACCTCGCCGCCATCCGGTGCGGAGGTCAGCACGATGGTGTAGGTGGCGGAGGCGCCTTCGACAATGTTCAGGGAGGCCTGGCTTATCGTGATCGAGGCTGTGTCGGTTTCGGTGACCGTGAACGTCACATCGCTGGCGGTAATGCCGGCGTAGTTCCCAGCCCCACCCACCGCATGGGTGATGGTGGCGGGGGGGTCGACGGTGGCATCAGGATCATCAACGCCGTTGAGGGTGACTGTCCGCGCAAGATACCAGTTACTGGAGGTGAAGATCATCGTTTCCGCGGTGATGCTGGCGAGGTCCGGGTCGCTACTGCTCGGCGTGACCGTCACCGGACCATTCGGTTCGGCCAACAGCATGACGGTGTAGGTGGCGACGGCGCCTTCGACAACGGTCAGGGCGGTCTCTGAAATGGCGACGCTGGGGGAGGCGTCGTCGTCAAAGACCACGACGGAGACCCGGGGTTCGCCGGTGACGGGGGAAAAGTAGCCGGCCACCGCATGGGTGATGGTGGATAAACCGGCGCCTGCATCAATATCCGCGGCGCCGGTGACGGTGACCATCTGCTCGGTGCTCCAGGCCGAAGGGGTAAAGGTCAACGCACCGGTGACGGTGGCGGCGGCCGTGTTGCTACTGCTCGGCGTGACCGTCACATTGCCCAGGGGTTCGGAGAGCAACTCGACGGTGTAGACGCCGGTGGTGCCTTCGGGAATGACCACGTTATTACTTGAGAGGCTGATTCCGGCGACCTCGTCATCCTGAATCGTGATGGTGGTGACGGCGCGGTCGGGGTTAACCGTCACCGTATCCCCGCTCCAGTGGGAAAGCCTCAGCGTGAAGGTCTTGTCGCCATCTTGAATCTGGTTATTCCGTATCCCAATAGCGAAGCACTCGCGCCGACGCGAATCGCTCAACGGGCCGATGTTCGTGTTGTCAACCGCCAGGTAGTCGTCGGGGAAGCCGGGGCCGGCCGTGGCCGTACCGTCGACCGAGACCGCACGCATGAAGAACCTTTGGTTAAGCGGCTGAGATAGAGACGGACCGGTCACTCTCACGCATACATCATCCTGCCCTACATTCTCATTCCAGACGTACGAGACGCTCTCAAAGCCTACGACGGCGGGATCCAGGATCGCCACCTGCACATCGCCGACGGAGGTGTCATCGTAGCCCGCACCACTCGCCACGTGGCTGATGATGATGTTTTCGAGGAGATAGTCATTATCTCTGGCGGCGGCGATGCCGATCGTCTGGATGGTGTTCCAGTTCGCGGGGGTGAAGATCAGCGCGCCGCCCGGTGTCAGCGTCAGGTCGTGGGCAAAGCCGTCTGAGGGGGGCGGGTCAATGACCGTGATGCTCGGCGTGACTGTCACGTTGCCGCCGGGTGCGGAGGCCAGCACCATCGTGTAGGCGGTATCGCCGTCTTCGCTCACGGTGAGGGCGGTCGGGCCAATCGTGACTGGCGACATTGGCACGGTCACGCTGAAGGTCAGGGTGTCGGTATCGGCGGCGTCGTCGTTGGCATCGGTGTCGCTGACGGTGTAGGTCAGCGCGACCGCACCCGCCGCGGTGGTCGGTGTGCCGCTCAACCGGCGCGTGCCGGCGTTAAAGGTGAGGCCGGGGATGGCCGTGACCACATCGGGTGTCAGCGTGTAGACCAACGTGCCATCGCCGCTGGTGGCCTGCGGCAGGATCTGGGGGGCGATGGCGACGTTGGCGGTGTAAGTCTGGTCGTCCACCGATTCCGCGCCGAAGTCCGGGGCGAAGTCAGGCACCGGGTCCACGGTCACGCTGAAGGTCAGGGTGTCGGTGTCGCTGGCGGCGTTGTTGGCATCGGAGTCGGTGGCGGTGTAGGTCAGCATGACCGCACCCGCCTCGGTGGTCGGTGTGCCGCTCAACCGGCGCGTGTTGGCGTTAAAGGCGAGGCCGGGGATGGCCGTGGCCACATTCGGTGTCAGCGTGTAGACCAGACCGCCGTTGCCGCCGGTGGCCGGCGGCAGGGTCATGGGGGAGATGGCCAGGGTCGTGAAGTAGGTCCGGTCGTTCACCATTTCCGCGCCGAAGTCCGGGGCGGTGTCCATGGCGGCCACCACGCTGAACGTCAGGGAGGTGGTCACGCCATCGGTGCCGGTGGCGGTGTAGGTCAGCACGTTTGTGGCCGCGGCGGCCGGCGTGCCGCTCAATTCGCGGCTGGAATCGGAGAACATCAGGCCGTTGTAAGCGGTCGTTGGCGTCAACGAGTAAGACACAGCGCCAATGCTGGAGGAGGCCTCCGGCAGGGTCAGGGTGGCGATGGCTGCGCTAAGGAAGTAGAACTGGTTGTTCACCGTTCGCCCGCCGAAGTCCGGGGGGGCTTCGGTTATGGTGTAGGTGCGCGGGGCAGAAGACGCAATAAGGGTGCCGACCGTAGCACTAACACGAGTATGCCCGGTGAGCGTGACGATGAGGGTTTCGCCCGAGTCTGCGGCATCGCGTGTGATGGCGATGGGAATAACCCCATTGTTGGAGAAAAGGCTAATCGTGCCGGTGGCGGCGGTCGCGTCAAAGGAGACGGTTGTACCGCGGGCATCCGTGCCGGTAGCCACCGTGTAATCCGCGCTGGAGGCGGTGCCGGTGATGGAAAAAGCGACGATGGATCTTCCCACGCGGGACAGGCCCTCGAACCCCACCGGCACATTGACCGTGCTCCCCTCCACCACATTCGCATCGGCGCCACCGAGCACCGCCACGCTACCATCGCTGCCGAGGATCGTGACGGAGACTCTACTGGGTGTGCCGACCGCCCAGTCGTTCCCGGGAGAGCCGGTCACGCCAGAGATGGTACCGACTGAGACGATCTGGAACTCTATCACTTCGTTAGCCTCGGCATGCATGTCATCGGTGACTGTAAAGGCATGGGTTACCACAGGGTTGGATCCATTGTTCGTAATAACGACAGAGGTAGAGGCCCCAACGCTGGAGGATTCAAAATCGTATGAGCCTGGGGTGCTACTGGTTGTTCGGGCTATGGCAGTCCCTGTGGTTCCTACTGTCACGTCAACCTGACCACCGGTTTTGCCGTGAAAAGTGGCGGTGAGTGTAATGGTGTCACCCTCTTCCACCTGCAAACCGGGATCGAGCGGGCGGACGTCGCCGTTAAACCTACTGAAGGCGGGATTATTGCCGGAGACGGAGAGCGTAATCGTCCCCGGAGTCTGCGCTACCGCCGCACCGGGCAACAACACCGCCAGCGCCAACACTGCAAGGCCACACCAGTGAACCGGTCTCACAGCCAATCTCCACAGGGGAAGAGGGGAACAATCTCTTATGGGCCACTGACTTTCCAAATGGTCACCTCTCACAGCGAATGGTTTACAGCAGAATCAGGGGCGTGCACGCAAGGAATTCGCTTATAGCAGAATCCGTGGCGTGCACGCAAGAGATTTTTTTGTGGGCACATTTCCGACGGGACGACGTGTTGCACACAGACCCAACGACACCGGCCGCCGTCTGGCACATTGACTGACATTGAATCTTGTTGGGCATTGCTCAAGCGCGGCTATGTTGGAACGCACCACTGGATGAGTCCGAAATATCCTGGCCGGTATGTGATGGAGTTTGCGGGGCGGTTCAATGACCGCCAGGCCGATACCATCAAGCAGATGGCGGCCATGGCGCGGAAGATGAACGGGCGCGCGTTGCCCTATGGCTCACCTGGAGCATGATCATCAACAGTGGTGGGAGCGTGTCCGGCTTGATTCAAGAGCATGTCCCGCATCAGAATGCCGATCACACGCATGATTTTGTCTGCCTTGATACCTTCCTTATAGGCGCACGCGGTGACTTTATCAAAGTTCTCCTTATCATTTTTTTCCAGGTCGCCAAGAATGCTGGTATCGGCAAAATCAAAGCATAGTTCCTGAATCTGATAGGGATTCATTGTTGCAATCTTCGTCTCCAGCCCTTTCGTGTAGCGCTCAGCTAAAGATGGAGCATCAACGGCTTGCGACAGGGTTTTTCCATAGTCGTTTAATAAAAGAGGGCTGGAGGATCCAGCAATCGGTTTTCCTATGGCTTGAGAAACCACCTTCTGGAGTGTTTCAACTACCCCACTTAGTGCACTAACACTCTCGGTCAGGGTGGCAAATCTTGCATTCGTACTCTCGGTCAGCCTGGCAAATCTTTCATTCGTACTCTCGGTCAGGGTGGCAAATCTTTCATTCGTCGTCCTGGTCAGGGTGGCAAATCTTGCATTCGTACTCTCGGTCAGCTTGTCAAATCTTTCATTAGTCGTCCTGATCAGGATGGCAAATTTTTCATCAGTCGTCCTGGTCAGGATGGCAAATTTTTCATTCGTCGTCCTGGTCAGGGTGGCAAATTTTTCATTCGTCGTCTCGGTCAGATGGTCAAGTTTGTCATTGGTTGTCTTTGTAGTGGAGTTCACACCGTGATACCACCCACTCGCCTTCCAAATAAAAAATCCAACCGCGAACGCGACAGATATGGAAGTCAATACCACTTGCCAATTCA
Organism: Nitrospirales bacterium; assembly: GCA_963692935.1. Lineage (GTDB taxonomy): Bacteria > Nitrospirota > Nitrospiria > Nitrospirales > UBA8639 > Bin75. The sequence goes on from OY843588.1 coordinate 1,364,071, forward strand.
CACTACTCATTCTCTCACCTCCTCCTGTTATTTATAGCATGTGTCCTGAATGATTTTCAATCCCCCCCCCACGATCAACCAGCATGGCCAGGAGGAGTACCATGCGGGCGATCCCGGGACGAGACAGGTGTCGTGACGTTCTTGCCTGTTGACACGGTTGCCGCCGGGTGTGGTTGCACGCACCGGAGGCAACGGAGCACTCAACGGACAAACGGCTTACGGATTCCATCCCGAACACCGCAGGATACGGGCGATGGACGGGCCACGGGGGGAGGGGGATTCGGGTACGCGGGGACGAGTTAGAAGTTCAGTTCGATTTTCAACAGCACGCCGTGGTCAACCGGTTGGGCGGCGGTCTCCTGCCGCGTGCCTTCCAGATTGAGCAGGAGCCGGTCGTCCAACCGCATCCGACTGCCAAGACGGTAGGCCCGCACCGGGCCGTTCGTCAGGGTCACCTGACTGTAGGGCGTGACCAGCATCTCTTCCCAGCCCAGCCCGTAGCCCAGGTTCATGTCTACCCGGCCGTCTCGCGGACGGGACACGGCCGATGCCGGGGCGGCGGCTCCCTGTGCCCAGACCTGAGACACACGGCTGGCCGTGGCGCCCCAGGCGGGTTGCAGACTGAATGACAGGCCGTGTCCGTCCTGGCCCGCCGCCAGCCGCACGGCTCCGCCTATGCCCCAGTCCTGATAGTCGCCGCTATGCCCCACCAGCACCCGCCCGTGACTCTCCACCGTCAGCCAGTTGGCCGCACTCGTGTAGCGCAGACCGCCGCCCAATTCGGCACCGGTGCCGGTTCGCCCGTCGCCGGCATCATGCCTCATGCCAACCTCCAGGGTGGGCATCAGTTGACCACCACCGGCCAGCTGGTGCGTGCGGCTGGCTTCCAGACCCAGACGCAACCGCCGGGCTTCAAGCACCACGGCGGCGATGCTCCCGCTCCCTTCCACGTCCATGCTCGTCTGCAAGGCTTCGCCTTTGACCCGTAGCGTGGCTACACGGCTCTCCAGTACCTGCGCACTGCCGCCGGCCCCGATGGTCTGCATGGTGACGTCACTGGTGGCCTGCCGGGGGTCCAGGTCATCGTCGGTGATTTCCAACTCGCCCCAGCCATAGCCCACCGTGGCCCACAGATCCAGCCGCCCGCCCATCGCCGTCCAGCCCACATAGGGATGGACGCTGGTGAGACCTACTTCGTAATCGCCGTTCCCGCTCCCGGTATAGTCCAGATCCGCCTCGCTCCACGACACCGCGACCCCGGCCAGCAGGTCGTCCCGCAGGCGGGCGTCGGCGCCCAACTGGGCGCTGAACATATCGCCGTCCCAGTTTATCGCATCGCCCTTGCCGGATAAGGCCCGGTAGTCGCCGCCACCCCAGAGGGTTATGGCGGACAGGCCCGGGGCCACTTCGCGCGCGTTCAACGGCAATACAAAGTCGGAACCGCCCAGCAGGGTTTTCAGGTCGAAGGCGCCTTCGGCGAGGGCGCGCCCGTGGGTGGTCAACGCCCCGGCCAGCGTGGACTGGCCGCCGAGGGTGAGGGTCTGGCCCGCGTCCACGGAGTCCGCTCCGGCCTGCCGGATGCGTCGCGCAATCGCACTCACTCCCTGGTCGGCCAGCGCCCGCGCCACTTCCGGCATGATCACACGATTGAGGGCGGCCCGTTGGGCTTTGCCCGTGTCGCTGGCGACGACGGTCAGCGTGAAGGTCCGGGACGTTTGGCTATCCGCATCCATGGCCGTCCAGGTCAGCTGCGTCGTCGCGGTTACGGTGGGCGTGCCGGACAGGGTGCGGTCGGCGTTGGTGTAGGTCAGCCCGGCGGGGATGTTGCCGGTCAGGGCGTAGCTCAGGGTGCCGCCGCCACCGGAGGCGGCCGGGAGCGTCAGCGAGACAGCGGCGCCGACGGTGTAGCGCTGGGCCGCCACATTCGCTGCGCCGAAGTCCGGCGCACTGTCGGTGACCGTGACGGTTACCGGGTCGGCGGTGACGGAGCCGTAGCCGGTCACCGCATGGGTGATGGTGGTGGTGTCGTCAACGTCGTCGCTGTCCCCGGCGGCGGTGACGGTGACGGTCTGCGCGGTGTTCCAGGTCGCCGCGGTGAAGGTCAGGGCGCCGGTGACGGTGGCGACGGCGGAGTCACCGCTGGCTGGCGTGACGGTCACGTCGCCGGCCGGATTAGAGTCCAACACGACGGTGTAGGCGCCGGTGGCGCCTTCGGTCACGGTGAGGGCCGTCGCCGAAAGGGTGACGCCGGGGGGGTCGCTGGCGACGACGGTCAGCGTGAAGGTCAGGGACGTTTGCTGGCTATCCGCATCCGTGGCCGTCCAGGTCAGCTGAGTCGTCGCGGTCACGGTGGGCGTGCCGAACAGGGTGAGTGTGTCGGTGGCAAACGTCAGCCCGGCGGGGAAGTTGCCGGTCAGCGTGTAGCTCAGGGCGCCGTCGCCACCAGAGGCGGTCGGAAGCGTCAGCGTCGTGATGGGGGTGTCGACGTTGTAGCGCTGGTTCTCCACCCTCGCCGCGCCGAAGTCCGGCGCACTGTCGGTGTCGGTGACCGTGACGGTTACCGGGTCGGCGATGACGGAGCCGTAGCCGGTCACCGCATGGGTGATGGTGGCGGCGTCGTCAACGCTGTCGGTGTCCTGGGCGGCGGCGACGGTGACGGTCTGCGCGGTGTTCCAGTTGGCGGCGGTAAAGGTCAGCGCGCCACCTGGGGTCAGGGTCAGGTCGTGGCTGTCCGGCGCAATGCCCGGCGTGATGGTCACCATCCCGCCGGGGTTGGTGGTCAGTACGACGGTGTAGGCGGCGTTCGCGCCTTCGGCCACGGTCAGCACGGTCGGTGAAATCGTGACGGCGGGTGTTACGGAAACCGGCGCCGCCTGCACGGTGACGCTGAAGGTCAGGGTGTCGGTATCGGAGGCGCCGGTGTTGGTATCGGAGTCGCTGGCGGTGTAGGTCAGCACGACCGCACCCATCACAGAGGTCGGTGTGCCGCTCACGATGCGTGTGTTGGCGTCAAAGGTGAGGCCGGCGGGGAGCGCACCGGCGGGGGTCAGCGCGTAGGTCAAAACGCCGTTGCCGGCGGCGGCTTCCGGCAAGGTCAGGGCGGTGATGGCGGCGCCGACGGTGTAGGTCTGGCCGGGTGGCGCCACACCGTCGGCGAAGGCCGGGGCGGTGTCGGACGCCGCTTGCACGGTGACGCGGAAGGTCAGGGTGTCGGTATCGGAGTCGGCGGTGTCGGTATCGGAGTCTCTGGCGGTGTAGGTCAGCACGACCGCACCCACCACCATGGTCGGTGTGCCGGACAAGACGAGAGTGCTTGGGTTCAAGATGAGGCCGGGGACGGCCGTCGCCAGATTGGGGGCAATCGTGTAGTTCAAACGGCCGTCGCCGCCGGTGGCCTCCGGCAGGGTCAGTTCGCCGGTGGGGATGCCGACGGTGTAGACCTGGTCGGGCAGCGCAACACCATCGGCGAAGGCCGGGGCGGTGCCGGGCACGGTGACGCGGAATGTCAGGGTGTCGGTATCGGAGGCGGCGGTGTTGGTATCGGAGTCGCTGACGGTATAGGTCAGCGTGACCGCACCCACAGAGGTCGGTGTGCCGCTCACGATGCGTGTGTCGGCGTCAAAGGCGAGGCCGCCGGGGACGGGGGTCAGCGCATAGAACAACGTTCCATCGCCGCCGGCGGCCGCCGGCAGGGTCAGGGCGCTGATGGCGTCGCCAAAGGTGTAGGTTTGGGCGGGCGGCTCAACACCGTCGGCGAAGGCAGGGGCGGTTTCGGCGCCGGGCGCCGGTTCCACCGTCAACCTGAAAGTCAGGGCGGCGGAACCGCCATGGGAGTCGGTGGCGGTGTAGGTCATCACGGTTGAGCCTACGGCGGACGGCGTGCCGGCCAGGACGAGGGGGCTGCTGCCGTCGATACTACCGAGACTAAAGCCAAAGCGACCGGATGCCGGTAGCAACGTGTAAGACACACTGCCTCTGCCGGTGGCATCCGGCAGGGTCAGGGCGGTGGTAATAACCTGGGAAACGGTGTAGGTCAGGTCGTCCACCGTTTGCCCGCCGAAGTCCGGGGGGGGTTCGGCTATGGTGTAGGTGCGCGGGGCAGAAGACGCAACAGTGGCATCCGTGCCACGACTCGTATGCCCGGTGAGCATGACGATGATAGTCTCGCCTGGGTCTGGGTTGGAATCGCTTACGATGGCGATGGGAATAGACACGGAGGTCTGTTCGGTGCCAATGTCAATACTGCCGGTGCCGGCGCTCGCATCAAACGAGGCGTCGGAGCCTGAGCCTACCGTGTAATCCGCGCTGGAGGCGGTGCCGGTGACGGAAAACGAGACGGTGGAGACAGCCGAGCGCGGCGTGCCTCGGAACTCTATCGGAAAATTGACCGTGCTCCCCTCGAACACCGTCATATCGGCGCCGCCGAGCACCGCCTCGTTACCGTCGACTTGCCCCGTCACGCTGAAAGTCAGGGCGGCGACACGGCTACTGGAGTCGGTGGCGGTGTAGGTCAGCTCGTTTGTGCCCACGCTGGTCAGACTGCCGGACAATATGCGGCTGGAAGGGGAGAAACTCAAGCCGTTGTAATTTTCCATCGGTAGCAGCGAGTAAGACACACTGCCACTGCCTGTGGCCTCCGGCAGGGTCAGGGAGATGGGTGTGCCAATGGTGTAGGTCATGTCGTCCACCGTTTGCCCGCCGAAGTCCGGGGGTGGCTCGGTGATGGTGTATGTGCGCGGGGCAGAAGACACATCGGAGGCCACGCCACCGCCAGTATGCCCGGTGAGCGTGACGATGATAGTCTCGCCCGCGTCTGCGAAGGCATCTCTTACGATGGTGATGGGAATAGACACGGAGGTCTGTTCGTTGCCAATGTCAATACTGCCGGTGCCGGTGCTCGCGTCAAAGCGGGCGTCGGATGAGCCTGGAGGAGCCACCATGTAATCCGCGCCGGAGGTGGCGGTGCCGGTGACGGAAAATGAGACGGTGGAGAAAGCCGAGCGCGGCATGCCTTGGAACTCTATCGGAAAATTGACCGTGCTCCCCTCATCCACATTCGCATCGGCGCCACCGATCACCGCCACGCTCCTGTCGTCTTGCCCCGTCACGCTGAAAGTCAGGGCGGCGACACTGCTACTGGAGTCGGTGGCGGTGTAGGTCAGCTCGTTTGTGCCCACGCTGGTCAGACTGCCGGACAATATGCGGCTGGAAGGGGAGAAACTCAAGCCGTTGTAATTTTCCATCGGTAGCAGCGAGTAAGACACACTGCCACTGCCTGTGGCCTCCGGCAGGGTCAGGGAGATGGGTGTGCCAATGGTGTAGGTCATGTCGTCCACCGTTTGCCCGCCGAAGTCCGGGGGTGGCTCGGTGATGGTGTATGTGCGCGGGGCAGAAGACACATCGGAGGCCACGCCACCGCCAGTATGCCCGGTGAGCGTGACGATGATAGTCTCGCCTGCGTCTGCGAAGGCATCTCTTACGATGGTGATGGGAATAGACACTGAGGACTGTTCGTTGTGAATGTCAATACTGCCGGTGGCGGCGCTCGGGTCAAACGAGGCGTCGGAGCCTGAGCCTGAAGGAGCCACCATGTAATCCGCGCTGGTGGCGGTGCCGGTGATGGAAAATGAGACGGTGGAGAAAGCCGTGCGCGGCGTGCCTTGGAACTCTATCGGAAAATTGACCGTGCTCCCCTCATCCACATTCGCATCGGCGCCACCGATCACCGCCACGCTCCTGTCGCTCTGCGCTATCGCCACACAGGGCAACAACACCGCCAGCGCCAACACCGCAATGCCATACCAGCGAACTTGCTTCATAGCCAATCTCCTAAAGGGGTGGGGGGGGGGGGGCAATATCTTACGGGCCACGGATTGTTCAAAACGGTCATCTCTCACAATGAGTGGGTTACAGCAGAATCAGATGCGCGCACGCAAGGGAATCCGCTTATAGCAGAACCAGTGGCGTGCACGCAAGAGATTTTTTTGGGGCACATTTCCGACGGGACGATGTGTTGCGCACAGGCCCAACGACACCAGTCGCCGTCTGGCACATTGGCTGACCGGGACTCAGGCTCCCCGGAATGCGCGGTTGCCGCCGGGCGGGGTTGCACGCACCGGAGGCGACTGAGCACTCAACGGCCAAACGGCTTTGCAGGTGCGTGGACATGGCGGGACGGGTTAGAAACTCAGCCCGAGTTTCAGGGTGATGCCGTGGTTGAACGCCTGGGTGGCCGTCTCCTGCCGCGTGCCTTCCAGACTGAACGTGGTGCGGTCGCTGACCCCGAACTGCAACCGGATGCCATGGTTCACCAGACGGGCGGCGGTCTCCTGTCTGATGCCTTCCAGATTGAGCGTCATCCCACCGCCGAACCGCATCCGACTGCCGAGACGGTAGGCCCGCGCCGAGCCGTTTGTCAGGGTCATGTTACCGTAGGGCGTGACCAGCATCTCCTCCCAGCCCAGCCCGTAGCCCAGGTTCATGTCTACCCGGCCATTCCGCCGGACGGGAGCGGACGCCGCCGCCACCGTGGTGGCCGCTTCCTGCGCCCAGACCTGGGACGCACGGCTGGCCGTGGCGCCCCACGCGGGTTGCAGACTGAATGACAAGCCGTGCCCGCCACGGCCCGCCTCCAGCCGCACCGCCCCGCCTATGCCCCAGTCTTTGTAGTCGCCGCTGTGCCCCACCAGCACCCGCCCGTGACTCTCCACCGTCAGCCCCCTGGCCGCATCCGTGTAGCGCATCCCGCCGCCCACTTCGGCGCCGGTGCCGGTTCGCCCGTCGCCGGCATCATGCCTCATGCCCACCTCCAGGGTGGGCATCAGTTGGCTCCCGCCGGCCAGCCTGTGAGTGTGGCTGGCTTCCAGACCCAGGCGCAACCGCCGGGCTTCAATCATCACGGCGGCGATGCCTTCGCTCCCCTCCACGTCCATGGTCGTCTGCAAGGCTTCGCCTTTGATCCGCACTGTGGCCGTATGGCTTTCCAATACCTGCGCACTGCCGCCGGCCCCGATGGTCTGCGTGGTGACATCACTGGTTGCCTGCCGGGTGTTCGGGTCAGCGTCGGCGGTGATGTCCAACTCGCCCCAGCCGTAGCCCGCCGTGGCCCATATATCCAGCCGCCCGCCCATCGCCGTCCAGCCGATATAGGGATGGACGCTGGTGAGACCCACTTCGTAATCGCCACTCCCGTCATCGGTGGAGTCCAGATAGTCCAGATCCGCCTCGCTCCACGACACCACGACCCCGGCCAGCAGGTCGTCCCGCACGAGGGCGTCGGCGCCCAGATGGGCGCTGAACAGGTTGCCGTCCCAGTTTATCGCATTGCCTTTGCCGGAGAAGGCCCGGTAGTCGCCGCCGCCCCAGAGGGTGACGGCGGAGAGGCCGGCGCCGGGGGCCACCTCGCGCGCGTTCAACGGCAACACAAAGTCGGAACCGCCCAGCAGGGTTTTCAGATTGAAGGCGCCTTCGGCAAGGGCGCGTCCATGGGTCGTCAGCGCCCCGGCCAGCGTGGACTGGCCGCCGAGGGTGAGGGTCTGGCCCGCGTCTACGGAGTCCGCTCCGGCCTGCCGGATGCGGCGCGCAATCGCGCTCACCCGGTGGTCGGCCAGCGCCCGCGCCACTTCCGGCAGGATGACGCGATTGAGTCTGGCCCGTTGGTCTTTGTCCGTGGCGCCGGCTACGACGGCAACCGCGAAGGTCAGGGACGTTTGCTGGGTATCCGCATCCGTGGCCGTCCAGGTCAGCTGAATCGCCGGGGCCACGGTGGTGGGCGTGCCGGTCAGGGTGAGCGTGCCGGTGGTAAACGTCAGCCCGGCGGGGAGGCTCCCGGTCAATGTGTGGCTCAGGGCGCCGTCGCCGGCGGTGGCGGTCGGGAGCGTCAGCGGCGCGATGAGGGTGTCGACGATGTAGCGCTGGTCCGCCACTGTTGTTGTGCCGAAGTCCGGCGCACTGTTGGTGTCGGTGGCCGTGACGGTGACCGGGTCGGCGGTCGCGCCGCCGTAGCCGGTGACGGCATGGGTGATGGTGACGGTGTCGGTGTGACGGTTACGATCCATGCCGGCGGTGACGGTGACGGTTCGGGCGGTATTCCAGTCGGCGACGGCGAAGGTCAGCGCGCCAGTGACTGTGACCACGCTCCCGTCAGGGACATTCGGCGTGACCGTGACCGCGCCGGGGGGCACGGTCGCCAGCGCCACGGTGTAGGTGGTTGTGCTGCCTTCGTCCACGGTGAGGGCGGTGGGAGAGAGGGTGACGGCGAAGGGCGAAGGCATGACGGTGACGGTGAAGGTCAGGACATTCTCGTCGGCGGCGTCGTTGTCGGAATCCGTATCCGAGACTGTGTAGGTCAGCGTGACGGTTGTGGCGACGGCGGTGTGGTCGGGGGCGCCGGCCAGGGTGCGATCCGGCTGTGTGTAGGTCAGGCCGTTGGGGAGGCGGCCGGTCAGGGCGTAGCTCAGGGCGCCGTCGCCGGCGGTGGCGGACGGGAGGGTCAGCGTCGGGATGGCGGCGCCGGCGGTGTAGGTCCTGTCAGGCACCGTGGCCGCACCGAAGTCCGGCGCGCTCGTGGTGTCGGTGCCCGTGATGGTCACCGGGCCGGCGGTGACGCCGCCGTAGCCGCTTACCGCATGGGTGATGGTGGCGGTGTCGTCGTGACTGTCCGGATCCGTGGCCGCAGTGATGGTGACCGTCTGCGCGTTGTTCCAGTTGGCCACGCTGAAGGTCAGCGCACCGGTGATGGCGCCCACTCTCCCGCCAGGGATTCCCGGCGTGACCGTGACATTGCCGGTGGGCAGGGCTGTCAGCACCACGAGGTAGGTTGTCGCGGCGCCTTCGGCCACGGTGAGGGCTGTTGGGGCAATCGTGATTGAGGCCACGTCGTTCTCGGTGACGGTGACGGTCACATCGGCGGCGGTGACGCTGGCGTATTCCCCGCCACTCACCTCATGGCGGATGGCGACGGGGGGGTCGGGATCGGGGTCCGTATCCTCGACGCCGGTGACGGTGACGGTCTGCGGCGTGTTCCAGGTTGCCGTGGTGAAGGTCAGCGCACCGGTAACGCTGGCGGTGGCGGGATTGCCGCTGGCCGGCGTGATGGTGACATGGCCGGTGGGCAGAGCCGTCAGCACGACGGTGTAGGCGCCGCTGTCACCTTCATTCACGGGCAGGGTGGTCGGCACAATGGTGATACCGGGGGTGTCTCTGTCGGTGACGGTGACCGTGACAGCGGCGGCGGTGACGCTGCCGTAGCCGGTCACCGCATGGCTGATGGCGGCGGTGTCGTCGACGGTGTCACCATCCCCGGCGGCGGCGACGGTGACGGTCTGCGCGGCGCTCCAGTCGGCGGTGGTGAAGGTCAACGCGCCGCTCGGCGTCAGCGTCAGGTCGTGGGTGGTGGTGGTGACGCCCGGCGTGATCGTGACGTCTCCGCCCGGGTCGGTGGCCAGCGCGATGGTGTAGATGCCGCTGCTCTCTTCTTCCACGGTCAGGGTGGCCACTGAAATGGTGACCCGTGGGGCGTCTCTGTCGAGGACGATGACGGTGACGTCGGCGGCGGTGACGCTGCCGTAGCCGGTCACCGCATGGCTGATGGTGGCGGTGTCGTCGTCGGCGTCACCATCCCCGGCGGCGGCGACGGTGACGGTCTGCGCGGCGCTCCAGTCGGCGGTGGTGAAGGTCAATGCGCCGCCCGGCGTCAGTGTCAGGTCGTGGGTGGTGGTGGTGACGCCCGGCGTGACGGTTACTGCGCCGCCCGGGTTGGTGGTCAGCGCCACGGTGTAGGCGCCGTTGCTGTCTTCGGCCACGTTCAGGGTGGTTGCCGAAATGGTGACGGCAGGCGCCGCGGCCACCGTCACGTTGAAGGTCAGGGTGGCGGGGTCTCCGTCTGTATCGGTGACGGTGTAGGTCAGCGTGACGGCGACGGCCGGGCGGGTCGGCGTGCCGCTCAGGATACGCGTGCCGGTGTCAAAGACCAGGCCGGGGATGGCCATGGCCACAGCCGGCGCCAGCGCGTAGGTCAACCCGCCGTTGCCGCCGGTGGCGGCGGGCAGGGTGAGAGCGGGGATGGTTTCGCCTTCGGTGTAGGTCCGGTCGTCCACCATGGCCATGTCGAAGGTCGGCGCGGTGTCGGTGTCGGCGTCGGTGACCGTGACCACGACCGAGGCGGCGGCGTTGATGCGACCGTAGCCGTTCACGGCGTGGCTGATGGTGGCGATGTCGTTAGTGGCATCCGCGTCGTTTCCGGCGATGACGATCACCGTCTGCGCCGTGTTCCATGTCGCGGGGCTGAAGGTCAGGGCGCCGGTGACGGTGACCACGGCCCCGTCGGGGACTTCCGGCGTGACCGTGACGTTGCCGGTGGGCACGGTGGCCAGCACCGCCGTGTAGTTGCCGCCGGAGCTTTCGTCCACGGTGAGGGCGGTCGGGGCGATGATGACTTCCGGCGCGGGCGTGATCGTCACGGTGAAGGGCAGGGTGGCCGCATCAAAGTCTGTCACGTTGGTATCCGCGTCCATGACCGTGTAGGTCAGGGTGACGGGCGCGGTCTCGGCGTCGGGGGTGCCGCTCAGCGTGCGTGTGGCGACGGTGTAGCGCAGGCCGTCGGGGATGGCGCCGCGCAGGGTATAGACCAGCGCGCCGTCGCCGCCGGTGGCGGTCGGGAGCGTCAGCGCCGGAATGATCATGCGGGCGGTGTAGGTGCGGGAGGCGATGGTGGTCGCGCCGAAGTCCGGCGTCCGGTCGTCGTCGTCGGCAACCGTGAGCGCGAGGGTGGGGGTGATGACGGAGTCGTAGCCGCTCACCGCATGGGTGATGGTGGCGAGGTCATCGGCGGAGTCGCTGTCGTCGGCGGCGGCCACGGTGATGGTCCGGGAGCGGTGCCAGTTGGCGGTGGTGAAGGTCAGCGCGCCACTCGGGGTGAACGTCAGGTCATGGACGGACGGGGTGATGCCCGGCGTGACCGTGACCATGCCGGCGGGGGCGGTGTTCAGCCACACGGTGTAGGTGGCCATGCCGTTTTCGGGCACGGCGAGGGTGGCGGAGTTGAGGACGACGCCGGCGCGGGCCTCCGGGGTGACCAGTCGAAGGCCGGAGTAGGAGTTGAAGCCGGTGAACAGGGGACGGCTGAGCACGATGTTGGCCGCCGAGGCCATGGCCATGCCAAACACGTCGCTGGTGCGCCGGCCCGCCGGGATGGTGGCCGTGCCGGTGGCGCCGCCGGCGCCGGGGATTGTCCAGGTGACCTCGAAGTTGAACGGGACGGCTTCCACAATACGCACCCGCGCCTGGCCGTTCCCCTGCTGCTCAATGTCAATGTTCATGGTGAACGGACTGCCGGGGTTGTCGATCAGGCTGAGGCTGTCCAGGCCGCCCGGGCGACTCAGGCCGTCAAACAGCCCCTCGGGCAATGTCCTCAATGTATTGCCCCTCAACTGCACCAGTCTCAACATGTCCAGCCCGCTGAAGAAACCCGCGGGCAGGGTGGTGAGTTGATTCCCTTGCAGAAACAGCCTCTGCACCGCGCGCAACCCGTCGAAGATGCCCGCGGGCAGGGTGGTGAGACGGCCATTGGCCAGAGACAGATCCACCACCGCGATCAGCCCGTCGAAATCTCCGATCCGGACTGTGGCGGGATTGCGTATTGTGAGAAGGCCGGTGATCCCGCGCAAATGGGCCGGGGTGACGTCCGCGCAGTTGTCCACGCCGGCTATCGCTTCCACGATGGCGTCGCGCACCGCCGGGGTGCGGGTGCACACGGTGGTTGAAAAGATCGTGATGGTGAAGGTGTGGTGTCTGGCGGTGGCGGCGCGGTCGGTGGCGATCCAGGTGTAGATGCGCGCGGGCGTGGTGGCGGGCGGCGTGCCGGTCAGGGTGCGGGTGGCACGGGTCAGGGTCAGCCCGGCGGGCGGCGCGGGGGTCAGGGTGTAGCTCAGGGCGCCATTCCCGCCGGTGGCGACCGGCAACGTCAGCGTCGGAATGGCCGCGCCGGCGATGTAGGTCTGGTCGGACACTATGGCCGCGCCGAAGTCCGGGGCATTCATGGTGTCGGTGACTGCCACCGTGACGGCGGGGGCGGTGGTGACGCTGCCGTAGCCGCTCACGGCATAGGTGATGGTGGCGGTGTCGTCGGCGCTGTCCGCATCCGCGACAGCGGTCACGGTTACCGTCTGCCCGGTGTTCCAGTTGGCAGGGGTGAAGGTCAGCACGGCCGGCGTCAGTATCAGGTCGTGGCCGGGGGGGGTGACGCCCGGTGTGACCGTGACCGCGCCGCGCGGCATGGTCGCCAGGACCAGGGTGTAGTCTGCGGCGCCGGTGCCGTCGTCCACGGTCAGGGTGGACGCTGAAATGGTGACGCCGGGGGGGTCATCGTCGGTGACGGTGACCGGGACGGCGGGGGAGGTGGTCACGCTGCCGTAGCCGCTCACGGCATAGGTGATGGTGGCGGGGTCGTCGTCACCGTCCGCGTCCCCGGCGGCGGCGACGGTGACTGTCTGCGCGGTGTTCCAGTTGGCGGTGGTGAAGGTCAGGGCGCCGCCCGGGGTCAGTGTCAGGTCGTGGCCGGGCGGGGTGACGGCCGGCGTGACTGTGACCGCGCCGCCCGGCAGGGTCGCCAGGACCACGGTGTAGATGTCGCTGGCGCCTTCGTCCACGGTCAGGGTGGCCGCCGATATGGTGATTCCCGTGGGGTCATTGTCGGTGACGGTGACAGGGACGGCGGGGGCGGTGGTCACGCTGCCGTAGCCGTTCACCGCATGGGTGACGGTGGCGGAGTCGTCGTTACCGTCCGCATCCTCGGTCGTGGTAACGGTGACGGTCTGCGCGGTGTTCCAGTTGGCGGGGGTGAAGGTCAGGGCGCCGGAGATCGTGACAGCGGCGGTTGCGTCGGGCGTCACGGTGACCGCGCCGGGGGGCACGGTGGTCAGCGCCACGGTGTAGATGGTTGTGGCGCCTTCGGTCACGGTGAGGGCGGTCGGGGCGAGGGTGACGCCGGGCGCCGGGGTGATCGTGACGGCAAAGGTCAGCGTGGCCGTGTCGGCGGCGGCGGTGTTGGTGTCGGTATCGGTGGCGGTGTAGGTCAGCGTGGCGGCCGGGGCGGCGGTGAGGGGCGTGCCGGTCAGGGTGCGGGCGGTGGGGGTGAAGGTCAGGCCGGCGGGGATGGCGCCGGTCAGGGTGTAGCTCGGGGCGCCGTTGCCGTCGGTGGCGACCGGCAACGTCAGCGTGGGAATGGCTTCGGCGACGGCGTAGGTCCGGGCGGGCACCATTGTTGTGCCGAAGGTCGGCACGCTGTCGGTGTCGTTGTCGGTGACTGTGACCATGACAGGGTCGGTGGTGGTGACGCTACCGTAGCCGCTCACCGCATGGGTGATGGTGGCGGTGGCGTCGGCGAAATCAGTGTCATCCTCGGCGGCGGTGACGGTGACTGTCTGCGCTGCGTTCCAGGTCGTCGGGCTGAAGGTCAGGGCGCCGGAGACCGTGACCTCGGCGGTTGCGTCGGGCGTCACGGTGACATTGCCGGGGGGCACGGTGGTCAGCGCCACGGTGTAGATGGTTGTGGAGCCTTCGGCCACGGTGAGGGCGGCCGGTGTGAGGGTGACGCCGAGCGCCGGGGTGATCGTGACGGCAAAGGTCAGCGCGGCCGTATCGGCGGCGGCGGTGTTGGTGTCGGTATCGGCGGCGGTGTAGGTCAGCGTGACGGCAGGGACGGCGGTGAGGGGCGTGCCGGTCAGGGTGCGGGCGGTGGCGGTGAAGGTCAGGCCGTCGGGGGTGGCGCCGGTCAGGGTGTAGCTCAGGGTGCCATTCCCGTCGGTGGCGGCCGGCAACGTCAGCGTGGGAATGGCTTCGGCGGCGGTGTAGGTCCGGGCGGGCACTGTCGTCGAGCCGAAGGTTGGCACGCTGTCGGTGTCGTTGTCGGTGACTGTGACCACGACCGGGTCGGCGGTGGTGACGCTGCCGTAGCCGCTCACCGCATGGGTGATGGTGGCGGTGGCGTCGGCGAAATCAGCGTTATCCTCGGCGGCGGTGACGGTTACTGTCTGCGCTGCGTTCCAGGTCGTCGGGCCGAAGGTCAGGACGCCGGAGACCGTGACATCGGCGGACGTCGACGTGACCGAGCCGGGGGGCACGATGATCGCACCGGGCGTCACGGTGACCTCACCGGGGGGCGCGGTGGTCAGCGCCACGGTGTAGGTGGTCGTGGCGCCTTCGGCCACGGTGAGGGCGGTCGGGGTGAGGGTGACGCCGGGCGCCGGGGTGATCGTGACGGCAAAGGTCAGCGCGGCCGTATCGGCGGGGGCCGTGTTGGCATCCGCATCGGTGGCGGTGTAGGTCAGCGTGACGGCAGAGGCGGCGGTGAGGGGTGTGCCGGTCAGGGTGCGGGCGGTGGCGGTGAAGGTCAGGCCGGTGGGGGTGGCGCCGGTCAGGGTGTAGCTCAGGGTGCCGTTGCCGCCGGTGGCGACCGGCAACGTCAGCGTGGGAATGGCTTCGGCGGCGGCGTAGGTCCGGGCGGGCACCGTCGTCGGGCCGAAGGTTGGCACGCTGTCGGTGTCGTTGTCGGTGACTGTGACCACGACAGGGTCGGCGGTGGTGACACTACCGTAGCCGCTCACCATGTGGTTGATGGTGGCGGTGGCGTCCGCTAAATCAGCGTCATCCTCGGCGGCGGTGACGGTCACAGTCTGCGCTGCGTTCCAGGTCGTCGGGCTGAAGGTCAGGGCGCCGGAGACCGTAACCTCGGCGGTCGCGTCGGGTGTCACGGTGACATCGCCGGGGGGCGCGGTGGTCAGCGCCACGGTGTAGGTGGTCATGGCGCCTTCGGCCACGGTGAGGGCGGTCGGGGTGAGGGTGACGCCGGGCACGGGGGTGATCGTGACGGCAAAGGTCAGCGTGGCTGTATCGGCGGCGGCGGTGTTGGTGTCGGTATCGGTGGCTGTGTAGGTCAGCGTGACGGCAGAGGCGATGGTAGTGGGTGTGCCGGTCAGGGTGCGGGCGGTGGCGGTGTAGGTCAGGCCGTCGGGAATGTCGCCGGTCAGCGCATAGCTCAGGGGGGCGTCGCCGCTGGCGGCGGCCGGCAGGGTCAGCGTCGGAATCGGGTCGCCGGTGGTGTAGGCCATGTCATCCACCATCTGCGCGCCGAAGGTCGGGGCGCTGTCGGTGTCGGGGATCGTGACGGTTACAGGGTCGGCGTCGGTCACACTGCCGTAGCCGTCTACCGTATGGGTGAGGGTGGCCGTGTTGTCGGTGTCGTCCGCGTCGACGGCGGCGGTGACGGTGACGGTCTGCGCCGTGTTCCAGTTTGCCGTGGTGAAGGTCAGGACGCCGGAAACGGTGAGCGCGCCGCTGGTGCCGCTGGCGTCGGGTGTCACTGTGACATCACCGGCTGGCTCGGTGGTCAGGAAGGCGGTGTAGACACCCGTGCCGCCCTCAGCCACGGTCAGGGCGGTCGGGACGATGGTCACTGCGGGCACCACCGCCGGCACCGTCACCGTCACCGCAAAGGTCAGCGTGGCCGTATCGCCGGCCGCCGTATTGGAATCCGCATCGGTGGCCGTGTAAGTCAGCGTGACGGCCGGGGCGGCGGTGGTGGGCGTGCCGGTCAGGGTGCGGGCGGTGTCGGTGAAGGTCAGGCCGTCGGGAATGTCGCCGGTCAGCGCATAGCCCAGGGGGACGTCGCCGCTGGTGGCGGCCGGCAGGGTCAGCGTCGCAATCGGGGCGCCGGTGGTGTAGGTCATGCCTTCCACCATCTGCCCGCCGAAGTCCGGGGCGCTGTCGGTGTCGGGAATCGTGACGGTTACAGGGTCGGCGTCGGTCACACTGCCGTAGCCGTCTACCGTATGGGTGAGGGTGGCCGTGTTGTCGGTGTCGTCCGCGTCGACGGCGGCGGTGACGGTGACGGTCTGCGCCATGTTCCAGTTTGCCATGGTGAAGGTCAGGACGCCGGAAACGGTGAGCGCGCCGCTGGTGCCACTGGCGTCGGGTGTGACCGTCACATCTCCGGCTGGCTCGGTGGTCAGGAAGGCGGTGTAGACATTCGTGCCGCCCTCAGCCACGGTCAGATCGGTCGGGACGATGGTCACTGCGGGCACCACCGCCGGCACCGTCACCGTCACCGCAAAGGTCAGCGTGGCCGTATCGCCGGCCGCCGTATTGGCATCCGCATCGGTGGCCGTGTAAGTCAGCGTGACGGCCGGGGCGGCGGTAGTGGGTGTGCCGGTCAGGGTGCGGGCGGTGGCGGTGTAGGTCAGGCCGTCGGGGGTGGCGCCGGTCAGCGCATAGCTCAGGGGGGCGTCGCCGCTGGTGGCGGCCGGCAGGGTCAGCGTCGCAATCGAGGTGCCGGTGGTGTAGGTCATGCCCTCCACCATCTGCCCGCCGAAGTCCGGGGCGCTGTCGGTGTCGGGAATCGTGACGGTCACGTCGGGACCCGTGGGGACACTGCCGTAGCCGTCTACCGTATGGGTGAGGGTGGCTGTGTTGTCGGTGTCGTCCGCGTCGACGGCGGCGGTGACGGTGACCGTCTGCGCCGTGTTCCAGTTTGCCATGGTGAAGGTCAAGACGCCGGAAACGGTGAGCGCGCCGTCGGTGCCGCTGGTGCCGCTGGCGTCGGGTGTGACCGTCACATCACTGGCGGGCGCGGTGGTCAGGAAGGCGGTGTAGACACCCGTGCCGCCCTCAGCCACGGTCAGAGCGGTCGGGACGATGGTCACTGCGGGCACCACCGCCGGCACCGTCACCGTCACGGCAAAGGTCAGCGTGGCCGTATCGCCGGCTGCCGTGTTGGCATCCGCATCGGTGGCCGTGTACGTCAGCGTGACGGCCGCGGCGGCGGTGGTGGGTGTACCGGCCAGGGTACGGTCGGTGCTGGTGTCGGTGTAGGTCAGGCCGTCGGGAATGTCGCCGGTCAGCGCATAGCTCAGGGGGGCGTCGCCGCTGGCGGCGGCCGGCAGGGTCAGCGTCGGAATCGGGTCGCCGGTGGTGTAGGTCATGCCATCCACCATCTGCGCGCCGAAGGTCGGGGCGCTGTCGGTGTCGGGAATCGTGACGGTTACGTCGGGAACCATGGAGACACTGCCGTAGCCGTCTACCGTATGGGTGAGGGTGGCCGTGTTGTCGGTGGCGTCCGCGTCGACGGCGGCGGTGACGGTGACGGTCTGGGCCATGTTCCAGTTCGCCATGGTGAAGGTCAGGACGCCGGAAACGGTGAGCGCGCCGTCGGTGCCGCTGGCGTCGGGTGTCACTGTGACATCACCGGCTGGCTCGGTGGTCAGGAAGGCGGTGTAGGTGGTCATGGTGCCTTCATCCACGGTCAGAGCGGTCGGGACGATGGTCACTGCGGGCACCACCGCCGGCACCGTCACCGTCACCGCAAAGGTCAGCGTGGCCGTATCGCCGGCCGCCGTATTGGCATCCGCATCGGTGGCCGTGTAAGTCAGCGTGACGGCCGGGGCGGCGGTAGTGGGTGTGCCGGTCAGGGTGCGGGCGGTGGCGGTGTAGGTCAGGCCGTCGGGGGTGGCGCCGGTCAGCGCATAGCTCAGGGGGGCGTCGCCGCTGGTGGCGGCCGGCAGGGTCAGCGTCGCAATCGAGGTGCCGGTGGTGTAGGTCATGCCCTCCACCATCTGCCCGCCGAAGTCCGGGGCGCTGTCGGTGTCGGGAATCGTGACGGTTACAGGGTCGGCGTCGGTCACACTGCCGTAGCCGTCTACCGTATGGGTGAGGGTGGCCGTGTTGTCGGTGGCATCCGTGTCTTCCGTGGCCGTGACGGTCACCGTCTGCGCCGTGTTCCAGTTTGCCGTGGTGAAGGTCAGGACACCGGAAACGGTGAGCGCGCCACTGGTGCCGCTGGCGTCGGGTGTGACCGTCACATCTCCGGCTGGCTCGGTGGTCAGGAAGGCGGTGTAGGTGGTCATGGTGCCTTCATCCACGGTCAGAGCGGTCGGGACGATGGTCACTGCGGGCACCACCGCCGGCACCGTCACCGTCACGGCAAAGGTCAGCGTGGCCGTATCGCCGGCCGCCGTATTGGCATCCGCATCGGTGGCCGTGTACGTCAGCGTGACGGCCGCGACGACGGTGGTGGGCGTGCCGGTCAGGGTACGGTCGGTGCCGGTGGCGGTGTAGGTCAGGCCGTCGGGAATATCGCCGGTCAGCGCATAGCTCAGGGGGGTGTCGCCGCTGTTGGCGGCCGGCAGGGTCAGCGTCGCAATCGGAGCGCCGGTGGTGTAGGTCATGCCTTCCACCATCTGCGCGCCGAAGGTCGGGGCGCTGTCGGTGTCGGGAATCGTGACGGTTACAGGGGCGGCGTCGGTCACACTGCCGTAGCCGTCTACCGTATGGGTGAGGGTGGCCGTGTTGTCGGTGTCATCCGCGTCGACGTTAGCGGTGACGGTGACGGTCTGGGCCGTGTTCCAGTTTGCCATGGTGAAGGTCAGGGCGTCGGACACGGTGAGCGCGCCGTCGGTGCCACTGGCGTCGGGCGTCACTGTGACATCACCGGCTGGCTCGGTGGTCAGGAAGGCGGTGTAGGTGGTCATGGTGCCTTCATCCACGGTCAGAGCGGTCGGGACGATGGTCACTGCGGGCACCAGCGTGATCGTCACGGCAAAGGTCAGCGTGGCTGTATCGCCGGCCGCCGTGTTGGCATCCGCATCGGTGGCCGTGTAGGTCAGCGTGACGGCCGCGACGACGGTGGTGGGCGTGCCGGTCAGGGTACGATCGGTGCCGGTGGCGGTGTAGGTCAGGCCGTCGGGAATGTCGCCGGTCAGCGCATAGCTCAGGGGGGTGTCGCCGCTGTTGGCGGCCGGCAGGGTCAGCGTCGCAATCGGAGCGCCGGTGGTGTAGGTCATGCCTTCCACCATCTGCGCGCCGAAGGTCGGGGCGCTGTCGGTGTCGGGAATCGTGACGGTTACAGGGGCGGCGTCGGTCACACTGCCGTAGCCGTCTACCGTATGGGTGAGGGTGGCCGTGTTGTCGGTGTCATCCGCGTCGACGTTAGCGGTGACGGTGACGGTCTGGGCCGTGTTCCAGTTTTCCGTGGTGAAGGTCAGGGCGTCGGACACGGTGAGCGCGCCGTCGGTGCCACTGGCGTCGGGCGTCACTGTGACATCACCGGCTGGCTCGGTGGTCAGGAAGGCGGTGTAGGTGGTCATGGTGCCTTCATCCACGGTCAGAGCGGTCGGGACGATGGTCACTCCGGGCGCCAGCGTGATCGTCACGGCAAAGGTCAGCGTGGCCGTATCGCCGGCCGCCGTGTTGGCATCCGCATCGGTGGCCGTGTAGGTCAGCGTGACGGCCGCGACGACGGTGGTGGGCGTGCCGGTCAGGGTACGATCGGTGCCGGTGGCGGTGTAGGTCAGGCCGTCGGGAATGTCGCCGGTCAGCGCATAGCTCAGGGGGGTGTCGCCGCTGTTGGCGGCCGGCAGGGTCAGCGTCGCAATCGGGGCGCCGGTGGTGTAGGTCATGCCTTCCACCATCTGCCCGCCGAAGGTCGGGGCGCTGTCGGTGTTGGGAATCGTGACGGTCACGTCGGGAACCATGGAGACACTGCCGTAGCCGTCTACCGTATGGGTGAGGGTGGCCGTGTTGTCGGTGGCGTCCGCGTCAACGGTGGCAGTGACGGTGACCGTCTGCGCCATGTTCCAGTTCGCCGTGGTGAAGGTCAGGACGCCGGAAACGGTGAGCGCGCCGCTGGTGCCGCTGGCGTCGGGTGTCACTGTGACATCACCGACTGGCTCGGTGGTCAGGAAGGCGGTGTAGGTGGTCATGGTGCCTTCATCCACGGTCAGAGCGGTCGGGACGATGGTCACTGCGGGCACCACCGCCGGCACCGTCACCGTCACCGCAAAGGTCAGCGTGGCCGTATCGCCGGCCGCCGTGTTGGCATCCGCATCGGTGGCCGTGTAAGTCAGCGTGACGGCCGCGACGACGGTGGGCGTGCCGGTCAGGGTACGGTCGGTGCCGGTGTCGGTGTAGGTCAGGCCGTCGGGAATATCGCCGGTCAGCGCATAGCTCAGGGGGGCGTCGCCGCTGTTGGCGGCCGGCAGGGTCAGCGTCGCAATCGGGTCGCCGGTGGTGTAGGTCATGCCTTCCACCATCTGCGCGCCGAAGGTCGGGGCGCTGTCGGTGTCGGGGATCGTAACGGTTACAGGGTCGGCGGCGGTCACACTGCTGTAGCCGCCTACCGTATGGGTGAGGGTGGCTGTGTTGTCAGTGTCGTCCGCGTCGACGTTAGCGGTGACGGTGACGGTCTGCGCCGTGTTCCAGTTCGCCGTGGTGAAGATCAGGGTGCCGGAAACGGTGAGCGCGCCGTTGGTGCCGCTGGCGTCGGGTGTGACCGTCACATCACCGACAGGCTCGGTGGTCAGGAAGGCGGCGTAGGTGGTCATGGTGCCTTCATCCACGGTCAGAGCGGTCGGGACGATGGTCACTGCGGGCACCACCGCCGGCACCGTCACCGTCACCGCAAAGGTCAGCGTGGCCGTATCGCCGGCCGCCGTGTTGGCATCCGCATCGGTGGCCGTGTAAGTCAGCGTGACGGCCGCGACGACGGTGGGCGTGCCGGTCAGGGTACGGTCGGTGCCGGTGTCGGTGTAGGTCAGGCCGTCGGGAATATCGCCGGTCAGCGCATAGCTCAGGGGGGCGTCGCCGCTGTTGGCGGCCGGCAGGGTCAGCGTCGCAATCGGGTCGCCGGTGGTGTAGGTCATGCCTTCCACCATCTGCGCGCCGAAGGTCGGGGCGCTGTCGGTGTCGGGGATCGTAACGGTTACAGGGTCGGCGGCGGTCACACTGCTGTAGCCGCCTACCGTATGGGTGAGGGTGGCTGTGTTGTCAGTGTCGTCCGCGTCGACGTTAGCGGTGACGGTGACGGTCTGCGCCGTGTTCCAGTTCGCCGTGGTGAAGATCAGGGTGCCGGAAACGGTGAGCGCGCCGTTGGTGCCGCTGGCGTCGGGTGTCACTGTGACATCTCCGGCTGGCTCGGTGGTCAGGAAGGCGGTGTAGACATTCGTGCCACCCTCAGCCACGGTCAGAGCGGTCGGGACGATGGTCACTCCGGGCGCCAGCGTGATCGTCACGGCAAAGGTCAGCGTGGCCGTATCGCCGGCCGCCGTGTTGGCATCCGCATCGGTGGCCGTGTAAGTCAGCGTGACGGCCGGGGCGGCGGTGGTGGGCGTGCCGGTCAGGGTACGGTCGGTGCCGGTGTCGGTGTAGGTCAGGCCGTCGGGAATGTCGCCGGTCAGCGCATAGCTCAGGGGGGCGTCGCCGCTGTTGGCGGCCGGCAGGGTCAGCGTCGAAATCGGGACGCCGGTGGTGTAGGTCATGCCATCCACCATCTGCGCGCCGAAGGTTGGGGCGCTGTCGGTGTCGGGAATCGTGACGGTTACAGGGTCGGCGGCGGTCACACTGCCGTAGCCGTCTACCGTATGGGTGAGGGTGGCCGTGTTGTCGGTGTCGTCCGCGTCAACGGTGGCAGTGACGGTGACCGTCTGCGCCATGTTCCAGTTCGCCATGGTGAAGGTCAGGACGCCGGAAACGGTGAGCGCGCCGCTGGTGCCGCTGGCGTCAGGTGTGACCGTCACATCACCGGCTGGCTCGGTGGTCAGGAAGGCGGTGTAGACATTCGTGCCGCCCTCAGCCACGGTCAGAGCGGTCGGGACGATGGTCACTCCGGGCGCCAGCGTGATCGTCACGGCAAAGGTCAGCGTGGCCGTATCGCCGGCCGCCGTGTTGGCATCCGCATCGGTGGCCGTGTACGTCAGCGCGACGGCCGCGGCGGCGGTGGTGGGTGTACCGGCCAGGGTACGGGCGGTGCTGGTGTCGGTGTAGGTCAGGCCGTCGGGAATGTCGCCGGTCAGCGCATAGCTCAGGGGGGCGTCGCCGCTGGCGGCGGCCGGCAGGGTCAGCGTCGCAATCGGGTCGCCTGTGGTGTAGGTCATGCCTTCCACCATCTGCGCACCAAAGTCCGGGGCGCTGTCGGTGTCGGGAATCGTGACGGTCACGTCGGGAACCGTGGAGACACTGCCGTAGCCATCTACCGTATGGGTGAGGGTGGCTGTGTTGTCGGTATCGTCCGCGTCGACGGTGGCGGTGACGGTGACGGTCTGGGCCATGTTCCAGTTCGCCGAGGTGAAGGTCAGCGCGCCGGAAACGGTGAGCGCGCCGCTGGTGCCGCTGGCGTCGGGTGTGACCGTCACATCTCCGGCTGGCTCGGTGGTCAGGAAGGCGGTGTAGACACCCGTGCCGCCCTCAGCCATGGTCAGAGCGGTCGGGACGATGGTCACTGCGGGCACCACCGCCGGCACCGTCACCGTCACCGCAAAGGTCAGCGTGGCAGTATCGCCGGCCGCCGTATTGGCATCCGCATCGGTGGCCGTGTACGTCAGCGTGACGGCCGCGACGACGGTGGTGGGTGTGCCGGCCAGGGTACGGTCGGTGTCGGTGTAGGTCAGGCCGTCGGGAATGTCGCCGGTCAGCGCATAGCTCAGGGGGGTGTCGCCGCTGGCGGCGGCCGGCAGGGTCAGCGTCGCAATCGGGGCGCCGGTGGTGTAGGTCATGCCTTCCACCATCTGCCCGCCGAAGTCCGGGGCGCTGTCGGTGTCGGGAATCGTAACGGTCACGTCGGGAACCGTGGAGACACTGCCGTAGCCGTCTACCGTATGGGTGAGGGTGGCCGTGTTGTTGGTGTCGTCCGCGTCGACGGCGGCGGTGACGGTGACGGTCTGGGCCATGTTCCAGTTCGCCATGGTGAAGGTCAGGACGCCGGAAACGGTGAGCGCGCCGTTGGTGCCGCTGGCGTCGGGTGTGACCGTCACATCACTGGCTGGCTCGGTGGTCAGGAAGGCGGTGTAGGTGGTCATGGTGCCTTCATCCACGGTCAGAGCGGTCGGGACGATGGTCACTGCGGGCGCCAGCGTGATCGTCACGGCAAAGGTCAGCGTGGCCGTATCGCCGGCCGCCGTGTTGGCATCCGCATCGGTGGCCGTGTACGTCAGCGTGACGGCCGGGGCGGCGGTGGTGGGTGTGCCGGCCAGGGTACGGTCGGTGTCGGTGTAGGTCAGGCCGTCGGGAATGTCGCCGGTCAGCGCATAGCTCAGGGGGGCGTCGCCGCTGGCGGCGGCCGGCAGGGTCAGCGTCGGAATCGGGTCGCCGGTGGTGTAGGTCATGCCCTCCACCGTCTGCCCGCCGAAGTCCGGGGCGCTGTCGGTGTCGGGAATCGTGACGGTCACGTCGGGAACCGTGGAGACACTGCCGTAGCCGTCTACCGTATGGGTGAGGGTGGCCGTGTTGTCGGTGGCGTCCGCGTCGACGGCGGCGGTGACGATGACCGTCTGCGCCGTGTTCCAGTTTGCCGTGGTGAAGATCAGGGCGCCGGAAACGGTGAGCGCGCCGCTGGCGCCGTTGGTGCCGCTGGCGTCGGGTGTGACCGTCACATCACTGGCTGGCTCGGTGGTCAGGAAGGCGGCGTAGGTGGTCATGGTGCCTTCATCCACGGTCAGAGCGGTCGGGACGATGGTCACTGCGGGCACCACCGCCGGCACCGTCACCGTCACCGCAAAGGTCAGCGTGGCCGTATCGCCGGCCGCCGTATTGGAATCCGCATCGGTGGCCGTGTACGTCAGCGTGACGGCCGGGGCGGCGGTGGTGGGTGTGCCGGCCAGGGTACGGTCGGTGTCGGTGAAGGTCAGGCCGTCGGGAATGTCGCCGGTCAGCGCATAGCTCAGGGGGGCGTCGCCGCTGGCGGCGGCCGGCAGGGTCAGTGTCGGAATCGGGGCGCCGATGGTGTAGGTCATGTCATCCACCGTCTGCCCGCCGAAGGTCGGGGCGCTGTCGGTGTCGGGAATCGTGACGGTTACAGGGTCGGCGTCGGTCACACTGCCGTAGCCGTCTACCGTATGGGTGAGGGTGGCCGTGTTGTCGGTGTCGTCCGCGTCGACGGCGGCGGTGACGGTGACGGTCTGCGCCGTGTTCCAGTTTGCCATGGTGAAGGTGAGGACGCCGGAAACGGTGAGCGCGCCACTGGTGCCGCTGGCGTCGGGCGTGACCGTCACATCATCGGCTGGCTCGGTGGTCAGGAAGGCGGTGTAGATGGTCATGGTGCCTTCATCCACGGTCAGAGCGGTCGGGACGATGGTCACTGCGGGCGCCAGCGTGATCGTCACGGCAAAGGTCAGCGTGGCCGTATCGCCGGCCGCCGTGTTGGCATCCGCATCGGTAGCCGTGTAAGTCAGCGTGACGGCCGCGGCGGCGGTGGTGGGTGTACCGGCCAGGGTACGGTCGGTGCTGGTGTCGGTGTAGGTCAGGCCGTCGGGAATGTTGCCGGTCAGCGCATAGCTCAGGGGGGCGTCACCGCTGGCGGCGGCCGGCAGGGTCAGCGTCGCAATCGGGGCGCCGGTGGTGTAGGTCATGTCATCCACCATCTGCCCGCCGAAGGTCGGGGCGCTGTCGGTGTCGGGAATCGTGACGGTTACAGGGTCGGCGTCGGTCACACTGCCGTAGCCGTCTACCGTATGGGTGAGGGTGGCCGTGTTGTCGGTGTCGTCCGCGTCGACGGCGGCGGTGACGGTGACGGTCTGCGCCGTGTTCCAGTTTGCCATGGTGAAGGTGAGGACGCCGGAAACGGTGAGCGCGCCGTTGGTGCCGCTGGCGTCGGGTGTGACCGTCACATCACTGGCTGGCTCGGTGGTCAGGAAGGCGGCGTAGGTGGTCATGGTGCCTTCATCCACGGTCAGATCGGTCGGGACGATGGTCACTGCGGGCGCCAGCGTGATCGTCACGGCAAAGGTCAGCATGGCCGTATCGCCGGCCGCCGTATTGGAATCCGCATCGGTGGCCGTGTAAGTCAGCGTGACGGCCGCGGCGGCGGTGGTGGGCGTGCCTGTCAGGGTACGGTCGGTGCCGGTGTCGGTGAAGGTCAGGCCGTCGGGAATGTCGCCGGTCAGCGCATAGCTCAGGGGGGTGTCGCCGCTGGTGGCGGCCGGCAGGGTCAGCGTCGGAATCGGGGCGCCGGTGGTGTAGGCCATGTCATCCACCGTCTGCCCGCCTAAGTCCGGGGCGCTGTCGGTGTCGGGAATCGTGACGGTTACAGGGTCGGCGTCGGTCACACTGCCGTAGCCGTCTACCGTATGGGTGAGAGTAGCCGTGTTGTCGGTGTCGTCCGCGTCGACGTTAGCGGTGACGGTGACGGTCTGCGCCGTGTTCCAGTTTGCCGTGGTGAAGATCAGGGCGCCGGGAACGGTGAGCGCGCCGCTGGTGCCGCTGGCGTCGGGTGTCACTGTGACATCTCCGGCTGGCTCGGTGGTCAGGAAGGCGGTGTAGACATTCGTGCCACCCTCAGCCACGGTCAGAGCGGTCGGGACGATGGTCACTCCGGGCGCCAGCGTGATCGTCACGGCGAAGGTCAGCGTGGCCGTATCGCCGGCTGCCGTGTTGGCATCCGCATCTGTGGCCGTGTACGTCAGCGTGACGGCCGGAGCGGCGGTGGTGGGTGTGCCGGCCAGGGTACGGTCGGTGCCGGTGTCGGTGAAGGTCAGGCCGTCGGGAATGTCGCCGGTCAGCGCATAGCTCAGGGGGGCGTCACCGCTGGCGGCGGCCGGCAGGGTCAGCGTCGCAATCGGGGCGCCGATGGTGTAGGTCATGTCATCCACCGTCTGCCCGCCTAAGTCCGGGGCGCTGTCGGTGTCGGGAATCGTGACGGTTACAGGGTCGGCGTCGGTCACACTGCCGTAGCCGTCTACCGTATGGGTGAGGGTGGCCGTGTTGTCGGTGTCGTCCGCGTCGACGGCGGCGGTGACGGTGACGGTCTGCGCCGTGTTCCAGGTCGCCGTGGTGAAGGTCAGCGCGCCGGAAACGGTGAGCGCGCCGTTGGTGCCGCTGGCGTCGGGTGTGACCGTCACATCACTGGCTGGCTCGGTGGTCAGGAAGGCGGCGTAGGTGGTCATGGTGCCTTCATCCACGGTCAGATCGGTCGGGACGATGGTCACTGCGGGCACCACCGCCGGCACCGTCACCGTCACCGCAAAGGTCAGCGTGGCCGTATCGCCGGCCGCCGTATTGGAATCCGCATCGGTGGCCGTGTACGTCAGCGTGACGGCCGGGGCGGCGGTGGTGGGTGTACCGGCCAGGGTACGGTCGGTGCTGGTGTCGGTGTAGGTCAGGCCGTCGGGAATGTTGCCGGTCAGCGCATAGCTCAGGGGGGTGTCGCCGCTGGTGGCGGCCGGCAGGGTCAGCGTCGGAATCGGGGCGCCGGTGGTGTAGGCCATGTCATCCACCGTCTGCCCGCCTAAGTCCGGGGCGCTGTCGGTGTCGGGAATCGTGACGGTTACAGGGTCGGCGTCGGTCACACTGCCGTAGCCGTCTACCGTATGGGTGAGAGTAGCCGTGTTGTCGGTGTCGTCCGCGTCGACGTTAGCGGTGACGGTGACGGTCTGCGCCGTGTTCCAGTTTGCCGTGGTGAAGATCAGGGCGCCGGGAACGGTGAGCGCGCCGCTGGTGCCGCTGGCGTCGGGTGTGACCGTCACATCTCCGGCTGGCTCGGTGGTCAGGAAGGCGGTGTAGACATTCGTGCCACCCTCAGCCACGGTCAGAGCGGTCGGGACGATGGTCACTGCGGGCACCGTCTCCGTGATGGTGACGGTGAAGGTCAGCGTGGCCGTATCACTGGCCATCTCGTTGTCGTCCGCATCGGTGGCCGTCCAGGTCAGCGTGACAGCCGCAACGGCGGTGGTGGGTGTACCGGCCAGGGTACGGTCGGTGTCGGTGTCGGTGTAGGTCAGGCCGTCGGGAATGTCGCCGGTCAGCGCATAGCTCAGGGTGCCGTTGCCGCCGGTGGCGACCGGCAACGTCAATGTCGGAATGGCGGCGTTAGCGGTGTAGGTCCGGGCGGTCACCATCGTCGCGCCGAAGGTCGGCGCACTGTCGGTGTCGGTGACTGTGACCACAACAGGGTCGGCCATGACATTGCCGTAGCCGTTCACCGCATGGCTGATGGTGGCGGTGTTGTCGGCACTGTCCACATCCACGATGCCGGTGACGGTCACCAGTTGCGCGGCGTTCCAGTTGGCGGTGGTGAAGGTCAGCGCACCGGTGACGGTGGCGGTGGCGGTGGCGCCGCTTTCCGGTGTGACCGTCACATTGCCGTCCGGCTGGGTGAGCAGCGTTACGGTGTAGGTGGTGGCGCGGCCTTCTTCCACACCGAGGACAGGCGGGGCAAGGACGAAACCCGGGGCCGCCGTCACAATCATCGCCGTGGCGTCATGGTTCGGGTCGGCGCCCGTTTTGATGTCCACCCGGCCCGCACTGCTGACGCCGGTCAGGGTGATGGTCAACGTCTCCGGCCCTTCATTGACCCCATCGTTGTCAATGGCCACATCCAGGGTATAGGGCGGCGTGGCGGCGAGCGGGAGGGTGAATGTCTGGTCGGTGAGGCCGGTGAGATCCGTGAAGTCGGCGGGGTCAATGCCGTTACCGCTCAATGTGTAGGTCAGGATTACATCGGCGCTGTGGGCGCCACCGGCCAGGGTGAGCGGGAATCCCGCCGTGCGGCCTTCCTCCACCGTGGCGGCAATGTCGCCAATGGCGACGGTGAGGGTGTCATCGTCGGTGAGGGTGGTGACGGCGGCGACGATGCCCGTGCCACCGTCAGCGTCGGCGTCGGCTACGGCTACGTTCACCGTGAACGCTTCGGCGGCTTCATTGATGTTGTCGCCGATGACGGTGACCTCAAACGTGGTCTGCGTGGGGAATGTGATGGCGCCGGTGGTGGCGGCGAAATCGTCGTCGTCGGTGCCGCCGTGCGTGACCGTCCAGGTGACTTCGGTGGGGAAGGCAAACGCCATGTCGTCCGCGCCGATGGCGATGGTGTAGGGGATGGTGGTGGCGGCGTCGGTTTCGGCGTGGGTGGAGGCGCCGGTGACGGTCAAGGTGCGCGCGTTGTCGGCAATCGTGTAGGTGCGCGGGGCAGGGTCAAACGAGGGGGGCGTCGAGAGGCCGCCGGCGCCGTTGTGGGCGGTGAGCGTGACGATGAGCGTTTCGGCGGTGGTCTCCCGGGTGGAGTCGATCAGGATGCGGATGGGGATGGAGCGGAGGCCGCCGGTCACGAAGCCTTGCAGGGTACCGGTGGCGGTGGCGGGATTGAAGGTGAGCTGGCTACTGGTGGCGTCCACCGTGTAGTCACTGGCGTCGACGGTGCCGGTGATGGCGAAGGTGACGGTGGAGGGCGCACTGCGTGTCTGGCCACGGAACTCGACCGGCACCGTGATGGCGGCGCCTTCGCGCACAGACTGGTCGGCACCGCCGAGATAGGCCTGGCTACCCATGGCGCCGGTATTGGCGGCGATGGTGACGGTCAGGGGGTCGCCCGATGTCTGGCCGGGCGCGCTGGCGGTCAACGTGAAGGTCTCCTCGCCCTCCGTCAGTGTGTCGTAGGCAATGCCCGCGGAGAAGACCATGCTGTTCTCGCCGGGGGCGAAGTTCAGGGTGTTGCTGAGGCGGGTGAAGTCGGCGTCGCTGGTGCTGCCGTGGGTGATGTTCCAGGTGACGGTGGTGGGGATGGTCAACGCCGCGCCGGTACGGACAATGTTGTAGGTGACGCTGCTCTCGCTGGAGGAGTCGGGAGGCTCGGTGACACGGTCGGGGCCGGTGACGGTGAAGATGGCGTCATCGTCGTCGTCGACGAGGGTGACGGCCAGGGGGGCGTCGTAGGAGGCGAGGTTGGCGGTGTCGCTGAGCGCGATGGTGAAGTTCTCGTTGCCCTCATTCGTGTCGTCGCCGGCGATGCGGATGGTGAATGTGCTGCTGTCATCCCCGGCGGAGAACGTGACCATGCCGGTGCGGGCGATGAAGTCGCTGTCATCGGTGGCAGGAAGGTCGCCGTGGGCGATGGTCCAGGTGATGACCTGGTCGGCGGTGAATTCCCGGCCGGTGAGGGTGATGGTGTAGGGGTCACTTGTGGAGGTCGTATCGGTCTCGGCGACGCTGGACGGACCACTGAGGGCAAGGTGGGTGTCGTCGTTGAGGATGGTGATGGTCGGGGATGATGCAATAAAACCGTTAAACAGTATTCTCCGCACTTCCACACGGAATGTCTCGTCAGGCTCCACCACATTGTCACCCTTGATGACGACGGTGAACGGATCGCTGGTCGTCTGGCCCGCTAGTAGCCCGACGCCGCCGCCGGTGACCTCGAAGTCGTCGGCCGAGGTGGTGCCATGTATGATCCTCCACATCAGGGTGCGCACGCCCGTCAGGTCGCCCGCGCGTTCGACTCTGAATGTGATTCCTACGGCGCGATCGGCCTCGGCTATGCTGGTGGCTGTCTGCACTAACGTGTATGTCTGCGCATGAGCGGTCTCCGCCGCCAACACCGTCAAGGCGGCAAGCAGGACACTTTGCAGCAGACGAAAGCCGTGGGTGGCCCGGACAGGCCGCGCACGCACCGAAGGCGGTTGCACGGATGCCGGTTCGTTTCTTGTGGTGGCGGGCCGGGCGGGGTGTGCACCCGAGGCAGACCCGCGTCGCGGGCATTGCGCCGACCGCGCACGGCTATGCGGTGGCTTGTTCAGCGAGGAGTCTGTCACGGTTCTGGTCATGTGCCCAATGTGTCCCAAAGCGACCACGCACCACGTTGCCCACAGACCGATGTCAACCAAGCCGTGCGGATTCAATCCCGAACGCCTGCGGGATACGGGCGATGGCTGAGTCAGACAGGGGGGATTCCCGGCGTGTGGACAGGGTGTCAGTCTGTACGGGTTTCTCTTCCGTCACGGGTTTGCTCTGTCAGCAATTCCCCTGGGGGATTCCATACTGCCCCACACAAAAAGGCTACACCCGCCTGGTTGCGACAGGAATCGAAACCTGGAAACCTACTGCCCGATTGGGGGAGTGGAGCAACACGCGTCACGCGACGGGATTTTTTCGTGATCCTCATTCGCGGATAAACAGTCTATAGCTAACAGAACGACTTGCGGGAATGCAAGGGGTTTTTTCAGGGGCCGACAGACTGGCAGATGCACACTGGCAGACACACATCCGCTCGGACCAGGGCATTGCGTGGACATGGCGGGGCGGGATTGCGGTGGAACACTCAAACCCGCCGGGATGCACTATCAAGACAGGAGATATGGATGGAAGCCCGCATCCTCGCTCCCCCATCCCCCGATACCGGCTCGCACGGTTGCCCTGCTCCGACCACCTTTCCCATGCCAGGCTACTGTCGCACGTAGAACAGCTCACAGGCTTCACAGTAGCCGTCAACCCGACCCAGATGAAACGCCTCGGCTAATTGCCGCTCAAGCCAGTCTGTGCCGGATTCCCGCCCGCTACCCACGCCTTGAGACAGCATCATCTGCACGGCCGTATCCAGTAGCCGGGTTTTGCACTCTTCCATGGCCGGCGTGACCAGCTCCGCAATGGCAGGGCCGGCATGACGTTTGACGATCGCTTCACTCCATTTGTCATAGCCCAACGCGGCAACGGTGGCTGGACGTATGCCGGCCAGTTCCTGTTTGATGCGGGGAAGATCGTGCAGGAGTTTCCGGTAAATCTCCAGCCGGCCTTCTTCCCGCAACTTGGTTTCCATGCGTTCCAGCAGGACGCCAGGAGCGAGCACGTCGGCGGAGGGAGCGGCCCAGGCCTCGTCGACAATATCCACGTTCCGCCCATGGCCGCCAAACCGAAGCCGTTCGTATGACCGGCGGGTCTCCGGATTGCCCAGCACTTCATAGGCCGCATTGAGTTCCCGAATGTTTTCTTCGGCACGCGCATTGCCCTGATTCCTGTCGGGGTGATATTTGAGCGCCAGCTTGCGGTAGGCTCGCTTGATGTCTTCGTCGGATGCCTGCGGGGTGACTTCCAACGTGGCGTAGTAGTCGAGATGAATGCGACCGGTGGACATGTGGGTCTTTTCCGCTTGTCCGGTACGGGTTTGTTGCTATCCCGGCACGCCCGTGCAACGGGATGTTCGATACGGGCACACCCCCCGCCGCCTCGACCGCGCTCTCGCGCGGCCACATCTACTCAACGGGGTTCCCGCTTCCGCGGTCATGCCAGGGGCATCCATCAGGCGGGGGACTGGCGTTAGAAGTTCAGACCGAGTTGTAACAGCACGCCGTGGTCAACCGGTTGGGCAACGGTCTCCTGCCGCGTGCCTTCCAGATTGAGCAGGAGTCGGTTGCCCAGCCGCATCCGACTGCCCAGCCGGTAGGCGCGCGTCTGCGTGTTCGTCAGGGTCATCCGGCCGTAGGGTGTGACCAGGGCCTCGTCACCCCAACCCAACCCGTAGCCCATCCGCAGGGCCACCCGGCCATCCTGCTGGACGGGAGTCGCCGCCACCGTGGCGGCCGCTTCCTGCGCCCAGACCTGGGACACCCGGCTGGCCGTGGCGCCCCACGTGGGTTGCAGACTGAATGACAGCCCGTGCCCGTCTCGACCCGCCGACAGCCGCACGGCTCCGCCTATGCCCCAGTCTTTGTAGTCGCCGCTATGCCCCAGCAAGACCCGCCCGTGGCTTTCGACCGTCAGCCCGTGGGCTTCATCCGTGTAGCGCATCCCGCCGCCCACTTCGGCGCCGGTGCCGGTTCGCCCGTTGCCGGCGTCATGCCTCACGCCAACCTCCAGGGTCGGAACCAGCCGGCTCCCACCGGCCAGCTGGTGCGTGTGGCTGGCTTCCAGGCCAACCCGCAACCGCCGCCCTTCGACTTTGAGGGCCGCAAGGTCGGCGTTGCCCTCGACTTCCATGGTTGTCTGCAGGGCTTCGCCTTTGAGACGCACCGTGGCCGCATGACTCTCCAGGACCTGCACACTGCCGCCGGCTCCGACGGTCTGCATGGTCACATCACTGGAGGCCCGTATCCCGGTTTCGTCTGTCGTCGGCTCACGGGCGATCTCCAATTCACCCCAGCCGTAGCCCACCGTGGCCCACAGATCCAGCCGCCCGGACAGTGCCGTCCAGCCCAGATAGGGATGGACGCTGGTCAGATCCACGTCGTACTCACCAGGCCCGAAATCGGGATAGGTGTAGTCCAGATCCACTTCGCTCCAGGAGACCGCCACCCCGGCCAGCAGGTCCTCCCGCAGACGGGTGTCGGCGCCCAGATGGGCGCTGAACATGTCGCCGTCCCAGTTGATCGTATCGCCCCCGCCGGAGAGGGTGCGGTAGTCGCCGCCACCCCAGAGGGTTATGCCGGACAGACCGGTTGCCCGGCCCGCTTCGCTGGCGTGCAGGGGGAGCACGAAGTCAGAGCCGCCCAGCAGGGTTTTCATGTCGAGGGTCCCCTCGGCAAAGGCCCGCCCGTGGGTGAGCGCCATGCCGGTCAACGTGGACTGGCCGCCGATGGTGAGGTTCCGGGTCGCGTGTGCGGAGTCACCCCCGGCCTGCCGGATGCGCGACGAGATCGCACTCACCCGGTGGTCGGCCATCGCCCGCGCGACTTCCGGCAGAATCAGACGGTTGAGGTTGGTCATGTTCTCTCTGTCGTCGTCGCTGACCCCCATCACGACCACCATGAAGGTTATGGGTGGTGTGACATCGTCATCCGCATCGGTGGCCGTGTAGGTCAGTGTGACCGCCGCGGCGCTGGTCGGCGTGCCACTCAGCACGCGCGTGACGCGGGCAAAGGCCAGGCCGGGGATATCCGGTGTCAGCGCGTAGTCAAGCCGGCCGTTGCCACCGGCGGCTCCGGGCAGGGTCAGAGCGGTGATGGCCTCGCCCTCGGAGTAGGTGTAGGTCATGTTATTCAACATATTCATCGTGGTCGCACTGAAGGCCGGGGTATAGCAGAATGATTTTCGGGGACGCAAGATGTTTTTCAGGGGCTGACAGACTGGCAGATGCACACGGATCGTTGACGCCCTCCCCCTGGCCCCTTCCTGGAGGGAGGGGAAAGAGATGTTGTTCTCTCCGGCCGGGGCGGCGCTGGAGACGTTACCATACTTCGGAGCGGAAGCTGAGCGGCACCATGCGCGCGTGCTCCAGCCACGCGATGATTTGATCCCGCGCGGTGGCGTTTCCGCAAAACCGAATATGGCACCGGTGCAGGTCGTGTTCCAGCGCCAGGAGCGGGGCGAGATTCCGGCGCGCAAGATCCACCCGATCCACACCGGCCTGTTCCGGGGCGGATCCGATGAGGCGTCCGGTTGTCCACGGCCAGTCGTCCGGCCAGTCCCGTGTCAGGACGGGGTGATAGAGAAATCGTTGCGGATGGTCGGCGGCCAGAGCCAGCAGGGCCTGATGCTCCATCAACCGGCGAGGGTTGGACACGCTGACAATGAGGCTGAACCGGCCGACGGGTGTTGTGTCGCGCGCGGCGGCGGTTCCATGCGGCCCGGGGGCCATGCCAAAGGCACGGGTTTTCATGTACTGGATGTGCGCCAGGAACGGCGTGATGCCGGTGGCGAGCGCGATGGCCACAATCCGCATGGACGGCCAGTGTGCATCCGATTCCAGAATCAGGTTGTCGTGTCGTTCGGTGTTCGTGTTCTGATAGACGACCAGTTCCGGTTGCGTGTCATCGTAGGCCATGCACACATCCAGCGAGCCGCCCGTTCGCCACAGCCGCTCCAGTTCTCCGGTTTGCCACCAGGGCGAGGTGTCGGCTTTGTCTTTGTGCGTGTCGTTGATGATTGTTTCCAGCACGCGCGGGCTGTCCGCCGCACAGTTGGTGCGCGTGTACATTCTGCGACGGTATTTCCGCGTCCGGTTGCCAAACGGTTTGACCAGAAACGCCGCGCCGGGATTCATGCGATCGCGCACCGGCACGGGGCGGCCTTCAATGTCGACGGTGTCCGGCAGGGTCAGCTCGATTTTGCGCACTTCGCCCTGGTCGTATGTGTGCACGTTGGTGATCCGGGCGGGGATGAAGCAGGTGTGCCGTTGTGTCATCGTTTGTGTCGTCGCACGATGGTGTGTGGTTTGCCATGACGGGGTGGGCCGGCTTGCGTTCCGTTGGCGCGGTCGGCCGGCTCCCCTCCCCTTGTGTGCCACCTGTCAGCATACACCGCATGACGGAATGCGCCAACGGTTCCCGACGGGCTATGCCCGTTGGCGACGGGGCGGGGGCCGGGGCACGATGGTGTTCGCCGGCGTCTCTTGCGGGGACGGGCGGCTTGGGGTATAAGACGGAAACCCCACGGGGGGATGGGCCAGTGAGCCGCCGGATGTGCGGGTGTTGTGGGTGGTGCGATGCAGGAATCTCTGAATAATCGCCACATTGTTGATATCAGGGAGCTGGTGACGCCACGGCAGGTGAAGGATGCTCTGCCGATTACCGGGACGGCGGAGTCTACGGTCCTCCAGGCCCGTCACGCGATTCGGGATGTTCTTTACGGGCGGGACCGGCACCGGTTGCTTGTTGTCGTCGGCCCGTGTTCTATCCATGATCCGGATGCGGCGCATGTCTACGGAACGTCGCTGAAAGGCGTGATTGACGCGACGAAGGATCATCTTCTGATTATCATGCGCACGTATTTTGAGAAGCCGCGCACGACGGTCGGGTGGAAAGGGCTGATTAATGATCCGTATCTGGATGGCAGTTGCGATATTGGCGAAGGGTTCAAGCGCGCCCGCTCTCTGCTGCTCGCTCTGAACGATACGGGCGTGCCGTGCGGCACGGAGCTGCTGGACCCGGTGACCCCGCAGTATCTTGCCGATCTCATCAGCTGGTCGGCTATTGGCGCACGCACGACGGAAAGCCAGACACACAGGGAAATGGCCAGCGGCCTGTCCATGCCGGTCGGCTTTAAGAACGGCACGGATGGGAGTCTGCAGATCGCGCTTGATGCCATGGTGGCGGCTCGACGGACGCACAGTTTTGTCGGGATTAATAATCAGGGGGTGACGTCTGTTATCAGGACAAACGGGAACCCGGATCGCCATATTGTGCTGCGAGGCGGGGGCGGTCGCACTAACTACAGCCAGGCCCATATCCATCAGGCCCTGGACGGGCTGGCGCATGAGGAGATCGAGCGGCCCGTGATGGTGGATTGTTCGCACGGCAATTCGGATAAGGATCACATGCGTCAAATTCCGGTGGCCCATTCCGTGTTGGAACAGTATTGCGGCGCGCAACCACGTATTCTGGGTTTGTTGCTGGAAAGTAACTTGAAGGCGGGTAAGCAGTCCTGGGCCATGGGCCGTGCCCTGGATTACGGGGTTTCGATTACCGATGCCTGTATCGGATGGGATGAGACGGAAGCGCTGTTGTACGAGATGGCCAATATGCTGGCCCGCCACCAGCTTGCCGGCACACCGCCGGATTGATGCCTCCATGCTTCACCGGGGATGTGGCGTTGTTGCGGGACCGGTGGGGGTTTTACGGATTTTATGACCGCTTTTGCCGCCCTGGTGCGTTGATTCCCTCCTCCGTTTTCCCGCCGAATGGCTCCCAGACGACAACACAGGAAAGAACACGGGACGGTCGCGCCTCGCACAGTGGGGCACTGGCCTGTCGGCGCATTGGCGCCGGTTGAATGAGCCGGACGATGATGGGTCGAGGGAGTCGTCGCGGAGGATGATGGAGGGATTACGCGCCCGCCGCCGATGCGGGAACCGCCCGGTCGCTCTGCCCGGTGTCGCTCTTTTCGTGGCCGGGGGTCAGTTCCTGGCAACCATGACAACGACACAAGGCCCGGTTGATCCAGCCGCCCCAGGCAATACTCGATGCGCCGATCAGGTCTCCGGCAATTTCGCCGGT
This sequence comes from Nitrospirales bacterium, assembly GCA_963692935.1. Classification (GTDB taxonomy): domain Bacteria; phylum Nitrospirota; class Nitrospiria; order Nitrospirales; family UBA8639; genus Bin75. The sequence continues at coordinate 1,399,740 of OY843588.1, forward strand.
TGAGCCTTGTTCCAGACACAGCCGCACGAACAGCAGGATGACAAAGCCGGCCAGCGTCAACGCCGCCGGACGACGGTCGCCGTGCACCGGGTAGGTTATGAGGACGCCCAACCCGGCGATGACCACAATGACGCCCAGAAATACCCATTCCGTCGCATGAGAAAAGACCGTGCCGAATGCACCGGCCGCCACTCCGTAGTGCGCCGCCAGAAAGGGCAACGCCAGCACCGCTACCGGGGTCAACGCACAATGCACGGCACAGACCAGCGAAATGATGGAGCCGGCTCGTGACAGTTTCGCGCCCATGGCCGTCATCCCGCCACCCCGCGACCGTTCGGGCAGAGAGTTCCGACGCCATGCGGCGCCGCGATGGCGCATGGGGACGCTACTGGCATTTGGGACACCAGCCGCTCCATTCCAATGAATGATCGCCCACGACAAACCGCGTTTCCTGTTCAATCATCGCTGTCAGTTTTTTGAGCGGGCACAACAGCAGATCCACGATCCGACCACACCCGTTGCACCGGATGTGATGGTGATGATCGCGGCCTTCTTTGATTTCATAACGAAACCGGCCTTCGTGGTGCAGCTCCAGTTGCGCGATCAGCCCGAGTTCTTTTAACGCGGTCAGGTTGCGATACACGGTGACCGGATCAATGGCGATGTTCTTTTTTTTCAACCGCGCATATAACTCCGCGGGGCTTAACGGATACCGCGTGGCTTCGAGTACGGCCAGCACGGCCCGGCGTGTCCGCGTCATGCGTCTGCCCGCCGCCCGAATTTCATCTTTCATCCTGGTTTTCACGCCATGGCTCATGATGGTCGCGGCACGGGGCCGACTCCATTACTGCATATCAGTTGCAAATAGCACAAAGGGAACGGGGTGTCAAGATGATGGACGGTTCCCGTGTGATGCCCGCGGGAGGCCGACTTGACCGGGGGGCGGGACCGTCTCTATTCTCGCATTGCCTCTTGCGATGCGTTGAGACCGGCGATGGGGTCGCGCGGAGGTGAGGGGTTGACGAACCACAGGGAGCGGCCAATGACGGTTTCTCTTCCTTTTCGTGAACCGCAACTGGGACGCGATTACTGGATTGAAGACGGGATCCTTCCCCATGCCCTCGATGTGGCACGACGCTGCATTGCACGCAGTACCTGGATCCTGGGGTCGCCGTGGCGTCCGGAATCATGGCCCGGGATGCGGGCGCCCGATGCGCTTCTGCCCGATGAATTGCGTCGCGTCGAGGCGTGCGTGACACAGCGACTCCATCTCGCGGCGCTTCGACCACAAACCGATTCGGATATGGGCCGATCCGGCCATAATCACATCCACATCTGCGGGGGCGGCGAGGGCGTGGCGCGGCCTCATGTTGATTCCGCGTCTGTCTGTGATTACGCAGCCGTGTTGTATCTCCACCCCAACCCGCCCACGACACATGCCGGCACGTCGTTTTACCGGCTCCACTTGCCAGGGGAAGCCCCCGGGGGCAACGTCTGTCCTCGGGAATACGAGAGTTTGCGGGATGTGCCCTCCATGCCACACGATATGGATCCGACGTGCTTTGAAGAAATCCTGGAAGTCCCTTACGTGTTTAATCGCCTGCTGGTGTATTCTTCCGACCTGATTCATTCCGCCACGTCGTATTTCGGTTGGAGCGGGGAGCTGGCGTCGCGACGCATGGCCGTGGTGTTTTTCTGGAAAGCTGCTCAGGACGCGGCGGGCTGACGGAGCGGCGAAGGTTGCGTCTGTCAGGTTTGATTGAGCATTTCTCCGGCGACTTTTTTCACGGTTTGCGTGATGGTCTCGCCTCCCAACATGCGCGCGATTTCTTCTTCCCGCTCCTTGCCCCGCAACGGCCGGACGGCGATGACGGTTCGCTTGTTCTTGCGGGTTTTTTCGACCAGATAATGATGGCGGGCCTGGGCCGCGATTTGCGGCAGATGGGTGATGCACAGGACCTGATGCGTCCGGCCCAGCGCCTTGAGGCGCTGCCCCACGGCCGCGGCCACGTTGCCTCCGATGCCCGTATCCACTTCGTCATACACCAGGACCGGCACCTGATCCACGCCCGCCAGCACGGTTTTCATCGCCAGCATGAGACGGGACAGTTCCCCGCCCGATGCCACACGCGCCAACGGCTGCGCGCGTTCTCCGGCATTGGCACACAGGACAAATCTGATCTGATCCATGCCGTGCGGCCCCATGCGGTCGGGTTGCGGGACATCGGTCAGCTCGACGCCGAACACGGCTTGTTCCAGCTTGAGGTGGGATAATTCGGCGGCGATGCGCTGTTCCAGCTTTCCGGCTACCGCGCGACGGGCCTGGGACAGCTTGCGCGCCAGGGTTTGCATGGCGTCGGACGCTTGCGCGACTTTGTGCTGAAGATGTGCCAGACATTCGTCGGCGTTCGTCAAGGTTTCCAGTTCGGATTGCACCCGGGCGTGGCGGGCGATTAATGCTTCCAGCGACTCGCGGTATTTCTTTTTCAACCCCTGCAGCAAGGCCAGGCGTTCGTCAATCCACGCCAGGCGGGACGGGTCGAGATCAACGCCATCCGTATAGCGCCGGAGGGCGAGCGCCAGTTCTTCGAGCTGGGCCATGCCGCTGCCGGCCCATTCACTCCACGGGGCTGTCTGTTGATCAATGGTTTCCATTTCCTGCACGAGTTTTTTGACTTCCGCCAGCCGGGAGAGAATCGCTCCCTGATCCCGATACAACAGATCACAGGTCCGACTGGCAATTTCCATGAGCCGGCCGCTGTGCTGGAGGGTGTGGTGTTCCTGTAACAGGGCGTCGTCTTCGCCGGGCACGAGGCGCGCGCTGGCGAGTTCCGCGTCTTGAAACCGCAACATGTCTTCGCGCTCGGTTCGCTCCCCCGCGCGGCGCGTGAAGGCTTCCAGGTCGCGCACCAGGGCCTGCCAGCGCCGGTGGCTTCCGGCATAGTCGTCGCGTAACCGCTCCAGGCCGCCGAAGTCGTCCAGGACTTGCCGTTGCACGGCGGGCGAGAGGAGCGATTGCTGGTCGTGCTGCCCGTGAATGTCCACCAGAGATCCGCCCAGTTCCACCATCTGGTGCAACGGCACCGGCGTGCCGTTCACGTACATCCGGCTCCGCCCTTCCCTGGAGATAATCCGGCGGAGGAACAGTTCCCGCGCGTCGCCCGGCAGCAAGTCCCATGCGTGCAGTTTGGAGAGGATGGCGGGTTGTTCCACGGTGAACACCGCTTCCAGGACGGCTTCTTCGGCCCCGTGGCGAATATGCTCGCCGGAGGCGCGGCCGCCCAGCAGCAGGAGTAACGCATCAACGAGGAGAGATTTTCCCGCGCCGGTTTCTCCTGTGAAGACCTGGAAACCCGGGGAGCACTCAAGGGTCAGGGAGTCAATGAGGGCGAAGCTGGAAATGCGCAGCTCGGTGAGCATGGTCTCGGCGCATCAACACCGCTTCAGGCCGGCGCAGAGCGCTGTGCAAGGAGAGAGTCTATGATTTGCTTGAATTGCGGTTTGGGTCGCGCGCCCACAATTTTTTCGACTGGTTGCCCGTTTCTGAAGAAGAGAATGGTCGGAATGCTCATGATCTGAAACTTCCCCGCCACTTCCGGGGCTTCGTCGGTGTTGAGTTTCATGACCTTGATTTTTCCTTCGTATTCTTTGGCTAATTCTTCGACAATCGGGGCCACCATCTGGCAGGGACCACACCAGACAGCCCAGAAGTCCACCATGACAAGTTCGTCGGTTTTGTCAACCTCGGTTTCCCAGTTTGCGGTTGTCGCTACGGCAACGAGTTCTGACACGCTTCCCTCCTTTGTGGATCAGCCATGCAGGGCGATGGGGACATGGGATTCAATGACGGAACGGCGGATCCTAACCCCGCATTGCGGGCGTGTCAACCGCATGGCGCATTGGGATGGGTTACAGGCCATGGACGCGCATGGCTATGGGCTTCTGTGCTCACCAGCGCCAGGCTTCGGGCACACCGGCCCACCAGGTGTCGGGGTGCGATGTCTGCCATCTCCGCATTTCCAGCCATAACCGGTCGGCGCGGGTTTTATTCAGCCGGTTGGCCTGGCCGGCCACCATATCGTAGTGTTGCCGAATCCCCTCGCGTAACAATTCTTTGGCCATTCTCGGCATCATATCCGGGGGATCCACGAGATCCATGGCCCCGCGGGTGAACAGGGAAAGCGCGACCTGCCCCACCTTGACCCATTCATCCCGCCGGGCCAGCCATTCCACATACCCGTCCAGGGCATGATACACGTACAGCAGGTAGACGTAGCTTTCAACGGAGGGCGACTGGTCAATCTGTGTCTCGCAGGCTTCTATCGCACGACGGTAGTCCCCGGCAGCCAGATAGATTTTGGCGCGAGTCAGTGGAGGGTCGGACGCCGCATCGTCCGCTAATGAGACGGGGGTTCCCGGCAAACACCACGCCAGCGCCAGCAGGCCCGCGGCCAGGCCCAGGGTTACCGCTTGATGCCGATACCATGACAATGACCTGTTCAGTGGGTTCTCCCTGTGTGCCCCTGTGTGCTCTGCGCACGGGATGGTCCGGTCAGGCGCGGGCCATGCCGAGACGGCCGACAGTTCGGGGCATTATACACGGTTCTCCTGGTGTCGGGCCTGTTTGTTGATGGTATGATGAGGATGGCGGGCGTCTGGACGGGACGCGGGATGCTGTGCCACCTGGACAACGGCCGGAGCGTCTGCCATATTTTCCCGGCATGTTTCATGTCTGCAACCGCCCGCGTGAGGCGATACCGGAGTCCACCATGCGCTCCCCCGTGTTGTGCCCGATGTTCGGACCGGCTGTGATCGGGGTGTTGTTGATGTCTGCTCCCGCGTACACGGAAATGGAATCGTGGGACACACTCAACACCGCCGGGATGCTAGCCTATCAACAACGGGATTTCGGCATGGCGAAAACGATGTTTCACCGGGCACTGGACATGCTCGCGGAACATCCCGCACAAGACGGACGCGAGGAACCGAATCCCCTCGCCGCCACCACACTGAACAATCTTGCCGCGACGCATGAAGCGCTGGGAGAATATGCACAAGCGGAACTCCGTTACCGCCATGCCCTCACGATGATTGAAGCGATCCAGGGGGCCGATCATCCCGATGTGGCGGTGGGATTGCACAATCTGGCTTCGTTGTTTTTTGCACAACGCGCATTTGCCAGGGCGGAGACGCTCTGGCAGCGCGGTCTCTCCATCAGCGAACGGGCGCTCGGCACGCAACACCCCCATCTGGTCCAACCTCTCGTCACCCTGGGAATCGTGACTCAGGCACAACATAAATTCGCGCGGGCGGAAATGTACTATGTTCGCGCTATCCGCATTGTGGAACAGTCGCTGGGGGCCGAACATCCCAACCTGCTTCCTTTGTACGCACGCTATGCCGCGCTGCTCCGTCAGGATCGTCGCACGGAGGAAGCGGAAGCGGTCGAGCAACGGATTGAAACGATACGCTCCCACCCGCAGACGTCCTCAAACCGTTGGCATGACGAACCGGCAGATCGGCCAGGCTCTGTTCCCACGTCACTTGCCGGAGGGTTGACCGGATTGCTCTCCGGAACTGCGTCCGCGCCATGACGACCGACGATGCCCGCCGATACCGCAACCTCGCGCAACACGAACCCGCACACCACAGGCTGGCGGATTGGTACGATGTCTTGACTCACGGGATGCCCCCTCGCTAGGATCGCTCCATGGTGCGTATTCCTTTTGATCCTCGTCTACCGGGTGCGTTGAGGGGCGGTATCGGCTCGGGCCGACAGCCCGGGTATGCTCGACCCCGGGGGCAGGATCACGCCGATCCCCACACTCAATTTCGTTCGCTGAACGCGTCTCTCCTGTTTTGTCCAACCTGCCAGGAGGCGACGCCGGCTCGGGAACGGCTTCTCCTCGTCCTGCCATCCGGTAACAAATATGAATACCGGTGCGCCCGGTGCGGAACGTCCACCGGCGAAAAAACCGACCAGGGCCAGCAGGACGCGACGTTGATCGTTTCCTAGTCCGGTCTTTCCACCAGGTTCCCGCTTGTCAGTTCTGTCCGGGTCTCGTGTTGTCAGGGTGGCATGTGTCTGGAGGGCGGGCGGAACGCACCCGGGTATCGCGGCCGTGTGCTCTCCATGTCTTCAGTCGGCGACTGACAGGGCAGACCGTTGTTGACTGGATCATGGGACACGGATGCGGATGCGGGGGCGGGATGTGTCCTGCTGGCATGTGTGCGGGGCGACCTGCTTTAACCGCTGTGTTCCGGCGCACTTCCCCATAACTCTTCCAGGCGGGCGTCCCGCCCACATTTCCATCGGTACACTTTGTACCGTATGGGGTTTTTTGTATAAAAATCCTGGTGGTATTCCTCTGCCGGATAAAATTCCGTTGCCCGGGTGATTTCCGTCACGATGGGCGCGGAAAACATTTTGGTTTGTTCGATGTCCTGTTTCGACGCCTCGGCCGCTTGACGCTGTTCGTCGCCGGTGTAGAAAATCGCGGGACGGTACTGGTCTCCATGATCGCAGAACTGCGCATTGGGCGTTGTCGGATCCGTGTTCCGCCAGTAGACTTCCAGTAACTCGCGGTAAGGTATTGTTTGCGGATCATAGACCACCTGAACGGCCTCGGCATGCCCCGTCCCCCCCGCAGACACTTCTTTGTAGGTGGGATTGTCCGTGTCCCCGCCGATGTATCCCGATGTCGTGGACAGCACGCCGTCGAGTTCATCGAACGGGCCTTCCATACACCAGAAACATCCGCCGGCAAACGTGGCGACCGCGGATTCTCCCTGCTGCATTTCACTCATTGACGGACGACTCATGGCAATCAGCATTCCTCCTGCGAGGATGAGCACACACATTAGGGCGGTTCTGTTCATGATGGCTTCTCCTTGACCTTTCTTTGTGAGGGGCATGATGTCGTTATTGTACTCCACCGCGGGCGGGTTGGTCACTTTTTTCCGGAAATCTCTCTCATGCCTTGTCATCCGAAGGACGTTGAGTGCATAACAGGTTGAAGGTTATCATGGTCATGCCGGACGGGAAACCAGTCGGAGGCGACGCGGCGCGTTCTACGGCATCAACCTGCGCGTTGTGCCTGCCGGCCGTCACGTCATACGGCCGTATCCGGTTTGATGGTTTCCGGCCCTGGCGTGATCGCTCCGGCAGGATTCCCGCGCACCATGTTGAACATGGCCGTCAAAGACCCGAAAGGATTGTGGTTGCTGTGCGCGATGTGGCTGCTGTCCGCTTCGCCAGTTGCGGCGACGGGGTTGGCCGACTCGTCGGACTTTGCCGCGGTCGTTGATCAGGCCAGGCAGGGAACGGTGGGTATTCTCACACGAGGCCCGTCGGCCTCAACGTCCCCCGGCGGGGTTTCTGTGCGGGGGGCCGGCGTGTATCTTGGCGACGGGTACATTCTCACCGCCCGTCACGCGACGACTCGACACGAGGGACGACACAGGGGCGGGGACATGGCTGTTCCCACGCACATCGCCGTTCTGTCGAACTCGCTGGACGAGGTGCCCGCCACGTTGATCGGCGTTCATCATTTTCTGGACCTCGCGCTGTATCGCATCCCCCGCGAGGACATTCCACGAGGACTTTCCGCACGACACTTCGCACAGGCTGAAGCGTTGCCGGGCGAGCGTGTGTTCACGGTGGGCTACCCGCTCGGCTGGGGCCCCGCCGTGAGCTACGGCTACGTCGGCAATCCCCGGACATTTCTGAAAACGGTTGAGTCGCGCCTCGTGCAAGTTGATCTGTCGGCATGCAGTGGCAATTCCGGCGGCGGCCTGTTTAACGCACAGGGAGACATTGTGGGCGTGATTCATGCGATTATTCCAACGGACACGCAACACACGACACAGAGAGAACATCGTTGCAGCCGGTTCGCCTTTGCCATCCCCGGCCCGTTCGCGCACAGGATTGTGACCGCGCTGAAACGGGGCGAGCCGTTCCATTTTTCCACACTCGGCCTCCGCCTCACCTCTGTGAAAATCGGCAACCGGTGGCGGGTCGCCGTGGCGAAGGCCACGGGACCGGCTCAACGCGCCGGTCTCCATACGGGGGATGTGCTGCTGTCTATTGATGAGCAACGGGTGGACTCGGCCAGCCAGTTGAAAAACTATGTGATGGAACGGACACAACCCTTTCAGCCGGTCACCGTGCGCATTCTGCGGGATGGTCGCGAACAGGTGATACGTGTGACGCTGGGGAAAGCCCGCGAGTAGTCTCCTGCTCCGGATGGCAGGATGAAACGGTGTTGTCGGGACAATCACTGAAGACAGGTCTCGTTCGCGGGAGCGCTCACGTCTGTTGTTTCTGGTAAGCGTTTCTCATGTTCTTCAGCAAATCCCTCGCGGTTGTTTCATGCGCTGCAAACTCTTCAATGTTGTCCTTTGTGATATGCAGTTGACCTTCCCCCACGTTGCCTCTGTGCTGGCCCTCCGAATAATACCGGTTGGATTCAACCTCTTTGGAAGCCAATACCCAATATCGTATTTTCTCTCTCCAAACACCAATCCACACAAAGACATCGCAACAGGACGGCTTCACCTGCTGAAAGTTCATGTCAAACGGGCGGTCGGAATCAGATCGCAATGCCTTGACATACAGAGGTTCGTTCGACTCACTGTCCACTGCCCTCGATGCCTTCACTTCTATCCTGATTTTCTTATCAAGCCATAGATCGTACTGACCTGAGTAATACTCATCCTTTTTCTTTGACGGTTTTTCTAACGCGGGAACAAGTTCTTTGAGATGCCCCTGTGCCCATTTTTCACCAAAGCCACGGGGAGCACTTATTTCAAAGATGGATAGATAGACATTCCGCGCCATATATTCATCTCTCAAGATATTGTAATCATCCAAAGACAGTTTGCCTCTGCCAAGTAATACTGAAATCATATATTCATATTCATTGAAAGGATACTTGGAAACCAAGGACTTGACCCGGGACAACACCGCACCACTGTCGGACAGGGTTTGCACCAGAGCATCAAGATGTTGCTTCAGTTTTTCCATCAGAACAATCCCATCACGGTCTGTTGTGGCCCATCATATCCCTGCAACTCTTGCTCAAAAGGATTGCCGTTTTGCCATCCCGTCAGACCGTATTTTCTATATCTCTCAAGACGTCTCATCATAATCTCACAATACACAGGGTCTATGTCACAGATAAAACACCGGCGATTCAGTCTCTCGCCAGCAATCAGGGTCGTTCCCGAATGACCAAAAAAATCAATGACAATTTCCTGTTCCGCTGAACTCGCTTTCATAATTCTTTCAATACTCTGCAAAGGCTTTTGTGCGTAACACCCATTCACATTTTCTTCCATCCGATAGAACACCTGCTGAATATCAACCCATACATTCCCAGGTCGTATATTGGCTGATTTGCTACGGTTCATATTCTCCATTCGTACACCATTCACTTCTTTGTAATATCCTCTCAGTATCCTGGGAATATCGGTATACTGGACAGAAAATGACGGACTCCCTTTTGCGTACAACAGACATTCCTGTCGGACAGCCATCCAATTCTTGTGTGTCCCGTATCCTCTCTGGTTTCTCATTGTAATAAGAGAACGGGAATGAAAGTTGTGAAATTTCCGCATCATCATCATAAAGTCCGGCAATGGCTGAAAGGCGTTACTTTGATCCGCTCCCAGCCAGACATACAGCGAAGCATCACGTAGCAGGGACATATCCGAAGTCTTTATCCATTTTGCACACCAACGAATAAAATCTTCCAAATCCTCAATATTAAACGCGATCAGATTATATGGTGGATCATGGATGGCTAAAGAGGAGCCGTCGTTCTCCATCAACTTCTCCATGTCGCGTTCACTGGTGGCATCCAAACAACCAATTTTGTGTCCACTGATCGGGTCTTTCCACACCTCACCGGATTGAAGGCGGCAAGAAGGAAGCAAAAAATCATGAAGTTCTTTGTTCCGGTCCAGCCTTGGCAGAGGATGATTTGTCATATGCCTCACACTCCATCAGTGGTACTGTCAAACATGTGCCGTCACACGTGACACGACACGGCCCATGTCGCGTATCGCTGGAATCATACGGCCATGGGGAACAGGATATCAACGACCATTCTCCGAATGATGCAAAGGGACATGCGTCACGTTCGTGATGCACAACCGGCCCACCCACGCAGACGGCGGCACGCACCGCATTGTCCCGGCCTGGCACCGTGTCTTTCTTCTCTGCGACGTAGCCTGTGTGTCACATACGAGGCAACGGGTATACGGAAACTTGATAGCGACGGGGGGAGCCGTCATAATCCCGTATGATTCGCCTGATTCACAACACAGGAGAGTGTATCCATGGACAGCGTGTTCATTTACTGGGACAACTCGAACATCTTTCATGAAGTTCAGCGGCTTGCAGAAGAACGACAGGAAGGCCCCAACGCTCGCTATCGCGTGCGCATCAACTTCGACAACCTGTTGCGTCTGGCACATGCCGACCGGGCACTTGAACGCGCACTGGCGGCCGGGTCTGTCCCGCCGGAAATGCGGCATTTATGGAATCGCATGGAAGACAAAGGCGTGAATGTCGCGTTGTTTGACCGCGGCGAGTCAGACCGTAGCGAGCAGGGCATGCCGGATTCCATCTTGCAGTTGCGCATGCTGGAGGATGCACTGGATCACAACGGCGACCCCGGTATTGCCGTCGTGCTGACCGGTGATGGAGCAGGGTACCTTGAAGGCAAGGGGTTTCACAGCACGTTAGAACGGATGCACGCCAGGAGCTGGCGGATTGAAATCCTTTCCTGGAAACATTCGTGCAACCAGAGAATGAGGCGGTGGGCGGAACAGAACGGCATCTTTGTCGCCCTGGACGATTTCTACGAGGCCATCACGTTTATGGAGCCGTCCAGACCCGGCCACGAACTGGCACAGTCACGGGATTCCACCGAACTGGATTTGTCACGCCGGGCTTTTTCCTGAAGCCGGTTTATCCCGTCCTGTACCCGAGAGACGATCAACGTGGGCCTTTGCGCTGCACGGGAGGCAACGGTATCGTAAGGAAACCGATCAGGCGTCGGGGCCGATAGATGGCCCCCCGGGAACTGGAATGCAATCAGGTCAAAGTCGGACACCCGGTCCTCACACGCAAGGAAGGGCAACGGGAGCCACCCGCCGACTGGAGGACCGTCAACGCTTGAATATGAAAATGACTGTACGCTATCGGGAGAGACCACATACGCACCTGACGGCGTTTCCCACTCCTTTTTTCCATGCCTGGTTCGCTTTGGGACGGGTGCGGCGGGCACGACGAGCGGGGCATGGCCAAGCATAGGCCACGGCACGCTGGTGACGGTCACAGCCGGCACACGGCCCACCCTCATACCTTTTTCAACGGCGCACTGCTGGCACTGACGGCCGCCGGCATTCTCCTGACAGCATACCTCGGCTATACGGCGTCGGTACACGTTCGCCCCGCTTTCTGCGGCGAGGACTCGGGGTGCGATCTGGTGCAAAGCAGTCGTTGGGCCATGTTTCTGGGCATACCGATGGCCTTCTGGGGTATGTTCACCTATCTGGCCATGGCAGGACTGACGTGGCATTCCAGGAGCAGGCCCGGAAGCGCAACCGCTCTGGTGTTTGTCGCGGTCAGCGGATTCGCCATCAGCGCTTACCTGACCGTGATCTCGGTGACGGTCATCGACGCGACCTGTGCGTACTGTCTGACCTCGTTCGGCCTCATCACCGTGATCATGTTGCTGGCCTTCGCCCAACGCCCTGTCGGATGGACAACGTCGACGAAAGAAGCCGCCGTGGTCGCCGCATTGCTTGTCGGCATGCTCCACCTGCACTACAGCGGCATTTTCGACGAAGCGGCCGGCCCGGAGGATGCGCAACTGCGGGCGCTGGCCATCCACCTGACCGAAACGGGGACCACGTTCTACGGCGCACACTGGTGCCCGCGCTGCCAGGAACAGAAGGCGCTGTTCAAGGCGTCGGCCTGGAGGCTTCCTTATGTGGAGTGCAGCACCGGCGGTCCCGGCAGTGCCTTCACCGCACCGTGTGTGGCGAACGACATTCGCCATTATCCCACGTGGATCATCGGCGATAAACGCTATACGGGCGTGCGGGCACCACGGGTGCTTGCCAGCGACTCCGACTTCGACTGGAAACCATAGCCTGCCGTTGTGAGTCGAATGTCTCCGCTGAACGGGGAGCCGCCCCGCGCGTACATGTGACCACAAGGGACGGGCGGAGGGAGACGGGTAACCGGTCGTCCGTACTTCCTGCCATCGGCAACGGCATTCGGCGCCAACCACACTGTTGTTCAGGACGGCGATGATGACTGTTTCGTGTTTCGCAACACCTGTTGGCACCATCTTCGGTCGACGGGCATGTGTCTACGGTCGGCGATGCTCGTTCTTCCGGGTGTCGTGTCGGGTGGCCGTGTCGGGCATGTTGCTGTTGATGAACGGCGTTGTGGGAGACGGGGGAGACGGGCTTGCCCGTGCTCAACCCGCGGCATCCGCACCGCACGCTTCCGATGTGTCGCCATGCACGGCGGCCCAGGCGGAGATGCACCACGAAACGGACTCGACGGATTTGAGCGGAACATGGGAAGTCCATGAAGAGAACAGAACGTATCTCGCCACGCTGGACGCGCAAGGCAACGGGCCTTATACCCATCAGGGCGGCTCGTTCACCACGACGGATGTTACAGACGGTGTCTGGTCCGGAACATGGAGGCAAACCGGTAATAACAGGGAAGGCGGGTTTGAAGTGCATCTTTCGGAAGACGGGTGCACGGCCGAAGGAACCTGGTGGTACACCCGCGTTGGATCGCAGACCGACATTCCGCCGCGATTCCATGGCGGCTCCTATTTTTTCAAGCGACTTCGCTCAACGGACATCCGTCATCCTCAGCCGTAATGTTCCCGTGTCGACGACGGTCCCGGGGCGGGTTCCGCGGGATCGGGCAACACATTCGCCGCAGACGACCGGCAACGTTCGGTATTCCGAACCGGCACACTCGTTTGCACGACACGGAACACGGGGGGTAGAATGAGAATCTGCATGAGAACCTGCATGGGCGTTCGGATCTGATCATGTTTCCTGCTTCTCCACAGCACCATCGGCGGCGTCCCTTCATGTTTTTCCTGTGCGCGCTGTTGTTTCTTCCCGCTCTGTTTGATGCCCCCGCTCGCGCCGAAGGCATGGACCTTGCCTCATTCGAGTCACGCGTGACGGAGCATACGCTCACAAACGGATGGACGTTTATCCTGGTCAAACGGCCCGTGGCGCCGGTGTTTGCTTTTATGACGGCCGTCAACGTGGGATCGGCCCAGGAAGGCGCCGGCATGACGGGCCTCGCACATATGTTTGAACATATGGCGTTTAAGGGCACCCCGCGCCTCGGCACGACGGACTATGACGCGGAGAAGCCGGCACTGGAAGACATGGAACAGGCCTACCTCGCTTACCAGGATGCACGATTGCGCGCCGGGTCCGACGAGAAACACATCAAGCGGTTGCATGACACCTTTCGACGCCAGCAACAGGCCGCCGCGGCGTTTGTTCAGAGCAACGCCTTCGCCAACGTCATTGAACGGGCGGGAGGAGTCAGGCTCAACGCCTTTACCAGCGCCGACATGACCGGCTATGTGTACGCCCTCCCCTCCAACAAAATTGAGCTGTGGTGCTATCTGGAATCGGAACGCTTCCTGCATCCCGTCTTTCGAGAATTCTACAAAGAACGCGACGTCGTGATGGAAGAACGGCGCATGCGCACGGAAAGCCGCCCCACTGGCCGTCTCTTTGAACAGTTCATCGCCGCATCCTTTACGGCGCATCCGTATCACCATCCGGTGATCGGTTACGCCAGCGATATTCAATCCTATACCATGACCGACGCCAGACAGTTTTTTGAAACCTGGTATGTTCCGTCCAACATGGTTACGGCGATTGTCGGCGACATCCATCCGGAGACACTCGTGCCTCTCCTGGAAACGTATTTTGGCCGGATCCCGAGCGGCCCCCCCCCGCCGCCACTGCGAACCGTGGAACCTCCGTCCATCGCGGAAACCGTGGTGACACTCCGGGATCCGTCTCAACCCTTTTATCTGGAGGGGTACCACAAGCCGGCTGTCACCCATCCCGATCAGGCGGTGTTTGAGGCCATTGATGACATTTTGACGAACGGACGGACATCCCGTATCTATCGCGCACTGGTGCGGGATCAACACATCGCGGTCAGCGCCGGATCGTATGGCGCGTACCCGGGAGAAAAATATCCGCACGTGTGGGTCGCCTATGCCGTCCCTGCGCGCGGGGTGTCCAACCAGACTGTGCGGGACGCACTCCGCCAGGAATTGCACCGACTGAAAACCGAAGACGTCACGGAAGAGGAACTGGCAAAATTCCGGAGGCGTGCCCGAACCGGTCTCCTCTATTCCCTGAAAAGCAACATGGGACTGGCCATGCATCTCTCAAGCACGCATATCCTGTTTGGCGACTGGCGGGAAATGTTTGACGCCCTGGAACGCTTTGACCTGGTCACCAGCGCGGATATCCGGCGCGTCGCCCGCGACACGTTCACGGAGGCGAACCGGGTTGTGGCCCAGATTGAAACCGTGCCGTCTCCAGCCACACAGGCCATGGAACATCCGCAACAATGACCGGCCTTGCTCCAGTCAGAGAAGCCGCCACATGCGCGATGATCGTCGGCGCGCTGGTGTGCTCGCCGAGCGCCCTGGCCATGAAGCCGGTTGACACGGTTGACCACCTGCGCTACCCGCCGCTCCCGGATATTCATATTCCCGAGCCGACCCGCGTCGTCCTCGACAACGGCATGGTGGTGCTGCTCCTGGAAGATCACGAACTCCCGATCGTGCATCTCTCCGCCCGCATCCGAACCGGCTCCCGTCTGGACCCCGCAGGCAAGGTGGGGTTGGCCGGGCTGGCCAGCGACGTCATGCGGAGCGGAGGCACGGCCGCACTGACCGGAGATCAGCTCGATGATTACCTCGAAGGCAAGGCCGCCCGTATTGAAACGGATATGGGTGTCTCAGCGGGGTCGGCATTGATGTCCTGTCTGCGCGAGGACTTTGCCGATGTGCTGGCGGTCTTTGGCACGGTGCTGCAACACCCGCGGTTTGATCCGGAGAAACTGGCCATCGCCAAAGATCAGGTCGTGGCCGATATTGCCAGACAAAATGACAACCCCCGCCGCATTGCGGGTCGGGAATTTGCGAAACTGGTGTATGGCACACATTCACCCTATGCCCGCGTGGCCACCTATGACACCATCAACCGTATTGTCCGGCAGGACCTTGTTGACTGGCACGCCACTTACGTGCATCCCCAGCGCATCATCCTGGGCCTGGTTGGGGACTTTACAACGGAAGGGGCGTTGCAACTGGTGAAGCAGGTGTTCGGGGCATGGCCGCGCGGGCCGGCACTGGACGATCCCGATGTGCCGTACCAGACGGCCACGACCCGTGGCGTCTATTTTGCCGAGAAACACGACATGACCCAGGCGAATATCGTCATCGGCCACCTGGGACTGACACGAACGCATCCAGACTATTATGCCGTGGTCGTGCTCAACCAGATCCTGTCCGGCTCGTTCGGATCGCGGTTATTCTCCAACGTGCGTTCCCAGAAAGGGCTGGCCTATGACGTGCACGGGGGCATCGGATTCGGGTGGGATGTCCCGGAGCTGGCACGTTTTTCCATGTCCACCAAACTGGACACCACGCAAGCCGGCATTGACGCCCTGTTGAAGGAAGTCGGGAAAGTCATGGAAACCGACCCGCCCACCGAAGAGGAAGTCAACAGGGCCAAAGCGAGCCTGCTGAATTCTTTTGTCTTTTCGGTTGATTCCCCGGGCAAAGTCCTTGAGGAACTGCTCACCCACACCTATTTCGGATATCCGTCCGACTGGCTGACCATCTTCAGGGCGGGCATTGAACAGACGACGGTGCAACAGGTCAGGGAGGCCGCTCGCACGCATCTCAAACCGGAACAATTTGTCACGCTGGTCGTGGGGCCGCGAGACGGCACCGCACCGGCCATGGCGCGGTATGATTCCGTCATGGAACTCGACATTGCCATTCCCGACCCGTCATTGTAGCCTCGCCCACGGCCCGCGCGTTCGGCAACCGGAGATCACCATGCACGGCACCTGTCCGCCCCACATCCTGATCCTGTCTGTGCTCCTTGTGCTGGTCACGGGGTGCGCGATCAATCCTTACACCAACCGAACGCAACTGTTGCTGATCTCGGAAGAGAAGGAAATCAACATGGGCCGCAAAGCCTGGGCTGACGCGCTCAATCAGAATGTCGCCATCTCACACGACCCCGTCCAGGTGGAGCCTGTGCAACGCATCGCCAAACGGATTATCGAGGCGGCTGGACATTCCAAGTATGCCGAGCGCGCCAAGTCGTTTGAGTGGGAAGTCAATGTGATCGAGGCGGACGATACTCCCAATGCCTGGGTCCTGCCCGGCGGGAAAATCGCGATTTATACGGGCATTTTCCCGATAGCGAAAACCGAAAGCGGGTTGGCGGCCATCATCGGACATGAGGTGGTGCATGCCCTGGCTCGACACGGCGCCGAACGGGTCAGCCAGCGTATGGCTTCCAATGTGGGACTGGCAGCGGCCTCCATCGCCCTGGGCATGAACCCCGCGGCCGGGCAACTGGCCAATCTGGCACTGGCAGGTGGGGTCCTCCTGCCCTTCAGTCGAAGCCATGAGTCCGAGGCGGACTATATTGGCCTGCTTCTGGCCGCTCAAGCCGGATACGATCCCGAGGAAGCCCTGCGCGTGTGGCGGCGCATGTCGCACGGGTCGAAAGGCGCGCGTCCCGAATTTCTCTCCACCCATCCGTCGCATGACACACGCATTGAGAATCTCACGCAATGGATGCCGGAGGCCCTCGCCATTTATCAACAGTCGCAGAAAGCTCCAGATTCGGCATTACCGCCCCTGACGGCGCCCTGATCCCTCACAGACGGCACGGGCTTTCTGTTTCCGCTCTCTACGTGTCCGTCCCCGTTCTCGTGCCTCGGTCTGTTCCTGACCCCGTGCCGGCAGCCATGTCGCCCGCATTGCCTTGCGACACTCCACATGCGAACGTATAATGGTCGCATGTCGGGTCGGCGCCTCCCTGCGCCGGGTTGGCATATCCCGCGGATGCAGCCATCATGGACTTGACCCGTCGCGCATTGTTTCAACTCGGCGGCCTGAGTGCTCTCACAGGTCTCACCGCCGTCACCGGCGGGTGCGATCTGGGCAGCATGTTCGCAATCCCCCCGCGCGAAACCCTGTATTTCACGCCAAACGACAAGTTTTACACCGTCAATTACATGGACTCTCCCTATAATTTCACGCGCGATCTCGATCAGGAGCAATGGCAGATGGTGGTGAAGGGCCGCGTGTCCAATCCCATGGTGCTGACGTGGCGGGATGTCCTGAATCGTCGTTCGTTTGATCAGGTGTCCACTCTCATCTGCATTGACACCCTGCCAGGCGGCACGAGTGTGGGCAACGCGATCTGGCGCGGTATTTCTCTCAAAGCGCTCCTGCTCGAAGCCGGCGCCGATCCCGACACGGCCCGGGACGTCATTTTTCGCGGCGCCGACGCGTACCACGACAGCATCCCCTTCGACACCGCCATGCGCGACGAGGTGATGCTGGCCTATCTGATGAACGGGGAAAAACTTCCGAAGGCCCACGGGTTTCCCCTGCGCCTGATCGTGCCGGGACTCTACGGCATCAAAAATGTCAAATGGATTACGGAAATTGAAGTGTACAACGGCGACTACCAGGGATACTGGCAACGCAAGGGGTGGACCGACGACGGCACCATTCATCTGTTTTCCCGCATTGACAGCCCCGGACATTATCAGGACGTCGTCGGGCCTGACATCCATTTCCGCGGTATCGCATTTGGCGGGCCACGCTCCATCGAGCGCGTGCAATTGAGTTTTGATCAGGAGCACACCTGGGTCGAGGCGGCGGTGACACCGCCACACTCACCCTGGTCATGGGTGATCTGGGATTATGACCGGCGGGATATGCCGGCGGGCAAGACCATGGTGTCCGTCCGCGCGGTGGATACCAGCGGACAGATTCAGACATCCACGATCACCCGCCCCCAGCCCAATGGCGCCACGGGTCTGCACGGCATCGTGGTCAACGTCCTCAACGCGTAGCGTCACCCCTTCACTCACTGGCGGCGGCCCGGCTCAGCGGTGCGCGGCTTCGCCAGGTCATGATCAAGTTTGATGGCCAGTTCCTGAAGTTGCGCGCGGCTCACCGTCGACGGCGCCTCGGTCATCGGGCACTGGGCTTTCTGCGTTTTCGGGAAGGGGATGACGTCTCGAACGGACTCGGCTTTGCCCAGTAGCATCACCAGACGATCCAGGCCCAGGGCAATCCCGCCGTGGGGAGGAGCGCCATAGTCCAGCGCATCCAGGAAAAATCCAAACTGGTCGTGCGCCGCATCCATGGACATGCCCAGCAACCCAAACATCTTCTGCTGAACCTCGCGGTGGTGGATACGGATGCTTCCCCCGCCGAGTTCCATCCCGTTGAGGACCACGTCATAGGCCTGGGCGCGCACACGAAGCGGCGCGGAATCCAGGTGAGGCATGTCGTCCGGACAGGGCGCCGTGAACGGATGATGAAGCGCGACGTGCCGTTGGGTCTCCGCATCGTATTCGAGCAAAGGGAAGTCGGTCACCCACACCGGCTCCCATGCGTCCTGATCAATCAGATCCAGGGTGGTGCCAAGGTGCATGCGCAGACGGCCCAACACGTCACTGGTGACGGCCGGCTTGTCGGCGACACAGAGGAGGAGGTCTCCGGGACCGGCATCGGGCAACGCCCGACGTAACGGTTCGGGGGTGAGAAATTTGGCAATGGCCGATTCCAGCTTCCACCCGTCAACTATTTTCACCCATGCCAGACCTTTGGCCCCGAAGTCTTTGGCCACATCAATGAGGCGGTCAATCTGATTGCGCGCCATGTCCGCGCCCCCTTTGACCACCAGTCCCGACACTTGTCCGCCCCGCTTGACCGCGTCCCGAAACACCGCAAACTCCATGTGCGCGACGGCTTCGTTCAGATCGCACAGCTCCAGGCCAAAACGACGGTCGGGCTTGTCCGTCCCGTACCGTGACATGGCCTCGTGCCAGGTCAGGCGCGGGAACGGCACGGGGAGGGTGATGCCCGCTGCACCGTGGCACACGTCGACCAGGATCTCTTCTGTGAGGGACAGGATGTCGTCACGTTCCACAAACGACATCTCAAGGTCAATTTGCGTGAATTCAGGTTGTCGGTCCAGCCGGAGGTCTTCGTCGCGGAAGCATCGGGCAATTTGATAATACCGGTCGACACCGCCAATCATCAGAATTTGTTTGAAGAGCTGCGGGGATTGTGGCAAGGCGAAAAAATCGCCGTGCGTGACGCGGCTGGGCACCAGATAGTCTCTCGCGCCTTCGGGGGTGCTTTTTGTGAGGATCGGCGTTTCGATTTCCCAAAATCCGCGTTGATGGAGAAACGCTCTGGTGCGGTGGGCCACGTCGTGACGCAACGCAAGCAACCGCTGCATGGAGGGCCGTCGTAAATCCAGATACCGATGTTTCAAGCGCAGGGCTTCCGTGGCCGGCGCGTCGTCCTCAATGACAAACGGCGGAGTCCTGGCCCGGTTCAACACCTCCAGCGCGTTCACCTGGATTTCAATTTCCCCGGTCGCGATCTGTGGATTCACGGAATCCTCGGGCCTGAGACGCACCGTTCCCGTCGCGGCAATCACATATTCATTCCGCAACTCATCCGCGCGTGCGCGCACGTCCGCATCCGTTTCCACGTCAAACACGAGCTGCGTGACGCCGCCGCGGTCGCGCACGTCCACGAACAATACCCCGCCGTGATCGCGACGGCCATGCACCCATCCCATCAGCGTGACGGTGTGGCCGTCCTGTTTGCGCGTGAGTTCTCCGCAATGGTGCGTGCGTTTCATCGTGTGCGTCCCCGATCATGAGGGCGACGCCCTCTCACGACCTGCCTGGTTCCAGAGGGCCTGCCGGAGGGGGGCCGATGTCTTCCGCCGCCAGCATTCCGCCGCGCGGGCGGGGCGGGTTTCCGTGTATGTACGGGTGGCACGGGGTTCTGCGGCCGCGCAACAACCGGCACCGGTGACACCCGCCGCGCGGGCGGAGCGGGTTTCCGTGTCCGCACAGGGGACTCGGGATTCCGCGGCCGCTCGGACCGCGGGGCAACCGAAGCCCGTGACGCCCGCCGCACGGGTGGCGCGGGTTTCCGTGCACGCACGGGGGACATGGGGTTCCGCGGCCGCTCGGACCGCGGGGCAACCGAAGCCCGTGACGCCCGCCGCACGGGTGGCGCGGGTTTCCGTGCACGCACAGGCGGCACGGTGCTCTGCGGTCGCTCGGACCGCGGGGCAACCGAAGCCTGTGACGCCCGCCGCACGGGTGGCGCGGGTTTCCGTGCACGCACAGGCGGCACGGTGCTCTGCGGTCGCATGGGCCGCGGGGAGACCGGTGCCCGTGACGCAACCGCCGGGCGATGGAAGGCCGCTCCGACCGGTTGCCGAAGCAACGAACGCAGGGCATTGGCTTCGGCATCGGTCGCAAACCGGCAGGTTCCAACACGCAAATCTCCTAGGACCAGGGGGCCGAAGCGGATTCGTTTGATGCGCACGACTCGATGACCCACGGCCTCAACCATGCGCTTGACCTGATGCTTTTTGCCTTCGTGAATGGTGAGCTCGATCCACGAATTGACCCGGGCCTTTCCGGATTTTCTGACCACGGCGGGTGCGGTGAGGCCGTCATCCAGCGCGACGCCGTCCTGAAGCGCCCGAATTTCCTCGTTCGTACACAACCCCGACACCTTCACCAGATACGTTTTGGGCACATGATACCGAGGATGCAAACACATCTGGGCCACCATGCCGTTGTTCGTCAGCAACAGCAGCCCTTCGGCGTCGTAGTCAAGCCGACCCACCGGAAACACGCGCATTTTCACGCTGGCAAGCAAATCCGCGATTGTGCGCCGACCGTGCGGGTCACGCATCGTTGTTACATACCCGACCGGCTTGTGCAACAGCACGAAGGTTTCGGGTTCGGCCGGTCGTACATGACGGCCGTTGACTTTCACGTGATCTGTCAACGGGTCCACGCATGTGCCCAGCACGCGGACGACCTTGCCGTTCACCGTGACCTCGCCGTTGCGGATCATGGTTTCCGCCGTGCGACGGGATGCCAGTCCACCCGCGGCGATGACTTTTTGCAAGCGAATCATCATGGGCCTCCCTGCACACCACGGGCCAACGCACAGACGCTCCGCGCGGCGGGACAGCGGTGCGACAGAGGCATGGCCTGTCGTTCCATGCACCTCACCTGATTCTGCCAGATGGCCGGCAGGAACACATCAGGGTGTTCGGGCATGCTCGGCCGATCTAAACGATGAGGAAAACTCAATTTCGCGTTATCAAACACCGCTCTGTCCCGTCTGTAGAATGTGACCTCAATGACACGCGGTATTTCCACGTTGCCCACCTTGACTGAGGAACAATGATTAATTGGATGAATATGCACCACACAGAAATCTCTCAACACCTTATCCAGGATTCCATCAAGAATACCGAGGGTATGCTTCGCAAACATTCTCTCCATGGCATGAAATTCAATGATCATGATGCGAAACCGCCGAAGCACGGCAGACGGCGTGTCAATTAACACGCCAAACTCAGCCCCTTCAATGTCCATCTGCAATATAAACTCTTCGCTGTGGAGTCCCCCCCCCCCCCCAGTTTTTTTCTCAATCCAGTCTTCCAATCTCATATAGCGATCATTATTGACTATGCCCAGGAATTTCTTTTCAAAATCAAAACTCTCGTTCGAGACGGAGGGAGGCTCAACCGAATAATCAGCCAGAAACGATTTAATCGCGTACCGAGTTGCAAGCTCTTCGTCAAATGCGACCGTCCAACCCACACCAGGCGAAAAGTTCGCAGACACCCCCTGTAAGTCATCCGGCACGAGATACCCTCCATCGTGCCGTCCGCCAATGCGTATTAAATCTCTTCCAGCGGATACCGGTCTCATTTTTTTAATGACGTCGACCAGTGCACCTTCGCTGGCCGTCATACTTAACACCATATGACAGCGATACAACACGGCTTGTAAGAAATAAAAACAGGTACGCAACACGTTATACACTATCCGACGTTTCCCTCATTGACCCTGTCCCGTCGCCTCTGACAGCACATACACACGGTTCGGACACCGGGCTATTCCCATTCAATCGTACTCGGCGGTTTGGAACTGATGTCGTACACGACACGATTCACGCCGTGCACTTCATTGATGATACGGTTCGCCACATGACCCAGAAAGCGATGCGGCAGGCGCGCCCAGTCCGCAGTCATGCCATCCACACTGGTCACGGCCCGCAACCCGATGACATATTCATAGGTCCGCTGATCGCCCATGACCCCCACGGTCCGAACGGGCAACAGGACGGCAAAGGCCTGCC
Organism: Nitrospirales bacterium; assembly: GCA_963692935.1. Classification (GTDB taxonomy): domain Bacteria; phylum Nitrospirota; class Nitrospiria; order Nitrospirales; family UBA8639; genus Bin75. The sequence goes on from OY843588.1 coordinate 1,422,293, forward strand.
AGGTTTTCCGGTACAGCCCGTGCAACGCCAGTTCATCAAGAAAAATGGCATCGGCATCACGAAGCATCCGCAACCGCTCGGTCGTCACCTCGCCAGGAATGCGAATGGCCAGGCCAGGACCCGGAAAGGGGTGACGATGAATCATGTTGTCCGGCAACCCCAGTTCCTTGCCCAGCAGCCGCACCTCGTCCTTGAACAGTTCCCGAAGCGGTTCGACCAGGTTGAGCCGCATCCGCGCGGGCAGTCCGCCCACGTTATGGTGCGTCTTGATGGTCGCGGACGGCCCTTTGTGCTGGACGCTTTCAATCACATCGGGGTAGAGGGTGCCCTGGACCAGATGGCGCACGTTGCCGATTGTACGCGCTTCGCGGTCAAACACCTTCACGAATTGACGCCCGATGATCCTGCGCTTTTTTTCAGGATCGGTCGTGCGACCCAGCGCGCGCAGAAACTGCTCGGAGGCATCTACCATGCGATAGTTGAAATGATGCGACCGGAACACCCTGGCAAGCTGTTTCGCTTCGTGTTTCCGCATCACGCCGTTGTCAACAAACACACAGGTGAGTTGCGTGCCGATGGCCCGGTGGGTCATGGCGGCGGCCACCATGCTGTCCACGCCCCCGCTCAGCGCACAGAGCACATTGTCCTGTCCCACACGTTGACGAATCCGGTCAATGGAATCGTGCAGGAATGAACCCATGGTCCAGGTGGGCCCGGCTTCGCAAATATGATGCACAAAGTTTTTGATGATCTGCCTGCCGTGCGTGGTATGCGCCACTTCAGGGTGAAATTGCAGACAGTAGAGCCGGTGCCTGTTGTTGACCGCTTTCATCGCCGCGACGGGAGAATTCCTGGTCCACGCTATGGACTTGAATCCATGCGGCAACTTTGCAAGGCGGTCGCCGTGCGACATCCAGACGCGAAAAGGCCCGATGTCCTTGAGTCCTCTGAATAAATCCGATCCGTCCCACACATGCAATTCCGCCTGACCAAATTCCCTCCGCCTGGCCCGACCGATGCGTCCGTCCATCTCATGCGCGATGACCTGCATACCGTAACAAATCCCGAGCACGGGCAGACCTTCCCGCAAAATCGCTTTTGCCCATGCGGGACGCCCGCCCCCCGTCACGCTGGCAGGCCCCCCGGACAGCACAATGCCTTTGGGATGGTGCGCACGAATCGCCTCCAGGGAAGCGGAGGCGGCAAGGATCACGGAATGGACGCGGGATTCCCGAATCCGGCGGGCAATCAGCTGGGTGTACTGCGACCCAAAATCAAGGATAACGATGGTATCGTGACGGGACGCCATGGACAACGATATTTTTCTTCGCAACGGGGTCCGGCCACAACGGACTTACGTTATTCCACGTCAGCCCTGTAGTTGGGAGCCTCCTTGGTAATCACCACATCATGCACGTGGCCTTCCCGGAAGCCGGCCTGGGTTAAACGAATGAACCGGGAGTTGCGCTGCAACTCGGGCACGGATAGACAGCCGCAATAGCCCATGCCGGCCTTGAGACCGCCGACCAGCTGATAGGTCGTATGGGACAGGGCGCCTTTATACGGGACGCGGCCTTCAATGCCCTCCGGCACCAGCTTCGCTCTGGCCCGCCCTTCCTGCTGATACCGGTCCTTGCTCCCGCGTTCCAGCGCTCCGAGCGACCCCATACCGCGATATTCTTTATAGGTGCGGCCCTGATACAACACGGTTTCCCCCGGTGATTCTTCGGTGCCGGCAAACAGGGACCCGATCATCACGGCAGCGGCCCCCGCCGCCAGCGCTTTGGAAATGTCACCCGAATATTTAATGCCACCGTCGGCAATCACCGGCACGCCGGTCCCTTCCAGCGCTTCGGCGCAATCGGCAATGGCGGTCAGTTGGGGCACCCCGGCGCCCGAGACAATCCGCGTCGTGCAAATCGAACCCGGCCCCACTCCCACCTTCACCGCGTCGGCGCCCGCATCCACGAGTTCCCGAACGGCCTCCGCCGTGCCGACGTTGCCGGCCATCAGATCCGTTGACCCGTAGCGCCGTTTGATCATTCTGACGGTCTCAATGACACTTCGGGAATGCCCGTGGGCCGTATCCACGACGATCATGTCCACGCCGGCTTTGACCAGACATTCCACGCGTTCCGGGACGTCTTTCCCCACACCAACGGCGGCGGCGACGCGCAACCGACCATGGGTGTCCTTGCTGGCATTCGGGTATTTAATCTGTTTCTGAATGTCTTTGATCGTGATCAGCCCTTTCAGCTCAAAACGGTCATTCACCACCGGCAGTTTTTCAATGCGATGCTCATGCAGAATTTCTCTGGCCGTGTCCAGACTCGTCCCCTCCGGCACCGTGACGAGGTTCGCGCTTGTCATGACCTGCGACACCGACAGATCCGACCGGGACTCAAATCGCAAGTCACGATTGGTCAGAATCCCGACCAGTTTGTTGTTCTTCGTCACCGGAATCCCGGAAATCCGGTAGGTCGCCATAATGTCATGGGCATCACGAATCGTTTGATTCGGCGCAATCGTGATGGGGTCGAGAATCATACCGCTTTCGGATTTCTTCACCCTGTCCACTTCCACAGCCTGCATTTCAGGAGACGAGGAGCGATGGAGGACCCCCAGCCCCCCTTCGCGCGCCAACGCAATGGCGAGACGACTTTCCGTCACCGTGTCCATCGCGGCGCTGAGAATGGGGATGCCGATGGTGATCTGGCGCGAGACGCATGTGGAGCAATCCACCTCACTGGGCACCACATCCGATCTGGCCGGAATCAGCACCACGTCATCAAAGGTCAATCCGATTCGCGTTTTGTCCCAGAGCGCCATGATCCCTTTCTCTTGCTCAGGATATATTGCCGGATCTGTCAGCCTGGATACGGTGAAACGTGGCGTGGGACAGAACGGGCATGCCTCCCGTTCACCAGCCCCCCGACCATCGCACGGCGACAGGGCCGCGCGACACCATGTCACGTGGCCTGCAGGAAGCCACGGAGATTGAACACGCCTAGTCGCCGCCTTCGGGAAGAGCCGCGACAGGTTCATGGGCATCCCGGAGAAAATCTTCAGCGTCATCGGCCGGCATAAAGCGTTGCACCCTCATGTTGCCGCTGTCCACCGTGAAGACGTGCCCTTTCTGATCAACATCAATCCCGTAGGGAAAGTTAAACTGGCCTTCCGCATTTCCGAACCCGCCCCACTGGGTGATGAAACTTCCGTCCCGGTCAAACTTCTGAATACGCTGGTTCCCCGTGTCGGCCACATAGACATCGCCCGCACCGTCCACGGCGATACCCCAGGGAGACCGGAACTGGCCCGGCTCCTGGGCCTGCGCACTGCTGGCATGTCCCGGTCCGATGCCGCCGCCCCACCGGGTGACAAGCTGCGGTAACACATTGGTACTGGTGTCAAATTTCTGGACGCGATGATTCCCCATATCAATGACGTAGACCATCCCGTCCTGCTGGTCCACCGCGATGCCGCGCGCAAAATAGAACTGCCCGTCCTGATTCCCGAAACTGCCCCACTGCATCACGAATTCGCCGTCCATATCAAATTTCTGGACGCGGAAATTGGCGCTGTCCACGACATAGATGTACCCGCGCACCCGATCAACCGCGATGTCCCACGGCGCGTTGAACTGGCCTTCGCCATTCCCGCGCCCGCCGATTTTCATGAGGTAGTGCCCCAGTTTGCCGTCAAATTTCTGCACGCGATGGTTGTTGGTGTCGCACACATACACATCGCCTTTGCCATCACAGGCGAGACCCGTGGGGTTGTTGAAATTCCCGTTGGCCGTGCCAAAGTTCCCCCACAGCAGGATGAAATTGCCATTGGCATCGAATTTCTGGACGCGATTGTTGCCGTTATCCACGACAAACAGCGAGCCTTGACGATCAATCGTCAACCCGTACAACGGCGCCATGAATTCGCCGCCGTGCAACAACGAAGCTCCCCGACCGGGTTTGCCCCATTTCGCCGTGCACACATACCCCGACGTGTTCAGCAGAATGTTCCCGCTGGCCGGAACGGAGATATTGTTGCCCACATCCTTAAACCAGACATAGACCGTCTTGGGTCCGTCCCCGGGGGACAGTGTCACGGGAACCGTGGCGCCAAACCGGTGTTCCGGTTCCACCTCAATCCAGCCCGGCAGGGTCGCGCCGGGGACCATGGGATTTTCTGAAATGAAATAGCCCGCGACGCCGGTATCAAGATCCCTGGCCGAAATGGTCGCCACCAGGTCAGGCGAATTGGACATGGAGGCCCCGTGATTGAGCACAATGTCCGGGTTCTGCGGGGCTGCCACGTCAATCAGCACGGGGGTCACTTGCTGTTCTTCGGACAGGGGACTTTCGGCCTCCTGTTCATCCACGCTCACAAGCGCGTAATGATAGGTGGCGTTATTCGTCAAGCCGGTATGGGTATAGGGGCTGGTCACGCCTTCGATGCGTGTGGCCGTCTCTCTCTTCACTCCGGGGGTGGTGTCAAAATAGAGGCTGTAGGACACGGCTTCCGGCACATCCATCCAACTGAGCATCACTTCCGAGTCCCCGGGCTTGGCCACCAACGCCACGGTCGGCAGACCCGCCCCCCGTGCCGCATCCCCTTCGGCTTTGTTCCGGCCTCTGGCAAGCTCCTCATCCGTGGGCGCAAACTTCAGGATCCGATGATTCCCGCTGTCCACCACGTAGACGCACCCGTCTTTATCCACGGCCAGGCCGGACGGGAAATTGACCTGCCCTCCCGTCAGCCCGCGGTTGCCCCAGGAACACAGATACGTGCCGTTTGAATCAAACTTCTGAATCCGGTGGTTCCGGCTGTCCACAACATAGACGTTGCCCAGGGCGTCGCAGGCCACGCCCCATGGCGACCGGAACTGACCGGGGCCACTGCCCTCCCGCCCCCATTTCGCCAGAAAATGTCCGCGGGAATCGAATTTCTGCACGCGATGATTGCCTTCATCGGCAATGTAAATGTGGCCGGCAAAGTCCACCACCAGGCCGCGCGGATAGAAAAACGCGCCGTCGAAGCTGCCGTCTTTGCCCCATTTCATCACGGGCGTGCCATCCGGCTGGAATTTTTGTATGCGCGCGTTGCTCGTGTCCGAGACGTAGAGATTCCCCTGCTGATCGGTGGCGACTCCCCAGGGCACATCGAATTTACCGGCCTCGGCCCCGCGCCAGGCAAAGCCAAACTGGCCCCAGGCCGACAGAAAGTTCCCATCCGGATCAAACTTCTGGACGCGGTTGTTGCCGCTGTCCGCCACGTAGACCTCGCCCGTCGGAGCCGTCGCCAACCCTCTCGGATAATAAAACGTGCCCTCTTCCGAGTCGGCTTCTTCGCCCCAGCGCGCAAGAAACACCCCGTTCTTATCAAATTTCTGGATGCAGTGATTGTCTGTATCCGCCACATACAGATTGCCCTCGCCATCAAGCGCGATGCCGGTGGGTGAACGGAATTCCCCGTCGTCCACGCCTTCCTCCCCGAACTGCATCACCGGCAGATACGGCGAGGGAATGGCCATGACCTCTTCGGATTCACGGCTTTCTCCCTCGGCGGTTACGACTGTGACCACGTAGTGATAACACAGGCTGTTGGCGAGATCCTGATGTTCATACGGCGAGGACGGGCCTTCAATGCACGTTCCCTTTTCTTTGGTCACTCCGATGACGGGATTAAAGTCTTCCCTGCCTGCGATGGGGCGGGTCAGTTCATTTGGCTTAATCGAAACGCCCTGCGTGCTCTGATAGTAGAGGTTGTAGTACATCGCATCGGGAACGGGATCCCAGCTGACGGTAATAAACCCGTTGCCTGACACGGCCTTGACATTGGTGGGCGGATCCGCAAGTTTGTCCTGCTCGTCGCCTTCACCGGCCCCCCAGTCGTCTTCAAGCCCTTCGGCACAGGTGCCACGGACACCATGCCGACTCCACCACGGGGGACTATCACTCACACTGTTCGGAAAATGCTCCATCACACTCCTCGCAACTCACGCCGGACAAACGGTTGACCAGACATTTCTGGCACGCGTTGACCTGTTGACGTGACGATAAAATTTACCAGGATAAAATTGTAGACTTGGGGGAAAGTCTAGCAGGCAGTAGATTGGGGGGTCAAGGAAGGGGCGGGAGGTTGCGGCATTCACCGTGCGGGGAAGGTATGGGGTGAATGCGGATCACGCTGTCTGGTATACTTGGCCCGCGTTTGTGGGGCAGTGCTATCACACGGGGCGGCGATGTAGCAACCCGAACTGATTAGAACAAGTCTTATTTGCGAGGCAATAGCACCATGAATCCAGACAGCAGTCCTTTCACTCCGGGCCAGCCGGTTGATGTGGAGTCGTTCACCGGACGACAGGATCAGGTTGAAGAGTTGCTCACCATGGTTCGTCTGGCAAGAAAGAAGAAACTTCAGGTCGGTTGGATTTCAGGCGAGCGTGGAATCGGCAAAAGCTCTCTTGCCGCGTTTATCGGTTCTTTGGCAGAGCGCAATGAGAAAGCTATTGTCGCCCATGTGCATCTTGGCGGCGTGGGCAATCTGGGAGACTTGGTGAGCGAAGCCCATGTGCAACTGTTGAAGGATAACGAAAACAAATCGTGGGGAAAGGCACTGTGGAAGTCGTTCGGAGAGCGTATCGAAAGAGTAGGCATGTGGGGTGTTGACATTACACTCAAGGCAACCTCTGATGACTTGGATGCAACGGCAGGGAATTTTTCTGATGCTCTCGGTTCCATCGTCCACAAAGCAGGGGAAGACAGGGAAGTGTTGTTGTTGATTTTGGATGACATCAACGGCCTGGCAGACAAGCCTGTTTTTGCTCACTGGATCAAAAGCATGGTGGATAGCGAGGCCACAAGCAGGAAAACCAACCCTGTCTGCCTGATTTTTGTCGGCTTGGAGGAGCGATTCCGTAAAATGCTGGAAAATAATCCTTCTGTGGGAAGGGTGTTTCGGCCGATAATTGATATGAAGCCGTGGGACTCGGGGGAAAGCGAGGATTTTTTCAAGCATGCTTTTGCAAAACATGATGTTGTAATTGGCGACCGGGAAATTCAATCCCTTGCACGGTATTCTGGCGGCTTGCCAGCCGTGGCTCATGAAATTGGCAATGCCGTATGGAGAATCACGAAAGACGGGCAAGTCAATCAAGAAGTAGCACTGACCGGCGTACTAATCGCCGCCAATCGTATTGGCGAACATTTTCTGGAAAGCGAAGTGATTCAGGCATTACAGAGTAAAAAATATCGCTCCATTCTGAGAAAAATAGCCATGTGGCTTGGTCCATTTGAGATTGAATTTTCCAAAGAGCAACTGCGGTCGTTGAAACTTACTGCCGACGAAGAAAAAAACATGAATAACTTTCTTAACCGTATGCGCAAATTAGGCGCAATTGTGCCAGCTCCAGAAGGCGAGCGCGGCGTTTATCACTTTGCCACCTACATGCACAGGATTTATTTCTCAATAGAAGCTGCCAGGACCAGTACCGCAAAACAGAGACAATCCCAACCAGCTAATCGGTAAGTCGGACAATCGCCTTATGGCGATCAACCGTCGAGAGGGCTTCCGCAAGCACGCCATCCCTGCTCATGTGCCCGATGACAATAGTGTCAGCAAGGGCAAGCATCATCCTGTTGCGCTGAAGTGAGGTGTCGGCGGTGATGCGCCGGACCGAATCAGGAAACGGGCTGATAACCAGTAGCCGCCCTTTATCAATGGCCTGCCTCACATCGGCGGAATACCGCTTCGGCAGGCCGCGCGCGGCGGCAAGGATGATCGGCTGGCTTCCCCGAAGAAGCACATCCAGCACATCCCGCTCAAGCAGTGAATGAAAACCGGAGAGCACACATTCTCCGCTTTCACGCATCTCCTTCGCCCAGTCGTAGATGCGCAACACGGCCCTGGCGGGATAGGTGCGGGAACAGAGGAAGGCGGTTTTACGGTTGGAGAGAATGTCGGCGTTGCCAAGTGAGAAAACGGCATCAGCCAGGTCAGGAATGTTCAGGGATTGCATCAGGTGCGTGCCTTTCTACCCATCGTTAATGCAATACCGGGATATAGGGCAATGCTCCGTAACGACCAGACAGATAAGCCAGTTCCAGATTTTCAACTCCTTTGCGAGGATGGAAATCCGTCAAAGGATACACCTGTGTTGCATGCTTGCTATCCTTTTCACAAAACCAGATCTGGTCGCGGCGCAGGATTTTCTGGTCTAACATCGAGGTTTCATGAGTCGTAAATATCAGTTGGGCGTTTCTCGGATTTGTTGTTTTGTTATTGAACAACCCCACAAGAAATTTCACTAATTCAAGATGCAGATTGTCATGTAATTCATCAATACAAACCACATGACCTTTTTGCAGACTGTTAAGGAAAGGCCCCGCAAGCGCAAAGACCTTCTGTGTTCCGTCTGATTCCTGGGACAATGCGAACTCGACAGAGTCGCCGCTTGAACTTTTGTGAACAGTTTTTATGTCGTATACATTTTTGCCCTTCATCGTTTTGACAATATCCTGCTTGATAATATCGGGGATGCCTTCATGCAGGCTTTCTGGATCAAACGTCTCTTGCTTCACATGGATACTGTTAATTCCCAAATCCGCTTTCTTCAAAAAATCTACAACCTTCTCCTTGCCATTCTTTTCACAGAAAGAAGCACTGGCATCCGGCGCTAATTCCCGATCAACGAAGAGACGCAAAGTATCCTTGAACCAGTCATAAACAGGCTGTAACTGCTGGCTGTTGAGTTGCACGGCAGTGGAAAGAAACAGGGCGTTATCACGGGTTGATTTTTGCCAGAGTTGTTTTTCCCCTTTCAATGAAGCTCCAAAACTCCATTTGTATTTGTTTTGAATCAATTCGCGCTCAAACCAGCGCTGGGGACGTCCTTCGGGAAAGGCCAGAAGCCACTCATGCACAACACGCTTCTCTGTTGCTGAAAAGCCATATTGATAGCGAACCCCTTTCGCCATAAACACAACTTCAAATTCGGTTGGCGCCTTACGCGACTTGGAATCCAACTTGAACGGCTCCACTGGAAGAAGGTCTCCGCGAGAGCTTTCACTAGCGGACTCCTTCACAATGGCCCTCATTGACCAAAGCGCAAAGAGCAGGCTGGTCTTCCCCGATGCGTTAGCCCCATAAACAGTTGCTGAACGCAACAATTTGTCTTTGAAACCTTCTGCCTCAAAGGTATGAGAATCCCTTAATTCATTGCTTTTAGATGCCACCAGACTAAAGGTCTGCTCTTCCTTGATAGATCGGTAATTGGTAACGCTGAACTCAATTAACACCGTTTCAACCTCGTTTCAGTAGATATTTTGACAAAATCTGTCATATCTATCCATATAAATAGCATATTGTCAACGTTAAATGGAGGGGGGGGGGGGGGGGCAGACAGCGCAAACTACCGACCGGACAATCTCAAGGGAAAGGAATTACATACTTCAAGACACAACCAGCCCGACATTTCCGCCACAGTGGGAATCCAGAACGGGAACATGACTGATAAAGCGATTGGCGTATGAGTGTACCCATACAGGAAACCCCGGAGAGTCTATCAAGCCTCTACTGGCTTGCCTTGTTCGGCTTGCTCTCGTTCCCATGCAAGGGCAGCTTCGCGCGTAGTGCGGAAACCCACCTGTATGATACGCCCTTTGCTCCAGCCCGGTTCATTCTTGAGTTCATACTCGCGTCGGTCTATATCATTGGTAATCCCGGTATAGACAATTTTGTTGCCCTTCCTGAAGTGGTATTTGTAGGTGTTTCTATATGTGGGCATGGTTGCCCTCCTCACCGCTCCGATGAAGCGATTGGCTTTGATTGTACCCGTACCAGAAACCTCGGAGAATCTATTTAGCCGCTACCGGCTTGTTTTTTGCTCTTGTTCCCGTTCCCACCCAAGGGCGGCATCGCGCGTAGTGCGGAGGCCGATCTGCTTGATATTTCCCTTGCTCCATTCCGGGTGCTCCGGGTTGTTTCGGTGCTCTATCTCACGGCGATCCAGATCATAGGTAATCCCCTTATGGACAACTGTTCTGCCTACCTTGAAATGGTACTTGTAGGTGTCTCTAGTCGTTGGCATTGTCGTCTTCCTCAAAACCGATTCTCTTAAAGTGAGCAAAACGGTTTCCCATCTATCGGACGGAAATGCTGAAAGGGCTATACGCCGGGATATTTTCAATCGCTGTCGTTTCGCACCGGCTTGCCTTGTGTAGCTTGTTCCCGTTCCCATGCAAGGGCGGCATCATACGTAGTGCGGAAACCCACCTGTGTGATATGCCCTTTGCTCCAGCCAGGTTCATTTTTGTGCTCTGCTTCACGGCGGTCTATATCATTGGTAATCCCGGTATGGACAATTTTGTTGCCCTTCTTGAAGTGGTACTTGTAGGTGTCTCTGTATGTTGGCATGGTTGCCCTCCTCAAAAGAGTTGATCATCGTATCTGCTATTTGCACAAATCCGATTATATCAAGCTGTGCTCGAGTCTTCCTGGATCCGCGGGTGCTCCGCACAGTCACTCTGCCAGTATAAACGCGCTTGGCCTTTCTTGTCGATTCTTGTTGTGGCGCCTTGTAAAGCAATATCTCTTTGGCATGAATGACGGAATTGCAGGCTTGTCTGAATTGTAGCGGCTCCTTTGCACCGTTTGGAAAATCAGGCCAGTATTCCCCGCAAGGCTTTCTGCTGAAGACATCTTTTTTAGGGTCCAGCCCGTCCAGCAAACTACGTATTGCCGTTGCCACCCAGAGCATCAACCTTCTCACCTCGTTGTCGTGAAAAACTTGTGTCCAAACCGTCATCCCAGGCACTTTACCCACCTCTCTGTCGGCTAAAAGCAGACTCATCACGAAATACAAATCCCTGCGCAAAGTCAGCATATCAACGATGGGTGTGTCGCTATCTTTCATTGCACAGAACCTGTTTGTTGATGACTGTTCCGTTACCGGATCAGGAAACCTCAGTAACTTTTTAGGGCATGAACCTTTTGCGGATTCAGGGAGATGATGTAGTTCACAAAAGCGGAGCAGATAACCAACATAAACCGGGCGGTGTCCTGGTCTATTGTCAGATCTTTGTCGGATGTACCGCCGTGCCGGATACCGGCATCGTTTGTAAAGCCGTAAAGTTTATGCAAACCACCCGCAAAAGCAGGGGGAAGGTTGAGCCGCTTTGTAAGTTTGCCAAGGGATGCTTTGCGAACTCCTGTGATTTCTTTTGCAATGGATTCCACGGCACTGATGGATTCCTTGATGCTATTTTCATAATCAGGGTTTGGGCGGGTAGCGAAAAAGGTTATAGCTTTGTCAATGTGCCGTTTTGTAGCTTTGAAAGGCACACTATGAGCTTTCTCTACCTCCTCCACCTCCCGCTCGGAGATAATCTCTATGAACAGATTGTTGATAATACGATATGCAGAGTTTTCCCGCTTTAATGCATGATTAAGTCTCCCAACAAAGTTGGCAGGATTGCACGTTAAATAAGGTTCATCGGGATCGTAGAGTGTGAAATGTCCTTTGTTAAGAAGAAACTGGAAAAAGTCAAACACGCGAGACCACTCATTTTTCGAAAAGGCGAAATAGTTATCGCTAATAAATCTTGCGAATGGATCTGCTTGCGCATTACCAAAATACGGCGCATCATCCAAAGAATCATAAACATCAAAGGGGAAGTCATCAATTCGTCTTTTCATGAAATCGCACCATATTGTGTGCATATTCTCTGCTGAGCTTAGGAGCCACATACCTGCCCGGCCATCGCCATAATAATAAACGGTTCTACTAAGAACATTCCAAAGCGCGTTGAGTAAATCTCGGTCAACTTTTTTGTGTTGCACCAGTTTGGGGGGCTTGTAACCATACAGCTCAGAAAATGGTTTATATTCCTCACTCATCTTTCATCCCATCCGGTATTTGATATCGTAGTTGATGATGTAGTCTAACTCTTCTTCCGTGAAATTGTAGTGTTGAGCTAGTTTGGCATCAATCCCATCGACAATACTTTTAGCTCGCTTCATGTCAAAATTCGTCTCATTTGTAGAAATTATCTTGCCTCTCCTTTCAACAACTAAACCACTAGAAGAATAAAAACATAGTAAATCATCTTGGAGCGGCTTCCACTGTTCCGGATGTGTTTGGTCAAAATCAAAAACAGGCAAACCGTGCACTTCGGAAAATACAACATCCATACAGTTGGAATGAATTATCCAATACCAATAGAAGAACTGACTGTTCAAAAGACAAAATGCAACGGGCAAACAATCTCTTTTGACCACTACTTCGATATAGTGTGATGAAAGTTTTTCAAGCAATGCTTTTCTCCAATATCTGCCTCCAGAGTGGTAATAAAGACTTTCACCTTGCGGGGAGCAAAAATTATTAAGTTTTTGTTCGTGTTGATAAATTTTCTTGAGTATATCTGCTTCGACAGAAACAGCGATTTTGGGGAATCTATCTACGCAAAAACGAGGATCCAGTTTTGAGTATATCAGTCCCGAAAACAGTTCTTGCCTATTATGTTTTCCTGACCATCGATTGTACGTAGTGGAATAGATAGTGGAGTTTTCTTTGGATTCCAGCGACATTAGAGTAATGGTTAAGTTCATATCTACTTCCGCAAATAATTTTCCTGGCCTAACCGCGTAGTGGGAATGCCATTGTCCCTTTGCTTTTCTAACGTAAAATTCCTGTAATGTTTTCATACGATCGGTGGAAACCGAGGAAATGGGAACAATCATTCCAATTTTTCCGGTTTTAGAAACGAAATCAAAATTTCTCTCCATAAAGAATGCGTACAAATTGCGACACTTTTTCGTAACATAATTTCTAACCCGATAAGCGAAACGATTTTCGTAGTATTCCACATACGGCGGATTCCCAATCACCACATCAAACCCGCCGTCTTCTTCCATAATCCCGTAAAACTCGGTGAGCCAGTGAAAGGGCTGGTGGGAATCCACCCATCGCCGGCAACCCTTCTCTGTTTGTTTGCCATACTGTTCAGCAAGATAGCGGTTCATCTTTCCATTCAAGTCATCAAGCCTTTCGCTCAACTCGCCTTTTGCTTTGCGGTAACTGTCGTCGCCGCTGTCCTGCGCTTGCCGAAATCTTTCATTGGCCTTTTGAACCTCTATCGCCTTCTCGCGGATTTCCTGACTCAAATTCTGATCCAGATCTATCCTCCTCTGACCTGTCCAGGGGTCAATGGCGACCGCCTGTTCAAACTGCTCCATACTCACAAACCCCACCAGCGAATTCCCCGCGCGGATATTGAAATCAATATCCGGCAACGGCTCCAGGCCGAGGTTGGCCTTTTTCGGATCGTATTCCGCCTCCGCCGCCAGCTTGAGGAACAGGCGCAGTTTGGCAATCTCCGCCGCTTCCTTCATGAGATCCACGCCGTACAGGTTGTTGAGCACAATGGTCTTATAAATCCAGTATTTTTCGTTCTGATGACGCTTTATGTCCTCTAAAACCGCCCGGAACAGGGGATGCTTTTTTGTCCCCTTGCGTGTGCCCTGCTGTCTCAGGTTGTCGTCTTCCTCAACAAAAGCCCGCATCCGCTCTATACATCGTTCATACAGCGGCTCCAGAATGTTCAACGCCGCGAACAGAAACGCGCCCGAACCACAGGCGGGGTCCAGCACCGTTATGCCACGCGTCCCCCGCTGACGGGAGCTGAGCGACGACCTGCCGGCAATGGCTTCATAGAATGCGGCGATAAAGTCCGAACCTTCGTAGTAGCGGAGCGAGTCCGAGGCAAAACGCTCAATATCAAGGTTGTACGTAATCAGGTCGTCAATCTCGTGGACTTCGCCGTTTGCCGTTGTGGCCTGCAATTCACGATAGCGTGCTCGCCGCGCCATGGTCTCACGCCAGATCTCGGTGGGCAGGGCGAAGCGTTTTTCCGTTTGCGTATTCCAGTGCTTGCGGCGATCAAGCAGGCCGGGCGCCGTGGTGTCCATGCCGCGCCGGATGTGTTCCGGGATTTCTTCATCGGGAATGTCGCAACCGTGTTTCACGGCGCCGTAGATATAGTTGTCCGGTTTATCGCGCAGAAAACGCCAGATGCCATTTTCGGCATCAAAGGCGTTTTTGCATTTGTCTTTGGCGCGGTTCAACAGAAACGGAATGATGGTGTTGCGGGCAATATAGCCGGTGATGTCCTCCTGCGTGTAATAGGCGCCCATCGCGGCGCGGGCGTTGATGTGTTTCTCAAAAAGGGCGTTGATGTATTTCTCAAAAATGTAGCCGATGACATCGGGGTTGATTTCCTTGCCACTGGCGTCAGGGCGGCTGTCGAGGTGCCAGCGGTATTTACCGAAAAACTTGAACAGTTTTTCAAACGCCTTGTCGGGAATTTCAATCCCGTCGTTCTCCTTCTCGACTTCGTGAAGATCAAACAGCCCGCCATTGAGATACGGGACTTTCCCCAACAGGTTCTTGAGTTCCGGGTCCCGCTCCGCTTCCGGCGTCCCAAGCCCTTCAGCAAACAGGCGGCGCAGAAAATGACGGTAAAAGCGGTCGTGAAACGTGTCGGCGCCGAACTGTGTCTGCGTCGCTTTCAGTCGGTTCTCCAGGTAATCCGTATCGCCGTCCAGAAATTCTTTCTTCTGGATGAAATAGATAAACATCAGGCGGTTAAGCATCAATGCGGCATACCACTCCCTTGACACCTGTTCTCTGATCCCTTCTATAAATTCGGCAAATGCCGAAAGCTCCTTCTGAAACGCGCTGTAAAACTTCTTCGTAACCTTTTCGGCGCCTTCCATGAACGCACTCCGCACCCTGTCCACCACATCGTGAATGCGAAGCTCGCCTTCCTCGGAAATCTGAAAAATCATCCCATTCAGTTTTTCCATCAGGGGTTGAATGTCCTGGTGTTCGTACCATTCCACCTCAACCGTTCGCACTGGACGGTTCTGCGGACGGATGGCAACGCTCCAACACTGTTTGCCCTCGCCACAGATAATCAGCAGGTGCTCGTAATGGTGGCGCGCGAGTTGATTCACCAGCTTTTGTCTGTCGGATTTTGCGGGATAGGGCTTGCCCTCGTCACACACGCAGACCACGAACCCGCGCTTTTCAACCACTCTGTTTATAGGGAAATCCCTGCCGTCGCCAAGAGGCAACCGCAAGGGGTCGGATGGCAGATTGTCCTTGTCCCATCCAAGTTCAATAAACAATTTGCCAAAGTCGCGGCGGCGGAGAAAATCGGTCACTTGTTGCTTTGTTAAGACGTGATTCATTCGTCACCCATATTAAACGGTCTGCCCCGATTGCATATCGCATCGCGGATATGCCGGGGACTCTTCGGGCTGGTTGCTAAGAGGGATTGTTTCAGTCCGCACGCCAGGCAAGCACAAGATCTTCCAATTGCTTCACCAAAGGCTGAATGTCGCTGCTTTTGTTTTTCGATTCCTCTTTGGCGACGGTGCGACAAATGCTTGAGGCGTCCTGACGCAGGTTTTCCGCCAGATTGTGCATTTTGTGTTTGGCGATCTGTGACGGGGTATCCGATGCACGGTCGAAGAGTGCATTCAGTTGGTTGAGGGTTTTCTTGAGATGGTCACCATCGCTCCCCAGGTACGGCGCCCAGGAATCCGGGGCCGCAGTCAGACAATTCCATACCCAATATTCCGGCGCATGGTCGCCAGGAAGAAACAGAACCGGAATCAGTCGGCTCCTCCCCGCTTCCCGAATTTTCTCCGTCATATTTTCCCTGTTTCCACGCTGGTCGCCGTCCAGCACAAACACAAAATTTTCTATCAGGCCAAATTTCTTGAACGCCGCGGCATGTACTGGAAATTCCTGGGCGCCTGTGTCGCGTCCTATACAAACCGCGTCACGTTGAATTTTCTGTTCATACGACAGCATATCAACAATGCCGTTCAGAATAGCCTCGGCGGCTTCATCTTCGCAGAGGATGTTGAGCGCCTCACCGGATCGTCCATACAGAGCATTCTGGATCAGGTCCCGGTACTGGGGGCAGACCGCAACATTCCCCCATTCGTCACGCTCGAGGAAAATACGCGCGCGTCTTGGGACCGAATCCAGTACGACGGGGCTGTGAGACGTGACAATAATCTGCAAGTCATTGCGCAGGGCAAGCTGTTGCAAATGCACCATGAGAAGCTCCTGTACCTGGGGGTGCAGACCAGCTTCCACTTCATCAATGAGAACCAGCGCATTCTCCAACTGGGCAATCTCCCGTGCAAGCCGTAGAATGGCACGCTCGCCCGCCGCCATGTGCAGTTCGGAATAGGACGCTCCGTTTTTGTTGGCCGCAAAGAGAAGGGTCTGCCCCCCGCCTCCGCCGGAAAGTTTGACAATTTCGCTGTACTGGAACGGCAATAGCCTTTGCGCAAAGTCTATTTGCGCGGCTGTGAGCGATTCTTCCCTGGGGAGCGTTTTAAGATGGGACATTCGGAGTACGCCACGCACCTCGGATGGATTGCTGAGATTGCTGAGCGTGCGGAGATAGATTATCCGCTCAGGCTGCCTGGCGCTCTTGCGGCCAAAAAAGCTGCGACTCCATCCTTTCGCACGCCGCCACCGCATTGAAAGGTGACCGGCCTCTGTCTCATATTCATATTCAATGGTGATCTCCGGGCGATCATCGTGGCGAGTGCCCTGTTTCGGATGGTAACTCGGGAAGAGTGTGGACGGGACATAATCCCTCGGGCCTGCTCCGGGAACCTTGTACGCGCAGGCGGCGGCAAACAGCACCGTTGATTTGCCGCTGGCGTTGCCGCCGGCAATCACGCTGACCGGATACTCCAGAGGGATTTTCAGATCGTTGATGCCGCGAAGGCCGTGAAGACGAATTTCCGAGAGGAAATGCCGCATGTGGGATTTTTTGCCCTGAAGCCGATCCCAGATACCTTGGAACCTTTTCTTAGACACCAGTCCACCCTGCCTGCTTGCGTTGCCGTGTCATGTGTTTTGTTGGTCTTCAACCAGTCCCATTGAGCAGATGATGTGCGGTTCAACCGGCTCGTCCGTTTTAGGCACGGCGCAAAGGTCGCCGGCGTCATACAGGTTTCCCACCATCGTCGCCAGTTCATCATCGCTGATGCCTGCGCGTAACTGGCGCCGCAACCGATCACGGGCTGTTTCCTTCAATGGATAACGGTAAATCTGCTCGACTGCCAGTTTCAGGGTGTCGGAAGGCGCACGCAACACTGTTAACCTGTCGTTTAACCTGTCGTACACGCGACGCCTGGTGCTACTTGACCCGCCCAACTGCCCACCGATGTCAACGTGCCCTTTGTTCACATGAGCCACCACCTGCCCGACCAGTTCGTGATGGTTCCCGGCTGTTGGCGCCGTCGGCTCACCGGGGGAGCATTCCAGCAGGTTCAGAATTTTCGACTGGGATTGCGTGACCATTTCTCCCCTGGTGTTGATCTGGGTGAGTATGTGCTGGTTGGTGCTGGTTTTGACATAGGCCAGCACACCGGGGTCTGCCGCCACCCGTTTTGAGGAATAGACCACATCGGGGAGCGTCTCTATCCTCTTTTTCAGCCCCGGATTATCCTTTGTCGCCTGACGCCAGATATCGTAGGCGCGGGAAATCAAATCCGTTTCGTCCTCTTCTTCCTCAAGGTTGATGGTTTCTTCATACACCTGTTTCAGATTAATCATGTCGCCTTCAAAAAATTTCTCATCGGATCCTATCAGTTTGGCGTTTTCCCCGATGCGCTTCTGCAGGCGTTCGCGCAAGCCAATGATTTTATTAATGCCTTCTTCCGGCACAAAGGAGTAGCAAAGGATTTCCGGCGCCTTCTGTCCAATCCGATCCACCCGGCCGGCGCGCTGCACGAGACGGATGATGGCCCAGGGCAGGTCGAAATTGACAACGATATGCGCGTCCTGGAGGTTCTGGCCCTCGCTAAGCGTGTCTGTGGTAATCAATATGCGCAATTCATCTACAGTGCCGGGGGCCGCGTTGTTGGAAACGGGGCTGAAGCGTTTGACGTAACTGGAGATGTCATCCATGCCGCCAAAAACTTCGGCGAGCCTGTCCACTCCACGTTTTGTCAGTTCCCGGCAGAGATAGTCCGCGGTGTCCTTGAACTGCGTGAAAATCAGCAGTTTGTCCTTCTTGTGGGTTGTCCCGCATAACCTGGCGAGAGCGCCCAGCTTGCGGTCGGCGTCGGCATCCCATTCCGGCACCATCGCCAGAACTTCCAGCAAGGCATGACAGTCCGCCAGTAACTCATCCTTCAAGGATGGCCCGAACAAACCGGTTCCTATCCATTCAAACTTTTTCCTGTATTCCCCGGCTGGAGAGGACAACACTGTACACACACGCCGGCCTTCTTCCAGAAAATGTTGTAATTCGTCCTGCTCCTGATCCTTTTGATCCTCGGCAAAGAAATCAGGCTCGTCTTCTTCTACGGTTTCATCCGCAAGTGAGCCGAGTATGTCGCCAATCGGAAACTCTCCATGGTGTTCCAACGCGCTGAGATACACCGCATTGCGAACGATGTGCCGTCTGATGGAAAGCAAAAAGGCCGGACCGGAGCTTTCCAGTCGTTTGAACAGGCCGGCTTTGGCAAAACCAATCAGCCGGTTTCCCGCACGACTCAGGTTGTCTATGGTCCGTCGCTCGGTGTCGCTTACCCCGTCAGGGAGCGGGCTGTTCTGATATGCAGGCAACAGATATTTTCCGATGCCGTAACGGGGCAGGTTGAGTGCACCAATGATATCGACGACTCGCTGGGAATACAGCCGCGCATACTGGCCGAGTGCATCGTCCTTGTCCAAACTGAATCTGGCACATTTCGGAATCCGGTGCGGGAAGTAGAATCGCGTCTTGTCATCAAACAACAAGTAATGCTGTTGCCTGGCTTCATCGTATTCCGCGTAGTTCCTTTTGATATGACTGCGTGTTCTTCGCACCATGAACATGCGCATGAGTTCCCGCCAGTCGTCCATCCAGCTACTGTGCTCGAAGGCTGCCAGCGATGTCGGGAGCACAGTGGAATGCGCCTGTTTGAACTCGCCGAGACCACCGAGGGAATGAATATACTCATCCGGCCTGGCTTCCAGGTCGGCATCGGCTTCCACAAACAAGCGCAACTGGTTGCCAATATCGGTGAAGGTTTTGTTATACGGCGTGGCAGTCAGGAGGATCACGCGGGAGTCGTTTTCGCGAATATAGTCGTGCACATGCGCGTAACGTGTGGCGTCACGGTTCCGCAGATTATGGCTTTCGTCAATCACCACAAGACGAAAACGCACCATCTTCTTCAAGCTGCGGACCTTGCCCAACGAAAGCGTGTCTCCGGCAATGGTGTATTCGTGCAGGTATTCTTTCCACATGGTCTCCAGTTTCGGCGGGCATATCACCAGGACGCTATCACCGCGATCTTCCTGGAACGTTTTTGCCACGGCACTCGCAATCAGGGTCTTGCCAAGCCCCACCACGTCGCCGATGATGACACCGCCACGACGACTCAGACGTTCGGCGGCAAGAGAAACCGCCTGCTTCTGAAATTCCAGCATCTTTTTGTCAAAGATTTTCGGCACCCTGAATTCGCGTGATCCATCAATCGCCTCTCTGGAAAGCTCATACGCGGTTTTGATGTAAATGTCGTGCGGTTTGATCGGGCCACCCGCCCAACTGTGCTTGATAATATCTGCAAGTTCATCGGTCACATCCAGACACCAGCGGTCTTCCCATCGCTCCTCAAACCAGCCCGCAAGTTTTCCGGCGGCATCCGTGTCCAGCACATCAACGTTGAGTTCCCCCTGCTTTTTCAATCCCGAAAGGGTGAGATTGCTACTGCCGACATAGCCGATGACGGGATTGATGGGATCGTCCCGATGGACAAGGTAGAGTTTTGCGTGGAGTGGATAGGCCCCGAAAAACTTGACTTGAAGCCGTTTCGCCCGAAGTTGTTTTGCCAGGTGCTGCAAGCCGGCTTCGTCCCGCGCGGTCGGGATTCCACAGGCCAGTTGCCGCATCAACGATTCGGCAAACTGCTTTTTGCGTTCGTGAACAACTTTACTGGTCGTTTCGGTTTCCGCGTTGTTGTAGTAATTCCGGACCGCCTGATCGGTGTCGAGTGACTTCCCCACAATCAAACGGCACGCGGGCATGTCTGCTTCCGAAGGTAGAGCGTCAATTTCCGCTGCGATACTCCGCCAGCCGCGCAAGTTGAAATAGCCAACGCAGAAATCGCCGCGCCTGGCGACTTTCAGTGCATCCTTCAGACCGTCAAGCAACGTTGTGTCAATGTTATCGTAGATGGTTGGCATGGTGTTTCAGCACAACAAAGCACCACAAGCGAAGGGAGGCCTTTGCCCGCTTGTCCTCGCAGAGGAAACAGAAACGGAGCACACTGTCTGTTCAGCCCAACCGTGTTTTAAAACCACCAGAAAGCACGACTCCACTATTCTGGTACATAAGCGATCAAGAAAAACTTTTATGCTTCTGTGAAAAAGATATAAAAAAACCCCCGGGGAGCCGTAAATCGGCATAGTCCCGGGGGGGATTAGAACTGTTTATATTGTGACGAGTATCATATAACATTGTCAATTGTTTTTTGAGTCGTTTCTTCAGTGTCCCACGCAACAGCCGTTACAACATACCAGGCAATTCACCCAGATGCCTGATACAAGGAATGGCATCATCCCGGACCGTCCCATCCCTGTCCAGCAGGACACCTGCCAAACCGGCGCCGGTGGCGCCTTCAAAGTCTTCCAGTTGCCGGTCGCCCACATGCAGGGCTTCGTCTGGATCCACGACATGCTGGTCCAGGGCATGCTGAAAAATTTTCGGTGACGGTTTGACCGCTCCGGCCGTACAGGACACCGTGACGGAATCAAAATAGCGATCCAGCCCCAGCGCACGAAACACGGGGAAAAACTGCGTGTCGAAGTTGGAGATCACCCCAAGCTCATACCCGCGAGACTGTAAGGTCTTCAGCACCTCGGGCACGTCGGCGTAGACTTCCCACGCCTCCGCTGTGCCAAAGACGGCATGGACGTCCTCGAAATAGTCATCGAACCCGTCAAACATGCCCACGCGGTAAAACACCGCATGGACGATGTCAAACCACCAGAGCCGTTCGCATTGTTTCAGTTTGTCCGGCTGGGTTTCGGCAAACACCGACGGGGGAGCCTGGAGAAACGCCTCACGAAACGCCTGATTCAGTTTCTCCACCATCGCGGCGGACTGTGGGACACCATACGGCTCCGCATGGCGAAGGTATACCTCCCCCACCGAGCCTTTGACATGAAAGAGCGTGCCAGCCGCGTCGAAAAATACAACTTTGATGGGTGATGCCGGCATACAAAAGGGGAAAGGTGAAACGGATACACAGGGACAACGGGACCGCTCGAACGGGTCGCCGCCCGAATGCCCGGTGACCATTGACGGAGGGAATCACGCGGGAACGCGGGAACAACACGGACGAAAACGGTGCTTATTTTCTGACGTGTTTGGCGCCGGCTTTACGTTGTGCCCGTTCAAGCATCTTCATGCGTTGCTGATTTTTGCGGTGCTTGCGGCGCAATTCTCGATCTTTTTCTCGGCCTCGTGGCATCGTTCATTCTCCCGACGTTTCCTTGTGCCAGTCTCTGCGAATCCGTTCGATTCCTGCCCGGGATCCGCCCGAACACTGTCCCCGCTTCGTAACATACTCACGCCCGTGAACACAAGACGGGCGGATGTACGGATCCGTCAACGTTTTGCGGGTGGACCGATACAGCGGCTTGCGGGAACGCGCCCCCTCATGCTAGGGAGTGGCTTTTCACCTTCGCGCACGTTTCATGGCTTCCCGACAACTGGAAAAAATCTACGAACCCCAGGCAGTTGAGGCCCGATGGGGGCAATACTGGCTTGATCAGGGATACTTTCACGCCGACGCCGACGCACAGGGACAACCCTACGCCATCGTGATCCCGCCGCCCAACGTCACCGGCTCCCTCCACATCGGTCACGCGCTCAACACGACGATCCAGGATATTCTGATTCGCTGGCACCGTATGCAGGGACGCAATACCCTCTGGCTTCCCGGCACCGACCACGCCGGCATCGCCACCCAAAACGTGGTGGAGCGTCAACTCATGGCGGAACAGACCAGCCGGGAACAACTGGGACGGGACGCGTTTATTGAACGGGTCTGGACATGGAAACGGCAGTCCGGCGATACGATTCTTGAACAACTGAAACGACTCGGAGCCTCCTGCGACTGGTCCCGGCTGCGTTTTACTATGGATGACGGGTTGTCCAGGGCCGTCCGTGATGTCTTCGTTCGTCTGCATCAGGACGGATTGCTGTATCGAGGTGAGCGATTAATCAACTGGTGTCCGCGCTGTCTGACCGCCCTTTCCGACATTGAGGTTGAACACGAGTCCGTACAGGGCAAGCTGTACCACATTCGTTATCCCCTGTCCGACAAGCCCCGCGACGGCCTCGTCGTGGCTACGACCAGACCGGAGACGCTGTTCGGCGATACCGCCGTGGCCGTGCATCCCGAAGACCCCCGCCACAACCGGCATATCGGGCGATCCCTCCGGTTGCCACTCACCGGACGCACGATTCCGATTGTGGGCGACGCCATTCTGGTGAATCGGGAATTCGGAACAGGTGCCGTCAAAATCACCCCGGCGCATGACTTCAACGATTTTGAGGCGGGCGAACGACACCACCTGCCCCGCCTGTCCATTCTGACCCATCGGGGCCTCCTGAATGCCGATGCGCTTCGGGAAGCCGACGTGGAGCCGGGCCTGCGGGACACCCTCGCCAACCTCCCGCCCACCAGTGCCCGACCCCTTGTTGCAGAGGAGCTACAACGTCGGGACCTGCTGACCCAGGTGGACGAGTATCCCATGGCCCTGGGGAAATGCTACCGCTGCAAAACCGTGGTGGAGCCGTTCCTCTCGCCTCAGTGGTTTGTGCACGTTCAGCCGCTGGCCGACCCGGCCATTGCGGCGGTGGAACAGGGGCACATTCGTATTGTCCCGGAAGGATGGACGAACAATTATCTGGGTTGGATGCGCGGGCTGAAAGACTGGTGCATCTCCCGACAAATCTGGTGGGGGCACCGCATCCCGGCCTGGTACTGCACCACCTGTACCCCCGAGGCGCGCGCGATTCTCGACGGCGCGGGTAGCGGTAGCATCCCGACACAGGCCACGCCGATTGTCTCCCACACGACGCCCCGCATCTGTCCGACCTGTCAACAGGCCCGGTTCGTTCAGGACCCCGACGTGATTGATACATGGTTCTCATCGGCACTCTGGCCCTTTTCCACGTTGGGGTGGCCCGACAACACAAAAGCGTTTCAGACCTGGTACCCGACTTCGACGCTCGTCACGGGCCTGGACATTCTGTTCTTCTGGGTCGCGCGCATGATTATGCTGGGACTCAAATTCACCCACACGCCCCCGTTCCGCGACGTCTACATTCACGCGCTGGTGCGCGACGCCGAAGGCCGGAAAATGAGCAAATCCAAGGGCAACGTCATTGATCCCCTGACCAAGATGTCCCAGTACGGGACCGATGCACTGCGGTTCACGCTGGCCTCGATGGCATCGCCGGGTCGGGATATTCGTCTTTCCGAAGATCGGATTGCCGGCTATCGAAACTTTGCCAACAAAATCTGGAACGCGGCGCGGTTCATCCTCATGCACGCCGGCGGTCAGACTCCCGCCGCGACACCGCCCGCCGACAGACCGTTCGCGGATCAATGGATTCTGAGCCGCCTCAGCCATGTGACCGACACCGTCAACGGGTGCCTGCGGGACTACCGGTTCGATCAAGCCGCCGGGCATCTCTATCATTTTGTCTGGCATGAATACTGTGACTGGTATCTGGAACTCATCAAACCGTCGCTCCAGGAGGGGGACACCGTTGCCGCCCGCTCCACGCGCGCCACCATGTTGCACACCTTTGAACGACTCCAGCGTCTACTCCATCCCTTCATGCCCTTTCTGACGGAAGAAATCTGGCAGGCGTTGCCGCACCAGGGCGACAGTATTGTCAGGCAGCCGTTTCCTGAGGCCGTCCCGGCCTGGGAAAATGCCGACGCGGAACGGACATTCGCCATCATTGAACAATGCGTCACCACAATCAGAACCGGCCGCGCGCTGCTGGAGTACGGGCCGTCGACGGTGTTGACGATCCTGGTCACGGCGAATGACGCGGACGACATCGCCCGGCTGCACGATGCGCGACACCACATTGCGCACCTCGGTCGCGGGGCGGTCTCCGTGCTCGCGCAGGACGCATGGCCGACCGATCGGGTGCTGCATCTCGTGGTCGGACGCGTGACGGTCGGTATCACGATTGACGGCGAGGTGGACCTCAAAAAAGCGTTGGCCCGCATCCACAAACAAACACAGGCCAAACAGCAGGACGCCGCTCACCTTGAACGTCGTCTGTCATCGCCGGACTTTGCGGCCAAAGCCTCGCCCGAGGTCATTCAGGAATCAAAAGATCGGCTGGCCCTGCTGACCGCCGAACTGTCGTTGTTTTCCCGTAGCAACCGCCAGCTGCAGAACATGGTGTCGTGAGGGCCTATGCCACGCACCCCGCGTTTGCCGTCGGAGCTGCACTCGCTGGTCGAGGTCGCTCTCCGGGAAGATGCGCCCCACGGCGACATCACCACACATGCGCTGATCGCGCCCACACTACACGCGCAGGCCGACCTGGTAGCCAGACAACCGCTGACCCTCGCGGGCATCACGACGCTGCATGCCGTGTATCGGGTACTGGATCCCACCGTCGCGGTGACGGCAACAGACGAGGATGGTGCGTCCGTGGAAGCGGGACAGGCGTTCGCAACGCTGCGGGGGTCGGCCCGTTCCATTCTGACGGGGGAACGCGTCGCGTTGAATTTCCTGCAACATCTTTCCGGCATCGCCACGCTGACCGCTCGCTTTTGCGACGCCGTCCGTCCGTTCCCTCTTACGCTGCTGGATACCCGCAAAACCATCCCCTGTCTGCGACAACTCGAAAAACAGGCCGTCGCACTGGGCGGAGGCACCAATCACCGCCTGTCGCTCAGCGACGGGCTACTCATCAAGGATAACCACCTCGCCCTGCTGGCATCCCGGGGCACCACACTGGCGGAGGCCTGCCGGCAAGCCAGGGAACACGCCCCCCGCGACCTGCCTGTGTGCGTGGAGGTTTCGACGCTTGAACAGGTTGCGCAGGCTCTGGATGGCGGAGCCGATGTGCTACTCCTGGACAACATGCCGCCGGCTCTCGTGCGGAATGCCGTGGCCCTCGTCAAGGGACGGGCACGCACCGAGGCATCGGGAGGCATGACGCTTGAGAATGTGCGCGAGTATGCCGCCACGGGCGTGGACGCGATTTCAATCGGCGCACTCACCCATTCCGCTCCCGCCGTTGATATTGGTCTGGACATGAGGCCCGGGGCCTCTCAATAGACACACGCGCCTGCTGTCACCATGCCGGCTGACTTCATCCCGCTCAAGACCACGGACGTGCAACACGGGTTAACTACCCGGTGCCTGGGTCGCCCACTGCATCTGTTTGAAACACTCACCTCAACCAGCGCCACGGCCTTCTCGCTTGCCCGCTCCGGAGCAGGCCACGGCACGGCAGTACTCGCCGAGTCGCAAACAGCGGGTGTGGGTCGGCTGGGCCGACAATGGGTTTCGCCGCCTCGTCTCAATCTCGCCTGCTCCGTGGTCCTCACCGCGCCCGCCCTGCTGGCCCACGCATCCTGGATCCCGCTTGTCACAGGACTCGCCCTTGTCGAAGCCACTCACCAGGCCTCCGGCCTGGCCCTGTCGTTAAAATGGCCCAACGACCTGCTGTGCGCTGACAAAAAAACAGGCGGCGTGTTGTGCGAAAGCGCCAGTTATGGCAACCGACTCCCCGTCTGCGTCATGGGCTTCGGCATCAATGTCAACGCCCGGCTGACGGATTTCCCGCAGGCTCTTCGTTCCCTTGCCACGTCCCTGCGTGAAGAAACGCAACGGGACCATGACCGCAATGCCCTGCTCGCCACCATGCTGAACCGTCTGGAATACTGGTATGATTGCATGGAGTCGGGATCATTCGACCACATTCGACAGGCCTATGCCGCATCCTGCGGGACGCTGGGGCGGGACGTGCGTGTGGCCTGTCTGAACGGGCAACCCATTCGGGGAACGGCCGTTGACATTGGACACGACGGGGCATTACTGGTAACGACCAGACAAGGGAATCACCCGCGCACCGTGGCCATTCGATCCGCGAATGTTGATCATCTTCGGTAACGTGCGCATCCTGCGTCGCGGCCAGCCGGTGAGCGGCGGTCGCGCGGGCCATCCCGCAATATCCACCCGGACAGGTGACACCCATGCTCCTGACCATTGACATCGGCAACAGTCAGATCTTCTACGGCGTGTTTGCACAGCAAACGCTTCGACATTCCTGGCGGCTGGCCACGGATCACACGAAAACAACGGACGAATACGGCATGGCGATGACGTCGCTGATGCGGGAAGCCGGGATTGCGCCCCGGGACATCCAGGCCGGCATTCTGTCGAGTGTGGTCCCTCCTGTGACTCCCACGATTGCCTCCATGGTGGAGACCTTTTTTCATCATATCCCGCTCGTGGTGTCCGCGCACTTCCCGTTCGGCCTGACCATTGACTATCCCAATGTCCAGGAAATCGGCACCGACCGCCTGGTGAATGCGGCGGCGGCGTTTGACCGCTATCGCACGAGCCTCATCATTGTGGATTTCGGAACGGCCACGACCTTCTGCACCATTACCCGGGACGGACGCTATCTGGGCGGGGCGATTGCTCCCGGGTTACAAAGTTCGGCCGACGCCCTTCACGCCCATACAGCCACCTTGCCGAACGTGGACCTGACCCGTCCGAAAAGCGTAATCGGAACCGATACCATCAGCAGTGTGCAATCCGGGTTGATTTTCGGACATGCCGGGTTGGTGGATGAACTGGTAACCCGCATTCAACGGGAAACCGGCCAATGCGCGCGTGTGATCGCCACAGGAGGACTGGCCACGACGCTTGCACCGGTGTCCCGCACCATTCAGGACATCCAACCGCTGCTCACGCTGGAGGGTCTCGAATTGCTCTTTCGCCGGCAATGTGAAGGGAGCAACCGCCAGGGCTGACCGTTGCGGGACAGCCGGTCGTTGGGGGTTTTCCACAGCCCGTCCGACGCACGAGTTCCCCGATTTTCCACTTCTTTCCCGCTCATCCCTTTCTATCTTTTTTTCATGCCATGGGTTGACTTACCCACCTTCCGGTGACTATCTGGAATAGATACAGCGAGGGGCCATATGGAACAACACGATCAACTGCAGAAAGATGTCCGGGACGACAACCAGACGACTGACACAGCCGCCGATCACCAGGACCCCGCCGAGACGCTCCAGGGAAACGGCGAAGGCTCCAACCAGGAACATTCTGAATCCGTTACGGCGATGACCGAGGAGTTGCACGCCAAAACCGAGGAGTTGCGCGCACTGAATGACAAATATCTGCGCCTGGCCGCGGAATTTGAGAACTACAAGCGACGGGCACAACGCGACCACAGACAGGCGGTTCAATTCGCCAATGAGACGTTGTTGCGGGATATCCTCCCCACACTGGACAACCTGGAACGGGCCATTCAATCCAGACAACAGGAACAGGCAGGACAGGTTCAGGGCAATAGCGAAGGGATGCTCGAAGGGGTAACGCTCACGTATAAGCATTTCCTCGACACCCTGAAAAAAGCGGGCATCACACAATTTTCGGGCGCGGGCAAGATGTTTGACCCGGCCTACCATCAGGCCGTGGGCCAGGTCGAAACCACGGATACCCCGGAACATATGGTCGTTGACGAACATCAGAAAGGCTATGTTCTCCATGATCGGATATTACGGCCGGCAATGGTCACCGTGGCACAGCCGCCGAAAGAAGGAGCTGAATGATGAGCAAGATTATTGGCATTGACCTGGGAACGACAAATTCGTGTATCGCGATCATGAGCAACGGGGAACCGACTGTGGTGCCCAATTCGGAAGGCGGCCGCACCACGCCGTCCGTGGTGGCGATCACGGACAAGGATGAGCGGCTGGTTGGCCAGATCGCCAAGCGGCAAGCCATTATGAATCCCGAACACACCGTGTTTTCCGTCAAACGGCTGATGGGAAGAAAGTTCAGTGCCAGAGAGGTCAAGGACGCGGTCAAGCGGTTGCCTTACGCCATCAGTGAAGCCTCCAACGGAGATGTCTGTGTGGGGATTCGCGGCAAAAAGTACAGCCCTCCGGAAGTGTCCGCCATGATTCTGCAAAAAATCAAACAGACCGCCGAAGATTATCTGGGCGAAAAAGTGACCGAGGCCGTGATTACCGTGCCCGCGTACTTTGATGACAGCCAGCGTCAGGCAACAAAAGATGCCGGTCAAATCGCGGGGCTGAACGTGCGTCGCATCATCAACGAGCCTACGGCGGCCTCGCTGGCGTACGGGCTGGACACCAGAAAAGAAGAACGCATCGCCGTGTATGATCTGGGCGGCGGCACCTTTGACGTGTCGATTCTCGAAATCGGAGACGGCGTGTTTGAAGTCAAAGCCACCAACGGCGACACCTTCCTGGGCGGCGATGATTTCGACCTTCGTCTCATTGACTGGATGGTGGAAGAATTTAAAAAAGATCAGGGCATTGATCTCAAAAACGACCGCACGGCGTTGCAACGGCTGAAGGAAGCGGCTGAACGGGCCAAAATCGAACTGTCGTCGGCACAGGAGACTGAAATTAACCTTCCCTTTATCACGGCCGACGCCAACGGGCCCAAACACCTGGTGCTGAAACTCACCCGGGCCAAATTTGAGCAACTGGTTGACGACTTAATCACCCGCTCCATTGAGCCGTGCAAAAAGGCCCTGGCCGATGCCGGCATTCCCGCCAGAGATGTGAATGAAGTGGTGCTCGTCGGCGGGATGACGCGGATGCCCAAAGTCATGCAACGGGTGAAAGAATTTTTCGGGAAGGAGCCGCACAAGGGGGTCAATCCCGATGAGGTCGTGGCGATTGGCGCCGCCATCCAGGGCGGCGTGTTGCAAGGCGACGTCAAAGACGTGCTGCTGCTTGACGTGACGCCCCTCTCGCTCGGAATCGAAACGCTGGGCGGCGTCTTCACACGTCTTATTGACCGCAATACCACGATCCCCACGAAAAAAAGCCAGATTTTCTCCACTGCCGCCGACAGTCAAACCGCTGTCACCATCCGGGTGTTTCAGGGAGAACGGGAAATGGCCAATGACAATAAACTGCTTGGCCAGTTTGACCTGGTGGGTATTCCGCCCGCCCCGCGGGGCATGCCGCAAATCGAAGTGGCGTTTGACATTGACGCGAACGGCATTGTCCACGTGTCGGCCAAAGACATGGCCACGCAAAAGGAGCAATCCATCAAGATCACGGCGTCGAGCGGGTTGAGCAAAGAAGAAGTCGAACGACTTGTGAAGGAGGCCGAGTCTCATTCCGACGAGGATAAAAAACGACGTGAAATTGTCGAAATCCGCAATCAGGCGGATTCCCTGGTGTACGGAACGGAAAAGAATCTCACGGACCACGGAGACAAAATTTCCGAGGAAGACAAAACCAACATTCAAAGCGCGATTGACGGCATGAAGCAATCCATGGAAGGGGATGACATTGAAGCCATGAAGACGGCGATGCAGACCCTCACCACGGCGTCACACAAACTCGCGGAGGAAATGTACAAAAAGACGACGGCCGACGCGACGCCCGGAGAGGGAACCGATGGCGGGCCCACCGACGGAGCCGCACAGGGAAACGACGAAAAAGTGGTGGATGCTGAGTTTGAGGAAGTTGAGAAGGAGAAATGACGGCATCATCTCCGGTGTACAATCAGAAAGAATGGTTACATTCCGGGCAAAGGGGAGGTGCAATCGAAAATGCTGTACGAAGTAGAGTCTAAGAAAAAAATCACTCGCATTCCACACCATGATAGTTACAAAACATGGCATGATAGACTTGCTCCTGAGGAATATCAGGCGATTACAGATGAACTGCATTCACGGATTGACGGAGAGGAGATCAAGACATCCAGTTGGATACCAGGTAATGACTGGAGGGGAACGGTGTTTCAGCCAATCTATGAGAAGGCATGCCGACACAATTATGATGCAGCGGCAAGGTTCTTTGGAATCATAGTCTGGTGCGTTTTTATGGAACACAAAGAGAAATGGGGTTTCGGGAAATACAAGCTGAATGACATTCCAATCAAAGGCATGACCTACTTTCGGGTAGAGATATAACCTACTTTCAGATAGATAGACCCAAATGAACCACGTCAACAGCGAAGAAAACCCCGAGCAGAAAAGATGGCGACTGTGACCAAACGGGATTACTACGAAGTCCTCGGCGTTGACCGGGCGGCCTCTGACGACGAGATCAAGAAGGCCTTTCGACGGGTCGCCCGTCAGTACCATCCCGACCTGCAGACTGATGCGCAGAAAAAGAAACAGGCTGAAGAAAAATTCAAAGAGGCCAACGAAGCGTATGAGGCACTGAGCAATCCGGAACTGCGGAAGCGGTATGACATGTTCGGGCATTCGGCGGGACCGCAGGGATTCAGCGGCAGGGGCGGGCCTGATTTTGGCGGGGGCTTCGACGGCATTTTCGAAGACATTTTCGGCGAATTCTTCGGGGGTGGACGAGGAGGCAGGGAGCGGCCGCAACAGGGCAGAACCCTGCAATATAATCTGATGGTGTCATTTGAGGATGCCGTTGTCGGCATGAACACCAAACTCAGATTCTCACGATGGGAAGGTTGTGAGACCTGCCGTGGCACCGGAGCAAAATCGCCCACTGACACTAAACCCTGCCCCGGCTGTCGCGGTACGGGACAGATTCGACTCCAGCAGGGGTTTTTCAGCCTCAATCGGACATGCGGGCAATGTCAGGGAGCCGGCCAGATCATTGCCAATCCATGCCCGACGTGTCGGGGTCAGAAACGCGTGGACAGGGAATGTACCGTGCCGGTTTCGATTCCCGCATGCGCGGAGACCAACCAGTTCATTACCGTGCCTAGCGAAGGTGAACATGGCATGAACGGCGGCCCCCCTGGTGATCTGCGCGTCGTGTTCATGGTCGAAACGCACCCGGTCTTTACCCGCGAAGGGCGTGATATTCTCATCAAGTTGTCCATTGACATGGTCACGGCGGCCCTGGGCGGTAAAGTTGACGTGCAGACGTTGAAAGGGAAAACCAGCGTCAAAATCCCCGAAGGCACCCAACACGGTGCTGTGCTTCGCATGAAAGGCATGGGGGTGCCTTCTCAAAAACGCCGCCCCCCCGGCGATCAGCTTGTTCGGATCAAAGTCACCATCCCCACCAAACTGTCCGCGCGACAACGGGAACTGCTGACGACGTTTGCCCAGGAAAGCGGGACGTCATCCGGCGGTTCTGGAGGCGGGTTCTTTGGAAAAGCCAAAACCTTCTTTGGGTAACGTTCGGGTCCTCCCCGTTCCCGGGCGCGTCCTGTAACGTGCCGGTTTTTTTCATCCAGTCCCGTCAGATCACCGACGACACGGTCACGATTGACCATCCACTCCGTTTCCACCTTGCCAAAAGCCTCCGCATTCGGAAAGGCGAGCACATCTGGGTCGGCGACGAACAACGCATTCGCTATCGCGTTCGGATAGACCGCCTCGATGCGCGGGCCATTCAGGCGTCCATTCTCGAAACGGTACACGGCCCCCCACCCCCGTCGGCATCAGTCGTGTTGGCGCAAGCCGTACTCAAAGGGGAGCGGATGAACTGGGTGATCCAGAAAGCCACGGAGCTGGGTGTCTCCACCATTGTGCCCTTACTGACCGCGCGGGTAATCGTGCGCCCGCCGGCGCATCGAGTCCGAACCATACAGGAGCGATGGCAGCGGATCGCAACGGACGCGGCCGAGCAATCGGAGCGGTGGGTTGCCCCGCACGTCACCGAACCCATGGCCCTGCCGGCACTGTTTGAGTTCGTGCGCGACGCGACGATTCGTTGCGCGCTGATCGCACGAGGCGCGACGCACACCCTCCGTTGGCTTCCTCTTGACCACACGTTTCACGGGATCATTGTGTTGACCGTTGGACCGGAAGGGGGGTGGACCACAGAAGAAAGGCTGGCGTTCCCGGAACGACAGTTTCACGCCGTCTCACTCGGCGACGCCATACTCCGAAGCGAAACCGCCCCGCTGGCGGCTCTGACGATCCTGCAACATCGTTTGGGGAATCTGGGGTAGGGAAAGACGTTATAACGACGGCGCGACAATGTTCAGGATGGCTCCGCCCTGGCCCACAGCCCACCCTGTGCCGGGAGAGGGAAAGGACAAGCCGTACAGGCTCACGGGTTCGGGAAGTTCCGGCTCCTGCCACGTGAGACCGGCGTCGGTCGTGTGCAGAAACGCGCCTCGCTCTCCAATGATCCATCCCGTGCGAAAGCCCGCAAAACTGACTTTCAGAAAATCCGGCGGCCGGATACACGGGGACCCGCACTTCATGGTCCGATCAACCCAGGTGTCCCCGCCGGTCAACGTTTGGAACATGGCGCCCTGGGATCCGACAACCCAGCCACTTGTGGCATCCATAAAGTGCAGATCGAAAAACGTCGTGGCGCTCTCGACCGGTTGCTGTGTCCAATGGGTGCCTCCGTCCCGTGTGACCAGAATCGTCCCCAGCGCGCCGACCGCCCATCCCGTTTGCGCGTCAAGAAATTGTACCCCGAACAAATCAGCCGACGTCGAACTGCTTTGATCTTCCCATGTCGTTCCGCCATCCACGGTACGCAGGATGGTGCCCCGACCGCCAACAATCCACCCATGGGAGGCATCGAAGAACGCCACGTCATAGAGTGTGGCACTCACACCGGCGACCTGACGGCGCCAGTGTTTCCCGTGATCGTTCGTATGGAGAATGGTCCCGTTGTGTCCAACGATCCACCCGTGTCTGGCATCCGCAAACGCGAGACTCGTGAGGAGGGCTGTCGTCCGGCGAGGGGACTCCTGCCATGTTTCGCCGCCATTGTCCGTGTGCAGCACCATGCCCCCGGCGCCGACCACCCAACCGTCGCGCGGGTTCACAAAAAACGTGTCAAGGAGCGTGGCTCTGGTGCCGCTGTTCTGCATGGTGGGCATGCGCATGTCCGCATCGGCCCGCACATCGGCAAGACAGAAGAATCCCGCGCCCACCAGAAACAGCAGCGTGGACACCATGAACACAGCGGGTGTTCGAACGGGCAAGGGAAGCGGAACAGAGACAACGGGCACAGGTCAATTATCCTGCGTGTAATCGTGGAAAAACTCTTTGTGCGGCAAGCCTCGCGGGAGAATTTTAAATTCCCCGGCCACCGCGCTCAGCCAGTGCTTCTGCGAACAACATCGGCCGTTGTCGAGCATGTCCCAGGACCCGCGACGCACGACCAGTTCCCCTTTGGTGGGGTCCGTATAAAACCCTTCGGGATGTCCAAACCCGAACACATGGCGCCGAGGCACACGAACGGTGATTTCCGTATCCGTCCAGGACAGCACAATGGCCGCCATCCCGTTGACCAGTACCTCCGTTCGGGACACATCGGGTCCCAGGCGGTAGTTTTTCCAGTCATGGGCCTCGGTATGCAGTTCCAGACGTGTTGCCTCCGCGATTTTCAGAAATTCGCCAAAGCCTTCACCCTGAATAGTCACGATTTCATCAATGCCGGCTTCGGCGGGCGCATAGGATGTCACGCGAGGCGCCACCACAGTGAACGAACCAGCTTCAAACGTCACGACGTCGCGCCGCTGACAACAGGTTCCGTCGGGGTTGGGAATCGTGGCGCCCCGCTTCACCACAACGGGGCCGGATACGGCACTGTAGGGCACCCACACGTTGATTTCATTATCCTGCCACCGGTGGATAATGGCGGGCACTCCGCCGATTTCCACACGATTCTGGCCCGGATCAAAATCAAACGCATAG
The DNA here is from genome assembly GCA_963692935.1 of Nitrospirales bacterium. Lineage (GTDB taxonomy): Bacteria > Nitrospirota > Nitrospiria > Nitrospirales > UBA8639 > Bin75. The sequence continues at coordinate 1,456,246 of OY843588.1, forward strand.
GCTGTGCTCCCCGACTCGGAAAACACGCCGAAATGCTTCCCCTGAATGCGAACCAGCGTTCCGATAGGCCCCTGCTGCGGCACCGATCGCTCAACCCTGGGTTCCACCACCTCAAACGTGCCCAACGACCTCGTGCGGCCGTCCTTGCGAAACGTCACGGGACCGCTTGTCGCGTTCAGGGGCACATGCGCCACAATGGTGCGCGGAGACCATTGCGCAACCGTCACCGGTTTGCCTCTGATGGCAATGCCATCACCGTTGCCTCTGGCATCGCCAAAGTGCTGGCCGCTCAGCACGATCTTGGTTCCCACGGGTCCCTTTGCCGGCGCAAACGACACACTGGGAATCAGGGAAACCGGCATGGGATTACTTTCCGCATAGTCAACCGGTGCACAACATGACCCGTCTGGTAGAGGGTCGGAGGAGGCAATCTGCACCACCACATCGCCTGATTCGGCATTGGCCGGAATGACGACCTCAAGTCTCGAAGACCGCCATTTCCGGATTTCAGCCGGAATGCCGCTGACGACGACGCGGTTCACCCCGAACATGGTATTGGGATCACGAGACCCCGCCGTGTTTCCGAAATGCTCCCCCTCGATGACAAGTACCGACCCCGGTTCGGCCTCCGGCGGAATCAGCCTGGCAATCCTGACCTGTTGAACAGCAAAGCGACCGACGACCGTGGTGCCACGAGGGCTTGTGACCGTCACATCGCCGTCCTGCGCCCGCAACGGGACTTTCACCATCACCAGATCAGGTTCCCAGAGTTGAATGAGTGCGGAAACCCCGTTGAATTCCACTCGATTGTCCGCGGTCGACGTAAAGGGGCCAAAGTCACCCTCCCCAATCGTGACCGTGGCGCCTGGAGGCCCCGAGTCCGGGAACAATGCGCCGGCCTGCGCAAAGGAATCAGTACCGAAGAGCAACAGGAACGCGATCCACACATGTCGCATTGCGGGAAACTCCATGCTCCAGCCTAGAATTGATACTTCATATTGAGGCTCACACCCCAGAAGGTAAGGTCGTCCGTCGTGAATGCGTATTGCACCCGCGCGCTACGGGGATCAGCCGCATCGGCAGAGTTGGTGGAGGCGTGACTGCGAAGTTGGGCGTATTCTCCCCCATCTTTGAATTCGCTGAAATCCGCCCACCGGAACTTGAGGCCAATGGTAACCGACTCCCTGACCTGATAATCCACGCCGGCAATCGCCTGATACCCGAATACCGTATCCGAGAGCCTGTTCTTGGCAATGGTGGTCGTGCCAGCCAGTCTCTGGTTCCGCGGATCCGCACTGCCTCCGGTGAATGTGCTGATATCGGCAGGGTCACTCTCCCGACTGAAGCGATTCGAGTAATCAATCAACACGTGCGCCACACCCACACCAACCCCCAGATACGGCGTCCATTTTGAGCCTGAGGTAAAATCGTAGTACAGGTTGGCAAAAAAGTTGTGTGACAACACGTCATCAATCGCCTCTTCAGATTCACGGATTTCCTGCAAATCCTTTAAAAGCGTCCCATCGCTGAGCAGCGGTTCGCTTGCACTATCGTGCATCGCCCCGCGATAAAAATATTCCCCTTCAATCCTGAAGTTCCTCCAGCGATACCCGGAGCTTACTCCGGCCAGGATACCGGTTCCGGAATCAAATTCGTTTGACCATGACTCTCCAGGGGAACAACCCGCACTCGAAGCATCCGGGTCAATAAACGTGTCACACGTGGTTGGATAATCATTATCCGAGGTGGCCGTGTCCGGACCGGGAGCATGGGCCACGCCCAGGTCCATCCCCATGTACCACCCATCACCGGCCAACGCCAGGACAGGAACAAGCACACATGCCACGCCAACGAACACGCACACACACATTCTCTGCATTCGATGCCGCATTGTCTCCTCCACCATGAATGAACTCATCCTGACTGTCCGACGAACGGGAAAATGAGCAAGCCCGCACTCGCGGAGTGGGACGCACCACGTATGGGAACGCTGGAACATAACAGAGCGTTTTTTCATCGTCAACGCCACTGCAGCGACGACACACCGGGCACCAGTTGGACGATCAATTCGAGTTCGACGGGAACGCCCATGGGCAAAGCGGCCACCCCCACGGCCACGCGGGCATGGCGGCCGGCCTCGCCGAAGATCGTGACCAGCAGATCGGATGCTCCGTTGATCACGCCGGGTTGCTCAATAAACCCTTCATGGGAAGCCACGTATCCTGTCATCTTGACGATTTGCCGCACCCGATCAAGAGAACCCGCGGCATGACGAATTGTCGCCAGGGCATTGAGCAACGCCACCCGCGCGGCTTCATACCCCTCTTCGCCGGACAGGTCACGGCCCAATGTTCCCCGAAAGACAGGGTGCCCTTCACGAATGGGGATCACACCGCTGATAAACAGCAGGTCGCCAACCTGCACGGAAGGCACATAGTTGGCGACCGGCCTGGGCGGGTCGGGCACGGGACAGCCCAGTTCTCTGATGCGTTGCTCAAAAGACATACCGGCGGCAGGCTACGAAGAATGGGGATGTTGACGCAACTGATACTTCTTCACGGCACGCCGGTGTTCGGCAAACGTCGTGGAGAATTCATGGCTGCCGTCGTTGCGGGAGACAAAATACAAATAACTGGTGGACTCGGGATAGAGAGCCGCGCGAATGGCCGCCTCGCCCGGATTCGTAATAGGCCCTGGAGGCAGGCCCCGAACACGGTAGGTATTGTACGGGCTTTCAATCAACAGATCTTTTTTGTGCAGATTGCCGTCAAAGTCATGTAAGGCGTAAATGACGGTGGGATCGCTTTGCAACGGCATGTTGCGTCGCAGCCGATTATGAAACACGCCGGCAATCAAAGCCCGCTCATCGGAGCGGGCAGTTTCTTTTTCGATGACCGACGCCAACGTGATCACCTGGTGGAGAGAAAGACCCAGGGCCACGGCCCGCGCGCGGTATTCTTCCGTCACGATTTGTCTGAACCGCGCCACCATCGCCTTCATCACCATTGCCGATCCCATGTGGCTGGTCAACACATAGGTATCTGGAAAGAGATAGCCTTCCAGCGTGTCGGTGGACAGCGACAATGTGCGAATAAACGCCGGGTCTCCGAGTAACCGGAGCCATTCCGCACGATCCACAAGCCGTTTTTCATGCAACACCTCGGCAATCTGCTTCGCTGAAAAGCCTTCGGGAATCGTGACCACATACGATTTGACCTCGCCACTGGCGAGCTTGCGCAGGATCCTCATGGGGGCCATGCCCCCATGAAATTCATATTCCCCCGGAATGATTTTGCGATCCAGTCCTCCCAACCGGCCCATCCACTCAAACGCCCACACACTCCTGATCATCCGATGTGCTTGCAGGCGTTGCGCCACGTCGGCAAAGGACTCGCCCTCGAAAATATCCAGTACGGCCACTTGCGAGGCATTGCCAACCGGCTGCAGTTGACCCAGACCCGCAAAGAGACCGCCAAGCCCGAGCAGAAGCATACTCGCGACCACGATGCAACGCGTTGCCGACCACGGATGACTCATGACGCCCGCACCTCTATCAGTTCAAACATTTTGTCAAGAGCCTGTCCCAGTTTTTCGGGATTCCCCCCACCGGCCTGTGCCATGTCGGCGCGTCCCCCACCCGACCCATTGACTTCACGGGCCATTTCCTTAATCAAGTCACCGGCCTGCAACTGCCTGGTCAGGTCTTTGGACACAATCACCAGCAACGAGACCTTCCCGTCCACCGCCGAGCCCAGTGCAATCACGCCTTTCGGTACCCTGGTCCGCACTTTGTCGGACAACAGCCGCAGTTCCGGCATGGACAAACCCTGAACCCGTTGCACATGCACGTGAATCCCGTGAATCGTCCGAACACGGGCATCATCGCCCCCGCCGTCATGATCCATCATGGTCAGTTTGAGCCGCTCGATTTCGCGTTCTCTGTCCCGCAACGCGGCAACCAGTTTCCGTGTTTTCAGCACAACATCCGACGGACCGCTTTTCAACAACGCGGCGACCTCTCTGACCCGGGTTTCGAACTGTTTCCCGTATTCCAATGCCCCGGTCCCGGTCAGTGCCTCCACGCGCCGCACCCCGGCCGCAACCCCGCCTTCAGACACGATGCGAAACGAACCGATCTCGCCCGTCTGTTGGCAATGCGTTCCCCCGCAGAGTTCCTTGCTGAATTCACCGATACCCACCACCCGCACCCGTTCCCCGTACTTGTCGCCGAAAAACGCCAGGGCACCGGCCTGCGTGGCCTCCTGAATTCCCATGTCGCTGGTCTGCACGGGCCGGTTTTCCAGCACGTGAACGTTGACCAGCGATTCCACGTCTTCCAGATCCCGACTGTTCATCTGCCGGAAGTGCGAAAAATCAAAACGCAACCGGTTCGGGGTGACCAACGAACCGTATTGTTTCACGTGCGGCCCCAACACCTCACGAAGCGCCGCGTGCAACAGATGGGTGGCCGTATGGTTTCGAGCCGCGCCGTGACGGGTCACGGCGTTGACCGTGGCAACCAGCGATTCGCCTGCCAGCACGCGACCGGAGATGACCGTCCCTTTATGCAACACCCAATTCCCTCTCACCCTGGTGGTTTCATGAACGCGAATCCGACCGTCAGGCCCTGCCAACGTGCCCTGATCCCCCACCTGTCCGCCACCTTCAGGATAGAACGGGGTCGCGTCGACCACCAGTTCCACGTCATCGCCTTCCACAACCTCTTCCGTCAGGTGTTGACCTTTGATCATGGCCTGGACCCTGACGCTCTCCGCACGCAAGGTCTGATACCCGAGAAATTCCGTGGGAGAAATCCGTTGCACAAGCTCGGTGATGACGGGCGGCTCGCTTCCCACCGTGAACAGGGTGGACTTGCGAGCCCGGTCACGTTGGGCGTCCAGCGCATGCTGAAAGCCCTCAAGGTCGGCGCCCAACCCGTGTTCACGAGCCGTGTCTTCGATGAGATCCAACGGGAAGCCATACGTGTCGTACAGTTTAAAGATGCGCTCCCCGTCCAACGACCCGCGACGGTCGGCTTTGGCGTCGCGCACCATGTCGTGCAGAATCGGAAGCCCCTGGTCCAACGTGCCGATAAAGCGGTTCTCCTCGCCTTCCACCGCCTTGCGAAGCACCTCGGCCGCCTGCGTCAATTCAGGATAGACGCCCCCCATCCGGGTCACCACGGCATCGGTCAAGGCATACAGAAAAGGCTCGGTGACGCCCAGGAGCCGGCCATGCCGTGATGCTCTTCGTATGATACGGCGCAACACGTATCCCCGGCCTTCATTGGAAGGCAACATGCCATCCGCAATCATAAACGTCATCGCCCGCAGATGGTCGGCAATCACCCGCACCGAACGATCGGAGGCCGTGTCATGGCCGTACGCACAGCTCACGCGATCAGCGATCGTGGCAATCAACGGCATAAACAGATCGGTCGCATAGTTGCTGTCCACACCCTGCACCGCGGCGGCCAGCCGCTCAAGGCCCATGCCGGTATCAATGCTGGGTGCGGGAAGGGGATGCAAATGACCGTCCGTGTCACGATCAAACTGCATGAACACAAGATTCCAGATTTCCAGATACCGGTCGCAGTCGCATCCCACTGTGCAGGCAGCCCGTCCACATCCGAACGCCACCCCCTGATCAAGATGAATTTCCGAACAGGGACCGCAGGGCCCCGTTTCGCCCATTTGCCAGAAATTCTCCTTGTGGCCGAGCCGAACGATTCGGGCCGCGGACATGTCCTGTATGTTCTCCCACAAGGCAAAGGCCTGGTCGTCCTCCTGAAACACCGTGACCCACAAACGATCGGCGGGCAGGCCAAGCGTCCTGGTCAGATAGTCCCAGCTGTACCGGATGGCCTCTTCTTTGAAGTAGTCACCGAACGAGAAATTGCCAAGCATTTCAAAGAAGGTGTGGTGGCGACGAGTCGCGCCGACGTTTTCCAGATCATTGTGTTTCCCCCCGGCCCGCATACACCGTTGCACGGAAGCCGCTCGGGAATAGGAACGCCGCTCCTCTCCCAGAAACACCCGTTTAAATTGATTCATGCCCGCGTTGGTGAAGAGGATCGTGGGGTCGGCTTGTGGCATCAGGGACGCACTGGGAACCACCGTGTGGTCACAGCCCCTGAAAAAATCGAGAAAGGACTGACGAAGTTCATCCGCGCGTAACGGCATAGTGAACCCGGGATCCCTGGCGGTGGGCGATGGACTCAACGATCACGCATAACGCGGCAACCCGTATCCCGTACTCCTGGATTGCGTACGGGCGGATCCCGTACCGCAATCCAACGCGCGCGGGACGTCTCACAGTGCCTAGGTTACTCCCCGTGCCGGGGCCGGTTTTTTCGCCGGGGGCGCTTTTGCCGCATTCGTGTGATCCAACACGACACGCAATCCCGCCTGCTCACGAATTTTTTTCTCGATGGTACGGGCCATCTCGGGAGTATCCTTGAAAAACGTTTTGACAGCCTCGCGGCCCTGGCCAAGACGCTCATCATTATACGAATACCAGGCTCCGGCTTTATTGACGATTTTCCTGTCCACCCCAAGGTCCACCAGCTCACCGACTTTGGACACGCCCTCGGCAAACATGATGTCAAACTCGGCTTGCCGGAACGGCGGCGCGGTTTTGTTTTTGACCACCTTGACGCGCACCCGACTTCCGACCACATCCTGTCCGTCCTTGATGGACTCAATGCGCCGAATGTCCAGCCGCACCGAGGCATAAAATTTCAGGGCGTTGCCGCCCGTGGTGGTTTCGGGATTGCCGAACATCACCCCAATTTTCATCCGGATCTGGTTAATGAAAATCACCGTGGTCATGGATTTGGAAATGGCGCCGGTCAATTTGCGAAGGGCCTGGGACATCAGGCGGGCCTGAAGTCCCATGTGAGAATCCCCCATTTCACCTTCAATTTCCGCGCGGGGAACCAACGCCGCAACGGAGTCCACGACGACCAGATCAATCGCGCCGCTTCTGACCAGCGTCTCGGCAATCTCCAGGGCCTGTTCCCCCGTATCGGGTTGGGCCACCAGCAGATCATCGGTGTTCACTCCCAGTTTCTGAGCATAGGACATGTCCAGAGCATGTTCCGCGTCAATGAACGCCGCGGACCCGCCGGCTTTCTGTGCTTCTGCGATGGCATGGAGGCACAACGTCGTCTTCCCGGAGGATTCCGGACCGAAAATTTCCACCACGCGACCGCGAGGCAATCCGCCCACCCCCAGGGCAATATCCAGGGACAACGACCCCGTGGACACGGTCTGGACATCCGCCGCCAGGTCTTCGACGCCCAGTTTCATGATTGAGCCTTTCCCAAACTGTTTTTCAATCTGGGCTACGGCCAGTTCCAGTGCCTTCTTTTTCCCTTCGCTGTCACCAGCTCGCTCAATCATAATGCCTCCTCACCACCGGCACACGTGCCATGTTTCATGTGATTGCCCAACCGCCTGTATGATGATGTTTTCATTTCTCATCCTGTCCCAGACTGACACATCCTTACAAGACACATCATCCCAGCCCGATCACAGACGCCCGGGTCATTCCTGTAGACCATGCTCTTCCCACATCGTTTTTTATCGTAGCTGAAAACCCGCGATCAGGCCAACAATTTTTTGTTACGTGGCTCTCCGAAGACCGGGCCACCACTCCCACGCATCTCCCGCTCGTCGTCCGGCGCACATGACATTCCCGCCCCCGTATCCAATGCCACATCCCAGAGTTTCGTATACACCGATCCACCCGGTCGGCGATCGCTTTTGAACAAGGCGACCCGTTCAACGGGGACCCGACCGCAGGCCACAGGGGTCGTGAAGATTCCCGCAACGCCGAGTGTGCTCCCCACATCGCGATACGCGCGTCTGACACGCGCCAGAGTCAAATGCGGATGAAACGGTTTCCCTTCCTGCGGAAACCCCAACGGAACGACCGACTTCCCCACACACTCGACCAACGCGGCGAGGGTGTCCACGTCCCCGCCGATACCGGCCCACAACACGCGGGGGGCACGCCGATCCGGAAAGGCGCCGCCCCCCTCGATGGCAATGTCAAAGGAGGGCCGTGTCGAGACCGCCCGCCCGACCGCCTGCCGAATCCCGTCCATCTGGCTTTCGGGCGTCTCGCCAAAAAACTTCACGGTCACATGCAACATATCAGGCCGAACCCACGAGAGGCCATCCGAGTGTGCCGCAAGCGCATGCGCAACCCGTTGCGCCTCGCGCACGATGGCCTGTCGCACGGCAACCGGCAACTCAATCGCCAGAAAGGTTCGCAGTGTCACGAACACACCCCCCACGAGACCATCTCAGTCATCATCAACCGGCAGGTCGTACAACCACCTCCGCAACACATCAAGGGCCCCTTGCGACGATCGCAGTGTAATGGTTTGCCGATCCCCGTGAAAGTGGAATTGTTTGATCAGGGATTGCGTCGGCGTGGCCAGCCCGACATACACCAACCCGACGGGCTTACGCGGGGTCCCACCTGTTGGCCCGGCAAGACCCGTCACGCTCAACCCGACGTCCGCCCGGCTTCTCATTCGTATCCCTTCAGCCATGGCCCTGGCCACTGGCGCGCTCACGGCCCCGTGTCGTTTCAACACCGATTCGGCCACCCCCAGCAGGTCCTTCTTGGCAACATTGCTGTAACACACCACACACCGATCCACATAGGCTGAACTGCCGGCCACCGAGGTGAGGCGATGTCCGATCAGTCCACCGGTACAACTCTCGGCCACGGCAATGGTGAATCCCCGTTCCCGCAGACGCTGCCCCACGACGGTTTCCAGGGTCTGTCCGTTGCTGGAAACGACATGGTGGCCCAAGGTGCGAATCACGTCATCCATCACGCGCGTGAGCGCAACCCGGGGCTTGCCTGCCCGTGATGCCTCCGCATGATCCGTGCGACCTGTACGGCTCTTCGCAGAACGCGTGAAGGTGAGTGACACCGACACGCCAAACGGGGACGCCAGCAGACCAAGGAGAAACGGGCCACCGACGGGGACGATTCCCCGGAGCCGTGTGTCAACCTCTCCCTCAACAAGCCCGAAGGTATGAATCGTCCGGCTCTGCAGAGCAGGGCCCAACAGGCCGTCCCGCCGGAGAATCGGCAACACCGCCGCTGTCACCATTCTGCGGGTCTCATGACTCACCCCCGGCAGGCAAAACATTCGACACCGCTTCCACGTCAATGAAAAACCAGGCGCAGTTCCGACGGGGTTCCGAAGCAACTCGGCGCCGGCGGGCAGGAACGCCTGTCGACGCTGGTACGCGGACAGGGGCCGCGCCGTCACTCGCAAGCGGGCTTTGAGCATGGCGAGCGCCGGGGCACACAGGCGCAACGGTTTGCCGGTCACGGCGGCCACGGCTTCACGGGTACGGTCATCAATGGTCGGGCCAAGACCGCCGGTGATCAGCACAACCCGTGCCCGTGCAACGGCGGTGATGACAGCGGCACCCAGATCGTGGATATCATCCCCCACCACGGATTTGAACCGGACGTCAATTCCCCGCCCGCTCAGCCACTCGCTCAGAAAAACCGAATTGGTTTCAACACGTCCGCCACGAAGCAGCTCGGATCCCACCGCAATGATTTCAGCCGTGCTCATTGAGATCACGCAAAGGACACAAGACGACGCCCCCCATGAATCATGTCAGGAGGAACCCGTTTCGCCAGATCGACAAGCCCGGGCCGCTCCAGGTAAGCGGTAAGGAATACGCCAGTACAAACGCGACTATCGCGACGACACAATTCAGAACTGAACTCCTGTGGCTCATGTGCCGCATCCCCTTCTGTCGCGGGATTACCATGAAACGTGAGGGACGGGCATAGCAAAAAGGCGGCAGTGTTTTCAACCAACACCGTCAGTCTGTTCACCATGATAATCAAACGCGCGCACGTGTCGAGCCTTTCGCATGCTCACCCGCGCAATTCCCGCATGGCCATGTGACGCAGAGGCACGCCTCACACCGCCCGGAACAGGCCGTATGAGCTTGACACGCACACTTCGCCCCCTGCCAGGGCATGCGCCACGACGACATCTTCCACATTCAGACCCATTGCGTTGACAACACCAGCTGAAATTGATAGATAGGCAAATCCATAACTCACTTCTGTCACGGAGGAATGCAGTATGGCTGAAGAAGCCCAACCAGCCAAGCGTCAGTACGTCAATTTCAGCTTTTTCAAGGTGGATGCCGCGTGGCGGCGTCTCCCCGCTGCTGAGCGACAAGCCGGCAAGCAGGAATTTATCCGGGCCATTGAGGAATTCTCCGGCAGAATCATCATTGTGCCCTACACGACCGTCGGCATCCGCGGCGACTGTGATTTTGTGCTCTGGCGCATTGCCTACGACCTCGAACTCTTTCAGGAGCAACTGTCCGGAGCATTGGCCACCGGGCTCGGGCAGTATCTGACGAACCCTTATTCGTATCTCTCGATGACCAAACGTTCGGTGTACGTGGATCACCATGTGCATGAAGGCCAGGAAAGCCGCCGATTGAAAATTATGCCCGGCCGGAGCAAATACATTTTCATCTATCCCTTTGAGAAAACACGCGAGTGGTATCTCCTGACCAAGGCCGCCAGACAAGGGATGATGGATGAACACATTGAAATCGGCCATAAATACCCCTCGGTGAAACTCAACACGACCTACTCCTTCGGCCTGGACGATCAGGAATTCGTGGTGGCGTTTGAAACCGACCACCCCGAAGATTTTCTCGACCTTGTCATGCACCTCCGCGAGGCAGAGGGTAGCCGATACACAAAGCGGGACGTCCCCATTTTTACCTGCATCATGAAAAGCCTCAAGGAGACCCTGGATACCCTCGGCGGGTAATCCTGCCCCCCGTCCGAAAACATGCGGTCAACACCCTGCGGTGCGCCTGCCCGGCCGTTTTTCCTCCTGTGCCCGCCCCTCTCTGTGGACACGTGTCGTGCGTTGCTCAACCTGTCGTGACCCCGCTATCGTGAGCGGGTCATGCAACCACCCGATCGACGACTCTCGGTATAGCAGGTGGTTGCCGCCGGCGCGCGGCGCCCGTCCATCTGACCGCAAGCCACGAGGAAACACCCTGTATGCGAAGACACTCGTCATCGGCGGCTGAGCGGATTCGGCGCGTGTATCGTGCGATAGAGAAGCGCTCCCCACTGGCCGCCGCGCTCAGCCGGCGTGCGTATCGCGCCGTGTTGCGCGGCTATGCGTGCATCGCCTCGGTGTGGCATCTGCTGCGCATCAGGCTGCATACGCGCGACCGGCCGGGTGGCGCGCGCATCGTGGGCAAAATCATCCCCCCGCTGCCGGCGATTTATTGCGGTGAGCGCCCCGACCTCGCCCCCCCCCCCCCCAGCCACCCGCGATACGTGGACGAAGCGCTCGTTTGCCATCGCAGCGATGCGTATGTCGCGCTGCGCCACGCGGCGGATGAGGGGAGCGTGGATGCGGGCGGCGACACGCCTGAGTTCCGATTTTTCTTCTCCGCCTACCACAACCCTGAGCGTCTGGGATTCGCAAACCTCGCCAGCCATGCGTTCTACCGGGTATTCGAAGACTATATCAACGCATCCGGCATCATCAGCCAGACCATACTCTACGATTACGAGGCGCCGCTGCGGCGCGCTTACCCGTTCGACGCCTCCGCTCCCGTGGTCTACATCTTCTACCGAAAACTTCCCGCCTTCATCCGCCGGATGGTTCGCCGCAACGACGATTTTCGCAAGCGCGTCTGCATGTTGAACATGGAGCAACTGAATCTGCGGCACCACAGAAAGTATCTGGCGGACGCCCGGCGGCTGGGCGTTAGAATGCTGGATTACAGCGCCGTCAACATGAAATGGCTGCCGCGCTCGGCGCACCACCTTCCCTACCGGTGCAACCGGGCGGAGACGGAGCGCTTGAAGCGCTTTTCGGCAGGTCCTTTGGAATACGATGTGGCCGTCATCGGAACGTCCCGGCACCGATGGGAACTCATCAGCCAACTGGAGCGGCGCGGCATCACGGTCGTTCACATCAGGGACGCCTGGCGGGATGAACGAGACGCGGCGGTCGGCAAAGCCGGAATCCTGCTGAACATCCATATCAGCGATGAGCACACCATCTATGAACACGCCCGTTGCGACCGCTGGATGTTCGCCGGCAAGCCGATCATCTCGGAGGAAAGCGAGCGGCAAGCGGCTCTCGACGTTGGCGGCAATGTCGTGTTCGCGCCGCGTGGCGAACTGCTGCACAGTGTGGAACAAGCACTGGCCGGTTTGGATGACTTTCGGCACGAATTCACCCACAACGATCTGGAAGCAATCGCCGCATCACGGGACGCGCGATGGCGGGAATTCGCCGCTACCTGCGCAGGGGATTTGGCAATCTGAGACGTGCCGTCGGCCTTGACTGAGGCGCGCCGCCGCCCTTGCCCGGCGCGCATAGTACGGATACCATGCCGCAATCAACAAGCGCAGGCCCGCGCACAACGGAGTCGCGCGATGGCGCGAAACCGCCTGAACCCTGCATCAAAGGAGCGGTGCTCTCCGCCCTGATCCCCGGCCTTGGCCAGTGGATGCGCGGCTATCCCGTGCTCTCGTTCCGGATCCTCGCCACGGGTGGAGTGCTGGGCCTCATCACCTGGGGAGCGAGTCACCTTGGCGGCGTCGGAGCGGGATCGTTTGTCGGCCTGCTGATCATCCTGCCATGGTGGTGCCTGCAAGCCTATGGAGCCTCATTGCCCACCCCGTGCAGTCAAGGGGACACGCTGAAGATCGTCTGGCACTGTGCCCACGATCTTCGCTACCTGGGCGGCGTATTTCTGGTGACGGCGGTGGTGGACCTGGCCATCATTGTGGCCTATCCCGATTACAGTCTCGCGGTGTTCTGTGCCAAACCCACGGGCATCCCCGGCTTCATTGCCAAAGGCCAGTCGCCTCTCCTGCATGTCGCCATCGGCTACGGGTTTCTCATGCTCCGCCCATGGGCATTTGTGTTGTACATGGTCTATGCCGGATATGGATTGCTCAACGCCACGACCAATTTCGCCTGTTTCGGGTACGGACATATTCGCACGGTGTTCATGCTTTCGCTGGTGGCGTTTACCGTGTACGTGTTCTGGCGTCGCGCCTGTTTTCGAACCGTTCGTTCCTGCCCGACACCATGAAACGGCATGGGCCCGGTGTCCCGTTTTGACAGAGCCGAAGCCGGTGTGTTATCCCCGCACACGGCATTGAAGCCCATGGACATGGAAGACATCGGCGATCAAGAAAAGGATACCCTGTTTGTGTATCGCCATCCCGATGGTGCGGTGACGTTGTATTCCGATACCGAATGGGCCCTTGAGCGAGGCATGAACCTGGAAGACCTGCGCGAGGTGGCCATTCCTCGCAAGCTGTATGCCGAAGGGACAATCCAGGATGTCCGCGAATACGTGGCGCGGCATCTGGAAGAGAACGACGAACCACGCTCGTAACGATTGAAGGTTCTGATGACGACGGCCGTCACCATTCACTCTCGCCTGACATCCGAATGCATTGAATCGGTGGTAGCAGGCCTTCCGGTCCAAAATCGGGTGATGATCCGCCTGCTTCTGCTGCAGTACCTTGAAATATCTCAAGAGGACTGTCACTTTATCGCGGAAGATCAGCCGGATTCGCGCTTTCTGGCCGGCGGACAACCCCTGAAAAAACAGAATACGACAGCCGCCGTTGTTGAGATCACGAACCGCGTCGAACAGTACAGCCGGTTTTTTCGTCAAAAACGGGAACGGCCGTGGCTCCAGATCGAATGTCTGAAAAAGCAGATGGCACTGACCGACTTAACCATTACGGCAGCCGAAGGCCTGCTCGCGTCCAGGTTGCACGTGGAGCCGTCCGTGACACAGGCATACAAGGAAACCGCCATGTCCGCACTGCTGAAGCCGGAAATCCGCCGGTTGGAACGCGCGTGGGAACAAGAGGCCATCGAGGAAAATGAGTATCAGCAACAACGGTTACTGATTGCTTATCAGGCCCTGCTCCGGAGACGGGAAAAACAGCGACGGCGACGCGACAACGCCAACCGGGAATTTGAACGCTCGGGCCTCGCTCCGTTGCAGGATCACGAAGTCGCCCATATCTGGGGAATCCCGATGGGTAGCCTGTCGGCAAGAAAAGTCAAGGCGTTAACGCAATATCTGACCGCTCTGCAAACACAACTCGAGCAAGAGCGAGGGCCATCCGATCCTCCACACGGGTATCAGGATCTCTGGCAGGCAACGATTCGCGTCCTGTTTAAAAAGCCATGCCAGCGTTCGGTGGTCAGCTTCATCCCGGGCATTGAGCGCACGGAAGAGATCCTGCTCGAAAAACTCACGACGTTCGCGGACGGGTCCATGCCCGAGGCAGTCGAGTCAAATTTCTGGCACTTGATCACCCGCATTCACGACAGTGAACACAGCGGCCCCTGGAATAACCATGCCAGGGCCATCTTTGCCCTTCAACGGTTATTCGCGATTCAAGCCGATTCCGAACCCACGCTGGATGAACTCGAAGAGATGCTCCTCAAAACCACAAAGCCGAAGTCCAAAGATGAGGACCTCCCGGCCCATCAACCCGATGAGTCATCGGTGGAACTCAGCGAACAGGCCCTCGGCGTCTTGAATGCGTTTGCCGGCGAGATTGACGACAAACGCACGTAACGGGGGGGCAGGGTGACGACACGGCATTCCTTGTGCTATAAACAGCCGGATACGTGGCGTGGCGGTGTAGCTCAGGTGGTAGAGCAGCGGACTCATAAGCCGCGGGCCAGGGGTTCGAGACCCTTCACCGCCACCATTTTTTCACGGATTTGATGACAAACCCGGCGTGTGGCGGAATGCCGTTTCCAACACCAGCCGGATCACAGTAACAGCTGTCGCACACCCACCCGCCGTTCTCCTGATCGTTACCGCTCACCAACTGATTCGGCATAATAGGTATCCAGCAGGTCACGCCGCCCGTGATCCATCATCACAATTTGACGTTGATCATAGGTATTCGCCCAATACAGATAATGGAAATTTTCGGCACAGCGTCCATATTCAATGTGACGTTGTCGCCCATCCGCTTCCTCATCGGTCTTCTCGCGCACGACCGATCGTTCCGGGAGCATTCGCCACACCCGCTCGGCGACCGGTCCATGGTGTTCATAGACGGGAGCCTGTTCCAGAGCATCGCTCTCCGGGGCTGACCAGATACGGTTGTGTCGGCTCTCCGAAAACGCTGAGAACTCGGCGGAATGCCCTTCCTGCCACGCATGTCTCACCAGCTCAACCATGAACGGTTGAAGCGTCCGCACACCAAGCATCAACCCTGTACAGATCCCGTGACTCATGAGACGCACGTAGCAGAGTCCCCCACCCGTTTGCCCGGTTTCATACCACGCGTTTTCTCCCCCCGCGTTCACGGCCACGGGTCCCGAACGGACGTTGTCTTTCGGTAGCCTGGCATACACAAAATCCGCCAATGGTTGTCCCTGGCAACGGTACAGGCCCTGTCGAAGATCCGGTTGCACGTCTTCGGCGAACACGGAAGAAGCACACGATGAACCGCGCCGCATGATGTACAACGGCCCTTCTTCCACCGATTCCCCCAGTTCGACATACGTCAGCAACCTCGGCTTTTCGACAGGCACAAAGCTTCTCGCTCCCAGGGCCCTCTGGAACAACACCCGTCTCCCAACATGCACCGCCTTTTCACAGAGCACGATTCTGCCCGAAGGAGCCAGCGCCTGCGACACGCGATCAAGGCGAGACCCAAGGCCCGTCCGCTGTTCCAGGAGGTACTGTCGTTGGACATCACGGTCGCGTTCAAAAGTTGACCAGCTCCGACTTGGAAGCCCGGGGTCGGATTCCGACTGGAACAGGGCTTGTGTGGCCACGATGGTGTCAAAGCCCTCGGGAATCTTCTGTTGCGCCATGTCGCAACGCTGAAAACGCACGTTCTTGAGCCGCGCCATTTGCGCAAACCGCCGCGCCGCTTCAAGTGATTGCAGGGAGCGATCAATACCGAGAAAGGTGACGTCAGGGAATCGAGCGGCATACCATGTTGTGAGAATACCCGCCCCGCACCCCACATCCAGGACACGATGCGCGCCCCGTAGCACCGTGGCAATCGCGGGGGCCAGCGTCTGGTAATAGCCATACCGCTGGCTGTGTAATACGGGCAATACATCGGGCGACGCCGCCAGATCGTAAAATTCCACATCCGCGCGGGACTCCCCTCCCTCGCGTCGTCGTTGCGCCACGTGCCAAAGCAGCCGCAGACGCTCTCCGTCCAGGGATTGCCGCTGCCAGGTGTCATAGGACGCTTCGTCAGGCCATTGGCGCAGTCCCCATTGCGCCAGATGCCGGTCAATGGTCAAGCCAGACATGGATGGGAGGGACACGAGGTTGAAGATGGGAGGTGCACGGAAACGCGCACGCGAGGGGAAGAAAACGGCATGGAGCGTAACGCGGTCGTCTAAAATTTCGCGGACAGCATCATGGCGTCCTGATACGCCTGAGGCACGGGATGCGGCTCCCGTAACTGACCGGTCCCGAACCCCACGTATTTCTCGGCCGTCAGTGCCTGGAGGGTAAGCGGTCCCCGCACGGAGCCATGCGCGACATTGACACCCAGTTCTTCGCCCAAATCCATTTGCGGTCCCGCGTGTAACCGGGTCGAGGCATTCACCAGCACCGCGCTGGAATCCACCTCCCGGACGAATCGCATCGCTGTTTCATAATTACGGGTGACAATGGTATCGGTATGTCCCGGTCCAACAGCCGCAATGTCCGCAATCCCTTCGTCCAGATCTTTGACAATTTTAATGCCCAGCGTCAAAGACTGTCTTTTCTGCTCCCAATCGGCGTCGGTGGCCGGTCGAATGCCCTTGTGGCCAGTCATAGCCATGATGCCCATCATGGAGATGGTTTTGGGACAGCCGACGAGATCAACGGCACATTCGCTGAGCAACCGACGAATGAGGCCCGGGAGCAACGGTTGTGAGATGGCCTGATGGACCAACAGCACATCCAACGCATTGGCAGCAAACGGATCCTGAATTTTGGCATTCACCACCACGCTCTGAGCCAGCGGGACATCCGTCTCTCTATCAACGTAGACATGACACAGGCCGCCGTCGTACCCCAGAATGGGGACCCGCGACTGCTCCATCACCGCTTTGCGTAACCCGCCCTTGCCTCTGGGCACGACACCATGAACCAGATGGCGCAATCTGGTTAGTTCCAGCACCCCTTCACGGTCGGGACGATCGACAAACGTAATCGCCCCAGGCGGCACGCCGCTGGCTTCGGCCGCCTCACGCAAGACCTGCGCCACGACGGTATTGGTTCGGAACCATTCCCTCCCGCCCCGAAGCACACAGACATTTCCCGACCTGAGACACATGGCGATGGATTCAGCCGTCACGGCCGGGCCAAATTCGGAAATGACGGCAATGACCCCGAGAGGCACGCGAACCCGATGCAGGCGAAGCCCGTCTTGCGTCACCCACCCCTGCGACACTTCCCCCGTGGGATCAGGCGCGCCGGCCATTCGGCGAACGAAGTCGACCATCGAGACAACATATTCTTCGGTCACAGAAATTTGATCTCTGGCTCTTCGATAGTCATCCGTTGATCCGTCTCTGGGAACGGCTTCAATATCCTGTTTGTTGGCTGCCAACACGTCTTCCATGCTTGCTTCCAACCGATCCGCCATGGCCCGGAGCGCCAGAGTCCGATCCTGACTGGTCATCAACGACAAGGGACGAGTCGCGGCATTGGCCTGTTTTGCAAGACCCTGGATATACAGCTTGAGAGGAATTTCAATCATTCAGACACCCGACTGTCAGACATCATACCAGGTTGGCATACATGGCCTGGATCATTGTCTCATACACACGCCGAAGGGCGACTGTACCCGCATTCAGGAACACCCGTCAAAATTTTCGGATCTCGCACCCTCCGCAGGGGATTACGCCATTGCGGAGCCATTACCCATACTGATTTTCGAGTTTTCTACGGCAGGGCAGAGAATTTACCTTGCATTCAAAACAGGGGTTGTGATACATGGTCTCATTCTGCATGTTGGCATCCCCCACGAAAGTATGGCCGGAGAGTGGCAAAGGGCAGTGTGGTCGTCGTTGCATGATTCGTGGCCGGTGTGGGGGCACAGAGTGTTTGCACTATGTACCGTTGATCTGTTTCGTATGAGTGTGGATTAGAATTATGAATAACGGTGAACATCCCAGTATGATATCCATTAAAAACCTGTTGGAGGCGGGCGTCCACTTTGGCCATCAGGTCAATCGTTGGAATCCCAAGATGAAGCCCTATATTTTCGGAGAAAACAAGGGCATTCACATTATTGACTTGCAACAGACCGTCACCCTGTTTCTCAAGGCATACCAGTTTGCCAGGGATACCGTCGCGGCAGGAAAATCGGTCCTCTTTGTGGGCACCAACAAACGGCAAGCCATTGGCATCGTGGAAGAAGAAGCCAGGCGATGCAACATGTATTACGTGACGCAACGCTGGCTTGGGGGCATGCTCACCAATTTCCAGACTATTCAAAAAAGTATCGGCCAACTCAAGAAACTTGAAGATGCCCAAACTGACGGGACCCACGAACGCCTCAAGAAAAAAGAGGTCCTGTTTATGGAAAAAGAACGTGCCAAGCTGGAGAAGTTTTTGAGTGGCATCAAGGGAATGGACCATTTGCCCGGATGCGTCTACGTTCTTGATACGCGCATTCAACGCATTACCGTCAAGGAAGCGAACCGTCTGGGGATCCCCGTCATCGCCATTGTGGATACCAACAGTGATCCCTCCGGGATTAATTATCCCATCCCCGGCAACGACGACGCTATCCGGTCATTAAAACTCTTTACGGCACGCCTCGCGGATGCCTGTCTGGAAGGCCACGCTCTGCAAACCAGGCAAGAGGTTCCGAAACAGGGCGAGGGAGAAGAAGACGGTATTATGGCGGAGATGATCGCTGCCCGTTCCCCGACGAATGAGGTAGCCGGCATGCAAACGCCCTCCTGAGATTTCAGACTTTCGTTCATCACAGTGTTTCGTTGTACACTTGAGTCCCCACCCCCCCGCCACAGAAGGGAGAACACGTTACGATGTCCAGCATGCGCAACTTGGTCAGGGAACTGCGCGATAAAACGGGGGCTGGAATCCTCGATTGTCAAACCGCGCTCAAAGACACTGGCTCGGATATGGACAAGGCCATTGACCTCCTTCGCCAACGGGGTCTGGCCGCGGCCCAAAAGAAAGCCGGACGAGAAACCAGGGAAGGTGTCATCGCATCCTACATTCACGCCGGGAGCAAAATCGGCGTCCTCGTGGAGATCAATTGCGAAACGGACTTCGTCGCGCGCAACGATGAATTTCAGGCACTGGTCAAAGACGTCGCTCTGCAAATCGCCGCAGCCCATCCCGCCTACATTCAACGCGAAGACGTCCCGCCCCAACAGGTTGATCGTGAAAAGGCCATTTATCAGGCACAGGCCAATGAACTCGGCAAGCCCGCGGCCGCACTGGGGAAAATCGTGCAGGGCAAACTGGAAAAGTTCTATCAGGAACAGTGCCTCCTTGAGCAAAGTTTTATCAAAAATCCCAGCGTCACCATTGCCAGCATCCTCACGGAAAAAATTGCCAAACTCGGCGAAAATATCACCATCGCCCGCTTCACACGCTACCAGTTAGGCTCGGAATGACGCCTGTGCAGTACCGTCGCATCCTTCTCAAAATCAGCGGTGAAATGCTGGCAGGAGATCAGACCTACGGCATTGCCCCCAAGGTGCTTGCGACACTGGCCGATGAAATTCGCGAAGTCGTTGACATGAGCATTGAGATCGCGCTCGTGATCGGCGGCGGGAATATTTGTCGTGGCCTTGCCGCCAGCGGCGCAGGGATGGAACGGGCATCAGCTGATTACATGGGCATGCTTGCCACCCTGCTGAATGCACTCGCTCTGCAAAACGCACTCGAAAAAACAGGAGTGGTCACGCGGGTCTTATCCGCTATCGAAATGCGGCAACTGGCGGAGGGATACATCCGCCGGCGAGCCATTCGACACCTTGAAAAAAAACGCGTGGTGATTTTTGCCGCGGGAACAGGGAATCCGTATTTTACCACGGACACGGCAGCGGCGTTGCGCGCCATGGAAATACAAGCCGACGTGATCATGAAGGGCACCAAGGTCAACGGTATTTACGATTCGGATCCGATCAGCAACCCTGCGGCAACCATGTTTGACACACTGTCGTTCCTCGCCGTCCTCAACAAAAGTTTGAAGGTCATGGATGCCACGGCCATTACACTCTGCATGGACAACCATCTTCCGTTGATCGTGTTTAACGTCACGGAGCCGGGCAATTTAAAACGCGTGGTCCTGGGGGAAAAAATCGGGACTTTCGTGACACAGGACGCCACCCCAACCTCCTCAAGGCTCTCGACCGATGCCTGATCGGGCCCTTCTTGAGAAAATGACACGCAAGATGGACGGGGCTCTTGAGCACCTCAAAAAAGAGCTCGCCAGCCTCCGAGGCAGCCGGGCATCCCTGTCGCTCCTGGACCATGTGACCGTCACATACTACGGAACACCCACCCCCTTGAAACAAGTGAGTACGATCTCCATTCCAGACAGCCGGTCGTTCGTCATCCAGCCATGGGACCCCTCGAGCATTCCAGACATTGAAAAGGCCATTCGTGCATCCGACCTCGGCCTCAATCCGGCTAATGACGGGAAGATGATTCGCATTCCCATCCCTTCCCTGAGCGAGGAACGCCGTAAAAAATTCGTCAAGATCTGCCGGAAATACGGGGAAGACACAAAAATTCACATTCGCGGCATCCGTCGTGAGACCAATGATGAACTCAAACGCCTCCACAAAAGCGGCACACTGGCCGAGGACGATGTCCGACGGAGCGAGGGTGCCGTTCAGAAAATCACGGATGGCAAGATTCAACAATCCGACGAACTCTTACAAAAAAAGGAAGAGGAAATCCTGGAGATTTAAAGCCCCACCCGTGTCCTCCCTTTCTTCCACGGCCCCCTCAACGACTTCGTCTTCGCTGTCACCAACACTGGCTCACATTCGTCTTTCCGCATTCGCGCACAATGTTGGCGAACTGCGTCGTATTCTCCCGTCACGCACCGACATCATTGCGGTAATCAAAGCCGACGGCTATGGCCACGGGTGCCTGACCACGGCCGAAACCCTGTCTCAACTCGGTATTCAACATTTCGGCGTGGCCACAGTCCAGGAAGGCCTTGCCCTGCGGGACGCCGGTCTTGCCGGAACCATTCTTGTGATGGGCGGCATCTTCTCCTCACAATGCCAGGCCCTCATCGAGGCCAACCTGATTCCTGCGATCTCGGACGCCGACGTGGCCCATGCCCTGAGTCAACGGGTGTCACGGCAGAGGCGCCCCTACCCTGTTCATATTAAACTGGATACCGGCATGAGACGTTTAGGACTCGACCCCGAGGAGGCACGTGTCCTCCTGCAGGCACCCATGTTTTCTCACACCTTGTCGTGTCAGGGTCTCATGACGCATCTCGCCGATGCCGAGAACACGAACCCGGCGTTTACCATCCAACAGCTTGACCAATTCGCACAAGCCGTTCCGAAGCTCTGCCCCGCCGGGACACCGATTCCACGCCTTCATGTCGCCAACACCGCGGGGATACTCTGGCACCCGCAATCGTGGTTGGATATGGTCCGCCCCGGATTGCTGCTCTACGGATACACGCCGACGCCGAACAACACCATACCCGTTGCCCTGCAACCGGTGATGACCCTGACAACCAAAGTTGTGCACATTAAAACGGTCGGCAAAGACGAACCCGTGAGTTACGGCGGCAGCTACCGCACCAAACGGGATTCCCGTTTAGCCGTTCTCCCCATCGGATACACCCATGGCTATAATCGTCAGATCTCCAACAGGGGGGCGGTCATCATTCACGACCAACGTTGCCCGATTGTTGGACGCATCTGTATGGATATGATGGTCGTGGACGTGACCCATGCCTCTGGCGTCAAACCAGGAGACGAGGTCATTTTACTGGGTCAATCGAAAACGCAGACAATTTCCGCCTACGATCTGGCGGACTGGCAGGATTCCATTCCCTACGAAGTCTTATGCAACATCGGGTCACACGTACAGCGGGTCTATGAACCGCTGGCGGACAATCTCCCCGGATAAGTCGTCACTGCCGGCACGGGTCAAACGGGACACCGTGGGGTATGACGCAACCGGCGTGGCATCGGCGACGGTTCTTCACGTCTTCAGTTTCTTTTTCAGCCGCTTCTCCACGCTGGCCACTTTCCCGCTTAAGCGGCCCCGGTGCCCTTTTCGATAATCAACTTTCATCGTACAGGAGATGCGGGTACAATCTTTGCTCATGCGTTCATAGCACTGACGTACCACATCCAGCACGTCATCCCACTCTCCTTCCAACACCGTCCCCATGGGATTCAGGCGATACGCCACCCCGCTTTTGTCAACAATCTGTAACGAACGGGACACGTATTTCCCCACACTGTCGCCTTTACCCAGAGGAGACATACTGAATTCTAATAAGACCATCTGCCACCATCCTTCGGAAAATTATCAATCGGAAGATTGCCTGTGCACGACCCATGCCTGGGGATACGCAATGTTCCCCGTCAAGCGAAACCCCTTCACCGCTGCTTTCAATCGTGCGTGTCGTTGTTCCACACCCGGTTCATTGGCTCGGGCTTCCTCGCGCATCGCCCCCAGCCAATCCACAAACTTTTCAAATTCTTCATCAAAGATTTCCTCGCAGTCCTTCCGCAGGGCACTTGCCAGGGAAGGAGACGCGCCGCTTGTACTGATCGCCAGACGCAACGCCCCTCGTTGAACCACAGCCGGCATCATCACGTTCGACCATTCCGGCTGATCAATCGACCACACCAGAAACCGTTCGGCCTTTGATAAGGCATGCAACGATTTAGCAAGATCCGTGTCAGCCGACAGGGTATTGAGGACCATGAATGCGCCCTGCGTATCGGCTGACCGGAAACGTCTTCCACGATGAAGAATCTTACCGGAAGCCGTGAGGGTCCGAAGCGACGCGTTCAGGGTGGGAGTCACCACCACCACATTGGCTCCACT
The DNA here is from genome assembly GCA_963692935.1 of Nitrospirales bacterium. Classification (GTDB taxonomy): domain Bacteria; phylum Nitrospirota; class Nitrospiria; order Nitrospirales; family UBA8639; genus Bin75. Next base: position 1,479,387 of record OY843588.1, read on the forward strand.
GGCCAACAACAGCGAGGTCTTGTGTAATGCCTCGTCTTCCCCGCCAATGACCACGCAGAATCGGCCCTGCAGGTTTAACGAAATCTGAAAACCGGGATTGTTCGCCATGCAGATTCTTCCTTACGTGCGACAACTGCGGGCCTTCAGCCAGTGAAACAAGACACCCCGTCCTGGCCCCGCCCCCCTTGCACGCAAACCAAGCCCCGCACACCAGCAAGCCATGAACGGGGATAACCTCAACGGGGCGACACCTGTGAGAAGAAACGGGGGTTACTCATCGGAGTCCAACGCCACATGCCAGTAGAGATAATCGTGCCAGCTTCCCGGAGCGTTCCGAATGCCAGCCATGAGAGCGAGGGTGGGATTCCATCGTGGCTTTTCCGGCTTTTTCATTAAGCGCATACGGGCTTCTTCCGGAGTTCTCCCGCTCTTTTTGTTATTGCAACGCCAGCACGCCGTGACGATATTGCCCCACGTCTTCTTCCCGCCGTTGGCAATCGGCACGACATGATCAAAGGTGAGATCCTCAGTGGGAAACTTTTTGCAACAGTACTGGCACATATATTTATCGCGAGTAAAAATGTTAATCCGCGAAAACTTGACCGACCGATGCGTGGATTTCAGCCTGACAACTTTCAGGAGCCGCATGACCGAGGGGAGTTTCAAACTCATCGTGATCCCTCGAATTTCCCGGTCATAGCATTCGAGGACCTCAACCTTCCCCTGACACAACAGGGTCACAGCCTTCTGCCATTGCACGACCCGAAGGGGCTCATATGTCGCGTTTAACAATAACGTCATCAACTCGCATCCCGAGTGCTACGTCATGGCTCCTGGCAGATTTGGAGCGTGTATAGCACCAGGAGTGACCGTGACGCAACAACCGCCTTCCGTCGCTTGTGGCAAACGCAACAAACTGGTAGGCTTTGATCCATTTCATTCCACATGGTCATGATGCACTATATTGACGTGGCACACAGTAGCGAAGTCTCACCCGGAACGTGCCGTTCGGTTGAAGTCAAAGGGCATTGCGATGTGGCATTGTGCAACGTGGATGGAGAAATCCTGGCACTGCAGGACACCTGCCCGCACGCCGGGGGACCACTCGGGGAAGGGACACTGGACGGAAACATCGTGCAATGCCCGTGGCATGGATGGGCCTTTGATGTACACACGGGGCAATGTTTAAAAAACCCCGTTCCGGCCTGGTCAGTCAACCGTTACCCGGCCCGTGTGCAAAACGGCATCATCCAGGTCGGCTTTCCATCGGAACCGTAACGTGGCGTCAGGATATCTGATCCTGATGAGGCAACGGCGGTAACTCATGAAACGGCATAAAGTGGACGGCGGCCAGAGAAATCACACGGATCGTTGTATCCTTTAATGTGACACGCCACGCAAACTCCCGTTCAATCCATTCCTGGGACCCTTTTTCCCTGACCAACATTCTCACGGCATACACGCCGGGATGTTCTTTTCCAACCTGCCACGCACCTTTACGAACAGGGACTCCCTGCGCTTCCAACTCTTCGACATACCGGATAATCGCCTGCTCTAACGTGGGAGCATTACGGGCAGGATGAGAGCGCACTAATTCCAAGGCTTCACGGGCCTGGGCATCATCCGGAATATCGGGGGTCTGCCCTGCAGGCCGGGAAAACACAAACCCCACGATAACCAGAAGCCCTAATGCACCAAGACCTAAGACGCTTCTGATACCGATCGTTCCCATAACAGTTCCGGCTCTCCGACCTGGTGACCCACCCATCGCGCCAGCACGAACAGCGTATCGCTCAAACGGTTCAAAAAAGGAATGATGTGCGGCGCGATGGATTCTTCACGAACCAGGTGCACACATCGGCGTTCGGCCCGACGGGCCACGGTCCTGGCCTGATGAAGGAATCCGGGCACCTTCCCGCCTCCCGGCAACAGGAATTCTTTTAACGGCTCCAGGTCTTCCTGGCACCGATCAATCCACCGCTCCAGTCGTTCGACATCTCCCGGAGTCACCGTCGGCATGTTCCGAAAGGTCTGCCCCGGAGCAGTGGCGAGCAGGCTCCCAATATCAAAGAGCTTATGCTGAATCCATTTCATCTGTTCTTCCAACTGACGGGACGCCTCACCTTGTTGTGCATCATTAAACGCGCGCACCAACCCGATGATGGTATTGAGTTCATCCACTGTCCCGTAAGCCTCCACCCGCACGGCGTCTTTCTCGACCCACTGACCGCCGGCCAGGCGTGTGCGGCCACCGTCACCGGTTTTGGTATAGACTTTGGAAATTCTCATGGTTCGCTTCTCCCTGCCCGCTCCGGCACATCGCACACCGGAGCGGATTGTGACCGCCAGCTGTGCGCCCAGTCTGATCCTTACAAAGCGGGCATCTCAAAATTCACGCGCAGGCCGCCGAACACCGACTGCCCGGGTGTACCAAAATTCAACACTTCTTCATATTCTTCATCCAACAGATTATCCACCCGAACGTAGGCCTGAACCTGTTTGGAAACGTCATAGTTCGCCGCCAGGTTGACAACCGTGAACGAGTCAACATCCTGCGTATTCAGCGGATCGTTAAACTGCGAGCCTACAAAACGGAAATCCAGCGTCATCGTCAGGGGATCAACCGGCTGATACACCACACTGACGCTGGCCTGGTCGAGGGGCCATCGTTGGACCCTGTTGGCCGTACTCACGTTGCGTGTCAGGGTCACGGTATAGTGCCCTCGCAGTTCCAGGCGTTTACCCCAGGGACGATCCCGCATCACATCCATGTCTGCTGAAAATTCCCATCCCTGGGATTTCACTGACGCCGCGTTGCCGGGGCACCCAAACCCCGATCCGCATATCGTTGCATCCGGATCGTGCAGAATGAGATTGCGATACCGATTCCAGAAATAGCCAGCCCTGATGGTCACCCGTTCATGGAGAATGGTCTGGTCAACGCCCACGTCGAAACTACGGCTTTTTTCAGGCTGCAAGTTGGGATTGCCATAGTCAGGGAAAAACAATTCGTTGATGCTCGGTGCCCGAAATCCTGTCGCATAGCTACCACGGATTTTTGTATCGCCAAAGGCATTGGAGAATACATATCCCCCGGTCACGCGATACGTGGTTGCGTCGCCAAAGGTATTGAAGGCATCATGCCGCACCCCTGCCGTGGCAAAGAGACGATCCCACAGGTTGCATTGAATTTGACCAAAGCCAGCATGAGACGCATTGATTTTCTCCAGTGGGGACGTTTCCTGTGCTTCGCGAAATTGATAGCCCACCGTCAACGTGACGTATTGATTGAGTCGAACGTCATGCTGACTCTCGACTCTGTTCGTCAATGCGCTGGCCTTGCCTGCGTTTCCTGAGCTCTGTAATGCCGCTCGGGACAGCGTGAAGACATGCGTCCACCAATCAGTCAGTGGCTGCCGCCAGCTTCCACCGAAGATGAATTGCGTGGTATTGGTTTTGGACTTATACACATCGCCAGAGAAACCGTCTATATTCACTGAACCATTCAACCACCTGAAATGAACGTCGACCCGGCCATCGGCAGGAACCGTCATGCCGATCCTGGCCGAACCCTGCCAGTTTCTGTACGAATCGCGTTCGGAAGCCCCCCTGCGATAGTTATACGCGGAAATGCTTGAGGTGTCCCAGCGCGAGAGCGCAAGGGAAAAATCAACCGGCCCTTTTGTGCCGGACAGTGTGCCCCCTTCCCGTACCGTGTTGAAGGCTCCGTATTCAAAAAACCCACCCGCCTTCGGCTGCCCGCGGCCCCGTTTCGTTGTAATGGAAATGACGCCACCCATCGCATCGGAGCCCCACACTGTACTCTGTGCTCCCCGAACAATTTCAATTTTCTCAATGTTGTCCACGCTGAGATCCCCAAAGTTAAATCCCCCATTCCGCGCACTATTCACAACGGCGCCATCAACCAGTACCAGCGTCTGTGCGTTGCTTCCTCCTCCCCGGATCCGCACCGTGGCAAGTGTGCCGGGTCCGCCACTTTGCCCCACCACCATGCCTTGAGACAGACGCAACACTTCCACCACCGTCTTTATCTTTCTGCGTTCCAAATCCTCCGCAGTCCACACTTCGACTGCACTGGTCGTCTGACGAAGAGGGACCGGCGTTTTCGTGGCGCTCACGACCACCGGCTCCAGCGTCTGCACATCCGAATCATCGGAAGACGCTTGCCCGAAGGACCATGACGGGCACAACGGAATGCCGAGCAGAACGGCAAGACAGACGCATTGTAATGGACGACACAACATGACACACCTCCCCTTTGACTCGAAGGGTGGGTTGAGAAGTGACAACGGCAGCTGGGTCTCCTGACTTGCAGATCATCGCTTCGCTGCGCCTTCCCGGTGACTCAGCGAGGCGCGAGCCACCAGCTCGCGCCTCGCGTCGCCATCCAGTGGCGTTCCCGCAGCGTCACTCCCCGCTTACAGTGGCGGCACCGTGATGGATTTGCACCATCTTCCCCGACACATGCCATACTGGTTCCTCGATCCCGTTCCGTTCGTGAATGGTTGAACCGTGCAAGGAGCCGCAGCCCCTCACGTGATATATTTTTCGCCCGGACCACGGCACAAGGGGCGTTACACGGGTAATGTGACCCGCGGCACATGCGATCGGGGATGGTGATCCACGATCACTTCACAGCGATAGACCGGCTCCAGCACATCAGAGCGAATCACGTCGGCCGGACGCCCCTGCGCAGCGATTGTTCCCTGATGCAAGAGCAACAGGTGATCGCAACATTGACTCGCCAGATTCACATCATGGGAGACCATTACCACGGTCAAGCCCTGTTCCCGATTCAGTTGCCGCAGTTTCCGGGCAATATCGAGTTGATGGTGGAGATCCAGAAACGCGGTCGGCTCATCCAGGAGCAGCACGTCGGAATTCTGCGTCAACGCCCGCGCGATCATCGCCCGCTGCCTCTCGCCACCCGACACATCCGACATCATACGATCGGCCAGCGAGGCAATCTCCATGCCGTGCATGGCCTGGGTCGCACACCGAACGTCATCGGCCGAATCCCATCCCCATCCCGCAAACGGTTGATGAAAAGGAAACCGCCCCATCAGCACCAGCTCCCCTAACGTGAATGGAAACAGCTGAGGCGTCTCTTGCGGCACGAACGCGATCTGTTGAGCGAGCGCGGCCGACGACAGCGTCCCGATGTCCCTTCCAAACACGTGAATCTCACCGGACTCCGGACGCAACAGCCTCATCAACAATTTGAGCAGGGACGTTTTTCCCGATCCATTCGGGCCAATGACGCCGACAATCGTGCCGGCCTCGACAGCATACTGGATATGCCTGAGCGCCCACCCGCGATCCGATGCACGATCGTACCGGAAGGACAGATCCCGAACATCGAACGCAGGGATGGTCGTTGCCGCCTCCGTCATACCGCGATTCCGGCCCGACGTTTCGCCAACAGATACAGGAAGACGGGACCTCCGGTGAGAGCCGTCACCACACCCACCGGCAATTCCGTCGGCGATAACACCGTGCGGGCAATGGTATCGGCCACCATCAGAAACGAGCCGCCCACCAGAGCGGACGTCGGTAACAGGAGACGATGGTCCGCGCCGGCAATCATGCGAACCGCATGAGGCACAACCATGCCGACGAAACCGATGAGACCGGCAAGCGACACCACGGCGCCCGTCATCAGGGCCGAGACGACAAAGATGAGTTTTTTGACCCGTTCAACTTCCACGCCCAACGCCCTCGCGGTTTCCTCGCCCATGGTCAGCACGTTGAGCGCACGAGCCAACCCGAACAACACCGCTCCGCCGGCGCCCAGACACACCGCGAGCCAGAGCAACGTGGCAGAGGACGGCGCAATGATCGTGCCCATCAACCACATCATCATTTTGAACGCCTGCGTGGGATCGGCAAGAGACACCACAAACATGATCAGCGCCGCAAACAACGCGTTCAGAATCACGCCGGCCAACAACAGCGTATGGACCGACACCATGCGATACGTCACGCTGATCCGGTACACGACCAGAAGGGACAGCAGCCCTCCGAAAAACGCCCACACCGGAAGCGCCGACAGGCCCAGGATTGTTCCGCCGATTCCAAGCAACAGGCCCAACGTTGCGCCAAAGGCGGCACCGCTGGAAATACCCAGCACGTACGGATCGGCCAGAGGATTCCGCAGAAGCGCCTGCAATCCCGCCCCCACCACGGCCAGCGAGCTTCCGACAAGGAATGCCAGGACGAGGCGCGGAAGACGAAACTGCAACAGGATGACACTGGACACGCCAACAGATTCGAGCGCGGCGCCGTCCCGCTGAAGCATCGCTCCCACAATCCGCACGATGGTCCCAACGTCCACCGATTCGGCCCCCACGGCGAGACACATGATCCCGATGCACAGACTCAACGCCGCCATGATCATCACCCCGGCCACCCAACGACCCACCGACAGATGCCTCATGGTACGATGAGACCGCTCGGCATCGGACCGCGTGTCGGTCGGCCATGCGGAAACGGGCATGTGTGCATGGCCCACCGTTCAGTCCTCTTGAAACAGATCCGGATGAATCAGCGCGGCCAATGCGGCAAGGCCCTGCACGAGTCGCGGCCCCGGTCTGTTGACCACGGTCCGGGGCACAAAATGCAAACGGTTATTTTTCACCGCCGTGAGCGTGGACCATTGCGCCCACTGTTCAATCCCGGACTCGGCGGACTCATTGTCACCCCGTGCAGGCAACAGAATAATTTCCGGGTCCTGTTGCATCACCACCTCCATACTCAAACGAGGCCAGGCCGTTCCGGCATCCTTCGCGATATTGTCCGCCCCGGCCAGTTCAAGAATCTGGTGCACAAAACTCCCCCTGGCCACGCTGATAAACGGCCGTTCATACAACACGTACAGGACACGGGGTTTGGGTGCGGACCGGGTTTTCTCGACAATGGCCTGAACCTTCGCGCGCATGGTACGGACCACCGCATTGGCTTCCGGAACACGCTGGAACATCCGCCCCAGCGTCTGCATGTGAGCATACACCTGTTCCAGCGATGCGGCATTCATAATGAACAACGGAATTTTCAGGCGTCGTAACGTCTCCAGTGCATCATCCCGAACCGCATCCATGGCCAGCACCAAATCCGGCTCAAGCGCCAGGATGGCTTCGATATTGGGACGAGCATCACCCACCTTTGCCCTGGTCCGCGCCTCCGGCGGGTAATCGCACCATTCCGTCACACCGACGACCGCATCGCCCGCACCAATGGCAAACACCATCTCCGTAATGCTGGGCATAAGAGAAATCACACGCGTCGGAGGGTTCGACAGGTACAGTTTCCGCCCCGTATCATCCACAAACGTCCGCGTGGCCACGTTGGCCATAAAGGGCATCCCCGTCAGAATTCCCTGTTGACGACGTTTCATGGCCGAGGAGTGGTCGGAGAAACCGACAAGAGAGGCACAGACCAGCACCACCAGCACGATACTCGCCACGCCAACACGAGCGGGACGACACGGTCGCCGCTTCTCATGCGTGACCCGGCAAGGCAGGAACAGCCAACACCCTGCTATCATAAAAAAAATCCCCAAGGCCACAACGACCTTGAGGATTGCACCAGCAACTTCATCCTCACCCGTTCCCCAGCCCACGAGGGTTCGAAGGTCGTGAATCCCGTTCCCGCCCCGTGCGAATGGCAACAACGGCATTCCAGCACGGGTCGGTCTTCTGGCTTCCGGATCCTAACCTACTTCCCAAGCCTTCCCATCACAACCTGGTATGACAGTGGCATCTGCGGGGTTCGTGTCCGGTTACAGCGGCGGGACCGCGAAGGAATCGCACCTTCTTCCCTGTACCCGTGCCTCTCATCTACTCAATGGAGGCGAGACTGTAGGACACCCGGCATCTGCTGTCAAGCAACCGTATCGCTCCACCACCTGTGGCACATTGGAAGTGTCCGGCACACACCGCGCGCATGACGATGATGTACCCGATCGTGCTTTCCGTAGCCGAGTGCAGATCCCCCCCCCCCCCCGGAGGCGGTATCCGGCACGATGGCACTGAGGAGCAACAGGGAGCGACGACTGTTCGCCCGTGGTGTACGCCACCGTCACCGTCGTTTGTAAATCACAAACCCCGGGACATCCTTCCAGCGGACAAAACGCGTTTCCAGGATCGTATCGAACCACTCCTGGAAAACGGGGTGCATAAACTGCCACGCGCTGACATCCGTGGCAACGACAATATACCCGTGATCCCCTTCCATGACCCGACGAAACTCACCGCTGGCCAGATAGCCATGTTCGACTATGGGATAGGTCTGTGTTGGCAGCGCCATGGAGTTCACGCCGTCTGGATGAACCAGTTTTGATGGTGGCGGTTGCTTCAGATACCAGTAGATGAGATGGTGGGTGGGAGCCCACACCGGGCCCTCGCCGGCATCCTCGCGGATGAGATCCGCAGCGCGTTGCAGCGGGCTTCGCCTGATTGATTCCCACTGGCCCACAACATGGCTGACGCTGGCGCTGCCGTAATGCACCAGGCCTGAGACAAGCACCAGCACGGACAGGGCCACACCGACCCACGCCGCTTTCCCATCCAGGCGCCTGCAGAGTGTGCCGAAGCCGAAAGCCGTGAAGACGGCAACCAGGGGGAGCAGTTGCAGCAGATAATGCGGATGCCCCTGGCCGGACTGCAGGATGGACAGCCCCAGCGCGCCGAACACCAGCACAAGCGGGCCAGCGTTCTCCGACAGCAGGGCTTTTTTCCCGTTCACGACCCAGAGGCACAGCCCCGTCATCGTGAACAGGGTGATAGAGAACGCATAGACGTTGTCGAAGACGCGAGACAGCAGGTAGTCCATAAACTTCACGAGGGCATCCATGGTGCCGAGCTGTCCGTAGGCATAGGATATGGGCAGCGTCACATTAAAAAACACGAAGGCATACAGCGCGCCCGCACGCCAATAGATCCAGATCAGGGATGCCAGCGGCACTATCCCCCCCGCGCCATAGGCGATGATTTCCCACGGGGACACCGAGGGGCGCCCCCGCCACCAGCGCCAGAGGTAGTATCCGGCCAGCGCCAGCGCCACATAGGCTATATTCGTTCGCGTGAGCGTGGCCACCGAGACGAGCACCCCGACGAGAAAGATCGCCCACAGCACGCCGCGCCTGGAGACGAGCAGCCAGAGGGCGGGCATCAGCACGGCAATGACCACCGTTTCAGTCATCGTCGGCTGGAAATTCGCGACACCGGTCAGCGTCATCACTGCCGCAATGGACAGGCCGGCGATCCTCGATGTCGTGTGGCGTATGGCGATGCCGTAACTTGCCACGGCGGCCCCCAGCAGGCAGAAGGTGCCAAAATGGCGCACGACATGCAGCGATTCGCCAAACAGGGCCATGACCCCCGCAAACACCAGGTAAATGCCCGGCGGCTTGAGGTCATACATTTCGGTATAGGGAAGGTGGCCGTGCAGAACACCGGACGCAATGATGATGAACGTGCTCTCGTCGTTATTGATAACGCCAGGCCGCAGAGAAAGAACGTCCTGCCCCAAATTGACCAGCCGCGTGCTCAGCAGGACGGCGAGAAACACGAGCGTCCAGTAAGCCAGATGGACAAGCGCGTTATGGGAGGGGGGGGATGCCGGCGTTCCTGTCCCCGGCGTTTTGCTGGAACGGCTCGCGGGGGTCTGGATCGCATGCCGTCTTTCCTCGCGTTTCGCCGACTTTCTGCTCATACTCTGTCCCTCATCATCCACCCCCATCGGGGAGGCGATGATCAAAACAGCATCGTGCCGTCACTCTCGCCATTCCAAAGCACGACTCAAGACGCTGGATGGATCCTGCCGGACGGGACAGCGCCATGTGTTTCCGGTCTTATACTGCAACGGGCACATGTAACGCTTCAAGGATGGTCTTCACGTCAACATGTTGCTCGACGTGATCGGCCCAGCGATCAAGCGCAGACGTGAGTCGTCGGGTCACCTGTTCGGAATCGGACACGTCGCGCGGCGCCAGTCCTTTTCGCGCACGTGCCCGGTTGAGCCAGGCACGGCGAAAAGACGGCGCGTCAAAGACACCGTGGAGATAGGTGCCCCACACCAGACCATCAGAAGACATCGCCCCATCCTCTCGCACGCCCGCATCTTCAACAATCCGAAAACAGGGCGCCCCCCGACGACGATGGGTGACCCCCATGTGTATTTCATAGCCATGGACCATGGTGGATTCGGACACATCGGGCATCAGAGGTTGCGCCATCACCTGCCCAGTCTGTTTCACGGGATGCAGTTCGGTCCACACGGGCAACAGGCACAGTCCTTCAGCCCGTCCGCCACCTTCGACCTGATGCGGGTCGGCAATCCATTCCCCCAGCATCTGCAATCCTCCGCATACCCCCACCACCTCCCGGCGATGCGGTGCCCGTGACGCCAGAACCTCGGCAAACCCGTTTTCCCGTATGTAGCGAAGATCCTGAATCACATGTTTGCTGCCCGGCAGGATGATGACATCCGCGTCGGCCAGGGCCTCGGGTTTCCAGACATACCGCACCACCACATCAGGCTCCGCGGCCAGGGCGTTCATGTCGGTCACGTTGCTCATGCGAGGCAGCAACACGACGGCCACGTTCACCGTCTCACGGGAAAAAGGCGTCTCGGATGCTGATTCAATCACCACACCGTCTTCCTGATCGATCCACACCTCACGCATGAACGGCACAACGCCGAGCACGGGAAGACCTGTCCGCTCCTCCAGTATGGCAACGCCATCGTCAAAGAGACGGCGATCACCGCGAAATTTGTTGACCACCACACCCATCACACGCGCGCGTTCCGTGGGCGTCAGCAGATCCAGCGTGCCGATGACTTGAGCAAAGACGCCTCCCCGGTCAATATCGGCCACGAGAATCACCCTGGCGTCGGCCAGATGCACCACCGGCCAGTTGACCAGATCCCGGTCGCGCAGATTCAACTCGGCCGCACTGCCGGCGCCTTCAATCAGCATCACCTCATAGGCGGCCGCCAGACGCGCATAGCTGTCCCGCACCACGCCGAACAGCTCCGCCCTGTCATCAAAATAGGCTCCCGCATCCCGTGTCCCCCAGACGGCGCCGCGCACCACGACCTGTGACCGTTGTTCCCCTTCCGGCTTCAGAAGAATCGGGTTCATGTCCACATGCGGCTGCACGCCGCAGGCCTGGGCCTGGACGACCTGCGCCCGTCCCATTTCGCCACCCTCGACGGTCACAAATGAATTCAGCGACATGTTTTGCGCTTTGAACGGCGCTACCCGCACGCCTCTTCTCCAGATCAGGCGGCCGAGGCCGGCTGTCATGAGACTCTTGCCGACGTCGGATGCCGTCCCAAGAATGGCCAGCGCTCTAGCCATGACCATTGACCGGGGAAACACACAGACGCATGGAACAGTCAGGATGGAACATCAATCGTCAATCGGGCGGGAAAAAGTCGGTCCGCGTTCCCGCGTCGCCGCGCATCACGCAACAGCGTCTCCACAGACGGGGACACGTGGCCTTCAAACATCGTGTGGCCATTGGTCACCACGGTCACGGGTTGAGAAAAATCCACCAGTGCCTCATTCAACAGCAGAGTATAACGACAGACACGTTCGACATGCACGTCAATATGATTGGGGCGCGTGATCGTCGCGTCCAGAGAGGCATAGACCCTGTGGTGTATCAACGCATCCGCACGATCCACCACCTGCTCCGAAAACATGGCAATCCGGTCGGTGGCATCAATGCGCACCCAGCCGAAATCCGCCAAATGACTCGCGTCCCGCACCACCGTTACTCGTCGCGGATACGGATGCGCGGGCTGTGCCCATGTGCAGGAACAGGCCAACAGGCCCCCGACCGCCACAAGTCCGACAAGCCCGATACGCATCGCCAGACGACTCACCGGCCGCCGCATCCCGTGAGAGAAGCGGTGCCTGCAGAAGCACGCCTGGCGGGACAAACGGGTGCGGCGGACTTGCACGCTCATCGCCTCTCCGTGATGACCTCTTCCGGTACGTCGTTGCGCAGACGCAGGAATACAGGGAAACGGGGAAGGCCGTTACCAGTCAGTCCCTGATATTTGTAGGTGATGGTCGCGCCGACAGGCGGCGGGTGACGGCGCTGGGCATCGGACAGGCCGCTCCCGACATTGAACACCGTGCCGTCACGGGCACGCACGCGCAACGAGCCAAGCAATCCCGTATATTTGCCCTTGCCGGGATTGTGGCCCGTGACGACGGCGTCGGCATCGGTAAAGGGTTTATATTTGAGCAAATCGTCGCTTCTGCCGCCGTGGTGACGTGACGTGACCCGTCGCAGTATCAGACCTTCGCCGCCACCGTTGGTAATGTCGGCAAAGCGTTGTTCCAGCGCCTCACGCGATTCAATCGGATCGTGCGGTGCCACTCGCCAGTAGAGGCCGGGGCGCTCCGCCGCCAGCGCGATCAGCGCGGCATATCGTTCGCGGAAGACGCCGCCATGGTCGGGCAAATCAAACACCATGTATTGAATGTCCCGCCATCCTTCGTGCGGGCGACGGCGGCGGACGACGGAGGCCGTGTCTTCAAAGCGCCCGCGTCCCAGCCATAATTCACCATCCAACACGGCGGCTGGTAACTCGTCAACAAACCAGGCCGGCGCGGCGAACGGTTTGCCGCCGCGCGAGAGGAGCCGCCTGCCATCCCACAGGGCACGCACACCATCGTATTTTTCGCTCATCCAGTACTCGGCGAGATTGACCGTCTCATCGCCGGGCCGATACACATGCGCCAGTGAAAAATCGGGCGGCACATCTTCATGCGTGCCGGCACCGACCCCTGCCCCGGCACACAGGGCGACAAGTACCAGGATGGTCAGACGAAGCATAGCCATGTGTTTCAGGCGTGTGGGATTCGACACGACATCAGGCAGAATCGTGATGGACCGCTGTCACATCGGCCAGGCAATGCACAGGCGGCACGCCAGCGGGCAGAGGATGCGTGTCGGGGTGCAATGCATGTGCCATCATCTCCAGACTCTCCACCAGACGCGGACCCGGTCGGCTGAAATACTGAGAGCCGTCGGCAACATAGACCCTTCCGGAGCGAACGGCGGGCAGGTCCCGCCAGGCAGGGACAGTGGGAAGCCTCTGCACATCCTGCATCGTGCGATCCACATTGAATCCGCAACAAGCGATCACGATCACCTCCGGTTGCCAGGCGGTGATTTCATCCCAACGCAAGGTCCGACTGGGATGCCCCTCGCGTCCAAGCCCTTCGATGCCACCCGCCAGACGCACCAGTTCCGGGCTCCAGTGTCCGCAGGAAAAGGGAGGATCCACCCACTCCATCAGCACGACACGCGGACGATGTTGCAGGACAGCGGAACGGGCGACGACCGTCTCAACGCGCGCTGTCAGCTTTGCGACACTCTCGTGACCGACGTATGGTATGCCGACGGCTTCCGCCACCTGGAGTATTGTGTCAAAGACCTGCGAAAGGGTTTGCGGTTCCAGGCTGACCACCGTGGGACGACAGGGGAGGGAGCAGACAGCGTCCCGCACCTCCTCCTCCGCCACCGCGCACACATCGCAAAGCGTTTGCGTCACGATCAGGTCCGGGCGCAACGACTCCAGCATTGGAATGTCAAGCCGGTACAACGCCCGGGTCGTCTTCAGTTGTTTCCGGACACGCTCGTCTATTTCGGCACTTGAGGCATGAGAGGGAATCAGCGTGCGCGTGACATTCGGCAGGTCTTTGACGAATGCCGGAACGTCACATTCGTGCGTCACCCCGACCAGCTGGTGTTCCAAACCCAACTCGCAAATGATTTCTGTCGCACTCGGGAGTAAGGAGACGATTCGCATTGTTCCCGGCTCCTGTGTTGTCCTGAGCATTGTTACATTCCGGCTACGCGGGGCAATGTTTAGAAAAACGACTGATCGTTTGTATCAGAGCAATGCCGATCCATACTGAAAAGCGCACTTGTCATCTGGCACTGTCGGTTTCCACAGAGTTTCAATCTTGTTGGGCATTTATTCGCACTCTCCTCGCATAGACAGGACGATTGCGCTGATTGTGGGTAACAGCGATAGACAAATACCCGCTACCAAACTTCTCTTGCATGGCCGACTGATCAATTAGATAGTGCCAGTCTTCACCTGGCTTGAGAACATATGGAATGCGGTTACCAAAATCCTCATATGTTGGTATTACGAAGTTTTGTCGTTGTTTTTTGTTGTGATCCCAGAAAGCAGTTGAATGGTACCCGTGCAAATTAGTGATTGTTGTTGTGGCATTGCCACGATTTACTGCTGTTACAGCTATGTAGATTTTGTTTCGAGTAGCAGGGGTTTCTGGCAATAACGCCATATCGGGTTTGGTGTTCAGATAAATCCGTGGGCCGGAGCGCCATGTTCTGACGATATTCCACGCGAGTGCCAAGGTCGCAACCACCGCACCCCACGCGGCGTAATCACTGCTTGACCAAAGTGAAAAATTCACTTCGCTTCTCTATATTCTTCTCTTTATTGAACGAGCACGATAATGACAAACAGGGGATACAGCGGAATTGTGGACTGTGAAGCCCCTGTTGGTAGCTTTATTGTGCATAAATAACTTTCTCATCAAGAATATTTAATGCCTCTTGCTCTAATTCATAGGCTTCTGCGCGTTTTTGATTTGCCTTTAAGACTTTATTGTTAATTTCTTTTTGCACATTGGCATCCTGCAGCAAAGGAATGCTTATTTGTGAAACCTGTCTATCATCAATTTCATCAATAACCGCCCCATAGGTGAAACGGGTTATTAACGGATATGCGTAATCGCTACTTAGCCAAGCATAGAGATAACCGGCTAGTTGGTCATGTGCAGGGACAACTCGAATAATATGCTGGTTGGCGGCCCAACCTTCCCAATGTTTTGGTACAATAGTTACCTTTCCAATCGTCCCACTACACGTAACTATGGTCATTTTTTCATGCAAAGCCAATTGATCTCGTATTCTGTTTCTATGATGCACGAATGACAGATATTTTTTATTGCTTGGATCAAGTTCATAAATCTGTTTTCCGCCAAAGAACACCACCCCACTATCTTTCTCGACATAAATTCTCTTGAAGCGACCAGGCAAGATAACCGATTGGCTTATTCTATTATCTCCGATATGAGTTACTTCCTTTGCGTTCTTGCGTAGATGTTGTTCGATTACCTGGACAATGGGAACATGATACGAGGCATCCAAACGATTATCTAATCTGTTGAAAGGCACGGAGTAATTTAGAACATCTGCATTTTTATCAAACCGCTTGGCTTTCTCGTGTAGCTTTTCAATATTGGGCAACGACAGTGCATCTTTGAGCAAGGCTTGTACTTCATCCATCAACTCATTGGATTCATCCCGCAACTTAAATGATGTTTCGATCAGATTGTGAATTTCACGTTGTAGCACAGGTGGAGGATTAGGGATGGGGATGTCATTTAGGTGCTCTGGCTCTATGTGGCTAACAACTGCACCGTAGTTATTGGTATTAATAATTGAAAATCCTGTTTTTGATTTCAGGTACGCATAAATAAAGCCATTGTATTCTTTAGGTATGATTCTAATTAAGTCATGGCTAAAGATAAAACCATCCAATGTATTTCTTGCATAAGTGCAATTTCCAATTGTGCCCGAACAGGTTAATAGTATTTGCCCTTTCCTAACTTTCAGTGCTTCTATATCTGTTCGTGTCAAACCAGAAATATATGCTGACGGCTTAGGATACGTTTCGTTGACCTGCGCGGGTTGGTAAATTGGGAAACCTGATTTTTCTGCATAAATTCTTTTGAATCTTGATCTGTGATAAGAAACAGAAAGCCCTCTTTCCCCACATAAAGTGGCTACAGGCCATTTGCACTTTCCCAAATCCCTTCTGGCTTGTCTTCCTTCCGTAGAGTAAAAACTCGCATCTAACCTATAATCGTTTTCAATAATTTCTTGTATGGGGACTGCCGTGCACTTAAGGGGTGGGTTGCAAGATTCCACAGATTGCAATGGCTGTCCTACCATGACAATCCTTCTTGTTTCTTCCATTCTGCAAACAAACCGGGCACTTCGCGGCTTTGGTCGTCAATAACACGGGTTTTGGCTTCTGCTTTCATGGTTAAATCACCCTCACCTGTTGTGCCTGTTTTCTTAATACTTGATTCCTCAGAAACCCAAATTTCATTGCCGTGCTCATCCCGTTGAAATATTGTATTGCCCCGTTTGTCATGGCCGACCTTCTCCACCATCGTCATAAAGACATTGTATGGTTTTATTTTTCCTGTATTTTGCTCGGTTCGTATTTCCTTTTCGGTCTTTTTCTGAACGATTAATACAGATGTTTGCGTACCATTCCGAGGCTGAAATGTGTCTACATGCAAATCCACACTCGCAATAAGTCTTGTCTTCTCGGTCAACCATTGGCGCACATAGCCAAGCCCGGGATTGCTCAAAATAGAATCAGGCAGGACAATGGCTAATCGGCCCCCTGGTCTCAGGAATTGGAGGCATCGTTCAATGAATAACCGCTCTGGTGGCACTGATGATTGAAGATCATCTGCAATTGTCCATCCTGTTTGTTCGCTGGTATCGTATTGCTCGTTTCGCCAGATATAACCGATTTCAAACTGTTCAAGAATGTGGCCATCTTGAATTGGTATTCTGCTTCCAAAAGGTGGATTGGTGACAATAACATCAAAAAATCCAATGTTTTGAGCATTGTTGATGCTATCAGCACCTGTGGACAACGCTTGAGCCAACTGCTGTTTCAGTTCAAAATCCCATTCATGTGGTGGCTTCAATGAATCATTGCGATAGATATTGCCGCTACCGTCATTATTCATAACCATGTTCATCTTTGTGGCTTTCACGAGATCGGGATTGATGTCGAAACCATAAAAATTAGATGCCGCTATCTCTTTGATTTTGTTTCTGACGTTCTGCCTTTCGTGGTCGCTCCATTCATTTTCAGGTTTTCCAAAGTCTTTCTCTGCCTCGCATTTCAGTTTCTCAATAACATGGTTCATGGCCGTAACAAGAAATCCGCCTGTTCCACACGAAGGATCACACACCTTCTCATCCGGTTTCGGGTTAATCATTTTCACCGCCATATGCATGATATTTCTTGGCGTGAAAAACTCACCCCGATCACCCCTTAAATTAGCGCCAACCAGTTCTTCATAGGCTTTCCCTTTTACGTCAACATGAGTTTCAAGCAAACTGTAAGACTGTAACTCCGCAACAATCCATGACAGGGAGCGGGGGTGCAGTTTAATTTCGTCATTTGATTCAAATATCAATCGAAACTGTTTTTTGACTTTCTCAAATATTTGAGCAATGCGTTTCTTAACCGTTAACTGCCCGTCTGGGTTAGAGCGCTCTCCGGATGTCGCATAAAACTCAAGTGGTTGCCCGACATTTTGCTCATCAAGAGTTTTGCAAAAGATAAGTTTCAACAGTTCAAAAAATGCCGGTTGTTTCTGCAAACCGTCGGTAATGTAAATGTGGTTGTGACAGGTTCTGAACACCATCAGAAGATTGTCTTCATAGGCTTTTTTCTGTTTGTTGCGCTTCGGTCTATCTATGTCCTCTAACGAACCATCGGCAGGGGGAATATCGTTGTATTCTTGAAACTCATACTTTCCTTTCACTTTTACTTTTCTTAATACTTCTTTGTGCTTCCCATTTGTCCACATACCCCACTCGCAATTGGAGCAAGCACTCATATAGGATTTTAGTTGGTCAACTCCATCCTTTCTGTTTTTTGGTTCTACTGCTTCTTTTTTACACTCGACAATCAGCCAAATATCATCTTGAGTAAAATTGGGGCTATCTTTGTGAAAGACAACAATGTCCGCACGAGGACGTCCGGAACCGAGTTTAAGACCAAACTCTATTTTGATTTGTTCTGGTTTGTATTTGTGTTCGTTGACCAACCTTTTTTCAATGGTTTGGCGGACATATTCTTCCGGCGTATCCTTGCGAAATGTTCCGTCAACATAATCACAAATTTCACCATCAGGTACTTTGATGATGGGTTGCCTGCCCGGTGTTGTATTCATCATTCCCCCGTAAGTAATGCGTCAAAGAATCAGTAGATGGGTCAGGCCATCTTCAGCAAGGCGTCTATCGCGCCGCTAATGCCCTCAAAGATCTGATGCGGCTTCGCGGTCCCGTCCATATAGGCCGGGGTGGTAATCACCTTGTTGGCGGAATCCACGACAAATTTCTCCACGGCGCACCTGGCATGCCTGGCCCCCGTCTTTTCGATTTCCGACGCCGTGGCCTGATCGTCGCCAATCGTGACGTTGATGCCCTGTTTGCCAAAGGCCAGGGCCATAATGGCCGGCGCGATGCAAATCGCGGCAACGGGTTTGCGGGCCTCATGAAATTCGTTCACGATACGAAGGACATCCGGATCAACAACGCCGCTACTCCCCTTCTGAGCAAAATCACACAAGTGCAACGCCGCGCCATACCCTCCAGGCATGGCCAGCGCATCAAAGTCCTTCGCCGCAAGGTCTTCAAGCGGGTGAATCTCGCCCCGCGCGATACGGGCGGCCTCCTGCAAGACATTTCTCTTGTGTCCGGTCGGTTGCTGCGTCAGATGATTCGTTTCCGGCACATCCCGATTCGGCGCAAAACATTGAGATGCCGCACCCCGTTGGCCAATCGCCACCAGTGTACTAATCGCTTCGGTGATCTCCGACCCATCCAGAAACCCGCAACCCGACAGAATAACGGCGACGTTTTTCATCATGCCCTCCCCGACGTGGTACACACAATCCGGTTCCCCGGCCTCTGTTCCCATGCGATCATGCCGTCATGGTATTCGTTGGTATCAATCCGCGGCAGTCTGCCCCTCTTACAGCCTGGGCGGCAAGGTGCCGGTGACCAGCACATCTTCTCCAAGAACCTGGAACTGCACATTGGACACCGCCACCGCGTCGGCCAGGCTCCTGGGCGAGAGACCGCTCAACAGGCCTGTGGCATTGTGCCCTCCCAGGAGAAGCGGCGCCACGTACAAATACACCTGATTCACCAGGCCCTCACGCAGAAAACCGGCATTCAACTCACCGCCCCCTTCCACTAACAGACTGGTCACACCTCTTTTTCCAAGTTCCCGAAGGCACCGGCGAATGGAGACACGGGCGCCTTTTTGCGCAAGCGTCAGGACATCCACGCCCATTGTTCGCAACCGTTCAATGTTTCGGTGATGGGCCAGTTTTGTCGTGGCCACCACCGTCGGAATCTGCGGCAGGTTCCGCAACACACGCGCGGCGGAAGGAATCCGAAGACGGCTGTCAAACACCACCCGAACCGGCGGACGGGTGGCGTGTGCGCGTCGTTTGCCCACGGGGATCCTCACGGTTAACAGGGGATCATCGTGAAGCACGGTGTTCACACCCACGGCAATCGCATCCACCCGGCTCCGCAGTTGATGGACATGTGCTCTGGCCGCGGCTCCGGTGATCCACTGCGATGCGCCGGTTGCTGTCGCAATCTTGCCATCAAGAGTCATCGCCGCTTTGAGGATGACGAAGGGCCGACCGGTTTGCATCCAATGGCAATACACCTCATTGAGCGTCGTCGCATCCTGTTTGAGACATCCGACGTCAACGACAATCCCCGCCCGCCTGAGTTGCTGAATGCCGCGCCCCGATACCGCAGGATGGGGATCGCGCATTGCCACGACGACGCGCCGCACGCCTGCATCAATAATGGCCGGCACGCAGGGCGGCGTGCGTTTCTCCTTATGGCAACAGGGTTCCAGTGTGGAATAGAGGGTCGCATGACGAGCGCGAGACCTGGCTCGTTGCAGTGCCACGATTTCGGCATGGGGGCCGCCGGCTTGTGCGTGATACCCAACCCCAACGACATTCCCCCCGGCCACGACCACCGCACCGACCATGGGATTCGGGCTGGTTGTCCCCCGTCCTCGCGCCCCGAGTGCAAGGGCCTGTTTCATGAAATGGACGTCTGGAGCGACGTCTTTCACCGGCGGGAGCGCGTGTTGCGTGACCGTGCCTTGACCTTCGGGTTCGACCTCGTGGCCGTCACGCGACGCACGGGGGAAGTCTTCGCCGATGCCTGCGCCGCTACGCGCTTTGGCTTCGCGGTTTTCCGTTCGCTTTCCGCCTTCAGCGCAGCCTGAGCAGCGGCCAGCCGGGCAATGGGCACCCGATACGGAGAACAACTCACGTAGTCGAGACCAAGATTGTGGCAAAATTCGACGGAACTGGGTTCCCCACCATGTTCCCCGCAGATTCCGAGTTTCAGCGCCGGACGCGTGACACGGCCTTCACGCATCGCCAAACGCATGACCGCTCCCACGCCTTCCTGATCCAGGACGGCAAAGGGATCAAACTCCAGCAGATTGTGCTCGCGATAAAAACCCGTGAACTTGGCCGCGTCATCCCTGGAGAACCCGTAGGTGGTCTGGGTCAGGTCATTTGTGCCAAACGAAAAGAACTCCGCATCTTCGGCGATCTGCCGTGCCGTGACCGCGGCCCGAGGCAGTTCAATCATGGTCCCGACCAGATACGTTAATTTTTTCCCGTACCGTTTCATGATGGCAGCGGCCACTTCCGTAATCAGGGCTTTCTGCTCTTTCATTTCCGATGACATGCCCACCAGCGGGATCATGATTTCCGGCACGATGCGTTTTTCCTCTTTGGCCATTTCGCAGGCGGCTTCCATAATCGCTCGCACCTGCATCCGCGTGATCTCCGGCATCGTAATACCCAGGCGGCATCCTCTGAGACCGAGCATGGGATTGAATTCATGCAACTCTTCAACGCGGGCCAGCATGTTCCGCGTTTCCTGCATGTCCGCGGCATCCCCATTCGCGGCCTCGGCCCGCGCAAGCTCCACCATCAGTTGTTCGCGTTTCGGCAGAAACTCATGCAAGGGCGGATCCAGGAGCCGAATCGTGACCGGATACCCTTTCATTTCCCGATAAAGCCCCAGGAAATCCTTTTTCTGGAGGGGAAGCAGGCGTTCGAGATACTGCTCTCGTTCCTCGCAGGTCGAGGCCAGAATCATGGCTTGCATGAGTGGCGCACGATCCTCCGAAAAGAACATGTGCTCCGTTCGACAGAGACCAATCCCCTCCGCTCCAAACCCCCGTGCAATGCGGGCCTGGTCCGGGTCATCGGCGTTGGCCCGCACATTGAGGTGCCGCACCTCATCAGCCCATTTCAAAATCGTGGAAAAATAGCGGAACTTTTCAGAGCGAGCCGCGGGCAGCGTGCCCCGGACCACCTGAACCACTTCCGACTCAACCACGGAGAGCATCCCGCCATAGACCAGACCGGAAAACCCGTTAATGGAAAGATAATCTCCTTCCTTGAACACCGACGGCCCAATCCGCACTTTGGCTTCATCCTCGAAAATTTCGATGTCCTCGCACCCGGCGACGCAGACCTTGCCCATTTGTCGCGCCACCACCGCGGCATGGGATGTCGTGCCTCCCGTGGCTGTCAAAAACCCTTCCGCGGCATGCATGCCATGGATGTCATCCGGGCTGGTTTCTTTACGGACGAGCACGACCCGTTCTCCTTCAGCCCTGAGCGCCACGGCCCGATCCGGGGCTAAGACGATTTTCCCGCAGGCGGCGCCGGGACCGGCGGGAAGCCCTCTGCCGATCGGCTGATATTTCTTTTCTTCGTCCTGTTCAAAAATGGGATAGAGATACTGCGCCAGTTGCCCCGGTTCCACACGGCGCACCGCTTCGTTTTTATCAATCAGCTTTTCTTTCACCATATCCACGGCGATCCGGACGGCCGCAATGCCCGTTCTCTTCCCCACCCGCGTTTGCAACATATAGAGTTGGCCTTCCTGAATCGTGAACTCCATGTCCTGCATATCGTGGTAATGGGTTTCCAGAATGCGCTGGGTGGTCATGAGGGACCGATACGCGGCGGGCAGTGTTTGCTTCAGGGCAGCGATCGGAAGAGGCGTCCGCACACCCGCAACGACGTCTTCGCCCTGGGCGTTTAACAACCATTCTCCGAAAAACGTTCGCTCCCCCGTGGACGGATTCCGGGAAAACGCCACGCCAGTGCCGCTGGTCTCTCCCATGTTCCCGAACACCATGGCGACCACGTTGACCGCGGTTCCCCACGTATCCGGGATGTCATAAATCTTTCGATAGGCCACCGCCCGATCCCCAAACCAGGAATCAAAGACGGCATTCGTCGCCATTCTGAGTTGATCGAACGGATCCTCGGGAAGCGCACGCCCGGTTTCCTGTTTGATGACCGACTGATATTCCGCGACCACCTCGCCGAGGGCGCCCGGGGACAGCGCGGTATCGGATACCACCCCAACCTGTTTCTTTTTTCGTTCGAGGACAACGTCAAATTTTTCCTTGGGCACCGCCATCACCACGGAGCCGAACACCGTGATAAAACGACGGTACGAATCCAGCGCAAACCGTTCATTCCGCGTTCTGCGGGCCAACCCCTGGACGGTGTTCGCGTTCAGTCCCAGGTTCAACACCGTGTCCATCATGCCGGGCATGGACGCGCGCGCACCGGAGCGCACGGCAACCAGCAACGGGTTGTCCGGATCTCCAAATCCCGCGCGCATGGAACGTTCGACGCGCTTCAACCCTTGCAACGTCTGGTCCCACATGCCTTTCGGATACGTGCCCCCGGCTTGAAAATATGCGAGGCAGGCTTCTGTCGTGATGGTAAATCCAGGAGGGACGCGGATCTTTAAATTCGTCATTTCCGCGAGGCCGGCACCTTTCCCGCCAAGCAGCTCTTTCATATCGCCGTTGCCTTCGGCTGTGCCATCGCCGAAGCCATAGACGTATTTCCTGTTCCGCATGTGTTGGAATCCCTCTGGCGACTCACGCAGGAGACGGCCGGCCTGTTCGTTGTCCCCTGTCAAGAACCAAGTTGGAAATTTACCACAATTTTGTGATTTCTCAAAAAATTTTCTTTACACCAGACTCCCAGCCAGCGCGCGCGACGTTGGTCAGAACAGCATCTCAACGCCAGCCCTGTTACTCACAACGTCCCTCGTAGAGCCAGATAACACACCACCACCAGGATCAGCGTGCTCACGGCAATGCCACAGGAATCCGGCTTCGGAAACGATCACGGGCACCCATGTCCGCGAGACCAGAGCGGAACCGGATGACTCCTTTACTGGCCAGACGCCTGTCCCTGCACCTGGATATGAGACAGATCGCCAAAGGTGGAAAACAGATCATCAACCCGACGCAATAACGACAACCGATTCGCACGAATCTCAGATTCCGGCGCATTCACCAGCACATCGTCAAAGAACCGGTCAATGGGACCTTTGAGCACCATGAGACCTTGCAACGCGCCATGATAATCACGGGACGCCAGCGCGTGCCCCACAACGCTTGTGGCCTCTGCCACGGCCTGATGCAAGCCGTGCTCTGTCGGGTGGGTCAACAGGTCCACCGTGACGGCATCGGACATCCACGCTTCTTTGGCCACAATACGGTGTGCTCGCTTAAATCCAACCATGAGAGCATCAAACTCCTGCCGGATCGTGACCGCCTGTAGCGCGTCCATGCGCGATAACAAGTCCCGGATATCGAGGTCGGTGTTGTGCTGGCGTGTCAGGACACTGGCCATCACGTCTTCTCGATAGCCGGAGACGACGTGTCCATAATAGCGGAGCCGATCCTCCAGAAAACCGAACAAGGGCCACAGCGGGGTACGGTGTTCCGCCGTTTCGCCTTGCGGAAGCAGGACGGCCTGGACTCCCTGCTCGGCCAGCATCTGTTCCACCTGCCGCAGGCATGTCCCGACATTGAGGTGAAACCCCGATGCACTCGCAATACGAATCAGGCCAAACGCATGACGGCGAAGGCCATAGGGATCTTCCGAGCCTGACGGGACAATCCCGGCATAGAAAAACGCCGTCAGAGTATCCACCCGGTCGGCAAGTGCAAGCAATCGGCCCACCGTTGTCACAGGAAGGGCATCATCCGGCGTCCGGGGGCGATAGTATTCCGCCAGGGCTTCACTGACCTGGCCGGACTCTCCATCATGCGCGGCATAGTGTCCCCCCATCACGCCCTGGAGCGTGGGAAATTCTCCGACCATCCCCGTCACCAGATCGGCCTTGCTCAAGAACGCCGCGCGCTGACACGCCTCCTTCAGCTCCGGCACCCCGGTGGCCGTGGCCAGTTCCCCCGCCAGCGCAATCATGCGTTCAGTTTTCTGATACAGAGACCCCAGTTGTTTATGAAACACCACACCATGGAGTTGCGGCACCCGGTCGGCCAGTGTCTTCTTGCAATCGTCATGCAAGAAATACTTGGCGTCCGCCAGACGAGCAGCCAACACACGTTCATTGCCGGTCCTGACCAGCTTCATCGTGTCGGCGTTCATGTTGGTGGGAGCAAAAAACAGGGGAAGCAATTCGTGGCGCTGGTTCACGACAGGGAAAAACCCTTGATGCTCCTGCATGGAAGTCTTCAGCACTGCCGGCGGCAACGTCAGATAACGTCTATCAAACGTTCCCCGCAACAGGTTGGGCCACTCCAGCGAAAAGACCGCCTGCTCAAGCAGGGCTTCCCGATTATCAGGAGGCACCTGTCCCCCGGCTGCACGGGCAAGGCGAGTGAGTTGCTGGTCAAGGACAGCCCGACGACGGACAGGATCAACCACCACGCCCGCGCGTTTCAACGTGTCTTCATACACTTCCGGCCGTGTAATGCGTACGCCCTTGCTCACGGCAGGGTTTTTACCCGACCAGAAACGATGTCCCCATGAATGAGACCCCGACTGCACCCCCGCGAATTCAAGGGGCAAAGGCTTTGTACCCAGCATCGCGACCAGCCATCGAATGGGCCGGGGATACCGGACTCCCGATGCATTCCACCGCATGGTTTTCGGAAAGGTGAGTTGCCGAAGCAGACCGGAAAGATGCGTGGTGAAGACACTGGCGACAGGCATTCCCTTTTCCCGTTTGACCGCGCACAGATAGACGCCTTTGGGCATCTCCCGTGTTTCCAGTTGCGCGACGTCTACCCCCTGAGCACGGGCGAAGCCCTCCGCGGCTCTGGTCGGCCGGCCCTGGTCATCCAACGCCACGGCGGTAGAAGGACCCAGCACTTCGCGCAGCATTGAGGATTGCGTCGTGGCCAATCCCGTCACGATGACGGCAAGCCTCCGCGGTGTGCCATATGTTCGGATACCACCATGGGAGAGACGGTGATCCGCCAGGAAGCCTTCCATCAGCTGGTCCAGTTGACGCATGGCCGGTTGAATCACCTGCCATGGCAATTCTTCGGAGCCGATTTCCAGGAGAAAGGATGTCGTGGAGGCACGATGGCGTGCGGGATTTTTCTTCGGCACGTGGGGTTGCGTCAACCGTCGAGCGTTCATGTATCGAATGCCCGGCAATCAGGACGGCACACGCTTCCGTTGTCGCTTCGGTGACGGGGCGTCACTGGAGACCGTCGTTGACACGGCAGGACGCAGTAAAGGAAACCCCAGCGTTTCCCGTCTTGCGACGTAGGCATCCGCGCATCCCCTGGCCAGTCCGCGTACCCGTCCGATATATCCCGTTCGTTCCGCCACACTGAACGCACCCCGCGCATCAAGCACGTTGAACAGATGAGAGGTTTGCATACACGCATCGTAAGCCGGCAACACCAGCTCCTTCTCCAGCAACGTGCGGCATTCCTCCTCCCGGGCCGTAAAGATCGCCCGGATCATGGCCACATCCGCAACCTCGAAATTGTACCGGGAAAACTGGACCTCGGAGTCGTGGAACAAATCTCCATAGGTGACCTCCCCTGACCATTGAAGATCGTACACGCTGTCAACGCCCTGCAAATACATCGCAATCCGTTCAGTGCCATAGGTCAGCTCCACGGTCACCGGATCAAGGGCTTGCCCGCCGGCTTCCTGAAAATAGGTGAACTGGGTAATTTCCATGCCATCAAGCCGCACTTCCCACCCCAGTCCCCACGCCCCCAACGTCGGCGATTCCCAGTCATCCTGCATAAACCGGATATCATGTTTTCGAGGATCAATCCCCAGCATGGCGAGACTGTCCAGATACAACGTCTGGATATTGTCCACGCAAGGCTTGATGACCACCTGGTACTGGTAATAATGCTGCAAGCGATTGGGGTTATCTCCGTACCGGCCGTCAGTCGGACGACGACAGGGTTCGACATACGCAGCCCGCCAGGGTTCCGGCCCCAGCACGCGCAAAAACGTAGCTGGATTGAAGGTGCCGGCACCTTTTTCCAGATCATACGGCTGGTAGATGATACAGTGTTGGGCGGCCCAAAACCGATGCAGAGCGAGGATAAGATTCTGAACGGTCACAGGAGAAGGTACGCTGGGCCTCGCGGGGACATTCTGACCTGCCGGCACGACAGATCACGGAACAATTCACACATAAACAGGGATCGGAACGTAACAACAAACCCCATGGGTGTCAAGGAAGAAGCGACAAACACGGGCCGGCCACCACACGCTTGTTTCATTCTCCATATTCCTGAACGATGACCTTTCCAGCACACGGGGATGGCATCCACTATTGATAAGCCATCCCCCGCCTGCCTTGTCCGCTTACATGCCCAGATGCGCCTTCAAAATCCCGGAGTTTGCGATGTCGGGATTATCGGCACCATGGTCCAGCGCCATTTGAAAATGCTTCGTCGCCTCACCATGCTCACCCATTTTATCCAGCGCTAAGGCCAGATTATAATGTGCCTCCGCAAGATCAGCGTTGGCCGCGACGGCCTTCTGAAAATGTTTCTGTGCAACATCCCAATGGCCCTGTTCAAAGTGACCGACACCTTCATTGTTGTCTTCAGCTCCGCCAGCCTGTGCGGAGGCCATCAGCGCTCCCGACTTCGGCTCCATTGACTCCGACTTCGATTCCATTGACTCCGACTTCGATTCCATTGATTCCGACTTTGACTCCATTGATTCTGACTTCGACTCCATTGACTTTGACGATTCTTCTGACATTGACGCTTCTTCCGACTTCGACTTCTGCGCCTTGTATCCTCCATCACATCCCCACATGACCACGAAAGCCGACATGAGCAATAATCCGACATACGGTATGCGCTGCATGGCATTCCCCTTTCTGTAAACCACACCCCCGACTGACGACAGACAGGGGCCATTTCCATTCGTTACTCTTCGTTGACCTGCTGAAGATGACCATACCACAATCACCATGACCGGTCTAGCAAGGTCGTTCCCAAAGCGCCCGCCGCCGTGTCCCTCGCACGTCCCATTCACGCTGTCCCCGTTTGCCCGCCGCCGGGCACCCCGGATCCCAATTCACAAACCAAATGCAACACCGGCTAAGGGCGGCATGGCACACGCCATCAGCTGGTCGCGCCTGGTGTTGTCGAGCCAAATCACACTGGCAACCCCGGCCAAACGGCGGTTGAAGACATTCGTCCAGGACGCCAGTAATACGTCCCGCGCCTGCCTCGACTTCCAAACGCCACGGGATGTATGCTCTCGACATCCATTGCAGTTGGAATGTGATATGACTCTTGCCCTCTATCCAGAAACCCTATCCATCTGTACGAACTTCTGATGCACCAAAAAGACAAATCACTGGAATCCTGGATCTGGGATGCGGCGTGCAGCATCCGCGGCGCGCAGGACGCGCCCAAGTACAAAAACTTCATCCTGCCGCTGATTTTCGCCAAGCGGCTGTGCGATGTATTTGACGACGAGGTGAACCGAATCGCCAAGGGCGTCGGCTCGCGTAAAAAAGCATTCCAGTTGGTGGCCCTCGACCACAACCTGGTGCGCTTCTACCTGCCGCTGAAGCCGGATGACCCGGAGGCACCGGTCTGGTCGGTTATCCGCACTCTGGTGGACAACATCGGCGAAGGGCTTAGCCACCATCTGCGCGCCATCGCCAAAGCCAATCCGCTCTTGCAAGGCATTATCGACCGGATTGACTTCAACGCCACCACGCATGGCCAGCGCGACATCTCCGACGACCGCCTGTCCAACCTGATTGAGAAAATCTCCGAAAAGCGGCTCGGCCTGGCCGATGTGGAACCGGACATCATCGGGCGCAGTTACGAATACCTGATTGGCAAGTTCGCCGAGGGCGCGGGCAAGTCCGCCGGAGAGTTCTACACGCCGAGGGCAGTCGGCATGGTCATGGCAAAGATTATGAACCCCAAGCCGGGCATGACCCTGTACGACCCCTGCTGCGGTTCGGCGGGGCTGTTAATCAAGTGCGAACTGGTGATGCAAGAAAAAGCAAAAGGCAAGCGAGCCAAACAAGTGCCGGTCAAACTTTTCGGACAGGAGCAAACTGCCGACACATGGGCAATGGCAAATATGAACATGATTATCCACGACATGGAGGGCAAGATCGAGATCGGCGACACCTTCCGCAACCCCAGGTTTCGGGACGGTGGGAAACTCCGCGCCTTCGACCGGGTGGTCGCCAACCCGATGTGGAATCAGGATGACTTCACCGAACAAGATTACGACAACGACGAACTGGGGCGCTTCCCGCAAGGCGCGGGCTTCCCCGGCAAATCGTCGGCGGACTGGGGCTGGATGCAACACATGGCCGCTTCGCTCAACGCAAAGGGTCGTGCCGCCATTGTGCTCGATACCGGCGCCGCCAGCCGGGGTAGCGGCAACGAGGGCAAGAACAAGGAAAAGGAAGTCCGCAAGTGGTTCGTGAAAAACGACCTTATCGAGGGCGTCATCTATCTGCCGGAAAACCTCTTTTACAACACCTCCGCCCCCGGCATCCTGCTGTTTCTCAACAAAGCCAAACCCAAACAACAACGCGACAAAATGTTTCTGGTCAACGCCTCGCAAGTATTCACCAAGGGCACCCCAAAAAACTACATCCCCGAAGACGGCATCGAACGGATTGCCTCCGCTTTTCTGGGCTGGAAGGAAGAGGAGCAATTCAGCCGCGTTGTAGAAAAGGCCGAGGTTGTTAAAAACGATTACAACATCTCACCATCCCGCTACATCCATACCGCCGATGCCGAAACCTACCGGCCCATAGAGGAGATTGTTGCGGAGTTGCGGGCTACGGAAGCGGAAGCGCTCCGTAGCGATGCGGCGTTGAAGAAAGTTCTGACCCGGTTGGGTTTTGAGATATGATGCAACGAATTTTTATCAGTAGCGTGCAAAAAGAGTTCGCCAGGGAGCGCAAGGCGCTGAGAACCTATCTAGCCGGCGACCCGCTACTGCTACGCTTCTATGAAACCTTTCTTTTCGAGCGCGATGTCCCCGCCTCGGATCGCCGTCCCGATGCCGTCTATCTGGATGAAGTCGCCAAGTGCGACCTGTATCTCGGCCTTTTCGGCAATGAAT
Organism: Nitrospirales bacterium; assembly: GCA_963692935.1. Taxonomy (GTDB): domain Bacteria; phylum Nitrospirota; class Nitrospiria; order Nitrospirales; family UBA8639; genus Bin75. The sequence goes on from OY843588.1 coordinate 1,508,737, forward strand.
ACGGGCAGGAAAATAAGGACGGTCTCTCGCCCACCCACATCGAATTCAATGAAGCCACCCGTCTCGGAAAAACCCGTTTGATTTTCGTCAAAGGCGCGACCGACGACGGCAGGCATCCGAAAATGAAAAGGTTAATTGGCAAAGCCGACAAGCAGTTAATCCGCCGCCGTTTCAACGCCTCCGCCGAATTGAACGCCGCTGTTTACGCCAGTTTAATCAACCACCTTGAAGCCACCGGCGCGCTCAACTATGCCCCCTGGGATGCCCGCGCCGCCCGCAAGGCGACCGTCGATGACCTCGATCCGGAAGCGGTCATCCGTTTTGTCCGCCGTGCCCGCAGGGCGCGCAATTTTCCGCTCCCCGCCGAGTCAGAAATCGGCGAAGTGCTCACCCACCTGAATCTGCTCGACGATGGCGCACCCACCAACGCCGCCATCCTGCTGTTTGGCAAATATCCGCAACGTTTTACGCAGCCTTCCGAGGTCAAGTGTGCCCACTTTCACGGCACCGAAGTCGCCAAACCAATCCCGTCCTATCAAGTCTATAAAGGCACCGCCTTTGAACTCGTGGACCAGGCGATTGACTTCGTCATGTCCAAAATCAACCTCAGCGTCGGCACCCGCGAACACGGCCCGCAGGCCCCGGTTGAATACGAAATCCCGCGCGAAGTGGTGGCCGAAGCCATCGTCAACGCCGTTGTTCACCGCGACTACAACAGCAACGGCAGCGTCCAGGTCATGCTGTTCACCGACCGGCTCGAAGTTTGGAATCCCGGCACACTCCCGCCCGCACTCACCCTCGACAAACTCCGCCACCCCCACAGTTCCATCCCCGGCAATCCCCTGCTCGCCGAACCGCTCTACCTGACCAAGTATATTGAGCGCATGGGCACCGGCACACGCGACATGATCCGGCAATGCCACGACGCCGGACTCCCCGAACCGGAGTTCTCCCTCACCGACGGTTTTGTCACCACGATCCGACGGCCTACCGGACAAGTCACCGGACAAGTCGGGACCAAGGTGGGACTGGGTCAGGCCCAAGATACCGGACAAGTCACCGGACAAGTCACCGGACAAGTCACCGGACAAGTCGATCCGTGGATTGTGCGGGTCTTGACGGCCTGTCAAAAAGAACCCCTGCGGAGCCGGGAGATACAAGAAGCGGCCGGAATCAGACACCGCGAGACTTTCCAGCGTAATTATCTTGATTATCTTCTCGGTCAGGGGTGGATTGAGCGCACTATTCCGAATAAGCCCCGAAGTTCTAAACAACGGTATCAGATAACTTTGAAAGGGCGCAGGGTGCTTGAGGAGTTGGAAAGGGATAGCAGATGAAACTGCCTGTTGATAATTACGATTATCTATTCGGTAGGGAGCCCCTGCTGATCTTGAATATTGCCGATACTAAATGAACGAAAAATCCCGAACAACTGATATTGGCGACTTCCCGTCCACGTGGAAAATTGATCGTGTTGACTCGGCGTTTGAAATTCAACAAGGGAAACAAGTCTCCAAGAAAAACCGAATGGGTGATAACCAGCGCCCGTTTCTCAGAACAAAAAATATACTCTGGGACCGCCTTGAGCTTTCAGATCTAGATCAGATGAACTTCACCGAAGCAGACGAGTGCCGCCTACGCCTTCGTCCGAACGATCTTCTCACTTGTGAGGGTGGGGACATTGGACGAACCGCTCTTTGGAGTGGAGAGATTGAAAATTGCTACTATCAGAATCACCTGCACCGGCTCCGCGCTCTTGATGGAAAAGCGGATGCGCAGTTTTCAGTCTATTGGTTTTGGTATGCATTCCAAGTTGCGAAACTTTACTTCGGGCGCGGTAATGTCACGACAATCCCTAACCTTTCCCGTTCCAAACTCGCTGAGTTACCCATGGTGTTCCCTCCACTCCCCGAACAGAAAAAAATCGCACATATTCTTTCAACAGTACAACAAGCGATTGAAGCACAGGAGAAAATCATTCAAACCACCACCGAACTAAAAAAAGCCCTCATGCACAAACTCTTCACCGAAGGCACCCGTAGCGAGCCTCAAAAAGAAACCGAGATTGGCCTTGTTCCGGAGAGTTGGGAGTTGGTACCACTGAAGTCAGTAGCTTCAAAGCCGCAGTACGGTATCACCGCAACAGCCGCCAGAACCGGGGACGCAAAGTTTCTCCGGATTACGGACATCACTGATAAAGGCGTAAACTGGGATTCCGTACCGTTTTGTGTTGTCAGCCAAAAGGATTTTGAGCGCTGTCGGCTGGAATCCGGTGATATTGTATTCGCGAGGATTGGAGCAACAACCGGAAAAAGTTATCTAATTAAGGATGCTCCAGCGTCGGTATTCGCCTCATATCTTATTCGCGTTCGTTCCGGCAACGCTTTGATTCCCGGCTATCTCATCCAATTTTTCCAATCTGCTGTATATTGGGAACAAATAAACGCAAACAAACACGCAAACCTCAAAAAGGGCGTCAACGCCTCCATTCTGAGTAACTTAATGATTTTGCTTCCACCCCTTTCCGAGCAAGAGAAAATTGCTGAAGTATTTGATAAAACAGAAAACCGAATTTGCTCTGCGAGGAGTACACAGATGATTTTACACGACACATTTCGCACCATCCTTCATAAACTGATGACTGCGAAGGTCCGCGTTCAGGAATTTAGATTGAAAGGAAGGCGGTTATAGCATGGAGAACCTAACGAGCGTCCTTTCACCGCTCTCTATTTCAATACCGCCCAATGAAACGGGGCTTATGAGCCACGAGTGCCCAAGTCCCAGTTGCAGAAAGATTTTCAAAATTCAGCTTGGAACTAGATTGAAAGGTGAGACTTCGCCATTACATTGTCCTTACTGTGGTTATGAGGCGGGATACCAGAAATTCATTACAAAGGCTCAGATCGAGTATGCCAAGTCTGTTTTTCTCAACAAGGTTACCTGTGCGCTACTGAAAGACCTAAAGTCTTTAGAGTTCAATTACAAACCTCAAGGAGAATTTGGTATTGGAATCAGCATGGAAGTCAGCGGGAGACCGACCCCGATCCGGGGATATCAGGAAGAAGACCTTGAGACCGAGGTGGTTTGCGACAAATGTACTCTTCGCTATGTGATTGGTGGCGTTTTCGGATTTTGTCCGGATTGTGGCACTCACAATTCGCTCCAGATTTTAGAGAAAAACTTCGAGCAAATTGAGAAATTACTGATGATTGCAGAAAGTCAAGAGCCGTCAATATCGCAACAACTGATTGAGAATGCTCTTGAAGATTGTGTTTCGGCTTTCGACGGTTTCGGAAGGGAAACGTGTCGGGTGTTTGGGCAACAAGCGACCAATCCGGAGAAGGTGTCTAAAATCAGTTTCCAAAACATCACAAAAACCGCTGACGAAGTGCTAAACGAATTTGGGGTGTCCTTGCTTGATGCAGTAAAGGCTGACGATTGGATTGATATACAACGCGCATTTCAGAAACGCCATTTGCTCGCACATACAATGGGTGTCGTTGATAAGGGTTACCAAAAATCAACAGGTGATTCGGCATCTTCAGTCGGAAGAAAGATTACAGTTACCGAAGAAGAAATTCGTAAGATTCTACGGGGATTGCGGGCCATTAGCTACAAGCTTTACCACACACTGGCGGTAAGCCATGAAGCCAACGAAGAGAGCTAAATGGCGCGATTTGTGGTGCGGGTTACAGCGCCATCCTCGGAAAATTTTGACTTATGTATTTGCTGTTTTCAGCGTCTTTTGGACCCTAACCGAAGTAATTACGCACTTCCTCCCAGGCGTTAAAATTGAAGGGGCTGGTGCACTAACGCTGATGGGCTTGGTGAGTGTGGTTTGCGGCTTCACTCGATTTTGGAAACCATCCAGAATTGCTATCAACGTAGCGACAACAAACACGAAAATAGAAGTCTTGTTCGGAGATTTATTTGCTCAAAATGGACTACGAGGAATCGGTGTTACTGAGTATTTCGAAAGTCAGCTTGGTGCTCCTGTATCCGAGAAAAGTACTCTAGGAGTGTTCCTGAAAAAGTATTTCGATGGAAAAGCAAAGGATTTTGACACACAGGTGGATCAACAACTGCAGGACGTTACCTCTGTTGCGATCAAAAAGACTGAAGGAAAAAACAAACGATTTCCGATTGGGACAACAGCTCTTATCAAAGTTGGTAGCGACAAATATATTGTTTTCGCAAATGCAGGGGCGGCCCCTGAGACGTGCAAAGCCCACTCCGACGTGACATGGATGTGGATATCGATGCAAGGCTTGTGGCGGCGGGCACGAATTGAGGCGGATGGACACCCGTTGAATGTGCCACTGATAGGCAGTGGTCTCTCAGGGATCGGCCTACCATCACGCGACTTATTGAATTTAATTATCCTGTCCTTAATTACTGAAACGAAAGCGAGCAGAATTACGGAAGTAATTCGCATCATTCTTCATACTGATAGATTCGAGGAAATTGATCTACGAGACGTTAAACAACATTGGGAGAACTAACCATGGCATACCGAAACGGAACCTACATTGCATTTCATGCAGACGGCACTAATCAACCGAGCAAATCTGATATCGATTATTATTATATGATGAGAGCATGGACGGTGAACCCTGACGATGATTTTACGATGATAAACAGTCACGAAAAAACTTCAGCCGTTCGCGATACGAGCAAGAAAGAAACTTTGAGGGCAAGACTTCTGGAACGACTAAGAAATTCCAAGAACATGGTGTTGATCATTGGAGAAACAACAAAGAACGATACTGATTGGATTCCATTCGAAATCGAGCAGGCAATCGACAGATTCAGGATTCCGATAATTGCAGCTTACACAGATTACCAGCGCTTCTTGGCTCCTGGCGAGTTGTGTCCTTTGTGGCCGACGGCCTTGGCCCGACGGATCGACAACAAGACCGCCCATGTAATCCACATCCCTTTCAAAAAAGCACCACTGATGGCAGCAATTTCTCAGTTTGACTGTAACAATTATCCGAAAAACGGTGGGCTTGGGTATTACTCCAGAGAAGCTTATCAACAGTGGGGGCTGTTGTAAAAAAGTATGCCCACCCCCACCGAACAAAAAACCGTCCAAGCCCGCATCCTGAAATACGCTCAGGAAATCGGCTGGACGTTTGTGCCACGGGCGGAAGCGGAGCATCGACGCGGTTTCAAAGACACTGGAAACAGCCCCTCCGGACGAGCCGAAAACGCCTCCCTCTACTTTGACGACTTACTATTCAACAAAACACGCGAATTCAACCCAAACTACAACGAAGCCAAAGACGCGCTGACCGGCAACCTGCGGCTGTTACACGCCGACATCTCCGGCAACCGCGAATTCCTGAACTTTCTCCGCAATCAAAGCAAGTATTTCTACGCGGAGGAAAACCGCGAGTTGAACTTGCAGCTCATTGATTACAAAAACAGCGCCAACAACGTTTTCGAAGTCACCGAGGAGTTTTACATCCACAACGGCGTTTATGGCACCCGCGAGGATGTGGTCTTTCTCATCAACGGCATCCCGGTGCTGGTCATCGAGTGCAAGAACGCCAGCAAGGGCGAGGCGATTGCTCTTGGGGTGGATCAGATACGTCGTTACCACCGCGAGACGCCCGAACTCTTTGTTCCCGAGCAGATATTCACCGTCACCGATGCCATCGGTTTTTCTTACGGCGCGACCTGGAACACGGTGCGGCGGAATATTTTCAACTGGAAGGATGGGCAGGCCGGTCAACTGGAAGCCAAGGTGAAGAGTTTCTGCGCCATCCCGCGGGTGCTGGCGTTTCTGAAAGATTACATCGTCTTTGCGGAGCAGGATGAGGCGTTGCACAAATACATCTTGCATCAGCATCAGACCAGCGCGGTGGAACGGGTTGTGGAGCGTGCGCTGGAGCCGGCGCGCACGCGCGGGCTTGTCTGGCATACCCAGGGTAGCGGCAAGACCTTTACCATGATTAAGGCGGCGGAGTTGCTCTTCCGTGCGCCCGGGGCGGAAAAGCCGACCATCCTGCTGATGATTGACCGCAACGAATTGGAAGATCAGATGCTCAGGAACCTGGCAGCCCTGGGGTTGCACAATGTGGAACACGCCACCAGTATCGCCAGGCTGAACGAGTTGTTACGGAAAGACTACCGAGGCATCGTCGTGACGACGATTCACAAGTTCCGCGACATGCCGGCGGACATCAACACGCGCTCCAATATCTATGTCTTGATTGACGAAGCCCACCGCACCACCGGCGGCGACCTCGGCAATTTTCTGATGGCCGGCCTGCCCAAAGCCACTTTTGTCGGTTTCACCGGCACGCCCATAGATAAAACGGTTTATGGCAAAGGCACCTTCAAGACCTTTGGATGTGAGGACGACAAGGGGTATCTGCACAAATACTCGATCTCCGAAAGCATAGCCGACGGCACCACGTTGCCGTTGTACTACGGCTTGGCGCCCAACGAGATGCTGGCGAATGAAGAACTGATGGAAGAGGAGTTCTGGGCGCTGGCCGGTACGGAAGGGGTGACCGACATCGCCGAGTTGAACAAGGTTCTTGAGCGGGCGGTGAACCTGAAGAACTTTCTCAAGGGCGATGAACGGGTCGCCCGGATTGCGAAGTATGTTGCCGGGCACTACACGGAGGACGTCGAGCCATTGGGATACAAGGCGTTCCTTGTGGCGGTGGACCGCTCCGCCTGCGCCAAATATAAAAGGGCATTGGATGAACACTTGTCGCCGGATTACTCGGCGGTGGTTTATACCGACAACTACAACGACTCGGCGGAACTGAAAGCGCACCACATAGATGACAAGCAGGAAAAACAGATCCGAAAAGACTTTGCCAGGTTCGGCACTCAGCCGAATATTTTGATCGTCACCGAAAAACTGTTGACCGGGTTTGACGCGCCGATTCTCTACGCCATGTATCTGGACAAACCGATGCGCGACCATACGCTGTTGCAGGCGATTGCCCGGGTGAACCGGCCGTATGAAAACGAAGTTGAAGAGATAATCAAACCGCATGGTTTTGTGCTCGACTTCGTCGGTCTGTTCGACAAACTGGAGAAGGCGCTGGCCTTCGACAGCGACGAGGTCAATGCCGCTGTCAAGGACATTGCGCTACTCAAAGCGCTTTTCAGAGAGAAGATGGAACAGAATGCCCCGCAATATACCGGCATGGTCAAACACAAATTCAATGACCGCGATGTGGACGGTCTGATTGAGCATTTCCGTGACAAAGACCGGCGTAAAAAATTTTCCAGGGAATACAAGGAAATTGAGATGCTGTATGAAATCATCTCGCCGGATGCTTGCATGCGCCCGTTCATGGATGATTACGCCACACTGGCGGCCATCTACATTGTGCTACGCAAGGCATATGAGAAGCCCATCACCGTGGATCGCACGTTTCAGAAAAAGACGAATGAACTGGTGCAATCCCATGTGAGCATCAATAACATCACATCGGTTGACAGATTTATTGAGATTGACGAACTGGCGTTGAGCGGTATCAAAGACAAGTCGAAGGGTTCTGCCACGAAAGTGATCAACCTGGTCAAAAGCATTGAAAAGAACGCGGAAGATAACGGTGAAGATCCTTTTCTGCTTGCCATGGCCGAGCGAGCCAAGGCTATACAGGAAGCCTACGAAAAACGCCAGATCACCACAAAGAAGGCACTGGCCAAACTACTCGCCGAGATTGAACAAAATCAAAAACGGAAAAAAGAGCAGGAGGAAAAAGGCTTGGACAGCCGGACGTTCTTTTTCCACCAAACCCTGATTGATGCCGGAGTGAGCAACGCCGAAACCGTCAGCGAAGAGGTAATGGACGCCTTTGCCAGAAATCCGAACTGGGAGATGAGCGAGGCTGCACAGCGCGCAATGCGTCTGGAGATGACGGTTGCTGTTTACAAGGCAGTAGAAGACTACGGGCAGACTACACAGATCGTGAACAAACTGTCCGCGTCTTGGAAAAGGGTGTGAACAACGGAGCAGGCATGGCAAGCACCGACACAGCCAGATTCAGAGAACGCGTGCGGCATTGGGCTGGAAAACTCAACGCTCGCGTCACCTCCATTACCGTGCGCCCCATGACAACGAAGTGGGCATCCTGCTCCACTGCCGGCCGCCTGACTTTCGACTTCTCCCTGCTGGTATTTCGCAAAGCGGTCCAGGATTACGTCATCGTGCACGAACTCCTTCATTTGCATATCCCCAACCACGGCAAACTCTGGAAGAGCCTCATGCGCGCGCACCTGGGCGACTATGAAAAACTGGCAACTGAATTGAACGGGAAAGCACAACAAAAGAGTATGGCTGAAAGACGTCCGTCGCCTTCAGGCAATCCCCGACTATGAGGCTTTGCTTTTCCGGATTCCGGCTTCTCACAGGAATGGCGGTTTCCCATCGCCCCCCGTTTGCCCGCCTCCGGGCGCCATGCTAGACTTCAAGCGCATTGCACCACACCAACGTGTCTGACACGTTCCCCGACTCATGCTCAAACAAGTCCTGACCATTGCCGGTTCCGATTCGGGAGGAGGCGCCGGAATCCAGGCCGATCTTAAGGCCATGTCCGCCAATGGCACGTATGCCATGTCGGTGCTGACATCGGTTACCGCACAAAACACTCAAGGCGTCACGGCCATTCACGAGCTACCCGCGACCATCGTCCAGGCACAGCTCGACGCGATTTTTGACGATTTTGATGTGGCCGCAGCCAAAACAGGGATGCTGTCTTCTGCCCCACTCGCATCGCTGGTCAGCCGCACCTTGCGCCACCATCGCTTGCCTCACCTCATCGTTGATCCCGTCATGGTGTCGCAGAGCGGGCGTGACCTTTTGCAACCCGATGCCATTGACATCATCAAACACGAACTCATTCCCCTGGCCTCTGTCCTCTCGCCAAATCTCCCCGAAGCTGAACGGTTAACCGGCCTCACGATTCGGTCACTGGCCGACGCGCGACAGGCCGCCAAAGCGCTCCATCGGTTGGGATGCCAACACGTGCTGATCAGAGGCGGACATTCGCTCGACCGTCCGGCCACTGATCTTTTATACGATGGACGGTTTTTTACTCTGTATCAGGGAGAATGGATTGACACGCCCCACACCCACGGAACAGGGTGTACCTTCACTGCCGCCCTTGCCGCTCACCTGGCCGTGGGCAAACCCCTTCCCGACGCGGTTGAAGCGGCCAAACAGTATGTCACATCCGCCATTCGCCACAGTCTGGCAATCGGTCGGGGACGGGGACCAACCAATCATTTCTATTTTCTTTCCTGAGCGTCACCGGCACGTTGTTCCCTTCCAACCGTGATCGATACCGGCACACCGTGCCCGACGACAGGGCAAACGCGCGACGCCGCGAGGCCGCGCGCCGTTTGGAAAACCCGAACATTTTTGTCACAATGGCTGTTGATTGAGCGAACCGGCCAGCATGGCCCATCGTTCACCACACGCCGGGTCGTTGCCCCGGAGCCGGATATGACCGAGACCACCGTCAAATTGAGCGAGGAACAGCTTACCGTCTTTCGGGTTCTCTACCCCTGGTACAAAGAAGAGGTGTTCCGTCGTCGCGAACAAATGATGCGACTCACGGCATTTGGCAGTGCCTTTTTGCTCCTTCTCCTCATCACGATTCTCACACTCGCCCCCTCGTCGCCCATTGATCCCACGATCAAAATCTTTGCCATGACCGGCACCGCCCTGTTCGCGGCATTGTTTGTCTACCTCATCCTGCAACAGCGGGATCGCCACCGCATTGCCAAACAAACCCTGATTGAAATGGAACAGGTGCTGGGACTGTATGAAGGAGATCTCTACAGGGTGGGCAAAGCCCTCTACCCGAAGGACTGGCAAACAGCCTGGTTGCATGACCGAAGCACGACCGTCTACCTGACCGTCGTCGCAACCTTGACGATTCTGGTTATTGCTTCGATTGTCAGCAAAGGCTGAACGGGCCATCCGTCACGGTTCACACCCGTTCAGCTCGCCTGCCCGCCCGCAACCATCTCCTGCGCCCGCTCCGGTCCCAACGGTTTCACCAGCAGGATCAATGCGGCCAACAGTGTGAGATTACCCATCAGGGCCATCATCATGGCCAACCCTGTCAGGACGCCAAAGTAGATGGTCGGAATAAAACTGGAGAAGGCCAGAATACTGAACCCCACGGTAATCGTGAGAGCCGTGTAATAGATGGCGCGGCCGATGCTCCCGTGGCATGCCAGAATCGTTTCTCTGTAGGTTCCACAGGTCTCAAATTCCACCTGAAACCGGTGAATATAATGAATGGCATGGTCAACGGCGATGCCGACCGTGATCGCCGCAATCGTAATGGTCATGACGTCCAACGGAATCCCCCACCAGCCCATGAAACCGAGGACCGAACAGGCCGCCAACACATTCGGCACCATCGCCAGCATTGACAGTGACAGGCTGCGAAAGAGCACCAGAAACATCAGGAAAATACTCACAAAAACCGCGCCAAGCGTCAGAATCTGGGACGTGTACAAACTTTGGAGCACATTGCTGTAGAGCACGGCCATGCCCGTTGGATGAACATGTGTCTCGGCCACCCCCAGCGTTTCGACCAGGTACATTCGAATGTGCTCGATTAACTCCTTTCGTTTGAGCGTTGGCGCGGATTCAATCAGTCGCATGGACACACGCGTGTGCCGGCCATCCGCAGACAGATACGGATCAAGCAGCGCGGCCTTCACGGCGTCGGGCACGGCCTTTCGCAGTAGCGCCAGTTCGTAGTCCTCCGGCATTCGTCCACCATTCAACTGCCTGAAGACTTTCAATCCCGTGGCAAGGGACAACACCTTGCCAACGGCCGGCAAGGATTCAAGATAATCGTGAATGGTTTCAATCTGCGTTAACCGGTACCCGTTGAACCAGAAGGGGGGCGACTCGGAGGCATCCTCCTGGCTGAACGGATCGTCAAACGGGTCGTCAAACGGGTCATCCATTTCCCGAGTCTCTTCAGGAGAGGCGAATGACCCGTTTTCCGTGTCATCCGATGCATCAAGCACAAAATACAATGGCATGGTCCCGCCTAAGCTCGTATCAATCAATTCCATGCCCTGATAAATTTCCGTCGTGCTTTTGAAATGATCGATAAACCGGTTTTCGACTTCCAGTTGCGCGATCCCCGAGGCACCCAGCACGGCCACGATCACGCATGCCACCATGATCGGCCTGGCATACTTGAGCGTAAATCCCGCCACCACCATGGTGAATGACCGGGTGGCATTCGAGTGCTCCACGGCGTGCTCCGGCTTGAAGAACACCAGCACCGCCGGGACATAGATGAAATTCAGCACGAACGCAAAGGTGATCCCTATCGCCATCATCCAGCCAAAATCAATCACGGGCCGAATGTCACTGACCATCAGGGACCCGAACGCCACAATGGTCGTCACGGCCGTATAAAAACAGGGCGTGGCCATTTCGCGCATCGTGTCAAAGACCAGACATTGCTGATCCCTGCGCGGCGTGTGTTCCTCCAGAATCCGGTAACGCACAATCAGGTGGATGGTCAGGGACATTGTGATGATGAGCAACAGAGAGACGAAGTTAGAGGAAATGACCGTCACGGGCCAATCCAGAAAACCCAGGAAGCCCACCATCACGGTGACCGCAATCAGACAGCAGGACATGGGCAACAGCACCCAGCGCAGCCTGCGAAAAAAATAGACCAGGACCGCCACCAGAAAACCGAGGACGCCGAAGCCAAACACCACCAGGTCGTGTTCGATGAAACTCATCATGTCGGCGATGATCATGCGAACCCCACCCAAATACATCTGCGCGTTCCCGCGATAGCGATCGAGAATACCGCGAACCGCCTCAATCTCCTTCCGTTCGGCTTCCATCGCCGCGGCATGATAATCCTGAACGGCCCGCTCCGCCGCTTTCCATGCCACCTCTTCGGCATGTGTAAGCCCGGCTTCTGCCCGTCGCGCTCTCAACTGATCCCGTGTCGTCAGCAATGTCGTATAGGCCTTGTCTTCCTTGAAAAAAATCTGGAGCGCCGTGGTGCGACCATCCGGGCTGACGAGATTGTTTTGATAAATGGGGCTTTCCAGAAATTCTTTTCGGGCGAGTTCCCTGTCGGTGCCCGGGGTCAGCAACGTCCGCGCGATGCCGTCACCACTCAATTCTGAAATGGAGACCGCCGGACTGTTCACCAACGGCACGTCCAGAACAGAGACAACATTTTTGACCGACTCGATCCCTGCTAATTCATCACGGAGTCGTTTGAGACGTGCGATTGAGGCGGGAGACCACAAATCTTCGGCCGGCGTATAGGTGACGACGAGAAAATCATCCGAGCCATAGGTTTCCTCGCTGGCGCGATAATATTTCAGCGCCTCATCGCCCTCCAGGATAATTGATTCGGGGGACGCCTCTAATCGAAAATGCCGGGTTTCCACTGCGAAGAACGCCACCAGGACACACACCAGCCCCAAGGCCACGACCGGCCGATCAATAACCAGAGTGTGATACAATCGGAGCAACAATGCGTTCACCGTGATATGTTTCCTCCAGCCCGAATGTCCCGCGACCAAACGGGGAAGATTTCTGATGGCCCATCGCGTGCGGCTGGCGGAATGACAACGTAAAGAAAGGCGTGATGCGATGCAAGAGCACACCATCCCCGACGCCATGCCACCAGAGCAGGAGGCGGATCATGGAGTCTCCCCGATGACCGGCACAACCGATACCGGAAACGCCATCGCCACACTTGGTGGAGGCTGCTTCTGGTGCATAGAAGCCGTATTTGACCGGCTACAGGGCGTGGAATCCGTGGAATCAGGTTATATGGGCGGGGCACAACCAGACCCATCGTATGAAGCTGTGTGCACCGGCCGGACCGGCCATGCCGAAGTTGTGCAGGTGCTATTCGATTCCGCAGTCATTACGTATCGTGAATTGCTTGAAATTTTTTTCTCCGTTCACGACCCCACAACACTCAACCGCCAGGGCAACGATGTCGGCACCCAATATCGATCCGTGATTTTTTATCACTCTCCCGAACAGGAGGCCATCGCACAAGACGTCATGGCCACCCTCGCGTCAGGCAAACACTTCGATGCCCCAATCGTGACGGAAGTCTCCCCTGCACGCCCACTGTACAGGGCAGAAAACCATCATCAACAATACTTCGCGCGTCATCCAACACAACCCTATTGCACCCTCCTTATCGCTCCCAAAATTGCCAAGCTCTCCCAGCGGTTTGCCTCCAAACTGAAACGGTCACTGTAACCATTCAGTCCACTCCCTGCCTGTTACTCATGTCGTCAGGTTTCTGGCATTCAGCCCAGCTCTCAAGATATTCGCTCCACAATGCGTAATGCGAGTCAGGGCACTGTGCAGGATGTGCAGACCTGGCACCCGCTACAAGGGCTACCTGGTGCACGAACCACATTTTACTGGCTTTATCTGGAAAGCTATGGTATACTCCGGTGTTCTGTGCTTGTTCATTTTGCGGTGTGGACGCCGGGCGAATTGGCACCAGAAGGAGGAGACAAGGCTGAAAAGTCCCGTGGCCGTGTCTTAAAACATTGATTTTACTGGGTTTTATTTTCAGAAATCTCCTGGGTCCTGTTGGAATTGGTTGGTTCGTGCCTGAAAAGCAAGGGTTAGCTTTTGCAGACGGATATGCGTATAATGGAACAAAGCAACTCGTGGGTTCGTGTATTCTGTCCGTGGATCAGGACAAAAGGGTTGTCCTGACACACAATGAGGCAACATTGTGACAGAATGGGAGATCCGTAAGGGGTTATGACTGTGGCGAAAACTAAAAATAACGGTGGAGGGAAAGTGTCTCTGGAACCACTCAGTACCTGGAAACGTCACCAGGCACTGCAGGAACTGGCACGCTTTATGGGACAGGAGGGTCGTGCCCATCTGACCCAGTTGGAATATGATCTCGCCGAAGAGAAGGCGTATTCGGTGCAATTTTTTGTTCGGCACTGGGGATCGTGGGCACGTGCCGTTGAAAAGGCAAGGGAACTGATGGATCAGCAGGATATTCCCGAACCGGAACCTTCTCCCTATGCCGGCCTGGTGGACTGTCTCTGCGGGAAAGCCTGTCATTGCGAAAAACGGTTCTGGAGTCCTGACCGACGCAAAATCAGGATGTGCGATGCCTGCCGGGCCTGGTCGGACAAGTTATCGGTGGATGATCAATTCTTTTACCTGACGGACGAGACGACCATCAGCATCAAGGAACGGACCCGAGCGAAACAGGGACGACCCAAAAAAGACACCATGCGTGTCGGCGTGAAGTGACCTCCTCGCCATCACCGAGTGTGAAGCCCCACCATTTGCCAGCCAACCAGTTGTTTTTATACAACCTGTAAGCCAGCCCAGCCAGCGACTTCTCCTGAAGTTTTTCATCTGTTTGCCTGTCCTGAACCCGCATTGCGCACAGCTTCTCCTCTGCATCAGGAAAGAGTGGTGCCCCCGAGACGATTTGAACGTCCGACCTGCGGTTTAGGAAACCGTTGCTCTATCCAGCTGAGCTACGGGGGCAATCAAGGACAGGCTGATAATGGAAACGGCCCCTTGACAGTCTTTGATAGTCTCATCGTGCCACAATGCCGGTGGATGTTACGGCAGAGAATCGTGGCTGATTCTGTCCTTCGGCAATCAACAGTAAGTCTTCAGGATTGACACATCCCATAAAAATTGGCACCGTCAAATCAATAAAGCCGTTTCGGCATTCATGCTGACGTTTTCCATGGGACATTCCTTCTTCCATCATCGCCGGGACAACAATGATAACACAAGGCTGAGACGGACAACAGGGTTCGCCTCCCCCTGCCTTATCCTTTCTCTTTCTCTCCTCGTCATCCTCACAGCCCGCTCCCATGCCGGGGAACCGTGGGTGACTCATACCATCGTGATTGATGATGGAGGCATGGCAACCGTCAGCGCCCAACTGCATCTCCCTGTTCCACCGGCAATAACCTATGCGGTACTGACCGATTACCCGCACTGGCCGGACCTGTTTCCGCGACATCCTTTCGTGAAAAGCATCCGAAACATAGCCGGTCGGACACGGGTCGCGATGCGCATTCCCGTCACCTATCTGCCCCTGTCCCTCGACCTTGTCACCGACACCGTCGAGACCCCTCCCGTGCGACTCAACACCACACTGGTCGAGGGTGACTTTGAGCGGTATGACTGGACGTGGGACCTGAGTCAATCCCCTTCGGACACCCTGACCACCGCACAATTCTTGATGACGATACACCCTGCCATCCAGGTCCCGGACTGGATCATGCGATGGTGGCTGGACTCGGAACTCACAGCGCATTTCCAGCTCTTGCGCGAACAGGTCATGGTTCACCATCGAACATCGTCCTCCATGTCAACGCCCGCCCCGCTCACGGACTAACCCATGAAGCCGATCTCCAATCCACCAAACCCCTTTGAATCCAACCACCGGGAATTACTCGAACCGGCGCCGCACGTCATCACACAGGTTTTCGAAGAGAACACGGGGGCAATCCTGAGTCGAAATGACAGTCCCGATCTTCCCTTTCGGTGGAGCGTGAACCCGTACCGCGGGTGCTTTCACGCCTGTGCCTATTGCTATGCGCGTCCAAGTCACCAGTACTGGGGGTTTGGCGCGGGGACGGATTTTGAATCCAAACTCATCGTGAAATCCAATGCGGCCGACGCATTGCACACCGCGTTTATGAAACCATCATGGAAAGGCGAGCTGGTGGTCTTTTCCGGGAACACGGACTGTTATCAACCATTAGAAGCGACACATGCTCTCACACGGGCATGCCTGACCGTCTGTGCTGAATTTCGCAATCCCGTCGCCATTGTGACCAAAGCCGCGCTCATTCAACGCGACCTGGATCTTCTGCACACCCTCCACAAGCAGGCGTTTATTCAGGTGTATTTCAGCGTGCCCTTTGCCCACGACGATGTGGCACGCAAGGTTGAACCGCAAACGCCATCCATTACCAAACGCCTGGAAGCCATGGCCGCCCTCTCTGCGGCCGGTATTCCCACCGCCGTTTTGATTGGCCCCGTTATCCCGGGGCTTAATGAACAGGATATTCCCCGCATTCTTCACCTCGCGAAACAAGCCGGTGCCACGCACGCGGCGTATACGCTGTTACGGCTCAACGACAACGTGCGACCCGTGTTTCTGGAACGCATGGCGGAAGCCTTTCCCGACCGAATCAAGAAAATCGTCAACCACCTGCAAGAAGTCAGAAGCGGCACGCTGGAAGAAAAACGGTTTTTTGCTCGTCACCGGGGACAAGGGCCGATGTGGCAGATCATCGAACAATTATTTGACGTGGCCTTCCGCAAAGAAGGTTTTCGGCGATTCAACCGGGACGACACCGCTCCAAACACCTTCATCCGACCGTCCACGCAATGCACGCTGTTTTCCTGAGCCTGTATGCCCTGGTGCCCGCCGGCCTTCGTGAGGCATCGGCATTCTGCCCGGCCGTCTGTCTCCAACAACGGCGTGCATCGCACATCCACCCATTATCGCCGTATATCAGTGTCGGGTTGGCAGAATGGCCCTTCCAGCTTTACAATCAAGCAAAGAGCACGACGGGCTACGGGTCATGCCGGCCATCCGTGCAGACTCGAGTGTCTCCGGTTCGTGAACAAAGGTGATGTCATGTGGAATGGTCGTTGGACAGGACTGCGTGTGGTGGTGTTGACCGGCATGATCGGCCTCACGGGATGCGAGGACACCACGCCCCCCTGGGACAGACATGTGAACCGTGGTGATCGTCTCCTGCAACAGGGACAGTTCGAGGAAGCCAAAGCCGCCTATGATGCAGCGCTCAAAGAAGCCGAACGCTTCGGCGAACGCGATCCCCGGCTTCCTCGCACGCTGACCAGACTGGCCGGCTTCCATGACGCCCAGGGCAACTATGAGCTGGCCGAGCCGCTGTTGCGTCGGGCCGTCAGTCTGAATGAAACCATGCTGGGAGACCGCGACCCGCAAGTGGCCGCCAGTCTGAGCAATCTCGCGGCGGTGCATTATGCCCAACAACACTTTGACAAAGCCCAGTCGCTCTTTGAACGGGCCTTGCACATTCGCGAACAGGCGCTTGGCGAAGATCATCGTGATTTGACGATGGATCTCAAAAATCTCGCGGGAGTGCTGGTCGCCCGGAAACACTACGATCAGGCAGAGGCGTATTTACAACGCGCCCTCGCCATCACTGAACAGGATGTGGGCGACAATGACCCCGCGCTGGTGGAAAGTCTCAACAACCTCGCGCTGCTGTACCGCGAACAGGACGACTACGAGCAAGCCGTCCCGTTGCTGCAACGGGCGTTGGCCATCAACGAACACGCCCTCGGTGCCGACAGCCCGGGATTGAGTGGGGGCCTCAAGAACCTCGCCTCTCTGTACATGGCCCAGGGAGATCACGACAAAGCCGAAACGCTCCTGAAACGCGTGGTCCATGTGCAAGAAAAATCTTTCGGTCCGGAAAATCCCCGACTGGTGCCCGGCCTGACCACACTGGCCGAACTGTATCGTGTCCGCGGACAATTTGAACATGCCGAATCCTTACTGGTTCGCGCCCTGGCCATCAACGAAAAAAAATTCGGCCCGGAGGATGCCAGGATCGCCAGTCTGGTCAACAATCTGGCCCTGCTCTATTTGTCGCAGGAGCACTATGCCAAAGCCGAACCGCTTTTCACCCGCGCCCTGGCCATCCACGAAACGACTCTGGACAAGGATCACCCCATGGTCGCCCGCACGCTGAAAAATTATGCCGCGTTGTTGAGAA
Organism: Nitrospirales bacterium; assembly: GCA_963692935.1. Lineage (GTDB taxonomy): Bacteria > Nitrospirota > Nitrospiria > Nitrospirales > UBA8639 > Bin75. Next base: position 1,526,524 of record OY843588.1, read on the forward strand.
AGACCCACCGTGAACAGGAAGCGAAGGCCCTTGACGATCGGCTGGCGGCCATGAAGCGGGAATAAGGAGGATCGTGTCGTGGAGAACATGATACCCAAAGGCACCGGCAGGACCGGAATCGGATTCATGACAATGGACACGGAATCGGTGTGCCGGACACACCATCCGGTGTCCCGCTTGACGACCTGTTTCCATCTTCGGTAAACCGACTCACAACGAACGCACCAACAACCGCTTTCCCAAAGACGCCAACACCGGAACAGGAATCAGTGGTTCGGGTGTCTCATCCCACGGGAAGCATTACCAAAGGACAGGCATGCCCTACCAGCCCATTGAAAATTACGGGTTAATCGGCAACATGCGAACCAGTGCACTGGTTGGCGTGAATGGCTCCATTGACTGGTTCTGTTTTCCCCACTTCGATTCTCCAAGCGTGTTTGGCGCCGTGTTGGATGACCGCAAAGGCGGACGGTTCAAGATCGCGACTCAGAAAAACGCGGAGAAGCACAAACAGTACTACTGGCCCGACACCAACGTGCTCGTCACCCGGTTTCTCTCGAAAGATGGCGTGGGGCAGGTCATTGACTTTATGCCGGTCGGCCTGCAAAAAACGGAGACGGGCTATCACGGCATCATTCGGCGCGTGCAAGCCATTCGTGGCACTGTGACCTTTCGCCTGGAATGTTTCCCGGCATTCAACTACGCACAGACCCCTCACCAGACCACACTGACCCGCCATGGCGCGTGTTTCGATACCCCGGATCTGTGCCTGTCCCTGGGAACCACCATTCCCCTGCAACAGGAACAGGGCGGGGTCGTCGCCGACTTTTCGATCCAGGAAGGCCATGAGGTCAGTTTTTCGTTTCAGGAAAACGGGCGGAGCAATAAACCGTGTGCGGCCCTTTCGCACGAACAGGCCAATGACCTCTTTCGCCAGACCGTAGACTACTGGCGACGATGGCTTTCCCAGTGCACCTATCGCGGTCGTTGGCGCGAAGTGGTGCAACGCTCGGCCCTGACCCTGAAACTCCTCACCTTTGAACCAACCGGTGCGATGATCGCGGCACCGACATGCAGCCTGCCGGAAGAAATCGGGGGGGAACGCAACTGGGACTATCGTTACACCTGGATTCGTGACGCGGCGTTTACCACCTATGGTCTCCTGCGCATCGGATTCACCGAGGAAGCCAGTGCATTCATGCACTGGCTGGAAGCGCGCTGTCATGAAATCAATCCCGATGGCTCGTTACAAATCATGTACGGCATTGATGGCCGACATGCCTTACAGGAACACACCTTGCCCCATCTGGACGGCTACAAAGGATCGCGCCCCGTGCGCATCGGCAACGGCGCCTACAATCAACTGCAACTGGATATCTATGGCGAGCTGCTGGATTCCGTGTACCTCTACAACAAATACGGCGCGCCGATTTCCTATGACCTCTGGAAACACCTGCGTCGTCTGGTGAACTGGGTGTGTGACCACTGGACGCTACCCGACGAAGGCGTCTGGGAAGTACGGAGCGGCCAGCAACATTTCCTGTATTCCAAACTCATGTGCTGGGTCGCCATTGACCGGGGCCTCCGTCTGGCCGACCGGCGTTCCTTTCCCGCCGACCGCGACCGGTGGCTGAAAGTGCGCGACACGATTTACGAAGAGATTATGGAGAAAGGGTGGAGCAAGAAACGCGAAGCCTTCGTCCAGCATTATGGCGGCGAAATCCTTGATGCGGCCAACCTGATGATGCCCCTGGTCTTTTTTGTCTCCCCGACCGACCCCCGGATGACCCAAACGCTGGCGGCGATCAATCAACCGCCGGAGAAGGGAGGGTTAGTCGCCAACGCCCTAGTATACCGGTACAACAACCACGAAACAACGGACGGGCTTGACGGCCACGAAGGCACTTTCAACATGTGCACATTCTGGTTAGTTGAAGCACTCACCCGAGCGGGCCAGCTGGATGATGCGCGACTCATGTTTGAACAAATGCTCGGCTACGCCAATCACCTTGGACTCTATGCCGAAGAGACCGGACAGCACGGAGAAGGGCTCGGCAATTTCCCCCAGGCCTTTACCCATCTGGCGTTGATCAGCGCGGCGTTTAACCTGAATCGCGTGTTGGGGCATCATATCTGACATCATGGCATCCCCCGGTTCGCGGGAATCGGCCCTTCGAGGCTCCATGATTGACACCGGAACACAGACAGATCTTCCATATCCCCTTCGCCGGGCCGTCCGGCCATCGGCGCAAACCATCAGGCCAGTGCCAGCCCCTGCCACACAACATCGCAATCTTCGTTCGCTGATGAAAGCCCGACTGCCGGCGCACATCTTCACGCTCCTGCGACAGGCAGGGAAAACGGCCGAACAGCAAGAGGTGACTCTGTATGCGGTCGGCGGTTTTGTTCGCGACCTCTTACTCGCCACCCCAACGTTTGACGTGGATCTGGCCGTGGAAGGCCAGGGGATTCGTTTTGCAAAAACCTTCGCGCGACAACACAAGGCTCGTGTCACCACGCATGAACGGTTCGGCACGGCCACTGTGACATTCGAGGATGGGCAGAAGCTCGATATTGCCACAGCCCGAACGGAAGACTACGCACATCCTGCCGCGCTCCCCACGGTGGAACTGAGTTCCATCGGGCACGATGTCCGCCGGCGGGATTTCACGATCAACACCATGGCTGTCAGGCTCAATACCATTCGCTTCGGCGAACTGACGGATGAGTGCGGTGGACAACGAGACCTGCATGACAAAATCATTCGCGTGTTGCACGACCGCAGTTTTATCGAAGATCCTACCCGTGTGTTTCGCGCCATCCGGTTTGAGCAACGCCTGGGGTTTCAACTGAGCCACAAAACCGCGCGCCTGATACAGGAGGCGGTGACAGGAAACATCATTCGACGACTCTCCTCTGCCCGCCTTTCAGATGCAATCCGCCATGTGCTCTCGGAACGCGACCCCGGCAAAGTGCTCGCTCGACTGGCAGACTGTAACCTGCTCCAATTCATTCATCCACACCTGCACTGGTCGCCAAGACTTGCCCGACTGCTGAAACAATCCGAACAGGCCATCGCGTGGCATACCCGGCTCCATTCCGCCCGCCCCGTGCAACCCTGGGTCGTCTACAGCATGGCCGTAATGGCAACCCTGCCCCAACCGGCCGTCGTCACTGCCCTTTCCCGGTTACAATTTCCCCGGCGTCAAACCCGATCCATGCTCTGGATCAGACAGGAAGGCCATGGCCTGCTTCAGACCCTGAACCAACAGCAACGCGCCGACACACCCGAGACATGCCGCGTGCTCCGCAAGCTCCCGGATGAAACGATACTCTTTCTTCTGGCGCAAACCAGGTCGGAAACAGGGAAACGAATGCTTGCCGCCCTACTCGCCCCCTCCGACACGCGACCTCAAGCTGAACCGGAACACATTTGAAAACCATGGTCCGCAAGCCAGCCCCCTGCCATACCACAACACCGCAGTGCCCATCCTGGGGACACGCGACGGAATGGAACAGGGCACACCGAAACAGACGGCTACCGGCCGGTCAGCCCACAGACACAACAATCCGAAACCCGCTTCTCTTTTGTCCTGAGAAACGATAAGATCCGGTATGCCTGTTATTCTGCCCATCGCCAAGTTCGTACTGAAATGGGTCGCGCCCAGCATTCCCGACATCGTCTCCAAGCTCACGACCATCAAACAGCAACAGGGAATGCCCCGGACAGGGGGAAAGACATTCGAAGCACACAGGGCGGACAGTGATCGTCAATTTGCTCAACACCTGCAACTCATCGAGACACTGACGAGGCAAATTGAGTCGTTCGAGACGACGCTTCGGTGGGCACTGATCATCGGCATCATCGCCCTGCTGTTGTCGCTGATCGGTCTTGCCATCATGTTTGGCACCTGACAAGTCGCTCCGATGCTCCCGAACACGTACCCCATGGACAGGACGAAGCCACACGACAAGACGCAACAAACCCTCCGTGCCGTTCCTACGGCTTCAATGGCCCAACGATGCGAAAAATCTTCGTCTCGCACAATCTCGTAGAAGTCGAATCGCTCAAAGATCTGCTTGAGCAGGCGGGCATTCAATCGTGGATCAAGAACCAGAGCGGCTCATCCCTGGCCGGCGAAGTGCCCTTCGCCGAAGTCTTTCCCGAACTCTGGGTCCTGAACGATGCCGACTATGACGCGGCACGGGACTTTGTGGAAGACTGGCACACCGCCACACCGGCCGCCTCCACGGACTGGACCTGCCCCGGGTGTGGCGAGTCACACAAGAAAGACTTTACGGCATGTTGGAACTGCGGACGTGATCGTCCGGCCTGAAGCGCGGGACACCACCACAAAGAGGCGTGCACAGGGACGCGGAGCAGGACGGCACCATCACGAGGCCGAGCCTGCGATCCGATCAAAGGAATGGAATTGAATGCCTAACGACCGACAGACCTTGAACTGTCTGTCAAAGCGATTTTTCGTGTTGATGATGTCAACCAGTGTCTTCCGCTCAATCCGAAACCAGACCGGCAGGTGAAAAACCGACAACGGGTAATCGGTCCCGAACAAGAGGCGATGATGCACATCGGGTCGCTCACGCAGGAACAGGAGCGTTTTCAGGCGATTGGGTAGCGTCAGCGCAGAAAGATCCGCAAAGAAATTCCGGTATGTGTCAACCAGATCCAAAAACGTCGGATGGAATTTTTCATGGATCATCAAGCCGGAGCTGCATGCATGAGCGGCAATCACCGTGACGCCCTCATCCAGTGGCACCCGGAGCCGAGCCGGATCACCCAGGGACTGATCGTTGCCTATCAGGCTGAACTCATATCCCACATGACTGAGCAAGGGAATCCGTCGCAGGGCCATCGCCCGGTAAAATGCCGTATACCGTTTGTCCGCCGGATTAAATCGTTGCATGTTCGGAAGAACCTTGACCAGCGCCGCGCCGGCATCGGCACAACGGTGCAATTCATCAATCGCGTCACGTCGTTGCGGATTGATGGACACGCCGGCCAGACACATCCCGGAAGACGACGCAGCCCTTTGCAGGACATAATCGTTCCCTACCAGGAAATCAGTGCCTGACTGATCCAGGTGGCCGCCGTCGTCGTAGACCCCATCCATCCCCAACAGGACGACTTTCCCGACATAGCGAGACTGCCCCAGCTCCGTCAGCAAATCGTTCATGTACTTTCGGTTCGCCTCACGAGGCTTTGCCGGATCCAGCCCTTGCTTCCACAGCAGAAATCTGAACAGCGGACTGCGCAACAGTTTGGAAGAAATGTGACAGCCGTTCTTCTCCTCGGGCAACGCCGCCAGGTGAACGTGACAATCAACCATGGAGGGAGAAGAAGGCACTGTCTCGAATGGCTCAGCCATACCGTTTCACCAGAGCACTGAACGCAAGGGAGCTACCTGGCCGCGAAATGCTCGCATGCCACTCGTTTCAACTCGCGGAGATCCACCTTGCCAGTCCCCAGTACTGGAATGTGATCAACTTTCAGGAAGGCATCTTTTCTCGGGATAAATAAATTCGGCAAATTCGTCGCGGCCACGCTGGCCAGCAGACCGGGAATGGCATCTTCATCAAACGTGTGCAGAACCACCAGCTGTTCACCCTTCTTTTCATCCGGGACGGATGTCACGGCACACATCTGCGTCTCGACACCGGCGGCCTGGTGCAGGGCCTCTTCGACAACACCATGCGGCACCATCTCGCCACCAATTTTGGCAAAGCGGGAGAGCCTGTCCGTGATGGTGATGAACCCGTCCTGATCGAGGCTCGCAAGATCCCCCGTCACGTACCAGCCGTCACGCATGGCCCCGGCCGTCAGATCCGGACGGTTCAAGTACCCCTGCATCAGATTTGACCCTTTGACAAGTAACATGCCGGGCGTGCCGACAGGCACGGGCACACACGAATCGGGATCAACGATTCGCACCGACACCCCCGGCAAGGGCCGGCCCACCGTCCCGCGACGCGAGGCCGGCTGATAAAACCCCGCCGCCCGAAAATCCGGACAATTCATGGCAATCACGGGAGCACATTCCGTCACCCCATACCCTTCAATGGGACGAATCCCGAACTTTGCCTCAAACGCATTGGCCAGACGCTCCGACAATTTCTCGGCGCCGGTCAGCACGACGCGGACCGACCCGAATTGATCCGGCACACACCGTCGGACATACAATTGCAAAAACGTCGGCGTGGCGATGAGGATGGTGACACGGTGTGTATGAATGAGATCGCCAATGCTACCCGCATCCAGAGGTGTAGGATGATACACCACCCCCACGCCGTGATTGACGGCCAGCCAGATCGTCGCAAGATACCCGAACGAATGAAAGAACGGCAGGATGCCCAACACGCGGTCATCAGGCCCCAGGTGAAACACCTGCGCCACACCTTCGACGTTGGCATCAACGTTGAAATGACTGAGCATCACCCCCTTGGGTTCTCCTGTACTGCCGCTACTGAAAATAATCGTTGCGAGATCATCCATCCGCGGACGACGCATCGCGCCGGCATAGCGTTCCAGCAGCCCAAGAGGCGCAACGAGCGCGAGAGCCACGGCCACCCATCGCCGGGCCAACCCGATGGTCTTGCGCACATCGTCAATCCAAATGACTGTGACGCCTTCGGGCATGGCAAGATCCGCTTTCTCCGTAAACACGCGGCTGGCGACAATCGTTTCGAGCCTGGCCTGCTTCGCGGCCAACGCCATGCCGCTCTGCCCGGTCGTGTAATTGAGATTCACGGTCGTCCGCCCCGACAAGGTGGCGGCAAGATTGACCAGCACCCCGCCCACACTGGGCGGCAACACGATACCCACGGTGTCCTGATTCGCCCAGTGCGGACGGAGCGCGCGTGCCAGGGCAATGGCGCCGACAAGCGATTCCAGACACGTGACATGCGGTCGCGTGACATCGGCACAAGCCATGCGCAGAGGATGACGGCGGGCCGCGCGAACAAAGGTATGATGGAGGGGGCGCCGGCTGCCCTGGCGCATGCGCCAGGCTACTTCGCCCAACTCCTGAACGCGCTGCCGCACGTCGGTCGCCGTCACGTCGGAGGACATGGGCGCGCCATAGACGACGGTGACGGGATACGGAACACGTTCCGGCCACTTCATCAGAAATTTTCCGCCAATAAAACTGAAGATGCTGCCCCAGACCCGATCAAGATACACGGGAATCACGGGGTTCTCCCGCCCTTTGATGATGCGCTCAAAGCCCTGGCGAAACGACAGCAGCCCGCCCGTGCGCGTAATCTGGCCTTCGGGAAAGAGGCAGACCAGCTCCCCTTCATCCAACCGCCGGATGGCTTCGCGGAATGCGCGGAGAATCTCACGCGGCGACCCGTCAGACGCAATGGGAATCGCGCCCATCACCCGGGCGATCTGATGAAACACCGGACGCTCATAATAGCGCCGGTCAACGAGAAAGCGAACGGGGCGATCCAGACTCGCCAACAGCAACAACCCGTCCACAAACGACACATGATTGGGCAACAACAACGCGCCCCCATGCTCGGGCACATGTTCCCGTCCCACAATCTTCAGACGATACACCGTGTACGTGACCAGACAACACACAAAGCGAAGACACAGTTCCGGCATGACCCACCCGGCCCAGGCCGTGAGCACCACCGTCACGAATCCCGACACGACCAGAATGTCGCTGGCGTTCAACCCAAGCAACGACAGACCCCAGGCCGCCAGTGATCCACCCAGCACGCCGCTAAACACAAAAATGTTCCCAAATGCGATGACGGCGCCACGGCGATCTTCCGGAGCGCGCCACTGAATCAGCGCATTCACCGGCACCACGATAAACCCGCTGGCAATACCCAACCAGGCCATGCCGCCTATGGTCCCAGGCAATGCGGGACGCGCGACGCCAAGGAAGAACAGTCCCGCCGTCAACCCAATCGCCCCGAGCGGAATATATCCCATCTCCACCTTGGAATAAGACAGTTTGCCCGCCATCACCGAGCCAATACCCACGCCAACGCCAAACATGGCCAACGGAACGCCGGATAACGAATCGGACAATCCCAACACCGCCTTCGCATAGACCAGCATATCCTGTCCCACCAGACTGGCAATGGTCCAGTACGCCATATTGCCCGCAATCCCCAGTCGCAAGGCCGGATCCGCCCGCACCGCCGCCCAGGCTCCGCACAACGTGGAACCGAGTCCGCCTGCTGTCCGCGCACGAGGCACAGCCGGAATCAGAAACGACGCGGCAAACCCCACAAGAGAAAACACAAAAAGCATCAGCGCCGCGAACCACGGAGACGCGCCCGACAGATGGAGCAACACGCCTCCCAGCCCTGTTCCGCCGATAATGGCGAGAAAAGTCCAGAGTTCGAGTTGCCCGTTCCCGACAGCCAGCCGTTCGTGAGGAAGCAACTCCGGCAAAATCCCATACTTCGCCGGGCTGAAGAGCGCACTTTGGACCGCCATGCCGGCCAGCACCACGAGCGGCAGGATCCCCCCCGACGGATTGCTGTAGAGCGCCAGGGTGCCCAGGGCCATCAACACCACCTCGACCGCCTTCATCACCACAATCACAGAGCGCTTGCTGAACCGATCCGAAAAGACACCGGCAAAGATGGATACCAGCACAAGCGGCAAGGTGAACACGACAAAGGTGAGGGTCGTCCGGGCCTGGGAAGCGGCCTCGAATTCCGGGCCTGCTCCCATGTGCGAAGCCAACTGCCTGATAGCCAACAACGCCACCATCAACTTCCAGGCATTGTCATTGAACGCCCCGAAGAACTGGGCAATCAGAAGACCTCGAAGGGGGGAGACACCGGGACGCCGATCCCGGGCCATCATGAACACATCACCGGTCGAAGGGACATGTGCGAATCAGTCGGGGGTTCCTGGATCATCTGGTGCATGGTGGGAGCGGCACAACAGAAAACGGGGACCGAACCTGTCGTGCAAGCCATGAGGGCAGTGTATGGGATTGTGCCGATAACGGCAAGAAACTTTTCAGACCGTGCGCCCGACATCCAACGTACCGCAGACCGGTTGCGACTCCGACAACACAAGGTATGCCGGCTCCGGTCCCGTTGAGCGGTCGGCCAACGGTTGTTACTTTCACAAGCCGTTTGATATCCGCACCCCGTGTCTCACCAGTCTTGACGACACCCCAACCGCGCACACACAATAGAGCAATGACAGACAAGCCACTCGCCAAAGCGCCCCACGCCCCAAACTGGATACCGCAGTTTCAAGAGAGTTACGACCAGGCCGTGCATCGGTTTGAACTTGGACACCGGGGGCCTGACAATGTCATTGCCCGGGAGTCCCTGGCGTTGCTTGATTCGATTGGGACCTCGGCCCAGGAACTGTATGACTTTGTCGAGGACAGGGTTGAAGACGGCGAGCCGGATTTCAACACCGTCGCGGCCATCACGGCAATCCGACGGGAATACTTTGTCACGGTCCAGCAGGGGAAGTCCTCTCACGAGCGGGTCCTGTCGGCAACCCTTCCATCGGGATACGCCGCGTTAGGCGGGTATCGGTGGTTGCCCCGCATCATCGCCAAAGCCCGTGCCAAACTTCGTGGGGAACTGTCGCCGGACATGATGTTTGGTTGCGGCGCCGACCGACCGTTTCTGCGGAGTGTGCACATGGAGCCGGCCGAATTTCTGAAGGTCGTATGGGATGCCGGCCCGGACGATCACCGGATTCTGGAAGCCGTGCGGAACAAGACCGCGTAGCACGGTCTTTCCACTGACAAGGGGGAGTTCGACATGACGGAGATCATTCGCAAATCCGACGACGAATGGAAACAACAATTAACCCCGGCGCAATATGCCGTCACGCGCCAGCGAGGCACCGAGCCGGCCTTCAGTGGCGCCTACTACCGCCACACCGCCACGGGAATGTATCATTGCATTTGTTGTGGGACTCCCCTGTTTCTCTCACAGGATAAATTTGAATCTGGCACAGGCTGGCCAAGTTTCACACAACCAGCGAAAGCGGAGGCCCTGGATACCACCACCGATCACAGCCACGGCATGACGCGTGTGGAAGTCACCTGCCGTCGTTGCCAGGCCCATCTCGGTCACGTCTTCGACGATGGCCCTCCATCCACAGGCCAACGTTTCTGCATCAATTCTCTCGCCCTGGATTTCAAGGAGACGGCTGGGGACTAGGCGGGCAGGTTTCTGTTTTGGACAGCATCGGCATGCGTTGCTGGCGGAGTGTCTATTCTCATCGTGTTTCAATCCTCGTCCATCCCGTAAGGTGGGCGCTACGGGGAATCCGAAGCCGGACTGATGGAGAAACTCCAGTTTCAATCCTCGCCCACCCCGTAAGGTGGGCGCTACTGCTGGAAGATGTAGGGGATGTCAAAAGATGGTTGTTTCAATCCTCGCCCACCCCGTAAGGTGGGCGCTACCACGCTGGAAATGGTTGATGAAGCCATGACGGACGTTTCAATCCTCGCCCACCCCGTAAGGTGGGCGCTACATGTGAGGTTGGTTCAACCCTGGGAGATGGATACGTTTCAATCCTCGCCCACCCCGTAAGGTGGGCGCTACCAGCCAACGGAATAGTATCACTGATCGGTTTTAGAGTTTCAATCCTCGCCCACCCCGTAAGGTGGGCGCTACGGATTTTTTGAGGGAAGTGCGTCGTTGCTAGGCCGTTTCAATCCTCGCCCACCCCGTAAGGTGGGCGCTACACATCAGGCTGTGTATGTCGTGCTACATGGAATGGTTTCAATCCTCGCCCACCCCGTAAGGTGGGCGCTACGCGCGAGAAACGGGCCGAGGCCACCAGTGACTACCGTTTCAATCCTCGCCCACCCCGTAAGGTGGGCGCTACCGCCCAGCTCGCGGAGCAACGCGCCATGCATCAACGTTTCAATCCTCGCCCACCCCGTAAGGTGGGCGCTACCCGGCCCCCAGGACGCCCTGTATCTGACCATCGAGTTTCAATCCTCGCCCACCCCGTAAGGTGGGCGCTACGTGTTCACCGACCGAGACATCATGGAGTTTGTCCGTTTCAATCCTCGCCCACCCCGTAAGGTGGGCGCTACGCGCTATGCTCTTCAATGAACTCGGCTGTCCGCCGTTTCAATCCTCGCCCACCCCGTAAGGTGGGCGCTACCAAAGGCCTGGGGTTTGGCTTCTACTCCGTCATGGTTTCAATCCTCGCCCACCCCGTAAGGTGGGCGCTACCCGCGAAGCCCCGAACCTGCCGCGCCTCGATGACACGTTTCAATCCTCGCCCACCCCGTAAGGTGGGCGCTACCGCCCTGGGACGCGGACAGGGGCAGGGGTGCCGGTGTTTCAATCCTCGCCCACCCCGTAAGGTGGGCGCTACTGGAAGCCATCATGCGCTACGGGCGCCCCTACGTGTTTCAATCCTCGCCCACCCCGTAAGGTGGGCGCTACTCAAGGCCGTGGTGGATGCGGCGGCGACGTACCAGTTTCAATCCTCGCCCACCCCGTAAGGTGGGCGCTACGGCCGATCACGCTGTGCGCGGCGAGCGAGCAGTTGTTTCAATCCTCGCCCACCCCGTAAGGTGGGCGCTACCAGTGACTTTCGGGCCTCCCGACTGGGCTGGAGTGTTTCAATCCTCGCCCACCCCGTAAGGTGGGCGCTACGGTCCATGGACTCACGGCCGTACGTGCACGACATGGTTTCAATCCTCGCCCACCCCGTAAGGTGGGCGCTACGTGGATGAGATGGTGAAGCTCCTGGTGGCCGACGGGTTTCAATCCTCGCCCACCCCGTAAGGTGGGCGCTACGTTCCCGTCCAATCTGTCTCTCCGGCTCAAGATGGTTTCAATCCTCGCCCACCCCGTAAGGTGGGCGCTACGCCTTGCTGCATCCCATGATTCTGAGGGTCAGCTGTTTCAATCCTCGCCCACCCCGTAAGGTGGGCGCTACGGCGCATGAGGGAGAACGGTCGCTACTACCGCATTGTTTCAATCCTCGCCCACCCCGTAAGGTGGGCGCTACGGCGTGCGCTGGAGACGCTCCGGGTCGAGATCTGGTTTCAATCCTCGCCCACCCCGTAAGGTGGGCGCTACGTCACCGGCACCACGTCATACTCGGTCCCTGGTGGTTTCAATCCTCGCCCACCCCGTAAGGTGGGCGCTACCTGTGATGATGGATGGTACCAGTGGACAAAAGCCGTTTCAATCCTCGCCCACCCCGTAAGGTGGGCGCTACATGGCCTTCCTGTCCCACACCACGCCCCCACCCCGTTTCAATCCTCGCCCACCCCGTAAGGTGGGCGCTACCAAGGCTATGTGCGTCTCGTGGTCGTCGGCCTTTTGTTTCAATCCTCGCCCACCCCGTAAGGTGGGCGCTACAAGACATGATCGACGTAGAAAACGAGGCTCGAAAGTTTCAATCCTCGCCCACCCCGTAAGGTGGGCGCTACGCCACGCGCTCATGGGCATAGCCCAGGCGATAGCGGTTTCAATCCTCGCCCACCCCGTAAGGTGGGCGCTACCTGGATCCTGGCCACATCCGCGACGGACAAAACTTGTTTCAATCCTCGCCCACCCCGTAAGGTGGGCGCTACGCGCCCATGCCGTGACCCTACGAGCGGATGCGGATGTTTCAATCCTCGCCCACCCCGTAAGGTGGGCGCTACGCGGCGCGGGGGTGATTTAGAGTCACGAATTGAGCGTTTCAATCCTCGCCCACCCCGTAAGGTGGGCGCTACTAACAATCAGGGGCAACAGTGAGCGTGGAAAACACGTTTCAATCCTCGCCCACCCCGTAAGGTGGGCGCTACAGCAGAGTTATGAAGCACACAACGAAAACCAGAAGTTTCAATCCTCGCCCACCCCGTAAGGTGGGCGCTACCGCCTCGGTCAAGCGCCGGGCGGCCCTGGACGTGATGTTTCAATCCTCGCCCACCCCGTAAGGTGGGCGCTACTAGCGGTCGCGCCGAGTATGGAGTTGACGCTCGCGTTTCAATCCTCGCCCACCCCGTAAGGTGGGCGCTACCCTACCAGGAATTCACCGACACCGGCGAGCAAGTGTTTCAATCCTCGCCCACCCCGTAAGGTGGGCGCTACGCGACACCGCCATGAAGTGCCACGTCTTTCGCGTGTTTCAATCCTCGCCCACCCCGTAAGGTGGGCGCTACTGTATTACAAAAATCTGACAAATATTCAGACACTTACCATATTCATCCGGCGAACCTCCTTGCATAGCTGATAGCCCGTATTCCATTTATTCAACGACTGGCTCTAAATCACAATGAAATCAACATGTTTGCTTGAACGCGAACATCCCAGGATCTGATAAGCGCTTCAGGTTCGCGATTACAACATCAGTGGTCCCTCAAAATCCACAGCCGTGTCAATGCCGTACACTTTCGTGTACTGCTCCTTTGGTTGCATAAGCCGATAGCACCGCAAGCTGTCCTCCTTGGCATGCATGAGCTTGACTAACCGCCGGACCAGTTCCTCGTGCTGCATTTCGTTCACCACACATTCAAACACGGATTTTTGGACACGTTGCCCAAAGTCCTGACACGCTTCGGCAATCTTCCGCAATCGCTTTTTCCCCGCTGCCGTCTCGGTTGAAACATCATACGTAACCAGAATATGCATGGCCGTCATCCTTACCGGAGAATAAAGGCCAGATAGGCCTCCATATCCTTCCTGATCGTCCGCGCCAACAACCTGGCCTGCACATGTGGCACGACACCCAGCGGCATTTTTTGATCCAGTACGGGATGCGTGATTTCCTCTTGTTTGCGCTTCTGGTATGCCACCACGACAGCCTTACGCCCATCGTCATGCAAATGCACAGCCCCACCAGGCCGTACCAGAAAATCCCGCGCCGTAATTTGTCGGCGGTTGATCAAAGTCAACGCCAGCCGATCAGCCAGTATACACCGCAATTCTTCCATCAAATCCAAAGCAAGTGCGGCCCGCCCGGGCCGGATGGCATGGAGAAAGCCTACCTGCGGATCCAGTCCCACACTCTCAGCCGCCGACACACAATCATTCATCAACATGGCATAGAGAAAGGATAAAAGGGCATTCAACGGATCTAATGGCGGTCTGCGGCTCCGACCGTTCATCATCGTGAAGGTTTCCCGATCAACAGAAACCAGGCGATCCAGTGTCGAGAAATACGTGCGCGCCGCATCACCCTCAACCCCCCTCAATGTGTCCAGATTGTCACAGGCCGGTAAGCGTTGAATGGTTCGGGCTAACGCTTCAGCCGTGTCTCGCAACATGTCACCATCTTCGTTGCCCGCGTCTTCTCTTGCCCCTCGAAGCATCACCTGACGAGCGTTTTGGACCTTACCCGCGACCATATTTCTCGCAATGGCCAGCGTTAAGTCCGGATTTAATGAGGCTTCATGCTGGGCGCGACGCAAGAGAACATTTCCCGACACCGGGCCTTCTACACGCGCCTTAAAACGACCTCGGCGGTCAAGCCAGACCACGGAGCGTCCTTCGTCCGCGCACCGATGAATAGCCGCAGGACTCATCAGCACATCCCCGAAACACACCACACTCCCGATATGGTGAAGCGGGATTTGCAACTTTGTTTCGTGTTCAACGATCACTTTCAACGTGGCGTGGTCGGCGCGGATATAGGCTCCCTCCGTTGTCACGTACAGAGTATTTAACAATTGGTGCACGAGATTTCTCTAGGGGGTTGTGACGTCAAATAACCTGGCGAGTAATCTGTTCTCACGGCTTCGATCTTCCAGCACTTGAGGCATACACGCCTCCTTGAGCGAACACTTCTCACATCGCCGATCGTGAACCGGCGGGGGCAACTTCTTGTCGGCCAACAGGCCCCGAACGGCCGCAATGGCCTCTTCAACACGCTTTTTCAAGGTCGGGGCAAAGATCACTTCCCTGCGGCGGCGAGAGGTATGGTGAAAGATCGCACCCCGTGGTACGGCCTGGCCCGTCATTTCTTCCAGGCACATGGCCTGGGCACAGAGTTGCAGGTCATCATGCTCGCGTTGGCGGCGCGTCCCGGATTTATACTCCACGGGATAGGGAACCTTGCCATGGAACTCCACCACATCTGCTTTCCCGATCAGTCCGAGGTTTTTTGACCAAAGAGGAAGGGCACGTTCAATACGAATGTCCGACTGGATTTCCGTTTCAACTTCATCAACGATCGTATGAACCGCCCGGCCTCGCATCGTGTACAGATTTTCTTCAAAGGTTTGGTCCACGTGAATGAGCGCACACTGCCGCGGACAGTAACTCCAGTGCTCCAAGGCGGAGATCATGACGGGATCATCATCTGTTTCGGCCATCATTCATCCAATTTTTTGATAAATGCATGCGCCGACTTTTCTGTAGTGGGTTCATCTAATGGATAATTCCCAAATGTTATGCTTGGGAAACCACTGACCGGCCCTTCATCGGGCGTCTGAATGAAATAATCGTCAACGCTACGCGGCGGATTGTCGTTGCCGTTCGCACGCTTGATTTGAATGAGATCGAACAGTTTGTGAGCATGAGCATTGCCAAGTTCAGAATCATGCTTGAAGACATACAGCCCTCGTGTTGCCATCTCTCCACGAGCGGCTGAACGGTCGTGCTCGAACATGTTGGCGAGCGATTCACACAGTAACTCCAGATCGTTGCTGGAAAAGCCGGTTTGCGCTGCCAGATGCGACGACACGAAACCATGTGCCCGATAGAGACCATACGGCACAGTGTGTTTGCGGCCCATGGTACGGTTAGCTCCGCTCTGTTTTTCTGACTCTGCTTCAGTCGCCACTGCCATACGTGTAATGGTGTGTTCCAAAGCAACAATCGGATCAACACTACGCGCGAAGGTCATCTGAACAGGGCCACGCACCTGTCCACAATTTGGTGCGGACTTTAAGGCAAGCACTGCACCAAACGTTCTGATGTCATAGAACCTTTCACACATCTTTTTACGACCGCTCTCTGTCTCCTCCCTTGTGGGCTTTTTTACCTTTACATCTTTCAGTGCTTTGCTGAGGAACCTTTTCACTCCCCCCGCAAGTTTGTTGTCCGTCATCCATTGCCTGACTTCCTTTTTGTCGAGGCATCCCGAAAACTGCATTATGCTATTGCCTTCCTCGTCCGGGGCCAGCTCTAACCCATCCGGCAACCCAAGTTCCTTGAGCTCAACGAGTGTCTCAACCAAATCTTCCGGCACTGGCTGAGATAGGTCCTCACCAAGCTCGATTTTCAAGTCATGGAACACTTCTACATGGACACGGCCGAGTACCGTTCCTTCTTTAACGTAGATACCATGAGGAGGGCTATATTTATGCCTCATTGCGACGTAGTTTCTGATCTTACGCTTTAAGCACACATCTGTAACCATTCCTTTGCCTGTTTCCGGATCAAGTCGCGGCAGATTGCCCGCGTCAGGATCGCCATTAGGATTGCCGTCTTTCACGTCGAATAACAACACAAAGTCGTAACGATTCTGGATCGTCATTGTCATGCTCCCTCTGTTGAAGTTTCAGTATTGGCCTTTTTGAAAAAATCCTGCCGCTGGTGGTAATAGCCGATAGCAAAACGACCCTGGTCAGCCAAAGCCAACTGCGCGGGAAAATCACCGATACCACCCATGATCTCGCCGATGCGCTTTTCCAGATTCACCACGCGGCCGCGCTTGTCCAGATTGTTCAATTTGGAAAGATGATGGTTTTTGAGTTTCAGTAAAGTCGAGAACACGGTCACCGGCGTGCTTGATGCTGCTCCATAGTAACGGTCGCGTATGGTGGCGTTGATCCCAGGATTAGCTTCTTCCTGTATTTTCTCCAGCACCGCAAACAGCCGGCCCAGCCGATAGCCGACATTAACGTTGGCCTCGTCTAAAGACATTGTTAGCTCCTCCTGCACGTTGGGGTTCGAGTAACGGGTCGCACGATTGATACAGGCTTTGATCAAGGCAGCTCGCGCATATGTCACCGTATGCTCCGCTCGAATACGACGTACGGCGGCTGCAAGAAGCGTTTCGGGATACGGCAAATCTGCGAGAACGCTACGCATCAACTCGCCACCGAGATTCGGTGGAATGTTGTCCGCTTTGCCCTGTGTAGCCACGGATACCAGCAATCGAAACAAGGACAGATACGGCTTATCATGCTGTGAATGCTCAATGGCCAGATCGTCAAGGTGTTGCTTGATACGCACCGCCATCTCTTCCACTGTACCGCAGATCCAGAAGCGAATGGCGATACGTGCCGCATTAGGCGCAAGGCCCAGCACAAAGAATCTCGCGCTACCTTCATCGTTCTCCAACAGACCGTGTTTGATAGCTTGGCAGAGGGTTGCTACCGCAAGGATGCCGCGGTCGGGATCGTCTTTGGGCGGCTCGCTAAAGCAATCCACGATGCCGGTTTCCAGAGCTACGTCTTTGTCGGCCCAGAACACGACACTGGCATCTCCCACTTGCATGCGTTGAGGTGACTCTTCGCGGAGCAGGTGATCGAGAGCGGTGGTGTAGGCAAAGGATGCATATTGACTGATGGGAGCATTTTCCCCCTTCTTGTTTCGCTTTCCGGACTCAAAAGCAGGATCGTTAAATGAAACAATTCTTGCTCCTGACATCTTGGCACCCCACACACCCATTATGACGCTTTCCTTTTTTGCAATTGGCCCATCATTTTTACCAGTCACCAAACATGTCCCATGAATGGTATCTGGGCACAGTAACAATCGCGCATTGTCATATGCTACCCGTACAGCATCCTCCATGATGATACACCGTCCCGCCTCGTCCAGTAACTCTCGCGCCTTGTCATATGCTACCCGTACAGCGGGACGATCATGTATGTAGGTTGGGCCGTCGTCTTTCAGGCAAAACGCTATGACCGGGTTACGTCCCTCAAAACCTTCTGCCACATCAAATTTGGCTAACAGCTGACTGGTGAGCTCCGGGTTGTCTTGCAAACTTTTACAGAATGCCTTTACCGCACTGACACCTGCATCACGACAATCCCCTAAACATTTCTCGAATTTCTCGATTGTGTCGATGAAATATTTTATCTTTGATTTTCCCTTTCCCATTCCAAAAACGAAACTTGCGTTGTCCCAGAGAAGATTTGCATCCTGGCCATTGTTTGCATGTGCTCGCGCCTGTGGACCTATATTCGGAAGCAGTACATCCAGCCCGATGAATCTCGTTTTTTGTCTCGTAAATACCGGCTGGAGATTGACGCACTCGCCCGATTCGTTAAGAACGGCGATATAATCAATCTTCTTTCGAATCCATCCTACTGGAGCTATTGAGTTGTCACCCGACACAGCTTTGTGTTCGTCGTCTTTTCGTTTTCGTTCGTAGTAATTTGTGAGTGCGTGCAGAATCATCCCCGCACCTCTTCGCTATCCCATGTCGGCACGTCCACCACACCATTCCTCAATTCCGCGCGGAAAAAATGCGGTTTGGGGTCAGCAGGATCTTTATAGTCCTTGTCGTACAGCATATAACCCAGGTCACGAGTCTCCTCAATAGGTGCCGCTTGCCCAGTGCCAGGCTCTACCAATCGGAAATCCGCTGCGAATTCTCGACACCCCAGATATGGCTGATTCACACACTGACCTTTGGCGACACGACGCTCGAACATCGTCATGAATTTCACCATCAGGTTCGGTTCTTTGTCCTCATCGTCCTCGCCAGACTTCACCATGCGTTTGATCAGATGCGGAAAATTCGACTTGTGGCAACCTGGATCGCGTATCTCAAACGATGCATGAATGCGGTATTTCACGTCACAGAGAAACAGTCCTGCACGTTGCTCGCGCTTGTCTTCGACATACACACCCAGCCGACCTGTGCCTGATTTCATCGCGGTTTCGACGTTGCGTGACGGAATTATGCCACCAACCTCGTTCCGGCGCAGATTGATCCACTTGATAGGATTGATCACTTCGATCTTGCTTACCTGCCAGCGCATTGCCGGTTTCCAGAGAATGGCTTCGAACACCGCACGCGCAGCCGAGGGCGTCATCACATCATAGCTTACACGCTCGACTTTCATTTCCGGTCTTGTGAAGCACGCAAAGTCGCCGCTGATTTCAAGACAATAAGTTTTCATTTGTCCTCCCTAGGCACACAGGGTGCCAGGCTCAGGGATCATCTTATCCACCAACACCCCCAGATCGGGGTGATACAATCCATCCGCAGTCTGCACAAATATGCCCGGGGAAATCTCACACACGTCACCATTGCTTAGCAATTTACGGAACTGGCATTCTGGCAACGATACCATGTAACGCTGGAGTTTGCGCATCAGCCAGCGCTCCGGGCCTTTATTCCTTAAGGGTCAAGATAACTTGAGCGGGTCTTTTCTGCATGATTTGAGCAGTATTTGATAGATTGTATCGTGGCGATGATTGAACCTGAACTCACACTCTTTGAGGTGCAAGTAAAAGGTCTGCCGGTTCATGCCGCGGAACTTGGCGAGGCGGCTTTTGGCATACCCCCAGAACCCCTCAATGCCATTGATGTGAACATGCCCGCGCACAAACTCGTCGGTGCCGTGCGCCACTTTGAAGTGCTTGCCGTAGCCGATATCCACCAAGCCATCATAGCCGCGCCAGCTGTCCGAATAGATGACGCTGTCGATGCCCACGCGCCCGCGAATAATGGCTTGGAGCGTGGCTTTGCGGCAGTCCGGCACGAGTTCGGTATACACTTGGCCGTGGCGTTTGAAGAGGCCGAACACGGCGGTTTTGCCGAACGCTCCGCGTCCGCGTTGGCCTTTGATCCGCCGAGTGCCGAAGTAGGATTCATCCACTTCAATCTCACCGGCGACCGGCAAGGCGGCATCGCACCAGGCGGCCATGCGCTGGCGCAAAGCGCGCAGGTAACAGTTGATCGTGAGGCGGCTGAGGCCGCTGATTTGGGCGATTTGCACGGCGTTCAAATCGAGGGAAAAAAGACGCACCAGCACCCTGAATTTCTTCTCCGAGATTCGGGAACGGATGATATACCGGTTTTTCATTGCCAATCAAACGGTTATACATCTTTTACTCGCCTTAAGTTATCTTGACCCTTCCTTAATTGTTCAATCAACGCCGGACCGTCGCCATAACGCACAATGACGCTACGATAGCCGGATTCGTCGATCAACTGAAAAAGGTGTGCAGCAGTACGAAACTTAACTTTCCGGTTATGATCTTCACCGTCTCCATCCGGTTTGAGCAATCTCACGATTTTGTGTTTATCCAGTGAGTGAGCACGCGCGTAGAAAAGCTCGAAGTAGCGGCGGTACAGATCGCGCGTGAGCACATTGTCATTCACCCCGGCCAGCAATGATTTCGTGGTCTCCGCCGCGTGTCGCAAATGCTCAGGTGTTGCAGGCTTCGGTGGCACGAACACGATGACTCGACCGCGTTCCAGCCTGCCTTCACGATTGCACCGCCCCGCCGCTTGTGCAATGGCATCCAGCCCCGCGAGGGCGCGATACACGACAGGAAAATCCACATCCACACCTGCTTCCACTAACTGTGTGCTGACCACGCGCACGACCTCGCCCGCGTGCAATCTCCACTTGATGTCGGCGATGACACACGAACGATGCTCCCCGCACATCAGCGCCGATAAGTGGATCGTGCCCTCGGGCATACGGCGGTGCACTTCACGCGCGTCGGCACGGGAGTTGACCACTATCAGCACAGAGATATTGTGCGGTATCTGCTGCGCGATATCGTCCCAGTCTTGCGCCTGGTGGAAGTCGGTCGGCATGGTGATGGCAACGCGCTCCAGATCGCGTTCCAGCGCATCCGGGTCATTCATAATTTCGCGCACGTGATCGAGACCACGTATGGTGCGTTGAAGAGTTTGCAACGTACCCAGTGCCGGCTGGGTCGCAGTCGATAACACGAACGTCACATGGTAGTCACGCACCAGCAGGTTCATCACATCGAGAATGGGCTGCAAGAACTCGGGCGGCAACAGTTGCGTCTCGTCCAGCACGACAACGCTGTTGACAATGTTGTGCAGTTTACGGCAACGGCTGGTCCTGGCCGCAAAGAGTGACTCGAAGAACTGGACGTTAGTGGTGACGATGAGCGGCGCATCCCAGTTTTCCGTTGCCAGTCGGCTTTTCACGGTTTCCTTTTCGGGGTCAAGATTGCTGTGATGTTCAACCACCGCATCGGGGAAAATACGACGAAACGTGTTCGCGGTCTGCTCGATAATGCTGGTGTACGGAATCGCATAAATGACGCGTTGTTTGCCATGGCACTGAGCATGTTCCAAGGCAAACGCCAGACTCGACAGTGTTTTGCCGCCACCAGTCGGCACGGTCAATGAAAATATCCCGGGGGCCTCAGATGCCTTGTCCCGACATTGCTGGAGCACTTGGGCACGAACACGGTTCACTTTGTTCTGCTCGACGTTCGCAAACTTCTCTTGCATGTACGCGTTAAAGCGCGACAACATCTCCGGGATTGTCACGGTCTCTCGCCGTTGCGCCGCTTTGTTCGCGTCCATGAACGCTTCGGTATCGAGGAAATCCGCATCCACCAGACACGAAAACAACATACGCACCCACAAGGCGAAGCCATCAGCCTTGCCCAATACCACACTATCCGGTTTCGGCTGGGACATAATCTCATGCGGAATGGCTTGGTGTTTGATGCGTTCATAGTGCCTGTTGTCCTGGAGTCGCATGGTTAACGCCGCACCGGCGGTTTCATCTGCATGCCAATCCGGAAGCCCCGCATGATGACCTGCAATGAGATACGCCAGGATTCGCCCGTGTACGCCGAATTGCTTGATCGCGTGCTGCGCTCCTGCCGTCGAGTGATGCACTCGACCGCCCGAACCCTCAAGATGCGCATCATATCCAGACACGGACTTGATACGCCGCTGGAATTCCGCACTGTATTTCCCCAGGTCATGCCATAATCCTGCTACCCGTGCCCAATCTCCACTGCCAAAAACACTCGCATACGCTTCCGCAAGTTTTCCTACCTCGCGTAAATGTTCATCCAGGTCATGCGGAATCCACTTGTCTCCCTCAGAGCGAATATGTGCGAATGCCATAGTGTTTTTCTCCTCCCTGTCTCCCGACGCCGCACATTACACGGCCTTCATCGCTTCGCTCCGATTCTCTGGTCACGAAACCGGCGGATGGTTCCCACACCATCCCACTGGCCAAATTTGTTTGCCAGTCTGTCCATGTTCGCGGCGGCTCTTTTCATGCGGGACTTCTGTTCACGGGCTTCTTGCTCCATCCTTCGCATCCCCAGGTACTGATGGGCCGCTTTTTGCAGGAACCCGCTCCGACTGAGGTGTTCTTCTTCTGCGGCTTGATCAACTTCTTCCAGGATGTGTTCCGCCATCATGATATTGACACGCGCCATGGTCCCTCCTTTTCCGTATTGCCGTGTGTATCTTCGTGTACCCTTCTTCGTGCAGTCCAATGTGTGCCAGGATCATGGTATTGACACACCACGGCGCCGTCAATATTGACCCCGGATACAGCCGATCTCGACCATTCAAGGAACAGACGGGTGGGAAGGAAACGTGAAAGAGGCGGGAAGTCGTTTTACTGCGACAGCTTGTTAAACGCATCCAGTGCCGCGACTTTGTAACATTCGGCCATCGTGGGGTAATTAAAGACGGTGGACAGGAAATACTCCAACCCCCCTCCCAGTCCCAACACCGCCTGGCCCACATGGACAAGCTCCGTGGCTCCCGACCCGATCACGTGGACACCAAGCAGACGATGCGTGTCGCGGTGAAACAATAACTTCAACAGGCCGGAATCGTCGCCCAGGATCTGTCCTCTGGCAATCTCACGATACCGGGCCAGGCCTGTTTCATACGGGATCTTTTGTGTGGTGAGGGTCTGCTCCGTCGCACCAACCATGGAAATTTCCGGAATGGCATAAATCCCGATGGGGAAATGACTCGGCATGGGTGTCGCCTTGACCTGAAAGGCATAGCAGGCCGCAAGACGACCCTGCTCGGACGAGGTGGCCGCCAGACTGGGATAGCCAATCACGTCGCCAGCCGCAAAAATATGAGGGACGGCCGTGCGAAAGTGCTCATCCACCGCCAACCGCCCCCGCTTGTCGGCATGCAACCCCGCCGCCGGCAACTGTAACGCTTCCGTGGCTCCGACCCGACCAACCGCAAATAACACAAGATCGGACACGAGCTTTTTGCCCGATTCCAGATACATGACGGCCTTCTGAGGACTCCCTTCGGACAATTCCAGCCGCTCGACCGTTTCCCCAAGGCGAAAGGTGACATCATGGTTCCGCATTTGATGAATGAGTTCGTCAACGATTTCGGTATCCAGAAATTCCAGCGGCCACTGGCGTGCATCCACCAACGTCACGTCAACGCCGACAAGCGCGGCAAACATCGAGGCATATTCAAGCCCGATCACACCCGCGCCCACGACCATGATGTTCCGCGGAATGTGCTCCAGGCTCATCACTTCGTCACTGGTGATAATCAGATTACGGCTGCGAGGAATCCCCATGGGAGGGGACGGCACGGTACCCACGGCAATCAGGCAGTATCGCGCGCGAATCCGGTGCGTGAGACCGTCTCCCACGACTTGAACCGTGTGCGCGTCGAGGAATGACGCCTCGCCCCGAATCATCGTGATGTCATTGCGATGCAGTTGTCGTTCCACCACCTGCCCTTCCCGTTCCATCACCTCGTTCACCCGCGCAAACAACTGATTCACCGTTGGTCGGGACACGCCGGTGAATCCATGACGGGTGCGGAACTGCTCCGCCTGTCGGCCAAACGCAATGATGGCTTCCCTGAACGTTTTACTGGGAATGGTTCCCGTATCCACACAGACCCCGCCAACCACACGGCGTTTTTCAACCACCACGACACGCTTGCCCAGCTTCGCCGCCTGCACCGCGGCCCGTTGGCCCGCTGGCCCGCTCCCGATACACAGCAGATCAACGTTCGACAAGTCTTTTACCACGTTCCAGCACCTCCCGGATGCGTCACGATACTCAACAGGCCACTCTCTTGCCCCGCATGGACTCTACCCCACACATGGATCTGATCCGGAGGGATCGTCCTGGCCTGACGACTGCGGTCTTCGGTGTATGTGGCGGGATGGGGGAGGGCCAGAATACACAGGCATCATGGCCCGTGGCAAGATTCGCCGGCATGATTGGACGTCATCTCCCGCCGGCATTCGCCGTCTGCCCGACCCGTAACCTGCTGGCGACGGACACACGACCCACTTGATTGCCCCTGCCCGTAACTGGCACATAGAGAACCATGGCTCGATGGCACCATGTCTCCATGCGAGGATGCCTGTGACAATTTCGTTGCTCCGAACATTCAACCGTGCTCTGCCGGTTGGCCTGGTTGCCGTGGGTGTACTGCTCGCGGCCGTCTGGATGACCTGGCCGGGGTCGCCGCCCTGCGACCCGCAAGAGGCTGAAGCCGTACTGGCCGATTCCGCCGACCGGGGCATCCTTGGCGTGAACCGGCCGCCAAGCCTGTCAAACCTGCTGTGGGTCCACGTCGGGCCCCGATGGCACGCGCTCTCGCCCGCCGACAAACAATCGCTTGATGCCATTGTCCGTTGCGCCGCGAGAACGGTTGACGACCGGGGACAGCACGTATGGCAAGCCGCCTACTACGATCAACAGACAGGGGACATGGTCGCGCTGACAAGCCGGCAGTATGGATTCCGCTTGAAACATTCGGACTAGGCGATGGTGCGGTTCCGCCCTGCCACAGGGCGTCCCTGATCGCACAGGCCACTCCGCCACAGGCTCCCGGGACCCGCGTGGGCGGATCGCTCTATGCTATACTGTTTGCATCATGCGCGTCCTGATTGTCGAAGACGAACCCAAAGTCGCCTCGTTCATTCGCCGCGCGCTGGAAGAAGAAAGTTACGCCGTGGATGTGTGTGCCGATGGCATTCAGGGGCGGGACATGGCATCGGATGTCAATTATGACCTGATCATTCTTGATCTGATGCTCCCCGGCCTTGCCGGCATTGATGTGTTGCAGGCCCTGCGGAACGCCAGGGTCAAGGCCCCGATTCTTATTGTGACCGCCCGTTCAAAAGTGGAACAGCGAGTGAAAGGGCTCAACGCCGGCGCGGACGATTACCTCACCAAACCCTTTGCCATTGAGGAATTGCTGGCCAGGTCCCGGGCTTTGTTGCGGCGCGCCAGCGGGGACACGACGAGCAGGATGCAAATAGACGATTTGATCCTGGACCCCATGACCCGCGAAGTCACCCGAGGCGGGCAACGGATTGACCTGACCTCGAAAGAATACGCGCTGCTGGAATATATGATGCGGAATGCGGGGCGTGTGCTCACGCGCCCGATGATTGCCGAGCATGTGTGGGATATCAATTTTGACACCTTCACGAACGTGATTGACGTCTATATTAATTACCTTCGGAACAAAATTGACCGGGACCGTGAACGCGAACTCATCCATACCGTCCGCGGTAGCGGCTACACGCTGAAGGTGCCTGCTGGCTAATACCTCTATCCGCGTCCGATTGACCATCTGGTATGGCGGCGGCCTGGCGTTGCTCATGCTTGTCTTCACGAGCGCGCTGTATGTCGTCATGGAACGGGCGGTGCAGGATCACGTTGACCACGTGCTGGATGAAGCGGCGGTCGCTGCCGCCCGCTCTCTTGCCGAACACCGCTTTGGTCCGTTTCTGTTGTTAGACGATCTGGCGCAGGCGTTTCCCGAACTCGCGCTCATTGACAAGTTCTTCCAGATCTTTGGTCCGCAGGGACAGATCACGCTTCATTCCGCCAACATCAAAACCGATGAGATTCCCCTCAGCCAGACCGCCCTGAAGGCGGCCCTTCGAGGCCAGACCACGTTTGAAACCGTCAGTTTTCACAAGGAGATCCCCATTCGATTGTTATCGTATCCCATTCGACATGGAGACACCCTCGTGAATATTCTGCGCGTGGGCACATCCCTCCAATCCAGCGAAGACATGTTGTCCCGGCTGGTGTTTGTCCTGCTCATCGGCTCTCCGCTGGCGGTGGCGGTCAGCATGTTAGGCGGCTGGTTTCTGGCGGGACGCGCCTTGCGGCCGGTTGACTCCATCACCCTGGCCGCCCAACGGATTGCGGGGGGTGACCTCACCCAGCGCATTCATACGACCTCGAAAGATGAAATTGGTCGCCTGGCGTCCACGTTTAACGACATGATCGCCCGGCTCGAAGCCTCGATCCGCCAAATGCGACAATTCAGCGCCGATGCGTCGCACGAATTACGCACCCCCTTGACGATCATAAAAGGCGAAACCGAACTGGCGTTGCGCAAACCTCGATCCCCTGACACCTACCGGGACGTGCTGGAAAGCAATCTGGAAGAAATTGATCGCATGAGTCGCATTGTGGACGAGCTGTTATTTCTCTCACGGGCCGATCTCGGGGAGATCACGATGGCGTCGGCCCCCGTGCAACTCGATACGGTGGTGCGGGACATTCAGTCGCAGGCCATGGTGCTTGGCAAAGAACGGGGTATTGACACCACCCTGGAGCACAGTGAACCGATCCAGGTGTTGGGAGACGAATGGCGACTTCGCGAGCTTGTCCTCAACATCGTGGACAACGCCGTGAAATATTCACCGCCCCGGGGAACCGTTCAACTCAGCGTCACCGCAATCCAGGGTCGTGCGCAGATTCTTGTCCAGGATCATGGCATCGGCATTGCACCGGATGAACAACGCGTCATCTTTGACCGCTTTTATCGAACCGATGCGGCTCGGGCCCATGCGCAACAGGGCACGGGGCTTGGTCTCGCCATCTGCAAATGGATTGTCGAAGCGCACCACGGCACCATTGCTGTCGAAAGTACCGTTGGCCAGGGATCCCGTTTTACGATTTCCCTTCCCCTGCTGTCCGCCTGACGCCACCCGGGCGTTGCGGCGCTGATGGCATCATGATCCGCATCCTGTGCATCGCGCACACGTCTCTCTGCCCTCCAGGTT
Source organism: Nitrospirales bacterium (assembly GCA_963692935.1). GTDB lineage: Bacteria > Nitrospirota > Nitrospiria > Nitrospirales > UBA8639 > Bin75. The sequence continues at coordinate 1,553,469 of OY843588.1, forward strand.
AGAGCTTTTTAATCCGCCGCTAATTTTCTTTTCATCTGCCCGTGTTACAAACCATTCAGGTCATGCACATTTGTTTCACCATAACGGCATAAAGGAGGAGGTCATGGAAGAACCATTGCACAGCTCATCGCCCACAGGCACTCCCATGAAACAGCGGGCGGGCGGCCCCCCGACCGGCCAGACGGTCTGCGTCGCCCTTGCGGGCGTCCTGCTCGCCGTCTTTGCGGCCGGCGCGATCGGATCCCCCGCACCGGCCACCGTGGTGACGACGCCGGTCAACCACACCGCGGATCACAGGCGGTCCGGATTCGCGCAGCTTGCCAAAACGGTCAGGCCCGCCGTCGTCAATATCACCGCCTCCCACGTCATGAACACCGGATCGGCGGAGCGGTCTCCGCACGGCCAACCCAGGTGGTTCGGCCGGGATCCGCATGACAGAGACTGGCTCGGGATGCCACCCTTCCCCGCCCCACGGCACGATCCCCGAGGGATGGGTGTGGGTTCCGGAGTCATCGTCAGTCCCGACGGGTACGTGGTCACCAACCACCACGTCATCGCGGGAGCGAACACCGTGACCGTCACCTTGCTCGATCAACGCACATTCGCCGGGACGATTGTGGGGAGCGACCCACAAACGGATCTGGCCGTGATTCACATTCAGGGCCACGACCTGCCCTTCGTCCCCTGGGGCGACTCGTCCACGCTGGAAGTCGGCGATTATGTCCTGGCAATCGGGAGTCCCTTTGGACTGCACTCAACCGTGACGCAAGGCATCGTCAGCGCCAAGGGACGCGGGGGCATGGGTATCACACAGTATGAAGACTTCATCCAAACCGATGCCGCGATTAATCCCGGCAATTCCGGTGGTGCCCTGGTCAACATGCGTGGCGAACTGGTCGGCATCAACACCGCGATTCTCTCACGAACGGGCGGATACCAGGGCGTGGGATTCGCCGTGCCGGCCAGCATCGGTCAGCATATCTGTACAAGCCTGGTGGAGACCGGAACCGTCTCGCGAGGCTTTCTGGGCATCGGCGTGCAGGCCGTCACCCCGGACCTCGCACAGGCATTTCATCTGGATCACCCCGCGGGCGTGATCGTGACCAACGTCCGCGAGGCAAGCCCGGCGGCCCAGGCCGGCCTGCAACGAGGCGACACCGTCATTCGGTATCACAAACAACCGATTGCCACACCACGGGATTTACAGCGCGCGGTGACCACCACCCCCGTCGGAACAGACGTCACGATTGTCGTTGTGCGTGACCGGGAAGAACGGGCGTTGCACGCGACGATCATGGAACATCCCATGAGTCAGCACATCGCCGCCAGGCAACACGCCGATGCCGAGTCCCGCCTGGCGGGGCTGGCCGTGGAGACGCTCACGCCACACCTGGCCCAACGGCTCGGCGTTGCCGACCACACGACCGGCGTGGTGGTCACCGACATTCGTGCCGGCAGTCGGGCCGAAGAATCCGGACTGGTGCACGGTGACATCATTCAAGAGATCAACCATCGCCCGGTGCAGTCGTTGCACACCTTCCGGCAGGTCGTGGAGGACCTGCCGAACGATCAACCGGCTTTGTTGTTGATCCATCGTCGGGGCACGCCCCTGTTTCTCACGGTGAAGGTGTAGGCCACGCACATGGATGGACACATCGTGAGACGGCATCTGCGCGAACCAACCGCCTTGTCCCGGCAAGGCGAGGCGCGGCTTCCCTCCGGCTTGTCCCATCCCTTTGTGACAACACAGGAGAAAATGATGAACAGCACCACAATCGCACACACGACCTGTCACAGCGTCACGCGAGAGAATCGAAGGGCCGCAACAGGCCACGGCCCTGCCACATCCGGCATGTCCGGCCACGGGGCCATGCCGGCTCGCACGGGGAAGCCTCGCGCCGGCAAGGCACACAACAACGCGAACGGCACCGTGCTCGAATCCGTCTATTTCCGGACCTTTCGGTCACACCCCCTTCTGGACCGATCGGAGGAACTGGCCCTGGCCAGATGTATAGACGAACGGAGCCAGCGCATTCGAGACACACTCGCCAGCGCGATGGAATCCGTGAGCCATCTTGGCGACCACCCGCCGTTTCAGGATGCGTTGCGATCTCTGACCAGCATTCGCGCGCTGAGCGGCCTGTCGGCTCCGGCCGTGGATGAGGCCCAGGAACGTTTGTCGGAAATGCGAGACGCCCTGACCACATCCGGCCCGACCCATCGCATGATTCGCAGACATCTGGCGACGCTTCAACGGCAAGTGGCCGCCGACCGCGTGGCCTTAGAGCAGGCTAAAGACACCCTGGTACAACGGAATCTCCGTCTTGTGGTGGATATTGCCAAACGCTTTACGGGACGCGGGATGAGTTTGCTGGATCTCATTCAGGAAGGGAACATCGGACTGATGCGCGCCGCCGAACGCTTCCAGTACCGCAAAGGCTTCAAATTCAGCACCTATGCCACCTGGTGGGTCCGCCAGGGCATTTCGCGCGCCATTGCCGATCAGGTCCGCACCATTCGTATTCCGGTGCACGCCACCGAAGCGTGGCAGCGTATGGTCAAGACGTCCCATCGTCTGGCTCAACAGTTGGGCCGCGAGCCACGCGACGAAGAAATCGCCCGGACGATGGCCATCAGTCCCGAACGGGTGCGGCACACGATGCAGGCGTTTTTAGAACCGGTTTCGCTGGACCATCCCAGAAGCGACGGGGAGCAGGTGTTGGGAGAATGTCTCCCCAACACCCGTGCGGTACCGGTGGACGCACTCCTTCAGGACGAACAACAGAAGGCCCAACTGCATCATATGTTTCGTGTCCTGTCTCCACGCGAGGAACAGGTGCTTCGGTTACGGTTTGGCATTGGCGATGACGAATCCCGCACGTTGGATGAGGTGGGCGCCATCATGCACGTCTCGCGTGAACGGATTCGACAAATCGAAGCGTTGGCTCTCAAAAAACTTCGCGGGCCCGCGACGAAGGCGCATCTGGCCGCGATTGGCCTGGAGACGGGTCACTCCCCGGCCAGGTTCGCCAGGTCCAGGAGGAAGGCGTAGATAAACGCCAGTTCTTTATAGCGCTGAAACCGGCCCGATGCCCCGCCGTGGCCCGCCTCCATGTTGGTGAAGAGCAAAGCCCGGTTCCGGTCGGTTTTCATCCACCGCAATTTGGACACCCATTTTGCCGGCTCCCAGTACTGCACCTGGGAATCGTGAAGCCCTGTGGTCGCCAGGATATGCGGGTACGCCTGTTCCGTGACGTTATCATACGGGGAATAGGACACCATGTACTCGTAGTCTTCTTTCCGGTTGGGATCGCCCCATTCATCATACTCTCCCGTCGTCAGGGGAATGGTCGGGTCCAGCATCGTGGTCATGACATCAACAAAAGGGACTTGCGCCACCACCCCATGAAACAAGTCGGGCCGCATATTGAGCACCGCTCCCATGAGCAGCCCCCCGGCGCTTCCCCCCATCGCATAGACCCGCTCCGGGTGTGCATACCCCTGCCGGATGAGGTGTTCGGCACAGGCAATAAAATCCGTAAAGGTCGTTTTTTTGCGCAGTAGTTTTCCGGCTTCGTACCATGCGCGGCCCAGCTCCGCGCCCCCGCGAACATGCGCAATGGCAAACGTGAACCCGCGATCAAGCAGGCTGAGGCGCGGGGAACTGAAGTTCGCGTCCAGACTCATCCCGTAGGATCCATAGCCATACAGCAGGAGAGGATTGCCGGCCGGTTTTCGGAGGTCTGTCCGGTACACCAGCGAAATCGGGATCCGTGCCCCATCCGACGCCGTGGCCCAGGTGCGTTCCGTTGAGTATCGAGACGCCAGAAATCCGCCCAGGACATCCTCGCGTTTGCGCAAGACCCGTTCCCGGGTCTTCCCGTCATAGTCATACACGGAATGCGGCGTCGTCATGGAGGTATACACATACCGAACCGTGGAGGTCCCACATTCCGGGTTGTCTCCCAACGCCATCACGTATGTCGGCTCATCAACTTCCACGTAATGCCCGCCGTCTCCGCTCCACGGAACAATATGCAGCCGGACCAGACCGTGATGCCGCTCTTCCGCGACGAAGAAGTCCTGAAATAACTCAACGGATTCAAGCAGGACATCGTCACGATGGGGCAGAACTTCTTCCCAGCACGACCGGTCTGTTTGATGAACCGGCGTCTTCATGAGGCGAAAATTCTTCGCCTCCCAGTTCGTGCGAATATAAAAAGTGTCCTGATAATGATCGACAGCGTATTCATGAAACCGCTGACGCGGGACAATCACCGAAAAGTCACCATCGGGCTGATCCGCGTCCAGACAGCGATACTCGGAGCTGACGGTTTGATGCGACGCAATCAGGATATACCGCTTCGATCGGGTCTTGAACACCATCGTGGAAAACGTCTCATCCTCTTCTTCAAACACCAGCACATCGGACGATGGATGGCTGCCCAACGTATGTCGAAAAATTTGAGAGGCGCGCAGTGTGCCCGGATCCTGTTTGCCGTAAAAAATCGTTCGATTGTCATTCGCCCAGGCCATGTTGCCGGTGACATCCTCAAGACAGTCCTCCAACAACTCACCGGTGACCATATTCCTGAATCGCACCGTATACAGGCGTCTCCCCTGCCTGTCGAATGAATACGCGAGTAGCTCGTGATTCACGCTCGTGGCGATCTCGCCAATGGTAAAAAATTCATGGCCCCGGGCCAACGCATTCACATCCAGGATGACGTCTTCCCGGGCCTCGACCGTCTTCCACGTCCGGCAGAACACCGGATATTCTTTCCCCTCCTCATATCTCGTGTAATAGTAGTAGTCATCGAGTCTGGAGGGCACAGACGAGTCGGTTTGCCTGATTCTCCCTTTGATCTCCGCAAACAGGTTGTCCTCGAACTGTGACCGGTGGGCCATTACACCACGGGCGTAGTCGTTTTCTTCTCTGAGACAGGCCAGGACGCCAGGGTTGTCACGGTCACGCAACCAGTAATAATGATCCACGCGCTCATGGCCGTGTTGGACCATGGTCGTGGGGATTCTGGGGGCAAGAGGGGGATTCATCGATCTTTCAGACACATGCGGGTTTTTTGATGACACCGGCGATTCCGTTTGGACCGATCTCACGTCCTGTGAAGGGTTCACCGTCTTTCAGGGTCGGACGAATGTGCCGTGGCTCGCCCCGCCCCCGGTGTCATTGCTGACGGGCTGTTCCCGGAGGCACACGCTCCTCGGACGCCTTGTCCCTGCAGCGCGCTCCCCGTTCAGGGCAGGCAGAGTAGACGACACACACGGGTTTCGCAAGCGGAGCGCCGCGCAGAGCACAACACGAAAGCGAGAGAGAGAGAAAGAAGGACAGGATGAAACAGGAGGGCGTCAGGGGCAAGCCTGAACGCGACGGGCCGAGGCGGTTCCCGTCAGGAAACCCGTCCTCGGCCCGTCACATCCACAGCGCGCATCAGGCCAGCGCGCCAGGCTTTCACTTTGATCCGACTGGAATCAACTTGGGCTTGGCTTGTTCCACCTTGGGAACCTGCACCTTCAAGACGCCCTTGTCATACGTTGCCGTCGCCGAATCCGGTTTCACGTAGCCGGGAAGGCGAAAACTCCTGGCAAAGGACCCGTACTGCACTTCACGGAAATGACAGCTTTCCTCGTTTTCCGTGCGTTCGCTTTTCCGTTCTCCCTCAAGGAGCAACGTGTGGTCGGTCACGGATAACTTCACGTCATCCATATTGATGCCAGGCACCTGTGCTTCCACGTACACGTTGTCTTTGTCTTCGTAGACATTCACCGGCGGCACCCAATTCGCCGGCTGTGTACCCGGGTCATCCCAGTCCCACGGATGCCGAAACGGCTGCACCCGCCACAAATCCAGCTCTTTCAACAAATCCCATCTGCTCATGTGACACCTCCCTCTGACCATCTGTCAGGTTGACCGTTGAACAATCCAACTCCCATTCTGTTGAGGCGCCTCTGTCCTGTTAGATAAGCCCCGCCGGATAAAAGTCAAGCACAAGGCAATGCAACATTGTGAACATGGAGGCCATGAGCGCCGCGCCATGGTCCGTCAGATCACGGGATCAGGGAAGGACCATCGCGGACAGGGCGGCCGTCACGTTCAGGACGAACGGGATCATGTGAGCGCCGCTTTGACGCTGAGATACATGATCATCACCTCCGTCGCATGGGCCACAAGCACGGCCAGAAGATTGCGCCACCGCAGGAAGAGGGCCGCCCACAGCAAGCCGTCCCAGACGGCGATCCAGTGCAGATGACGAAACGTCATGACCATAAACGGATCCCACGCAAACGCCAGCGTAGACAGAAGCACGGCCGCCAGCGAACACAGCGGGAGACCGGCCACACACGCCTTCGGCATCCATTGACGACAACCGCTTTCCAGTCGTCCCAGGAGAAATCCTCGAAAATGTAACTCGACGCCGGCCGCAATGACGACACTCAACCACGGGATCATGACGAGCGTGGGAACGCTCGCATGAGGGGTCCCAAGCAGAAACGTGATCTCGCCCCCCAGCGCCGGTATGACCCGAAGCATGACGGTCGTGTTGACCACACCCAGGACACAGCCCGTACCCAGTCCCCACAGAAGCCCCTGATTCAGACGGCCCCGGGACAGGCCCAGACCGGACAGCGCATGAGGATTGCATGTCCACCATACGGCCAGCGCACCATAGCCGGCCAGTTGGGGCAGGAATTGAAAGAGCGGATTCCGTTGGGACCAGGCGGGTAACAGGTAAAACAATCCCGTCAGGCAGAGTGGAATGAGCGCCAACCACGACGCGCGTTCATGGGATGCGGTCACGGTGTGAAGACATACTCCATGCGTGCGTGGAGGACCGTGCCTCAGCCTGACCGTTTCCAGCGGAGGCGATACAGGCAACAGAAACGACGAAGGCCCTGCCTGTGTCCCCTTGCAACCGGTGATTTCTTCTGCGTATCATCGCGCGGCTGGCCGTTGACCACCATAGACACGTTGGAGACATTCATGCGTATGCTCATTTCCTTCAATCCTGTCCGTCACGCGCCCCGTGGATTGTGGCTGTGCCTGACCCTGGGGGTTGTCTTCTCCGGCACGGGTATCCCCGACCTGTTCGCAGAAAACGCCGCGCCCCTGAAAGAACTGCCACGAGCCGTTTTACGGCACACGCCCCCTTTGTTTGAGGAATGGAGTTTTGAAACACATCTGGATCCCGACCATCTCCCGGGCTTTTCCCCGCAAACACTGGGGCACGGTCATCCGGGGCAATGGACCGTGGTGACAGAGGACCAGGCTCCCAGTCAAACGCACGCGCTGTTGCAGTCAACGCCATGCCTGGATCCAGGCTGCTATCAACTGCTCATCCAGGAAAACATTCACGTGGAATACGTTGACCTGTCGGTGGGGATCCTCTCAAAATCCGGCACGCCCACCTCGGCAGCCGGGTTGGCGTTGGGGATGCAGGATCTCAAAAATTTCTATGCTGTCCTCATGTCCCCGGCAAGCCATACCGTCAAGGTCTATCGTTTCTCCGATGGCAACCCCATCCTGATTGCGGACCATCCGGTCATGCCCAAGAAACGAACGCCCTGGCATTTCCTCCGCATCCAGAGAAACACGATCATGAGCAAGGAGTTTCTGGAGATCTCGTTTGATAACCAGTTCATCCTGTCTGTTGAGGAATCCACATTCCACACCGGCCGGATTGGGTTCATCACCACGGGGGATGGCCTGTTTGCCTTCGATAACCTGCGGGTCGTGGAACTGCTCACGAGCCGCCCGCTCTCCCGACCGCCCGCGTACTAATCCGGGGACCGTTCCAGTTCGCCAAAATCCAGCGCCAGCAGCGAGTAAGGATCCACCCGTGCCCCGTTGAGTCGCACCCCCCAGTGAAGGTGCGGACCGGTGGCACGTCCCGTGGAGCCGACCGCGCCGATCATCTGACCGTTGGTCATCGTCTGGCCTGGCTCCACATCCACGCGGGACAAGTGAAAATACATGGAGAACAGACCAAGCCCGTGGTCCACAATCACGCCCTTCCCCGTAAAGAAATGATCCATGGTGAGTCGCACAATGCCGTCATTCATAACGAACACGGCCGCGCCTTCGGGAGCGGCAATGTCTTCCCCGCTATGAGGATTTTTCGGCTGGCCGTTAATCACCCGTCGACTGCCAAACCGCCCGGAGCGTGTTCCCGAAACCGGCGCGCGAAATGTGTCCCGCCACAGCGGGTGCGGGATCACACGGTCAAAAGCCTGGCGGAGCACGCCGGCTTCGTCCTTGACGCGCGCAAGCGTCTGCGGATCGAGATCCACCATGGCCGAAGGCAACGTCAGCCGTTGCACGGGATAGGTGGCTTTGAGCACCGTCACAGAGAGACGACGCCGTTCCGTGCGTTGCGGATAGACGACATCCATCGTCAAGGCGTGCTGACCGGGACGATCGTCAAGATCCAGCCCCAGAAGCCCGGCATACACCCCTTCCCCGAAAGGGAACAACGTCACGGTTCGCTGTAAAAATTTCCCCGTGACGCGATCCGGCTGGTCATGGACAGGGATCGTCACAAACAGCACGTCCCCCTGTTTCCCTCGTAAGACTCCATCGTCATGCACAGACCGCCCTGGCTCTTCCCCGGAACACAGACCAACGGGCACCAGGATGGCCAGCGCCAGCCACAGCGCGTTGAACCACGGACAGGCCACGATGCCTGTGCGCGACGAGGAACACAAAGAAGACAGTCCCATGCCTACAGAGAAGCCTCCGGCACTTGAGCCAGCAACTCACTGACCCTGTGATTGAACGCACAAAAGGGATCCATACACAAGATGGTTTCTTCCCAGTAGCCATTTAATTTCAAATAGGTCCAATCCACCGTGTAGAAGCGATTGGTGGCCCGGGCAAATCGAACAAAGTCACCTCGCACCTTGGCTCGGGTAGACTGGGGCGGCACGGACACGGCGCGTTCAATCGCCCGATCATCCACCATCTTCACCGTTTCGTTGTGGGCCTGTAACATATAATACAACCCGCGCTTGCGATTGACATCGTGATATTGCAAATCAATCATGGCGACGCGAGGGTCATCCCATCCGCATCCTTTTCGGTCGACATACGACTGGATCAGCCATTTTTTTGTCACCCAGTCAATCTCGCGTACCAACTGCATGGGGTCATCCTCCAACGCATTCAAGACACGTTCCCATTCGTTGCACACGTCCGCTTTCAATGTATCTTCGGGCCGCGAACGGAGAAATTCCGCGGCTTTGTCCAGGTACATCCGTTGAATCTCCAGCGCGGACAATTCCCGCCCGTCATCCAGCTTCACTTTCTTCCGCAACGTGGAATCCCGGGAAATATCCCTGATTGCCTTCACGGGATCGGCCAGTGTCATGCCCTGTACCACGCAGTTCTCTTCGAGCATGGACAGAATGAGATCCGCCGTCCCGACCTTCAGATAAATGGCAAACTCCGACATGTTGGAATCGCCGAGAATAATATGGAGGCGCCGATACCGTTCGGCATCGGCATGAGGCTCATCCCGCGTATTGATAATGCTTCGCGAGGATGTCGTGGACGAGGAGGTTTTTTCGTGAATATGCTGGGCGCGTTGAGAAAGAAAATAGTGCGGCTTGCCTGCGACCTTGAGCACGTTTCCCGCTCCGGAAAAAATTTGTCTCGTCACAAAAAACGGGATGAGTTGTTCCGCCACTTTCCAGAAATCAATATCACGCCGCATCAGAAAATTTTCATGGCACCCGTAAGTATTCCCCAGCGAATCGGTATTATTTTTCAGAATATAAATGTCTCCCGCGAGTCCTTCCTCCCGCAGCCGTTCTTCGGCCATGGGCAAACAGGATTCGAGAATCCGCTCCCCGGCTTTTTCATGAATCACCAGATCGAAAATGTCGTCACATTCCGGCGTGGAATATTCAGGATGGCATCCGGTGTCCTGGTAGAATCTGGCCCCGTTCGTCAGGAACGCGTTGGACGGCCAGCTGTTCGGGATCAAGCCTTCAAAAATATACCCCAGGATTTTTTCAATGGGCAGGTACACCCGGCCGGCGGGAGAAAACGTCAGACCGTATTCACATTCGAGTCCGAAAATGCGTCTCATAAGTTCATCGCGTCATCATCGGATTCACACAGGGCCATGCGGCAACGTCCCCTCCATGAAAATCGCTCCGGGGTCACTGATCCAGTGCTGCCGGTAATCCTCCGCGGGTCGCCTGGTTGGATGGTAAAAGAAAAGACTCACTGAAATCCGCCAGTCCGGCCGGTACGGGAAAACACGGGCCGTGCCGTTCCGCATGAACAGTTTGTTATACCCGTCAATTTTACGACCGGCCGACATGAATTCGGTTGACTTCGGATCAACAAACACGATCCGGTATTCACGCCCCCGGCACATCCAGAACACAAAATCGGGCAGGAAGCGGCGGTCGTCATTCACCTGTGTATCGAAGTAGGGGAGATGAATCCTGTCCATGGATTCATCGAGCTTGCTGAACATCCAGGCATCCCACGGAACCGTGTTGCCTTTCGTCCAGTCTTCCAGGGCATCAAGAAAGTCAATCTCGCTTTGAGCCTTGATGATGTGCTGGATGTACTGTGCTTTTTCATTCCCCAGTATGACGGGCAGGTAGTAATGCCCCAACAGTGTTTTGATTGTCAGATCTTTGAACGTGCCCTTGTCCTGACCCGAAATCTTCTTGTCAAACTCTTCCCGTGTGATCGTTCCCTGCCCAAGTTGCGCACTCAACCCGACTATGTCTTTATCCGACGGTTTGCCCTGCTTCACCTGACAGATCATGTCTTGCAGTGTGCCAGCATGGTCAGCATGGACGCGAATTTCACGGAAGTGGACAATGTCGTTATCAGCAAGCTCCCGAACACCATCGGACACGGCCATGCTTTTCGCAAGGTGAGACAGCAGACGGGCTTGCAGAAACGTGATCATCGCATAGCGCTTGTCCGATCTGATTTGTATGCCGCCCTTCCGTTCAACCATCCCGCGCAATGCGGCGATTTGAGTCATGGCAAGCCCGTCCCGAACCGCCAACACCGAGTCCGAGGTCCGCTCAAGCCATGTCGTGAATCTGCTCAGGGTTTCCTCGCTCATGGCGAATTGCGCCTGTCCGTCCGCACCGTGTTGTACTTCCTTATATTCAGGAACAAGCAACGGCATATCTCCATGGCCAACGTGTGGGACCGGAATCCTTTCCAACCCGTCCAGCTTTTCCAGGGCAGCGCGCTTCTCGGATGCGACCCCCTCCAGCACCGTGGTGAAGGCATGGCGATTGGTCGCAAAAAGAAAGAGGGTTTCCGGAGGTTGTACCTGGTCGTGGTGCGCATCCAGGACATCCCTCGTCCTGCCTTCCAACGTCCCAAGTAACCAGGCCAGGCGCCGACGCATACCGGGAAGTGTTTCGATACGCACACCGCGCCCGACGGACTGCACGACAAACTTCTTCGCGTCGGTCCCGCCAATGTTGATGAAGTTGATGACATTGGGGCGGTTGGAATCCCAGCTTTCAAAAAAAGAGCGGGAGCCCATCAGAATGGTGATCGTACTGTTCTCCAACCCGTCAAAAAACGATTGTACATTCAAGGTGGTTGTTTCCTCATAGCCGGCAAGCAGGTGTTTGCACCACTTCGAGGTATCGCCGATGCGGATCAGCGCAAACGGATCACTGGCATTTTTCAGTTGCAGCGCCAGCTCTTTGTTGTCGCCGCTACGAATAAACTGCAACGCCCCCTTGTCACGGCTGAGAAAAACCGCTTCACGCAAATCGGCAACCTGCATGGTCCTTATGGCCGTTTCATCGGTTCCGATAATGCCCCCGCCATCCTCTTCAAAAAGAAGCCGTGCGTCTTTCCACTCCCGCACCAGTTCGTTTATTGATTGTTGAAAAAGCGACCCGTCAATGTCTCCCGTGGCAAGGTCACGCAACGTCTGGAAAAACGCCCATAAATCGTTCTTTTCCTCTTCAATATCCGTATTGACAGAATTCACCAGGGTGATCAGAAGCGGCAAGTGATACAGGTCATTCAACCCGGTGGTGTTCCGAAGTTCCCGAACACGGATGGACACATGAGCCAGGGTGATCAGTGACTTCAGGACAATGTTCCGTCTTTCATCGTGGCTGATTTCTTCGTCCCTGTCCCGGAATGCGGCGTATTCCTTTTCATTCAAATAGATGCTTTTGCCATGGCCGTGTTGTATAAACTCCTTCAGGTTGTATTTTTTGACGGTCGTGACAATGTCCTCGTGATCCGTGAACGTGGCGGAGAAGTTAAAGAGAAAACCCTCCCGCGCCATCAGGGCATAATAGGCCTGTCGCCGGGAATCTTCCTTGCCGCCTTTGTGTGCCTCGTCCAGGAGCACATACCATTTTCCGCCGTTTTCATACAGGCGGTAATCGGTCAACGCCTCTTTCTGCACATCGGCAATGTTGTCGCTGCGGTGATAATACACGGTTGCCACCTCGCCAAGCCGCCCCTGGCGAACACGGTGACTGTCACGAAGCGGAACAAGATCAATATGCAGGTCAGCCTGGTTGAATTCATCAACCGTCCGCTGTATCTGTCCGATCAAATGATCGCTCGGTGCAAGCAGCAGTATATTGTGCGGCGGGATTTCCCCGTGCCGTATCAAGCTGTGCAGATATTCAATCAGTTTCACCATCACCAGCGTTTTGCCGCTTCCCGTCGCCATCCAGAAACACATCCGGTTGATAAAATTGTGACAGGGAATCACATCGCCCTGAGGGGTAAGAAAATCGGACAGGATGCGGAATATCTGGCTTGTATTCCCCTTCCGTTCCTCCGCCTGGCTTTCGTATTTCCGGTAGGTTCTCAAGTCGGCCATACCGGAATGTTTGTACAAATCCGCAAAATTCCGCTTGCGTTCGTCGTGGGCCGCCGGTGATTCGCCGGCAACCCAGTCATGGTTGTGTCCGTAATACAGAAAGAGGGCGCGCGCGGCGTTTTTCAACGCATCAGTCTGATAGTCGTAGAGCGTCTTGCCAATGGAAAAACGACCGATGGCCGGCACACGCCAGGTTTCGGGGAGACCGTCGTAGTTGATGAGGGATTGAGCTATCGTTTCCAGTGCGGGATCCATCATGTGCTACTCGTGCTGTCCTGTTACACGCACACTATTCAGATTCACCGGGAGCTGGAATGTTACAGGTGGTAATGATGGCCTTTGCAAGATTCTTGAAGTCAGTGTAGCACTCGCCAGCCGCCGCCAGATGTGCGCCAATCGCACCATCGGCCGGTTTCAACTTAAACATCGGTTTTCGCGCTTCCTGAGCCATTGGCATAAGCGAACGATAATCCTTGAGGTGAGCAAGGCAGTGTCGGTCGTTTGCCGCATCATGGTTTCCGGAAGTCACATTTACGCCAAGAACCGATTGCTGATAGGTGGAAGGTATTTTTTCTATCCAGCGGTTACAGGCTTGCACTGGCCTGTAAAGACGCACCGAATGGCGCATGATGACATAGCCCGCAGGTTTCATGTTTCCCGAAGGCAATCGAATATCAATTTCGTCCGATTTTTTGTTGACACGCTCCTGCCAGTCCTGCCGCCAACCTTTCAGCGCTGGGCCAACATTTCTAAGTCCTTGCAAAGAAAACAGATCGGGCGCGAGCGGAATGACGACATGGTCGCTTGCAATCAACGCGGCCCGGTTGATGGCACCCAGGTTTGGGCCAACATCAATCAGCACAATATCCGCCCGGAAATTTCCGGCGTGACGTATCAGACGTGAGAAGGCGGTCATCACGCGAAAAGCCCGCTCGTCTCCGCCAAGACATTGCGGCCATTGTGTAGACAGTTCGTCTTCCCGTTTAGAAAGGGCCAAATCGCCTGCCAACAGGCCAATTTTTTCACTCATTTTTTCGATGTGCGGATCAACAGCAATATCCGCGGTACCCGCAAACAACGGCGCAATATCTCTATTTATAGTGCGGCCATTGCTCCCCTTCCACAATTCTTCCAACTTGTCCTCGTCAAGAAACATTCCGCTGAGATTGGCCTGCGGGTCCAAATCAACCGCAAGCACACGATAGTCAAGTTCGCCAAACATCCAGGCAAGATGATACGCCAGCGAGGTTTTCCCCACACCGCCCTTGTTATTGAAGAAGGCAATGGTTTTCATGGTTGCCCCCGGATAATGGCATAGACAAAGGTGTCTTCAATTCTGAATTCCGGCGGAGGATTGCCGTTTGCTTTCAACGCCTTGCGCGCCGTGGCTATGCCCATTCCGAAACGCTCCATGAATCTCTGGTTCTTCATGGCCTCGGCAATCGAAGGATTGCGGTAACTCGTGGCATCGGGCGTTCCAAAGTTTTGCCTGGTCACTGTCCCATATACGGAGCCCGGGCTGCTGATTTGCAGAGAATGGCGCAACCATGTCACGCGCACAGGCGTAGAAGAATTCTCATAATTTCTGTGAATCACCGCGTTGCGAACCAATTCGCGCAACGCCAACAAAGGATAATCCGGCTTTTCAATATGCCTGTCCCCGCTGTTATCAAGTGCGGTGGAAATCTGCCGCTTCAACAGGATATCCACTTCCCGCAGTTGGTCTGAAAGAGTCCCGGACAATTTGGCCTGGTCAAGAATGGGATCGGTCACTTCCTCGCCATCGTAACGCACAAACTGAATGTATGCGCCGGGGAACCAGCGAAGCGGGTCAATACCCAGCATGAGAATCGCCGTGACGGTCGGCGTACCATCCTGCGCCACGAGGCGCAACGCCTTCAACTGTTCATCCCGGTCGCGCCGATTCTCCGTCAGCACCTCCGGGGAAACTGCGGCGGGCAGGTATTCATTCTCAAATCTCCGCAAGTCCAAATCATGCTCGACAGATGCACCACGTACCCCGTGCATATCGTAGGGCAGATTCCCCCAGCGCCGCTTTTCCGTAAGACGGCGTTCTTCTTCAGCGGTGGCTTGCGCGCGCCGGGGGCCAGTGCGAATCCAACAACGGCCATCCACTTTCACCGGTGGGTTTTCCGAAGGCTCGACTTGGATTACGGCCACCTCACAGTCTCGTAATTTTCTTTTCTCGACGGTCATACTGGGAAAGGGGAGTGTTTTGCCATCGCGACAAAGCCCGCCGAGGGTTTGCAACACATCATCGTCAATGGTTAAGCCGGCACAACTTCCATTATCTTTAATGCCGACCAACACACAACCGGGTCTCTCGTGGTTCGGTAAATCGTTAGCAAAGGCGCATATGGCTTGCCGAATTTTATCCAGGTCTCTGGTGGTTTCAGTGAATTCCACACAATCGCTTTCACCGCGAGCGACCATTTCTGCCAATTCAGCGTCCGCAAGCATTCTTCATTCCCCCCACCACAAATAAGACTTGAGCAACGAGACAACCTGCCGCTTTTCCCCTTCCGTCATCTTTCCCGGATCTGTTTTCTCTGTGCTTCCATCATCAAAGGTAACACTGTCCGCCGTGCGTTTGCGGATGGGTTTGCCGAGGACATTGGAAAACGATTCGGCAAGGTCTATATCGCGATAGAGCCTGCGGAGATTGATGTCCAGTCTGCCGGCCTTGTTGCCCTTGCCTTTCCCGGGTTTCACAGCATGAGCGAGCTTGTCGTCGCCAAAGAAAACATAGTGTTCAAACGGCGATTGCGCACTGTCCAGTTCCAGGTGTCTACCGTCTTCATAGCGTGAATTTCGGAGAGTCTCTTCATACTGCTCCAATGCGTAGTATTTGAGAAAATGACTGCTGCCTTCGCGGGAAACAGGCTTTCCGTCCCGCCAGTCTTTGGAATACACGACTTTCTTCACGCGCGGAAGCAGAACGGAATGGAAATAATCTCCCATTTCAACAAGCAGATATTTTCGGTTGCCTCCATCTTCACGATTGAGATTGATGACCGCATGAGCGGTCGTGCCGGAACCGGCGAAACAGTCAAGAATCACACCTTTCCCGTTCATTGAGGAAGCACTGATCAACTCCTCATACAGAGAAACAGGATGACAGTAGGGAAATTGCAGCCCCAGATTCACGATCTCCGTCCTGCCCCTCTTGCCATTCCGCATGACAGTCGAAACCGCACCGCTTTTCCGAAGCATCACTTTCCGCTGAGGTTGCACCGTCTCATCTTTTCCAAAGAGAATCTCGCCCCTGGCAATCAACTCCTGTATCGTTTCCGGTGTGCGTGACCATCCATTCGCAGGAGGCTGGCATGGTTTCCCCGTTTGGGGGTGCAACACCGGAGCATGAAATTTTGCGTCCGTTCGCCATTCCGGAGCGCCCATCGCCACCCCACGGTAACAGCGCCCCTCATCATCTAAAAACCGGTACGCACGCTCACCGCCCGTGAAGTCCCGCTGACTGTCAATCCACTGTGAAAACGCCCTTCGTGTCTCACCATTCACCCCGCCATGCCTGTCTATCAGCTCCCTGGCTTTGGCAAGCATCGCTCGCACGTGGGTATCCTTAAGATAAAAAGAATGTTGGTGCCTGGTTCTCCACAAAATATACTCATGCTGCGTCGCAAGACCCCTGGCGCCCATCATCGGGGTCTGCTTATCCCATATGACAGTTCCGGCATTCAGCAACCCGGAATCGTCCAGAAGCAGGTGAAGCCGTTCATATTCATTCTCATCAATATGGCACAACAATGAGCCGTCTTCCGAGAGCATTCCCAACGCGCAGTCAATACGATTGTCCATCATGGTCAGCCAACTGGAATGCTGGTATTCATTACGATAAAGAAACCCGCCCGTTCTGGTGTTATACGGCGGGTCCACATGAATACATTGGACTTTGCCCGCATATTTTGCACGCAAACTGTTCAACGCCTGCCAGTTCTCACTGTGTACCAGCTCCCCGTCCAACGCCTCGTCCAGATTGCCCAACCCGTCAAGAATGTCCAATTCCAGATCCTTGAAGTGTTTTGTATCCAGCGGCAGAAACCGGTAATCGCCGCCCACGCCGTTTGTATCGTACAGGCTTTTCGGCCCGTCGAAAACAGCTTTCATTGCGAACCTGCTACCCACCATCCCAAGTTTCCGCCATTCTTCCGTCTGTGCTTTGGCGCCCCTGTGCCGTATCAGCTTTTTCAGAACCGCGTCCGTCAGTTTGTCCAGCGTGACCACATAGTTGACGTTCCGCACAAACTTCGGCTTTTCCCACACCCGGCGAAGCTCGTCCTCAAACTGAGCGATAAAATCAATGATATGGCAGGCGGTATCTTTGATCGCCCGAATCTGCCTGATGCGTTTTTCCTCAAAGATGGTCTCTTCCTGAAAGATGTACTGATAGACCCACAGATCAAACTGCTCGCGCAGAAACCCCCTTGCGTCTTTGTTGATGAAATAATCCGCTTCGGTCTGACGGCAAAACACGCCAATGGCTTTGTGCAAGTGCTCATCGGTGAGCGGGACACCCCCTTTGCCGGATTGCCTGATAATGTCATCGGCCTTCGTTCCGGTTCCTTTCCGGGAATACGCCACCTTGAGATGAACAACCTTTCCCTGTCTTGTCTTCCTCACTTTATCAAAGGCAAAAATAAATTCGCGCCGTTCGTTGTTCTTTTTGTGTTCAACGTCCGAAGCGTCAAAATAAAACCGTTTGGTGTTTTGCGGATTCCCGTCCTCGCGCAACGTCACGGGCATGGAGCGCACAAGCACATCGGACTTGACATAGTAGAGCATCCGCGTTTTCCACGACAGGGCCACATCCTGTCCGTCCGCATACACGCGCTCATAGGTTCTGGAAAACGCCGGAAGATGGCGGAAGTAAATGGAGCCGCTCTCGCAGAAGTAGCGGCTGAAGAAGGTATACAGTTTGTCAAACAGCTCTTCGCGGAATGAAGAATCTTTTTCTGCTCGCCTGTCAATCTCCTTCATCAGTTTCGGGCGGATGGAGCGAAAATAGCCGCGCTTCATCCGCATCAGATTGACAAAGCCGGACTCGCCATCCACCTCGGCGCCGGTGAACAGGGATTCAAGCGCATCCAGGAAACGCTTTTCTTTAGCGTGCACGCGGCAGGGACATCCTTACGTGGGACGGTGGATTCAGCCGATCAACCCGTGCCGGAGCATACAACCGCGCTCTGTGGGCTTCAACGGGACGGGAACAGGTACGAATGAGCGGGTGACCAGCAAGGATTTAACCATCGCACGGAGAGTATTTTGTGTTACTTTAAAACAACTTGAAATTTCGAATGGTTATTTATCTTGTCTTCCATCATAATTTTTTTTCATCTCTTCTTGCCGTAGCCGTCTTTTGCTTTTCCGGCAAAGAAGAAAACACATTCCCTATCGCTTGCGGTTCAGTAATAGTTTTTTCAACAATAAAATTGATTAGCCAAAATAACGTGTCAACAATCTCTTTGCTGTCCTGACCGCTTAAATCAATTTGCCCTTCGTGTGCACCACCTTCATTTCCGACAATTCTAACAGTATCCAATGATTTTATTACACCTTGTGGCAGTCCTTTTTGGTGCAAGTTACCTATGGCACGGTTCAGGTTAGGTTCATTTTCTCCGAGTGACTCACAGAGTTTTTTGGCAGCCAGGCGCAACAAGGCCGCCGCCGCTCTGGGAGAAGAAACAGAAACTTCCCGCGCTTCATTGTAATATTCCAATACAGGTTCCGGCATATCTGCATGTGCAAGTGGGGCAGTGATTTGCGGAGGATAGACAAGTTTCTTATTTACCCAGAAAGAATCCTTTTGGCAATGAGTACAGAAAGCGATGTCGAACATATCTACAGGCCTGTACGCAGAATAAGTAACAGTATAGCAACCGCCCCAAATTTGCTTGGCATAAACATTGCAAATTGGGCAATGAAATGCTCCTTTCCTATGTTCCGGTGCTATGTACTTTGATTGATTCATCCCATCACTCCCCCCACCACAAATAGGGTTTGAGTAGCGAAACAAAATGTTGCTTCTCTTTTTCTGTCATTGTTGATGGATTGGTTTTTTCGGTCACGCCGTCAGCAAAGGTGACACTGTCCGCCGTGCGTTTGCGGATTGGTTTGCCGAGGATGTTGGAAAGCGATTCGGCAATGTCCATGTCGGGATAGAGGTTTTGGAGATTGATGTCCAGTTTGCCGTTCTTTTTGCTTTTGCCTTTTTTGAGTTTTATGGCATGGGCAAGTTTGTCGTCGCCGAAGAAAACATATTGCTCAAACGGTGATTTTGCACTGTCCAGTTCCAGTTGTTCGCCATCTTCGTGGCGGGAATTTCTAAGAGTCTCTTCGTATTGCTCCAAGGCGTAGTATTTGAGGAAGTGGCTGGAGCCTTCACGGGAAACAGGGTTTCCATCTCTCCAGTCCTTTGCATAAACGACTTTCTTGATGCGCGGCAACAGGACAGTATGGAAATAGTCTCCCATTTCAATAAGCAGATATTTTCTATTGCCGCCGTCTTCACGGTTGAGATTTATGACGGCATGGGCGGTGGTACCAGAACCGGCGAAATAATCTAAAACAATATCTTTATCTTGCAATGAACAAACAACAAGGCAGTTTGCAACTAAATGAGGAGATTTAGGAAATGAAAAACAACGAGCATCACCAAACATATTAGCAAGAATTCTTGTTCCGTATTCCGAAGCCGAGTATTCCTTTTTGTCCCACCATGTGGTTGGTAAAGTTCCGTGTATATTCATGCGAGACTTAACATAAATGCCGATTTGATTTTTACCATTAGCATTTGCTTTTAATTCTGACAGTTTTTCTTCTGCTGTCTCTACTCCCCATTTCCAAGTTTTCTCTTCATTTTTTTCGTTGACAGGCCAAATCTCAATCTCACCTTCTAACAGTTTATCTTCTATCTTCCATTCCTTCTTTGACTCCATCCAGGTCATGTTAGGAATACGAATTTTATTGCCACCTGCATACAAAGGATAAAAAAGCCGTGGCCGCGCTGTTCTATATGCGTTCAATCCTCCATGCTTACGAAAATTCACCCACTCAAAATCGCCTATTTCATCTTTTTCTTTGTAGCGTTCGGATTGTGTCTCTGTATGTTTCATGCGACCTACTTCTGCTTCCTCAGATTTGCAAGCAAAGATAGCGTACTCATGTGAAGGAGAAAAACCTACTCCCGTAGAACGACCCGCCGGATTACTTCGGACAGTCGCTACACCTAAAATAGAGTTCTTACCATAGATTTCAGATAAAAGGATTTTAAGATTAGGCTGTTCTGCATCATCTATAGATACAGATAAAATTCCAGACTGCTCCAAAATGCTATAAGATCTTTCCAGTCGATTTTCCATTAAAGAAAGCCAGGACGAACCTTTGTAATTATTTCTGTAGAGAATTTCAGATGAATCAGTGTTATAAGGCGGATCAATATAAACACACTTCACACTCTCCCTGTACCGCCTCCGCAAACTGTTCAACGCCTGCCAGTTCTCACTATGCACCAACTCCCCATCCAACGCCTCATCCAGATTCCCCAACCCGTCAAGAATGTCCAATTCCAGATCCTTGAAGTGTTTTGTATCCAACGGCAAAAATTTGTAATCGCCACCTGCACTGTTTTTATCGGCCATGCTTCTCTGCCCGTTGAAAATCGCCTGCATTGAAAACGACTCATCCACCAGCCCAAGTTCCCGCCATTCTTTCATCTGCGCTTTTGCACCCCTGTGCCGCGTGATCTTTTTCAGAACCGCATCCGTCAGCTTGTCCAGCGTGACCACATAGTTGACGTTCCGCACAAACTTCGGCTTTTCCCACACCCGCCGTAATTCGTCCTCAAACTGCGCAATGAAATCAATGATATTGTAAGCGGTATCTTTAATCGCCTGAATCTGCCCGATTCTCTTTTCGTTAAATATGGTTTCTTCCCGAAAGATGTACTGATACACCCACAGGTCAAACTGCTCGCACAGAAAACCCCTTGCGTCCTTGTTGATGAAAAAGTCCGCTTCGGTCTGCCGCCGGAATACGCCAATGGCTTTTTGCAGTTGCTCATCGGTAAGCGGGACACCCTCCTTGCGGGCCTGCCTGATAATGTCATCGGTCTTCGTCCTGGTTCCCTTTTGTGAATACGCCACCTTGAGATGGATGACCTTACCCTCTTTTTCCTGCTTCACTTCACCAAAGGCGAAAATAAACTCGCGCCGCTCGTTGTTCTTTTTGTGTTCAACGTCCGAAGCGTCAAAGTAAAACCGCCGCATGTTTCGTGGTTTCCCTTCCTCACTCAACGTCACGGGCATAGAGCGCACCAGCACATCGGATTTGACGTAGTAGAGCATCCGCGTTTTCCACGACAGGGCCACATCCTGCCCGTCCGCATACACGCGCTCATAGGTTCTGGAAAACGCCGGAAGGTGGCGGAAATAAATGGAGCCGCTCTCGCAGAAGTAGCGGCTGAAGAAGGTATACAGTTTGTCAAACAGCTCTTCGCGGAATGAAGAATCTTTTTCTGCTCGCCTGTCAATCTCCTCCATCAGCTTCGGGCGGATGGAGCGAAAATAGCCGCGCTTCATCCGCATCAGATTGACAAAGCCTGAATCGCCATCCACCTCAGCGCCGGTGAACAGGGATTCAAGCACATCCAGGAAACGCTTTTCTTTGGCGTGCACGCGGAAGGGACATCCTTACGTGGAGCGTCTTGCCAGTGGGACAACGACCGATTTACGGAACATGCCGGGTTACGAGGAGATCAGCGGAATTGAGGTTGGTGGATTGGGTTACGGGTTCAAGGAGTAGATGGGTCATATTTGCTCAGTTCTTTTTTTGCGCCATCTTTATGAAGAACAACAACTTCGGAAACAAGTGATCGCAACCTTGAAGCAATCGCCTTCTTCAGGTAGTCAAAGATCTCAACATCCGAAGGGCCGGAATCGTTAATAATAACCCAGAAATGAATGTTTTTACCCTGCATCTTTGGTGTTGCAATCGTATTTTGTGCCAGCAAGCGACATAAAAGTAGCAAACTTGCATAGGCTTTAAGTAGTTGTTCATTTTTAATCCATTCCTTGGATAATCGTGCTTTGGATTTTGTGTCCTTCACGGAAGAGAGATCATTCTCTTCCAAATCTTCTTTTTTCCTTTTAAGATTTGAATCTTCAATTAGTAAAACTGAGTTATTATCAGGTACAAAAATATAGTCACAACAGTGAAAATTATCCATTCGAAGTTTATTCTTGAGTGACTTGCTACCTTTTCCAGGTGACGGTGGCCTGTCAACAACATAAGCCTTTACAGGAAACGTATCGCGTATCCCATTTGCACTTCGTATTATCACCGGCCCTAAAAAATCCTCAATTGTGGATGTCATGATTTTACAAACCTTGCATATACAAGTCGGCAAAAGGCTCGGCTAAGGCCTCTCTGATATCCGCCAGCTTATCGCTAAAATCCCGTTCATCATTTTCACCTTCATGAACAGGAAATTTATTCAAGGCAACCAGCTGTTCATCCTCGGGATATTCTTTCACATGCACTTCCAGCCATTTCAGGATGTTCACGCTGTGAGTGGCAATCACAACATTGGCTCCGCCTTTCGCCAGTGCAAACAGGCTTTCGGCCATCTCAACCTGCCATGACGGATGCAGATGCGCTTCCGGTTCATCAATGAAAACAAAAGCGTTCCGATCCAGAACCTTGCGCTCAATCAACAGCGCCAGGATGCCGAGGTTGACAACACCCGTGGCGGTGACAGGTAGCCGATAACTGCGAGCGTTTTCCTGAAACAACAAAGCACCAGTTTCAGAAATGACAATTTTCCCGCCGAGGACATTTTTCCCAGTCAGGTTTTCGTATACATCGGGAAAGTCTATATCGCCAGTGTATTCACTCTTCAGTGCACTTGCCAGGTCATAGAAATACCCTGGAACTCCGCTGAGTCGTTCCCTTCCACTAGGCAAGGTCCTCGGACGAATCCGAAGGTTTTCCAAGGCATTTTTGAGTTTCCAGTGAACAGGTGACTCTAAGTAAATCACGCTGGAAAATTGTTGCAACTCCTGTAACAAAGCATGGTCTATACTGAGTCCAGTTCTCCCGTTTGAGAACTCGAACGTGCCGAAATTCTTAATTTCAACTTTCGATGGCATATCTTCTCTTCCGCTTAGACCAGCAAGGTTTGGCACCTGAAAATTTTGAATCAGATTTTCCCTGATTTTGTATTTTATTCCGGAGGTAATAAAATTTTTCGCATCCATGTCGCTGAGGTTTGTTTCTAAACTGGACAAAAAATGTTCGATATCATCAACATATTTCGCAAAGAGCAATGGAGGAAAGGCTACATTTCCTTCGTCCTCTTCCATCTTTCTTGATTTGACGGATAGGCGAATATCTTGGAATCCTGCTCGCATCTTTTTCGCCATTTTTGCGAGATCAGGAATGATTTTATCCAACTCCTCAACGTCACCGACCGGCAACTGCATGACCAGAGTGTGCAATGCTTTAATCTTCTTGCGTAGCGGAGATAACAACGCCTTTCCCTGCTCTGAATACCCCAGACGTATCAAACTCTTCCAAAGAGGATTAATGAAATTGTCAATGTACACCTCGGCAGGATTTGCGTTCATCGCGTCAAAAAGCGAATACAGAATCTTCGAGACATAACTTTTGCCGGTATTGTTCGGGCCGGCAAGCACAGTGAACCGCCCAATGCGAAGCCTGGCATCGGTAAGTTTGCTGATATTCTTGATGTGCAGATCAAAAGCCATGATGTATCTCCGACGTGCAAAAGCAATTATAACTTTATCACGCCCCCCACCACAAATAGGGTTCGAGTAGAGAAACAAAATGTTGCTTCTCCTGCTCCGTCATTGTTGATGGATTGGTTTTTTGGGTTATGCCGTCAGCAAAGGTGGCACTGTCCGCCGTGCGTTTGCGGATTGGTTTGCCAAGGGCGTTGGAAAGCGATTCGGCGATGTCCATGTCGGGATAGAAATTCTTGAATCAGGAAAGCAGAGCCTCAGCATCAGCGAAGCTCATGCGACGAAACTTTCGGCCGGTACGGGTCCGGTCGAGGAGGGCAATCTCAAGTGCCTGAAGCGATACGGTCTGCTCCGTTGCGGCCTCAATCGCCTGCATGCACCGGGTAAGGGCAGCCTTCAGATCCAACGTGTCTTCCAAACCACCGGCATCACGCAGGGTCGAAGCCACGGTATCCGACCGCCCCCCAATGGCGACAAACCGCTTTTCGTGAAAAATCGTTCCATCAAACGCAATGCGATAGAACTCCGTCTGCTCGGAACTTTCGCCGATCTGCGCCAACAGAATCTCCACTTCAAACGGTTTCAGCTCCTGACTGAATATCGTGCCCAGCGTTTGCGAATACCCGTTGGCCAGGGCACGCGCCGTCACGTCCTCGCGGCTGTACATGAACCCTTTTAAATCGGCATGTTGAATGCCCGCTTTGCGCAGACTTTCAAACTCACTGTATTTCCCTGCACCGGAAAAGGCGATGGTGTCGTAAATCTCCGAGACCTTGAACAGAGAGGTACTGGGATTATCCGCCACGAACAGCACACCATCACAGTAGGCAATGGCAATAATGGATCGGCCCCTGGCAATGCCTTTCTGGGCATACTCGGCCTTGTCCTGCATGAGTTGTTCGGGGGAGACGTAAAACGGAAGAGACATCAGGCTTCCCGCTCCGACCGCACGCGCGCCAACCGATTGCACAGGCGCGCAACCTCGTCATCATCCACATCAGACACACCCAGAGCATTGACACATTTCACGGTGGGATAAATGCCGCGGAACAGATCCGGCCCCCCCGTTCCCACATCCTCTTCCGCCGCACTCAAGAGCGCTTCCAGCGCCAGGGACACGGCCTCCTGCTCGGACAGATTTCTGCGAAACCGCTCCTTTATGGTCACACGGGCATCCTTGCCGCCCGACCCCACGGCGTGATAATCCGTCTCCTCGTATTTCCCGCCCGTCACGTCATACTTGAAAATCCGCCCCCGGCGCTGTTTCAGGTCAAACCCCACAAACAACGGAATCACCACCAGTCCCTGCATGACCATGGGCCAGTTCGCCTTCACCATGTGCCCCAACCGATTCGCCTTCCCCTCGCAGGACAACAGCACACCATCCAGTTTTTCATAATGTTCAAGTTCAATGCCGAATAACCTGGCCATGTCAAGACAGGGGCCGGCCGCGCCCGCAATGGCAATGGCGGAATGACTGTCCGTTGTAAAGACTTTCTCCAGACGCCGGGCCGCAACCTGATACCCCTCGACCGCACGCCGATCCCCGACCATCACCGCGCCCCGATCATATTTAATGGCCAGCACGGTCGTGCCGTGCGCAAGACTGGCCAGGACATTCCGTTGCATTTCCTCAGCCGGAACCGGCGCCGAGACCGACGGGGACATCCCCACTCCCCAACGCGCCGCCGGCGTCAGTTCGGGTTTCGCCTGCCGAAGAAAATCAAAAAAACTCGAACATTGACCGACAAACATCTGTGACCCCATCCAGTCCATACGTCACCGTGCCATCGGGGCAGGAGTCCCGTCGCGCGTTGTCCCGTCCTTCGCATCCACCGACAATCGCTCAAGGAGTTCCCGCGCCGTCTCCACGCCGTCAAACAGCTCACCGGTTGCCTCCCGCGTGCCCCGGAAAGGATCCATTAACGGAACCCGTTTCACGGAAGACTCCCCCACGTCAAAGAGCACGGATGTCCAACTTGCCCCGTAGATCTGGCGAGGAAATTTCCGCAGACAGGCCCCCCGGAAATACGCGCGCGTGTCCCGCGGAGCATGAAATTCCGCACTGGCAATGTCCTCATCATCCAGCACACGCTCCATGCGCCGGTTCCGTTCAAGGGCGTAATACAACCCCTTGTCCGGTCGAACGTCATGGTATTGCAGATCCAGCAGGGCCACCTGCGAGCTGCCCCATCCACAACCTTTCCGGTCCAGATACGATTCGATCATGTGCCGTTTCGCAACCCAGTCAAGTTCGCGTACCAGTTGCCACGGATCCCGTTCGAGTTTATCCAGCACATCCTCCCACTTCACCAGAATATCCTTGGTCGCGGGAGACAACTCGCGGCAGGCGTAAAAAGCACGAGCGGCCTCAAGATAGGCCCGCTGGATGGCGATAGCGTTCGTCGCCCCGCCACCGGCCAGCTTCAAATCCGCCTTCACGGTGAGATCGTGGGACACGACCTTGATCGCATCCACCGGATTATCCAGCACACAGGCGGGACAGGCCATGCCCTCGTCCAGCATATGCGTGACAATCGCCATCGTGCCGACTTTCAGATACGTGGGTAGCTCGGCCATGTTGGCGTCGCCGACAATCACGTGCAAACGTCGAAAGCGCGCGCTGTCCGCATGAGGCTCATCGCGCGTGTTGATCACCGGTCGTTTCACCATGGTGTTCAGGTCGACCAGACATTCAACAAAATCGGCGCGTTGAGAAATTTGATACGGCGTGGGCACGGCGCCATTTTCCGACCCGACTTTTCCCGCTCCCGCGAAAATGGGACGCGAAACCAGGAACGGCAGCAGTGTCCGAATAATCGTGTCGAATGGCACGGTGCGGGACATGACATAATTTTCGTGATACCCGTAACTGTTGCCTTTGCCATCGGAGTTGTTCTTATACAGCACATAGCCGCCACCCGACGTGCGGTTCACCGCCTCCAGGCACTGGGCCGCGATGCGTTCGCCCGCGCGTTCATAGGCGACCAGGTCCCGGGCCGTCCCGCATTCCGGCGTCGAATACTCCGGATGCGCGCCATCAACGTATAACCGGCCGGCATTCGGCAACAGCTGATTCAGCGCGCGATTATACGAAGGCCCCGGCCGTTCACATTCACCCTCCACGTCGAACCCCCGAGCGTCGCGCAGGGGATTTTCGTTCTCGTAATCCCACAGAGCATGGGGCGCGGGGAGCGAAGGATACCCGTTGATTAACCGGAGAGCATTCTCGACGGGGTCGGAGGCCGGAAACCGGCGCGAGGCCATGCCAAACTCCGTCTCTGTTCCAAGAATACGTTGCACTGGCTCCTCAATCCTTCGTGAGACGGCGCACTAAAAGTAATGCCCGGCGCTCACCGCTTCGATGGTGCGCGTGTCGTCGGAGCCGGATGTCAACGTGCGAACATGGACAATCTTGTCGCCCTTCTTCCCGGCGATACGTGCCCAGTCATCGGGATTGGTCGTATTGGGCAGGTCTTCATGTTGCGTAAATTCTTCCCGAATGGCGCACAGAAAGTCGTCTTCCCGCATCCCGGTTTCACCCGTGCCAATGGCGCGTTTCACCGCGGATTTTTTCGCCCGCGAGACCACGCCTTCGATCAGGGCGCCGCTGGAAAAATCCTTGAAGTGCAGGATGTCTTTTTCGCCGGTGGCATACGTCACTTCAAGAAACCGGTTCGCGTCCGACGTGGCATACATGGCCTCCACCGCCACGTTGATCAGATACGCGGCACACGCCTGGCGGTCCCACGCATGACGGGCCAGTTCCTCGTTGGCAAACGGCAGATCGGCGACGAGATATTTCGCAAAAATATCACGGGCGCCTTCCTTCTCCGGTCTGGGAATTTTCACCTTCACATCCAGCCGCCCCGGTCTCAAGACCGCCGGGTCAATGAGATCCTGCCGGTTGCTGGCCCCGATGACGATCACATTGTTGAGCGCTTCCACCCCGTCAATTTCGGCCAGAAACTGCGGGACGATGGTTGATTCAATATCGGAGGAAATCCCCGACCCGCGCAGACGGAACAACGCATCCATCTCATCGAAAAACACGATCACAGGGTTCCCGGTCGTCGCCTTTTCCCGTGCCTTGGCAAACACCTCCCGGATGGCCCGTTCGGATTCGCCAACGTATTTGTTCAACAGTTCCGGCCCCTTCACGTGCAGAAAATAACTGCGTCTCTCGTTGCCGGACACATGCCGCAATTTGTGCGCAAGGGAATGGGCCACGGCTTTGGCGATCATCGTTTTGCCACACCCCGGAGGGCCGTACAACAGAATGCCCTTGGGCGGAGCGAGGTGGTACTCCCGAAAGAGCGCCGGGTACACAAAGGGCAATTCCACGGCATCGGTCACCTGTTCAACTTCCTTTGCCAACCCTCCGACATCCTCATATTGCACATCCGGAATTTCCTCAATCACCAGCTCTTCAATTTCGGATTTGGGAACCTTCTCCATCACGTACCCCGACCGACCGTCAAAGAGCAGATGATCGCCAACGCCGAGACGCGCGGCGAGTAACGGCTCACCCAGCTCGACGACGCGCTCTTCATCGTGATGCAACTGAACCAGCGCCCGCGTCCCGTCCAGACGATTCTTCAACCGCACCACTTGTCCCTGGGGATCAAAGTCCCGCGCTTCAATAATGTTCAGAGCCTCATTCACAATCACTTCCTGCCCTTTGCGCAACGACACACCGTCAACCGACTGATGCACACCGACGCGCATTTTCCTGCCCGAAACATAAACGTTGGCGCTGTGATCGTCGTTCAGACTGCAGAACAATGCGTAGGACGACGGCGGGGCCGTCAGTCTGGTGATTTCGGCACGGAGAGTTTCGATGTGGGCTTTGGCTTCCCGAAGGCTGGTCTTCAGTCGTTCATTGTGTTTGTGCGCCTGCTGCAACTGCACCCTGGCGTCATGGACATCCCGCGCTTCATGTTCCAGGGCATGATGCTCATCCCGCAACGGCTCCATCTCCCGATTCGCATCATCGCGCTTTCTCAATCCCATAGGATCTTCTCCCGCAGGATTCGTGACGAAATGGAAGTCCGCGCACCCACACATGCGACAGGCCACAAGGACGGTTCCACCCCCGAAGCCCCCCGCCCGGACAGGAGAAACCCCGGACAGCCGATGGGTTCCCCCGCATCCCGGGGAGAATACTAGCACCGGCTTTTGGAAAGGGTCAATAGAACGACGTCCCGTTCATCGCTCGCCACGGGCGCGTAACCGCTCGGCGTACTGCCTGACGACTGTCCTCGGAGACGAGGCATGGACGATGGACGAAATCGCCGCCACCCCAAAAGCCCCGGCCTCCATCACCCGCTCCACACGAGAAGGCGTCAGCCCGCCAATCGCATACACAGGAATGTGGCACCGCCGACTGGCGTCGCGGAGCGCGCGGATGCCCAATGGCGAACCGTAATCCCGTTTTGACGGCGTGGCATACACCGGCCCGAGAACAACGAAGTCCGCACCGTCCCGCTCGCTCTGGAGGGCCTCGCTCATGGAATGAGCCGACTTCCCAATCAGGTATTCAGAGCCAAGACAGGCCCTGGCCTCTTTGACAGGGAGACTGTCGGATCGAAGATGCACCCCCGCCGCGCGAGTCGCCAGAACCAGATCCACACGATCATTGATCAAACACGGCACGCGGAAGGGACGCGCCATCCGGTGAATCGCGTCCACGAACCGCAACAGCTCCCGTGTGCCAAGGTCTTTTTCACGAATCTGGATCATCATCCCCCGTTCAGGGATGATGTCAGTGAGGATCCGCAACAACCCGTCCTCTCCGGTGTGACACCGGTCGGTGATCACATACAAAGGAGGAAGACGTCTCGTTGCCACAACAAGGAGGCCCCCGAAAGCCGCAACCGGCCACGTTCCAACAATCCGTTCGGATATGCCGAATCCCCTCACGCCCGCCCGCGTCCGGGGGAGCGGGCCGGTGCGTCCGGCGCCAGCCTACAACATACCTTCAATCGGGCTGCTCGCCGTGGCGTAGAGTTTCCGGGGAATGCGGCCGGCTTTGTAGGCCAGCCGCCCGGCAGCCACCGCATACTTCATCGCCGTGGCCATGGCAATCGGGTCGTTGGCTCCCGCGATCGCCGTATTCATCAACACCGCATCGGACCCGTATTCCATCGCCAACGCCGCATCGGAAGCGGTTCCCACCCCCGCATCGACGATCACCGGCACCTTCACGGTTTCCATGATGATTTTCAAGTTGTAAGGATTGCGCAGGCCCAGCCCGGAGCCAATGGGAGCCGCCAGGGGCATGACCGCCGGGCAACCAATGTCAACGAGTTTTCGCGCCACCACGGGATCATCGTTGGTATACGGCAACACAACGAACCCCTCCTTAATCAGAATCCTGGCCGCTTCAAGCAGTCCGGCGGTATCCGGAAACAACGTCCGCTCATCGCCCAGGACCTCAAGTTTCACCATATCCGACACGCCGGCCGCGCGGGCCAGCCGCGCATAGCGCACGGCATCGTCCACGGTGTAGCACCCGGCGGTATTGGGAAGAATCGTGTACTGTTTGGGATCAAGATAATCCAGCAGATTTTCCGCATTGCGGTCCGTGATATTGACCCGACGCACAGCCACCGTAACCACATCGGCGCCGGACGCCTCAATGGCTTTGCGCGTGGCGGCAAAGTCCTTGTATTTCCCCGTCCCAACCCACAGGCGAGACCGAAACTCCCGCCCGGCGATAGTCAAACACTCATCGTTCATGTTGCTCACTCCATCCATTCATGCCGGTTCCCGGTCGCCGCGACCGCTGTTGAATGTCCACGACAGGTTACGGCCGGCAACGGGATGCGCCTCCCCCGATAAACCCCATAATTTCAACACGGTCGCCGGCGCGAAGCCGTCGAGCGTCAAAGTCCTGTTGATCAAGTATTTCAAGGTTGATTTCCACAGCCACTTGCGCCACATTCAGTTGCAGATCCTGAAGCAGACCACGCATGGTCATGCCTTCACCTACATCGCGCGGGATACCATTGACTTGAATGTGCATGAGTGGAATGTCTCACACAACGCGAGACATGCGGCTGACTGGCCGAATCCCGTCCGGTCCATTGACGATGACGCCGTATCCTGTCTGCCCTCACATCCTACGAAAGCCTTGCCAGCCTTGTCAATTCTGGGGCACAGCCGCCGGAGCAAGGCGGGAGCGGGGATGAATGACAGTGCGGACGAATCATTGTTCAGACTGGCCGGCACATTGAACACGCTTCACCTGGTTGCATGACGGATCAACCGTGCACGACATCAACAACACCATCGCCAACATCTTTCTGTCCATGGCGGAGCTGTTACGGGAACAGGGAGACAATCCGTATCGGATTCGCGCCTACACACGAGCCGCCGACACCCTGGCCCAACTGGAATCTCCCGTTGCCGACATCGCACGGACGGGAGACCTCCAGACCCTGCCGGGTATAGGCAAAGACCTTGCGGAAAAAATCCGCGAATATCTGGACACGGGAGTCATTCAAGCATACGAAAAACTCAAAACGCCTCTGCCTCCCGACATCCGTCAATGGGCCTCCCTCCCCGGGCTTTCCGACCCCATTGTGCATGATTTGCATGACCGACTGGGCATTCAGACGCTGGATGATCTGGAAACGCTTGTCCGCTCCCACATGCTCCGCACACGACCGGGGGTCAACGTAACCGCGGAAGAGATGCTCGCAGCCATTCAACGGTTGCGCACAGGCCCAACGACACCCTAGCCGTCCGGCACATGGATTGACCGGGGACACAGGCCCCCCGAAACTCGCGGTTGACGCCGGGCGGGGTTGCACGCACAGGAGGCGACGGATTATTCAACTGCCGAACGGCTTTGCAGGTGCGTGGAAATGGCGGGCGGGGCGGGTTAGAAACTCAGTCCGAGTTGCAGGTTGACGCCGTGATTCAACGCCTGGGTGGCCGTCTCCTGCCGCGTGCCTTCCAGACTGAACGTGGTGCGGTCGCGGACTCTGAACCGCAACCGGATGCGAATGATTTGCGGGGATGCAAGAGATGTTTCAGTGATGGACTGTCTGTCTGTTCGACACGGGCACTCCCCGCCTACTCGACCGCGAACACATACACTCAACGGGGTTCCCGCTTCCACAGAATGCCAGGGTCATCCATCAGGCGAGATTGAAATTTAGAAGTTCAGACCGAGTTGCAACAGCACGCCGTGGTCAACCGGTTGGGCGGCGGTCTCTTGCCGCGTGCCTTCCAGATTGAGCAGGAGCCGGTCGCCCAGCCGCATTCGACTGCCCAGCCGGTAGGTGCGCATCTGAATGTTCGTCAGGGTTACCTGGCCGTAGGGCGTGATGAGGGCCTCGTCTCCCCAGCCCAATCCGTAGCCCATCTGCATGGCCACCCGGCCATTCTGCCGGACGGGTGTGGACGCCGCCGCTACTGTGGCGGCCGCTTCCCGTGCCCAGACTTGAGAGGCACGGCTGGCCGCGGCGCCCCACGTGGGTTGCAGACTGAATGACAGACCGTGTCCGTCCTGGCCCGCCGCCAGCCGCACGACGCCGCCTACGCCCCAGTCCTGATAGTCGCCGCTATGCCCCAGCAACACCCGCCCGTGACTTTCTACTGTCAGCCCGTTGGCCGCATCCGTGTAGCGCATCCCGCCGCCCACTTCCGCGCCCGTGCCGGTTCGCCCGTCCCCGGCATCATGCCTCATGCCAACCTCCAGGGTGGGCACCAGTTGACCACCACCGGCCAGCAGATGCGTGCGGCTCGCTTCCAGCCCCAGGCGCAGCCGCCTGGCTCCAATCCTGACGGCGGTGATGTCCTCGCTCCCCTCCACGTCCATGCTCGTCTGCAAGGCTTCGCCTTTGATCCGCAACGTGGCCGCACGACCATCAAACACCTGCGCACTGCCGCCGGCCCCGATGGTCTGCATGGTCACATCACTGGTTGCCCGCTGGTCGTTCGTGTCATCGTCGGCGGTGATGTCCAACTCGCCCCAGCCGTAGCCCACCGTGGCCCACACATCCAGCCGCCCGCCCAGCGCCGTCCAGCCCACATAGGGATGGACGCTGGTGAGACCCACTTCGTAATCGCCGCTCCCGTCATCGGCAGAGTCCAGATAGTCCAGATCCGCCTCGCTCCATGACACCGCGACCCCGGCCAGCAGGTCGTCCCGCAGGCGGGCGTCGGCGCCCAGATGGGCGCTGAACATATTGCCATCCCAGTTTATCGCACCGCCCTTGCCGGAGAAGGCCCGGTAGTCGCCGCCACCCCAGAGGGTGACGGAGGACAGGCCGGTGCCGGGGGCCACCTCGCGCGCGTTCAACGGCAACACAAAGTCGGAACCGCCCAGCAGGGTTTTCAGGTCGAAGGCGCCTTCGGCGAGGGCGCGCCCGTGGGTCGTCAGTACCCCGGCCAGCGTGGACTGGCCGCCGAGGGTGAGGGTCTGGCCCGCCTCCACGGAATCAGCCCCGGCCTGCCGGATGCGTCGCGCAATCGCGCTCACCCGGTCGTCAGCCATCGCCCGCGCCACTTCCGGCAGAATCACGCGATTGAGGGCGGCCCGTTGGACTTTGTCCGCGTCGTCGACGACGGTCAGCGTGAAGGTCAGGGATGTTTGCTGGCTCTCCGCATCCGTGGCCGTCCAGGTCAGCCGAACCGCAAGGGTCTCGGCGGTGGGCGTGCCGGTCAGGGTAAGCGTGCCGGAGGGCAAGGTCAGCCCGGCGGGGAGGTTGCCGGTCAGGACGTGGCTCAGGGTGCCTTCGCCACCGGAGGCGGTCGGGAGCGTCAGCGGCGTGATGGGGGTGTCGACGTTGTAGCGCTGGTTCTCCACCCTCGCCGCGCCGAAGTCCGGCGCATTGTCGGTGACCGTGACGGTCACAGGGTCGGCGGTGACGGAGCCGTAGCCGGTCACCGCATGGGTGATGGTGGCGGCGTCGTCAACGTTGTCGGTGTCCTGGGCGGCGGCGACGGTGACAACCTGCGCGCTGTTCCAGTTGGCGGCGGTGAAGGTCAACGCGCCGCCCGTGGTCAGCGTCAAATCATGGCCGTCCGGCGCAATGCCCGGCGTGATGGTCACAGGGACGCCGGGGGCGGTGGTCAGGACCACGGTGTAGATGGCGGTGCCGCCTTCGGCCACGGTCAGCGTGGTCGGTGAAATGGTGACGGCGGGCGTTCCCACAATCGGCGCCGGTTGCACGGTCACGCTGAAGGTCAGGGTGGCGGTATCGCTGGCGCCGGTGTTGGCATCGGCGTCGCCGGCGGTGTAGGTCAGCGTGACCGCATCCGCCATGGTGGTCGGCGTGCCGCTCACGATGCGCGTGTTGGCGTCAAAGGCGAGGCCGGGGACGGCCGTCGCCACAGCGGGCGCCAGCGCGTAGGTCAACGCGCCGTTGCCACCGGTGGCCGGCGGCAGGGTCAGGGTGATGGCGGCGCCGGCGGTGTAGGTCTGGGCGGGCGGCGCAACGCCGGCGGCGAAGGCCGGGGCGGTGTCGGGGACGGTGGTGTCGGTGATCGTGACGGTCACAGGGTTGGCGGTGACGGAGCCGTAGCCGGTCACCGCATGGGTGATGGTGGCGGCATCGTCAACGCTGTCGCTGTCCTCGGCGGCGGCGACGGTGACAACCTGCGCGCTGTTCCAGTTGGCGGCGGTGAAGGTCAGCGCGCCACCCGGGGTCAGCGTCAAATCGTGGCCGTCCGGCGCAATGCCCGGCGTGATGGTGACCGGGACGCCGGGGTCGGTGGTCAGGACGACAGTGTAGGTGCCGCTATCGCCTTCGGCCACAGTCAGCGCGGTCGGTGAAATGGTGACGGCGGGCGCCACTTGCACGGTCACACTGAAGGTCAGGGTGGCGGTATCGCTGGCGGCGGTGTTGGCATCGGCGTCGCCGGCGGTGTAGGTCAGCGTGACCGCGCCCGCCATGGTGGTCGGTGTGCCGCTCACTATGCGCGTGTTGGCGTCAAAGGCGAGGCCGGGGACGGCCGTCCCTGCATCGGGCGCCAGCGCGTAGGCCAACATGCCGTTGCCGCCGGTGGCTTCGGGCAGGGTCAGGGCGGTGATGGCGCCGACGGTGTAGGTCTGGGCGGGCGGCGCATCGCCGGCGGCGAAGGCAGGGGCGGTGTCGGGGTCGGTGGTGTCGGTGATCGTGACGGTCACAGGGTCGGCGGTGACGGAGCCGTAGCCGGTTACCGCATGGGTGATGGTGGCGGTATCGTCAACGGTGTCGCCGTCCTCGGCGGCGGCGACGGTGATCGTCTGCGCGCTGTTCCAGTTGGCGGCGGTGAAGGTCAGCGCGCCACCCGTGGTCGGGGTCAGGGTCAGGTCGTGGCCGTCCGGCGCAATGCCCGGCGTAATGGTCACCTCGCCGCCGGGCAGGGTGTCCAGCACGACGGTGTAGGCGCCGCTACCGCCTTCGGTCACGCTCAGCGTGGCCGGGGTAATCGTCACGCCGGCGGCGGCCTCGGCCACCGTTACCACCACGCTGTCAATGTCAACGCCCGTGGCGGGGATGACGACGCCTTCAAGCTCGCTCCGGGCGGTGCCATACCCCCCGCCGACCGCCATGTGGGTGAGGGTGACGGGGCCATCGGCCACGTCGTCGGCATCCTCGACGCCGGTCACGCTGACCATCTGCGCGCTGTTCCAGTTGGCGGGGGTGAACGTCAGCGCCGTCGGGGAGAAAGTCGCCACGTTGGTATCGCCGAGGTTCACCCACATCGGCGTAATCACCACATTGCCGGAGGGCAGGACATCCAGCGCCACATCATAGGTGCGGGTGCCGCCTTCGGGCACGGTCAAGGCGGTCGGGGTAATCGTCACGCCGGGGTCATCGTTGTCGGTAATCGTAATGGTCACCGGGTCGGCGGTGACGGAGCCGTAGCCGGTCACCGCATGGGTGATGGTGGCGGTGTCGTCGGTCGCGTCAGCATCCTCGGCGGCGGCGACGGTGATCGTCTGCGCGCTGTTCCAGTTGCCGGAGGTGAAGGTCAGCGCGCCCGGCGTCAGCGTCAGGCCATGGCCGGCCGGGGTGGCACCCGGTGTGATGGTAACGTCGCCGGCCGGCTCGGTCATCAGTGCCACGGTGTAGGCGGTACTGCTGTCTTCGAACACGGTGAGGGCGGTCGGCGAAATGGCGATGCCGGGGGTGACGGCGTCATTGGCACGGATGGTGATGGTGACGCTGTCGGGTGTGCCGCGCGTCCACGTGGAGGGAGTGCTGGCTGTAGGCTGTATCAGATTGGTGAGTGAGAACGTGATCGTTTCGTCATCTTCGGGTACGGTATCATCAATGACTGGAAAGACCCTGAAGTCTGAATCGGCACCGGCGTTGGCAACAAGCGTAACAAGACCGGTATTGCTTTGGGAATCAACATCTCCTCCGGTGTCGCCGAGCCTCTGAAAGATGGCGTTCCCGGTGATAGCCAGGCGTGCGGCAACAGATCCCCCTGTTTTGCCGTGAAATGTGGCAGTGAGTGTAATGGAGTCGCCCTCATCCACCTGCAAGCCAGGCGCTACCGGGTCGCGGTCGCCGTTGTTGCCTGTGGCGGCAAGCGTGATCGTCCCCGCGGGGTTGGAGGCCGCCGGTTGCACGGTGGCGCGGAAGGTCAGGGTGTCGGTGTTGCCGTTGGCGTCGCGGACGGTGTACGTCAGCGCAACCGCGCCCGCCTCGGTGGTCGGCGTGCCACTCAACACGCGCGTGCCGGACGCAAAGGCGAGGCCCGGAACAACCGTCCCCACAGTCGGGCTAATCGAGTAGGCCAATGGGGCAATGCCGCCTGTGGCTTCCGGCAAGGTCAATGCCGTGATGGCGGCGCCGGCGTTGTAGGTCTGGTCGTCCGCCATTTGCGCGCCGAAATCCGGGACGAAGCCGTCGTTGGCACGGATGGTGATGGTGACGCTGTTGGGTGTGCCGATGCGCATATTGGTTGGCCCAAGGCCGCTCGGCGGGGGTAGCCAGCGTAAATCATCCAGCGTGTACACGATGGTTTCGTCCCCTTCGGGCATGCTGTCATCTATGACTGTCACCGTATCGCTGGCTAACTCGACACCGGTGGGAAGAGCGAGATTATTCGTGAACCGAACGTAAGGGAGGCCATTTCTGGTACCTCGAAGATCGCCCGCTCCGGGACTGCTGGGTGAGGAACTGTCGGCTAATACGTGGATGGCTGTCCCCGAGACCGTTCCACTGACTCTGGCGAACGACCCTGGCAATCTCCCGTGATACGTGACGGTGAGTGTAATCACATCGCCTTCATCCACTTGCAAACCGGGCGTGTCCGGGTCGCGGTCGCCGTTGTTACCGGTGGCGGCGAGCGTGGCTGAACCCGCGGGGTTGGAGGCCGCCGCTTGCACGGTGACGCTGAAGGTCAGGGTGTCGGTATCGGAGACGGCGACGTTGGAATCGGCGTCGCCGGCGATGTAGGTCAGCGTGACCGCGACCGCCATGGCGGTCGGTGTGCCGCTCACGATGCGTGTGTTGGCGTCAAAGGCGAGGCCGGGGACGGCCGTCGCCACATCGGGGGTCAGCGCGTAGGTCAAACCGCCATCGCCGCCGGTGGCCTGCGGCAGGGTCAGGGCGGTGATGGGGGCGCCGACGGTGTAGGTTTGGCCGGGCGGCGCAACGCCGTCGGCGAAGGCCGGGGCGGTGTCGGCGGCGACGTCGTCGTCGTTGAGGGTGACGGCAAAGGGGGCAGGAGCGCGATGGGTGCCGGCGCTCAACGCGATGCGGAATATCTCGTCGCTCTCGGTCAACTCATCGCCGGCGATCGGGATGGTGAACGTGGCGGTGGATTCCGTGCCGGTGAACATGACCGTGCCGGAGGTGGCGGTGAAGTCAGCATCCGTGGTACCGGTGTGTTGAATGCTCCAGGTGATGGCCTGGCTGTTGGGGAACGCCGAGTCCCGGGTGATGGTGTAGGGCGCGCTGTTGAAGTTGGCATCGGTCTCCTGGATGCTGGCGGGACCGCTAATCGAAAGGGGGGAGTCGTCGTTGAGGATGGTCACTATACTGGATTCTGCCAAGACGGCGCCACCAGTGGTCGACAACAATCGTACCCGGAAGGTCTCGTCTGGCTCAACGACAGTGTCACCACGGATGGTGATAGGAACGGTATGAAAGGTCATGCCGACTTGGAACGTGGTGTCAAATTCCGTGGGCGAGGTGAAGTCGGCGTCATTGGTGGTGATGTGCATAATCTGCACCCGGGGTGTGGCCATGGTGTTCGCGAGACGGGCGTGACGGATGAACGAGACCCTCCATATTGTGTCGGTATTGCCTTCCGCTTGGTTGGGGTTGGGCGACACAACGTAATCCGACACCTGCGCCTGCACGCTCTGCGCCGCCAACACCGTCAAGGCGGCCAGCAGGATACCCTGCACCAGGAGAACGCCACGGGTGGCCCGCGCACGGGTCATGCTCTCTCTCCGTTCCGCACAGCGACCACGCGCCACGTTGCCCGGATAAGACCGTTCCGCATTGAACCAGCGGTATGGATTCCATCCCGAACGCCGCAGGATACGGGCGATGGGCGGGCTGTGGGGGGGGGGGGGGCAATATCCGACGGGCCATGGATTGTTCACAATGGTCACCTCTCACAGTGAATGGGTTACAGCAGAATCCGGTGCGTGCACGCAACGGACTTCACTTGTAGCAAAATCAGTGGCGTGCACGCAAGAGATTTTTTTGGGGAGGGGGGCACATTTCCGACGGGACGATGTGTTACGCACAGGCCCAACGACACCAGGAGCCGTCTGGCACACTGGCTGACCGGGGACACAGGCCCTCCCGAATTCGCGGTTGCCGGCGGGCGGGGTTGCGCGCACCGGAGGCGACGGAGTACTCAACCGCCAAACGGTTTTTGCAGGTGCGTGGGAATGGCGGGGCGGGTTAGAAGTCCAGCCCGAGTTGCAGGGTGATGCCATGATTCAACGCCTGGGTGGCCGTCTCCTTCCGCGTGCCTTCCAGACTGAACGTGGTGCGGTCGCTGACCCCGAACTGCAACCGGATGCCATGGTTCACCAGACGGGCGGCGGTCTCCTGTCTAATGCCTTCCAGATTGAGCGTCATCCCACCGCCTAACCGCATCCGACTGCCCAGCCGGTAGGCCCGCGCCGAACCGTTCGTCAGGGTCACCTGGCTGTAAGGTGTCACCAGCGTCTCATCCCAGCCCAGTCCGTAGCCCAGGTTCATGTCTACCCGGCCATTCTGCCGGACGGGAGCGGACGCCGCCGCCACCGTGGTGGCCGCTTCCTGCGCCCAGACCTGGGACGCACGGCTGGCCGTGGCGCCCCACGCGGGTTGCAGACTGAATGACAGACCATGCCCGCCACGGCCCGCCGCCAGCCGCACGGCTCCACCTATGCCCCAGTCCTGATAGTCGCCGCTATGCCCCAGCAGCACCCGCCCGTGACTCTCCACCGTCAGCCCGTTGGCCGCATCCGTGTAGCGCATCCCGCCACCCACTTCGGCGCCGGTGCCGGTTCGCCCGTCCCCGGCATCATGCCTCATGCCAACCTCCAGGGTGGGCACCAGTTGACCACCACCGGCCAGCAGATGCGTGCGGCTCGCTTCCAGCCCCAGGCGCAGCCGCCTGGCTCCAATCCTGACGGCGGTGATGTCCTCGCTCCCCTCCACGTCCATGCTCGTCTGCAAGGCTTCGCCTTTGATCCGCAACGTGGCCGCACGACCATCAAACACCTGCGCACTGCCGCCGGCCCCGATGGTCTGCATGGTGACATCACTGGTTGCCCGCTGGTCGTTCGTGTCATCGTCGGCGGTGATGTCCAACTCGCCCCAGCCGTAGCCCGCCGTGGCCCACACATCCAGCCGCCCGCCCAGCGCCGTCCAGCCCACATAGGGATGGACGCTGGTGAGACCCACTTCGTAATCGCCGCTCCCGGTATCGGTATAGTCCAGATCCGCCTCGCTCCATGACACCGCGACCCCGGCCAGCAGGTCGTCCCGCAGGCGGGCGTCGGCGCCCAGATGGGCGCTGAACATATTGCCATCCCAGTTTATCGCACCGCCCTTGCCGGAGAAGGCCCGGTAGTCGCCGCCGCCCCAGAGGGTGACGGAGGACAGGCCGGTGCCGGGGGCCACCTCACGCGCGTTCAACGGCAACACAAAGTCGGAACCGCCCAGCAGGGTTTTCAGGTCGAAGGCGCCTTCGGCGAGGGCGCGCCCGTGGGTCGTCAGTACCCCGGCCAGCGTGGACTGGCCGCCGAGGGTGAGGGTCTGGCCCGCCTCCACGGAATCAGCCCCGGCCTGCCGGATGCGTCGCGCAATCGCGCTCACCCGGTCGTCAGCCATCGCCCGCGCCACTTCCGGCAGAATCACGCGATTGAGGGCGGCCCGTTGGGCTTTGTCCGCGTCGTCGACGACGGTCAGCGTGAAGGTCAGGGATGTTTGCTGGCTCTCCGCATCCGTGGCCGTCCAGGTCAGCCGAACCGCAAGGGTCTCGGCGGTGGGCGTGCCGGTCAGGGTAAGCGTGCCGGAGGGCAAGGTCAGCCCGGCGGGGAGGTTGCCGGTCAGGACGTGGCTCAGGGTGCCGTCGCCACCGGAGGCGGTCGGGAGCGTCAGCGGCGTGATGGGGGTGTCGACGTTGTAGCGCTGGTTCTCCACCCTCGCCGCGCCGAAGTCCGGCGCACTGTCGGTGACCGTGACGGTCACAGGGTCGGCGGTGACGGAGCCGTAGCCGGTCACCGCATGGGTGATGGTGGCGGCGTCGTCAACGTTGTCGGTGTCCTGGGCGGCGGCGA
This sequence comes from Nitrospirales bacterium, assembly GCA_963692935.1. Lineage (GTDB taxonomy): Bacteria > Nitrospirota > Nitrospiria > Nitrospirales > UBA8639 > Bin75. The sequence goes on from OY843588.1 coordinate 1,593,869, forward strand.
CGGTGACAACCTGCGCGCTGTTCCAGTTGGCGGCGGTGAAGGTCAACGCGCCGCCCGTGGTCAGCGTCAAATCATGGCCGTCCGGCGCAATGCCCGGCGTGATGGTCACAGGGACGCCGGGGGCGGTGGTCAGGACCACGGTGTAGATGGCGGCGCCGCCTTCGGCCACGGTCAGCGTGGTCGGTGAAATGGTGACGGCGGGCGTTCCCACAACCGGCGCCGGTCGCACGGTGACGCTGAAGGTCAGGGTGGCGGTATCGCCGGCGCCGGTGTTGGCATCGGCGTCGCCGGCGGTGTAGGTCAGCGCGACCGCATCCGCCATGGTGGTCGGCGTGCCGCTCACGATGCGCGTGTTGGCGTCAAAGGCGAGGCCGGGGACGGCCGTCGCCACAGCGGGCGCCAGCGCGTAGGTCAACGCGCCGTTGCCACCGGTGGCCGGCGGCAGGGTCAGGGTGATGGCGGCACCGGCGGTGTAGGTCTGGGCGGGCGGCGCAACGCCGGCGGCGAAGGCCGGGGCGGTGTCGGGGGCGGTGGTGTCGGTGATCGTGACGGTCACCGGGTCGGCGGTGACGGAGCCGTAGCCGGTCACCGCATGGGTGATGGTGGCGGCGTCGTCAACGCTGTCGCTGTCCTCGGCGGCGGCGACGGTGACAACCTGCGCGCTGTTCCAGTTGGCGGCGGTGAAGGTCAACGCGCCACCCGGGGTCAGCGTCAAATCGTGGCCGTCCGGCGCAATGCCCGGCGTGATGGTGACCGGGACGCCGGGGTCGGTGGTCAGGACGACGGTGTAGGTGCCGCTACCGCCTTCGGCCACGGTCAGCGCGGTCGGTGAAATGGTGACGGCGGGCGCCACTTGCACGGTCACACTGAAGGTCAGGGTGGCGGTATCGGTGGGGGCGGTGTTGGCATCGGCGTCGCCGGCGGTGTAGGTCAGCGCGACCGCTCCCGCCATGGTGGTCGGCGTGCCGCTCACTATGCGCGTGTTGGCGTCAAAGGCGAGGCCGGGGACGGCCGTCGCCACAGCGGGCGCCAGCGTGTAGGTCAACGCGCCGTTGCCGCCGCTGGCTTCGGGCAGGGTCAGGGCGGTGATGGCGGCGCCGACGGTGTAGGTCCGGGCGGGCGGCGCAACGCCGGCGGCGAAGGCCGGGGCGGTGTCGGGGGCGTCGGGGTCGGTAACTGTGACGGTCACAGGGTCGGCGGTGACGGAGCCGTAGCCGGTCACCGCATGGGTGATGGTGGCGGCGTCGTCAACGCTGTCGCCGTCCTCGGCGGCGGCGACGGTGATCGTCTGCGCGCTGTTCCAGTTGGCGGCGGTGAAGGTCAACGCGCCACCTGGGGTCAGCGTCAAATCGTGGCCGGGCGGCGCAATGCCCGGCGTGATGGCGACCGTGCCGCCGGGGGCGGTGGTCAGGACGACGGTGTAGGTGGCGGCACCGCCTTCGGCCACGGCCAGCGTGGTCGGTGAAATGGTGACGGCGGGCGCCGGTTGCACGGTTACGCTGAAGGTCAGGGTGGCGGTATCGCTGGCGCCAGTGTTGGCATCGGCGTCGCCGGCGGTGTAGGTCAGCGTGACCGCGCCCGCCATGGTGGTCGGTGTGCCGCTCATTATGCGCGTGTTGGCGTCAAAGGCGAGGCCGGGGACGGCCGTCCCTGCATCGGGCGCCAGCGTGTAGGTCAACATGCCGTTGCCGCCGGTGGCTTCGGGCAGGGTCAGGGCGGTGATGGCGCCGACGGTGTAGGTCCGGGCGGGCGGCGCAACGCCGGCGGCGAAGGCCGGGGCGGTGTCGGGGTCGGTGGTGTCGGTGATCGTGACGGTCACCGGGTCGGCGGTGACGGAGCCGTAGCCGGTCACCGTGTGGGTGATGGTGGCGGTATCGTCAACGGTGTCGCCGTCCTCGGCGGCGGCAACGGTGATCGTCTGCGCGCTGTTCCAGTTGGCGGCGGTGAAGGTCAGCGCGCCACCCGGGGTCGGGGTCAGGGTCAGGTCGTGGCCGTCCGGCGCAATGCCCGGCGTAATGGTCACCTCGCCGCCGGGCAGGGCGTCCAGCACGACGGTGTAGGCGCCGCTACCGCCTTCGGTCACGCTCAGCGTGGCCGGGGTAATCGTCACGCCGGCGTCGTCCTCGGCCACCGTTACCACCACGCTGTCAATGTCAACGCTCGTGGCGGGGCTGATGACGCCTTCAAGCTCGCTCAGGGCTGTGCCGTACTCCCCGCCGACCGCCATGTGGGTGAGGGTGACGGGGCCATCGGCCACGGCGTCGGGATCCTCGACGCCGGTCACGCTGACCATCTGCGCGCTGTTCCAGTTGGCGGGGGTGAACGTCAGCGCCGCCGGGGAGAACGTCGCCACGTTGGTATCGCCGAGGTTCACCCACATCGGCGTAATCACCACATTGCCGGAGGGCAGGACATCCAGCACCACAGTATAGGTGCGGGTGCCGCCTTCGGGCACGGTCAAGGCGGTCGGGGTAATCGTAACGCCGGGGGCACCGTTGTCGGCAACCGTCACGGTCACCGGGTCGGCGGTGACGGAGCCGTAGCCGGTCACCGCATGGGTGATGGTGGCGGTGTCGTCGGTCGCGTCGGCATCCTCGGCGGCGGCGACGGTAATAACCTGCGCGCTGTTCCAGTTGGCGGCGGTGAAGGTCAGCGCGCCTGGGGTCAGCGTCAAACCGTGGCCGGCCGGCGCAATGCCCGGCGTGATGGTCACCATGCCGCCGGGGTCGGTGGTCAGGACCACGGTGTAGGTGGCGGTGTTGCCTTCGGCCACGGTCAGCGTGGTCGGTGAAATGGTGACGGCGGGCGTTCCGGCAATCGGCGCCGTTTGCACGATGACGCTGAAGGTCAGGCTGGCGGCATCGGCGGCATCGGTGTTGGTGTCGGAGTCGGTGGCGGTGTAGGTCAACATGACGGCCGCCGCCGGTGCGGTCGGCGTGCCGCTCAATATGCGCGTGCTGTCGGTAAAGGTCAGGCCCGCGGGCACCGGCGTCAGCGCATAGGTCAGCGTGCCGTTGCCGCCGGTGGCTTCGGGCAGGGTCAGGGCGGTGATGGCGATGTCGTCGGTGTAGGTCTGGTCGGGCGGCGCAACGCCGGCGGCGAAGGCAGGGGCGGTGTCGGCGGCGGATTCGGCGAGGGTGTAGGTGCGCGGGGCGGAGGACACCGTGCTGGTTACGCCGACACTGCTGTGGCCGGTGAGGGTGACGATGAGGGTTTCGCCGGCGTCGGCGGCGTCGGTCGTGATGCCGATGGGAATGGCGCCGGAGTCAGCAGTCTGGGCGATTTCGATGGTGCCGGTTGCGGCGGTCGTGTCAAAGGTAATGGCGCTGGCGGTGTCGTCCACCGTGTAATCCGCACTGGCGGCGGTGCCGGTGATGGCAAAGGTGACGGTGGAGGGAGCGGTGCGCGCCTCGCCGATGAACTCCACCGGCACATTGATCGTGCCGCCCTCCGCCGCCTGCGCGTCCATGCCGCCGAGAAACGCCTGGCTGCCGTCGTTGGCGCGGATGGTGATGGTGACGCTGTTGGGCGTGCCGATGGCAGTAGTGGTGATAGGGGTGCCCAGCGCATCCACCGGGTTGCTTATGGTCACAATGATCGTTTCATCGTCTTCGGCAACGGAGTCATCCACAACAAGAAGAGGGGTAAGGGCAATACGAGCGGCAGGGCTTAAAGTACGCCTACTCCGTATGGCATTACCGGGGGAAGTCGTGCGCCTGTAGTCGGTGACACTGGTAGCGGTACCGGCAGCAACGACATCGACGCTTACACTATTGGTCAGGCCGTTGCTGGTGTAGGTTAATGTCACGATGTCACCCTCATCCACCTGCAAGCCGGGCGTGGCCGGGTCGCGGTCGCCGTTGTTGTTGGTGGCGGAGATGGTGATGGTGTTCTGCACGGTGACGCTGAAGGTCAGGCTGGCGGCGTCGCCGGCGGCCATGTTCGTGTCGCTGTCTGTGGCGGTGTAGGTCAGCATGACGGCCGCCGCAACCGCGGTCGGCGTGCCGCTCAATATGCGCGTGCTGTCGGTAAAGGTCAGGCCCGCGGGCACCGGCGTCAGCGAGTAGGACAACGTGCCGTTGCCGCCGGTGGCTTCGGGCAGAGTCAGGGCGGTGATGGCGGCAGTGGAGGGATAGAACTGGTCGTCCACCGTGTCGTCGAAGGTTGGGGCGGTGTCGGCTTCGGCGATGGTGTAGGTGCGCGGGGCGGAGGACGCCTCGCTACCCACGCCGCCGCCGCTGTGGCCGGTGAGGGTAACGATGAGGGTTCTGCCCGCGGTGGCGCCGCTTGCGATGCTGATGGGAATGGCGCCGGAAGTGTCGGCCTGGGCGATCTCGATGGTGCCGGTTGCGGGGGTGGCGTCAAAGGTGATGCCACCGCCGGTGGCCACCGTGTAATCCGTGGCGGCGGCGGTGCCGGTGATGGCAAAGGCGACGGTGGAATCGGCGGTGCGCGCCGGACTGCTACTGAACTCCACCGGCACCGTGATCGTGCCGCCCCCCAGCGTCTCCGCATCCGCGCCGCCGAGCATCGCCACACTACCGTCGTTGGCGCGGATGGTGACAGTGACGCTGCTGGGCGTGCCGATGGCAACAGCGCGGCTGGGGTTGCGCGTCGCATCCAGCAGGTTGCCCAGGGCAAAAATGATCGTTTCATCGTCTTCGGCAACGGAGTCGTCCGCAACAAGAACATTGGAGCCGGAAGAGCTAGATACGGGGATCAAAGTAATTTCCCCCCCTGGGGCCATGCTGGGGTCACCACTTCTCCCATAGTCGGCGATGCTGGTGGCGGTACCGGCGACAGTAACATTGAAGATTACAGCCTCGGTAATGCTGTTGGGGGTGACTCTGAATGCCACGATGTCACCCTCATCCACCTGCAAGCCGGGCGTGGCCGGGTCGCGGTCGCCGTTGTTGTTGGTGGCGGAGATGGTGACGGTGCCCTGCACGGTGACGCTGAAGGTCAGGGTGGCGGCGTCGCCGGCGGCCACGTTCGCGTCGCTGTCGGTGGCGGTGTAGGTCAGCGTGACGGCCGCCGCCGGTGCGGTCGGCGTGCCGCTCAATATGCGCGTGCTGTCGGTAAAGGTCAGGCCCGCGGGCACCGGCGTCAGCGAGTAGGACAACGTGCCGTTGCCGCCGGTGGCTTCGGGCAGGGTCAGGGCGGTGATGGCGGCATTGAAGGGATAGAACTGGTCGTCCACCGTGTCGTCGAAGGCCGGGACGGTGTCGGCTTCGGCGATGGTGTAGGTGCGCGCGGCGGATGACGCCTCGCTACCCACGCCGCCGCCGCTGTGGCCGGTGAGGGTAACGATGAGGGTTCTGCCCACGGTGGCGCCGCTTGCGATGCTGATGGGAATGGCGCCGGAGGTGTCGGCCTGGGCAATCTCGATGGTGCCGGTGGCGTCGGTCGTGTCAAAGGTGATGCCACCGCCGGTGGTCACCGTGTAATCCGTGGCGGCGGCGGTGCCGGTGATGGCAAAGGCGACGGTGGAATCGGCGGTGCGCGCCGGACTGCTACTGAACTCCACCGGCACCGTGATCGTGCCGCCCCCCAGCGCCTCCGCATCCGCACCGCCGAGCATCGCCACGCTGCCGTCGTTGGCACGGATGGTGATGGTAACGCTGTCGGGCGTGCCGACAATCCAAGTGGTGGCGGGGACGGGGTTACTTGGAAATATCGTGGCCAGTGGAAACGTAGCCGTTTCATCTGCTTCGGCTTGCCCGTCATCCGTGACAGAATGCACCAGGATGGCGGTTGAGCCTGTCGCGGTTCTTGTATCTGTCTGAAATCCCCATGTCTCTCCAGAGTCACTAATTAGATCCGCCCCGCTCCCGGCGGTTCCTCGCGTTGCCGAGCCAGAAGATCGCACATTACCAATGATGCTCCCTGCGGTCAGGCCATGGGCGGTAACCGTTAGAGTCACTTCGTCGCCCTCATCCACCTGCAAGCCGGGCGTGGCCGGGTCGCGGTCGCCGTTGTTGCCGGTGGCGGAGATGGTGACGACCCCCTGCACGATGACGCTGAAGGTCAGGGTGGCGGCATCGCCGGCGGCCATGTTCGTGTCGCTGTCGGTGGCGGTGTAGGTCAACGTGACGGCCGCCGCCGGTGCGGTCGGCGTGCCGCTCAATATGCGCGTGCTGTCGGTAAAGGTCAGGCCCGCGGGCACCGGCGTCAGCGAGTAGGACAACGTGCCGTTGCCGCCGGTGGCTTCGGGCAGGGTCAGGGCGGTGATGGCGATGTCGTCGGTGTAGGTCTGGTCGGGCGGCGCAACGCCGGCGGCGAAGGCCGGGGCGGTGTCGGCGGCGGCTTCGGCGAGGGTGTAGGTGCGCGGGGCGGAGGACACCGTGCTGGTTACGCCGCCGCCGCTGTGGCCGGTGAGGGTGACGATGAGGGTTTCGCCGGCGTCGGCGGCGTCGGTCTCGATGCGGATGGGAATGACGCCGGAGTCAGCAGTCTGGGCGATCTCAATGGTGCCGGTTGCGGCGGTCGTGTCAAAGGTAATGGCGCTGGCGGTGTCGTCCACCGTGTAATCCGCGCTGGCGGCGGTGCCGGTGATGGCAAAGGTGACGGTGGAGGGAGCTGTGCGCGCCTCGCCGATGAACTCCACCGGCACATTGATCGTGCCGCCCTCCGCCGCCTGCGCGTCCATGCCGCCGAGAAACGCCTGGCTACCGTCGTTGGCGCGGATGGTGATGGTGACACTGCCGGGCGTGCCGATGGTAGTAGTGGTGCTAGGGGCTGTGTCAAAACCCACCGGGTTGCTTAGGGTCGCAATGACCGTTTCATCGTCTTCGGCAACGGAGTCGTTCACAACACGCACAAGGATAGAAGTCCCGGGATTGCTGGGTGTGAAGATACGCTGAACAGATAGGCCAGTACCGGGGAACAGAATGCGCTCGTAGTCAATGCCGCTGTCGGCGGTACCGGTGGTAACGGTATCGACCCCTACAAGCTCGGTAAGGCTGTTGCCGGTGTAGGTGAATGTCACGATGTCACCCTCATCCACCTGCAAGCCGGGCGTGGCCGGGTCGCGGTCGCCGTTGTTGTTGGTGGCGGAAAGCGTAATTGTCCCCGCAGTCTGCGCCGCCGCCACGCCGGACAACAACACCGCCAGCGCTACGGCACAGAGGCTAAAAATTAAGCGGCGCAATAACTGAGGGGGGGGGGGGGGGCAACAACCTTTTATGAGCCACGGGGTTTCCAAACGGTTATCTCTCACAGTAAATGGTTCGCAACACAATCAGTTGCGTGAACACAGAGGACTTTGTTTGTAGCAGAAGCCGTTACGTGCACGCAAGCTGTTGTTTCAGGGAACGGGCGGGGCACATTCCCGACGGGACGACTTGTTGCGCACAGGCCCCCCCGGAATTCGCGGTTGCCGCCGGGCGGGGTTGGGCGCACAGGAGACACCGAAAGACAGCACGGCTCTTGTGGCTTGCTTTGTGTGATGGTTGAGATGATGCCCCGCTTTTCCGGCTTCGGCTCTCCCGCCCCGACTCCGTTCTTACAGCGCTCGCCGATCCTTGAAGACATTCCAGGTCTTCAGCAATTCGATGGCTTTCCGGAGTTGCATGTCCTGTGCCATCAAGGCCGCTTCGCGCTCTTCCAGACTGGCCGGGGCGTTACCGGCCGAGGCGGCGTCGACGCTCTCTTCGCGCGGCGGATGCGGGGATACGCCGGCATCCGGCTTCACGGCATCCGGCTTTCGCGCTTCCACTTCGATATCCGGGTGCACGCCGACATCATGGATTGATGTGCCACTCGGTGTATAGTACTTGGCCGTGGTCAGCCGAAGTCCCGACCCATCCGACAACGGCAGAATGGTCTGCACGGAGCCTTTGCCAAAGGTTGTCTTTCCGACAATGACGGCCTTTTTCCAGTCCTGCATGGCGGCGGCCACAATTTCCGATGCGCTGGCCGAGCCATGGTTCACCAGGACAATCATGGGATGGTCGTGAGGCGCGGTTTTCAGACGGGTGCGGTATTCGTCTTCACGACCATCCCGTCCTTTGATTGAGACGACCAGGGTGTCTTCTTCCAGAAAATGATCGGATACCCCCACGGCGGCGGACAACAATCCTCCCGGATTATTGCGTACATCCAGAATCAGCCCCTGGATGCCTTCCTCGCGCAACGTGACCAGCGCTTGACCAAGGTCTTCGGGGGTGGATTCCTGGAATTGCGAGATCCGAATGTAGCCGATTCGATCATCTATGATACGGGACCGGACACTGTGAATTTTTATGGTGTCCCGGATCACGGCGAAGGTGAGAGGCTCCGCGACTTGCGCGCGCTCGACGGTGAGCGTGACGCGCGTCCCTTTCGGGCCTCTCATGCGTTGCACCGCTTCCATCAGCGTGAGCGATTTCATGGGTTCGCCGTCCACGTTCACGATGACGTCGCCGGCTTCGATTCCCGCTTCATACGCGGGCGTTCCTTCGATGGGCGCAATGACGGTGATACGGTTTTCTTTGACGCCGATCTGAATGCCCACCCCCCCGAATTCGCCTTTGGTTTCGACCTGCATTTCCCGGTACATATCCGGGGTCATGTACGAGGAATGTGGATCCAGCGTTTTGAGGAGACCGCGCACGGCTCCGTGCACCAGCTCCTGGGTCTGCAATGTTTCAACGTAATGTTTTTTGACCTGCGTGAGCACTTCCGCAAAGACTTTCAGCTCTTCGTAGGATTCTCCGGCATAGCCCGTTTTCTCCACGCCCTTGCCAAGGAGCAGCCCCAGCACGAGCGCCCCCATGACAACGACTCCCCAACCCCATCGTATTGATGCGCGTTCTGTTTTCATCGTGGTATCCCGATTGGTGAAAAAGATGGCGAACACCGCCCGCTGTGCCGTCGCATGACATTGTGTGTCCGCGAGGCGGAATATGGCGGCGCCGATTTCAAGGCTCTTTTCATCTGGCAAACCATCCCGACGGGTTCACCGGCTTGATGCCTTCCCTTAACTCAAAGTACAGGACGACGCGGTCGGTTAATCCCGATGCGCCGGTTTTTCCAAGCACGGCGCCCTGGGCCACCGTCTGGCCTTCTGTGACCTGCAAGCCGGAGGCGTGGGCGTAGAATGTCAGATAACTGGCGCCGTGATCCAGAATGACGACTAACCCGTAGCCTTTGAGCCAGTCCGCATAGACGACCGTCCCGCCCGCCACGGCGCGAATGTTCTCGCCTTCCTCCGTCTGGATTTCAATGCCTTTTTTGTCAATGTATGTGTCAAACGCCGGGTGCTTCTGCCGACCGAAGGCGCCGACCGGTTCGCCTTCGACGGGCCACAACAAGGTGCCTTTGCGGAACGAACCCGACGCGTGTTTGGCAACAGCGGTCGCGGGGATGCGCCCCCGCCGGTACAATGTGTTGATCAGGGCTTCTTTCCGGTTTTCGGATGCGACCAGGCTGTCTTTGTGGGATTGCGTCTGTTGCGCCAGACCGGCCAGGACGACTCGTGCGCGGGACATGTCGTCTTCCATCGTCTGCAGGGTGTTGGCGAGGCGGCGCTCGGTCGACTGGGCGGCGCGCATGTGCTGTTCGTGTTGTGCCCGCCGTTGTTCCAGATGGGCCATGTCGAGCCGGTGCCGCTTGAGTTCCCGGTTTTCCCACTCGTTCAGCGTGGAAAGGTACACGACGCGGTGTTGAAACTGCATGTACGAATCCGCCGACAGTAACGGGCGAAACCAGCTGGTGTGTCCGTCCATATAGAGCCGTCTGACCCGGCTGGCCAGCATGGCCTTGCGACCGTTGATCCGCGATTGAAGCGCGGCGATGTCATCGCTCAGGACAGTCATGGTTCGCTTGCGTTGTTTGAGGTCCCGCCGGGCGGATTGTACCTCGTCCCGCTTGTTGTGCAGGCGGCGATCAAGGTCTTCAATGGTTCGCCGGACGGTGCCGTGTTTTTTCCGCGACCGGTTGAGTTGCTTCCGGGTTTTTTCAATGTCCCGCCTGACCTGTTCGAGTGTGTGTTTGACTTTGTCAATTTTTTCCTGAAGCACGCTCGCCCGGGCCGGCACGGCTACCGCGAGACTCATGGAGAGTGTCAGCACCACCGCGACAATACAGTGTCCCATCATGACCTCGCGTTGAGCAAACCCCGGACCGATAACAGGCTACTCCCGCCCCCCAGGAGCATCCCGGCCAGCACCAGCAACAGCGAAATCTGCCCGGGGAAAAATGTCAGACTCCGTTCCAGTCCGTCAAACCACGGCGCCACACGAAGCAGTTCGGACTGGACGGTTGCAAAGACGCCTTTCAACAACACCAGGGCCAGACCGCCGCCAACGGCGCCCATTATGGCTCCTTCGACGACATGGGGGATGGCGATAAAGCGCCCCGTGGCGCCAATCAGTCGGAGGATTTCTATTTCTTCTTTTCTGGTGTGCAGGGATATATGGACCGTGTTCCTGATAATCGTGGCCGTGGCCAGGGCCAGAATGGTCCCGATCACCACGGCCATCACTTTGAAGTGACTGATGACAATGGCCAGTTTGTCAATCCAGTCCTGACTGTGCTGGATATGCTGCACGCCGGGAAACTGCTTGATACGTTCCACAAACGCACCCATGGATTCGGGGGGGGAGACGTTCATCATAAACGATACGGGCAACGGATTGTCTCGTATTTCGTTCAGGTAGGTGTCATGGGGGTAGTGTCGACGAAAATCCCGAAGCGCCTGTTCTTTTGACACCATTCTGACCGCCGCGGCCGCCGGATCGTTCTGGAGACGTTGCCGCACGTCGGATATGTCCCGCTCCGAGGCGTCTGGTTTCAGGTATGCGATCACTTCAATCCCGCTCCGAAGGTTTTCGGCCAGATGCCGGAGATTCAGGTACAACAACACAAAGACTCCGAAGCAGGCGATGGCGAAGGCGGTTGTGATCATGCCGATGAGCACGTCTCCCCGATGCACGCGAAGATTGGTCAGCGTTTCCCGCACGAGATACCATGCCCGCATTATGTCACCACAGGCGTGTCGGATACCACGTCGCCCGCTCGCATCTGCAGGACCCGACCGCGCATCTGCGCCATGACCCGTTGATTGTGGGTGGCCAGGAGCACTGTCGTCCCCTGCGCGTGAATCCTTTGGAACAATGCCACGATTTCATCCGCCAGCGCTTCGTCCAGATTGCCTGTCGGTTCATCGGCCAGCACAATGGCGGGCCTGGTTACGATGGCCCGCGCGATACAGACCCGCTGTTGCTCTCCGGCTGAGAGGCCGCCGGCGAGGATCGCCCGTTTGTGCTCAACGCCGACTGCCTGCAAGGTCGTCCCCACCCGTCTCTGCGCTTCCGCTTTGTTCACACCCTGCACAATGAGGGGCAACATGACGTTTTCATACACGGTTTTCCGCGAAAGCAACTGAAAGTTTTGCGGCACAAAGCTCATCGTGCGGCGCAGATAGGGTATGTCGCGTCCGTGTAATCGGGCAACGTTGCGGTTCTGGACGAGAATGTGTCCTTCATCGGGTACTTCCATTCCAAAGACCACCCGGAGCAGGGTGGTTTTGCCCGCGCCACTCGGCCCCGACAGAATGACACATTCGCCTTCGTTGATGCGAAATGTGACGTCGTGAAGCGCCGCACAGCGATCAAAGAATTTGGAGACATGCAGGAATCGAATCATGGAGACCACCGCTTAACAGGGACACCATGGTCTCCGGTTATCCCGACGATGTTCCACGCCGTTACCAACGCAAATCATCGCCGGACACTTCAAACGCATGTTCAATGTGTTCCAGAACCGGAGCGCCGGGCGTCGCCGCATTGTATAAGAGCACGTCAAACCGACAGGCATACTGCGTGAACTGATGGCGCGCAAGATACCGGGCGGCCACATGAATGAGTTGTCTTTCTTTGTGCGCCGTTATGGCGTGGCACGCTCCGCCGTAGTCGTCCGTGCTTCGCGCTTTGACTTCGACAAAGACCAGCGTCTCCCCGACCCGGGCGACAATGTCCAGTTCTCCGTGCCCGAATCGAATGTTGCGATCCAGAATTGTATAGCCTTTCCGGCGAAGAAACCGCTCGGCGGCGGCTTCGGCGGCCTTGCCCAGCAGGTGGGCGAGGCTCATGCCTTCTCCCACGATCCGGTCAGACATTTCCGCACCGGATCAAAGGAGCGCCGGTGGACAGGGCCGGGGCCAAAGCGCCGGAGCAGTCGGAGATGTTCGGGCGTGGGATACCCTTTGTGTTTGTGGAACTGATACCGGGGGTCACACTGGTGATAGGCACACATCATGCGGTCACGGAAAACCTTGGCTAGAATGGACGCCGCCGCAATGGAACAGGAAAGCCGGTCGCCTTGAATCACGGCCCGATGCGGAATGGAACACTCAATGCCGACGTGCCCGTCAATCAACAGGAAATCCGGGGAGACTTTCAGCTGATTGACGGCCAGCGACCATGCCAGACGCGTCGCCTGGAGAATGTTGCGATTGTCTATTTCGGCAGCGGACGCGATTCCGATTCCCCAGGCATGCGCGTGTTGCGTGATGACGGTAAAGAGGGTTTCCCGTTTGGCGGGCTTCACCCTTTTGGAATCATCAAGACCCGGCAACGAAAACCGGCGGGGCATTATCACCGCCGCCCCGACCACGGGCCCGGCCAGCGGCCCGCGCCCGGCTTCGTCCAACCCGGCCACACTGCGATACCCACAGGCTCGCGCGTCTTCTTCCAACGCGTATGTGGGGCGGGGTTTCACGTCAGGGGTCACGGTGACAGGACCACCCGATCAGCCTGTCGGATTATTCGGCACCGGAATCGTCGGAGGCCGCCGCCGAGGCCGCTGTCGCCGCCGCCGCCGCAGACTCGGCTTTGGAGGCTTTGGCCTTGCGCTGACGCGCGGTGCGGGAAAATTCCCGTTCGGCCACTTTGGCCTGTTTCCCTTTTTTGTCCCGAAGATAGTACAACTTCGCTCGCCGCACTTTCCCTTTCCGCATCACATCAATCTTTGCAATGCAGGGAGAATTCACAGGGAACACCCTTTCCACTCCCACCCCGTAGGAGATTTTGCGAACGGTGAACATCTCGCAGATCTTCCTGCCTTTGCGGGCCAGTACCAATCCTTCGAAAATCTGGATGCGTTCTTTTTCACCCTCAATCACTTTCACGTGCACACGAACGGTGTCCCCTATTTCAAAGTCCGGGACAACCTGTGTCGGAAAGGTCTGCTCAAGCCGTTGAAGCCGATTCATGGTTGAAATCCTCCCCCTTCACTCACCGATGTTCCTTGTTCACTGTCCCGGGACATATCCGACAACCATTCCCTGTCTTCCCGGGTTAACGACGCTTCCTCCAGTAAATCCGGTCGTTTGTCATAGGTATTCCGCAACGCGGCTTTGCGACGCCACTGCCGGACAGCCGCATGATTGCCGGACAGCAGGACTTCGGGCACCTGATACCCGCGAACGGTATGCGGCCGGGTGTAATGGGGAAAATCCAACAAAGGCCCGGAAAAGGAATCCTGTTCCACCGAAGCGGGATCGCCCACCACGCCGGCAACCAACCGGGTCGCCGCATCAAGCATGACCAGGGCCGACAGTTCACCGCCCGTCAGCACATAATCGCCAATTGACACTTCCTCAGGCTCCAGACGGCTCTTTACTCGTTCATCAATGCCTTCGTAATGCCCGCAGATCCACACCAGCCGCCGGGATTCCCGACTCAAGTCCCGGGCCAGCTGTTGCGTAAAGGGCACGCCCTGGGGCGAAGGCGCGATAATCCGCAAGTGGCTTCGCTCCTGGCCCAATGCGTCAATCGCCCGGAAAACAGGCTCGGCCATCATCACCATGCCCGCCCCGCCGCCGTAGGATGTATCATCAGCCACCCGGTGCCGGTTGTCAGTGAAGTCGCGGATATTATGGACTCGAATGGTTACCAACCCTTTGGCTTGCGCACGTCCGACTATGGAGTACGACACGACGTGCTTGACCATGTCAGGGAACAGGGTCAGCAGATCACACTGCATCGTCGCCTCCCCATTCCGCTGTTGACGCCACGGTCATGACACCACCGGCGACATCAATACTGGGAATCCATTTTCGCAACGCGGGCAGGAGATATTCTTTGCCGCCTCCGCGAATGACAAACAGATGATGGTGCGGGACTTCCACCACTTCTTCCAACGTCCCCAGCACCTTGCCCGACTCGTCCCGCACCGTAAGCCCGATCAATTCAAACTGGTAATGGTGGCCTTCCGGAGAGGGCGGCACGTCATCTTCGGGGATTTTCAGCCATGCTCCGCTGTAGGCTTTCACATCCTCCGGCGTTGAGAAGTTGGCAAAACCCAGGAGGTACGACCGGCCATCCGTGCGGACATTGGTTACTGTCGTCACCAGGGTTTTCCCTGTGGGCGACTCCAGGGTTACTTCCTTCAGATTTTCCAACCGATCCGGAACATCCGTGAGTGAAAGCACCCGGACCTGCCCTCTGACCCCGAACGGTTTGACCAGCTTTCCCACGGCCACCATTTGTCCCACAGACCTCGCTCTCCCTTTTCCGTCAACGTGTGCGACATTCGGCGCCGATGGACGGGGAATTCGTTCGCCGCATGACCCGCCCACGCGTGGGGGCGGGATAACCGAATCACGCGACGCGCTCAGGTCGCCGCCGGCTTTTTCGATTCCTGGAACGCCGCCCAGATACCCGCCCGCCGAAGGAGCGTTCGAACTGTCACCGAAGGCTGGGCGCCTTTCTTAAGCCAGTCCAGCACTCGATCCTGTTTTAATGTGGTCGCCGCCGGGTCCGGTAAGGGATCATGCGTGCCCAACAGTTCAAGATATTTCCCGTCCCGAGGCATTCTGGAATCCACCGCCACGACCCGGTAAAACGGCCGTTTGTGTCGCCCTACCCGGGTCAACCGTAAATGTACCGCCACAAGTGTCACCCTCCTGTAAATGTCTTGTAAAGTAAGCCCGTGAAGCAAGTATTGGTTTCAACGACGACGCAGTATATCTGGTTTCAGACTGGAAAGACACCCTGGCGGGACTGCAGGGCACGTATCAGCTTGCCCCGTTTCTTCAATTTTCCCAACTTCCCGGGTTTGCCCGTCATGCCGCCCGCCAGGGACCGCATCATGTTGCGTGCCGAGAGAAACTGTTTGATGAGACGATTGACTTCCGGAACCGAGGTTCCGCTGCCCCTGGCCACACGTTTTTTTCGACTGCCGTTGATGATCGTATGGTCCTGACGCTCCCGACTGGTCATGGAATCAATGATCGCGACTACCCGCTTCATGTCCTTTTCCGGTTGTTCGCCGCTCATCTTTCCGTTCATCAGCGACTTCAACTGCCCGGTTCCCGGAAGCATCGCCATAATCTGCTCCATGGACCCCAGCTTGTTGACCTGCCTGATTTGATCACGAAAATCCGCAAGGGTGAGCGTATTGGTCGCCACTTTGCGTTGCAGCGTCGAGGCGTCTTCTTGTGAAAACGACGCCTGCGCCTTTTCAATCAGCGACTCCACGTCTCCCATTCCCAGAATCCGGGAGGCCATACGGTCAGGGTGAAACAGTTCCAGCGCGTCTAATTTTTCACCGGTGCCGAGATATTTCACCGGCTTGCCAGTGGCGGCCCGAACAGACAGCACGGCCCCGCCGCGCGCGTCACCTTCGGTCTTGGTCAAAATCACGCCGGTCAACCCCAGGCGGCGATCAAACTGCTCGGCGACGTTGACCGCTTCCTGGCCGGTCATCGAGTCGGCGACGAACAGAATTTCGTGCGGACTGACGGCGGCTTTCACGGCTTCCAGCTCCGACATTAATTCATCGTGAATATGGAGCCGCCCTCCGGTATCCAGTATCACAATGTCATAGCCGTGATCCCGGCCACGGCCGACACCTTCCTCGCACACGCGCACGACATCGGGCGGCGCGGACAGCGATGGGTCCGCACGGTGGACCGGCACATCCAGTGTGGCCCCCAGGGACGTCAACTGCTCAGCGGCGGCGGGACGGCGCGGGTCGGCGGCAACGAGCAACACGCGTTTGCCCTGTTGTGTGAACAGGCGCGCGACTTTGCCGCAGGTCGTGGTTTTGCCGGCGCCTTGCAGACCCACCATCATCACAATGGTCGGGGGCTGCGCCGCGAGCGACAGGCCGGCATGGTCGCGGCCCATCAAGTCGCACAACGCATCCTTGACGATTTTGACGACATGCTGCCCGGGGGTCAGACTCCCGAGGACATCCTGCCCCACGGCCTTTTCCTGAACGCGCGCAATGAAGTCTTTGACAATGTTGAAATTGACGTCGGCTTCGAGCAACGCCAGACGGACCTCTTTCAACGCCTCGGTCACGTCCTGTTCTTTCAGCACTCCGGTTCCACGGAGTTTCTTGAGCGCGCTGTCGAGTTTCCTAGTGAGTTCTGAAAACACGGGAGACTCCTCACTCGTTTTTCAACGACGAAGAAAAGAACGCACAGTGTAGGCGTGCCGCGGAAAATCTGTCAAGGAACGCGCTGGCTTGACTTTGCGGGAACGGTTGGCATACGGTCTCCCGGTTTGCCTGTTTCTTTCCCTGCAACCTGTCCTCGCGGCTTGGCCGTTTCAAGGAATGGACCCATGAGAAAACCCGGTTGGGCGCTGGTGATACTGGTCATGCTTGGCGGCCTGCTGGGCGGCGTGTTGAGTGAAGGGCTGAGAGCCTTGACGCCGGCCGGGCCGGTTCAGACCGTTTTCCTCGAAGCGGTTCCTCTGGCCATAGACCCACCCCTTGTCCTCGACGTCATGTTCATCCACATCACACTGGGCGTGATCCTCAAAATCAACCTGCTCATGGTTCTGGGGGCATCGCTCGGCTTTTATCTCTACAAAAATCTCTAGTGTACGGAGCCGCCCACCCGAAGTTCCTTCTGCCGCATCGCCCGAATCCGGTCGCGCAACATCGCGGCACGTTCAAACTCTAACGCGGTTGCCGCGGCCTTCATCTCCTGTTCCAGGGACACAATCGTTTGCTCCATGTCGGCCCAGGTGGCATAGACGGTCTCCTCCTCCGCCGCGATTTCCACGTCGCGGTTATCCGCCTCGGCAATGTGATAGTCCAACGCATGAATGCGTTTCCTGATGGTCTCCGGCGTGATGCCATGCTCATGGTTGTACAAGGCCTGGATGTGACGCCGCCGCGCGGTTTCTTCCATCGTGATTTTCATGGAATCGGTGATCGTGTCTCCGTACAGAATGACTTTGCCCTCGCTGTTCCGCGCGGCCCGTCCAACGGTTTGGATCAACGCGCGATGGCCACGCAAAAATCCTTCTTTGTCCGCATCCAGAATGGCCACGAGCATTACTTCCGGAAGATCCAGCCCCTCGCGCAGCAAATTGATGCCGACCAGCACATCAAACACGCCCTTGCGAAGGTCGCGGATAATCTCCGCCCGCTCAAGCGTATGAATGTCGGCATGCAGATACCGCACGTTCACACCCAGATCATGATAGTACTCGGTCAGGTCTTCAGCCATGCGCTTGGTCAAGGTTGTTACCAGCACACGAAAGCCGTTGGCGACGGCCGCTTTCACTTCCTGCAGTAAATCCTCCACCTGCCCCTTCGCCGGTTTGACGGCGATCACCGGATCCATCAGACCCGTTGGCCGAATAATCTGCTCCACCACATTCCGACCGGCCCGCTCCAACTCATACGGCCCGGGCGTGGCCGACACATACACGACCTGCCGCACACAGACCTCAAATTCCGTAAATTTCAGCGGACGATTATCCAGGGCCGACGGCAAACGAAAGCCATAGGCCACAAGTGTGTTCTTGCGGGAACGATCGCCTTCGTACATCCCGCCAAACTGAGGAATCGTCACATGAGACTCGTCCACGATGAGCAAATACTCTTTGGGGAAATAGTCCAACAGCGTCGGCGGCGGCTCCCCGGACGCACGGCCGCTCAAGTGCCGTGAATAATTCTCAATGCCGTGGCAATAGCCCATTGCCCGAATCATTTCGAGATCGAATTTCGTCCGCTGTTCCACGCGCTGCGCTTCAAGCAACTGCCCGTTGCGACGGAAGCGGACCAGTTGCCCGTCCAGTTCTTCTTCAATCTCCCGCAGCGCACGTTCGTACCGGTCAGGCGCAATCACATAATGGCTCTTGGGATACACCGGCACCCTGGACAGCCGCCCCAGCACCTGACCCGTCAGCGGATCAATTTCGGAAATCGCGTCAACCGTATCGCCAAATAATTCCACTCGGATGGTATTTGCATGAGACGCGGCGGGGAAAATTTCGATGACGTCTCCGCGCGCCCGAAACGTGCCGCGATGCAGCTCAAGGTCGTTACGGGAATATTGAATCTCGACCAGCTTGGCGAGAATGGCATCCCGCTGAATCTCCATGCCTTCTTCGAGGTACAGCAACATGCCATGATAGACTTCCGGCGAGCCAAGGCCGTAAATGCAGGACACCGAGGCCACGATGAGAATATCGTCGCGTTCCAGCAGCGACGACGTGGCCGCATGCCGCATCTGATCAATGGTGTCGTTTATCGAGGCGTCTTTGGCGATATATGTATCGGTGGAAGGCACATAGGCTTCGGGCTGGTAATAGTCGTAATAACTGACAAAATACTCCACGGCATTGTGCGGGAAAAAACTCTTGAACTCCTGATACAACTGCGCCGCCAGTGTCTTGTTATGGACCACCACCAACGTCGGCTTCTGCACCTCGGCTATCACGTTGGCCATGGTGAATGTCTTGCCCGACCCCGTGACGCCCAACAGCACCTGATGTTTCGTGCCGTCGTTCAGCCCTTTGGTCAGCGCGTCAATGGCTTTGCACTGGTCGCCTTTGGGCGAGAATTCCGATTCCAGGATAAATTTAGACATCCCACACCTCAGCGTGGCATCATACCACAATCGTTGCATGGCCCATGACAGGGATCCACATCCATGACCCGCTCGTCACCCACTCCACCCATGCCCCGTGCCCGATGTTCCTGGGCAACCGATACGCTCCTGATTCAGTACCACGATGACGAATGGGGCGTCCCCGTGCACGATGATCGCCGGTTATTTGAATTTCTTATACTTGAGGGCGCGCAGGCAGGGTTAAGCTGGCGCACGATTTTGCACAAACGCGCGGCGTTCCGGGAAGCCTTTGATCACTTTGACGCAACGGCAATCTCCAAATACGACATCCGAAAAGTTCACCAACTGTTGAAGAACCCTCGCATTATTCGGAATCGCCTCAAAATCCAGGCGGCTATTGCGAATGCCCGGGCTTTTCTTGCCGTGCAACAGACATTCGGAAGTTTTGATGCGTACCTGTGGCCAATGGTCAAAGGCCGGACGATTCACAATCGCTGGCACACTCCCCAGACTGTTCCCTGTTTCACGCCAATCGCCACCGCCATGAGTCAGGATCTGAAACGCCGGGGGTTCGCATTTGTCGGTCCCACGATTTGTTACGCGTTCATGCAGGCCACGGGGATGGTTAATGATCATACGACGAATTGCTTTCGGCACCGTATGTTGCGCAAACACGACCGCCCCGTTTCCACCCCGCCACCACACCTGTCGTAGGATCGCACCGGGCTTGTCCCCCCACCGAGGGACCATGTCTCCGCATCCCTGGCCCATCCCTGCGGCACAGACACCCCGGCATTGCTGACCACACCATTGACAACATGCAATCCGTCGCGTCGCAGAGGCACATGAAAGGGACTTATCCTGTTAACTTCTCATCGTCTTTTGGTTCCCTCCTGACTTGACGCCTTTCTGAGACTTAATCATACCCCGTCCCGATTGCACCGCGCGGGTTGCCTGATTGTCGGGTTGCTCGCCGAATACAACAGCCCACCAAACGCCATGGGGTAGCTCCCCGTGTCGGGGTGAATACGCGGGCCCCTCACACGACTCGTGTGGTGCAATCAACGACCCGGCTCCATTCGGTGTCGGGTCTCATCCACGTTTGTCCCACGGGAAGGAGTGTGAACCATGCGTAAAGGCATGCTTTGTCTGGTTATGTTCTTGGCAATGATGGCCTCAACGGGGGCGTGGGCCGAGCCTGGTGACTGGTACGTCCGGGTCGCGGGCGGGGCTGGTGGCGGGGCCGACGGCAAGTTGCTTGGCCAGAAAGTGGAAACCGAGTTGGGATATGTGGTCTCCGGGGCCGTCGTGGTGGCCGTGGCAGAGCATACACACCTCGAAAGCGAAATCTCATGGAGACGAAACAGCATGGACGCCACACGCGGTAGTTCCGCTCTTCTCGGCAAAAGCCGCGTGACAAACCTGGCCATTATGAGCAACATCTCACAAGGGTTTCACTTGGACGGGCCGGTGACGCCGTTTGTAATGGGCGGGCCAGGGGTGTCTTTTTTCGAGGTGAAAGACTTCGGCGACCAGCAGACTGTCTTTGCCTATCAAGCGGGGGCAGGGGTGATGTTCGACATGACCGAGACCCTCGCCGTCGAGGTGTCCTATCGGTTTTTCGGGACGACGGAGCCAACCCTTCCGCTGGTCTCCGACATTAACAATACCCACCACAACGGCTTGGTGGGGCTTACCTACTCGTTCTGAGCCGAGCACGCCGGCAACCCCTGCCGGGGCTATTGGCCCCCGACCGCCTGCCTCGTTTGTTCATCCTCGCGGGGTGGGTGCTGTTGGGGGTGGGCACACACCCGAATCACTAATGAGTGTGAAACCATCCGCGAAGCCATGCGCTCAAGATGGACAAGAGAACGGTGAGCAGTGCGCCGCCCACGCCCCAGAGGACCCAGACTTTGATACTCTCAATATCCTTTTTGGTTGCATTGTGCTCCTTGTGAGCTTCCAACCCAGCATTACAAGACTCCGATAAGGAGAGCCGCTCTTCCAACCGCATGAGGCGAGTTTCAAGATGGGCGTCATGGCTATCAGTCTTGCGCGGAGCCTGTGGATCTGGTGCACTATCCTTGTCGAACGGCTGTTTCCGACTCATACCGCTAAGGACTCGGTTTGTTCCAACCAATCCCACAAGTCACGCGACGAATAGCCTGCAAAGGAGTGGTTCAGCTTAAAGACCACGCCACTGGCATCTTCAATGCGATCCTCTCCTTTCAAGCCAATCGCCACCGCGACCTTTTCAGCGATGGTGGAGCTTCTCACAAGGTAGGTGGTGTCTGACATGCAGTAGTAATCCTCCTCCTTGTAGTGGTCAAATAATCGCTTGGCCACTTCATCATTCGATTCACGCAAGAGCACAGCATAGACGGTCATGGCTCCTACCCCCTTTGTTGAACCCGACGTGTGGGTTGTCGTCCTATCGTGCCACTCAATCTTGCCGGCTGAGAGGATTTGATGGACGTGACACGAACGAGCCTATCAGTGATGCAATCCAAGGCAATCTGGTCAAAGGCTTCGCTGTCTGGTGTTGGTTTTTTCGGTGAGCCGGGCATACGTCAACCGCTTCCCCATCGCGTGCGATACCAAGCTGTCCAATCGGTCTTGGGTATGGCGTGTGACATGGCCTTCATTTAACCGGAAGGTGAATTCATTAACGTACCGATGAAGGTGCTTCACGCTCCAGTTATGATATATCCCTTGATACCTCTTTTCAAGACCGCCCAGACACTTTCTATCCCATTCGTATGGGCCATCCCGTGCACGTATTCCTTCGCGGAATGCTTGACAGTCTCGTGCCGATACGCCTTACGGGTAATCCCCGCATAGCTTGTATGTTCGTCCGTATAGAGCGTGGAGCCAAGGACGACCGTGCGTTGAATTTCAGTCCAGAGGGACAGCCTGTCCGTTCCCTCCAGCGGTTTCGCCACGGTCTTGCCGCCGCGCTCCCGCATCCCTATCACCACTTGTTTGTCGTTCGGCCCTTGACGACCTTGGTGTCGCTTGGACAGCCGACGGTTCGCCGCCTTCCCGCCCATAAAGGTCTCGTCAACTTCTCTCGTAGGCGGTGCAAGAGGAACCAAGCCGAGGATTGGCGGATGCCCAACTCCTTTGAGAGCTACAGGCTGGAAACCCCCTTGCGGGCGGTTTGGAACAAATACATGGAATAGAGCCATTTGTCCAGGGAAATGTGAGACCGTTCAAACACCGTCCCGGTTCGCACGGTGAATTTGCTCCGGCACCCCCGACACAGATGGTAGGGGTACTGGCGCAACCGGGCGGTCTTGGAACCCCCGCATCGCGGGCATATCACCCCAGACGGCCAGTGGCGAGCCTCCACGTAGGCAATCGCCGCCCGCTCATCAGGGTAGCGCTTGAAGAATTCATAGGAACTGATGGTTCCCGCACACTTGGTCATTCGGATAGCCTCCTGCGGTGGGTCTACCCTTCATATACGGAAAGCCGATTTGTGAAGTGAACTGGATAAGTCCCACATGAAACATCTTGCAAAAACCAAAAAAACCAATATATTGTGGATATATTCCGTGTTCTATACAAAATATGGAGGGGATGTCTCACAAGGGGAGGCACGTGATGACAAGTCAAGCCACCAGGCACGGGGCAACGATGGTCTTTACACAACGACGGACGAAAGGCAAAGCGCGATGGTTTGTTCAGATCGCCTGTAACTTTCTCGAACCAAGAGTGTACGGCCCGTTTCCAGATGCGGACGAAGCCGAACGGTTTCGAGAGGGCGCCGAGTTTGAACTCCGGAAATTGTTAGATTGCCAACTCCCGGCTTTCTCAAGTGATGCTCACGTTAACCAGAGCCTGAACTGCCTGTGAGCAACCCTTCATCCATTTCATAGTCAAGGGGAGCTGGCCGTGTTCCAGGCATGAGTGTCGCCATGCCACCGCCTCCCCCTTCCTTCACAATCCAGCCCCGACAGGAAAACGGGGTGTCTTTCCGGTCTTTTTCAGTACAGCTGCCAGGTTATTCCTGAATCGGCGCAATCATCGCCCCACCGTTCACAGCGGTTGAGGGTGCCTCACGCCGGTCAACACCCACCCGTGCTTACATTTGCCACATCTTTCAGATTGATACGCTTCATCCACTGAAAATGTGGAAAACATTGTGGATTGTTTTTGTATAAAAGACCATCGCAAAGCGTACAAGCGATGATAGACCAGTCTGCCTGTTTTGCAGGCATTGTGGTGGGGAAAGATGTACCACAAAATCCAGCGAGAGCCGTTGCAGGTACCCGATCAACAACGCACCGGGCACGAGTTCATCCATGGTCGCTTAGTGCGGGTTCGCCTGGTTGCGTCTGATGACCAACACGCCGTCTCTGATGGTCAGTAACACCGCGACAACGCGGGGATCAACAGCCACGACCCTGTTCAATTCCTGAATGGCTGCGGTGGAATCATCCGGCGGCGGGTCTTTGATCACTTCCCCGTTCCAGAGCACGTTATCAATGAGCATGAGGCCCGCGGGAGACAGCAACTCCAACCCGCGTTGGTAATAGTTCACGTAATTGAGTTTATCCGCATCGATAAAAATGACATCGAACAACCCTTCGACTGTCTGCATCGTCTCCAGAGCCGGCCCAAGCCGCGCCTCAATCCTGTTTCCAACGGGACTGTTGGCCCAGTGCCGTTTGGCAAACCCGGTGGTTTCGGCATCAATATCGCACGTGATCACGGTGCCATCCCCGGGCAGGGCTTCGGCAAAACACAGCGCGCTGTACCCCGTGAACGTGCCGATTTCCAGTACACGCCTGGCCCCGGCCAGCTGCGTCATCATTTTCAGAAACGCCCCCTCCAGCGGGCCTACCACCATTTGTGGACAGTCCACGGAATGCCAGGTTGCCTCCCGAATTTGACGACAGGTATCGGACTCCGGCATTGAATGGGCTTCTGCATAGGATTCAACAGCCGGGACGACCAGATTGTTTATCATGCCGGCTTTGCCTCCATCGGGAAATGCCACCTCATTCCGTGCGTCCTCGCTCTGTTCGTTTGCATTCGGTCCTGGCGATTCGTACAGTACTTCTCCACCATCGGTTGTACGCATGGCGTGAATTCAAGAGCACACACTGATTATGACACGATCCCCGCACGGTCTTGACGCACTGAAAGCCGCACTCCTGGAAATCCAGCACATCAGGGACGCCGCCGCCTTGCTGTCCTGGGATCAGGAAACCGGCATGCCGGCCGGCGGTGGTCAAGCCCGTGCGGCGCAACTGGCCACATTGCAGACGCTGGCCCACGACAAACTGGTGTCCCCCAGGCTCGAACACCTCCTGTTGGAGTATATTGATCCCACGACCGGCCTGACAACCGACAACGCCACGGGACTGGACGACGCATCCCGGGCGCTGCTTCGGGAAACCTGGCGTGACGTGCACAGAGCCAGCAAACTCCCGTCCGATTTTGTAACACGTCTGGGGCACGCCTGTTCCCTGGCCCAGCAGGCATGGGTCGAGGCGCGCCGCCACGATGACTTCTCACAGTTTCTTCCCCACCTTCGGACAATCGTGGCCTTGAAATTTCAAGAAACTGATTACATGGGCTACACCGATTCCCCATACGACGCACTCCTGGATGTCCACGAGCCGGGGATCACCGTCGCGCAACTGCAACCGCTGTTTGCCGAGCTTCGTGACGGGCTGGTTCCGCTTCTGGCACACGTCCGGGCCTCCTCATCACCGCCGGATAACCGGATGTTGTTTCAGGCCTGCGATCACAGGCAGCAGATTGAGTTTGGCAAACTGGTTCTCCGCACAATGGGGTATGACTTTCACCGGGGACGGTTGGACCTTTCGGCCCACCCGTTCACCACATCCTTTCACCCCACCGACGTGCGCGTGACGACTCGCGTCTTTGAAAGAGATTTTGCTTCCTGCCTGTTCAGCTGCATCCATGAGGGCGGGCATGGCATCTATGATCAGGGCCTGCCCCACGAGCAGTACGGCACGCCACTGGGCCAGCCTCTTTCGCTTGGCATTCACGAAAGCCAATCGCGGTTATGGGAGAACAACGTGGGGCGCTCCAGGGCCTTTTGGATCTATTTTTTCCCTCTCCTGCAACAGTACTTTCCCGCACAATTCGGGGCGGTGTCTCTGGACAACTTTTATGCCGCACTGAACACGGTGCATCCTTCTTTGATTCGGGTGGAGGCGGATGAAGTCACCTACAACCTGCACATTATGGCGCGTTTTGACATTGAACGGGCCATCATGGAACAGCGTGTCGCGGTCGAGGATCTGCCGACTCTGTGGCGGGAGACCATGCGGGACTATCTTGGGATTATCCCCGAACGAGACGCCGACGGTGTGCTGCAGGATGTCCACTGGTCGCTTGGCGCATTTGGCTACTTCCCCACCTACACGCTGGGCAACCTCTACGCCGCACTGCTTGACCGGCAGGCCCGTCAGGACATCCCCACACTGGACACGGACATCCAGCGGGGACATCTGCTTTCACTCCGCTCCTGGCTCAACCGGCAGATCCATCAACATGGACGCCGTTATTCATCCGCTGAACTGCTTCACCGCATCACCGGACATTCACTCAGCGTTGAGCCGTTTCTGGCATACATCAGGACTAAAATCGGGGAGATCTATGGCTTCGCCGTGTGACGCGATGCACACCCGCACAGCCTGTACCGGGTTTGTTGCTCCCCTTCCACGCCATGTCCCGGCCTTCGCGTTTCGGGCGACGGCGAGAGAAAAAACCCGGGCAATCACACGCCTGTTTTCTTGAGGCACGGTATGTGCCTGGTTTATTATCAAGACAGTTGTGGAGTGGTTTGTTGTTCTTTCATTCATCATTGTTCAAAAGGAGGAAGTAGTATGCAACGTTTTCAACAATGCACGCGGTCTTACGTGACAACCACCATGCTCGCCCTGACGCTCCTTGTCGGTTTTTCCGGAATGGCGTTTGCGGACGAGGACAAAACCAGCATGAACGTCGCCACCGTCGACGTGAATGTCGCCACCGCGAAACAGCTGGAGAAATTGCCGGGGATCGGCAAGACGCTGGCGAAGCGGATCATCAGCTACCGAAGCAGCCATGGTGGGTTCAAAAGCGTGCAGGAATTAGTGAAGGTCAACGGTATTGGGAAAGCAACCCTGGCGGAGATAGAAGAACTCATTTCGACGGGGCATATGTCCGAGGGGAGCATGTCCGAGGGGAGTATGTCCGAGGGGAGTATGTCCGAGGGGAGCATGTCCGAGGGATCCATGTCCGAGGGATCCATGTCCGAGGGGAGCATGTCCGAGGGGAGCATGTCCGAGGGGAGTATGTCCGAGGGGAGCATGTCCGAGGGGAGTATGTCCGAGGGGCATATGTCCGAGGGGAGCATGTCCGAGGAACCCATGTCCGAATAGATCAGGCCACTGCGGTCCGACGGGGCCGGGTCAGCATGGCCCGGCCCCTTCCCGCCTGCCCTCTCTCTTCCCTCACTCCGAATGCTCTCCTGGTTCCCTGTTCCATTGACGAATGCCCATTGTCCCTGTGAGATTCCCGCATAGCGATCACAGTACGGGGCCACGGGTGAAACGTGGCCGCCTGGATATCGTGATGAGAGGGGTGGGATTCAGGAACCAAGCGCCACATTCAGTTTGGAGACAACGCGGGGAGGAACAGAAAATTCTCCGGTGACTTCAACGCGGGAAGGAACAAGCATGATGGTATGAAAGGGAATGTCGCGGACGCACACGGTCTCTCCAGGACGATCGACCGTGCTGATGGAAACGTTTTCCACGGATTGCGTGATCGCACCCACATCCTGAGGGCCGTAGGTTTCCACGACCGCGTTCAGTATGTCCATAATCTGTTCGTTCACCTCGTCTCCAGCCATCGCCTCGCCCGATACGAAGGCGAGACAGTCTTCCGCCTGCCCGACGACGTCAAAATTCTGCAACCGTTCTTTCTTACGGAGCGCCAGCAAATCGTTATCAAGGTCCTTGCTGAACGCGCCATAGGGAAACCGCATAAATTCGTAATGCAGTCCGCGCAGGCCCTTGCCGAGCATCTGTAAGGCTGCCAGAAAGACCAGTTGCTGCACCTTCACATCGCTGACCACGGGCCATGCTTTTTCCTGAATCACGTACAGCGCATAGACCAGCAACGTCCGATCAATCGTAATGTCGTGAGGGGTTCGCATGTCATCTCGCCCGGACGGGCGCCCAATGCCCCGACGGGAAGGCCATCCTAACGAGCACACGGAAACAGCGTCAACGCGGGGACACTCGGCACGGGTCATGCCAACTCACTACGACGATGCACACGGCCCCGTCGCCTGACGATGACAGGTGACAGGTCCCGCCTCCAACCCGGGATCCCCGCTTGACCCTTCGTCGCATTTCAGTTTTAATGAGGCTCCTGTACACAGGGGGATCCATCCCGTATGGCCACACCTGCCAGAGAACTCGACATTCTCAAACAGTACCTTTCCAAAAACGGTCTCAAGCTGACCCGTCAGCGTGAAAACATTCTCACGACATTTTTGAAAATGGAACACGTGTCGGCTGAACGGATGTATCAGATCCTCTCCCGGAAAGACCCTCATATTGGCCTGGCCACGGTGTACCGCACGCTGAAAGTGCTGTGCAAGGCCGGCCTCGCACAAGAACAGCATTTCGGCACACAGACGCAGTTCGACAATGTGGCACACAAGGGACACCACGACCATCTCATCTGCACACGGTGCGAAAAAATCATCGAGTTCGAGAATTGTCAGATTGAGGCCCTGCAGGAAGAAGTCGCCAGCAGGAACGGGTTCACGATTCACACCCATAAACTGGAGCTGTACGGCGCTCCCGTGCTGTTGCCCAACGGGGCCTGCAAGAACTGCGGGCGGGATCTGGCCGGCAATACGGAGCCAACACCGCCGAGGATGATGCACCATTGAAACGGTGGATTCGCACCTGTCGCAGAGGCATCCCGATGCCGGCCGTCGCGTGTGTGCTGGTGGCCATCCTGGTCATCCCGGCCGTCGGCCATGCCGGAGACAGTCTTGTCGTGTACTCGGGCAGGGCCGAACGGTTCATTCAACCGGCCCTTGATGCCTTTCAAGCCGAATCGGGTATCACCGTTCAGCTCTTGACCGCGGACAGCACGGCGTTGATCAACCGGCTTCAGCTCGAAGGGGCCAGGACGTCGGCTGACGTGCTCATCACCAACGACGCCGGCACGTTGGAGCGCGCGCGTGAATTGCACTTGCTCCGGGCCAATCCTCTCCCCGACCTCGATGACGCTATTCCCGACCGGTTCCGGGCGCCGGATAACAGCTGGATTGGGTTGTCGGGCCGCATCTGGGTTGTCGTGTACAACACCACCATGGTGCACCCCGGCGAGATTTCCTCCATTCTGGATCTGGGCAAACCGCAATGGAAAGGCCGTGTTGCGATTCCCAGTGCGGGCAGCGTCTATTTACAGACGGGCGTGTCGGTGATTCGAGAGCTGAACGGGGATGAGGCGACCCTTCGGTTCCTCCAGGGCTTGAAGAAGAACGCCGGCTCATTCGTGTACGGGAAAAACCGGCAGATTGTGGCGGCCGTGGCACGCGGCGACGTCGCCGCCGGTCTGGTCAATCATTACTACATCGCCCGCCACCTGGCCCAGAACCCGGACGCACCCATTGCCTTGCAACTCACCGATCAAGGGGATCGGGGCACGGGCATGATTCTCAACGCCGCGGGGGTGGGTATCACCGCACACACCAGACACCTGCCCCACGCCCAGGCACTGGTCCGCTTTCTGGTGTCTCCCGGAGGACAGCGTCTGTTCGCGCACGCGAACAAAGAATACCCCCTGAATTCCCGCGTGCCCGCCGCACCGGAGCTGGTGCCACTGCACAGTTTTCGGATCGCGCGTGTCCCGTTAAGCCATCTGGCCCAACTCCGTGATCCCACGATGACCGTCATTGAAGACGTTGGACTCCGTTAAGCCTTTGCTCCCACTGTCGGTTCGCTCCCGTCTCCCCTCTCCGCTTGCGCTGCCCGGCTTCTGTCTGGCGCTTGCCCTCATGTTGCCACTGGTCTACGTGATGGTGACCGCCGTCACGACAGACCTTGCGGTCTGGCGACGACTCTGGACCACACGCATACCGGAACTGCTCCTGAACACGCTTTCCTTGTCCATTGGCGTCGCCGTCATTGACCTGCTCCTCGGGGTCTCGCTGGCCTGGATCGTGACCCGCTACCGCTTTCCCGGAGCCAGCACATGGGAGTGGTTGTGTCTTTTACCCTTGTCCATCCCTTCATACGTTCTGGCCTACACCTATACGCACCTGCTGAAACGAGGCGGAACGCTGGAACACCTCTGGCAAAGCGTGGCCGGCCCGGAGGCCACACTGTTCTCGCCGTTCAGTTTCGCGGGCGCCGTGCTCGTGCTCGCCTTGAACACCTTTCCCTTTGTGTACCTGTTGGCCCGATCCGCTTTCAGAACGGTGAATGTCTCCTTTGAAGAAGCCGCCCGCATGACCGGAGCCAGTCGCATGACGACGTTTTTCCGCGTATCGCTTCCGTTGATCCGTCCATCGCTGATCGCCGGACTCTTCCTGGCGATTCTCTATGTCGCATCGGATTTTGGCGCGGTGTCTCTGTTGCGTGTCCAGACCTTCACGTATGCGGTGTATCAACAAATGAGCGGGCGATTCGACAACGACGCGGCTTCCTGCCTCAGCCTGGTGTTAGTCGCCTGTGCCTGTGTTTTTCTCTTTGGCGAACGCCGGTTCCGGCGGCAGAGCCGGTTTTACCAGACCACCGGCCAGTACCGGAAGCCCGTTCCTCAACCCTGCAAGCCCTTCACGGCCCTGCTGATGACAGGCTATCTCCTGTTCGTCTTCATGGCCGCATTCGGCATCCCGGCTTTGCTGCTCGTGCAATGGACGGCCGATGCGCTGGCGGCCGGCACCCTGTCCCCTGCGTTTGCCGGATACGTGTGGAACAGCGTGTCGCTTTCAGGTCTCACGGCCACCGTGGCTATCGTCTGCGGTATTCCCCTCGCGTATGTGGCATCCGGACGCCGAACCTGGGCCAGAACCGTGTGCGTGCAGGGAGCGTATACCGGATATGTCCTCCCGGGACCGGTCGTCGCTCTCGCCGTGCTCGTCGTTGTCTCACAACTCATTCCACAACTGTACGGCACGATTCTCATCCTGCTGCTGGCCTACCTGATTCATTTTCTCCCGGTCGCACTGCAAGGGATAGAAGCCACGCTTCAACAGATCACCCCGAATCTGGAAGAAGCAGCGCGAAGCCTCGGCGCCCGGCCCGTTCGGAACTTCGTATCCGTGACCCTGCCGCTGGTGCGAGGCGGATTGGTGAGTGCCTGGATCCTCGTCTTTGTCCAGTGCATGAAGGAATTGCCGGCCTCCCTCCTGCTTCGCCCCGCGGGGTTCGACACGCTCGCCGTCAGAATCTGGCTCGAAGCCAGCGAGGAACTGTACCAGTTAGCCGCCCCGCCAGCCCTGCTGATCGTGGTCATGACCATTCCGGTCGTGCTATTATTGCTCCGCCATGACCGGCACACCATGTAACAGCCCGCGCGTGCTCCGGCGCCGCACTCCGGCCATGCGGTCCTCGCGAGCCAACCCGCGCATCGCGGCGCTGTACCTGCACACATGACGTTACTGCCCCGCAAGGACGGGTCCATGATTCTCGAATTGCACAACGTCGCCTGCGCATACGAAGCCGGCTGTTCGGCCATTGAAGGCATTTCTTTTTCGGCGCGACAAGGCGACATTATCGGATTGCTGGGGCCAACAGGATGCGGGAAAACCACCACCCTGCGGGCGATTGCGGGATTCGAGCCGGTTTCCACGGGAGAGATCAGGATTCATGGCAAACCCGTTGCGACCGCTACTCGGCACATCCCGCCTGAACAACGACAGGTCGGCATGGTCTTTCAGGACTATGCGCTCTTTCCTCACTTGACTGTCCAGGAGAATGTGGGATTCGGGTTGCGGCATGGATCAGCCAGCGAGCGTCGTCACCACATTCACGACATGCTTGCGCTCACCGGCCTTTCCGGTCTGGATCGGCGCTACCCCCATGCCTTGTCTGGAGGCCAGCAGCAACGCGTGGCGCTGGCGCGCGCGCTGGCCCCCAAACCGGTGTTGCTCCTTCTGGATGAGCCATTCAGCAGTCTGGATCCCGATATGACATACCGCATGCGCGAGGAGCTGCTCCACCTGCTGAAAACCACCCGCACCACCGCCATTCTCGTGACCCATGATCATGAAGAGGCCCTGGGGATGGCCGATGCCGTGGCCGTCCTGCATCGCGGGCGACTCGAACAATTCGCGGCTCCCGAAACCATGTACCATCTCCCGGCGTCGCCCTTTGTCGCAAAGTTTGTGGGGCAGGCCGATTTTATTCCCGGCACCATTCACGAGGCCGCCGTCAGGACCCCACTCGGTGACTTCCCCATCCCCCATGGCTATCAGGGCGGGCCGGATGTTGTGGTTATGATTCGACCGGATGATGTGCAGATTGGCGAGAACGGAAGCCAGGCCGGCACGATCCAGTCCCGGCAGTTTCGAGGTTCAGAAACGCGGTATGGCATCCGCCTCACGTCCGGGGACCTCATCCACAGCAGCGCGTCTTCAACGCAGATCTTTCCACTCAACACACGTGTGGCACTGCATCTCAGTGCCACCCATACGGTCTTATTTGACAGGAACACCGAGCGTCCCTGACACTTTCCCACCATGTATGTCTTGCACAAAACCCGTGAACCGCGCCACCGGCGACATTCGAGATTGACACCCCGCAGAAGGTATAATACGGGAAGCGGCACCATCACGAATCGTGCAAACGCCGGATTGACCAACCCGCAACCGTCTCAACCGACCGTTTAAAGGAGGAACCAACCATGAAAACCCCAGCCGTCTCTTCCTGGCGTATTTCCGTTTCCCTGCTGTTCGCTGCCCGGGCTGCTGTCCACCACGGCCTGTGCCCATCACTCGTCATATGGGAAGCCGGGGCATGCGCACGCCCACTCCACCATGCACGAGGGTGGCTACGATGCCGGGGCATCGCGGCATGACGGCCATCACGGTGGCAAGCATATGAAACATGGCAAAGGCCATCGGGACACGTATTCGTCAGGCCGCGGACACCACACCGGAGGGCATGACGGCCATGGTCGTCGCGCGAGGCATCCCGGCGCCCATCGCGGTGCAACGGCATTCATTGACCATATTCTGAAATTCCAGGAAGGGATGAGCTTAACGGATGACCAGGCGCAGGAACTTCGCACGCTCAAGACGCATTACAGGAAAACCCGGATCACCATGAAGGCCAATATCAGGTTGGCCTCTGTTGACCTGCATGAACTCTTGAAAGATGAGCAGGCGAGTCTTGCCGATATTGAAACGCAACTGAACGCGCTGCACGCCTTGAAGGCAAAACTCTATCTGGAGTCAATCAAAGCGAAACGCCAGGCTAAGGCGGTGCTGTCCGAAGAGCAGCAATCGCGCATGGACGCCATTCACGAACGCATCAAGTCCCATGGCGGGAAGATGACGCATCAAGGAAGCGCGCCCATGCACCGGAAAGAGCACGGACAGGAATAGCGTGGCCACAGCTCGCGACTGCCCGCCTGTCAGGGGCGCGGCGTCATCCGCAACCGGTCGTGTAATCCTGACGACACGGACACGTTTCCCTCCATGTCAATAATCACGCCTTCGACTTCGGGCAGGCGTTCGATCAGGGCCATGCCGTTTTCCAGGCCCATGACAAAGATTCCCGTGTCCAGTCCGTCGGCCAGTACACCGGTCCCGGCCACGATGGTGACACTCTGAACGAGGCGGGACGGTTGAAGCGTGCGGGGATCAAGAATGTGATGGTAGCGAATGCCGTCCCGCATCATATATCGTTGATAATCGCCAGCCGTGGAAATGGCCTCGTCTTCAAGCGTCAGATGGCCAATCGTGACGCCCGTCGGGCGCCGGGGATGCTGAATGCCGAACACAAACGGGCGATCAGCCGGCGGACGCCCGAAGGTTTTGATATCTCCCGAAATGGCCACCACGCCCGCCGTTGCACCGGCTTCCTGCATCACGCGAGCCGCCAGATCGGCGGCGTAGCCTTTGGCGATGCCACCCACATCCACACGCATCCCGGAACGCGCCAGATAGACCGTACCGGCGGACCTGTGTATGTGAAGATCGGCAAGGTCCAGGAGCGGGCGCACCGCGTCTAATTCGCGTTGAGTCGGGACACGACCTTCACGACTGATATTCCATGCCTCCACAGCCGGCCCAATGACCACGTTGAATCCACCATCGGTCATCTGCGCCACCGCGAAAGCCTGTTCCAGGACCTCGATCGTTTCCGCACTGACCCGGACGGGTTGGTCTCCCGCCGCCGCGTTGACACGCGACAGCTCACTGTCGGGAATCCACGTGCTCAGGATTTCTTCCAGTCGGTGGATTTCGGCAAAGCCCTCGCGTACGGCGTCGTGGGCTACCCGTTCGTCCGGAGCCACCGCGGTCAGAAAGACCAGGGTCCCCATATGCATCTGGCCACGCTTGACCACCTGAGGCGATCCCACGCCACATCCCGTCAATCCCCACGCCACCACGCACGCGAAGACAACCACCGCACCCGGACGTATGCCCGTCGCCACCTGTTGCATCATGTTCCGCAGGGAAGCCAGCCACGAGCGAGACAGGTCGCGCACGCCACAACACAGAGAACAAACGGCCATGGTTTCATCTCCCATCAATGTTGGCACAGGTTGTGCCTGATTGCCTTCATCCCGCCCGGAGCCACACCGACCCACTCTTTTGAGGCCACGGTGTAACACGGCGTGCCCCCCCTTGGTGGCACACATCCACGGGGCCATTTCACACATCGTTTTCCTTGGCTCAACACAGGCTTGACTTGCCAAACGGATTTCTATATCATTTCGTCATTGATAATCAAAATCATATTCCAGTGAGAATGGTTTTCATAGTAGTTATTCTTTCATGCGCACAATGCCATCTCCCCTCACCCTCCGATGAACGTTAAGGACAAAACCCCGTTGCCACAATGGCATGTGCACCCAAGCGAGGCCAGATGTCTGTGTGGCCATCTCATCGCAAAAATTCGAGGGGATAATCTTGAACTCAAATGTAAACGCTGCAAGCGTCTGGTGTCGATTCCCTATGCCAGTATCACAGAAAAGGAAATCTGCATCGCACCCTGCGGACAGTAGCCATGCGACTGACACATTCTGAATCACGTTCATCGTTTGGGGGGAGCCATCACAGCCCGCAGAGGGTTGGCCATCTCCCAGGCGGCAACCGTGACACCGAGGACCGGAAGCGTCCCGTGAATCACCCAGCGGACCGGCAGAGTCCCCACCAACAAGGAGATCGCCATGCGACGATTGTTGATTGCGGGGGCACTCGCGGTCCTCATGATTGTACCACAGACCAACGCCCTGGCCGAGGAGGCGGAATTCACCCCGGCGCAACTCAAACAAATACGAAAAATGTTTGAAGAGTGGTCCAAACAACAGAAGATGGACGAGCCGATGGGCGGGGGTATGCCTGCTGGCGCCCCACCAGCCCCGCCATCGCAGGGTTCGGAGATGCCGTCCATGGGCGATACCACAAAAGCCCAACCCCGATACGGCGTGGACTTCTCGGGCGGTAGCGGCTTGCAGGGCGGACGCACCATCTACGCCAAACCCTTCGTCAAGGTTCCCAAAACCATCATCGGCGGGTACATAGACTTCTCGCTCACACGATGTCAGGGGGGAGCGCGGGATTGTCGAGAGACGCTGGAATTCGACCAGGAACGCTTCGTGCCGTTCTTCTATTCCCAGGTCACGGATCGGTTGAGCGTGGCCGCCGAACTCGAGATTGAACATGGCGGGCCGCAGAGCAACCAGTCGGACGGGGACGTCAAGATAGAATTCGCCACCATAGACTACCGGTTCTCGGACTGGTTCAACCTCCGGAGCGGCGTCATCCTGGTGCCCATGGGCCGGTTCAACCTCGTCCACGACTCGCCGCTGAACGACCTGCCGTTGCGGCCCATGGTGAGCCGTTCGATCCTGCCGTCCACGTTTGCCGAATCCGGACTCGGCTTTTTCGGCACGGTCTATCCGACCCAACTGTCCAAGATTGACTACGAATTTTACGTCACGAACGGCTTTGATGGGAGGAACGGCCAGCTTCGTGACGCCAACGGGACGAGAGGCTCTCGCGGAAGTCTTTCACGGGACAGGAACGAAAACAAGGCCATTGTCAGCCGTATCTCGGTCAGCCCCGTTCTGGGCGTGGAAGTGGCCGGCTCCGTTCACCACGGCCAATGGAATGATGAGGCAGATGTCTATAATGGCGAAGAGCATAACCTGACCCTGTTGGCCGTTGACGGCAACCTGCAGCGGGGGCCGTTTGAAATACAGGGTGAAGCCGCCTGGGCAGACATCGAAGGGGCCGGGATCTATACGACTGTGGAGGGGGAAGTATCCCGTCAGGACGCTGACGACTCAAACAGGCGCACCGTTCTCGAAGAAAGAGGTTCGCGATACGAAGTCCCCCAAAGCATGTTCGGCTATTACGTGCAGTTGAATTACCACTTCATGCCGCAGGCGATTACCAGGGCCTTTCCCAGTTACTTCGGCCAGGATTCCACGTTCACGGGCATCGTTCGTTGGGGAGAAGCGGATACCAACACCGATTCCGACTTCAACCCGAATGACGAAGAACGGTTGACCCTGGGGATCAATTTCCGGCCAATAGAGGATTCGGTCATCAAGTTCGCCTATACGTTTAATCAAATTGGCCCAACCCTTCTGAACGACAAATATAATCCGGGCAGGACGGCCAACGGGTTCCAATTCAACTTGTCAACGTACTTCTAACCGAAAGGAAGCTTCACCCGTTTATGGGCCAGCACGTTGTTCTTTCCTTGTTTCTGGTCGTTTCCACGACGGGGTGCGCCGTGTTTTCCGACGCGCCCCCCCTCACCGTGAAGACATCCTGCTCCCCGGAGCAGGCCTGGGAAGCGGCCCTCGCCGGCGTGAGCCAACTGAAGATTGACGACAAGGACAAGGAGAAGGGAACGATTACGACCGAGTGGGCGGTGATGGAATCCGGTCAACTGGCCGGCGTGTTCCAGCGCGACGCCAACCGTGAGCGCGCGCGGTTTTTTCTTGTGCTTGACCGGCTCCGTGACGCCGTCATCATCTCCGTCCGCCAGGCCAGAGAATATTTTTCTCCAATGGGCGTGCAGTCCCAGTCAACCCGCTGGCGTCGCATGTCCCCCCTCGCCAAGGAAGAACGCAGGGTGATACAGCAAGTCTCCAACCGACTGAAGGAGGATGGATGCGCGATTCTTCCCTGAAATGGCTTCTCTCCATCGTCGTCGCCCTGTACGGCATCGGACCGGCGGGGTCATCGGCCTGGGGTGATGAGGAGTCCCGTGATGACGACGACGACGTTGCCGTGGAACGCATCTGGGATCACGAACTCAATCGCTGGCTGACGCCGCAAGAACTGGGACATCTGGAAATTTATTTTACCGAGGAGGAAGCCGCCAAGGTTATGTTTCCATCTTCGGACACCATTCAGCACACCACGTTATCCTTGACCGCGGAACAAAAATCACAGGTTGAACAGATCATCGGATGGAAATTTCCGGAAACCGAGTTTTCCGTCTATGTTGGCGAGACCCAGGGCAACATTGACGGGTATGCCGTGGTGCAGAATACCATTGGCAAGCACCGCCCTATTACCTACATGGTCGCCGTCAATTCGGAGGGCGAGGTTATGAACTTTGAGGTGCTGGTCTACAGGGAAGCCAGAGGCAACGAGATCGCCACCAAACGTTTCAATTATCAATACCAGGGCAAAACCGTTGAAGACCCTGTTCGGATTAATCGCGACATCATCAATATCACCGGCGCCACCATGTCGGTTCGTTCCGCCAGCGCCGGGGTGAAACGTGTCATGGTCCTGGTGAATGAATTCTATTTGAAGCCCCGCGGACTCGGCACCAACACCGTCATGGCGGGGAACCAGGAAAAAGGATTTCTTGAGTCCATCCTGGGTCTCTAAGCGCACCATCCCTTGCGATGCGGAATTTCAATACCCGGTTTCGGCTCCGTGACACCGACCGGTATATTCGTCTGGTCTACACCTGGTTCCTGCTGTGCATGTTTGCGGGGTTTGCCTTTACCTTTGTGTGGGCGCACAGCATGACGGACATGACACCGAAAGGCATCGTGGAGCATTATCGCGGATCGGACGAAAATTTCGGCGAGCCGATGTCGTTCGGTCAACTCGCTGAAACGACGCACTTTCATGTCTTCACCATGCCCGTCGTCTTTCTGATTATGATTCACGTGCTGTATCTCACCATGGCCGGCCCCGCCGTGAAAACGCTCGCCACATGGGGAGCCATTACAGGCGTCACGCTGGATCTCGTTTCGCCGTGGCTCATCACCTACGTGTCACCGCTGTTCGTGACGACCATGTTAACCGGCGACATGCTCATGGTGATCGCCTTTCTCATCATGTTTGCGATCCCCATGTATGAGATGTGGATTTTGAACTACCCCTTTGTCATGCGAGGAGAGGCTGAGTAACCGGACAGCCCACCACCTTTCGTCGCTGATCAATGCAGAGCATCATACCGGCAGGCAGCGGGAGATGTGCCTTGTTCCTGCAGCGCGGAGATGTTTTACGCAAAAGCGAAATGAAATGTGAGACGGGATATTGAACAGGCTGGCGGGAGGCTGACCATTCTCTTAGCAACGAAACATGTCGATCCGGTCAAGAGAGCCGGTGAGCCATCAATGCACGATGCCCCGGTTGATTCATCCTGTCGCAGCCGGAGACCGGCCGCCCTTACTTCTCGGTATGGACAAACCGTTCGGCGTCTTCATACACGGCGTGCTGAATGGCATCGCATGTCCGGGAATCCTCGATTTTCCGGCCGCTCTGTTCCGTCACATGAAACACGGCAACTATCTGGTCAAGTTGTGTCGAGATTTTGGCCACATGAATCGAGAGACCCAGCTCATACACTGTCGTGGCAATCCGGTGCAGGATACCCTGCCGGTTATCGGCGAACACATCAATAATGGTGAACTGATCGGACATATCATTGTACAGGTTGACTTCCGTGCGCAGGGTCCGAAGCGGCCCATCCTGCCTCGACGTGACACGTTGATTCTGTGCCAGAAAATCTTCTATCGGGATTTCCCCCTTTAGCACACTGACCAGCGCATCCCCGACTTTGCGCATTCGTGTCGGCGTCGGGGGGCCTTCAAAATCGGGATCCTTCACCAGAAACGTATCCACCACAATGCCGTCCGGTCTCGTCACAATCTGGGCGTCCAGAATGCGCAGGCCTTTCGCAATCAACACACCCGTAATCTTCATAAAGATCCCGGACGACACGGAATCAAATGCGATGAAGGTGTATTCACACACCTGGAGTTCCGCATGAAACCTGGACTCGACAACGGGACGATCGGGGGTCAGGGATTGAATGGCGGAAAGATGCGCGACCATCTGATCCGGGGCCGTGCCGGCAAGATACCGCACCGGAAAGGTTGCCAACTGCTCTGTGATCCACGCACGGGCCGGCAGGGCATGTCCCTGCGATGTCTGTGCCCCGCCGTGTTCCTGTTGAGCATGAGATGTCCAAAGCGCCAGCACCTCGCCGGCAAGGTGCTCAATATCAACCGTGGATGCCACATGGCCGCTTTGACCGGAAACCCGCTGAATGGATCTGGCATACAAATCAATCAGCAACGACTCTTTCCATTTCGTCAACGTGCCAGGCCCAACGGCTGCAATGTCGGCGACCGTCAGAAGCAAGAGGTGTTTTAAGCGATCCGGTGTGCCCACGTGCCTGGCAAAAGTCAGCAGGACTTTTTCATCCTGGTGGTCCCGTCGGAAGGCGGTTTTCGCCATCATCAGATGTTCACGGACAAGAAACTGCAGCGTGGCCGATTCCTGCGAGTCAAGCTCCAGTCGGCGGGCCATGTCCCGCGCAATCTGTTGACCGACTTCCGCATGGTCTTCAGGCAGGCCCTTTCCCACATCGTGGAGGAGCACGGCCAGATGCAGAATGTCCTTCTGGTGAATCTCCCGGTAGAGTTCCCCCAACACGCCCGGTTGCGCGCCCAGGCGTTCCACTTCTCGAACGGCTAACAGGCTGTGCTCGTCGACCGTATATTTGTGGTATTGATTGAATTGCATAAGCCCCCGAACGCGACTGAAGGCCGGCACCAGTTTTTCCAACACCAGCGCCTGATGCATCAATGTCAAGGTATCGGCGACGGCCCCCGGTCCCGCCAGCAAGGCCCGAAAGCACCGACTGACATCCGGGGTGCCAAACGTGCGGTCGGGGACATCCTGCATGTGACAGTACATTTCTTCAATCACCCGCCCGTCAATGGTCAGGCCCCGTGTTTGAGCAAGATGAAAGAAGCGCAAGACATGCTCCGGATGTTCCAGGACCTGAATGAGTGTTTCCTCCGGTATGGACAACCGGCCATCGCATACCCGAAACAGTCCGTCAATCAAAGGCGACGGCCAGTAACTTTTGACGCGGGTCCAGAACGACACGGCACGCGCATTGCCGACAAACCGCATCGCACAATTATGCATTGCCGTGGTCAGACGATAATACTGCTGCATAAACTGCTCGACAGCCAGGATATGCGGTTGATCCTGGTAGCCAAAGGCTTCGGCCAATCGCACTTGTTCATCGAACAACAATATTTCCTGGGCCCGACCCGCCTGGACATGCAGGAAGGTCCGCACCTTCCATAAGTACTCTTGCGCCTCAAGCAGGACCATGTATTCCTGGTGGGCCAACATGCCGAGATTGGCGATCTCCTTCAATGTGGTCGCTCGATACCGGGCCATCCCGACCCACTGGAGCAAATGTAAATCTCTCAATCCACCTTTGGTTTTCTTGATATTCGGTTCCAGGAGAAACACCGTCCTGCCAAACTTCTCATAGTCCTGCTGTCGCTCTTCGAGTTTTTCGCAGATAAACTCCTCCACACGTCTTCCCAGCACGCGCCTGGCAAACCGTTGTTGAAATTCCTGAAAGACCGATGGATTGCCGACTAAAAACCGTGATTCCATGAGCGAGGTTTTGATTTGCAAATTTTCCTCTGCACACACCATACAGTCAGCTATCGAGCGCACGCTGTGTCCCACCTGGAACCCCAAATCCCACAAATGGGTAAAGACCTGCGTTGAGAGATCCTCCACCACGGATTCGCCGTTCGTCCGGTAGAGCATCATGACATCAATATCGGAATGGGGCGCGAGTTCTCGCCGACCATACCCGCCCACGGCCACGAGACAACAATGCTGCAGGCCCCCGGCTGCGTCGCCCCGACGGCTGATCACGTTGCGATATCTGCAGACCAGGACTTCATCAACGAGATCCGTAAAGCCGGCAACGACCTCCGCCCCGGAGGCGCCGTCCCGCAATCGCCGGATAAGGCCCTGGCGTCGTTCGTCCAGCACAGCCTGCGCGGTGGCGGTGGGGGACATGCCGACTTCGGATGAATCCACAGCCTGTTCGACACTATGCGGCTTCATACGCGCCCTGCTTTGATGTTGGGGTGATCTTCATGTGACGTATCGGTTCGTGATCGGCATGCGGCGATCTTTTCCCAGATTCCTTTGTGTGATCTTGATCCCAATCGGGGCCTGACGGCGTTTATATTCGCTACGATTCACCATGGCTATCACGCGCTTGACGGTCCGGGCTGGAAATCCCATTCCGACTATCTCCTGAAGGGAGCGGTCCTGTTCGACATACGCTTCCATAATGGGATCGAGGATTTCGTAGGACGGCAGGAGTTCCTGATCCGTTTGATTGGGCTTAAGCTCCGCCGACGGCGCCCGGTCGAGCATCCGTTGAGGGATGACGACCGCTCCATGGTCGTGAACGGCCTGGCGGTTCCGGTAATGCGCCAGCTTATAGACCAGCGTTTTCGACACATCCTGAAGCACGGCAAACCCACCCGCCATGTCTCCATACAACGTTGCATAGCCTGTACTCATTTCGCTTTTGTTGCCAGTCGTCAAAACCAAATGGCCAAATTTGTTGGAAAGGAGCATCGCAATGGTTCCGCGAATGCGCGCTTGCAGATTTTCTTCCGCGGCATCGGGTGCACGCCGCCCAAACACGGACGAGACGCCCCGCAGATATTGTTTCCAGAGGCTCGTGATCGGAATTGTCCATAACGGCACGTTCAGTTCCTTCGTCAACGCATGGGCGTCGACCCGGCTCTCCCTCGAGGTAAAAAGCGAGGGCATGAAGACCCCCGTCACCCGGGCCGGGCCAAGCGCATCGGCAGCGATCACGGCGGTCAGGGCCGAGTCAATGCCCCCGCTGATACCGATCAACACACGTTGAAACCTGTTTTTCCTGACATAATCGCGTACCCCCGTCACCAGGGCCAGGTAGATCTCCTCGACATCGTCCAGGAAGGCGGAAGTATGGACGGGCAGGGGATGGTTCGGTTTCCGTTGGCCGACGGGCGCCAGGGTTACTCGCCTGACAGGATACCGTGGCCGTGTCGGCTTCTTTCGAACGGCAGAGCGCGTCTCCCGTGGACGATCGAAAGACACATCAGCCACCAGCAGCTCTTCTTCGAAAGCCCTGGCCCGGGCGATGACCGTTCCCCTTCGATCAACGATCATGCTGTTGCCGTCAAAGACGACCTCGTCCTGCCCGCCAACCATGTTCGTATAACTCACGACCACACCATTCTCTCGAGCGCGTTGTGCCAGGATGCGCGCGCGGGATCGCGCCTTGCCAATGTGATAGGGCGAGGCATTGATGTTCAGAATAAGCTGCGCACGACCGATGGCCGCCTGCGCACGGGTGGGCCCGTCGGCATACCAGATATCCTCACAGATATTTACGCCAACCCGTATCCCCTGGACCTGGCAGACCAACGTCGTGTGACCCGGGGAAAAATACCGACTTTCGTCAAAGACGCCGTAATTCGGCAGGAATATTTTCTGGCAGGTCGCCACGAGGTGTCGGTCATGAATCACGGCCGCCGCATTAAACACTCGTCGAGTGCCCGACGGAATAACAGGGGGCGTGGCATGACGCACATGCCGCACCACGCCTTCTTCAAGATAGCCGACGATGACGGTCAGCCCGCGACAGTGCCTGGTGAACCGTTTCAGTGCATCACGCGTGGCCTGGAGAAAATTCGCCCGCAGGACCAGATCTTCGGGGGGATAGCCCGTGACGGCTAATTCCGGAAACACCGCAATCGCTGCGCCGGCCTGCCGTGCCCGCTTCACCCATGTGATCATCGCGCGCACATTCCCATCCACATCCCCTACAACGGGATTCATCTGGACCATGGCAATGCGGCAGGTCTTCGTCACACCAGCCTATCCTCTTCGCCAACAGGAACACGAAGGAGCACACGCGACGCGGCCTGCTCACGCTAGGGCCCGGGGGACCGGCCTTCCAATTCCGCGGCCAGAATAATGGCCTCGGCAATTTCCCTCATGGATTTTCGCATGTTCATGCTTTGTCGCTGCATCACACGGAAGGCGTCCGCTTCCGACAAGGTGCGAGCATGCATGAGATAGCCCTTGGCGCGTTCAACGAGTTTTCTCACGGTTAAGGCTTCCTTCATTTCAAAGGACTGTTCCATGAGACGGGTATTTTCAATCGCCACGGCCGCCTGATTCGCAATGGTTTGCATGATCTTGATTTCTTTGTCATCAAACGTATGCAGCGTGGACGTATAGGTATTGATCACGCCAATGACCTTGTCCTTGACCATCATGGGCACCGAGAGTAACGAGCACAACGACTCCCGTTTGGCCAGATCCTGGTAGAAAAATTCTTTCTCTTTCTTCACGTTCGGAACGTAAATCGGCCGTTGTTCTTTCACGGCACGCCCGCTGACACTCTGCCCGATACGCAACGGCGGCTTCCGGCAGTACGATTCGCTCAGACTTTGCGTCGCCGCAATACGCAATGTCCCTTTCTCCTCGTCCACTAACATCAGGGAACAGATCTTCGAATCCAACATCTGCGCGGTCGTCGTCACAATCAGGCGGAGCACATCATCAATCATGCGGTTGGACGCCACGGTTTGAGACACTTGAGACAGCGTATCGAGTTGTAACGCCTGCCGCCTCATGGCTTCATACAATCTGGCGTTTTCAATCGCGCCCCCGACCTGATTCGCAATCGTCG
This sequence comes from Nitrospirales bacterium, assembly GCA_963692935.1. Lineage (GTDB taxonomy): Bacteria > Nitrospirota > Nitrospiria > Nitrospirales > UBA8639 > Bin75. The sequence goes on from OY843588.1 coordinate 1,636,913, forward strand.
ACAACAGCGCCAGTTCGGCATTCTGGTAACGCCTCGCCCGTTTGTGCTGCACATTGATGACCCCGATCACGTCGCCTTTCGTCACAACGGGAATGGAGACAAACGCCTGGTACCGGTCTTCAGGCAGCGTGTGAAAAAATTTAAACCGGGGATCATCACTCGCGTTACGCAGAATCACCACCGGCACCTTTTCGCGTGCCACCCATCCCGTAATGCCTTCCCCCAACCCCAGAGAGACCCGACCGATAAGCCTGGGATGAGGATTCCAGGATGCCCGCAACACCAGCTCGTCCCGATGCGCGGAGAGAAGATACAGCAAACAGGAATCGGCCTTCATCACTTTGACGACCACTTCGACGATGTGCGTGAGGACCGCTTCCAGATCGAGGGTGCTACTGATCGATTCGCTGATATGATACAGCACTTCCACTTCGCGTGTGCGTTCACGAAGAACGGACTTGATGTCCTTTGTCGCCCGCCTGGGGCTTTTGGGAAGCGAACTCATATCCTCATGCCCGAGCGAAGATCCCCGCCTCACGAGACTGCATGGCCCTGGTCATGACAACGAGCATACCACCGTTTCACGACACGTCTATCCAAAGGCATCACCTTCACATTGCCAATGGCTGTGGGCAGCACACAATAAACGGTTCCCCGCACCACCTTCTTGTCATGACACAACGCCTCCCATAATTTCGAAAAATGGTGGGAGGGCATGCGCACGGGAAGACCCGCACGCTCAATCAAAGCACGTTGCCGGTTCACGACACCCCGGGGGCACACCTTCATGTGACTGGCAAGCATGGCTTCATACACCATGCCTATGGCGACAGCCTCGCCGTGGAGATAGGTTCGGTACCGGCCCAGGGATTCCAACGCATGCCCGATGGTATGCCCGTAATTCAAGATGCGACGCAGACCCGCCTCTCGTTCATCGCCGGCCACGACACGGGCTTTAATCTCGCAACAACGCTTGACCACTTTTTGAACATCCTCATCGCGCATGGCGAGAAGATGGTCCATGCGTTCCTCTAAAAATGCAAACAACCCGCTGTCGGCAATGACGCCATATTTCATCACTTCAGCCAACCCCGCCAGCCATTCCCGTCCGGGCAACGTGTGTAAGGCGTGTGTGTCGGACAGCACAAGAGCCGGTTGGTAATACGCGCCAATCAAATTCTTTCCCTGGGCATGGTTGACTCCCGTTTTCCCGCCCACACTGGAATCCACCTGTGCCACAAGCGTTGTGGGCACTTGAACAAACGGGATGCCACGAAGATACAGGGACGCGGCGAATCCGGTGAGATCCCCAATGACCCCTCCTCCCAGAGCCACCAGAACCGACTGACGTTCAAACCGATGCTTGACCAATTCATCCAGGATGTACGACGCCCACCGAAGCGTTTTGGCCGACTCGCCATCGGGAACGCGGATCATGTGACAGGTGAATCCGGCTTGCACAATCGCCTTTCTGAGCGATGCCCCGTAGAAACGTTGCACCGTCCGATTGGTCACGATACCGACACGACCGGAACATCCCAACGATTGCAAATGCCGACCAATCCGCTGCATGCCACCCGGGCTAATCACGACATTGTAGCGTCGCTTGCCGAGACCGACGGTGATCGTGTGCTGTGTGTGCCGTTGACTCATGACGAACGCTGTCCCGAACGTTTCCGCCCGATCACTGCAACCGGTTCACATGTACCATGAGAATGGACAACCAACGAACGGAGGTTTAAAAATTCTTCACGTATTCCTGGTAGGCATCGAAATTGCGTTTCATTTCCTCCAGGGTATCTCCACCGAATTTTTCCAACATGGCGTTGGCCATTTCATAGGCAATGACGGCCTCCCCCACGACGCCGGCCGCGGGCACCGTACAGATATCCGAACGTTCCACCGTGGCTTCGAAGGGCTCCTTTGTCTGGATATCCACGCTCGGCTTGGGTCGGTACAACGTGGCAATCGGTTTCATGGCTACCCGCACGACAACGGGTTGCCCATTGGTTATGCCTCCCTCCACCCCCCCGGCACGATTGGTCTTTCGGACAAAGCCGGGTTTGGATTCGCCGGGATAAATATCGTCGTGCACTTCAGATCCCAACCGACAAGCCGACTCAAACCCCATGCCAATTTCCACACCTTTCATGGCCTGAATACTCATCGCCGCCATGGCGAGTCGTGCGCTCAAGCGCCGATCCCATTGCACGTAACTCCCCAATCCAATGGGAGGATTGATCACCACAACTTCGAAGATGCCACCTAATGAGTCACCGGCCCGTTTCGCCGAGCGGATGTGCTCGATCATTTTTTCACTGGACGTTGCATCGGGACACCGAACTTGAGACTGCGCGGCGCAGGCACAGGCTGCCACATGATCGTCGACCGGCGGGGCAACCACTGATCCAATGCGGGTGGTATAACTCACGACCTGCATGTCAAATTGCGACAACAGGGCCTTGGCCACAGCACCAACAGCTACCCGGATCGCCGTTTCTCTCGCACTCGCTTTTTCAAGCACGTTGCGAATGTCCCGATGTCCATATTTAATCGCCCCAACAAGATCGGCGTGACCTGGCCGTGGACGAGTCACGACCCGTTCCAGCGACAGAGGGCCAGGTTCAACGGCCATAATGTGCTTCCAGTTTTCCCAATCCCGATTGCCAATCCATAACCCCAAAGGACTCCCTAATGCCTTCCCGTTGCGGACTCCGCAGTAGAATTCAATCTGATCCTTTTCAATGCGCATTCGCCCCCCCCGGCCATACCCCCCCTGCCTTCTCGATAAATCGTGATTGATGATGTCCGCCGTAAGAGGAAGTCCGGCAGGGAGTCCTTCCACAACCGCCATCAATCCTCGACCATGGGATTCACCGGCATTCAAATACCGTAACATCGTGTACCTTCACCCGACACCGCCAACCCGTTGGCCTGTCTTCAGGTCTTCCGAAGACAGGATCGTTCGACAGGGAGGCGGTTCATCATTCCTTGTTATTTGTCCAGAAAATACGTCCTGTCCGGTTGAGACTGTGCCCCTGCCGTGCTTTCCAACGCCGAAAGCGTCACCCCGTGATCCGTGATACGGGTGACGACCTGGGAAGACGCCGCAATGACCTGCCCCTCCGTGACTATGAGCCGCTCCCCGTTCTCAAAATCCAACAGAGCCCAACGACCCTGAGGAGAGGACACAATCCCCTTCACCAGCACGTGTTGACGGTCAGGGTCCTGTTTCGGTGCGGGAGAACGGAACACCTCCCGGACAACGGGTTTCGGCACAAAGGGATCCCGATAGTGGTCGGCACGATACGTCAACGCGCGATTCGTCACGTTCAATGGCGTGCGTGGCAGGAACGAATCCTCGATTGTGTCATGTTGCCCGGCAGACACGTGGTTCGAGGAGAACCAGGGACATCCCCAACACACCAACGCGAACATCACGGTGGCCAATGACACAAGGGCAGACATCGGGGGGGACTTCGCCATCCTCTAGCCTGGCACCCAATCGGGAGCCTGTTGCCCGATCCACGCAGACACGGTCGCCTGGAATCCTGTCAGTTCAAATGAGGCGTGGATGTCGTTCTCCGAATCTTCTGCACCGTCCTGCTGGATTCGATAATCCATTGACCGCACAATCAACGCTTTCGGTAGCGTGTGCAGGGCTTCAAGAAAGTGAGCCAGGGCATGATACCGCCCCTCCGCCTCGAGCCGAAGCGTGACGCGATTCAACTGTGTTTCCGGTATCAACCTCGGTTCTCCCGGCTGCCAGGATGTCAGCGTCACACCAACCGATTGCGCCATGTCAACGATGTCAGGTAACAGGTGATCGACGAGCACCTGAAGCCTCAATAACTCTTTTTGGGCTTCGACTCGCGAGGACAGGACGTTCATTTCATCGTTGAGATTCTCCGCAAGATCGCTCTGTTGATCCATCTCTGCCAGTCGCTGGTCCAGAGAGTGCAGGGTCTGTTGCAACGCCCGGGTGCGTTGCTGTTGAGGAGCAATAACGAATTGAAACACGATGAGGGATACGAACGCCGCCGCAAGCAGAAGGATGGCGAGTTTTGGGACCACGCCCATGTCATCCATCCAACGAGGCAGGCTGTCAACCATGATCCAGCTGGTCCATGAAGACATTCATCGAAAATCGAAAAAGCTCCGGCTGTGCCGCGTGGGTTTGAATCTCAAACACGTCGACAGGGCCAAGCATGTCAGTGTGTTCCAAATTCTTCGCCAGTTCCCAGATGCCTTCATGGGCACGAGCGACACCGGATAACGTGACCTTCTCATCCGTTGCCTGCATCTGGCGCAACCACACATCCAGCGGATCAACGACCTGACTGATCACTGACAACAGGCGAACGGGTCTGTCACGACCCCGTGTCAGCGCGTCGAGTGTTTCGTGTTCAGCCGCCATGGCGTCGCGTTGTGCCTGCAGTGTCAGAACCAGGTCCTGACGTTGTGTCATCAACGCAAGACGGCCCTGCTTGTCCTGGATGGCCTGTTCAAGCTGTTGTATGGCCTGGTTCCCGCCAACGACGACCCATCCCCACCCTGTGAAGACAACCGTCAGAACAACGATGACAACGAACCATTCCGACCTGGAACGACGACGATCCTGTCGGGCAGACCGCCGCTGGTCGTTCAGTAAATTAATGTTCACCATGGCAATCCTGATGGAGGGCCAGCCCCAACGCCACTCCTCCGAGGTGGGCCGACTCTGACACATGGTCCACGGTTGCACAATGGGCCATACATTCGATTTCGTCAAAAGGATTGAAGGCTACCGTGGGAATGGACAACGCTTGCTGCAACTCACGGTGTAACGGTTCATGTTTCGATTGCCCGCCACACAGGAAAATCTTCTCTATACTCAATTCCGGGTACCGTTCCAGGACGGATTCTAAACAATATTGCACGGCACTGACGATGCCTCCCCAATCCGGTGGCGCGCACATGTCCGTGGTTCCACTCCGCGGGACATCGTGAACCGCGTCGTCTGCGACGGGGAACGCCTGTGCATCGCATGCCTGGACAGGACAGATTTCTTCAAAGCTCACATCACGCACCAGAAGAGGGGCATCCTGTCCCACAAACGCAACATTCAGTCCGCTGGCACCCACGTTGACGATGCCGAATGACTGCCCGCGGAGCGTACGGCTTTTCCCCATCACCATCTTCAGCAATGCGAGACCATCAACGTCACACACAACCGGGCGCACACCAACCTCTTCCAGAAGCGTTTTCTGGTTTTCCACCACCTGATGCTTGGCCGCAACAAGCAACAAGTCAATATCGGTTGACGCCGACCCGCGTCGGGATGGGGGAAGGATCCAATAATCAAAATAAATGTCCCGCATGGCATAGGGAATGTATTGATGGCCTTCCCACGTCAGATATTCATCAAGAGAATCTTGCTTCACGCCAGACAGACGCACACGCTTGACCATCACGGATGGCCCGGAGACAGACATGACAACGGGACTGCCGAATACATCCAGTTCCCGAATCAGATCACTGAGCGTAGCTTTGAGCCGAGGGGGATTGGGGCCGGGCACACCGTCAACGACGTCCGGTTCAAGACCGCGCCAGCCGAAGCGTCGGATACGATAGCGGGTGCCCCGCCGTTCAAGTTGAACGATCTTAACCGCAGACGAGCCAATGTCCAACCCCACACACGTTTGCGGCCTTGACAACAGCTGCGCCCATTGCCTGAATCGTCCAATCATTGGAGGCCAATCCGCGAGGGTCGAGTGGACCCGGATGACCCGAGCACCGTTTCTTCATCCAGAATCTGCTTCCCACCATTGCTGAACAGGGATGAGCCGGAAGAAACCCCGACGGGCCCGCCTTCGGAAGCGTCACACTACAGGGTTCACAATTGAGCGTCAAACAACGGTCCTGTGGTTCATGAACACCATGCCATGGCGTTTTGCATCAACAATGTGGCTGGGCCGTCCTGTCATCCGGATGTTCATGCACAGAGAACACGGAGCCACACTCCACCAGAACGGCAGGAGCATGTTCTGTCGCACGTCGCGGCCATGTACGCCGTATCCATTCCAGAACGGGTTCCTGAAGCGTGAGCAGGTGGGCCAACAGCACCCGAACGCACCATGTCGCACCACACAGGGAGAACCACGTCACGCGAGTGGCGAGCCATCAATACATTCGTTTGCGCTGGCTGGCCGATGTAATATGAAGTGCGGTCCGGTACTTGGCGACCGTCCGTCTTGCAATGACAATCTCCCGGACTCGTAACTTCGACACAATTTCCTGATCCTTCAGCGGTTTGCGGACATCTTCCTGTTCCACCATTTCACGAATCAACTCACGAACGGCCAGAGAGGATAAATCGTCGGCCCCAGGTTCCACGGGCGCAAGACCCGCGTTAAAGAAAAATTTGAGTTCCAGCAAACCCTGGGAGCAATACAGATATTTGTTCCTCGTCACCCGACTGATGGTTGATTCATGCATCCTGACGTCTTCGGCCACTTGCCTGAGTGCACACGGTTTCAGGTACCGAATACCTTTTTCAAAAAACGGTTCCTGAAATTTGACTAAACTGCGCACCACCTTCAGAACTGTTCTGTTTCTCTGCTCAAGACAGCGAATGACCCACTTGGCTCCTCGCAATTGTTCTTCCAGGTAGGTTTTCGTGGCATGCCCCTCGTCGCTCCTGTCTCTCAATATCCGCTCGTAATCGTGGTTAATCCGCACGCGAGGCATCCCCTCTTCATTGAGGTATACCAGCCATTGCCCTTCGTCTTTACGCACAAAGACTTCGGGCACAATGATTTGATTGACAGAGGCACCGTAGGACCGTCCAGGCTTGGGTTCCAGGCTTTCAATCACACGCACGGCCTTATAAACCTCTTCAATGGATATCCCGATTGCTTTGGCAATGGTGGCATATCGTTTTTTCCGAAGGTCCTGCAGATGATCCGTGATAATCAGGGCCAGCAGGGATTTCGGGTGAATGCTACCACGAGCATCACCATTGCCAGCCGGCATTGTATGAAGAGGCCGGAGTTGAATCAACAAACATTCCTGAAGATCTCTGGCGGCTACGCCGGTGGGATCAAAGGTTTGGATCAAGGATAAAACCGAATCCACTTTTTTGACGGAGACCCCGGCTTTTTTGGCAATTTCCTCTATTGATTCCCGTAAATACCCATCGTCATCAATATTGCCAATGATCATCAGCCCGATCGCTTTTTCTTCCTCATTCTCGGAAGCAAGCCGTAGCTGCCAGAGCAAGTGGCCTTCAAGTGTTGTCGGGTTCTCCACGGTCTGTTCATAAGAGGGAAAGTCGTCTGCCAGAGTCTGAGAACCACTACTTCCGGATGGCCAGGCGCTTTCAGAATAATCTTCCCATTCATCCGGAGAGAGAGACTCAGGAAACTCGTTGAGTCCTTCCTCTCCACCATCGGTGTCACGATTGCCCATGACGTCATCCTTACCCAGGGCAGCCGTCTCCTCGGACACAAAGCTATCCCCCTCATCCACATCAGCATTGAGTTCTTCGAGGAGAGGATTGTCCGTCAAATGTTGGGTGATCACCTGCTGCAACTCCAGTCTGGATAACTGTAATAGTTTGATGGCTTGTTGAAGCTGGGGCGTCATCGCCAGCTTCTGACTCAACCGCAGATCGAGTTTCAGTTCCATCCTGGCCACACAGAAAGATGGTGAACTTTCAGAGGGTGAAGCGCTCGCCTAAATAGATTTCCCTGGCTTTCTGGCTCCTCACAATGACTTCTGGCGTTCCGGCTTCCAGAATTGTTCCTTCATGAATGATATACGCACGATCCGTTATGGCAAGCGTTTCCTGAACGTTATGATCGGTAAGCAACAGACCCATGTTTTTTGTTTTCAGGGATCGAATGATGTGTTGGATGTCGGCAACCGCAATGGGATCAATCCCGGCAAACGGCTCATCCAACAACAAAAAGCGAGGGTTTGTCGCAAGCGCCCTCGTGATTTCCAAACGACGACGTTCGCCACCAGACAGCGTGTAAGCCATGCTGTCCTGAAGATGGGCTAACCCAAGCTCGCCCAGCAGGCTTCCCCGCCGTTCCCGACGCTCCGGCGGGGACAGTTTCAGGATTTCCAGGACAGCGTCAATATTATCGCGAACTGATAATCGCCGAAACACCGAGGCTTCTTGCGGAAGATATCCAATGCCACGACGCGCCCTCTGGTACATTGGCAAGGCGGTAATGGAATCCTGATTGAAGAAAATCTGCCCATGATCCGGATGGCAACGGCCGACCATCATATTAAAAATCGTCGTTTTCCCCGCTCCATTCGGCCCTAATAACCCGACAATATCTCCTGATTCGACTTCTAACGAGACCCCACGAACGACTTCCCGTCCTCTGAAACTTTTTCGTAGTTCCGTGGCACACAGACGCGAATGCCCAGTGACCGACTGTAAATGGTCCACGATGCCCCCGGCCTTACTGCCCTTGATCATCGGATATTGTCACCCGGGAGTCCCCTTCGACAATGCTGCGCTCTTCCTTTAAAAAGATGGTCATTCGGGATCCCGTTACCTTCGTCCCATTGTTCCACGCCACCGGTGACTCGGTGAGGATGATCTTGTCTTCGTCTTTATAATAGACAGCCCGTCCACTCGTGGTCTTCCCGTCCGATCTCTCAAGAACCACATGGCCTGTCGCTTCGATCTGTTCAACCTGTTGACTCAATGCCCTCGCTTCTGTCTGGCGGCTTTGAGTGCGAGTCTCTTCACCAAACTTCACAATCATATGATCGGACCGCATGACAAAGTCCCCTTTGGTGAGGACCACCGTTCCTTGAAAAATCGCCCGCCGCGATTTACCTTCAGCGGTCATTGTCTGTGACGTAATTGTGGTGGACTCGCCTTCTGCGGCAAAGCCACATGGCGTACCCTGTACCCAACCGAGGCCACAGAACAGGACCACGGCAAGGATCAGGCGACTAGCTTGAGGAGGCAACGCGAACCTGTACATCATCCAGAACCACCAATGTTTCAGTCGTCAACGTACCCAGCAAGCCAATACCCGTGATGGTCAATCCATGTCCGTGTATGGTCACCGGTTGACTGGTACGTATGGCATGATCCTCGTCTTCCCAGTGAATATGTGAACTCAGGATCGTATAGCCATTGGCCAATTCAATCTCAATCAAGTTGTGACGATTGTGAAGATCAAAATTCCTGGTAGCCGTATCAATCGTTCCTTCTTCGGCATTCAGCTCCATTTGCTGACCGGTTTTGCCAAACAACCGCATATGAACGCCTTCAAGCACTGCGTGACGTTGGGACTCATCAATCCTGGCTTGTTGGGCTTTTATCTCCCATTGGATTTCCCCTGCTTCAGTGTGACGATAGACAAAACCTTCGATCTCGCCATCGGCATTCTCGGAAACCGGTTCCGCCAACACGGGCAGGGGACGATGGGACTGCACCTGCTGTGTCAGCACAAACCCCAGAAACCCCGCCAGGCCAAGGATAATCCCTCCTGAAATCCATCGAACCCATGAGTGAGACATGCGCATGATCCGGGGAGAACAACCCCGCATGCAGGCTATCACACGCCCCCAGCGAAGTAAACGCAATCTCCAAGGAGAGCGGTCCGACAACAGGGGCCAGGCACAAGCGGGGTTAACGGTGTGGAAGTTGGAAGGCAGAGCACACGGGCTTCAAAGGTGAAACACAAACAGGAAAGAACATCGTGAGAGGCGCATGACGTTATGATGCCTTCTCAACGTCTTCCTCGACTGGTTCAAGAACGTCATCCTCCACCACGGCCTCTCGCTCGCTCAACTCCACCGCCACAAGTTCTGCGGCGTCTCCGGGGCGCCGTCGTGTTGGAATAATCCGGGTATAGCCCCCATCACGGTTCCGAAAGCGTTCCGCAACGTTGCTGAACAACTTGGACACCACATCTTTTTTCCGGATAAAACTCAGGGCGCGCCTTCGAGCATGAAGAGAGCCGTCTTTGCCCAAGGTAATCATTTTGTCCGCAATCCCACGGATCTCCTTGGCTTTGGCCTTCGTGGTCTCAATGCGTTCGTGTTCCAGTAATGCGGTGACCAGGTTGCGAAACAGCGCAAGCCGGTGTTTCGTATTCCGCCCTAACTGTCTGCCTTTTATTCTATGATGCACAATGTCACTCTCTTGTTCATACGTTAATTCGATAGGTGAGCGATCTTTGCAATACCGTCTTTTGTCATTCCCAGAGACAACCCCGCTTCGGCTAACACTTCTTTGATTTCATTGAGGGATTTTTTCCCGAAGTTTTTGGTTTTGAGCATCTCCATTTCTGTTTTCTGGATGAGATCGGCAATGGTTTTGATATTCGCATTCTTGAGACAATTCGCCGCACGCACGGACAGTTCCAGTTCGTTCACGCTTCGAGCCAGATGTTTGTTCAACTCGGCTTGCGCTTCCTTGTTCGCTGCATCATGCTCCATGTCCGTGGTGTCTTCACTGGGAATGCAAATGGTCAAATGCTCGCGGAGAATAGACGCCGATGAGGACACGGCCTCTTGTGGGGTAATGCTTCCATCCGTCCACACTTCAAGATTCAATTTGTCGTAATCCGTCACGCGTCCCACACGGGCGTTTTCCACGTGGAAGTTCACCCGCTTCACCGGGGAAAAAATTGAATCGACCGGAATCACGCCAATGGGCAACCCTTCTTCTTTATTGCGTTCAGCCGGGACATAGCCCCGTCCCTGTTTCACAATCAACTCAATGTCAATCGCTCCATGTTCATCCAAGGTGGCGATATGCAGATCAGGATTTAAGATCGTCAGGTCCGCGTCATGTCGAATGTCCGAAGCACAGGCTTCGCCCGGCCCTTTTTTCTTCAACCGTATCGCTTTCGATTTGTCGGTGTGGAGTTTGATGCGCAGATTTTTGATATTTAAAATGATAATCGTCACATCTTCCTTGACACCAGGGATGGTGGAGAATTCATGAAACGCCCCTTCAATCTTGACAGAGGTCACCGCCGCTCCGTGCAACGATGATAACAACACGCGCCGCAGCGAGTTGCCAATGGTTGTCCCGAATCCACGTTCAAATGGCTCTGCCGTAAACCTCCCATAGCTGGACGAGACCGTTTCGCTTTCCAACTCCAGCCGCAGTGGCAACTGAAAATCACGCATCCCTTTACTCATTACGCCCCCCTTCACCCATCATTCACAGCCGAAACAGTGGTCCACATGCGACGGCAGAATCTTCAACGTTTACCGCGAATACAATTCCACCACAATTTGTTCATTCACAGGAGCCCCAATGTCTTCCTTCGTCGGCAACGCCAGAATGGTCCCTTTCAACGCCGCATGATCACAGTCAATCCACTGCACCATTGACTGACTCTCGGCCGCCTCAGCGGCCGCCTTAATCGCCAGCAGTTCACGGCTCCGCGGTTTCACCTGAATCACATCTCCCACCGAGGTGGTATACGATGGAATATCCGTCTTGGTGTCGTTGACCAGAATATGCCCGTGACTCACTAATTGTTGGGCCTGCCGGCGCGAAAAAGCCAACCCCATCCGGTAGACGACGTTATCCAAACGTTGTTCAAGCAGAGCCAAAAGATTTTCACCCGTGACACCTGTCTGACGTTCCGCCCGCTTAAAGATGCCGCGAAATTGACGCTCTTGAATGCCATACATCCGACGTAATTTCTGTTTCTCACGAAGCTGGATGCTGTAATCCGATGCACGACGGGTTCGAGCCTGCCCGTGTTGCCCCGGAGCATAACTGCGACGTTCGATCGCGCATTTGGCAGTCATACACCGCGTTCCCTTGAGGAACAGCTTGACGCCTTCTCTTCGACAAATCCTGCACACCGGCCCACGATAATTTGCCACGTCTTTAGCCTCTCCGCTTGCCATGCTTCAGACCGTGCGTTCGTATTCCCACGGTCTGAACGTTGATCAAATGCTCTCTCACACTCTTCGTCGTTTGGGCGGTCGGCACCCGTTATGAGGAATGGGGGTCACATCGCGAATCACATTCACGCGCAAGCCCACAGACTGGAGCGCACGCACCGCCGATTCCCGGCCCGATCCCGGCCCGTTGACATAGATGTTAATCTGGCGCATGCCATGTTCCATGGCTTTTCGTCCCGCCGCCTCCCCCGCACGCGTTGCCGCGAATGGGGTGCTCTTTCGGGACCCTTTGAAACCCAAACCTCCCGCACTCGACCACGAGACAGTATTTCCACTCATATCCGTAATGGTCACCAGCGTGTTATTAAAAGAGGCTTGAATATAGGCAATACCCGCTTGCACGACTTTTTTTTCTTTTTTGCGACCTTTTTTGACATTCATGGTTATCCCTGCCCCTATTTAGATCCCCTGGTTCTACCAATCGAAGCTCGTTTCCCTTTTCTGGTTCGTGCATTGGTTTTGGTCCGCTGTCCACGAACAGGAAGCCCCCTGCGGTGACGAAGACCGCGATACGTCCCCGTATCAATCAGGCGTTTAATGCTGAGGGTCATCTCTTTCCGGAGATCCCCTTCCACGGCATAGTTTTTGTCGATCACCTCACGCAGTTTGACAATGTCGTCCTCGCGAAGATCTTTGACGCGCACGGCACGATCAACGCCGGTCTTGCGTAAAATCTGTCTCGCGCGCCAGGGACCAATCCCGTAAATCGCGGTCAAGCCGACCTCCACGCGCTTGCCAGCGGGAAGATCAACACCTGCTATCCGTGCCATGCGCCCTCCTTCACACCACCCCACAGTCCCCACCGTCAAGACTGCATGATGAACACCGTTGGTCCGTCATCAGCCCTGCCGCTGCTTGTGTCGGGGATTGCTACACCGGACTCGAACCATTCTCCGTCTTCGAAACACCACACATTTTGAACAAATAGGCTTGACAGACGATTTGACTTTCATGAACCAGTCCCCCGCATCTTACTTGAATCGATAGGTGATCCGTCCCCGTGTCAGATCATAGGGAGACAACTCCAATGTCACCCTGTCACCTGGAAGGATACGAATAAAATGTATGCGCATCTTCCCGGAAATATGCGCCAGAATTTTATGTCCACCCTCTAATTCGACTCGAAACATGGCATTGGGCAACGTTTCCCTGACGACCCCTTGCACTTCGATTACGTCTTCTTTCGCCATCAGTTCGCAACACGCCACCATCAATTGACGCTGGCCCGCTCCCTTACCGTCGTCAGAATCTCCGGCGGCCCCACAGGTTGTATGGCCACGGTATGTTCAAAATGCGCCGACAGGCTGCCATCCGTGGTGACAGCGGTCCAATGATCGTCTAACACCTGCACCTGCGGCCCACCAACATTCACCATGGGCTCAATCGCCAACACCATCCCAAACTGAAGACGCGAGCCTTGACCAGGACGCCCGTAATTGGGCACTTGCGGGTCCTCATGCAGTTGCCGGCCAATCCCATGCCCGACAAAATCCCGCACAACGGAAAACCCGTGTGATTCCACGTGGCGTTGAATCGTATGGCCGATATCCGACAACCGGTTCCCCGCCCGCGCCTGATCAATCCCTTGATACAGGGCCTCTTCCGTCACCTTGAGCAGGGTGTGCACCTGTGTGGCAACGGATCCCACGGGAACCGTGACAGCCCCGTCACCGTAAAATCCATGAACAATCGCCCCCAAGTCAAGCCCGACAATATCCCCCTCGCGTAATGCCCTGTTGGAAGGGATACCATGGACCACTTCCTGATTCACCGACGTACACAGGGTACTCGGAAAATCGCGATACCCCTTGAAAGCGGGAATCCCGCCGTGGTCCCGAATAAATGTTTCGGCTATTTTGTCCAAATGCAATGTGGTGACACCAGGTTTGACTTCCCGTTGGAGCACCTGATGCGCCTCAGCCACCATCTTCGCCGCCTGCGCCATCAGCGCAATTTCCTCCCCTGTTTTGAGCATAATCATAAAGGGTCAAGACCTCGGTAGCAAAGCGAGCAATCGCGCCTGGACATCATCCACGGAACCCATCCCATCTAATTCGGCCAGCACATTGTGTTTCCTGTAGTAGGCAATCAAGGGAGAAGTTTGCTCTTCATACACCGCAAGCCGTAATTCCACCGTTTCTTTTTTGTCATCGCTGCGTTGCACCAGCCCCTCCCCACATATGGCACAGAGTCCTTCCCGCTTCGACGGACGATAGTCAATATGGTACACCGCGGAACACTGTGGGCAACTTCTTCGTCCGGTCACCCGTTGGATCACGGCCTCGCGTGGCATCACAAAATACACGACCCGATCCAGAACCAAATGCCTCTTTCGCAGAATGGCGGACAAGGAATCCGCTTGAGGAACGGTTCGAGGAAACCCATCAAGAATAAACCCCTTTTGACATTCCAGAGAACCGATTTTTTCATCCACCAGACCAACCACCACGTCATCCGGCACGAGATCTCCTCGATCCATATAGTGTTTGGCCTCAAGACCCAGCCGGGTATTCCCGGCCACGCCGGCCCGCAACAAATCCCCGGTGGAGATTTTTGCAATCTTCAGTTCAGCTGCGACACGCTCGGCCTGCGTGCCTTTTCCCACCCCAGGCGCACCAAGAAAAACCAATTGCATAGCCCGTACTACCCGTTCCGACCTTTCAAGCGTCCCCTGGATAAAAATCCTTCATAATTTCGCATCAACATATGGGACTCAATCTGCTGCGCGGTATCCAACCCCACACCAACGACGATGAGCAACGAGGTCCCTCCAAAATAAAAGGGCACATTCAACTGGTAAATCAATAATTCCGGAATCACGCAGACCACGGCCAAGTACAGCGCGCCGGCAAACGTGATGCGAGTGAGCACCTTGTAAATATAATCCGCCGTTCGCTGGCCCGGCCTGATACCTGGAATAAAACCTCCATGCTTCTTCATGTTGTCCGACATATCGACCGGATTCAACACAACCGCCGTATAGAAAAAACAGAAGAAAATAATCATGCTGACATATAACGACGTATAGATGAACGACCCGGGAGCCAATTGCCCCCCCAGTGCCTGAACCCAGGGCACCTGAATAAACGATGTCATGGTGGCAGGGAAGGCAATAATGGACGATGCAAAGATGGGAGGAATGACCCCCGCCGTATTAATTTTCAAAGGAATATGTGTACTTTGCCCTCCATACACACGACGTCCGACAATCCGTTTGGCATACTGAACCGGAACCTTCCGTCTCCCGCTCTCCAAAAACACAATGGCCGTGACCACACCCACCATGACTATGCCCAGCAGAAGCAGGAAGAGAAGACTCAACTCCCCCACTCTGTACATCTCGAAGGTTTGCACCACCGCACTTGGCAACTGTGCGACGATCCCCGCAAAAATAATGAGGGAGATGCCGTTTCCAACCCCCCGCTCGGTAATTTGCTCACCCAACCACATGAGAAACGCCGTTCCTGCAGTCAGCGTGATCACCGTCATGAACCGAAACGGCCAACCCGGCTCCATCACAAACTGGCCCTGATTCATGCCTTCGAGCCCCAGTGAAATCCCAAAGCCCTGTACCAGGGCAATGCCGATGGTCCCATAGCGGGTATATTGGATGATCGTCTTTCTTCCCCGTTCACCCTCCTTGGCAAGTTTCGATAAATGCGGAATAACAACGGTTAATAACTGGATAATAATCGAAGCACTGATGTAGGGCATAATGCCCAAAGCAAAAATTGTCAGTCGTGAGAGTGCTCCTCCAGAAAAAATGTCCAGGAACCCGAGCAACGCCCCGCCCCTGCCCAGCAAAAACGCTGACAGCGCATCACCATCAATTCCAGGAGTCGGGATATGAGCCCCAACCCGGTACACAGCCAGCATAGCCAACATAAACAGCACACGGCTACGTAACTCCGGAATTTTGAGGATGTTCTGGAAGCTCGTAATGAGCCGTTCAAGCACGGTCGATGACCCTAGCTTGTCCGCCCGCCTGTTCAATTTTTTGAAGAGCTGACCGACTGAATTTATGCGCTTCAATCGTCAGAGGCCTGTTCAGCACTCCTTCTCCGAGAATCTTGATCGGCTTTGACTGTTTTTTCACAATCCCTTTCTCATATAAGACCTTCGGCGTCACTGGTATGGTCTCGTCAAAGTCGGAAAGCGTTTTGAGGTTGACCGCGCAAAACTCGGTACGAAACGGATTATGGAATCCTCGCTTGGGCATTCGCCTTATGAGTGGCATTTGCCCACCTTCAAAGCCCTCGGAATTCGATCTTCCAGAACGGGCCAGCATCCCTTTATGCCCTTTGCCAGACGTTTTGCCGAGACCTGAGCCTGGTCCACGTCCCAACCGTTTTCTCGACTTTCTGGAACCCCGCGCGGGGTGTAACTGGTGGAGTTTCACGGCTCCTTCACCTCAACCAAATGCCTGACTTTATCCACCAACCCCAACACTTGCGGGGTTCTGGGACATGCCACGGTTTGATGCAACCGGCGCAATCCCAGACTCCGCAAATAGATCCTTTGCTTCGGCGGCCGTCCGATGGGACTGTGCTTCAGCGTCAGAACAATCTGATCATCGTGCTGGGATTGCGTCATGACGCCTTCCTTGCCATGTCAAGATCACTCCCCATTATCAACTCGACGAATCTGCCTCACATCGTCCGGGCCCTTGAGCTGGGATAATCCAGCCAACGTGGCTTGCACCACGTTATAGGGATTGCCGCGGCCCAAGGTCTTCGCGATAATATTATGGGCCCCAAGCACTTCCAAAATCGCACGTACGGCCCCGCCCGCGATGATTCCTGTCCCTTCTTTCGCCGGTTTCATGAACACGTGTTCTCCACAAAACCGCCCATGCACATCGTGTGGGATACTCCCATTGCTTAACGGAACACAGATGAGTTGTTTCTTCGCCCTCCCGACGGCCTGGGCAATCGCTGGCGGCACCTCGGTTGCCTTCCCCTTGCCCACACCAACCCAGCCCGCACCATCGCCAACTACCACCAAGGCACTAAAGGAAAAACGCTTGCCACCTTTGACGACTTTCGCCACCCTGTTAATCAAAACCAGTTTATCCTTGAGATTTAATTCTTCGTGATTTACGTGCACAGAATGCCATCCCTCTGGTTAAAAGGTAAGCCCTCCTTCACGAGACGCGTCGGCCACGGCTTTCACCCTGCCATGGTACAGTCGCCCGTTCCGATCAAACACGACGTTGATCACATTCGCAGCCCTGGCCCGTTCGGCTAACAGTTTCCCGACGACCTGGGCTGCCACCTTCGACGAACCCGACGGCACCGTTTTGCGAAGCTCCGGATCGTTGGATGACGCCGCCGCGAGTGTTCGACCCACCCGATCATCAATCACCTGGGCATAAATATGCGCATTGCTTCGAAACACCGTCAGTCGGGGTCGCGTCGGTGTGCCCAGAATTTTTTTTCTGACGCGAGCTTTGCGCCGTTGAGTCCGTCGCTGTTTTGTCTGTTGATTCATACGTTCACATTATTTCTTGCCGGATTTCCCGGCTTTCTTGCGCAAGACTTCACCCGCATACTTAATGCCCTTTTGTTTATAGACATCAGGCGGACGCACGCGTCGAATGTTGGCAGCGGTTTGTGTCACCAGACGCTTATCAATGCCTGTGACCGAGATCACGGTCTGCCGCTCGACCGACGTTTGCACACCCTGGGGAATCGACAAGACAACGGGATGAGAAAACCCGGTGTTCAAGGTCATGGTCTGCCCTTGTGCCTGGGCTCGGTACCCCACCCCCGTCAACTCCAGCGTTCGCCGGAACCCCGTGGTCACCCCCTCAACCAAATTCGACAGTTCAACCCGTGTCAGTCCATGTAAGGCTTTCGCGCGAGAAGAATCCCCCACTCTTCTCACGTGCATCGCCCCTTCCTGAACGTCAACATCAATCCCATCGGCGAGTGCCCAGTGTAACTGGCCCAACGGGCCTTTCACGGAGACGGAACGATCTTCGACATGCACCTCAACTTCAGATGCGAGGGGAATAGGCTGGATTCCTATTCTGGACATTGTCGCGGTGCCTTCCTGTTGCAGTATGCCTCTTCGCCCGTGCCTACCACACGTGGCACAGAACTTCTCCACCCATTCGACTGTGCCGGGCCTGCCGATCGGTCATAACCCCTTTCGATGTCGAAAGAATCGCCACACCTAACCCGCCTCGCACGCGCGGGATGGACGGGACGTCAACATACACCCGCTTGCCTGGTTTGCTGATCCGCTTGATTACTTCAATGACGGGTTTCTGTTGTCTTCCAGGGATATAACGCAAGGCCACCTGAATGGCCGGATGTCCATTGAGCGTGGTCGGACCAAAATCCTGAATAAATCCTTCGGTCTTAAAGACGGAAAGAATGTTGT
This sequence comes from Nitrospirales bacterium, assembly GCA_963692935.1. Classification (GTDB taxonomy): domain Bacteria; phylum Nitrospirota; class Nitrospiria; order Nitrospirales; family UBA8639; genus Bin75. The sequence goes on from OY843588.1 coordinate 1,655,249, forward strand.
TTTTCAGACCGGATGCCGGAATCGTCACGGTCATATGGCCTCGACGAAGTGCGTTCATCATTCGAACGAACAGGTCAGCCACAGGATCTGTCATCGCCATCGCATCATCCCCTTCTTCTCCATCACCTGCCAGCGTGGAGCTACCAACTGGACTTCGTGACTCCGGGAATATTCCCGTGGAGGCTGTGCAGTCGAAAACAAATTCGACACATATGGAATCGCCGCAAAAAAGCCCTCACCCGACCGCAAAGCGGACACCGGTTGTAACGTCGGACAGCAAATTTTGGCTCCACCGTAGCTTTATTGCGTAACGCTTTTCTTGCCACAATTATCTCCGACTCACGTGTTACAGGTTACGGTCTCAACGAAACGGCATCCCCAAATGTGCCAACAGGGATCTGGCTTCATCATTGCGTTTCGCATTCGTCACAATCGTAATATCCATGCCATGAAGCAACACCACGTCATCATATTTAATTTCAGGAAAAGTCAACTGCTCTTTTAATCCAAGCGTATAATTGCCTCGACCGTCAAAAGCTTTGGGCGATACCCCTCGAAAGTCCCGAATCCGAGGTAATCCAATATTCAGTAACCGATCAAGAAATTCATACATGCGACTTCGGCGCAATGTGACCTTGGTGCCAAGGGGTATCCCTTGCCGTACTTTAAAGCCGGCAATGGCCTTCTTGGCTCGGGTCACGACAGGCCTCTGGCCGGTAATTAACGCCAGCTCCGACATGACACTATCCAACAGCTTGACATTCTGAACGGCTTCTCCCAACCCAACATTAATAACCACCCGTTCCAAACGAGGCACCTGCATCCGGTTGGCATACGAGAATTCTTCCATCATCCGGGGGATAACATCATCCCGATAGCGTGCTCTTAACCTGGATTGAGGTTTGTCTCCCGGCAACACCTTGTTTTGTGTGCCCGGGTTGACCGCTGTGACCTTTGGATCACTCATCACACCTTATCCAGTACGTCCTCCGGGCTCTTCTGCAAGACCCGTACCCGACGTCCATCCTCCAACTTTTTGATCGTGACCCTGGATGGTTGCTCCAATGCCTGGGCATACAGCATCACGTTCGAAATGTGCATGGGCGCCTCCCGTTCTACAATACCGCCCTGTCTGGCTTTTTGAGAGGGTTTTGTGTGGCGCTTGATCATATTGAGTTTTTCCACCGTCACCCTGCCATCTCCTGGATTGACGTGTAACACCTTACCCACTTTCCCCTTTTCCCGTCCGGTAACGACGATCACCGTATCGCCCTTTCGAACACGGGATTTTGTCGCCATCGGGATTTTTCGTGCCGTTCGAGTCGCCATGGACGCTAGACCACCTCGGGTGCCAGAGAAATAATTTTCATGAACTTCTTTTTCCTCAGCTCTCGGGCGACAGGGCCAAAGATTCTCGTGCCCACCGGCTCCCCTTGACTATTCACCAACACACAGGCATTGCGATCAAACCGAATGGAGGATCCATCTTCACGCCGCCGACTTTTTCGGGTTCGAACGATTACTGCCTTGACCACATCCCCCTTTTTAACCGACGCTTTCGGAATCGCCTCCCGCACCGACACCACCACGATATCGCCAATGCCTCCATAACGTTGACGGGTACCACCCAGCACGTGGAAACACCGCACGCGCTTCGCCCCGGAATTATCTGCGACATCAAGATAACTGTAATTTTGAATCATGGCCCGATCTCATTCCGCACACCACGTGACACACAGGCTCCCGCACCGTATTACGGTGACGGATTGTGCTCGCCACGCTCCACAATTGTCGCCACCCGCCAATGTTTATCCTTACTGAGAGGTTTTGTCTCCACAATTTTCACACGATCGCCGATACGAGACTCATTCGCTTCATCATGGGCTTTGAGCCTGGTCACCCGCCGCATCACTTTTCCGTATAAAGAATGCTGCACCAGTCGCGTCACGGCCACGACGACGGTTTTGTCCATTTTATCACTCACGACTCGTCCATACGATGCGCGTTGCCGTCTGTGCCGATTGTTCATGATCCCCCAACGCTCTGACTGGTGTGTTGAATGTCCACAAGCTGTTTTTCGCGAAGCACGGTCTTGACCCTGGCCACATCTCTCAGGATGTGACGAAGTTTCATCGGATTTTCAACGCGGCCAAGGGCAAGCTGGCACCGCAGGTGAAACAACTCCTGCTTCAACTCGCGCACTTTCCCGATCAATTCCTCGGTTTCCATGCCTCGCAATTCTCTGACGTTTAGCATAACGCCTCAGACCCCATGGGTGCCCCGAACCACAAATCGGGTCGCCAAAGGAAGTTTATGGCCGGCCAAACGAAACGCCTCTTGAGCAACGCTTCTCGGCACGTCATCCATCTCATAGAGAATGCGACCTGGTTTGACCACCGCCACCCAAAACTCAGGATTACCTTTTCCTTTGCCCATCCGCACTTCCGCCGGTTTCTTGGTAATCGGCTTATCCGGGAAAATGCGAGTCCAGATTCGACCGCCACGCTTCACGTGGCGCGTCATCGCAATTCTCGCCGCTTCAATCTGCCGCGCCGTAATCCGACCGGGTTCAAGCACCTTGAGCCCAAACTGCCCGAATGCGACTGCACCGCCACGGTAGGCTTTCCCCCGCATTCTGCCTTTTTGCATTTTCCGAAATTTAACTTTTTTGGGAGCTAACATAATCAGCCACCACCGACCATCGGACGCCAAGTCTCACGATGCAACAACCTCACTGACCCAACACATGATCAAACGTGTCTACAGTAAACTCAACGACGCTTCGTCCGACACAACAGACGGCAACTTGGCGTCACCCTTGTAAATCCAAGCCTTCACACCAATGATGCCCATGGTCGTGCGGGCTTCCGCAAAACCGTAATCCACATCAGCCCTGAGCGTATGAAGTGGCACACGGCCTTCCCGATACCATTCTGTTCTGGCGATTTCATTGCCGCCCAGCCGCCCCGCACAAGACACCCGTATGCCCCGCGCGCCCAGCCGCATGGCTGACGCCACGCTTCTTTTCATGGCACGACGAAATGAGACACGCTTTTCCAATTGCAGGGCGATATTTTCCGCAACCAGCTGCGCCTCCAGTTCAGGCTTCTTGATTTCCTTGATCGTCACATAGACTTCCCGACTATAGCGTTGCTCCAGCATCGCCTTTAACTTGTCAACTTCCGCCCCTTTTCTCCCAATGATAATGCCAGGCCGGGCCGTATGAATGATCACTTTCATCTGATTCCCGGAACGTTCAATTTCTATACGTGCAATGCCGGCATGAAACAAGCGGCGTTTGACCGTCCCACGAATAGCGACGTCCTCATGCAACAACTTCACAAAATCTTTCTTGGCATACCATCGAGAATTCCAGGTCCTGGTATATCCAAGCCGAAAACCGTACGGGTGTGTTTTTTGACCCATAACCCCGTGTTACCTCGCTACATGAATGGAACCGGTCTGCATCCGCTCCCTAAGAACGCTCTCCCGCGGGGGAAACCACAATGGTCACATGACTGGTTCGCTTATGGATGGGGAACGCTCTGCCCATGGCCCTGGCCTGGAATCGTTTTAAAACCGGGCCGCCATCCACATAGGCCCTTGAGATTTTCAGAGATTCCGGATCCCCCAATTCCTGTTGCCCCGCATTCGCCACTGCGGAATTCAACACCTTCTCCACGACCGGAGCAGCAGCCCTCGGCATGTACTTGAGCACCGTTAACGCTTCGGACACGCCACGCCCGCGAATGACATCAACCACCATACGCACTTTTTGCGGCGACATTCTGGCATATCGCAAGACGGCTTTGGCTTCAGCCACGGTGTGCTTCCTTCCCCTGTCTTGTGCTCTACTTCAATGGAACGGCTTTCTCCGTTTTAGCCGCCCCATGGCCTTTAAAAAATCGGGTGGGAGCAAACTCCCCCAGCTTATGCCCGACCATGTTTTCCGTCACGTAGACCGGAATAAATTTTTTCCCGTTATGCACCGCAAACGTACGCCCAATCATTTCAGGAATCACCGTTGAGCGACGCGACCAGGTCTTGATTAATTTCGAGTCGATATCCGCACTCAATTTTTCCATGAGGTGCGTATCCACGAAAGGGCCTTTACGAATCGAACGAGGCATGGTTGACTTCCATTTCCCCCTAGTGAGTCCGACGGGAAATAATAAAACGCGATGACGTTTTTTTCTTCTTGCGAGTTTTGAACCCTTTGGTGGGCACACCCCATGGAGACACCGGATGGGGGTTCCCTTGCCCTGACTTCCCTTCTCCACCACCATGCGGATGATCAACCGGATTCATCACGACCCCTCGAACGTGCGGTCGCCGACCCATCGCCCGGGAACGACCTGCCTTCCCCACCACAACGTTCTCGTGCTCAAGATTCCCCACCTGCCCTATCGTTGCCATACACGTTCCCAGAATCCGACGCATTTCGCCAGAAACCAAGCGGACCTGAACATAATGCGCCTCCCGACCCATCACCTGACATGCCGCACCGGCGCTCCTCGCCAATTGGGCACCTTTACCGGGCTTGAGTTCAATATTATGAATGGTCGTTCCAAGCGGCATTGAGGCCAACGGGCGGGCATTGCCGGGACGAATATCAGCATCACGACCGGCCCGAATAACATCCCCGACCGACAATCCAACAGGAGCCAGAATATACCGTTTTTCCCCATCGGCATAGGCAATCAACGCAATACGAGCCGATCGATTGGGATCATATTCCATGCGCACGACTTTCCCGGGCACTCCCTCTTTATCTCTCTTGAAATCAACGATTCGATAGAGGCGCTTGTGCCCTCCACCACGAAATCGACTGGTCACACGTCCGGCCGCATTCCGACCTCCGGAGCGAGGCGCAGCAGTGGTCAAATGTTTTTCAGGCCGCTCTTTCGACAGGCCTTCCCCCTTGATACCCGTCATGCCCCGCCGCCCTGGCGTCGTTGGTCGATACGGTTTATTCGGCATCAGCCCATGCACTCCTTCTTCGTTCGTAGGATTGGGTGCAACCGAGGCATGTCCATACGTGACGGCTTACGCGCTTTCATACAACTCCAGCTTTTCTCCCTCATGAAGCGTCACGATGGCCTTCTTCCAATCCGGCCGCTTGCCCAGAAACCGGCCCTGACGTTTCCGCTTTCCCCTGACCGTCATGATATTCACAGATTTGACCTTCACTTTGAGTGCAACCTCAACTGCCCGGCGAACTTCGATACGATTCACGTCACTCTTGACCACAAAAGCCACGCGGTTGGCGTGCTCCTGCACCCCCGTGATTTTTTCGGTCAATAAGGGTTTGACCAGGATGTCAAACGGGTCACGGGTCACGACCACAACTCCTGAACAGTTGGCAATACGTCCTTCACCACCAGAAGCGTCTCATATCGAAGCACGTCGTACACCGTCAGGGCCTGCGGCAACACCGTTTTCACGTAAGGCAAATTCCGCGTCGCGCGAAAGATGGCAGGATTGTCCTGCCCGACCACAACAAGTATCGTGCCATACAATTCCAATTGATTGAACACATCCGCCGCCAATTTGGTTTTTGGTTCTGGAAGCGACAGGTCGGAAAGAATTACAAGTTCCCCGGCTGCCTTCTTCGAGGACAACGCGCTCTGCATAGCCTTTCGATACATTTTCTTGGACAGGCTGGAAGCATACCGTCGCGGCCGCGGTCCAAAGACCGTCCCTCCATGACGCCAGAGCGGCGAGCGGTTCGAACCTACTCGCGACCGTCCCGTCTGTTTTTGCTTCCACGGTTTTCTCCCCGTCCCACTGACCTCGCTACGCCCCTTCGTACTGGCGGACCCTTGACGAAGCGACGCGCACTGCATGACCACTGCGGAATGTACCAGCACGGTATGCGGTTGCACCCCAAACACGCTTTCGCTGACATCAACGGAGCCCACGGTTTTTTTCGTTTGGTCTACGACAGACATGGAAGCCATGATGACTACTGCCTCCCCGACTTCTGGATAAAGACCAGCCCACCCACGGGACCAGGTACCGCTCCAGAGATGAGGACCAGACTTTCTTCCTGTCGAATGTCCAGGACTTGCAAGCCCTGCACCGTGACCCGTTTATTGCCCGTCTGCCCTGGGAGCGCTTTATTCTTCAACACGCGAGAGGGGTATGAACTGCTTCCGACTGAGCCAGGCGCACGATGAAACATGGAGCCGTGACTGGCTGGACCACCGGAGAAATTGTGTCGTTTCATGACACCCTGAAATCCTTTTCCCTTGGAGGTACCCTGGACATGTACCAGCTCCCCTTTTTCAAAAAGGCCTGCGGTCACGGCATCGCCCACATGACAATCTGGCGACACACCGCGAACTTCCCACAAATGCCTGAACAGCTTCTCCTGGCCGGAAGCACGAAGATGTCCCACTTGAGCCCTGGTGAGTCTCCGCTCCTGTACTTCCATATACCCAAGTTGCAAGGCATCATACCCATGCTGATCTTTGGTCTTCACAGCCGTGACGTGGCAGGGACCGGCCTCGATCACCGTAACGGGACGAAGACGACGATGTTCGTCAAAAATCTGCGTCATACCCAATTTCTTCCCCATCAACATCGTTACCATGACACACTCTCTACACCAACATCAGATGATGCGGCATGTTACAGCTTAATCTCCACGTCCACGCCAGCCGCTAAATTCAGTCTCATGAGCGCATCCATCGTGTCAGGTGTGGGATCAAGAATATCCAACAATCGTTTATGCGTTCGGATCTCAAACTGTTCCCGGGATTTTTTATCCGCATGAGTAGATCGCTGAACGGTAAATTTTTCAATGCGATTGGGAAGCGGAATAGGGCCGGCAACATGCGCGCCGGTCTGTTTCACACTCTCCACAATTTCTCGTGCCGATTGATCAAGGACCCGATAATCAAATCCCCTTAATCGGATACGAATACGCTGATCCACACTTACAACCACAGGACTCCTCCTCTAGGCGAGAATATCGGTCACCACACCGGCCCCGACTGTCCGCCCCCCTTCCCGCACCGCAAACCGCAAGCCTTGTTCCATCGCAATCGGCGCGATCAATTCCCCCGTGAACGTCGTATTGTCCCCCGGCATCACCATCTCCACCCCGTCCGCCAATTGCACCACCCCCGTCACATCCGTCGTGCGACAGTAAAACTGCGGCCGATACCCGTTGAAAAACGGCGTGTGCCGCCCCCCTTCTTCTTTCGTCAACACGTACACTTCCGCTTTGAACTTCGTATGCGGCGTGATGCTCTTCGGCTTGGCCAGCACCATCCCCCTCTCCACCTCTTCTTTCTTCGTCCCCCGCAGTAAGGCCCCTATGTTGTCTCCCGCCTGCCCTTCGTCCAGAACCTTCCGAAACATCTCCACGCCCGTGACCACCGTGCGCCCCGTCTCCCCCAACCCCACGATCTCGACCTCATCCCCCACCTTGACCTGCCCCCGCTCTACCCGGCCTGTGACCACCGTGCCCCGCCCGCTGATCGTGAACACGTCTTCAATCGGCATCAGAAACGGCTTGTCAATCGCCCGCTCCGGCGTCGGAATGTAGGTGTCAACGGCGTCCAGCAACTTCGTAATGGACGGCACGCCCAACGGCCCTTCGTCCCCTTCCAGTGCCTTGGTCGCCGACCCCACCACGATCGGAATCGCTTCCCCCGGAAACTGGTATTTGGTCAGCAACTCTCTCACTTCCAGCTCCACCAGCTCCAGCAATTCCGCGTCGTCGACTTTGTCGGCTTTGTTCAGAAACACCACAATGTAGGGCACGCCCACCTGCCGCGCCAGCAGAATGTGTTCCCGAGTTTGCGGCATCGGCCCGTCGGAGGCCGACACGACCAGTATCGCCCCGTCCATCTGGGCCGCCCCCGTAATCATGTTCTTGACGTAGTCGGCATGCCCCGGGCAGTCCACGTGCGCGTAGTGCCGCTTCGCCGTCTCATATTCCACGTGCGAGATGGCAATGGTGACGATCTTGGTCGGATCCCGCCGCCCTTGCGATTCACTCGCTTTGGCCACGTCGTCATAGCTGACAAACTGCGCCATCCCCTGTTGCCCCATCACTTTCGTCAACGCCGAGGTCAAAGTCGTTTTCCCATGATCCACATGCCCGATCGTTCCCACGTTCACATGCGGCTTCTTGCGGTCAAATTTCGCCTTCCCCATCTGCTCCCCCTCTCCCGTTCGAATACTCTGCGACTAATGCAAAAAAGAAACCATGGCATTCATGGCACATTCCTGTTTCGTCAGGAACCGTGACATTATTCTCCACGTTGTTTCGCGACAATCTGCTCCGCAAGTTGCCTGGGAGCCGGCTCGTATTCATTAAATTCCATCGAATACGTTGCACGACCCTGAGTCTTCGACCGCAGGCTCGTGGCATATCCAAACATTTCGCCAAGAGGAACCATGGCATCGATCGACTGAGCGCCACCCTTGGCCTTGATGCCCTGTACTTTGCCCCGCCGTGAGTTCAGATCCCCAATCACATCACCCATGAAGTCCTGTGGCACAAGCACTTCCACTTTCATGACAGGTTCAAGCAGGATCGGGTTGGCTTTTTTACAGGCACCTTCAAAGGCTATCGACCCGGCAATTTTAAAGGCCATTTCACTTGAGTCAACTTCATGAAAGGAGCCATCGAACAACATCACGCGAATATCCCGCATCGGATACCCGGCAACCACACCCGACTCCATACGCTCTTTGACCCCTTTTTCCACCGCCGGAATATACTCACGCGGAATCGCGCCGCCAACAATCTTACTCACAAATTCCAGACCCGCTCCGGGTTCGGATGGTTCAACGCTTAACTCCACGTGCCCGTACTGTCCACGCCCGCCAGATTGCTTGATATATTTTCCTTCGCCCTCAGCTTTCGCGCGAATCGTTTCGCGATAGGCCACCTCAGGTTTCCCCACGTTCGCCTGAACCTTAAATTCCCTGACCAGACGATCCACGATAATTTCCAAGTGTAATTCCCCCATTCCCGAAATGATCGTTTGACCAGTTTCCTCATCGCTTCGCACATGGAAGGAGGGATCTTCCTGGGCCAGTTTGTCCAACGAAAAACCAAGTTTTTCCAAATCCTGTTTGGTCTTTGGCTCCACGGACATGGAAATCACGGGCTCGGGAAAATTAATCACTTCCAACAGGATGGGATGTTTCTCATCAACTAAACTGTCACCCGTCCTTGCGCCCTTCATGCCGACTGCAGCCGCGATATCACCGGCATAGACAACGCCAATATCTTCACGCTTGTTCGCATGCATTTTGAGAAGACGCCCGATCCGTTCCCGCTTCTCCTGCGTGGCATTGTAGATGTACGACCCCGTTTCCAGTTTTCCGGAATAGACACGGAAATATGTGAGCTGCCCGGCAAAAGGATCCGTCATGATCTTAAAGGCCAAAGCGGCAAAAGGCTCATCATCACCAGCCTTACGGGCCATGGCCTCGCCACTCTCCGGATCCACCCCTTCGATCTCCGGCACATCCAACGGCGAAGGCAGAAAATCCACCACGGCGTCCAGCAAGGGCTGCACGCCTTTATTCTTGAAAGCCGAACCACAGAAGATCGGCGTGATTTTCATTTGACTGGTCCCGGCGCGCACCGCGCGCTTGATTTCATCCGGCGTCAGGGTTTCACCGTTCAGGTAGTGCTCAAGGAGAACCTCATCAAATTCGGCAACGGCTTCCAGCAATTTGTCTCGGTACGTTTGTGCCATGGGCAGGAGATCGGACGCAATATTCTCGACCTCAAAACTCGCTCCCAACGCTTCATCATCAAAGACATACGACTTCATCAAGATCAGATCAATAACGCCCCGAAAATCCGCCTCTTTGCCTATAGGCAATTGCACAGCGACCGGAGTGGCACCCAACCGATCTGCAATACTCTGCATGCTACCCACAAAATCTGCACCCAACCGATCCATTTTATTCAGAAAGGCAATGCGGGGAATGCTGTATTTGTCGGCCTGACGCCACACGGTTTCCGATTGCGGTTCGACTCCCTGCACCGAATCAAACACGGCCACTGCCCCGTCCAGCACACGCAGGGATCGCTCGACCTCAACCGTGAAATCCACGTGCCCCGGTGTATCAATGATATTAATGCGATGGTTGTTCCAGAAACAGGTCGTCGCTGCAGATGTAATCGTGATCCCCCGCTCCCTCTCCTGTTCCATCCAATCCATTTGGGCCGCGCCTTCGTGCACCTCACCCATGCGGTGAGAAACACCGGTGTAAAACAGAATGCGCTCGGTCGTCGTCGTTTTCCCGGCATCAATATGGGCCATGATGCCAATGTTCCGAGTCTGCTCCAATGGATATTCCCTGGACATCTTCCCTCTTCACATAAAAAACGCTGTGACGAAACTCCCCCGCGCCAGCGCCTTGCCGCACTTTCAGCAATCACGCCCTTCCGAACATCGCGTCTGTCGAGTACCAGACGAACGCCAACCAGACCTGCAACGGCATGACGTCACGCCCACTTTGGTTGACTCCCACGAGACACACAAACAACCCCAAAGTCCCGCAAGAAAATCATCACTCCACATTGAGAAACAAGAACACTGCCGTCTGGAGGGTGCCGACTACAGCAATAAGGAACCGTTACCAACGGTAATGCGCAAACGCACGATTCGCCTCGGCCATTCTATGCGTCGCATCTCGTTTCTTGACCGCAGACCCTGTATTATTCGCCGCATCAATCAACTCGGCAGCAAGTTTTGCCTGCATGTTCTTCCCTGTCCGCGACTGAGCACTGTGCTTCATCCATCGAAAAGCCAGGGCCACCTGCCTCACGGACCGGACTTCGACGGGGACCTGGTACGACGCACCACCCACCCGCCTGGATTTTACTTCCACCGACGGTTTGACATTGCCAAGGGCAGAATGGAAGACCCGCAAGGGATCATTGCCCGTTTTGCTGTGAATCATGTCAAACGCCCCGTAACACACACGCTGGGCCGTACTCTTTTTGCCCTTCGTCATCAGAATATTGATAAACTTCGCCACCAGCTGATCATGATACTTGGAATCAGCTACGGGCATCCGTACAACAGCACATTGCTCACGCGACATCGTTCAATCTAGCTCCAGTACCACAACACAACGTGTTACTTCGGTCGGGTAGCCCCGTACTTGGAACGACCCTGTTTCCTGTTGGCCACGCCAACGGCATCAAGGGCTCCCCGGACCAAATGATAACGCACGCCGGGCAAGTCCTTCACCCGACCACCACGCACCAGCACAATGGAATGCTCCTGTAAATTATGACCCATGCCCGGTATGTATGTCGTCACCTCAATCCCCGTGGTCAAACGTACACGGGCGACCTTACGCAACGCCGAATTAGGTTTTTTCGGGGTCGTGGTGTACACACGCAAACACACACCACGCCGTTGCGGACAACGGTTGAGAGCCGGACTTTTACTTTTGACTTTGGGCATCTTGCGCCCTTTTCTCACGAGCTGATTGACTGTTGGCATGTCCCAATCTTTCCCGACAGAGTCCCTAGTAAACTCACACCTTCATGACAACCGTTGAATTGTAATGAGCCAGTACCATTTCTGTCAAGGCCACCTCTGTGGATCATATCTGTAGTTCCTGGCCCTGCACAATTTCTTTTCTATCGCCCCCATGACCCGCTCCGGACTCGATCAATTCTTCATCAACCGTTGGCACAAAAGTTTCATCGCGGTAGCGGGGGAAGCCGGTTCCAGCCGGGACCAGACGTCCCAAAATGACATTTTCCTTGGGCCCTCTCAAAGGATCGACCTTACATTCGATGGCTGCCTTGGTCAGCACCCGTGTCGTCTCCTGGAAGGACGCTCCCGAAATAAAGCTTTCCGTATTCAGTGATGCTTTGGTAATACCCAATAACATCGGCTTGCCGGTCGCCGGTTTCCCACCTTCGGCCTGGACCCGCTGATTTTCTTCGTCGAACTTAATTTTTTCGACAGGGTCGTCCGATAAAAAGATGGTGTCTCCGGGGTCGTCAATCTGGATCTTTTTCAACATCTGCCTCGCAATAATCTCAATATGCTTGTCGTTAATAGACACTCCCTGTAACCGATACACTTCCTGCACCTGATTGACCAGGTACCGTTGAAGATCCCTGGGGCCTGACACCTGCAGAATGTCGTGGGGGTCGGCCGATCCGTCCATTAACGGTTCACCGGCTCTGACCCAGTCCCCTTCCTGCACGTTGATGTGTTTGCCTCGGGCAATGGCGTATTCTTTCCTGTAACCTTCCTTCAATCTGTGTTCGTGAATGAGGTCCACCTTGCGAATTTTTTTGTTTGACTTCTCGCTTAACTTCTCCTCCAGCACATCCGGCGTTAATCCCGTGTCTTCCATGTTTCCCATCTGGTTATCAACGATAACCTTCCGCATGCCTTTATCGAATCCGCCAAAAGACACCTCGCCATTAATTTCGCTCACGACCGCTTTTTCCTTGGGTTTTCTCGCCTCGAATAACTCCGCCACCCTCGGCAGTCCACCCGTAATGTCTTTGGTCTTCGTGGTTTCTCGAGGGATTTTCGCCAACACATCACCGGGATGTACGATGCCTCCCTTTTCAACAAAAATATGCGCGTTCACGGGAAGGTTGTAGCGAGCAGGGGCACCGGAACCGGGTAATTTCGCGGTCTTGTTCTCGGCATCCTTGATGGAAATTCTTGGACGGAACTGCTCCCCTTTTGTGCCGACCTGCTCAATAATGACTTTGTGCGAGAGACCGGTGGTCTCGTCGACTTTTTCGGTCATCGTGGCAGGTGAAATATCTCCATAGGCAATTTTCCCTCCCACTTCGGTCAGAATGGTCAACGAATAGGGATCCCATTCCACAAGTTTCTGCCCATCTGTGACCTGCGCACCGTCTTCCACCTTAATTTTCGCTCCATAGACCACCGCGTACTTTTCCCGCTCTCGCCCGGAGTCGTCACAAACGGCAATCTTCGCGCTGCGATTCACGACCACCCATTCGCCCTGTTTGTCCTTCACCGCCATGCGGCTGTTGTGCACATCGGCATCGGCCTTGGCATCAAAGCTCAGATACTTCAACACGCCGTCATGCCGGGACTCGATCACGCTCTGTTCCACCACTTTGCTGACTGTGCCTCCAATATGGAAAGTCCGCATGGTTAACTGCGTCCCGGGTTCACCGATGGATTGTGCCGCAATCACCCCGACGGGTTCGCCCAGCTCGACCTGTTTCCCTCTGGCCAAATCCCGGCCATAGCACTTCGCGCACACACCCCAACGCGCTTGACAGGTCAGCGTCGAGCGGATGCGGATACGGTCAATGCCTGCTTCCACCACCGCCTTCACGCGCATTTCGTCCAACTCTTCATTCGCGGACACCACCACGGTATTGTGCACCGGATCAAGAATGTCGTCAGCCGCGATACGACCCAGAATACGTTCTTCAATGGGCTGAATCACTTCTCCGCCTTCGACCAACGCTGACACACTAATCCCGTCCGGCGTCTGACAATCATCCACACTCACGATGACGTCCTGTGCAATATCCACCAGGCGTCTCGTCAGGTATCCGGAGTTCGCGGTTTTCAGAGCCGTGTCCGCCAATCCCTTACGTGCTCCGTGCGTCGAGATAAAATACTGGAGGACCGTCAGGCCTTCGCGGAAATTCGCCGTGATGGGCGTTTCAATAATTTCACCGGACGGCTTCGCCATCAATCCACGCATCCCGCCCAACTGCCGAATTTGTTGCGAACTTCCCCTGGCACCGGAGTCGGCCATCATGAAGATGGGATTCAGCACATCCTGTGGGCCATGGCCACCGGCTTTAATTTCTTTCATCATCTCATTGGCAATCTGTTCGTTCACGTGAGCCCAGACATCAATGACCTTGTTGTAGCGCTCACCACCCGTAATCAGTCCGTCTCTATGTTGCTGCTCGACTTCGGACACCTCCTCATTCGCGCGTTTCAGCAACACATCCTTTTGGGTCGGAATGTGCATATTGTCAATGCAGATGGAGACCCCGGCTCTGGTGGCATAGTAAAACCCAAGTTCTTTCAGCTCATCGAGCATCTTGATGGTATCGTGCAATCCGGCTTCCCGATAGACCACGTCAAGCAATCTGGTCATTTCTTTTTTGGTCATGACTCGATTGACATGCGAGAAGTCGAGGGACGCCGGAAGAATTTCCCCAAACAGCACACGACCAACCGTCGTGTCCGTTAAGACCCCGTCAATGCGCACGCGGACCTTGGCCTGTTCATCCAGATGCCCCGCATCATAGGCAATGCGCACTTCTTCAGGGGAATAGAGGATTTTCCCTTCCCCCATGGCTCCCGGTCGCTCCTGCGTCAACCAGTAACACCCCAGGACCATATCCTGAGAAGGAATCGCGAGTGGTCGACCATTCGCCGGCGACAGCACATTATTGATGGACATCATCAACATCCGGGCTTCGATCTGCGCTTCGACCGAAAGCGGGACATGCACCGCCATCTGGTCACCATCGAAGTCCGCGTTAAACGCCGCACAGACCAACGGGTGAAGACGAATGGCTTTGCCTTCGATCAGCACGGGATCAAATGCCTGCATCCCCAGGCGATGCAGTGTTGGCGCACGATTCAAAATCACCGGGTGTTCCTGAATCACTTCGTCCAGCACATCCCAGACTTCAGGACGCTCCTTTTCCACAAGACGCTTCGCGCTTTTAATGGTGGTTGCCGCTCCACGCATTTCCAGCTTATGGAAGATAAACGGCTTGAAGAGCTCCAACGCCATTTTCTTGGGCAACCCGCATTGATTCAATTTCAGTTCAGGGCCCACCACAATCACCGAACGCCCAGAGTAGTCCACTCGTTTCCCCAGAAGATTTTGACGGAACCGACCTTGCTTACCTTTGAGCATGTCGCCGAGGGACTTCAACGGTCGCTTATTGGATCCGCGAATCACCCGCCCCCGTCGCCCATTGTCAAAAAGCGCGTCCACGGCTTCCTGCAACATGCGCTTTTCGTTGCAAATAATCATGTCGGGCGCCTTCAGCTCCATCAACCGTTTCAATCGGTTGTTGCGATTGATCACCCGTCGGTAGAGATCGTTCAAATCCGACGTGGCAAATCTCCCGCCATCCAACGGCACCAGGGGCCTCAGTTCAGGTGGCAACACTGGAATGACGTCCATAATCATCCATTCCGGGTTATCGCCTGACCGATAAAAAGCCTCGACCATTTTCAGTCGCCTGGTGATTTTTTTACGCAAGGCCACAGAGGTCGTGGTCTTCATCTTTTCACGGAGTTCCTCCCGCAGGGATGGCATATCAACCTGTCCCAGCAATTTACGAATGGCTTCAGCTCCAATGCTAAACCGAAACCCTTCGCGGCCGTATTCCTGCTCGCATTCACGGTACTGTTCTTCTGTGAGTAACTCCCGCTCTTTGAGCGAGGTGTCCATGGGGTCGAGCACCACATACGCATCGAAATAGAGAATTCTTTCCAATTGCTTGAGGCCCATATCCAGTAGAATCCCAACCCAACTCGGCACTCCCTTCAAAAACCAGATATGGGCGACGGGTGCGGCCAGTTCAATGTGCCCCATCCGTTCCCGACGCACTTTGCATTGAATGACCTCGACCCCGCATTTGTCGCAGACAATCCCCCGATGTTTCATCCGTTTATATTTTCCGCAATTGCATTCCCAATCCTTGGTCGGACCAAAAATCTTCGCACAAAACAACCCGTCCTTTTCCGGCTTAAACGACCGGTAATTGATGGTTTCCGGTTTTTTGACTTCTCCGTGCGACCACGAGCGAATTTTATCCGACGACGCAATGCGAATACGCATGGCATCAAAGGTATCGCGCGGTTTTTCGAACAGAGCATAGATGCTTTCCAAGACCCTACCCCCTTTTTAAGAACTCACAAAGACTCGTGGTCTGTATCGAATCGTCAACGAAGGCATTCACTCCAACCCAACGTCCAATCCCAAACTCTGCAACTCTTTCACCAACACGTTAAACGACTCGGGCAAGCCAGGTTCCAGAAAGTTTTCGCCCTTCACGATCGCCTCGTACATTCTCGACCGTCCAGGAACGTCATCAGACTTCACGGTTAAAAACTCCCGCAAGGTGGAAGCCGCTCCATAGGCCTGGAGAGCCCAGACCTCCATCTCGCCCAACCGCTGCCCGCCAAACTGGGCTTTGCCACCCAGCGGCTGCTGCGTCACAAGCGAATACGGGCCAGTGGACCTGGCATGGATCTTGTCATCAACCAGGTGGTGTAACTTCATCATATACACATAGCCAACCGTCACCGGGCTTTTAAACGGCTCACCCGTGCGACCATCGTACACAAGCGATTGCCCGTTCTCCGGCAAGCCCGCTTTCTGTAACAAGGCTTTAATCTCCGTCTCCGTCGCGCCATCAAACACGGGGCTGGCGACATAGATGCCCAACGCCTTGGCAGCCCAGCCCAAATGGGTTTCCAGAATTTGTCCCACGTTCATCCGCGAGGGAACGCCCAGAGGATTGAGCACAATTTCAATGGGTGTGCCATCGGGTAAATAGGGCATATCTTCTTCCGGAAGAATTCTCGACACCACGCCCTTGTTGCCATGACGTCCCGCCATCTTATCCCCGACAGAGATTTTCCGCTTAATGGCGAGATAGACTTTCACCAGTTTAATGACACCGGGGGGCAACTCGTCACCGCGACGCAGCCGCCCGACCTTTTCGTCGTAGAAGGTTTGCAGACTCTCAATGTCAGCCTTGGCTATGCCTTCAATCTCTTCGAGCTTTTTCTGCTCTTCCGCGTCACCTAAAACCACACACCTCACATCACCATCGGGCAGTTTCTTCAAGATCTCCGCGGTAATTTTTCCCTTTTTCTTCAAAAGCACTTCTCCGCTGTCAGGATCCAGCACGTCACGACTGACCACTTGCCCCAGCACCACCTCCCGGATTTTCTGATTCCGTTCTTCTTCAATAATGCGGAGATCATCCTGATGATTCCGTTCAATGGTCACACGATCCTGGGATTCAATGTTCTTCGACCGCTCATCCTTGTCAACCCCTTTTCTGGAGAAAATTTTCACATCAACCACAATCCCCTCAATGCCCGGAGGGACTTTCAGGGATGTGTCTTTGACATCACCCGCTTTTTCTCCAAAGATCGCTCGCAACAATTTTTCTTCAGGCGTCAACTGGGTTTCACCCTTGGGGGTCACTTTGCCCACCAGGATGTCTTCCGCCTTCACCTCAGCCCCAATGCGAACAATGCCGCTTTCATCAAGGTTGCGCAGGGTCTCTTCCCCCAGATTGGGAATATCGCGAGTAATTTCCTCCTTGCCCAGTTTTGTATCACGGGCTTCAACCGCAAACTCTTCAATATGAATAGACGTAAAGGTATCTTCACGAACCAGTCGTTCGCTCAGCAAAATCGCGTCTTCAAAGTTGTACCCTCCCCAGGGCATAAAGCCGACCAGGACATTTTTGCCTAATGCCAACTCCCCACGATCAATGCCCGGGCCATCCGCCAGTCCCTGCCCTTTCTTCACAGCCTGCCCCACTTTCACGATGGGTGTCTGGGTGACACAGGTATTCTGATTCGTGCGTTGAAACTTCACCAGGTCATACGTATCCCCTAAGCGTCCGGTTTTCTTTTTGCCATTGTCCCGCCTGCCCTGTTCGGTTCGGATCACAATCCGTCGGGCATCCACTCGTTCCACAATCCCATCGCGCCGGGCCTGTTCAACATACCCGGAATCACGCGCGACGACCGCTTCCATCCCGGTGCCAACCAAAGGCGCCTCGCTCTGCATGAGCGGGACCGCCTGACGTTGCATGTTCGACCCCATCAAGGCCCGGTTGGCATCGTCATGCTCAAGAAAGGGAATCAACGCGGTGGCGACACTGACCACCTGTTTCGGCGAAACATCCACGTACGCAACCTTATCCGGCGTCGTGGTGACAAACTCTCCGGCAGACCGTGCCGTCACGTCATCGGAGACCAAACGACCGGTTGGATCCACTTGAGAATTCGCCTGGGCAATGACATACCGTTCCCCTTCCAGAGGAGAAAGAAATTCGACGTTCTGCGTGACACGCCCATTTCGGATTTTGCAGAACGGGGCTTCAATAAACCCGTATTCGTTAATGCGCGCATAGGTAGCCAGCGAAGTGATGAGCCCGATATTCGGACCTTCGGGGGTTTCGATCGGACAGATGCGGCTGTAGTGGGAGGGATGGACATCCCGGACTTCAAAGCCCGCACGCTCACGGGTGAGCCCACCGGGTCCTAACGCGGACAGTCTGCGCTTATGCGTGATTTCCGCCAGGGGGTTCGTTTGATCCATAAACTGCGACAACTGACTACCGGCAAAAAACTCTTTGATCGCGGCCACAATGGGTTTGGCGTTCAGCAGGTCATGTGGCAGGACCGTCTCCATATCGAGCGAACCCATCCGCTCCTTAATGCTACGCTCCATACGGGCCAACCCCACTCGAATCTGATTCTCAAGTAATTCCCCAACAGTCCGCACACGACGATTGCCCAAATGATCAATGTCATCCACATCGCCTTTGCCCATTTTCAAGTCGACCAGGGTGCGGATAACTTCCACCACATCCCGAGCCATTAACACGCGCACGATCTTGGGCTCGCCCGACTCAAATAACTCCCCCACCGTCGTCTTCTTCGTGGTTGATCGAGGGCTGTGCGCCGATTCGTCTTGAAACCCAAACCGTGTATTGATTTTCAGCCGCCCGACAGGGGAAAGATCGTACCGCTTGGGATCTGAAAACAGTCTTTTAAACAAATCCACGGCCGAATCCACGGACGGCTGTTCCCCGGGTCGAAGGCGTTTATAGATTTCCACACACGCTTCCTCTTTAGAATCCGTCCGCTCGACATCCAGGGTGTCTAAAACAACGGGTGAGGCCCCACCGCCCAGATACGTCACCTTAAAACTCTTGTGTTTCACTTTAGCAACAATGAGCTCAATCATGGCCGTGGTCGTCAACCGTTGATTTTTTCCAACCAGTACATCTCCGCTCACCGGGTCAAGGATTTCCGTCAGCACCGCACAACCCACCAGTGATTCGGGTTTGACGGGCATCTCCTTCACTCCGGTCGCACGCATTTTGTCTATGATCGTTTTGGTAAGTCGCATCCCTTCTCGCACGATCGGGGCATTGCCGCCCTTCTCAAGGACTTCGACGGACGCACGCAAGCCACTGTGCAGGTCAGGATCCAATTTCCGCATCAGTTTTCCTTCGAAGACCCGAATTTCCTCGATGGCATAATAGGTTTTCAGGATGTCGTCCGTGGACAAACCAAACGCCTTCAACAGAATCGTCGCGGGCATTTTTCGACGACGGTCGATACGGACGTACAACAGATCGCGAGCGTCAAACTCAAAATCCAACCACGATCCGCGATACGGAATGATGCGCGCGGAAAACAACACCTTCCCGCTGGAATGGGTACGTCCTTTGTCATGGCTGAATGACGCGCCGGGAGAGCGGTGCAACTGGCTTACCACCACCCGCTCCGTACCGTTAATAATAAACGTTCCCCTGTCCGTCATCAGAGGCAGATCCCCCACGTACACGGACTGTTCTCGAACGTCGAGCACCGTCTTGGGCTTCGCGCTTTGGGCCTGCACATCAAACACCACCAGTCGGATTCTCAATTTTAACGGAGCGGCAAAGGTCATGCCCTGTTCCAGACATTCCCGCATGTCGTATTTGGGCGTTCCCAGCGCATAACTGGAAAACTCAAGCATGGCCGAACAGTTAGGATCGGCATCCGGATCCGGTATCGGAAAGACGCTCATGAGCGCGGCTTGCAGACCCTTGTCTTTATCACGACGCTCCGGGTGGGTATCTTTTTGCAAAAACACCTCGTATGAGCTCTTCTGAATTTCGACGAGGTCGGGAATGTCAATCGTCGACTGAATTTTCGAAAAATCAGTACGCGTGATGATTCCCGGCAATGAAGGTTGAGGCATATCCGGCTCCTTACGCATCTAAGCTTGTGAGACAACCAGCCCGCGGGCTAACAGAGACACCAGCCCGTGTCATCCCCACCGCTACTTGACTTCGACTGTGGCCCCCACATCCGTGAGCTTTTTCTTAATCGTTTCGGCCTCATCTTTTGCAGCACCCTCTTTAACCGGCTTCGGAGCACCTTCGACTAAATCTTTGGCCTCCTTTAACCCAAGCCCGGTGATTTCGCGAACCACTTTAATGACCTGGATCTTCTTATCAGCCGGCGCACTGGATAACACCACGTCAAAGGCATCTTTTTCTTCAACAGTCGCGGCCGGTGCCCCGGCGGCCGGCGCAGCCATCATCGGCATCGCAGCGGTCACACCAAATTTTTCTTCAAATCCTTTCACCAGTTCAGACAATTCCAACACCGTCATGTTTTCAACGGCCCCCAAAATGTCCTCCTTGGAGAATTTTGTTTCCGTGGCAGACATGTCTCCTTCTCCTTTCTTGTTCGCTTGTATCGCAACCAGCACAGCCAGCAATGCTCGTATCACCCCCTGCAACACGCCAACCAATCCTTGAAGAGGCCCTTGCATGGCCGCTAACACCATCGCCAGCAACACCTCTTTGGAAGGCAAATCAGCTACAGCGATCAATTGGGCAGGCTCAAGCGTTTTGCCTTCCATGACCCCACCCCGCCAAATAATGTTGTCGTCGCATTTTTCGTTTCGAATAAAATCCCGAAGCAGTTTGGCAGGCACAACCGGATCGTCGTAGCCAATCACCACAGCCACTTGTCCCTTAAACAACGACGCGACAGGCCCCAACGACGTCCCCCCGGCAGCCCGCAATGCGAGGGCATTTTTGACAACCTTCCACTCCGCCTGAACGCCACGAAGTTGGCGCCGCAACGGGGTCACCTGATTCACTGATATGCCCCCACATTCCGTGATGACGACCAGCCTTGCCTTGACAAACTTCTCATGCAAATCGGAAACCGCCGCTGCTTTCTGTTCCTTTTTCATTCCCGGCTCCTTCTCGCACAACGACTAATCAAATTGTCGGGCAAGGGACGCGCATTCCAGAGCAATGCCGGGGCCCATCGTACTCGACATCGTCGCCCCCTTGAGGTACTTCCCCTTGCTTGAGGATGGCTTTGCCTTCACCACCGAACTAAAGACCGCCTGCGCATTTTCGGTAATTTGTGATCCGGTAAACGACACTTTGCCAATGGGAACATGGACAATGCCAGCCTTGTCGACTTTGTACTCAATCCGCCCCTTGCGGATCTCCTCGATGGCCTTCCCCACTTCAAACGTCACGGTTCCCGCTTTAGGATTGGGCATCAGGCCGCGTGGCCCCAACACCTTGCCCAGTTTTCCAACCGATGCCATCAAGTCTGGCGTGGAGATGACTCGATCAAAATCCAACCACCCACCTTTGATTTTTTCCAACAAGTCATCGGCCCCCACCACATCGGCGCCGGCCTGACGGGCTTCCTGCTCTTTTTCACCTCTGGCAAACACCACAATGCTGACCTTTTTCCCCGTGCCATGTGGTAAGACCGTCGTCCCGCGCACCATCTGGTCGGCCCGCTTGGGGTCAACCCCCAGTCGAATGACCAGATCCACGGTTTCATCAAATTTGGCACAGGCCACCTGCTTCACTAACTCGCTCGCCTCCCGGAGGCCGTACAGACTCGCCTCAATTTTTGCCATCGCGTTTTGTAATCGCTTTCCCACGCCGCTTACTCCTCCATGAAAATCCGCCAACTCATTCAGTCGGCAATAGTGATCCCCATACTCCGTGCGGTTCCTTCGATGATCTGCATTGCGCCTTCTACAGTCACCGCATTTAAATCTTCCAGTTTCTGCTTGGAAATTTCCTGCAATTGCGAACGGGAAATCTGGCCGACTTTATCCTTCTGTGGCACGCCGGATCCCTTAAGAATACCCGCAGCTTTTTTTAAGAGATCAGACGCCGGAGGGGTCTTCGTGACAAACGTAAAACTCCGGTCTTTATAGATGGTAATGACAACAGGAATGACGCTCCCTTCCTGTTTCTGCGTCTTCGCATTAAACTGCTTGCAGAAATCCATGATATTCAGACCATGTTGGCCCAAGGCGGGGCCCACCGGCGGAGCAGGATTCGCCTTCGCGGCCGGAATCTGCAATTTGATTTGTGTGACGACTTCCTTTGCCATCGCGCGATCCTTTTTCCTGCCAGAAGGTTAACGAATGTACCGCATCAACACCACCAATACGGCAACGACGGTTCACCCATCACAGGCGAACCTATCCATGTTCAATTTGTGTAAACGCCAGTTCTACCGGAGTGGCACGACCCAGGATGCTGACCAGAACCTTGGCCCGACCATGTTCGTCATCAACGACATCAATTAAGCCATTAAAACCCATAAAGGGGCCATCAACGATCCGCACGTTATTCCCTTTGGCAAAAATCACCCGCGCACGGGGAGCGGTCACCCCCGATTCGATCTGCTTCAGGAAAAAATCGGCTTCCTCCTGTGGCAGAGGCATTGGCTTTGTCCCCCCCCCGATAAAGCCCGTCACTTTGGGAGTCTCTTTGATCAGGATCACGGTTGTATCTTTGAGCGGATCCTCCAACTCCACCAGTACGTACCCCGGGAAAAATTTTCGCTTGGACGTACGCCGTTTGCCGTCTTTAATCTCAATGACGTCTTCCGTAGGAACCAGGACCTGCCCGAACTCTTTCTCAAGCCCCATTTGAGTGGCCCGTGCCGTCAGGGAAGCTCGCACTCGACCCTCATATCCCGCATATGTGTGAATCACGTACCAGTTTTTAGCCATAGACCTTGCCCGCAACGTGTCAAAGGATTTGCTTCACCAGCCACACCAGAACGGAATCAATGAAAGAGAGGTACAGCGACATAATGATACACAACACGACCACCACCGACGCAGAGCCAAGGGTTTCATCACGCGTCGGATATGAAACTTTCTTCAACTCCCCCTGAACTTCGGCAAGGAACTCCGCAATTTTTCCCCACAGCTTCTTCATCACACGTTCCTTGGTATTCGACCATCCGATCGTGGAATGGCAGGGGCACCAGGATTCGAACCCGGACCATCGGTTTTGGAGACCGACATGCTAGCCGTTAACACCATGCCCCTGTATAACTCGCAATCAGGAGACATCCCTATTTCACTTCCTTATGGGGGACATGCTTCCGGCAAAACCGGCAATACTTTTTCACTTCCAATCGATCAGGATCATTCTTTTTATTCTTCATCGTCGAATAATTCCGTCTCTTACATTCTCCGCAGGCTAAAGAAATAATGGCGCGCATCACTCCTCCTCTAGGCGAGAATATCGGTCACCACACCGGCCCCGACTGTCCGCCCCCCTTCCCGCACCGCAAACCGCAAGCCTTGTTCCATCGCAATCGGCGCGATCAATTCCCCCGTGAACATCGTATTGTCCCCCGGCATCACCATCTCCACCCCGTCCGCCAATTGCACCACCCCCGTCACGTCCGTCGTGCGACAGTAAAACTGCGGCCGATACCCGTTGAAAAACGGCGTGTGCCGCCCCCCTTCTTCTTTCGTCAACACGTACACTTCCGCTTTGAACTTCGTATGCGGCGTGATGCTCTTCGGCTTGGCCAGCACCATCCCCCTCTCCACCTCTTCTTTCTTCGTCCCCCGCAGTAAGGCCCCTATGTTGTCTCCCGCCTGCCCTTCGTCCAGAACCTTCCGAAACATCTCCACGCCCGTGACCACCGTGCGCCCCGTCTCCCCCAACCCCACAATCTCGACCTCATCCCCCACCTTGACCTGCCCCCGCTCCACCCGGCCTGTGACCACCGTGCCCCGCCCGCTGATCGTGAACACGTCTTCAATCGGCATCAGAAACGGCTTGTCAATCGCCCGCTCCGGCGTCGGAATGTAGGTGTCAACGGCGTCCAGCAACTTCGTAATGGACGGCACGCCCAACGGCCCTTCGTCCCCTTCCAGCGCCCTGGTCGCCGACCCCACCACGATCGGAATCGCTTCCCCCGGAAACTGGTATTTGGTCAACAACTCTCTCACTTCCAGCTCCACCAGCTCCAGCAATTCCGCATCGTCGACTTTGTCGGCTTTGTTCAGAAACACCACAATGTAGGGCACGCCCACCTGCCGCGCCAGCAGAATGTGTTCCCGGGTTTGCGGCATCGGCCCGTCGGAGGCCGACACGACCAGAATCGCCCCGTCCATCTGGGCCGCCCCCGTAATCATGTTCTTGACGTAGTCGGCATGCCCCGGGCAGTCCACGTGCGCGTAGTGCCGCTTCGCCGTCTCATATTCCACGTGCGAGATGGCAATGGTGACGATCTTGGTCGGATCCCGCCGCCCTTGCGATTCACTCGCTTTGGCCACGTCGTCATAGCTGACAAACTGCGCCATCCCCTGTTGCCCCATCACTTTCGTCAACGCCGAGGTCAAAGTCGTTTTCCCATGATCCACATGCCCGATCGTTCCCACGTTCACATGCGGCTTCTTGCGGTCAAATTTCGCCTTCCCCATCTGCCTCCTCCCCCAACATGCTGTCTCAATGGGAACCTCACGTTCCCACACAAGACACAACCAATTAACAGGCCATCTTTGAAATAGATATCAGCGGCTATTCCCTGAGAGAATGGAGCCCACGACGCGGATCGAACGCGTGACCTCGTCCTTACCAAGGACGTGCTCTACCAACTGAGCTACATGGGCCTCAATGCACAAATGAGGAAAACCAGAA
Source organism: Nitrospirales bacterium (assembly GCA_963692935.1). Classification (GTDB taxonomy): domain Bacteria; phylum Nitrospirota; class Nitrospiria; order Nitrospirales; family UBA8639; genus Bin75. Next base: position 1,679,988 of record OY843588.1, read on the forward strand.
GCGTTGTGGACACCAACCTGATGGGTTGTGCACGTTATCCCCTTCACTCGTCTCGCTTCACATTCCTGTCTTCATGCTCAGCACGCATGGAGCGGGCGACGGGACTTGAACCCGTGACAGCCAGCTTGGAAGGCTGGAACTCTACCACTGAGCTACGCCCGCCACGGTTTTATCGCAACCAGTTGCTCTCAATTTTCTCTCACTCTTTTCCCGATATCCGGCGACTTCACAGGCTATGTCCCGAGGACGAATCTTCCGGTAATCCTGTGATGCTCAACCACGCTTCCAGATGGTGGGCAGGCAAGGATTCGAACCTTGGAAGCCGACGGCAGCAGATTTACAGTCTGCCCCCTTTGTCCACTCGGGTACCTGCCCCGTAAACGACGTCATGTACTGGCGGGGCTTCCCTCTCGTCCAATACTGTTACGAGAGAGCCAATCACACATGTAGAGATCTTCGACAAGCACACCACGCAATCTCCCCTCCCACCGGCATGCAGTCAGAAGTCCAGCCACGGTGATCACAAGAAAAGTTAATCCAAACGGGAAGTACGCAAACGCGACACTGGTGACAGCAAGGACTCCGAGGCCAATGGTGTCAAATTTTCAAGACACATCCCCTCGATTAATGAGTCGCGAGAACAGCAACAACACCTGTCAACACTATCGACACCTGCATATCAACACGACGCTGAAAGGCGTTGGGCAAGAATACGAAAATACGCTATCCCTTGCATCAAGCCACCTGCCATTCCCGTTATGGTGGAACGCATAATCACGTAACGCCGACAATTGTCTGAGTCATACTCTATTCTGCCTTGAACGCACTGATCACCGCAAATGCCACAGGGACAAAGAGAACCCACACCTTCCACTGCTGATGCACAGCATCAGAATGGCTCATCAGGATTGTATCGCACTGCCTTCTACAAGCGGTCTATTCTAAACTTATAGAATGAACCCGTCAAGAGACATGAATACAGAGTGGGAAACCGCCCGAATGGCGGGGGATGAGCGGGGTAGTGAACGGATGACCAAAGGAATGTCTTTTCGGGGTTTGTTCCCTCTGAGGATTATCCTGGATCACAGCGACGGGGTCAATACTGTCCTGGATTGAGGTTGACAGAACTCGCGAAAAGGCCCAGCCTGCTTTTCCTGTCGGACGCAAGCTTATTGTTCTCAATTCCAACAGAACACCCTCATGATGCGTTACATGACATGGTCGCTGACTGCCTGGCTGATGCTCTGTGGCAACCCCCTGGTGCTCCTGGCCCTTTCCATGCCTCCTGCCGGTCACCCGTCTGGTCTGGCTACGGTTTCGACACCCCATGGGTTCACGATCTATTGTGAAATAGCCGATACACCTGCCACAAGAAGCACGGGGCTCATGTATCGAACGAACATGGCGCCGGATCGAGGGATGCTGTTTCGGTTTCCAGAGGCAGACTATTGGACATTCTGGATGAAAAACACCAAAATGCCACTGGATATCTTATGGTTGGACCAGAACGGGAAGATCGTTCATCGCGCCGATCACGTCCCCATGTGCAAAAGGACCGACAACCTCTGCCCACGCTATCGACCCAAAAATGTAGCGACGCAGGTTCTGGAAATTCGAGCGGGACAAGCCGCAGCACTCAAACTCACCCCGGGCACACAACTCACAATTGAGATGCCGCATTAGGGCACTTAGGCCCCCTGCCAGTGGCGCACACGTCTGGCTACAATGACCCCGTCCACTCGCCCAATAGCTTCGAGCGTTCGTTCGAGATGCAAGGTGTTGGAAATTTGAATCACGAAGTCGAGGACGGCCTTTTGATCTTCTCCAGTCATAATTTCCGCGCGGCTGATGTTGGCTTGTGACGCAGAAATGGCCGACGACACATTGGCCAACACGCCAGGGCGGTCAATGGTGGATACGCACACCTTGACCGCATGATCGCCCGTAATCTCTGCATCCCATTCAACCTCAATCAGGCGATCTTTTTCATAGTCCAGGACTTCAAGATTCGGACAGCCCATCGCATGGATCGTCAGACCGCGCCCCCGCGTGATGTATCCCAGGATGGGATCGCCCGGCACCGGGTTGCAACATTTTGAGAGTTGCATCAGGACATCCCGGTACCCCATCACCTTCACGGCTTTGACGGATGTCCGCGGTGTCACCATGTCCACAGCCTCGTCGCTCTTCCGATCCGGCTCTTCACCAGGCGACACAATCCAATTGACCACTTGCTCCGCGGCCAGACAGCCGTATCCCACCATCCGTGTCATCTCATCCGTGGAGCCGTAGCCGTGCTGGCCGGCCACGTGGGACAACCGATCGGACGCGAACGATGGCACGGAGGGAAGATGATGTCGACGAAACTCGCGTTCCAGTAATCGCTGCCCCAGTTCCAACCCCTGCTGTTGCTCTGCGACTCGTAGAAAGTGTTTGATTTTTGTTTTCGCGCGGGATGTCCGAACAAATTTCAACCACTCCCGTTTCGGGCTTTGTGTTGGCGAAGTCAGAATTTCGACCGTATCGCCACTGACAAGCGGTTGACGAAGTGGCACGATCTTTCCCTGCACTTTCGCCCCGACACAATGATCGCCCACCTTGGTGTGAATCGCATAGGCAAAGTCCACCGATGTCGAGCCAAGGGGCAATTCCTTGACTTCTCCTTTCGGGGTAAAGGCAAAGACCACGTCGTGAAAAACATCCAAATGAAAGAGATCACGCTTGACGGAATCCATGAACTGACGATTATCGGAGAGGTCTGTATGCCATTCGACGAATTGCCGGAGCCAGCTAAAAACCTTCTCGTCACGCTCAACGACTCTGGCCTGTTCTTTATAACGCCAATGCGACGCCACACCATATTCCGCGACACGGTGCATGTCCTCCGTTCGTATTTGAAATTCCACATGGTCACCCTGCGGCCCCACCACCGTGGTATGGAGCGACTGGTAGAGATTGGATCGAGGCGTCCCGATGTAGTCCTTGAACCGCCCGTGCACTGATGGCCATAACGAATGCACCAGCCCGAGAATCGTATAACACTGCATCGTGGTATCGGTGATAATCCGAACGGCCGCCAGGTCGTGCACTTCTTCAAACGGAATGCCCTGGCGCTCCATTTTCTGATGAATGGAGTACAAATGTTTGGGCCGTCCCTCAACCTGGCAGGACAACTTCAACCCGGCCAACGCATCAACCGTCGTTTGAATAATCGACTGAACATACTCTTGTCGTTCCTCGTCCCGTTTCGCCACCCGGAGCTTCAAGAAGGAATAGGCTTCCGGTTTCAGAGACCGAAAACACAAATCTTCAAGTTCCTGCTTCATCCAGCTCATGCCCAGACGATTCGCCAATGGCGCATAAATTTCCAGCGTTTCCTGGGCGATTTGTTTCTGTTTCCTCTCCGGTAAATGCTCCAACGTTCTCATGTTATGCAGCCGGTCGGCCAGCTTGATAAAAACCACGCGGATATCATCGGCCATGGACAACAACATCTTCCGAAAATTTTCCGCCTGTTTTTCCTCATATGTCCGGAAAGGAATCTGGCCGATTTTCGTGACGCCTTCAACAAGGTGCGCCACCTCGTCCCCGAAATGCGTTTGCAACTCCTCGCGGGTCGCCACGGTGTCTTCCAGCGTGTCATGCAACAACCCCGCCATAATGGCGGTCACATCGAGCTTGAGGAAGGTTAAAATACCGGCGACCGCCAGAGGGTGTTGCAGGTAGGGTTCGCCGGAGCGACGGGTTTGACCTTCGTGGGCTTTCGCGGAAAACGCATAGGCACGGCGCAACAACGCCTCATCGGCATTCGGATGGTAAAGATGCGTCTGTCGCACCAGGTCATCAAGGTCTGTGACAATTGCCAGTGACATCGGGAATATCCTTCACAGAACGCGCACGTCACACAGCCGCAGTTGAATACGACTCGTCCCTTTCCACGCATTCACCTCCGGGGTAAACACCGCGTCAATCCGGCCGTTGCCCTCATCAATGATTTTCGCCAGGCCTCCCATCCGAAACCCGATACCGGCCAACGGAGCGGAACCATCCTGACGCACGACCAGCTTCAGATGATTATCTCCGACGATGCTTTTCTCCAGCACCGACAGCCCCTGGCCGAGAAAGGTCGGTTCGGGATTGCCCATCCCAAAGGGCTGCAACTGCGCCAACTCCTGAAGGAGGGGCCAGTGCACATCGGCAAGCGCAATCGTGGCATCCACGTCCAGCATGGGAACCATCGCCTTCGCATCCAACCTCTCTTCGACATAGGCACACAGGTTGCGCCTGAAAGCCGCAAAGGCATGCCGTCGCACGGTCAATCCCGCCGCCATCGCATGGCCGCCAAACGCCACCAGATCCTGCTGGCAATGCTCCAGGGCCCGACACATATCGAAACCAGGCACACTTCTGACCGACCCTTTGCCGACACCATGCCGATCGAATGCCACCACCACTGCGGGACAGTGGTACTGGTCAACCAGCCGCGCCGCCACAATGCCTATCACGCCACTGTGCCACCCATCGCCCCCCACCACAATCGCGGGTGATGCTTCACCAGCCTCGACCTGCCGCACCGCCTTGCGGGTGGTCTCCTGTTCAATTTGCCGGCGCTGGCGGTTCAACTGCTCCATCGTGCGCACAAGGCGCAACGCTCTGGATTCGGAATCCGTAGTGAGCAATTGAACGCCAAGCTTGGCATGGGCCAGGCGGCCCGTCGCATTGAGACGCGGGGCAATCTGAAACCCAACCGTGCTCGCCGAACAGTCACCGGCCAGGCCCAGCGATTCCGTCAGCACGCGAAGGCCGCACCGCGTCCCCCGCGACACCTGCATCAACCCGTCCCTCACCAGCACACGGTTTTCATCTCGAAGCGGTACCAGGTCGGCAATGGACGACAACGCCACCAGGTCTCGAAAGGCCTCAATCTGCATCCCGGCGGTGCCATATTTTTGCGCGTAGGCCTCGACCACCTTGTAGGCCAGGCCACCGGAACATAACCCCTGGAAGGGATAGGCAGAATCCGGGCGATACGGATTGATCAACGCCAACGCCTCCGGAGCAGACGATTGCAACTGATGGTGGTCGGTCACGATGACATCAAGGCCCAAACCACGCGCCATGGCAATTTCCCTGTGCGAGGTCGTGCCACAATCCGCCGTGAGCAACAGAGACACGCCCTTCCCGGCCAGTGTGCGAATGGCCGCCTCGTGCAGACCATATCCCTCTTCCTGGCGGTGAGGGATATAGATTTCAGCCCGGGCACCGACACCGCTCCAGAACAGGAAATGCAGGCTGGTGGCCGCCATGCCGTCGACGTCATAATCTCCGTACAAACAGATCCGCTCCCCTTGCCGGACGGCCAGATGCAGACGATCAATGGCCCGTTCCATATCAGGCAGTGCAAACGGATCATGGGTGATACCCGAGGAAGGCGAAAGCCAGTCCCTGGCCTGACCGGACTCGACCACACCTCGCCGGCATAACACCGTAGCCGTAATAGGTGAGAGGGACAGGGTTTGAGCCAACGCCTCAACCTGCCGCTGATCATTTGACTGGACAACCCAGTTTTTTGGCTTTGGAAGCATCGCCTCACTCAGAGAAACGCGCGGCAGAGAACACCGGACAGGAAGGGAGCATAGGAAGTGATCGGAAACGTGTCAAACCGGAAGGCCGGCCGTGAATCCTGACCATCCACAGGATCCCCAACGAGAAGGCAGGAAAGAACGGAACAGACGCTGGCAGTGAACGAGAAAAGACGGAGTGTTATTCTCCCCCTTTCTGCACGTAATTCTTGACAAATTCGGCGGCATTTTCTTCCAGAATCTCGTCAATCTCATCAACCAGCGCGTCAGTATCCTCTTGAAGTTTCTTGCCGGTTGCGATGACCTGCGGATCAGACTTCACATCCCGGTCGTCACGGACCGGAGGTTTTTTCGTTGTTTCAGGCTTCTGTTCCTGCTTTTCCATGACCCACACCTCCCCGTTCTCAAGGAGCGACATCGACACTCTCGCCGATGAACGACAGGATAGACCAGCCCCTTGTAGTGGTCAAGAGAATGTGCGGTTCAGTACAACGGCCCCCACGTATGCCTGTCCCTTCCGTCATTCCAGCGAAAGCCGGAATCCAGGTTGTGTGCTGTCACCCGCACACAGGAGGGAAAGACATTCTGCGAGCCAACGAGCCGTCACTCCCAATGTCTGTGACGCGGAATGCCGGAAGAGGAAGCGGAAGGTTTCCTCACGGAAATCCACCGAGCGGTCCCAGGCGGTGAGAAAATTCGGATAGTGTAAGTTTCATGTGCAACGGAGAGTCGTCATCATTTACCCGAAGAGTGGCAAGTATACCATTTGACGACTTCCGAATGGTCAGACGATGGGCGGGTATCTGTCCGCACTGGAACGAGAGAACATGATTATTCGGGACACGTTACGTTTGAATAATCCACCCCTGCTACTTGTGCGGCCTTTTCTATACGATGTTCATATCGACCAATCGTATTGTCGCTATTGTATATCACTATCCGAGGTTCCTTGCCAGAAAGCGTTGAAGCAAAAACCGCCTGTTGCAAACTATCTAAACTGCTTCGTGTATCACGTCCGCCTTCTATCACGACATCGGCAGTTTCGCAATCGACCGTAATATAGGAACTCCCACCGGGATAGTGATACGTATGCCGTACTTCACGCTCGCCCCCAACTTTTTTACAAAAGTAATCATTCCATGCATCTTCATTCCAGTGACTGCAATTGCTACTGTTTTTATCTTGATCATTCTCCGCTCTTGCCTTCGTATCAGAATTTCTTTGGTTGCCATTTGGATTCCACACGCCGCCATGGCAATGTCTTTTGCCATGATCCTGACCCCATTTTGCACAATTTGTTCGACAATAATGGCACCCGTCCGTCGCTACGTTTCCTGGATGTCCGCTTACACTACCAGGCATGGTTATCATGGTGATAGCGGACACCATGCAAACTATTAGAATTTTGTAGGGGGGGGGGGGGGCAAATAAATTCATAATCTTCTTCACAGCACACCGCCACCTGTGTTCAGGAATGCTGATTGAGACCATCTTCTTCTCGCTCATTCAGCCACTTCAAACACTTGAGTTGCTCGCCTTGCCGCTTTCCCTTAAGCGGACGCCATGTCCAGAAACCCGCCTCGTGTAATCTCGGCTCCAAAAATTCGCAATAGTCGTTGCCGGCCAGGATGATGAATCCGTGTTCGTCGAGGGTACAGTGTTTCACAAGTGACTCAAACACAGCTTCGCTCCACTCCCTTTTATCAAAGCGGGAAGCGCCTTTCAGCATTTGGTCATACGGTTCAATCTCTGTTTCCGGCAGGAGCAGTTTGTGTTTGGCCGACAGGATAAACCAGCCGCCATCGCCTTCTCGCTCAGCGTATTCTCGCATTGCCCGAAAACCGGATGAGAGATACATTTCGCGTGCAGGACACGGCTGTGTGCGTTTCTTTTTGCCACAAGATACCAAAACGATTTTCTTCATTGTGATTCGTGTATAGAAAAAATGCACCCATGTAGACGCCCTTACCGTTTTGGTTTCGGTCGCTTTACACTGCCACACTCTCTCAGCAGGCCGTCCGCCAGCACCGCCCGTCTCACACGATTTTCACGGAATGGACGAACAGAGCTTTCAGGGCCAGCGGTGCACCAAGGCAGAACCCGCAAGAAAGAGGAACGATCAGACAGACTCGATTACGTCTTATCTCGTTTTCCGTCGCCAGTACGCATACACTTCCCACACGGCTAACGCTGGGAAAAGGCCCAGGACAAACCCGGTGAGAACATGGAATGTTTGTGTGCGACCTGTCATTGCTTCATGTCAGATGGCATGGCGTCACGGTCCAGGTCATCGGCAAATGCGATTCTCAATTCCCTGCCCTGATCCCGGATAATCACCGATGCCGTTTCTTCTGCGAGAGTTGCGATCCTTGATTCAGGGAGTTCCCACATCGACCCCGTCATAGGATCTATAATGAGAAGGCCTATCAACCCTCCAAAGAGAATATTTCCCACATACCATCCGTCAAGTTGGGAGTCTATGGTCAGGACTTGCGGGTGATAGCCATCTCGCTCGAGTTTGACAGTGTACGTTTCTCCTGAAAAAAATCCGTCACTTGCGGGTAACGTTAGCGTCGTTGGCGTTTTGCCTTTGTATATTTCTAGTCCGCTCTTGTTGTGTATTGTGATTGTCGCCTCTGAAGGATGGGAGGACAAGGTAACAGGGTACTGGGACTCACTGAGGATACTTGCACAAGAAGTTGTCAGGACAAGCATGAAGAGAGGGAACAAGCAAAACAGTAGGGGGGGGGGGGGGCAAACAAATTCATAATCTTCTTCACAGCACACCTCCTTGTGCAGGTTGATGACATACCGACTTCCAGGGCCACGAGCGTCACCAAAGGACCCTAAACAATCGACGAAATAATGAGCAAAGCCACAATGTTGATGACTTTAATCATCGGATTAATCGCCGGGCCTGCGGTATCTTTGAAGGGATCCCCTACGGTATCGCCCGTCACCGCCGCCTTGTGGGTCTCGGTCCCTTTGAGGCCCTGTTCCTCAATGTACTTTTTGGCATTATCCCAGGCCCCACCGCCACTGGTCATGGTAATCGCCAGAAACAAACCCGTCACAATACTACCCACCAACACGCCGCCCAGCGCCGCCGGGCCCAGTATCACGCCAACCAGAATGGGAGCCAGCACGGGGATCATGCCCGGAACCAACATCTTGTGAAGGGCAGCCTGGGTCACGATATCAACACAGGTACCATATTCCGGTTTGCTCGTGCCCTCCATAATGCCCGGGATCTCGCGGAATTGCCGACGCACTTCTTCAACCACCAGGCCACCGGCCTGGCCCACGGCCTTCATGCACAACGCACCGAACATAAACGGCAACATCCCACCAAGGAATAAACCCACCAGGATGGCAGGATCGGACAGAGCAAAAATCAAATCGGGATCTCCATCTCGAGCGGCACGCGCATATTCCGCAAACAACACCACCGCCGCCAACGCGGCAGACCCAATGGCGTACCCCTTGGTGACCGCCTTCGTCGTATTGCCAACAGCATCAAGCCCATCCGTGATTCGGCGAACATCCGGCCCCAATTTTGCCATTTCCGCAATGCCACCCGCATTATCAGTCACAGGACCAAACGCATCAATCGCCACCACAATGCCCGCCATCGACAACATGGACACCGCCGCAACCGCCACCCCGTACAGCCCGGTCTCGGCACCGCCGCAGATGGCAAAACTCGACAGAATCGCCGCCACAATCACGAGCACCGGCCACGAGGTGGACTGCATGCCCACGGCCAACCCGGCGATGATATTGGTCGCATGTCCGGTTTCACTGGCCTTCGCCACCTCTCTGACCGGCGCGTACGATGTGGCCGTGAAATAATCCGTGATGAACACGAGGGACAGCGTCACCACAAGACCCATCAGCGCCGCGATGAAGTAACTGAACCCCGGCATTCCCCCCACGCCCTCCATCATCGTCGTCGTCACCGGATAGAATGCCACGGCAGCCAGCCCCCCACTGACGAACAATCCCTTGTACAGGGCCGACATGATATTCCCGCCTTCACGAACCTTCACAAACAATATCCCGATAATGGTCGCAAACACGGTCAGCCCTCCAAGCACCAGAGGATACAACACGGGCGCCACGTTTCCGGGGAACAGACTCATCGCCAGGACCATCGCGGCCACAATGGTGACGACATACGTCTCAAACAGATCGGCCGCCATCCCCGCACAGTCACCGACATTGTCACCCACATTGTCCGCAATGACCGCGGGGTTTCGCGGATCATCTTCCGGAATACCGGCTTCGACTTTTCCGACAAGATCGGCTCCCACGTCGGCGGCCTTTGTGTAAATGCCTCCCCCCACCCGGGCAAAGACCGAAATGAGACTACCGCCAAACCCAAGGCTGATGAGTGCATGGACAGCCTGTTCCCGTCCCGCAACGGCAGAACCGATGGCATAGAAACCGGCCAGGGCCACGAGTCCCAACCCGATTAACAGCAGCCCGGTCACTGCCCCGCCCTTAAAGGCCAACTTCAGCGCCGGGTCCAATCCTTGCGACGCCGCCTGCGCCGTCCGCACATTGGCGCGCACGGCAATGACCATGCCAACGTATCCGGCGGTGGCGGATGCCGCGGCCCCCACAAGAAAGCCCGCCGCGGTTAACAACCCGAAATCATCCGACCATATCCCGGCCAGCCACAAAATCAGGAACATCACGCCGGCCACCATGCCCACGGCACGATACTGGCGATTCAGATAGGCCGACGCGCCTTCCTGAATGGCAACAGCAATGGTTTTCATCACATCATTGCCGGCATCCTGCCGAAGGACCCAGAAAGTCAGATACACCCCGTAGGCAATCCCCACGACGCCGGACACCAATGCAAACAGGACCACCGCACTCTCAATATTCACAGATCAACCCTCCTCATCGGATCGCAAAACGTTTCCCGTGACATGTTGGCAATAATCAATCAGTCGGCAGGCAGGAACGCCCCTCCCTCATCCGGGAGACACTCGCCGGATTCCCGAATCGCCTGTCTCCAGGGTGGCTTGCTTGGGCATGGCAACATGAAGAAGAGACCGGAGAGGATCCATCGTACCCGGAGTCGCTTCAATGTTCAAGCGCAATTCCCTTGCACATGGCCATCACCTGTACCCGATTTGCTCATCTGCACGTTTTTTGTTAGCATGGCCCCTGCACTCCGAAGTGGAACGTGATTTCTCCATCCCAGTAGTAGCGGCTGGTAGCATCTAAACAAGAACAGATTCACAACGTCGGATAGTGAGACAATAAACTTATGGCATGGGAACCAGGAGATCCGTGGGGTCGGCAAGGCGGGCCTGATCCGCTTGATGACGTCCTCAAAAAAGCCAGGGAACAATGGCAGAAGATGAAGCCGACGCGTGGCACGAAGCTCATTGTCCTGGTCGTCGCGGCTGTTCTGGTGTTCTCTCAATCGGTGTTCAAAGTCGAGCCCGATGAAGAAGGACTGGTGAAGCGGTTTGGCGACGTGGTACGGACCGTGGGATCGGGACCTCATCTCAAAGTGCCTTTTCTGGAAACAGTCGTCACGCCCAAGGTCGAAAAACTCCACCGCATTGAAGTCGGGTTTCGCACCAATCAACGGGGCCGGACTCAAATCGTTCCGCAAGAAGCCCTCATGCTGACCGGAGACATGAACATTCTCTCCGTCGAATTCATCGTCCAGTACAAAATCAGCAACGCCAAAGACTACCTGTTCAATGTGGCCGACATTGAAGAAACCATACGGAAGTCGGCGGAGGCCGCCATGCGGGAAGTCGTAGGCAAAAATAAAATTGACGAGGCGTTGACGGTCGGCAAAGCCGCCATTCAGCAATCCACGCAAGACCTCCTGCAAAACATCGTGGATGAGTATAAAGGCGGCGTGCAGATTGCCACCGTGCAACTGCTCGACGTCAATCCTCCGCAGAAAGTGGCCAAGTTCTTCAAAGACGTCGCCAGCGCCAAGGAAGAACGGGAGCAACTCATCAACCAGGCCCACGGATACCAGAACGACATCATTCCGAAAGCCAAAGGCCAGGCGGCCCAGGACATCAATCAAGCGAAAGGCTACTCCCAGGCCAGAATCGCCCGGGCCGAAGGCGAAGCGAATCATTTTCTGCAAACGCTCGCGGAATACAAAAAAGCCAAGACCATTATCTCAAAGCGGGTCTATATCGAAACCATGGAAGAAATCCTCTCGAACGTGGACAAGATCATTCTTGATCCACAGGCCGCGGGTAACGTGTTGCCGTACCTGCCGTTGGATCGGATGAAAAAAGGTTCCGGCACAACCCGCAACGCACAGAGTACCTCCCGATGAAAAAAAATCTCCTCATCGGCATCGTCGCGGTCATCGCCCTGCTCGTCATGTTGGGGGTGTCGCCCTTTTTCGTGCTTGACTTAACCCAAACCGCCATTGTGGTCCAACTCGGCGAGCCCAAGCGGACCGTGACGGAGCCGGGGCTGAAATTCAAAATTCCTTTTGTCCAGGAGGTACGGTACTTCGACAAACGGCTTCTGGATTACGATGTGCTCGCCCGCGAAGTCATTACCCAGGACAAAAAAACCATTCTGATCGACAATTTTGCCAAATGGAAAATCGTCGATCCGTTGATGGTCTACAAGGCGTTCCAGACCCAGCGGGGAGCACTGCAACGGTTGGACGACATCATCTATTCCGAGCTTCGCGTGGAACTCGGTCGTCATGAGCTTCTGGAAATTGTCTCCGCCAACCGACTGTTGATCATGTCCGAGGTGGCCAAACGAGCCAATACCAAAGCCTCGAAATATGGCCTGGAAGTGCTGGACGTTCGCATCAAACGCGCGGACCTGCCCGAGCAGAATGCCAAAGCCGTGTTTGATCGGATGCAAGCCGAACGGGAACGGATCGCCAAACAGTACAAAGCCGAAGGTGCAGAAGAAGCGCAGAAAATCCGATCGGAAGCGGAAAAGGATCGTCAGATTCTTTTAGCCGAAGCCTACAAAACCGCTCAGGAAATTCGCGGAGAGGGTGACGCCAAAGCCTACAAAATTTATGCCGACGCGTATCGCCAGGACGTGGCATTCTTTGAATTCATCCGCTCCATGGAAGCCTATCGGAAAACGTTCTCCTCCACCGACACGACCATGGTCCTCAGCCCCAACTCCGAATTTTTACGATTCCTCAAGAAACGCTGACTGTGGCCTCTGGCGCTCTTCCCTCACGCGTGACCCGCCCGCCAGCCTGTATCGCTCGCCCATCGCAGACACCGTAACATCACGCCCTCATGGCCAACCCGGAACATCTTGACTGTGTCCTCAAAGGCGTGGCGGTCTGGAATAAATTCCGACGGATTCAACCGGATGTCCAACCCGACCTCCGCGGAGCGGACCTCTCGGGCTATGATTTCACACAAATGGATTTTACCAGGTGCGACCTGACCGGAGCGGATTTGTCCGATGCCTACCTCCTCCGGACCAATTTTGAAGAAGCCGATTTGACCGAAGCCGTGCTCACGGAAGCGGATGCCATTGAGGCCAACCTGCTCAAGGCCACCCTCACCCGCGCCACGCTTGTGATGGTGGACTTCAGCGGAACGGGTCTGGTCCGCGCGGATCTCGCGGGAGCGGATCTCACCAAAGCCAATCTCACTCGTGCCTCAATGCCCTGGAGCAATTTACGGGGATGCCGGTTGAGGCAAGCCAACTGCAAGATGGCCGACCTGCGGGAAGCCAACCTCACCGAAGCGGATTTGTCCGAAGCCAACCTGCAGGATGCCTCGCTCACCGGGACCATCCTGCAAGGCGTCAATTTACGGGGTGCGACAAATCTGTCCATCGTGCATCTCGGCAAAACGAAGACGCTGTTTCAGACCACACTCGATCCCGACATTCGGGAAGAGATGGCGAAACAGTATCCTCACCTGCTGAGACAGGATGCACCACAACCCAGGCCCACACTGAACACTTAGCCTTGTGAAGGCGAGCCACCCGCGTGCTTTTCATGCACGGCCCCGCGCGCGGGGCTTTTGCGGATGAGGACAAGACGTCCAAGGAGATGATCAGGAGGATGAATGGCAGGCTCGATCAAATCAACTCTCGGGCCAACGCCTTGCACAAGACGCAGGCCATCGGATGTCCGCACAAAACCTTTAGCTCTCAATGCCTGCCGCGATTGAATCCGGTGGATGAGGGCGTCAGGTTTGATCCCGTCCTCCACAACACATTCCTCCGACTCAAACGCCTCATGGGTATGTGACTCATGTTTCGACTGATTGCGAACCCGATTGGAAAGCCCCCCGGGATCGGGTGGAAACAACGCCAGCGTACTGACGTGAGCATTCACGGACTGCACAATGGGGGTCCCTTCTGCCAGATGTTGCACCCGTGCCTGGACCGGCTCACGTTGACCCGCATCAATGAGATCAATTTTATTCAGGACTAACACGTCAGCCGATGACACCTGTTGCTCAAAAGTCCCTTCCAGATCACGCCCTGCCGCCACCTGTTCCGCATTCACCATCACAACGGACACACAGGCCCCTACCCACGCCGAAACCGGTTCCCGCCAGAAATTGAGCAGGGTATCAAACGGCAGGGCCACACCGGACGTTTCGACAACAACGCGATCCGGACGCACGTCTTCCCAGATCCGTTGCAGTGTTGTCACGAAGGCATCGGACAGTTTGCAACAGACACATCCGCCTTCCAGTTCAACATAATGTGAGCCAGCCACCTGGTCACCCAACAGCGCTTGATCAATCCCCAGGGCGCCAAATTCATTGGAGACCACCGCCAGCCGTATCCCCTGAGCCTGTGCATCCTGAAGCAGATGCCGAACGAGTGTGGTTTTCCCTGCGCCCAGAAATCCCGACACCACCAGTGCGGGAATGCCGCCTGCGGGAGCCGGCACAACGCCTTCCGTGGGTGTACGCGCCTGCGAGGCGCGGGCCTGCGGCATGGGAGTCTGGTCTTGCGATGCCATTATGATACCCCCTTGGCGGACTGGATCCGTTCCTGCCGTCCAGCCCACGACGCGGGAAGTGTCATCGTGAACGCTCCGGCAACGCTCCCGGGCACGACATATCCATCCCGTTCTCCGTTGACAACCATGATCCGACTCCACAAGAATGTCGTCGTGAAGATGTCCCCGCCAGCATCACCGCCCCCACCAGACGACATACTGCCTGATCGCCAATGCACGTGGTGCCGGATTCCCATGCACAAACGGCTTGTGGGAGATGGTCGCTTCATTCATTACACCTGCCCGCAGTGTGTGTTTCAACATACCAGCAAACAGCCCACGTCATAACGCATGACGCGCACAGTCCAAGTCGTTGAGAAGGTCTGTGAGCACCCCCCGTCGTTGCGTGGCGACAGGCCATGCCATCAGACGAGATGGATGATCTCGATGTCGCCTCGTTTTGCATTCAGGTACTCCGCCACGAGTCGGCGGTGGCAGTGATGGGGCTTGTCCTCGCTGCAGAGCAGGCAACCGTCGGCCAGCACGTCTTCGGATACCGTGTGTTCAATCCGACGCGTTTGCATCAAGGCAAGGAACTCGCGCTCGTATCTCTCCCACCCGCCCTTGTGCTTCTTATAGCAATCCAACATCTCCTTAGTCGGCGCCAGCTCCGGCAGATGCACGTAGTCAATGCCGCAAAGCTCACGCAGGAAATACTCAAGATCCTGCCGCTTTGCGAAACCGGCAAGCTGGGAAACATTGTTCAATC
The DNA here is from genome assembly GCA_963692935.1 of Nitrospirales bacterium. GTDB lineage: Bacteria > Nitrospirota > Nitrospiria > Nitrospirales > UBA8639 > Bin75. The sequence goes on from OY843588.1 coordinate 1,695,292, forward strand.
GCACATCCACGACGCGACGGGTCCCTCCTTCGCGGAGTTTTGTGAAGAATCCCTCCGCGGATTTCTTCGTGAATCCAATCGTGAAGAGCCTCATCCCGCGTGTTCCTCCGGTTCACGATGCATGGCCGGCATGACATAGGCGATCCGAGCTTCCTGACGGGCACATGCCTCCTCGATGAGTTGCTCCCGCGTGAGGAAAAAATTCGTCTCCGGCGTTCCTGCCAATGCAAGCAGACGTGCCAGAACCTCTGCCTGCGTCTCCAGATGGCCATCCGCGTGAACATGCGCCACAGGGACACCCCGCGCCACAAGCTCCCGTGCCACAAGCAACGTGCGGTGGCATTCAAGAGGTTCCTTCTCCGCACACACCAACATGGTACGGCGTTCCCGCGCTTCCCGCATAACGAAGTCAATGCCTGACCGGAAGAGCGACGTCCCGGCAAGCCGGCGATACTGGATGCGGCCGTTCTCATAGCACGAGTGGTCATCGGATCGCGCTCCAAGCTCCACCCCGAGGAAATCATACCCGATGCCACGTTCCTCCAGCGTCCGGCGCAACGAATCACGATTGAACTGCGGCTGACGGCGGCTGTACGGTGCCGAGCGCACGTCGACGACGGCCGCCACACCGTGTGTTTCAAGCAGGCCCAGGAACTCCTCAATCGAATGGGTCGAGTGACCAATCGTCAAGACGGCCTGATCCGTCATCAGGATCGCTCCTCGACACGTTCCGGTGTGATGATGGCCGCGATGAGTTTGTAATAGGATGGTTCGTGAGAGAACCCACTCTCAAAGGGCTCTGCTGCAAGGCTCACGGTGACATAGCACTCGCCGATAACCTGCTTGCCAATAATGGCAGAGAGTTTGATTGCAGGATCGGTCACTGCGAGATTATAGGAGATGCCTCGCCACGTGAACCCTCCGTGGACTTTTGTCCCGAACTGGCCCAGAGATCCCCAAAGAACCATGTCTTCTACTCGAACAAGGTAGACAGAATGAGAGAAATTCTGAATAGCACCAAGACTCACGCGGTCGTTCTTCCTGTTGTCGTTCTCCCACAACACTTTCGGATCGTCCACCAGCACGCCGAGATCACCCCAGGAAAATCGTCCTGTGCGTTTCCACCGAAGGTTACGGCCGATCAGCCAGTTCTCGGACTGGTGACCATGCGAGGCTTTTTCTGTCAGTGGAACTTCGATAATGTCCAGGACATTCGGCTCGCTTCCATCGCCACACAGGCATTCGCCTCCGGAGAGTCCCTTCCCCTGCTTGCCGTTGACAGGCCGAATCCAGCTTCCATCAACAATCTCCTTGCCCACAATGCACCTGCCTGACTTCATGTCTGAGTTCGCAAGACAGACAATGCGTTTCTCAACTCTAGCTCGTTTCTTAAATTTTGCGTACCAGCGAAAGATTCCCAAAACCATCTCCTTCCCAAAGGGACTTATCAAGAATAGTTGGCAGTTTCTCTTCCCGCTTCGGGAGTTTGCGTTTCGACTGGCTACTCCTGGGCGTGTAAGCCGCCACGGTCTTCGTCATCGTGTCCGAGGCTTGTTGGGTAGCGGTGTTCATGGCATCGCTCCTTGCTCAAACCGGATGACAAACCGCCTTTTGGTTGGGGCTGTCCCGGAGTCAGGAGAGCGTGTCGACTATTCTTGCTAAGTCCCTTCCCAAACAACGAAGGCCGTTGTCAATAGCACAGCCCACCCGGCAACCGACGTCATTCCCACGAAAGCGACAATCCAGTGACAAGCCACACTAACATCAATTTCTGTTTGCACCGGAATGGCGCAAGACTCACGCCCGCCTCCCTGCGTTTGCCCGACAAATCCCTAAAACAAATTCGACACGATGCGCGTGCCCCCGACCCATGTCCCGATGACGCTCCCGATTGTGGGCAACACAAAGGCCAAAAACACCCGCAACAGGCGGTTCTGCCACCAGCGACGCGGGATGACAATATCCTCAGCCACATTCTGAAATTCACGAACAATCGGCGGTTGCATCCAGGCCTGCACAAAGGCCGTCACATACCCGATGCCAATCACCGGCGTCAGACTCGTGAACGGGGCACCGGCCACAGCCGCCATAATCGTGAACGGGTGTGCCCATGCCAGCAATGCACCCACCCCGCTGGGTACGCCATTCGCCACGACCCAGAACAAGGCATTGTCGCCCGCCGCCGCCGCCCCTTTCTGATAACCAATCAAGGCAATGGAGCCAACAATAATCACCGGAATACCCCACCCCACCCATTTCCACACGGGAGACACGGGAGGAATCACATCCAGGGCATCCAGATTGCCGCGCCTTTCACTTTGGAGAATGGATTTCATCCCATCCACATGTCCGGCCCCCACCACAGAAACCACCGTCCGGCCTTCCGACTGCAACGTTTTTTCCGCCAGATACCGGTCTCGTTCATCAATCAGCACCGTTTTCAACGTCGGAACGGACTCGCCCAGCTCCCGGATCATCTCCGACAACGCATCCTGTTTTTTCAAATCCCGTAACGACTCTTCGGTCACGGCCGTGGTGTCAAAGACACTGAACAGGAGCGACGACGCCAACATGCTTTTCTGCCAGAACGGTGTGGAGCGCCAGGCCCGTCGCATGGTAACGCGCACATCGCGGTCACACAGCACGATCGGAATGCCAAGCGTTTCGGACACCTTGACGGCTTCAAGCATTTCCGTCCCCGGCAGGACACCGAGCTGATCTCCCAACCGTTTTTGCCAGGACGATAACAGAACATTGGCCAACAGCGTGCTCAACTGTTTTGTTCTGATCACGTCTTTCAGATTAAACGACTCCCATCGTTGCCGCTGGGATATGGCGTCGTAGCGGCGGGCATCCAGTTCCACACACACCGCATCCGGCCGCGTCTCTTCAATCACGGCGTGAACCAGATCCGCCGATTCCCGCGACACGTGCACCGTCCCCACCAGAATAACCGTCTTGCCGTCAATGACAAGGACATGCACCTCCGGCGAAGACAGGACGCCCCCGGAAGAAGCCGTTTGAGACGGAACAGATTCCGGAACCTTACCGGCTTCCATCATGCCCCCGTGGCTCCTGTCCCGTGACACTGACGCCGCCGTGATGGTGGTTCACGGTTGATCTCTCACCGTCACGCAAGGCGCAATGTCCTTCAATCTTTCCGGCCAGATACTGGAAATGTCCAGCAGCTCTTCGACGGCCCCCCATGGCCTGCCGGCAATGATATGTTCCGCCCGGACAGGACCAATACCATAAACGGATTCAAGCTGTTCCTTTGATGCGCTGTTCAAATCCATGGGATTTGTTGTTGAAGGATCCACCATCATGTAAGGCGCGATTTTCTTCAATGTCTTCGGCCCGATACCAGGAATTTTCAGCAACTCTTTGACGGAACACCAGGGCCTGCCGACAATGATTTGTTCCGCCCGGACCGGGCCAATCCCGTGAATGGTCTCAAGCTGTTTCTTCGGCGCGGTGTTCAGATCCATGGGATTCGTCGTTGAAGGCGCGTCCAGTTTTTTCAGGTTCTTTCTAAATTCTTCCTGTTCCTGCTTCGCCTCCCGCTGGCGCCTGCGTTTGTCGGCGATGATGTCGGGGTTGGTTTCCGCCCATATTCCAGCCCGGTTCAGCATGGCACGATCATTGAGATCCCGAAGTTCGGCAAGGACCCGATCGCTACGCAGGCCATCGGGCGAAGGACGGGTTTTCCCGTGGATCCTGGCCAGCCCCTGCTCAACGAGGAGATGGCCAAGATCACGGCCGTCATGGGTTTCGACGAAGGCATACACACGACCGCTGGCCGAGCGTCCCATGGCCCGCGCATGGCTGGTGTGGACGGTGAAGGGACTGGACAGGACCTGCTCGACATAGTCGGCGGCCTGTCTGCCGAAACGTACCACGGCATGAGGTTCATCAAGGCCAAAGTAGCCCTGTAGCTCACGGATTCGCTCCTGCTCAGCTTTGGTATTGTAGGTGATTTCCGGGCAATCAACGTAGTACAGCCGCAGATGCAATTCACGCCCGCCGGCCTCGACCTTGAAACTGTCGCCATCATTCAGATCGGCATTCACAAGTGTGGCATTGGTGATGGTCTCAAGCTCAGCGGCCGACACCGACATGGCCGGGCAGCCAAAGAAAACCAGGACAGCGAACAGGACACGAAACAGAGATTGTGACATGGCAACACCACCTCTTTTGCAGAATGGAACACACGCGCGCCACATGGATGAACGGTCCAGGCGGCTTCGAACATCGCACACTCACAGATCCAGCATATACGTCACATTATCGCCCCCAAAAGACTTGACCTTCCCCTCAATCAGCTTTTCCTTGCGACTGTACACCCTCACCGTGACATCATGCAGACCCGTCAACACCTTCATCTGCTGCATCAACATCAGCACAATTTTTCTTCCGCGATCACGATCAACCGCCAACCGTTTATACAACTCCTCGGAGACATGCATCTGCAGCAGGTCCCCCTTAACGAGCAGATCTTCCACATCCGCCGTCTGTCCCATTTGCGTGCGGATACGCTCGGCAATCTGCTCATCGGTAAGATCCTGACTCATATCGTGTGTCCCGTCCCGGACAGCGGCTCGGTCACCCGATGCAACCAGCCGGCCGTCGACGCATCAACAAGAGGACCGATGACCTCCCTCACGCGAGCATGATAGGCATTGAGCCACTCGACTTCCATCGCCTGTAAAGCCGTCTCATCAATCAGCGACGGGTCAAACGGCACAAGCGTGATCGTCTCAAACGTCAACCATGTCCGGTCACCTTCACCGCCGACATCCACAGGGGTCACCACCACAAGATTTTCCAGCCGAATACCATACGCCCCGCCTTTGTAATACCCTGGCTCGTTTGACACAATCATTCCCGGCCGCAACGCAACCGCGTGCGAAGTTCCCGCAATACGTTGCGGCCCCTCGTGGACGCCCAGATAACTCCCCACACCATGCCCGGTCCCATGATCGTAATCCAACCCCACGTCCCACAGCGGTCGTCGCGCCAGCGCGTCCAGTTGCGCACCGGTGGTGCCCTCGGGGAAAACGGCCATGGCAAGCGCGATCACACCTTTCAGCACACGGGTATACCGATCCCGGTGTTCCGGTGTGGGAGTGCCAATGGCTATCGTCCTGGTAATATCGGTCGTCCCATCCAGATACTGCCCCCCTGAATCCACCAGATATAACGTCCCCGGCTGAATCATCTGATGATGCTGTGCCGTCGCCCGGTAATGCACAATCGCCCCGTTGGAGCCGGTGGCCGAAATCGTCGGGAAACTCAAATCCCGCCAGAGCGGTTGTCGCCGGCGACAGTCATCAAGATATGACTGGGCATCCAGTTCGGAGAGCCGCCCTTTCCGTGCCTCCCGATCCATCCAGGCAAGAAAATGGCACACGGCCGCACCATCGCGCCGGTGCGCCTCCCGCGCCCCGTTGACCTCCACGGCGTGCTTGCATGACTTCGGCAACACACACGGGTCATCCCCTTCGATCACGCGGGCGCCGGCATGAGCCAGTCGCGTGGGAATCCAGCTCGCCGTGCGTGTCGGATCGCATAACACACGCGCGCCGGACTTGCCCAGTCGGTCCAGGGCCGCAGGAAATTCCCCGGCGGCACACAGGGACACCTCCGGCCCCAGGTGAGATGCCAGCATGTCAGAAACCTTACATGTATCCAGAAAAAATGACACCGCGCCATCAGCAAAAAACAGAGCAAAGCCCAGTGGCAACGGGGTATGCGCCACATCGCCGCCACGAACATTCAAGAGCCAGGCGATAGAATCCGGCGCCGCCAGGACAACACATCCCACCTCATCCCTTGTCAGTTGCACGGCAAGCGCACGCCGTTTTTCCTCCGACGACGTGCCGGCATAGGCCAGATCGTGCGGCACCACCGGCGCCGCAGGAGGAGCGGGACGATCATGCCATACCGCATCAACGGGATTCGGCTCACAGGCAATCAACGTTGCCCGGGCCTGTGCGCATGACTCCCGCAAGCGGCCGACTTCCCGTGGCGTGTGCAACCAGGGATCATACCCCAGCGAGTCTCCGGGTTGCAGAACAGACGACAACCACACATGCACAGGCGACTCCAGGCAATGTCGTGGTTCAAAGACCCGTTGGTCAACCTGGTGGCGCACCTGCAACGTATAGCGGCCATCCACAAAAATGGCGGCCTGATCGGCCAGCACCACCGCCGTCCCCGCCGACCCCGTGAACCCCGTCAACCACGCCAGCCGTTCCGCACAGGCGGGTAAATACTCATTCTGGTATTCATCCGCATGAGGAACGACGAACGCGGACAGCCCTCTCCGCCGCAACTCGGCACGAAAACCTTTTACCCGTTCCGACATTCGCTCTCAGTCCATCCCATCGCCATGCCCGCAAACCACGGCAAGCGGGTCGCTCACGCCGCGCCGGTTTTCTCCATCAACTGCTGGCGCATGTCCATTCCATCGCGCTTTTTTTCCACGATAAGAAACAGTCCCTTGCCGCCACTCTGCCGCTCCCACAACTCACCGATTGTCCGCTTCTCACTGGTGTCAGCGCCACTCGCCATGAGCGCCCCCTTGTATTCCACAACAAAACAACGCTCGTCCTCCAACAGCGCAACAAAGTCGGGATAGAACCTGTCAGTCGCGGTCGGTAGCCAGAACGAAGCACTATGACGTGCCACATTGCGAATCCAGAACTTCAGACCTGGCAGACTGTCGAGAGCCTGAGCGCACAGACATTCCTCGCCGTCATCCGCACCGTCGAAAGCGGGAACGCAACCGGCTCCCAGGAAATGTTTGCTCGGCTTCCAGCGTCCACCATAGCGCCGTTGATCCTGATACATGCCATCACGGAACGTGAAAGCGTGGGCATGGTCAAAGGACACTTCCACCCTGGCCGCCGATTCAAAAAGACGGCTTTGATAGACATTCTTGCGTTCCTGTGAGCGAATGGCATCAATTTTATCCCTGATCCCACGCGCGAGCAGAAACTTGCAACGCATGAGCGTGGCCATGTTCATCCCGCGCACGTCGAGCAGGTAGCCAACAAGATCCCGGAGCCACCGAAGCAGTTCACCCTGGTGAAGATCAATCTGGCGCACCTGTCGGTCGAGCCACAAGACAAGATTCTCCGATGTCCAACCCTCAACGTGAACATTGAACTCCAGTTGTTCCTCTTCTCCGGCACGCTGATAATCGACTTGACGACCATCCAGATCAATTTCAAAGTGGCGGGCCGTCTCACGAATCGCAAACTCTTTTTCATCCATTTTCCATGAATGGTGAAGCAACGACCAGTCATGGGACTCCACAAACGCAACAGAGTCGGCAAAGTCCATGACACCCTGAATCTCCGCCATGAGACGTGGAACAACAAACACGTTGCCCCGTCCGGCAGGCGACAACTGTCCCCGGTTTTTGACCCGATATTGTTTGACCTCCTCGGTGAACCCCGACCGCTCGTTTTCCGGCAATGCCACGTGAATCTTCTGCATCACCTCGTCGTTGAGTGGCCCTGTTACCGCAATTTCAATCTTCCCGTCACCAGTATCCCGTATTGTCACGCCATCAGATGTCGTCTTATGCAGATCGGACGCAACAGCATCGTTCGCCGCGATTGTGTAAGTGAGCACAGGTTGCTGTTCCACCGTATCCCCAAACAGATCCCTCTGGTCGTCAATCCGTTTGACGTTGTCGCGCGCCTCTTCCTCCTCAAAACCCATGGCGACCAGCTTGTCGACCAGTGCCCGTGCGGTCTCACCAGAATCCGGTTCGGACATGAAGGCATAGGCTTTATTCAAGTCCGCAATCCCGCGCCGCCTGGCATAGGGCATCCGCAACACACGGCCCAGAAGCTGCTCCACATCCACCGCGCTACGAATACGCGAGACGGAGCAGAACACATACGCAAAAGAGCAATCCCACCCCTCTTTCAACGCCTCAACCGTGATGATGTATTCAATCCCGCATCGGGGATCAAAAAGGTCAATGCCATCCAGTTCACGTTGAGCGCCGGTTGCAATGGCGATTTTTTCCTCCGGGATCCGCCCGTCCTCCATCAGGTGCGTCTTCAGCACATTGACCGTCACCTCCTGATTTTTCGGCTGCGCCTGGAAAAGGACAATCGGGCGGAGATGATCGGGATCGTTCTTCGCCTTCTCCGCAAGCGAGGCGCGCGCGGCAATGGCGCCACTCACCGCCCCCTGCCAGGAATCATGCTCGGACAGCATGATCGGCAGCTTGATCATTTCCGCCGTCTTCAGCTCCTGCGCCGTAACACTGTGCAGAATGTTATTGAGCCGGTGACCCTTCGTATCGCGCGGCGTGGCGGTGAGTTCGATAATCGCGCACGGGTTCACCCGCGCCTGCATCTCCCGTGTCAGATCCGTGACCGCATTGTGCGCTTCATCCACGATCATCAGCGGGCGGTGGATATGCAGCAGATTGGCGAAAGAAAACTTGACCTTGCCGTTTTCCATTTTTTCAAGGCCCGGCGCGGTCGCGGGCAACGTGGAGAAATGCGGTTCCATCTCCTCGTTGTGGGCATAGACCTTACGGCCTTCGGTGCCTGTCACCCGCAACGTCTGAATGGTGCCAACCACGACGCAACAGGAGTCACGGATATCCTGCGGGCGGATCTGTGTGAAGTCCTTGATGTCAAACACCCGCACCCGACCGGCAAACGCCTCATCCAACACCTGACGGTAGGGATGGCGCGTATTCCTGAGCGCCTCAACCGTCTGCCTGCGGATGGTGTTGGACGGCACCAGCCACACGACCATGGGATAGTCCTTTTCAATCCAGGCATCGCGTGCAATGGCAATGGCGTGGGTGCCCAGGATGGTCTTGCCCCCGCCGGTGGGTAGCCGCAGGCAGACATAAGGAACATTGGGCAGGGCATCAAGCGGCGTGTAGATCTTCCCGTAATGTCCAAGCCGCGCGGCCTGCTCCGGTTCCGAGGTAATCGTTGTGTAGGCGTTCCCCGGTCCGACCATACGGGCCTCTTCCAGGAAGCGGCGAAGGACCGACAGGGTATCGGCCTGATATTGTTTCAGTTTCATCTGTCAGGTTCGCGCCTTGATTTCGTAGGGCGTCTGTTTGAATGTGACCCGTTCACGGGCCAGTGTCGCGGGCATCAGGCGGGACTGTTCGCCATAGACCGTCATCGGGCCATTGAAACCGCGTTGAGCCTTGGCGGTTTTTTCACGGAGAAGAGCCAGCGTCACACGAGTCAGCACGTTGCCGCCATTCGGCCGCCTGTCGCCGAGGATGCCGTTATACAACAGCGCGTAGGCACGGCCATCGTGGATGCCAAGCAACGCCGACCGGTTTTTCCCGTTCCACGCATATCCGGTCTCACTGAACCAGACATGCGCGGCCAGCACAGGGAAACGAATGTCCCGGCAGATGTGGCCTTCTTCATCAAACACCGGCGGGCCAAGACGGTAGAAACGAAACCCGCCGCCACCTTGCCAGCCGATCATTTTGGAAATGCCGCCCTGTTCGCCGTCAATGACTTTGTTCAAGCGCGGGAGACAATGGGTGACGGTGTGCTCGCCCATTTCAATGCCGATCCAGCGACGTCCCATCTTGTGTGCCACGGCGGCGGTGGTGCCGGAGCCGAGGAAGGAGTCGAGGACGAGGTCGCCGGGATTGGTGGCAAGTTGCAGGACGCGCTGGATGAGACGCTCGGGTTTGGGAGTGGCAAAACCGCTCTCTGCTCCGAATAGAGTATTGTTTTCCTTTTTTGCCTCCTGGTTGTGACCGACTTCTTCATTTGGCCACCAGGTCCACGCGGTAGTCCCTTCTTTTTCACTCAAAAATTGCTTCATTCGGGGTCTAGCTCTCCCGTTTTTGCCGAACCATATTTGGTTCTTCGCTATTAAATCTTTGAACGTTGCCTCTGCAATCGCCCAACAACGGCCTTCTGGAGGTTTGTGACTGATGCCACTAGGAACCTTAATTTCGTAGTATTGATCTTGCGTGGCATGGCCCGTTTGCCCGGTAAGGTCGACAGACACCCAAGGCCCTCTCAAGTCTTTATCTGGATTCTTGTATTGCTTCTTTTGCTCGCTCGACAATTCCAATTTATTGAATTTAATTGATTGGCCATCTGTCCCATAAACCAGGATATAGTCCTGCGCCGCACCCAATCTCAACCTGGCGTCCGGGGATGTTCTTTTCTGCCAAATCACATTTGCCACAAAATTCCTGCGACCAAAAATTTCATCCATAAGCACTTTAAGATAATGCCCTTCATCGTCGTCAATGATGGTCCAGATGGAACCATCATCGGCCAGCAGATCACGTAACAACTCCAAGCGTGGATACATCATTTCCAGCCATTGAGTATGCTCCAGGTTGTCATCGTAATGGGGAAAGTCTTTGCGTGTATTGTAGGGCGGGTCAATAAAAACACACTTCACCCGCCCGGCATAGAACGGCAACAACGACTTCAACGCCTCCAGATTGTCCCCCTGAATCAGCATATTCCCCGCGTACAACTGCCCCGCCGACAAGTCAGGAGCTTCTTCCAGCAGACGATAAGGAACCTTCGACGCAGCACAAAGATCTTCGTCGCGGGTCAACCAGTTCAGGGTAGGCATCAGCTATCATTCTCCATTGGAACCTCCGACATGGCCTGTTCATATTCAACAATCCATCGTTCGGCCTCTTCGCTGGTGTATTTCCCCGTAACGGCACCACAGTTTTCAGGAAGACCTTTCCGGCCTTCCGGTCCAATATGCGGTTCCAGTTCACTCCTCAACTTGTTTGCCTTTTCATCGGACAAGTCTTTGACAAAAACATCCACATCTCCCTGGCTTAATCCACCCTCGAAAACCACCTCGGACAAGTCATCCTCTGTGTCACAAAAACTGTTCATGTGATCTTCAAAAGGCGTAAGGGATAGCAAACCATGATTCCCAGCACCGCGCAGATCCGCACGAGAAAGATCTGCCGCCTGCATCTGTGCTCCTTGGAGGCCAGCGCCTTGCAAATGTGCCCCGCGAAGATCAGCACCTTGCAGGTGTGCCAAGCGAAGATCAGCACCTTGCAAATGTGCCCCGCGAAGATCAGCACCTTGCAGGTGTGCCAAGCGAAGATCAGCACCTTGCAGGTGTGCCAAGCGAAGCCCAGTGCCTTGCAGGTGTGCCAAGCGAAGCTCAGCACCTTGCAGGCGTGCCACGTTCAGATAAGCACCTTGCAGGTGTGCCAAGCGAAGCTTAGCGCCTTGCAGGTGTGCCCTGAGAAGATTAGCGTTCTCCAAGTAAGCCCCAAGTAGAACAGCTTTACCTAAACGCGCGTCCATAAGGTCCGCTCCATTCATCCAGCTTCCCCGTAAGTCAGGGTAGCATTCTCTGAATACCTTATGTTCCTGCACGAAAAGCAGGTACAACAGGCTTTGCACTTCTTCCGAAGGCTTTGTCTTGTTTGTTTCTTGATACTTGCCTTCTCCCGTCGTCCTGCGGACATGAGCACAAAGAATGTCCAGTGCCGTCTTACGCAATTTGGAGGTATCGTCAGCCAGATGGAACAGTTCGTAGGCACCACCCAAACGCACAGAGACCGATTCATGCCCCAGATGTTCAATGGCGTTTTTCAGTCGTTCCTGCCGATGTCCCTCTTCTGTTGCTTCTGTGGCCTTGGCCTGTGCGTTTGCGGCACATTCCATCGCTTTCGCACGCTTATGAGATGCCAAGGCTTGCAGGGCAAGCAGGATACCACCCATGCCAAGCCCCAGAAATTTCAGGACCTCGTATTTTGGGGATACGAATCCCTTTAAGCCCAAGTGCAAAGCAATCCACTCCGGCTTTTCGCACCACACGACAACCCCAAAAACCCCAACCAGAAAGACGAGCAGGACGACAAGGATGACCGTAGCAATTATGTCAAGCCAGTCCCCCCACGTTAATCGTTCTTGCTTTTCAGTAGTCACAATGGCCCTTTTCAGCCCTGTTTCCACAGCTCCACGGCTTCAAGCAACCCTCGCAGATGTTCGTCGTGCCCGGCTACCCGCAACAGATCGGATAAATCAAATTTCCCGCGCAACTGATACACCGTCGGTCGTTTGTCGTATTCCGGCCAAACCTTCCGCAACAACCTTATCGCCTCCTCCGCTTGAATTGGCCGACGCTCATTTCCTGGATGTAGCCGAAACAAAAGACCTTCCAAGTCGCCCGCGCATGGTCACTCAACCAATCTTCGGGACACCGCCGAGCACACCGAGGCGGTACTTGGGGTACAGTCTGGTGTCCCGACGCAAACCGCTTATATCCTGAACGCCGTGTACGCGCGTCCCACCGTCCTCCCCTTTCTCGACGATAAAAAGCTCTTCCTTCTCAAGGTCGTCGAGCAAGCCAACATGGTGAGACGTCACGAAAAGCTGTGCGTTGTGGGGATTGGTCTCTTGAGACTGGAACTTGTGAAGAATCTCACCGACAATATCCACATGAAGGTTGCCGTCAATTTCATCAAAGACAGCGACGCTACCTGTGTCCAGTGCACTGGATAATTGAGGCAACAGATGGAACAGACGTTCGGTGCCGCGGGATTCCAAGAGCAAAGGGATTGACACGTCGAGTCCATGATGATCGAACAAGACCAGTTCCCCGTCTTTGCCATCCAGTATTTGCACATCATGTATCCCTAGATCGCCACGCTGGATGTCATGTTTGACCCGCTCTCTAATGGCAGGCTTACTCTCTAATAGATCTATCACCATTTTGGTCGGAGGCGTCCACGGTTCGCCGTAGGTAACATTGGCGGCCACAAGAAATGCTTTAAGGCTTTGCACAATCTGCATAGCCAGAGGCACGTTGAGCATGGCAAGTGTGGCAATGACCGAGACATCATCCCGAACCGCCTTCAGTCGGTCGTCTCTTAATTTGATCCCGAATTCGCGGGAAACGTAGATAGGCTCCCCTGGCATACCGCGATAGAACAGACGTCGCTGGCGGCCTTTGGGAAAATGAAACAGGGCTTCAGACATTATCTGTTCACCATGTGCGGAAAGTTCATAGCGAAACAAATCCACTGTCTCACCCGGTGCCAACCAGTCTGCTTCAATCTCCACGCAAAAGCGCGTCGGTTCATCCCGTGACTTTTTCGAGAAGAAAGGCAATATAGTTTTGACGGGTGTTGCGTTTTCCATCCACGGAGTGCAGAGAACGCGGACGAGTATAACCAACGCATGAAGCAACATTGTCTTGCCCGACCCGTTCGGCCCCATTAGCACAACGACTGAAGGAAGTCTGATATCCGGCTTGGCCACGCTCTGCCGGAAGCGTGGCAGATCGGGGGCAGTTTTCGGAATCCGAAGATCGAGGACAGCCTCTTCGCGTATTGAACAAAAGTTAGATACTGAAAATGAATGAATCATATCGTGATTGTAACGTTATTCTGTTGAGATGGCAATATATTGCAAATTTTAGAATGAATACTTAAACACACACCGCTCGTTCGTGTATAGATACAAAATTTCCCTGCCTTGCCATTCCTGCGAAATTATCTGTTCCTAGGCCCGACCAGCGGCAGGAAATTTGTATGAGGATATTCTTTGACTTGGAAAAGAGAGAAGGAAAATGACGGGTCGAGGGGAGGGGGATCGGAAAAGGAATGACAGATTGCAATACCCCTCACTCCGTCATTCCCGCAACAGCGAGAGCCCAGAATCGCACCATACCGGTACTGGAGAGTTTGGGGAAAAGGACAGATGACAAAGCCTGTATTCCTGCTTTGCACAGGAATGACGGGCGGGGGTGTGCGAACTTGGCATATCTCAAAGAAGGGTTACTTCATTTCGTAAATTTTTGCGAGATTGAACAACGATTTCATTCCTGATCCTGGTCACGTTTTACCCAAACCTACAGCTCGCCCATGCGGCATTTGTCCATGTCTTCACTCTATCTAATACCTTCTTATTGATGTTGTCACTGAAATCAACAATCCGACAGCGATCAAACAGCAAGCCTCCCTCATCGACGGTTTTATGCCAACGATCTTCGGGCAAAGCCTCTGCAACAAAAAACATGCGAACAGGGGTAAGAGGGATGGGGGAATGCATCCAGTTTGCACAAAATGAGTCAGGCCGCATATGGGTGAGTGCGTCCTCGTAGTTGGTCCCAGTCTTACACTGACCAAAAGCAATGAGTTTCCCTGCCTTGCCATCGGTAAAGCGTTTCCAAACGACAACATCCAATTTCCCGTCCTTCGGATTCGATGATGTCTCGAAGTACTTCTCAAAACGGCCACCCTCTTTCAGTCGCTTGCAAAGGTTGTTGACCTTATGTGGAAAACTCGGCATCCCAGCAGCGGTGCCAAACACAAGGCTCTCGGCACGATTACCAAAATATTCTCGAGCTACTTCTGCAGCGAGTTCTTCGAAAAGTAGCGTGCCATCAATACCCGCGTGAAGTCTGTTGGTGCCCATATCCAGCCGGGTTGCCAGGAGCAGATATTTGTAAATGATGTATCTACGGTTTGCGGGAGCATGATCGACGTAGAGCGAGTATCCCTGATCGCCAACCACAAACGGATAACCCTCCCTACACGCTTTCTCGCGTTTCTCAATCTCCCCGTACGCTTCGTGCACTTCGCCAACCTGTGGATCTTCTTCTGGCACACCGCCAGCGTAGTCGTTGTCTTCAAGCCGACTGATATCCTGGGACAAAGCAGTCACCGACGTACCATTGTCCCGCCAACAAACCAGCTCGGCAAAATCGCCAACTTCGTGAGCAGGTGCACGAACACTTGGTGTCCCAGGCCATTTGAACATCAGTTGTCTTCTGCAATACGCTGTTTTTTCCCAGGATTGTGCTTGCGTTCCATCTCCCTGTAGAGATCATCCGCAAGATTTGCCACCGTGCCAGCGATTTTTAACGTTTCCCCGGAATTGTCATAGCCTGTGGAAAGCATGCCCCGTGCCGTCTGAAGTTGTTGTTTCGCATTAAAGAGCGAGTCCTCGAAAACCGCGGATGACGGGCGGGTCACCTCAAGAGCAGCGTCAAGGGTATCTCCAGCACGTAGGGTAGCAATGGCTTCTTTGCTGGCTACGACAGCATCAAGATACCGAAGATGCGGGTTTTGTTTCTGAACAACGGGAAGTTTATCATCTCGCTTGCTACCATACAGCCAGAGGCAAAGCTCACCGAGTTCTTTTTTCTTCTCTGGAGGGACAGGTGCCCGATCATCTTCAGTATCTGATTGCAAACCGATAAAGGCACTGATGCCAGAGTAGGTGACGCCCGTGTACAGATGGGAGAACGAGAAATGCTTGTTCCAGCGATCGTCGCGATTGAATACCTTCAGTTTTTCTGCTTGCTCAATGATCATCAGACCTTGGAACAGTCTCTGGACGGTCTTGTGAGTATCGCCAATCTGATTCGCGATATCTTCAAGGCTGACATCGTAGTTGGTGTGCACCTCGGCGATGTAGCGAGCTTTAGCGTAACTGCTCCATTTGGCCGGGCCGTTCACATGCTTGAAACCGAGATAACGCCAGACACGTTTACGCTTTTCAAGCACAGCGGGAAGTGTTTGGAGTGCTTCCCTGGCTTCCCTATTGATACGAGGAACACCTGCCCGTTGGACTTCGGTAAGTAGGGCTGGGTCCAGAAGTACTTTGACCGCGGCAAGACGACGATTCCCTTCAATAACAATGTTCTTTCCATCCTCCTGCTCAACGATCACGGGTTCGTGGCGAAAGAACCCGCTGGTTCCGATGGACAGCACCAGTTCTTTTACATCCATCGCATCCCATAGAATTTTTATCACTTCTTTATCTGTTGCGCTGTCGGACAGGTTAAATTCCGGCAGTCTGGGATTCTTGAGATCGAATGCCAGATCCGAAACTTTCATCTCCGTGATTTTGGGGACATTCATCGTCTTCTCCTTACAGGGAGTTGTACATAAGACGGCGTGATCAGGAGCTCCTGTGTCTGTCGCTTTCGTTGGAAGCTGTACTGGATTGGGAGACGGGAGATGGCACAGGTCGTATACATCTTTTCAATAGGGGGAACATCATCGTAAGACATGACCCATTTGAGTATGCGGTATCGTCGTACATAGCAAGCCAGTTGCCGGTGGTCACAATCCTCGTAGAAATCCCGATAGAGGCGATTCCCGTTTGAATGATACGGAGGGTCAAGATATACAAAGGCTTGTTTCCTGCCACGCCCACGGGGCAGTTCCTTAACCAAGAACTTAATGGCGTCTTCATTAGATATGTGAATTTGCTTTCGTTTTTGCGCGATCATGCTGACTCGCTTGGCGAGGGCCTTCCGATAAAAACGAGCATTTATTTTCCATTCCCCTGTTTGCCTGTAGCCCCCAATGGGAGCAGATCCAACCAGACCCCCCGAATGATTGCAACGATTCAGGTAGAAGGTGGAGAAGCCAAGTTCAAAGGGCTTACTGGCGTCACCACGTTCGCTGACACACAATTGCCTCTTCCATTCCGCAACACTCACTGGAACCGACAGAATCTTTTTTGCAAACCGATCTGATTCATCAAGAACAGACCGCCAGAAAGTCGTGATACGAGGATTGTAGTCGTTCAGATAAATCTCCGAGACGACACCTTTGCGAAGAAGGTGTAACGCGGCACCGGCCCCACCAGCAAACGGCTCATAGTAGGTGCAACCGGAGAGTTTGTTCTGTTCGATTATCTGAGCAAGGAAATTTGCAATTGACGACTTTCCCCCCGGATACCTGAGTGGGCTGTCATATTGCATATCAGATCAACCTCTACAGTCGCCTGCCTCATTGCAAACCACCACGCCGACATGCAGGGGAGTGTCGAATAACATGAGTTTCACGCTCGCAACAGGCACGGGTGATGGTGGTGGCAGTGTCAGGATGTGGCTTGTACCAGATCGTTTGTGCAGGTTGCTCAACTCTTGCCCCTGTCACGCAATACTCAACCGTCACACTCACCCCTCCAGCGCCAGCCTCACCGTCTCCCCGATCTCCGCGGGATTGCGGGCGACGCGCACGCCGGCGGCTTCGAGGGCGGCGATTTTTTCTTTGGCCGTGCCTTTCCCACCGGTAATAATCGCCCCCGCATGACCCATGCGGCGACCTGGAGGCGCGGTCAGACCCGCGATGAAGGCGATGACCGGTTTGGTCATTTCCCGTTTGATAAACGTCGCGGCGTGTTCTTCGGCGTCGCCGCCAATCTCCCCGATCATGACCACGGCTTTCGTTTCATCATCATGTTCAAACATGTGCAACAGATCAATGTAACTCGTGCCAATGACGGGATCGCCGCCAATCCCCACACAGGTCGTTTCGCCAAGCCCCAGATTCGTCAACTGATTCACCGCTTCATAGGTGAGGGTCCCACTGCGGGAAATCACGCCGACCTTGCCTTTCTGATGAATGAAGCCCGGCATGATGCCGATCTTGCACTCGCCGGCCGTGATAATCCCCGGACAGTTAGGGCCAATCAGCCGGGTCTGCGTACTCGACAACGCACGTGTCACCCGCACCATGTCGTTGACGGGAATCCCTTCCGTGATGCACACCACCAGCCAGATCCCCGCATTCGCGGCTTCAAGAATCGCATCGGCGGCAAAGAGCGGCGGCACAAAGATCAATGACGTGGTGGCCTCCGTCTTGCGCACGGCTTCACGCACCGTGTTAAACACGGGAATCCCTTCGACCTCCTGACCGGCCTTGCCGGGCGTCACACCGGCGACCACGTGCGTGCCGTAGGCTTTGCACTGCGTCGCATGGAAGGACCCTTCTTTCCCCGTTATCCCCTGCACCACCACCCGCGTTGCTGTATTCACCAGGATGCTCACATTCCGTTCCTTCCCTTGATGGTTCCACGCTCGCCGCCCGTCACCGGATACACCGGCACGTCGCGCGGGTCAGCCCTTCCGTTTTTTACCCTTCATGGCCACAATTTTCTGCGCGGCTTCCCACAGATCCGTCGCCACGTCAACGCGCACCCCCGACTCGGCCAGCAATGTCCGCCCTTCCTCCGCATTGGTCCCCTGCAGACGAACCACCACAGGCAGGGTGATGCCCACTTCCTTTGCGGCCTCAATGACGCCATGGGCAATACGCTCGCACCGCACAATGCCCCCGAAAATGTTGATGAAAATTCCTTTGACCTTTCTGTCCTTGAGCAGAATGCGCAAACCGGCGGCCACGGTTTCTTTGGTCGCGCCTCCCCCAACGTCCAGAAAGTTGGCCGGTTCCGCACCGGCCAGCTTGATCACGTCCATCGTGGCCATGGCCAACCCCGCCCCGTTCACCATGCAGCCAATGTCTCCATCCAGTTTCACGTAATTGAGATTGTGGTTGCCGGCCTCGATTTCAAGCGGCTCCTCTTCGTGCAGATCACGAAACGCCTGAATGTCCGGGTGCTTGCACAACGCATTGTCATCAAACGAGACCTTGCCATCGAGTGCGACAAGCTGATTCTCCGTGGTGACGACTAACGGATTGATCTCCACCAGTGAGGCGTTCTTTTCCATAAACAGGCGATAGACATTCTCCAGCAGGGACAGCAACGCCTTCATCACCGTTTTATCCAGCACGGACGCCCCCAGCGCAAAGGCCAGATTGCGCCCGTTATACCCTTGAAACCCGACGGCGGGATCAATCGCTTCCCTGACGACTTTCTCCGGCGTCCGCTCCGCCACCTCTTCAATCTCCATGCCGCCTTCGGTACTCGCAATGAATGTTGGCGTCCCCGTTCCCCGATCCACCAGCAGCCCGAGGTACAACTCTTTGGCAATCCCCACGCCTTCCTCAATCAGCAGACGCCGGACTTTTCTGCCTTTCGGCCCCGTTTGATGCGTCACCAGGGCCTTCCCAAGGAGCGCGCGCGCCAGGGTCGGCACCTCGTCTCTCGTCTGTGTGATTTTGACTCCGCCGGCTTTGCCCCGTCCCCCGGCATGAATTTGTGCTTTGACGACGTAGACCGATGTGTCCAGCGCGGCGGCCCATTTTTCAGCGACACGCGGTGTCTTCACGGCCTTGCCCCGTGGCACGGGGATGCCATAGTGCGCAAACAACTCTTTCGCCTGGAATTCGTGGATGTTCATAATGTTCCCTTCATGCAATGCTTCGCGCTACGGTCGCCCGGACACCATAAAACCTTATGGGAAAGGGGCATAAAACGTGGCCGACCATGCTGTATCACTTCCCCGCACATTCTACCGGGAAAGATTTCCGAAATGCGGATTCATCTCGACGAAGTGTGAACAAGCCGATTTCAACTCATGTGAAGCATGTTGCCAAAACACGACATCCACCGTGAAACCCTCCGCAACCAGACGAGCCACCGCAGGCACATAGTCGCCATCGCCGGCCACCAGAATGAACGTATCACTGGACTTGTCAGCCTGTGTGAACGCATCTACAAACATCGCCGCCACGATACCCGTGTCTATTTTCTTTTCTTTGTTGGCGGCACTGCGATCTTCAATGACCAGGTCAAACCCCTCGGACTTGGCGGCAGCCCACAGCGAATCGTTTGACGGCGGACGCGACCCGAACAGCATGGCCCGCTTGACATTCTGGCCATTGCTGGCGACAAACTTGTACAACTTGCCGAAGTCCAGACGGTAGGTGCGGTCAAAAATTTGACCGCTGATCGCATCACGAATGTTCAACGCAAGGCCGTTTTCCACCGCCGCGCCTCGTTGTCCTTCTATGAAAACGTTTGAGTTGTCAACATACACGAAACCAGCCATGACACACCTCCAATAAGAACAACAAGTCTGGACACGACCTGCCCCTATAGCTGCCCGGCATAATCGGGAAACACGCGCGGCGAGATAACCTGAGCGGCGACTTTGTGTTTCCTGGCTTCGTCCCTGAAGCGTCGGAGATGGTTCAACGTCAACTGACCCTGGGAAATGGTTTTGGCTCGCGCCGCCGCCGTGATCCCCGACCGCTTTCCGAATACCATCAGATCCAACAACGAATTACCCATTAGACGATTGCGCCCGTGCAACCCCCCGGATGTTTCTCCCGCCACAAAGAGCTGCTTCACGGGCGTTTCGCCGTCGGTGTCAACTTTCACGCCCCCATTCTGGTAATGCAGCGTGGGATAAATCAAGACCGGCTCGGTGCGGATATCCATCCCGTACCGCGCATACTGGCGAACCATGGCGGGGAAATGCTTCTCCAGCGTGCCCTCGCCATGCTCCACCTCAAGCCCAGGGGTATCCAGCCACACGCCTACTCGACCGGTGGCCGTTTGCACACCGCGACCTTCTTCACATTCCCGAATAATGGACGACGCCACCACGTCGCGGGTGTCCAGTTCATTCACAAAACGTTCGCCCTTCGCATTGACCAGATGGCCGCCCTCCGACCGTATCCCCTCGGTGACCAACTGCCCGACAAGCTGTTCGGGATACGCACAACCGGAGGGGTGATATTGAAAGGTGTCAATGTGTACGAGCGGAACCCCCATGCGATAGGCCAGTGCGAGACCGTCGCCCGTGGCGCCGTAATGATTGCTCGTGGGGAATCCCTGAATATGCAACCGCCCGATGCCGCCGGTGGCGACAATCACGGTTTTGGCTGCCACCACGATGTGGCGCTGGTTGTCCAGATCCCGAAACACGGCGCCGGAACAGGCCCCGTGTTCGTCACTGAGTAACTCCACGGCCGCGGCAAACTCAAGCAGGCGAATGTTCTGATTGAGCACCTCATCTTTGAGCACCCGCATCATTTCAAGCCCGGTGTAATCCGAACAGGTCAGCAACCGCGCCCTGGTGCTGCCTCCGCCCCGTTTGACGTGCAGATTGCCGTCGGCATCCCGATCAAAGAGCACGCCCAGTTCCAGTAACCACTTCGCAATGGAAGGCCCTTCCTCGACCATCGTCCTCAACAACTGATGGTCGTTTTCCATGTGCCCCCCCTTGAGGGTATCCAGGAAATGCTGGACAGGGGAATCATCGGGCGCCACGGCAATTTGCATCCCCCCCTGGGCCATCACCGAATTGGAATCCCCCAGACGCAATTTTGTCGCCAGGAGGACATTGGCGCCCTGCCCGTGGGCATGGAGAGCCGCGGCACACCCCGCCCCGCCGCCGCCCACCACCAGCACGTCGACGGTATGCGCGGGGGTGAGGGGAAGGTCGTCGGCTATCGAGCTGTCGCCTTCCAGAATCGCGGCAAGTTCGTGCACCGTCCGATCCCCCGCATTCGGACCAAACGCAAGCGGGCGGTAGGCGGTTTGGCGATAATCGGGATGGTATCTGGCAATCAGGGCGTCGCGTTCAGCGAGTGAGAGTCGTGGCAGGTTCTGTTTGCGACGAGCGTCGCGGGATGTGCGGACAACGTCGTGCAGAGAGTGAAAGTCCATGTCGCAACCGGAATCCCTGGCTACGGAATCGCCGCGGAGGTGTGTTGCAGTTCTTCATCGGTCATCTTGAGGATGCGTTCCCAGTCGTCGTTGTACCGCCCCTCCGCAATGGCCTGAATGCGTTCGGAAAGGCCCAACGGCTTTTCCATTTCCCGCGCCCCGTAGGCGCGACTGGCATAGACTCCCACGAAACTGGGCGCAATGTCGGCAATGCACACCGGCGCGCACAAGCCACACATCACACAATCCATAAACGTTTCCGACACCGCTTTGAAATCGCCAAAGACGGCTTTCCACACCCCCTCGCGCACGTCAATGTTCTGCGGGCAGGCTTCGGTACAGGCATTGCAGTTCCGGCACAGGGGCGCTTCCGGGTAGAGGTCAAACAACGCCTGCTTGGCATCCTCGATTTGCGTCAAATCATAGGTGGCTTTCCGGGCGGGAAAGGGTGGCGCAAAGGAAAACGACATGCCGTCTTCCACCGCATGGGAGCAGGCCAGGCAGGTTTTCACTTTCGGGTCGTCTTTTGTGCGGTAGTAGGTTGCGCAGGCGCCGCAAAAACCGCCCAGACATCCGGCGCCGCGTGTGACTTCGTGGCCGGTGTACCAGAGGGCCTTCATCAAGGTCACCCCCGCCGGCACCTGAAAGGGTTTTCCGGCAATCTCCACCGTCACCATGGGAGGGTGGAGTGCGTCCTCCTGGTTCAAGGCTGCGCTTTTGTCGAATGATTGGGTGGTCATCGTTTCCGTTGATCGTTCAGGATGATTCCTGTTTTGTCAGCCGGAACGGGAAGGTCGCAACGAACGCCGATCCCGTTCCATGTGTTTTCCAGGCACATGCCCCGGTGAACTGGGGCACGCACGCTCATTCATGCAACGCATTCAACGCCGACCCGGCCCGGAACCATGCGAGTTGCTGCTCGGTCATGCTGTGACAGGCTTGAATCGTCCGCTCGCTCCCGTCTTTTTTAGAAAACGTCACGGACACGGGTTTCCCCGGCGCCAACGCACGAAGACCCGTCACACTCACACGATCGTCCTGTTCAATGTGATCGTAATCGGCGGGGTTCGCAAACGTGAGGGGAAGAATGCCCTGCTTCTTCAGATTCGTTTCATGAATGCGGGCAAAGCTCTTGACCAGGACGGCTTTCACGCCCAGAAAACGCGGCGACATGGCCGCATGTTCGCGGCTGCTTCCTTCGCCGTAATTCTCATCGCCGACGACAAACGAGCCTATACCCTTGCTTTTATAATCGCGGGCAATGGCCGCCATGGACAGATCCGATTCCCCCGTCAACACGTTGGTGCCTTTCCCCGTTTCCCCGGACCAGGCATTGTTCGCGCCCAGGAACATATTGTCGCTGATCCTGTCCAGATGCCCGCGAAATTTGAGCCAGGGGCCGGCTGGCGAAATATGATCCGTCGTGGTTTTTCCTTTTGTCTTGAGTAGCATCGGCAACTTGTCGAAATCGTTGCCGTCCCATTTGGGAAAGGGTTGCAACAACTGCAAGCGCTCGCTGTCGGGAGGCAGGTTAATCTCCACTCCGTCCCCATTCTCCGCCGGCACAATGAAGCCCTCTTTCCCGCTGGCAAACCCCTTCGCCGGCAATTCATCGCCCTGCGGCGGTTCGAGTTTGAAGGTTGTGCCATCCGGTGCGGGCAGGGTATCGCGCAGGGGATTGAATGCCAGGTTCCCTGACAGGGCATAGGCGGCAACCAGTTCGGGACTCGCCAGAAAGGACAGGGTATCGGGGATGCCGTCGTTGCGACCGGGGAAATTCCGGTTAAAGGTACTGACAATGGAATCCGCGCGCCCCTTGCGGCCGTCCGCCCGTTTCCACTGACCGATACACGGCCCGCAGGCATTGGCCAGCACGGTCGCGCCCAACGCTTCCAGCGTATCCAGAAACCCGTCGCGTTTCATGGTGTGAAAAATCCGCTCCGATCCAGGCGACACCAGAAAGGCGGTTTTGGCTTTCACCCCCGCTTTCAACCCCTGGCGCGCAATATGGGCGGCCCGGCCAATGTCTTCATAGGAAGAATTTGTGCAACTGCCCAACAACGTCGCTTTCAACTCCACGGGATACCCTTTTCCTTTGGCTTCGGCCGCCAACTGGGAAACGGGTCTGGCCAGATCCGGCGAATGTGGCCCTACGACATGCGGTTCCAGGGTGGACAGATCAATCTCCAGAATCTCGTCGAAATACTTCTCCGGCGACTGATACACCTCGGGGTCGGCCACCAGCATCTCCTTGTGGGTCATCGCCAGCCGGGCGATCTCGTCCCTCTCCGTGATCTTGAGATAGTCCACCATCTTCTGGTCAAAGGGAAACACCGACGTGGTCGCGCCCAGTTCCGCGCCCATGTTGGTAATCGTCCCCTTTCCCGTCGCGCTGATGGTGGCCGCGCCCGGGCCAAAATATTCGACGATTTTATTGGTGCCACCTTTGACCGTCAGTTTGCCGCAAATATACAGAATCACGTCTTTGGGGGAGGCCCAGCCATTCAACTTGCCGGTCAGCTTCACGCCGATCAGTTTGGGATGCAACACTTCCCACGGCAACCCGGCCATCACCTCGCCGGCATCGGCCCCGCCGACACCAATGGCCAGCATACCCAACCCGCCGCCATTCGGCGTGTGGGAATCGGTGCCGATCATCAACCCGCCCGGGAAGGCGTAATTTTCCAGCACCACCTGGTGAATAATGCCGGCTCCCGGCTTCCAGAAACCAATGCCGTATTTCCTGGCGGCGGATTCTAAAAAATTATAGACCTCCCGGTTTTCCTGATTGGCCACCATGAGGTCTTTTTCGGACCCCATCTCCGCCCGAATCAAATGATCGCAGTGAATCGTACTCGGCACGGCGACCTGTTTCTTCCCGGCCTGGATAAACTGCAACATCGCCATCTGGGCGGTGGCATCCTGCATCGCCACCCGGTCGGGACGCAGCGACAACATGGCTTTCCCCCGCTCCCATGCCTGGGTTTCGAGGTTGTCGGCATGGGTGACCAGAATTTTTTCGGCCCAGGTCAATCCGCGACCCAGCTTCTTGCGAGCCGTTTCCACGGCGGCGGGCATGACATCATACATTTTTTTGACCAGTTCAATTGACATGAGACATTCTCCGTTTGGGGGTTAGGCCCGACACTGCTGTCTTCGACCCTGCCGACTCCGGGCCGGGGGTACCGACAGTCTGCGGCCGGTTATGGCAAAGGCGGCACATCCCGACGACGGGGTGACGCGTACTGCACGAGATAGTTAAACAACCGGATGAGCCGGCTACCCTGGCGTTTTTGATCGGTCCAGTGGCCGATGAGTCCAATGGTTCTGGCCAGAAGGAAAAACCCGTTCAGGCTGTCCACGGGGAATCCAATATCCACCAGGACGGCCGCCATGGCCCCGTCAACATTCAGAATCAGATTATCCTTCTTGGCCGATGTGACCGTTTCGACCTGCAAGGCAAAATCCAGATGCGGCGTGGGAATGCCCAGACGTTTGACGTGTCCCACCAGTTCTTTCACTCGGGTATCGGGATTCCGCAGGCTCTTCACCCGATGACCGATCCCCGGCACCGGCCCCACGTTTTTCTTCATATGCGCAAGAAATTCATCCACGGACATGGTGTGATCAACGGCATATTTGAAATACCGGCCCGCGTCGGTGACCGCCCCGCCAAACCGCGGCCCGATCATGATCAACCCGGCCGCCACGGCTTGCGACAACCCGATACCGGCACATGCCGCAATGATGGTGGTCAACGCTCCACTGACACAGGGGCCATGATCGGCTGACAGAATGATAATCCGCCTGATGATTTCGGCCTCGTCCTTGCCAATCAGTCGTTTATCCCACAGAAGCCCGATGACATGGGGAATGTCATACCCTTTATTGATAAGCTCGGAAGCCGGATACCCTTCATACAGGGGTTCGTCGCCCCGATCATCGCTGATGGTGGAGCGAATCAGCGGGACAACCAGCACATCGCCGTCCTTTACGCTCTGTTCGACGGTTCGGGGCAGACGGGGTTTTTCCGCGTCACTCAACTCAGGAATCGGCTTCACGGCGCCGGACGCGAGCAACGTGTCATAGGTGGATCGTATCGCCGGCCCCAGGGCACCAAATGTATCGGGCACAATCGCGCCGGACGCCTTCAGGGCATCTGATTTCGCTCGGGCCGACCCTTCTCCCTGAAGCCCTTCCTTGGCCCCCGCATGACCAAATTTCATTCCCCTGGGCAGGCTTTCCTGACAAAAACCGGACACGACGGCCAGGAGTGTAATCCGGCGTTTTTTCGCGCCGTACCATTCAGCCGCGCGCTCCTCCAGATCGCCGCCCATCTCGCCGACAATGATCACGGCTTTGGTCTGCGGATCCTGTTCGAACATTTCGAGGTACGAGACATAATCCGTTCCCGGGTAGGCATCCCCGCCAATACCAATCGCGGTGGTGATACCATCGGCGAACTGCGAACAAATCCAGACGATTTCATTCGACAGCCCACCGGATTTGGTAATCACCCCAAAGGAGCCAGGACGATAGAGCTTGCAGGCCACCAGGTTATCAAACGCCCCGCCGATCACGCCCAACCGGCATTCCCCCGCCGACAGGATGCCGATGGAGGAAGGCCCATTAAATATTTTCCCAAGTTTGCGTGCGTGCCGACCGAGGAGTTTGGCATCTTTTTCGGGCACGCCTTCCGTGATCATGGACACCACCTTCACGTGCGGATCGTCCAGCGCTTCCCGTGCCCCGTTCGAGGCCCGGTCCGCACCAATGTAGACCAGGCTGGTGTTGATTTCCGGATGGTGTGCGGTCGCTTCGGCAACGGTTTTGTACACCGGAACCAGGACGGGCTGGTTCCCGCATACGATTTCATTCGTCTTGCCCGCATCCGGAGGATAGACAAACGCGGATACGTTTAAGGGTTGTTGAATCATGTGCCGGAACTCGGCCATGCGGCGAGCCGCGTTGCCCCCCGCCACACCGCCCTGGATCACGACATGCGTATCTTTTTTCGCCAGAATGCTCATTGAATACTCCTCACACTCAATCCCACACGCAGATTTACGATTGTCACGATTCCGTCAATGTTTGGTCAGCGCCATATCCACGATGTCCGTCAACGGCGTATGACGATCAAACACTTCAATATCAAAGCCCTCATCCTTCAATGCGCTCATAGCCGCAAGCCCTTCCTTTTCATTCGGCCCGCCGCGTCGTACCCAGATTTTCACACCGCGCAGTTTGTTCTCAGCCTGCGCTTTGCGAAACGCGTTGATAATGCCCCCGAAGGTCTTTTTCACATCGGTGAAATTGGCAATGGCGCCGCCGACGATGATGTGCTTGATCCCGGGCAGGGAACAGATTTTTTCCGTCAGGACTTCGACAGCCCAATCGGGCGGATCACCGGAATACTCGGCATAATTGGCCAACGTGCCGCCGCGAGCCACCACCGCATCCGAGTAATACACACTGGCCCCACCACCAGCGGGAAGCATCGCCACGTTGCCCCCCGGAATTTCGATAAACTTGACCGACCCTTTCACCTTCGCATCCACGGCCATGACTTCTTCTTCATTGTTCGTATAAGCACGGCCGAATTCGGCGGCAAAGGGGAACGTCCAGTCCGGATGCCGGAATTTGGCGTCCCCATCCAACAGTGTCACAGCATCAAGTGCGACCAGTTCACCGGCGGCATTCTGCACAACGGGGTTGATCTCCAGATACTGTGCATCTTCATTGTCAAAACAGAGAAACAGCTTCCTGGCAAAATCGGCCACTTTGGCGACCAACGCACCGGAAAATCCTGCGTCTTTGGCCAGCTTCTTCAGGTCGGCTTCGGCTGGCGTCTCCCCCATTTCGACGGCAAGCCGTTTCACGCGATCCCAGTTGGATTCCACTTCGACCCCGCCGCAGTTGGCGACCATGATCTCGGCGCCATCCCGTGTTGACTTCACGGCAAGGTAATATTCTTCTTTATGATCGACGGCTTCGGACACAATCACTTCCCGAATGGTCAACGTTTCGACCGTCCGGCCGAGCATGTCCTTCACCGCCGCCTTAGCACCTTTGATGTCCAGCCCAACCTTGACCAGACCAAGTTTGAAACGAGAACCCAAGGCTTCGTGTGCTTTGACCACCAGCTTGCGGTTTTCAACCAGTCATTGGCTTGAGCCAACTGATCAAATGCTTCCGAAGAACTGACCACGGCATAATGCGGAGTTTGCAGACCCCATTTTTTCAGCAAGCCCATTCCCGGACCTTCGAGTACCTTTGCCATAAGATAACCTTTGTTAGTCTGAATGATACGTGACGATCAAAAATGTGGACGGGAGATTTTAATCGGAATGAACGTCGGCTGCAACCAATCGAAAGACCTAAAGCACAGAGTCACGAAAGCCCCAGACACAGGGACCATTTATCCTGTCGCACCCGTTGACCACATTGAGGAACAATGCCGATAACCCGTTGTAAAATAACTGGTTGAGAGAGAGGCCGAATGTTGTTCCAGCGCACTTGGTTATCATCAAGTGAACCAGTCAGCTTTGGAATCTCTTGCGTCCGCATTATCGGTGTGATTCTTTCTTGCAAAAGTTACGAAAAGTGGCGTTTCATTGCCGTTGGCCCCATTCGCAACTCTTCATCGCATAGCATCACCTCACGCCCTCCCTTAAAACATTTCCTTCCAGGTTCTGACCCGCACAGGGACAGCAAGCAATGCGGCCCGGAGCAGACAACTGTCGTAATAGACGGTCAATGATCCTGTCTGCTGGTGGATCTGTCCGGCCCACAGGCCGCCGTGCACCATAATCCCGTTTCCCTCGCCACGGAGAAACAATGTGCCGGTGACGAGGATCATCCCGTTCCATTGAACCTCGCCCTCCAGCGTGGCGTTCCCGTTCACCAGGAGTATACCCTCGCCGCTGGTATGCCGAATGCGTATTCCCGATGGCTGCGCAAACGCCTCTCCCGATGCGAGCAACACCACTGGCGCCTGAGCCGTTCCCAGCCGTTGACCGGTTTGATCCGCATTCAACGTCACCGCTCTCCTTCCAAGGGCCGTCAGTGCAGCCCCCAGGTTCAGCGCGAGGGAACCCGGGCGGGGACTCGCGGGGATTCCGTCAAACTGGATGCGAGACGTATTCGTGACCGTTCCTCCGGCAAGAACCGGCGGCAGACTGCCCACCATGCCACAGGCATCATGTCCGTTGAGAACGCCGGTCTCCCCATTGAGGCTTACGCTTCCAGACGCATAGAGCGCCCCGAGCTGGGGCGGGCCAGGAGGATGCACGATTTCTTCCTCCAGCACCACACCACCTCCCGCACGTCCTCCATGGGCTATGATCTTCTCCACCGGCAACCACGGCGTGGGCGTCGTGGTGGTGAAAGAGACGGGGACGCGACTGGTCGTTGAGGGGTACCCGAAGTAGATGACATTGCCCACGTTGCCCTTGTAATGGCGCGAGGTGCGGCCATCCCGGTCAACATAGTGAGGCCTCGCGGGAGCATGGCCGTTACGTTCGGCATCGGATTCGGTTTTATGCCGAATCTTCACCCAGTAAGACAGATCGGTCTGCAGGCTGTTGGGTCGAACCACCGTATTGGTCGGATGGCCTGGCAGGGGAATGACGTTGGTGTGTGCAGGGACATACCCGGGATCAACGGACGGAGACCAGTCAGCCGATCCCACAATGTAGGCGGTCCACAAAGGATCGGCCCACAGACCCGCACCCCCGACAAAATACTCTGCGGTACCCTGCGCTTTCCACAAACGCGCGCGCGCCTCGGCCAGACCGGCCTCGGCGGCATAAAAATCCTGCACCGTCCGCTTATAGTGTCCGCTGATCTGGACCTCCGTTGAGGTGGTTTGCAGCACAGTCGCCGTCACGATGCCCACCACGGCCACCAGCAACAGCGCGGCTACCAGTACAACGCCACCGTTCTGCTTCATTGTCCCGCACACGGTTGCATGGGCAATCATGACACAGGCACCGCGCCCGTGGCCCCCTCGGGACACGGGAAAACATGCGCGTGGGTGCGGGCATTCCTGTGCCCTGTTTGCCCACATTCGCCCGTGCCGTGCTGGTCCTTTTGTTCTTGACAATCTGGGGCTTTCGGTCGGTTGCGTCGCATGACGGTTCTCTCTAAAATGTTCGCTTTCGTGTTGGGCGGTATCGGATTATCCTTACCACACATTTTGGGTTTTGTCTGTTCTTCGACAACCTGCAAGGGGGACCATCATGTCTGTAGAACCGGATATTATTTACACAAAAGTTGACGAAGCTCCTGAACTGGCGAGTGGCTCGTTTCTGCCTGTGATCCAGGCCTTTGCCAAAACGGCGGATGTGATCATTGGCAGAAAAGATATTTCACTGGCCGGTCGCATCATTGCGCAATTTCCCGACAACCTGAAGCCGGCACAACGGCAACCCGATGACCTCGCCTTCCTGGGAACACTGGTAGAGAAACCGGAAGCCAATGTGATCAAGCTGCCGAATATCAGCGCCTCGATTCCTCAAATCAAAGCCGCCGTGGCCGAATTGCAAGCCCAGGGATATGCCATTCCCGACTACCCGGAAGATCCCAAAACGGATCAGGAGAAAGCCATCAAAGCCAAATTTGACAAGGTGAAAGGTAGCGCGGTCAACCCTGTGCTGCGGCAAGGCAATTCCGACCGCCGGGCCTCCGCCTCCGTGAAACAATATGCCCAAAATAATCCGCACAAGATGGGAACATGGGCCAGGGATTCTCAAACACACGTGGCGCACATGAACGAGGGCGATTTTCGCGCGAATGAAGTGTCCGCCACGATCACCGGACACACCGCCGGAACGGGCCGCATCGAATTTGTGGCGGAAGACGGGAGTATCCGGAAACTGAAGGATAAGCTGTCTCTGAACGAAGGCGATGTGGTTGATGCGACCATGATGAGCCGCCGGGCATTACGTCAATTCCTGAAAGAGCAGATACGCGACACCGGCAAGCAGGGCGTCCTGTTATCGCTGCACATGAAAGCCACCATGATGAAAGTCTCGGATCCGATCATTTTCGGGCACGCGGTCACGGTGTATTTTGAAGACGTGTTCACGAAACATGACGCCGTCCTGACACAACTCGGCGTCAATCCCAATAACGGGCTGGGCGATGTGTATGCCAAAATCGGCGTCCTGCCTGCCGCTCAACAGGACGCCATCAAAGCGGACATTGCCGCCGCGCTGAAGAACGGGCCGGACCTCGCCATGGTGGACTCCGACAAAGGCATCACGAACTTCCACGTGCCCAGCGATATTATTATTGACGCATCCATGGCCGCGGCGCTTCGAAGCTCCGGGAAAATGTGGGGGGCCGATGGCAAGGAACATGACACCAAAGCGATGATCCCGGACAGGAGTTATGCCGGCATTTATCAGGCCGTCGTTGATTTCTGTCGCGAGCACGACGCATTTAATCCGGCCACGATGGGCAGTGTGCCCAACGTGGGGCTTATGGCACAAAAAGCTGAGGAATACGGGTCGCACGACAAAACCTTTGAGGCGCCGGACAAGGGCACCATCCGCATCATGGATGGAGCCGGCAAGGTTCTGCATCAACACCACGTCGAAAAAGACGATATCTGGCGCGCGTGTCAGACCACAGACATCGCGGTGAAAGACTGGGTCAAGCTGGCCGTCAATCGTGCGCGAAACTCTTCGACCCCGGTGGTGTTCTGGTTGGATAAGACGAGAGCCCATGACGTGCAGATCCTGGAAAAAGTGCATCGTTATCTGAAAGATCACGAGACCGGGGGCCTGGATATTCAGATGATGGCGCCGGTGGAGGCGATGAAGCACACGCTCCAACGGGCCAAAGACGGGCACAACACCATTGCCGCGACAGGGAACGTGTTGCGGGATTACCTCACCGACCTGTTTCCCATCCTGGAACTGGGCACCAGTGCCAAGATGCTCTCCATCGTGCCCCTCATTCGCGGCGGCGGATTATTTGAAACAGGCGCCGGCGGTTCAGCCCCGAAACATGTGCAACAGTTTCTCAAAGAAGGGCATCTGCGATGGGATTCTCTTGGCGAATTCCTCGCGTTGGCGGAATCCTTTGCCCACCTGGGCCGCACCCGTGGCAATAAAAAAGCGCAAGTCCTTGCGGAGACCCTGGACCGCGCCACGGGCACACTCATGGAAAACCGCAACGCGCCCGGGCGAGTACTCGGCGAACTGGATAACGCTGGAAGCCATGTCTATGAAGCGTTGTACTGGGCACAGGAGCTGGCCGCGCAAAATGACGATCCGGCGTTAAAGCAGAAATTTGCTCCGGTGGCACAAGCGCTCGCGGACAAACTCAACCAGATTCTCGACGAGCTGAAAGCTGCGAAAGGCAAGCCGATGGACATCGGCGGGTACTACCACCCCGATCTGGCACGGGTCAAAACCGCAATGCGGCCGAGTGCGACCTTCAACGCCATTCTGGACGGTCTGGGATGAGTGGGGAATCGCAATAACAGACAGAAAAGGAATACAGCATGGCAGAAAATATCAATTGCTTTGTCTTTCGCACAGATAGCAACGCTTTCGTCAAGAAAGAATTGCGAGAAGGTCGCTTACGCCAGGGTTGGTCGCCCCAAGGCACATCTCTGGTGAATGCCACGACAGGCAATGTGCGTGAAAGAGATGAATGGAAGCAAGCATACAAGGATGCTTGGCAGGAAGACCCAAGCCCCAGGCGTTATGGTTTATTGCGCCGTATGTTGGATATGAAGAAGGGGGATCTGGTTTTTTGCCCCAAAGTTCCAGAGGAGGATTGCTTCACAATTGTCACAGTGAGCGAGAAATATCGATTTGAAATGGCTCCAGGCAAGTGTGATTTTGGGCACATCATTCCCGTAGAAAAAAACCAGACAGTGGTCAAAAACTGGGATAACGTCGATGCCCGGACGATCCATGAGTTGTTCGACAGCGCTTATTTCTGGTCACCGGTTACCCAGATTCAAGACCACAAGAGAGAACGCGTGCTTAAAGCAACGAAACAGTTACTGGAAAACAAGAATAAGCTCGACACGCAGCCTCAAGACCGTAGTGGCATCAGGGAACAACGTTTCGCAATGGCTAGACAAAACGCCTCGGAATTCTTAATGAAATTGGTCAATGAAAGCTGGGGGCATGACCAGTTTGAGGACACCGTAAGAGTAGCCTTCGAGGAAAAAGGATATGAGCACATCTCAAGCAAAAATTTTCAGAAAGGAGGTGCAGATGCAGATCATGTGTTCGTACTTCCCGTGCCAGGCTTTAAAAACTTGGATGTAGTGCCGATCCCTCGATATCTCCTCCTTGTCCAAGTTAAGCACAAACAGGGTGAGGACCCGGAAGATCGTAAAGGGGTGGAGCAACTGATCAAATGGAAGCCGACCAATGACGAAGATCAAGTGGCATACAGGATATTGTTCAGTAGCGCACCGTCTTTCACCGAGCAGTGCAAAAATCTCGCGGAGACGCACAACGTCTTGCTGCTATGCGGTCTAGACGCCGGTTTGTTCTTACTCTGAAGTCCGCACCGAAACTCTCACCGAGCTTCGCGCGTCTCCGACACGCCTCAGCTCTTCAGCCAGCGAATCAGTGCCTTGGTGGGATCGGCAATCTCCGCCACCGAGGTGTACCAGGAGGCCTCCCAGCCATCCTTGGGCAAGCCGGTGAATACCATCAGGTTGAGTGGATAGACCTCGCTTTCCGTGCAGGTGCGGAAGTCGTCGCGGAACAAAAATGTCGGCTTGCCCCAGGCAATCGCCATGCCAAGCTCCACCATGACTCCCTCATCGGGCGGGCAGCCATTCACAACGGCGAATATTCCGTCGGCGTGACGCACATCGCTCGTATCGTCCTGGCCGACACGGTACGCCCACCCGCCCATCGCCTTGTCCACCTGATTGTTGCGCAGAAACGGCTCCCAGACATCCGCGCCCACAGCCGTGAGCGCCTCAACCAGCGCCACCAGCGGCCCCTCCTTCTGCTGCCGGGAGAAGCCGTAGGGATTCGACAGAAACAGCGTCTTTCGATTCATACCCTCACCCCCCGTACTCTTTTGTCCAGCCATGGTTGTCTCCTTTCCAGGTAGCGGCTCCTGAACGTTCACGGATTGCACAGATCACTTGTCGGCATCTCCCCTGTTCCGATCTGTTCTGATATTCCCCTTGTTTGTCATCGGTCGTTCTTCGGATCGCCAATACTTTGTCGCAACCGTTTTCCCGTGTCAAAACTCGCACCATGAACAACGAGTGCCCGTTTCAAACAGGTCAATTACTCATCGGTTCTTTCTTTCATGAGCCGATGCGTGTGCTGTCCACGCAGTCCAACGACAATGGAAGCTGGACGCTCCAACTGGTTGGCCTGGAATCCGAACGCTACCAGCCAGTCATTCTCACCGACGAAGACTGTCACAGTCTGCACATTCCGGATTCAGCACCGCCACCGCAGGGAATCCGGCAAGCGAGTTACGGCAAAAACTCAGCGACCTCGGGTTGAGCAACCACATGCGTGTGGAAGATTCATAACCACCTCGGCCACAAAAAAACGGCCAGGATTGTTTTTCCACTGTGGCACAACCATGATTCAGACGATCTCCCCCCGTTACTGCAAATTTCTTGGGGCAACGCGAGAGCGCAGGGTGAATGTCCGGTAGCCATCGTTTTCTGGATAGCGACTATCGGCATGTTCGGCCCGGGACGTCACCTGCACTTCAACCGCCCGAATGCCCGGCGTATGGACAGTGGGCCGTCCCTGGGCATCAAGGCAGGTGAAGTGAAAGGACTCGATGTGCTCCGCCACGGGTTGTCGGCCTCCTTTTCCCACCTTGCGCCGGAGCGTGGACGTGGTGTCATCATACAGATAGACAATGGATTCTTTGGAATCTGTCACCACGCCATTCCCGTTTAAATCGGCCCGGATCCGCAACTCCGTCGGGTGGAAGACGATCCCGTGAAAATCATTCGAATGAATAGCATCGCGATTCACCCCCATGGGATCATAACCCGCCATGCGAATTTCCCTGACCATCATGTCCAGTGCGGCACGGGTGGTTTGCTGCATCGCCAACACGTCTTCTTGAACACGCTGCTGCCTGACCTGCAGGAGATGCACACCATAGACCGTGCCGATGATGACCATGCCCACGGCCAGGGCCACCAGCAGTTCCGTTAAGGTCACTCCTCGCTGAGTATTCACGCGCTCACCGTCTGTCTGTTCTACGGAGCGAGGATTGTGGAAAACGACACGGACTTGCGATCATCCGCCCACCATACCGTGACGGTCGCCGTGTGTACCCCCGGAACGGGAAGATTGGGATCAAGACGGAGCACGCGTTTATACAAGGGAAGGTCGGGGATGGTGGCGTAGTCCTCAGTGGTTTCGGTTGGACTGGATGATCCCGCGTCGTTGCCGCTTCCACGCAACATTTCGAGTCTGTCCAGGGCCAGGGTCGTGGCCGTGGTGAGGTGCCGGCTTGCAGCCACTCCTTTGCTCGCCGTGGCAGCCAACCCCGACAGAGCCAGGACGGCAAGAGAGATGATCCCCATGGCCATGACCGACTCCAGGAGCGTGAACCCCTTCCGGTTTCTCACAAGACGCCTGAAGATTCCAAGCATGACCATGGCTCTCCCTTATGCAGGGGCTTTGATTCGCACACGCCCCGTGATGCTGATTGTGATGCGTTTTTCCCCCGCCACATTGACAACTCTGACCGTGGCAAGACTGGTGGCGGTGCCCCGTGGGTGGAAGATCGGATTATTGTTGGATCGAATCGTCACGCCTTCGAAATCGTCCAGGATTGATCGGGATTCCACGGCCTCGCCGGGATCGGCTTTTCCATTGTTATTGGCATCATCCAGAATCTCATACTGATGAGGGCCAGTGAACAGGACACGGACATTATGCCCCTTCTTCACAGCCTGTGCTCTCGCCGCCAGGAGATCCGCCCGTATTTGTCGCACCACACCATTCAAGCGATAGGACGGCACTTGCGAGGCAAACCAGATTCCGCCCAGCCCCAACAGCACAGCCAGCAGACCAAGGACCACGACCAGTTCCGTGAGCGTATATCCCGAAGGGCCATGCGCCAGACCAGCGCGATGCTGAATGCCCCGCCGCGTTTGCGCAACGTGCCACACGATACGATGCGCGGATTCGCGAGGATTGTCATTCAACGACGCACGCCCCGTGTCGCTGACGCGGCCCCACACATGCGTTTCTTACCAGAACATGTCTGCATACAGTCCGAAGATGTCCCGATGACAGAACAGCGATACCACGGCTCCTGTGGCCAGAAACGGACCAAACGGCAGGTACTGACCGCATTCAATACGACGAAAAGCCATGAGACTCACACCCACCACCGCACCCGCGAAGGAGGCCAGAAACAACGTCAGTAACACATTCTGCCAGCCCAGGAAGGCGCCAATCATGGCAAGGCATTTGATATCACCACCGCCCAGTCCTTCCTTGCCAAACAGGTACGGGCTCAGAATCGCAAGGATCCAGAGTATCCCCCCGCCCAGCGCGATGCCGATCAACGAACTGTGCCACCCCACTGGCACAATGAAGGTCGACGCAACAAACCCAATGACAATTCCCGGAAGAGAAATGACATCCGGAATCATGAGATGATCAAAATCAATCATCGTCACGACCAGGAGGGCTGATAAAAACAGGGCATACACGATCGCGCTCATACCGAATCCAAATTTGCCGGCCACGGCCAGATACCCCAGCCCATTCAGACATTCCACCAGAGGGTAGCGCCACGACAACCGGCTTCCACACCATCGACAGCGGGCTTTCAACCATACGAAATTCAGGAGCGGCACGTTGTCGAACCATCGAACGGGTTGCTTGCACTGCGGGCAAGACGAACCAGGTATCACGACGGACTGGCCACGGGGTATCCTCAGGATACACACATTCAGGAAACTGCCCACCACCACACCCACCACAAACCATAAAATATAGAGGCTCAATACATCCATCATCTTCTATTTTGCCAAACACAAACGCACGTGTTGCTCACGTCTACTACGTAAGGTGTGTACTTTACTTTTCAACTCACGCATTGCTAGTATTACCCCCAGGACGCATCTTGAGAAAAGACTTGGTGCTCAATGCCGTTGTCGGTGAAAACGGTGCTCAAGCCACTGAAAACGATGCCCAAAAAAGACGGGCCTCTCACGAAACGGAACCGTCCTGAAGCACTCACCGACCGGGAACGGGAAATTCTGCAACTGATCTGGTCCGGTCTGAAAAACAAAGAAATCGCCGGCCATCTCAAAATCAGCGTCAAAACCGTCGAAGCACATCGTGCCAATATGATGAAAAAGATACGCGTATCCAATGCCGCCCAGATCTTGAACGCCGCCATTCAGGAAGGGCTTATTCACATTCGGTAGCCACGGTGTTCATCCCCTCCATCCGTTGACGAACAACCTCATACGCCACCACCGCCACACTGGCCGAAACGTTGAGCGATGCGAGCTGTCCTCGTATGGGGATGCGGGCCTGGGCATGGCATTTTTCCAGGATCCCGGCTCTGAGTCCTCGTCCTTCTCCACCAAACACCAGCACCGTCGGCCCTCTGAGATCCAGATCGGTGTAGAGCTGACGGGCGTGAGGATCAACAGCCACGGCAGTTATTGCGCGATCCCGCAATCGTTCCAGCAACCTGCCAAGATTGGCACACCGTGCCACACGCACATGCTCAACGGCTCCGGCAGACGCCCGGGCCACGCTCGCCGTCAAGCCCACTGATCGGCGATCGGGAATAAAGACCCCGTGAATGCCGGCCAAATCAGCCGTTCGGAGAATGGCCCCAAAATTCTGTGGATCTTCTACCCCATCCAGCGCAAGAAAAAACGCAGGGTCCGACTGTTGCGCCATATGCGTAAGGATCGCGTCCTCGGACGCATAGGATCTGGCAGCGACCATACCCACCACGCCCTGGTGCTTGCCGGAGGGGACAAGACGATGGAGTTGCTCACGCGGGTGAACCTGAATGGGAATACCCTGGATTTTGGCGAAACGGATGATCTGGGAAAATTGTCGATGGCGGTGAGACAGGAGAATTTTTACAAAACTGCGAGACTCGGACCGAAGCGCTTCCGTGACCGCATGAATCCCAAACAGCGGGGCAACCGACTCATCGCTTCCATCGGGTGCTTCCGTCCGGACGGTCTTCAAGGATAATCCCTCTCGACGCCAGGGTTTCCCGAATGTGGTCCGCGACGGCAAAGTCCTGCCGTGTTCGCGCTTGGGCCCTTTGTTGAATTTGTTCTTGAATCCACTCATCGGTGCACTCCTGATCGGCGGCATCCCGGCATTGATCCATACCAAAACTCAACTCGCGAAACACCCATGCCTGTTCATTGAGTTGAAACAAACCCAACGGCGCGCCACATCGTCGAAAGACTTCTCGCACATCCCGCCGCTCCTCCGCGGAAAGACCCGTCTGCGGGATCTGGTTGACTTCGGCCCGAAGGCGCTGAAATTCCGCCAGCACCCGGGGCGTATTGATATCGTCATCCATGGCTTCCTCGAACGTTTTCTGGAATGCGGCCAAGGTATTCCTGAAAGACGTCCCGGGCGCGGAACCACAACGGGACTGCTCGGACAGATAGATAAAAAGGTTATAGATATTGTCCAACGCAGCTTTGGCCGCGGACATGGAGGCATTGGAAAAATTCACGTCACTACGATAATGCGTGGAAAGCAGAAAGTACCGCAACACCTCGGCCGTCACGGGTTCTGGGCAGTTCGACCGCCCAACAATTTCGTGCACGGTAAAAAAATTGCCCAGGGACTTTGCCATTTTTTCTTCGTCAATGGTCACGAATCCATGGTGCACCCAGTACCTGGCAAAAGCCTGGTCGGTTGCGGTACATGACTGTGCTATTTCATTTTCATGGTGAGGAAAAATTAAATCCTTTCCGCCCCCATGGATATCAAAAGTTGCCCCCAGATGACACACGGACATCGCCGAACACTCGATATGCCAGCCCGGTCTCCCTCTCCCCCAGGGACTGTCCCAGGCAGGCTCCCCTGGTTTAGCCGCTTTCCACAACGCAAAATCCATGGGATCGTGTTTGCGTGTATCCACTTCCACTCTTGCCTCGGCTTGCATGTCGGCGACATGCCGTTTGCTTAAACGGCCGTATGCGGGAAAATCCGATACTCGATAATAGACGTCGCCATCAACCTGATAGGCCAACCCTTTTTTCAGAATCGTCCGGATCATCAGAATAATGTCCGACATGTGTTCTGTGGCCCGTGGTTCAATGTCCGGAATGCCAACGCCCAATCGTTTCATGTCGCGGTAATAGGCCTGCACGTATTTTCCGACCACCTGGTTACAGGCAATGCCTTCTTCCGCCGCCCGTTTGATGATTTTATCATCCACATCGGTGAAATTTTTGACATAGGTGACCTCATAGCCACGATACATGAGGTAACGCCGAATCACGTCAAAGACGATGGCACTGCGAGCATGGCCCACATGGCATTCATCGTACACGGTCACGCCGCAGACATAGATGCCAACTCTGGAAGGTACGATCGGAACGAACAGTTCCTTGTGATTCGTCAGGGTGTTAAAAATTTTCACGGAGATTTCACGTCGGAGGAAAGCGAAGCGGCAGGGCGAACAATCCGTTTCCCGTACAGTCTGACAAGCCAGAATCCCAGACCGATACACGCCACCAGCACGACGGTGAACAGTCCGAGGTATTGTTCAAGCATCTCTTTGGCCCACGGCCCCAGGAACTGCAACATCCCAGCCACCAGGAAGAACCGTGCACCGCGGCCGACCAGAGACGCCACGACGAAGACTTTGAAATTCACATAAAACGCGCCGGCGCCGATTGTAAACACTTTATAGGGAATCGGCGTCAAACTGGCAATCAAGATGGCCCATCCTTCGTATCGTTCAAACATGTCATGAATTTTCGAGACGCGGTCTTCTCCCATCACACGTAACAGAAACGGCTTGCCACCCATTTTCCCGATGAGATATCCAAACATGCCGCCCAGGACAGAACCAACGGTGGTCAACGTGGCGTAATACAGTCCATGTGACGGATTCCCCAGCGTTAACGCCATGAGTAAGACATCGGGAGGAAGCGGGAAGAAGGACGACTCTGCAAACGCCAACAGCAATAAGGCAGGGTCCGCATACGGGGATTCAGACCACGACACTGTCCACTGATAAAGAGCATGAATCCACTGAGAGAGATTCTGGAACATCGTATCTCCTCGTCACGTTTCAGAAAGGTTTCAACATCTTCATGCGCCGCGATAAAACGGACTCCCACGATCGCAATCTGGTCAGGGCGCGATACTGTGTCATATCGACATGGAGCGGCGTCAGCGAGACCTTGTTGCCCTCGATGGCATCCGCGTCGGAACACCGACGTCGCTTCGACGTCACCGGTTCCCCGGCAACCCAACAATACCACCCACCACGCGGGTCAATTTTTTCAACAATGGAGTTACGATACCGTCGCCGACTCAACGAGGTGATTTGCATCCCTCTCAGATGATGAACCGGCACATCCGGAACATTGACATTGATAAAGGTATCGACAGGCAACTCATCCTGCAAAACCAGTTTGGCCACTTCGACTGTGACGGAGGCCGCCACTTGAAATCGAAATCGTTTCAGCCCATCCAGCGACACGGCGATTGAAGGAATGCCCTGGATCGTCCCTTCGAGAGCCGCCGCGACGGTTCCTGAATTCGTCACATCGTCACCAAGGTTCAGCCCTTTGTTAATTCCAGAGACCAGCAAATGGATCGAATGATCCCTGAGCGCCCATCCCGCTCCCAAGATCACACAATCCGAAGGGGTACCGTTCACTGAGAAGACTCGCTTGCCGACTTCCTTCAATCGCAGGGGCTTATGCAGAGTAATGGCTCGCCCCATCGCGTTTTGTGGACGGTCGGGCGCCACAACCCACACTTCACCCAGTTTCTTCAACTGTTTCGCCAGAACGTGGAGACCGTGAGATTCGATGCCATCATCGTTGACGACCAGAATGTTCATCGTTGGCACAAAAGCAGTTTAAAAGAGATTGATTCGCAAAGAAAATTCTGACAAAAGCACTTCCACCATTCGCAAGCCCCTTCACAACTCATGGTGGCCTGGCGGGAATAGGA
The DNA here is from genome assembly GCA_963692935.1 of Nitrospirales bacterium. Taxonomy (GTDB): domain Bacteria; phylum Nitrospirota; class Nitrospiria; order Nitrospirales; family UBA8639; genus Bin75. The sequence continues at coordinate 1,735,808 of OY843588.1, forward strand.
TCGGGAGACCCGGGCACTCACCGCTTTCGGACCGCGTACGCACATGCAACAAAAAAGCCCACCTCCAAGAAATTGAGGCAGGCTTTTCTGTGAAAAATACCCAACAAAACGTGTTCAAATATTTTGCATAAAATGAGTAACGGCTTCTTGATCAACGGCTCCCATAACAGCGGAGGAAGGGACCGTCGCCGATTTTTTCCCGGTGAGCCCACATTCGATCTCGTCAAAAATCATTTCCACCGGCATGGACATTCCACCGTACACATGAGGGCCCGCCACGATTTTGGCCTTTGAGTACCCGTAGATAGCGGTCGCCACATCTTTGGCCAACCACCCGACGTAGTTAAATTCAGGCATGACGATCAGTTTGGCCTTGCCGCACAGTGCCCGCAATTCTCTGGTGGGAAACGGACGAAGCGACCTGATTTTGATCAACCCTGCATGAATATTTTTCTCTTTGCACAAGCGGAGAGCTTCCCGTGACTGGGCCGCCGCGCTACCAGACGCAATCAGGATGACTTCAGCACCCTCAACATCCTGCGTCTCAACCAACCCGTCCATGTAAAGGTCAATATATTTTCGTGACCGTTCAACCGCGGCCCACACCTCTTGTTGCCACACGGCATGGATGTTGTACGCCATGAAATTCGATTTTTGCACCGGAGCATCCCGCGACAACCTGGCCGGCGGATTTTCGGCATCCAGGACAGGAACCGCACCCCGCCAGGCCTCTCGCGGCGGCAATTTCAATCCCCGATCCGGCATCACACAGTATCCTCTGGCATGAGTCACAAAAAATCCATCGCAACACACCCCCACGGGCAATGTCACATCATTCTTCTCACTGATCACGAAGGCTTTCATGATGTAATCAAACAAGTCCTGCTGATTTTCGGCATGAAAGACAATCATCCCACAATTTAACAAATAGGCGACTTCAATATTGTCAGGCTGAATGGCTAACGGAGCATTGACCACCCGGCAGGTGAACATGGACACGGCAGGCAGGCGATGTCCCGGCCACGACGCAATCGGTTCAAGACCTCTCAGTGTTCCCGGACCGGCGGTGGCCGTAAAACAGCGTACCCCGGCACGGGACCCACCCGCAATCGCCGACATCACACCATATTCTTCTTCCCCCCGATAGTACTCTTTAACGTACCCTTCTCCGTACAACACCCCGATAAGCTGCATGGTTTCACTTTGGGGGGTAATCGGATAGGCAATGGAGAGATCAACATTGGAACGGCGAACAGCCTCTTTCGCTGCCTCACTACCCGTAATAAATTCCCTCTCACGTGGTGCTTCGGAAAACATATATTCAGGGGAGACCACCTTCTGGTTTTTAGCCTCCGCGTGAGGATCCCTTCTTCCGTCCTGGCTGGAAGGCACCGAAGCCACACTGGTAATCGGATCACCTTGTGGATTGGTTTTGACTTCCGTTTCCAAGGCTTCACTCATGGCCTACCCCCTTCCAAGTTGGTAAGAACCCCAGCCAACAGTGCAGGGATTCCTGTCAACAACACTGGTTTTAGCCCTCTCGCCGCATATCTTCGGCCTTATGGCCAAAGGCAGCAGCACTCGCAGTCTCCGTTTCACCCAGCGCAATCGCTAACGGATTCGTATGATGTTTTCCATCATGCACTTGAGACTGCAAACCCGTAAACCTGACGTTCTCGCCATCGTCCGGCAACTTCATTCCCATTTCCTCACGAACCCGTTTAAAAACCTGCGTGACTTTGCGAATCTTGGCCGCATCAGAATCCCGAACCGTAAACATCGCATCTTCATGGCCCTGCTCCGCGCAAATGGCCGAAGTCCAGCAATTGGTCCCGGCACGAATCATTTTCAGCGTCAGATTGGCGTAGTGACAATGCACCCCGATGAAAATACACGCTTCAATCTTGTTACCCCAAATCGTCAGATTGGGATGATTCGGATTGATCACTTCTTCGGGTTCGATTTTCGGATACTTGGGACGATAATCCGGCATTGGGATAATGAGAATCTCGGGAATTTGCGCCGCAAGTTCCAGGACAGCCCTGGCTTTTTCAGCCGCATGCTCATTCCAGTGCCATAACACCAGAGGACCGGGAAAGATCGTCGCGTTCTTTCTGGTGAACATGGCCCTGGCCATCTCTTCCATCGCCTTTTCTTCCCGCACTTCATGGCCAAACACCAGCCCATGCTCTGGCTGGGGGGGAAGAACACCCAATTCCGCCGCGGATGGTGGATGGAATCCCGCAGGGCCAGGTTCGACGATTCTTTCTAAATCTGTTGTTTCCACGTGTGCGCTCCGTTGCCTCTAGGTTTCATTTCATGACTCAAAGTTGACCCCGAACAGGATTGGCCAAGATGGCATGGCTCGTTTTCTCACCGTAGGTGACGTTTTCCGTAAGGGCCGTGTCACCGATCTGATCAATCATTTCCATTTTAATGGCGTTGTGCTTGGCCATGTTGTCACAGACCCAGACACACTGAGCACATCCCTTGCACCGATCCACGGCAACATAGGCAGCGCCATATTTCAACCCTTTTTCCTTGCCCATTTCATTATCATACAAGATGGTATTGGCCTCAGGACAGTATTGCGTGCACAACTTGCAACTCGTGGCTGCGCAAATCCCGGTATCGATATTGGCAACTAAATACATACAGGCCTCTTTCCTTGGTTACAGCATTATGCCATTGCGGGTGCGGGTGATTCCTGTTTCTCCTGCACCCAGTTCTGCTCCACAGAATAGCTCCAGGCAGCTTGGACCACTGCCAGATTCTTCTCAATCAGATCCTGTTTCTTTTTGAACTTTCGCTCAACTACACTGTCCAATGCCGCCGTGCCGCCAGACACCACAAAGCCCTTGCCCAGAAAGCGATCTTTCACGGCTTGAGCCAACGCGTCCATGTTCGCAAGGCCGGTAATAGACCCCATGGCTCCCACCATCGCCATATTCGTGGCCAGGTCAATGCCTGCCACATCCAGCGACAGCTTGGTCGCGGGCAAGTAGAACAACCTGGCATTCAGGTCGGCAAGTTCACGCTCCTGATCGGGCTCAAGTCTCATCGGGCCATCATGGTTGATTAACGCCACTCCGTCTTTTTTCAATCCAAAATAAAACGGATTGGTATAGCTTTTCCCGTGCGTAATCACCTGCGGATGGAAGATCATGATGATATGCGGGAACGTGATTTCACCGATCTCATAGATTGGCTCGTCAGAAACCCTGACATAGCTCTCTACTGGCGCCATTCGCTTTTCAGAACCATAGAAAGGCACGATGGTGCTTTCCCCACCGGCATTAATCACACCGGTGCTGAAGATGTGTGAAGCCGTGACGACACCCTGTCCTCCCACTCCTGCCATACGAATGTTATAACGAATCGCCATGGTCTGAACCCTCCTCCCGCTTCACGAACCTGAATCCTTGTTCACCAGAATCGCCCAACAACCCCTACTTACTTTCCACCTTCGCCGCTGGTTTTGGGAGATATTCTTTGTAACCGTACAACTGTGCCAAATATTCCTTGGCTTCATCCGTGATATATTCCGAAAACTTGTAGCGATCGTCTTCAACGGTTTTGGCATCTTCCATCACCTTGTCCGTTGGAATCGCGTACTCAATATTGCAGGACGTGTAAGCCTGGATGTAGGTAGGGCCAATTTCTCTTGCCACCAGCACGGCTTTTTTGATCACACTTTCGACGCGGCGTGGGTTATTGGGAACCACCGTCGCCACATAAGCGCACCCGGCAACCTTGGCCATGCCCAACATGTCCATTTTTTCGAATTTCTTCCCGAGCGGTGCCATTTTCAAGACTTGACTCTTGTTCGTCATGCCACTTTCCTGGCCACCGGTATTTCCGTAGACCTCGTTGTCCAACATGATGGTCGTGAATTTTTCTTTTCTGAACCACGAGTGCAACGTTTGCGCAAAGCCAATATCCGCCATCCCGCCATCTCCGGCCATCACGACAACGTCCTTGGGCTGGTCGCCAAAGCGTAGACGAAGGCCACGGGACAAGCCACTCGCCACACCATTCTGATCCCCGTAATTGCCGTACACGAACGGAATCGCCGCTTGCGAAATCGCGAGCCGTCCACAGCCTGCCGTCCCCACCGTGATGGTATCTTCCGGATTGGGAAACGCAATCACGGCCAGACGGATAAACAAGGTCATGGCGCATCCCGCGCACATCGGGTGTTCCTCCAGAATCTCCTTGAACGTTCCCACCTGGGACACGGATATTTTTTTTCCGAATGGCCCATGTTCCACCATATCGCGATATTCTTTGGGCATGAACTTCTCAAAACCCGGCGCAAACTTGACATAATCGAGGCTCATCGCAGATCCTCCTTTGTTTTGTATAATACCCCGAAACTGCTCACCAACGTGAGCACCGTGTAGCACAAAACATTGTTTCCTGATGCAAGGCTTACGCTATTCATGACATCATGGACAGCTCGTGCATCCTAAAATGAAACTTGGAAGAAGGCAACAAAAAAGAAGGCCTACTCCATGGTTATCAAGCTAGGCCTTTGGCCCCACTTCACAATACGGCGAACGCGCAAATACCCCACATGCATCTCCATTACGCACAATGTTGTGACAGACAAGAAAGATATGATGGGAAGGACGCTAGTCCAGAATATACTGGAGAGGATCCACGATTTTATCGTTCACGGCAACCTGGTAATGGAGATGAGGCCCGGTGGAAAACTTCCCCGTATTGCCCACCAAGCCAATCACATCACCTCTTTTCACCTTCTGACCGCGTTGAACCAGCTTCTCGTCAAGGTGTCCATAGGTCGTCTCAATTCCATGTCCATGACCAAGCCGAATAAAATTTCCCATCCTCACATCGTAAGCGGCTACTACGACGTTCCCTTTGGCAGGAGCCAGGACTTTTGCCCTCGTCCTGGCACCAATGTCCACACCAAAATGGAATGTCTTTTTCCCGGTGAACGGTGAAATACGCGGCCCGAACTTTGAGGTAACAGATCCTTTAACAGGCCAAATGGAAGGCGTCGCGTCCCAGCGGTCAAAACGTTGTCCGGCAACCTCTTCCAACCGATCAAAAATGCGTTGCTGTCTCAACGTTTGCAGATCAAGCCATGCCACGTCTTTCCGGATTGCCGCCGCCTGTGAAGGCTGCATGTGGGGGGGCATCACACCGGATCCTGCCGCAGTGCCCGATACCATCTCTCCCATCCCCTGTTCCGGTTCACCATCCAGTGCCTCTTCGTGCGGTACCTCGTCGCCACCCTGTCCATTGCTTCCCATACTCTGTGTCGGCTCAAATTCAAGCCCAAACATCGCCTGCAATTTCTGACTTAACTCCTGCGTGGCCAGCATACGCTGCTTCATATCGGCAATGGTGTCGGAGACCCCTTTCGACCGGCTCATTTCCTGCCTCAACGCCGCGAGTTCATCGCCTTGTTCCATCTGCGCCACATAGTGGGCCACACCCCATACCTGGACAACGATCAAGACCGCGATGGCGACTATGCCTCCTTTGACAACCCGCCTGGGCACACTAATTCTCAGGGGATTCGCCGCCACTCCACGAAAAATCATGATGGTATAGGCATCATCCGCAAGCCTCATAGCGCCTCTCCTTCCTTGATCCCAAGGACCGGCCAGCCTTCGTGGGACAACTGGTGCATGATGCTACTGAAAAATGCCTTCCAAATCAACGCCTCCCCCCGTCGCTCACTGGCCTTCACGCATGACGCCAACCGCGACACCTTCTGCTACACGCGATCCCGGCCCTCCGCCTTCTGCCATGGGCAACGGAGGAACAGGCACATTAATCGGGCACCGAAGTCATGGCACGTACCCAAGCCAGATAATCGCTGGAGCCTCGCTCCACCGATAACGCGAGAATTTCCGGGACGTCATAACTGTGATGGGATTTGACCTCGGCTTCCAGAGCACTGTAGGCGTCATCATGCGATTTCAGAACCATGAGACATTCGGACGCCTCGGAGATGTTGCCTTCCCATTCAAAAATGGAAATGACATCAGGCACCACAGTCGCACACGCCACCAGCTTTTTCTCGACCAGTCGACGTCCAATCAGCAGAGCTTCCTCCCGGGTGGAAGCTGTAACCAGGACAACCAGTTCTCCCACGATCAACGACACCCTGGCCGGCACGGTCTCATCACATGGCATGCGCACGCTGACAAGACACCCACCAACCGAGACATGGCAGGCTGCAACATTTTCCGAATGGATTGCGGGTCATACATCACGAACGCTCCCCCGCACATCACAGGCTCCATCCCACACTCGCACGGTCCATAACGGCCTGACAGGCTGACATCAGTCACGCAGATTGCCGGCCAACGCAAGCTGTTCCATAAGCTCTGGATAGGATCGTGTAACGGGAAACTGCGGATATTTGGAACAAATCGCATCTGGAGGACAGAAGAAAAACCCGGCATCGGCCTCTTGCAACATGGACAGATCGTTGTGGGAATCACCCGCGGCGAGCACACGAAAATTCAGACGTTTGACCGCCGCCACGGCGTGACGCTTCTGGTCATTCTGCCGAAGCGTGTAGCTCCGTATATGGCCCGCATCGTCAATGTCCAGCGTGTGACAAAAGATGGTGGGATAGTGCAGTTGTTTCATGAGAGGACCGACCAACTCATAATAGGTATCCGACAGAATAATGACCTGGCAACGCTCCCGTATCCAGGCCAGGAAATCCACAGCGCCATCCAAGGGTTTCATTGTCGCGACAACGGCCCGGATGTCTGCAATCCTGATCTTCTGTTTGGACAGAATATCAAGACGAAGCCGCATTAATTCGTCATAGTCAGGAATATCACGAGTCGTCACACGCAAGGCATCAATCCCCGTTTTCGCGGCCAACCCAGTCCAGATTTCCGGAGTCAACACACCTTCCATGTCCAAACAGACCAAGACAGGAGATTGCATAAGATCCTCAACTCAACACGTGACGGCGATGCCAGTGACAAGACGACACAAAATAATCCGCGCATTGTATAAAAAACAGGGTGGAAGCACAAACCGAAATCTCAGACCACCACCGTGTTGATACTCGGAGCCGGCCTCTGGCTTGAACAGGAATTGTTTTAAAAAATGAGACAGTGGGCCGGAGATTCCGGGCCGAGCCAGAGACGGTCTCTGGATTCCTGCTTCTCGCGGGAATGCCACGTTCAATCCCGGCACACAGCACGGAAGGGCTCTTCAGGATTGAATGACGCCGACTTCCACAAGCAGGCCATTCCACGTTCAGAGCATGAACCCGTCAAGATCATGCACACAGAGAAGAACTTGCCTATGTCCGTGAGAACGTGGCATGCGTGCCCAACTGGCTCCCTGCAATTACCAGAAAGCAAGGATCAAGCCAAATGCAAGATAACACAGGCCATTGACAATCATGTGATAAGGCCTCAATGCCTGCGAACGCAGACACAGCTTGAGATAGCCCGCGGCAAAGATCGTCAACCCCATTCCACACAGCACTTCCTGGCGCGGCACCCAGGGTGTCAACAGCACCCCGAGAGCCGGCAACAGACTCCCCTGAAACACCAGCGCCCCCGTGATATTGCCAAACGCCAGGGTGTCTCGCCCTCGCCGCACCCAAATAATGCTGTTCACTTTTTCCGGCAATTCGGTGGCCACCGGCACAATCAACAACGACAACGCCAGGGTGGAAACGCCGAGCCAGGTCGCGAAATGTTCCACGCCATAGACAAATCCCCTGGCCCCTCCCACAATCAACACAAAGCCCACGGCCAGTTGCAAAAGGATCGTGGCCAGAGTTTCCGGGAGCCTTACCCAGTTGAGAAACAGAGGATGATCCGCCACCGTACCATGGCCCTGGTTCACCAGTTCCCGCGACGCGTGAATCGTCATCAGCAAATACACGAGATAAATCAGAACCAAGGCCAGCGCCAGCGACACCCGCACCAGCCGCCATTCCGGCGGCACAAACACCGCCAGGATCGCCAGCGTCCAGGCAAAGAGAAACCAGTTCAGGTCACGATTCACGCCGGTCGGCTCGGGTTGCAAGACCTGACGCCAACCACGACGATGGGCCGCAAACATGCCCATCAAAAACAGAGTCACCGTCGACAGCATGAGCGGAGCACCGACAATGGCCCCCACGCCAACCTCATGCCGGGTCGACATATCCCCGGTCGCCGCCAGCACAGCCACCACCGGGACCATCGTCTCGGGCAATGCCGTACCCACAGCCGCAAATACAGACCCTGTCACGCCCTCGGAAATGCGTAACCGTTCCCCAAGATGCTCCAGCGCATTGGTGAACGCCTCCGCGCCAATGACGATGGCACATAATGCACCGAGCAACACCCACATTTCCATAGCCTGAACCTTCCTGTTACACCCCGTGATTGCTTACAGCACAGGGCTTGACGCCGGGGCATGAACACGGCCCGGATCGCCGTGTCGTCATCTTGCCCCGGTCACGACATTGCACTACACTGCCCATCCATGAGCATCGCACTGGCCATCAGTGTCGTGTGCGTGATCGGGCTTCTTGTCTGTTACGTGGGTAGCCTGTGGTGGCGCAAACGACGAACCGCCAGACAGGCCGATGAGCTTCTCGCCAAAGTGGTCAAAGCGAAAGACGCCTTTCGGCGTCACTGAACGCCGGGCAAGCGCGTAGGTATCAAACCCGGGCCTGTTCTGGCAACACGCAGACCAGGATGCAGACGATCGAAAAGATCTTGGTGTACGACAACCAGGACCCCACGCGCCCCCGGACACAGTCTCCTTTATCTCGCAAACCAGCATCGGTTGCAGAGGGTAAATCGTACTCGTGGCTTCACACGCGGATTGGCTTCCCGCTGGCACGGTGCGGATTTGCTGACGGGAAACAGGCAGGACAATTTCACGAAGAGGCCCCAAACGTTCTCCGCTGTCATGCCGTTTCCACGACAGATTTTTTCGTTGAACGCTGACTGGCATGACCACACCGCCACGCAATTCTCGCGAAGGCTTCGGCGTCCCAAGTCGGCACATGATATATTGCAAGGTTCAACTCATCGACATTCATGGCCGGGATTCGTCGAACGTTCGCCCATGCGACGGCCGGCATGACTTCCCATCAAACCGCTATTGATGAATCAGCCCACAGGCCAGGGTGCGTCGTATGCACTGGGTCCAACAGGTGGCGGGTCATTCCGGCAACAGGATACGTTGCACATGGCCGGATTGACCGGAGCACGTCGGCGGACAGAGCAACGGCGATGGGAGGACATCCCGCCATTGACCACACAGATACTCATGGAGTACGTGGTCGCACCTGTGGTAGCATATTCTCCGTTGAAGCCAAAGGGCCTCGCCGCGAAGCAAACCCACCATCATGACCAGGGAACCGGTATCGCAACAGCAGGTCGACAACGCATTCATGCAGGACGCGCTTATGGACGCCGCCCGGGCCGCGTCGCGTGGCGATGTGCCCGTGGGAGCGGTGCTCGTGCACGACCACTCCATCATCGCCCGTGGGGGAAACGCCAGGGAACGCGAACAGGACCCAACAGCCCATGCGGAACTCATGGTGATTCAGGACGCCGCGCGCACGTTGCAATCATGGCGACTCACCGACACCACACTGTACGTCACATTGGAACCCTGTCTCATGTGTGCCGGCGCCATGCTCCTCGCGCGGATTCCCCGGTTGGTCTTTGGCGCCTGGGACCCGAAAGCAGGGGCATGCGGCTCATGTTTTTCGGTCCACGAGGATGCGCGATTGAACCACCACATCGCCGTCACCCAAGGCGTTCGGGAACACGAGTGTCGTGACATGCTTCAGCAATTCTTTCAGCAGGTGAGACACAACCGGCTTGTCGCCATGCCCTGACAAATCCAACTGACAGCAGCTATGCGGAGAGGTGCGAGAGTGGCCGAATCGGGCGGTCTCGAAAACCGTTGACTAGAAATGGTCCGTGGGTTCGAATCCCACCCTCTCCGCCAATGTACTCGAAAAAAATGGAAGAATGACATCGCGGCAGGCAATGGCCAACAAACAGCTATGGCGAATAGAAGCGGGGCAAAATTCACTTTCATAGATTTATTCGCCGGCATTGGCGGGATACGAATCGCTTTTGAGCGGGCGGGCGGGAAATGCGTTTTCACTTCTGAATGGGACAAGGCGTGCCAACTGATGTACGTAGCAAATTTTGGAGAAAAGCCGTTTGGCGACATAACGAAACTAAATGCGGCAGAAATCCCCGACCATGATATTTTGACGGGGGGTTTTCCCTGTCAAGCGTTTAGCATAATCGGTAACAAGTTGGGCTTTGCCGATACGAGAGGAACCTTGTTTTTCGAGATTGAGCGAATCTTAAAAGCAAAGCAGCCGAAAGTGTTTTTGCTGGAAAATGTCAAGCAACTCACGACGCACGACAAAGGCAGAACTTTCCAAGTGATTCTGGAACGCTTGGAAAATTTGAGCTATTTTGTCCACCACAAAGTACTCAATGGACTTGATTTCGGTGTTCCTCAAAAGAGAGAGAGAATTATTTTAGTTGGTTTCAAAAAAAATCACCCTTTTGAATTCCCTAAAAATGGCATGGAAGTAAAAATGCTCTCCGACATTCTGGAGCCGGAAGATCGGATAAATAAAAGGCATTTCCTGAGTGATTATTTCCGAAAAAAACTTGAGCGAAAATTAAGAGAACAAAACAAAAAAATTACATCTCTCCCCGTGGTGTTACATGAAAATAAAGCAGGCAACATCGGAATCCATCCGTTTTCCTGCGCTTTGCGAACCAACGGCTCATACAACTATGTCACCGTCAATGGCAAACGACGACTTACTCCGCGCGAAATGTTGCGACTGCAAGGCTTCCCCGACACATTTGAAATCGTTGTGCCGGATACGCAGGTTAGAAGGCAGGCAGGCAACAGCGTGGTCATCCCAAAGATTGAAACAGTTGCACACGCAATCATTAAAGCGATGAACGCAGAGCCGAGAAATAAGCCCATGCAAATTGATTTGTTTGACACGAATCAAAAAACACACAAAATATATGCACACTGAAAATATCTCAAAATCAGCGTTGGATAAGGTAATACGCAAGTCACGCGTTCATTTGTATAAACCGATTCAGATCGCGGAAATATTGTTTCATCACAGAACCCAAAAAGAGCTGCGTTTGAAGGACTTGGAATCTTATAGAAACAGGTCAAAGCGTTGGCGTGACGAAATATCCGCACTTTTAGTCGGTCGGAAAAGCACTTCAAGCCAAAAATATCAAGACAACATTTTTGAGACCAACGCGATGCCGGTGGAATTGCTTGCACAACTCGGGAAAATCAACAAAGAAGGCAAAGGCTTTGTCGAAGCGTATATTTACAAAGCGTTGGAAAATCGGCTCTCATCGATTCATACAGTTTACAAATATGTCAGTTCGTCGACGGCCGACAATTTTTCCCTCAAGACACTTGTCTCTTCATTTCAAACCATGCCCGGCCTTCGTCGGAGCATAGACAAGATATACGAAATTTTGGTTTACGCGCTGTTCGCGACAATCGTTCGAACGCTAAAAGCACAAGTAACGTTGGAAATTGAGAACAAAGATAAAGAAATTTTGAAAGACTTTGAACGATTCATCAAAATGGTGATGGGAATTGACTCGGAACAAACAAAATTTGTTTTGCCAGCCGCTTTGTATCGAGTTGGAGTAACCAATGCCGCCGATAGGGGTTTGGACATGTGGGCGAACTTTGGCCCGGCGATACAGGTCAAACATCTCACACTCACGACTGAATTGGCGGAGGATATCGCCGACACTATCACCGCCGACAAAATCGTTATCGTTTGCCTTGACACCGAAAGAGAAGTGATTGCATCGCTACTACAACAAGTCGGTTGGGGCAAGAGAATACAGGGCATTATCACAATCGGAGACTTGGACGATTGGTACAAACTTTGCTTGAACACAAAGTACCGCAATAACCTTGGAGCGGAGTTACTCAAAGACATAAGCAGGGAGTTTGCAGAGGAATTTCCTTCAAACAAAGAAATCACCCCATTTATGAAGGAGCGAGGCTATGACACCATTGTCATGCCTCATGATTGGGAATCTTAGGCTTGATTTTCGCATGGACAAGGTTTCCAAAAAGAAGCGAAGTGAAATTATGTCTCGGGTACTAAGTCGAGATAGCCAAATAGAAATCTTATTTCGAAAAGAGCTTTGGAAACGAGGTTTTCGTTATCGCAAAAATTCGGGAAAGTATTTTGGAAGGCCGGATGTCGTTTTGCCGAAATACAAAACTGTTATTTTTATTGATTCATGCTTTTGGCATGGATGCAACAAACATTGCCGTCTTCCGACAACAAGAGCGAGAACATGGGAGAAAAAAATAGCGGGAAACAAAGCGCGAGATAGATTGGTGAACCGGTACTACAAGAAAACGGATTGGAAAAACATAAGAATTTGGGAACACGATCTAAAGAAGAAAGATTTCAAGTTCGATTTTAGAGAGATAAGGCGAAAGAAATCGATCTTGTGATATGAGCGCAAGCAACAAACTAAAATCCGTGGATTTTTTTTCAGGAGCGGGCGGCTTGACGCACGGCCTGAAGGCAGCGGGGATTGCCGTTCTCGCCGGAATTGATATTGACAGCTCTTGCAAGGCGACGTTTGAAAAAAATAACAAGGGGGCCGTGTTTCTTGAAAAAGATATCTCAAAATATTCTCCAGCTGAATTGGAACGGGATTTGAAAATCGAAAAAAACGATGGCAATTTGGTTTTTGCCGGTTGCGCGCCTTGTCAATTTTGGAGCCTTATCCAGACAAACAAGGGAAAATCCCGAAAGACCAAGAATCTTATTTGGGATTTTCAAAAATTCATCGAATATTTCAATCCTGGCTTCATTGTGGTGGAAAATGTCCCTGGAATTTCCTCGAAGCCGGAAAGTCCAATGGAACAGTTTATTCTTACCCTTGAATCCTCTGGATATAACGTTGCGCACGACATTATGGACATGTCTCTGTACGGTATTCCGCAAAAAAGAAAACGTTTTACTTTATTGGCATCTCGCGTTTCAGCCATTTCACTACCAAATCCAACAAGCAAGGAAACAACCGTCAGGGACGTTCTCGGCACACAAAATGGATTTCCAAAAATCGAAGCGGGCGCAAGAGACGAAACAAGCTTTCTACATACCGCCGCAGGCTTAAGCAAAAAAAACTTGGAACGCTTGCGAATGACGGAGAAAAACGGCGGAGACAGATCGAATTGGCAAAACAAGAAAGCCTATCAACTGCCTTGTTATGCTTCCAGCAAAAAAAAATTCCCCGATACTTACGGTCGCATCTGGTGGGATAAGCCTGCTCCGACAATCACCACAAAGTTTCTCAGCATTAGTAACGGTCGTTTCGCTCATCCAGCGGAAAACAGGGCTATCTCATTACGAGAGGGAGCGACCTTGCAGACCTTTCCAAAATCTTACAAGTTTGTTGGAACAAGTACGGGTTCTATCGCAAAAATGATAGGCAATGCCATTCCTCCGAAATTTGCGAAGTTAATCGGAAGACAAATTGTAAGGTCCGCCCAAAAGGTATAAATTCGCATCATGTCGCAAACAACATTACAAATGACATTTGATCCGAATACGATAGAGCATCTTGGTGCTCGCATGTATTCAACTCTACCTCCCGTGTTGTCTGAGCTGGTCGCCAATGCACACGATGCCGATGCTGAACATGTTGTGCTAACGCTGAAAGACATAAACGGGAAAAAAGAAATCATTGTAGAGGACGACGGGGTAGGCATGTCTTTCGATGAAATCAACGACAGGTTTCTGAAAATCGGAAGGAACCGAAGAACGGAAGAGCGAACAAACACCACGCCGAAAGGAAGGCAAATTATCGGGAAAAAAGGGTTGGGGAAATTGTCGTTTTTCGGCATTGCGCACGAAATAGAAATCGACACACAAAAAGACGGGAAGAGAAATGTTTTTCAGATGAAATGGGAAGATATCAAAAAATCGACAAAAGCGTATGAACCCCAAATCGTTCACAAAAATAAGGATTGTTCACCGAACAAACATGGTATAAAAATAACATTAAGGAATATGCAAAGAAAAACCGATTTCGATCCCAATTCTCTAGCGAACAGCTTATCAAAAATATTTATTGTCGATACCATGTTTGAAGTTTCGATACGACACAATACAGAAAAACCAATAGTTGTTTCGAATACAATGAGATACGCCGGCTTGCAAATAGAAGTTGAGTGGAAGATTCCAGATGACTGCGGATACCGAAGCAATTATAACAGGGCAAATAAAATCTCTGGGTATTTGATGACGGCAACAAAACCAATACCAACAAACGTGCGGGGAATCGTTCTGTTTTCAAGAAAAAAGATGGTGAATCAACCCGAATTTTTTTCGGATAGCACATCAAGCCACTTTTTCTCCTATCTGGCCGGATTTCTTGAAGTGGATTTCATAGATGATCTTGAAGATGACGTGATAGCGACGAACAGGCAATCCCTAAATTGGGGGCATGAAGAAACTCAAAAACTCCGAACACACTTGCGCGGTCTTATCGGGTGGATGGAAAAAGATTGGCGTGACAAACGAAACAGAAAAAGGAAAAAGAATCTGAACGAAAAGACGGGAATAGATATCCCCAAGTGGTTTAGTACGTTGCCCAACGAGATCCGGCCACAAATCGATCTGGTGATCCAAATAATCACGCAAGACTCGGAATTGACGGAAGGAACAAGCCAAAAGGCCATCAAGGCAATTCATGATATTGTGCCAGAATACCCCAAATATCATTGGCGACACTTGCATCGAAAGGTCCAAAATGCATCGGAGACAGATTACAAAAAACAAGACTATTACAGGGCATTTCAAGAAGCGGTGAAACGGTATATTAATGAGGTGAAAACAAAATCTGAAATCACCGAAAAGAGTGACCAAAGCATGATGGGCCAAGCGTTTGGAAACGACCGAGGCTCAATATTGCAAGTTGCAAAAGTTAAAAAACTGGATGGTGATTATTTTAGTGACACGACTAGAAACAATATTGAGGACGGACAAAAATTTTTGTCAATGGGAGTCGTCTCCGGCTGTCGAAATCCGGTCTGTCACGAGGAAATTGTTGAGTTGAGAGATTCCGGCTTGTTCCGTGAACAAGATTGTCTTGATGCTTTGAGTTTGTTGTCTCATCTTTTTTACAGACTTGATAATTCAAAAAAAATTAAGGGTCAAGATAACTTGAGCGGGTCTTTTCTGCATGATTTGAGCAGTATTTGATAGATTGTATCGTGGCGATGATTGAACCTGAACTCACACTCTTTGAGGTGCAAGTAAAAGGTCTGCCGGTTCATGCCGCGGAACTTGGCGAGGCGGCTTTTGGCATACCCCCAGAACCCCTCAATGCCATTGATGTGAACATGCCCGCGCACAAACTCGTCGGTGCCGTGCGCCACTTTGAAGTGCTTGCCGTAGCCGATATCCACCAAGCCATCATAGCCGCGCCAGCTGTCCGAATAGATGACGCTGTCGATGCCCACGCGCCCGCGAATAATGGCTTGGAGCGTGGCTTTGCGGCAGTCCGGCACGAGTTCGGTATACACTTGGCCGTGGCGTTTGAAGAGGCCGAACACGGCGGTTTTGCCGAACGCTCCGCGTCCGCGTTGGCCTTTGATCCGCCGAGTGCCGAAGTAGGATTCATCCACTTCAATCTCACCGGCGACCGGCAAGGCGGCATCGCACCAGGCGGCCATGCGCTGGCGCAAAGCGCGCAGGTAACAGTTGATCGTGAGGCGGCTGAGGCCGCTGATTTGGGCGATTTGCACGGCGTTCAAATCGAGGGAAAAAAGACGCACCAGCACCCTGAATTTCTTCTCCGAGATTCGGGAACGGATGATATACCGGTTTTTCATTGCCAATCAAACGGTTATACATCTTTTACTCGCCTTAAGTTATCTTGACCCAAAATTAATACATGAAGTTGGTAACCCGGGCGGTGAATCTCTTTCCGCCAACTTTCCCGTTCGGCCAGCCAGGAGGGAAATTCAAAGTCGAAATTGTCGGTTTCAATAAGTCGCACATTCGTCCCCGTTATCCTCGTCAGCTGATCTGGTTTCCGCCACGACAATCTCAATCGGTCGCAACGCAACCGCCGCAAAGGGTGCACCCTTGACTCTCCATGTCCGAAAACGATGCTCCTGGCCAGCCCTCGGATTTGGCACATTCTTTGGAACGATGACGGCTGGATTATCAACGAACAACGTCGAGAGGCTTACTGAATCCGGCGGATTTCTTTGGTCTGCAGTCTGGCAGGAGAAGGCAGAGGCATGACGCCACAGTCCCGAACCGTATCCAAAAGGCGATCCGCCAGGAGACGTTTCGGCAATCGCTCGACCTGAATGGCCTGTCCATGACGGGGAAGGAAAATTGCTTCATTGGTATCGCTGCCAAAGGCGGATTGCGCGCCAGTCGCACGGTTAATCACAATGAAATCCAAGTCTTTTTGTCGCAGTTTGTTCCGACCGTTGGCGAGCAAATCCCCGGATTCGGCCGCAAACCCGACCAGCACCTGATGCGTGCGTTTCCGCGACAACGATTCAAGAATATCGGGCGTCCGTTCAAGATCCAGTGGCGCCCCGTTCCATTCGTGTTTTTTGATTTTCGCCGCAGAAGGATGCCGAGGGCGAAAGTCTCCCACCGCTGCCGTCATGACGAGGACCGTGGCCCAGGAAAACCTGGCATCCAATGCGTGCAACATCTCATCCGCCGTCAGCACGGAAACGAATATGACATTGGGAGGAGGCGCCAGCGCCGTCGGCCCGCTGACGAGTACCACTTCCGCCCCGCGCCGGGCCGCGGCTTCCGCTACGGCGTATCCCATTTTCCCCGATGAGGCATTCGTCATAAAACGAACCGCGTCCACGGGTTCCCGTGTCGGGCCGGCGGAGACGAGCACCCGTTGCCCCGCCCAATCCCGCTGCAGGGCAAGACAGGCCATCACCGCCTCCATCACCACACGTTCGGCGGGCAACCGTCCTTTGCCCACCAGACCGGATGCCAGTGAGCCTTCTTCCGGCTCCAGGACCACCACCCCGCGGTCGCGCATCGTCCGCACGTGAGACACCAGCGCGGGATGGTCCCACATGTCTCCATCCATGGCCGGAGCCATCACGATGGGACAGCGCGCCGCCAGCAACAGTGTACTCAGCAGATCATCCGCCAGCCCAAGCGCGCATTTGGTCAGGCAGTTCGCTGTTGCCGGAGCCACCAGCACCAGGTCGGCCTCTTCTGTGGCCCGCAGGTGCGGCATGGGCTCCGCATCGGCAGAGAGATGGTGACACACCGGCTGTCCGGACAACGTTTCAAAGGTCAGGGGCGCCACAAACCGCGTCGCGGATGACGTCATGACCACGGACACATCCGCCCCGTCCCCGGTCAATGCCCGAAGCAGTGACACGGCCTTATACGCCGCGATGCTCCCCGTGACACCCAGGAGAATCCGCCTGCCCTGTAATACATTCCTGCTCATGCCGATGACTCAAGCGGTGTACGCTTCACCGTCGGGCTCAGACGCCGGGGGCCGCTTCTTTTGGCGAATCCTCAACGTAGACACCAAGATGCTGTTGAATTTCCCTGGCATTTTCAGCAGCCTCCGCCGACAACGGTTGTTCCGGAGCGCGGTCCGGTCTGTTCCTCGCTTCACGAAGAGACTGACGCGCTTCCTCCCCCATAACATATTCCACGTTGCCTCCCAGCACTTCTTCGAGGGCCATGGAGGTTTCCTTTTTAAATTTACTGGTCTGCGATCGTTTGGCCCCACGCATGAGCTGTTTCGCACGCTGGGCAGCAACCAGGACCACCCGATAGCGGGAATCAAACGCGCGCGCTCTTTCGTCCAACAACAATGGAAGCATATCAATCATGACGGTCTCTCCTTTACATGCAGTAACACACGGTTATGTTGCCATCTCTTTCGTCGGCGCCTGCGCCAACAAACCACTGTTCTCAAGCCAGTTGACATCCAACCGGCTTATTCTAAGCCGTTCGGCCAGGATGATGGACTCCAATTCCTTCACGGCCCGAGAGAGTTCCGCGTTCTGAATGAGGTAATGGTAATCCTTGCACTGTGCAATTTCCTCGCCAGCCCTTTGGAGGCGCCGTTGGATATCGTCCTGCTGCCCATCCACCACCCGTTGATCGAGGCGTTGTTTCAGTACGTCAAGCGACGGCGGAGCCACAAACACCAGCACGGCCCCGGGAAACCGCTCCCGGATTTGCTTCGCCCCCTGGGTATCAATATCCAACAACACGTTGACGCCGCGTTGCATGGCCTCGACCAGGGGACGCTTCGGGGTCCCGTAAGTATGACCATACACCTCCGCCCATTCAACAAACGCCTTGTCATTCACCATGGCTTGAAAGTCGGCAGCTTCAACAAAACAATAGTCGACGCCCTCCCGCTCGGTGGGCCTCGGACGTCTCGTCGTACAGGACACCGACAACATGGTCTGCGGCACATGCTTCACGATCGAGTTGCACAACGTACTCTTGCCCACTCCGGAAGGCCCCGACACCACAACCAAGACCCCGTTACACGACATTAGTCCAGCCTCCCCACGCATCCCCCGCGTCGCACGACGACCTATTCCACATTCTGCACCTGCTCGCGAATCTTTTCCAGTTCGCTTTTGAGCTGGATGACAGACTGCGCAATCTCCGCATCATTGGCTTTGGAACCTATGGTATTGACTTCCCTGCCCATTTCCTGCAACAAAAAATCCAGCTGCCGTCCGACAGGCTCCCGCCGTTTCATCATCCCGGAAAATTGTGTCATGTGACTCTGAAGCCGGGTGAGTTCTTCGCTCACGTCGCATCGGTCCGCCAGAAACGCGACATCGCGCGCGCCCGTGGTCTCCCCGCTGTCTGACGACCCGACCAGCTCCCGCACACGCAAACGCATGCGGTCCTGAAGGCCTTTGACCGCGCGGGGCAGACGGCGCTGTATGGACCGATGCAACTCCCGCACGGCTGTCAACCGTCTGGTCATATCAACCTGAAGGGCCTTTCCCTCCGTCGATCGCATCCGGTCAAGATCCGCCACCGCGCCGGCCACGAGCCGCTTCACCACCAGACCGGTTTTTGTCTCATCAAGAGAGGTTTCCGCCACCCGAAAAATTTCCCGGAACGAGGCTAAGAGACTAATGTCAATTTGCCCTCCCAGTTTGAAATCGTGCTGCAATCGTTTGAGGGTCTGATAATATTGACGAGCCACAGGCTGATCAATCGTCAAACACTTGCCACCGCCCGGCTCCTTCGCATAGGTCACGGTTAGTTCGATTCTCCCTCGACAACATGTCCGGGCCACAAGTCCTTTGAGTTCTTCTTCCCGCTCAAGTCGCCCTTTGGGCAATCGGGTCACAATCTCCCGAAAGCGGTGGTTCACCGACCGGACTTCCACCACAATGGCCTGTCCTTGAGATATCCCCTCCCGTTTTCCAAACCCGGTCATGCTTTTCAACATGGACGCACACGCTTTCCTGCCCACTCACAGTCTTCATACAGTACACAGGCTTCGCATCTGGGTTTCCGAGCCAGGCACACATAGCGGCCGTGGAGCAAAAGCCGCTGTGAGCCTTCCGTCCAGTTTCGTTCGGGCCAGGCCGCTTGCAAGTCAAACTCGATTTTGGTCGGGTCGGTATGCTGTGTCAGCTGCAGGCGATGGGAGACACGTTTCACATGCGTGTCCACAACAATGGACGGCACCCCCTCACAAGCACCCAGGATGACATTGGCTGTTTTTCGCCCAATGCCGGGCAACGACGTCAAGTCTTCCATGGTGTTCGGCACGACCCCGCCAAACCGCTCGACCAAGGCCCGACCGCACTCGATCAAGCGCTGTGCCTTGCTCCGGTAAAACCCGGTTGGCTTGATGATCGCTTCGAGGCGCGCTGGCGACGCACGGGCCAGCTCCCCGGCTCCAGGGTAGGCCGCAAATAACGCCGGCGTCACACGGTTGACCCTTTCGTCTGTGCATTGAGCCGATAAAATTGTCGCCACCAACAATTCAAACGAAGAGGCATAGTCAAGTTCCACCCGCACGTGCGGGCCCTGCTGGTGCAGGCGCATGAAAATATGCCTGGCACGAGCGCGAACGGATGCCGGGGACGGACCGTGTTTCATGCGATGACGGGCCTCTTTCATGGTCCAACGTCGGCCAGAGCCGCACCGGCGGAAGACGGAGTCACGCTCCATGCCGCCTCAGCCTCCCGACCAGGCGGCAGGTTCAATTCCAACGCGTTGGCAATGACATGCCGAAGCGGCATTAAGGTCTCTTTCCGGATGGCCGACACACACAGAGCACGGGAAGACCGCTCAAGAATGTTCACGTCCGCTGGCGGCAAGCAATCGCATTTATTCATGACCATCACCCGCGCCACATGCTGAATCTCAAGTTCACGCAAAATGCTTTCTACGGTATGTATCTGCTGATCGCTATCCGATGCGGTGGCGTCCACGACGTGCACCAGCAAGTCGGCATGGCGCAGGTCTTCAAGCGTTGTACGAAAGGCATCCAGTAAATTACGGGGCAGGTCACGAATGAACCCGACGGTGTCGGTCAGAATCACATGCCGGCCGGACGGGAGCCTGAGCCGTCGATTGATGGTGTCCAGTGTGTCAAACGGCCGATCCTCGGCTGACACATGGCTGTGGGTTAAAGCATTCAGCAAGGTAGATTTCCCGGCATTGGCATAGCCGACGATCGACACGACCGGAATGCCATGACGAAGCCGTTGGGGACGTTGCTGCTCTCGTTGCCGCCCGACGTCCTTCAGTTTGTGCTCAAGATACGTGATCCGTTTCCGCACCCGTCTGAGATCGGTTTCCAGTTTGGTTTCACCCGGTCCTCGTGCACCGATACCACCGCCCAAACGAGAGAACGCCGTGCTGGACTGGGACAACCGGGGCAGGATATATTTGAGTTGCGCGAGCTCCACTTGAATTTTCCCCTCCCGGGAATGCGCACGCGCGGCAAAAATATCGAGAATCAACTGCGTTCGGTCAATGACCTTCATCTCGACCATTTCAGACAACGCCTGCATTTGCGTCGGGGTCAAATCCCGATCAAAAATCAACAAATCAGCCCCACCTTGCAGTGCATGGATGATCACCTCCGTCATCTTCCCCATCCCCAACACGTACTTGGGATTGACGCGCCGCAAGCGTTGCGCCACCGTTCCAAGCACTCGAATCCCCTGCGATGCCGCCAGCTCCCGACATTCCAGTACCCGTTCTTCCTGATCGGCCCAATTTCCCTCCGTGCCGCTGACCAGCAGGGCACGGGCTGTGTCGTCTGTTCGGTGCAACACGGGTGTCGCCCTGGCAATCTCGGCCTCAAGTGACAACACAAAATGATCGCACCGGCACCGAAACGTCTGAAAACTTTGCGGCACCCATTCCTCATATGCCTTCCCTTGCGGATTGGGTGGTAGCAGATGGGCCAACGCGAGAGAAACCGGCTCTCCTCGTGTTCCCACTCCCAGCACCACCATTAAATCCAGTCGAAGCAAGGCAAGGTCAGTGAGATCATCTTGGGTTAACGGTTGATTCTTGAGATGGGTATGAACAAACCGAACACCCCGCAATAACCGAGGGCCGGAACGGCTCCGCGCGAGCTGCGGGATCACCACCTGGCGATCCGTTCCGATAATAACGGCTTCAACACTGCCCCGGCGATTAATCAACAGTCCAATTTGTCGTCGCATTTCATGTGATAATTCGGCACAGGCACGAGCCAGGTCCAGAGAAATGACCATCTCAACGGGCACGCGCCGACGATACAAACGCTCCAGTCGAGTCATCTGGCCTGGTTTCAAACCTGTCAAATGTCCAAGGACATGTGGAATAGACGTTCCTTTCCGCCAGACCTACGTCGTCTCACCCGCTCCCGCAACTCCAATCGCCAGATCCGGTTGCGCATCAAAGTCCCACGACGCCCACCGTTGTTGTTGGTAGGCCCACCACCCAGCAGTGGCCACCATCGCGGCATTATCCGTACAAAAATTCACGCGGGGCAACGTGAGACGGATGCCATCCCTGTTCGCACGTGATTGCAGGGCGGCGCGCAACCGGGAATTCGCACACACTCCGCCGACCACCGCCAGGCTCGCAACATGATGACGCTGAACCGCCCGAAACGATTTTTCGACCAACACATCCACAATGGCTTCCTGGTATCCCGCGGCAATATGCGCGGGAGCAACCGACACCTCGCGATGCGTCCGGTCTCTCAAATAATACAACAACGAGGTTTTCAATCCGCTGAAACTGAAATCGAACCCTCCACGATTCAAGTACGGACGCGGGAACCGGACGACCGACGGATCCCCCGATTGCGCCAGACGATCCAGGGCCGGGCCGCCGGGGTAGCCGAGACCGAGCATCTTGGCTCCCTTATCAAAGGCTTCCCCCGCCGCATCATCGAGGGTTTTCCCAAGGAGTGTATAGTCTCTGCGTTGCGGGACGAGATACAAGTGTGTATGCCCCCCGGACACCACCAGCACAACAGCGGGTGTCACAAAACCGGGATCTTCCAACCACGCAGACGCGATATGACCTTCCAGGTGATGTACGCCGATGCAGGGAATATCCAGGGCATACGCAAGGGCTTTGCCAAAACTCACGCCAACGACCAGCGCACCGGCCAACCCCGGACCTCGCGTGACCGCGACAGCCTGAAGCGCAGACCACCCTGCGCCGGCTTGAGCAAGCGCGTCCTGCGTTACCTCTACAATCTTCTCAATATGCTTCCTCGAAGCAAGCTCCGGCACCACGCCGCCGAAACGTGCATGCACGGCATGTTGAGACGTCACAACACTCGACAACAGGTGTCCTTCGAGGGATAACACCGCGGCAGCCGTTTCATCACAAGACGTCTCAATGCCCAGGATACTCGGGGGCCGCTTTGCGGACGAGCTGGATGGATCGTGGCCGTCTGGACTCATCAACGTCGGGAGGGCATCCTAAACGACAACGACTCTCGCCCCTTGAAGCAACGAGAGTCGTGTGTTTGCAAGGCACGCAGTCTGTGTCAATGAACGTGGTCTTACACTCCAGCAGAGAGGCATCACCGAATGGTCAGACACCGGCCATCGCTTCTTCTTCAACAAACACAGGAGCGTCATCCCGAAGCACGACCTTAATTTTCCTGGTCTCCTTAAAGCGTCCCTTAATGAGTTCATCGGACAAGGGATCACCCAGAAGTTTCTGTATGGTGCGCCTCATGGGTCTCGCCCCGTACTGCGGTTGATAGCCTTCCTTAATCAGCCATTGCTTGATATCGTCACCAATCTCCAATGTGACATCACGTTCAGCCAACCGCTCGTTCAACTCACGGATCATGATATCAACAATGTTCAACAGATGCCCTTTTTCCAACGGATGGAACACCACGAACTCGTCAATGCGATTCAAAAATTCCGGGCTGAAATTCCGTTTCAATTCATCCAGAATATCATTCTTGATTCGTTTGTTCGTGTCGGCCTCTTCGGAGCTCTGGAACCCAAGCGACACCCCTTTCTGAATGAGCTTGGTGCCCAGGTTGGACGTCATCACCAGAATGGTATTTTTGAAATCCACTTTCCGCCCCAGGCTATCCGTCAACAGCCCATCATCCAGGACCTGCAACAGGACGTTGAAAATATCCGGATGGGCTTTTTCAATTTCATCGAACAACACCACCGAGTAGGGACGACGCCGAACCTTCTCCGTTAACTGCCCGCCCTCTTCATAGCCCACGTACCCCGGCGGTGCGCCGAACAACCTGGAACTCGTAAATTTCTCCTGGTACTCCGACATGTCGATCCGAATCAGCGCATCCTCGGAATTAAACAAAAACTCCGCCAGCGCGCGAGCCAGCTCGGTTTTTCCCACACCGGTCGGCCCCAAAAAGATGAAGGAGCCGATCGGCTTGCGCGCCTCTTTCAGTCCGGCGCGCGAACGACGAATGGCTCGGCAGACAGCCGAAATCGCTTCGTCCTGGCCCACAATGCGCTTGTGGAGGAAGTCTTCCGTATGAAGCAGTTTTTCGGATTCCTCCTCGTCGAGTTTAAAGAGCGGAATACCCGTGATTTTGGACACGACAAAACTGACTTCATCAGCCCCAATCACAGGTTTGTGCTGTTCCTGGTTCTTTTTCCAATCGTGTTTGGTCTCTTCCAACAGTTTGCGCAGTCGTTCTTCTTCTTCCCGAAATTTCACGGCTTCTTCAAAACTTTGCAACCCAATGGCGACTTCCTTTTCCCGAGCCACTTGCTTGAGCTTTTGTTCCAGGGATTTCAATTCCGGAGGCAGGGAATATGATTGCAACTTGGCGCGCGACCCAGTCTCGTCAATCAGATCAATTGCCTTATCGGGGAGAAAGCGATCCGTGATGTAGCGATCCGCCAGTTTGACGGATTCCGTCACCGCCTCATCCGAAATCAACACGCCATGGTGCTCTTCAAAGCGATCCCGTAATCCCTTGATAATCTTGACCGTTTCTTCCATGGAAGGCGGATTCACGTAAATAGGCTGGAACCGCCGCTTGAGGGCGCCATCTTTCTCAATATGTTTCCGGTATTCATCCAGCGTGGTCGCCCCGATACATTGAATTTCGCCGCGCGACAACGCCGGCTTCAGCATATTGGCCGCATCAATCGACCCTTCGGCCGCCCCGGCACCAACCAGGGTATGCAGTTCATCAATGAACAAAATAATGTTGCCGGCTTGAGCAATTTCCTTCATGACCACCTTGAGTCGCTCTTCAAACTGCCCGCGATATTTCGTGCCGGCCACCAGCGACCCCAGGTCCAAGGCAATCACGCGACGGTTCAAAAGATTATCGGGAACGTCCAGCGAGACAATGCGCTGGGCCAGTCCTTCAACGATAGCGGTTTTCCCCACACCGGACTCACCAATCAATGCGGGATTATTTTTGGAACGGCGACTCAAAATTTGCAGGACCCGTTCGATTTCATCCCCGCGTCCGATGACAGGATCCAGCATGGATTCCTGGGCCAATTGCGTGAGATCTCTTCCAAATTCATCCAGTGCGGGTGTGCTACTTTTCTTATCACGGTCCCGGGTTCCCGATTTACGCAGGAACGTCACGGTCAACTGACGAGCCGTGAGCAGATTGCCCCCTAAACTTCGGAGCACCTTTCCGCCAATCCCTTCCTCTTCCCGCAACAGACCCAGCAGAAGATGTTCACTGCCGATATGATTATGTCCGAGAAGCCGCGCCTCTTCGACGCCGTATTCAATCACTTTTTTAACGCGGGGACTGAAGGGAATTTCTCCAAACGTGACGGTGGTTCCACCGCTGGGCAAATTGCGTTCAATTTCCAAACGAATTTGTTCGGGTGACAACCCCATCTTTTTAACGATCATGAGGGCAATGCCATCGGATTCACGGAGAACAGCCAACACCAAATGCTCCGTGCCAAGATAGTCATTCTGATGACGTTCAGCCTCTTCGCGGGCCAAAATAATAATTTTACGGCCTCTGTCCGTGAATCGCTCGAACATTTTCCCTCCTTTTTCAAATCGTCAAAAGAAAGGTCGCCATTCCGCTCATCGCCACATCGGTTCTCCCCATGCGACGTTGACACTCCTCTAATCTATCCAGCCACTTCGCACACTGTCAAGGGAAAGCAGACCATCGGTAAGGTTTCACATTCCAATGCTGACGTCAAGCATCAACAAAGCTCGCAGGGTCTCTTCGTTGACTCGAGACAGAGTGAACGATACAATTTTTCAGGATCGGCCACCTTGAGAATCAACAGGACACGAGTCGTTTACCGATTTCCGACACCCCTTCAACGTACCCGTCCACATCGTCGTCGCACGAGTCACACGTGACCATCATCGGCATTGTCACCAAACCCCGATTTCTCCAAACAAGCTCCATTCTCGAGGAGTTACTCGACTGGCTCCGCCGGAAACAGAAAACGGTTCTGCTCGGTTCCGCATCCGTGCAAGATAGTCGCACCGAACAGTCACACCGTGACGCGCGCATTGCCGCCGAGGCCGAACTCGTGCTCGTGCTCGGCGGAGACGGGACCATGTTGCAGGCTGCGCGACTTGTCGAAGAACGCTCCGTGCCAATCCTGGGAATCAATCTGGGGGGCCTGGGATTTCTGACGGAAAGTACGGTGGACACGATGTACGATTCACTGGACAAAGTCTTTGCGCAAGATTTCCATTTGGATCACCGCCTGCGCCTTCAGGCCCATATCCGCCGCGACAACGGACACCAACGGCAGGAAACGGCCCTGAACGACGTCGTCATCAGCAAAGGGGACCTGGGTCTGATGATCAGCACAAAGATTCACGTAGACCAGCAATTCGTGACGAACCTCAGGGGCGATGGGTTGATCATTGCCTCCCCAACCGGCTCCACCGGATACTCAATGGCCGCCGGTGGCCCGATTTTAAACCCGGAACTGGAAACCGTGTTGCTGACGCCCATCAGCCCCCATACCTTTACCCACCGTCCCATCCTGGTCCCCGGCCAGTCTTCACTGGAGATTCAACTGACCAGCAACGAAGGGGGAACCGTAAGATTCGACGGCCAAATCAGAGTGTCCGTGGGCAAAACCGATACGATCACGATTTGCGCCTCACCCCACAGAACCCGCCTCGTGCGATTCCCTGACCGGACGTACTATGAGATCTTACGGAACAAGCTGAAATGGGGAGACATTTGATGGCCTCCCAACCGGCAACCACGAATCGGCGATCACGAGGAACCACCACGGACCGACCGCACACCACAGGCCCCACACGATCCATGAGGACTGTCCGGCATGAAACCGGTTGGAGAAACGCGGCCACATTCCGGGACAGGATCACGGCTGACAGTCGGGACAGGTGTCCCGTTCCCGCTCGGCTCGAAACTCTTCGGATGTTAAGGGAAAAATTTGATTGCAGATTGCGCAGTGGCGAATTTCAAAAAACGCTTCTCCGTCCTCGTGAATCTCGCACGGCAACAACAGGTCCTGCGGGTCATAGCCCAGGGTTTTTTCATCGGAAAACTTCACGACCGCCAGACGAACGTTGAAATGCTGAAAGACGCCTTCTTTGCCCTGTTGATCATCCCCATACCCCACCACGCACACGGGTTGGCCGGGGCGGCGGGCACGAAGATCTTTTAAGGAGCGTTGAGAATCCGACGCGACCGCAAACTGCGTCGCATCGGGAGCGGTGTGAGTCGCCATGATCGTGTCCTCGCAGTCTCAACCGGGATTGTCGGGTACGGGGCCACAGCTACCCGCTTCTAACACGCCCTCAACAGAGCGTCAAGAAACAAGACGCCGTTCTCTTCAGGAAAGGACCCACACCGTGGCACAGATCACCATCTACCAGAAGCCAACATGTTCAACATGTCGAACGGTCATCAAGCTCGTGCAGGAAAGCGGACAACCCTTTACGTCCGTCAATTACTACGAGCAACCATTGTCGACAACCAAACTCAAAGAACTGTTGAAAAAAGGCGGACTCAACGCGAACGACGTGATGCGCACAAAAGAAGAGCGGTATAAAACGCTGGGCCTCGCCAACACCGACACAGCCGAAGACGAATTAATCGGATTGATGATCCAGTATCCCGATCTGCTTCAACGCCCCCTGGTCGAAAAAGGCGACACCGTCATCCTGGCCCGACCGCCGGAAACGGTGCACAGGATCCTGGGCTTGTAGCCCAGTCTGTCGTGCTGAAGGTCAAGGACGGACGGCACCTTCGATACTCCTAATCAGCAATGCCGACGGATACCCGTTGAGTGATAGCTTTATCGATAAGCTGTCGGACGGTATCCATTGCATTGATCAATGCAAAGCGCTGCATAAATTCCACCGCCCCTAACTCAAGAAACAGTTTTCCGAATACTTCGTCCGCGAAACTACTTGACATGATGGGGACGCGGCTCATGTCTATAAAGATTTTACCCGTTCCGCTCATCCGGTACAGATTGGATAACTTGATCCGTACGGGCTTGCCGGCCATACGACTCCCGAACGATGTACATTCACTGATGAGATGAAAACGAATGTTGCCATCACTGGCTTTTTCATATTCTGTTTCGACAAAATCAACCGGCGCATGTTTCCGCCCCTGAAATTGCAATGCATCCGCAAGCAGTTCCGGATTTGAGAAATCAATGGTTGCAACCACCAACGTTCCACTGCACGGAATGGGCACATCTTTTATGTCCAACATTTTCTTTTTTTTAGAGATAAAGACGAGGCTTGCATGTCCGGAATGTACCTCAAAATCCCCATTGCATTTTGTACAAATTTCATAACTGCCAAACAGTCCATTCCCTTGACCGAGTTTCTTATCCCTGGTCACGCCTGCACGAATCGCTTTATCCAGAGCTTCCGAATCAGACGTTAGACCTGGTTGACCTTCCCGGAGCGTGCTTGGAATACCCACACCCGCATCCGCCACCACAAACTGAACCCGCTTGACCGATTTCTGAAAAGTCGAGACTTGAACGAGTCCTCCGACCGGAGAACGCGCATGAACTAAAACGTTGTCCGTTATTTCGTTGATCGACCATTCAAACGCGGCAAAGTCAAGGCGATGCAAATCGGGAATGGCACCCAAAAGAACCCTGACAATTTTGTCCACCGCCTCCTTTTGCTCATCAGGATTTCGATACTGCGTTGCAGGTATTTTCGAATAGCCCCGAAACGTCGAAGGGGCAAACTGTTCCGGGTCGATGTAATGACCCCAATTCGTGTTCCGGAACAGGCTACGTAATACCTCATTGTCCGGGGCAATCAACGAAAAAGCTATGCCCTCCTGCCTGTACGCCAGTATTTGGGCACACAGTAACAACATCGAGCTCTGAAACGCAGATGTGCAGCGCTTTAAGTTGAGAACGATTTCCGAACATCCCCGGATGGTGATTGCCTGATGGAGTTCAGACAGAAGCCCACGGAAATCACCAAGAGCGCCATTGACTGTCAGTGCATTGCCTCTGCAAGTGATGTGGGCATTCATACCGGTACCCGACCTGAAGAACCGCGCGTGTTCATTCCTGCCGTCTTTATCAGCGACGCCCTTCCGTGCCATGAGCTTCAGTACGAGGAATGGTCGAATCCGCCCGGAGAAACTGGTAGGCCTCAATGATGCGACGGAGTGCCGGTTCGTCACTCCGGTCGCCGTTATTGATATCGGGGTGCAGCAGTTTGGCTTTTTGACGAAACGCCCGGGTCACCGCGGCCATTGAACTGCCATATTCCAGACCCAAGGCCCTGTAGGCTCCCTCAGACGAGCCGATTTCTCCTTGAGACGACATCGGGTCACCACCGCCGGTGGCTCTCTGAAAGAACGCAAACAGATTGATCCTGCGCCGACGACGTTTGGGGCGCTGGTAGATTTCACTGTCGAAATCTTCGAAGCGATCCTCAATAAATTCGAGGCGGGCTTCCAGGCGTTGGGCATGGACAAGTTCCCGGATCTCACGTAACTCCTCTTCGATGAGCATGACCATCCGATCAATTTCCACCAGGCCTTTCTCAATTTTGATGTAACTCTCGGGGAATTCCAGCATCATCCTGTCGATGGCACAATCCAGACTGCGTTCGCATTGTGTCCGCAACTCAAGAATCCTGCGACGCATATTCGAGCAATAACGCGACCTGGCCCGCTCATCAAACGGCATGAACTCCCCCTCGATTCCTCACAGACCCGCATTGTAGCACAACTCCGTCTTCCTGCCGCCCGTGAAGTCGGGAACGAGGCGTTGTGGCATTGAGGACCATCTCAATTGCCCGTCATGCTTCGTCAGAGTACAATGACGGAAAGACCAAGCCCGTCGACGGGCGTATCATGACAAATGTCGTAACGTGTCAGGAAAGGAGGGAACGGGCCGTGAGAAGAAGTCTGATCTCTGTCGCAATGAATGCCATGTTGCTGGTGAGTGTGTCCGGAGTGGCCTGGGGTGTGAATCCAACCGGGTATGGGCAGGCGGGCGGCGAATATGACGTGAGGATCCCCCGCGTGCCAGCCGGAGAATTAGCCAAAGCCAAAAAAGTGGCCCCCCCGTTTGACGCGACCCCGGAGGTTCTGGCTGAAGGCAAAGCCATTTTCCTCGGCGTTGGGGGATGCGTCAGTTGCCACGGGGCTGAAGGCAAAGGCGATGGCGCCGCCGCCAGGAACCTCCCGATCCAACCCCGAAACTTCACGAATCCGAAATTTCACACATTACGAACGCCGGGAGAACTGATGTGGGTCCTGAAAAACGGAAGCATGGGCCAATCAGGGCGCGTCCCTGGCACGGGCATGCTCCCCGTTGTCCAACCCAAAGGGTTCATTACAGAAGAGCAGGGCTGGAAGGCATTGCTCTACGAACTGAGCCTGGGGAAATAGCCCGAATCCACCGTTGTGCCGAGCAAGACTGTTTCTGTGGAATGCGAGGGCTGTCATTCCCAGCCGAAGCAGGCACGCCGACACAGAAACCGGCTTCTCCATGACCGTCCATGAACACAGACCCACGGGGGTGTATGGGTTGCGGAGTGCCTGCTTCGTTGACATCCCCCGGACCGGGGATTAGAATTTTCACGGCGTTGAAACTCCGCGTGGAATGTCACGTCGGGGTACCTGCTGGCGAGACCGTGGGCACAAGCGTGTACGGCCACCGCCCCATGTCATCGCCTTTTCCGTCACGTGCGAGATCCAGGGACAGGGGGAGTCTCCTGGGAATCAAGGAAACCGCACACGGCTCCCACACCGATTCAGGGCTTACGCCAAGGATACACTGCCTTGTCTTCACAATTTGTTCATCTGCATCTGCACACGCAGTACAGCCTGCTGGATGGCGCGAATCAACTGGATCCGCTTCTCAAGCAAGTCCGGGACTTCGGCCAACATGCCGTCGCCATGACCGACCATGGCAACCTCTTCGGAGCCATCGACTTCTACGAAAAGACCAAAGCCCAGGGCATCAAACCCATCCTCGGGTGCGAAGCCTATCTCGCGCCCGGCAGTCGACGACAACGCGAAGGGCTGCTGGCTCACAATGAATATTATCACCTGATTCTCCTCGCCACCAATCTCCGGGGCTATCAGAACCTCATCAAACTTTCGAGCAAGGCCTACCTCGAAGGGTTTTACTACAAACCCAGAATGGATAAAGAGCTGTTACAGGAACACCACGAAGGCCTCATCGCCTTGTCGGGATGTTTGAGCGGAGAAGTCCCCTATTTCATTGGCCAGCAGGAGATGGACAAGGCCACCCGCACGGCCGGGGAATACCGCGAGATTTTCGGGAAAGACCACTACTATCTCGAAGTCCAGGCCAACGGGCTGGATCATCAAGTGATCGCCAACAAGGGCCTCGTGGAAATCCACAAAAAACTTGGCATTCCCCTGGCCGGAACGAACGATTGCCATTACTTGAAAAAGGAAGACGCACGAAGTCACGACATCATGCTGTGCCTGCAAACAGGCAAGACGTTAAAAGACACCAACCGCATGAAGTTCGACACCGACCAGCTCTATGTCAAATCGACGGAAGAGATGGTCGCGGACTTCTCGGAACTGCCGGACGCCGTGTTGAACACCTGTCGCATCGCGGAACAATGCAACGTGGACCTGACCTTTGGCACCCGCTATCTCCCCCACTACCATGTACCTGATGGATGGACCCATGAAGCGTACCTTGAAAAATTAGCCAAAGAAGGGTTAGCGGAACGACTGCGGGCCCGGCCATCCCATATAGCGACCGAGGCATACGAGCTGCGCCTGCGGGAAGAACTGGCCGTGCTGACGCACATGGGCTATGCCGGCTACTTCCTTGTGGTGTGGGACATCATCAAATTTGCCAGGTCTCGCGGCATTCCAGTGGGACCGGGACGCGGATCGGCGGCCGGCAGTTTGATCGCCTATACACTATCCATCACCGATGTGGACCCGCTTGTGTACACCCTGCTCTTTGAACGATTCCTCAATCCGGAACGCGTGAGCATGCCGGATATTGACATAGACTTCTGCATGGACCGGCGCCCCGAAGTCATCAACTACGTCATTGAGAAATACGGAGAGGACTATGCCTGCCAGATCATCACGTTTGGCACCTTGTCCGCGAGAGCCGCCATCAAAGACGTGGGGCGCGTGATGGATATTCCCTACAACGAAGTGGACCGGGTCACCAAACTCGTGCCCTCCCAACTGAACATCACCTTGCAGGAGGCCCTGACCCAGGAACCGCGACTGCGGGAGCTGGTGGACAGCGATGCACGAATGACGGAGCTTATGACGACGGCCCAGGCCCTGGAAGGCCTGGCGCGCCATGCCTCCACACATGCGGCGGGCATGGTGATTTCGAATCAACCCCTGACCGAACTCGTGCCATTGTATAAAACGTCCAAAAACGAAATCATCACACAATACTCGATGGCGGACGTCGAAAAAGTGGGCCTGGTGAAATTTGATTTTCTCGGGTTGAGAACCCTCACCATGATTCACCAGGCCATGAACATCGTGAACCAGGGAAAGGCACCCGACACCCACCTCAATGTCGACCAGTTGCCTCTGAACGATCCGCAAACCTACGGGCTGCTGGCCTCCGGCAAAACCACCGGGATCTTTCAACTGGAAAGTTCCGGCATGAGGAATCTGCTGGTCCGGATCAAACCCACCTGCTTTGAAGATCTCATTGCGATCCTGGCTCTCTATCGTCCAGGCCCGCTGGAAAGCGGGATGGTGGACGACTTTATTCAACGCAAACACGACCCGTCAAAAATTGTCTACGACCCTGCGGAACTGGAGTCCATACTCAAGGAAACCCACGGCGTCATCGTCTATCAGGAACAGGTCATGGCCATTGCCAATCGCATGGCCGGTTTCAGTCTGGGCCAGGCCGATTTGCTCCGTCGGGCCATGGGGAAGAAAAAACACGACGAGATGGCCAAGCAGAAAGAACGGTTCCTTGAAGGGGCCAACGCCAACGGCTTTACGCGACAGACAGCGGAAAAAATCTTCGATCAGATGGCCTACTTTGCCGGCTATGGATTCAATAAATCCCATTCGGCGGCCTATGCCCTGGTGACGTTCCAGACCGCCTACCTGAAAGCGCATCATCCCAACGAATTCATGGCCGCCATCCTCACCACTGAAATGGGGAATACCGACAAGATGGTGGGCTATTTCACCGAATGTCGGGACCTGGGCATTCCCATCCTCCCACCGGACGTGAACAAGAGCCAGAAAAACTTTACCACGGCAGACGGCAACATTCGATTTGGACTGGCGGCAATCAAAAACGTCGGGAGCCTTGCGATGGAGTCCATTATCGCAAGGCGGGAACAAGACGGGCCATTCACATCCTTCCTGGATTTTTGTTGCCGCAGTGATTTGCAGAAGGTCAACAAACGCATGCTGGAAGCCTTAATCAAGGTTGGCGCGTTCGATTCCTGTGGAGCCAAACGGGCACAACTGATGGCCGTGATGGAACAAACGCTGGACTCGGCCGGCGCCATGCAACGGGAGCGCGCCCTCGGGCAGACCTCACTGTTCGATGCCACGGGCGGTGAAGACCACACCTCATCCACGGCTCGGGACGCCATGGCACACCCTCTCCCGCAAATTGACGAATGGCCCCAATCGCACATGCTCCAACTGGAGCGGGAGCTGACCGGGTTCTACATCACCGCCCATCCGCTCACCCAACACACCGAAGCCATTCGCCTGGTGGCAACCCATACCACAGCCACCGTGCGCGAGGCTCAAGACGGCAAAGCGATCAAAATATGTGGCGTGGTTGGTCATCTCAAAGTCACGACCACCAAAAAAGGCTATCGGATGGCCTACGTCACGTTGGAAGACCTTCAAGGTCTGGTCGAGGTCATCGTGTTTCCGGAATTATTTCAAAGCAGTGAGACCTTCCTTGTCGCCGATACCGTCATCCACGTGACAGGAACGGTGGATCAGAAAGATACGGGGGCTCGTACCATCAAGGCCACCAAAGTGGAACCCCTGCAAGACGTGCAAACCAAAACGGTGAAACAGGTCACGGTGCGCATCGCGGAAACGGCGGACACATGGCGTCATCTGCCCAAACTGCAGGAGGTGTTTCAGCGCCACCCGGGACCGACCCCGATCGCGTTGCACTTTCATCTCAAGTCCCAGGTACAGGCCGAAAGCGCTCCGTTGCCGAATGTCACAGTGTTGCCCACTTCGACCCTGGTCTATGAAGTGGAGCAAATCCTCGGGCAGGAGACGGTCACATTTCAGTGACCGGCGCCAGAGAGCTTCCCCACCATGCGTGAGTTTCTGGACTTTGAAAAGCCGCTGAAAGCTCTCGAAGAGCGTATTGAAAAACTCCTGAAGTCAAATTCGGGGAAGAAATCCGTCCCGCGCCTGGTCCGTATTCTCCAAACGCGGTTAGCCAAGCAAGAGCAGGAAATTTACGGACGCCTGACCCCCTGGCAACACACGCAAATCGCCCGCCATCCCCAGCGCCCCTCGACGCCGCACTATCTGGAGCACATATGTCAGGACTTCGTGGAATTGCATGGCGACCGCACCTTCGGGGACGACAAAGCCATTGTGGGAGGCTTTGCGACGTTTCGGGATCGGTCCATTTGTGTCATCGGTCACCAGAAAGGACACGGCCTCAAGGATCGGATCGCACGAAATTTCGGCATGCCCCACCCCGAAGGGTATCGCAAAGCCCTGCGGCTGATGCGGTTAGCGGAAAAATTCAAACGCCCGATTGTCACGTTTATCAACACGCCAGGCGCCTACCCTGGCGTCGGCGCCGAGGAACGGGGCCAGGCCCAGGCCATTGCCACCAATCTGTTTGTGATGTCTCGTCTGACAGTGCCCGTTGTTGCCATCATCACAGGCGAAGGCGGGAGCGGAGGGGCGTTGGCGTTAGCGGTAGCCGACCGGATTGTGATGCTGGAACATTCGATTTACTCGGTCATTTCCCCTGAAGGGTGCGCGGCGATCCTGTGGGCGGATCCGTCCAAAACCCATACCGCCGCCGCCGCCCTGAAAATGACGGGAGCGGAACTTCAGAAATTAGGCATTGCCGACGAAGTTGTTCCCGAACCGCAGGGTGGCGCGCACCGTGATATCGGCGGCACCTGTCAAGCCGTCGCCAACAGCCTGCACACACACTTGAACGAACTGACGACTGTCCCCATAGACAGACTGAGGGAAGACCGGGACAACAAATTCCGCCGGATGACCGCCCTGGCTGATTCCTGACCATTGAGATCGTATGCGGCCGTTTTCCCTTCGTCTGCAGTACCATGAGTTAACGCGCGTGCCCCGCACCTCATGCCCACCGCTCACGGGTTATGCCACATGGCCCCTTCATATTCAGGATGAAACTGATGCGTCAATTTGACCACGTCGCCGTCGTTGACCAGCGAGTCCAGGGTGCTGACTTTCTGATTCACCGTGACCATCAATTCGCCTTTGTGCAGGAATGCCAGGATCCCTCCCAGAGTTTCCGCATGACCCTCCAGTAACGCCCGCACGCTCAATGGCCCGGCGATGTCACATTGCATCTCCGGCTCATCCACGCACGGCAGTAACGTCTGGCCAAACACTCGTATCGTAACCATGAGCGCGGGCCCTCCTTTGTCAAGATGCAATACCGGGTTCACGGCCTTTCCGGGAAGCCGCATTCGATTCATACAGGACCTGAGCAATATGCTTCACGGACACCCCGGATGGCAAACCATTGTCCAATCGGACCATGCAGGCCGGACAACTGGTCACCACAATCTCCGCGCCGCTTTCCTCAACCGCCCGTCGTTTGCGCGCGAAAATGTTCTGCGACGTGTCATAATCCTTAACAAGATAGGTGCCCGCGCCACCCGCACAGCGGTCGGCGTCCCGCATTTCGACGTAGTCCAGCCCCGGCATCGTGGCCAGTAAGTGACGGGGCTGTTCGGTCACCCCGGCCACACGCAGATGACAGGACGAATGATAGGTGACCTTTCGCGCATCCTTCGACTGAACAGGCTTTGCACGATGAGGGTCCAACTCCACAACGTATTCGGCAATATGTTTCACCTTGCGCGCAACGCGTTGCGCCGCGCGCTCCTCAGGCTCTCCCCGAAAGACATCGCCGTAATCTTTGAGCGCCAGCGTGCACGACGCGCACCCCGTCACAATCACGTCATACGGTTCAAGGTGCCTGACGTTCACACGAGCGCCTTCTTTCTGCAATGCGCGATGCCCGTAGGTTTCGATGGGAGTCCCGGAACATCGCTGTGGCGGCAGGTCCGGCGTCACGCCGTACTGCTTCAACACGTTGATCACGGCATCGCCCACTCCATCGTCAAAGTAATTGGCCGCACAGCCATGAAAATACGCGACCCGCGGGTGCAGATTTCCCGGACGCGCCCCCTCTCCCTTCGGGGCAGACGGTACCGACCCCACACACAGATCGTGATGCCGTTCACGCAAAAGCGACTTCGCGAGACGGGGCAATGTCATATCCCAGGGCAGCCGGGCATGCTCGGAGAGCCGCGACAGGACAGGTTGCAACAGCACGGCTAACAGTTTGCGAATACGCGGACGATCCCAGAGATCCTGCGTGCGGGCCGCCAGCTTGACCGCTTTCCCAAAACGCTCCGACTGCGCGTGAAACGCAAAGATTTTCCCGGCCAGGGCATTCGGATGTTCCGCCCGTCGTTGAAGAATCAGCTCCGACACATCCACGCCCGCCGGACAGATGCTCCGGCACGACTTGCAATTCAAACAGGATTCCACGACGCGCTTGGAATTCAGATAGCTGTAGTCCGGGGACGTGACAATTTCATACCATCCGCGAGCGCTCATGTCTTCCGACTGGAACACATCGTACACCGGGCAGACCGAATTACATTTCGCACAGGTGGCACAGGCCTTCCCCAACCGTTCAAAGTCAATGTGTTCGGTAAAGGCGGCCTCGCTGATTTTCACGCCGGGATTCAAAATCCCACCCGGGTCCATCGCATGTTTTACCTGCACAAAGAGGTCATACAACTCCTCGCCAAACATGCGTTTCACCATCCCGGCTCGTACCCGTCCGTCCCCGTGTTCCCCGCAAATGGATCCACCAAACCGATCCAGAACCGTATGGTGCACATCCTCATAACTCTCGCGCATGCGCCGAAAATCGTCTTCATCATTCACATCCAACAACGGGACGACGTGAGCATTGCCATTGCCAATATGTCCAAACAGCGCCACCGGGACATTCACATTTCCAAACACGGACTCAAGATAGCGCATGAACTCGCCGATGCGTTCCACCGGGACGACCACGTCATCAATATAGTTGACGGGTTTTCTCTTCGCGTCATACCGGTACAATGCGGGATAGAGCGCCTTGCGGGCACTCCAGAGATTCTGCCGTTGTTGCGGATCGGTGGCGATGACGGGATCGGCGGCAAGACGATACCGCCGACAGATCTCCGTCAGCTGCGCCATCCCGCCATGATCGCCCGTTTGCTCAAATTCAATGAGCACCATAGCCACCGCATTGTCCGGAATGTGGTACCGCGACCGGCCAATGAGATCCAGCGTCCTGCCGTCCATGACTTCCAGGGCCAGAGGCGACAACGTCAACAGGCCATGAACCGCGTCCCCCATGTCTTCGAGGTCCCGGAAATACACCAGGCTGGTCACGAGTGCGCGCGGATGTTCAACGAGTCGTATGGTCGCCTCACTGAACACGCCCAATGTCCCTTCGCTCCCCACAAATAATCTGGGAAGATCGAAGACCCCCCGTGTCAGGCCATCCGCCAGATCAAAGAGATTATAGCCCGCACTGTTTTTGCTGACGCGAGGACGCTTGGCCTGAATCAGCTCCTTGTGGTCCTGTACCAACTGGAAGACCGTCCGTACCCCTTGACACGCAGCAAGCGTCCCGGGACAGCCATCTCCGTTGACGGTCTCACGTTGTGCGTTGATCCACCCCTCCGACGCAAGTCTGACGCGCAAGGCCAGCACGTTGTCTTTCACGGATCCGTACCGAAGCGTGTGCGGCCCCGACGAATTCGTTGCCAGCATCCCTCCCAGCTTGCACATCTCGCCACTCGAAGGATCGGGGCCAAACATCAGACCGGTCGAAGCCAGTTGCGTATTCAACTCGTTCAGAACAATACCGGGTTGAATGCGCGCCCATTTGTCTTCAGGGTTGACTTCGAGAATCCGATGAAGACGCGACACATCCATAATGATGCCCGACCCAATGGCCGAGCCGGTGAGATTGGTCCCTGCCGCGCGCGTGGTCACGGGGAGACCCCGTTCCACAGCATAGTCCACGACCTGATCAATATCCGCTTCATGTTCCGGGAGCACCACCACTTGCGGCACCATGCGATACATGCCGGCATCCACCGCATACGCGCATAAGGTCGAGGCATCATCCTTAACCTTGCGGGGGCCAAGGCGACGCCGCAGATCCCTTCCAATGGCTGACGTGTTATCGGGGCGGACGAGTTCCATCGTTGTGCACGTTAAACAGAAATGTAAGAGCAGCCTCACTGGTATCCGCACGACGGATCTGAAGTATGGCGCTCATTTTGGTGATGATCGCTGTTACGATAGACTGGACTGTACACCGTTCAAACAACGGCGGGCGAATGTTACAGAGAATAGGAATGTGTTGGAAAGGGGGAAGGCGGCCACGCGGCCCATTCAGGCAATGGAAGAATCCTGACTGACAACCGGTTCCCGAACATCCTGGCACGACTCGCCATCGCCCACACCGGCATCCATCTCATTCGCACCATTCCGGCCATTGGATGCCGGAACTTCGTCGAAAAGACTGCCGGATTCCCCTTGTCCCAATTCATTGAACTCCCGCAGGGGCGGCAAATCCTGAAGATTCCGTAACCCGAATTTCTGGAGAAAGACCCTGGACGTTCCATACAACATGGGACGGCCGGGGATATCTTTTCGCCCGACAATGCGGACGAGTTTCTGGTCAAGCAGGGTCCGCAACACCCCCGACGTTTCGACTCCGCGAAGTTGTTCAATTTCAGTGCGCATGATCGGCTGCCGATAGGCAATGATCGCCAGGGTCTCCAACGCGGACCGGGACACCCTCGCGGAAGCCTTGATCGTATTGAGCTTCGTGATCCATGGAGCGCAATCCGGCTGCGTCATCATGAGGTATCCCCCGGCCAGCTCGGCAATGTGGATGCCACGGTCTTCCTGGTCGTAGCGATGCTGAAGCGCCTTCATGGCCTCGTGCACCGTTTCCTTCGACGGCCCGGCCAACACCGCGGTTATCCTCTCGAGAGGGAGAGGTTCGCGGGACACAAACAACAGGGCCTCGATGATTCCCCCGAGTGCCTGCTCACCGCACGATTCCGCAAGACAGACGCCTTCCGTCACACGTTCGGCGGCCACAGCCTCTTCCGCGGATATGGACAGAGTTTCAGGGGCCATGTCCTCCGTCACACCTGTCTGCTCAGGGGATTGTGTTTCCACCGGGGCCTCCATTGGTCATATGATGCTCAGAAGTCGTTTCCCGCGACGGATCAGGATCACGTTCAAGCTGGCCCGCGAGAAACGTGCGGGTAATGCGAATGGCACCAAAGACATCCACCTGATCAACACGAACCAGTTTCATCCGCACCAGTTCCAACAACGCCAGAAACGTGACAATCACCATCATGCGACTGGTCGCGCCGTCAAACAACGCCGCAAAGGTCAGCGTCGGGGTTTCTTCCAGTCGTTCGATCACGCCATTGATACGATCCTGCACCGTAATCGTATCTGGCGTAATATCGAACACGGCACCGGCTTCCGTCCGGGCCAGAACATCCTGAAGCGCGCCAAGAAGATCCACGATATTCACGGCGTCATCGGCAAACACTTCGCGGACAAGTTGGACGTGACCGGGATCCCGCTGGAACATCTGCCGCCACAGCTTTTCCTGATCGGACAGCCGACCGGCCGCTTCCTTAAACTGCTGGTACTCAACAAGCCGACGAACCAGCTCGCTCCGCGGATCATCGCCTTCCACGTCCCCCGGATCCAGCTCCTCTTCTTTGGGAAGCAACATCCGGGATTTAATGTGAATCAGAGTGGCAGCCATGACCAGAAATTCTCCCGCTAAAGAGAGATTGAGCGCCTTCATGGCCTGAAGAGACTCAAGATACTGCCGGGCAATCAGCGCAATGGGGATGTCGTAAATATCAATTTCATGCTTGCGAATGAGGTGTAACAGGAGGTCAAGGGGACCGGTAAAGGCATCAAGTTTCACTTCGTATGCGAGAGTGGTTTGTTCATCCATCGCACCACCGCAGACAACAGCCCCATCGGATGGGAGACCCAGCACACGCCCCCCGGCGTTATGTGCTGATATACCACTTTTAGTGGGAGCAGGCAACAGAAACTTCCATATATTGTGGACAGGCGCGGTTCCGGCATGCATCGGGCTTCAATGTTCAGGAAGGTCAACGCCGGAAATCTGCGGGGGTTTTTCAAAAATGACGTCGTGAAAATCTGTGCCTCCTCCAAACCGTGCTTCCGTAAAATCCGCCGTGTTGTGAAACAGCGTTCGCCGGAAATTCGCCTCCCCCTGGAACGTGGTAAATCGGAAATACACTTCCCGTTCAAACCGCGCAGCGGAAAAATTTGCCCTGTGATGAAACCGGCTTCCGGAAAAGCCCGTCCCCTGCACAAAATGCACATGCGCAAACTCCACATCCTCCGCAAACGAAACCTCCAGGAATTCCGCCAGGCCCTGAAATCTCGCATCCGCAAACGAGACTGTCCCCAGAAACCGGGCTTTATGAAACCGGGAATGGGTCCCGAAATCCGTTCGCGTAAAGTCGGCATCGCCGGCAAACAGGGCTTGAATAAAAAACCCCTCATAGCCAATGTGCATCCCGGAAAAATCGGCATGATCCAAAAAAACCATCCGTGAGAAATCCACGGCTCGCTGAATGGTCGCTCCCCTCATGCTGACCGGCCCCAGGGCCAGCACATACCCCGTCTGCACCAGATTGGTCGCCAGAACCCCCTGCACCTCGACATCTTCAAGAATGAACGGCCCATTGATGACGCGCACCGCCGACACCCGTTCGTCTTCGATCCGTTTGACAACCGCCGGAACCCCAACCAGATCCGGATCAAACGGCGTAAGCGGCAAGCGATCAAAGGAGAGGTCTCCCGCAAGCACAACACCCCGCAAATCCACCCCCCTGCCCTGCTGTAACGCCTCAAGCACATCGTCCGCTGAAACGGGAAAGGCGTACCGGTCATCGTCGCGACAGGCTCCTTCCAAATGACGAACCATCACCGCGGCGTCAAGGCCCTCGTCAACCCGGCACGGCCCCCAGGCCATGCCCGATGCCACCCCCCCCAGAATCACACACAGGAGGCTCATGCACCACACGGGCCGAGCCATGATCGGTCCACGACGAGAAGGAAGAGAAAGGTTACTCACCACGCAACACGGATAATCACCAGCGCGATGGAATGCAGGGAAAGGGTTTTTGTCGGTCGCAGCCCGCACTGATGCAGGCTTACGCCTTGGGATCTTTCAGTGTGAGGTAAAAATCTTTGCTTTCCTGACCCGGATGGTTGTGCTGTTGCTCAACATCCTGCACCGTCTGAGGAGGAGGGAGTACGACTTTGTCACCTTCACGCCAGTTGACCGGCGTGGCGCAGGAAAATTGCTCCGTCGCCTGAAGCGCCGAGACCAACCGAAGGACTTCATCCACGTTGCGGCCGACATCCATCGGGTAATAGATCAATCCCCGAATCACACGTTTGGGGTCAATCACAAACAGCGCGCGGACCGTGGCGCTCGAGTTCGTTTCCGGATGGATCATGCCGTAGAGTCGGGACACCCGCATATCAGCATCCGCCACAAGGGGATAGGGAACCGTCACCCCCATTTTCTGCTTTATATTGTCGAACCAGGCCAGATGGGAATGAATACTGTCCACGCTGATTCCAAGCAGTTTCACGCCCTTTTTTCTGAAATCCTGATACCGCAGCGCAAATTCCACCAGTTCCGTGGTACACACCGGTGTAAAATCGCCGGGATGTGAGAAGAAGACGACCCAGTCCTGCTCCTGCCACGCACTGAATGCAAACTCCCTGGCAGATGTCGTCGCTGCGCGAAAATCCTGGGCTTTTTCCCCAATGCGTGGCAAACCGGCACATTCAGACATTCAAGTCTCCTTTATCACACATCCGTCTCATCGAAGAAGAAGCGCACAGGGACAACCGTGATACTCCACCCGCGAACCGGACTGCGAAAACCCGCACAGTATTTTCCAAAGAAGAGATGGACAAGATGCGACCGAGCATGATCCGCGTCACGCTACCACCGACCTGACAAGTCATCATCTTCCATGCCAGGATCCGCATCATCCCTGAAAAATTTTTCCGTTCCCAACTCTTCGGGCAAATCGTCTTCGGTCATGTCACCATCACGCTCCAGCGCTCCAAAGTCCGCATCGCCATCAAAGGCCTCCGCAATGTCCTTGGACATGTCATCATCAAGATCGGAGGGAAATTCCTCGACAATGTCATCCTCGAATCCAGGCAGGTCCGATTCGAGTGTTTCGGGGCCCACCTCCAGGGTTTGGGGTACCGTCTCCATTTCCCCGGGAAACGTGTCCACAGCCTCCACAGGTTTTTTCCCGGACACGGGCTTTTGTGTGACAGGCCTGGCAACCACAGCTTTGGGTGTCGTCTTTTTCCGAACGGCCGGGCCACGTTGCGCCGTCTTCCCGAGTGTTTTCGCCGGCGCCGCCTTTTTCGTGACCACCGCCCCGCGTTGCACCTTCTTTCCAAGCGTTTTCACCGGCGCCGCCTTTTTCGTGACCACCGCCCCGCGTTGCGCCTTCTTCCCGAGCGTTTTCACCGGCGCCGCCTTTTTCGTGACCACCGCCCCGCGTTGTGCCTTCTTCCCGAGCGTTTTCGCCGGCGCCGCCTTTTTCCTGGCCACCGCCCCGCGTTGCGCCTTCTTCCCGAGCGTTTTCGCCGGCGCCGCCTTTTTCCTGACCGCCGCCCCGCGTTGCGCCTTCTTCCCAAGCGTTTTCACCGACGCCGCCTTTTTCCTGACCGCCGCCCCGCGTTGCGCCTTCTTCCCGAGCGTTTTCACCGACGCCGCCTTTTTCCTGACCGCCGCCCCGCGTTGCGCCTTCTTCCCGAGCGCTTTCGCCGGTGCCGCCTTCTTCCTGACAGTCACACCGCGTTGCGCCTTCTTCACAGACATTTTCGCCGGCGCCGCCTTTTTCTTCGCCTTCGCTATCGTTTTCCGTTTTGCTTTGCCCCCGGAAACCCTGGCCCCGGACATTGTAGCTTTCGCCCTGGGTTTCACCCTGGACCCGGACGCGGACCGGACAACCTTTTTCTTTCCGGCTTTCGATTGCTTTCCACCTGTCTTCGCCATGGCCTTCCCCTCCTGGATGCCCGTATTCTTTACGCTCTTCCGTAACGATTCCGGCTATCGCATCCAGGCAACATGTTCACACCATGTCCGCTCATCCCCGGACAATACGTTCAACGAATACCAACGTACATCCATCCTGTCTGTATGTATGAGGAGTCAGTGTATACACCTGTCAACCGACGATGAAAAGCCCCCTTTATCACGGACTGGGATCAAGTTGCAACTGTAAAATCAGAGGTCATTGTGCGCGATGCAAGGTTGATGATCTTCCGACACTCCTGTTACATTCGGACCAATGAGCACGCCCGTTGCCTTGAAGAAAAAAAACCCCAAAGTCGTCATTGTCACCAGATTCGGCAGGATCGCAATCCGTTTTTTCACAGACGTGGCGCCTCGCCACGTGGACAACTTTCTGAACCTGGCCAACATGGAATTCTACAACGGGACAACATTTCACCGCGTCGTACCGGGTTTCATCATCCAGGGCGGAGACCCGCTCAGCAAAGAACCGGATCGCGACCTGCATGGCACCGGAGGGCCGGGTTTCAGTCTGACCCCGGAGCCAAGCGACCGGCCACACCGTCGCGGCACGCTGTCCATGGCCAAAATGCCCCGGAACGACGACCGGACCCGCGACATCAACGATAACGGTTCACAGTTTTTTATTTGCGTGGAAGATACCAGCAGCCTGGACAGGACCTACACCGTCTTCGGAAAAATCATCAGCGGCATGGATGTGGTGGACAACATTGTGGCGGTGGACCGGGATTCCAACGACAACCCGTTAGACCCCGTCACCATGACGATGCACGTCGAAGAAAAGTAACCTTCCCCTGTTACGCGCCCACCGGCAAGGCGAGTCTCAAAAAAACGCGGCGCTGGCGTAGGTGATGGTGGAATTGAACTGATCCACGATCTCCCGGTCGTAACGCAAGACCTCCCCTTTTCCCCCGTCAAGCAATCTCAAGAGCAGATAAATCGCCGAAAAACCCAGGACATGCCGTTTGTCCCCTTCCTGAACGAGAAACTGAGCGAAGCCCCTGGCATCAACGTTTTCAACATGTTTCAGCATTTCCAGGTCGGACTGCATACAGCGATGGAAGGAAAAATCCGTGGGGGCCTTGTTGTCGCCATAGCGCAGGCCAATGTGTGCAAGGTTCGCGCTGGCGATGAGACACACCCGCTGGCCTGACGCGGCAATGGCATCTTTCAACACGGACACAAACCGTTCAACACGA
This sequence comes from Nitrospirales bacterium, assembly GCA_963692935.1. GTDB lineage: Bacteria > Nitrospirota > Nitrospiria > Nitrospirales > UBA8639 > Bin75. Next base: position 1,780,459 of record OY843588.1, read on the forward strand.
CCGGCGCAATCGTTGCGTGCGGGATCCAGCACGCTGTCGGGCGCAAAGGAAGACAAGACCGGAACAATAGCCATAGGCGAGCCGGGGGATGTTCCAACGGTCTCCTGCAGAAAAGGCAACTGAAATTCGATGCTGTGCTCTTTCTGGTGCCAGAGTTCATCCGCAAACCACTCTTCCCCGCCGTTGGACTTGAGATAATCCATGATCGGACGATGCACCGGCACCACACCCAGCGGGGTTTCAAAATCTTTATCCGTCACGGACACGGGATCGGCCAACCCCGCGTGGGCCACGCCGAAAATAATATAGACATCCGGCGATTCCGCTTCCCGCAACGCTTTATAAGCCCACGCATAGAGTGGCCCGGCCTCTCGCACTTCGTAATTCGGCGCCACCAACCCCTTGATCGGCTTCCCCAGGTTGTCGGAAGGCTCAGTACCCGGCCCCTCCTTCGCCGTAAAAAATCCGGCAATCTGCCTGCGCAGCTTCTCCGGATCATCTTCGTAACTCCTGCCGGCGAATTGCGGTTTTCGCGTGGGCGCGTCCCGATAAGACTGGACAGCCGCCGCTTTCGCCGTTTCATAGCGGGGGCCTTCGAGAAACAGTTTGTCATCCAGGTCGGCAAGGAGTCGGTCGAGCTTGTCCGGCATCAGGAACTCGCCGTATTTTTTCAGATATTCAACGCCAATTTGTTCCAGGGAATGTTCACCATCCAGAAACTGAAACAGATAAAACAGGTTGAGCGGGATAATCAGTCGTTCGGCGCTCAACCCCGACTGATCCCACAAGACAATATAATGCTCCTCGCCCTGCTTCATGGGCGAATACTGGATATTGCGAAGCGTCGGACAGGGTTTGAGACCTTTGTCCCGCTCCGTCATGAGCACACCTGTTCTTGCCACATCATCGTTTCACACACCACGTGCCCGATCCAACAACTGAAGCTCCAGGGCAGTCAGTCTTTAAAGTCCATCGCCGACAAACCATCAATGCTCTTCCGGTTCCTGTCCCGCTGATATGCCGCAATCCCGTCCCTGCCCTTCCGCTCAGCCCACTCCACCAGTTCACTTCTCATGCCCACATAATCCATAAGCGGCACGCCAAACCCGCAAGAGGGAGCAATCCGATCCACCGTCACACGAATCACCGAACGAATGCCCGGGAATGTCTCAAACTTTGAGACCAGCTCCTCAAAATCCGTGGCATCAGGGAAGACCGCCGACCCTCTTCCATAAAGCCGAACAATCCGCGGCTTATCTGAAAAAGCCGCAAACAGAAAAGTGATGCGGCCGTTCTGGCGCAGATGCGCAATGGTCTCAGCCCCGCTGCCAGTCAAATCCAAATAGGCCACGCTGGTGGGTCCCAGCACACGAAAAGAGTTCAACCCCTTGGGCGAAAGGTTGATATGGCCCTCCTGACCGCTGGGAGCGGTGGCCACAAAATACACCGGCGAATTCTCTAAAAATTCCGCCATCTGTTCGTCAATCTGCTCAAGGACTCCCATACTCCTCGTGAGTTTTTTCAATCCCGACCCTGCCTTGACGCGATTATATGAACCGGCTTCCCCCACCCGCAAGCCAGACATGCGACATCCCACCTCTTGCACAACGGCTCAGGCGTAAAGGTGACACCACACCTTCTGCTCGCCACCGGGCGTATCAATCTGCACGAGCGGCGGGTCGGTCGTTTGACAATGATCCATGACGTGCGGGCATCGCGTGTGGAACCGGCAGCCGGCGGGTGGATTCAGCGGCGTCGGCACATCCCCGGCCAGCAGGACCCGATCCCGTTTCATGGTTGGATCCGGCAACGGATTGGCGGAAAGCAGAGCCTGGGTGTAGGGATGTCTGGGACTGGAGAAGATGACGTCGGCAGACGCCACCTCCACAAACTTTCCCAGATACATCACAGCGATCCGGTGAGCGAGATACTGCACCACGTTCAAGTCGTGCGTAATGAACAGGTACGACAGACCATATTCCTCCTGCAGATCCTTGAGGAGATTGATAATCTGCGCCTGAATGGAAACATCCAGGGCGGAAACCGCTTCATCACACACAATAAACTCGGGGTTCAGAGCCAGGGCGCGCGCAATGCCAATACGCTGACGCTGCCCACCGGAAAACTCATGCGGATAGCGCGAAAACTGGTCCGGCCTCAGACCGACGCGGTGGAGCAGCTGGGACACGCGCTCCGTTAACTCCCGCCCCCTGGCCAGCTTGTGCACCCTGAGCGGCTCGCCCACGATGGATCCAACCGTCATGCGGGGATTCAACGAGCTGTAAGGATCCTGAAACACGATCTGCATCCGACGGCGAACCGCGCGCAAGGTTCTGGTGTCCATGGCAAACACGTTGTCGCCTTCGAACATGGCTTCCCCGCCGGTGGGTTCCATCAACCGAAGGATGGTGCGGCCCACCGTGGTTTTGCCGCAGCCGGATTCCCCCACCAACCCAAAAGTCTCCCCCTGTCGGATATCGAACGTGACATCATCCACCGCCTTGACCCACGCGGCAATTTTGGAAAGCAACCCGCTGCGGACGGGAAAATATTTGCGGAGATGCCGGACACTGAGGAGCGGGTGTCCATGAGCGGAGGTGGTATCCATCAAGGGCCGCATGTGCACCTACCGCCGCTCCGGGCGATGCAGCCAGCACACCGATTCATGGCCCGGTTCCAGCTCAACGCACGGCGGTTCCTCATCGGCGCAATGAGCCAGAACCTCCGGACAGCGGGTCGCAAAATGACAGCCCCGGCCATACAGCAGCGGAGACGGCACCGTGCCCTGGATGGCGTCGAGCCGGTTTTCCCGCGCGCCAGGCTTCGGCAACGAGCGCAACAACGCACGCGTATACGGATGGGACGGGTGGGCAAACAGTCGCGGCACGCTCGTGTGCTCGACAATGCGGCTGGCGTACATCACCACGACGTCCTGCGCAAACTGCGCCACGACGCCCAGGTTGTGCGTGATTAACAGAATCGCCAGGCCCATGTCCCGTTGCAGGTCCTTCAGCAACTCCAGGATCTGGGCCTGAATCGTCACATCCAACGCCGTCGTAGGCTCATCGGCAATGAGGAGGGCGGGCCGACAGGCCAGGGCCATCGCAATCATCACACGCTGCTTCATCCCGCCGGACATTTCATGCGGGTACTGATCAATGCGCGTGTCCGGTGAAGGAATATGCACGGTTTCCAGCAGGTCAATCACGGCCCGTCGAATGGCCGTTCGGGTCATGTTCGTATGAATATCCAGCACCTCGCCGATTTGATCGCCGATTGTGAACACCGGATTCAGCGACGTCATGGGTTCCTGAAAAACCATGCCAATGTGTTTCCCGCGTATGGCGCGCATGTCCTCACCGGACAAAGCCAGCAGATCACGCCCCTGAAATGCGACCGTTCCCCCGACCACCCGTCCCGGAAAATCCAGCAACCGCATGATGGACAGGGCCGTGACGGACTTTCCACACCCCGATTCCCCAACCAGCGCCAGCGTTTGTCCCTGCTGAATCGAAAAACTGACGTCCTCCACCGCCCGAATTTCACCGCGCTCCGAAAAAAACGACGTGGAGAGACGCGACACATCGAGGAGGTGATGATTCGAGACAGTCATGGCTTAGCGTGTCCGCAGTTTGGGATTGAGCGCTTCGCGCAGCCCCTCCCCGACGACATTAAACGCCAGCACCACAATCAGGATGGCGAAACCCGGAATAAAAAAGAGCCAGGGCGCATCAAAGATAAACCCCTTCCCGTCGGCCAGGATATTGCCCCACGTGGCATAGGGCGGTTGCACGCCAAATCCCAGAAAACTCAAGCCCGATTCCGTCAAAATGGCCGTCGCCACACCGATAGTGGCCGAGACCAGCACGGGCGCCATCGCATTGGGCACCATGTGGGAAAAAATGACCCGCCGGTCAGGCGCGCCGATTGACGTGGCCGCCACCACGAAATCCAGTTTGCGCAACGCCAGAAATTCGGCGCGGACGAACCGGGCGGTGCCCATCCACCCGGTCAGCCCGATCACAACCATGATGTTATAGATACTGGGCGGCAACAGCGCGACGACCGTCAGAATGAGAAAAAATGTCGGGAAACACAACATCACGTCCGTCAATCGCATGATGAGCGTATCCACCGTGATCACACCAAATTTGACGTTGCCGTAAAACCCTGACAGGCCGCCCAGCACAATGCCGATCACCAGTGAAATGCCGACCGCAATAAACCCGATAGACAAAGACACAAACGCCCCCTGCAACATCCTCGCAAACACGTCGCGCCCCAGTTCGTCGGTCCCCAACACATAGATCCCGCCAAACGGACGATCATCGGGATGGATGTCCACGTTTGATGCGGGAGACAGGGGAGGCAGAAATTTTTCAGGAAGGCGGACGACGGAGGGATCAAACACGATCACCCACTCGGTCAGCGTTTTCCCCAGCAACGCCGTGACCAGGAGCAAAGCCAGGACCCAGGCCCCCAGCACCGCAAGACGATCCCGTTTGAATAATCGCAACGACTCCCGCCACAGCGTTTCCGAGGGCGGGAGCGCCTCATCCCGGCCCGAACCGGAATGAGCGCGTGGAGTCCGGGGGGCCATGCGTGTCTCGTGCGGCTCCGTCACCTAGGCATCCCCCTGCAATCCGGTGCGAATCCGCGGATCAACGACGGCATACAGAATGTCCGACAGGAACGTTCCCGCCAGGGTCAACACCGCCGCGATAAAATTCAACGTCAGAATGACCGGGAAATCTCTCGCGAGAATCGCTTCATAACCCAGACGACCCAACCCGGGCCATGCAAAAATCTGTTCAATAATGACCGAGCCGCCGATCAAGCCCGGCAACAGCAACCCGAACATGGTCACAAACGGCAGCAAGGCGTTGCGCAACGCGTGGCGGTAGATAACGGTGTCCTCCGTCGCCCCCTTCGCTCGAGCCGTTCGCACGTAATCATGCCCGATGACTTCCAGCATCTGCGAGCGAATGTACCGGGACAACACCGCCACCCCACCAGACGCAAAGATGAGAGAAGGAATCACCAGATGCCAGATCCGATCCATCGTCCGGAAGAGTGCATCGGCATGTTCCATGCCAAAGGTTTTCAATCCAATAACCGGCACGCCAAACGTATTGACGACCCAGAGAATCACAAGATACGCCAGAAAGAAACCCGGCACGGAAATGAGGGTATAGGCCACAACGGTTGTCGTGCGGTCATACACCGCCCCGCGGCGGATCGCGGCCTGAATGCCAATCGGAAACGCCAGCGTCCACACCAGCAACGTGGCACAGAGAAACAACGGCAGGGAGTTGAGAAATCTGCGCCAGATTTTCTCCAGGACCGGCTGGCTGTCTTTGAAGGACTTCAACTCGCCGGACATCAAATCCCGCATCCAGTAGACATATTGCACATAGAGGGGATCGTCGAGATGAAACGCCGCGCGAATTTTGGCAATGTCCTCGGGTTTCATCCTGGGATTCGACGGATCCACCGCGCTAGGCTCCCCGGGCGCCAGGTGAATGACGGAATGCGCAAGGATGGAGACAATGAACAGCAACAGAAGCCGCTGGAGCACATTGCGAAGAATAAAAGCCCGCATGCCTAACCTGCCCCGTGAATCGCAACGCGTGCGATCTTAAAATGCCGGTGTCAATTCAAGTTTGCGCCACTGATGAAAATGGAACGAAATATCGCCGCTCGGAATCGGATAAATTTTTTCATATGACTCGGTGCCGTCGTCGCGTCTGTGAACCAGCACAATTTTCTTATCCAGGACCCGCGTGGCCAACGGAGCAAAGAGAAACGTATACGGCTGATCCTCCGCAATCAGGCGATGTAACTGACGGGCCAGATCCCGTTGCACGTCCAGATCGTATTCCCGCCGGATACGGACAATCAGCTCATCCGCGCGCGGGTTTCGATACCCGACAAAATTCAACTGCTGCGGGCCGGACTGACTCGAATGCCACAGTTGATACAAATCGGGATCAATGCCCATGCTCCACCCCAGCACCACGGCATCGAAATCGCTGGTATTGACGAAGTCCTTGAGAAAAACCGCCCATTCAAAATATTGCGTGTTGCACTTCACGCCGATTTTTTTCCAGGCATCCTGCGCAATCGTCATGATGTTTTTGCGAATGGGATTGCCGCTGTTCGTAATAAGCGTGAACTCAAAAATGCGGCCATCCTTCTCCAGCCAGCCGTCCGCATTCAGTCGCCACCCCCTGGCTTCAAGCATCGCCCGGGCAGCTTCGGGGTCGTAGGGCAACGGAGCCACGGTGGGATCATACCACTGGGTGTTGGGGGGATAAGGACCGGTCATGCGTTGCCCTTCGCCGTACAGGATATAGGTGACAAAGTCTTTGACATTCACGGCCATCCCCAGCGCCCGACGCACAGCCGGATCGGCAAACAACGGATGGCGATTGTTATACCCGATATAGGTATAGACAAACTGCAGGCTCGAAAAGGACTGATACCTGGCATCGTCTTTATACCGGGCGACCTGATGGGGTTGGGCGCCATAGTAATCCACCGCTCCCGCCCGGAATTCCATTTCCTGCGTCAACAAATCGGGCACAATCCGCAGGTAGTAATCCCCGTATTCCGCCGGCCCTTCCCAGTAATCCTCATTCCGTCGCAAATGAATGAATTCATCGCCCTGCCACTCGACAAACTGAAACCGCCCGCTGCCAACGGGATGACGGTTGAACCGACTGTCGCGCATACCAAACGCGTCCCGCGCCGCATCGGACAGGCGCCGCTCCTGCATTTCCCCGTTCAGGGATTCGGCATTGAGCAGATGCTCGGGAAGAATGCCCATAGTCCAGGCATTGATCGCCGGCGAAAACAGGCGTTTGTATACGACGCGCACGGCATGGTCATCAATAATTTCCACATGCTTCACGGGTTCAAAATCCGCCGTGCGAGGAGAAAGGTTTTTCGGATCCATGATGGCGTCATAGGTAAATTTCACGTCACGGGCGGTCAATGCGTGGCCATCGTGAAACCGGACGCCGTGTCGCAGCTGAAAATCAATGACGGGATTGTGTTCGGCCACGGGAACACGTTCCGACAACTGCGCCATGACCTGTGTTCTGACCTCCGGCTCGACAGGCTCGCGGAATGTCACATACCGCTCATAAGGAAAATGAATGAGATAGCGATCCCCGATAATCGGGGTAAGCCGCTGAAAAAAATCCTGATCAACCCGGCGCAACGAAAAGACCACGCGCTCGGGGACATGAAACGTCACCTCCACATCCTTCTGCCCGGGATTCCCCTCCGCATCCCGCTCCTGATCCTGAATGACAATCGTGTGCGTTTCGCTGGCGGGAGGCAACACATCCATCATCCGAACATTGGCGGCCAGTGCAACAAAGGCATCCTGCATGAGCGCGGCACGAATGCGCTTGACCAGTCGAGTGCCCGTGACTTCCGCGCCATCGGGGAACCGGTTGGAAGAGCTGACCAGGAGAGAGGCCGTCTCGGATATCGTCCAGTCCGTGGCCAACCGTCCCCGCAGTTGTAAATTTTCATCCAGATCCAACAGCCCCTCAAACACCTGGCCGACAATCTGCGAGCTGACCGAATCCGCGTTCAGAATCGGATTGAGAATTTTGGCATCGCCGGAGGAGGCTTCGACATACGTGACCAGACGATCCGGATTGCCGGTCGCCTGTTTTTCATACGTCGGGACCCACAAGTAGGATTGAAGCAACAGGAAGAGCAGCAACAGAGGGGCCAGAAGAAGCCAGCGTTTGAGATTCACGACACCCCCACACGGTGCAATGCGTCCTGCCAGTGGCGCAAACGGGAAGCGGGACATCCCGTCAACAGTGGACCCGTCATCATACCACGGTTTCGTCGTCCCGCACGGCATGAGCCATATGCCGGTCGGCATGATAAGAACTTCGCACCAGCGGACCCGATTCCACGTGCCGAAACCCCAACGCCAGGCCCCGCCGTCTGAGCGCGTCAAACTCCTCAAGCGCGTAATATCGATCCACCGCATAGTGGGCGGTTGTGGGCTGCAGGTACTGGCCTATGAACACCACATCACAGCCGGCCGAGCGAAGGTCGCGCAAGACCGCAACAAGCTCTTCATGCGTTTCGCCCAACCCGACCATGAGTCCCGACTTCGTTTGCCCTCCCCGCTCCCTGGCCCAGGACAGCACCCGTAAAGAACGCGCATAATTGCCTTGCGGTCTGACAACGGGGAACAGCCGGGGAACGACTTCGATATTATGATTAAACATGTCAGGGTTCGCCGCCAGCACAGTCTCCACCGCCGCCCGTTGACCCTGAAAATCCGGCACCAGCGTCTCCACCGTACACAGCGGCACCAGGCGCCGGATCGCCCGGATGGTTTCAGCAAACAGCGCCGCGCCGCCATCGTCCAGTTCATCACGATTCACGGAGGTAATCACCACATGCCGCAAGTCCAGGGAACGAACGGCCTCGGCGACGCGCTCCGGTTCCTGCCAGTCAACCTGCCCCGGCCGCCCTGTGCGCACGGAACAATAATGACACCGCCGCGTACACACATCACCCAGAATCAAAAACGTCGCCGTCCGGTCATTCCAGCATTCCCATTTGTTGGGACAACGGGCTTCCTCGCAAATGGTATGAAGCCGCTGCTCCCGCACCAGCGACTGAATGCGCCGGTAATGCGGCCCCGATTCAATCCTGACCCGAAACCACGGAGGCAAACGACGAGCGCGCCCGTTCCCGCCCTCGGGTTTGCCGGCGGACGCGCGAGACGATTGCACCGTTGTCACGGGGATAAACGACATATTTCAGGAAGGGGTCACGACTTCTCCGGCAGACCCGGAATCAACAGGACACCCATGCCAGCCGAAACCGGCACGGGCAAGCCCGGTTTGTATCACGTGCCCGACGGCGACGCAACGCCGCCTCACCGCGGGCTTCCCCTTCACAAGCGCCGCCATGACAGCCGCGCCACCCGTACCCGCCACCCACACCGGCCGGTCTGTCTGTCTTGCATTGACCCAACGCCGCACATACAATCCGCGCACATTCATGGCACGTCCAGCCAAAACAAAACGGCCCCGTCCCGCCCGGGTCAACCTCGACCAACGGACAAAACGCCGGTTCCAGACACGTCTGCTGAAATGGTACGACGACTATGGCCGCGACCTGCCCTGGCGGCGAACGCTGGATCCCTACAAAATTCTCGTATCGGAAGTGATGCTTCAGCAAACCCAGGTGGAACGGGTCATTCCCAAGTACCACGAATTCCTTGGAAAATATCCGACGTTGAAAGACCTGGCCGCGTCCGAACCGGACGCCGTCCGTGAAGCCTGGTATCCGCTCGGGTACAACATACGTCCCTACCGGCTCCACAGCATTGCCCGTGAAACGGTCGCCCAGTACGGCGGCACACTGCCCCGCAAGGACGAACAACTGCAATCCATGAAAGGCATTGGCCGCTACACAGCCGGCGCGGTGCGCACCTTTGCCTTCAACGAAGACGCCCCCATCGTGGACACCAACGTCATGCGGGTGCTCCATCGCGTGTTTCTCAGTAAGGGAGATCCCAAAAAACAGAAATCCGCCTTGTGGGCCATGGCGGAAGCGCTGATTCCCAAAGGCAAAGGCTACGACTTCAACCAGGCCCTCATGGATTTCGGCGCGGTAGTCTGTACGGCGCGCACGCCAGCCTGCCCGTCCTGCCCCATGAGAACATTCTGTCGGACATACCCTGTAACATAGGGCCGCCCCGGTGGCGGGCCAGGTCATTCACACGACCGACGGCATCCCGTCACGCATACCGGAGAGGACGCAACACGCATGAAAGTCGTACTGGACATTGAAACCGTACAGGCGCCCCGGGAAGAATGGGCGCGACTGGCCGGCATCGCCGCGATCACACCGGCGCCCCCCGAAGGTCAGGACGAATCCGACCTGTTCGATCAAGCCGAAGCCCGTGCGCAACAGAAGAAACAGGATGAACAGTATGACCGCTCGTCGTTTGACGGCACCTTCAGCCGCATTGTGTGCATCGGGCTGCTGATGTTCTCCGACGCCATGAAGTGCCAGGGAGCGGTAAGCTGGTACGGCGTCAACGAACAGGAACTGCTTCGCCGGTTCTGGGCGAGACTGAAGGACATCCGCCCCTCGCAGTTTATCACCCACAACGGGTTGGGCTTTGATCTCCCGTTCATCAAAAAACGCTCAATCATTCATCAGGTCAAGCCCTCAATGGACATCAACCTGGCCAGATTCCGCACGGAGCCTGTCTACGACACGATGGCCGTATGGAGCAACTGGGACATGCGCGGCTGGGTCAAGCTGGACGTGCTGGCGCGCGCGTTACAAGTCGAAACCAAATCCGGAAGCGGCAAACAAGTGGCGGAAATGTGGGAAAAAGGACAGGGAAAAACCATCGCGGAATACTGCCTGCAGGACACCTACGTCACCTATGCCTGCTACCAGCGCATGACATTCCAGACACCACTCCCCAGTAACGAAATCCTCAAGGACACTGAACTGATTGAAGTGAGATGACGGGATTCAGTATGAAACTCAACGAAGCCGATACAAGAGCCAAGCTGATTGACCCGGCCATTCACAAGCGTGGCTGGACAGAGGACCTCATTCAGCGAGAGGAAACGGCGGGCACTGTCGAGATCATCAGCGACAGGCCACAGCGAAAACCGCGCGGACGGATTGACTATGTGCTCAGGTACAAAGCCAACGTCGGCACCCAACCCGTGGCCCTCGCCCTCATCGAAGCAAAGCAGGAAAGTCTGCCGCCAGGTCACGGACTCGAACAGGCCAAGGAATACGCCAAATGCAAACGCCTCAACACAAAGTTTGTGTTCTCCTCCAACGGTCACCTGTTTGTCGAGTATGACGGTTTCACCGGACAGACATCCGACCCGAAGCCGATGGATGCTTTCCCGACCCCCGCCGACCTTCGCGCCCGCTACGAACAGGGCATGGGCTTCACGCTCGAATCGCCAGCCGCCCGGCCTCTTCTTCAGCAGTATGCCGGAGGGGAAGGCGCCCTGCGGTATTATCAGGACGCGGCCATCCGGGCTGTCATGGAGAAAATCGCGCAGCAGGAGAAAGCAGACCAACCAAACCGTGCCTTGCTCGCCATGGCAACCGGTTGCGGCAAAACCCGCATCGCCGTCAACCTGCTCAAGCGCATATCCGACGCCGGACAACTCACCCGCGCACTGTTTGTGTGCGACCGTGACGAACTCCGCACCCAGGCAAGCGCGGCCTTTCAACACGTCTTCGGGGCCGACGCCGCGGAGGCCTACCGCAAAACGGATGGATCGAACAACGCAAAGAACGCCCGTATCCACATCGCCACCTACCAGACCCTCGGCATGGACAGCGAGGTAAGCGACGACACATTCCTGACCAAACATTACCCGGAAAACCACTTCTCCCATATCGTCATTGACGAATGTCACCGCTCGGCCTGGGGCACATGGTCAAAAATCCTGACCCGCAACAACAAAGCCGTCCAGATCGGTCTCACCGCCACCCCGCGCCAACTTCAGACCAGCGAGGACACGGAAGAAGCCAAACAGGACACCGAAATCACCGCCAACAACCTTAAATATTTCGGTGAGCCGGTGTACGAATACAACATGAGCCAGGCCATGGAAGACGGCTACCTCGCCGCCTGCGAAATCCAGAAAGGGCGAGTCAATCTCGACAAATCCGGCATTACCGCTGAGCAAATTATGGATCGGGATCCCGTAGATGCCATAACCGGCCAGCCCGTGAGCCTTCCTGAAATAGCGCCGCACTATGACAAAGACACCTTTGAAGGTCCCCTTCTCCTGCCAGACAGAGTAGTGGCAATGTGTCAGGACCTCTTCAAGTACCTGCTCGAAACCGGTGGCCCCGAACAGAAAACCATCATCTTCTGTGTCCGCGACAGCCACGCCGATGACGTGGCCGTCTGTATGAACAACCTGTACGCCGAGTGGTGCACCGACAATAACCGGAATCGGGTTGAGGACTACGCGTTCAAATGCACCGCCGCCAGCAACGGCAACAAGCAACTCCCCGACTTCCGGGGAGCGTCCCGCGGTTACTTCATCGCCACCACCGTGGATCTGCTGACCACCGGAGTGGATGTGCCCTGTGTCCGCAACATTGTGTTCTTCCGGTATCTCAAGAGTCCCATCAGTTTCTACCAGATGATCGGACGTGGCACGCGCATTGACGCCCCGACCAACAAACTGATGTTCCGTATCTACGACTACACCAACGCCACCCGTCTCTTCGGCGAGGACTTTGTTACCAAACCGTCCCGCACCGGCGGCGGAAGAGGGAGCGGAGGCGACGACAACCCACCCGAACAAATCCGCGTTGAGGGATTTGATGTCATCATCACCGATGCCGGCCGCTCCATCGTCGTCGACGTGGACGGCAAAGCCATCCCTGTATCACTGGAAGAGTACAAGGCCCGGCTGGCCGAACGGCTGGTGCAGGAAGTTCCGACACTCGACAATTTCCGTAGCCGCTGGATTGAACCGTCACAGCGCAATGCCCTCATGGACACCCTCGTGACCGGCGGGTACTCCCCCACCGTCGTTCGCGCCGTGAGCGAAATGAAAAACTACGACCTGTATGACGTACTGGCCGAACTTGGCTGGGGCATGAATCCCCGCTCACAAGACGACCGTGCGCGGGCCTTCACCTACAAAAACAAAGCCTGGATCAACACCCTGCCCGGAAAAGCCGCCGCCACGATCCGCGCCATTGCCAGCCAGTTCAGACACGGCGGGACGAACAGCCTGGAGAACCCTCAATTATTCCAGACACCAGAAGTCAGGGCCGCCGGTGGTGTGGCGGCACTGCAAAAGGCTGGCATCCCGCGTGATCTGATTGCTGAAACCAAGGCAAGAATGTTTGCATCGTGAGAGACAACGTATTGATTGACGTGGTGTGGTATTTTTGCAATCAATGATTTCGACAATACTTTACGCAAAACACTTTGTGCATATTCTGTTATGAGCAAATTGATTTGTATAAAGTTTTGTGTGATTTACTTTACACAAACTGATTTGTGCGTATTTCACTAACAACAAACCATTTTGTATAAACTTTTTCGCATTATACTTTACACAAACAGCCGTATATGCCATTCTAGCGGCTGTGAAACCCTTTATTCCCGACAAGCTCCCGATTGCATCCATTGATTACGCCTCGCCTGTGCTGATTACGGCCATGGGCAAGGCGAACAGAGCGCTTGCCCACTACAACGCGCTGCTGGAGCAATCTCCGAGCACCCCGTTACTGCTTGCCCCGCTGACCCGACGCGAAGCCTTACTTTCATCCCGCATTGAAGGCTCCCGATCCACCCTGAACGAGGTCCTGCAATTTGATGAAGATGAAGACGTGGCAGACGGAAGCGAACGGTACGACGACCTGCAAGAAATCCAAAACTACGTATCCGCCCTGGCTCTGGGGGAACAGGAACTCCGGGACAGACCGTTTTCGCTGAACATGCTGAAAGCCCTGCACGGGATTCTTCTCGGAAGTGGCAGCGTGCGCGGAAAGACCAAAAACCCGGGTGCCTTCCGGGCCAGGCAAAACTGGATTGGCCCACCCAGGGTAGGCAGGGTAGGGATAGAGCAGGCAACGTTCGTCCCGCCGGAACCGCTTTTTCTGCCCGAGTTCATGGAAAACTGGGAGACGTTTTACCATTCCAGCCAGCCCGACCCTCTGATTCAAGCCGCCATGCTCCATGCGCAGTTTGAATTGATTCACCCCTTTGAAGATGGGAACGGCCGGCTCGGCAGACTGCTTATGCCGCTTTTCCTGTCTGAAAAAAAGGTCATTGCACGACCCGGGTTTTACCTTTCCGCCTATCTTGAAAAGAACCGGCACAGCTACATGGGAGCTTTACGGCAACTGAACACCAGACCCGGAGACTGGGACGGATGGGTGTTGTTTTTCCTGGAAGCCATTGCGGCACAGGCGGGAGAATCGTCCGAAAAAGTGAACAAGATAAGGGAGCTGTACGATCAACTGAAACCTCGCGTTGTTGACCTGACCCACTCGCGGTTTGCCGGCACCCTGCTGGACGCAATCTTTGAAAGACCCGTTTTCAGAAAAGCCACCGTCAAAAGAAAATTTTCCGAACTGGAAACCCCGCCAAGCGACCCGACCACGTTGAGCCTGATAAAAAAACTGACGAAGAACGGAATCCTGTCGGTAATGCGCGAAGGCAGTGGAAGGCGCGGGACTGTTTATGCGCTGGAGCCACTGATTCAATTGCTTGAAAGTGATGAATGAGATGGGAATAACAGAGGAAGAGCTACCCGAGGGGTGGCGGTGGGTGAGGTTGGGGGATGTGTGTCAAATTATCGGTGGCACTACACCGAGTACTGCTGTGCCAGAGTACTGGGATGGAAGCATTGTTTGGATTACCCCCGCTGACATGGGGAAATTAGACGGACATGAAATTTGGACATCCCAAAGAAAAATTTCTCACAAAAGCATTGAATCCTTAAAACTCCGCGAACTGCCAATCGGGACTGTTATTCTGTCATCTCGCGCTCCAATCGGGTATGTCGGAATAGCAAAAGCTCCTCTTTGCACCAATCAAGGGTGTAAAAGTTTTGTCCCCTCGGACAAAATAGAATCAGAATATCTATATTTTTCTCTAAAATATTATGTGCCTGATTTTGAGAAATTAGGCAGTGGCTCAACATATAAAGAAATCTCAAAATCAAAGTTAGAAAAATTTGAGATTCCCCTACCACCACTGCTTAGCCAAAAACGCATTGCAACAAAACTCAAAGAGCAGATGGTTGCGACGGAGAAGGCTCGAACGGCGTCCCAAGCCCGTCTTGAAGCGATCAATGCCCTGCCCGCCGCCTTTCTCCGCCAGACCTTCCCCCAACCCGACCAACCACTACCCAATGGCTGGAGATGGGTGAAACTTGGCGATGTTTGTACGGTCATCACAGGCACAACACCCAAAAGATCGGAGAGTAAATATTACGGTGGGAAAACTCCGTGGATAAAACCCGGCGACTTAGCTAAAAACATATATGTGTCATCATCGGACGAATACCTGACCAAAGAAGGGATATCACAGTCAAAACTCTTGCCTGCAGGTTCAGTTTTGGTTTCCTGCATTGGAAATATTGGGAAAACCGCTATCGCCGACTGCCCTCTTTGCACAAATCAGCAAATTAATTCCCTTGTCCCGTCTCAAAGAATAAATTCACTATTTCTCTATTTCCTAATAAAAGAAATTCAACCGAAAATTGAAAATTTAGCAACAACTAGCCTGGTGCCCATCATAAACAAATTTACTTTTTCAGAGATTTCTATTCCTATGCCACCGCTCACCGAACAAAAGCCTATTGCGGCAATACTCAAAGAGCAGATGGTAGCTATAAAAAAAGCCCGCATAGCGGCCGAAGAAGAACTCAATACTATCAACGCCATGCCCGCAACTTTGCTACGTCGGGCGTTCAACGGAGAACTTTGACATGGCCCGTGGGCGCAAAACAAACAACAACGGCAACGGCAAACGGCTGGCCACCCAACAATCAGTGGGTCAGGCGGTCAAGAGCATCTGCGACATCATGCGCCGGGGCAACTGTGCCGGCGCCATGCAGTATGTTCCCGAACTGACCTGGATTCTCTTTCTGCGTATTCTCGACGAACGCGAAACGCGCGAGGCAGAGGAAGCAGAAGCCCTGGGCGTATCATTCCGGCCCTCGCTCGAATCACCCTACCGCTGGTGCGACTGGGCCACCCCGCCGGAGATGTTGTCTGAAGGTGAAACCAACAAGCGCCAGGAATTACAGGAAGCTCCGCAGAATTCCTTCTTTACCTTTGTCAATATGGCGTTGCTTCCGTATTTGAGAGAACTCAAAGAGCAACCCAATGCCACGCCGCGTCAGAAAGTCATCAGCGAAATCATGACCGGCGTCAAGCATGTGAACATTGACACCGAGTACAACTTCCTCAACGTCTTGGATAAAGTGCATGAACTCACCTCGGAAGCCGTGGACTCGACCCATGTTTTCACGCTCTCGCAGGTGTACGAAAGACTACTGCTGGACATGGGCGAAAAGGGTAACGACGGCGGCCAGTTCTTCACTCCGCGCCAGGTCATCAAGGCAATGGCAAAGGTGATCAATCCAGAAGTTGGTGAAACGGTCTACGACCCGGGGTGTGGGACGGGCGGGTTCCTGGCGCAGGCGTTTGAACATATCACGGACAACCTCGGCGCCGACGCGACGGCCGAGCAGTTAGCAACACTCAAAGAACAAACGTTCTGGGGACGGGAAAAAGAAAACCTCATATATCCCATTGCCCTGGCCAACCTGATACTGCACGGCATTGATAAACCCAACATCTGGCACGGCAACACTCTCACCGGCCAGGAAAGTTACGGCGGGTTGTTTGAAGACGAGCCACAGACCTTTGACGTAATCCTGACCAATCCGCCCTTCGGTGGAAAGGAAGGAATAGAAGCGCAAACCCGGTTCGACTACAGGACAGGCTCCACGCAGGTGCTATTTCTGCAACACATCATCCGTAGTCTGCGGCATGGCGGGCGGTGCGGGATGGTTCTCGACGAAGGTTCGTTGTTCCGCACCAGCGAGGAGGCTTTCGTGAAAACCAAGCGCAAGCTACTGGACGACTGCGCTCTCTGGTGTGTGGTAAGCCTGCCGGGTGGGGTGTTCACCACCGCCGGCGCCGGTGTGAAAACCAATCTGCTGTTTTTCACCAAAGGCCAGCCGACACGGAAAATCTGGTTCTACGACCTGACGGACATCAACGTGCGCAAGAGAACCCCGCTGACGCTCGGGCATTTTGACGACTTCTTCCGTTTGTTCCCCGACCGTGCGGACAGTGATCTTTCCTGGACAGTGGACATGGACGAGCGCAAGCGCGTCGCCAGTGAAGAAGCCCGCCCACTCAAAGAACAAGCCGCGACAAAAAACCAACAGGCCGTGGAGTGTAGCGAACACATCAAAGACCTGAAAAAGACCAAACCGCTCAACAAAGAAGTCCTTGAAAAAGCCGAAGCAACCTTCAAGAAACTGGACCGCGAAGCCCGTGACCTGGCCGCCAAAGCCAAAGCCATTGAAGACGCCGTGTACGACCTGAAAGCCGTCAATCCGAACAAAAAACAAATCGTCGACACGCGTACGCCGGAAGAACTGGTAGCCCTTATCGAAGAGAAGGGAAGAGAAATTGCCGAGGCATTAGCCAGCCTGAAAGCTGGCAATTAGGAGAGCGGATTCATGGGTAAGAGTACTGGTAAAGGCAAAGGCCGGGTCGGCGCTAGAAGGGGAAAGGCGGGGACGCCAACAATTAACAAATATCTTGCCGAACTTCACGATTTAGTCCCGGCTGAGCAGGCAAGTCAATATGCGTTCCGAGGACATGCAAATTCCGATTGGGATCTGGAATCTACGGCATATCGCCGTCATAGACTTCACGGTTTGCAACCATCTCCGAAGGAACTCATTGACTACAATTGCAAACTCGTTAAGGAAGCAAAAAACGCAAACTATCACCGAAAAGAGAACAAAGAACTGGAAGATATAGAGATGCTGGCGGAATTACGGCACAATTCTGCTGCTACTGCTCTGATTGATTTCACCCGCGATTTTCTTGTTGCGCTATGGTTTGCTTGCGAACCGATAAACAAAAAATCCAAAAAAGAAAAGAGCAAGCCGATAAAAAGAAAACCTTACGAAGGAAAAGTTTTCATCGTCAACACAAGCGACACTGGTAAATTTCTACAGCTAACGTCAGAAAATATAGAGGAGCCCTTGGAAGATATTCTTGGATTTAAAATTCGTCAAAACGATGGAGCCGACACAGGAAAACCGCTGACAGGAGAAAAAATCGAGCTATGGTATTGGGAACCTAGATTTGAGATTAACCACCGCCTGTCTTCTCAAAAAGGAGTGTTCATCTTTGGAAATGATGTCATTCCCTGCAAATCAATAGACATTCGAGAAAACGACAAAAAAGCCATTCGAGAAGAGCTGAAGACCTGGTTTGGCATTAACGAAAAAAGTCTTTTCAATGATCTCCCCGGTTTCGCAGTAACGAATGACATAAGCCACAAGCTACCTAAAACCTGGGATGATTATTTAAATTCAGGTGACGAACATTTGCAACGATGGGAATGGGAAAAGGCTATTGAGCAATACAACAAGGCCATTGAGCAATACAAGGATATTGAGCAATACAACAAGACCATCGCACTGAAACTTAGATTCGCTGACGCATACACCAACAGGGGAATTGCCAAAGCAAGGCTTGGCCAGTATGAAGAAGCCCTTGCCGACTTGAACCAGGCCATCACACTGAACTCCCACAACGCCGATACATATCACAACAGAGGGAATGTCCTGTCAGCCCTTGGCCGGTATGAAGAAGCTCTTGCCGACTTGAATCAGGCCATCACGCCAAACTCCCACAGTGCCAATACATATCACAGCAGAGGGAATGTCCTGTCAGCCCTTGGCCGGTATGAAGAAGCCCTTGCCGACTTCACTCAAGCCATCACGCTAAACCCCCACAGTGCCAATACATATCACAACAGAGGGAATGTCCTGTCAGCCCTTGGCCAGCACGAAGAAGCTCTTGCCGACCTCACTCAGGCCATCACGCTAACCCCCCAAAACGCTAATGCATACAACGGTAGGGGAATCGCCAAAGCAATGCTCGGCCGGTATGGAGAAGCCCTTGCCGACTTCACTCAGGCCATCACACTGAACCCTAAAGACGCCAATGCATATCACAACAGAGGGAATGCCCTGTCAGACCTTGGCCAGCACAAAGAAGCCCTTGCCAATTTCAATCAGGCCATCATGCTGAACCCTCAAAACACTAATGCATATCAAAGCAGAGGGAAGACTCTGTCAGCCCTTGGCCAGCACGAAGAGGCCCTTGCCAATTTCAATCAGGCCATCATGCTGAACCCTCAAGACGCTAATGCATACAACCATAGGGGGATCTTCAAAGTAAAGCTTGGCCAGCACGAAGAAGCCTTTGCCGACTTCACTCAGGCCATCATTCTAGACCCTAAACACTCTCAAGCATATCAAAACAGAGGGAAGATCCTGTCAGACCTTGGCCAGCACAAAGAAGCCCTTGCCGACTTGAATCAAGCTATCGCTCTACCCCCCCCAAACACCGTTGCATACAACAATAGGGGAATTGCCAAAGTAGGGCTTGGCCAGCACGAAGAAGCCCTTGCCGACTTCACTCAGGTCATCACACTGAACCCTCAAGACGCCCATGCATATTACAACAGAGGTCTGGCCCATGGGACATTGGGCAATATCACCACAGCCCATGCTGACCTCAGCAGGGCATTGGAGTTAGCCACAAAGCAAGATGACAAAGAGATTGCCGACCTCGCCCAAAAATCCTTGGACGAACTCCCACCCCCCACATAAAAGCCTCTCCCCGCTACTCTCTCATCTGTCCCATGCTCTACCCACCCATGCCTTCAGCAAATCACCCCCCCACCCCCCTATTCACCCACCCTCAAATAATACCGCGTGAACTTCCGCTCCCCCGTTTTCCCAAGCGCGCCTTTAGCGACCAGATCGGCAAGGTCGCGTGTCGCCGTCGGGCGGGTGGCGCGGGTGATGCGGATATAATTCTCCGCGCTCAGCCCGCCGACAAACCCTTCCGGCCCCTCCCGAAACATGCGCAACAAACATTTTTCTTGTCGCGGGTTCAACGCTCCCCGAAGACGCTCCAGCAACCTGGCCTTCGCAATCAGACATTCGGCGGTCGCCTGCGTGTGGTGCAACGCCTCCAGAACTGTATCGGCAAAATAACCCAGCCAGCGGGTGATCTCGTTTTTTCTGTTCGCCTCCACCAGCGCGTTGTAATAGGCTTTTGTGTTCTTCGTCATCACCGTAGCCAGTGCAATCAGCGTCGGCCTGCCCAACACCTGCGCCAGCGACTTTTCCGACACCGCCCGCCCAATACGACCGTTGCCGTCCTCAAACGGGTGAATACTCTCAAAATACAGATGCGCGATTCCGGCGCGCGTCAGTGCCGGCAAGGGCGTCCTGCCACCCGGAGCGGTACGGTTAAACCAGCGGATCAACCCGTCCATCTCCCGCCTGACCCGTCTGGAAGGCGGCGCCTCGAAATGGACGGTCGGCTTATGCAATGGCCCGGACACAACCTGCATCGCCGCCCGGCCGGTACGGTAGCGGCCAACATCGTTCAGGTCTGTGCGCCCGGTGGTGAGCATACGGTGCCAGCGATACAGCGTGGCATGGTCGAGCGCCTCGTGGCAGGTCCGATACAGATTCACCATCATATCGGCAATCCCACGCTCCGCCGGCGGAATCCTGCGCCTGTCCGTCTGGAGGCCGAAGTGTCGCCGAACGGAAGACTGCACGCTCTCCCTGTCAAGATATTCCCCCTCGATTTCCGAGGTCTTCAGGGCCTCGCCGCTGACAAGCTGAACCTTGAGCCAGTCCCGCTCCTTTCCCGTCAGGTGTTTGCAGACCCCGAACAGCAGGCCGGACCCGTGCAGTAAATCATGTTCCCTGTGCGCCAGCACATCAGCTTTCCAGGTAAAATCCGGCCAGTCCGGTTTTTGCCAGTTCCATTGCATGAGCAATACGCCCCTTCTCTATAAATCATATTATACTATTTTATGATTGATAAAAATCTTTTTATCCATCATCGGCATCGGCCTGCTCCGGTGCGCCACGAACACGGCTTCGCACGCCCAATGCGACGGCGCCGGCCGCCATTCCGGGTGATACCTCGCTAACATTATCCGTTGATGCCGTCACACACAGTGAGGGAGAGAAAAAACAGGACCCGGCCATGCAGGGACAGGCGGGAGAACAGGAGAACGGGGGGGGGGGGGGTTACTGTCGCCGGATTCCGCAGGCTTGCGCTACGCCGTCACGATATTGAAGCCACATGTCCAACCCCTTCTCCAGTTCTGCCAGCACCAGAGACTGGGTCCCGGATCCTACGGCTTCTTCCACAATCAGGTTATAGACGGTGGATCGGTTGCAGGGTTCAACCATCTCCCTGACCCGCACGAGATCCATGTGTTCCGAATGAAGCCCGTGGTACATGACAAGGGGATGTGTTCTGACAAGCTCTTCGCTCTCCGCCGAGGATCGTGGTTGCTTCCGCCCAAAGGCATCTTCCCGGTCATTCGCCGAGCCTTCCACCAGCACGGTGAGCACCGCCGCGCCCACAATCCATTCCTGCCGCTCGCAGATTTCATCAAGCCATTCCCGATACGCGTAACTTCTCGATAACAGCTCCACCTCACGAAATTCCTCCCGCTGATACCCCAACCCCATCATCATTTGCAGGAACAATTCCTTGTGCGGCCTGCCAAGCGAAAGCCCGCCGGTTTCTTCTTCGTAAATCGTCGTGGCTAAATGGCGACGGATGCGCCAGGGAGGATTTTTCCCCACAATCCTGGCCAGGAGAACCGAAAAATCCCGTATGTAGACGGCATAGTCCTGGCGGAAGTAGACGTTGAGCTGTGTCTTGGTGGCCGAACTGCCATTGAAGTAGGGCGTAGACCAGTGCTGTTTGCGGCCAAGGATTTCAAACATGCGCTCGCGCAATTGTCCGGCCGACAGCTTCCAGATCATGGTACGGGCAAGAAGGACAGGGGTGGTTGGCGTTGTCTCTTGGTAGAACGAAAGATGAATACCGTTGCGCAAAATCGGAACACGGGAGAACAGGACGGCTCGGGGTCTGTTGCGTTTTGTGTTCTGGTCACTCTACAATGGCCTGTGCCTGCGCGGATGCCTGCCAGCATACCATACAATGCGGAAAAAACAACATGGCTTTTGATCCGGTCACACTGGCCAATCCCGACGACATTCTGACATTTTTATCCGAGGTGGCCTTGCGCGGACAGGGGTTCACGACGGACAGCCTGATGGATTATGTGCTGGATGAGGGATTCACGGAACCGACCTATCTGAACGCCAAAGGAGAGGATCCGCAAGCGTTTTTCAAAGGCCAGCCGGGCGCCTGGGCCGTGTACCAGATTCGTGAGTGGAAACGGGTGCTCGTGGTCAGTGGCGGGGATTACCGGGAGCGACGGGTGCAGATTACCGAAACCCCTTAGCCTGTCCGATGACCGCCCGGAGAACACACGCCTCACTCCAGCTAGTACCATCCCCCCACCAGCACGCCTTCTTCAAAATACAGATAGCGGTGTTTGACGGATCCGGCCTCAATCCAGTCTTCATAGACCCATTCTTCACGGCGTAGGCCCCTGTCTGTGTAGGTGACATTCATCTGATACGGCGATCCCCAGGCCTGCATGGCTTGTTCGCGCGTCATGCCGACGATGACTTCCTTGTCCTGGATGTGCTGTTCAAAGGTCGGATCCAACCACCCCGGCACGAGTCCCCAGGCCAGTATGCCGGCGGCCGCGAGGCACAGAAACGTGGAGAGGATCAGCCGGAACGGTCGCCGGCACGGGATTGAGAGCGGTGGCCCGGGTGCGGCCATGTCGGGAGTGGACAGCTCATCGGCAGGTGGGGGCGCAGAGATGGGGGAAGAGTCTTGCGGCATCGTCGTCACTGCCGACAGTCTACCAACCACGCGCGAAAAGGGTCAACGAAAGGACGACCATGGTTGTTGAAGTTGAACAGAACCCGAATTGTGAGATCGAGGGATTTTTCCGTTTCAAGGAACTGGGACCGGCGCGACGTCTTCGGCAAGTCAGGAGTTATGAACATTCTTCGCGGGGTGAATGGTGCGACATCGTGGGGTGGACTGATGCCGACCACCAGCCGGTCTGCCCTGCCATGGTGCAACCGGTGGAAGAATCCGGGCGCGGAACCGCTTATGTGGTGTTCGGCGGCGTGTGGGGAGTGCGATTGAAGCGGGCGGACATTCAGGAGGAGTGGAGCCTGGCAAGCCCGCACCAGTGGGGCGAAGCCTATCTGCTCTTGACGGATTTACATGATCTTCGCATGGAGGAAGCCGACTGAACGACCCCGCGCTCATGGACTGGATGTGTGCTATTCGGCGTATTCCGGAACAGGAACGGGTTTCCTGTCTGGAGGGGGTGCGGGAGCGCGTCGGGCAAATTCCGGGGAGTAGGGATTCAGCATGGGTTCGTGGGTATGACGGCCGATCTTGTGAATGCGGGGGAGGCTTTGGACGGTAAATTCCAGCCGGTCAATGGAGGCATCCACGGTCAGATAGTCGGGCAGACCGTTCAGGGAGAACAACTGATAGGCCAGCGACCACTCCCATTCTTCCTTGGTCATTTCTTCCACCACGAGTTGGGCCTTCTCGGACGACGGGCCTTTGAACAGCAGGACCCAGAGGTTGGATCGAAACGCCGGGGCGTCCAGAGCGGTCGAAGGGCTGAATTCGTGGACCAGTCCGGGTATGGCCTTTAAGGGGACATCGGGGGTAAATTCGACTTCGACCCGCCGGACATACAGGGTGGGGAAATCGCCTGCTTCACGACGATCGGGTGTATAGACAAAGGCATAGCGGACCTGAATACCATCGCGCGAGTAGGTGTAGACGTCTTCGCCGTTCTCGGGCGACACGAGTTTGCTGAAATACTTTTCCCAGTCTTTGGGCGAATAATAACTGAACACGCGCAGGGCGGCTTTCCTGGAGCGGATGGCATGAGGAATGCCGAACTGGTCGTGGACTTCCTGTTGGGTCAGCCCAAGAAATCCATCTTCAAAAAACGGGGTGGCGTGCAGGGGGACGGGTGGAAGCGCCACGCACAGACCGACAACGAGGAGCCACAGCAGGGATGAACGCGTTGACTGAAGCATGGGCATGAACTGTTCTCGCTCAACCAGAACCACCGCATCCTATTCTCCGCCGCAAAGGGGCGTCAAGCAGTGTGTGGAACGATGCCCGCCGGCAGTGAATCCGGGACGGACTCGCCACGCGACCGGCCCGACACTCCTGGTTGGTGCGACGGCCGACGGGGAAACGCTTACAGGAAGAACCAGACCAGATTGAGTGACAATTCAACGTCGCCGTTGGTCAGGCTGTGTCCGACTGCCACATCCTCGACGTCGCTGAACGTTGCGGTTCCGCTCTTTTCGTAACCGACATAACGCGCTTCAAACTGAAGGCCGATGTCCTGCCAGATCATCTTTTCCACTCCGGCGCCGACCGTCCACGCCGCGAGATGGTCCGCGAAACGCAGCGTTCCCGAACTGGCTTGACCGGACGGGCACGTATCGTTTGCGGGGTTCCTGTCCATGGAGATGCGGTCAGCCTGCGCCAGACATCCGGCATAATCAATTTCTAACAGCGTATTGATGAGGCGCACCCCGGCCAGTCCGTACACGCTTGTGCCCGGCAGTGAAACGGGGTGCATGCCAAGTTTGACGGTGAGACCGTAATGGCCCCTGTTTCTGAAAGACCAGTCGTCGGGCCAGTTCTCCCCAAGCCGGTTGAGACCGTCCGACGCCACGGACGGATCCGACGCCCCGGGCAGTTTGCCACTCACCTTGCCGAAATTCAGCATCGCGTCAAACTCGCCGCTAATGGAGAACCTTCCTTCGGCGCCAAACGGCATTCGGTAACCGGAAACAATCCCGACACCGCCGGAGAGTCCGCTCTCTGAATCACTGCTGGTCAAGGTTCGGCCTCGCAGAACCTCGGCGGTATTCGTGGCGCTGGCCCCGCTTGTCACATCTTTGGAATACGAGGGATCCAGAATCCTTCCCGCCGTCTTGACGCCAACGTACAATCCGCCGTCGGCGGCAAGCGCGACGCCGGCAACACTCATAAGAACGGCTCCCGCGACAACACCTTGCAGACATGTTCTCCAGTTTCGTGGCACGGCATGCTCCTTCATGTGGACTCTGATATGCCCCCTGCGCAACAATCACCGTAATAAACAGACATGGAAAAATCAAACATGATCGCCCACTCCACCGCTTTGGCACACCCGGGCTGGTATGGGCTGACGCATCGTATCGGCGATTGCTGGCCGGCGGGACCATTTTGACCCTGAAAGACAAGAGTCGTTATAGTCACGCCGTTTGTGTCCGGGTGCGGCCATCCAGTGATTCAATAAACATTGACGGGATACACAGTCGCTTTCACCGATAGCGGCCAGGACTGGATTGTTGCCGATGAATACCGCTGAACGGAAACCGGACTGATGAGCCTCACGCCCTGCAGGGAGTGCAAGAAAGACATTTCCTCGCAAGCGGTAGTCTGTCCACACTGCGGGCTTCCATTGCAGGAGCAAGTTGATTGGGGCCGTCTTTTCCTGGGGCTTTTTGCAGGCCCACCGCTTATTGCGGTGGGGTTGTCTTTCTTCTTGAGTGGCACTGGCCTTTCAGCCTGGGAGGTTATGTTGTTCTTTTACGTTCTGGCGGCGGCCGGCCTGGTCATCAAAGGTCTACCGAAGAAGTGAGACAGGGAGAGGAGCGCATGAACCCCACGAAGCAGACAACGGCCCGACTCAACGCCTTCAACCAGCAGCTTGCCCGGCGGATCATCGTGATGGATGGCGCCATGGGAACGATGATCCAGCAACGGCAACTGACGGAGTCCGATTTTCGGGGGACACCGTTCGCCAACCATCCCTGTGATGTCAAAGGCAACAACGACCTGCTGTGCATCACCCAGCCGGATCTGATTGACACCATTCACCGCAGCTATCTGGAAGCCGGTGCGGACCTGATCGAGACGAATACGTTTAACGCCAATGCCATTTCCATGGCCGACTACCGGATGGAGCACCTGGCCTATGATCTCAACCTGGCCGGCGCGCAAGTGGCGCGAAAAGCGGCGGACGCGGTGAATGA
Organism: Nitrospirales bacterium; assembly: GCA_963692935.1. Lineage (GTDB taxonomy): Bacteria > Nitrospirota > Nitrospiria > Nitrospirales > UBA8639 > Bin75. The sequence goes on from OY843588.1 coordinate 1,806,276, forward strand.
GCGTGATCCGTCCCGCCCGCGCGTGGTGGCCGGGGCAATCGGCCCCACCAACCGCACGGCATCCATGTCGCCGGATGTCAATAACCCGGCGTTTCGCGCGGTGACGTTTGAGCAGTTACGGGCCGCCTACTACGAACAGGTGCGGGGGTTGATGGATGGCGGCGTTGATCTGCTCCTCGTGGAAACCATCTTCGATACGCTCAACGCAAAGGCCGCCTTGTTTGCCATTGACCAGTATCGCCTTGAGCACGGGGTGGATGTGCCGGTGATGGCGTCCGTGACTATTACCGACCAGAGCGGGCGCACCCTCTCCGGTCAAACGATTGAGGCCTTCTGGAATTCCATTGCCGGCGCGCGGCCCTTCAGCGTCGGGATCAACTGCGCCCTGGGGGCCAGGCAAATGCGCCCCTATATTGAGGAGCTGGCGAAACACGCGCCGGCGTATATCAGTTGTCATCCCAATGCGGGGCTGCCGAATGCCTTTGGCGGATTTGACGAAACGCCACAGCGGATGGCGGACGACTTGCGGGATTTTGCCGGGAACGGGTGGGTGAACATCGTGGGCGGCTGTTGCGGCAGCACGCCCGAACACATTACGGCCATTGCCGGCGCGGTGCGTGACCTTCCCCCCCATACCGTGGTCGCCGCCGATCACGTGACGCGGTTAAGCGGGTTGGAACCGCTGACGATTCGGCCCGAGATGAACTTCATCAACATTGGCGAACGGACCAACGTCACGGGATCGCCGAAATTTTCCAGGTTGATTCTGGACAACCGGTTTGAAGAAGCCCTGTCGGTGGCGCAACAACAGGTCACGGAAGGGGCGCAGATCGTGGATGTCAACATGGATGAAGCCATGCTGGACTCGGAACAGGCCATGGTGCATTTTCTGCATCTCATCGCCTCGGAACCCGATATCTGCCGCGTGCCCATCATGATAGACAGCTCAAAGTGGTCGGTGCTCGAGGCCGGCCTGCAATGTATTCAGGGCAAGGGGGTGGTGAATTCCATCAGCCTCAAGGAAGGCGTGGAGAAATTTACGGAGCAGGCACAGGTCATCAAGCGGTACGGCGCGGCCGTGGTGGTGATGGCGTTTGACGAAGCCGGGCAGGCCGACACCACCGAGCGCAAGGTGGAGATTTGCACCAGGGCCTACCGGATTCTGACAGACGAGATTGGCTTTCCTCCGCACGATATTATTTTTGATCCGAATATCCTGACGGTGGCCACGGGTATTGATGCGCACAACGACTATGCGATCAATTTCCTCGAAGCCACCCGGCGCATCAAGGCAACGTTGCCGCACTGTAAAGTCAGCGGCGGCGTCAGCAATATCTCCTTCTCATTCCGCGGCAACAACGTCGTGCGCGAAGGCATGCACACGGCGTTTCTGTATCACGCAATCAAGGCCGGGCTGGACATGGCCATCGTCAATGCCGGCCAGTTGGGCGTGTATGAGCAAATCCCCGGCGAACTGCTGGAGCATGTCGAGGATGTCCTGCTGAACCGGAAGCCCGACGCAACCGAGCGGCTGGTCACCCTTGCCGACACCGTGAAATCCGGCGGCAGGACGGTGGTCAAAAACGAGGCATGGCGCCAGGGCACCGTCGAGGAACGGCTCTCTCATGCGCTGGTCAGGGGCATTGTGGACTATATTGACGAAGACGTGGAACAGGCCCGCCGAAGCTATGACAGGCCGATTGAGGTGATCGAGGGGCCGTTGATGGACGGTATGAATATCGTGGGGGAATTATTCGGCGCCGGCAAAATGTTTTTGCCACAGGTGGTCAAAAGCGCGCGCGTGATGAAAAAGGCCGTGGCGTATCTGTTGCCTTTCATGGAAAAAGACAAACACGCGTCAGGCAAAACGGCGCAGGCGAAGGTGCTGCTGGCCACCGTCAAAGGCGACGTGCATGACATCGGCAAAAACATCGTGGGCGTCGTGCTGGGATGCAACAACTATGACGTGATTGATCTTGGGGTGATGGTTCCCTGCGAGAAAATTCTGCAAACCGCCCGGGCCGAACGCGTCGACATGATCGGCTTGAGCGGGTTGATTACGCCTTCGTTGGAGGAAATGGCCCATAACGCGCAGGAAATGGCCCGCCAGGGCTTTGATATTCCCCTGCTCATCGGGGGCGCCACGACCAGCAAGGCCCACACGGCCGTCAAAATTGCCCCGGGCTACCCGGAGCCTGTGGTCCATGTGCTGGATGCGTCGTTGGCGGTGAACGTCGTCCGGCAACTGTTGAGCAAGGACGACAAACCGGGATTTGTGGAAACCATTCGGCGACAGCAACAACAGTCGCGTGAGGCCTATGAAAACAAGAAGACGATGAAAACATTCCTGCCGTTGGACGAAGCGCGCCGGCAACGCCCGGTGATTGACTGGCAATCCGGGGACATCGCCACACCGGGCTTTCTGGGCACGCGGGTCATTGACGATCAACCCCTGACATCGCTGGTGCCGATGATTGACTGGTCGCCGTTTTTCCATACGTGGGAATTGAAAGGCCGGTATCCGAACATTCTGACAGACCCCGGGGTGGGAAAACGGGCGCAAGAATTGTTTGATGACGCCCGGACATTACTCGACGACATTCTTGCGAAACAGTTACTCACGGCCAAAGCGGTGTACGGTTTTTTCCCGGCCAACAGCGTGGGCGACGATATTGCGGTGTATCAGGACGAATCGCGCACCATCGTGCGCACCACCTTCCATACCCTTCGCCAGCAACGCGACAAACCGGCGGGACAGGCCCGGTATGCCCTGGCGGATTTTCTGGCGCCCCGCTCAACCGGCCTGGCCGATTATCTCGGCGGGTTTGCGGTGACGGCGGGCATTGGACTGGACGCGCTGTGCAAGCGATTTGAACAGGATCATGATGACTACAACTCGATCATGGCCAAAGCGTTGGCCGACCGGCTGGCCGAGGCGTTTGCCGAATGGTTGCATCGGACAGCCCGCACGGCCTGGGGCTACGAAACAGACGACGGGCTGTCCAATGAAGAGCTTATCAAAGAGCGCTATCGGGGAATCCGCCCGGCTCCGGGGTATCCCGCCTGCCCGGATCACACGGAAAAACGGTTGTTGTTTGATCTGCTGGATGCGGAACACGCCACGGACATTCGCTTGACAGAAACGTATGCCATGTTGCCCGCCGCGTCGGTCAGCGGCTTCTATTTTGCCCACCCCCAGGCCAGATATTTCGCCGTGGGGATGATTGACCACGATCAGGTGAAGGATTATGCCATGCGGAAACAGATGACCGTGACCGAGGTCGCACGGTGGCTCGCACCGCATGTGCGGTAAGGCCCGTCACGCACCCGCCGGCCCCGGCAAGAGAGAGGACCATGACGGACACCATCCGTGATGAGCCTCAACCGCCCGTGATGGCGACACATGATCACGACTTGCTGGCATGGACAGGCTCACGCGAGTCGTTTGCCACGCGAGAACAACGTCACGAGGAGATGGCGGCTCAACAGGACAATAACCGCCAACAACCCGATGGCGCCGGCTTCAAACGAAAAAGCAAACAGCTCCATGTCGACCCGGGGGAATGCCCTGGTCCCTCTTAAAGCCTGGTCCCCGTTTAAAAACTGGTAATAGGTCAGGACGGAAGCGGCGTTGACGACAACGGGCACATAGAAATAACGGGGGAAATAAAAGGCAAACACGATGGAGAGGACGTCTGCCGCAAAGAAATACCTGTCGTGCATGTCGGGCAGAAACCAGGGAACGATGAGGACAAAGAGGGTGGCCAGCAGCACAAGCATTTCCGGTGTGATGTGCTTCCGGTGTGTATACACAACGACGAAAACGCCGCCGACCAGCGCCATCGTCCAGGCTATGCCGAGCGGGTAAACAATATCGTAATACGTGTTGGGGATCCAGAGATACAGATTGGGCGCGTTCAGGGTGAGAGATTTGCCCACGCCGGTCTGACTGGCATAAATCAGCAGCAGTTCATCCAACGGCCTGCCCAGGAGCCAGGCGGGCGCTATGACCATCAGATACACCAGGGGAATGATCAACAAGGACTTCCATGAAACCGTTCGTGTCACACACAGGAGCACAAGCAGAGGCATGAAAAAGATGGCCTGCGGTTTGATCGCGAAGGCCAGACCGAAAGCGAAAAAAGCCAGGGCTTCTCTTTTGCGCAGTAAAAAGTAGAGGCAAGCGAGCAGGGCGGTCGTGTGGATCGAATCGCACTGCCCCCAGTAAGAGCCGTTCAACACCATGGTGGGCGCAAAGAGCGCCAGTAGCCCGGCCAACACGGGCCACGGTTGATCCGGATATTTCAACCGCACAAGTTTATACACACACAACGCGCAGACGAACTCAAAAATGATCGAAACAAGTTTGAGGGCGACAATTTTGGGAAGACCGGAAAACACGGCCAGCACCAGCAGATACTCATACGCGGGCGTGTAGTTGGACACCCCCTTTTTCAGCGCGGCCGCTCCCCCGTAGCGGACGATGTCGTCATACCACCGACTCACATGGTAGATATAGTCTGTCGACTCAAATTCGATCAGCGAGTACCGGAGCCAACCGGCTAACAAGAGGAAAATGGCGACAGCGGCGGGGCTGGCGAGGGCGGCGGAGAGCCTTCGAGTCAGCGCCCCGTTTGTTTGCTGTTCCGCATTCGGGGAGGAATGCCGATCGGTGCGCCTTTGTCGGTCTGGTCTGTGCCTGGTTGCCATGGTTGATTGATGCAGAGACTGAGAGGGTTATGCCGCTGCCGACGTGAATACAATATCGCCGAACCATGCGACGGCTGACTCGTTGGTGTTGTCGGTATCCGTCATCACGGCCACACTGGAAAGCATGGGCGGGTCTTCTCCGAACGCCTTCCTGTCATCCTCGCCAATGTTCCGCGACTCGGCCACCCATTGACCCACCCCGGCCGGTCCGCTTTCCATGACAATCGTGCCCACCGGGCTTTGACGTTCCCGAATGTCATTGATGGCCCCAATGGGTGGATACCGGCCGTACACAAACCGAGCCGTTTCATCGCGAGCGATACCTTCAACCAGGAAGGTCCGAATCAACAGTGTCCCGCGACGAAATCGCCGTGTTGTTCCAGGCGACAGCGGGCCAAGGTGGCGGCGTCCAGGGCGGCCGCTTCGCTATGGTGCAGAATCATGTGTTTGGCCTCGTGGGATCGCCAGGGTACGAAAATGAACCTGCCAAATGAGGTGATTTGCTGAAATGGCGCGTTGGGTTTAGGGATGATGCGGGTGGCAAGATAGTCCTGCGGCGGGGTTTTGGTGTGGAACAACGTGTGCATGTAAGCCTCATGGACATGCCGGGTGACGTAGATTTTGTCGTTGGGGTCGGTGCACTCCACCAGGCTGGCGATGGCCCCCGACAGATCGTGGTAAATCCACTGATCGTTGTATTGCGTGAAGTAGGCATGCACGAACCAGCCACCATGGATCATATACACCACCACCGCCACGGGCCACAATACCCGCCACCTTGCACACGCATAATAGACACCGAGGGCGGCGAAATACAGCGCCGGCAACCACAAGACATTGGCTCGGTTGACGTTGGCCTCGGTGCAGACCACGGTGGCCAGGGCGGCGATGAACCACAATGCCATGAGCAGATGCACGCCACAATCCCGCTGTGTGACTGCGCGATACAACGTTGCCCCGAAGCCAAACGCCAGTGGCACAATCGCGAGCGGAAACAAGAGGGCGACGTTGCGCATCTTGCTATGGATGTGGGTGGCTGCGTCGGGGGCGGTCAGGATGTTCACCACGTAGATCAATTGATCGCCGATATGCGAGAGAAATCGGCCGCCAAACAAGATGGACTTTTCTTCATACCGCGCTGTGCCGGTAAATCTGGGCATGGAGATGCCCGCACGGATTGCCTCCCAGTCAAACCAGTTGACGGCCAGAAACAGGAGCACAGGCAACACCGTCAGCAGCGACAATGCGGACAAGAACAGCAAGTGCCGCAACGGCAACTTGCCCTGCACGCGTAGCCAGCCAAACAGCAACGCCAGAAACAGCGGCGCGAAAACAAACGCCGCGCTGTAGGCATAGACCGACAGCGACAACACGAAGACACCGGCGGATTGAATGCCCAGGCGGGCATTATCCGGGCGGGTCAAAAAATACACGGAGAGCAGGATGACGAACGGCAGGAGATTGCAGTCAAGCGCCCAGCGATTGTACATGAGGTGCCACGGGCAGAAGACCAGCAGTAATAACGCCAGTAACGCAAAGGCGCGGTGGGAACGCAATGCGACCAGATAGAACAACAGCAACGAGGCGATGCCGGTCAACGCCATCAGCAGGCGGGTGGAAAACACGGTGAGATCGAAGGCGGCGATAATCGGTAGCGAGAGATAGGAATACAGCACACTTTGCCCGTTGCCCCAGGCCACAAAATGCACCGGCCAGGCATAGCCATTGCGGGTGATGCCATGGTGCAACAGCGACCAGGCTTCGTAGCCGACGGAGGCTTCGTCTTGATTCAGCCCGGTTGGAATCTCGCCTAGATAGAGTAGCCGCAACACCGCCCCGGCGAGCAACAATAAGGCCACGCAGAGCATCTCCCACCCCCGGCTTTTTGCCTGGTGCACTAAACTGCAGGGACTGGCGGGATCATCGTCTCCCGACTTCTGTGTCACGTCTCCGTTCTCCACCATGTTCTCAACCTCCATCGCCATGCTACAAAGGGTTACGGCATCGGGTCAATGATCAGGAACCACCGGCGTGTTAGCGATACTTTAACTGAGGAAGGTTCGTATCGCATTGTGCCGTGACGAAAGCGCCGTGTTGTTCCAGGCGACATCGGTCATTGTCGACGACCGTCATGGCTCTTTCTTTATGGTGCAGGATCCAGTTCCTGGCCTCGTCGGATCGCTCAGAAAAGAAAATGAACCTGCCAAATGAGGCGATTTTCTGAAATGGCACGTTGGGTTCAGGGATGATGCGGGTGGCGAGATAGTCCTGCGGCGGGGTTTTGGTTTGGAACAACGTGTGCATGTAGGCCTCATGGACACGCCAGGTGATGTAGATTTTGTCGTTGGGGCCGGTGCGCTCCACCAGGCTGGCGATGGCCCCGGACAGATCGTCGTGAGGCCAGTGATCGTTGTATTGCGTGAAGTAGGCATGCACGAACCAGCCGCCATAGATCAGATACGCCGCCACGGCCACGGGCCACAAGACCCGCCACCTGCGACACGCATAAAACACACCGAGGGCGGTGAAATAGAGCGCCGGCAACCACATGACATTGGCTCGGTGGACGGCGACCTCGGCGAAGACAATAATGGCCAGGGCGGCGATGAACCACAATGCCATGAGCAGATGGACGCCATAATCCCGCTGTTTGACTGCGCGATACAGCGTCGCCCCGAAGCCAAACGCCAGTGGCACAATCGCGAGCGGAAAAAAGAGGGCGAAGTTGGGCAGCTTGTGATAGTCTTGGAAGGCTATCTGGGGATAGTAATAGCCTTGGCCGTCGGGGACGGTCATGCTCAGGAGTTGCACCACGTAGAGCCATTGATCGCCGAGATGCTCGAGCAATCGGCCGGTGAACAGTGTGGACTTTTCTTCATACCGCGCCATGCCGGTAAATCTGGGCATGGAGATGCCCGCACGGATTGCCTCCCAGTCGAACCAGTTGACGGCCAGAAACAGAAGCATTGGCAGCACCGTCAGCAGCGACAACGCGGACAAGAACAGCACGTGCCGCAACGGCAACTTGTCCTGCGCGCGCAGCCAGCCAAACAGCAACGCCAGAAACAGCGGCGCGAAAACAAACGCCGCGCTGTAGGCATAGACCGACAGCGACAACACGAAGACACCGGCGGATTGAATGCCCAGGCGGGCATTATCCGGGCGGGTAAAAAAATACACGGAGAGCAGGATGACGAACGGCAGGAAATTGCTTTCGAGCGCCCAGCGATTGTACATGAGGTGCCACGGGCAGAAGACCAGCAGTAATAACGCCAGTAACGCAAAGGCGGGGTGGGAACGCAAGGCGATCAGATAGAACAACAGCAACGAGGCGATGCCGGTCAACGCCATCAGCAGGCGGGTGGAAAACGCGGTGAGATCGAAGGCGGCGATAAACGGTAGCGAGAGATAGGAATACAGCGCACCTTGCCCGCTGCCCCAGGATAAAAAATGCACCGGCCAGGCATAGCCATTGCGGGTGATGCCATAGTGCAACATCGCCCAGGCTTCGTAGCCGGTGGAGGCTTCGTCTTGAGTCAGCCCGGCTGGAATCTCGCCCAGATAGAGTAGCCGAAACACCGCCCCGGCGAGCAGCAATAAGGCCACGCAGAGCATCCTGCCCCAGGCGTTTCGCCTGATAACCGACAGGCTTTCATGCTCTGGAGGATTGTTTGACGATCTGCGTCCGGCCTTCTTGACGCGCCCGGGCGTGTCAAGCACAGGCACCTTGCCGGCCGCGCGCTCGCCTGGCGTCGAAGGAGTTTTCAGTTTGTCACCCGATTTGAGCAAGGAGCAACACCATGAACACACCCCCAACAAGCCCTGGACCGGTGCCCCTTTGTCGGCCTGGTCTTTGCCTGGTTGCTCTGGTTGATTGAGAAGAGAATGAGAGGGTTATTCGGCTACCGACGTGAACGCAATATCGCCGAACCATGCGACGGCTGACTCGTTGGTGTTGTCGGTATCCGTCATCACGGCCACGCCGGAAATCATGGGCGGGTCTTCTCCAAACGCCTTCCTGTAATCCTCGTAAATGTTCCGCGACTCGGTCACCCATTGACCAACCCTGGCCGGTCCGCTTTCCATGACAATCATCTGCACGCGGTCCGTGTAGGGATTGGGGACAATCGTGCCCACCGGGCTTTGACTTTCCCAAATGTAATTGATGGCTCCAATGGGTGGATACTTGCCGCGCAAAAACCAGGCCGCTTCATATTTGGCCTTCTCAAAACCCCCGACCTTGCTACTGTCATACTCAAACGCAATATAGAGCCTGGCGGGATAATCGTCTCCCGACTTCCGTGTCACGTCTCCCTTCTCCAGCACATTCTCAACCTTCCATCGCCACGATACAAAAGGATATTGCATCGGGTCAATGGTCACTTCCCGCGTCAATCCCGAGGACGAGCCGTTGCTCTCGGCTTTCAGCACCACCGTCCCGTGGTCTTCCACCAACGAATACTCTGTATGCGATTCGATCCCTTCAAACGTCAAAGGTTTCCAGGAATCCGGATAGGCTCCTCCGGCCTCCGCGAGTGAAAACTGTCCAACGTGAAGCACGGATGGCGGCTCTGCCTGAAGAGTGCCTGCCATCAGGGCAAGGCTGGCACAGAGTCCCGGAAACCCAATGAAAAATTTCTGCCAGCGTATCATTTGCATCCTCCACAATCATCCAGACATTTGCATTACTTCTTCGCTTGACTGCTTCCTTGCCTATCCGAACATACCAATGGGTTTTTGTTACAGTAGTCTTGGTAACGGGTGTAAATCTCAACGAACAGAGGAGAACCGGTTGCCGAAAAAGGTGATACCGGTCCGAAGAACATGAATGGAAATTTTCTGCTGTTACTTGGATCAATGAATGATGAATAAAGGTCAACTGCTGCCTGATTGTTAATAATTTCTCTCACTTTGCGTAATTCGGACCCCATGGTCAATCCGTGCCCAAAAGCAAAGATTCGCATCTGCTTGATAATTTCATCATCCAAGGACTCCAGCGATTGCGTGATGAACATATGACCGATACCGTATTTACGCGTAGTGCGAACGGCATCCACTATCTGACGAGTAAGTTCCTTGACTCGTGCATCTGGAGAGTTGCTTGAGATAAAACGGTGAGCCTCATCCATGACAATCAGACAGTTGGCATTGTCACCCCTGGCATACAAATTGCCCCCAGATTGAACAATCTGTTTTTCAATGAGGCGTAGAAACAGAGCCTGCAAATTGTCGTTTTCGATTTCTCCTTTGGAAGGACTTAAATCCAACACGACGAAATTTCCATGACCTTTAGTGATTTTTTTGCAAATTTCCGAAATGGTGGCGTGACGTTTATCAGAAAACATGGCCAATGTCTGTTTCCATGGTCTCAAGTAAGGTGGTGACTGTTTATCCTTTAAAGCATCATGTACTTTTTCAATTGAACGCAATAGCCTGTCTTGCGTAGGCCTAGTGCCATAGACATCCTTTATGTGTTTTGAAAAATCTCTTTCGTCTGGTTTTAACGTTATAAAACGATTAGTCATTGCCAATAACAATTCAACGGGGTCTTCTATATGGCACAATTTAAAACTTGGCTTATTCATACGACCTTCAATGTATGAAATGATAGTCTCTCTCATCCCTTTTATCTTGTTAGCATCATAGAAAGGCCCGAAAGCCTCTGTGATAAAACCACTGTTTTCCAGTAGTTCTCCAAAGATCTCAACGTCTGTTTCGGGAATAGACACATCGTCAATTAGTTTGTATTTCTGAAATTCCATGCCGATTTTTTCTATTTCCTCAGCCAACAGATCTTCTCCATCACCAGGCAATAAGTCGCGATCTTTATAAAACTGTCCCTGGGGATCTAAAACCAAAATGTTCATGTGTTTTTTGTTTTTGGCGTAGGCAAGCAACATCAGCGCGGAAGTCACGCTTTTCCCCGAACCAGTCTTACCAAAAACACCTATATGGTAAGCATCTTTTGCACCCAGGGCAGGAATCTCTTCGTCTCGACCGAAATGTTTAAACCACATCGGTAAGTCAACATCTGTTCCGTATACTTTGCCGAGATAGGTAATGGCATTTTCGTGACATTGCACAAGTAAAGTCATTAAATCGTTGTTAACTATTTCAACCGGGATTCCAGTAGAAGGAGACATCCCCAGTAAATAAACCTCTGGCGTTTGATCGGTAATTGCAAAACTTGACTGAACGCTTATTTGTGCTATTCGATTGTCTGCCACACCGCTTAAATGAGGTAGCCCTCCATGGTGCTTTATCACGCCCTTAAAGGAGGGGTCTTCATGCCAGCGATTTTTGGTTTCCACTTTGACAATCTGTCCGAGAGACAAAATTTGCCTGCCGTCTTCTTTCAATTGCACAAAAACCATTTGCCCTAATGCACGCCTGCTTTCGCTCTCCTTGCGAATATCTAAGGTGATTTCCAGCGTGGTGCTGGGGGAACTGACAACACCCAGCACCGCTGCGTTAATTTTCTTCACCAGCTCGTATAAAGGTGTGTCAGCTTGGTCCACTATCAACTCCGGTAGGAGAACAATAAATCCAACCGCTTCGCACTGTTCAACCCATGGACAAGCGAAAGGCGTACAGCATCCTGCAGGGCATGCAAACCACCAGATACACTTTTCGCCATCAGGTCTGCCAAATACTGAGGAAACGGCTCGCGGATATCAGGATATACGATTTGCTGTTTTATGCTGGCCAGGACACGCTCAAATCGTCCGACATCTTCTGCAAGAGAACGCTTGCATTCAATTCTATAGGCTGAGCCATTAGCGTATGGTTTGTAATAAGCGAAAAACAGATCGGATTCTTTTTGTTGTGTTCCATCTTTGGTGCGTATCGGGCGAATGGAATCTTCGAGACTTTTGTTGAGTGCATCTTTTTCCTGAATTTCCAGGTTGCAGCGAATGTGTAAGTCATTCCATATTTTTCTTTTTTCTTCCTCGCTTTGACCTACTGGCATCGGTTTGGTGTATTCATCTGAATCCAACCCAAGCGCAAAAAAAGTTTTGTCATCCAGGGTAATGCTGTTAATGCCTTCACATTTGACATGGGAGTCCAGAATGTCACGAGACGAACTGTATTTTGCCATCGCTATAATGCCGGGGTCGCTGAGTGCAACGGATATCATGTCAGGAATGTCGGGAATAATTTTTTGGTACGTTTCAGACAGAAAACTGCGCAAGGCAGCAACATACTCCTCACCGGCATGTTCTTCTCTCGCCGACAGCATGCTGTTGATTTTCAGCAACGGGGTAAAGTGCGCGCCGTCCATTATTCTTATCTCGTGCGTTGCGCCAGCCAGTACGCCAAGTTCCATAAGAAACATTGCGCCTTGACATAAACGCGGAGTTGCTTCGTCGTGTGGCATAACCGTTTGCCACTGCTCGTATTGACTGCTGTTTGCCCTCCAGCCATTGCCTTCTTTGTTGTGCAATCCTTCAACTCCAACGGCAACGGCAAGCAATAAATCCATTCCACTCATTCTTTCTATGACTTGTCCACCATCTGCAGCCATGAACGAATTGATGGGAGTGGTCTGCGGTCCCAACTTGCAAATGATATTTTTATTTTTCAGTGCTCTCATGCCTGCTTCAATAGGCCCATCCTGTGCACCAAGCATATTTTCCATCTTTTGCACTGTGCGGGGAACGGCTTCAAGCATTTTCTTTATTAAATCCTCGGGCAAATGCGCATAAGGAGTTTGAGCCTTGTCACTCATATAAGCCATCAATATCTTTGATTTGTTTATTAAGAAATTCCTCCTTTTGGAACCGCATCATTTCCTCCTTGCGCACATCAAATCTTGGCAAGATCCAGCGGTCTTTCCAAAAGTCTGTCAGTTCGCTTTCGCTACGATGATGCCAGATCGGTCGTTGGCATTTGTTCTTGATTAACCTGTCCAGGTTCTTGGCAAACGGGAACAGATAAATGGCACGCTTGATGCCATGCAAGACACCGTTTTTGTAGCCGAGGGTGGCCATGCCCTCCCGGATCAGGCGCATCTTGCGCGAAGGGCCATGGCCATATCCTCGCGCCACATTCGCTCCGCTCTTGCTCAACACCACCAACAGTTTTTCGTAAAGTTCGTTGGGAATGTGGAAAGACCCCGATCCGTTTGAGTAGCCGATAAACGTGGCCAGCCACTCCTCACCCAGTTTCAATCGCGTGTAAAGACTGCTTTTGCCGAATGCGCCCGTGGTAGTCACAAATAACAGATTGGCGGGCAATTCCCGTTCTTGGCACTGGGTGCGTGCCTTCGAATATTTTTTGTGGAAATCCTTGCGCAGTGTGTCACTGGCCATGAGCATGGCCACCAGTTTTCCGCCTAAGACGATATTGTACGGTGGCACAGCGCCGAGCCGTTGGGCACTCATCGACTGATTGACCCAATACGCACGATCGGGCGCAAGAATACCCAAATACCGGTCGCGCGGCGCCCAGGACAAAATGGGACTTTGTAAGCCAATCAGACCGATCACCGCCTCATGGTGTTGATCCCAAACAAGATACCGCATCTGGCGGCCATAGGCCGACTCATACGGCACGCTCCACCAAACATAGTTCCACCAGCGAAAGATGTCTGCCCATTTCGACTGTGCGGTGACCTGAATCAGTCGCGGCGAGATTTTTTCAATGCTCAACTCCCCGCCGTCTATCATATGCTCTTTGATGACGAGTCGATGATCGTGGATGAATGCGGTCTGTTCAGCCAGACGCTCCTTTCTGGCCAAGGCATGCGTTTGACGCAAATTCTCCCGATCGTTATTCGTAAGCGAGAATGTACCATTGGACAGGTCATATCCCTGGCTTCGCAATGTCTTGTTAATTTGCCGTAAAAGAGCAGACTGCATAGCCTGTTGACCAATTCACACACACAAAACACCCGCAACGCAATGAAACCATTCAAAACCTTGACAGTCCATTTCGCTACCGACTAGCATTCACTTGTGTTGCTGGGCGCTTCTCAACGTTCTCTCTGAAAAGCTTTCCATGAGGATTGATTATAATAAAGGCGGGTTGATCAGTCCACAACGCGCCAGGCTTCGCCAGGAACCCCGGGCCGGTGGCGGGCCGAAGAAAAAGGTCATGCTGATCTTCCCCCCGGACTGGTATCCCTCCGAACCCTATCTGAGTCTCCCGACATTGACGGCCTTCCTCCGGCGCGCGGGGCATGAGGTGGTGCAGAAAGACGTCAATCTGGAGATGTATGACTGGTATTTCAGCGCGGACTTTCTCAAGCGCGTCCTGAAACGCATTCCCCGACAACTCGATCGTCTTAAAAAACTGTCCAGGGACAGGCCCCTCTCAAACGAAGAAATCGAACTGCAGATGGCCCTGTGCGCCTGTACCCGGTCGCACATGGCCGAGCTGATCGAACGGGCGGAACGCGCCAGCGCCATCGTCCGTTCTCCGGATTTCTACGACGCCGACAAGCTCGAATGGGCCATGCAGGTCTTTCGGGACGTGACGGCCACCATCTCGCTGGCATACGCACCCGCGCGCATCTGCATGCCGCCGATGGAGACGGATCTGTCGTATAAAATTTTCATGTCCTCGGAGATTCTCGCCGCCGTCGAGGATACACAGGTCAATGTCTATCGGGATGTCTTTGACCATTGCGTCCGACCGGCCATCGTGGCGGAACAGCCGGACGTGATCGGGATTTCCATCGTCCTGCGACAGCAACTGTTTTCCTCCATGACCTTCTGCGCCATGATCCGGGAACACTTTCCGAACATTCATGTGACCATCGGAGGGAACACCGTGACACGACTGCGCGATGTCCTGCCGAACACGCCAAAGCTGTTTGCCCTGTTTCACAGCGCCGTGGTGTATGAAGGCGAAACGGCGTTTCTACAATTAGTGGAGGCGATTGGGACGAACCGTGATTTTCGTGAAATTCCGAATGTCCTGTGGCGGGATGAGGCCGGCATTCATACGTCCCCCGTGACTTCGGCCGAGAACATGGCCGATCTGCCTCCTCCGGATTTTGACGGCCTCCCTCTGGAAAAGTATTTCGTGCCGGAGCCAATCCTGCCCTACCTCGCCACACGAGGATGTTACTGGGGACGGTGTGAGTTCTGCGATCATGGCGAGGGGTATACGGCCGGGTACCGGACCAAAAAAATCCAGGAAATCATCGAGGAAGTGCGCGGCCTCCGGGACAAATATCACACGCGCCATTTTCACTTTACCGATGAATCGTATCCCCCTGCCCTGTTCCGGAAACTGACACGCCAACTCAAAGAGCACAATCTGGGAATCGCGTGGACCACGCATATTCGCTTTGAGAAGAGTTTGCTGGATGACGAGGTATGGCAGGACGCCAGGGACTCGGGATGCAAGTTTCTCCATATGGGCTATGAATCCGGCAGTGAACGGGTCCTGACGCTCATGGACAAGGCCACGACCACGGAGGTGATTCAACGAAGCCTGGCGTTATCCGCTCAAAACGGGGTCTGGAATCACGTCATGGGATTTTTCGGGTTCCCCGGCGAGCAGTATGAAGACGCAAAATTTTCGATGCAGTTTCTGGAAGACAACAAACAGCATGTGCATTCTATCGGCTTTGGCACGTTCGACCTCAGCAAGCATACGCCGGTGGCCAAAAATCCCGAGAAATGGGGCGTCACGTATTACAACAACCCCGAGTGGGATCTGGCCATGGACTATTACTTTACCGTGAAGGACGGTCTCGGCGTGGAAGACGCCGAACGCGTGTTTGAAGAGTTCGAGCAGAACCACTATGCCGGATGGGATCTGAAAATTTACATCCGTGAATATGTCTTTCTGTACGTCGCCCACTTCGGCACCAACAACCTGCCCGCCCTCCAGTTCCGTATTGCTCCGGAAGAGCAGGCGGCGTCGCTGGTGAAAGCCTGAGACCCGTGGCATCCTCTCTCATCCACATTGATCGCACATCGGGGTCGGCCGGGAGTAGCCGCACATCGAAGGTCATGTTGCTGTTCCCTCCGGAGTGGGTGCCCACCGCTCCGTATCTGGCATTGCCCAGCCTCACGGCCGTGCTTCGGGAACACGGGCACGAGGTCATTCAACGGGACATCAACATCGAAATGTATGAGCTGTTTTTCAGCGACGTGTTCCTGATTCTGGTGAATGCCCGCATGGCCCAGCAGTTGCGGACACTGGAAGCGAAGGAGCGCGACGGCTTGAGCGAGAAGGAGATCGCCTGTAAAGCGCGCCTGCAGGAGGCCCTGGCCTGCGACGTGATGACTCTGGCAAGGAACGCCGAGGAAGCGAAACGGATCAACCGCAGTGAAGATTTCTACGACGCTGGCAAACTCGAATGGGCGCTGAATGTGTTTCGTGACGTCATGCGGTACATCTCCGCCGCCTACTTCCCCGCTTCCCTCGTGTACTACCCGATGGAAAGCAATCTGGGCTACCGCCCCGGGGTCTCACGTGAAGTCCACGCCTGTCTGGACGATGAGCAGGTGAACGTGTACCGGACTGTCTGCCGACAACTTGTGCTTCCTTCCGTGGAGAAAGCGCGACCCGACGTGGTTGGCGTCTCCATCGGGACGCAAATGCAACTGATCGCGGGATTCACCTTCTGCAAAATGATCAAAGAAACATTCCCGGACATCCACGTCACGGTCGGGGGCAACGTGATGACGCGCCTCCAGGAAGATCTGGCGAAACAGCCGTCGTTTTTCTCTTCCGTGTTCGATTCCGCCATTCTGTATGAAGGCGAACACGCGCTGTTGTGGTTGCTGGAAGCCCTGGCAGGCGACCGCACGTGGCAAGCCGTTCCGAATCTGATGTACCAGGAACACGGGCAGGTGCGGATCAATACGGAAATTTACACGGAAAAAACCACGACGCTCCCGTTGCCGGATTTTGAAGGGTTGCCGCTGGATGCCTATTTTGTGCCCCGACGCATCCTGCCCTACCTGGCGACCCGGGGATGTTACTGGGGACGATGCACATTCTGCGATCACGGGCAGGGGTACTTCGATCAGTATCGCGGCAAACCCGCCGCCGACGTGATTCGGGAAATCAGAGCACTCAAGGAGACCTATCACGCCGATCATTTTTTATTTGCCGATGAATCGTATCCGCCCGCGCTCTTCAAAAAAGTGTCGCAACTCCTGGTTGAAGAACGCGTTGATATCAAATGGACGACGTTGATCCGTTTTGAAGAAACGCTCCAGGACCCGGAAATCTGGGATGTCGCCGCCCGGGCCGGGTGCAAGACGCTGTATTACGGCATGGAGTCGGCCAACGAACGCGTGCTGGCCCTCATGGACAAACATGCACGGAAGGATGTGATTCAACATAACCTGCGCGAAGCGGCCCGAGCGGGGATCTGGAATCACGTGATGGCGTTCTACGGATTCCCGGGAGAAACCAGAGAAGAAGCGGAAGAGACCCGACAGTTCCTGCTTCAGAACAAAGCCCTCATTCATTCCGTCGAGTTGTTTTATTTTGTGGCCTATCGTCATACCCCCATGGTCAGAAATCCCGAAAAGTTTGGCATGACCATCCACAAACAGGACGATTACGATATGCCCCTTGATTATTATTACACGCTGAACGAACCGGGGGGACTGAGCTGCCTGGACGCCATGCAGTTGTGCGAAGAATTTTATCAGAATGATTTTGAACCCTGGGCCGTGCGCATCAACGCCCGGGAGCAGATCTTTCTCTACATTTCAGAGCTTGGCACCAACCGGTTACCGCAAATTTACGCCACCCACCACAGCCCCGCCGACGCCCAACCCGATGCCGTGGCCGGTTTGATTACATGGCCGGTCGCCAAAGCCGATCCCGAAGGCGGCAAAGACGGTGAACCGGGAATGGCGAGGGTGGTCAGTCACTCGGCCCAGTAGCGCACGGAGGCCGGGCCGTCACACCGGAGGAGACGCGTGGCAGGGCTTTTCCAGTCGTTCCTTCAGCACGGTGTATGCCGCCTCCACCGCCTTGGTCATCGTTTCCCCTTTCTTGTACATGTGCATGTATTTGGCGGGGTTGTTCGTCAGACCGGCATAACGATGGGGATGCCATGTGGCCAGAAGCTCCCGATACCGTTGATGGAGCATGGTCGGGTGAAGCGGCAACGTGAGATTGAAGAGCGCAAGGGCGTTCGTCAGCGCGTCTTCCGATGAATGATCCTGGTCATCGCACGATGAAGATGAGGCGGACATTGCCGGGACGATACCGTGACCCGGTATCGTGCATCAAGTGAGACCGGTGCCCGGACCATGGGCGGGCATGTCGCAAGCCCGATAACCCGCACGGGTCGAGGTGACAGCGGAGAACGGAGCAAGAGATGGGACGCGATCTTCCAGTGTTAGAACCCACGCTTGTGTTACAAGGCAAAGGGTATCGGGAAGTGTTGAGGCGAGAAATGGATGCGGGGAAAATTCCCTTGAGTCTGGGCAAGAAATGTCCGGTCGAATGTAGCTTCTGCTACGAACTCGACCATTCCTACCGCGAAACCAACGATCCCCCGAAAACCACGCAGGATGACTGGGAATTTATCCTCAATTATATCAACGCCAAGCCCACCGATCCCCAACAGTACTGGTGCCTGGGGGGCAATGAATACATGGAATGGACGGATCTGTTCCTCCACCCCAAAGCCACGGAATGGGTCGAAGATTTCCTGAAATACACGGATAAAAACATTCAGTTTTTTACCGTGGGATTTGTCCACGTTCCGAAGATCCATCAGCTGTCGGCACAGTACCCGGGCCGGATCAATTTTGAATTATCGGTCATTACCCTGGGCCAGTACCGGCAACAGCTCATGCCACATGCGCCGTCCGTGAGGCATCTGATGAAGGTGGTGGACGGCCCGGCGGTGTCATCGGCCAACTTTTACACGTTTGGCGAACAGACCATGTCCGAAGACGCGAAAGCCATCTCAAAGATCAACCAGCAATGCGTGTTATGGATGGGATGTCTCACGCCTGTTGGCGGTATCACGGACGAGACGGCCAGGATCATGCGGCAGGGGCGCAAGTATCTTGCCGTTGAGGCGGAACGTATCTATGACGCCGGCTTGCCCAATGTATCCACCATCCACACCGAAGCCTACGTGACGGCGTTTCTCAATCGAAAGCGCATCGCCAGTACATTCGATTCCCTGGAGCTTGAGAAAAAGGACACGGTGGTCATGGCAGGAAGCGTGGCGAAGATTCTCAACCTGTATCGCAAGAATCGCGCGCACTTTCTGTCTGTGCCCAATACCACGCTCGGCGGTGATTCGGATTGCACCGTGCTGTTGACGTTTGACGACATTCGCCAACGGCTGACCGGCCAGAAGCGCATCCACATACCCAAATGCGTGATGGAATCCGGGCGAGGGCCGAACATGGACATCACGGGCGTCACTCTGGATGAATTTAAGAAAAAAACAGGGGTCAGTGTGCGGGTCCTCCACAAAATAGACACGAAATTTGCCAATGCGCGACTCTATCGCAATGGCACCCTGCAAAATTTTGTAGAAGATTACGTTCGCAATCCCCGGTCGGCCGAGTATGAAGCTTTGCCGTTAACTGCCTAGAGCGATGACGCCGTGCGTGCCTGTCGCGTCCTCGAACGTTTTCAGTAGGCCGCCATGATTTCTTCCAGCGTACAACCCGACAGACACCTGGCTATCCCCAGGCTGAACCGCTGACACCAATCCCATGACGACTCCAACCAGACGCTTGCAGTATTACAAGGCCGATGTCTTTACCGATCAGCCTTTCAGCGGCAATCCCGTGGCCGTGATTCCCGATGCCGAAGGCTTAACCGACAGGGAATTCCAGCAGATTGCCCGCGAGATGAACCTCTCCGAAACCGTCTTTGTGCTACCCCCCACCGACCCCGCCGCGATTGTGAAACTGCGCATCTTTACACCCACACAGGAAATACCTTTTGCCGGCCATCCGGTGATCGGGACATTCTTTGTCCTCGGCACGTTGCGGAAATTTCCATTGCAGGCGCCGGTAACGCGGTTCATGTTCGAATGTCATATCGGCCTTTTCCCCGTCGAATTGCACGTAGTCGGGAACCGGGTGGCCTGCGTCATGATGTCTCAGCCCAAGCCGCAATTTCTGGAAACGGTTACCGACATGCAATGGCTTTACGAAATCAGCCGGGTGTTACAGGTCAACAAAGCCGCCATTGCCGACACCCGTCTGCCCATTGAAGTAGTGTCAACCGGTCTGCCGGTCGCCATTGTTCCGGTCCGCACCCTGACCGCCGTAAAATCCATGCACGCTGACCCGACTGGCACGAAGGACATCTGCGAGAAACTTGGCGCCAATGGTCTGATGGTGTTCACGACGGTGACAGTTGAAGACTGGGCCAGTGTCCATGCGCGCATGTTCGCCGCGCCTGTCGGCATTGCGGAAGATCCGGCCACGGGAAGCGCCGGCGGAGCGCTGGGCGCCTATCTTGTCAAAAACGGCGTTGTGGATGTCGGCCCGACCACTGAAGTGATTATGGAGCAGGGATATGAAATTGACCGGCCGTCACGTCTGACCGTTCAGGTGTTTTCGGATGATGATGCCATTCAGGAGATTAAAGTCGGAGGGCAGGCCGTGATGATCGCGGACGGGGCGTTGATGTTTTAGGAAGGCCAAGGAATCATCCCAGATGAATACAACAATCAAATCAACGTTTATGTTGCTTGGACTGCTGGCAACCCTGGATGTGTCTGTCGCTGAAACGCTGGATACGAGTAGCAAGGCAAAATCGGCATTGTGCACCAAAAACGGAACTGGCCTGCGCGTAGTGGAAGGCGATACGTTGTCGGAAATAGCACAGCGCGTCGTTACACCAGAATCGCAATCCCCCAGGGCGTTGGAGCAGTCTCTTTACGAGTGCAATCCGACTGCATTCAGAGGTGGCAAAGACGAGTTGGTTACCGGAAAAATTCTGTACCTTCCCCTATCCAGGGAACGGGAATCCCTGACTGAGCAGGATTCGGAAAAGCCCCGGCTTTCGGAGACGGTCGTCCCGAAACCCGCTGATGCCATGCCGGAAACTACTTTGCAGCCAACCCGAACTTCCAGCATTGCACCGCCCCCGGCCGAAAAGACAACGGGCAAGGTCGACACATCCCAGGCGTCACCTTCCTCACTCCTGCTGGTCGTTCTGGGCATGACAGGCTTCCTTGTGCTTCTCCTCTCTACGTTGAGCTTGTACTTGTACCGATGGAGCAAAAAGCCCCCCGTGGCACCCGTCGAACCTCCCGTGTCCGTTCCCGCACCGTCTCATGTTGCACAACAGAGCGTGCCCGAACAGACACTTGCGGAACTGAAAACCCTGATCGCGGAAAGCATGAACCAGGTCCGTTGCGACAGTGCAAACAATACAGAGAAATTCGACAATCTGCGAAACATCTTCGGGACATTAAGCCGTGCACTTGATGAAAAGGACGCGGAGATACGCCGGCTCAAGAGGGGATACGAAGCACAAGTATTCCAGAAATTTCTGATCCGCTTCATCCGCACCGATCTGGCCGTCAATGACTTCATGCGCGATGCAGGCCCCCAATCCGAAGCCCTTGATGTAATCAAACGCCTGCTTGAGGATGCACTTGATGAATGTGGCGTCGAGGCATTCTCTCCGTCGGTCGGAGAAGACTATCGTCAAGCGGAGGGCGTCGCGGACAATCCGAAGAAAATGTTATCCAATAACGTGGACGACCGCTACAAGATCGCCGAAGTGATCGAACCGGGCTACCGGCTGAAAACACCTGACGGATACGAGATTGTATACCCCGCGAAGGTCCGCATATTCACCACACAATAAAGGAGAAACACATGGGTTCGTTTATCGGCATTGACTTGGGAACCACATTTTCTGTGCTAGCTCGCATTGATGAAACGGGGCGGCCAGTCATCGTTCATAACGACGACGGGATAAACCTTACGCCGTCATGCGTCGAAGTCCTGGATTCGGGAACGGTGGAGGTGGGAACCGACCGCGCAAGAAAAGCATTTAGCTTGGGTGAGAACGCCGCAGGTCGCTTCAAGCGAGACATGGGAACATCGAAAATGTATACGCTTGCAGGCCAACGATTTACTCCCACCGACTTGAGTGCTCTCGTTCTCAAAAAACTCGTCAGCGACGCCCGCTCAATAATTGGCGACATTGAGGAGGTCGTGGTCACCGTCCCCGCCAACTTCCCCAACGCTGCCCGTGAAGCCACCTTGCAGGCCGCAAGAAACGCAGGGTTGAACATTCGGCATATTCTCAACGAGCCGACTGCCGCGGCGTTGGGATACGTGGTTCGCGAAAAGAGCAATCTACAGGGGACTTACGCTGTGTATGACCTTGGAGGGGGAACGTTTGATATTTCAATAATTCGGGTCAACGGGCACGAGGTGGATGTACTTTGCTCAAACGGCGTTCAAAAGCTGGGCGGAATGGATTTTGATGAATTACTCAGGAAGATCGTTGCGGAAAAATACAAAGAAAGTGCCCAGGATGAATTGGAAGATCAAGACTACGGGAACTTTGAAGCGGAGGTTGACAAAAAGTCATTGTCGAATCGAGATAAAGTAGAAACCAGAGTGAACCGGAAATCCATTGCTGTCACGCGTCAGGAGTTCGAGGAAGCCATTTCTTCACTTGTGACTCAGACGGAACTGCTTTGCGAGTCCACTATCGAGGAAGCGGGGCTGAAGGTCTCGGACATTCGTGGGGTCCTCTGTGCAGGAGGAAGCACAAGAGTCCCTATGGTGCAAGAGAGTATCAAGAGAACATTTGGCAAAGAGCCGATCTGCAGTATCAACGTAGATGAAGTCGTGGCTCTGGGAGCCGCCGTGTATGTAGCTTACAAAAGTGACCTATCAAAGTTGTCAGATGCACAGCAAGCGAGAATCGACAAGTTGGCTGTTTCAGAATGTGCCAACATGTGCTATGGAACAATCGTTTGGGATGATGAAACCCAGTCCAGAGAAAACAGTATTCTGATTGAGAAAAACTCGAAAATCCCCTGTTCTGTTACCAAATCCTACTGCACATCGGATGATGGTCAAACATCCGTGGATTGTTCTGTGACGGAATGTTCAGACAATGAAACAGACCTTCAATTCGTAAACATTCTGGCAAACGATGGATTGAAAGTTCCCCCTGGCCGCCCTGCTGGACAGAAGATCAAGGTGACTTTCTCATACGATGCAAACCAGACCATGCAGTGTTCTTTCGTTGATGTCGAAACGCAACAAAGATACGACATCAAAGTAGATCTGACGAGCTCGGAAAATCCCGTGGAAACAGACATCAGCAAATTTACAGTGGAATGACATGGACTTCGTCGTTGGCTTGGTCATTACTATTGTCATCTTCGTCTGTGTCGGGATCGTCATAACAACGATCCACTGCTATGCAGCGATTTGCCGCTGGCTATTTCGTTCTCAAAAGACACGGCGGCCGCAAAAGATACGGACACCAACACGGCGGCCGCAAAAGACACCGGGCGATTCGTCCCATCAAGCCTTCCAGGCTGAAGAAATGGCAGCGACACTTTCCCTCAAAATAGCAATGGCCGTGGCGATGTCCGATGGCAACCTTCACAAGCGGGAAGGCATGGCTATCAAAAAAGCGGCCATAAGGTTACTGTCACCGTATTCTGGCAAAGAAGCACAAACAATGAAACAACGCTGCAATCAGGCGATAAAGGAAAGTCACGCTGAAGCCAAGCAAGGCTCTCTCCACTTGGAGTCGCTTGCCAGACGTCTGAACAACACTGGCAACCAACAGCTCAAGCACGAAGCGCTCCAGCTTTGCACAGACGTCATGACGGCAGACGGTGTGGCGGACCCCAGCGAACTTGCGTTGTTGCACCGTATTGGTGATCTGATTGGTCTCGACATGCAACAGGTGAAACGATTCATCGACACGGGACTCATGAAAAAGGGCCTTGTGATCGCGAGTGCGGCTAATCCAGAGGATGTTTTCGGCGTAAATCCCAACTGGAACAGCAAGCACATCAAGGAACACCTTCGGGCGGAATTCCGGAAGTGGAACAGCCGCATGAATACACTATCCGAGGGTTCTGAACGCGATAACGCACAGCACATGATCAACATGCTTGGCGAGCTCAAAAAGAAGTATGGATAATCAGCTACATGCCGCACGGAAACACGCCGAAACAATTCGTTTCTCCGGTGATACGCGACGGCTTCAACCCAACGCAATCGGCAGAGGCCTTGATGCCATACGGAATCACTTCCACCAGAACGAGCTACGCATATCCCGCGAGGTCACGCCCACCCTTCATGAACGGCTCCAGTCTGTGTATCGCCGTCTTCATATCCCGGAAGCGGCCGTCGAGGCATTTGTGTATGCCTCGCCAGAGCTACAGGCCTCCTGTCTCTCTGATGAAACCAGCGAGTGCATTGTCCGCTTCACTTCAGGACTGACGGAGACCATGAACGACGAGGAATTCGAGTTCGTGGCCGGCCACGAACTGGGGCATTTCCTCCTGCAACACGGCGGAGGCATGCACGAGCAGAACAGCCTTGAGTCCTTCATGCAGATGCGCTCGCAGGAAATATCAGCCGACCGAACAGGGCTTATCGCGTGCGACTCTCTGAACGCCGCTGTCAGGGCCATGATGAAACTGGTTTCGGGTTTGACCGATCAGCATTTGAAATTCGACGTCGGCACTTTCATTTCCCAACTCGAAAACAGTCAGTCCAAGGCCCACGCGGGAGCCTCTCACCCGTCAATGCTGGTTCGTTGCCGCGCGTTGCTTTGGTTCTCCATTGACTCCCCGGGCATGGATACGCAACCGTCCCGTGAGACACTGACAACGATTGACAACAGGATCGAGAAAGATTTTCACAAATACATAGACGGGCCGGCCAGAGCGAGAATCGAAGAAGCAAAAGAAAACGTTTCCATGTGGACAATGGCACGTGAAATCGTCCAGGACAACGTATTCGACAAGAACGAGCAGAAACGTTTTTGCGATGTGTTCGGAGACAAAATGCTGGTGAGCCTGAAGAACTTCCTGAAGGGTATTCCCGGATCACGAATTCAGGAAGTGATTGACGAACGAGTGCGGGCCGCTTCCGAGGAACTCGAAGCCTTGATCCCATCCGGTTTTGCCGAAGAGGTAACAGGGATTGAATGCCAGGTCAAAGAGTGGTTATCCCGCACATGAAACATGAGGATAGCCGCCGGCTTCGCTTCATGTGCAGGATAGCCAACATTGCATCCGTGGCTGAAACAGGGAGCATCAACTGGGCTTGAAAACGCTTGTGGATACAGGCGATAATGGCGGGGATTTAATCGGAGGAGACAATGAGCACCACATTTTCGAGCAATGAATCTGTGTCGGCGGATGAGTTGGCGGCTGTCATTGAAGATGCCAGAGACCAGCAGACTCGGCAGTTCAACCAGTGCTCCCCCTGGCTTCTAATCGGGTTATTCGCTACACCCATTGACTTGTCATCCGAAGATGATCCGTCTGGTTTGGGAGGATTCATCACCGCACCGGCATCGTTCGTTGATTCGTCGCTTGACAGCCATTCGATGGAAACGGACATGCAAGCACTACGAAAAGATTGGGTTGCAATCGGCAACGACTTGCGCATTGCCATACTCCGCCACCGCCTTGAACACATCTAGCGGGTGGCAAGGGAAGGGCTGGAATGTCTAAATCAGAGCAACAGGGAAATACGCCTGCCTTGGTGGAACAGGGTAGCTCGCCACCCAAAACCAAAATATCTATAGAGGCAAACTATTGGGAAGGATCGTTGCCTCATCCTGATATACTCAACAAATATGATCTCGATACCCGTCATGCGATTATCGCGATGGCCAAGGAAGAGCAGAATCACCGGCATAAACGCTTGGATAAAGGGCAACGAGAGAGATCAAAAGCACGCAATTTCGGCTTTGTCATCGCGCTTGTCTCCCTGGTCGGCGGGCTTTACCTGATAGACACCGGCAAAATAGTTGTTCCCACTGTACTTATCCTTACCGCTATAAGCGAACTTGTTTCCGCTCTGGTTTTTACGTGGTCAGAAAAGATTAGAGGAAAAGCAAAGACAACAGGACAGACCTGAAAGGATACGATGCACAATTATTCCCAACGGTCATTTCCGGGTGTGTTCACGAATCCATCCCATTTGCGAAGCGACGCTCTTCATCTGTTGTCTTGCCTCCAGTAAAACATCATTTCCGCATCTCCCCCACAATGTGCGGCAGTTCCGGGAGAATCAACGCCTCCATCGCCAACCGCACCGCTCCACTCGAACCGGGAATCGAGAACACCACTTTGCCTTTATACAGACCGCCGGTGGCGCGACTCAGCATCGCGGATGAGCCGATGTCTTTGTAGGACAGGTAGCGGAACAGTTCCCCAAAACCCGCCAGTGTCTTTTCCAGCAGACCATCAACGGCTTCAAACGTGGAGTCACGCCGGGAAATTCCGGTGCCGCCATTGATAATCACCGCGTCCAGCGCCGGCTCCTCGCCCAGTTGCCGGACAAGCTCCCGCACGTCAACCGGTTCATCTTTCACCACGTGATAGGCATCAATCCGATGCCCTGCCCGTGTGAGCAACTCCCGAATGAGTTGCCCGCTGGTGTCGGTGTCCGGTGTCCGGGTATCGCTGCAGGTAATAATCCCGCACGCAATGGAAGCGGGGCCGCTGGCCCGATGGGCACTGTGAGAGGCAACGGGTTCGGTCATCGTGCGGGGTATGAGGGCAAGGGCATCAGTTCCAGATCGAATCGGGATTGCATTGCGCAACCGGCGTGCCCTTCTTAATGTGTTCGTCAAGAATCAACGGCACATGCTCTTCCTTGACCTGGGAGTACCAGACGCCGTCAGGATACACCACGACGGTGGGGCCTTGTTCGCACGGGCCAAGGCAGGTGCTTCCGGTCACAAGCACTTCTCCCGGTGGAATCCCGCGTTCCATCAGACCCATGTTGAGATTCATTAAAATATTCTGCGACCCCGCGCTACCACACGAGGGCTTCGGATGACCCGGAGGGCGGGTGTTGGTGCATACAAGAATGTGATATTTCGGCTTTGGCATGATGACTCCTTTCAGTCAGATACAGGTGAAGGTTCACGGATGGGGACAAGGTGAACAGCGTGCGGCCACCTCACCGCAGGCTTGTCGGCGCGGATGTCAGGTTGCCGTTTCAGGACGAAACCGTTCCCACATGGCAAGACATTCGTCCGGCAGTCCCCAGTGCTTGACGCCTTTTATGACAAAATCAATGTAGGTTTCCTTGACACGAAATTTGCCAATGGGATTGGCCACATGGGTGGTCACCAGCTCTTTGCTATCGTCTTCCGTCATCACCGTCGCTTCCAGGTGCCGGAACGCCCCTTCGATCACTTCGCCGTCAAAGGCATCCACGATCTTCAGATCTTCGTCGGTGAGTTCACACACCACGCCCCACACCCGTTCTCCCGGTGAGGGGGTGATACTGGCCAGGCCACAGCGCCACTGGGAAGAAAATCGCGGGAAGTGGATGGTGTGATCATTCAGGCAGGCTTTGAATAAGAACTTGTGTTCAGGCGCCCGTCGTTTCAGTTGACCCGGATGCAGATTATCGGCATACACAAAGAGACGCATGGAGTGTTACCCTTCGTTTCCAGTCAGGCAGGGGGCGGGCACGCTTTTCTTTCTATCATAACGGCTCGCGTGCTTGTCAAGACCGGCGCGGCACAACGCAGGGTGGTCTAGGCCTTGTGACGCAGCAGCCCCAGAATTTTCTCCATCCCCATTTGGAGGAACGTCGCCCCGTTGTGGCGCGCACTGTTCTCCCCGGCATGACGTTCCGCCCAGTCCAACGCAACGGGAAGAGGAATCAATCGCGCGGCGCCACCGGTCATCGTCGCCCACAGGAGGCTTAAAGCCGTCCCGATGCGAAACGGCACCGGCACAGTCCGGACCGGCTTGTTGTCCATCTCCCGACACCATTCGGCGGGAGACGTCACGAGCAGCTCCCGGCAGGCGGCGGGACGCGCGTCATACAGACTGCACTCGTCATCGTCGAGAAAGGCACAGGGCAACCGCCTGGCATAGTAGTCACGGTTGACCGGTTCCATATCCTCGTCCGATAACTGCGTTCGGGTTTCGGATAACTGCACAAGCCGCCCAAGCAGTCCCGTCTCGGTCAGCGTGCGCTGAAGCGTGGCCAGACGATGAAGAATCCTGTCCCGTTGAGTCTCCGGCAGTTGCTCAACCGCTTCCTTGAGTGCGAACGCCTCCGGGGGAGAAACCGGCACCAGCATCCGGCAACAGGCCGCGCACCCTTTGTGGCAGGACAACGTCTGTCCCGCCCGTTGGCGCTGCTCCACTTCCAACGCAAGCGCCTGTTCGCTCAGAGAACGCATGACGGGAACAATGTCGGACACCGGAATCAACTGCGTCGGCACGGCGATCTCGGCGCGGAGTTCACCGGCAGGCGTGGGCAGAGCAAGGCGGAATGTGTCGCGAGTATTCGGCTCATTCACGAAACAGGTCTCCAGCATGACACGGCTCCGACAACGGCAGAGGCGTGGTTTTCACCATAGTGAACCGTTCCCGCCCGACGCAAGATTGTGGCAATCCCGTTCATGCGGGACAAGGGGCTTGCGGCATGATTCCAGTTCTGGCGACTCATCCGCGGGACGACATCGTGCGTGACCCATTGCAACAATCCAACATCGGATTCTCTTGCCACGATTGACCGTGTTGGCTTATTCTGTGCCCGATGGCCGAGACGATCTTCCAGAAAATCCTGAACGGCGAGATGCCCTGCCACAAGGTCTATGAAGATGACCGAGTGCTGGCGTTTCTGGATCTCTACCCGTTATCCAGAGGCCATACCCTGGTTATCCCGAAAGAACCGGCTGAAACGCTGGACCAACTGTCGGATGACTCTGCGGCAGCCCTCGGCCGGGTCCTGCCGCGTTTGTGTCGAGCGATCCTCAAAGCCACGGGAACCAGAAATTTTAATGTGCTCCAGAATAACGGCGCCGTAGCCCACCAAGCGGTGTTTCATGTACATTTCCACATTATTCCGAAGGAAGACAGTGGAGCGGGGCTGGGCATGCGGTGGAACACGCAGACACTCGACAACGGCGCCGAGCTTGCCACTGCTATCACGGCCTGCCTCACAAACCAGACTCACGGGGTGAGCGGGCCATCCTGAATTGACACTCGTGACCCTCCCTGCACAATGGTCGGATATGAGCGGGATCAAGCGATATGCGTTGTTTGTGGTTTGCGCGGTGGCCCTGACGGGACTGCATGTGTCATCCGGGTGGTGCGACACTGATGCCGCCACGCATGAGACCGATCATCTCGCGGATGAAGACATCCCCGTTCTTGAACCCGTCCATGTGCATGGACTCAGACTGAACACCGATCAACAACGCGGGCCGGTCCCCACATACACCCCATGGCCCGCCATGCCGTCGGCGTTACACGGGCAGGCCATTGACGACTGGATGAAGGTGCGCATCCTGGTCAGCAAAACGGCGGAAACCACAGTCGTGGTTCTCGAACCTGCGCAGGATCGCCAACTGAACGCGGCCGGACTCCAGACACTCCAACGGTGGAAGTTTGATCCACAAATGCAGGGAGACGATTTCGTGGATGGGGACCTGACAGTCAGTATTCACTTCCGAACACGGGAGCCATAGCAACCTGGACACGCCACCATCGGTGGTACGGCCCCTGCCACACCTGCTACGTCATTCCCCGCAGATGCCCTGGTCGCCACTTCGCTCGGCGAAGAAGAATTTCCCGTTCGCCTCTTACACGAATCACCCCGTGGCGCCGTGGACCATGAGCGGCTTCACTGACCAGGCGGCCGCGCTCGTTGCCCCGCCATGCTGACCAGGATGGCATTCGGAACACATTTCATCGCCATGGCGGCCAGTTTGCCTTGCCAGCCAATCGTGACGACGGATCGTTTTTTCCGTACGGCGGCGAGAGATTCGTGAACGACCTGAGCGGCCGTCTGTCTGATGAGGGGATTGGAGGGACGAAAGCCGGCCGACGCATGAAAATCTGTTTCCGTCGGTCCCGGGCAACAGGCCTGGATGGACACGCCGGTTGATTGCACTTCCCGGGCCAGCGATTCGGACAAGGAAAGCATAAAGGCTTTGGTGGCGGCATATTCGGCCAGATACGGAATAGGCATCATGCCGGCGATAGAGGCCACGTTGATGATCACGCCGGACCCGCGCTCAATCATGCCGGGTAAAAACAACCGTAGGCTTTCCACGACCGTGTGAACATGCAACTGCAACATGGCCTGTATACGTGGCAGGGGATGCGACGCAAAATCCCCGTACAACCCGAACCCGGCGTTATTGATGAGCATATCCGGGGCATGCCGGTGCCGGCGACTTTCCGCAAACACGCGATGCGCGGCCTGAGGCTGGGCCAGGTCGGCGATGCACATGTGGGCCTGCACGCGGGCGCTCGTCTCCAGTTCGCGGGACAGTTGCGCGAGTCGCGCGTCGTCCCGGGAAACAAGCAACAGGTCGTAGCCCTGGCTGGCAAGGACGCGGGCATATTCAGCCCCAATGCCCCTGGAGGCGCCGGTGATCACGACAAACGGATTCTGCTGCGAGGAAGGGGGCACGGCTACGTGGCAGGGACCGCGTTCCAGACCTTGCGATGGGTCCGGGCGTGGTCGTCATCCTGGTAGATCACACGAACGATGAGATTGCCGAACGGGCGACGCACCACCTTCAAGAGGACCAGACCATCGGCAAAGCCAATCACAAGCTCATGGGAACGGTCCTGTTGAAACGACGTATCTTCCTGCTCGGTGGGATAGTGGCTCAGGGCGTACTGGGCAGAGAACACTTCGAACAGTTCCTGAAACCATTCCCGCGTATAGGCGCCCATGTCAATGTCAATGTGACTGAGATAGTCCCCTGTCCCGGCCGGTGAATCCGCCGTGCCGCGCGCTGGCCCATACCCCAGCATGAAGTAGCGATTTTTCCCCAACAGGTCATACAGGCACTCGGTCTGACTCGAACAGTCCGCAAGCGCCGCCACTTCCGCGGGAGGCATGCCGAATTTCAGCTCCCCGAAACCGTGAATCGGCGCCGCAAGGAGTGAGGCAGTCCAGACCAGCACGCTGACAAGGCTGCCAGCCGCAACAAGAGGAAACAGGGAGATCGTGTTCAACCTTTTACCCACGGGACTCGCTCCTTCGGCAAAGACATCATCATGGAGGTCAGAAGATCCGGCTCCACCAGGTCGGCGATGAATCCAACTCCCCCGCCGGTCCTGCTACATGGAAAAGCAAACATGAATGGTTACAGATGAGGAACACACAAACAACACGCAAGCACATTGACTGGCTGGCATGGTGCCGAAGGCGGGAGTTGAACCCGCACGCCCCAAGGGACACTAGAACCTGAATCTAGCGCGTCTGCCATTCCGCCACTTCGGCACGGGACAGAAGGCGATTATGGGCTTCCCATCCGCGATGCGTCAAGGCGATGGACAGGTTCACCACATATGGTACTCTGGATAGTTTCAGAGGAGATTCATTGTCATTCCCGCCATCGTTAAGCGGGAATCCAGAAAAGGGCATGGTTGATGGCTGATTTTCTGCTGAATGCATCTGACCCCCTTTTCTTGTAGAGATTGCCACCACTCATCAGCGTTCCTCACTGTCCCGCCTGTTTCGCATTCATATCCCCTGTCTATCCTTGACTAATATTCCAGGGGCAGGCTAGGGTGTGTACCCCTTGGCCTATAAGGCATAGGTCTTTGGGTCTTATGGATTTGTCGTCGGTGCATGACGCAGCCGCGTTGGCCGTTTGCCCTCCTGACTGAAGGAGTAGACGGGCCGAACTTTCCTTTCATGCAACACATCACCACACTCATAGAACGCACCGGTCCCCTGACGTTTGCCCGTTTTATGGAACTCGCCCTCTACGAGGAAACGAGCGGGTATTACATGAAAGGGGAAGGCCTGTCCCGTTCCACCGCCTCTCCCATTGGGATGGAGGGCGGCGATTTCTTCACCGCTCCCTGTCTGTCGCCGTTGCTGGCCAAATGTCTTGTCCGCCAGCTTGTTGAAATTGATGAATATATCGGGCATCCCGCCGTGTTTCATCTTGTCGAAATGGGGCCGGGAGATGGGACGTTGCTCCGGGATATGTTGCAGGAATGCGGCGAGCGACATGCCGCTCTGCTGTCCCGGCTGGCCTGTGTTCTGGTCGAACGCAGTCCGGCCCTTCGACGTCGCCAGCGGGACACGTTGTCTGCCTGGGCGACGCACGAAGGCAGGATTCGATGGGTTGATGATGTGAGCCGTCTGTCGGGCGACGGTCTGACGGGCATGCTGTTCTCGAATGAACTGGTGGATGCGTTTCCGGTTCACAGAGTCCGTATGGAACGGGACGGTTTGCGGGAGCTGTACGTGACCAGTCGCCACGATGAATTTGTGGAAATCGCCGGAGAGCCGTCCACGCCTGAACTGTCATCGTTCCTGGCCGACCTTGGGGTGGACCTGCCCGACGGCTTTACCACAGAAATCAATCTGGACGCGGTGAGGTGGATGGAACAGGTCGCCAGTGTGCTGGATCGTGGCGTCGTGATCACGATTGACTACGGCCACACGTCGCGGGATTATTTCTCGCGTGAGCGAAGCAACGGGACGCTGATGGGATACCATCGGCACCGGGTTTCGACGAATCCCTATACACTCGTTGGCGAACAGGATTTGACCGCGCATGTGAATTTTTCAAGCCTGGCGAGGGCCGGGGAACGGGCGGGATTGACCACGACGGGGTTGACCAATCTGATGTATTTTCTGATGAGTGTGGGGATTGATGACATGGTTCGGGACCATGACGGGGAATCGGACACGGTCCAGGCAGCCGCGCAACTGTTGCGCCACCATGGGATGGGGACCACCTTCAAAATTCTGATCCAGCACAAAGGGATCGAGCGTCCGATCCTGCGCGGCTTGCGGCATCGCCCGTTTTTTGATGCGGCCTTAACGGCTGTGCCCGATGTGCCATTACAGGGTGCGTCCATGATGCGACACTCTCATTGCGGGAGCCATTGACATGGGTGGGGAATCCGTTCCGGTCAATTATATTCCCATTGCCCTCTTTGCCGCCATTGCTGTGGCGTTTGGCGCGTTGTCGCTGGTGGCGGGCTGGCTTGTGCGGCCACGTCGCCCCTATCGCGCCAAACTCCTGCCGTATGAGAGCGGCAGTCCGCTCTTTATGGATGCCCGCGTGCAGTTTCCCATGCGCTATTACATTATTGCGATGTTGTTCGTCATCTTTGATCTGGAGATCGTCTTTCTGTTCCCGTGGGCTGTCGTCTTTCACAAACTGGGTCTGTTGGGACTTCTTGAAATGGGTGTGTTCATCTCCATTCTTGTGGTGGGGTTCTGGTATGTCTGGAAAAAAGGCGCGCTGGAATGGGAATGAGGTCCCGACTGGCGGGGCGGGGCGTTCCGGCGTCGGCGGGTGACATGTTCCGGCTTTCGCTGAGGTGACAGATATATGAGCATGCTCGAACGACAGTTTGAACCCAACATTCTGACTACCAATCTTGATTATATGGTGAGCTGGTGCCGGAAATCGGCGTTATGGCCGATGACGTTCGGGCTGGCCTGTTGTGCCATTGAAATGATGGCGTCAGTGTCCTCGCGGTACGACATTGACCGTTTCGGCGCGGGGGTGTTTCGGGCTTCGCCCCGACAATCCGATGTCATGATTGTGGCAGGGACCGTGTGTCGAAAAATGGCGCCGGTGATTCGGCGCATCTACGACCAGATGGCCGAACCGCGCTATGTGATCTCCATGGGCTCCTGCGCGACCTCGGGCAATCATTACAACAGTTACAGCGTGGTGCAGGGCGTGGATCAGATTGTGCCTGTGGATGTCTATGTGGCGGGCTGCCCTCCACGCCCGGAAGCCCTCCTGGATGCGTTGCTGAAGCTACAGGAGAAAATTCAGAAGGAGAAGGTGTTTGTGAAGTAGGTTTGGGAGGTGTGTTCCACGAAAGGAGAAATGACATATTTGTGTCATCAACGCCGACGGGAGCCTACAATTTCGTGACGATGAGGGATTTATTAGAACGGCCAGGAAATATTGAATGTGCACTGAATAGCTGTGACATGGAGAAGTGTGATGCGCTTAAACTCCTGTCGAGCATGTAGCAACGCGACAATACTCTTCCACCCCGTAACCAGGAGCTACCCCAACATGCCACATCATCTGAAAAACATCACATTTACCCTCACCGTCACACTGGCTCTTCTCTTCCCCCTCAGTGCCGGTGCGGCGCCGTTGATAAAGGAACTGGCCGATGATGTGTTCACGGTCAAAGTGGGTGATTTTCCTTACACCAGTCTGGTTGTCGTGGGGAACGACGGGGTGTTGATTACCGACCCGGCTTTCACGCCGCGGGCGCAGGGGTTGAAAAACGCCATCGCCACCATCACCGACAAACCGGTGACACGGATCGTGCTTTCCCACGAGCATTACGACCATGTGGGCGGGACGGAGGTGTTTCCGGAAGCGGACATCATCTGCCACCGCAGTTGCCGTTCGGTGTTTGCCCTGGATGTGCTCGGCCGGGCGCCGAAAGAGGTGGATGTTGTGTTTGACGATTTTCTGAGCTTTGATTTCGGCGGCAAAAAGGTCCACCTTCACCACTACGGCCCGGCCGACGGGGCCGGTTCGTCGGTGCTGTTCCTGCCCGATGAGCGCATTGCCTTCACCGCCGACCTGTACGAAACGCGCGGGCTGACACCGGGGAGATGGATGGACGACGACAACTCCCTGGCCATCATGCGCGTGCTGAAAGAACTCAACAAGAAAAACCTCGCGCATGCCGTCAACGCCCATTCCGACAGCACGTCGGTCCGCGACATTGAGGAAAATCTTGCCTTCATGGAAGATCTGTTCACCCTGGTCTTCGGCGAGATTCAGAAGGCGTTGCAGGCCGGCGGGCCAGTGGCGGTGATGCGGAATATGGAACGGTGGCAGAACGAATTGAAACTGCCACAGTATGCCGACTGGCACGGCTACGACGAGCACCTGCCGAGCCACATCCGCCGCATGACGCTGTCCATTTTCCACGGCGGTTGAGGCAACACGTTCACCTCTTATGCATCGCGTTCTTGACACCCTGCAAACCCGTTTTCCCGAGGCGGTTCTGTCCGTGCGCGAGGATCCCAAGCGGGGAGACCTCTCGGCCCAGGTGCGGGCGACGGGCCTTGTCGCGGTGGCGCGCTTTCTCCACGACGACCCCGGGATGGCTTTTCATCACATCACCGACATTTGTTCGGCCGACTATCCCGATGAGCCGGAGCGGTTTGAGGTCATCTACCACTTTCTTTCCCTTGCGCATCGCACGCGGATTCGCCTGAAAGCCAGGGTGACGGAAGACAATCCCGCGATCGGGACCGTCACATCCATCTGGAAAGGCGCGAATTTTCTTGAACGCGAGGTGTTTGATCTGATGGGGATCACGTTTGAGGGCCATCCCGACCTGCGGCGGATTCTGTTGCCGGAAGATTACGCGGAAGGGTATCCCCTGCGAAAGGATTTCCCCGCCGAAGGCAGGGGGTGGCGAAGCACCTTTGATTTTCTTCCCCGGTTGGATGAACCGGTCAGCGAATGGACCGAGCAGGATATTCCGCAGACACAGCAGCACATTTTCATGGCCGGGGATCATCCTGAATCCGCAAAACGCACCACGGAAATGTTGCTCAATATGGGACCGCAACATCCCAGTACGCATGGCGTGTTGCGGGTGGTGCTGGAGCTGGACGGCGAGCGGGTGTCCAAAGCCGTGCCCGATCTGGGGTATCTGCACCGCGGTGTCGAAAAACTCGCCGAAGGTCTCCATTACACGCAGATCCTTCCGCATACGGATCGCCTGGATTATGTGTGTGCGATGACGAACAACTATGCCTATGTGCGTGCCGTTGAAAAACTGGTGGGGGTGACCGTGCCCGAGCGCGCCGAGTATATTCGGACGATTGTGGCCGAAGTGCAGCGCATCGTCGGCCATCTGTTCTGGTTGGGCACGCAGGCCCTGGATATCGGGGCCATGACGGTCTTTTTCTGGACGTTTCGTGAGCGGGAAGTCCTGCTCGACCTGTTCGAGAAACTCTGCGGCGCCCGGCTCACGCTGAATTATTATCGCATCGGCGGGGTGGACGCCGATCTGACCCGGGACATTATTGACCGCCTGCGGGATTTTTTGCGCACGTTTCCCGGGCACCTGCGGGAATATAACACGTTGTTGCAGACCAATCGGATCTGGGTGGCCAGAACCAAAGGCGTGGCGGTGATTTCCATGGAAGACGCCATCAACTTCGGGCTGACCGGGCCGACGTTGCGCGGGTCGGGCGTGGCCTATGATGTGCGTAAATTTGAGCCGTATGGCGTCTATGACCGTGTGGAGTGGGACGTCCCTGTCGGCAAAGACGGCGACACCTATGACCGGTACTGGATTCGCGTTGAGGAAATGAAGCAGAGCGCGCGGATTATCGAGCAGGGCCTGGATCAGTTACCCGAGGGGCCTGTCATGGCGGATTTGCCGCAGGTGATTCCCCCGCCCAAGCCCAACGTGATGCGGGATATGGAAAGTATGATCCATCATTTCATTATCTTTACGCAGGGATTCAAGCCGCCGAAGGGGGAGACGTATTGCGGCACGGAGGTGCCCAAAGGCGAACTGGGGTTTTTCCTGATCAGCGACGGCAGCCCCCGCCCCTACCGGATGAAAATCCGTTCGCCGTCGTTTGTGCACATGGGGGCGTTCGATTTTATGGCACGCGGATATCTGATTTCTGATATTATTACGATCTTTGGCACCTATGACATCGTGATGGGGGAATGTGACCGGTGAATCTGCCTTCCCCAGGTCAGGGGATACCGTTCAAGGCGGAAGCAAACCGGCCGTGGACGACAAACGTGGCGTGAGTCGGCATGGTCTTTGATAAACATCGGGACACGATTGAGGAGCTTCTGAGCCGCTATCCGGTCAAGCGCTCGGCACTGCTACCGTTGTTGAATCTGGCGCAACGGGAAGAGGGGTACGTGAGTCAGGCCGCCATGCGCGAGATTGCCGCCATTCTGGATCTCACACTGCCCCAGGTGTTTGAGACGGCGACATTTTATACGATGCTCTCGCTCAAACCGATTGGGACATTCCACATCCAGGTGTGCCGGTCGCTCATGTGCGCGCTGGTCGGAGCGGATGACCTGCTGGCTTGGTTGAAAACGCATCTGGAGCCTGGCGCGGACGGCACCACCGCGGACCGGCAGTTCACGGTGAGTGCCGTGGAATGTCTGGGGTCGTGCGCGACCGGCCCGGTGATGCAGATCAATGACGGGTATTACGAACGGCTCACGCAGGCAAAAGTTGGACGGATTGTGAGCGATCTTAAACAGACCGGCGACTGTTCCCTGAAAAGCGGACCGTTTATGATGCCGGAACGAACTGACGCGGCTGGCGCGGGGGCACCATGAAGGCGTTTGAAAAAATTCTCCTGCGCAATATGGAACAGCCCGGCTACACCGGGTCACTCGCCGATTATGAACGGGCCGGCGGGTATCAGGCGTTGAAAAAAGTTCTGGGAGGCGTGTCGCCCGCCGAGGTGATCGAGACGGTGAAACAATCGGGCTTGCGCGGGCGGGGCGGTGCAGGGTTTCCTACCGGCGTGAAATGGGGCTTTATTCCCAGGGATCACCCCGGACCCAAATATCTGTGTTGCAACGCCGACGAAAGCGAGCCGGGTACGTTTAAGGATCGTCAACTGATGGAGCGCGATCCCCACCAGGTTCTTGAGGGTATGGCCATCGCCTGTTATGCCATCGGCGCGCAAACCGCCTACATCTATATCAGGGGAGAATTCCGGCTTGGCGCGACCATTCTGAGGCGTGCGATTGACGAAGCCCGACAGGCCGGGCACCTCGGCGCCAACCTGTACGGTCGCGGCGTCACCGTCAACATTTATGTTCATGCGGGAGCGGGCGCCTATATTTGCGGTGAGGAAACGGCATTGCTTGAATCGCTGGAAGGCAAGCGCGGGAAACCCCGGACCAAGCCGCCGTTCCCGGCCACGCATGGCCTCTATCAGAAACCCACGGTCGTCAATAATGTCGAAACGCTGGCCAACGTGCCCCATATCGTGAATCGGGGGGGCGCATGGTATGCCGCCATTGGCGCGCCTCCCAAAAGCCCCGGTACGCGGATATTCTGTTTGAGCGGGCATGTGCAACGTCCGGGGAATTATGAATTGCCTGTCAACGCAACGTTCCGGGATTTGATTGAGGATCTTGGAGGCGGCATGCGCTCTGATAAACCACTCAAGGCCTTTATTCCGGGGGGCGCCTCGGCGCCGTTTCTGACACCGGATCACCTTGACGTCCAGTTGGATTTTGAGTCGGTGGCCCGGGCCGGTTCGATGTCGGGGTCCGGCGGCGTGACCGTGATGGAAGAGGGCACGAGCATGGTCTGGGCCACCCTGCGTTTGATGGAATTTTTCTATCACGAATCCTGTGGGAAATGTACGCCGTGCAGGGAAGGCAGCGCCTGGATCGTGCAGATTCTGCAACGCATTCTGAACAAGCAGGGCCGGCAGGATGATCTGCACACGCTGCTGGATATTTGCGGCAATATCGGCGGCCGAACGGTCTGCGCGTTCGGCGACGCGGAAATCGCCCCCGTGCAGAGTACGTTGAAATACTGGCGGTCTGAATATGAGGCGTTGATTGCGGAGGCTGGTGCGCTCACCGCGAACAGGAAAGCCATCCCCGTGTTGAGTGTGTAGCGGGAACGGAGCATGGCCATGGCCACTTCACAACAACTGGTGACAGTGACGATTGACGGCGTCAGGACGCAGGTGCCTGACGGAACGCTGGTCATTGAGGCGGCGCGCCAGATGGGCGTGATGGTGCCGCATTTCTGCTACCACCCGAAACTGGAACCCGACGCGAATTGTCGGATGTGTCTGGTGGAAATCGAAAAATTTCCCAAACTGCAGACGTCGTGCAGTACGCGCGTGGCCGACGGCATGGTCGTGCGGTCTTCGAGCGCACAGGTCGAGGCGGCGCGCCAGTCCGTCCTGGAGTTGATCCTGGGCAATCATCCGCTGGATTGCCCGGTGTGTGACCAGGGTGGCCGTTGCGATTTGCAGGATTTTTCGCACGAGTACACGCCGACGGCCGGCCGGTTCAAGGAATTGAAACGGGTGTTGCCCAAACAGTACCTTGGCCCGGTCATTGAAACGCAAATGAATCGCTGTGTGTCGTGTATGCGCTGTGTGCGCTATTGCGACGAAGTGATGGACGCGCAGGCCCTGGCGGCCGTCGGACGGGGGACGCTCACCCAGATTACGCACTGGGCCGACCATGAACTCGAATGTGACATGTGTGGCGGCTGTATTCAGATTTGTCCGGTCGGGGCCATCACCAGCCGGTTGTCCATGTATGACTTTCGTCCGTGGATGCTGAAACGAACGGACACCATTTGTGCCTATTGCGGGGACGGGTGTCAGATCACGGTGCAACAGAAGGACAATCAGCTGATCGAGGTGAATTCGACGCTTGGGGCCGGTCGTAACAACGGCGATCTCTGTGTCAGGGGGTATTTTGGCTATCACGCCAGCACACAGGCCGGTCGCGTGCGGCGGCCGCTCATGCGTCAGGCCGATGGCTCGTTGGCCGAATCCACCTGGGAAGATGCCCTGGAACATGTGGCCCGGCAGTTCCTGGCGCTTCGGAGCACGTATGGCGCGGACGCGATTGGCGGGTGTATCACGGCCCGATGTACGAATGAAGACATGTATCTGTTCCAGAAATTCATGCGTCTCGTGGTCGGGACGAATCAGATTGATAGTAGCGCGCGGTACGGCTATATCAATGGCGTGCGGGCACTCCGGCGTGTGCAGGGCACCCATCGCTGGACGGTGCGCTATGAGGATATTGTGCAGGCCGATGGCATCATGCTGGTTGGCACCCAGCTCCATGCGGCCAATCCCGTGACGGCTATCCAGGTCAAGCAGGCCGTGAAGCGCGGCGGGGCCAATCTGATCACGCTGGAAGCGTTGCTGCCGGCCCGTTCCACGGTGAGTAATATCACCACGCTGGCCCGGCATCACCTGACCGTGCAACGTGGACGGTTTGACGCGGCTATTCTGGGACTCCTGAAGGCTGTGTGTGACGGCAACCTGATCCATGAGGAGATTGCCGGACAGGCGCCGCAGTTTGTGGATGCCATACGGACCAGGGTGGCCGGTGTGGCCTGGCAGGTGATTCAAGAACAGTCCGGTCTGTCGCAGACGGATTGTGAGGCGGCGGTGCGGACATATGCGCAGGCGGAGCGCGCCGTGCTGTTGGTTGGCCAGGATGTGCTGCGTTCGCTTGGGGGAGAAGGGATGGTGACTAATCTCCTGGATCTGCAGATGCTGACCGGTCACCTCCGGCGTCCAGGCTCAGGGCTTGGCTGTCTGGCGGAGGAGAATAATGAGCAGGGCGCCGTGGAAATGGGGGTTGTGGCCGAATATCTTCCCGGGCCCGCCGACCTGCATGACGAAGGGGCGCGTGCGGCTCTTGCGCAGACCTGGGGGGGCGGTGTGCCAACGGGAGCCTCGGCCACCCTGGTGGATATGGTGAGCCGAGCGAAAACCGGCAGCATCAAAGCGTTGTTTATTGTGGGAGAAAATCCGGTTGCCTCATTGCCGCCGGATGCTGGGGTGATCGAGGCCCTGGAGTCTCTGGAGTTTGTGGTCTGTCAGGAATTGTTTCTCACGGACACCGCGAGGCGGGCACATGTGGTGTTGCCGGCCTGTTCGGTCATGGAAAAAGACGGCACGTTCACCAATACGGAAGGCCATGTCCAGCGCGTTCGCCAGTCGGTTGATGCATGGGGCGAGAGTCGGCCTGACTGGGAAATGTTTTCGGCGTTGTCCGTGTTGATGGATCATCCCATGGAGTATGCGGATGCGAAGGATATTCTTCGGGAGATACGCGGAGTGGTTCCGGGTTATACCTTGCTGGGCCCGGCATCCATGCCGCCGCGTGTCGACGAGGACACGGTGGCAAGATATGTGACCCGTGGGTTCCAGGACGATCTCAGCCGGCGTTATACGCTCCAGCCGACTTCTCTCCCGCCGTCGGGGTCGCTGTCGTTGCGGTTGGTCCAGTCCCTGTATCATTCCGGGAAATACAGTACGCGCGCGAAGGGGTTACTGGAGATTCAGGGCGAAGGGCGTCTGCAGATCAATACCGCAGGGGCACGACGGCTGGGGATTGAGGAGAACGATACGGTGCGCCTCGTCAATGAGCGCGGGCAGGCCATCGTGTCCGTCACGCTGTCTGATCGTGTGCCGGATGACGTGGTCTGGTTTCCCGAGCATTTTGATCAGGCCGTGCGGGTGTTGTTCGCATCGCAGGTGGATACGCAAACGGGTGTGCCCGTGTGGAAGACGACGAATGTCAGGCTTGAAACGGTTCGTGAATGCCGTTCGGAACGACAGCCGTGATGGTGTATCCCTGCATGGCTGTCTCAGGTTGAATCAAGGAGTGGCCCGTGGTTGACACTGGAATGAGACTGGCTTTGACCCTGTCGCAAATTGTGGTTGTGATGGGCGTGGTATTGCTGACGGTGG
Organism: Nitrospirales bacterium; assembly: GCA_963692935.1. Lineage (GTDB taxonomy): Bacteria > Nitrospirota > Nitrospiria > Nitrospirales > UBA8639 > Bin75. Next base: position 1,847,603 of record OY843588.1, read on the forward strand.
CCTTACTCACCCTGCTGGAACGCAAGGTGCTGGGTTGGATGCAGGATCGCATGGGCCCCATGGAGGTGGGACCGTATGGCATCCTGCAACCGGTGGCGGACGGGTTAAAACTGTTTTTCAAGGAAGACATCATTCCGGCCGGCGCGAACAAGATCATGTTCAGTCTGGCTCCGCTCATTGTGCTGGTGCCGGCCCTGATCGGGTTTGCTGTCATTCCGTTCGGTCCAAACTGGACGGTCGAGTTCATGGGGGTGGCATTCAAGCCCTTTGTCATCAGTGATATCAACATCGGGGTGCTCTACATTCTGGCGTTTGCGTCCATTGGCGCCTACGGGGTCATTCTTGGCGGATGGGCCTCCAACAGCAAGTATGCGTTGTTGGGCGGATTGCGGTCGGCGGCTCAGTTGATCAGCTACGAACTGAACGTGGGGCTGGCGATTGTCGGGGTCCTGTTGTTGTCGGGCAGTTTAAGTCTGGTCACGATTACGGAAGCGCAAGCCGGCGGGTTCTGGCACTGGTTTGCCTTTGATCCGCTACCGTTTCCGCAATTCGTGGCGTTTGTCGTGTTTTTGATTGCGTCCGTTGCCGAAACCAACCGGCTTCCCTTTGATCTGCCGGAAGCCGAAAGCGAACTGGTGGCGGGGTTTTTCACGGAATACAGCGGGATGCGGTTCGCCTTTTTCTTTCTGGCGGAATACGCCAACATGATTCTGGTGTCGTGTATGGCCACCATCCTGTTCTTTGGCGGATGGCATGCGCCGTTTCCTTTTCTGCAGGCGCCAGGGGATTTTGCCTGGATCACGGGGATTGTCTGGTTCACCGTGAAGGTCTACGGGTTCCTGTTTCTCTTTTTCTGGTTGCGTGCCACGCTCCCGCGATTGCGGTATGACCAGCTGATGCGGTTTGGGTGGAAGGTGTTGTTGCCCATTGCCCTGGGGAATGTGGTGGTGACGTCCACGTTCGCCTACCTCTTCCCCAACGGGTAGCGCCGAGGCGGAGTGTCGTATGACGAAAATCAAAGAATGGGTGAAGTCTCTCATCTTTTTTGAAATCCTCGTGGGGATGAAAGAGACGATCAAACATGTGGTGCGGTATCGTCCCGTCACCCTGGAGTATCCCCATGTGAAGAAGCAGCTCCCCGCGAATTACAGGGGGATGCTGGGATTGCTGAAATACGATGACGGCACGGAAAAATGCGTCGGGTGTGATCTGTGTGAGGCGGCCTGTCCATCCCGGGTGATCCGTGTGGTGAGTGCCGAGGTGCCCGGCGAACCTGCCAAGCGGTACGCCGAAGCCTATTCCATGGATATGACGCGCTGTCTTTTCTGCGGGTTATGCGTCGCGGCCTGTCCGGTGGATGCCCTGGGTATGTCGCAGGAGTTTGAGTGGGCCGTGTACGATAAACGTCATTTGCAGTTGAACAAACAACAACTGCTGGCCATCGGCGATCGGGCATTTCCGGAACGGGAAAAGCGATTGGAGTTTCAACATCCCAACGTGGCCTGGTTTAACGTGGCCTGTCGCGATATTCCGAAAAAGGGTTTTTAGGGTTCATGTGGCTGGCTGAGGGCATGAATCATCGCCCGCGGCGGGTCGCATTGGCGGGACACACTGTTTTTCTGTGGATCGTTTCGTGGCCGGTGTACGGGTTGATGAGCACGGTGTCGAAGGCAAGACGAAAACAAAGACGACGCCTGATGGCCAAAGCACACACTCGCAAGCGTGACAACCGTTCGGGCACAGGCCATCCACGCCAGATCCTCCCGCCTGGTCACTCTGCCGGTATCGTGAACGAGAGAGCGGTGTAACGGTGGCCACACTCGTCTTCCTGTATTTTGCCGCGATCATTCTGGTCACTGCTGCACTGGTCGTTGTGCTTCGTAACCCTATCTACAGCGCCCTGTCCCTGCTGGTCATGTTTTTTCATGTGGCGGGTGTCTATGTCACATTGCACGCCGAGTTTCTGGCCGCCATTCAAATCATCGTGTATGCGGGGGCCATCCTGGTGCTCTACCTGTTTGTGGTGATGTTGCTGAATGTGAAACGGGATGAACGGTACAGTCAACAGGGGCCTGTGGCATTGTTTCTCGGCGCGGTGTTGTTGACCGAAGCTGTCCTGCTTGCCGTGAGTCGTGGATTGACGGTGGCGACACCGAATCCCGTGGTGGCAGGGGAGCGCGTGGCGGGGAACACGGAATCAATCGGAGAGGTGTTGTATTCCACCTATTTGTTCCCGTTTGAAATTGCGTCGCTTATTTTGCTGGTTGCCATGATTGGCGCGGTTATCCTGTCCAAGAAGGGCATCATGGAGTCCATTCCTTTCTCTCGTGCTGTGGCACAACAACAGGGTCGCCACGGGGCGTCATCTGAAAACGGCACAAGCGAAACCTGATCGGATTATGAAGAACCCGTCTCAACGAAACCGAACCCTGGCATGTCACAAAGAAGAAATGGACCGACTCTCGGCCAACATCTGTTACGTTGATCATCCAGTGAGCGTGAAGGATATTGTTGAGAAAGTCATTTGCGGCGATACCTTTGCTGTGGCGGAAAAACTCCCCAGGGGGTTTGTTGATCTCCTGATCCTGGATCCGCCCTATAATCTCGACAAAGACTATAACGGCCACGTCTTCAAAGAAAAAGAGCAGACGGCGTACCGGCAATGGTTTCGGCGCGCCGTGGAAGCCGTCGTGCCGACGCTCAAGCCAACCGCCACGGTCTATGTGTGCGCCGACTGGAAAACCTCTGTGCTGATTGCGCCGGTTCTTGAAGCGTATTTCCACGTTCGTAATCGGATTACATGGGAACGAGACAAAGGCCGCGGGGCGAAAAGCAACTGGAAGAATAATACGGAAGATGTCTGGTTCTGCACGGTTTCTGATGACTACGACTTTGATGTGGAGGCTGTGAAGGTGCAACGAAGAGTCATGGCGCCTTACAGAGTCGCTGGGAAGCCAAAGGACTGGCATGAAGCGGAGAGCGGAAACTATCGCCTGACTCACCCGTCGAATATCTGGACCGATCTCACCATTCCGTTCTGGTCTATGCCGGAAAATACGAATCACCCAACACAGAAACCCGAAAAACTGCTGGCAAAGCTTGTGCTGGCCAGTTCAAAGCCATACGGGTTTGTGTTCGATCCTTTCCTGGGTAGTGGCACGACGGTTGCCGTCGCGGCCAAGCTGGGCAGGAATTTTTGTGGCATCGAGCTGAATAAGGAATATTGTTGCTGGGCACTGAAACGTCTGGAGATGGCCGCTTCCGATGCCACGATTCAGGGGTATGCCGACCGTGTGTTCAGGGAACGCAATGCCTTCAAGTCTCAGCCGGTAAGCACATCGCAATCCTTCAAACAGGCAGAGCTTACATTGTGAAATTTCTTTGTATTGCAATGGGGACGATTTGGTAACGGTAAAGCCTGCTGGGAGTCGCGGGAGGATAGTGGGAACTGACACATCATCCCGGCGGATATTTTCACTGTTGCCGGGTTTTGACGTTATGAGAATCAGGATAGTCACAAGACGTGACACGGTGGTCTCATGAATGTGCCCGTGGAATACTATATGGTGTTGAGTGGGCTGGTGTTCCTCATTGGTCTCGTGGGTGTCCTGGTTCGGACAAACCTGATTGTCATCCTGTTATCCATTGAATTGATGCTGAATGCCACGAACATCAATTTCGTGGCCTTCTCCGCCCATTTCGGCAACCTGGCGGGGCAGGTCTTTGTGTTCTTTGCGCTCACGGTGGCCGCTGCCGAAGTGGCCGTGGGACTGGCTATCATTATTGCGCTGTACCGCCATCATGCCAGTATTAACGTGGACGATTTCCGTTTGTTGAAATGGTAGCCCTCCCATGTTGTATGTCTTGATTCCCCTTTTGCCCCTTCTGGCGTTCGTCGTACTTGGTCTGGCCGGGCATGTGGTGAAGACCCGCGCGCATCTCATCGCGGTGCCGGCGGTTGGAGTGTCCTTCCTGCTCTCGGTGCTGGCCTGTGTCGAAGTCGCCAACGGACATGTGCTGAACATTGCGTTGTATACGTGGGCGACGTCCGGCGATCTCACGATTCGCCTCGGGCTTTACATTGATCAGTTGACGGCGGCCATGTTGCTGCTGGTCACTGTCGTCAGCGGCCTGGTGCATGTCTATACCATTGGATATATGCACGGCGATCCGGGCTACGCGCGCTTCTTTGGCAACATCGCGCTCTTTACGTTCTCCATGCTGATGCTGGTCATGTCCGATAATTTCCTTCAGTTGTTTGTGTTCTGGGAAGCGGTGGGGCTGTGTTCCTATTTGCTGATTGGGCACTGGTATGAACGGCATGCGGCACGAGCGGCGGCCACGAAGGCCTTTATCGTCAATCGAATCGGCGATTTCGGATTTCTGCTCGGCATCCTGTTGGTGTGCGTGGTCTTTGGGACCCTGCAGTACCAGCCGGTGTTTTCCGGGGTCGCTGCACATGCCGGTGCCACGGTGGATCTGCTTGGCGCCGTTGGCGGTGGCTGGGATGTGTCCGTCCTGACCCTGATCGCTCTGCTGTTGTTTGTGGGCGCCGTTGGCAAGTCCGCACAGGTTCCGTTGCACGTGTGGTTGCCGGATGCCATGGAAGGGCCGACGCCCATTTCCGCTCTCATTCATGCCGCGACCATGGTGACCGCCGGAGTGTTTATGGTGGCACGGTTGGCCCCGCTGTATAACGCGTCTCCCGTGGCCATGACGGTCGTGGCTGTCGTGGGGGGAGTAACCATGGTGGTCGGCGCCACGATTGCCCTGACACAATACGACATCAAGCGCGTGGTGGCCTATTCAACCTTGAGTCAACTCGGGTACATGATGATGGCCTGTGGCCTGGGCGGGTACGTGGCGGGGATGTATCACCTGCTGACACACGGGGCCTTTAAAGCGTTGCTGTTTCTGGGATGCGGGTCCGTCATTCTGGCCGTCCATCATGAGCAGGACATGCGATACATGGGCGGCCTGAGAGCAACCATGCCCGTGACCTGCTGGACCGTCGTCATTGGCGCGCTGGCACTGGCCGGCTTTCCACTCACCGCCGGATTTTTCAGTAAAGATGCCGTGTTGCTGGCCGCCTGGCAGGCAGGCCCGCTGGGGCAACTGCTCACCGTGCTGGGAGTGCTCACGGCCGGTCTGACGGCGTTCTACAGTTTCCGTCTGGTGTTTGTCACGTTCTGGGGATCGTCGCGGGTTGATCCGCGTCATGCTGACCAGGTGCGGGAGCCATCCCTCGTCGTGACCGTGCCGCTGCTGATACTGGCCGTGTTGAGTATTCTGACCGGATATCTGGGCATTCCCGATTTCCTTCGCCATGCGTTTCCGGGCGGCGACGGTGGCGGACAGCATGGTGCCGCCGCCACGGGCCTTATGGTGGTGACGACGCTGGCGGGCTTGTTCGGCATTGCCACGGCCTATGTCCTGTATGTGCGATCGCCCGACTGGCCCGACCGTCTCGTGCAACGGTGGCAAGGGGTGTATCAGTGCTCGTTCCACAAATGGTATGTGGACGAAGCCTATGAGAAGGCATTTGTGAACCCGACGTTCGTCCTTGCCGACCGGATGTGGAAAAACGTGGACGTGGCCATCATTGACAACGCGGTGAATGGCGTGGCCCGCGGGTTTGCCTGGTGGGGCTGGATGGCCCGGCTGATTCAAACCGGCGAGACCCAGCATTATGCACTGGGCATGACGGTGGGAGCCGTCCTGATCTTAACGGCGTATCTGCTGTTTTAATGTACCTGTCGTGTGAATAAACCTGTATGACTGACGTGGCGACGGCATCCGGCGGATTTCCCTGGCTGACCCTGATCGTCTTCCTGCCTTTGGCGGGGGCGATAGGTCTGATGCTGGTTCGGGACACCATGGCCAAATGGGTGGCGCTGGGCGTGGCCTCGCTGGTGTTCCTCGCCTCACTCCCCCTGTGGATCCTGTTTAATGTGTCCACATCCGCCATGCAGTTTGTCGAAACGCATCAGTGGATTGCGTCGCCTTCCATTCGCTACGCCGTGGGCGTGGATGGGATCAGTCTGCCCCTGGTGTTGTTGACAACCATCCTGACTCCGCTGTGCATCGTGGTGTCCTGGACATCAATCGGGACACGGGTCAAAGAATTCATGATCAGCCTGCTGGTGATGGAAACCGCCACGGTTGGCGTGTTCGTCGCGTTGGACGGTGTGCTGTTCTATGTGTTCTGGGAAACCATGCTGATCCCCATGTATTTGTTGATTGGGATCTGGGGCGGCCCCAATCGCGTCTATGCGGCCATAAAGTTTTTTCTCTATACCCTGGCAGGGAGTGTCCTGCTGCTCGTGGCACTGATCGTCCTCTATGTGTACGCCGGGGAACAGTCGTTCGATCTACGCACGTTGAGCCAGGTCACGTATCCTCCCTGGCTGCAGGCCTGGTTGTTCTGGGCCTTCTTTGCCGCGTTTGCCGTGAAGGTGCCGATGTTTCCGTTTCATACGTGGTTGCCGGACGCGCATGTGGAAGCGCCCACCGCAGGCAGCGTGATGCTGGCGAGTGTGTTGCTCAAACTGGGCGCCTATGGATTTTTACGCTTCTCGCTGCCCATGCTGCCGGATGCCACGCAGCAGTTCGCCGCATGGGTGATGATCCTGTCGGTGGTGGCCATCGTCTATGGTGCCTATATGGCTCTGGCCCAGTCCGATCTCAAGAAACTGATTGCCTATTCCAGTGTGAGTCACATGGGGTTTGTCACGCTGGGCATTTTTGTGTTGAACGCTCGGGGCATTGAAGGCGCCATTTTGCAAATGGTCAATCACGGCATCACCACGGGCGCGCTCTTTCTGTGCGTGGGCATTCTCTATGAGCGGACACACAGCCGGGCGATCGTTGACAATGCAGGGTTGGCCAGGGCCATGCCGCTGTATGCCACGTTCCTCGTGATCTTTGCGTTGTCCTCCGTGGGCCTGCCTGGCCTGAATGGTTTTGTCGGCGAATTTCTGATTCTGCTCGGAGCGTTTGCGGAGCACAAACTGGCCGCGACCGGTGCGGCTCTGGGGATTATTCTGGCGGCGGCGTATATTCTGTGGATGCTGCAACGCGTGGTGTACGGCGAGCCTGCGCCACACATGGCGTCGCGACTGCGTGATCTGAACTGGTGTGAAACCGGCATGTTGGCACCACTGGCGTTCCTGGTGTTCTGGATTGGACTGTATCCCAACCCGATGCTGAATGTGATGCATGCCAGCGTTGAGCATCTTGTGCACCATGAAGCAAACGTCATGCTCGTGGACGATCGGCCCGCGTCCTCGTTGCCGGACAGCCCGGCCACACGGTTTTCTCTCACCGCTGATGTGGGAGAGGCGGTCAGCCCATGATGTTTCCCCTCGCGGATCTGGTGACGATTCTGCCGGAGTTGATCGTCGTGGTGGCGGCCTGCCTCGTGCTGGCGCTGGAGCCGATCACCCCGCCGCACAGGAAAGACGGGCTGGCGTGGCTGAGCGTGGCGGCGCTCGCGGCGTGTTTCATCGTGACCGCGAGCGGCATGGGTGACCGGGTTGGAGCGTTTGGCGGTCTCGTGGTGGTGGATGCGTATGCCTCGTTCTGGAAACTGCTGCTGTATGTCGTGAGTGGCATGACAATCCTGCTCTCCATCGGCTATCTCAAAGAAGAGCGGATTGATCTGGCGGAATTCTACGGGTTTCTGTTGCTCTCCCTGACGGGCATGATGGTCATGGTCTCCGGCGCCGACCTGCTGGTCATCTATCTTGGCATTGAGCTGATGTCCATCCCGCTCTATATCCTGGCGGGCTTCAAACGGTTTGAAGCCAGGTCTGTTGAATCGTCGGCCAAGTATTTTATTCTGGGAGCGTTCTCGTCGGGCCTGTTGCTCTACGGCGTGTCGCTCGTCTTTGGAGCCGCCGGCAGTACGCGGCTTGCGGACATTGCGGCCGCGGTTGCGGAGCGCGGGCTGGACGACCCTCTGGTGCTGCTGGCCATGACGTTGTTGATTGCCGGGTTTGGCTTCAAGGTCGCGGCGGTGCCGTTTCACATGTGGACGCCGGATGTGTACCAGGGGGCGCCCACGTCGGTCACGGCCTTTATGGCCGTGGCATCGAAAACCGCGAGCTTTGGCGCGTGGCTTCGTGTGATGCTGGAAGGCTTCGGGGGCGTGAAACCGAACTGGACCGGATTGATTCTGGGCCTGTGTCTGCTGACCCTGATGCTGGGGAATCTCGTCGCGATTGTGCAGACCAATGTAAAACGGATGCTGGCATACTCAAGCATTGCCCATGCCGGATATGCGCTCATCGGCCTGGTCGTGGCCGGCTGGGGCGGGGCACAAGCCGGCATTGTGTCACAAGGCACATCCAGCGTGATGCTCTATCTGGCCATCTATGCCTTTATGACCTTTGGGGCTTTTTCTGTCATGGCGATGCTTCGCCGAGGAGGCGTGGAGGGCGAAGACCTGGATGACCTGACCGGTCTGGCCCGACGTCATAAAGGGGTGGCGTTGCTGATGCTGCTCTTTATGGTCTCGCTCGCGGGCATTCCCCCGACGGCCGGATTCATCGGCAAGTTGTACCTGTTTATGGGTGCCGTCAACGCCGGCCTGACCTGGCTGGCCGTGGTGGGGGTACTGTTTGCCGCCGTCTCCGCCTTCTACTATCTGCGCGTCGTGATGGTCATGTATATGCGCGAGCCGCCGCCTGACCAGTCGCGCACCGTGCGTCTGGCCCTGTCCCCAACCGCCGTCATCGTTCTGGCGTTCGCCGCCGCGGGCGTGGTGATCGTCGGCGTGTATCCCGGCCCCCTTATCGCATTCACCGCGTCCGCCGTGCTTCCGTAGTGGAAACAGGGGAGGCCGATGAGCACCTGACATGCCCGGACAGCTTTTCCCTGACTACTTCCTCACTCACGGCATACAGGATACAGCCGAGTGGAAATCCTCCGTCGCGCAGCCTGAAGCATTGGACGCATTCAGAGACGGCATCCGTCGCTGTTACAAGGTATTGATAAAGTGTCATGAGCCCATCGAAGCCGTTACCGAGCAAGAGTTGATCCGTCCGGTTCTGGGTCTCCTGGGATGGACTGATTACCTGCCCCAACAAGGCGCATCGCGTCACGAGGATATTCCCGATCTTCTGTTGTTCTCCGACGCCGGCGCCAAAGCGCGCGCCGCTGCCAAACGCAAGCCAGACGAACGCTACATGAATGCGTTGGCGGTTGAAGAGAGCAAGCGCTTCGGTCTTTCTCTTGATGATGATGACCCTGAGGACGCCAAGAGCAGATCCAGAACACCGCATGGCCAGATTCTCCGATACCTCTCGATGGCCGAGATCGCCTCGGATGGCCGGCTTCGCTGGGGCATCCTGACCAATGGCGGCGTGTGGCGTCTCTACGATTACCGCACCCGTCCTCGTGCCACCGGCTACCATGAAGCCGACCTGGCGAACCTGCTTAAGCCCGGCAACGAGGCCGACCTCCGTATCTTCTCTCTGCTGTTCCGCCGCGACTCTTTTATTCCTCAAGATGGCGCCACGACCACTTTTCTGGAAGCCGCTTTGGCAAAGGGTCGCAGCTACGAGGAGCGGGTTGCACAGGACCTTTCGGGCGTGGTCTTTGAGAAGGTCTTTCCCGAACTCGTAAAGGCGATTGCCGCTGCCACGAGCGAGAATCTCGCAACAGTCAGGAATGCGGCCCTGATTTTTCTGTATCGGCTGCTTTTTGTGCTGTACGCCGAAGACAGGGGCCTTCTACCGGTCAACGACTCGCGTTACGACGACTATGGCTTGCGAAAGGGAGTACGGGAAGACATCGCGAACAAGATGGTCACCGGCGGCACGTTCTCGCCCCGTGCCACCAAATACTATGACCACCTGATGACGCTGTTCAAAATGATCGACGAGGGCGACACGTCCATCGGCCTGCCGCCTTACAATGGTGGTCTGTTCGCGTCCGAAACTGCCGCGTTGCTGAAAGACATCCGCCTGGCTGATGAAGCAATCGCTCCGATCATCTACGCCATGAGTCACTCTGGAAGCCCGGACGGGGAGCACGGCTTTGTCAACTACCGCGACATGTCCGTCCAGCAGCTTGGCTCGATCTACGAGCGGCTTCTGGAGCATGAGCCGGTCCGTGATGACGCCGGCACCATTGTCATCCGTCCCAACCCTTACGCCCGCAAGGACAGCGGTAGCTTCTTCACGTCCCAGCCGCTGGTGGATCTGATCGTTGACCGTACCCTGAAGCCGCTGGCTGAAGAGCGTCTCAAAGCATTTGAAGACAAAGCTGCCGCGCTGAAGAGTGACCGTCGCTCAAAGGCCGCACGACAAGCCGAGCTGTGCACGCTTGACCCGGCCGAGGCCGTTCTGAACCTGAAAGTCCTGGATCCGTCCATGGGAAGCGGCCACTTCCTGGTGACCGCAGTGGATTTCCTCTCCGACTACATCGCCGATCTGATTGAACGCACACCGGCGATCCCCGAATGGCTGGATGGTAAGTATGTGTCGCCTTTGGTGAAGCGTGTGGCGGCCATTCGCCAAGACATTCTGCGGCGGGCAGGGGAAGCGAACTGGGTGATGGACAAGTCCCATCTTTCCGACCAGGCCATCATCCGCCGCATGGTGCTCAAGCGCTGCATCTACGGAGTCGACAAGAACCCTCTCACCGTCGAGTTGGCCAAGGTGTCGTTGTGGCTGCACAGTTTCACCGTCGGTGCGCCGTTGTCCTTCCTCGACCATCACCTGCGTTGCGGTGACTCGTTGGTCGGGTTGCGAGTGTCGGATGCCATCGGGGACTTACAGAAAAGAATCGCATTGTTTCTCGGCAGTGCCATCGCGGGAGCGGAGGCCGCCACGGAAATCATGCAACGCATCGAAGAAATGTCAGATGCCGATGTGGCCGAAGTGCGGGAGTCTGCGACACTCTTTCACGGGGTGGAGGAAATGACGGCGGAACTCCGCAGGCTACTGGATTTTCTCTGTGGTCTGCGTTGGCGTACCGCGGGAATGAAATCGAGTGAGCGCTCTGTATTTAATGAACCGCTGATCCTGACGCTTGGACGCACGGCCGACGCCTACAAACTTCTGGTGCGCGGGCCGGAGCACATGGGTGACTCTCCGCCCGATTCCAGCGACCCCGCCTGGTTGGCGTTTGCCGAGTACTGGCGCGAGTCACGAACCCTTGCCGGCCGGGAACGCTTCCTGCACTGGGAGGCGGCCTTTCCCGGGGTGTGGCGCTCTTGGCAAAGCAGAAGCCCGGAAGGCGGCTTTGACGCGATTATCGGCAACCCGCCCTGGGATCGTATCAAATTGCAGGAGGTGGAATGGTTTGCAACTCGTGACCGTGACATTGCTCTTGCTCCGACGGCAGCGGCGCGAAGAACAAGCATTCAGCGTCTGCGCGACAGGGGAGCGTCCCTTGTGGCCGCGTTCGACAAGGCCAGGGCACAGTCCGAGGACTTGGGCCGGATGATCCGATCGTATGATGATTATCCCTTGCTCGGCGGCGGCGACATCAACCTGTATTCGCTGTTCGTTGAGCGGGCCATGAACCTGATTAAGCCGGATGGTTTTGTCGGCCTGCTGACGCCGTCGGGTATTTACGCCGACAAGACGGCGGCCAATTTCTTCAAGTCTGTTTCCACGAGTGGACGGTTGGGCGGCCTGTTTGATTTTGAGAACAAGAGAATTTTCTTTAAGGATATTGACTCGCGCTTCAAATTCTGCGCCCTTATTGTTGGCGGGGAAGAGCGACGATTTGACCAAACCGACTGTGCCTTCTTCCTGCACGATACGCAGACCATCAAAGACCCGGATCGCTGCTTCCCGCTGATGCCGGCAGACTTCGCCCGGGTGAACCCCAACACCGGCACCGCCCCGGTCTTCCGCACCAGGCGCGACGCTGACATCACCCGCCGCATCTACGAACGTCACCCGGTACTGGTAGATCGCCTTGGTAAAAAGGAGCACAAGGCATGGCCGGTCAGGTATGTGCGGATGTTTGACATGACCAACGATTCCCACCTTTTCAGGACAGCGGCGCAACTTGTAGCCGAAGGTTTCTACCCCGTCGAAGGCAATCGCTGGAAGCGGAAGGATGAACTGACGCAAGAGGATGAACTGTATTTGCCATTGTACCAAGGCCGGATGATCTGGCATTTTGACCATCGCGCCAACTCTGTTCGAATCAACCCGGATAATACGCATAACCCGTACTTGAGCGAAGAGGTCAGCAGTGAGCAACACGCGGACCCTGACTTTCTTCCGCAGTCCCAGTATTGGGTGCCGGCGGTAGATGTTGAGCCGACATTTTCGCAGAACCGTGGCTATGCCCTGGGCTTCCGCGACATTACCAATCCCACGAACATGAGAACGATGGTCGCCGCCATAGTTCCCTGGGTTGGTGTTGGGAATACAATTCCCCTACTTGTCAGTGATGACCCCCTAGCCACCGCGTATCTCATGACGAACCTGAATGCCATGTGTGCGGATTTCGTTGCAAGACAGAAGGCTCAAGGGACTCATCTGAACTGGTATATCGTCGAGCAACTCCCCGTTATCTCACCCGCCGACTACGACCGCTCATTCGGCACGATGTCCGCCGGAGCACTGGTCCGCGACCACGTGCTACGCCTCACCTATACCGCCAATGACATGGCCCCCTTCGCCCGCGATCTGGACTACGACGGCCCGCCCTTCGTCTGGAATGAAAAAGAACGCCGTCACCTGTGTGCGCGCCTTGACGCGCTCTACTTCCATCTCTACGGACTGACCAGGGAAGACGCCGCCTACGTACTGGACACCTTCCCCATCGTCCGCCGGGAAGACGAGGCCCGGTTCGGCGACTACCGCACCCGTCAACTGATACTGGCCTACATGAACGCCCTGGCCGCCGGAGATACCGAGACCGTCGTGGTGGGGTAGGACTTTATTGAGGGAAAATAGATACCGGTTTTTCTTTTTGGTTCAAGATACTTTAAGCGGTCGATTTCGGATAGCTATTGATACAGATTTTCGTGGCGCATATTGAAACGAAACTCGCACTTTTGTTTTTCATTTATGGAACAATAAGTTACATTCATTTTGATATACCTTAAAGTATCTTGAACCAAAACTTAACAAGACCCCAAGCCCAGAGGATCATCGTTGGGACACCTGCGACAGCACCTCCGACAATCCCCTTACGAAGCGTCTCTTTTATTGCGTAGCGGTGTTCTTCTTGGCCTAATACAAAGTCGGCTCGTGGAAACACCCTGGACCACAGGCGTGGCTCACGCCATGTCGGCACAAAAATTTTAACCAAATGCCAGGCGACAAGAACCACAAACGCTCCGGTAAGTACGAAGCTCAATAAAGACACGGGATTTCCTAAAGAAGAAGACGGCAAACTGTACAGAAGACTCGTTGACCCGATAATACAAAAGCTGACCCCGACGATCCAGTGTGTCAGGAAAGAGTACCATGGCTTCATCCCATCTAAAATGTCGGAGAGCTTCTCTTTGAGTTCTGAACACGCTTTGTCCGATTCCTCCTTGATTGTAATTCTGATGGTGTATCCAAGATCACTATTATGAGAGAGGTCAACGTGTGTGTCCTTCCCCCAATCCTCAGCGCATGAACTAAGGTTGAGTGCGAAAATCTTCTTTGAAGGCGGATTATCATATGAGGCTAATTCTTCCAAATCATTAAATTCTCGATCTATTTTATCCATGCATTGTGCGGATGCGGTAACGGGACCAACACGGTCTTGTAGCAGCTCCCAAAGCTTACGAAGATCCGCCGAACGTGCAACAAAGGCATGCCGACGTGTTGTTGAAAAGCTTGCCTTCAATGCGACTCTCCCATATCCACACGCTACACGAATGTTAATGAGCTACACGGAGAAATCAGCCATCTAACGATAGATGGTGGGCATTCCAACGCTATGGGCCGCGTCTTAATACGTTTGGCGTTCCACGACCGGGTTAATGGCGGTTTCGCCAAGCAACTCCATTCCGAAGCGGGTGCCTTCGCTCACTTCGTTGGCGTAGAGACGACCTGTGGGGGCGTTGATTTTAATGGGCAGGTGCGTGGTGTCGCCGGGGGTGATGGTGATGGTGTATTCCTTGCTCACCATGGGGTGCCAGACTTGGACCCGCCAGGTTCCTGGAGGAATATCCGTCATTGCGTATGAGCCGTGGATGTCGGTGAGTGTGTAGTAGGGGTTGGTGACGGCGAAGCCCCAGCTTTCCATGTAGGCGTGAAAGCCGCATTGCATCACGAACAGGTTGCGCTTTTTTTTCATGGCGATGCGCTGGGCCAGCACCTTGCCCGCCCGGCTTTTTTGCGGTGTGCCGGCCAGAAAATCTTTTTTCCGAAGGTGCGGACTCATTGGCAGGGGAACGTTAAAGAGGACGCGCGCGCCGAATTTTGAGGTTTCGTATCCCTGAATATCGTGCAGGACCGGGTCCATGTTCACCACTTCCACGTCATACCCGTCCCGGACGATGGTGATATAAGGTTCAAATTTGCAGTCAATCGCTTCAATCCTGGGAGGGACGTAGGGAAAGGCTTTCCCCTGTTTGATTTCTTCAATGTAGATGACCACGTTTTTGAATCCGCCATCGGGGCCAATGACAAAGGGTTGCAGGAGTCGCCAGCCGGTTCCCGTGGAGATCCGGCCGCAATACACAGGGTCGGGCAGTGTGACGAGATTGTAGCCCTTGGGTTTGGGAATGTCGCCGACCAGCGTGACGACGCCCCGTAAGGTGCCACCATTGGCCACGGTCATTTCTTCATAGCCCCAGCCCTGACTTGTGTGCAGTCCAAGCACGATCGTCAGGCAGAGGATCCATCCAGCGGATTTCATAGGGGCTTCTTCATTCGCAACGGTCGTTGTGAACAACAGAGAAATAATTGTATCACTTACGGGGAGAAGATTAAAGGTTTTGAGTCGTTGAAATCGTGCTGTTCTTGACCCTGTTGCGGGCAACCCACTAGATTGAATACACTGACTGAATACATGTGGGGTGCCTCGTGTTTTGTACAGGAGAGAGTGCATGAGAGTCTGTGTCGTGGGGGTGATGGTGGGATGGGTTCTCGCTTTCGGAGCGTCGCACGCCCTTGCGGGAACCGCTGGAACGGTTCTCGCCCCGGGACATCTTGTGCCAGTCCAGATCCCTTATCATGACCCACCCAAAGCGGAATTCCCGGACATCGAACAAGCCACCCCTGCTCCAGAGGTTCTGTCCGAAGCGGAGCTGGAGCGGGCGGAAGCCTTGTTGCCCTTACTGGAAGGGCGCCAGGAGCTGTATGTGATCGGTGAGTTTGTGCATCTTGGAACGCCGGTGGTGCCCGTGCTGGTGAAGGCCCTGAAAATGCAGGGAAGCCGGCTTCGCTATAACGCGATTGAAGCGATGTCAATTATTAACGATCCGTGGGCGGTCCCCTCTTTGCTTGAGGCGGCGAGCAATGTTGAGGACATCACGAGGGTGCGGGCTCATGCCCTTCGCGTGGCTGTCCGGTTGGCGCCGCTGGAAACGCTCTCAACGCTCCAGGCGCTGGTGAAGGATCAACACGACACCATTCGACGAACGGTGGCGTTCGAGTCCCGTCACGTCAGACATCCGGAAGCCGTGTCGCTTCTCATCACGTTGCTGGCCGATCAGGAACGATACGTTTCCGTCACGGCGCTGGAGTCGTTCTGGCGTTTAACCCGGTGGGCGGGGGCGCCGCATGATTGGCAGGGCTCGACGCAGGAGCAGCGTATCGCGTGGGCCAAAGAATGGAAAGCATGGTGGGAGGAAACGTTAAGAAAGCGGAAGGCCGCGCCGGAGACACCACGCCCTGCGCCCATGTCTTCGTGGCCGTGGTTGGTGGATCCCATGCCGGCATGACGCCTTGCCGTGCGCCGGATGGATGGTGAAAAAGGAGATCAGCGTGGCAATATTGCCCATTGCAAAAATAGGAAATCCCGTCTTGCGGAACGTCGCCGAGCCTGTTGATCCTGCGGTGATCCCCACGCGGCTTTGCCAGCAGTTTATTGATGACATGCTGGAAACGATGTATGAGCAGGACGGGATTGGGTTGGCGGCTCCCCAGGTGTCACGGTCCGACCAACTGATCGTGATGGGGTGTGACGGTCAGGATGCCTTTCCCGAAACGGTGTTGATCAATCCCAGGATTGTGTTTTGTGGTCCCGCTCAAGTCGAAATGTGGGAGGGCTGTTTGAGCGTGGATGGGCTGCGTGGAAAAGTGACGCGTCCATCGTCTATTCGAGTCCAGGCTTTGGATCGTGGAGGGGCACCCCTGGATTTTGAGGCGTCGGGGTTGTTTGCCGTGTGCATCCAACATGAAATGGACCATTTGTGCGGAAAACTGTTTCTGGACAGAATGACGGATCTGTCAACGCTGACGCAGTTAAAGGAATTCGACACGTACTGGAAACACGAACCGGCCACCGTGATCTAGGCTTGTTCCCCTGCCTGTTTCCAGCCTTTGGCCCGGTCTCCATCTTCTCCCGAAGCAGCCGATTCGGAAGGGCTGTGTGTTTGTCGTGATGTGAAATGCCGTGAGCGCTCTTCTTCGCATTCTGGGGTATTTACGGCCCCATCGTCCCCTTGTCCTTGCGACACTCTCCTTCGCCACACTGACGACGATGTTTGATCTGTTGCCGCCGTGGCTGGTGAAGGTCATTATTGACGATGTGATTCAGGCACACGATCTCTCCCTGTTGCCATGGGTCCTGGGCGGACTGGTGCTGGCATACGGTCTCAAAAATTTCACCAACTCTCTGCGCATTCAATGTAACAACAAGCTGGAGCAACGCGTCGTGTTCCAGATCCGTCAGCAGGTGTTTCATACGCTCCAGAGGCTCTCGATCAGTTTTTACGAGGATCGCTCCACCGGAGAAATTATGTCGAGAATCATGAATGATACCGAACATGTCGAACGTATTTTTATTGATGGCCTGGAGGGAACGTTGACGGCCGTGTTGACGCTCCTTGGTATTACCATTGTCCTCTTTGTCGTCAATTGGCAACTGGCGCTTCTGGCGTTGATCCCCATCCCCATTCTGATCGTGTTCGCCGTGCGATTTTCCCGGAAGGTCCATGTCCATTACCGTGAAATTCGAGAAAAGACGGCGGCGCTGAGCGGCTATCTTCACGATGCGCTTTCCGGCATTCGAGAAACCTCAGCCTTTCATCGTCATGATTTTGAACGGGAGCGGTTTGATGCGAGAAATCGCGAGGTCAGTCAGAGTAATTTAAAGGCCATGTTGCTGTGGTCCATGTATTCACCGGGGATGATTTTTATCGGGGCCATGGGGACGGTTCTCATTCTGTGGCTGGGGGCCACCGAGGTTGCGCAGGGCCAGTTGAAAGTGGGGGAACTGGTGATGTTTGTGTCGTATTTAGCGTTGTTCTATGTGCCGGTGAATCAAATCCATTCTGTCAATCATATGCTCCAGCATGCCCTGGCGGCGAGTGAACGCATCTTCGAGATCCTGGATACCAAACCTGCGGTTGACGATTGTCCCGATGCGGTGGCGCCGACCGCCGGTGTGCGCGGGCATGTGGAGTTCAAAGACGTGGATTTTTCCTATCGCCCGGAGTCCCTGGTTTTGCACGGCATCTCCATTACCATCAAGACTGGCGAACATGTTGCCCTCGTGGGACCCAGTGGTGCAGGCAAGAGCACATTGATCTCACTCCTGATGCGTTTTTATGATGTCACAGGAGGCATGCTTGCTGTGGATGGTATTGATATCCGCAAAATGCCGCTGGCGTTCTGGCGATCGCGCGTGGGATTGGTGCAACAGGAACCGTTTCTTTTCAATGGAACCGTTCGGGAAAATATCGCCTATGGAAAACTCGAAGCCACCGACCAGGAAATCGCACACGTTGCCGGTGCAGCGCGGGCACATGATTTTATCATGGCACTCCCGGAACAGTACGAGACCTGGATCGGGGAACGGGGTGTGAAATTGTCCGTTGGCCAGAAGCAACGGGTGGCCATTGCACGGGTATTACTGAAAAGCCCGCCTCTTGTGATTTTCGACGAAGCCACGTCGAATATCGATACCGAGACAGAAGTCAAAATTCGTGAAGCCGTGGACATACTCAGTCGTGGCCGAACCACCATTTTCATTGCGCATCGCCTCACCACGCTGCAACAGGTTGATCGAATCATTGTGCTTGATCATGGCCGCGTGGTTGAAGAAGGAACCCATGCCGGGTTACTGGACCAAAAAGGGCTCTACGCCCATTTGTATGAAGCCCAGTTCCATGTCTGATTCACGCAGGGCGTGTGTTGTTCGTCAAAGCGGACCTCCGGTCTCCCTCTCACCGCAAGGATCGTGAACGTGTGGCGCAATGGCACACGAAGCCGTCACGCGATTGCAGAGTAACATGGTTTGACTCATACCTGATTTAGAAACGAAAGAGACGCCAGATTATTGACAGATTTTGCAATCTGCTGTAGGATATTCTCCCTGTTCGGGTAACATAAAGTAGTGATGACATATGTGCGTTCTATGCTGATATTTTCCGCGGAAGGTATGTGTAAAGCCTGTCTGCGGTTTTTTGTTAGGTTTTGTACGGGGAACGGTGGGCTTTGGCCCGCAAGTAAGGGAGGTGCCCGTGAGTGTTCGAAAGTCTGGAACAGTCAAATGGTTTAATGATCGAAAAGGATTTGGGTTTATTCGAGTCGAAGGGGAGCAGGATGTCTTTGTGCATTATTCGGCTCTTCAGGGGGATGGATTTAAAACACTGAAAGAGGCTGATCCAGTTGAATTTGATCTGGTGGAAGGCGCGAAAGGCCCACAAGCAGCCAATGTGGTCAAAACGACTTCGGCTCAACCATCAGCCTGACACGACGACGTCGGAAGACAGGTGGGTTTGCCTGCGAACATGACAACCAGAAGGGGAGGTGGAAGCCTCCCTTTCTGGTTTTTTTTGTGCCGATACCTTGGGTCTGCGAGCAGTACTGGTTTGACCGGCGTGTGACGTGGCAGGGACGCATCTGCTGGTTCTGTCGTACCGTGCCATGTTGACTCGCTTTTTGGGAAAGGCGTATACTTCGCCGAAACGGGTGGGCTGTTGGTCAGCGTGCCCGATGGTTACCGGGATATTGAAGAGGAGGGATTGATCATGGCACTTCGGCTAGGGGATGAGGCCCCCAATTTCACTGCTGAAACGACGGCCGGGCCGATAAATTTCCATGAATGGCTCGGGAAAGGGTGGGGCGTATTGTTTTCCCACCCCAAGGATTTTACCCCCGTGTGCACCACGGAGTTGGGAGCCGTGGCGAAAATTTCTGACGCCTTTCAGAAACGCAACGTCAAGGTCCTTGCCATCAGCGTGGATCCACTGGATTCACATAAGGGCTGGATCAACGATATTAATGAAACGCAACGGTGTACGGTCGGTTATCCGATCATTGCTGACCCCGAACGCAAAATCGCGAATTTGTATGACATGATCCATCCCAATGCGTTGGATAATATGACGGTGCGGTCGGTGTTTGTTATCGGGCCTGATAAAAAAATCAAACTGACCCTCACCTATCCGGCATCAACCGGGAGGAATTTCGATGAGATTCTTCGTGTCGTGGACTCGCTACAACTGACAGCCAGCCATCAGGTGGCCACCCCCGCCAACTGGAAGGACGGGGAAGATTGTATCATTGTCCCTGCGGTGAAAGACGAAGACATTCCCTCCAAATTCCCCAAGGGCCACAGGGCGGTTAAGCCGTATCTTCGTTACACGCCACAGCCCAACAAGTAAGGCTTTCTCGCAGACCTCGTTCATTCCAGAAGGGCCGTCCCGTCCGGGGCGGCCCTTTTTTTCGGCAGGTGTCAGAAGGGCGGACAAAATACCCGCGGCGTTTCGCCTGCGTTGTGGTGTGTTACGGCTGGTACGTTTCGAACAGGGGCACCACGGCCCGAAAGCCTGCTTTACACTCACGACAACGAAACTGGACAATGTCTCGCTCCACACACACATCCGTCACGTGCAGGGCTTCTCGATGGTTGGCGACGCAGGACGCCAATCCCGTGGCGGCGCCGTCTTCGCACATTTCCGAATCCCCGATAAGACGAGTGATGATGCCAATGGTCAGGCGGTGCCGCGATTTGCAATGAACACAGACAATGCCAATTTTGTCGGGCAGCGTGAGCATTTTCATCTCCAGCGCCAGGGGATGGACGGAAAAGCATTGCTGTAAAAATGCTCCGGAGCGAAAAACGTTTGCCATGCTGTGACTCCCGTTTGATCAGATCTGACCCGTCACACAGACAGGATCAGGACGGTCAGAGCGGTGTGGACTCACCATGCGACGACCGGCAAGCTGACTGGTGCTCACTTAAGAGGGCGGCAGGATCACAGGCAGAAAAGGTTACAGATGGGAACGATGTCACAAGGATGTGGCCGTGCATTTTTCTCGCTTCCAGCGGTTGAGGACGTTGGCTTTATCAAACGTAAGAACATAGTGAAAACATTGCGGTCTGTCCTGCTCTTTTGTGTCCCCGGTGCCTCCAATCAGGGCGCCCAGAGTATCGGTGGCCTGGCGCATGCCCTGACTCAACGCATTGACACCCAAGGGGTCGAGGTCATCCTTGGTGAGTGCATAGCGGTAAATCCATGTGGTTTGCCCGTTTAAAATCGAGATCTTTTTTTTCCATGGTTCGCCGAACAGGTCGATGACTTCGTCTTGCGAGGCTTCCTGAACCGCACCTTTGAGATACGACTCTCGCCAGTGACTGCAAGCCGGAAGCCACATGCTCAGTACCAGCAGGGCGGCCCATACATACCACGTCGGTCTGGCCGGCCGGATTACTGGAACCGGCTTTCTCGCCTCCCGACACATGCGCGGGCTTGTGTCGCCACGTTGCAATGTTTCTGCCTGACGCCACGGATCCATTTATGAGGCTCGGTGATCCCGCGAGGCAAGCTTGTCGGTCGCGGTGCGATAGAACGCATAGACCTGGGCACACAGGCCGGCCACAATGAAGCCGAGTGCCACGGCCAACCAGATCGAATCCGGCCGGTGCAGACCTTCGATCCCCAGCACGAAGCCCGTCGCGATCGCAAGAACACCAACGGTTCGCGCTATCCAGATTTCGGGGCGGTTCGGGACAGGCATCGCTTTACTCCCTCACGAGTTTCCGATACCGGATCTGATGTGGTCGGTCCGCTTTTTTCCCAAGGCGTTTTTTGCGGTCGGCTTCGTATTCGCTGTAGTTGCCTTCAAACCAGACGATGTGGCTGTTTCCTTCAAAAGCGAGAATGTGCGTGGCAAGACGATCCAGGAACCACCGGTCATGGCTGCTGATCACGGCGCACCCGCCGAATTGTTCGAGACCTTCTTCGAGTGCCCGCAACGTATTGACGTCCAGATCGTTGGTCGGCTCGTCCAGGAGCAACACATTCGCGCCCTCTTTGAGCATGGTGGCCAGGTGGACACGGTTGCGTTCGCCTCCGGAGAGATCTTTCACTTTCTTTTGTTGGTCGGTCCCGCCAAAATTGAATCGGCTGACATAGGCCCGCGAGTTGATCTCTTTGTTGCCGAGCGTAATCGTGTCAGCTCCGCCGGTAATCACTTCCCAGATGGTTTTGTGGTCATCCAACGTACGATTCTGGTCCACGTACCCAAGTTTCACGGTTTCACCGATGGTGAACGTCCCGGACGCCGGCTGGTCTTCGCCGGTGATCATGCGAAACAACGTGGTCTTGCCCGCTCCGTTCGGCCCAATGACGCCAACGATTTCGCCTCGGGGTACTTGAAACGAGAGGTTTTCGAACAGCAGTGTGTCGCCAAAGGCTTTGGTGATATTGCTGGCTTCGATCACGATGTCGCCAAGACGCGGGCCTGCCGGAATATAAATTTCCAGGTCGTCTGCGATGGCTGCATGATCTTTGCCGACCAGTTCTTCATAACGAAGGACTCGGGCTTTGCCTTTGGCATGACGGCCCTTGGGTGACATGCGAATCCACTCCAGCTCGCGTTCCAGGGTTTTACGGCGTTTGGATTCGGCTTTGTCTTCCTTCTCAAGCCGTGCGTGTTTCTGCTCAAGCCATGATGAGTAATTGCCTTCGAACGGAATGCCGGAGCCCCGATCAAGTTCAAGAATCCAGCCGGCCAGGTTGTCGAGGAAGTAACGATCATGGGTGACGGCAATGACCGTGCCTTTGTACTGTTGAAGATGCTGCTCCAGCCATTGGACGGATTCTGCATCAAGATGGTTCGTCGGCTCATCAAGCAATAAAATGTCGGGGTTGTGCAACAGGAGACGACACAGCGCCACGCGCCGTTTTTCTCCGCCGGACAGGATCCCGATTCTGGTATCGGCCGGGGGGCAACGGAGCGCATCCATGGCCACCTCCAGTTGGTTAGCCAGCTCCCACCCGTCAGCGGCCTCGATGTTCTCCTGCAGCGTGCCCTGTTTCTGTAACAGTTTTTCCATGGCATCCGGTTCCATGGGATGACTGAGTTGATGATTGATGGATTCGTATGCGGCCAGCATGTCAATCATGTCCTGGCAACCTTCTTCCACCACTTCTTTGACGGTCTTGTCAGCATCGAGTGGCGGTTCCTGTTCCAGCAACCCGACCGTGTATCCCCTGGACATGGTCATCTCGCCAAGATAATCCTGGTCTCTACCCGCGATAATGCGGAGTAAGGTGCTTTTCCCCGAGCCATTGAGACCCAGGACGCCAATTTTCGCGCCATAATAAAACGACAGGTTGATGTCCTTCAGGACATGTTTGTTCGGCGGATAGACCCGGCCGACGCCCATCAGCGAAAAAATGATTTGTTTGTCGTTGGTGCTCATATCCCGTAGAAAGAACCGGGAATTGTCCCCGGGGGAAGCGTACTGTAGCAGAGGTTGTTTGCTTGCACAATGCACGGTCGCGCGCATTGCCATGAACGAACCGGGTTGCTTTCCACACGGCATGGGGAGATAGTGTCCGATGCTCTTCTGAACGGCGCTTCGCCTATGCCGCACGCACCGCACACGAGCAAGATTTCAGCACGGGATGGCACTTCCGCCTTCTCCATCACTGGCCCCGTTCCCTGGGTGGTCGGTGGGATGACGCTGGTGTGCCTGTTCCTGGTTGCCGGTGTGAACATCCCGGGCCAGCCATCCCAGATGTTATCCTCTCAACAGGCCCCCCGTCTGCATGCTCCCAGGCCGACGTTACTGGATGGCTTTGGCATGACCGTCGCCAGTTACGGGAACCGGATTCTTGTTGGCGCTCCCCATGCGGTGGGGCGTCGCGGGCAAACGGGAAAAGCATTTCTGTTCGAGCGTGAATCCGGGAACCTGCTTCGTGAATTCGGTCCACCGTCACCGATCGGGGATGATTTGTTTGGTCTGTCAGTGGGACTGACCCTGCACCACGTGGTTATTGGAGCACCCAGAGGCAAGGGGCAACGGCATCGCTCCGTAGGCTCGGTTTCTGTCTTTGATCCGGAGACGGGAGCGGTGTTGCGGGTGGTGACCAGTCCCGGTCAGTCTCCGGCCGCATTTGGTCATGCCATAGCCGTCCGTGGCACGCTGTTGGCAATTGGAGATCCCGGCGCAGATACGGCCGAGACTTTTGACGTGGGTGAAGCCTATCTGGTGGATATCCTCAGCGGGGAAGTGCGTCGGACGTTTACCTCTCCGCACGTGACAACGGGCAAACCAGACGGGTTCGGGCATGCGGTGGCATTGCCGGGCTCCGTTCTGGCTGTGAGCGCCCCGCTTGGCGGGACAGACCCGATTGATCATGGACAGGTATTTCTCTTTGATCGAGAAAGCGGACAGTTGCACCGTATCCTGGAATCGCCCGATCCCCAGACAAATGCGTATTTTGGGTGGGCGTTGGCCGGTGACGAGGAGTTCCTGGTCGTTGGCGCGTTGGGGCAGGGGAAGGCGCAACCGGAAGCCGGAGCCGCCTATCTCTACACCAGCACCGGTCAATTTCTGCGCACACTGGAAGCGCCGGAGTTGAAACACGGCGATCACTTTGGGGAAGCCGTGGCCCTTCTCCCCGGGTCGGTCATCGTCGGAGCGCCCGGAGACGATTCCGTCGGCGTTGATGCAGGTGCGGTATTTGTCTTTGATCGAACAACAGGAACCCTGCGATCGAAAATTCCCAATCCCTCGGCCACGACCGGAGTCGCCGATCTTTTTGGATATGCCGTGAGTGGCGAGGGTGACGAAATTACCGTGGGTTCGCCCTATGGCGATCTTCGCACGATGCCCGACGCGGGACTGGTGCATCGGTTTCGACTGCCATCTTCACGCGAGGGAACGTGAAAGATCATGATCGGGCATATTCCCGTTGGCTCCCGGGCCATCCGGGATCCTCGTAATAGACAGGGCCGATCTCCTTCGCTATCATAACGGGCACTGTGATACTAAGTCTGTCTTGTCACCGGTCATTGCAAGCATGGCGCAATGCTCGGTACTGTTCGATTCCCGGGCTGGCTACAGGGTCAGGGCCTGAGGATTCTCTCATTGAAGCGAGTGAATCCGGAGCACCTGATCCGTCTGTGTCGCTGGTGGAGGTCCAGGTCCGCGGGCTTGCGTGGCCTCCGGCCTGGGTACCTGTCTCCCTCAATGCCATTGTGTTGTTGTACAGGGAGGCGTGATGGCGAAGGTTTCCTCTTCTCCCAAGCTGGATGTTCCTGATCCCATGACAGAGCGAAATTTCAGAGGGAATCAAACAGAGCGTGACCTGCACGCACTCCTGACGGCCCTGCTTCGCCATGGCGACCCCAAACTCATCCGTGCCGCTGAAGTCAATCTCCGCAGTCTCCTCAAACAAGCCCGAACCGCGACAGTCCCCTGGCAGAATCGTCTCCCAGGTCATTTTGAACCGCCGAGTGACTGAACGAATCCAGGAACAGGCGGGAACCCGTCTCGGGCGGTACATCTTGCAAAGCACATGGCATTGTCTGTAACATTAAAGGGTTTGGCTTTTGAACGAGCCATCAATCAACTGGCCGCTCTGACCGTCGGTCGGGGATGGGGCCGTGGCTTGTTGTATCCCGTTGTTACACGCTCGGCATCCGGCTGACACTGGAATGCCGGACCATGATTCGCTGTCTGATGAGGGGGAAGCTATGCCCAGGAACAGGGTGGTCAAGACGACCAAACCGGTGAGGAATGTGGAGAAAAAAGCCAACAACAGCACTCTGGGAACGGTGAAAAAGGCTGTGACGGAAAGGAAACACGCTTCTCGACGGCGTGCTGCCGTGTTGCCCGTGTCTGACGATGGTGAAGGTGTCAGGCAGACAGGCAAACGGAAGGGTGTTGCTGACAAGGCACACGTGGCATCCCAGAAAAAAGCGAAGCCCGCCGGAGCAACGTCCGTGGATGGACGCGAGGAGTCATCAGAGGATTCTGAAAAGGAAATTGATCTGACTCCCGGGACGCTCAGCAGGATTGACGATCCGGTTCGTTTGTACCTCAATGAAATGGCCACGGTTTCCCTTCTCACAAGAGAGGGCGAAGTCGAGCTGGCGAAGAAGATTGAGGAGGGCAAAGCAGAGATGACCTCGGCGATGGTGGGGCTACCCATGACCCTGTGCACGCTGGAGACATGGCGGCGCCAGCTCAAGTCTCACGACTTGAGCGTACGGGATGTGGTGCTGGTCCATGACATCGTCGCCGTCGACGACATGGATGACGACGACTGTGAAGATGTTGCCGATGAAGGAGAAGCCCGGCAGCAGACCATGGCGGCACTGGAGCATGTACGACGGCTGGGACAGCGGCTGGGACGCCTCTATATGAAACGGCGTACGGCTCCCCAGGCCCAGCAGGGGCGCCTGACACGGCAGGCGGAGGGCCTCCAGCAGCAACTGGTGGACCGGATCGACGGACTGCGTTTGCAACCGGCCATGCGGGAAACGCTGCTGACCCGGATCACCACTACCGGGAGGAATATCCGGCAGGCCGAACGGGTCCTGGCCGACTGTGGCCAGAGGCTGGGATATGCCTCGCCGGATGCCGGCAAAGTGTTGCGTCGGCTACGGCGTGACCGGGCCCTGTATACTGCGCTGCGGCGGAAAACCCGCCTGGATGAGACGGCCTTCGGTAAACTGGTGGGGCAGTGGCAGGAGGCCCACGCCACACTCATGCACATCGAGAAAACCGTCACCAGCTTACCCACGGCGGAGTTTAAAAACGCACTGATCAGCCTGGAAAAAGCCGAAGCCAAGATGAGGCATGGCAAAGCCGACCTCATCGAAGCGAACCTGCGGCTCGTCGTCAGTATTGCCAAGAAATATACCAATCGGGGGCTCCAGTTTCTCGACCTGATCCAGGAAGGCAACATCGGCTTGATGAAAGCCGTGGACAAATTTGAATACCAGCGCGGGTATAAATTCAGCACCTATGCCACCTGGTGGATTCGCCAGGCCATCACGCGAGCTATCGCGGATCAAGCCCGCACGATCCGCATCCCGGTGCATATGATCGAAACGATCAACAAGCTGGTGCGCACCTCGCGGCATCTGGTGCAACAACTGGGACGGGAACCGACCCCGGAAGAGATCGGCGCCCGGATGGAGATGCCGCTGGAAAAAGTGCGGAAGATTCTCAAAATTGCCAAAGAACCGATTTCACTGGAGACGCCGATTGGCGAAGAAGAAGACAGTCATTTAGGCGATTTTATCGAAGACAAGAAGGCCGTGTCTCCACTGGAAGCGGCAGTACGGTACGACTTACGGCGGCATATCGGGCAATCGTTGGACTCACTCACGCCACGGGAAGAGAAAGTGTTGCGAAAGCGGTTTGGGATTGGAGAGCCGACGGATCATACGCTCGAAGAAGTAGGGCAGGACTTTGATGTGACACGGGAGCGGATTCGGCAGATTGAAGCCAAGGCCCTGCGTAAACTCCGGCATCCGACCCGCAGTAAAAAACTGCGGAGTTTCGCGGAGAGTTTTTGATGCGCGCATGAACCGGATGACCACGCTGGGCGAAGATGACAGGCAGTGTGATGGCCAGGTCCTCAAGCTCGTCGAAAGCGGTGTTGGTCAAACACCTGTTTGATGAAGCCGTCAGGCATCATCAGGCGGGGCGGTTGGATCAGGCGGAAACCTGTTATCAGAAAGTCCTCGCCGCACACCGCTCGCATGCCGATACGCTTCATTTGCTTGGCGTCATTGCCTACCAGCGCTCCCACTACGATCGCGCCCTCAGTTTGATGGCGCAGGCGATTCAACACCTCCCGACCAGGCCTCTCTATTTTTATCACCAGGGGCTTGCCCATCAGGCACTCCATCACTGGAGCGAGGCTGAACGTGCCTACCGGCACGCGCTCTCGCTCAAACCCGATAACATTGACGCGTTGGGGAATCTGGGTAATGTCCTGCGCGCACAAGGATCCCTGGAAGCGGCACTGGACGTCTATGAACGGGTGGTGGCGCTGAAGCCTGATTATGCGGAGGGGTACAACAATGTGGGTGTGGTCCTCAAAGAACAGGGGAAGATGGAGGAGGCAGAGGCTGCCTGGCGGCGGGCGCTGGCGCTCAATCCTGATAATGCCGAGGCTCACTGTAATCTTGGCATGATGCTTTTTGAACGCGAACACATTGATGAGGCCATTGAACGGTTCCAGACATCCGTCTCTGTCAATCCCCGTTATGCGAAAGCCTGTCACGGGTTAGGATTGGCCCGGCTGTGGAAGGGGGATTTGGACGGCGCGTTACAGGCGTTCCGCGCGTCCGCGAATCTGACGCACAACCACGGAAGAGCCGTGCGGGTTACGGCACTCCATGCGTCCAGGATTCAGCACGATGCCGAACAAATACACTATCTGGCCGAACATGGGTTCTTTCGACATGCCGACCCGCGCTATGAAGCAACCCTCCATGCGTTACGACAAAAGGTTGTGCGATCAGAGGAGGCGAACCCGCGCATCCCACTTAGCCAGGAAGAATCTTCCGCCCTCGCGCCTTCCCTGAGTCACATTCTTCATTATGCCGACAATCCTGCCTTGCCGCAGGGGGCGTTAAATCCTGAACTGGACAGGGAGGCATGTGAACGGTGTTATCAGGCGAGCCGTCCTGAAATGATTGTGGTTGACGCATTGCTTCGTCCGGAAGCCGTCACCGCCCTTCGGAGGTTTTGCCAGGAATCCACGATTTGGAAGAAAGATTACGACGATGGCTACATTGGCGCTTTTCTGGGCGAAGGATTTTCTTCACCGTTAGTGTTGCAAGTGGCTGAAGAATTGCGTGTGACGTTTCCGGGAATCTTTCGCCGGCATCGCCTGCTCCATGCCTGGGCGTTTAAACAGGATAGCACGCGTCGCCCCTTGAAAATTCACGCCGATGCGGCCGCCGTGAACGTCAATTTCTGGATTACCGCCGCTGATGCAAACATGGATCCCACGTGTGGCGGGTTGATGGTATGGGATAAGGAAGCGCCGAAGGATTGGGATTTTACGGTGTATAATTCGACAGCGTTTCAACCGAAGATCGCGGATTTCTTAAAACAGAGCGGTGCGAAGGCGAAGAAGATTCCCTATCGGGAAAACCGGGCTGTCATCTTCAATTCCGACCTCTTTCATGAATCGGACACCTGTGTGTTTCGGGACCAGTATGAGTTCCGGCGAATCAATATCACGTTCCTGTATGGTCGGCGACAATGATCAGGCGAGGGGCCGCTGCTAATTAAAGGCAATGAACCGGTCGCAGCCGGCTATGATTTGGGAGAGGACCACTAATCCGCAGAATGTCACGGCCTGACCGTACCCTTCTGTGGAGACTTTGTGTTGCTGACATCCATACGCACAGACGCTCAATTTCACACCCGCCGAAGCCAGGTTCAGAATCTTCGGGTTGGCCAGGTTTTTGACGCCCTCATCAATGAGATACAAATACACGCTCACCTGAGCCTGGAGTGCTTCATGGCTCAGTCCCGCGACCACATCCGCATTGTGGTGAGACGGTGGGGTGGAAAGAAGCAATCCCAGCTTTTTGCCCGTTAACGCGCTCATCGGCCACCGTTCTTGCGGTTATTGAATTTCAATCGCGCCTCCCTGCAGATCAACGTCGGCCTTTTTCAATTCCATCTTGTTTCCGATGTGCCAGCTGTCGGCCGTCGCCTCGGACATCATCCCTCCCGGCAGATAAAATCTGGCTTGTGAAACCTGAACACCGCCATCCGCGTCTTTGTGCACCGAGAAAACCGGGCCTTTCAGTGTATGATCAATCAACGTGACCGATTCGGGACTCAGCTGAACCTCAAAGCGATCATGCGCGTTGGATGTCCACTGGTTCCGCACCAGGCTGGCAACCGGGGTTCCCGCGGGATTATAGAGTTCCATGCTCAACAGGATGCCTCCGTCTTCGGGACGCTGTTCAATTTTGATCAGATCCTGGTCCTGGGCCACAAAAATTCCATTCGTATTACGCAGTTGATTAGAGCCAATCGCGATATCCATAATGCTTCCCGGGTCGGTTGTGCGTTCGTCCGTCTGCTCCCTGTTCACAGGCGGATTTCCTGATCACTGGGGCCGGTCGGTGGTCATCGGGAATGATGGAGGAGCGGGGAAGGGGAGCCTTCGCACCCATCTCATTCCAGACGGCACGAACGAAGATACCGACTTGAACAGGGAGGGTCAACCGACTGGCGACCCTCACGAGTGTGGCCGTGCAGGAACGACATCCGGAACGGGAGGATACGATGCAAATTTCACTGGTGGGCGTCGGCTTGATGGGCGCGGCCATGACCGAACGACTCCTGACGCTCGGCCATGACGTCGTGGTGTATAACCGCACGAAAGCCAAATGCGGGGTGTTGCAACAACGGGGGGCCGTTCTGGCCCGGTCTGCGGTGGAGGCCATCCAGTCATCGCCGTGCACGATCCTCATGCTGTCTGATGCCGTGGCCATCCAGGACGCGGTGTTTACTGCAGGGAAACCCGATTTTCAACATCGGACGGTGATACAAATGGGGACCATTGCTCCTTCTGAAAGTCTGGCCCTCGGTCGTGCCATTCGGGCAGGGATCGGAGACTATTTCGAGGCGCCGGTTCTGGGCAGTATTGCCGAAGCCAGAACGGGGCGACTCACCGTCATGGTCGGTGGCAACGCGGAGCACGTGGCACGGTGGAACGAGGTGTTGACGTGTTTCTGCGAAGAGCCGGTGCTGGTTGGTCCGATTGGGCAGGCCGCGGCCTTGAAGCTGGCCCTGAATCAACTCCTTGCGGCACAGATGACCGCTTTTTCGTTGAGCCTGGGGCTGATCCGGCATGCGGGTGTCGCGGTCGAGACGTTTATGGATGTGCTGCGTTCCAGCAGCTTGATGGCGTCCATGTTTGAGAGAAAATTGCCGCGTATGCTGGATCATGACTACGCCAATCCCCGTTTCTCCACCGGGAATCTTTTGAAGGATGTGCGGTTGAGTCTGAACGCGGCGAGAGAAGCGAATGTGGCCACGCCGTCGCTCGACGGCATTCGGGAGGTGTTTGAACAAGCCGTGGCTCGGGACCTGGGCGACCTCGATTATGCAGCCGTCTTCGAAGCCGTGGCGCCACAGGCGGAGGACGGTCCGTGACGCGGAGACGGAAGCCTGTTCCGTAAGGCATGCTTCATAGACTCACGGGCACCCGTTTCTGGTTGATGAACACATGCAGTGCGTCCGTGGGCCAGTAGGTTGTGACACCATCTCCCGCGCGTCGTGCGGCGTTCGGAGACGTTCGCACCACCACACGCTGTCCGTGGACGACGAGGTACACAATATGATCGCCGCCAAGGTTTTCAATCACGTCAATGATCCCGTCGAACGCAAGGTGTCTCCTCCCCGGAGGATCAAGCGCCACATTTTCAGGACGTAGTCCCAGAGTCGCGTGTCCGGATTCTGCAACGCATTCATCCTGTGCCTGCGTCTGCATGCTGAGCGTCAACGCCCCCGCCCGAAATTCCAGCTCCCGTCCCCTGAGACGATAGGAGCCTTCAAACAGATTCATCGGAGGATGACCAATGAACCCGGCGACAAACGGGTTGGCGGGTTCATGATAAATCTGATCGGGCCTGCCGATCTGCTGCATGCATCCCTGATTCATCACGACAATGGTTTGACCTAACGTCATGGCTTCAACCTGATCGTGCGTGACATACACCGTGGTGGTGGCCAGGCAGTGATGCAGTTTCTGTAATTCCACCCGCATGGCCGCGCGCAGGCGCGCGTCCAGATTTGAGAGTGGTTCGTCAAAAAGAAATAACGTGGGTTTGCGGACAATCGCCCGACCCATGGCCACGCGTTGACGTTGCCCGCCTGAGAGTTCCCTGGGCTTCCGGTCAAGCAGATCGTGAATAGCCAGCAGCGCCGCTGTTTCCGCGATGCGTTCTGCGATGACCGGTTTGGCTTCTTTCCGCATGGTCAACCCGAATGCCAGGTTGTCTCTCACGGTCAGGTGCGGGTAGAGCGCGTAGTGTTGAAAAACCATGGCGATGTCACGGTCGTGGGGGGGCAGGGCATCCACGCATCGCTCTCCGATCCGCACCGAGCCACGTGTTTGGGACTCAAGCCCGGCGATGATGCGGAGCAGGGTGGATTTGCCACAGCCGGATGGCCCGAGCAACACCACAAATTCACCATCGGCGACCTCAAGCGACACATCCTGCAGGATCGTCGTCCGACCGAATCTTTTCTCGATATGTTGCAGCGTCAGCCCGGCCATACGTTATTCCTTCACCGCGCCGGCCGACAGCCCGCTGATAATCCCGCGTTGGCACAGGAGCACGACGATGAGTAACGGGGCCGTGGCGATCACGGACGCCGCAGCGATTTCTCCCCATGGCATGGTGAATTCACCCTGAAAGAGCGCAATGCCCACCGGGAGGGTTTGCTGGTCCGGATCGGTGAGAATCAGCAAGGCGAAGAAAAATTCATTCCACGCATAGATGAACGTGACAATGGCCGCGGTAAACAGTCCCGGTGCCGCAAGAGGGAGTATCACTTTGCACAACGCCTGCCATGCCGTGCATCCGTCGATCCGCGCGGCTTCTTCCAGCTCCGGGGGCAGCTCCTTGAAAAACGTGGCGAGGATCCATACCGCGAGGGGAAGGGTCAGGGCGACGTAGGGAAGCACCAGCCCCCAATGAGTATTCAGCCCGCCCATCCGTTCCAGGATTTGCCAGACCGGTCCCGCAATGACAATGGGTGGGAACATGGCCACGCAGAGAAGCCCGCCGAGAATCCACGCGGTTCCCGTCAGACGAAGCCTTGCCAGCGCGTAAGCGGCCGGCGTCGCGATGACCAGCGCGATCACGGTGGTGGCGCTTGCCACGATCACGCTGTTCCAGACGTAGTTGAGCAACTGGTGGTCAACGAGAGCCGATTGGTAAAAGGCAAGGCTGCCGTCCGGCCACCAGTGTGGAGGAATCGCTTCGACCTGGATTTGCGATTTCAACGAGGTCAGGACAAACCAGAGACAGGGGAGCAGGCTGCCCAGGACGGCCAGAAGAATGCCGGTGATGAGCGCTGTGCGTTCCGAGAACGTTTTCTTCATGCCCGCTCTCGCTCCAGGAGTTTGGACCCGACGGTGAGAAGATACAACAGGGAAAGTATCAGCGTTGCGACAAAGACCGTGACCGAGATCGTCGTGCCATAGCCCACGCGTCCTTCGGTGAAAAGGGTTTTGTAGCCATAGAACTGAATCACTTGCGTGGCGTCGCCCGGGCCGCCCTGGGTCATGACAAAGATGAGGTCAAACACCCGAAACGCATCAATGGTTCGGAACAGGAGGGCAGCGAGGAGAGCCGGTTTCAGCAGAGGAAGCGTGATGTGCCAGAACCGTTGCCATGCGGTTGCCCCGTCAATACGCGCGGCGTCATAGATTCCATCGGGAATAACCTGTAAGCCTGCCAGGACAAGGAGGCCGACAAACGACGACGTTTTCCAGACATCAACCATGACGATGACGCCAAAGGCTGTCCATGGATCGGCCAGCCAGGGGACATAGGCATTCACCCGGTCTCCGAAGAGGACGAAGTTGATGGCTCCATACTGGTCGTTTGCCAGAAACCGCCACATCTGTGAAGCCACAACTGTGGGAATCGCCCAGGGAATCAGCACGCTTCCCCGGACCCACCCTCGCCCCTTGAAGCGCTCATGAATGACCAGCGCAATGCCCGTGCC
Organism: Nitrospirales bacterium; assembly: GCA_963692935.1. Lineage (GTDB taxonomy): Bacteria > Nitrospirota > Nitrospiria > Nitrospirales > UBA8639 > Bin75. Next base: position 1,880,714 of record OY843588.1, read on the forward strand.
CAAGAGCAGCTCGAAGGTTGTCGAGAGTATGACAAACCCCAGCGTGGTGAGGAATGCCTGATGGGCGACCGGATCCCGGAAAAGCTGCTCGTAATTGCCGAATCCGATAAACGAGGTCTCCAGGCCGGGGAGGCTGACATACAGGCGGTACAGGCTCAGAAAAAATGAATCCATCGCCGGATACAGCGAAAAGACGGCGATACATGCCAGCGCGGGCAGAACCATGATCCAGCCGGTCGTCTGATCTGAAGACGGTGTCGTCATACGGAAGAACGCTCAAAAACGTGTCCCGGCCGCTAAGTCCAGAAACCTGTTGATCCGCCGGTCGGCTTCTTGTGCTTCTTCGAGAATATCGGTTTCGGGAAAAGCCAGCACGCGACTGAAATACCGTTGCAGAATATGCGAAACAATCGGATACACCGGTGTACGTGGACGAGGTCGAGAGGTTTGAAAAACCGGAAACAACGCGGTGTACTGCGGGTTGGCCTGAAGGATCTCAGGGTCGGCATACAGCGCGATGCGTGCAGGAGCCAGTGAGGCATGGATGGAAAAATGTTTTTGCAGGGCGGGACTCGTCATAAACGCGATGAATGTCCACGCGTCGTCAGGATGGTGCGAATAGGCACTGATGCCATAGAGCCACCCGCCTAATGCAGATACACTCCTGCCATGAGAAAAATGCGGAAGGGTTGTCACGCCGACGGCCCCGACGATTTTTGAATGTCGTGGATCATTCGCCAGTCCCCACGCATACGGCCAGTTGCGATGAAATACCGCTTTCCCCTGGACGAACACGGCGAGGGACTCAGGCTCCTGGTACGTGAGTACGGCCTTGGTCGCGATCTGCTGCACGATCTGTTCCCGGACAAATCGTACCGCTTGCGTGGACTCGGGCGCGGCCAGGTTCGAACGTGTGCCGTCTTCGGTCAGCAGAGACCCATTGTGACTGCCCACAAACTCCAGCATGTCGCACACCAGCCCTTCATACTGCTGGAACTGCCCACTGTAGCCTCTCAGGAGCGGTTGTGCGGTGCGTTCCCCCTCCAGAATCGTCCGAGCCTGATGCACTAAGTCACGCCATGTCACAGGTGGCGACAAGCCATATTTTTCCAGAAGGTCTTTCCGGTAATACAGCATCCCGCTGTCAATCCGGGACGGCACCCCGTAGATCCGGTGTGCGTACATACCGGCGACAATCGTGGCCGGCAGAAATTTCTCGCGCTCATTCCGGGGGAAATAGTCATCAAGCGGCAAGGCCCAGCCCGCGGCAGCAAATTCTGCCGGCCATGTCACGTCCATCAAAAACAGGTCGAGCGAGTCATCGCGGTTTTTCAATTTCTGCGTCAGGAGATCATGGTAGGCCGTGGATGAATGCGGCGCGATTTCCCGTTTGACGCGAATGTGCGGGTAGGCATGCTCAAACCGTTGAATCGCCTTGTCCCAGGCGTCTGGTTGATCGGCTTTCCATGTGACGAAACGGAGCACGCGCGGCGCGGTGTTGGTGTTGCGCGTTTGTCCCGCTGAAGATTCGTGAATGATGCACACGAAGGTCAGCAGCAGGACGGATACCGACAGAAGGCTCGCCAGCGCGATACAACGGGTGACGATGGCAGGAATGAGTCGGGAAGGAGACCCTGGTCTGTGTTGTGCTGGAAACACAATGGATGGGATTACGTCGGAGAAACGTTTCAAAGGCCAAAACGTGTCGCCCTTCGGTGTCTGGCAATCAATGTGTCAATTCCGTTTTTGCGTCAAACCGCTCCGTCGCCGGTCACAGTTCGATCTTGATCTCGTTCCCTTCCACCACCACGGGCACTGTCGCCACGCATGCGGAAGGATTATTGACGCAGGCTCCGGTTGTCACATTAAATTGCCAGTTGTGCCAGGGGCAGGTGACGACTTCGCCGTCCAGGTCGCCTTCCCCCAACGGGCCACCGCGATGCACACAGGTATTGTGAAGGGCATAAAATGTTCCATCAACGTTAAACACGGCGATTTCCTGGCCATTGACATCGGCGACCATGCCTTGACCGGGTGTCAGGATATCCGTCTGCGCGACAGTGGTTTGTTCAGCCATCGGAATCCTCCTCAAAGCGGCTGGTTTACGATAATGAGCATGCACAACCTCTCAGCGGTGGGATGGTGTCCCTGTCTTCTGGAATGGTGGCCGAGCGAGTGAGAACACTTGCCTGCTGATTGAGTAAGATGCCACAAGGGATACCGGATGGTCGAACCCCTCCCTCCGAGTGCTGTTTGTTCTTGCCCACATTGTCCACGATGGTGTGTTCCCCTGTAGTCCAGGCTCATCGGATGGGGTTTCTCTATTGCCAACGAAAACGATTTATACTTCCGTTGCCCCCTGTGACTACGTGTGCCCCATGGGCTCTTTGAACTTCTTCACCATGTCACTCAAGGTTGAACCTTTGGTGTGGCTCGTGATGTCTCTCACGCGCTTTTTCAATGCCTCCGCCACCGACTGAAACGCTTTGGTTTGCGGAGAATCCGGAGCGGCCACGACAAGGGGGGTGCCGGTGTCGCCGCCCTCGCGAATCGCGGGATCCAGGGGAATACGCCCGAGGAAGGGCACGTCGAATGTTTGAGCGGCACGCTCTCCACCCGCAAATGAGAAAATATCGGTTCGTTCTCCGCAATGGCCGCAGACAAAAAAACTCATGTTTTCAATAATGCCTAACAGCGGGACATTCACTTTCTTGAACATCATGATGCCCTTACGCACGTCAAACAGGGCCACTTCCTGCGGTGTGGTCACCGTGACGACGCCGGTCAGTGGAACAAGTTGGGAGACGCTCAACTGGGCATCACCCGTTCCCGGGGGCAGATCAATCAACAGATAATCCAGTTCTCCCCACATCACATCACGAAAGAACTGCTGAATGGCGGTATGCACCATAGGCCCCCGCCACACGACGGCGGTATCTTCCGGCACAAAAAAGCCCATGGAGATAATCTTCACACCATGCGCTTCAGACGGCCTGATTTTGTTGCCTTCTTTTCCCGGTGGTTCAAGTACCCCCATCATCATGGGGATATTGGGGCCGTAAATATCCGCATCCATCAGGCCAACGTTCTCGCCGGTCTGAGCCAACGCCACGGCCAGGTTCGCTGCAACCGTGGATTTTCCGACACCCCCTTTCCCGCTCGCCACCGCAATGATTTGTTTGACGCCGGGCAATAAGGTCTCTTTGGCCTCGGGGCTACCCGGGTTCGCGTGAGTCGTCGCTTCGTCGCTCATGTATCGGTCCTTTCTGTATCCAGTCTCGGTGTGGATGATGGCTCAAACCTTACCCCGTTACGAACCGGACAGGCAAATGTTCACGAGCCTCACAGAGCGGCCCTGGCGCACCGCAACACCCGTGAGACACGGGCAGGGGCACAGCTCGCCTTGAAAAACCGGCGGTGCCTCACTAGGATACATCGCGCCACGCTCCATGCCCGTCACGGTTTCGTCCGGCTGATTCGACAGGATACCCGCTTTGAATCCTTTGACCTCTTCTGTGCTGTATGCCGTGCCCTTCCCTGTGATTGATCCGGTCTTTTTTAGGTTGGGTCCCTTACAATTTCGCTGGTACGGGCTGATGTATGTGTTGGGCCTGCTGGCGGCATATGTGCTGATCAAGCGTCGGGCCGCGGCGCGCCATGTCCCCTTAAGCCATGTCCAGTTGTCCGACTTGATACTGTACGCCGCTCTGGGCGTGTTTCTGGGAGGGCGTCTGGGCTACACGCTCTTTTACAATGGCGCGTACTATCTGCAACATCCTGTCAAAATTCTGGCCGTGTGGGAAGGTGGAATGTCCTTTCATGGCGGGTTGCTCGGCACCTGCCTGGCCATTTGGCTGTTCTGTTATAAAAAAGGATTCCCAGTCTACACCATTGCGGACCTGGCGGCCCAGGCGGTTCCGATCGGGCTTGGCCTGGGACGTTTGGGGAATTTTATCAACGGCGAATTATACGGTCGCCCCACGGATGTTGCGTGGTGCATGGTGTTCCCCCACGGCGGGGAGGCCTGTCGGCATCCCTCTCAATTGTACGAAATGATGCTGGAAGGGGTGGTCTTATTTGCTGTGCTGTGGGTGATCGCGAGAACACCCAAGCCACCCGGCACGATCTTCTGGAGTTTTGTCGCAGGGTACGGCATCTTTCGGAGTGTGATCGAATTCGTTCGAGAACCGGACGCCCATCTGGGGTTTGTGCTGGGTCCCCTGACCATGGGGCAACTCTTAAGCATTCCCATGATTCTTCTGGGTCTCGTGATGATTCGCGTGACATACAGAGCAAGCCCCCCGTCGGTCAAACGCAAAGGAACGCTGCCTTGACGGCGATGGCCGCCAGCTCGATTGAGCACTGCATCGAGTGGTTTGAGCGCGGCGCGACCGTGGTCACTGCCACCCGGCGACTCGCACGCCACCTTGAAGAACGCGACGCGCACCATCGGCGGGCGGAGGGAGCCAGTGCCTGGGCCAGCCCCGACGTGCTGACCTGGGACGAGTGGCTGGTACGCACCACCCGCGCCCTGGATGGCGAGCAGGCACCGGTCTTGCTGAACGAGACCCAGGAACTGGCATTGTGGAAGCAGTTGATCCGCGATGACCTGAAGCAGACGAAGACCGAAGATGTGACGTTGTGGCAGGACGGCCCGGCGGCGCGCGCCGCGCACAGCGCCCATGCCGCCGTCCACGAGTGGTGCATGCAGGACATGTCGCGTGATGCGATCAGCGACGATGCCCGGGCCTTTCTGCGCTGGCAGGAGAAGTTCGAACAATGGTGCAGGGACCACCATTGCCTTGATCGTGCCGTGCTCGGCACTCGCCTGCTTGTCCACCTCGGCACGTTGCGCACGCGCTCACCGGTGTTGCCCGAGATGCTCATCGTTGCCGGGTTTGCAGCGCATACGCCATTGCGGGAAAAGTTGTGCACGGCACTGGCTGGCCTCGGAGTGCGGATTGTGTCAATGGCGATGCCCGACGTCGGCAGTCGGGTGGTGCGGTGCCAGGCCAGCGATTCCGAAGACGAACTCCTCCGTGCGGCCTCGTGGTGCCGCCAGAAACTGCTCGCCGGTACCGACACCGGTACCAGTGCCGACCCGCCGAACCTCGGCGTGGTCATCAGCAACATGGAAGGATGTCGTGACCAGGCCGCGCGTATCTTCGAGCAGGTCCTCGGCGGTTTTGATCCGGGCCTCGGCCCGGTGAATGTGGCGCGGCTGTTCCATGCGTCGCTGGGTGTGCCGCTGGCAGAGCACCCGATTGTGACCACTGCGCTTGAATGGCTCGAATGGCTGAGTGGCGAAGCCGACTTCGAGACCTTCAGCCGCTCGGTGCGCTCGCCGTTCATCAAAGGCGCCGCGACGGAACGGGCCGCACGCGGTCGTTTCGATCTGGAGCTGCGTCAGACCGTGTCGGCGCGCGTGACCCCTGCGCTGTTGCGCTCGGCCCTGGGCCTGGCACGGATCAAGAAACACATGCCGCTGGCACTCGGCGAGGTGGTACACAAACTGATTGCCGCCTCGACCGCACTGGACAGACCCCAATCACCGGCGGCGTGGAGCGTCACCTTCAGTGAGTGGCTGGCAATCGCCGGATGGCCCGGCGAACGCGATCTCGACAGCCACGAACATCAAATACTCAAGGCCTGGACCGAGTCGTTGGAGCGGCTTGCCTCGATGAGCCTGCTGGAGCGTGCCTGCAGTGCGCGCCAGGCGTGGTTGTTGGTGAAGCAGATTACGTCGAGCCTGGTTTTTAATCCCAAAGCCGTACCGGCGCCGGTACAACTGCTTGGTGTCAATGAGGCCGCCGGGCTGGATTTCGATGCGTTGTGGGTCACCGGGCTGACCGATGATGCCTGGCCGCGGCCACCGATGCCGCTCCCGTTCCTGCCTGTTGCCGAGCAACGCCACCTGGGGATGCCGGAAGCCTCGTGGGATGCGTCGCTCAAACACGCGCGTGACACCATTGCGCGGTTGAAGGCGACAGCGCCCGAGGTGGTGTTCAGTTACTCGAAGAAAGATGACGATGAGGAATTCCAGGCAAGTCCACAGGAAAACGATGACCGCGAGGTGCGGGCCAGTCCCCTGATTCGGGATGTTCCCTGTGCGGCGGCGGACGACTTGCCGAGTGAAATCGTGCGCTGTCCGGGCGCGATCGGCGACGCGCAGGGTGTGCTGGAGCAGGTGAGCGACGACCGCGGCCCTGCGCTGGTTAGTGGCGGCGCGCGCGTCCATGGCGGAGCCAGCCTGTTCAGAGATCAGGCGGCATGCCCGTTCCGCGCCTTTGCCGTGCACCGTCTTGGCAGTGAGACCATCCAACCGGCGCGTCCTGCGCTCACGGCCATGGATCACGGATCAATGATACATGACATCCTTGAATGCCTGTGGCAGGAATGGAGGACGCAGGATGCCCTCAAGACTGTGACGGCCACGCCGGATGTTCTGAAAGGGCAAATCGTCGCCGCAATTGAGACCGTGCTGGATCGCCATCAATGGCGCAACCCCGGGGTGATGAGTCGTGCGGCCCGTGAGTTGCAACGACACCGACTGTTCACGTTGTTGCTGACCCATCTCGAGTTTGAAGCTGCGCGTCCGCTGTTCACGGTGGTCGAGTGTGAGAAAAAGCTGGAACAGGACTTTCACGGTTTGGGCGTGCGCGTGCGCGTTGATCGCATTGATGAAATCGCCGACGGCAAACACATTCTGATTGATTACAAAACCGGCGTTGCGGAACCGGCTTCGTGGTTTGGTGAGTACCCGAAAGAACCGCAGTTGCCGTTGTACCGGGCGTTGCTGGGCGACAGGGTTGCGGGTATCGCGTTTGCCAGGGTGCGCCGAGGCGAGGACGAGCGGAGTTACCTCAAGGGCCTGTGCGACGAGACCATCGCGGGAGCCGGCGGTCTGAATCCGGTGTCTGAGTCCAGAGCCGCCAAAGCCAACGGTATCGCGAGCTGGTCGGCCCTGGTTGCAGGATGGGATGAGGTGCTCAAGAGACTCGTGCAGGCTATCGCCAGCGGCGAGGCAAAGGTGGCCCCGCAACCGCACGCCTGTAAGTATTGTGACCAGCAGGCGCTGTGCCGAATTGATGAGCGCAATGTGTTGAACGAAGTGGGCAAGGACACTGCCGCTGATGTGGAGCAGGACGATGAGTGACGATCAGTGTGACACAAACACAGCTCGTCCCCCGGATGATGAGAAAGCACGGCGCGATGCGATTGATCCCAAACGCTCGTTTATCGTGCGCGCTCCGGCCGGCTCCGGCAAAACCACGTTGCTGATTCAGCGTTACCTGAAATTGCTGACACAGGTCGAGCAACCAGAGGAGATTCTGTGCATGACGTTCACCCGCAAGGCGGCTGGCGAGATGCGCAACCGGGTGCTGGCTGCGTTGCAGTGCGCCGACAGGGAGAAACCGGACGATCAGACGACGATGTATTATCAGTTGGCTTGCGAGGCCCTGACACGCGCACGCAAGTACAACTGGAACCTGCTGCACAACCCGTCGCGTCTGCAGTTCCACACCATAGACGGGGTGTGCAGGCGGCTGGTGCGGCAAATGCCGCGGGCTTCGGGATTCGGCGCGGCGCCCGAGATCGAAGATTTTCCCGATGTCATGTACCGCAGGGCGGCTACTGAAGCGATTGCCTGCATGGACGACGGTGACACACCGGAGGCACGGGCCACGCGCACGGTGCTTGGCTATCTTGACAACAACTATGAGCGTGTACAGACCTTGATCGTGGAGATGCTTGGCTCCCGCGACCAGTGGTTGTGGTTGACGGTGCAACATGATGCCAGGGAACGCGGGACACTCGAACGGGCCTGGGACGAGGTGGTGAGCCGCGACCTGCAACGTGCGCTCGATGCCGTTTCCGCGGATACCGCCGTTGCCGATGAGATCGTGGCCTGCGCGGTTGTGGCCGCGAAGCAGTTATACGGCGTGGATGCGGACTCGCCGATCGTGGCCTGCTGTGACCTGACAGCTCTGCCACCAGCCAGGCCCGATGCTCTTCCACAGTGGCGCGGCCTCGCGGAATTGTTGCTGACCGGGAGTGGAACCTTGCGCAAGAGCAGAGGAGTCACGAAGAAGATCGGCTTCCCGTCGGACAGCACAAAGGACAAGGCGGTCAAAAATCGCATGGTTGATTTGCTTGACGGATTGCGTGACATGCCCGCACGTGAAAGCGGTCCGGGTTCATGGGTGGATGACCTTCATGCGGTTCGCGGTCTGCCGCAACCGCGCTACGACGATGATCAGTGGAAGATACTGGGTGCGTTGTTAACATTGTTGAAACAGGCGGCGGCACAGCTCAACCTCGACATCGGCACCGCCGGGCGCTGCGATTACATTGCACTCTCGAGTAGTGCCCGCGCCGCGCTCGGGACGGTGGATGACCCGACCGACCTTGCGCTGGCGCTTGACTACAAAATCCAGCACATTCTCGTTGATGAATTTCAGGATACCTCGCAGTCACAAATGGATCTGCTCGAATTGCTGACGGCGGGATGGGATGGCTCGGACAATCGAACGCTGTTTCTGGTTGGCGATCCGATGCAGTCCATCTATGCATTCCGCCGCGCCGATGTGGGGATCTACCTGCGTACCGTGCAGTCAGGCATCGGGCAATTCAGGCCGGAGAAGTTGACGCTGAAAGCGAATTTCCGTTCGCAACAACCGCTGGTCGAATGGGTCAACGATGTGTTTGGAAAGGCGATGCCGCAATGCAGCGATGAACTGACCGGCGCCGTCGAGTTCTCAAGGTCTGCGGCGTCCCGTGACGGTGATGCCGATGCCCGTGTGTTCCTTCATGCGTATCACGATCAGGACAGGCTGGACGACGCCTCGGCGTTTGCCGCCGTCGTGCGCGAAGAATTCGAACGTGCCGGAGATAGCCACGCCACCATCGCGATTCTGGCACGCAGTCGTGCCCATCTCCCGGAGATTCTGCGCGCGCTCAAGGATGTCGGGGTGCCCTACCAGGAAGTTGGGCTGAAGCCGCTGGTGGAGCGCCCGCTGGTGCGGGATCTGCTGGCGCTGACGTGCGCGCTTCTGCATCCGGCCGACCGCACCGCCTGGCTGTCGGTATTGCGGGCGCCGTGGTGTGGCCTGGAGCTACGCGATCTGGAAGTGTTGTCTGTCGCCGATGGCGAACCATGGGAACATATGCGCGACCCGGATGTGTGCGTGAATCTGTCGCGCACGGCGCAGGAGCGTGTGGCGCGTATCGTGCCGGTGCTGGAGCGGGCGCTGGAGTCCCGCGGTCAACTGGCGCCGGCGCGCTGGATTGAGAACACCTGGTTGCACCTCGGCGGTGCGGCCCTGACGACGAAGGAGGACTGGCCCGATGCGCGTCTGTACTTCGATCAATTGCACCACCTGTGCGAATCAACCGGGTTGCGCGATTATCGTGAACTGCACGAGTCCCTGCAGGGGATACATTCGGTTGCGGGAAGTGATGTCGATGAGAGCGACGTGCCTTCCAATCCGGTGCAGGTGATGACCATGCACGGGGCCAAGGGGTTGGAATTTGATGTGGTGCTGATACCGGGCCTGGCGCGTACGACCAGGTCCGACGAGAAAAAACTGATGTTGTGGAATGATTACCAGTCCGCAACCGATGAGAAGATGAGACTGCTGATTGCGCCATTGCATGTACCGGACAACGACAAGAGCGACGGGAGCGGGTCCAGCGACCATGGCGCGATGTACGAGTACCTGCGGATGTTTCTCAAGGACAAGCGACGACTTGAAGATGCACGTTTGTTGTACGTGGCCTGCACTCGCGCAAAGCATCGCCTGCATCTGTTTGCGACCCTGAAGACTGAAAAGACAGAAACAAGCGATGATGAGTTGAAGCCTCCACCTGCTGGATCATTACTGTCCCATATCTGGCAATCCTGTGAAGACGACTTTGCCAAAGAGTTGAAGGCTATCCAGGGAAACAACGTCGTGGGGACGTCCCCGACGGGTCGGAGAGAACAGGAGGCGCAAACATTTCTGCGACGTGTGCCGGATGGCTGGCAACCGCCGTCGCCGTCGGAAGCAATCCCGTTGCAGTCGGATCTTGACAATGTGCCCGATCTTGATGAAGCGGTGCCGACGTTCGACTGGGCCGGTCAGCCCGCGCGACTGACCGGCATCATCGTCCACAGGATGTTGTGCCTGATTGCGGAACAGGGCTTGCGCTACTGGGATGGGAAACGGGTACGGGGGTGCAGCAAGGCATGGGCCGCCGAACTGGAGGCCCAGGGGCTTGAGCAGGCTACGTGTGCGCGGGTGGTCGGCGATATTGAGACGGCGTTGTGTCGCAGCCTCGGCGATCCGAAAGTGCGCTGGATTCTTGATGACACCCATCGGGATGCGCACAATGAATACGCCATCAGCGGCATCGTCAACGGCCGCCTGGTGCGCAACAGGGTACTGGATCGCACCATGACCGACGCGAACGGTGTGCGCTGGATCATTGACTACAAAGCCGGCATCCACCGTGGCGCCGACCTGGAAGGCTTCCTCAACAACGAGCAGGAGCGCTACCGCTCTCAGCTTGAAGGCTATGCAAGCCTGATGTCGTGCATGACCGACGCACCGATTCGCCTTGGCCTGTATTTTCCGCTGGTGCGTGGCTGGCGTGAATGGGCATGGCAGGGGCAGGGAGATGGAGAGCGGTCGTGAATGTGTTTCCGGGGTGGGTGATGCGGGACGGGTCCGCAATGCGCATGTGCGAGCAGGGTGGGAAGACCAAGGGGGAACCTGCAGGCCGGACAGGAATGCCGTGGGTGCTGTTGCCAGCGCCGGCTACGGGCCGCCGCCAAGGCCGCCAAGCCCGGGTAGCGCAGGGATGGAGCCACCTTTTTTCTCGACCGTGACGTCGCCGTAACGCCGGAATTTTCGTGAATTCCAGATCACCCTGTTCCCGGGGGCGAGATTCGCAGCCTGGGTATAGTGGTCGTCGGCTTCAGATTGATCGCCCAATTGATCCAGGGTTAACGCCAGATTGTAATGTGCCTCCGCCAGTTTCGGTTGGACCTGGATGGCGTGTTCGTAATGCTCTCTGGCCTCGGCCCACCGACCGGCCGCATACGCCTGGTTGCCTTGTTTCATGGACGACACCGCCTTGGGTGTCGTTCCCCCGGGGGGATGCAACGCTGCGTCTTGTGTGTTCCCAAGTCCCCCACAGGCTCCGATGCCGCTGAGGCAGGTGATGATGAGACCCATTCTCCAATAGTTCAGTGGCATGTTCGTTTCCTTTGTCTGGTCAATCCGATCATCCTACCCGGTTTCAGGACCGATTGACTCCCCGTTGCAATCCGTACAGCCCCATTCCGCATCAATAAACATCATGGGTTCTCCACAGAACGGACAGTCGGGGGGAGGAGCCGATTGCACGGGACGCAGGACCGGCAACTCAAGATCCAGATCATCTTCATCCATCCCAAAAGGAAGAACCGGTTTCATGGTGCAGGCAACAGGTGCGGGTCACGCACGACGTTGCTCCAACGCCTTTTCGGCACTTTGCCGTGATGGGACGCCAACAAACGTGAGCCGACCATTGATAATCGTGGCGGGAACGGCTCGAACCGAGTGGCGATCGGCCAGTTCCTGACCGTCGGTCGTCGTAATATCAATTTCCCGGTAACTGAAGCTGTGTTTCACCCGTAGCTGTTTCCACAAACTCCTGGCCGACGGACATGCCGAACATTGCGACGAGACCAGTAATGTGACGTTTGCCATAGTCTTTCTCTCCTGTATTCCTTGGAAACAGGTTAGCACTAACAGGAAAGAAGTCGCAACCGGAATGGGACAATGCCATGCCGCGTGGCACGGCCACCATATCGGTGTCATCCGGTTTCACGGCGTTGTGTCGACGGTCGGGAAGGCGGGGATCGTGGGGTCCATGGTCTCCCCGGGAACTGGCGTGCCGCACGCTGGCGATTGAGGGAAAAGGCGTGTGACGGAAGAAGTGTGGTCAGGGATGGGGATCGAGTTCAATAATGCCTTTCCGGATCGCTAAGATCGCAGCTTGCGTTCGGTCATAGACGTGGAGTTTGTGGAAGATGTTCCGAACGTGATTTTTCACGGTCTTCTCGCTGAGATCCAGCACATTGGCAATTTCTTTGTTGGTCTTGCCATCGGCCACCAGCCGCAGCACGGTAATTTCCCGCTCCGTCAGATCATGTTCCAGTAACGACTTCTTTTTCCCTTTGCCTTCAGCCAACAATGAAAATTCGGCCAGGATTTTGCTTGCCACCGACGGATGGATCAACGACTCACCTCTGGAAATGGCACGAATGGCGGCGATGATTTCTGTGGAATCCGAATCCTTGATCAAATAGCCTGTGGCGCCTGCCCGGACCAGATCAAAAATATATTGATGGTCTTCGTACATGGTGAGCGCGATAATGCCGATATGCGGCATTTCCCGTTTAATGACCCGCGTGGCTTCCACCCCCGACATCCCCGGCATGCTCACATCCATCATGATCACATCGGGAAGCAGTTGCCGGGCTTTTTCGACGGCTTCCCCGCCATCCCTGGCCTCTCCCACGATTTCGATTTCTTCCTGAGGTTCGAGAATAGCGGCCAGTCCTTCACGCACGACACGGTGGTCATCAGCCAGCACGACTTTAATGGTTTTTGCCGTTTTTGCCGTTTTTGCCATTTCGGGAGCGTTCCTTTCCACCCAACGGGATCTGAACCATTACGGCCGTCCCCATGCCTTTGGGGGATTGCCACGAGACTTCGCCACCCAACAATCTGACCCGTTCTTTGATGCCCCGCAATCCGAAGTGATCCCACTTATCGGGATTCCGGGACACAGCATGCACATCAAATCCGATGCCATCGTCGCGGATGATACTGGAAAGGCTATCATGTTCAATGGTCAATTGCACGGAGACTGCCGATGCCCTGGCATGTTTGGCCGAATTCTGCAGAGCCTCCTGAATGATGCGGAATAAAAACACCTTCGTCTTGGGGTGCAGGCGCGCCGCATTCCCCGTATGGGAAAAATCCACGTGGACGCGGTGTTGTTTGGTGTAGGCTTCCAGATAATTGGACAGCGCCGACAGCAAATCCAACTGCTCATACTGGCCGGGGCGCAGGTTGAACACCACATGTCGCGCTTCCCGAATGCCGTGCTTGAGCAGGTTTTTCACGTCATGGAGCAGGTCAACACAATGGGTCGGTTCTTCCCGAATCAGGTGCTCGCATCGTTCCATTTTGAAATTAACACCAACCAGCGTCTGGACCAACCCATCGTGGATTTCACAGGCGATGCGAGTCCGCTCTTCATCAACGGCGCTTTCAGATTCTTCTTTCACGTACCGTCGAAACAGGGATTGGTACCGCGCGAGGGTCTGCGCCATTTCTGTTGTGGCCCGAATCTGCGCATCAATCAGGCGCCACATGAACTTCGCGCTCGCCCCGCCGATAATGGCCGCACTCGGCTTTCGAATGTTTTGCAGTGTCTTCCAGACTTCAGGACTGCCCGTCACGTCAATGATAAGGTCGGCATCCTTCATGCGCAGAATTTCACGGTAGTCGTGTGTGACCGGCACGCCCAACTGTTTGGCAAGTCTGGTGCCGAGTGTTCGCGGCTTGATCTCCGCCAGGCCCACAATACGGACTAACGGATCCTGCGCAAAAATTTTCAACAGCGCCTTGCCTCCGCGTCCACCTCCCAGGATAGCCATGCGCGTAACGTGTGCCGCCAGCCGACGCACCGGTTGGTGGCGTGTGCCGGAGGTGGATAACCGGAGAGCGGTTGCCTGTTTCACGGAATTGCCAGGGGATGATGACATGGTCGCGCACACATCGGGGGGTATCGTCGTGTGTGGACACTCGGGACGTTGTGAAGCATGAAGTGGGACCACACACACGGCACGGGATGGGCAGGCGTATGCATCAGTGTTTCTCCCGATCCTGTGCGAGGGACGTAATCGTGTCCGTAAATTGATCAATATCTTTGAATTCGCGGTACACGGAAGCAAAACGAACGTAGGCGACCTGATCCAGCGCGTGGAGTTCCTTCATGACTTCCTCGCCGACCACCCGTGCGGAGATTTCGGATTCGCCGAGATCCTGGAGGCGTTTTTCAATGCGATCCACCGTGGCTTCGAGAACGGCGCTACTGATGGGCCGTTTTTCACATGCCCTTTGCAGGCCGGCCATGATTTTGGTTCGGTCAAGCGCCTCGCGCCGACTGTCCTTTTTGACGATCATAGGCAGCGCTTCTTCAATACGTTCGTAGGTCGTGAAGCGACGTTTACATCCCAGACATTCCCGACGACGGCGAATGGCCTCGCCTTCCCGGGCCGTACGGGAATCCACCACCTTATCATCCAGTTGATTACAGAAGGGACATCGCATCACACACCGGATTGCAAGCGCACGCGAGCGTTGGAAACTGTCTACGGAGCCGATCCCGTCTTATTGCATTGAAGACTGGTGACAACAGAGTATGTCCTGGTGATGACATGGGAGAAGATCGGGCGGTGGTTTACGAAGCCGGGAATACCGGAAAACGGGCGCACAGCGCTTTGATTTCCTTCCGAATGCGTCGGTGAATCCGTGTGGTCGAGGGGTGGTGCAACACCTCGTCCATCCACGTCACGATTTGCGACATCTCCGGCGCGCCCATGGTCCGTGTGGACACAATGGGAGTGCCAATCCGAATCCCGCTTGTGACAGCCGGCGGCCGCTCGTCATACGGAACGGCATTTTTATTGACGATAATCCCCGAGGCCTCAAGCGCGGTCTCGGCGTCTTTCCCCGTGATCCCCCTGGCCTTGAGGTTCAGCAGGAACAGATGGGTATCGGTGCCCCCCGACACCACATGATAGCCGAGGGCTGTGAATGCATCCGCCATTGTCCGTGCATTGGCAAGGATGCGTTGTTGATAGGCCTGAAATCCTGCGGTCATGGCTTCTTGAAACGCCACGGCTTTGGCGGCAATCACATGCATGAGTGGCCCTCCCTGCAGGCCGGGGAACACCATTTTATCCACCGCTTTCGCATGGACTTCTTTGCACATCACCATCCCCGCCCGGGGGCCACGCAACGTTTTGTGGGTAGTGGTGGTCACGAAGTCGGCGTGAGGAACGGGGCTTGGATGAAGACCCGTCGCCACCAGTCCTGAGATATGCGCCATATCAACCAGCAGATAGGCACCCACGGCTTCCGCAATCTCCCGAAACCGGCGAAAATCAAGCGTTCTGGAATACGCGCTGGCCCCGACGACAATCATGCGCGGCCGTACGGCTTCTGCCTGGCGTTGGACCGTGGCGTAATCAATCAATTCGGTCTCACGATCCACCCCGTAGAAGAAGGATTGAAACAGCTTGCCGGAAAAATTGACCTTGCTTCCGTGGGTTAAATGACCGCCCTGCGAGAGGTCCATGCCCAGGATCGTATCGCCGGGTTTCAGGACCGACAGATACGCTGCCATGTTGGCGGTGGAACCGGAATGCGGTTGCACGTTGACATGCTCGCACCCGAACAGTTGTGTGGCCCGCTGGATCGCCAGCTCTTCCACCCGGTCCACATGTTGACAGCCTCCATAATAGCGCCGCCCCGGGTAGCCTTCTGCGTACTTGTTGGTCATCAGCGAGCCTTGTGCAGCCTGGACAGCGGGGCTCGCATAATTTTCCGACGCAATCAACACCAGCGTGTCGCGCTGTCGTTTTTTTTCGGCACGCAACGCGGCATAGACCTCAGGGTCTTCGCGGCGAATCGCCTTGAGTGTCCCGACGGCGTGTCCCATGCCTATGCCGGCGACTCGTCCGCTGCCTCTGTCGGCATGTCGGCTTCGTCATCCCGGGCCTCTTCCCCCTGTTTGACGAGGGAGACGGACACGGTCACGGTTACGCCCTGATGCAGTTTGATGTTGACGGGAACCGTCCCCAGCTTCTTGAGAGGCTGGTCCAGGTGAATGTTTTTCCGATTCACATCAAACCCGTCGGCCAGTAACCTGGCTTCAATGTCCCTGGCGGTGATGGCACCAAACAGCTTGTCATCCTTGCCAGTCTGGACGGGAAAGGCGAGCGAGACGCCGGACAGGGTGTCGGCCACAGCCCGAAGGTCCTGTTCGGCTTTCTTCGCCTTATGGACCGTCGCGCGTTTAATGTGTTCGAATGTCTTGACGTTGCGAGGATTAGCCTCCAGGGCTTTTTTGCGCGGGAGCAGGAAGTTCCGCGCGTACCCGTCGGCGACATCAAGCATGTCCCCCACGTCCCCCAAGCTGGCGATATTTTCCTGAAGGATCACCTTCATCGTCTCGACTCCTTCCTTAACAAGGGCTTGCAATGGCAGGGAAAGGAGAAATCATAAGGTGCGCCTGTGGAAATGTCAATTTACAGCCGCAGTGGCAAGACAACACACAGCAGAGATCCCGCCCCCGTGGAACGATGAGCCGGGACTTCGTACCCGGCGTGCCATTTCCGGAAGCGTCTGTTTCAGTGCCATTGCCTTGCCGCAATCGCTGGACACGCACTTCGACCATCCACTACAATGTCGCGACGCGGATTGGCGCGGATCTGAACGCGTCGGTCTCGCGTGCACTCATACCATTCCCTTTGTTATCACTGGCGCCGATCACCGGGGATGCGCGTGCGGCCGATGCCCGGTGGCCGGACTGTATGGTTCCCGGCATCCAACGGGAGCATCCGTCGGATGCCTGATCCGGGCCGTCAACCATGAAACTGCCAGACCTCCTGCACACTTTCGCCACCCAGTTAGCGAACCACAACGAAGCCGACGCGCTTGATGACCCGGTTGAATCCGACAACATCCGGAAAATGCGGACGGCAGGGATGCTCCATCTGTATGCCATGGACGTACCGCCGGGGACGACATTGCGCGAAGACGCGCCGGTCACCATTGTGCCGTCCGGGGATCTGGAGCCTACCGGAGGCCATGTTTTACAGCTCAAGGGGCACGCCGCCGTCGTGCAAACCGTTGACACGCTTGAGCTGTCGGCGACTGACCACGCGCTTGTGGTTGATACGCCGGCCTTTTTCAATCTCGCGGCCACGCGACTGGCAGATATGGCCGACAGACCGGAATCCTACGCACTTGGCCCTGCCGACCGGCTTGCGCCATGGCTGGACCCGGAGCCTGGCGAAGGCAATGACGCCGCACGAGCCGGCGTGTCGACCTCGGTGTTGACGACCGTCTGGAATGAAGACAGGGCTGCCCGTTGGACCAGACTCGGCGAGCTGGTGGTGGCCCTGATACGGCACAATAAACGCGTGCTTCTGATTGCGCCCACGCACGATGTCGTGGATCGCCTGCTCGGATTTCTGGCGAAAACCCTTCGCAACGCGGCCCTGCCCTTTCAGAGTCTGTTGAGCCGTTATGAGATGTCGGTACTCGGAGAAGCCGACGGTGTCTCGCTGGGCGAACTGGGGTTTGAATGGCAGATGGATCGTTTTTTTGCCAAATCGCGGTCACACAAAAACGCGCTGCAACAACAGTACAACCGGTTTCGAGAACTTGTGCCGACCTTGGCCTACAAGGGGCAGAAGCAGCGTGATTTGAATGAAGTGAAACTGCTGGAATGGCGGTTACTTGCCCAGGTGAGTGAATTGCAGGGCAAGATCGCAGATCTTGACGACGTGCGCGCCGCCTACCAGCAACTCCCCATCTGGAAACGGCTCGGGATGCAGACCATGGGGAAAAACGAGGCCACACTGGAAGAATACCGGCAGCTCCACGAAGGGCACATTCGGGAACTGATGAAAGAGGTTGAGACGGCACAAACGCGCATCCGTGCGCTGACTCCTGAGGCGGCGATTCCGAAAGAGGTGCTTCTGGAATACGAAGCGTTGAAAGACGCGATCTCTCAACTGGGGGGAACGAAAAAAGTGCGTGCTCTGCTGGCGGCGGGCGAGGCCACCAACCGGCAAGCCTTTATCCAGAATAAACGGCTGGTCGTGGCCACGCCGGGCCGGCTGGTGACCGACCCCCTGTTCCAACGCATTCGCTTTGATGTGTTGATTGCCGACGATGCTCCCAGGATCCCGGCCCCGTTTCTCATGGGCGTGGCCGGACTCATTCGGGAACAGATCATTATTGCCGGAGACACCCGGGATCTCCAGGGGACTGCAAAGCGTTGGCGTCAAAAATGTCAGGAAACAGAACCGGCATAGAAAGGCGGATTTTCCATGGCGGGAGTATGGTTTTTCTTCCCTTTGCCCGGATCCTCCATCGCTCCCATCCCCTTGCCCCCCATCACCCCCCATGACATTTTTTATATTTTTTCCCGCTGCCGCATGGACAAGGATCGTTGCGGCCGATTTTTTCCTGCGCCCGCTGGACCGTCTTCGTCGCCACTGCCGTCTCGCCGCCGCCGCGATTGAACGTCATAGGCGGTAACGAATCGGCGTCATCTTCGATGGGAGGCTGATCCCTGGCCACCCGGACCTTGAACAACCGCTCAAGCGTGTCGGACTTGATGCGGTCCATCATGGCGGCGAACATGTCAAACCCTTCCCGTTTATACTCCGACAGCGGATCTTTCTGCCCGTATCCCCGAAGCCCGATGCCATCCCGGAGCTGATCCATCCCCAGCAGATGATCCTTCCAGTGATGATCAATGACCTGCAGGAGCACGGCCCGCTCAAGCTGCCGGTGAATATCAGAGCCGATTTCCTCTTCCCGCTCCGCTCGCCGCTGCGCATAGAGCTTCTGCGCGCGTTCATGCAATTCATGGCGAATCCCATCCCGTCCCATGTCCGTCATACCCTCGACCTCCACGAGGTCCGCACCAAAGTGCGCGTGGACGGTTTCACGCAACCCCTCCAGGTCCCAGGACTCGGCATAGGCTTCTTCTGGACAGTGAACGTTGACGAAAGAGTCCGTGACGTCGTCCAACCAGTCCCGCACATCTTCTTCAACGGAATCCCCGGCCAGGACACCCGTGCGACGGGTGTAGATAATTTCGCGCTGCTTGTTCATGACGTCATCATATTCAAGAATCTGTTTGCGGATCTCAAAATTATGCGCCTCGACTTTCTTTTGCGCATTTTCAATGGACTTGGTGACCATCCCGTGTTCAATGGGAACGCCCTCTTCCATGCCCAGCTTCAACATCAGATTGGACACCCGTTCGGAAGCAAAGATGCGCATCAAATCGTCTTCCAGTGACAGGAAAAATCGAGACGACCCGGGATCGCCCTGACGACCCGAACGACCACGAAGCTGATTATCAATCCGACGACTTTCATGCCGCTCGGTGCCAACAATATGCAATCCGCCCGCCTTCAGCACAGCCGCTTTATCCGCTTCGCACTGCTGCTGAATCCGGGCCAGGGCCGCCTGCCGTTGTTCCTCGGTCAGCTTGTCGCCCTGGTAAATCACCTGCTGCTTATAGAGGGCTTCCGTATTGCCTCCCAGCACAATGTCCGTGCCCCGACCCGCCATGTTGGTCGCCAACGTCACCGCTCCCTTGCTTCCGGCCTGCGAGATAATCTCCGCCTCTTTTTCATGAAACTTGGCATTCAGGACATGGTGTTTCACGCCTTTCTGCTTGAGCAGTCTGGAGAGACGCTCGGACTTCTCAATGGAAATCGTGCCCACCAGCACGGGTTGTCCCTGGTTGTAGTAGTCCATGACTTCCTGGGCAATGGCCTCGAATTTTTCTTTCTCTGTCCGATACACCACATCCGAATGATCCTGTCGAATCATCGGGCGATTCGCCGGAATGACGTTGACGTCCAGATTGTAGATCTTGGCAAACTCCGCCGCTTCCGTATCCGCCGTTCCGGTCATCCCTGCCAGCTTGCTGTACATCCGGAAATAATTCTGAAACGTGATAGACGCCAGGGTTTGATTTTCATTCGCGATGGTCACACCTTCTTTGGCCTCCACCGCCTGGTGCAACCCGTCGCTCCACCGCCGGCCCGGCATCAGACGTCCCGTAAATTCATCCACGATCTGGACTTCGCCATCTTTCACCACATAATCCACGTCACGCTTATAGAGCGCATGAGCCTGCAAACCTTTGACCACATAGTGCACAATGTCCAGGTTTTTGGGGTCATACAGGTTATCGCCCGACAACAGGCCGTCATCGGTCAGCAAGGCTTCGACACGCGCGTTGCCATCCTCCGTCAGCGCAACCGTTCGGGACTTTTCCTCAATCGTGTAATCGCGTTCGGCTTTGAGTTTGGGAATGAGGCGGTTGACCCGGGTGTACAAGGTGGTACTGTGTTCGGCCGGGCCCGAAATAATGAGCGGCGTGCGCGCTTCATCAATCAGGATACTGTCCACCTCGTCCACAATCGCGTACGACAACTCGCGCTGCACGCGCTGGCGAAGATCCGTGATGACCAGATTATCCCGAAGGTAGTCAAACCCGAATTCGTTGTTGGTGCCGTAGGTAATATCGGCGCGGTACGCTTCCGGTCTCGTGCAGGGGCGAAGATAATTTAACCGTTTATCCGCCGCCTCATAGGTGGGATCAAAAAAAAACGAGGCTTCGTGCTGGATCACGCCCACCGAGCACCCCAACGCATGATACACGGGGCCCATCCATTGCGTGTCGCGTTTCGCCAGGTAATCATTGACCGTGACCACATGAACACCCTTCCCCGTCAGGGCATTGAGATAGGTGGGCAGGGTCGCCACCAGCGTCTTGCCCTCGCCGGTTTTCATTTCCGCGATTTTCCCCGTATGCAACACCATGCCCCCCACAAGCTGAACGTCAAAGTGACGCATGCCGACCTTCCGCCGCGAAGTCTCTCGACACGTCGCAAACGCCTCGGG
This sequence comes from Nitrospirales bacterium, assembly GCA_963692935.1. Classification (GTDB taxonomy): domain Bacteria; phylum Nitrospirota; class Nitrospiria; order Nitrospirales; family UBA8639; genus Bin75. The sequence continues at coordinate 1,901,482 of OY843588.1, forward strand.
CAACACATCGTCCAACGTTTCACCCGACTCAAGGCGCTTGCGGAACGTTTGGGTCTTATCCATCAGCGCCTCGTCCGACAGGGCACGCAGGGTTGGTTCCCAACCATTAATCGCCGCCACGACGGGTTGAAGCTGCTTCAACTCACGATCGTTTTTGCTTCCAAAAATGAGACGCAACAGTCGGACAAACACGGTCTGTATACCCCTCAACAGATGTCACAACGGGCCTTCCCGTTAGTATACCCGAAAGGGTTCGGGACGCAACCGCATTGACCGGTGCCGAGGTGTCGGGGGAACGATTCCGCACAGCCGTCACACATGGCCGGACCAGCGACACCAGCTCCGACGCCCCGACTCATGGTCCCCCATCCTTGACGGATGTGCCCCTCGGACAGTACAAACACCGGTGGCATGCTTCCACGGAACAGTCATGCCCGTCCGATATGGCCCTATGAATATCCGTGCCAAACAAGCACCCAACCGACTCTCCGCAGGTAGCCTCATTGTGCTCCTGGCGAGCCTGTGTCTGCCGACACCCGTCTGGGCCGACAAGGCACAGGATTTCTACGATCAAGCCCTGACCCACATCCAGCACAAAGATTTCGAGAAAGCGGCCATATCGCTCAAGGAAGCGTTGAAGGTGTTTCCCCGCTTTGCGTCCGCACATTATCTCCTCGGGACCATCGCCTTTGACAGCTTACAACAACCCCAACAGGCCATCTCCCACCTGAAACAGGCTGTCGCCCTCCACCCAAATTTCGCGCGGGCGTATCTCGATCTGGGCAGGATTTATCACAAACACGGCAAGCTGGAAGAAGCCAAAACCGCGTTCCAGAAAGCCGTGGACATTTACCCTCAATTCGCCGCCGCATACCTCGATCTGGCCTTCGTGTATGAGCAGACCAATGAACAGGAGCTGGCCATACGCGCCTATGAGCACACGCTTGACCTGGAAGCCGGGCATCCTGTTGCGTTGTATCATCTGGCGATACTGCACAACCGGCAGGGCAACATGGCCCAGGCGAAACAGCGGATTCAGACATTGACCCGACTTGATCCCGAACACACCACCGCCTGGTTGCTACTGGCACAGATTGAGGAACGCGACGGTCAGACGAAGCCGGCCATTCAGGCATACCAGAAAGCCCTGCACACGGATCCCAACTCCATTGACGCCCATTACGCCCTGGGGTACCTCCTGCAAACCGAGAAACAGCCCTCGCAGGCCGCGACGCATTTCCAGGAAGTCATCCGCATTGATCCGACACACGCCGAGGCCCACCTGAACCTGGGTGTGCTCTATGTCAATCTCGACAAGTTTGAACAAGCCGAACAGGAATATATGGCCACACTGGACCTGAACCCGAAGATGGTGGAAGCCTATTACAACCTCGGCGTATTTTATGAGTTCCACCGAAAGAATCTGGCGCGGGCCTGTCCTCACTACCTCCAGTATCAACAACTCGGCGGCCAGGACGAGCGCATCCGAAAACTACTGCAAAACGGGCGATGCGCACCCTGACCTGGTTCTCTTCTGCATCCTCTTTGCTGCGATTCGGGGCCTTTTCCGTCCTGTTGCACATTGGCGCCCTTGCCATGCTCGGCGCCCTGCCCGGCACACACCCCATGGACACCCCCAGGCCGCTGGTCACCGTCACGCTCCTGAAACCACCGGCACCAGTTCCGAAAGACATGCCACCTGAAGAAACGCCGCCCATGTCCCAGGCAAAACGACATGAACGGCCCGTTGCGCTTCACCAGGTTCCTCCTTTGCCACCACACCAGCTTCGTCCTCCCCCGCTATACCCCACACAAGCGACGGATGTTCCCCCGTCCCCGACACGCCATGCCGCTCCGCCGGTCACACGCGCACCCCTTTCCGATCAGCGTGCCGCCGATGCCTTGAAAGCCATGCCGCTTGAAACACCGCCCATGCTCCACGCGCAACGGCAGGACTCACCCGTTGCCCTTCACCAGGCTCGTCCATCGTTGCCACCACACCAGCCTGGACTTCTCCCGCCATACCCCACACAAACAACGGACATTCCCCCATCCCCGACACGCCATGCCGTTCCGCCAGTCACACGCGCACTCCTTTCCGACCAGCGTGCCGCCGACGCCTTGAACGAAACCCATGCCGCTCCGCCGGTCACACGCGAACTCCTGTCCGACCAGCATGCTTCCAACGCTTTGAAGCTGAAAAATTTCACGAAGGTGCCAGCTCGTCGCACGACGCCGGCAACGAATGCCACGGCCATCCCGCAAGAGGAACAACCCCTCGTCATCGCCAGACTGAGCACCACGACTGTGCGGTCACTCCATGAAATCCCCATTCCCTCTCCCCCCGCCACTCACCCGAACGCGCAAGCCGCCCCGAAAGTGTTCCGGGATACGACTGCCGACAGGACGGGCCGTCGGACTACAGCCCGACCTGTCGAAGCCAACGACCCCCCGTACCCGCACACCGCCCGCGAGCGGGGCTGGGAAGGCACCGTCATGTTGCGACTGACCATCACTCGTGAGGGAGCGGTGGAACAGGCCACCATTCGCACCAGCTCCGGGTTCCCCGTTCTTGACGAGAGCGCCCGTCAGGCAGTACAAGCGTGGAAGTTTGAACCGGCAAGAGACGGGGAATTTGCCATTCCCGCAAAGGTGGATGTGCCCGTCCGGTTTTCCCTTGATAATCGTCACGCCCGGGACACACCGTGACCCGGCTTCACCCCCGGGGCTTAACAACCCGTTCAACAAAGACGCACACCTATGCTGGATATCCTGATCGCGGGCGGATGGATGATGATCCCTCTGCTTGTCTGCTCGATTGTCGCCGTGGCCGTTGTACTTGAGCGGGGCCGGTATTTTTACCAGTTACCCGCGACCGATACGGCCAACCAGATGATTGAGCTGGTGACACACGGGAAATTCTCCGACGCGCTGGCGCTCAACGACCGTCAGTCGCATCCCGTGCTGCAAGTCCTGGCGGCCGGCATTCTCGCGCGTGCATCCGAGCCGGAGAAGGCCATGGAAGTGACGGGCATGGTCGCAGTTCGTCACATGAAACGCGGCATGGCCACGTTGGACACCATCATCACGCTTGCCCCGTTGCTGGGCTTACTGGGCACCATTATCGGCATGATTGATTCCTTTGGCATCATGGCCGATCAGGGCATGGGGCAACCGCATGCCGTCACCGGAGGCGTTGCGGAAGCGTTGATCTGCACAGCCACGGGAATTTTCATTGCCGTGATCGCCCTGATTCCCTACAACTATTTCCTGACACGGATTGAAGAGCTGACGGAACACATCGAACAGTACGCCACGCGCAACGAAGCCGCGCTGCACACATCGGCCGGCACCCCGTCCCCATGAAACTTCCCGCCCTGGCCAGAAAAAAAGCCCGGATCGAAATTATTCCCATGATTGACACCATGTTTTTTCTGCTGGTGTTTTTCATGATCGCCACGCTGTCCATGACTCTCGAAAAAGGCGTGCCGGTGAACCTTCCGGCAAGCGGCACGGCGACCGATGACATTCCCGATCATGTCTCCCTCACACTCACAAAAGACGGGGAATTATTCTTCAACAAGGAAGCCATCACGGTCCTGGAGCTTGCCCCCCACCTTCAACACATGCTGGACGAACAGGAACAACCATCCGTTGTCATCAACGCCGACGAAGCCGTGTCGCACGGGCGTGTGGTAGAAATCATGGACATCGTGAGACAAACCGGCATTAGCACAATGGCGATTGCGACGGATCCGGCGGACAGGTAGGAATGTTTCAGCACCTCCCGCAAATCTTCTCAACAGGCATTGACTATCCCTGCCGTTATTGAAGAGAGCAGGTACCTTGGCCTGGTGATTTCACGATTTTTCTGTTTCTGTAAAATTATATCTGTTTATACATTTGACTAATTTTATCTTTTTTTATAATTTTACTATATCGAATAAATTATACTTGATTTCGGTGAGGGAACACCCATCATGCAAAACATCACCAACAATCCATTCACACCCGGCGCGGGACACATGCCGCCATACCTGGCAGGACGGGAACCTGAAATAACACTCTTCCGCAGGCTCATCCGGCAAAATACAATCTATGAAAATCTGTTGCTGACAGGCTTGAGGGGGGTCGGCAAAACTGTCCTGCTTGAAGCACTGAAGCCTGTCGCGCTTCAGGAGAAATGGAGTTGGGTCGGGTCAGACCTGTCAGAATCCGCCAGTGTCAGCGAGGCAACTCTTGCGCAAAGAATTTTAACAGACCTGTCGCTTGTTTCGGCAGGCCTGATTTTTCAAAGATCAAGCAAGCCGGCGGTCGGTTTTTCCAGCCCCGCAGTCGTGACAAGGCAACCGCTTGATTACCGCACACTGCAACGCATTTACGAAGAGACACCCGGCCTGATTGCTGACAAAATCAAAGCCGTTCTCATCCTGGTATGGGATGCCATGTCGCAACAGGTCCCGGATCGCAAGGGAATTATTTTCGCATACGATGAAGCGCAAACGCTGTGCGAACACCCGCAGGAACGTCAATATCCCCTCTCAATGCTCCTGGACATTTTTCAGTCCATCCAAAAAACTCATGTACCGTTTATGCTTGCCCTCACCGGGCTACCAACCCTGTTCTCGAAATTGATTGAAGCTCGAACGTATTCGGAGAGAATGTTTCGTGTCGTCTCTCTCTCTGTCCTGTCAAAAGATGAATGTAAAGATGCCATTACGAAGCCAGTAGAAAACGTGGCCCATGCTCCCTTGTATTTTACAGAGGATTCGGTTGAGACCATCATCAACCATTCGGGTGGGTATCCCTATTTCATTCAGTTTATTTGCAGAGAGGTGTACGATGTCTGGTTGAACACTCCAGGCGAGAGAACGGCTGTTGAACAAAGATCTTCTGTCCCGATGGAAGGGATTATCCGGAAACTTGATGCCGATTTCTTTGCTGGCCGATGGGCCAGGCTTACGGATCGTCAGCGGGAATTGCTCACGGTCGTCGCGAGTATTGATGCCAGCGATGGCGAGTTTTCGGTGCAGGAAGTTGTCGCAAAATCAAAGGAGATGCTCTCAAATGCCTTCAGCCCGAGCCTTGTCAGTCAGATGTTATCGGCACTCTCACAACGTGGGATCATCTACAAAAACCGACATGGCAAGTACTCATTTGCCGTGCCCTTAATGGGCCAGTTTGTTCTCCGTCAAAGGGGGGACGCAGGATGATGTTCGTGGTTCATGTCCACGTATGCAGGGAACATTTCAACTGATGAATCCTGACAGGGATGGCGATGACCACCGACCAAAAATCACCGTAGGTCGCAGGATCCGTTCACACTCACCTGGATATGAACAATCTTGACTGCCACCAATTCACGACGAAGTTATGGAACGCGCATACTATTCTGACAACATAACCGCTTTCCTCGACAGGGACGAAGACACCAGCCTGGGCAAGCTAAGTGGTGGTAGCCAGTTTGATGTTACACAATCCCAACGCGATGCATGGCTGGCAGAAATCCCGATCATGAAGGCAGTGCTGGCTTCGTATCGCGGGTGCGGCAAAGTTTATTTTGAATATGACATTCCGCGTCTTGGCAACCGGATTGATGTGCTGGCGATCATTGAAAACGTCATTTTCGTGATCGAGTTCAAAGTGGGAGCGAAGGAATTCACACAGGCCGCCGTGGACCAAGTCTACGATTACGCTTTAGATCTTAAAAATTTTCACGAGACAAGCCATACCGCAACCATTGCCCCGATTGTGGTAGCAACGAACGCCAACAGCAAACACTGTCGGATTGAAACAACACCACAAGAGGATAAGCTACTGGCCCCGAGCTCCGTCAACGACAAAAACCTTCCCGTTGCCATCCGTAGCACGCTGGCCATCGCCGACGGTGCAACGATAGTCGCTGAGGATTGGGAACGTGGCCGCTACAGCCCTACGCCCACTATCATAGAGGCCGCCACTGCGCTTTACGGCGGCCATTCGGTAAAAGAGATATCGCGCAGCGACGCCGGCGCGATCAATCTGCGGAACACATCGGAGACCATCGCCGAGATCATCCGATCCGCGAAGAGGCATTCACACAAGGCGATTTGCTTTGTGACCGGCGTGCCAGGAGCGGGCAAAACGCTGGTTGGGCTGGATATTGCCACCAAGCATATGGACAAGGACAGCGATCTCTACAGCGTGTTCTTGTCGGGCAATGGGCCGTTGGTGAATATCCTGCGCGAAGCACTGGCGCGCGACAAGGTTAGGCGAGATCACGAGAGCGGCAGGCCCAAGTCTTATCTCGGTCAGGCACGTAGCGAAGTGAAGGCGTTCATCCAGAATGTGCACAATTTCCGCGATGACTGCATCAGAGACAAAGGTGCTCCGCGCGAGCATGTCGCGATTTTTGACGAAGCGCAACGTGCCTGGGATAAGGAGCAAACCACCAATTTCATGAAACACCGAAGACGTAGACTCAATTTTAACCAGTCCGAATCGGCATTCCTTATTTCTTGCTTGGACAGGCACTCCGACTGGGCAACTATCGTGTGCCTTGTGGGAGGCGGACAGGAAATTCACAAAGGGGAGGCAGGCATCGGCGAATGGATCAAGGCGATCGATGAGAAATATCCTCAATGGAAAATGTACCTTTCCCCTCGCCTGACCGACAGTGAATACAATGTCGACGTCATGCCCTCAACGGTGACGGGGTGCCCGGAGGTCGTTCCCAGGGATGAATTGCATTTGGCAGTGTCAATGCGGTCGTTTCGTGCTGAACGCGTCTCATTATTGGTGAAGCAACTGCTGGATTTGGATTCTGAAAATGCGCGGCAAACGCTTCACAACACCAGCGCGAGATATCCGATTGTCTTGACACGCGATATGCGTCGCGCGAAGGCATGGCTTCGCCAGCATGCACGCGGTTCGGAACGCTACGGAATAGTGGTTTCTTCCCAAGCGGAACGACTCAAACCCCATGCGATTGATGTAAGACCAAAAGTGAATCCAATCCACTGGTTCTTACACGGCAAAGAAGATGTGAGATCGTCTTATTACTTGGAAGATGTTGTCACTGAATTTGACATTCAAGGGCTGGAAATAGACTGGGCATGTCTGACGTGGGACGCCGATTTTCGTTACACGCCACAAGGATGGGAACACTGGTCGTTCCACGGAGATTGCTGGAAACACATTCACAAGCCAGAACGCAAAGCCTATCTGAAGAATGCGTATCGGGTATTGCTGACGCGCGCCCGTCAGGGAATGGTGATTGTCATTCCAGAAGGCGATTCATCCGACCCAACCCGCAATAAATCTTACTACGACCCCACCTTTGATTACCTGCGCGGCATCGGATTCAGAACGATCTGACTGAAATTTTTGGTGGGTCGTACAGGGATCGAACCTGTGGCCCGCTGATTAAGAGTCAGCTGCTCTACCAGCTGAGCTAACGACCCACACATATGGCAGGATGAAACATTCGTGGCGCGCCTGGCAGGATTTGAACCTGCGACACCTGGCTCCGGAGGCCAGTGCTCTATCCACTGAGCTACAGGCGCTTGTTCGGGAACAATGCCGTTTCATTTCGTGCATCACACACCCGGCGTGAAGTTAGCACCTTTGCATGGGGCTTGTCCATGGAAGGCACCGGTTCACCGTTGGCACGCGGAGCCGGCCCCTGGCATGAACAGAAGTTGACGTTGCATGACGAAATGTACCGGCGAGGCAGACCGGGCCGATGAAGGTCCCCGGAGTCCCGCCCCCGCCTTCACGGGGACCTGCTCCGCGGACGCGGCCATGACACGTTTGGCTAATCACAGACAAGTGCTTCTTCGGAAGTATCACGGGTGTCGTTGATAACCCGCTTGCCCCTGGCGACCACGTTGTCGGGTTCTTCCAACACGACATCAAGCAGGAGTGCGACGCCTTCCGGGGTCAGCCCGTTGGACGGTGCAATAAAACGTTTGCGCGCGATGCGTCGTTCGTCTGGCTCGTCCGGCTCGTAATATCCGAGCAAGTCTCCGCTGGTACTGGCCCGCGCAAGCCGCGCCGCCCACTCATCAACGAGGACATCCGTCCACGGGCCAGTCCCGCTGGCCTCACGGTGCTGTTCCAGCCTGGTCCAGATTTGCCACCCGACAAACACCGCCCAGGTTTCGTTGAGCACTTCCCAGGCATCTTCTTCGGAAAGAAACCGCATCTCCGTCTCCCGACGCTGGCGAATGGGGGTGATTCTCACAAAACGGTAGTGGCAATGCAGTTGCTCACGGGCAAACGCCAGGACCCGGCTGGCCTGTGGACTCAAGGCCCCGGGGCCAGGCCCGTTGAACAGATAATCCAGCCAAGCGTGAAGTAGTTCGTGATACAGCAGACTGACGTCATGGTGGGTCATGCGATCCACATCCATCAACGCCCCGCCGGCGTTGTTGAACGACAACCGCAGGTTCAGAATCATGCGATGGTCTTCGGGATGATATTCTGCGGCATAGGTCCGCAGGTCTTCGAACGTCACCGTGACAAACCCGGGAGCAATGTCCTTGAGAAAGCCGGTCGGCAACCCAAGCTCCCCGGCCTGTTCGATGAGATTGGCCCAGGTCCTGACGGTTCTGCCGGCACCCTGCTCGCCGTGGGCCACCATGGTCACGCCCGGCACGAGCCAGGCACACACCAGACCCACACACCATATCACCGTTCTCCGCCTCACGTGCGCCACCCACGGGCATCCCCGTCTTCCACCACGTGCAACGGCTCAACCAGGGACGCATCCACGTCATCAAGAAACCGGGACGGCTTGGAAAGGATGGCCCCTGTGATTTTGTCATACACCTGTACGGGGAACGTCAGGTAGAGAAGCCGTTTGGCCCGGGTTACCGCCACGTACAGCAACCGCCGTTCCTCTTCGAGGCCGTCTTCGTCCTTGAACGCATAGGAGGATGGAAACCGTCCATCCACCAGCCAGAGCACGAACACGCAGTGCCATTCAAGCCCTTTGGCGGAATGGATGGTTGATAACACCAGGCGTTCATCACGATCCGGCGCGTCAATTTCCGTCACACTGGTCTCGGGTGGTTCCAGGGTCAGGTCGGCGAGAAACTCGTCCAGGTTCGCATAGCGCTCCGCCATGACCATGAGATGCTCCAGATCCCGGATGCGTTTGGGATAATCATCGTACTGCTCCTTGAGGATCGGATAATAGTAGTTCAACAACCGCTGCAGTTGACCGGGAGGCGAGGCATCTTCCACCTGGGAAGCCGATTCCAGCGCGGCGGCGAGGTCACACAGCCCCAACGCCGCCCGCCCGCCCCCCTGCCGCAGAACGTCATACGAAGCCTCAGCCTTTACGAGTTGGGCCATCAGGTCTTTCGCCCGCTTCTGCCCCACGCCTTGCACCAGCTGCAGGGCACGGTTCCAGCTGACGGTGTCCAACGGGTTATGCACGATGCGCGCATGCGCTACCAGATCCTTGACGTGCGCGGTTTCAATAAATTTGAATCCCCCCCGCTTGAGAAACGGGATGCCCCGTTTGGACAACTCGACTTCCAGATCAAAGGCGTGAAAACTGGAGCGGAACAGCACCACCATGTGTGCCAGGGGCACGCCTTCCTCGCGCAACTCCAGAATTTTCTGCGCGACAAACCGGGACTGCGGGTTTTCTCCAATGGTTTGGACCAGGGCCGGTCGTTCTCCCTGCTGCTGTTGTGTGAATAACGTTTTGCTGTATTTGTCCGTGGCGCCTTCAATAATGGCATTGGCTAACGCCAGGACGGATTGCGTGCTGCGGTAATTTTCTTCCAGTTTGAAAATCCGCGTCCCCGGGAACCGATCGGGAAAGTCCATGATGTTCCGGAACGTGGCGCCGCGAAATGAGTAGATGGATTGCGAATCATCACCGACGACCATCACATTCTCATGCGTGGCGGCGAGATGTCTCACCACTTCCGCCTGCAACCGGTTGGTATCCTGATATTCATCAACCAGAATGTAGCGCCAGATGTCGGAGATCATCCGCCGGGCCTGCTCATCCACGGTGAGCAGTTCGCGCAAACGAAGCAGCAGGTCATCGTAATCCACCAACTGCCGTTGGCGCTTGGTGGCCTCATACGCCTCCTGCAGAGCCGTCAACTCTCTGTGATAGTCGGCAAAATGCGCGTACTCATTCAGGAGCACGTCATCAAGCGATTGCAGGGTATTGGATGCTTTGCTGAATATCTCAACGATGGTGCGTTTGCGCGGGAAACGCTTGCCGGTCTCAGTGAAACCAACCTGCGCGCGTACAAGGTTGACCAGGTCTTCGGAATCGCCTCGATCCAGAATCGTAAATCCCGGCTCCAGGCCAATGGCACGGCCGTAGCGACGGAGCAACAGGTTGGCCACGGAGTGAAACGTGCCTCCCATCACCCGGTCGCTGTGCGGGCCAATCAACAATCCCACACGCCCCAGCATTTCCTGTGCCGCTTTGCGGGTGAAGGTCAACAGCAGAATGGAGGCCGGGTCAACGCCGCTGTCAATCAGCCGGGCCACGCGATACACCAGGACGCGGGTTTTTCCGCTCCCGGCTCCGGCAATGACTAATGCCGGGCCGTCAACGACTTCAACCGCGGCGAGCTGTTGGGGATTGAGTTCCCGCGCATAGTCACGGGAAAGGGACTTGACCGGTACATCCGCATTCGGGGGCTTGAGCACGTAGACGTTGGCATCGGCGTTGACAGGATTCATCGGGGGGGCATGTGAGACGTTGTGGGCAGGGGCATGGCTTCCCGGACCAGACCCACTCCATCCGCCGTGTATAACACAGGGTCCGGCCTCACGCAATGACGGGACCATGACAGGCCGCGGATAACAACGGGCCAACGGTAACGCAAACTTGCGGAGACCCGTCGCCATCTGATTAGATCGGGCCGGGTATTTTCCAGCCATGCAACCATCCACCAAAGAACACGACACGCTTCTGCAGGATTTGTCGAACACCATGCTGGATGTGTGTCGTGAATCCGTGACGCTGATTAAACGCAACGACCAAGCCGCCTCGATCACACTGACCCAACAGCAGGAATGGAATGTGTATCTGGAATTGCTGAAGGTCATGTTCAATCTGGCCGATCGGGTGTCCGCGTTTTACATTCCCATCCAGCAGCAACCCGATTTCATGGATCGGCTTGAAGACTATGCGAGTGAGCGACTCAAAGCCCTGCTGTCGCCCTCCTTGAGCGCATCGCACATTGATGACCAGGAAATTGTGTTGTCTGTCGGTCAGGCTGTGGCGGACAGTCGCCAGACCTATGAACGCTATAAATTTGTGTTTTCAGAAGACAGTCAGGAGCGCAACGCCTTTTTCCAGCACGCGAGTGAACGCGTGGCCAGCCGGGCTGATGCGGGTGACAATCAAGCCGTCGTGGCGACGGCCACGCTCTGTATCAGCGCCGTGCTTCCGGCGTTGACCGCACTCTTCGAGGGGAAAACGCCGGCGCCTGACACGACCGCTTCGCCGGCGACGCACAGCGGAGAGAAGGCACCTTCTTCCGAGGCGGCCTCTCCGGGCAGGCAAGCCATTAAACTGATCAGTGTCGTGTCCGCCATTAAGGGGATGGACGGGGAATTTGAAACCCGGTGGGGGCTGCTTCCACAATTTCGACGGGATCTGAAACAGGATCAGATTGAAGCACTCACCCGGCATATGAACCGCGTGGCGCAGATCGTCGGCGACCGGTTTGCCATCGCCTCATCAAAGTTCCTGGGTCAGTCGAACACCCCCACCGGCAATGCCTGACGACCGTCACGGTTCTCTCATCTCCAACCGGGCCACTTGTGCACGAGAGGAGTCCGCGCGATGAAGAAAGCCATCAGAATGATTCTGGCATTCGGTGTCGTGTTTGGGGCGGGATATTTTTTTGAGGAGATCACACAGACATTTCAGACGATAGATCCGAACGATGCGGAGGAACGGGCGCAGAAGGAAGCAACGGACATTCAAAAAGAATTCCAGGCCGCCAGGTCAAAGTTTCGGGACGTCAATGAGAAAGCCAGGCTCGAACTGGAAGACACATTGCATCAGCTGGAAGAGAAACTGCGTCATCTACGCGAGACCACGACGATGAAGGGTGCCGAAACCTCACAAGCACTCCTCGCCGACATCATGGAAAAGATCACACACCTTCGCCAGTCACTGGCCGACGGCCAGAAGGTCGCCGCTGAAACCCTGCGGGATGCTCAGAAAAAATTAGATGCCCTGCTGGATCGTGCCAGATAGACAGCGGGATGCTTGCCGGAGCGACGATGGCAACAGGATGTTCGGGCCGGCATGGCCGTGGTCAACACGGAGGGCCATGTGGAAACGACAACAGTGGGGGGCGGGGATGTTTTTGTGAAGGATGCTGGTCACCTGCTCATGTCAGGCATTGGCTGTCTGTTTTTTCCATGTTGACAGAATGCGCTCCACCCGCATCCGTACCACGAGGTCCGGATCTTTCATCAAAGGTTTAATCGCCTCTCTGCCCCGCACATCTCCGATTTTTTCTAACGCCGCCGCCGCAGTGAGACGCATCCACCAGTCCTGATCGTGGAGGAAGGCAATTAACGGGTCAACGGCGTCCGGGTCCTTGATGGCGCCCAGAGCCAGAACGGCCTGCTTGCGCACGAATTCATCTTTATCGCTCAAGGCGACAATCAGGGCGGGCACAGCGGGTTTCCCCAACTCAATGAGGGCGCGCGTGGCATCATCCTTAAACTCATCGTTGTGCAACATGGACATCAGGGGGGCCAGGACACGCTCGTCATTGACCTTGCCCAGCGCCTGAATCACATATTTTCTGGACTCCCAGTCGCGAATGTACCGGAGCAGCAAATCAACGGCGGGAGGCCCCACTTCGGCAATCGCCTCAACCGCCGCCTCCCGTACCTGCCAATCCCCGTCACGCAAGGCCCTGACGATGGGTTCCACGCAACGCGCATCCGCCATTTCCCCAAGTGTCACAACGGCTTCGCGTCGGACAACCCAGTCCGGGTCTCCAAGAAGGTCAATCTGAATATCAATTTCGTCTTTGACTTTTTCTTCTTCCAGTTCAAGCTCTTCTTCTTCCTCCGCCGTCAGGGCATCTGCCTCATCAGCGTCTTCGGCATCCGGCACCGTAGCCGTTTCGCCCTCTACCGGAGAGTCCGCCACGTTGTCGACGTCGACAAACTCACCCGTCATCTCATGTTCAGCAAAGGCAGAACCGTCGGAGGTCCCCTTTGCCTGTTCGGGATCTTCGGCGGAAGATTTGAGATCGTCGGTCATGGCCTTGTCCCTTTCACTGCTTTCGACAGACGCGTCGTCATGCGTGAGCATGCTCCACTAGGCGGCTTTGGATTTTTTCCCGGCAGCCATGGCAATCCGCGCCGCCTTGCCGCGAATTTTTCGCTGCACCCGTTTCAGGCGTTTGCGTAACCGTCGCACTACGCCCGCCCCTTCAGACCCGGCGGAATGCTCCTCTGCGGCTTTTTCCCGGACATGCTTCGCCAGAGCAATCCGATCTTCTTCGCTTGTTCGCTTCCGGGTCATTGTCTCTCCTCTCCATTCAAGGACCAGTCCGATCCTCCTGTGTTCACCGGGCAACTGAGTTCGGTGACGATTCCTCCGAGTGTCAATGTGACTCCATCCCTGCCGACACCGTGCATAAGCCGTTCCGATGAGCCGTTACTGATTCCAGTCTTTGCAGAACGTTCGTTCATAGGCCAGTATCTTCCAGGCTTCTTCTTCGGTAATCGTCGCGGGAATCATCGGCACCATGCCGGTTCCCGGACTGCCGTTCTTCATGACCCAGAACAATTCCCCGTCCCGCCTCCGTTTCTGAAATGTGCAGTTGGTGAAATCGCGAGGACCTGGATTCAGACGCCGGCCTGTTGGCCCATCGCCCATGCCCGTCCTGCCATGACACGACACACATGTTCCTTTTCCTTCGTACAGGACTTTGCCCTCGGCAATGATCCCCGGCAGAGCGGCTTTCGTCAAAGCCAGGGGGGACACCAGTTGTCTGGCCCATCGTCTTTCATTGAGCGGCACTCTGGGACGCAACGGCTGCACTTCTTCCGCCAGGCCGGGAACGGTGAGCGACCCCACCCCTATTGTCCCCAGACCAACGACCAGGCAGAGCGTCCACCGACTCAAGCCTGTGGATGAGAGCACACGCGGCATGGTTGCCTTTGGGTTGTCGTGAGGAAAAAGCCCCGTTCAGGACCGGGCCTGAACGGGGGCTGGGGCAGTCAACCGGCATCACATACTTATTTCTTCTTCTTCTGCCATTTTTTACAGAAGCTTCGCTCGTAAGCCAACACCTTCCAGGCTTCTTCTTCGGTGATGGTGGCGGGTACCATGGACACCATCCCCGTTCCCGGGCTGCCATTCTTGATGACCCAGAATAATTCCCCGTCTTTGCGTTTCTTGTGGAATTTGCAGTTGGTGAAATCCCTCGGGCCTGGAGTCAGGACTTTACCGGCCGGGCCGGCGCCATCTCCTTTTTTCCCATGACAATTCACGCACGTGCCTTTTCCCTCGAAAATTTTCTTGCCTTCCGCAACGATCGCATCAGGGGCCTTCTTGGTTGAGCCGTAGGGCGGCTTCATTTTTTTGGCCTTCCCACGCTCTGCCTTGGGAACCCGTGCTTTTAACGGATTTTTTTCAGGGCCGGCAAAGGCCAGGTCGACACTGGCAAAGGCCAGAGCCGTGAATAAACTGCACATTACCAACAACACTTTAGCCATATATCCCTCCTTTGATAATAAGACCCTGATTGATAATACGCCCCCGATGCTCACCGACAGCCCCGATATGACTCACCAGTCGCACTCGGTTTCACAGACTCTGTCAACATAGCAATGCGTTTTTCTCTCTGTCAAGAAACCGCTCACGACGACAACGATCCGGTTCAACGTACCGCAACCATATCCTCCACAGGACCAGGCAGGGCATGAGGCAGGTTCACGAGAGATCCTCAAAATGGGCCAGACGTTTGAACGCCCGGAAGCGAGCCTCAATATCGCTGTACTGTAACTCGCGCAAGCGGTCCAGACTGAAGGCTTCCACGGTAAAGGATGCCATGACGCTTCCGAAGATAATCGCTCGCCTGAAACCCGTATCGGAACAATCTCCCGTGGAGGCGAGATACCCCATAAACCCTCCGGAGAACGTATCGCCGGCCCCGGTGGGATCCAGCACGTGTTCCAGGGGAAAGGCCAGCGAACCAAAGACATGTGTGCCGTGAAACATCAGGACGCCATACTCCCCGCGTTTAACAATGAGATACCGGGGGCCGCGCGCCAGAATGTCTTTTGCGACTTTGACCAGATTGGAATCCTGGCCGAGCGCGCGCGCTTCCGCGTCATTGATGATCAGCACGTCAATGTTTTTCAGCACGTTCCAGAGGGCGTCCCGTTTGCCATCAATCCAGAAATTCATGGTGTCACAGGCCACGATTTTCGGCCGTGCGACTTGATGCAGCACATCCATCTGAATGTCAGGGTCAATATTCCCCAGAAACAACAGCTCGGGCGAGCGATAGTGGGCCGGGACCTGCGGATGGAAGGACTCCAGAACGTTGAGTTGCGTTTCAATGGTGCGGGCTTCATTGAGTTGACTGGTATAGTCGCCGTGCCACCGGAAGGTTTTGCCCTTTCGGCGTTCAAGCCCGGACAAATCCACGCCGCGGCCTCGCAAAAATTCAATATGTTCTTCTGGAAAATCCTCCCCAACCACCGCGACCAGATTGACGTTGGTAAAAAATCCGGCGGCCGTTGAAAAATACGTGGCGGATCCACCCAGGACCTCTGTCACCGCTCCAAACGGTGTGCGAACCGTATCCAACGCTATGGTGCCTAAGACTAACAATTGACTCATATCATGCACTCCCGTTTTTTTTGCTGGTGGACGATGGTTTGAGAAACAGTTGATATCGCCGTTTCACCGAGGCCGTCATGGCTTCCGGTGCGGTCAGGATGGCCCCCTGCAACGCGGTGGCACACGCACAGGTGTCCGATCCCGTTGCCTGCCGCATGACATGACTCAGGAGACGCCTGGCCTGCGCGACATTCTGATGCATGATGTTCAACACCGCTTCGACCGAGACCGCCTCTTCACTCTCATGCCAACAATCATAATCCGTGACGAGGGCCATCGTCGCATAACAGATTTCGGCTTCCCGCGCGAGTCTGGCTTCCGTCGCATTCGTCATCCCGATAAGATCAACGCCCCATTGACGATACAATGACGATTCCGCTCTGGTCGAAAACTGCGGGCCTTCAATGCAGAGATAGGTCCCACCAGCATGGAACGTGGCACCCAGTGACCGAGCAGCCCCGGCCAGTTGCGCGGCCAGGACAGGACACACCGGATCGGCAAAGGCCACATGCGCCACCAGGCCCTGATCAAAAAACGTATTCACTCGCTTCGTCGTGCGATCAAGAAAGGCGTTGGGGAACACGAGATGACCGGGTTGAATATGCTCTTTCATGCTCCCGACCGCGCTGACGGAAACAATCCGCGTGACGCCCAGTGATTTCAACGCGTAGATGTTCGCGCGATAATTGATCATGGACGGATTGATCCGATGGCCTCGCCCGTGACGCGCGAGAAAGGCCACACGCCGGTCGGCAATGGCACCAAGCACCACGGCATCCGACGGTTGGCCGAACGGGGTGGGCACACGCACCTCACGTACCCGCTCAAGCCCTTCCATGTCATACAGCCCGCTCCCTCCAATAACGGCAATATCGGCACGTGATTTCGGTGGCATATTCAGCGCCTTTCGGTTGGCCCCGCATGAGAACCAGGAGATGTCGGTCGTTGACGGGTTTCCGCGTCACACACAGACGCCTCGGATGATCCGTCACGCCACGACACGTTCATGAAATGTTCAATGAGTGGCATCAGGCGTCGGGCAACGGATGGCGCCTGCTCGTCAGCCTGGATCTCCACCCACCGCAGACCGGGTTCCTTGCGAAACCACGTCATTTGTCGTTTCGCATACCGGCGCGTATCGCGCCTGAGTCGCTGAACGGCTTCGTCAAAGGCGTAGTCCCCTTCCAGATAGCCCGCCATCTGACGGTAGCCCAGACTCTTCATTGAAACAAGATTTCTGGAATATCCCCTGGCCAGCAGGGTGTGCGTCTCGTCAACCAGTCCTTTCTCCAGTTCATCGTCAACCCGTTGGTCAATGCGCTGATAGAGCATGGCCCGTTCCATCGTCAGGCCCAGCACCAGGGCGCGAAAGGAGGGGCGGGCCTGTCTGCGATGCCGTTGGTGTGCCTGCGAAAGCCGAACGCCGGTTTGCCGGTACACCTCCAGGGCCCGACGCACTTTTACCGTATCACGGGGATGCAGACGGCTCGCCGTGTCAGGATCCGCACGGCTCAACGCCTGGTACATGGCTTCGTCTCCCAGAACACGTGCCTCTGCTTCGAGTGAGTAGCGAAGATCCCGATCAACCGGAGGGGCAGCCCATAATCCGTGCAATAACGCCCGAACGTAGAGACCCGTCCCCCCCACCACCAACGGGAGACGACCCTGTGTGTGCAACCGCTCGATGGCCGGCAGGGCATGTCGTCGAAACTCGCCGGCATTAAACGGCTCGTCCGGATCCACCACATCAATCACACGGTGTGGCACTGCCCGTCGGTCTGCTTCCGACGGCGTATCGGTCCCAATGTTCATCCCCCGATAGACCTGCGTGGAATCCGCCGTGACGATTTCCGTTCCCAGAGCGCGGGCCACTTCGATGGCAATACGACTCTTGCCGATCGCCGTCGGTCCGACCAGCACGACGAGGGGCTTCAACACGGGAGACGCCGTCGCCACCCGGCGGTCCCCGGATCCAGTGTCGCAGGCAAGGCAGTGATTCGGGAACATCTTCACAGACGTCGAAACATTCGATGCAGTTCTTCGCCGCCAAAATGCAGCGAGATCCTTCGGCCATGCGGACAGGTCATCGGGGCGCCTTCCTGCAGCCAGTCCTGCACCACCTGTTTCATTTCCGGTTCTTCCATATGGCGGCCGGCCTGCACCGCGCCCTGGCAGGCCACGGACGCCAGCACGGGCCGGATCCGTTTGTCGAGGGAGTCAACGGATTGCCATTCCGATATGTCGTCCACAATATCTTCGAGTAAGGCGCCGTAGTTCATTTGTCCCACGAGCGACGGCACCGATCGAATGACAAACGCCGACGGGCTCAGGCGCTCCAGTTCAAGCCCGAGGTCGGCCAGTTCCGGCAGGATGGCTTCAAACTTCGTCGCCACCGGTATGGGAAGATCCACGGGTTCGGGAATAAGAAGCGGCTGGATCTGAACCTGCCGTCCTTTCCATCCTCTCCACAAGCGTTCAAACAGCACGCGCTCATGAATCGTGTGCTGGTCCAGAACATGCAAAGCATCTCCAACACGCGCCAGAATGTAGGTGGCATGGATTTGTCCAAAAATCTGTATGGCAGGCGCACTCCCGTACAGCAACGTTGATTCCTGAATCCGAGCCGCGACCATTTGCTCTTCCCGGTCAACCGTCTTCACGTCGTGCGTATCCGAAGGGGCAGACCATGCGACACGCTCGCGCGACGATTCGTCTGCGGTCCGGGTCCCATCGTGCTTGTGCGCGGCATGCTCCGGAGTGTCACCATGTGCATCCGCCGGCACAGGTGAACGGACCGGCAATGTGGACACCGCCACTTTGTTTTGCAGGGGAAGACGGACGGCCTCTTTGACTACCCGATGGACCAGATCAGGATTGCGAAATTTCACTTCCCGTTTCGAGGGATGCACGTTGACATCCACTTCGCTGGCGTCAATTTCCACCATGATCGCAAAAACAGGATGCTGTCCTTTCGGCAAAAAAGAGCCATACGATTCATAAATGGCATGCGCGATGGTGTGATTTTTGACCGGGCGGCGGTTCACAAAAACTTCCTGGGGCGTCCGACTGGTTCTGATATGATACGGATTGACAGCCATCCCTCGCACGCGAACATTGGATGTCTCGTGGTGAACGGGCAGCATCATCTCCATGACGTTGGCGCCATAGACCTGGAGCAGGCGATCCTCCAGCGCGGTGACCCTGGGATAGTCGAACACCAGATGACCGTTGTGCGTCAGGCGAAATTGCACGGGAATGTTGACCAGAGCCGCTTGCTGGACCACCTGTGCCACATGGGCGCCCTCCGTCGTTGTCGTTTTCAGAAATTTCCGTCGGCCCGGGGTATTGAAAAACAATTCTTCGACGTCAATGCGTGTTCCCGGCGCAGCGCCTCGTTCTTCAACGGGTGAGGTGTCTCCGCCCTCAATGACCACGGACGTCCCGGACAGCGCATGATGCCGGGCCGTGAGCATCCGAAAACGTGACACCGCGGCAATACTCGGCAAGGCTTCCCCGCGAAACCCGTAGGTGGCAATGCCCGAAAGATCACGATGATGGCGTAATTTACTGGTGGCAAATCGCCGGCAGGCTAACGCCGCATCGGCCCGACTCATCCCTTCACCATCGTCACTCACCCGAATCAGCGCCTTCCCCCCATCCACGATATCAACCATGATCACGGTGCTGCCCGCATCCAGGCTGTTATCAAGCAATTCCTTGACGACCGACGCCGGACGTTCCACAACCTCACCGGCAGCGATCTGAGAAGCCACAGATTCCTGGAGCACACGGATTTTCGTTTCAGGAGATTCCATTGACACAATGTGGGACGCCCCCTTCTCCACGAGCCGGGAACCGGCCAGTTGCGCTTCAGGGGATGGCAGAGACTCCGCAATCAACGGGTTTTCGTGGACTTCGCCTTTGTCTGGACGCCCGGCCTGGCCCATCATCACTGTCCCCGATTCAGACAAGGCGACCGTCGCATGCTGACTGTCCGGGCCATCGTCCACAAAGCGGGTTACCTGGGAGCATTCTGCAAATCATTCAGCCAGGAGTCATGTTCACGAACCAGACTTTCCAGTTTGTCTAACTGAGCGGCGGACTCGGCTAAGGCCTTCAATTTCCCCTCATTGTCCCGTACAGCCTGCCGGAGATTTTGTAGAACCTGCCGACGGTTCTGGACAGACTGCTGGAGTTGTTGGATGCCCGTGAGTGCCTCGCCGTGTTTCTCCACCATGCCCTGCATCTCGCCAACCACCCGGTTGAGTTCCTGCACACGTTGAGCCGGGGCTTTCAACTGTTCAAACTGTTCGAAGGCTTTCGTCATGGCCTGCTGGAGAGCCTTCGTATCAGCATCAATCTTTCTGGCCAACGCCGTGTACCGACTCTCTAATTGCTCGATCCGCTCCGTCGTGTGCGTCCCGTCCCTGCCCTGGCGATCCAGCCTGGCACCGAGATGATCCCCCGTCTTCTGTAACGCGTCGCGGAGTTGCGCCAAAGCCAGGTTCGTCTCTTTGAGGTTGTCGGCATAGGCTTCGAAGTTTGTGGCGTACTGAGCATCGGTCCGCTGTAACGCCGCGACTGTCTTGTCCAGACTGGCCATGGTCTCGGACAGGCGCGTGCCCTGGGCCTCTATCGCAGTACCCAGTATACGATTGCTCTTCTCCAGCGCCGCATTGAGCGTTTGAATGGTCTCTTTGACATCGTCTGCCAGATAGTTTCTCAGCGTCTGTGTATCCGCATTGAGTTTCTCATGCAAGGCATTGATGTCCTTCCGTACGTCAGCATGTCGTTTGGTCAATGCGTCCTGCATGTTGTTCTCGGTGCTCGTGGCCCGATTCCGTTCCGCCTCCAGTTCCGCCTCCAGTTGCAGATTCACCTTCTCCAGGCTGTTCTTAAACGCAACTAACGAGTCCCGAAACCTGGCAAACTGCTCCTGCACCGTCTGATCCCGCTGGTCCATGTCCTGAGTCATGTCGGTGTGCAACGTGGCGAGCCGGGTTTTCAGGTCATCCTGTAACTCATCCACACGGTATGACACCGTTTCCAGTTTGCCATGTAACTTATCCAGATCGCGTGATTTCGCTCCCAGGGTCTCACGTAAATTGCGCAGGCTCTCTTCGCGCACACGCCGTAAATCCTCCTTGATATTGTCTCGTGCTTTCTCCAGCTCCTTTAAGCCGGCCTGGCTCTCTTTCCGCACGCTCCGCAAGTCACTCCCAGCCTGGACACGCACCGTATCCAGATCCTTTAAGACAACGTCTTTGGTGTTCGTGATGGCCTGTTTCGCCTCTTCAATCTTCTCTTCAAGGGTACGGGACAACTCGTCGTATCGTGTTTCTAAACGGTGACTGATGTTCTGGACTTTCGCTTCCAGTTTCTGTCTCTGTTTGTTCATGTCCCGCTGGACATCTATTTTCAAGCTTTCCACCTCACTCGTGGATGCCACACAGGAGGTGACACTCATCGCCAGACACACGAGTAACACCCTCTGAAACATTGTCAGGACACATCCGTCAGCATGTGTGGATTTCTTCGCCGCCAAGGAAGAGTCGCGATCCCGATACATGATTTTCCAGCCTCCTCACGATTCCCGAACACGGGTTCCATTCCATTGCGTGTCTGTATCCAGGACGACCAAAACGGGACACCAACGCCACAGATATGTGTTGAGCACGGGCGCACGTCAAGGTCGTCATCCCGCCGATGACATGACAGGTTTCGACCGACAGGGCATGACACGGTTATAGAACGGAGACCAGGCAGGGGAACTGTGGCGCTGTTCTCCACTGGTCAACAATTCCCGGCCCGTGCCATCAACATTAATCGTGTACAGATGGCTCTGTCCGCCCTGCATCGAGCTGAAGACCAGGTGGCGGCCATCCGGCGCCCAGGAAGGGGAATCCTCCACGGCCCAGCGGGAACCGTGTGTGACTTGAGCACGCCGTTTTCCATCCGGAGTCATGCGGCACAACCTGAACCCGGCCCGAGACACGCGACACACGTAGACAATCCAGTCGCCCCGCGGAGACCAAGCCGGTGCGGCATTATACGACCCGTCAAAGGTCAGCCGGCGGACACGCGAGCCATCAACCTTCGTGGTGTAAATTTGAGGCTTGCCGCCGCGGTCGGACATAAAGGCCAGGGTTTGTCCATCGGGAGACCAGGTGGGAGATAAATCCGCGCCGCTGTGAAAGGTCACCTGCGTTTTCTCTTTTGTCTCCACGTTCACGATAAAGATATCGGAATTGCCCTGTGCAGCGGACGCATACGCTATCAGATGACCGTCAGGGGAAAACGCCGGGGTAATATTCAAAATCCCACGAGGCACCACGGTATGCGTGGCTCCCGAGTCTAAATCCAGATGCACGATTTCCTGCTCGTGTTGACGGTAGATCGTATACACCAGGGAACGCCGGTCAGGCAACCAGGTCGGCATGAGTGGCAGATTGTGCGTCTCCGTGACAGGTCGAGGGCCAGAGCCGTCATAATCCATCACATACAATGCCCTCCCGCCGGTCTTCTCTCCGACAACATAGACGATCTCGGTCTGCGCCATACCGGGTTCCCCCGTATAATGCTTCACCAGTTCGTCGGTCCACCGATGCACCATGCGCCGCTGAAGCTCCCTGCTCGGTGGGCTGCCACGATACTTTTTGCCAATCGCGATATTCTTTCCCCCCTCATCACGGGCACAGACATCCAGAATCAGCTTTCCATTCTCTTGATACAATCTTCCCCAGGTGACAACCAGCACCCCGCTCCTCCCTGCTTCCGCGCTGGACGCCATTTCCGGACAACGGGTACGCGAAAGACCGAGAGCGGGTGTTGGCTGTCCAATGACCTCAAACAACTGCGTGCGCTGCAAATCCGCCTTGAGCAGGTCGGCAGGGGTATCCCCCCTGGTTGCGGGATGGCACTGCGGCACCTTTCCATCACCGAAGCCCACGATCCGGATAGGAATTTTCTGAAACTCCGATCGCGTCGTTTCCAAAAACACGTCGGCGGCCCTGCCCTCCACACCGGAAAGCAGGATACACACCAGAGAGACAAGCCATAAGGATCGCATGACGTTCTTCATCATCAACGCTGCGGGAACGTGAACGTATAATGGACCTTGCGAGAGTCTTCCGTGATCGTCGGGGGAAAAGGAGGGAATGGACTCGCTGCGATCACTGCGCGTTTGGCTATTAAGTCATAGGCATCGTTGCCCGACGATCGTTCGATGGTTAGCCCGCTGACCTGACCGGTTCGCTCCACTCTGAATGCCAGGACCACGCGAAGCGATCGGTCGTGAAGGCGTGCCGGCGGCACAACAAATTTCGGATCAATCCTGACCCAGATGTCCTCCCAGTAGGAAGATTCCTCGGGAGAAGCTCCATCCGCCAGTAGCTCGGTCGGCATGGTCTGTGTCTCATTCACCGCCGGAATGGCAAGGTCGTCGAAGGCGTGCTCATGCCTCACCCGTTCAGATTTCGATGTGGTCACGGGAAGGATTTGTTGCAACGGCATCGTCTCTTGCCCAACAGACACACTGGCCAGTGACGGAGGGGGAGGCACGACGATGCCGGCTCTGGGAGGCCGTTCCCGCATTGTGTCCTCCGTGTTGTGCGGCACAGTTTCGGGAGCCTGTGGAGTTGACTCTGAGACCATGGTGGCCTGTCGAGGCTTCTTGATCTTCGGGATCTGGACAGAGTCAATCATCCGCGTCAGTGATTCCGGGGTCGGGCTTGCTTCCGTTGCACGGCGGACGGGCGTCTCCCGTTTCTGAGAAACCGGTTCTATGGTGGCCAGTTGAGGGGTTTTGAGGGGCACGGCGGCATGGCTGAAAGACGGCTCGGATTGCCTGGGTAACGCAGTGGCCCCGACACGTGTCTCCGGCTTCTGAACCGACGGGGCAGGCGGTACAACGCGCGGGGACCGGCGTTCAGGCAGGGTGGCCGGCACGCGGGGCTCGGCAACACGGCTGGTGGGCGTGGGCGGGGGCCGGTGTTCGGGCAGGGTAACAAGCGCGACATGGTAAGACGCTTCCGGCGATTCGACCGCCGGCAGAAAGTACACGCCCATGATCGCGACGCACATCACCACCACGTGAAAGACCAATGAACCGGCGAGAGGCCACGTGAGCTGTGGACCAACCGATTCGGCAAAGCCCAACGAAGGCAACGTCCACCGGTTGAAAGACACCGTTGACGACATCGCGACAGTCCCCTGTTACCGAGGATCGGGCCGTGTCCCTCCAGCCATGGTTTCCGGAGGATTCGTGACCATGCCCAACCGTTCAATCCCCACTCCTTTGACGGTATCCATGACCTGAACAATCCGCCCGTAGGGCACCCGACGGTCGGCACGAAGATACACGGACACGGCCGGATTACTGGCACTGGCTTGCCGCAACCGTTCCCGTAAATGGAGCGACGTCACACGATTCCCTTCAAGGAAAATGCGTCCATCCGGATCAATCGTAACCATGAGGCGATCTTTCGGTTCGATTGTATTCGATTGTGAACGCGGGAGTGTAATATCAATCCCCCGGTACAACATCGGGGCCGTGACCATAAAGATCACCAGCAAAACAAGCACCACGTCAACAAGGGGGATCACGTTGATTTCTGAAAGAAACCGACGCTGATGAGAATCGAACATCACCGGATACGTTTCGATTGCGTGTCCATCGGGATCATGTCGTCGAGCGCATTCAGCAATTCTACACCAAAGGCTTCCACGTTAAACGCCATCTTGCGGATTATGGCGAGGTAATAGTTATACCCGATGACGGCGGGAATCGCCGCAAACAGTCCGGCGGCGGTGGCAATGAGGGCTTCAGAAACACCGGGGGCCACCGCGGCGATATTGGCGGTGCCTTGCATGCCGATCTGTTGAAAGGCATTGATCACCCCAACGACCGTTCCCAGCAACCCAATGAACGGAGCAAGGTTGCCCGTAGTGGCCAGGAAGGGCAGATACGCTTCCTGTCGGATGATTTGATTGCGCACAAGATAGCGTATGACATTTTCCACATAGTCCCGGTCTGGCCGGCGACTCACCGTTCGGTTCGTCCGTGCCATGTCGCTGTCATCGTCACCCGCGGGAGGGCTCACACGACCCGCAACCCCGAGCAAGACCGCGCCGCTGGGGCTGTGGGGGAAAGTTCTGGCCAGGCGTTGCAAGCCCCGCAGATCGTTTTCTCCGGACATCGCCTTTTCGTGATAGGCGTCCAGGAAGTGGCGATCCTCATTCCTGATCAGGCGCAACAGGTGCCACTTGGACAGGATAATACCCCATGAAAAGATGGAAAATCCAAGCAGGATCACCAACACAATGAGGGAGGTAAGCCCCAGAGAACCAAGGAGTTGCAACGGGTCACGTGCAAACATAAGCGACACGGCGTCCGACGCGATGCCCAACAACGAGCACTCAACGGGTTACATGAAAATGCAGAATGGCCAACACGGAAGAAGGAAATGGCGGGGCCGACGGGATTCGAACCCGCGACCTCCAGATTGACAATCTGGCGTCCTAACCTGGCTGAACGACGGCCCCATACATCCACACTGACGTCGAACCGAACCCTTTGCTGACAGTATCCCTGCCCTTTCGGGCCCCAGGTTCGACATCCCACGCCCAATTTCATGGAGGAATACGTGAATATGGTAGGCGGAACAGGGATCGAACCTGCGACCTCTGCCTTGTAAGGGCAACGCTCTCCCAGCTGAGCTATCCGCCCATGCATTCAGAAGCTCAAGGTTTTTCATTATATCAGCCGCAGGGTTCGTGTCAACCGGAGGCATCGCGCCCCGTGTGCTGTCCCGGTACCGTCACAACAACCGACATTCAATATTGAGCAATGAGGACGTGTCCATTTACAATGTATGCCCCGCTTCTCTGCGGGACACAGCGTGGATTTGACAAGGTCGACCCAATGCGGTAGACGCCTTAGCTCACGTCAGACTAAGTGGCACAGGCATGAACACTGAGGTTGGACATTGCGTTACAGAATCAGACACATCGGCAGACGAGGCGTTACTGAAAATATCCAATTCCTGTCCCGAAGCGAGCGGGTGTGGCTTTTCGCTGAACGATACCGCGGGGCGGTGATAGTCGGCATTCTGGTCGCGGTCCTGGTGGCGGCCGTGGCCGGGGCCATGCTCTGGTTCCAACACCAGCGTGAACAAGAGGCCGCAAAGCTTGAGGATCAAGCGTCTCAAGCCTACTTTGACCGATTCGGCGATGACGACATCGCAAAAGAAAAGCTGGAAACCGCGGAGCGATTGTACCGCCAGGTCATCGAGGAATTTCCCGGAACCACCAGTGCCTCATTGGCCTGGTATCTTCTTGGGAATATCCTGGCCGACCAACAGGACTATGCCGGGGCTATTGACGCCTATCAGAATATTATCGAACAAGGGGGCCATGCCATGCTGACCGGCCTGGTCTACCAGCGACTTGGGGCTGCCCACCTGGCGAACGATGAGCGAGAGAAGGGAATCCGCGCCTACGAGCAGGTGCTACAACTCCAGGGGGCCCTCAACCAGGATCAGGTGACGTTTGAACTCGCCAAACTTGAGGAACATGCCAACCACCCCGCCCAGGCACTCGCCCACTACAACAAATTGATCGAAAGCTACCAGAACTCACCCCTTGTGGGCGAAGCCACGTTGCAGGTCAACAGGCTTGAATCGCTTCTTGAGGAATCGGAAGGTGATGCCCGCGAGGGCGAACCGGAACAGGAACAGGCGCCGGAACAGGAACAGACTCCGGAACAGGAACAGACTCCGGAACAGGAACAGACTCCGGAACAGGAACAGGCGCCGGAACAGGAACAGGCGCCGGAACAGGAACAGGCGCCGGAACAGGAACAGACTCCGGAACAGGAACAGACTCCGAAACAGGAATAGACTCCGAAACAGGAACAGACTCAGGACGGGAACACACACGAGGAATAACGGAGTGGCAACACAGGGGCGTCGTTCAGGGACTGATCCACAACATCTGGCTTGCCAGAATCCGGTCGCTTCGTAAATTATTCAACGCCATCAGATCCCGCACAGACACCCGAAACCGTCGGGCAATACTCCAGAGGCTGTCACCGCGTCGCACACGGTACCGCTTCACGCGCTCCCCGCTCTCCAGGCTTTCTTCCCCACTGACGCGCAATCGTTGCCCTGCCCGTATGACCGTGCCGGACAGACCATTGAGGCGTTGTAATGTCCTGACATCCGTCCCGAAGCGATGGGCCAGCACTGACAAATTCTCTCCCCGACTGACGCGATGCCATGTTTTGTTCCACCGTTGCAGGCGGGACTCGGCCTGCGCCACGTGACGGCCTTTCCCCACGGGCACCTTGAGATAATACCCATCCGGGAGGATGCTACGGACGAGTTCGGGATTCAGCCGGCGCAACTCACGAAAAGGAATTTGCGTCTCTTTGGCCACATCGCGCAAATGCACAGACTTGCCGAGGCGCACTTCCTCGTACTGATGCATGTCTTCACCCTGGACATGAAAACCAAACCGTGTGGGATCCATCGCGATCATCGTGAGGGCCATAAATTTGGGGACATACTGCCGTGTTTCCCGACGAAGGAGACGACGGGACTTTGCAATTTTCCAGAAATCCCTGGTGCCGGATTTTTTAATCACCCGACTGACTTTTCCCGCGCCGGCATTATAGGCGGCCAGTGCCAGCGGCCATGAGCCGAACTGGTCATAGAGGTCCCGCAAGTGATGGGCCGCCGCAACGGTGGACTTCATCGGATCCTGGCGTTCGTCTACCAACCCCTTGACCTTTAACCCGTACATCCGACCCGTGCTTCGTATAAATTGCCAGGGCCCTTTCGCCCGCGCGCGGGAAACCGCTATCGGGTTAAACCCACTTTCGACCAGCGACAGGTATATTAGCTCACGCGGCAAACCAAACTCGGCAAAAACCGGTTCAACCATCGGTCTATAGCGGTCAAATCTGTCTAACCATTTCTGAACACGGGTGGGAATCACCCTTTGGAAGTATCGAATCTTGGCCTGGACGGCAGGATGATCTGCGAGAATGGCAATCCCGTCATACAATGGCTCTGTTTCGACGGCCACGGGCCCAGCGGGGAAATACACCAGATCCCTTTCGTGCCGCGCCGGAAGGGCCGGATCAGATGTCTCCACGTACACGGGTGGTTGCGTTGTGGCCGCCACAACATCACCGACCGCCAGGCACAGCCCCAACAGACAGCACACCAACGCGGCCGCGGCGGGTGGGACACGCCAATGATCTCCTGCATAGACCATTGTCCCCTTCGTTGCTGACATTCCTTCCCGCATACGTGAGATACACTAAGGGCAAGACCCGCTGGTGTCAAGCAAACAAATTGGGGAAGCACAGCTTGAACTTCACAGAAACTGTCTCGTCGGTGTTGCAGTACGACCGCCACCCGCTTTCGTGGAACAGGCCCACGAGGTGTTTTCTCTGGCTGACTTTTCCTGTCTACCCGGCCATCACCACACGGCTTGGGGATGACGGAAAAGTCAATGAATTCGCGGTTGCGATGCGAACGCTGTCATTCTGGTTGCAGGCATGGCATTGATGCTATACTCGCGCATGATGGATGTTCGTACCCGTTTCTCGAACGTACGGGAATCGGTTGTGTTTTGACTGCACGTATCACGGATCTTCTCACGGTGAGTATCGGAGTGTGCGGCCGCATTTGCGCACTCGTACAAAAGAAGAATATCACTTAACATTCCGTAGCCGAATGGGGTATGTATCAGTGACGACGGCACGGCAATGGCTTGGCAGGGACAGGAATCGGAAATGCCTGAAGAGATAAAAACCATTCTCATTGCCGATGATGAACCTGACCTTCGGTTGTTGTTGCAGACCACACTGGAAGATCCGGCCTATCGCATTCTGGAGGCCTCGGACGGAGAACTGGCCTTACAACTCATCCGGCAGGAACGTCCCGATGTGGTCATTCTGGATCGGATGATGCCAGGACTGGACGGCTTGAGCGTAGCGACCGCCAGCCTGGCCGATCCTTCCACGCAACACATTCCCCTGATTCTTCTGACAGCCCTGGATCCACCCGCGACACAGGACAAGCCCCATGCGCCAGCGATATTCGCGTACCTGGTTAAGCCCTTCAGTCCCCTGCAACTCCTCGAAACGGTCAGGCAGGCACTCGGTCAGATGCGTCCAGCCTAGCCCGTGCTACGCACATGACACTGACTCCGCATACCGTCCCCGATGATGATCTGAACAGGCAACTTCGTTCGGCCAGATCTCAGCTGGCACTGTATGCCAAAGATCTGAAAGCCCTCTTAGTCCGCGAACAGCGGAAATCGAACAAACTGGAGGCCACGAATAAGCAATTGCAGGCCTACGCCCAGGATCTGAAGGGAGCCTATGCCCTCCAGCAACAAAAAACGCGGGAACTGGAAAAGGCTTACGCCGACACGGTCGTGCGCCTGACCCTGGCTTCCCGATATAAAGATGAGGAGACCAGCGAGCACATTCAACGCGTGAGTTACTACAGTAAAACGCTGGCGTTGTTGATTGGCCTTGATGAGGATGAAGCCCAGTTGCTGGCCGACGCGGCTCCCATGCATGACGTGGGGAAGATCGGCATTCCTGACATGATTATGCAAAACAGGGGGCCACTGGATGACAAGGAGTGGACCATCGTCAAACAGCACCCGATCTTCGGAGCCAATCTGCTGGCCGGTTCGCCGTCGTTATTGCTGGAAACGGCGCGAAAAATCGCGCTCACACATCACGAACGGTGGGACGGGAGCGGGTATCCCCAGGGCTTGAAAGGCGAGGCCATTCCCCTGGGCGGGCGTCTGGTCATGTTGGGAGACACCTATGATGCGCTTCGGAGCCGGCGACCGTATAAGCCGGCGTTGTCGCATGAACAGACCTGTCACATCATGCTCGACGGCAACGATCGAACCCAGCCCCGGCATTTTGACCCGAAGCTCCTTGAGGTCTTTCGGGAAATTCATCTGGAGTTTGATCGGATTTTTTCGGAAACCAGGGAAAAGGCACCGTCGCCGAGCGGGACTGAAGCAATGCAACTGTGAGGAACAGGGTCGCGATGCGCAGCACTTATTGCCCGGGTAATGCAACCGGATATCCGGCCTCATTCCAGGCGTTCATACTGCCCACGACGTTATACACATAGTGATAGCCAAGCTCGGCCAGCGTGTCGGCGGCAATGTTACTCCTGTGGCCGGACTGGCAGTACACGACGATATGATCGTCAAATTGTGCACCGATTTCCAGATGGCGCCGGGCCATGATCCGAAAATCAATGTTCCGGTCTGTCCCGGGAATGAAGCCCGTCACATGTTCCGCCGGTGAGCGTACATCAATCAGAAAAAACGATTTCTGATCAAGACTGGGTGCTTGCAGGAGTCCCTGATTCAGCTCATGGACGGTCAGTTCATAAGTCTGTTGAGCCGAGACGGAACAGGCCAGCACGATCAACACGAAGACGAAACTCAGTAGACTGACCTGTCTCTTCATGGCAATCTCCATCGTAGAAAGTGGCGTTCCAACACCGTGGCATCTCAAACCAAGCGGATCAAACAACCAGGCCCTCCGTACTCATGCCCTGCAGACCCATGAAATCGTTTGGACACCCCTTTCATCCTATGCCCGCTGTCGGAATCTGGTCAAGAGCGGGCGTGGTACTCCCGGGACTCATGCTGGCAGTGGTGGGGCTTTGGGGCTGTGGCGGGAGCGTTCGGATCATTCAGGAAAGTCCGGAATCCGGGGTCGCGCTGTATGTGTATAAAGGCAAGGGCGGGCATCTGCGTTCATCCAGCCGCCCGGAAGCACATGCAAGGATCCGCGAGTTCTGTCACGGTCCGTACCGGGTGATCAAAGAAGGCAACACGAAAGGCCGACAACGCGTGATCGAGAGCATGGATGGGTTTGAAGAGGTCGTGACTGAACACTGGTGGGGCATCAGGTTTCACTGTGAGGCCAACGGTAAGAACGCGAACAGGGCAGGACAAACCCTGCACGATCACTGATAATCCACCGTCATCGCTGTCTGGCGTGGCAAAGCGCAGGAGAACCCTGTCGTGGCTGTCCCTGGACCACGGCTACGGGAGCCGGGCGGCTTTGAGCTCGTCCATGGTCACGAGACTGAGCAACGATACCCCCGCCGCTTCGACGGTCCGTTTGCCGTCCTGCTCCTGCCGATCGACGATGACCATGGCATGGGAGGCACGGAGATTCGCTTCCCTTGCAGCCTGGAGTGCCTCCAGGATGGACTTGCCGCTCGTCAGCACGTCATCAACGATGATGATGCGATCATCAGCCGTGACCATGCCTTCGATGCGTTTCCCCAGCCCGTGATCTTTGGCTTGTTTGCGGACGGCAAAGGTGCGGAGCGTTCTCGAAGGTTGAGTCGCAAAGGCATGATCGGATATAGCTGTGGCCAGGGGAATGGCGCCCATTTCCAGGCCACCCACGGCCTCGCAGGGAATGTCGCGGATGGTTGCACAAGCCAGTCGGGCCACAAGCCAACGGGCATCGGGATGCGCCAGCAGGGCACGGCAGTCCACGTAGCAGGGGCTTGTTTTCCCGGAGGCCAGCACGAATTCCTTCTGCGTGTCCCATTGAAAGGCACGGTACTGCCAGAACAATGTCGCCAAGTGTGACGCGGACATGACAAGGCACCCGAGCAAGAGGTTGCAGAACGGGGGCGGTTGTAACATTCAACGACGAAGCCTGGCAATGACACACTGAAATGCCACGAAGAGACGATCTGGAAGGCACCGGCCATGTTTAAAATAAAAAAGCGGCTGCCGAAAGCGACGAAGCAGCCGCTACTCTACAACGTGCTGGAGAATTACACGGATTTTGATCCTCCCGGGAACGTGATGGTGTGCGCCATGACGGGTGAAGAGAATCTCGAACAGCACGCGAACATTCTCGGGGACAGTTATGAAATTCCGGTTGAAGAGATGCGGAGGTTATTACGGGACGGCGGGCTGTATGTCTATCCAGACACGGCGGGCGTGGTGACACGCGGCCTGTTTGTGAGCAAGGTTGATCCCGCCGGACAGTCGCCCAGGCAGACATGGGTGCTGGATGTGGAGCAAACCGCGCAGGCGGAACAACTCGCAAGGTCTGCGGCGATTTCTTTGGAGGAGGCTGCCGCACGCGTGTTTTACCGGGGATTGCCCGAGGCCTTGCAGGCACGCCTCACACAAAAAAATCTCGGACTCGATTACAGCACGCTCGACCGGTCTGTGGCCAAAGGCGGCGATCTGACCTATATTGATTTCCGAAAAGACTGGTCGCCGTATTTCAAACGCAAATGCTCAATGCCGGATGGCTCGATGGTTGAAACCGGCGGCATACGGGAATTTGCCGATCTGCACGGCATCACGGTCGCTCAGGCGCAAACGTTGCTGGACCAGGGTGGCACTGTGGAACTCGAAGACGGTGTGCTCGCATGTCAGGTACTGAACAACCAACCGACGGTTGCTCGATTCAATGCCCGGCAATACGCCAAAGCCAAAGCGCTGATGCAATCCAGGGGCCTTCACATCATGGATGCACTCAGCGAAATGGCATTCAACGATCCTGTGTTGATGCGGACGTTGAGACGAGCCGAACAGGACGCGAAAAACTAAGCTGTGCGTGGTGCATGGTGCCCGATGTGCTGCTGCGGTGAGAAGATTGGCCCTGTCATACGTTGACCACAGGCATCGCGCTCGGAGCGAGGTGGTTTGTGGCACAAGGAGAAGAACGAATGAGCAAAATGTTGGGGGGACCGGCTATCGCCCTGTGTGTCATCATTGGCCTGGGGGTGAGTCACGGATGGGGGTCAGACAACGAGGCAACACCAGCCGTGGCAGGGTCCGGGATCATGGGCCAGGATGGCGCACCCATGGTTTTTATCCCCGCCGGTCCGTTTTTGATGGGAGTGCCAGGAGGCGCACGGGATGGAGGTCGTGATGAATATCCCAATCACCGCGTTGAGCTGGATGCGTATTATATTGACACCTATGAAGTGACGACGAGCCTGTACGGACAGTTTATACGTGCGACGGAACATCGCATGCCTTCGCACAGGACCGATCCATCGAAAAATGTGTGGCAAGGGGGCGCGATGCCGACATCCCTCGCTGCGGTCCCCGTGGTCAACGTGGATTGGTTTGATGCCCGTGCCTATTGTCAGTGGGCGGGAAAGCGTTTGCCAACCGAAGCCGAATGGGAGAAGGCTGCACGAGGCACCGATGATCGCCGGTTTCCGTGGGGAAACGTCGAACCCACACGTCAGCATCTGAATTTCAGCCGGCAGTGGAGAGGGGCACAGACGCTCGAGCCGGTGGGGAGTTATGAAAAAGGCAAAAGCCCCTACGGGGCCTATGACATGGCAGGGAATGTCTGGGAATGGGTCGCGGACTGGTATGAAGCGGACTATTACGCCAGAAGCCCTTGCTGTAACCCGCAAGGCCCCCCGACCGGAACCCGTCGGGTCATTCGCAGTTCCGGCTGGCAGGTGGAAACTCCACAGGTGAGAATTTTCACCAGAATTGCCAGCGAGCCACTCGACCGGAATCATTCCACGGGATTCCGCTGTGCGGCCGATCCTTCAGCATCGTAGGGTTGGCCCCGGGGATGCAAACCCCGTTCGCACTGTGACAAGCGACCGATGACACCATGGGCAGGAATGCTGTCTTTCTACTTCGCAAACACGGATCAGAGTATCTGCGAAGTTCAAGCTGTATGCCCCAACAGCCATGTCACCGGGAGCACGCGCGCCTTCCCACGTGCTCCCAACTTCTTCACAACACGAACAGCGAAACGTTGACCCGCCTCTTGGGACACACATGCAAAAAAGCGAGTCCCGTGGGCATCGGTTGACCGCCCGTGAGACAATCCCGTCTCCCTGTTCGGCAGTCACCCACCGTCCTGCACCGGTTCTTCCCGTTCACTGTCGTCACTGGACAAGGACATGGGCGATACATGCCCCTGTTCCCGTTCAGACACCATGCCGGTTTCCATACGCCGGGCTACGGTGATGAATCCCGAATGGGCGACCATCCGCAGGTCAGGACGCACACTCCGCCCTTCAATATTCCAGTGGCGCATGAGGGTCTCAAAGGTTTGCAACATCCCGAACGCGTTGGTCTGCCGAAGCGCGTCCACCGTCTGCACCACTTGAGGCACCGTCGGCACAAAGCTCAAATAAATGCCGCCCGGGCGGAGAACATCCGGCACATGAGGCACCACGCGCCAGGGTTCGGGCAAATCGAGAATGACCCGATCGAAGGGACGGGGATCTTCCTCTGGATCCCCGCCAATGCCTTCATACGCATCGCGTTGCCAGACACGGAGGTTGGCCGCGGACCCACGAAATCTCTCGATATTTTTCATCGCGATGCGGGCAAAGTCCGCCCGCTGTTCATAGCCCACGACTGTCCCGCGATCGCCAACCGCGCGAAGCAACCCCAACGTCAACGCCGCCGATCCCACGCCCGCTTCAAACACACGGGCACCGGGATACACATCGGCCCACATGAGAATGACGGCGATATCTTTGGGGTACAGGACTTGCGCTCCCCGAGGCATCTTCAGCGTGTATTCAGCCAGGGTGGGGGTGAGTGCCACCATGGTCTTGTTTCCTGAAAAACGGGCCAGGGTCCCATCGGGTTGCCCGATCAGATCGTCATGAAGAATGGTATCCCCGCTGTGTTGAAACCGATCGCCGGCTTTCAGCGTGAAGGCGTAATGACGCCCTTTTTTGTCAACCAGATGGACTCGCTGGCCTGATTGAAATACGTGCATGGGTGGCATTCTAGGGACCTGTCTGGCCGGGCTGCAACTGAAGACGGTCGGTGCTCCGCGACGGCCCACCGTACCCTTTGCACACACGGCAGTTTCCTTGACAGCATCGGGAGAGGGCCGTAGGATGATGCGCTTAGGAGGTTCCCTCCGCATTGGAAATTGTTCCCGCAACGCTTCCACGTGACAGGCGAGCCCGTGTTCCAGGGCGGCGACATCGGGGGGGAACGTTTGTCGTCGCTCTCGGACTGCTGTGTGTCTCCTCCAGCTTCGTTCAGGCTGCTCCTTCTCTCGTCATCACCGCCGCCTATGAGGGCGTGATTAATCCCGTCGCCGCCGAATATCTCCACAATGCCATTGCCTATGCGGAGCAGGAACAGGCTCACTGCCTTGTGTTTCAACTCGATACGCCCGGGGGACTGGACACCTCCATGCGCTTGATGGTGAAAGATATCACCGGGTCCCGGATTCCGATTGTCGTCTATGTAGGCCCAACCGGAGGACGCGCCGCGTCGGCCGGGGTCTTTCTCACCCTGGCCGCGCATGTGGCCGCCATGGCCCCGGGTACCAACATCGGAGCGGCACATCCCGTGGCCATGGGAGGCGGAGAAATGGACGACGTCATGAAAGCCAAGGTGGAAAACGACGCCGTGGCCTATATCCATTCCATCGCCGAACGCCGGGGACGGAATATTGACTGGGCGGAACGTGCCGTCAAAAAAAGCGTCTCGGCCACCTCGACACAGGCCAAAGAGCTCGGCGTGATTGATCTGATCGCGTCGGACCTCAATGACTTACTGGCACAACTCGACGGGTGGACACTCTCCCTCGGCGAACACCCCGTGACATTGCAGACGCAGAGCACCCGCATCCAGAATTTTCCCATGGGGTGGCGGCTCGAAACGATGCAGGCCATCAGCGATCCGAATATCGCATATGTCCTGATGACCATCGGCACGGTCGGATTGATTGCGGAACTCTACAGCCCCGGAGCCATTCTCCCCGGGGTCGTCGGCGCCATCAGCTTGATTCTGGCCTTTTATTCCCTTCAGTCCCTCCCCGTGAACTACGCGGGGGCACTCCTGTTTATTCTGGGCATCGTCATGCTGATGCTCGAGATCACCGTGACCAGTTATGGCGTGTTGGCGCTTGGCGGGCTTACGGCCATGGTTCTGGGATCGCTGTTTCTCATCAACCGGGATTTTCCCTATTACCAGATTTCCTGGTCTGTGATGTTGCCCGTCTTCACCCTGGCAATCGTGGCGACGTGGCTGGTGATACAATTCGGCGTTCAAGCGTTGCGCAAACGAACCCTCACGGGTCGTGAAGGGATGGTTGGCCTCATCGGGTTGGCCAAAACGGATTTGGGGCCACAGGGGAAAATTTTCGTCCAGGGTGAAATCTGGAATGCCGTCAGTACCTCCCCGGTGCCAGAAGGACAGCCCATTCAGATCACACACGTTGATGGCCTCACCGCCTATGTCAAACCCGTCGATTCTCAAAAGGAGAGCTGGTAAATGGACTCACCCGTCAATCCCACCATGCTGTTTGTCCTGTTCCTGGGCCTGTTCACGCTGATCGCAAAAGGCTTGTACGTTCTGCGGGAATATGAGCGGGCCGTCATTTTTCGCGTGGGTCGTCTGGCCTCGGGGTTAGTCGGCAAGCATGGCCCCGGCATTGTGATTATCATTCCGTTGATCGATAAACTGGTCCGCGTGAGCCTCCGAACCGTGACCAT
This sequence comes from Nitrospirales bacterium, assembly GCA_963692935.1. Classification (GTDB taxonomy): domain Bacteria; phylum Nitrospirota; class Nitrospiria; order Nitrospirales; family UBA8639; genus Bin75. The sequence continues at coordinate 1,937,872 of OY843588.1, forward strand.
GGATGTGCCCCCTCAAGACGTCATCACCAAAGATAATGTGTCCGTCAAGGTCAATGCGGTGATCTATTTTCGCGTGGTTGAAGCGGAAAAGGCCATTGTGGGGGTGGAGGACTATTATTACGCCACGTCCATGATCGCCCAGACAACCTTGCGGAGCGTCCTGGGACAAAGTCAACTGGATGACCTGCTCTCGAAGCGCGATTCAATCAACGCCGACTTGCAACGGATCATTGACCAGGCCACAGAACCCTGGGGGATCAAGGTGTCCGCCGTCGAAGTCAAAAACGTGGATCTCCCCCAGGAAATGCAGCGGGCGATTGCGCGACAGGCTGAAGCCGAGCGGGAGCGCCGCTCGAAAGTCATCCATGCGGAAGGCGAATATCAGGCATCCCAGCGCCTCGCGGATGCCGCCGGGATTCTGAGTCAGAATCCAGCCGCTCTGCAATTACGGTACATTGAGACCATGATGAACGTGGCCGGGGGCAACAATACAACCATTCTGTTTCCCGTGCCCATTGACTTATTAAGCCCGTTTCTCAAACCGGCGGAGCCTTCGCCCCCCGCACCTGAACGCTCTCTGAAACGCCCGATTGACTGGGACCGCGAGGAGCCCTCGCCCCCCACTCCTGCATCCGAACCCTCCCCGTCGGAATAGGACGACGGCTGGCACGACACACCTCACATGAGTGACCCGCAACCATGAAACGTCTCTTTGCCGTCATTGGACTGGGCCGGTTTGGATACAGCGTCGCCGAATGTCTGGTGCAAAAAGGCTGCGAGGTCCTCGCCATTGACCGGGAAGAGATGAAAATTCAGGCCATCAGTGACATTGCGACCTTCGCCATTCAATGCGATGTGACGGACGAACGCACGCTCAAATCCGTGAGCACGCAAAACGTCGACGTGGCCGTGGTCAGCATCGGAGAGAACATTGAGGCGAGTATCCTGATCGTGCAAACGCTGACCGAAATGGGCGTTCAATCCATCATCGCCAAGGCCGTGACCAACATTCATGGAAAAATCCTGAGCAATCTCGGGGTCACCGAAGTGATTTACCCGGAACGGGATGCCGCGATCCGACTCGCACATCGCTTGGCATCCCCCAAAGTTCTGGAATATCTCGAACTGGCGCCCGGATACAGTATTGAGGAAGTCGTCGTTCCGGATCGGTTTTCCGGCATGAGTCTTGAGGAAACCCGGATTCGTGAGCATCATAACCTCAACGTCATCGCCATCAAAAAACAAGTGAATCGTATGATCAAGGGGAATTTAAAGAAAGAGGATGCCTTTAATTTCAACCCCTCTTCCAAGGACAGAATCGAAAAAGGAGATGTGCTGGTCATGATCGGGAAAGAGCACGATCTTGACCGATTCAGTAATTACACATAACGGCACGCTTTGCCTGAACCCTGAGAAGGCTCCACGTTCCGGAAGGTGCCTGATCTCCGTCCCCGTATTCCGCCCGTCCGACACCGTGTGGGCTTACACACAGCGGGCTTCTCAATTCCAGGACATGCGGGCCTGTTCGTGCTGTCCTCACAGGATCAAACCGCCATGTTGCCTGACGAGTCACAGCCACTGCTCAACGAATTCCGACAGAACCTGGAAACTTTTTATGCCGCACTGCATCTCGCTCCGCCCTACCATAGCGTGGAAAAAGCCCTTCTGTGCCTCTCCTCCCTGTTCAAAGCCAAAACGGCTGAACAGCAGGCACAGATCCTGAGCAATGAGGCATTGAGATGGACACTCTACCTCCAGGCTTTTACGGATTCAGGACTGCACAACAAGCACAGGGGCATCATCGCCAGACAGGCCCGCACCGACGACCTCCATCAGGTTCCCAACGCCTTGCGATACCTGCTGGAGCCCTTTCGCCTGTGACGGTCATGCACCAGTTACACAGCCTGCATCATGTTTCCACCGCCGGCACGTTTATGTGTTCATTTCACAACACAACGGATACTTTTTCACACAACGATGAAAATATCTTTTCACTTCTTTCTGTTTTTCAGTAATTTGCAGGTATTTACATAAAAATTTTTCTGGCCCGGTTTTTGCTTGTATCTTACCCGTTACTACTTGTACACTGCCCGTTACTTTTGTACGTCTATTTCAGGATTAAGGAGCACGCATGCACAGTCAACGCACCATCCGGCATACCGTCTCGTTATCTGGCATTGGACTACATTCGGGACGTCCTTCACGGATCAGTCTTTCTCCGGCCCCCGTGGATCACGGCATTATGTTTCGACGGAAAGTCAACGGTCATGTCGAAACCTGCCAGGCTTCCGTCCGCAATCTGAGGCCCATGGAACTCTGTACCGTCATCGGTTCCAACGGATTCCAGATCCAAACGACCGAACATGTGCTGTCCGCCCTCTGGGGGATGGGTATTGATAACGCCGTGGTTGATATTGATTCGGAAGAAGTTCCGGCAATGGACGGTAGCGCGGCACCGTTCACCAGATTCATCCAGCGTGCAGGGATCCTGCGCCAGGAACATCCCCGGGCCTATCTGAAAATTCTGGAACCCATTCACATTGGCAACAACAAGCACAAAATTTCCATTCTTCCCGCCCCGTTTTCGAAAATCACCTACACGATTGATTACGACCATCAGCTCATTCAGCAACAAACCTATGAACACGAGTGGTCTGCTATGGCCTTTCAGGCCAATATTGCCAAAGCCCGGACCTTTGCCTTTTCACATGAGGTGAAAGCCTTATGGGCCCGCGGTCTGGGAAAAGGCGGTTCCCTGGACAACGCCATTGTCTTTACCGAGACAGGAATCATGAACGAAGGCACCTTGCGTTACCCCGATGAATGCGTTCGCCATAAGATCCTGGATCTCATTGGAGACATGTCTCTCCTGGGGGTCCGCATTGTTGGCCATGTTATTGCCGACCGTTCAGGCCATGCCCTCAACAACCAGCTCGCGCAAACGATCTTAGACAACCCCGATGCCTGGACACTGCTCGGACACAACGAGAAACCGGCAACTGATTCAGCCGACCTTGTCCACACGGGAACGGGTGGGATGCATGCTGTTCCCCTCGTCGCCAACTCCCGTTTCTGACAAACGTCTTTCCATTGTCCACTCCCGCTTCGCTTCCCGTTTGCGACGATGCCGTCCGTAGCCGGAGAGGGTTGCCGTTGCATTCCCATGGTACGGGTGGTAGGTTGGGCGACGGTATGCTATGACCATTGCACGCACCGTCCATGCCCCGTGGTATCTCGGCTTTCACCTGTTTTTCCTCATCAGCTGGCTCCCCTCCCCGCTCATCGCCGCCAATACGACGACTGAACACATCCCGGGGTTTCAGGGCATTCCCTGGGGCAGTCCGTTGTCTGAACGCACTCAACTCGTGCTCGTTGATCCGGATGATCGGGTGGATATCTATGAATACCGGCAAGGGCCGTCCCGTTTTGCGCAGGAGCCGGTCGAATCAATCAAACTCTACGCCATTGATAACCGGTTCGCCCGCGTGATGATTCGCTACCGCAACGAGGCGACGCACAACAACATCAAGCGTGCCCTGGTGTCACAATTCGGGGACATCTCACACCACCCGGGAGCGATGGTGCGCGGGCTCAATCAGGAGTACTCCTGGCGTCTTGAGGAAACCGAAATCAATCTGAGCTACCGGGGACTGGGAGAACGTGGATTGCTTGTGATTCAAAGCCGCATCCTGGCGCCGCGTTTTCTGGAACTGCTGAGCGATCACACCCATTAGCCCGCCACCCTCTACGTCTCAATCCGGTCCCGGGCTTCCAACACCTTCTGCACCACCACCGCGATCTTGTCCTCGTTGGCAAAAGGAGAGAGGATGAAGGACTTCAACGCCGCGATTGGCTCTCCATAGCGCGAGACACGATAACAATCCGTGATGGATAACACCACGCCTCGACCCGCCATTGCTTCCTGATGGACATACTGAAAGATCTTCCGGTTATACGCATTATGGGATAACAACGTCTCGCGGTACGAGTTGTCCTCCTGTTCGGCTTCTTTGATCTGAAACGTATCAACCCCTCGCGGATAGACTCGAAACAGGGTCACCGGGCCAAAATTATCCCGATTCAGGACCGTGGCACATGCCTGCCCCTCCAGATGTTCACGAAGCAACTGCGTCATCTCAACAATGTGGCCGATAATGACTTGCAGGCCCTGTTTCCCGAACAACTTCATATTCGCCAACGCGGCAAGAATGCCGCTCCCTGCTCGAGAGGTCTCAACGGTGTACATGCCCGGCCGGTGTTCTCCAAACTGAAAGAGATACGGCATCTGCTCTTGCGGCCTGCGGATGACTTCCAGATCGTCACGATTGCGAAACAACACCAGGCTGGAGATATAGGGCGCAAACCCGGGTTTGTGAAAATCAATTCCCAGACTGTCCGCGAGAGACAAACTGCGAATCGGCTGTTGTGCCCCCGCCAGCGCACGCAATGTCCGGGGGCGAAATCCCAGGGGGTTGACATCAAAATCGTACTCATTAAACACCGCCCAGGCCCACCCGATCACGGCATCGGCATGGATATGCGGGCGGTAGGGAAGACTGAATTCGTCAACCAGAGCATCGCGCACCGCCACGACTGCGGCAAGATCATCAATCCCGAAGGCATCGGTGGTGCCCATGGTCACGATAATGGCCGCAATGTGGACGCCCCGTCGAAGCGACTCCCTGGCCCGTTCCCGCAACAGGTCCACGTTCATGGCATTCCGTGAATCCGTGGGAATGGCCACCACGCTCCTGGCACCGAGTCCCAGCCACCCGGCAATATTGTAGCGACAATAATGACTGGCCTCACTGGCAAATAGCACGACCTCCTCGCGCAGGCCAGACTCCATGGTGCCGGGAACCGCTTTTTCCAATCCGATTTTGACGCCATACAACGTCGTCGCGGTTCCCCCGAAGGTGAAAAACCCGCCGGCGCGATCGGGGTCATACCCCACCAGACGCGCCATCATGGCCACCATCTCCACTTCCGCCACGGCCAGGCGGTGACTGTACTCATCCCATGCGAGATTGGGATTATAGAAGGAAGCTAACAGCACCCCGATTAACGACGAGATGGTTGGCGGCGGAATCACATTCTGCTGTGTGTGGGGATGACCCGGAATAATCAATCCCGAACAATACGACACCAGGTCACTGGTGACGTCCTCCACGCTCATACCCTCCTCGGGCAGACGCGCGTCCCGTGCCCTGTCATAGTCCAGCGGTGTGTACTCTCCAAGGATAGGGCGCTCGCTTTTGAGCGCATCCATCTGATCCATCGCGCGCATGACACTGTGAATAAAATAACTGTCATGGACCCGGTCGGACACCGGTTGCGGAAAGGCCTGGCGGATTCCGGACAAGAGCTCGCGGTACGGAACGGTCATGCGCCTGCTCCTTCAATGCCATTGCGTTGTGGAAATGGGACCGACAGGATACAAGATATTTCTATGGGGGCTAACGATCAAACTCACTGAGGGCACTAGATCCAATTTGCTATGTATTAGCACTGCATTTGATGACTAATTCTTCTTCAAGGTCAAACAATGTTAATGCTCGTTTTATCTTCTCAAATTTTTCTCTGTTGCCAATATTCGTTTCAACGAAATAACCAGTATCACCAATTGGACAAGCTTGTCGCAATTCTCTGGGATTCTTTGTTAAGCCTATTTTTTGACCCAAGTCTGTTGAGAAAAATGTCGCTGGGTGCTGTTCAAAGAGTCGCCCAAAGACTTTGGCATACAGCTCTGTAGCAGTACCAACCTCAATTTTTTCATCACGGAAAATCACATATTCTAACTTCTTATTTGTGGGGTCGTCTGCTTCAAAGATGTTTGTCTCTGCGTTTTCAGATCCTTCCGCAATTGAAATGTTTGGATATTCCCATATTTTCAAGAACCTTTCTTTTATCTGGTTAAAGCGTTCCTCAATTGCAACCCTGTCCCATTTGTCAAGACCTGATAAATATTGGTTTAACCACAATCTACTGTTTTTGTATCCTGCTTCCTTTAAATCTCTTTTCTCCAAAAACGGTTTGTTCCCAAGTCTCACGTTATTACCCGATAGAGTTAAGTTCCCAATCGTATTGAGATAGTTTTCTTTGATATAAGCACTTTCTTCATTTCCTAAATCCTCTTCCCATTTTGGATCAGGATTCTGAGGGAAAATATGCTCAATAGTGATCTCTGGGTTACCTTCTATCAAGACCCGTTCGGGATTTTTGAAATTTTCTAGTCTCTCCAGTAAGTACCTTTTCTTCGTAGGGGCGATGTCATAAACATTTTTGCATTTTAAAGAATCCACAACTTCTGCATCTTTAGGATACCTTTGTCCCCCCGTTTTTTGAACCAATGACTTTTGAATTGAGGGCAAATAGCTTGAGAGATCAACTTTATCGTATAAGTTCCTAAAAATTTTATTCAGGGCATTGGTAGGTAACCCAACGATAAATCTCCTCCACACGAATGACTGAATTAAATCTAAAACTTTGATAAATGTTTCTTGATCGATTTTTCTGTTGCTGTAATCATCGTAGACTTGCATCAAGAATGGGAAAGCCACTGTCATGTCTAGTCTGTTTATGTATTCCAAGCAAAGACGAATATCCTTATCGGCTTCCATTTTCGGATTAAGCAATTTATTGTAATGCCGTGCCAGATTTTTTATTTCAGTTAGTTTTCTTTCAAGTTCTTCAACAGAAGCCGTTGGATTTTTATATTCCTTTTTAAACTCCTCATAAACTTTTTTCTGGTTCGGAATAATTTTAGTTTTTAAGGTGAGATAGTCTCTTATAAAGTCCGACACTCTGCCATTCTGATTTTTGTCCTTAGCAAGGCTTTCAATCACTTCCCAATAGTTCTGATAGATGTTGTTTTGGCTTTTGCGAGGTAGGCCCATCAAAATATAATTTCGGATTAAGTCCGCCTGAGAAAGATCCAAACCAGTTGAGTTAAGACTTTCAAAAATCCTTTGCGGGTTGTCCTTTCCTCTCTCCAACGATATTTCAACAAACGTCAACTTTGAAAGCCCTTTCATCGCGCACTTATAATTTTCTTTTGCTATCCGTGTTTTGAAATAGTCGAAGTTTTCAATGAGCCTTGAAAATCCTCGAAACTGTTCCTTCGGATCGCTTTGTTGTAAAAGATACTTTAATGCTCGATCATTGTTCTCTGTTGGACGCAACTTAAGCTTTGCTTCCTCCTCCGCGGCAAATTTATTGACTAAGTATGTTTCCTCAATTTCCTGGGCAAGGGGTTTATCATTCAGTTCCTTTGCAAGTTTGTGTATCACTATGTAAATCAAGATCAAAGTGGTTAATCGTTGTTGCCCATCTATTACAGTTAATTCTTTGACATTTGAGACCGTGTATACACCATCATGAATGAAAACAATGCTTCCAATGAAGTGGGATTCCATTTTTTCGTTCCCACCAACTGTAAGGATGTCATCTAAAAACTGCTTGCACTGTCCGCGTAACCAGTCGTAGTTTCTCTGATATACAGGAATTACAAACTGAGTCTTATTTAATGATAAGAAATCTTGTACTCTAACTTCGTTCGCTTTCATAATTTCTTTGCCCTCCGTTGCCTTGTACACATACCATCGCCAACGAACAGGGGATTGTGTCAGACACCATCTATGGATTCAAGGCATTGTTTCATTCTTCTCCAACACAAAAAACCACACTTGGCTTCTTAGGAGCCACACCCAGATCAAGGCCCCTCCCTCTGCCAATGCCCGGATCGAATGGCATACCATGCCCACGCTCCCTCATCTCGCGGAGACCCGCTCATGCCACTCTCGACTGACACCTTCGCCATCAATCCGCACTGCCGGGTGTCCGTCAACCATGTCGGTCTGGGGCAACACAAGGTCGTGCTGGTTGACGATTTCTACCACTATCCCGACACGGTACTCCAGCGGGCGTTGGAATGCCCGTACACCGATCAATTTGAGATCGTGGGGAATTTCCCCGGCGTGCGGGCGTCGGTGAACGTGAACACCGACCACATCGTCCAGGCAATCGGCGATTTCTGGGGCACGCGACTGTACCCGTTTTTTCACCCGCAACCGGCGGTCTTTCAAGGCATCACGAACCAGAACTACCGGCTCAACATCGGACAGCGCCAGCCACATATTGACCAGGACATTACCGCCATGGTCTATCTGAACCCCGTTGAATCATGTATGGGCGGGACAGGACTGTATCGTCATCTCCCCACGGAACTGGAACGCGTGCCTCTTGTGCCCGACCACACGATCCGCGATCTGGCCGAGCGGCTGGAACTGAGCGATGACTTTTTCAACAGCGCGGAGGGATATGACAATTTCCAGAACAGCATGATCTTTAACCCGTTATTCGCTAAACGGGAGAATACCTATATCAATGACGGGAACACCTACTGGCAGCTGCTCTTCCTCATGCAGATGCAACCCAATCGCCTGATCATTTTCGACGGGCGCTGTTTCCATTCACAACACATTCAACCCAATCAGTACACGCAAGCCTTCCGGGTGAATCAGGTCTTTTATCTCAGTCAGCAACCCAGGCCATGATCCGCCCGCGGCCGCATTGAACCATCAGGCGGCATCCTCCTGAAGCCAGGTTCGAGGCTGGTACTGTCTGGCGACCGCGAGAAAGATCAGGGACACCCCAAACATCACCCACGCAAAAAACCAGTAATAATCCGCGCCGGCGAGCCACACCGTTCCATCCCTGTTCTGAATGACATAGTTCACCAGTGCGGTAAAGGCATTCCCGAGCGACACCGACAGCAGAAACAGCGCCATCACAAAAGACTTGAGCGCTCTCGGAGCCTGGGTGTAGGAAAATTCCAGACAGGTAATCGAAACCATCACCTCAGCCGCGGTCATCACCAGAAAAGCCAGCAACTGCCACACAATACCGGGCCGCAATCCCGAGGCAATCTGTATCTCAATATACGCCGAAATGACGAAGGCGATGACTGTCACAAAGAACCCCGTCCCGATTTTCCGTAACGGGGTGAAGGGGAACACCCGGTCAATAGCCGGGTAGAGGCCACAGGCAAACACCGGAATGAGGAGCAGGATTAAAAAAGGATTGACGAACTGAATTTGCGACGGTAGCCATTCCACGCCCATCCAGTGTAAATCCATATGTTGTGCCTGCAGGACCCACGCCGATCCCGTCTGGTCATAGAGTGCCCAGAAAAACGCGACAAACAGATAAATGGGGATCAGTCGCCCCATGGCCCGAAGACTGTCCGGGGCAACGAAGTCCCGGAACAGGGCTGACCCCCTGGCGGGGACATGCGTATAGTGGCGCCGCCCCAGCCAGAACACCCATGTCGCCAGCAACATCAACAGCCCGGGCACGCCGAAGGCCAGGTGAGGGCCAACATGGTGTAGCAACCATGGCGTCAGGAGCGTGGAAATACCCGCCCCCAGATTAATCGCAAAATAAAACCAGTAAAACGCCTTGCTGAGTAAATGGCCGTTCTCGGCGCGAAACTGATCGCCCAGGTTGGCGGACACACAGGGTTTGATTCCTCCAGCCCCCATGGCAATCAACGTGAGACCGACCGTCAATCCAATCCTGGTCTGATCCATCGCGAGGGCCGCATGGCCCAGACAGTACACCAGTGACAACGTCAGAATCGTGCGGAATTTTCCCCACCAGATATCCGCGATCAGCGCCCCGATTGCCGGGAAAAAATAGACCGCGGACGTAAAGAGGTGATAGTAGGAGCGCGCTTCGGATTCGGTCATCACATCCAGCGCGCCGTCGGCGTTCTGGAGATACTGGGTCATGAAGATGACCAGGATCGTCCGCATGCCGTAATAGCTGAACCGCTCCGCCGCTTCGTTGACAACCAGGAACGGAATGGCCACGGGCATGCCATCCGGACGCGTGGGAGATGGACGAGACAACAGTGCGCTCATGAACAGGTGAACCTTCCAGAAAGCAGACAGACCGCCCCCCGCAACGGGGGGATGAGTCGCGTGCGATGCGAAGGGGGCCGTCCGGTTCTGCCCGTGGTGGCCTAGTTGATCGGTTACTGTTTCAGATACTCTATGAAATCCGAAACAGGCTTGCGACTCACAGGTTCGTTACGCAAAAACTCAAGCCAAGGAGCAGTGGGAAATGGCATTGAGGGATGTTTCATTCCAACAACAGGTGTTGGTTTATCAATAACTCTCGGTATATCACGACTGATTTTTTCACGATCCTTATAACCAGACAATCCCTTTTCCCAAAGTTCAGTGCCCCATACCAACACCAGCCTTGGCTTAAGAATATCAATTGTAGCCGAAAGCGCTTTGACTGATTGATCATTGCATCCACAGTGAGCGTATTGCTCTGGAACAGTGGTTTGACAGAAGTTGGTAAATGCAACGGATTCCCAAAACATGGCGACGGTGTGATTGTTGGATTCCTTGCCAGCCGCGCAAAGAAACATTTCAGAAGTAACTTTGAATGGCTTATGTTGATCTCCCCCCATCTCCCCATCAAAAACCAGTATGCGGCTTACATCTCTATGATTCGCTGCGTAGTCACGCCATTTTGGACCCCAGTCTTCGTTTTCAAGCGCATTGGTGTTATTCCCAATAATCAGAATCCCGGTCTTATGATACGCCTTGCCTACAAAGGGGTCCCAATTCAATTCTTTCACCGATCTGAACCGATCATCGTATTCAGTGGTGATGTGTTCCTTATATTCCGTGGGGTATTCCGAGTCAGTCATGGCACGTCTCCTTTCTTCTATCGTTTATGAAAACCTATGTGCTCCCGGTAGGCCTGAACAGCCGCCTGCAATGCGGCTTTGCCGAGGGGAATGTTGGCTTCAAGGGTTTCCTCAATCGCGGGATCGTCAATGACCACTTCGTATTTTTCCTGCACATTGGTCATGATAGCCCCCTTCGCAACCTGCCGGGGCATGAAAATTTCCGTCCACACTTCTTTTTCAACAAGACAGACATCGCAAAAACGTTCATACAGCATGGCAACCCGTTCGGGATCTGTTTCCTGCACGATCTTTCTCCTTCTGCAAGCAACGACCAGGAAGCCACTTAGGCCGTTTCCCGCTTCCCGTATCCACCGCCGCCCGGGGTTTCAATCCGGACACGATCTCCCTGCCTGACTTCCAGCGTGGTTTTCCCGGCCAGACGCCGTTCCCTGCCATGCCGAATCAGCACATTGCGACCGACCTGTCCGGGACCGCCACCGGCCAGTCCAAAAGGTCTTGATTTCCGTCGGTCGGATAAAATGGTTACCTGAGCGTCCTGCAGGAATTCAATCTCGCGAATGACGCCATGGCCTCCCTTATAGAGTCCCGCACCGCCCGTCCCCTCGCGAAGACCATACCAGGTTACCCGAAAGGGATACGCGTACTCCAGGGCTTCGATTGGCGTATTCATCGTATTCGTCATATGCGAGTGAAGACCATTCGCACCCGGATGCTCGAACCCCGCCCCCATGCCGCCACCCAACGTTTCATAATACGCAAACGGCCGACAGTTCTCGTGATCCCATCCCCCGATGGTCATATTATTCATCGTCCCCTGACTCGCAGCCGGCACCCGATGAGGACAGGCTTGCGCCAGGGCACCCAACAGCACATCCACAATTCTCTGAGCGGTCTCGACGTTGCCCGCGGCCACGGCAGCCGGAGGCCGGGCATTGACCACCGACCCTTCGGGTGCCCGAACATGGACAGGCACCATGCACCCGCTGTTGCCGGGAATATCCAACCCCAGCAAACAGCGAAACACATACGCCGTCGCGGAAACGGTAATCGCATACACCGCATTGACGCTCCCCGTGCACTGCGGGGCGCTCCCCGCAAAATCCACGACAGCCTCATCATCGTCAATCGTCACCGCGACGGCAATCGCGACGGGCGAACGATTATACCCATCGTCATCCAGCACGTCGTCATACCGGTACGTTCCATTCGGCAGATGCCTGATGCCCTGCCGCGTCAGCCGTTCGCTGTAGGTCAGCAGGGCCGACATCGTGTGCTGAATCGACTCCGGCCCGTACCGTACCGCCAAAGCCTGAAGCCGCTGGATCCCTGCTCGATTGGCCGCCATTTGCGCCCGCAGATCCCCTGTTCGCTCTTGAGGAGTCCGCACGTTGGCCAGAAACATATCCCACAGCGCCTGATTCAGGCGCCCGGCTTCCACGAGTTTCACCGGCGGAAGAATGATCCCTTCCTGATACACGTCCCGGGACAACGGCATGGACCCGTGAGACATGCCGCCGACGTCGGCATGATGCGCGCGATTCGCCACAAAACCCAGCAACCTGTCCTGTGTCCCATGCGTGATAAAGACCGGCGAGACGATGGTGATATCCGGCAGGTGCGTGCCCCCGTGAAACGGATCATTCAGCATGGCCATGTCCCCCGGACCAAACGACAGACGTCGAAGACAGGCCTCAACGGAAAGCGGCATGGCACCAAGATGGACCGGAATATGGGCCGCCTGCGCGATTAACCGTCCGGCGTGATCGAACACGGCGCATGAAAAATCACAACGCTCTTTGATGTTCGGGGAAAACGCCGATCGCTGCAACCGCACGCCCATTTCCTCGGCCACCGAACCAAACAGATGTTTAAAGACTTCCAGTTGAACGGCCTTCTGCACGGGTTTCTCCAATCGTGATGAGGAGATTATGCCACGCATCAATGCAGGCATGATCGGTTTCCAGCAACAGCGTGGTGGTATCGTCCTGAACAATCACGGCCGGGCCGGAGAGCTGATGCCCCGGCTGTAAGGCACGGCGATCAAAAAACGGGACGGTGCAGGGACCGGATGGCAAAATCAGACGCCGGGTCTCACGCACCGCACCGGACGAATCCGCGTGTCCCGGTGGTTGCGCCTCCATCCGTGGCGGATTCACAGTGCCCACCGCCCGCACCCGAAGATTGACGATCTCAAGATCCGCTCCCTCGTTCTGGTACCCGTACCGCCGGGCGTGCTGCTCATGAAACGCCGTGTGAAAAGCGGGCGAAAACGGCACCGTCAAATCAAAAGACTGGCCACGATACCGGATGTCCAGTTCACAGTGAATCTGCTGAGCGTGCGGCGGCACCTTCTGGATGGCAAGGTCATCGCGCGCCCGTGCAACCAATGGTGCAAAACGGCGTTCCAACTCCTCAAACGGGAGATCGCCGGACCGCATCACCGTCTGGACGTAATCAAGCAAGACATCTGCCGCCAACATGCCCAGGGCGGAGAGCGTCGAAGCCGCCAGGGGCACCAGCACAAGGCCTATCGTGAGGGCCCGCGCCAGTTCACAGGCATGCACCCCGCCGGCGCCGCCAAACGAGAGCAGCACGTAATCACCAGGATCATGCCCGCGCTCGACCGACATGACCCGAATCGCCCGTTCCATCTCGGCATTGACCACCTGAATCATGCCCAGGGCCGCCTCCTCGTGCGTCACGGCCGGGCCGGCAGAGTCCGGCGCCCACGCTCGCACCAGTCCCGCCATGGCCCGATGCGCAGCGTCCAGATCCAGCGGCAACCGCCCCCCGAGCAATCCGATTGAAGGGACCCGCCCCAGAATCGCATTGGCATCCGTGACCGTTGCCGTCTGCCCGCCTCGTCCATAGCACGCGGGTCCCGGGTCGGCGCCGGCACTGTCCGGTCCGACGCGCAATGCCCCGCCAGCATCAACACGCGCCAGCGACCCGCCGCCCGCCCCCACCGTATGAATATCAAGCATCGGCACACGAATGGGCATGCCGCCAATTTCCGCTTCCGACGTGACACGCAAGGTGCCATTGATGACGGCCACGTCCGTGGACGTGCCGCCCATGTCGAACGTAATCAGTTGAGCATAGCCCGCCAGTTTCCCGATATACGCGGCGCCCACCACGCCGCCGGCGGGGCCGGACAACAGGGAACGGACACCCTCCTGGCGCGCCTGCGCAACCTGAATGCGTCCACCATTCGATTGCATGATATGGAATGCGCCGCCGGCAAACGCGCGCTCAAGGGTGCCCAGATACCGGTTGAGCGCCGGCGAGACATAGGCATTCACCACGGTGGTCGAAGCCCGTTCAAATTCCCGAAACTCCGGGATGAGTTCATGCGACAGCGTGACAAACAATCCCGCCTTGCGGAGGTACTGGCCGATGCAACGTTCATGATCGGGATTCACGAAGGAAAACAGCAGGGAGATCGCCACAGCCTCAACCCGGGCTTGTTGCAACGCCCCAAGCAGGGCAGGGAGGGATTGCATCTCCAGCGGTGTCAATACATGCCCGTGATGATCGAGTCGTTCCTGAACCTCCAGACACCGCTCGGGAGACACGAGCGCCGGCGCGCCACCACTGAACCAGTCATAAATCTTGCGACGGGTTTGCCGGCCAATCTGCAACACATCCCGAATCCCCCGGGTCGTGACAAAGGCCGTACGCGCCCCCTTGCGTTCCAGTAACGCGTTGGTGGCCACGGTGGAGCCATGGACGATGGTATGGCCAGCGTGGGGCGCCAGGTCCCGCACCCCCGCCAGAACCGCTTGCGCGGGATCGGCGGGCGTCGACAACATCTTCAGGGTCCGCACGCAACCGGTGACATGATCGTATGCCACGAAATCGGTGAACGTGCCGCCAATATCAACGCCTAGAGCAAGGGGCGTATGTTCATCGTCTGGTTTCATCGCGTCGCTTTCCTCACGAACATGGCATGGAAACGCACGCACACGATCGAAGCGGGAACAGGGCGGGGCACAGGGGTGGCGCGAGCAGCGTCAGCCTTTGACGTTTCCACTCAGGGTCACGATCCGCGGACCACCTGGCGCATTGTCAAAGATGCGCAGCCACGCATGATGCATGCCGGGTCTGGCGCCCGTGAATTGAATGCGCAACGCACAGAGTTCTCCCATGGTGAGGATGACCCCGGCACAGGATTCCCGATCAACGGAAAAGGCTTGAGAATCCGGCCCCTCCAACACCACGCCCGCTATCCGCAGGGAGCCAAGCCCGACATTGGAGACCGTTAATGGAAGGGTCCGTTGCACGGGAGCATCACCGTCCGCTGAAAACCGGACGACGTCGGCACTCAAATTGATGGACGGGATGGCCGCCTTGCCGCTCAATAAAACCGACACATCATCCGAACCACTGTTGGCCGTCACAATATCGGGCAACCCATCATCGTTGAAATCCTCAATCCCCATGGCGGTCGGGACGGCCCCCACGGCATAATGTCCGGCCGGCTGAAACGATCCATCCCCGCGCCCCAGGAGAATGGAGGCGCTCTGGGATGTCCGGTTGGCGACAATCAGGTCCAGATTGCCGTCACCATCCAAATCCTCACAGGCCAACATCACGGGACCGAAGCCGACGTCCAGGTATGCGGGTTTCGTGTACCGGCCGGGGCTGAGCTGCATCAGCATGTTGACGCTATCGGTGAACACGCTGGTCACCAGAAGGTCAAGATCCCCGTCATCATCCACATCCGTCTGCGTCACGGCGCTTAACGTGAAGCCGGCTGGAATCGTGCGCCAGGGAGTCAAGCGTCCCCGTCCCTGGTTCTGAAAGACGGACACATGCCCGTCCGGCGTCCGCCAACTCGGTTGACTCCATGTCACGGTGACATCCGGCAAGTCATCGCCATTGAGATCCGCAAGCGAGACACCGGTGGGAAACAACCCCTTCTGTTTCTGCTCTTCAAACCGTTGTGCCAGCACAAAATCGCCCTGCCCCTGATTCAACAGGACCGACCAGCTGAACGGGGGGTAGTACCCGAATCGCCCGCTGTTCACCACGACCATATCCAAATCGTCATCCCCGTCAATATCTCCCAACGAGATTGAGGTCGGGCCGTGTCCCGAGGGGTACGGCACCGGCTGGTCAAACACGCCATTCCCCTTTCCCAACAGGACGCTCACGCGATTGTCTCCGGCCTCGGCCACGGCCAGATCCAGGGTTCCGTCTCTGTCAAGATCTCCCGTCGCAAGAAACATGGGCGTCGTGCCAACCCCGAAGGAATAGACGGATCGGAACGTCCCGTTGCCGTTGCCCAGTAATAACGAGATGTCGTCCGATTCACTGTTTGATGTCGCAATATCCAGCCACCCGTCCTCATTAAAATCTCCAACGGCAAGCCCTTCCGGGTGGCCGCCCACGGGAGCCGACAGGACAGGGGTGAAGACAAGGTTTTGTGCAAGAACGGCATGTGGCACATACAGCAACCACAGGCCACCGACCAGACAGGTTACGACGAAGCGTTGTGCCCATCTCCTCATGACATGCCGACCGTTCCCTTGTGCACCGGACTCATCCTGCGGCAGGTTCCACATCCGCCGCGAACGTTTTTTCCAACGCAATTTCCACTTCATCCGCTGCCGCCATGCCTCGATTGCGAACATGCACGGACCAGGAAGGCGAGGCACGCAGAGTCGCCATCATGGTTTTCAGTACTTCCGGTTTGATACGGGTTTCCCAATCGCGCAACCAGGCATAGTCATCATGGTCTCCCTCGTAGTCCTCCGGAAAACGGGCGACGAGATTGAAACGAAGGGTGAATGTCTTTTCTTCTTCGAACATAGTGGCGTGTCCTTTTCTCGTGCGAGAACGGGCCTGACGAATGGCGTGCCGTGTTGCGGGGGGTCTCTCCGGTCTTTTTTACAATGAACGCCGCACGACACGCAAGAAACAGCCCGTGTCCCACATGGTGCGATTGGCCCTGTTCATGGCACCGATGAGGTTATGGGAGAAGGCAGGGAAAGCCTGAGTCGTTTAGCCGGTTCAGCGTACTGTTTTCACGTCGCATGATGCCAGTTTGTCGGCCTGTTCCTCTGCGCGTTTACGTGTGAGGTAGTTTTTGTAGAGCATGTCATCGGTTAGATGTTCGTCTTTTTTGTTGCGGGTGCAGTCGGTGCAAAGAAAGCGCGTATTGTCCGGCGTGTATGTGCCGCCTTTGCCGCCGGGGACAACGCGGTCCAGTTCGGTAAAACGAAAATGGACGAATTCCCGACAACCCGGACAGATGCCTTTCCTCGCACTCCAATCGGCACGGCGCGCCGCTTTCTTTTCCACGGCCGAGGCGTATTCTCTTTTGGCCGCCCCCCCAGGCTTTGCGTAGTCCAAAACCACTCGGGCGCGTTGCCGTGACCTTGGAACAGCAGGACATTGGTATTCCACGTTCACCGTCTCGTTGATGGTGCCCAGTGGGTGTTCCGCTTTGTGAGATTCCAAACGCTCCTTGATTAATTGCCCGGCGCGTTGGGATACATCAATGCCGATGGAATCCCGGCCGAGCATGGCCGACACCACATTGGTGGTGGCACACCCGCAAAAAGGATCAAGGACCAGATCGCCTTCGCGGCTACTGGCTTTGATGATGCGCTCAAGAAGCGCAATGGGTTTCTGTGTGGGATAGCCGGTGCGTTCTTTTGATGTCCTGCCAACCATATCAATGGGCCAGACATCTTTCATATTGACAAAAGTATGCCACCCTGTTTCGTCTTTATGTTCTTCGACGTCTTTGAATCGGTATGGTTTCAGTTCACGGTTATAAGATTTTTCCTTCATTGGAAAAAACGCCACGTGCCTTGCATTTTTTGCATAGTAAATAATGGTGTCGTGTTTTTTGGCAAACGTTTTCGGGCTTGCACCGCCGGACTTGTATGACCACACGATTTCATTGCGAAAATTCTTTGCGCCGAACACGAAATCCATCATCACTTTGAGATAATGCCCGGCCGTGGGGTCGCAGTGCAGATAAATGCTGCCGCTGTCTTTCAGCAGCCACTTCATTTCCACCAGCCGGATGCCCATAAAAATCAGATACGCGGCGAGGTCGTTTTGGGTCCTGGCAAATTTGCCTTGCAAGATAATCACCGACGCGATGAATTCGCCCAGGGACGGAAACTGTTCTGACAGTTCACCAAACCAGTGGTCTTTCACATCGCTCATGCGCCACACATCATGAAATTTCGCGCCCTCGGATTTTGTTCCAATGGGGGCCTCATACATACGTTTGGAGTGAAACGGCGGGTCCAGGTAGATAAGATCCACCGAATTCTCCGGCAGATTCCTCATCACTTCCAGATTGTCGTGAATATAAATTTGGTGGTGGCTTTTCATGGCTACAGCGTGGACGGGACCACGCATGTGCACAATAACTATACAGCGACGAATTCCGGTCTTCAGCCGGTCAGAGAAACACTATCATCCGCAGGCACTGGCAAGGTCGTGTTTCTGGCAGGTAGAGGATACTGATTGGCTCATCAGCTAATCATGGATCGCCATGGCATCACATATGAGACATCGAAACTGGAAGAAGTCGTGCGATGACGGACATGACGGATGGTGTCTTGCGGGCCAGCACGGCCTTTTTTACAATGAACGATGCGCGACACGCAAGAAACAGCCCATGTTGCACATTGTGCGATTTGTCCTGTCATGGCACAGACGAGGTTGTGGGAGAAAGCGGGGCAAACCTGAGTCTTTTAGCCAGTGCGGTGTGTTGCTTGGTACCGGCTACATGGGAGGGATCAGTGATGATGCAGAACTTTACCGCAAAAGAGTACGTTGGGAAAGTGCTGACGCTTCTCGGAGAAACTATGAACAAGGAACTATCCGAAGAGCAAAAGATGGCTCTTGAGAATCATGCAAGAAATCATGAAAGAAAGCCAGATGATGTTCGCGCACAGCTCTGGTGGATTGTTGACGATTTGGAACGTGGAAGGAATAAAGAAAAAACACACGCACGGGAACTGATTACCATACGGGACGATTGGGCCCACTGTTCGTCTATGAACCATAAAGAGGCACGGCGAGCCGCAGACACAGCATCTCTCCTGTTAGAAAAGCTAGGTTGGTCACCAGACCAAATGAACAACCTCTTACAGGAAATTGAGTCGTCTGGCCATCAAAAGCCCTCACATCCTCCTGACAGCCCATCAAATCGTTCACATGTCTCCACAGAACAGATCGCTATCATCACCTGCAGCAAGACTCAGAATCCACATGCCACATCGGCAGGCGAACTGTACACCGGGCCGTTCTATAAATTGTCCCGTGACGAGGCCGAAAAAGACGGTCTCCGTTTTCTCATCATTAGCAGGAGAGATGGATTGATCCACCCCGACGAGCCAAGCAATGGCCCCTACGACCTTGATGTCGAAGATATGAATAAACAGGAAAAGCAGGAATGGCAAGAGATGCTTGAGACACAGGTCAAGGAAAAACTATCCTCCAAGGGCATTGGCAAAGTCGTGTTTCTGGCAAGTCAAAAACACAGTGAGATCCTTCAGCCAACCCTACGTCGCCATGGCATCGAATATGAAACACACCGTAACTGGAAGAAGATTTGCGATAAAATATTTGGCCGGACACCAGAGACAGTTTGAACGGCTGTCAACGGGTGGAGCCGTGAAAGGCAGGGAGAGCAAGCATGACGTTGAGGCCCCCCCGTAGCCTGTGGGAAATGCGAAGCCCACCATGGCCCAGCCGCCCGCCGTCCACGCCCAACTCCCTATTCCCGAATATCATGGGCCCGACGATCCAGATACCCCGATCGGGCAGCCCCGTACAAATCAACGCTGGACGATTCAAGACCCTCAAACGTCTTGAGATTGCGGGAACGATCATTGAGGAGCTCCGTCGTACTCATCCCCAGGTTCGGCAAAAACGGAAGAAAGTAATTGACGGGATCGAGAAAAATATCGCCGAAGGACGCTGCCGCATCCCGAACCGTCGTCGGAGGAAACAGCGGCAGAACCAGGTATGGCCCGGACGGCACCCCATACACCGCAAGGGTTTGACCGACATCTTCTGACGGCGGCGTTTCGACCTCAAACATATGTGTGGCAACATCAAACAAACCGCCAACGCCAAGCGTTGAATTGAGAAGGAACCGTTGCGTTTCCTTCCCTGCCCCGCTGAATTTTCCCTGAAGGAGATTGTTGAACAATCGCGCAGGAAACCCCAGGTTATAAAACGCATTGCCCAACGAGCCCTGTACATCCGTGGGGATGACGGCATTGTAGACTTCGGCCCCCGGCTTGAGCACATGGCGATCAATGTCATAATTCAATTCAAACATCGTGGCATTGAAAGGCTCCCACGGATCGTGCACCGCCTCGCGTTCCCCCGCATCAAACGGATCCTCGAACGATCCCGTGACGACCGTTTCATCCATGACGGTAATCTCTTCCGAATCGCCATACTGGCCTTGAGCCATCGCGCCAGGCTTCACAGACTCCGCCAGGATCATCCCCGGCAGCCCCAACAGGACAAGCATCACAACGGCAGGACACCAGTTCATCATCTTCGCACGAGACCATACCATCATGTGATCTTCCTCCTTTTCCTCGGCCGGTAAACAAACACCATGCGCGGTGGCGATCCAATCGGCCCGCATACAGCCCCCCCCCTGTCCAAAACCCCACCACCAGGCACTGGACAAACAGCAAAGAGAGGGGCAGGGAATCGCTATTCCGAGCTTCCCAGCATATCATCAATCAGCGGGCGGTTGATGTCTTCACATCCCGGGCACAGGATGTCGAACAGGGACTCGTGATCTTCAACGTAATTCCGGTCGTCAACCAGTTTTTCATCGAGCACGTCCCTGTAACAGATTTCACATAACATCATGACCCCACGCATAACCGACACGGTTTTTCGACCCTGGCTCCCAGCCATCGCGTCACACACCTTTGATCGTGATCGGGCAACCCCTACTCGGCTCACGGCGCCTGCCCAGCCGGCACTTCGGTGTTCCCGAAACTCCCCTCGCCCGGAAGCGGTTACGACCAGCCGCGTTGCTGGGCCAGGAAAAAATCTTCTGTCTCAAGATCAATGCCGCATTCCGGACATTCGTATGGCTGATCCTGTCGCGGGACAGACAACGCCGTGTCCTGGATACGCCCCCGGCAAACATGATAAAAACGCCCTCCGGCATGTTCAGAATCCAACGGGTCATTTTCATATTTGAGAATCATGGTCCACCTGTCACACGTCAGCCTGCCACCACGCCATAGCACAAAGAAGAAACCTCGTGCAATCCGACGCGCCATAAACGCAACAGGATCTTCTTCGAACGCTTCTTCCGGCCTGGCTTCGCTCCCCCGCGGGCATCGGAGCTCGCGTCTACCCGGTCTGTGTGTCGCCGTCTTCCTTCTGGTGTCTACACCGCATGCGCTGGCACTGGCACCAGTTTCTCCGCCCGCCATGGCACCGCTGCATCTTGTTCCCGTCCTGACTCAAGGACTCGAACAACCCGTCTTCATAGGACATGCCGGCGACCAAAGCCACCGGCTCTTTATTCTGGAACAGCCGGGAAGAATCCGGATTCTTCAGCAGGGCACCTTGCACCCTGCGCCGTTTCTGGATATGGCCCACCGCGTCAAATCCGGCGGGGAAACGGGGCTTCTGGGAGTCGCCTTTCATCCCCGCTTCAGAAACAACGGGCGCCTGTTTGTCAATTATACACGACAACCGGATGGCGCCACCATCGTGGCGGAATTTCGGATTTCGCACAATCCCAACAGGGCACTGCTCAACAGCGAAAAAATCTTGCTCGTCATCCCACAACCCTATGCGAATCATAACGGAGGGATGCTGGCATTTGGTCCGGATGCCTATCTGTATATTGCAACGGGAGACGGCGGGGCAGGTGGTGACCCGGACAACCAGGGACAGGACCCGCACACCCTGCTGGGCAAGATGTTACGCATTGACGTTGATCGGGGAGATCGATACGGCATTCCTCCCGACAACCCCTTCGCCGGCCAGCAAACGGGACAGGCCATTTTCGCTCTGGGATTCCGCAATCCCTGGAGATTTTCGTTTGACCGACAGACCGGGGACTTGTGGGCCGCGGACGTGGGACAACATCGGTGGGAAGAAATCAACGTGGTGGAAATCGGCCACAACTACGGCTGGCGCATCATGGAAGGAGCGCATTGTTTTCTCCCCGCTCACGGCTGCTCCCGATCCGGACTCACGCTCCCCGTGGCGGAATACCGGAATCAGTCCCCCCACTGTGCCATCACCGGTGGGTACGTCTATCGCGGCAACGAGATGCCTTTTCTGCGTGGCACCTACGTGTTTGGAGATTATTGCAGCGGTCAGATCATGGGCTTGAGCGACGGACACCTGCATGTCCTCGCGACATCGGCGTTACGCATCTCGTCCTTTGGGGAGGATGAAAACGGAGACTTGTACGTCGTGGATCACGGCGGGGGCATCTACAAAATCACCCGGACAGGCTCGCCGTAACCATGTCGGAAACACGGCTCTGCATGACAGACGCCATGCGTGCCACCGCCCGCGAACAGGTCCATCCAGGGAACCCGCACCGTCGTCACGCAAGGGAGTTGACGGAATGACCGTATCTTGTTATTCCCCTTGAACGTGAGTCCAACATTATCCGTCAGTCGCAAAACCCTGTACAGGACCGCCCTCGCTATCGTTGTCATCTACCTCGTCCTGGTCTGTGCGTATCGCTGGAGCGATACCACTCCACCTCTCGTCACGTTGATCGAGCCGTTCACCCTGGTTGGTCCGACCACGCCGTTATCGCTTCGCATTGAAGACCACGAGACGGGGCTTCAGGAAATTACCGTCCACCTCGTTCAGAACCGTGAGCGGTATACCCTGGCGCAAGAACAGTTTTCCGTGGGGAGTATGCCTGTCCGAGGCAGTGCCCGGGACACATATGCACTCCACATCGTCCCCTTTGGAGATGACACCATTCCCAGACGGCGAGGACCGGCCACATTGGTCATTGCGGCTCGCGACCATTCCTGGCGGGGATTTTTTGAAGGAAACTGGACGCGAGTCGAACAGGACGTGACCGTGAAATTTCATCCCCCGCAGATGGAAACCGTATCCCTTCCCCTGTCCATCGCACAGGGAGGCGCGGGGCTTATCCTGTACCAGGTCTCTGAAGACGCCACACGACACGGGGTCCAAATCGGCAAGGCCTTTTTCCCGGGCTATCACAACCCCGATCAAGCCTTCAGCATGTTCTCGCTTTTTGCGTTTCCGCATCACCTGCCGGCTTCGACGCCGATTCAGCTCGTGGCGGACGACGGCCTGGGCAATCACGGAGAGCAGAGGATCACGACCAGGGTGCTTCAGCAACAATGGCGAACCCGACGATTGAAGATTTCCGATCGTTTTATTGAGCAGACCATCCTTCCCATCATTGCCCGGACGCCCGAACTCGACGACCTGGCCGATCCGCTTCAGAATTTTCTGCAGGTCAACAACGGGTTACGACAGCATAACACCGAGCAAATCAAAGCCATGGCCATGAACAGCCGACAGGCATTCCTGTGGAAGGGAGCGTTCCTCCAGCTCTCCAGGTCCAAAGTGGAAGCCGCGTTTGCCGATCATCGTCACTATCTCTATCGCGGACAAGTCGTGGATACGCAGGATCATCTGGGTTTTGATCTGGCCGTCACCGCGCACTATCCCGTGGAAGCCGCCAATGACGGGGAAGTCGTGTTGGCACAATACGTTGGTATTTATGGCAACACCATTATGATTGATCATGGCTACGGGTTGCAGTCGTTGTATGCCCATTTGTCTTCGTTCAACGTCGAGCGGGGGGACATGATCGCCAAAGGCCACGTCATTGGCCGATCGGGCATGACCGGGTTAGCGGCCGGTGATCATCTGCATTTCAGCCTGCTGCTGCACGGCGTACAGATTAATCCCAGAGAATGGTGGGATGCTCAATGGGTGCAATCCCGCATCAGCGACCACATTCGCCGGAACGAAGCCGTGGACCCGGCTTCACTCCTTCGCCCCCGGACAGGCCCCGTGCGCCACCCCCCGTTCCCGCAGCCGGCATTCTAAGCAAGGCATGATGGCACGCCCGACGTCTCGCACCCCACCCAACACCCCGACCGCACACACCCCCGTGATCACGGTACCGCTCGATCACACCGCGCGTCAGCGGTACCTGAACTACGCGTTGTCCGTCATTACCGCGCGCGCGTTGCCGGACGCGCGGGACGGCCTGAAACCCGTGCAGCGGCGTATTTTGTTCTCCATGTTCCACAACCACCGGTTAACCCCGGACCGGCCACCCATCAAAAGCGCGAAAGTGGTGGGATCCGTGATTGGCGAATGGCATCCTCACGGCGACGCCGCGGTCTATGACGCCATGTCGCGCATGGCGCAATGGTGGTCCCTTCGCGCCCCGCTTGTTGATGGCCACGGCAACTTTGGCAGCCTGGACGGCGATCCGGCAGCAGCCTACCGCTACACCGAGGCCAGACTCACCCCGATCGCCGTTGAACTGTTGAACGAACTCGACAAGGACACGGTGGACTTTCAGGCCAATTACGACGGAAAGGATGAAGAGCCGCTTGTCCTGCCCGCCCGGTTTCCCAATCTCCTGGTCAATGGCTCCACCGGCATTGCTGTCGGCATGGCCACCAACATTCCGCCGCATAATCTTGAGGAAGTCATCAAAGGGACCATTGCCCTGATCGACAACCGGCACTGCACGATTGCCGATCTCATGCAATCGGTGAAAGGGCCGGATTTTCCCACTGGCGGGGACATGCTGAACACCCGGGCCGACCTGCGCGAGATGTATGCAACCGGCCAGGGGACGGTCCGCCTGCGCGGGGCATTCACCGTAGTCCCGTCCGTGCGGGGCCAATCCCGGATCATCATTACCTCGATACCTTTTGCCGTGGACAAAGCCACGATTGTCGAACGCATTGGCGAACTGATCGCCGCCAGAAAAGTCCCGCAGCTGGTTGACGTTCGTGACGAATCCACGACCGACGTCCGCATTACGCTGGATCTTCAGAAGAACGCCGACCCCAAGCTGGCCATGGCCTATCTCTTTAAAAACACCCCGCTCCAGAATAATTTTTTCGTCAATCTCACGTGCCTGATTCCCGTCAGCGGCTCCGCCACGTCACGTCCGCAATGCCTCAACCTGAAACAGATTCTCGAACAGTTCATCGACTTTCGCTTTGCCACGGTCACACGTCGGTTTGCTCATGATCTGCGCATTCTGGAACAACGCATTCATATCCTGTCCGGCTTCAAAACCATTTTTGATGCGTTGGACACGGTCCTCACGATCATTCGTCAGAGCGACGGCAAAGCCGACTCCGCCGCAAACCTCCAACGCCGTTTTCCCCTTGATGATGCCCAAACCAATGCAATTCTGGAAACCGCGATTTATAAACTCTCCCGCACCGAAGTCACCAGAATGCTGGATGAGTTTGCCGACAAAACCAAACAGGCCGGGAGACTCCGGACGCTGCTCGGCTCAAAGACACAATTATGGGGCGTCGTCAAAAACGAACTCCGTGACCTTGCAGGGACATATGGCAATACACGGCGGACCAAAATCTGTCGCGGCCAGGCCGAAGAAATCGCCTTCGATCCCGAAGCCTATATCGTCAAAGAAGACGCCGTGATCACCATTTCCACGGATGGGTGGATCCGCCGCGTGGGGATGGTCAAAGACTTGTCAAAAACACGACTCCGCGACGGCGACACCCTGTTGGCCGCCGTCACGGGCAGCACCGTGGAGACCATGGTGTGTTTTTCCAACTTTGGCAGCGCGTACACCATTCGCATTGGCAATATTCCACCGGCACGCAGCGGGTACGGCGATCCCGCGCAAAAGCTGTTTAAATTTAAAGATGGTGAGCGCATCATCGCCGCCCTCGGTACGGATCCCAGAGCCGACGCTGTGCCAACGACACCTCGAAAGAAGACCGTCCCTCCGTATGACGGACACACCACAGAACACCACGACGCGGCTTCCCGTCACATCATCGCCATTTCATCCGCCGGCATGGGCGTCCGCGTTGATCTCACCCCGTTTCAAGCGCCTTCGACACGACAGGGGCGAAAATTCATGAAACTCCGTGACCATGAAGAAGTCGTGAGCCTTGAAGTCCTGCGTCCCTCCTCGCCCTCCGCTGTCCTCGCCGTCGTTTCACACCAGGCCCGCGTGCTTGTGTGCAAAACCGAGGACGTGAGTGTGCTCTCGGGTGCGGGACGAGGCATCACGATCATCAAACTGGAGAAAACAGACAGGGTCCTGGCGGCACGCCTGCTGTACACCAGGGAAGACCAACTGATCGTCCTGAAGCACGCAGGCGGCACGCTCTCGATTTCGCTGAGGAAATATCAACCCGTTGGTCGTGGCGGGAAAGGCCATGTGCTGTTGAAACGCGGGACGCTGAAGGAGGCCTGCACGCGCCCCGTCGAGCTGCCAGCCATCCAGGAAACGCCCCTCCCAAACGGGGACTGATGGCACTCCGTGTTCTTGGGGATGCGACGATGGCCCCCTGGCCTGACACGGACCGGAATTGCACACGGGTGGCGCCGCGTGAATTTTCCGCAACAATTTGTTAGCATACGGGAACATCGCGTCGCCTGCTGGGAACAATCGCTCATGGCGGTCAGCGCCCTGCGCTAAGGGCTTTCATCTGCGCGTCCTTCAAGATCGCCGACGACACAACCACCTGTCCACCTCACGCACACGAGTCATCACCCGGCATGGCAAGAACATACGACGCAAGCAATATCGTTGTCCTGAAAGGGATTGACCCCGTTCGCCGACGACCGGCGATGTATATTGGCGGGACGGATAAGGCCGGGTTGCATCATCTTGTGTGGGAAATCCTGGACAATGCCATTGATGAAAACATCAATGAGTATGCCACGACGATCACGGTTGAACTTGATAAGACCGGTGATGGCATTCGCATCACGGATAATGGTCGCGGGATTCCAGTCGACCGGCATACGCAATACGGAAAATCGGCACTTGAAATCATCATGACCACGCTCCATGCCGGCGGAAAATTTGAAACCGGCAGTTACCTGCACTCGGGCGGCTTGCATGGGGTGGGGGCTTCGGTGGTCAATGCGCTGTCCTGCCATCTGGAAGTCACGGTGAAACGCGATGGACATGAGTGGCACCAACGCTATCGTGCCGGCATCCCGCTGGGCCCGGTGACCAAGGGACGCACGGTGCGTGGAACGGGAACGTCGGTGTATTTCCGCCCGGACCCCGATATTTTCGGCAAGCACACGGTCTTCGATCCCGCCCTGTTGCAAGACACCCTTGAGGCGAAATCCTATCTTCATAAAGGACTGGCCATCGAGTTTCAGGATCGCATGTCGCACCAGACGCACCGCTTCGTCCATGAACAGGGCATTGCGGAATACCTGGCCAAGCTCGTGCGTGACAGGGGACGCCACCCCACCGCCGATTTCGTGTTTTATATGGCACGCACAGTGGACGCCCCCGACACACTCGCGACCGACGGTGCGGGATTCGGCATGGAAGTCGCCCTGCAATGGACGGATGAACCGGCGGAGTATATCCGTAGCTACGTCAACGGCGTGGCCACGTCGAGCGGAGGCACCCATGAATCCGGCCTGCGAAGCGGCGTCGTCAAAGCCGTGCGTCATTACATGGACATGCACACCCTCGCACCGAAAGGGCTCACCATCCAGGCGGAAGACATCCGCGAAGGACTGGCCTGCGTCCTGAGCGTGCTCATTGTCGCCCCGCAATTCCAGGGTCAAACCAAAGAACGGCTGAATAATCCCGAAGTCCAGGGGCTTATGGATAACGCGTTGCGACCAGTCCTGGAAAAATTTTTCCACGAAAATCAAACCATTGCCGAAACACTGGTCGGCCGCATGATTCTGGCGGCACGCGCACGAGAAGCATCCCGTGAGGCGTCCAAAGCCGTCATGCGAAAATCCGCGGCAAGTCATCGCCTGAATCTCCCGGGCAAACTGGCGGACTGCCAAAGCACGGACCCCGAGGTCAGCGAACTGTTCGTGGTGGAAGGGGATTCCGCCGGAGGCACCGCCAAGCAGGGACGCGATTTGAAAACCCAGGCCATTTTCCCTATCCGAGGCAAGGTGCTGAACACCGAGGAGCTGACCCTGGGCAAGGTGATTGAGAATAAAGAGTTGGCGGATCTGGTGAAAGTCCTTGGCTGCGGTATCGGGAAGGATTTTGATCGCAAGAAGCTGCGGTACCACAAAATTATTTTGCTCATGGACGCCGATGTGGACGGCTACCACATCAGCACGTTGCTGCTCACCTTCTTTTTCCGGCATTTATCCGAACTGATCAAACAGGGGCACGTGTGTATTGCGCAACCGCCGCTCTATCGCATCCATATCGGGCAGCACGTCTACTGGGCGGGATCGGATGAAGAAAAATCGCGTATTCTCTCACAGGCGCGCGCCAACACGAAGCCGCTGATCAGCCGTTTCAAAGGTCTCGGGGAAATGTTTCCCCAGCAACTGAAAGAAACAACGCTCAACCCCGCCACGCGCCAACTGCTCAAAGTGGCACTGCAGGACGAATACCAGACCGACCGCACCTTCCGTGATCTGATGGGCAAACACACGGAATCCCGTTACAAATTTCTGATGGCAAACGCGACACTTGCCGACAATCTGGACGTGTAGCCGAATCAGCATCTCCCGGTGTGGCGCGATACACGAAAACGGAAGGGGCGATGGTGGCACCGTCATGGAACGAGAACTCCCACCCGTGCATAACAGCGAACAGGAAAGAGACGGCGCCGTGCAACAGAGGGGATGCGACTCGGCCATCACACCGATGGACGTCGTCAAATGCTATCACGAGCGAACCAAGCATGAGTTTGATCGTTACGCCCGATCCACGGGATATCTGGATTGGGCCAACCAGCCCGATCCCTTTCGGCGCTATGCGGGTGCCCCGCTCCATCGCTTGCCGCGACTCACCGCCGACGACGACCCCGTTTCGCCTTCCTATGCATCGCTCCATGTGCACGGGTCCGTTGCGCCCCGGGCCCTGACCTGGAACAGCCTTTCCCGGTTTTTTGAGTACAGCCTCGCCATCACGGCATGGAAAGAATACGGAGGCAATCGCTGGGCATTACGCAGTAATCCATCCAGCGGCAATCTGCATCCAACGGAGGGTTACCTGCTGATCGACGCCGTGGCAGGGCTTCCGCTCCAGCCCGGACTGTACCACTACGCGCCGAAAGAACATGGTCTGGAACACCGCATGCGCGGGGCCAATCCATGGATGGAGGCATTGCTCCGCCCCTTTCCCCCGCACTCGTTTCTCATCGGGTTGAGTTCAATTCACTGGCGGGAAGCGTGGAAATACGGGGAACGCGCCTTTCGCTACTGCCAACACGACAGTGGTCATGCGATCGGAGCGCTTCGGATTGCCGGAGCCGCACTGGGATGGCACATTGTGCTTCTCTCCGGTCTGGATGACCGGACGGTGGGCTCCCTTCTCGGCTTGAATCGTGTGCAGGACTTTAAAGGTGCAGAACCAGAATGGCCCGAACTGATTTGCGCCGTCTGCCCGACACCCGACGCCAGGCGGTCATCCATGCCGCTCACCCTTGCCTCTTCCGCGATTGCACAGTGTACACAGGGAGACTGGCACGGCCAGGCAAACCGGTTAAGCCGGGATGCTCCTCTTCCCTGGGAAATCATTGATCACGCGACCAACGCGTCGAGGAAACACACGACAGACCCACCGGCCATGCCGCAAACCACTTTCCATTCGCCTGTCCAGGAGACCGGCCCCGGCGAAGCACATGTCACACCATTGACCCGTAACAGCGGTGACACGGGCCAGGACAGCATCTCCGCTCATCAGATCATTCATCAACGACGGAGCGCGATGGCATTTGACGGCAACACCTCGATTACGGCCGTGCAGTTTTTCGCAATGCTCGACCGCGTCTTTCCCCGTGCAGACCTGCCCGTGGCCCAACGCCCGATGCCCTGGGACGCCATATCCTGGGATCCCACCATCCATCTTGCCCTGTTTGTGCATCGTGTCGAGGGGCTCATCCCCGGGATCTACATGTTCCTGCGCCACACCGACCCGTTGCTCAAAGACACCTTGCAACGATTCATGCATCCGCAATTCACATGGACGATCCCCGAGCACTGTCCCGCCTCATTGCCCTTGTATCTGCTGGAAGATGGCGATGCTCGACGTCTAGCCATACAGTTAAGTTGCCACCAGGACATCGCGGGTGCCAGTTCGTTTTCACTGGGTATGATTGCAGAATTTGACGCCTCCTTGGCAAAATACGGGCCGTGGTTTTACAAACGTCTGTTCTGGGAGACAGGAGTCATCGGCCAGGTGTTGTATCTGGAAGCGGAGGCGGCAGGGGTTCGTGCGACCGGCATCGGATGCTTTTTTGATGATCCGGTGCATCGTATGCTGGGCTGGTATCCCCACACGCACTGGCAATCTCTGTATCATTTCACCGTTGGCGGGCCGGTCGAAGACCATCGGCTGACGACTCTTCCGCCCTATCAAGACTGAGCCTGCCCCCAGCCACAAACCACTATCCGTACATTGCCATGGCACGCAGAAAACGAAAACAGGCCTCCCAGCCTTCACAGCCAACTCCCTGGCGCATCCGCTTCTGGAAAATCGCATTTGCCCTCACGGTGCAACTGCTCGCGCTGACCGCAACCTACACCACATCATTCGCATTCTTCAGGCCCGCCGACATCACTGGCATTCTCACTGCCGCACTTGCCGTCAACGCCGTGCTGCTGTTGCCGGCACTATTCCTGCCGTCGTGGCCGCACATGCGCCAACTCGCCGATCTTTACCTCGTGCTTGTTATGTTGCTCGGCATCTTCAGCGCGTACATCATACACACCTCCGAATTCGCCGAGGAAAATTATGCACTCATCGGCGGCACGATGCTGCTCGTGGCATTTACACTGTTCATCGCATTGCGCATCATCGAGGAACTGCATTACGGTGGGATGGTGTTGAACGCGGCGGCGCTGACCGGGATCGCGGCGGTCGTCACAACCACAGCGATGACACGGCGCGATTTTTTGCAGTCCGGGATCGCGACGGTCGCCACGACCACGGCGATGACGCCGCACGGTTTTTTACAGTCGCTTGGCAGGATGTTAGGCGTGTTTGGTGCGCGTAGTGACAGGAGCGAGGCCCCGGCGCTCACCACCGAGCGCGCACCGCAACTGTTCGACAACATCCGCGATCTCCGGTTTACCGAGAAACCGAACATCTATTTCCTGTCCTTCGACGGCCTCGCACCGCGCTCGTTGCTACAACATTATGTAGGGCTCAATGACACCGAACTGCACACATTGGTGGACAGAAAATTCCGCCGCCTGCCGAATTTCTTTTCCAACTGCATGCTGACGCATGAATCGTTCGACATCATGCTGTGCCTCGATGAAGAGATTTGGGAACGCGGTGTGGCATTGTATAACACCACGCCCGGCTCGCACATGCACATGTTCCGCGGCGCGCGCCCGTGTCCGCTGTTCGACCTCTTCACACGCAACGGGTATACCATCAGCGCGGTCATTCCCGACACGCACATGGCCTATCCGCGCGGCAGGTATCTCGATCACTATCATGTGTTGAGTGAAAAGCGTTTGGTATGCGACAAAATCAACGCCGACGCTTCGCCGCTGCCGTTCTGGGGCTACTGCACGGCGACGCAGGCAGACCGCTCGCACAGTGCAGCACAATTCGGCAGCGACGTCGGCAGGGAGCAGGCAGAGTTTATGTTGCATCATTTTCATGCGCTCGACAAAAGCACGCCGCAATTTTTCTTGTCGTATCTGTATCTGCCCGGGCATTTTCCAAACGGCGACCGCTTCGACAACCCGGAACACATCGCCGCCTACGGCAACCACATCACCACGCGTGTGCCCAGCGCAGCGAATGCTGTCAACAACATCATCGACCACATTGAGCACAACGACCCAAGTGCCATCGTGTTCTTATTCGGCGACCATGGTATGCTGCACAATGCGATCGGCCGTTCGATACTAACCGGCTTCGGCGCACTCGGCGCGATTTATCCACCCCGGGCCTGTGCCAAAGAGTTGGACACCGCCAGCGAGAAGGGGTATATGACGATCCTCGACACCGTGCATGCGATCTTGCGCACTGTGTCCGGCGGGCAGGGCCCGTTGGTGCGGCCGCGAGCGAAAGCGAACAGCATCATGGGTGTGACCGGTGATGGCCGTACTTCGTTCGAGAGGTTTGTGTATGAAACGTAAGGTTTGGTATTGGGCCATTGTGTTGGTGTTGTTGCCAACGTCGGCACATGCCTACGTCGACCCCGGTATGGCAGGGTTTTTGGTGACTTCCATTCTCGGCGCAATGGCAGCGGTGGGGTATGTTGTACGGCAATATCTTGCGCGGATTAAACTGTGGATCACACGCAAGCCACCGGTGGACGAAACACAGGATATCGACGATAAGTCGTAAACAGGGAACGCACCCGCACTCTCCGCACGCGCACCCCGCACAGTGCCAAAGTCTTGCTTGCCGTGTCGTGAGACATATCGGTTCAATGGGCAGTGCCATGCGCCGTGAGCGGCCCCCCACCGTCGTGCGGAGCATGGTTTAACGGCCCCCCATTGCAACACGCCGTCATCGTCAACAGCAACACGAACGGCGCACAGCGTGCGGGGTGCGCAACAGGTATCTCCATCCCAAATGATCACCCCCGACCCCGGCTCATTCAAAGACCCGTCCGGCCGCGTCTATCGTGTTACGGACGACAACAACGTCACGCACATCTTGCGCGGGTTGGACGCGAACGCCGGTGCAGTGGCGACAAAACTCCTCGCCGCCCCGTTCTTTCAAACGTGGATTCGCAAGCAATATATTGTCGCCACCACCGACGTCACCAATGAACCCATCGCCGCACCGCTGACACCACACTGGCACACGGTTTTAGAACATGCGCCGGTGCCGTTTCTGACGATGCCGTATGAATGGTGCTTCTCGATGTTGAAAGATGCTGCGCTACTCACGCTTGATCTGTTCCAACAAGCCATCGATAACCATTACCTGCTCAAAGACGCCACGCCTTACAACATCCAATTCAACGGCACGCGCCCGATCTTCATCGACATCCCTTCTTTCCAACCACGCGGTGAATTCGATTACTGGCGCGGCTACCGGCAATTCAGCGCGGAGTTTCTTGTGCCACTGCTGCTGGATGCACATTGCAACATCGCCTTTCATGCGCTGTTGCGCGCATGTCCAGGCGGCATCGCACCGTTGGAGGCCGCGAAATATTTTTATGGCATGTGTGTCTTCAAGCGCGGCGTGTTGTCGCATGTCTGGTTCCCTGCGCACGCTGAGCGCCGGGCATTGAGGCGTGGTGTCGATACGGTGAGCGATACCCACACCACACGCCGCCAACCTGCAATCGCATTGCGCGCGCTGGTCGACAGTCTGTCGCGATTAATCCGCACCTTACACCACCGCAACGCCAACACCGGACACTGGTCACAGTACACCCGGACGCATTCCTATGATGCGGACAGTTACGCGCAAAAGAAACACTTCATTGACCGTCACGCCGCCGCCCTTCGCCCGCACCTGGCATGGGACCTGGGCGCCAACACCGGCGAGTTCGCGCGTATCGTTGCATCGCATGCACAACATGTCATTGCCGCGGATACCGACCACGATTCCATCGAAGCATTATACCGTTCGCTGCGCAACGACGGCGTCGACAACATCACGCCGTTGCTGTTGGACGTCGCCAACCCTTCCCCGTCGCAAGGCTGGGCTTGCGCCGAGCGCCCGGCGTTCGCGCAGCGCAGCAAGCCTGACTTTGTGATGTGTCTGGCGTTGCTCCATCACTTGCGCGTCAGCGCCAATGTGCCGCTGGCGATGGTGATAGAATGGCTGGCGAGTCTGCGCACGACGGTGGTGTTGGAATGGATCGGGAGAGAGGATACGATGTTTCGGGCGTTGGTGGTGAATAAGACGGAGGAGTATGGTGATTACACGCTGCCTGTTTTTGAGGCCGAGGTTGGGAAATGGTTTAACATTGAGGACCGTTTGGTGTTGAAGGATGGTATGCGGGAGTTGTTTTTGTTGGCGCCAAAAGGAACATACCTCAAGTGACGGCATACGTTCAGAACCATCTGGCGATCCTCACAATCATTAATGCCTGCTTGCCGTCTCTACCCATGACCGTGTCCATCCGAACGTGAATGCCCATGTGGGACGTTTTCATTGGGCATGATGGCGGAATTTGACGCCTCACTGGAACAACACGGGCCGTGGTTTTACAAACGTCTGTTTTGGAGACCGGACTCATCGGCCAGACGCTGTATCTCGAAGCGGAGGCGGCCGGGGGTCGCGCGACCGGCATCGGATGTTTTTTGACGATCCGGTTGCATCGCGTACCGGGCTGGTATCCCCACACACACTGGCAATTGTTGTATCACTTCACGGTCGGCGGACCGGTCGAAGACCGTCGGCTTACCGCCCCGCCGCCCTATGGGACGCACGCCACATGAAACAGTGCACGGGGTCCACGGGGCCGCCATCCTGACGGCCAATTTCACAACCACCACTTCTTGCCTTATGCAATACAAACCGCTGCTGCTGGCATCACTGGGCTACACAGCGTGCCTCGGTGTAGCACCCGGCACTTGCGGTCTCCCATCGAATGGGATACAGTTTTGTTCTGGACGGGTGAGTGCCTCCCCGCGTCATCGACAGCAGGACATCGGAACAATGTCGTACAACAGTGCATGGAGCCGCTTACATACGCAGGAGGTGTCATGAATCCGCTCGACTCGATCCCTGGAACGATCACCGCGGGATTCGTACTGACCATTGTGCTGTATTTCGTAGTGAAAACACTTGTCTAGGTTTTCCCGTATGTTTCCCGCTGACCCGCATTCATTGAACGTAAAGAGGATGACACAATGGAAACCGTATTAGCCTGGGGGCATTATCTGGCAGGTATCACATGGATCGGTATTCTGTATTACTTTAATTTTATTCAGGTGCCGTTTCTCGGGAAGGTCACCCCGGAAACGAAAGCACAGGCATTTCAACATCTCGTGCCGAATGCGCTCTGGTGGTTTCGCTGGGGTGCCCTTGCCACCTGGCTGTTTGGCGCCATGCTCCTGATGAACCAGGGCCGATTGGGTGCGGCATTTGCACTCCAGGGGGAACATGCGATCATTGGCATGGGGGCGTGGCTTGGGACCATCATGCTTGTGAATGTCTGGGGCATTATCTGGCCTAATCAGAAAAAAGTTCTGGGCATCAAAGAGGCAACGGCTGACGAAAAGAAACAGTCCGCCCGGGTCGCCCTCATGGCTTCACGCACCAACACGATGTTGTCCATTCCCATGTTGTTCTTCATGGCATCGTCCGGCCATGCCTCCGGTCTTTTTTAACCGGCTGTTTCCGGGGAAGCGCCTGTACTCTGCCGGTTCTTCCCCGTTGTTTCTCTTTCTTCCACACGTCGCACACATCTCCGGCCATCCCGCGTCACCAGGCCCCGTGATCGCCTTGACACCGGTGGCGTTGACGCAAGAAAGCCGGACTGTTACATTGCAAACCCGTCTCTGAATCATCTCATTCAACGCAGGGAGATTCCTTGGGGTTTGTGCGTGTGGCACCATCAGGTGGCAGGCACGCATACTATCGAACATGTCGGGCGTTGGCAGCCCGAACCATGTCGTCGACAAGACAGGCTTTCAAAACGCCGCATCAGAGGAGGACAGGATGAGCAAGAGTCTCAAAGGAACGAAAAGTCACGATAATCTCAAGGCAGCCTTTGCCGGAGAATCCCAGGCGAACCGGCGGTATCTGTATTTTGCGCGCCGGGCCGACATTGAAGGCCATACCGACATTGGCGGATTGTTCCGTGATACTTCAGAAGCGGAAACCGGCCACGCCTTTGGTCATTTGGATTTTCTCAAGGATGTCGGAGACCCTGCCACGGATCAACCCATTGGCGACACCGAACTCAATCTCAAGGCGGCCATTGAAGGCGAAACCTATGAGTACACACAGATGTACCCGGGCATGGCCAAAACCGCGCGCAATGAAGGCTTTGAAGAACTGGCGGAATGGTTTGAGACGTTGGCCAAAGCGGAACGCTCCCACGCCAACCGTTTCACCAAAGGACTGGACGCGTTGAAAAACGCGTAACCGGCATGGCACACACAGCAAGCGACGGGATGGCCTTGAGCAATCCCGTTTCGCGCGCTGTTCCGGAGAAGCTGGGAACCGTCGTTGCAAGGCATAAACCTCATCTCCCCTGACTGGACTCGAGCCCATCTCGAACAGGACAGCCAGCGAGTGTTTGATGTCTGCGAAGGCTGTCGCCGTTGCTTCAACCTCTGCCCCTCCTTTACCACGCTCCTGGATCGCGTTGACGAGTACGCAAGCGATGTTTCCCAGCTGACCGCGACGGATTATGAACAGGTCGAAAAGGCCTGTTATTACTGCAAGCTCTGTTACAACCACTGTCCCTATACTCCGCCCCATGCCTACGGCATTGATTTCCCCCGTCTCATGGCCGCGTGGAAAAAGCAACGCGCCAGGGAACAGGGTATGTCCTGGCGCGATCACCTGTTTGCCAAAACCGATCTGATTGGCACACTGGGGAGCATGACGGCCCCGCTGACTAACCGGGCACTCGCAACGCCATGGATACGGGCGCTACTGGAAAAAATCATCGGCCTGCACAGGGACCGGCATGTGTTGCCCTTTGCCAACGAACATTTTCCCGCGTGGTGGCGCAAACACGGCCCGTCTCTTCAACCACACTCCCCCCGGCACAAGGTCGTGCTGTTCCCGGGCTGTCTGGTGAATTATCAGGCCACCGAAATCGGGCAAGCCACGGTTCGCGTCCTCGCGAAGAACGGCGTGGAGGTCGTGGTGCCCGAGGGACAACGGTGTTGCGGCATGCCGTCCTTCGCTCTTGGCGATACCGACACCATGGCACAGACCGCCACGCGCCATTTACGCCTGTTTCTGCCGTATCTCGAACAGGGCTATGACCTCGTTGTGCCAACGCCCAGTTGCAGTCTCATGTTTAAACGAGAATATCCGTATCTGAATCCGACGGCAGACATGACCACCCTGGCGGAACGGACATTCGATATCTGTGAATATCTGATGCGGCTCAACAAAGACGGCGCGCTGGCGTTGGACTTTGTGCAGACAGGACAACGCATCGCGTACCATGTCCCGTGTCACTTGCGCGATCAGAATATCGGCTTTAAGTCCAAAGAACTCATGGAACTGACAGGTGCCCGTGTCGAGTTGATCGAACGGTGTTCCGGCCATGACGGCTCGTGGGGTGCCACGGTCGAATTTTTCGATCTTTCCATGACCATCGCCCAAAAGGCCGTCCGATCCATTGCCGACTGCGAACCGGATCTCGTGGTGTCGGACTGCCCGCTGTCGGCGCTTCAGCTTGACCAGGCCGGCACAACGCCATTGCCACACAGACCCGCAACCCGGCATCCCATTCAAATTATTCACGACGCCTATCAATTCCCCTCATGACATGAACCGTTTAACCCAGGCCGATCTCCTTTCTCTTGCGGACTATGAACGTCAACGCGTGCATAGACGACAAGAGATCATTGCTCTCAAGCAACGTCGCCGGATTGACATCGGCCCTCTCGTCACGCTGGTTTTTGAGAACCGTCAGACGCTGTGTTTTCAAATTCAGGAAATGATGCGAGCCGAACATCTTGTGGATCCGCCGAAAATTCAGGAAGAACTGGACGTGTACAACGCCCTGCTTCCACAAACGGGCGAACTGAGCGCCACACTGATGATTGCCATTACGAACGAGGCCCATATGAAAGACATTTTAGATTCATTCCAGGATTTCGACCGGGCCGACACGCTGGGAATCACCATTCAGCATCAAACAATTTTTGCCGAGTTCGAAACTGGCCACAGCAAGGAAGGCAAAGTGAGTGCGGTCCATTGCGTCAGGGTGAAAGTTCCCCCGTCGTTTCGGCGGGCACTGCAAGACGACAGGTCTCCTGTCCACATGACGATCAGCCATAAAAACCATGCGGCGGAAGTGAATGTCTCTTGTGCCATGCGGGAAGAATGGCTGAAAGACCTGCAGGCCTGATTGGCGATTTTGCGACCGTTTTGTGGCTGGAGTCATCCCCCCACAGATTGACAATTTCCCAGAAGGATGGGTATCATACTTGGTACAGGAGAATGTTCCTCAAGCATTGAGGGAAAATGTGGCATTCGTATTCCCCGGCAATAATATGAAGGGAGGCATGTATGATTACAGTCAGCTCAATGGCCGAAGAGAAAATCAAAGAATTGATAACCGATGAGGAAGAAGACGTCATTGGATTGCGTATCTATGTCAAAGGCGGCGGATGCAGCGGTTATCAATACGGGATGTCCTTTGAATCCAAAATGGATGATGACGACACGGTGATTGAAAAAGGTCCGGTCAAAGTCATCGTGGATTCACAAAGTGCCCCCATGCTGAACGGGGCGGAAGTGGATTACGTGGACAGCCTGCAGGGTTCCGGGTTCGCGATTAAAAACCCACAGGCGAAGAGCACGTGCGGGTGCGGTAGCTCATTCAGCACCTGATCCTGGATTGTTCAATCAACTCGACAACGGCCAGGATTCCTGCTTCGAATCGAGGCGGGGATCCTGGCCGTTTTTATCAAGCCCTGGGTCCTTGCTTTGAGCATGGTGCGATCCACCCTCACGAAACGCGTGGAATTTTCCGCGTCCCACCGGTATATCAACACCGAGTGGGATGCGGCCCGCAATCAGGAGGTCTTTGGCCCCTGTTCGCAAGAGCACGGGCATAACTACCTCCTTGAGGTGACCCTTGGTGGACGTGTCGATCCCGTCACGGGCATGATTATGAATTTGTACGACCTCAAGCAGGTCGTGACGGATGTGCTGGAAGAATTCGACCACAAACATCTCAATCTCGATACGCCCTACTTTGCACGGCTCCTGCCCACCACTGAAAATCTTGCCCTGGTGTTGTGGAGGAAATTTCGCGCGCGTCCCGAGACCCGGGGCATCGCGTCCATCTGTCTTTGTGAGGGAGATGACCTGTGGGCCGAACTCCATACCCCGACGGGATCCCCGGGCTCACAGGATAACGCGGAACCCGCCGAAGCGCTTGTGACCCGTCGGTATGACCTGGTCGTCCACCGCCATGCCTCTTCGTCCCATCTTGAAACATGGCCCCTTTCTCTTGACGTCACCGTGCGGGGCCCCATTGATCCCATGACCGGTCGTGTGATGGACATCGCGACGTTAGACGAACGGGTTACAAACCAGGTTCTTCAACGCTTTCCAGAAACGACCCTGCCCCCACACCCATCACGCGCTTCGCAACCGTTGACCCTGTCAACCGTGGCCAGAATCCTGTGGCCCCGGCTGGCCGATGTTGCGGGCGAGCACCTCGCGCAACTCAAGCTCAGGGACCGACATGCGCTGACCCTGGAGTATTCAAACGTCCTTCGGTAATGTAGTCGCCTGGTTGTGATCGGCAAGGGGCTGGGATGCGCCAGGAGAGAAGTGGTGCTGAAGGAGGGCAGTCAGTGCGTCTTCTTCGATCTTGCCTTCACGAGCCAGCAACAAAGTACCCTGGGCGTAGAGATGTGTAGTGGGGTAGGTTTCAAAATTGTGTTGCTTTTTTATTTCCCGGCATCGGCCGGGCACATGCATTTTGGCCTTCCCCATTCGAACATGGGGAAACTTCCGCGCGACGTCGGCTACGATGGGATCATACGCCGCACAGGGCTCACAGGAAGCAATACCATAGACCACCACTGTCGCACGAGCATTCTTGAATGCTTCATAATTCTCGTCAGTAACGTCTTCCACGGTTCCAGCCATGGGCCAGTTCCTCTTCACGGCGCCTTCAACAGCAGGGGATTCCGTCGTGCTGGAATCCCCTGCTTGCCAGACGCTCTCATGCGTTCAATTGTTTCAAGGCTGCCAGAATTTCCTTGTCATCCCGAGCCGTTTTGATTTCCTGCACCTTGACATAGGCCACCTTGCCCGCTTTATCCACAATCACCGTCGCGCGCTTTGAGCAATTGAGGTCTGCAAAATACACTCCATAAGATTTGCAGACCGTGCGGTGGATATCGGCCAACAATGAATGTTTCAGACCAAGCGAATCCGCCCAGGCCTTGTGCGAAAAAAAACTATCCGTGCTTACACCAAAGACCTCGGCGCTGGCATCCGAAAAACTCGGAAAATCATCCGTTAAACATTTATTTTCACCCGTACAGACCGGACTCCAGTCCAAAGGATAAAAGGCAAGGACGATGTTCTTTTTGCCCCTAAAAGAACTGAGAGTGACGTCACGTTGATCCTGATCTTTTAAGGTAAAATCCGGCGCAACGTCTCCAACCTTTATTTCTGAAGCAACATCAGACATGCAACGACCTCCTTCTGAAAAGAATAGGGGGAAACACAAAACGATGGGAAGATCCACTTCCCTGCTTGCAGAACCTCCTTTCGTAGCATGCCCCTTAAAAGCCTGTCAACCACGCCCACCATTTCCGCACAGGTTGGGACAACCGCGAACCGTCCCCACAAACCTGTCCCGGCAACGCGTCGGAAACGCTTTCGGGAATCCGGAGGGAATCCGGATGTGCATATCTTGTCTTTCATCCAACCGGCGAGTATCGTAAGAACACGGGAGAGTCACGAGACGTCATACACATCCCCTGACCATTTCAGCCTTTTTCCATGCCCCCGTTTCCATCTCATCAGCGCAGAACGTTCGGCATCCGCCATCTGAAAAAATACCTCCTGTGGGCCGCCTTGAGTGTGGTCGGATTGACAATCGGAGGCATCATGACACTGGTCTGGTATGCCACCGGGCTTCCCTCCGTCGCCTATCTCCAGGAAAATTACCAGCCGAGCCTGATTACAAAGGTGTATGCGGACAATGGTCAGGTCATGGGGCAATTCTATGTGGAACGCAGAATGGTGACTCCCTATGACAAGATCCCCCGGCATGTCATTGACGCCGTGATTGCCGTTGAAGATACACGGTTTTTCGAACATCCGGGATTGGACATCCTGGGTATTGTCCGAGCCGCATGGACAAATTTCAGGCGCGGGGGAAGATTTCAGGGCGCAAGCACGATTACCCAGCAACTGGCACGATCCCTGTTTTTAACACCGGAACGAACCATACAGCGAAAAATTCGAGAACTCATTCTTGCACTGAAAATGGAGTTTTTTCTTGAGAAAAAACACATTCTGGAGATGTATCTCAATCAGATTTACTTTGGCCGTGGCGCCTATGGTGTGGGCACGGCAGCCTCAGCCTATTTCGGCAAAGAGTTGGCCGAATTAAATCTGGCCGAATCGGCCTTTCTTGCCGGCCTGCCAAAGGCCCCAAGTGTCTATTCACCAGACAAAAACCTCGACCGCTCGATGAAACGCCAGCAACATGTCCTGGCGCGGATGGCTCAGGCCGGCTTTATCACGAAAACACGGGCCACGAAGGCGGCGGCGATTAAGCTGGCCTTTCAACGTCAGACCCTCGAACACATAGCCCCGTATTTTCTGGAAGATGTCCGCCAGCATCTGGTCAATGCATACGGCGTGGCGATGGTCTATAAAGGCGGCCTGCAGGTATCGACCACCCTGAATATTCCGATGCAACGCCTGGCCGAGCAAGCCATTTGGAAAGGGCTGCGCGAACTCGATAAACGACAGGGCTGGCGTGGGCCACTCCGTCACGAGGCCCCGCCTGCAACACGCCTGAACGATCCTCCCGCAACCCTCCCCGAGTCCGGGGAAATATTCGAAGGCACGGTGGTCGGGGTATCCACAAAGGAAGCCACCGTCGTCGTGCAGGACGTGCTCGGCACCATCGCCCTCAAAGATATGCGCTGGGCCAACATTCGGAGTGCCGAAGACGCATCGGCGACCGGGACAACCGTGATGCCCCTGAAGTCGGCCGCACAGATACTCCGCCCGGGAGACGTGATTGAAGTCTCGTTGAAATCACAAGCACGCTCCGGTGTCCGCTTCCGTCTGGATCAGACCCCCATTGTCGAAGGAGCCCTGATTGCGATTGATCCCAGAAATGGCGCGATCCGTGCGATGGTTGGGGGATACAAGTTTGAACGGAGTCAGTTCAACCGAGCCGTCATGGCCGTCCGTCAACCCGGGTCCGCATTTAAACCGATGATTTACGCCACGGCCATCTCGCAAGGCATGACACCCGCCTCGCGCATCCTCGACGCGCCGGTGGTCTACAACGATACGAAAACGGGGAAATTCTGGAAACCGGAAAACTACGAAAAACGATTTTTCGGCCTCATCACCCTGCAGGACGCCTTGATCCATTCCAGAAACGCGGCCACGGTTCGACTGCTGGACCAAACAGGCATTCATAAGGTCATTGACTTCTCGCGTTCCCTCGGCATTCAAAGCCCGTTGAGCGCGGACCTCGCCTTAGCGCTCGGCGCCTCGGGCGTGACGTTGCAAGAGATCACCTCTGCGTACGGGGTCTTTGGCAACAATGGTCTGGCATTGACACCCTACACCACTGCTACGATCAAGGATTCGGACGGCCAGATCCTCGAATCCCATCTCTTCGAACCCCGTCAAGCGATGACCCGGGAAACGGCCTATCTGGTCACACACATGCTCATGGACGTGATCCAACACGGAACGGGACGAGGCGCGCGCTCAATCGGACATGCCCTGGCCGGCAAAACCGGCACGACAAACAGTTATCGTGACGCCTGGTTTGTGGGATACGCGCCGCATCTCGTGACGGGCGTGTGGGTGGGATTTGACAGCACAAAAACGCTCGGCATGATGGAGCACGGATCACGTGCGGCACTTCCTATCTGGAAGGATTTCATGGCCGGCGCGCTCAACATGCTCCCCTCGCGAACCTTCCCGGTTCCAGAGGGCATTCAGTTTGCGACGATTGATCACCAAACCGGTGCCGTTGCTGGCAAACCGACACCAAACTCAACGACGGAAGTCTTTGCGGAAGACACCATCCCACAACACCCCGCACAGGTCACAGCCGATCCCCTGGATTTCTATGAGTATGAGTTGGAGCAGTCTGAGTGGGATGTCACAATCCAGTAAAATCGGAATGTGACAAGCCGAAATTCGTTATTTGTATAACAGAGTCGGCAACGCATCTATTGAAGCAGGCAATGATCATTTTCAATCCAAACGCACACGCAAACATTTTCGAATGCCTGTCATGGACACAGGCCCGGCATCCATCCACGACAGGCCATTCAACATGCGGCTATTGCGCGTCCTGATGTTCTTCATGCCAGGCCATTTGAATGGCTTCGAGTTTGCTTTCGTTGGAATCCTTCGGGTCACCCTTGAATTCCGGCCAGGCCACAATCCAGGCATGCAGATCGGTGAATCGGACCGTGAGAGGATCAACGTCCGGATGCTCTTCATGGAGCCGAATCCCAATTTCTTCAGCCATCTCCCACGTTAATTCCTGTGCCATCGCGTTTAATCCCTCACTTCGGACAGTTTTTTGTTTTCGAGCGCTTCTTTGAGTGTGGCATCCATCAGGACTTCCGCCAGGTGATGGGTGACATGTTCCACGTCGGCAATCTTTGCCCGAATCACACGATGATCATCCTGGCTCTTCGCGACACGGAGTTCCTCAACAGCCTGCTGAATAGCCTGCAATTCTTCCCGTCCAATGAGATCCATGCCACGCTGCAGAGCCTTCTCCGTGGACGTCACGATGGCCCCGGCCTCAACCCTCGCTTCAATCACCTGACGCGCCTGTACATCCTGTTGCGCAAACTGGAAAGA
Source organism: Nitrospirales bacterium (assembly GCA_963692935.1). Taxonomy (GTDB): domain Bacteria; phylum Nitrospirota; class Nitrospiria; order Nitrospirales; family UBA8639; genus Bin75. The sequence goes on from OY843588.1 coordinate 1,981,488, forward strand.
TTCCCGAATCATGTTCTCGACTTCGTCATCCGTAAGCCCGTGGGAAGGCTTGACCAATACCGATTGCGACCGGCCGGTCCGGATATCGGCCGCCGTGACATTGAGAATACCATTGGCATCAATCAGAAACGTGACTTCAATGCGCGGGGCACCGGCCGGCAACGGCGGGACGATGAGCTGAAAGCGCGCCAGGCTTCGATTGTCTTTTACCAACTCACGCTCGCCCTGCAGAATATGAATGTCCACGGAGGTCTGGCCATCCACGGAGGTGGTAAACATTTCCCTGGCGCTTGTCGGAATGGTGGTATTCCGACGAATGATGGCGTTCATGACGCCTCCCATGGTTTCAATGCCCAGGGACAGCGGGGTCACATCCAGCAACAGCATGTCTTTGTTGTCGCCGGCGAGAATGCCGGCTTGCACCGCCGCTCCAAGCGCAACCACTTCATCGGGATTCAGATCGCAATGGGGCGTCTTGCCAAACAGCGACTGAACACGGTCGCGGATGAACGGGATCCTGGTACTGCCGCCAACAAGCACCACCTCGTCAATCTGCCCAGACTCCAACCCCGCATCCTTCATCGCCACACGGCAGGAGGCCATGGTCTGTTCGACCAGATCCGCGATCAGGGCTTCGAATTCGTCACGTGACCACGTGCGTTCGTAGATCCCCTTTCCCTCGGCAAGCGGAATCGCCATGTGAACCTGCCGTTCATCCGACAACCGTATTTTAGTCTTCTCAGCTTCGAGACGAATGGTCTGCATCAGTTCCTGAGACTCTTCCACCTTGACCCCGTGCCAGGCGTTCACATCCTGTACGACGGCATCAACCATCCGTCTGTCAAAATCATCGCCCCCGAGATGCGTATTGCCATTGGTGGCCAGCACCTCGAAGATCCCATCCTTGAGTTTCAGGATGGAGATATCAAAGGTGCCCCCGCCAAGATCGTACACCGCAATGCATCCCCGGGTGTGCCGTTGCAACCCGTAGGCCAACGACGCCGCCGTCGGTTCGTTGAGAATACGCAAGACATCCAAGCCGGCAATGCGTCCGGCATCTTTGGTCGCCTGGCGCTGGCTGTCGTTAAAATAGGCCGGAACAGTAATCACGGCTTTGGTAATGTCCTCGCCCAGATGCGCTTCCGCCCGATGCTTGAGTGCTTTGAGAATCATGGCGGACACCTGTGGCGGAGAGTAGAGCGTGTCTCCGATCTGAATCCGGATCACGCCGCCTTTTTCCTGCAAGGTATAGGGGAAATATTTCAATTCGTCGGCCACGTCAGCCACCGATTTACCCATGAAGCGTTTCACGGAATAAATCGTCCGGGACGGAGAACGGATGAGATGCTCCCTGGCGGGATCGCCCACCAGCACGCCATTATCCAGAAAGCCCACGATTGAGGGCACTGTGGCCCGGCCATCCGGTCCGGGAATAACCCGACAACGGTCGCCATCCATATACGCGATCAGGGAATTGGTCGTTCCAAGATCAATGCCAACTATCGTCGCCATATGATTCCCTCTAGCCCTCCCGAAACATCCAGTGCGTCAGCCCACCATCTCCACCAGATCATGCACGATATTCCTGGTGTATGTCCTGTGCGATAACAGATCCCGCATGTCTTTGAGCACCTCGTCTTTCTGCGCCCGAACGCTTGCGTCTTCACCGGTATCAGCCTGCAAGTCATCCCACCTCTTACACTGGTCGGACAGGCGAGTTTCCAGCTGCGCCTGCCTCGCGGCAAGCATGTGGTGGTTAGCCCGCAATTGTTTCTGCAAGGCCTGTCGCTGTCCAGATGCATCCTCCGGTGACAATGATCGAAACGCATCAATATCTTCCTGAAGCTCCAGAATTTCATTCAACAGATCGGCCGGCGGAGAAGTCTGCATCGTCCGGGCCGACCCCGCCTCAAGCCGAATGAGATATTCCACGCGCCGGATAGGGTCTTTGAGCGTTTGATAGGCCGCGTTCAACAACGCCGTGTTGCCGAGACTGATCGACTGTTCCTTCGCATCCTTCGTCGCAAAATAATCAGGATGAAACGTGCGGCTCAAGGCGTAAAAGGTTTCCTCAAGGGCCTTGTCGTCAAGATTCAATGTCCGAGGCAGGTTCAGACAGGTGAAATAATCAAGGTCTTTGGAAAGCGGTTGCACTTTGACGCACCGACCACAAAAGTACTCGCCCGGCACTTCAGATTGACAATGCCAGCACATACTGCCGGCCATAGGCAGATCACGGGGCACATCTCTGGTCAGGCCGTCAGTCGTTTGTGGCGCGTCCACGTTCATCCCCCCCTATTCACACAACGGGCATGGCAGAACGTCACCACGCCCGTCGGATCGCTTCCTCATGATGTCTGTGACACCGAATGTCTTACGCGGAAAAGGACTCCCCACACCCACAGGTTTTGGTTGCGTTGGGATTCTGAAACTGGAATCCCCCACTGACCAGATCTTTTTGATAGTCAAGCTGCATGCCTTCGAGATAAATGGCGCTCTTGGCATCCACGATGACTTTCACCCCATCCTGTGCACACACAGTGTCGAACTCGCCGATCGTGTCGTCAAAATTGATCGTATAACTTAACCCGGAACACCCGCCCCCTTTGACGCCAAGGCGAAGGCCGCCTTCCGTCAAATCCTGCACATCCATCAGCCGCTTCACTTCAGCAACAGCCGCCGCCGTCAAGGTAACGAGGGGGGTAGTCGTGGTTTGTGTCATGCTCATAATGTTGTCTCTCCCTACCAGGATTCAGCCCGGCTTCCCTGTCATCAGACACCGGCCGACGTGGCCGTTTTCTCGGTTTCGGATGCAGGATCCGCTTTCTTTTGATAATCGTTCAACGCGGCTTTAATCGCATCTTCCGCCAACACAGAACAGTGAATTTTGACCGGGGGCAGGTTGAGTTCCTGCACGATATCGGTGTTTTTAATGGCCCCGGCTTCGTGAACCGTTTTGCCTTTCAACCATTCCGTCGCCAGACTGGAACTGGCAATGGCCGACCCGCATCCAAAGGTTTTGAATCTCGCATCGACGATGGTGTCCTGTTCAACTTTAATTTGCAGTTTCATCACATCGCCGCATTCGGGAGCCCCGACGATGCCGGTCCCCACGCCTTCTTCTTCTTTCTTGAACGAACCCACGTTGCGTGGATTGTTGTAGTGGTCAATCACCTTGTCACTGTACGCCATGATGTCACCCTCCTCAGAAAAAAGTTTCCACAAACACGTTCCGTCTCGTACACACAGTATCGAACCCGCCGCGCCCGGCTCAGTGAGTAGCCCATTGCACCGACTTCAGGTCAACTCCTTCCCTGGCCATTTCATATAAGGGCGACATGGCACGAAGATGGTTGACCGCCTTCATCATCCGATCAATGGTGTAATCCACTTCTTCCAGTGTCGTGAACCGACCCAGTCCAAATCGAATAGACGAATGCGCCAGATCCGACCCCACCCCCAGGGCACGAAGGACGTAAGACGGCTCAAGGGTTGCCGAAGTGCAGGCCGATCCTGACGACAACGCAATTTCCTTGACACCCATCAGTAAGGCTTCCCCTTCAACGTACGCAAAACTGACGTTCAGATTTCCAGGGAGACGGTCCGTCGGGTGTCCGTTAAGATAAACTTCCTCCAGGGCACCCATGATGCCATCCTGAAGATGATCGCGAAGGCCCTGTATGCGAACGGACTCCGTTGACATTTCCTGTGCACACAGCTCAACGGCTTTCCCAAAACCAACAACCAGGGGAACAGGGAGCGTACCCGATCGCATACCACGTTCATGCCCGCCGCCATCAATCATCGGCACCAGGCGGACTCGGGGAGCTTTCCGTCGCACGTACAATGCCCCGATGCCCTTGGGCCCGTAGAGCTTATGGGCGGTGAACGACATCAGATCAACGCCCATTGCCTGTACGTCCACCGGGATTTTCCCCACGCCTTGCGTCGCGTCACAGTGAAAGAGAACCCCCTTGTCCTTGGCAATCTTGCCAATCGCGTTGACCGGGTGAATGGTCCCGATCTCGTTACTGGCCAGCATGATAGAAATCAAAATCGTCTTGTCGGTGATCGCGTTTCTCACGTCATCGGGATCCACCATGCCGGTTTTATCAACAGGCAAATAGGTCACCCGAATACCTTTTTTCTCCAATGACTTCGCTGGATCAATAACCGCGCGGTGTTCGGTGGAGCAGGTAATAATGTGATCACCCTTCTCCTTATACATTTCGACCACGCCTTTCAGTGCCAAATTGTCGGACTCGGTGGCACCGCTCGTGAACACAATTTCTTTGGCATCGGCATTGATGAGCCTGGCAATGTGTTTGCGGGCCTGATCCACGGCCTCTTCGGCTTCCCAGCCAAAAGCATGATTCCGGCTCGCCGCGTTGCCGAATTTTTCAGTGAAATAGGGAAGCATCGCGGTCACCACGCGAGCATCGCAGGGCGTGGTCGAATGGTTATCCATATAAACAGGTAATTTCATGAATGTACTCCTTCCGGCTTGACCGATTCGATAATGACAAACGGCGATTCATCAACCATCATATCCCCAATGGACATGCCGTTGAGTAACTGAAGCACACTGTCCTGAATTTTCAAGAGCGGGGTGCGAATCTTGCAACGGTCGATCTGCTCACACGTTGTCTGATATTTTTCCTGAGAACAATCCGTTAATCCCAATGGCCCTTCGATGGATTCGAGGACTTGCGCGATGGTAATGTCTTTGGGTTCCCGACCCAACACGTATCCCCCCTTGGGTCCGTTGTGGTGGCTTTCGATCAGTTGATGCCTGGCCAGCGTCTGAAGCACTTTCGCCAGCAATTCCAAAGGTATATGATGCTCTTCGGCGATCTCCTTGGTATTCACCACGCGAGGGACGGCATTGACACCATATTGCACCATCGCCATATACTGAAGAGCCAGCAATGCGTAATCAGCTTTTTTTGAAAATTTCAGCACGGCTTCCCCAATCGCGGCTTCGCAGAGTCTACGATTCAATTGACCGGTGAAATGCTACCATTGACTTTTGAAGCTAGTCAAGAGTATTTTGGTCGGAGATTAAAACAGTCTGCTATAGAATCTTCACTTTTGTTGCAAAGAGGGTAGGGATGTCATTGAAAATACAACGATACTGGTTCATTCCGGCGGCCAGGTTCAGTGTAGAAGGAGTCTCTCATGGGCGGCAGTAATCCTTATATTGAAGCAAGCGTCATGCGAAAGGCCGCCACACCTTTTACCATGACGTTCCTGACCCCGGACGGCACACAGACCGTGAATGTTGACCCGGGGAACATCCCCTATGGAGAAACCGGCCAGCCCGGAAGCGTGTTGGACATTGCGATGGGAGCGGGACTCGACCTCGAACATGCCTGTGGCGGGGTCTGCGCCTGTTCGACCTGTCATGTCATTGTCAAAGAGGGGTTGGATTCCTGCAACGAAGCAACGGACGACGAATTGGACCAGCTGGATGAAGCGCCCGCCATCACGTTGCAATCACGCCTGGCCTGCCAGTGCGTACCGGATGGTTCCACCAACATCCTGGTGGAAATCCCGGCGTGGAATAAGAATCTTGTGAAGGAAAGTCACTAGACCAGAACGGCACACCGCAGATAACACGACCCTTGCGGTGGTCTGTCATGTCTGGTGTTCCAGAGAGAGGCAACGGAGTCGTCGGATACGCGTGATGGATAGGCCGGATATCGATACCGGTTCTCTTTTTTCCCGTTTCTTCCTTACAGGACACTGAAGGCAACCCGGTATCATCGCTCTATCGAGAGTCGCGGGTCGTCATGACCGTCTGATTGTGCCTGGTTTCTCCAACTCTCCGCCAATGCAGTTCTTGAATCTTTTCCGCGACCTGCACGAGCAAACCCGCCGCCACCTGTGTCATGCATTTGCCCCCGGCCTGAAGGAGCTGCGCAGTATTTCCGTTTTTTCTCATGCCTGGCTGTCCACCCCTGTGGCACATCAGCAGCCGGCAACCATGGCATGATGCAACGTCATTCCGGCACAATCTGTTCTGTTATAATCGCAATCCATTACAGTCACTCAGAAGCCCAAGCTGCACCGCACGGTCACACCGCCTTCCCGCAAATACGAACATGGGTTCCGAAGCGGTCTTGTCTTAGGGTACCGGCAACAACCGACTGACGTGAACAAACAGGTAACCTGGCATGGCAACTAAAAAACCCAGGAACAAAACCAGGCGAGGGCAGGCGATACCAAACCCGATTGCTCCCGGGCGGGGAATGGCGTCCTGGAGCAGCACAACGTCCGGTGGCCACTCGCCCCCCGGAACGTTTCTCTCAACATACGATCGTGTTTTCCCCGACATACTCGCCATGCTGGCACTGTGCCTGCTGGTGGCCGTCAGTTACTTCCCCGCAACCACGGCAGGCTTCATATGGGACGACCGCGCGATCACGGAGACCAAGCCGGTTCAGCATCTGTCCGGTCTCCTGCAGATCTGGTTTGATCCCCACTCCCTCAAGCAATACGAAGGACATTACTGGCCGGTTCTGTACACGACCTTCTGGCTGGAACATAAACTGTGGGGATTCGATGCCGCGACCGGCTATCACATCGTCAACCTGCTGTTGCACTCGGCCGTCACACTACTGCTGTGGCGCCTGCTGCGTCGACTGGCGGTTCCTGGCGCCTGGGTCGCGGCGGCGGTGTTCGCCGTGCATCCGTTGCACGTGGAGCCTGCCGTGTGGGTGATCGGGCGCAAAGATCTGATGTCTGGTCTGTTCTATCTGGCAACCGTGCTGACCTACATCCGTTTCATGGAAGACGGGAAGCGGGGGCGCTATATCGGAGCGCTGGGGCTGTTCGGGCTGGGGCTGTTGAGCAAATCCATCGTGCTGACTTTGCCCGTGGCACTATTGATCTGGCACTGGTGGAAACAGGGCCACGTGACGTCGACCAACATCGGTCGGGCGTTGCCATTCCTGCTGATGGGCCTGGGAGTCACGGTTTTCGACTGGTTGTCCTACAAGGACCTTGAAGACGTCACACTGGAATATTCGTTGATCGAGCGTGTGCTGATTGCGGTGCATGCGTTGTGGTTTTATGTGGGCAAACTGGTGTGGCCGACGGAGTTGGCGGTCATTTACCCGCACTGGGATGTCAGCGCGGACAACCCTCTGGCCTGGGGGTATTTCGTGGCCACCGTCGTGGCACTGGCGGCGCTGTGGTTCTCCCGGCACAGGACCGGCCGGGGGCCGCTGGCCGGCGTGCTGTTCTTTACGGTCACGCTGTCGCCGACGCTCGGGTTCGTGGACTACGGCTACATGCAGTTCGCCTTCGTTGCGGATCGCTATCAGTATCTGGCCGGGATCGGAATCATTGCGATCCTCGTCGGCGCCGCGGCCCACGGCGTGCATCTGCTGTCGGACGCGCGGAAGACGGGCGTACCGGCCATGGCCGTCACGGTAGCGGTGGCGGCCGTGGTGGCACTGATGCTGGGAGTGCTGGGGGCGCTCTCCTGGCAACAGGCGGGCATCTACCAGAACGAGGGCACGTACTTCGGGCACATTACGTCCCTCAATCCGAAGGCAAGATCCGCCTACTATAATTTTGGCAACTGGCTCAAGGATGAAGGGCGCAACGAGGAAGCGCTCGACGCCTACCGCCATGCTCTGACGACGACTGGCTCGGATGTCTCTTCAATCCGTACCAACATGGGGGTCGCCTTTGAAAACCTGACGCAGTATGACAAAGCGGAGGAGCAGTACCGCCTGGCCCTGCAAGCCAACCCTCGTTTCACGAACGCCATGAACAACCTGGCCCTGCTGCTGACCAGAGTGGGGCGTTACGAAGAAAGTCTCGAACTGTACCGAAACGTGATCAAAATTAAGCGCAACTATGTTGACGCCCATACCGGCATGGGCTTCGCACTGGCCTGGCTGAACCGCCCCGGTGAAGCACTCCGGAGTTTTGAACGGGCGCTGGTGCTGGATCCATCTCGTCGAAAACTGGGGACAGCCCGTGAGCAACTGGCATCAATCCTTGCGGAAATTGACCAGTATCACAACCGTCAAAAGGCGGATACCCACTACCGCCGTGCCCTGGCATATCGCAAAGAGGGACGTTTCGAAGATGCGCTGGCCGCCTTGCGGATCAGCCAGGAGCAAAGCCCCGAATCCACCGAAATTCCGATGACCATGGGGATCATCGCCGAGGAGATGGGCCAGCTCAATGAGGCGGCGACACACTACCAGCGCGCGTTGCAGATCAACCCGAACTCTTCGGATGTTCTCAACCGCTTGGGTGCGTTGCGGATCCGGCAGAAGCGTTACGAAGAAGCGCTCGAAGTTTTTCAAACCTTAGTCGAGATCGAACCCGGATTTGCCAAGGTCTATTCCGGCCTGGGCATCGCGTTCTTCCAACTGAACCGATACGAGGAGGCGCTACAGAGTTTTGAACAGGCGCTTTCGCTGGACCCATCCCTGGAAGAGGCGCGGACCAATCGTGATCACGTGCGGCAACTCCTGGGACACACGGGCAACTAGCCTCCGGGAAGCCACTCCCACGCGCCTGATTGCCGCGTGATGCCACCTCTCTGGAAACGAACATGGCAGCCAGAAAAATCAGCAACAGATCGCCGCGCAGGAGGACGCCACCGAAGCCAGCCTTCTCGACACACGAGGTGGCGTCCGGGGGCGTCAACACGCCCGGCGGCCACCCGTCACCCGGGGTGCTTCCCGCAAGGCGCGGGCGCGCCTTCCCCGACGCACTCGCCGTGCTGGCGCTTGGCCTGCTGGTGGCCGTCAGTTACTTCCCCGCCACCATGGCGGGCTTCGTGTGGGACGACCTCGCGTTCACGTCGGCCAGGCCGGTTCAAAGCCCGTCCGGGCTGTGGCAGATCTGGTTTGCTCCCAGCAACATTACCAACGAAGGACATTACTGGCCGATTCTGTACTCCATGTTCTGGCTGGAGCACAAACTGTGGGGCTTCACCCCGACCGGCTATCACATCGTCAACATGCTGCTGCACCTGACCGTCACGCTGCTGCTGTGGCGTCTCCTGCTTCGGCTGAAAATTGCAGGCGCCTGGGTCGCGGCGGCAGTGTTCGCGGTCCATCCGTTGCACGTGGAATCCGTGGCGTGGGTGATCGGGCGTAAGGACCTGCTGGCGGCAGGGTTCTACCTGGCATGCGTGCTGACCTACATCCGCTTTGTGGAAGACGGGCGGTGGGGGCGTTACGGCTGTGCGCTGGCGCTGTGCGGGCTGGGCCTGTTGAGTAAATCGGTCGTGGTCACACTGCCCGCGTCGCTGTTGATCTGGCACTGGTGGAAGCAGGGTCGGGTGACCGGGACTGACCTCATGCGGGCGCTGCCGTTCCTGCTGGTGGGGCTGTGTATCACGGTTGCCGACTGGTTGTCCTACAAGTCACTCGAGAAGATCGTCTTCGACTATTCGGTGATTGAGCGGGGGCTGATCGCGGTGCATGCGTTGTGGTTTTATGTCGGCAAACTGGTGTGGCCGACGGACTTGTCGGTCATCTATCCGCGTTGGGAAGTCAGCGCCGGGGACCCGCTGGCCTGGGGCTATGTCGCGGCCACTCTCGCAGCGGCGTCGCTACTGTGGTTCTACCGGCACCGCATCGGCCGGGGGCCGCTGGCCGGCGCGTTGTTCTTCACGGTCACGCTGTCGCCGACGCTCGGGTTCGTGGACTATGGCTACATGCAGTTCGCCTTCGTCGCGGATCGCTATCAGTACCTGGCCGGCATCGGGGTCATCGCCATCCTAGTCGGCGCCGCGGAGTATGGCGTGAGCCGGCTACCCGGCACATGGCGCACCACCGTGCCGGTCGCGGCGACGGTCGTGGTGGTGGCGTGCCTGGGCACCCTCACCTGGCACCAGGCGGCGATCTATAAAGATGAGGGCACATTTTTCAGGCACATCGCCGCCCTCAACCCGCCGGCACGATTCGCCCATTACAATCTCGGTCGGGAGTACCAAAGGCAGGGCCAGCTCGATGAGGCACTCACGGCCTATCGCACTGAATACCGTTTCGCCCAGGCACAACACCACAACGATCCGGCACGGATCGGCTATGCGCATTTAGGCATCGGAGCCATCGCCGAGATGCAGGGCCGGTTTGAGGAGGCGGAGACGCATTACAAAAACGGCAGCACCTATAACGAAATGGCCTTCCAACGCCTGGCCGGGTTGTGGATCAAGCAAGAGCGTTACCTGGAGGCAATTGAACTGTATCAGACATTCATCAAGCGAAATCCCCGTCATGCCGGTCTCTATTCCGACATGGGTGTCGCATTGCTCAAGCTGAAACGGTATGATGAGGCGCTACGGAGTTTTGAACAGGCTCTCGCGCTGGACCCCTATCTCAAAACCGCGCTGGATAATCGTGAAACCCTGCTGACCTTCTTGAAGAACAACGGTGAATAACATCGAGGAGCCTCCTCCACGTCACGTGCCTGATGGCCAAACGCCAACGTCCGCGTGCACGTACAAGGATACCACTGGCTCGGCGGTGGCCTGGATCGGATTCCCGCTTGCACCGATCCCGACCTCTGGCCGAACAGGGGAAGGACGCAAAGGGCATCATGGTTCGCGGGAACAGCCGAGGGACACTGCGCGCCGATACCGCCTGGCATGACGCCAACACGGTGGGATCATGAAGAAATCCAGTCGTCCAACAAGTCATGCCATGCCGACCGGCCGAGCACAACCGACCGGCCGAGGCGGCGCGTTGTCACGACGGTTGCCCATCCTGGTGTTTTGCATCTGTTTCGGCGCGTACAGCCTCAACGGCGCCCCGCTTCCCGGAAAGGACCAGTTGGCCAACATGCTGTTGAGCGTCAATCTGCTGAAGCGTCATTCCCTCTCGATCTCCCTGTGGCAGACACCGAAAGTGTTCAAATGGATGGTGGAGCAGTCCCCGGGGAAAGAAGTCAGAATGCAGGTCCCCGACTGGAACGACGAGATGACCGAACTGTACAGAACAGGGAAATTGAGGCCGACAGGACTTCCCTATTATCTTGTGCCGACGGTGCATGCCGAACGGTATGTCAACACCTTCGGCATCGGCTCCGCGCTCACCATTGTTCCGGTGTACGCGGTGCTGAATCTTTTTACGGATATCGCGTCCAACCACGCAGCGCTGTGGCACGGCGCCAAGGTAACCGCGTCCCTGCTGACGGCAGGAGCGGCCGTGTTCATTTTTCTGACCATGCGCCGATTCGTCCCGTCTCTGCCGGCGGCACTGGGCGCCCTGGCGTTCGGGCTTGGCACCTGCGCATGGACCCTCAGCAGTCAGGCGTTGTGGCAACAGACGCCCTACCTGTTCTTTCTGTCACTCGGCGTCTGGTGGCTTGCCGGCGTCGAGGCACGACCACGCGATGCGCTGTACTGCGGAGCGGCGTTCGGCATGGCGACGCTGTGCCGCCCCACCGGTGCCATTCCCGTTGCCCTCGTGGGGCTGTACCTGCTCTGGCTCGCCCCACCCCGGTTTGTCAGGTCCACGCTCGATCTTGTCGTCGAGAATGCCATTGATCTGGGTGTCGCCTCGCCCCGGTTTCTCCGCGTATTCGGCGCCGCGCCTGGCGGGGTGTCCGGCCAGGGGGAGGGCAGACCGAACCCGCCATCCGCCCCGCCACTGTTGACCAGCTACGTACTCGGCGGGCTGCCGTTTGCCGTCCTGCTTGGGACATACAACGCCTACTACTTCGGCAACCCCTTGATCTTCGGGCAGGAAATCGTGGCGGACGCGTTTGCCACAAGCAAAGGCGCCGCCGGGGTCTGGCAGACGCCGATAACGGAAGGGCTCGCCGGCCTGCTGTTCAGCCCGTCGCGGGGGCTGATGGTCTATTCGCCCATCATGGTGTTCGGGTTTATCGGAGCGGTGTGGGCCTGGAAAACCCCCAGGAAATTCGCCCTGCTGATCCTGTTGCAGATCGCCGTCCTGTTGCAGTTTGCAGTGGCCGCCACGTGGTATGACTGGTGGGGAGGCTGGAGTTACGGCCCCAGACCCATCGTCGACGCCGGGGTGTTCCTGACCTTGCTGATGATTCCCGTCATCAACAGGGTCATGTCTGTGCGCTGGATGCGGGGCGTTTTCGTGGCCCTGTTGCTGTATTCCGTGGCCGTGCAAGTCATCGGAGCGTGGACCTGCAACCTGGAGCAATGGAACTTCAAAAACAAAATGGATATTGACAAACCCGCATACCAGAGCCGGTTGTGGTCTCTTCGCGACAGCCAGATCATTCATCACGTGACCAACTTGCAAGCGGTCAGAACGGCAAAACGGCGCAAAGTGGCCCATTACCTGAACGCCACATGGCCGCTTGTGACCTTCCGCAAGCCTGGCGATCCGTATCCGTGACATGGCGGACGATCTGAACAGGGAAGGAGCACCACGTAGCACCGGCGACGTAGCCGTATCGGTGACGGGACGCAGGAACCCTCACGTCAACACGGGAAGAACATGAAAAAACCACGCCGCCTAACACGTCAGGCTCGACCGCCCCGTCGAGGCATCGGCGTGTGGTTCAAGGAGACGACGCGTCGTGTGTGGACAGGGCCCGTCGTGGTGTTTTGTGTCTGCTTCGGCGCGTACCTCAGCAACGGCACCCCGCTTACTTCGGGCGACGCGACCGGCAACATGCTGTTCAGCGTCAACCTGCTGAAGCATCACTCCTTCCTGATCACCCCGCCGCAGGTACCGGGAGCGTTCGTCTGGACATGGGAGCACACCCCGGAGACTACAAGCCGAGGGGAGATCACCGAATGGGACAACATGAAGGATGAAGCCTACCGCGCAGGTCACTTGACGGCGGAACCGTACCAGTACATGGCACCGACGGTGTATCCCGATCAGTATGCCAACACATTCGGCATTGGCGCCATGCTCATCCTGCTTCCGGTGTACGCGGCGCTGGACCTTGTGACAGATCTCGTGTCCAACCGTCCTCTGTGGTGGTACAGCGCAAAAGTCACCGCCTCCCTGTTGACCGCCTGGGCGGCCGTGTTCATTTTTCTGACCATGCGCCAGTTCGTCACGTCCCTGCCGGCGGTGCTGGGCGCGCTGGCGTTCGGACTTGGCACCAGCGCATGGACCCTCAGCAGTCAGGCGTTGTGGCAGCAGACCCCCTACCTGTTCTTTCTCTCGCTCGGGACCTGGTGGCTTGTCGGCGTCGAGGCACGGCCACGTGGCGCGCTGTACTGCGGAGCCGCGTTTGGCATGGCGACGTTGTGCCGTCCCACCGGCGCCATGATCGTTGTCCTCGCGGGGCTGTATCTGCTCTGGCTCGCTCCTCCCAGGTTTCCCGGCGTCGCGCCCGGCGGGGTGTCAGCCCGGGCGGGCACATCCGCACCGCCATTGTTCCTCACCTACGTGATCGGCGGGCTGCCGTTTGCCCTCCTGCTCGGAGCCTACAATGCCTACTACTTCGGCGGCCCCTTTGTCTTCGGGCAGGACGTCGTGGTGGAGAGTATGGCTCAAACGAGAGGCGCGACCGGGGCATGGGAGACGCCACTGGCGGAAGGGCTGGCCGGCCTGCTGTTCAGCCCGTCACGGGGGCTGTTCGTCTATTCGCCTGTCATGGTGCTCGGGTTTATCGGCGCCGTCATGACGTGGCACGATCCCCGGAAATATGCCCCGTTGATTCCGTTACAGGTGGCTGTCCTGGTGCAGTTTGTGGTGTCCGCCAAGTGGTATGACTGGTGGGGAGGCTGGAGTTACGGCCCCAGACCCATCGTCGACACCGGGGTGTTCCTGGCGTTGCTGATGATTCCCGTCATCATCAGGAGCTGGTCCGCGCGCTGGATGCGGGGCATCTTCGTGACCCTGCTGCTGTATTCCGTTGCCGTACAGGTTGTCGGCGCGTGGGCATACAACGAGTACAGCTGGAACAACAAAAACGACGAGAATGTTGACCAGCCCGAGCACCGGAGCCGGTTGTGGTCCATCAAGGACAGCCAGATCGTGTATTACGTAACCAGTTTTCAGGCGGCACAACTGAGGAAAGAGTCTATCCTGCACCATTTCCTGGCGTTCGACGGGCCGATTGTGTCCGTCTCTCCCCCCCGCACATCCAGCGAGCCGACGCCATGACATGGCAGACGGGCCATAGAAAGGAGCGCCACCTGGTGCCGCGGCGGCAGTGTCGGGAACGGGATTCCGCAACCATGACGTCAACACGGTAAGACAATGGGGAAAGCCAGTCGACAGAAAGGTCAGGCCAGGCCGACCGGCCGGGATGGCAGCCCATCCTCGCGGTGGTTGCCCGTCATGGTGTTCGTCCTCTGTTTCGGTGCGTACACCCTCAACGGGGACACACTGGTCGGCGGGGACCAGGAAGCCAGTATGCTGTTCGGCGTCAATCTGCTGAAGCATCACTCCCTCTCACTCGCCCCGCCACATGCGCCGGGAGCGTTCAGTTGGGAGCTGAAGCGGGCACCGGGGGACCACGTGCCCGTCACACTCACACACTGGAATAACAAGTGGAACGCGCTCTACTGGAAAGGGCAATTGCAGCCGTCTCTGCCCTATTTTATGGTTCCGACGGTGCGTCCGGGTCAGTATGCCAGCACCTTCGGTATCGGCTCCCCGCTCACCGTGCTGCCCGTATACGCGGTGCTGAATCTTTTTACGGATATCTCGTCCAACCGTTCGGCGTGGTGGTACGGGGCAAAAGTGACCGCTTCCCTGCTGACCGCGGGAGCAGCCGTGTTCATTTTTCTGGCCATGCGCCGGTTCGTCCCGCCTCTCCCTGCGGCACTGGGCGCGCTGGCGTTCGGGCTTGGCACCTGCGCGTGGACCCTCAGTAGTCAGGCCTTGTGGCAACAGACTCCCTACCTGTTCTTTCTGTCGCTCGGGGCCTGGTGGCTTGTCAGCGTCGAGACGCGACCACGTGCTGCACTCTACTGCGGAGCGGCGTTCGGCATGGCGACACTGTGCCGTCCCACTGGCATCGTTCCCGCTGTCCTCGTGGGACTGTATCTGCTCTGGCTCGCCCCGCCCCGTGTGCGATGTTTTCCCGGCTCCGCGCCAGACGGAGGGAAGGGGGGAACCGATCAGCCATCCGCATGGCCGCCGGTTCTCACCTACGCGCTCGGCGGGTTGCCGTTTGCCATCCTGCTGGGAACATACAACACCTACTACTTCGGCAGCCCCTTTGTGTCCGGGCAGGAGATCGTGGCGGAATGGCTTGGACAACAGAAAGGCATTACCAGCGTCTGGCAGACACCGCTGGCGGAAGGGCTCGCCGGCCTGCTGTTCAGCCCGTCGCGGGGCCTGATGGTCTATTCACCCATCATGGTGTTCGGGTTTATCGGCGCGGTGTTGACCTGGCGCAGTCCCAGAAAATTCGCCCCGTTGATCCCGTTGCAGATCACCGTCCTGGTGCTTATGGTGGCCGCCACGTGGTCTGACTGGTGGGGAGGATGGACATACGGGCCCAGACGGCTCGTCGACGTCGGGGGGTTCCTGACGTTGCTGATGATTCCCGTCATCATCAGGAGCTGGTCCGCGCGCTGGATGCGGGGCGTCTTCGCGGCCCTGTTGCTGTATTCCGTCGCTGTGCAAGTCGTCGGAGCATGGACATGCAACGTGGTTGACTGGAACAACAAAAACGGAATGGATATTGACAAACCCGAGTACCGGAGCCGTTTGTGGTCTCTCAGTGACAGCCAGATTGTGTATTACGCAACCCATTTTCAATCGGCACGAGCCAGTAAACAGAAAGTGATAAAGCAGTATCTGAAGAACACCACGCCGATTGTGGTCCCCCACATAGCCGGCGAGCCATCGCCATGACGTGGGGGACGGTCCGACCAGGGCAGGCGACCCGCATGATGCCGCCGGCACGGAACGGCACCGCACCGCATCGCATGACACCCTCAGCCTGATGGCAAAACACCGGCAGACACAGACGACGCGCGACGGGTCTGCGCCGACACCATCCCTGTCACGGCGCGAGCGCAGGAAAAAGGCACGGGACACCGCCACCACGCCGCACTCGCCTTCGCCTCCCGTCACGCCCGCGTCCCTGCACGCCATGTCGCGGCGGGACGCGCTGACCATGCTGGCACTCGGCCTGCTGGTAGCCGTCAGCTATGTCCCCGCCACCATGGCCGGGTTCGTGTGGGACGACGTGATTCTCACCTCGGCCGAGCCGGTCAGGGCTGTGTCCGGGCTGTGGAATATCTGGTTCTCTCCGAGCGACATCAAGAGCGAGGGGCATTACTGGCCGCTGGTCTACACCACCTTCTGGCTGGAGCATAAACTGTGGGGGATGGCGCCGACCGGCTACCACGTCGTCAACGTGTGTCTGCACGCGGTCAATACGCTGGTGCTGTGGCATCTCCTGCGGCGGCTGGCGGCACCCGGCACCTTGATGATCGCGGCGGTGTTCGCGGTGCATCCGCTGCACGTGGAGTCGGTCGTGTGGGTGATCGAACGCAAGGATTTGCTCTCCGGCCTGTTCTACCTCACCACAGTGCTGGCATGGATACGTTTCGTGGAGAAGCCGCGGACGGGGCGGTATCTGGTGGCACTCGCGCTGTTCGTGGCGGGGATGCTCAGCAAGTCCATCGTGGTGACGCTGCCGGTGGCACTGGGCATCTGGCACTGGTGGCAGCAGGGACGGGTGTACGCCCTGGATGTGCGGCGGCTGGCGCCATTTGTGGTGGTGGGGCTTGGCATCACGGCCGGGGACCTGGTGTTCTCTGCGTCTGTCTCGTCAGGCTCGCTCGACTATTCGGTGATCGAGCGGGCGCTCATCGCGGCACGGGCCTTGTGGTTTTATGCGGGCAAGTTGCTGTGGCCGGCCAACCTGGCGGTCATCTATCCGCGCTGGGACATCCGCATGGCCGACCCGCTGGCCTGGAGCTATGTTGTCGCTGCCGTGGCAGTGGCGGCGGCGCTGTGGGCATTGCGGCATCGGATCGGGCGCGGGCCGCTGGCCGGCGCGCTGTTCTTCGCGGTCACGCTGTCGCCGACGCTCGGCTTCGTGGATTACAGCTACATGCAGTTTGCCTTCGTCGCCGACCGCTATCAGTATCTGGCCGGTACTGGACTGATGGCGGTGGTGATCGGCGCGGCGGCATACGGGGTGACCGCCGTCCGCAACGCGGGCCGGTTGCCGGAAGCGGCGTACAAAGGGGTACTGGGCGTCGCGGTGGTTGCTCTGGTGATCCTGGGAACGCTGACCTGGCGGCAAGCGGGCATCTACCGGGATGACGTGACCTTCAACACCCACATCATCGCGCTGAATCCAGAGGCACGGGACGTTCATCTCAGACTTGGCACCGCGCTCGTTGAGACGGGACGCCCGGAGGAGAGTCTGGCTGCCTTCCGCATCGCCGCAACACGCCACCCGGACTCTGCCTCGGCACATACCGGCATCGGGCGGGCACTCCTGCAACTGAAGCAGTTCGACGAGGCGGAGGCATCGTTGCGCCACGCGCTGACACTCAATGCGCGCGATACGACCGCCCTGCAGAGTCTGGCCGATTTGCTTCGGTCGCAGGGACGATACGAAGAAGCACTCGAAGGGTATCGCGCCGTGCTTGCGGTGGATCGCGGGTATGCGCCGGCCCACCTTGGCACGGGGCACACCCTGCTCAACCTGCGGCGCTATGACGAGCTTCTCACCCGCATGAACCCGATACTGGCCCTGCAACCCAATTCGCCACTGGCACGTTCGCTTCTTTCCCTGATGGGCCAGGCCTCGCAGGCGTTGGGCCGGCTTGATGCGGCGGCGGAATACTACGAACGCGCCCTGCGGATAGACCCGCGCTTCTCTGCGCCGCTCGCGCATCTGGCGACGCTGCGGCTCAAGCAGGGCCGTTACCAGGACGCGCTCACCATCTTGCAGGCATTCGTCGAGGCCGAACCCGGCAATGCCTCAGCCCACCACGGCATGGGCGTCGCATTCCAGAAACTCGGCAAACTCGACGAGGCGCGCGCCAGTCTCGACCGCGCGCTCTCGCTCAACCCGACCATGGAAGCGGCGCGCGCCCTGCGCGAGCAGATACGGCAACACAGCGGGTTGTAGCCGAGTGGAAGGACGCCGCTGGAGCGAGGGTGTCGTTGACCGGTTTCACGATCTCGCGGGCATGACGGATGGGGGATGACGGACAAGGCCGGCGACGGTCTCTCTGTGCAACGTGCAAGAGCTCATGCTCTTTGAACAGCCCCGCTCCCTACCGCAACGCCCGCAGCCGCTTCTCCAAATCGGGCTGTGCCACAAAGGAAAACCGGCGCCCCGCGCGCGAGCGGATCAGCAGACCTCTTTCTTCCAACACCAGCAGATCACTGCGCGCGGTCGCGTAGGTGATGCCGTGGCTGTTGAGATGGGATGTGATGACGTAGCGAAACCCCGGATTGCGCATGGCATGGCCCAGCAATGCGGCCTGGCGGTGGTTCAATGAGGTCGTGGCGCGCAGCGTCTGCTCGATGACGCGAATCTCCCCGGTTGTGCGCGCAATATAGCCGTGCAGGGCCTTGATCGCCCTGCCAATGACCCTCAGTTGGGCCAGGATGAAATAGGTGAGGTCGCCCTCATCCGTCTCCGTATAGAGAAATGAGCGTCCGTAGGCCGACGGCGCCTTGCGCAGAATGCTGGAAATGGAAAGAAATTCGGCGAGCCAGTAGCCCTGCTTCAGCATGGCCCAGTAAAACAGCGCGCGGGCGGTGCGCCCGTTGCCGTCAATGAACGGGTGGTCGTAGGCGAGCCAGAAGTGCAGCAGGATGGCGCGCACGACCGGATGGATAAAGCCCGCCTGCGAAGTGCCATTGGCAAAATTGCAAAGCGCTTCCATGCGCGCGGGAATTTCGCCCGCATCCGGCGGTTGATGCAACAGGGTGTCGTCCTGGCTCCACACGGCAATCTGGTTGTCCCGACGCAACCAGGGCGGGGCGGCATCGGCGGGAAGCGTGTCCTCGGCGATGGTGCGGTGAATCTCTTCTATCGCTGTCGGCGTCATCTTCCGCTCCGTCCAGCCGCTGATGAGTTGCATGGCGCGGTAGTTGTTGAGAATCATCCGCTCGGAGGAGTTCGCCGGCGGGCGGCCCGAGCGCAGCAGCTCTTTTGCCGCCTTGCGGGTCGTCGCCGCACCCTCAAGTTGACTCGAGGTAATCGCCTCTTCAATGAGCGAGCTTTGCAGGTAACGTTCTTTGGTCTGCGGGTTGGTAATGGAATCCGGCATCGCAATCCGGCCACTTGCGCCCTGGTCAATTTCGTGGAGCATCTCAAGGGCGGGGTCAGGCATGGTGTAACAAAAACGGCGACCTGCGCGATCCAGAAGCGGAATAAAGCGGCGGGTCTGAACCCGCGCGAACTTGACCGCCACCCACCACTCCTCCGACGTGAGATCTGTGGGGGGCGGTATCCGGCGGAAGGTATCCCAGTGGCGATATTTCCCCCCCGGTGCGGGGCCGGCCTGTTCCTCCGGAATGGCCGCAATGCGCTGCATAAGGCCCGGGTCGGCCGTTTTTTCAATAATTTCCTGAAATGTCAATGGCTTGGATGGGATTTTCACCTGTGGCATTCCTTTATAAAAAACTATTAATTAAGTGTAGACTAATAGATAGCCTGACACAAACTGTTTGATAAAGAACTATTAATTAAGTGAAGATTAATAGATAACGCTCTGATTGTCAAGCCCGGCAGCGTGATTCCTACACTGTGCCCGTCATTGATGGATGGCCTTGGAAGCCGTTCCCGCAAAATGGGGCAACGCCGCGAGCCGCAAGCCCGGACGCCATGACGGGAATCAGGGAAGGGGGGAGTGGCCCAACTGTCTCAGCGCGGCAACGGAGCCATTATCGGGATGGGGATAGGCGGCATACGATTCCCTGAACAGCGAGATAGCGGCTCTCTGTTGCCCCTGCTGCGCAGACAAATACCCTCGCAGATAATAGAACCGACTCAGGAGATTTTTGGTGAGCGCTTCATCCTGCAGACGACCCGCCATTTCCAGCCAGCCCTTGAGCTGTGTCCAGTGTGCGGGTTGCCCGTATTGCATCAGCACATCGGACAGGCCCACGAGGCTGTAGAAATTGCTTTCCGCCAGGGCAAACTGGGATGCGGTTTGTCTCAGCAGGTCGGGATTGCCCGAGATCACGACGTATCCCAGGTACTCACCGTACTGCGCCAGGAGTGTATTGCGCATGAAACGCTCCCACCCGTCCGTCGGCGACAAGTCCATGAGTGTCGCGAAATACTGTGCCACCTCCGGGATGACACGCAACTTGATGGCGCCAGGTTCGTCATCCCGCAGCACTTCCTGGACAAACCCGGAGTGGCGGAGTCCACTCTCCGTGAAAATGTTATTATCGGCGGTGTTGCCGGTTAAGAAAACAGGCCGCGTGGTTGTCCGCACGAACCGGCGCAGGATGGCCGTTTTTTTTCGCTGGGACAGCCGTGGCGGATACAGACGGTTTCCATACAGAATGCCCTGCGCATTCAACAGGGTAATATCCGGGCGGCGCTCTTCCACGAAGTGGTAATAGCCGAGCGAAGCCGTGTCGGTATCCCCGTACACAATCAGCACGGCGTCCTGCGGCACAAGACTGAAGACGACGTCCGCATACCGCTGCGCGAAATCGCTGCGGGAGCGATCATTCACATGCCAGTGCGCCTGCACCGGAAACGCCGTCATCCCCAGACCCGCCAGCACCGCCACGCTGGTTGTGAGCCACGGCTTGCGGGCGGCAACCGGTAGCCCCACGGGCAGGTAATCCAGCAGGAACTGGAAGCCGACCGCCAGCCACAAGGCGGCCAGGCCGTAACACACCAGCGAGTAGGGACGAAAGATGGCGATATTGCGCGATTCAAAATCAAAGGCGAGCAGGGCGATCAACAGGACGCTGTTGCCCAGAAACACCAGCAGGCCGGAGGCGGCTACGGCGAATTGCCCGCGACGATACAGGACCTGGAGGCCAACCAGCATCAGCACGAACCCCGGCAGCGTCCACTGCCAGACGATCTCGTGTCCAAACCATTCCAGGAACGCGAAACGGTCGTACCATCCGGCGCTGGAGCTGGCATCAATCCCTGCATAGTCCCGCCGGTTGATATAGCTCAGCACATCCTTCCAACTGTCCATCGCGTCATGGAAACTCATCATCGGGTTCTGGTGGGAGCGCCACACCATCCAGGCATAGGGCACGGCCGCACTCGCCACGGCCACGGCGGCAAGGCGTGGCACACTCCGACGCACCGTCTGCCAGGCGGGCAGAGCCGCCACCACCAGGCCGGGAAACGCCAGCACCATCAGCGGCCAGTGATTGGCCAGGCTCAAGCCATACACCACGGCGGCGGCAACCCAGACCCGCTGGCATTCCCGATGCCGGACTCCGTACAGCACCAGCGCATAGGTGGCAAAAAACATCAGGGCATTCAGCGTATAGACCTCGGCGATAATGGCCTGAGCCCAGACATGCTCCGAGGCGGCGAACAGCCACGCGGCGGTCACGGCCGGCACATGCGACACGTGCAGCACCCGGGCACACCAGTACACGCATCCGCAGGCCAGGGCGCCCAGAAACGCGCTGGACAAATGTCCGAGGAATGCGGGAGAACCGAAGGGGAACTGCATGAAGAGAGAGATTATCGGCGTGTACAGCGGGTATCCGGGAGGGTGCGCGATGCCCAGATACGCTCCGACCATCAGGAACAAACCGTCGTCTTCAAGGACCACCGTGCGGGGCATGGTGAGGAGATACAGCAGGAGTGGAGCGAGTGCCGACGCAACACACGCCAGCCAGTCGCCCGGGCGGAACAGTGCGGTGGGCGGGCTTGCACCCGGGCGGGATGGAGTCTCCATGCGGAACGGCTCGTTCATCAACGGCGGTGTTGTGACTTGTGTATGTCGTTCCCTTATTTGTTACCGGACAACCCAGAAGAACATCTCCGAGCCAAAAGCATGTATCTCAATGGCGCGCCGAACAAAACTGGTCTTTTCGTTATTGACCAGCGCAACATCGGGATTGCGCCCGGACCGCCTCATCGCACAGTGTGCGCGGATGATGTCCCGATACCGATAAACGGAAAACTCCTCCAAACGCGTTACGCAATACACCGCCGGCTTACTCCCTCGCAAGCACTTCAGCCTGTCCACCGACTGCTCGTCGCAGAAGATCACCAACGGCCAGCGGATGAAGGGGAGCAGGTTAGCCATCCACGCATGGTAGTCGCGCATCGACCGGCCCCGGTAGGCGTTGTCCAGTTGAAAATATGCCGTCACCAGCGTGATCGGCCAGCGTTGCACCGGTGTTTCCGTTGCGGTGTCGTGCGTCATTGATTCGTTCTGTTGCGGTGGGTGCCCGAAGGGGTAGGAGGGGAATGCTAATGGAAACCGTGCGGCAAGGCAAGCGATGAAATGGTGGCTGTCCGCCCGTCCGCACTGGCAAGCCAAAAATCAGTTGCAGCGGGTTTGGAAGCCGTGCGTCAGGCAGAGCCGCCCACCACCAGGCAGGGAAACGCCAGCACCATCAGCGGCCAGTGATTGGCCAGGCTCACGCCATACACGGTTCGCC
Organism: Nitrospirales bacterium; assembly: GCA_963692935.1. Lineage (GTDB taxonomy): Bacteria > Nitrospirota > Nitrospiria > Nitrospirales > UBA8639 > Bin75. Next base: position 2,004,005 of record OY843588.1, read on the forward strand.
CGGACATCATGACGGGACTCAGGGAGTGAGGGATACTCCCAACTGTCTCAGCACGTCAACGGAGCCATTATCGGGATAAGGATAGACGGCATACGATTCCCTGAACAGCGCGATGGCGGCGTCCCGTTGCTCCAGTTTCGCATACAAAAATCCTTTCAGATACAGGAAGAAACTCAGCAGATTTTTGGGGAGCGCGTCATCCTGCAGGCGACCCGCTTTCTCCAGCCAGCCCTTGAGCTGTGTCCAGTGCGCCTGATGCGTCCCGTATTGCATCAGCACCTTCGACATGCCCACGAGGCTGTAGTAATTTCGTTCCGCAAGGGCCAACTGCGGTTCCGCTTGTTTCAGCAGGCCGGGGTTGCCCGAGACCACAGCATAGCCCAGGTAATCGCCGTACTGCGACATGAGCGTGTGATGCATGGAACGCTCCCACTCGTCGTCCGGCGAGACGTCCACGAGTGCCTCAAAATACCGCGCGCCCTCCAGACTGTGCCGTAACTGGATGGCGCTGGGGGGGGGGGGCCATCCCGAAGTAATTCCTTGACAAACCCGTGGTGGCGGATTCCGCTCTCCGCAAAAACCGTATTATACTCGGCGGCGGCACTGGTTAAGAAAACCGGGCGCTCGGTGGTCCGCAGGAACTCGCGCAGGATGGCTTCCTTTCTTCGCCGGGACAGCCCTGGCGCATACAGACGGTTTCCATACAGAATGCCCTGCACACTCAGCAGCATGATATCCGGACGGCGTTCTTCCACGAAGCGGTAGTAGCCGAGCGAAGCCATATCCGTATCCCCGAACACCATCAGCACAGCATCCTGCGGCACAAGACTGAAGACGACGTCCGCATACCGCTCCGTGAAATCACTGTGAGAGCGATCATTGACGTGCCAGTGCGCCTGCACCGACAACGCCGTCAGCCCCAGCCCCACCAGCAGCGCCGCGCCGGTTGTGAGCCATGGCTTTCCGGCAGCCACCGGCAGTCTCACGGGCAGATAATCCAGCAGGAACTGCAATCCGACCACCAGCCACAAGGCGGCCAGGCCATAACACACCAGCGAGTAGGGACGAAACACGGCGATATAGAACGAGTGAAAATCAAAGGCGAGCAGCACGATCAACACGACACTGTTGCCCAGAAACACCAGCAGGCCGGAACCGGCTTCGGCATAGCGCCGGCGATGGAACAGGACCAGGAGACCGACCAGCACCAGCGCGAACCCCGGCAGCGTCCACTGCCAGACCATCTCGTGTCCAAACCATTCCAGGAAAGCGAGACGGTCGTCCCATCCGGCGCTGGCGCTGACATCAACTTTGGCATAGTCCTGCCGGCTGATATAGTCCAGCACATCCTTCCAACTGTCCAGCGTGTCATGGAAACTCATCATCGGGTTCTGGTGGGAGCGCCATACCATCAAGGCATAAGGCACGACCGCGCTCGACAGGGACACGACGACAAGGCGCGGCAACATCCGTCGCACCGTCTGCCAGGCGGGCAGAGCGGCCACCACCAGGCCGGGAAACGCCAGCACCATCAGGGGCCAGTGATTGGCCAGACTCAAGCCGTACGCCACGGCGGCGGCGATCCAGACCCGCCGGGATTCCTGATGCCGGGATCCATACAGCACCAGCGCGTAGGTGGCAAAAAACAACAGGGCATTCAGCGTATAGACCTCAGCGATGATGGCCTGGGCCCAGACATGTTCCGAGGCGGCGAACAGCCACGCGGCCGTCACGGCAGGCACGGGCGACACGTGCAGCACACGGGCGCACCCATACACACAGCCGCAGGCCAGGGCGCCCAGAAACGCGCTGGACAGATGCCCGAGGAACGCGGGAGAGCCGAAAGGGAACTGCATGAAGAGAGAGCAGATCAGCGTATACAGCGGGTACCCGGGCGGGTGAGCGATGCCCCAGTACGCTCCGACCATCAGGAACAAGCCGTCGTCCTCGAGGACCGCCGTGCGGGGCAGGGTGAGGCTGTACAACAGGAGGGGAGCGAGTACCGACGCGGCGAACGCCAGCCTGTCACCCGGGCGGAACAGGGTGGTGAACGGGCTTACAGCCGGGCGGGATGGCGGTTTGATGCGGGGAGGTGCACGCATTGACGACGGGCCTGTTCTCTCTTTCGAACGGACAAGACAGACCTGGCGGCAAGCCTGTCTTGCGTCATGTCATCGGGGATGGTGTGAGACAAGGTCCAACGTCCGAAGGAAGCCTCGTCTTCCCCGCCCATCCACGGATCGGGAGCCAGCATGCACGTTGTGTCGCAGGCAAGCCACATGGCGTTGCCCGCTGTTGTCATGCCCAACATGGATGACCCCGGATGTCATACCCCGATTCCTGTTGCCGGTGAAGGATACCCTGTACGAATGCTGTGAGTCCATATTCCACGCCGGGAGCGGATTCCATGAGAGGATACAGCACCAGTCATGACATGGCATGGCCGCAGTCCCAAGTCCGCTCGCGTTCGCGGACATGCCGGACATGGCTCGCCGCTACCTTGCCAAACGACCACCCCCGTATGCAGAATTGTCACAGACTCATTCGCGGGCCATCCGGCAGACATGGTGCCCGCGGCTCAATCGGCATGGGCTTCGACCATGGACCCGTGGGATGATCGGGGTGGGTCTGTCTGCGATCACGCCACGATTCAGGTCATGACCGCCTTCATGTCCCGGCATGGTGGCCGCGTGACTCGACCACAGATGGGAACGGGCATGGCAACCAGGAAAACCGGCAAGAAGCCACGGCACGGGCAGGCGACACCGACTGCCGGCACGAGCGTCGCCTTGCTCACGTTGAACCGGCTTGATGAGACAGTGCAACGTGTTGGTTCTGAGCAGGCATTCTCGCCGACCCCCTCCATGCAGGAAGCGCGGACCCGTCGCGATCGCGTGCGGCAACTCCTGAAGAACAAGGGCGCGTAAGTCGGGAAGGCCACTCCACGCGCCCGCTGCCGCGTGGCACCACCGCATTCGGCAACAGACATGGCCACCGGAGAAACCAGGCAGACAGTGAGATACAGGCAGGCGACGCCGAAGCAGGGATCCGCAGGGCAGGAGGTGGCGTCCGAAGGCATGACCACGCCCGGCGGCCAATCGCCGCACGGGGCGCCGCCCGCAATGCGCGAACGCACTGTCCCCGACGCCCTCGCCGCACTGGCGCTTGGCCTGCTGGTGGCCGCCTGTTACTTCCCCGCCACCATGGGGGGCTTTGTGTGGGACGACTTCGTGTTCAGGGAAAGTGAGGCGCTTCAGCACCTGCACGGCCTCTGGCAGATCTGGTTGGCTCCTCGCTCCCTGAATGCGGGCGAGGGGCATTACTGGCCGATGCTGTACACAACCCTCTGGCTGGAGCACAAACTGTGGGGGTTCAATCCTGTCGGCTATCACATCGTCAACCTGATGTTGCACCTGGCCGTCACGCTGTTGCTGTGGCGTCTCCTGCTCCGGCTGGCTGTTCCTGGTGCGTGGGTTGTGGCGGCGGTGTTCGCAGTCCATCCCCTGCACGTCGAGTCCGTCGCGTGGGTAATCGGGCGCAAGGACCTGCTGGCGGCGCTGTTCTACCTGGCATGCGTGCTGTCCTATCTCCGCTTCGTGGAAGACGGCCATCGAGGCCGCTACGTCCTGGCGCTGGTGTGGTTCGTGCTGAGTCTGTTGAGTAAAACCACCGCGATCACCTTGCCCGCGTCGCTCCTGATCTGGCACTGGTGGCAACGGGGCCGGGTGACCACGGCCGAGGCGGCGCGGGTAGGCCCGTTCCTGCTGGTGGGAGTGGGCGTCTTGATCGCCGACTTGTCGCACTACAAGGATATTGATACCACCGCCTTTGACTATTCGCTGATCGAGCGGGCGCTCATCGCAGCACATGCGTTGTGGTTTTACGTGGGCAAACTGATCTGGCCGACGGAGCTGGCCGTCATGTACCCGCGCTGGGAAGTCGGCGCGGGCAACCCGCTGGCCTGGGGATACTTCATGGCCGCGCTCGTATCAGCGGCGTTGTTGTGGATCTTCCGGCGCCGGATCGGCCGGGGGCCGCTGGCCGGTGCGCTGTTCTTCACGGTCACGTTGTCGCCGACGCTCGGATTCGTGGACTACGGATACATGCTGTTTTCCTTTGTCGCGGACCGCTATCAGTACCTGGCTGGCGCCGGGCTTATCGCCGTCCTGGTCAGCACCGCGGCACAGGGGACGAGCCGGCTGCCGGGCGCATGGAGGACAGGCATACAGGCCATGGCGGTCGCACCGCTGGTCGTACTGGGGACGCTCACCTGGCACCAGTCGGGCATCTACCGGGATAACGTCACCTTCTACCGCCACATTATCTCTCTCAACCCGGAAGCACGCTTCGCCCATCTCAGTCTCGGCATGGAGTATCACAGACAGCAACGGGATGAGGAAGCGTTGGACGCCTATCGCGCCGAATACCGTCTCGCCCTGGCGCAACGCCCCCAGGACCAGTACCGGATCAGCAGCGCGCGTTTAGGCATGGGAGCCATCGCCGAAAAACAGGGACGGATTGAGGAAGCGGTGGCACACTACAGGGGCGGGCTTATTCTCCAGGATGCCTTCAACCGCCTGACCGCGTTGTTGATCCGGCAGAAACGTCACCAGGAGGCACTGGCGTTGTATCAGGATTTCATCGCAAAAAATCCCGGGAGCGGCCCGCTCCATTCCGGCATGGGCGTCGCACTGGTCGGGTTGAACCGGCTCGATGAGGCGTTGCGGAGCTTTGAACGCGCTCTCGCGCTGGACCCTTCCCTGGACGAGGCAAGGACCTATCGCGATCACGTCCTGGCGTTTTTAAGGAGCCAGGGTGAATAACATCGAAAGGAGCGACGTCGCACGCCGGATGGCCGTGTGACACTGCCGCATTCGGAAACCACGATGGTCAGGAAAATCAGCCAGAAGGAGCGGCAGAGGAAGGCGATACCGAAGCCGCCTGCAGCGAGGCAGGAAGGAGCGTCCGGGGCGCGTTCCTCGACGCGCACGCGCGCCTGGTTCCCCTCCCGCAATGTCCTCGCCATGCTGGCGCTCTGCATGTTGGTGGCCGTCAGTTTCTTTCCCGTGACCAGGGCAGGATTCGTGTGGGACGACTCCGTGCTGACGCAGGCCCAGTCGGTTCAGACCAAGTCCGGCCTCTCGCAGATCTGGTTTGAGCCCAGAGGCATTGAAAACGAAGCGCACTACTGGCCGATTCTGTATACAACCTTCTGGCTGGAACACAAACTGTGGGGACTCAACCCCCTCGGCTATCATCTCGTCAGCCTCCTGCTGCACCTGGTCATCACGCTGCTGCTGTGGCGCCTGTTGATCCAGCTGGAGGTACCGGGCGCCTGGGTCGTGGCGGCGGTGTTCGCCGTGCATCCCACGCACGTCGAGTCCGCCACGTGGGTGATCGGGCGCAAGGATCTGCTGGCAAGTCTGTTCTACCTGGTCTGCGCGCTGACCTATCTCCGTTTCGTGAAAGACGGGCGACCGTGGCGCTATGGTCTGGCGCTGCTGTTGTTCGTGCTGAGCCTGTTGAGCAAAGCCATCGCGGTAACCCTGCCCGTGTCGCTCCTGATCTGGCACTGGTGGAAGCAGGGTCGGGTGACCGGGACCGATGTGGCGCGGGTGACTCCGTTCCTGCTGGTGGGGCTGGGCATCATCGTCGCCGACTGGTCGTACTACAAGGGGAGGGATATCACGTCCTTCGACTATTCGTTGATCGAACGGGCGCTGATCGCGGCGCAGGCCTTATGGTTTTACGCGGGCAAACTGGTGTGGCCGACGGAGCTGGCCGTCATCTACCCGCGATGGGATATCCGTGTGTCGGACCCGCTGGCCTGGGGGGCCGTCTTTGCCACCCTCGCGGTGATCGTCCTGCTGTGGGTCGCCCGGCACCGGATCGGTCGCGGGCCGCTGGCCGGCGTGCTGTTCTTTGTGGTCACGCTGTCGCCGGTGCTCGGATTCGTGGACTATGGCTACATGCTGTTCTCCTTCGTCGCGGACCGTTATCAGTATCTGGGCAGCGCCGCGATCATCGCCGTCCTGGTTGGCGCCGCGGCCCACGGCATGAGCGGGCTGTCGGGTGTGTGGAAGATGGGCGTCCAGGCCATGACCGTCGTGTTGCTGGTCGTGCTGGGGACGCTCTCCTGGCACCAGACGGGCATCTACCGGGATAACATCACCTTCTACCGCCACATCACCTCCCTGAATCCGAAGGCACGAACCGCTCACTCCAATCTCGGTCTGGCCTATCAAAAAGCGGGACGGCACGAGGAAGCCCTGGCCGCCTGTCGCATCGAATACCAGAAAGCCCTGGAATATCCTGCCGACAAGATCTGGAACGGCTGGGCGCATGTCTGTGTGGGCAAGGCGGCTGAAATGCTGGGCCGGCTTGATGAGGCGGAGCAATACTTTCGACGCGCGTATGAGATCCGTCCGACCTTTCCGCCCGTCATCAGTTATCTGGGCGCATTTCTGGTCAACAAAGGAAAGCGTCCCGAAGAGGCGCTCAAATATTTTCGGATCTTGACCAGAATGAAGCCCGGCAATGCGGACTACTACTCGGGCATGGGTGCCTCACAGGCCGGCATGGGCCGGCTTAAGGCCGCGTTGCGGAGTTATGACCGGGCTCTCGCGCTGGCTCCGTATCTGGCAGAGGCGAGGGCCAACCGCGACTGGGTCTTGAAGGCCATGCAACGCCGGGGTGAATAACGTCGGGAAGACGACTCCGCATGCCTGACGGCCGCGCGACGCCACCCCACATTCGGGAACAGACATGGCAGCCAGCAAAACCAGCAAGTCACAGCGCAGGCGGAAGCCCCCGAAACCGACGGCGTCGGGGCAGGAGGTGGCATCCGCAGGCGTCACCCCACCCGGCGACCAGTCGCCGCCCGGGGCACTTTTTTCACTGCACGAACACGCCTTCCACCACACACTCGCCGTGCTGGCGCTCGGTCTGCTGGTGGCGGTCAGTTTCTTCCCTGCGACGCAGGCGGGCTTCGTGTGGGACGACTCCACACTCACGCAAGCCCGCTCGGTTCAGACCCTGTCCGGCCTCCGGGAAATCTGGCTTACGCCCAGAAACATCGAAAACGAGGCGCACTACTGGCCGATTCTGTATACGACCTTCTGGCTGGAGCACAAACTGTGGGGGCTCGACCCGCTCGGCTATCACATCGTCAGCCTGCTGCTGCACCTGGGCGTGACGCTGCTGCTGTGGCGTTTGATGCGCCGGCTGGGCGTGCCGGGCGCGTGGTTCGTGGCAGCGGTGTTCGCCGTGCATCCGACGCATGTCGAATCCGCCACCTGGGTAATCGGGCGCAAGGATTTGCTGGCGAGTCTGTTCTACCTGGGCTGCGTGCTGACCTGGCTGCGCTTCGTGGAAGATGGGCGGCGGTGGCGCTACGGCTTGGCGCTGCTGTTGTTCGTGCTGAGCCTGTTGAGCAAGGCCATCGCGATCACTCTGCCGGTGTCGCTGCTGATCTGGCACTGGTGGAAGCGGGGCCGGGTGACCGGAACCGATGTGGCGCGGGTGGCGCCGTTTCTGCTGGTGGGACTGGGCATCATCGTCGCCGACTGGTTCTACTACGAGAGCATTGAGGCGATGTCGTTCGATTATTCGTTGATCGAGCGGGTGCTGATCGCGGCGCAGTCGTTGTGGTTTTACGCGGTCAGCCTGGTGTGGCCGGCGAATCTGGCCGTCATCTACCCGCACTGGGATATCCGTATGACCAATCCGCTGGCGTGGGGGGCGGTCATCGCCGCCATTGCCGTGGTCGCCTCGCTGTGGGTCGCCCGGCACCGGATTGGCCGTGGGCCGCTGGCCGGTGTGCTGTTCTTTGCGGTCACGTTGTCGCCGGTGCTCGGGTTCGTGGAGTACGGCTACATGCGGTACTCCTTCGTCGCCGACCGCTATCAGTATCTGGCCAGCGCCGGGATGATCGCACTCCTGGTCGGCGCCGCGGCCCACGGCACGAGTCGGCTGCCGGGCATGTGGCGGACAGGCGTTCAGGCCATGGCGGTCGGGCTGCTGATCGTGCTGGGCACGCTCAGCTGGCAACAGGCGGGCATCTACCGGGATGACATTACCTTCTACGGCCACATCACCTCTCTCAATCCTGATGCCGGGCACGCGCAGACCAATCTCGGCCTGGCGTATCAACGGGCGGGGCGGCACGAGGAAGCCCTGGCCGTCTGTCGCCTTGCACTGCGGCAAGCACTGGAACACCCCTCCGACAAGGGCCAGAACAGCTGGGTGCAGCTCTGCCTGGGAAAGACATTAGCCGATCTCGGCCGGATTGAGGAGGCGGAGCAACACTATCGCCGCGCGGTTGAGATCCGCCCCGAATGGACGACGAGCCTCGCGTATCTGGGCGCGTTTCTGGTCAACAAGGGGCAGCGTCCCAAGGAGTCGCTCGCCATTTTTCGGAACCTGGCCAGGAGGAAACCCCGCAATGCGGACTATCACGCCGGCACGGGCACCGCGCTGGCAAACCTGGGCCGGTTCAAAGAAGCACGGCAGAGTTTTGAACGCGCGCTGGCACTGGCGCCGCATCTGGAAAGCGTGAGAGCCTCTCGCGATCGCGTCTTGCGTGACATGAAACGCCGGGGTGAATAATAGCGAGGGAGGCGCCGCCGCGCGACGCCACCCAGCATCCGGGAACGGACATGGCAGCCAGTAAAACCAGCAAGTCACAGCACAGGCGGCCGACCCCGAAACCGACGGCGGCGGGGCAGGATGTGGCATCCGCGGGCATTACCCCACCCGGCGACCCGCCGCCCGGGGTGTTTCCTTCACTGCACAAACGCGCCTTCCACCACACACTCGCCGCGCTGGCGCTTGGTCTGCTGGTGGCCGTCAGTTTCTTTCCCGCGACCGAGGCGGGGTTTGTGTGGGACGACGTGGCCTTTACGGAAGCCAGGCCGATTCGGGAGCTGGCCGGCATCTGGCAGATCTGGTTTGAGCCTCGCACCCTTATCACCAACGAGGCGCACTACTGGCCCGTGCTGTATACGACGTTCTGGCTGGAGCACACGTTGTGGGGCCTCGAGCCGGCCGGGTACCACATTGTCAACCTGCTGCTGCATCTGATGGTCACGCTACTCGTGTGGCGCCTCATGCTTCGGCTGGCCGTTCCGGGCGCCTGGGTTGTGGCGGCGGTGTTCGCCGTCCATCCCCTGCATGTCGAGTCCGCCGTGTGGGTGATCGGGCGCAAGGATCTGCTGGCGAGCCTGTTCTACCTGGCATGTGTGCTGACCTATTTCCGCTTCGTGGAAGACGGGCGCAGGGGACGCTATGTCGGGGCGCTGGTGTTGTTTGTGCTGGGCCTGTTGAGCAAAGCCATCGCTGTGACTCTGCCCGTGTCGCTCCTGATCTGGCACTGGTGGAAGCGGGGCCATGTCACCAGGACCGATGTGGCACGTGTGGCACCGTTCCTGCTGGTGGGGCTGTGCATTGTCATCGCCGACTGGTCGTACTACAAGGGGCGAGATAGCACCTCCTTCGACTATTCGTTGATCGAGCGGGTGCTGATCGCGGCACATGCATTGTGGTTTTATGTGGGCAAACTGGTGTGGCCGACGGGGCTGGCTGTCATTTACCCGCGCTGGGACATCACGGTGTCGGATCCGCTGGCCTGGGGGGGGGGGGGTATGTCATCGCCGCCATCGCCGTGATGGTGCTGCTGTGGGTCTTCCGGCACCGGATCGGCCGGGGGCCACTGGCTGGCGCGCTGTTCTTCGCGGTCACGCTGTCGCCGACGCTCGGATTCGTGGATTATGGCTACATGCTGTTCTCCTTCGTCGCGGACCGTTATCAATACCTGGCCAGCCTCGGGGTGATCGCCGTGCTGGTCGGCGCCGCGGCTCATGGCACAAGCAGGCTGCCGGGCACATGGAGGACAGGTGTCCAGGCCATGACGGTCGTGCCGCTGGTCATCCTGGGCATGCTCACCTGGCACCAGGCGGGCATCTACCGGGATGACGCCACATTCTACAGCCACGTCGCCTCCATCAACCCGAAGGCCAGACTCGTGCATCTCATTCTCGGCCTGGAACATCACAAGCAGGGACGGTACGATGAAGCGCTTGCCGCCTATCGTACCGAACAACGTTTTGCCCAGGAACAACACCCTCCGGATGAGGCCCGGATGCACAAAGTGCATTTGGGAATAGGGTCCATCGCCGAGAAACAGGGACGGCTTGAGGAAGCGGAGTCACATTACAGAAGCAGCATCATCCTCCCGGATTCCTTCCACCGCCTGACTGCGTTACTGGTCCGGCAGAAGCGTCACGATGAGGCGCTTGCGCTTTATCAATCGTTCATCGAGAAGAATCCCTGGAGTGCCAAGCTCCAATCCGACATGGGCGGCATTCTGCTCCAGTTGAACCGGCCCGCCGATGCCTTGCGGAGGTTTGAACGGGCACTTGAACTGGACCCGTATCTGGAGAAGGCGCAGACCTATCGCAAGCGCGCCATGACAATCCTGAAGAGCCAGGGGCCATAACGCAGGGGATTCGCTTCCACTCACCTGATGGTCGAGTGAGGCCACCGCATTCGGGAATGGACATGGCAGACGGACAAACCAGCCATACGTCACGGCGCGGACGGGCGACACCGAAACCGACGGCCTCAGGGCGGGGGGACAACCGGTGCTTCCGGCGTGCCGTCATCCCAGGGACAACCCCTCACGGCGATTTGAGAGGTTACCGTGATGTGCTATATTCCCCAACGGAAATTCGCCAATGCTCGCTTGTACCGGGGGGCAATCCCATCTTGAGAAAATCGATGAAACACCCCCTGAAAAAGATATCGCAAAAAACAGACAACAAACCGGAACACACACAACAACCGTTGGTTCTGGTTCAGAAAGACGACAAGCACTATCGAACCAAATTGCCAATTTCGTTCAAGCGCACCTGCCAATGCCCGTCAAATCATTTGAATTGCATGATTCCGAAAGAGTGGCTGAAGAGCCAGTTGGGCGTCTGGCGTTTTGCCTATGAGACAAGAGACATACGGGACAAAAACATTCATCCCGCGACATTCCCCATAGCATTAGCCAGGAAAATTATTGAACTGTTCACCCACGAGGGAGAGTTGGTCCTGGACCCTTTCGTTGGAAGCGGGACATCCCTGGTTGCGGCCAATGATGTAAACAGAAACGCCGTCGGCTTTGATTTGCAACAACACTATGTGGATTTGTGTGCGTCCCGACTTGGTGGCAACGACCACCTTTTCTCGAAAGCCAGACAAATGGCCGTTCAGGACGATGCGAGAAATATAGCCGACTATTTCGAGCAAGACAGTGTATCCCTGGTCTGGACTTCCCCTCCCTATGCAAATTTACTGAACAGAAAGAGGCAAAATAAATCTCGTCGAGACAGAAAGAATGACCAACTGGGCACGGTTGAACAGTATTCGCAAGACGAGAGAGACCTGGGCATACTTGAGCTGGATCAGTATACCCGTGTCATGGGGGATATTTTTGAGGGACTCCTGCCGTTTCTACGTCCGAAATCCCATTGCGTGATCAATGTCCCTGATATGTGGTGGGAAAACAGGCGGATCACCATTCATCTTTCCCTTATTGAGGAGTTACGTGCAAGAGGTTACGAATTGCGCAATATCATTATTTGGGACAGAACAAATATCGTGAACCGCATCGGCATATTCGGTTGGCCGAGCAACTACATCACAATGGGGGTGACCTTTGAATATCTCCTGGATTTCTGGCGGCCACCTCATCCTGCAAACACCCCTTTATGCAAACCTGTACGAAAGAAAGCCTGATAGAGGCGCTTCGGAACATACGCGAATCACGGAACACCATCCGCATAAAGCAGGATACCATTCCCGACCTGTACGGTGATGGCCAAGACATTTAGCACCACACGGAAGGGCAAGCCCGGGATCGCCACAATGCCCGGTGGCCGTTCGCCGTCCGGGGCGACTCCTTCGCCACACACGCGCGCCTTCCCCGGCGTCCTCGCGGCCCTGGCACTGTGCCTGCTGGTGGCCGTCAGTTATTTTCCCGCGACCATGGCGGGGTTTGTGCTGGACGACAATGCCTTGACGGATGCCCGACCGGTGCGGACGTTGTCCGGCATCTGGCAGATCTGGTTTCAGCCCGGCTCGCTCAAACAAAACGAAGGGCATTACTGGCCGGTGCTGTACACGACCTTCTGGCTGGAGCATAAACTGTGGGGATTCGCCCCGGCCGGCTATCACATCGTCAACCTGCTGCTGCATTCGGCCGTCACGCTGCTGCTGTGGCGTCTGTTGCGTCGGCTGGCCATCCCGGGCGCCTGGGTGGCGGCGGCGCTGTTCGCAGTACATCCGCTGCATGTGGAATCCGTGGCATGGGTGATCGGGCGCAAGGATCTGCTGGCGGCATTGTTCTTCCTGTCTGCTGTGCTGGGCTACCTCCGCTTCGTGGAAGACGGGCACTGGGGACGCTATATCCTGGCGCTACCGCTGTTCGTGCTGAGCCTGTTGAGTAAATCGGTCACGGTGACCTTGCCCGCATCGCTGTTGATCTGGCACTGGTGGCAACGGGGCCGCGTGACCGGAGCCGACCTCTGGCGGGTGGCACCGTTCGTGCTGGTGGGGCTGGGTGTCACGGTGGCCGACTGGATGTTCTACAAGAACCTTGAGAATGTCTCTCTCGATTATTCGTGGATTGAGCGGGTGCAGATCGCGGCGCATGCGCTGTGGTTTTATGCGGGCAACCTGGTGTGGCCGACGGAGCTGGCGGTGATTTACCCGCACTGGGATGTTGGCGCGGGCAACCCGCTGGCCTGGGGATATTGCCTCGCCACCGGCGCGGTGGCGGCGGCGCTGTGGTTCTCCCGGCACCGGATCGGCCGGGGGCCGCTGGCCGGCGCGCTGTTCTTTGCGGTCACGCTGTCGCCGACGCTCGGGTTCGTGGATTACGGCTACATGCAGTTCTCCTTTGTCGCAGATCGCTATCAGTACCTGGCCGGGATCGGGGTGATCACGACACTGGTCGGCGCCGCGGCCCACGGCGCGAGCCGGCTGTCGAACGCGCAGATGAGGGGCGTACAGGTCATGGTGGCGGCGGTGCTGGTGGTGCTGGGGGCGCTCTCCTGGCAACAGTCGGGCATCTACCAGAATAAATTCACCTATTACCGCCATATCATTGCCCTCAACCCTGAGGCCAGATTTGCCCACTTTGGTCTCGGCAACTGGTATTCCAAGCAGGGACGTCATGAAGAGGCCCTCGCCGCCTACCATGACGGCTATCAGGTTGCCAGGAGGCATCCCTCCGATAAGGACTGGGTTGGGTTCACGCTGGCGAGTATCGGGCGCGCATCCGAAGCACTGGGACGGTTCGACCAGGCGGAGGCCTATTACCGACGCGCGCTGGAGATCACTCCGCGCCAGGCCACCATCAACAACCTGGGGGCAATGTGGTTTAAGCAACGACGTTACCAGGATGCGCTGACACTCTTTCAATCCGCGGTGCACAGTAGCCCCGTGTACGCCAAAGGCCATTCCGGCGTGGGCGTTGCGTTATACGGGCTGCACCGGTACGAAGAAGCGTTGCAGAGTTTTGAACGGGCGCTCGCGCTGGACCCCTTCCTGGAAGAAGCACAGACCAATCGAGATCTTGCCTTGAATATGCTGAGAAAGAAGGGCCAATAACGTCACGCGGGTATCCGCGCCAGGCCTGACTCCGGACCACCGCGTCGGCGGTGCGCACAGCAAGGGGAACCGGGTGCGACCGCTGGTTCTGCCGCGGCTACCGGTCGAGTCGGCTCCGCTCCACTGTCCCCGGCTCCGCCTCGCGGAATGTCCAGTAGGAGCTGACAAAATAGCTGAACAACGCCGGCGGCAGGATGCTGCACCCCTGGAGCCAGACCGGCTGGATGTCTGGAAACAGCATAGACAGCACCACAAAGGTGGCGGAACTCAGTGTCACCGCGAGCAACGAGAGGAGGTTGAATGTGATGCCCCGTATCCGCTTGCGGCCCACCATAACCCGTTCGGCGAAGGTCCAGTAGTTGTTGAGCAGGAAGTTCGAGATGATGGACAACTCAATCGCAACCGGCGACGCCAGGAAGCGGTGCACGCCCTGATCCAGCATGACCTGGAAGGAGCCGAGGTTGATGAATACCCCGGAGAGACCCACCAGAGCGAACTTGATGAAGGTCCGGTGGCTTATAAGACGCATCCACCAGACGTTATAGAAAAACTCAAAGATATCTTTTGCCCCCAGTTTTGTAGACCCACGCTCGCGCTCGCGGAAATAAATCGGCTCCTCCACGACACGCGCTTTGACATGCAACATACGATGGAGCAGTACCACCTGGAACGCGTACCCCTGCACGCGGATCTTTTCAACCTTCGCGGCCCTGAGCACATCCGCCCGGATCGCCTTGAATCCCGCGGTACAGTCATGAACAGTCGCCAACCCGGCAATCCATCGCGCCAGATAATTGCCCCAGCGGGACAACAGCCGGCGACCGACCGACCAGTTCTCGTCCAGGGAACCGCCGGGGATATAACGGCTACCGATGGCGACATCCGCGCCGTCCGCGAGGCGCGCCAGCAGTCTGCTCGCGTCCGCGGGATCGTGTGAAAAGTCAGCGTCCATCTGCACGACCACCTGTGCGCCCAGTGCCTCCAGCGCATGGGCGATGCCTCGCACATAGGCATGTCCCAACCCGCGCCGTTGCCCCTCCAGCAGGTGCACGCGGCGATCGTTCCGGGCAAAATCCCGCACCCGATGCGCCGTGCCGTCCGGGCTTTCATCGTCAACGATCAGGAACGCAAAGTCATCGCCTTGATACAAGTCGGCCAGGCGTTGCAGTAGCAACGTCACATTTTGCACTTCGTTGTACGTGGGGATGACAAAGCATACCCTGGAGGATACCGGATTCATCATCCCCGCCCGTCACCACCACCATCAAGGCGGGCCGCAACCTTCGAACACCATGGTAGGGTTCTCAACAGCCAACCGCCACGTCTGACATGCCTGTTCATGCTTGTTCCTGCGTTTCAACTTTGGGGTATGCTGATTCCCTCATGGGTTCCCAACGTGCCACAACAGCGGATCACGGACGGGGATTCCATACGGCAAGACACAACGGCCGTGACCGCCTGATGGTGACCGATATCGCAATGCCGATCCTCCTCGACCGCCATTCCTGCGGAATGGTCAGGTGGGAAAGTAATGCCGGGCATTCACAAGCCACGCGGGCTTGAAGGAGAGTATCCCCTTTCGGAATGGATGTCGCTGATCTCGCAATCGTATGCTCGCACAACACGATATGCACATGATTTATAGCACATGATCCGACCGGTGTCACAGGGACCCGCCGGTCCATTCCGCAAGGGTAGCCTTCGAGAATCCGGTCGGCAGGCATGACACGACGGGCAGGCCATTGCTAAACTAAGCCCATGCCTTCAGGCGCATATCCCGCATCAACAGCGCCTGCTGATCCGGTCTCACACAGCCGGAACACGCGAGTGACGGAAGGCGGTCAACGGTAGCAACCCGACAGAGGAGTAGGATTACACCAGGCCGTTCGGGTATGATCGGCTTCGACGCGAACGCGACAGGATGGCTGATGAGTCAACGAGGCATTCAGAAGAGACAGCGCAAGCCACCGCCACCGAAGCCGACCTTGGCACGGCGGGAGGGTGCATCCGGGGGCATCAACACGCCCGGCGGATCTCCGCCATTCGGGACGTTTCTCTCACGATGCACGCACGTCTTCCCCGATGCACCCGCCGCGCTGGCACTCGGTCTGATGGTGGCCGTCTGGTACGTGCCCGCAACCATGGCCGGCTTTGTGTGGGACGATGTCGTATTCAGGAAAACCGGGCCAGTACAGAGCCTGTCCGGACTCTGGCAGATCTGGTTTGAGCCCGGCAGTATTCCCAAAGAGGGGCACTACTGGCCGATGATGTACACGATGTTCTGGCTGGAACACAAACTCTGGGGCCTCGCCCCTGTCGGCTATCACATTGTCAACCTGTTGCTGCACCTGGCCGTCACGCTGCTGCTGTGGCGACTCATGCTTCGGCTGACTGTTCCGGGCGCCTGGGTCGTGGCGGCGGTGTTCGCCGTCCATCCCCTGCATGTCGAATCCGTCACGTGGGTCATGGGTCGCAAGGATCTGCTGTCGGGGCTGTTCTATCTGGCGGCTGTGCTGACCTATCTCCGCTTCGTGGAAGACGGGCGTCGAGGACACTACGCCTGGGCACTGCTGTTGTTCGTGCTGAGCCTGTTGAGCAAATCCATCGGGGTGACCTTGCCCGCATCGCTGCTGCTCTGGCACTGGTGGAAGCAGGGCCGCGTGACCAGGGCCGATCTCGGTCGGGTGGCTCCGTTCGTGCTGGTGGGACTGGGTGTCACGGGGGCCGACTGGGTGGCCTACAAGAATATACAGGACGCCGCCTTCGAGTATTCGTTGGTCGAGCGGGTGCTGATCGCGGCGCATGCGTTGTGGTTTTATGCGGGCAAACTGGTGTGGCCGGCGGAGCTGGCCGTCATCTACCCGCACTGGGACATCAGGGCCACGAACCCGCTGGCCTGGGGGTATGTCGTCGCCACCATCGCTGTGGCGGTGCTGCTGTGGAGTTCCCGGTACCGGATCGGCCGGGGGCCGCTGGTCGGCGCGCTGTTCTTTGCGATCACGCTGTCGCCGACACTCGGGTTCGTGGACTATGGCTACATGCAGTTTTCCTTCGTCGCGGATCGCTATCAATATCTGGCAGGGATCGGGGTGATCGCGCTCCTGGTCAGCGCCGCGGCCCACGGCGTGAGCCGGCTGTCGGACGCATGGAAGGTTCCTCTACAGTTACACGACGTGGCTGTCGTGCCGCTGGTGATCCTGGGGGGACTCACATGGCTCCAGGCAGGCATCTACCGGGATACCATCACCTTCTACCACCACATCACCTCCCTGAATCCGAAGGCACGAAGCGCTCACTCCAATCTCGGTCTGGAATATAACAGGCAGGGGCGTTATGAGCAGGCCATGACCGCCTGTCACATCGAATACGCTCGCTCTCGCGAGCATCCCTCCGACCAGATTTTGAACGGCTGGGTGCTTGTGTGCTTGGGGGAGGCGGCCGAGGGACTGGGCCGGCTTGATGAGGCGGATGAGTATTATCAACGCGCGGTTCAGGCCGGTCCGCGCATTCCGGTATTCCTCGATTACCTGAGCGCGTTCCGGCTCAAACAGCAGCGTTACGAAGAGGCACTCGACATATTCCGAACCATGATCGAGATCAAGCCCCGAAATGCCCATTACCATTCCGGCATGGGCGTCGCGTTCTTCCACCTGAAGCGCTTCAATGAGGCCCTGCGGAGTTTTGACCAGGCACTGGCTCTGGATCCAACACTGGAAGAGACTCGGTCTCATCGCAGAATCCTCCTGAAGAGCATGAGGAACCAGGGCACCTGACCCCGCGAGGACATCTCCACGCGCCTGATGGCCGCGTGGCGCCACCACATTCGGGAGAGAACATGGCAATCAGAAAAACCGGCAACAAGCCGCGGCGCAGACGGGCGCCATCGAAACCGACGGACCCGGGACGGGAAGGGGCGTCCGGGGGCGGCGCAACGCCCGGCGGCATATCGTCACACGGAACGCCACCCGCCACGCGCGAGCACGCCGTTCCCGACACGCTCGCCGCATTGGCACTCGGCCTGCTGGTGGCGGTCAGCTACTATCCGGCAACGCAGGGAGGCCTCGTGTGGGACGATGTCGTCTTTACGCTCACCAGGTCTGTGGAGGATGTGTCCGGCATCTGGAAGATCTGGTTTGAGCCCAGGAGCATTGAACACGAGGGGCACTACTGGCCGATTCTGTACACGACTTTCTGGCTGGAGCATAAACTGTGGGGATTCAATCCACTCGGCTATCACATCGTCAATCTGCTGTTGCACGTGGCGGTGACGCTGTTGCTGTGGCGCCTGCTGCTCCGGATGGCCGTCCCGGGTGCCTGGGTCGTGGCGGCCGTGTTCGCCGTGCATCCCCTGCATGTCGAATCCGTCGCATGGGTGATGGGACGCAAGGACCTGCTGGCGAGTCTGTTCTACCTGGCTGTCGTGCTGACTTATTTCCGATTCGTGGAACACGGGCATCGTGGATACTACGCCCAGGCACTGGTGTTGTTCGTGTTGAGTCTGTTGAGCAAATCCATCGCGGTGACCCTTCCCGTGTCGCTCCTGATCTGGCACTGGTGGACGCGGGGCCAGGTGACCAGAACCGATGTGGTACGGGTGGTGCCGTTCCTGCTGGTGGGGCTGGGCATCATCGTCGCCGATTTGTTGTACTACAAGGGCATTGATAACACGGCCTTTGACCATTCGTTGATCGAGCGGGTGCTGATTGCATCACGGGCATTGTGGTTTTATGCGGCCAAGCTGGTCTGGCCGATGTGGTTGCCCGTCATTTACCCGCGCTGGGACATCGGGGTGACAGACCCGCTGGCCTGGGGGGCCTTCATCGCCGCTATCGCCGTGGGCGCGCTGCTGTGGATCTTCCGGCACCGGATCGGCCGGGGGCCGCTGGCCGGTACGCTGTTTTTCGCTGTCACGCTGTTGCCGACGCTCGGGTTCATTGACTATGGCTACATGCTGTTCGCCTTCGTCGCGGACCGTTATCAGTACCTGGCCGGTAGCGGGTTCATTGCCGTCCTGGTCAGCGCCGCGGCCCATGGCACGAGCCGGATGTCGGGTGTGTGGAAGACAGGCGTCCAGATCATGACGGTCGCGTGGCTGGTCGTGCTGGGGACGCTCACCTGGAACCAGGCGGGCATCTACGAGAATAACATCGCCTTCTACCGCCATATCACGACTCTCAACCCGCAGGCGAGACTCACCCATTACAATCTCGGCCTGGAATATCAGAAAGAAGGGCGGCATGAGGAAGCCCTTGTCACGTTTCGGACTGAACTCCGTCTCGCCCGGGAACACACGTATGACGCCATCCGCAACAGCAGGGCACATTTGGGTATCGGGAAGTCGTCCGAGGATCTGGGACGGCTTGAGGAAGCCGAGGAACACTATCAACGCGCGTTTGAGATCAGCCCGCGTTTCCCGACAGCCATTGAACATATGGGCGCATTTCGGATCCGGCAGGGGCGGTACAACGAGTCGCTTGAACTGTTTCACCGCTTGATTCAGATTAAGCCCGAACATGCGAAATTCCATGTCGGCAGAGGCGTCTCGCTGGCCGGTCTGAATCGGCGCGGTGAGGCATTGCGGAGCTATGACCGGGCGCTTGAGCTGGATCCCTTTCTGCAAGAGGCGCGGAATAATCGTGAGAATCTGCTGAAGGAAATGGGGCGCGGAGACCAGGTGCCACGCCGCTGAGAGACGCCTCTGCCAGGAGAACCGTTCCGCATTGAGTGCCAACCGCACCATTGAGGCAGTGACGGGAACACAGTAATATCA
Organism: Nitrospirales bacterium; assembly: GCA_963692935.1. GTDB lineage: Bacteria > Nitrospirota > Nitrospiria > Nitrospirales > UBA8639 > Bin75. The sequence continues at coordinate 2,023,431 of OY843588.1, forward strand.
CACGGGCACGCGGCCCGTTTCCCCGCAATGGGCAACAAGAAAAAAGACAAACTGTCGAAACAATCCCGCGAGCGGCCGCATCCGCCGACGTCCCGGTTTCCAATCTCGTTACCCGAGCTGCATCCGTTCTACCCGAAGCGCGACCTGCCGGTCCTGGGGTTGCTCTTTGCCGGCGTGCTGGCGCTGTATGCCGCGTCCGCCCCGCGCGCGGTGATGCTGGAGGACGATGGGTTTTTTATCTCCGCCGCCTGGTTTGCGTCCAGCGCACATCCTCCGGGCTATCCGCTGTATGTCCTGCTCGGCTGGCTCGCCACGCATATCCCGCTTGGCAGTATTCCGTGGCGGATGCATACCCTGAGCGGCCTGATGGGCGCGCTGGCCTGTGCCTGCGTCGCCTGGATCGTCCTGCGCCGAACCGGTCACCGGCCGGCCGCCTGTATCGCCGGCGCGGCGCTTGCGGTTTCCGAGCATTTCTGGTCGCAGGCGATCATTGCGGATGTCTATACCACCAACGCAGCAGTGTTGTTCCTGACCCTGGCACTCGTGCAGGAGGCAGCGGCGAGGCGGGAGACGCGGCTGTGGGTGGCGGCCGCGGTACTGTATGGCCTCGGACTGGCCAATCACTATCCGCTGCTGATTCTGGGCAGCCCGATCCTGCTCGCCTGGGTGGTCGCGGCACGGAGAGACTTCTGGGGCCGGATTTACTACCTGGTGCCCATCGCCGTTTTCAGTTCGGCACTGCTCTACGGCTGGATGGTGTGGCGCTCGCATCAGGCATTGCCGGTCAGTTTCCTCGGACCTATTCAGTCGTGGGATGAGTTCATGGCCTATGTCAATAGAAATTTTTACGCGGGCATTGACACGAATCTCAACGCCGACATCGGCGACAAGATACAGTTTGCCTCATATTTCGTGACCGAATCACTGCTGCAATTCGGCGTGGTGGGTAGCCTGGTGGCTCTGTGGGGAGGGGGGATGCTGGCCATTTCCCGGGCCGGCTGGCGACTCACGCTCGCGGGCGAAACGCTTGCGGTGGTCGCCAGCAGCTTCCTGCTTATCGCCATGCTCGGCTTCAACTATGAATTTTTCTGGATCGCCGTTTTTCGTCCTTACCCGTTGATCGCGTACAGTATTCTCGCGCTCTGGCTGGGCTACGGTATACACGCGCTGGCACAGATGGCGCGCGACAGGCCCGCGCCCCTGCTCCCTGTGCTGTACGCGGCATCCGGGCTTGTCATCGTGGCCCTGTGCCTCTGGAACGGGCGCGTCAATTTCCGGCCACATGACACGTTCGCGCAGGAACAGGCATTGATGACTCTGGATCCGGTGGAGGAAAACGCCATCCTGATTACCCAGGGAGACGGGTATGTCGCGCCTATCGGCTATCTCCATCACGTGGAGGGACGACGCCCGGATCTACGGGTCCTGTCGTATAACGGCGTGTTTTTCAACGACCGTATCGTCCAGCCGGACTGGGACGACAGACGACACCACGCCGGCTGGGACAAGTTTTTCCGGGAGACCGACCGGCCGGTGTATTTTCTGGGATCAATCCCGGCCGAGATGGGATACATGAATATGGGATTTGTGCGGAAGTTCACAGACACGGTGCCGGCCGGCAGCGCCATGGTGGTGGAAAATGACCGGGCCAAAGCGTATTTCAAGAAACTGATCACGATGCCCCCACCACACGATGACTGGATTGCCGTCCAACGCAATACGCAGGCAGAGATCTACGGCCGCTACCTTGGGGGCGCGCTGGCGACCAACCACCCCCGGTTGAACAAGTATATTGAGGATGTCCTGCCGCTGGCGGAACGCAACTACTGGACGCTGATCAACATGTGCGACGCGCTGCTGGGGAAAGATGACCCCTCGTATCTGCAAACTGTCGAATCTTACGTGCACAAGGCCAAACAGCTCGCAGGGGACGACAGGGGCAAGTCGCAACGGGCGACGGCGCTCTATCTGGAAGGGTTGATTGAACAGCGAAAAGGCAATGTAGCGAAGGCGAAGATGTTGTTTCGGGAGGTTATGAAGATTGACCGGGTTTTTGTACATTCCCTCAATCCATCCACGAGAGCATCGTTTCTGGAATTCGTGAGGGGCGGTCGGTGAGGGGTGAGTGGGATTCGTGCCATCAAGCCCGCCGGACATTCAGGGAGTCTCCGTCCTTCGGGTCAATGGTGAAGGCGCCTGCCGGATCCGTGTGTTTGGCTCTGTGCCTGCCTGTTCCAGAGCTGCCGGAATCACGGGTTGGGGCATGATTGCCGCTGCCAGGTCTACTACCGCATGTGGTGCGGTCACCATTGACCTGCCGCGCAACAGCCGGGGGTGAGTTGTGAGAGAGGAGCGCCAGGAGGAAGTGCGATGAACTATCTTGCTTGTGCTTGTGTTTGTGTTTGTGCCATGGCATTCGCGGGGTGCGCAACCATGCCTGTTGAACCGGGTCATCACCTGTCGTCCGCCTACACGCCGGGGACGTACGCGGTCGGCGTGACGAGCAACTTCGTCAAGGACTTCTCCCGGCCCTTCGACGCCTGGGGGGCGCAATACAAGAGTGACGCCTACCGGACCCTGCTGGCCAGAATCAATGCAAGCGGCGAGCCGAGCACGACGGTCACCAATATCTATTACCCGTCACCGTCAAGCGGTGTGCGGGTGGCGCGCAGGGCTGACCTGTATCCGTCCGCGCTGTGGGCGGCGAAACAAGGGCGTCGCCAGACAACACTGGATATGTTTATGGGCGATGAGGCACTCGCCGGACACATGATGTTTTTCATGCAGGGCCGGCAGACGTATCAGAGTTTTATCGGGGCGCCGTTGGCGGCGGGTCGGTTTCCTCTGGTGGTGATGCTTCACGGTCTCGGCGGGGGATTGACGACCTGGAATCGGGCGGCGGAATATCTCGCAAGCCACGGGTATATCGTGGTGACGCTGGCCTATGTCTCGGACAGTACGGACACGCCGGTGTTTCATGATCCGAACTCGTTCTACGCAAAGACCGTGAATGCCGAGGAACGCCTGGCGACGTATCAGTTGCGCTCGAAGGAAAGCCCTGTCTTCAGGAATTTCATGAAATTCCTCTACGGGCTTGAAGTCGAGGTGGAACAACCATCCGACTTCCCCGACCCCGCCACGTTGCGCGCGCGCCAGGGCGGGGGGCTGGAGGCCGCGCGGATGATGGCCGGATTGTTCGAGCAACGCACCGAAGACCTCGGCGCGGTCATCCGGGAGATGACGGTCTTGAGTGGTTCGGCATCACAGTGCCGCGAGACGCTGGAACAACACGGTGTCACAAAGGCGCTGTGCGGTTTCTTTGAAGGCGCCGTCGACAGTGATCACATTGGCGTCATGGGCCATTCCCTGGGTGCGATCACCGCGCAGTCCGCGCTGGCCTTTCTGCCCGAAGTGGATACGGCCATTGCGTTCAACAACGGCATGCCCAGGCGTTGGGAACCCTATGGTGGCTTTCCCGACACATCGCCATCGGGTTTGCCCGACGGCGTGCCGAAAGACATCATGTTCGTCATCGGGTCCGATGATGACTTTGTGCACATGGTGTTCCGGGACATACACCTGAAGTGGTTCGAGGATGCGGGCGGCGACATCAACGAGACCTATCCGCTTGACATTGAGCAGGTATGGCCCGCGCCAGGCAACCCGCAGCCCATTGCCCGAGCGGCCTATGAGCGGGCACGGGGCGCGAAAGCGCTGATCATGTTCCGCGACATGGATCACGACACGGCAACCGATGATGCCTTCAATCCCGAGAAACCGGGCGCCACACGCACGGGTCGACGTGTTCCATTCGACCGCCACGCGACCAGACTGGAACGATACGACATCGCTCCATGGGTGAACGATGACGGCGGGCATGTCTTTCTGCCGCACCAGATGAGGAACTATTTCGTGACCGCCTGGTTTGACTGGCAACTGAAAGGCGAGGAGGAGAAGCGGGCGATGATTGTGCACCATCCGTTCACACACGGTGTGCAGATGATGCACTCGGAAGGCGTTGTTCCGTGAGGCGGGCCCGGTTACAGACCCGCATACAGGTGCGAGGGCACGGCGGGATAGGCCCGGAATACATGGAGGAATACCGCTTCCTGTTTTTGCTCTACATCACACTCGTTATAAAACTGGTGGGGAAGTCCGGTCCTGTCGTTCATAAGAACGTTGCGAATGGTTATTTTTATGGTACTCCGTGTTGCCTCTCTGTCTCGCCACTGGTGGATGTTGAGTATCTCGCTCTTGATTTTCGCCAGTAAATCAACCGCCACTTTTTTAATCCTTGTCAGCTCGGCCGGGCGCAGGTTGTCCTTTTTCAGCAAGTCAAAAATCGCCAGCGATTCTTCGTCAAGCCCCTCCCGCACGGCTCGCTTTTCTTCCTCATCCAACGCTTGCGCCAACTTGAATAAATCTTCAAACGTCTGCTCAATGGCGACACGGTTTCTTTCACGGTTGTATGCAGCCACGATGGTTTCGTAGTGATTCTGATAATCCGTCCGCAGCGGATTCCGGGCAAGAAGGCACTGGAGTTTTTTCTCCACCGCATCTTTAAGCGTTTGCACGGTGGTGCACTTGTCGCCGCTACGCCGCTCGAATTCCTGCCTGAGCCGGGCAAAATCTATAAGGCTGATGTCGAAAGGCTTCTCTGAATCTGTTTCCGGGAAGCCAGGCTGCACCGTAATCGCATCGCTCACCACATCCTGCAACGTGCGAATGATGTCGCTGATGTCGGCCCGTTCACGATCCTGTTGCAGACTCCTGTACACGATATTGACGGCATCACGATCCGCCCGATACGCGTTGACACCCTGGACATTGATGCACGCCCTGAACTTCTTGAACACCTCACGGCACATGACCTCAAAGTGTTTGCGGGTGGTGTCATTTTCGTTGACGGCTTCCTTGCACTTCGTAATGGCGGCGTTGCGCTCGAAGTCAGTTTTGGTGAGAACCTCGACCAGTGGCACCCCCCGCTTGTCACAAAAATCCCGCACCAACGCAACGGCCCGGGCCAGGTCATCCAGCAATTCACTGTCAGGCCGGGCCGGATCAATCTTGCCGCCACTCCCTCCCGGTTGTGCACCGGCAAATGTCGCCAACGCCTTGCGCAGGTGTTTGAGGATGCCGCAGTAATCCACGATGAAGCCGTTGTTCTTGCCTTCGTGCACCCGGTTGGCTCTGGCAATGGCCTGCATCAGTGTGTGATCCCTGAGCGGTTTGTCCAGGTAGAGCGTGGAAAGACTCGGCACATCAAAACCGGTCATCCACATGGCGCAGACAATCGCGATGCGGAAAGGATGCGTCTCTTCCTTGAAGGCTTCGTCCAGATCCATCCGCTGCATGTTGCGGAACTTCACCGTGTTGCGCATTGACTCGGGCAAAGCCATGCCCTCTTTGATGAGTCTGCGATGCGGGATGATGTCCATGTCCCATTTGCGAAACTTGTCCACCTCTCCCTGCTCTTCACTCACCACCACTGCCATGCGGGTCTCATGCATCCAGTTGACCTGCCGCTGAAGGTCTTCTTTCTGTTCACCAGTTGCCTTCACCAGCTCCGCTTCCAACGCCTTCATCCGCTCGCCCCAGTAAAACCCGATCAGCTTGTGCATCCGCACGCAGGTCACCTTGTCAATGCACACGAACATTGCCTTGCCGCTTTCCCACGCCGCCGAGTAGTGTTGCACGAAGTCCTGCGCCACCCGGTCAAGCCGCTTGCCGGCAGTCATGACATGATAGTCGCGCTTTAATTCGCGCTCCAGCCGTTGTGCCACGTCCACGTCATCGGTTTCCCACTCTTCCAGTTTCTCGGCGATGCGCTCGTTCAGGTCGCCAACTGCCACACGCAACTTCTCGCCGCGCACATCGTAGTAGAGGGGAACGGTGGCGCCGTCTTTCACCGCGCGGTCGAAGTCATAGGTTGACACATACTCGCCGAAGACCTGCCGCGTGATCTCTCCTTCCTTGAACAGCGGCGTGCCGGTGAAGCCGATGAAATTCGCGTGTGGCAGCGCATCGCGCATGTTGCGCGCCAGCATGCCGTATTGGGTGCGGTGCGCCTCATCGGTGATGACGATGATGTCGTCGCGCAGGGTATAACTTTCTTTGGGATCCACATTGACATTGAATTTCTGAATCAGCGAAAAGATGTGCGATTTGTGCTCGGTCAACAACTGGTTCAGGTGTGTGCCGCTGGAGGCACGGCACCCGCCGTCGTCATGCACCACACCGCAGCCGGCAAAGGTTTTGTAGATCTGGGTGTCCAGGTCATCGCGGTCGGTCAACACCAGAAAAGTGAACTGGCCGCCAAGTTTGCGGTGCACCTTACGGGTGAACATCACCATGGAGTAACTCTTGCCCGCCCCCTGGGTATGCCAGAAGACACCCAATCGGCGGTCACGTCCTTTGCGGTCGCGCACCGCTTGAACGGCCCGGTTGACGCCGAGAAACTGGTGATTGCGGGCCAGGATTTTCTTCGGCATGCCCGCGGAGTCATCAAAGAGGATAAAGTTCTCCACGAGATCCAAGAAGTTGTGCTTGTTGCAGATGCCCTTGAGCAGTGTTTCCATATCTACGACGCCGGGTTCTTCCTCAGCCAGGCGTTTCCACTCGTGAAAGTGCTCCCACCGGCTGGTGATGGAACCGATCTTCGCCTGCTCGCCGTTACCGAACATCACCACCGCGTTGTGGTGAAAGAGGTGGGGGATAGTGTCGCAGTAATCGGAGTAATTCTGTTCAAAGGCGGCCTTGAGAGTTCTGTGGATGTTTTTGCACTCAATAAAGAGCAATGGCAGACCGTTCACAAAGCCGATCAGGTCGGCCCGCCGGCGGTAGAGATCGCCTTGAATCCACAACTCGCGCACGCAGAGGAAATGGTTGTTCTCCGGTTTGGCGAAGTCAAATACCCGTAACCGCGTCTGTGCCTGTTCGTCCTTGTCGTTGCGGAACGCGACCTGCACCCCGTCGCGTATCAAGGCGTATTTCTCACGGTTGGCGGTCACGATGTCTTGCGAAGCATCGGTAACGGTGATCTGCCGTACCGCATCGTCGTAAGCGGCATCGGGCAAGTCCGGATTCAGTTCCACCAGTTTCTCGCGCAACGTGCGCGCCAACACCACTTCGCGGTGGGATGTACGGCCCAGGAGGCCGTCAGGGCCGAAGTCTTCGTTGTTGTAGGCGTAGACTGATTCCCAACCGAGTCGCTCCAGGCATGCGACTGTGGGCTGCTGGACGAGGGTGTCTTCGGTGTAGGGAGAGGCGTTCATTCCGTGTCCGCCAACCTGGCCCGCCGACTCCTGCCTTTTTGGGTGAGTTTGTATTTTTGCAATCGGCTGTTGGGTTTCTCCGGAATGGTGTATTCAATCAATTCGCCATCCACCAACGATCGAATCACTTTTTTGAGATAACCCGATACGGCTGTATGACCCAAGCCGACCGAGATCTCAGACCGCGCCATGGGCACCCGTCGAAGAAGCAACAAAACCCGTCTTTCAAGGTTCTCCGACTGTGACTCTGGCCTTGACTCTGGCCTTGACTCTGGCCTTGACTCTGGCCTTGACTCTGGCCTTGACTCTGGCCTTGACTCTGGCCTTGACTCTGGCCTCGACTCTGGCCGCATGAAAATGGTGGTCACCCACGAATCCGAAACCTCAATCACAGGCTCGGCAACCCCATGTTCACGACACAAATCACGAACACGCCGGATGCCGGAACCGATCTTCTCTACCGCTTCCATCCGGTGCAGAATACCGAATAACAGCGGATTACGCGGAATGCTCCTGCTACCGAGATGCGTTTCGGCCATACCGGCAGGCAAACCGCCCGGGCTGACGATTTCGAGCCGATTCTTGAAGAGATAAATCTGCACATTGGCAGCGGAGCGATAATCACGATGGGCCAGAGCGTTGACCACCACCTCACGAATGGCCCCTTCCGGCAGTTCCGGCCGCTCCTCCCGTTTGACATGCTTGATGATGTATTCCACCCTGATCCTGGAAAGAATCCAGGCCACCGTCTCATCAATCATTGAATAGACATCGCTGTGGAACCCGCGCTGGTCAAGGATGTGCACCTTTATGCTTGAAGTCAGTGGTGAAGCCCTTACCGAGTATGCTCGGGCTGAAAAGAGAGGAGGGATTTATATTGCTGTCGCTCTGTTTGGTTTGATTGGCGAGAGAATGTTGCGAGTAGAGGGTTATACTACGTACTTCTTTTGAGATTTTCATAGGGTTCGTCTGGCAACGTCATAACGAGATTACGGATCAATCGGATGATGAGGTCTTTGTCTTTTCGGTTGCTTTCAGCGACAAAAATAGCCAGTGCGGAGATGGTGGCATAAGTAATCGTTCTATCCTCTCGATCTGTGACTAAGATACCGTTCATGTCCAAGAACCAGAGAAACAAAAAGGAAGCGATTCTCTTATTGCCATCCATGAAAAGATGATCTTTCACCAAGAGATAAAAAAGATGAGCCGCTTTATCCTCTACATACGGATATAGTTCTTTTCCACCGCACGGAAGGTAGATGTTTCCCACAACCTGTCCTATCCCGCCATTGCGGGCAACGGCAAAATTATCCACATTCTCACCGCATTCGGCGAGATGTGACTTCAATTCTCTAATAACCAAGTTCGCCTTTGTTTCTTCTAACGAATATATCTGCTGAGTTCCCGACGAAACATCCGGTGTGTTTTCTTCTTCATCATATTGCTTGATCAGAAAAAGAGCGCGATGGTATTCGACACAACAACCACTAAAATTAAATGCTTCATCCTCTGACATTCCCGCTGCTTGCAATCGGTCATTGATTTCGAATGGATCAGAAGTCTCATCGTGACCTAGTTGTCCTTTCATTGATTTCTCCGAGAAATCATCGTGCAAACCAGCACATCATTGACCAACCTGCCTCTGAAATTGACGACAATAACGTTTCTGTGTTCGCCTATTTCCTTCATACTTGCATCATCGATCCGTCCATCCTCCGTGGGTGCATAAACAATAAGATCCTGCGTATCTTTTTTGCGACCCAATATAGCTTTCAAATCACCTTGGCAAGATTTCCAATGTAGCAACAGCAACGATGCCGCTTCTGCTCTTCCGCGGCTATTGTTGTCAATGTGCAGGATATTTTTTTCTTTGAACAACCGTGAATCAATTAAAATACTTTTTAGATTATTAAAATCATCACTTTCGGCAAAGATCGCTATCTTTTTTTTGGATAGGGAGATTCCCAAACGATACAGAACAGGGAGAACTCCCTTGAGCACAAGATATATTGTATAGATTAAGGCAAAAAGCGAGACTACGGTAAGAACCCCTCCGAGCAGTGCGAAAATCGGATGGAGAAAAAAATCTAAAACATAATCAAGCATTGTTCTTGAAGGGAGGTGTCGGCGCTATGTTCTTGATGGCCGAGATAACTTGTTCATGACTAATTGGCTGGTCCGGGTACGCCGACATTACAACGGTATGAAAAAGTTTTTGCGTGATATCGGAAAATGTAAAGCCGTAATCGCGTCCGTCTGTGGCACCTGTCATGTCGGCCACTTCGTTGATTTGCTTCTGGGTAAAGCCTAGTCCCTCAAAGGCTTGCCGCAAGAGAGCCAACCGCTTGTTGCTGTCAGGTCGCTCGAAAACAAGCATTTCTGCAGCACGCCTTGTGATGGCGGGGTCAATTGCTTGTATTCTGTTTGTGCACATGATAACCGCCACCGGTAATTGTTTGCGATTCAATGTATCAAGGCCACGAATGAGGGCGTTAACTCCAGCCCGATCTTCGTGGTGCATTTGTCCATCTTCCCGTGATTGAGCCAATGCGTCCACTTCGTCTATCAGGAGAATAACGCCCGCTTTGTATGCTCCCTCCTTTGTCAGGGCAATTTTTTCACATTCACTTTTAACATGCTGGAAGGCAGATGATATTAATTGGGTCATTTCTCCGACAAGGCCGGACCCGCGTGTGGATAAGCTCATCGGGAATAAAGTTATTTCCAGCCCGCTTTTTCTAGCTACATAACTACCTATTGTTTCGGACAACTCGGTTTTTCCTGTACCCACATCACCGGCGATAATAACTAAAGAGTGCCGATTTTTAACGTAATCAAAAATAATTGATGTATGGGGGTGATGCTTTTTTCGCCACTCTTGAAAACGTGAAGGAAACAGCAGCATTTCCAAGACTCTGTACAATTTTTCAATTGAATCATCCATGCCAACCAAAAGGGCAAGGCGTTCATCAGCATCACTGTCCGGTAAGACGATTCGTCTGTTGAAAACATCGTCTATTGCTACTGGATTCACTTTATATTCTCCGTATCATGGCGCGTTGTACGCCAAATTCGCCCGAGCGATAATACCTGTTCCCATCCCCCCAACGACCATTTTCAATGCCAGGCTCGTTCCCTTCAACTCTTTCAATGGGCAATGATTTTTTAAATTCTCTCCGTCGTTCAGGCGAAAGTGCAAACCAAGATTGAGAATACGACAAAAAAGAAGAGAAAAAGGCGCCTGATATATCTGCTTCATGTCTTATGCCACCGGGATCATCATTGCCACCATCCAAATTCCCGTTTACTGATCGGTATTTTAAGGCACTAACCCATTTGTCTCCTCTTTGGAATCCATACGTTACTGTGTCCAAGTAGCCGCTGTCTAACAACATGGCAATCTCTTCTTGGTACAAGGCAATTTCTGAATCAGACGGGCTGTTAATTCGATAAATTCGTTGTACTCTTTTCAAGTCCGCAGCCACTTTGGAGGCAACATGCCGTGCATGAGTCATCGTGTGCGTGAATGTTCTGGTTTGCATGAAATTATCCTCCGAAAGAAGGACCAAAGACTCTTTGCCAATGGCGCACGGTCTCACCTTTAGTCGTTGCATATAAAGCGGCATCTACCGCGTCAGCGGCATCTGAAGCTGTATTTACAATGGTTTCTTTATTCTCCGATGTATATGGTTTAGATGCATTGTTTTCGCAATTCACTGGATCAAAGATACGCATCGGGTGACCATCATCTTTTGCTTCGTTCCTCTGATAATAATCATCAAACACGATCATGTCATCCAACCCACCCGTTACAATGAAATTGAAATAGTCTGCCACCGCTTCTACATAGTCATCTAATTTTATTTTGTTGCTATCCACAAGATGGGCCAAAACCAGCTCCACCAGGAATGACTTGAATCTAAAATTTTCATCTCTTTTTTTAACTTCCTTAACCCAATACTTCAACAAGCGAACCACCTGTGCAAAATGTTGTTGATGTTCACTTTTTCGTTTTCCAATGAATTCAAGATGTTTCGGGATATTGGTCATTAACCATTCACCCGTGTCAATAGGATATAGATATCCATCCCACTCCTGATTACCGTCGTATGCGATGGGGACAATATCAACGTCCAAACCGCTACCACGGAACGAGATACGCACCGAGTGTCGTTGTGGTGTGATTTGTGATGGATGCATATTAGGATATAAATCGCGTAAGGTTTCAACCAGCCAATAAATGAATTCAGGCATATCCGTGGGCAGGTTTTCCTGCATGACATACAACGCCACATCAATATCGTTGAGGCTTCTTAGCGCAGTGCCTTTTGCCAAACTACCTGATAGCAACATTTTTCTTAATTGAAAATCAGAATCTTCATTCAAACGTTTTTCCAGCCTGTCTCTCAGCTGTTTAACTTGCTCCCTGTATCGGGATGCGGCTTCTCGCTTGAGATTGACATGACTGTCCGCAAAACCGACAAGATCTTTGTGGCTGATGTGTTCTCCGCTCATTCTTTCCCCGACAAGTAAAGGGTGACGTATTATTGTACCCTCTTTGTAGCATTTCAACATGCTGTTTGGCCATATGAGAATGGTCAAATAGCCAACTTTATACCGTAATTTCTCCATTCATAAGGCGCGGCAGGAGAAGATTGCGGGTTTTGGCAACTACTCCGCTGTATTTAGTAAGTTGGTCAATTTCCTCGTGAATGGCCACAACGCGCTCTTCAAACAGGCTGAGGACCTTATGTTCAGGAATGATCAACTTTCGACTATGCGCGAAGTCTCTGTTTAGGCCAGGAACTGCGACATCAGTATTGATGAACTGGGTATGCAATAAGGCGTAGTAGAGATGTGTCGTGCAGTGGTCGGCCTCAATGTAATAGACAGTGTCGATGGGATGGCAGTCGTTCTTGCACCAATACACACTACCCACATTACCCTTTCGGCCAACGATAATTGCAGGTCCTGTCACCAGTGCTTTCAAATGCCTACCGACCACACCACTTGAACCGTAGACTGGATACGGACCTGGGAGGCGATCCTCTTTCTTGAGTGCTTTTCCATATTTGAACGGAGAGACATCACCAATATTCTTCTTCTGCCATCCTTCCGGCACGCCGTTGGTGATAGTGGTGTGTTCATGGCTGGGGAAGCGGAGGTGGACGAACCATTCTTTGTAAAGTAGCCGTGCCGATTGCTCTAGTAACTGAATTCGGCGTCGGTTGTTCTCGATCAAATCGTCGTAGGCGGAGAGGATAGAAGCGATGGATAGTTGTCGCGGTAAATCAAGATCAGGTATTTCACCGCGGAGAATAGTGTCTGTGTCTACCGCTGGGTACGATGTTCCCTTTGCATTATTGGTTAGATACTCGGTAAATCGCTTGTCTGTAATTGCATAATATACAAAGCGTGAATCTACATTATCTTTTGCTCTAAGAACAGCGAACCCTGTGGATGCAATGGTATTGTCTTCGGGCTTTCTGATGAACAAAAACGAACGCAAGTTAGGTCGGACGGTGGCGAGAATTATATCTCCATCTCGTACAACTCTTCTTGCGCGGCTGGGCGCTTCGTTTATTAATAGTGGTTTTGGGGATTCAATACAGTAACCTGACCCTATTGATGATATGTCGATATACAAGATTTCATCATAAGGAGAGGCTTTGGAAATGTTTTCAGGATTTATTTCCACAAAGTTTCTGAGAGGGGCGGTCTGATTGATCATGTCTTAAAATCCTTAAATATTGCAGGTAAATTTTTCACTTCTCTTTGTATTCCTCTCTTGCACTTAACAAGCTTATACTTCTGATTTTTAGCCGCAGGCGATTCTAGGCGAGCCATCTCAACCAATCCCGCATTCATCGCCGGGCGAAGGTAGTTTTTGCGGAAGGTGGGACGGTGCGACAAGCTCAGTTCCGGCATCAGCTCGGCGGTGGTTTTGGGGCTTTCTTTGAGGGTGGCGAGTAGCGTTGCTACTTGGTCGGTTACTTGGTCGCCTGCTTGGTCGGTTGCCTGATCGCTCGCCGAGGAGGGCCAAGTGTCTTCAAGAATGTCAGAAATCTGCTGTTCAGTCAGAGAATTACCCGCCAGCGCCAGCGTGCCATGAATTGCGCGGACACGGTTTATTCGTCGCTGGCGCAAATTGCGGGAGAGGGTATCAGACGACTTTTCGCTCATATTCCCAACCCCTCAAAATTTTTCTTGATTGTCGCCGCCAGTGTGACGGCCTCGGCGTTGAGGTCTTCCAGTTCCACATGGATTTCGCGCAAGGTCTCTTCAAAATCAAAACCCTCGTCCTCTTCATCTGGGGCAACACCCACATAGCGGCCGGGGGTCAAACTCCAGTCGTTGGCTTCAATCTCAGCACGGTCAACCAGTTTAACCAGCCCCGCCACATCGCGTAGTTCCGCTTCGGGGAAACGCTCGGTGAGCCAGTGCGCCTGCCGCCAGAAGTAGTGCACCTGTTTGAGTCCCTTCACTGCCTGCTGACGGGCCTTATCGGCATCTTTACGGGCGCGGGTGATGTCGCGATTGTTCCAGACGCCGCTCGCTCTTACGTCGTATTCCTTCTCGCAGGTCTCAATCAGGCGGGTGGCAAGTTTGTAGAGCAGGTCGGTCTGCCTGACCAGACCGCGACTGGTCTCAACAAGTGGGGCAAGGCGATGGACGGCTTGTTTCAGTTTGCCGTTGGTGGTCTTCTGCTTCTTCCATGCCACATGCTGGTCGGAGACCGTTTTCCGGAAAGCACCCACATCGGCCTCGAAGGCAAGCAAGGCATCATCCAGTTCTTTGAGAACCCCGGCAAGGGCAACATCCATCTCCAGAGTTTCCAGAAACGGAGCCAGCATCCCGCGCAGTGCACTCAGCAAGGCGAGAAAGTCCGGCAACGGCCTGATCGGTCTACCGTCTCCGTCCCCGGTGCTGAAACACCTGTTGCCTTCGTCCAACGTGCGGGCGCAGTAGTCGGCCACCAGTTCAAGGTAACGCTCGGTTTCGCCTCGGTAAAGCCAGACGATGGCCAACAGGTTCCGCTCCTGCTCGGGGCTGAAGTCGTAGATCTTGCGCGTGACTTTGCGGTAGACATTGCGGGCATCAATCATCAGCACATGGTCGCGGTTCGCCTTGGGCTTGGCGCGGTTGAGAAACCACAATTCGCAGGGCACGGTGCGGGTGTAGAAGAAGTTGGAGCGGATGGCAATCATCACATCCACATCGCCGGTCTCCACCAGTTTGCGGCGCACGCTGGCCTCGCCACCGCCGGCACTGGAGGCCTGGGAGGACATGACGAATCCGGCCCGCCCGGTTTCGCTGAGGTAACTGTAGAAGTAACTGATCCAGATATAGTTGCCGTTGCCAACCCTGTCTTTCTTGTTGACGCCGGGCAGGCCGAAGGGAAGGCGCGAGTCGCCCTTTACCTTGTCGGCGTCTATTTCGTCCACATTGAAGGGCGGATTGGCCATGACATAGTCGGCCTTGCCCACCAGGTTGTGCGGGTCTTCGTAGTAGGTGATGGCCTGCTTGATGTCACCTTCAAGGCCATGCACGGCGAGGTTCATCCTGGCCAGGCGGATGGTGGTGGCGTTCTTCTCCAGGCCGCGGAAGGTGAGCTGCTCGGTGGGGCGCTGGCCGTGCTCTTCCACGGTGCGCGCGCTCTGCACGAACATACCGCCGGAGCCACAGGCAGGGTCGAGCACCGTGCCGCGCCTGGGGTCAAGTACATGGGCGATCAATGAGACCAGCGAGACGGGTGTGAAGAACTCGCCGCCGTCGTGGGCTTTCTGGTCGGCGAACTGGGTGAGGAAGTATTCGTAGATACGGCCGAAGACATCGCCGGAGACCTGCTTCAACTCGTCGGGGTTGAGTGTGCGTAGTAGTTGACCAAGGACATCATTGCTCAGTTCCTGGTATTCACTCTTGGGTAGCGCCCCGTGCAGGTTGTTGTAATCCGCCTCAATGGATTCCATCGCCTCAATGATGGCTCGGGCACGGTCGGTGCTGTCGGGCAGAGCAACCAGGTTATCAAACTGAGCCGCGGGCCGCAGGAGAATGGCGCTCTGCTGGGAGAAGTCATCCCTGGTGGGTGGCCTTTTCTTCCCACCCCACGAGGGCAGATTGGCTTCGACCGTGTCCTTCACCGCCAGGTAGCGGCTGTAGGCGTGCCGCAGAAAGACCAGCCCCATCACCGGCAGGAAGTATTCGTTGCTGGCGTAGTTGGAGTTGGCACGCAGGGTATCCGCCGCTTCCCAGAGGCGTCTTTCGATGGCTTCGATGTGTTCGAGTTGGGGCATATCTATGTCCTATCTCTCCAGAGAATTTTTTGGCAATGCCCACACGGTTTATATTCTGGCAAGTGGGTGGCTCCAGATGTGTGCCGGCATGTCGTGTCGGAATATGGTGAAACGAGGAATCGGAAAACGACGCGGGCATCGGCACCGGCGGGGAAAGACAGGAAAACGCAACAGGACCCCGAGGGAAGTACCCGCGGGGTCCTGCGTGAATGAAGGCATTGCCTGAATCGGCATTGTCCGTGTTGGCTCCCCGGGCAGGACTCGAACCTGCGACCAATCGGTTAACAGCCGACCGCTCTACCAACTGAGCTACCGAGGAACACACGGTTTGGATATAATCATGGCGACGATGCCCGTATAATATAACTTCGCGCCGCGCTGGTTCAAGACTGGCAGGGTGTGGGGCGACTGTTCGTCATGCACATCCACTATCTTCCGAAAGCCTAAAACTGAAAATCGTCGGAATCTTCTTCGCCTTCTTCGGCTTCCGACGCACCGCCTTCGGAAAGCGCGACGTAGTGACGTGCCCAGGATAGATAAAGATTGGCACTGTCGTTCATGGCGCCGGCGCCGAGGGTCAATTTTTTGATGGTGTCGGGGTCGCCGCCTAACAGCTCCATTTCCTGGGCGCGACTCTCCAGTCGGTCATGGAACTGACTCATGGACTGGCTGATCTCCTGGACAAGCTGCTTGAGGTTCTCACTCATTTTTTGACCTTTGTTACAGACGACACGCCGGTATCGCGCGCGGCTCACACATGGATAAATAACAAAGCCCCGCGACAATCAACAGCGTGACGCCGCAGGGCTTTTCTCTCGCAATGGACGAAGTGTGACTACCCCTGATAGGCTTGTCCCAGTTCCGCGGCTTCGCCCGCTTTTTCCATCAGTGTGCCGTCCGAGTTCACCGCTACCATATCTATGGCGGCATGTCTGGCGGCATCACACACCACTTTGCACAGTTCACATCCCTTACAACGGTCTATCACAACTTCCGCGACCATTTTCTCGGTATTCAGATCCAGACAGTTCGCCTCGGGGCAATACATGATACACAGCCGACACCCTTTTTTGGCGACACATTTTTCATCCGTCACACTGGCTACGTTATACATAGGGATACCTTTTCAGCGGTTCAGGCTGCGGCAACAGCCAGTTCCACGTTGTTCTTTTCTGCCCATTCCGAAGCGATCTCATACGCACGGATAACCGTGTCCAGATTTTTCTTCAGCAGCATTTCTTTTTTGGCGAATTTCTTCTTGATCGCCTCATCCAGGGTCGCCGTTCCGCCCGAAGCCACAAATTTCTTTCCGAATCGTTCCTGCAACGCACCTTCAAGTCCCTTCAGCGACACGCATTTTGTGATACCGGCGACGGAACCGATCATGGTCATGTTTGTTGACAGTTCGGTGCCTGCCACTTCCAACGCCAGCTTCGTTCCGGCCATGTAAAAGGTCGCCACGTCTAAATCCTGCAACCGTTTCACATCTTCATCGGACAGGAGCGGCATATCGGAGTTGATAATGACGACGCCACCCTCTTTGATGCCAGAGTAAAATGGCATCGTATAACTCTTGCCCAGTGTGATGACCTGCGGATGAAAGACCTCAATCACGTCGGGGAACACCAGCTCCCCGCGATCATAAATTTTACTGATGCCAATACGGCAATAGCTTTCCGCCGGAGCCATGCGCTTTTCCGCGCCAAAGAAAGGATTCGAGATTGCAAACTTCCCATCGCGGGAGGCCGCCATCGCCATCACATGAGCCGCCGTGACCGCGCCCTGCCCTCCCAGGCCTGACATTCGAATGTTGATTCTCCGCTTGATCATTGCTGTGCCTCCCTGGGTGTGTCTACCCAACCACTATCAGGTGGTCAGGCTTGACCTGCCAGTTGTCTTTTGGCCGCGGCTTTTCTCTCTTTTTCTTTGGCTGCCAATTCAGTCAACAGCTCTTTGGCCTGATCGCTGACGTATTCTTTGTATGAAAACCGCTCGGCGGGTTTTTCGGCGTCCCGCATTTCCTGCAATCCTTCCATGCTGTTCTTGCCGATTTCCAGGATGCAGGGCGTATAGAGTTGCAGGTAAGTCGGGCCGATTTCGCGCGCCACATGGATGGCGTTTTTAATCACTTTTTCGACAAGGTTCGGTTTGCTGACCGTGCAATTCACCACGTAATGGCATCCGGACTCGCGTGCGATTTCAGGCAACCGGACTTTCTCAAACGTCTTGCCCACGGGCGCCATCTTGGCCACAAACCCTTTTTGCATCAATCCGCTTTCCTGGCCGCCGGTATTGGCGTACAGCTCATTGTCAAAACAAATGGTGGTGAATTTTTCCTGGCGGAACCAGGCCTGCAACGTCATATCAAGCCCAATATCCACCGTCGCCCCGTCTCCCGCCAGTACAACGACGTCTTTGACGCGGTCGGGGAATCGCACGGTCAACGCCCGCTTGAGCCCGGAGGCAATGGCGTTCTGATTGCCAAAGAGGGAATGGATATTGTGCACGCCCACATGCGGAAAGACCAGACTGGTACAGCCCGTCGAGCCTACCATCACGGTGTCTTCCGGAGCGGGCAGAGACGCCAGGATGTAGCGAAACGCCATAGATTCCGGACAGCCCGCGCACAAGGAATGTTCCTCTATCAGTTCCTTGGATGTGCCGATGTCTTTCCAGCCACGTGTCTCGTTCCCGTACGTAGCCCGCTCGACAAGGTCCTGATATTCCGCCGGCATAATGTCATACATTTCCGGGGCAATTTTGATTCTTTCTTTACTCATATTTCCCCTCCTACGTGATGTGGGACATCTGATGTCCCTGAAGCAATGAGACCGTTCGTCTACAAGATGTTCCCGCTTCAGCTCCCGCGCCCGGCCAGGCTTTCGGATCGAATGCCCAGCAGCTTTTTGATGTCGGCGGCAATAATCTCCGGCGGCATGGTCATCCCCCCGCAGACATGCGGACCGGCATACACGCGATCCGGGTTCGGTATCGTGGCCCGGATTTCTTTTGCCATCCAACCCGTGACATTGAACTCCGGCACAATGATGTGTTTAGCCTTTCTGGTGGCTTCCCGAATTTCTTCCGCCGGCCACGGCCGCAAGGTTTTAATTTTGACAATGCCGACGTCAATGCCCTCATCTTCCAGGATGCATTTGGCTTCACGACCCTGGGACACTGCGGTCCCTGAAGAGACGATCAGGATGTCCGCATCGGGAGTGTCCACTTCAATGAGGCCATCCAACCACCGAATCGCGTGCTTTCTGGAACGTTCGATGGCTGCCCAGACTTCCTGCTGCCAGCTTGCGTGTGTGGCATAGCTGATGTAATTGCTCTTCATGACAAACGGATCGCGCATCATGCGGACCGGAGGACATTCCATATCCATACAGGGCACCGGAGACCGATACGGATCGTAGGGCGGCAGACACATCTCCGCGGGGGTCAGGTTCACCACGTCTTTGGTATGGGTGACGAAAAACCCGTCACAGCAGAGCGCCAAGGGCAAATGGACATCCGGTTCTTCCGACACAATGTAGCCTTTGAGAATCCAGTCGTAAAAATCCTGTGCCGTCTCGGCGTGCCAGACCAGCATGCCCGTGTTGAGCAGATATGATATTTCCAACGTGTCCGGCTGAATGGAGAGCGGCGAATTAATGCCTCGGCAGGTCACGATCATTTGAATGGGCAGACGCGCCCCCGCCCACATCGGGAAGTTTTCCATGGCACGCATGGTGCCCGGGCCGGCCGTCGTCGTGAACACGCGCGCGCCACCAAAGGCCGCACCGGCACACTGGGACATCACGGCAAACTCACTTTCACCACGAAAATAGTCGCCGATAAACCCTTCCGCAAACAATTCCCCAATCAACGCCGCGGCTTCACTTTGCGGTGTAATCGGATAGGCGATCATGACATCGCAATTGGCTCGCCGAACGGCTTCCTTGATGACTTCGCTTCCTGTGAAAAAACTGGGAGTGCGCTCTGCGGCATGCATCAGTTCCCATGGATCGGTCACCGTCTGCCCAGCTCTGTTTGTCGTACCGATTAACGATTGAGTCGCCATGAGTCATCCTCCTTCTCGCGTGTGGCTGAACGGCTTGTCCCCGTCCCAGCCTGCAACCGTTTCCAAACGGGAATGCCCCCCGACACGGACGGCCCCCCCGTTCAAACGTGTTAGTTTTCGGGCGGCTTGACTGATCCTTTCAATCTCTTCACACAATCGGCCAATCGCATGATCTTGTCGGCAGTGGCATCCCGGAACGACAGCATCGCGTCTTCGTGTCCGGCCTGGGCACACATGGCGATGGTATAGCAACAGGTGCCGCCGCGAATGATTTTCAGCGAGAGATTCGCCTGGTGGCAATGGACGCCCACGAACATGCAGGTGTCAATTTTGTTATGCCAGATGGTGAGATTGGGATGATTGGGATTGATTTCGACTTCAGGATTAATTTTCGGATACTTGGGCCGGTAGTCAGGCATGGGAATGAGCATCGCTTCCTGGGAGGGGGTGACACATTCCTTGATGGTCTCATAGAGATGCCTGATTGCCGTGGCTTTCTTGGCCGCTTTCTCGTTCCATGCCCACAGGACAAGCGGACCGGGGAAAATCGTGGGCACCCTGGCGGCTAAAAACTGACGGGCTGCTACCTCCATGGCCTCTTCTTCATTGACAATTTTCCCGTGAATATGCGCTTGCCCGGTATCTGGCAGACACACACCCATCGAGGCGGCGGCCGGTGGGAGAAAATGCTCTGGACCTGGTAAGACCTGATATATGCTCGACATTGATTCCTCTCTCGGGGCTTTTATCTCTGGGGAAGACTCACACTCTTCCCTCTCCGAAGAAAACCGATGGCCCCCACAGGTGAGGCCTGTCACGCCGACACTGTATGCCGGTCAACTGAATTTCGCAACCCCGAAAAAGCCCCAATGGCACGAACATTGGGGCCATTATCTGATTCACTGGTATGGGTCTTTTGCCCCAGCGTTGCCTGTTTCTACCGGAAACGTTTGACTGTAGAAATTTCTACGGAATGTTGTCAATGCACCATTGGCGAGACGGATGTCTCCCTCACGGAAACAAGCCGCCTGTCCAATGCCACCTCAGCAGAACAGGCGGGAGAAAAAGTACAGGTGCAACGAGGGTAGACCTTCAGGAAAGCGATACGACCGGATAGCCCATCTTCCCCCATTTTTCAGAGGGCGCATCCATCATGATGTCCAGAAATACCGGCACCAGGAAACGGAGAATGGTCTGTCCATCTTTCACCTGATTACGGTTCACTGCGCCGTTCCACGTCGCGTTGCCGTGGATGAGCTGGATTCGCAGCACGTACAGGCGGTTAAAGATCTTCTCAAGAATTTTGCAGGTATCTTTGTCAGTCCGTGCGCGTTCGACCCGTTCCTTGTCCTCGGCAAAACCTTTCTCCCAGTCGCCGACACTGGCCGTGCCGTTGTGGTGATCCCAGAACTGCTTGAAGATATACTCGTTATTCAACAACCCATGGATTGATTGTGTAATAAGGCGTGAACAGATCACGGCATAGATGCGGCCTTTGCCATCATGTTTTTCGAGTTTCCCGAAGTAGGGCATGAAGCTCTCGCGATCGCGGAACGGGTCGTCGCCGTAAGCTGCGTTGAACGCTATCCACAGAAAAATGAAGGCGGCGTCCGGATCCGGAGGGGTCTTTTCCAACTCCACATCCGCACGCCCGAACCAGCTCAGGGCACGGTGAATGCGGATGTCGAAATCCTGGGGCAGGGTGTTTCTGAGGGCGCGGTGTCTGTCCTTGAGCGATGCGTGGGAAAGGACATCATCCATTGTGGAAGTGCGTTTTACGCGACGGTCAATACCTGTAGGTTTCCGGTTTAAACGGGCCTTCAATCGGCGTGTTCAGGTAGGCGGCTTGTTCGCTGGTGAGTTTGGTGATGACGCCACCGAACCCTCGCACCATATAGGTAGCCACCTCTTCATCGAGTCGCTTTGGCAGAACTTCAACTGTCACCTGCTCGCCGGGGTGATCGGCAAATTTCTTTTCAAACAGATAGATTTGCGCGAGAACCTGGTTCGCAAAAGACCCGTCCATAATCCGGGATGGATGACCGGTTGCATTGCCCAAATTCACCAGCCGTCCTTCGGATAACAGAATCAGATGATCGCCGGCCTGACGGTTGCGATAGATTTTATGCACTTGCGGTTTGACGTCTTCCCACTCCCAGTGTTTTCGCATATGGGCCGTATCAATTTCATTGTCGAAGTGGCCGATGTTGCAGACGACGGCGCCGCTTTTGAGAGTTTGCAACATGGCGGCGTCACAGACGTTGCAATTGCCGGTGGCGGTGACCACCAGATCGGTCTGGCTCAGGAGTGTCCGGTCCACATCGCCCACGTTGCCGGTATTGATCCCGTTCATGTAAGGAGACACCACTTCAAAGCCATCCAGACATGCCTGCATGGCACAAATGGGGTCGATTTCCGAGACCTTCACGATCATGTTTTCCTGTCTCAGGGACTGCGCGGAACCTTTTCCCACGTCGCCATATCCAATCACCAGAGCCTTTTTGCCTGCCAGTAAATGGTCGGTCGCACGTTTGACGGCATCGTTCAGACTGTGGCGACACCCGTATTTATTGTCGTTTTTCGATTTCGTCACGGAATCGTTCACGTTAATGACGGGCACTTTCAGCGTTCCGTTGTCCAACCGTTCCTGAAGACGATGCACCCCGGTGGTGGTCTCTTCTGTAATACCGTGAATCCTGTCCAGCATCGCGGGGAACTTCGTGTGGAGCATCTGGGTCAAATCGCCCCCGTCATCCAGGACCATATTGGCATCCCAGGGCTGATCATCCTTCATAATGGTTTGCTCAAGGCACCATTCATATTCCTGGGCCGTTTCGCCTTTCCAGGCATACACCGGAATCCCCCGTGCCGCGATGGCAGCGGCCGCATGATCCTGTGTTGAGAAAATGTTGCACGAGGACCACCGCACAGTGGCCCCCAGTTCAAGCAACGTCTCAATCAGGACCGCTGTCTGGACAGTCATATGAATACATCCGAGAATTTTCGCGCCCTTGAGCGGCTGCGCCGCCCGATATTTTGCCCGTAAGGCCATCAGCGCCGGCATTTCCGTTTCGGCAATGTCAATTTCTTTCCGACCCCAGTCGGCCAGACCAATGTCCGCAACTTTGTAATCCGATACCTTGTTCTCACGTTGTACAGCCGTGCTCATATGCTCCCGCTCCCTTCTGTTTGTCTTTGAGTCGCCACAGCATCTCCCTCGCTGGCATCCGGTCCCAAGCTGACTATCTGGCTTCCCGCTTCAATGTGGCAGCTTTATCTGTTTTTTCCCAGGTAAACCCCGGTTCATTTCGCCCGAAATGCCCATAGGCGGCCGTCCGCTTGTAAATGGGGCGGCGAAGGTTCAGATAGTTGACAATTCCTCGTGGGGTCAGGGGAAAATGTTTTTTGACTAATCTCTCCATGACTTCATGCGAGACTGTTTCCGTCCCTTTCGCATCAATCAGAATGGAGACGGGTTCCGGCACCCCAATCGCATACGCCAACTGCACTTCACATTTATCTGCCAATCGAGCCGCAACAATATTTTTCGCAATATACCGGGCCATGTACGACGCCGATCGGTCGACCTTGCTGGGATCCTTTCCAGAAAAAGCCCCGCCGCCATGGCTTCCAACGCCGCCATACGTGTCGACAATAATTTTTCGACCGGTGAGGCCCGTATCGCCCATAGGCCCCCCCGTCACAAAACGGCCCGTCGGATTAATGTAAAATTTCACTTGCTTCGGATTAAAGATCCCTGACTGTTTGTTTCCCTTGACATGCCGCCATTCTGACATCGCAGGCCCAATGACTTTTTCCTTGATGTCCTGCTCAATTTTCCTGGAGGTGACCTGATCGCTGTGTTGGGTGGAAACCACTATCGTGTCGATCCGGACCGGGTGACCATTTTTATACTCAACGGTGACCTGTGCCTTCCCGTCGGGCCGGATCCAGGGCAACACGTTCTTTTTCCTGACTTCGGCTAATCGTCTTGTCAGGCGGTGGGCCAACAGGATCGGCATGGGCATCAGGGCCTTTGTCTCATTGGTGGCATACCCGAACATCAATCCCTGATCGCCCGCGCCCCCCGTGTCCACACCCATGGCGATATCGCCTGACTGCGCGTCAATGGCGGTCAACACCGAGCAGGTACGGTAATCAAACCCCCACGTGGCATCGGTGTAGCCCACGTCACGGATGGTCTCTCGAATGATATCGGGTATTTCCACATAGGCTTTCGTGGAAATCTCACCCGCCACAAAGGCCAGGCCGGTCGTCAGCAGCGTTTCACACGCCACCCGACAGTTTTTATCTTTGGCCATAATGGCATCCAGGACGCCATCGGATATCTGGTCGGCAATTTTATCTGGATGTCCTTCGGTGACGGACTCTGAGGTAAACAGAAAATTCTGCGGGTTCATTACGACGCCCCCTCTCTGTCAAACATAAAAGGCACATCCCCCCCCCCGATCCCCATGGCGAGGAGTGCCTTCATGAGGTATGAATCACAGGTTATCCAAGCAATCAGCTTGCCGACGTAAACGGCTATGGGAAAAGAAAACAGACGAGTTTGTCAAATAAAAATTTCCATTGTGGAGAAATTCCTTTACTTTTCAAACTGTTGGAATCATCACCTTGCTGGGTCTTTGGAGAAGCCTTCTGGTTGATGAAGAAGCCCGGCGGCCCCCACCGGCCATCCTTTGCCCCACAATGCACACCCATGCCGGGTGTTGCAACCGTACCATCCAGGAAAACTTCGTGGGCGATCACGAGAACCTGCTCTTCCGTGCCCTGGCCACATTCAACTGGAAACTGACTGACGGGCTGACCGCCTGCCACACCGTACTGTTCGGTAGCACTACGACCAACACTTTCCAGTCCACATCTCCATCCGACACCAACCTCTGTTCAAATCGCGAGCCTATTCCCAAGGCCAAAGGTGGCTGATTTGTCCAGCCGGTTGCATTGCCTGAAGATCCGGTGCTAGGATTGTCTTCCGGGTTTGTGTCGCTCTTCGTGTGACTTCCGGTGTGTTGTTTCGGGCGTGTCCCTCCTTTTGCACAAGGGTGCAGTGTTGTAAAGAGGCTGCTCATGTACAAGACCATCTATATCCCGGTTGATAATTCGGATCATTCCAATACGGCGGTTGACCTGGGCGTGCGGCTTGCCAAAGAATTCGGATCAAAAATCGTCAGCAGTCATGTCTATGCCGCCAAAATGCATGACAAGCGGTTTAAGCAAATGGAGGCGGGGCTTCCTGAAGAATACCACGACGAACATGAACTTGATCGTCAACGCAAGATTCACGATTCCCTCATCACGCGAGGGCTCCAGATCATCACCGATTCCTATCTCGACTACGTTGATAAACGATGTACCGAATCCAATCTCCCGCTGGAGCGTCGCTCCCTGGAAGGCCGTAACTGGAAAGTGCTGGCGGAGGACATTCAGGCCAATGGCTACGACCTGACCATTATGGGTGCACTGGGCGTGGGCGCGGTCAAGGATTCCGTCATCGGCAGCAATACCGAACGGGTTCTGCGCAGGGTGCGTAATTCGGACATGTTGATTGCGAAAGACCTGAAACCCTTGGATTCCGGGAAAATCGTTGTTGCCGTGGATGGCAGTCCGTACAGCTTCGGGGGCCTGAAAACCGGCCTGGCTCTGGGCAAAGCGCTGAACAAACCGGTGGAAGCCATTTCGGCCTTCGATCCGTATTTTCACTACGCCGCCTTCCACAGTATTTCCGGAGTCTTGAACGAAGAAGCCGGCAAGGTCTTTCGTTTCAAGGAACAGGAAAAGCTGCACGAGGAAGTGATTGACAGCGGGCTGGCCAAAATTTACCAGTCTCATCTGGATATTTCCCGTGAAGTCGCTCAGGAAGAAGGATCGGATGTTCGCACCACACTCCTGGACGGCAAGGCCTTTGAAAAAGTCCTGCAATACGTTCGGAAAGAAAAACCCTGGTTGTTGATCGTCGGGCGTATTGGCGTGCACAGCGACGATGACATGGATATTGGCAGCAACACCGAAAATCTGCTTCGGGCCACATCCTGTAACGTCCTGGTCTCCAACAGAAAATTCGTGCCCCCCATTGACGCGCAAGCGGAATACACGATTGCCTGGACAGAGGAAGCCCTGCTGCGGATGGAAAAAGTGCCGGTCTTTGCGCGAGGGGTCGCCAAAACCGCGATTCACCGGTATGCCATTGAAAAAGGGCATACCATTATCAGCAACTCGGTTATTGACAACGCCGTCGGCGATATCCTGCCCAAGGGCGCCATGGATGCGATGAAAGCCCTGGGAGGCCAACTGGACGAAGCCGCCATTGACCGCAACACCATGCAGGCCGATGACGCTGTGGCGAAAGATCTGATGGGCACGACGCTCAGCGGCATGCTGGACCAGGTCGAGGGTACACCCCAGCCGGCCGTGAGCGCGTCCACGCAATCCTATTTGAACCGGATGGACCGGACGTATTACGTCTGCGGAGGATGCGGTTACATTGGCAAAGGCGACCATCCCGTGAAATGTCCGATTTGCGGAGGCGAGGGCGACGGCTTCAAACCGGTTGACAAAAGTCTGTTCGACGCCGCGGCCAAGCAGGAAGGGGGGCTGGAAACACAAATGGCTTACGATGACGTCCCCATGCAGTGGACCAAAGACGCAAAAGAGGCCATTCGCGCGGTGCCAGCGGGGTTCCAACGCCGACGCGCAAAAGCCAAAATTGAAAAATCCGCTCGCAAACTCGGCATGACGACCATCACACTGGAGTATGCATCTCCCATGATTCAAGAAGCCGCCAACGAAGACTATACCCCCATCTTTGCCAACAAAGAATCCAACGGGGGCTCTTCCTCCACCGGAAGTGACGGCGAGGCGGAACCCACCAGGAAAGACCCCTACCAGTGGGCACCCGAAGCCCTGAAACGCCTGGAACGGGCACCGGAAGGGTTTATGCGGGATTGCACGCGCGCCCTCATCATTAAGCACGCCGAACAGCTGGGGACCACCCGGATTACTCTCGAAGTGGCCAACGAAGGCATTGAACAGGCCAAACACACAATGGAAGAAGCCATGAAGTCCGGCAATGTCAAAGACATTATTGCCAAGCTGACCGGCGCCGGCACCCAGTAACCACCAGGAAATCGGCCACGTTGTTATGAGTCGCTCTTTGCCTGTCATACAGTTTCCTCCGGAGGCGTCGCGTCCCGGGGCCATGGGTCGTCAGGTGACGGCCTTTTCTTCGCCTGGAGACCCTCCCTCCGACGGACGCACCGTTGATGATTTCAAGCCGTACCTCGTCGCCCTGAATCTCACCAAACGTTGCAACCTGAAATGCGACCACTGCTATCTGGATGCCACCACCAGGGCGGGTGGCGGATCGGACGAGCTTTCCACGGAAGAATGTTATCGTGTGATCGATCAAATTGCCGAGGTCAATCGAGGGTGCCTGCTCGTCATCACCGGAGGAGAACCCCTGGTCAGACCGGACATCATGGATATTGCCCGCCATGCCGTTGGATCGGGCTTCATGGTTGTCTTTGGCACCAACGGGATGCTGATTCACGACCACGTCGCCAGGCAGCTCGTTGAGATTGGCGTCATGGGAGTTGGCATCAGCATTGACTCTCTCAACCCCGACACGCATAACGCGTTTCGAGGCGTTCCCGGCGCATGGGAAGCGGCGGTCGCGGGCATTGACGCCTGCAAACGCAACGGCCTGCAATTCCAGGTACACTTCAGCGCCCAGCCGATGAACTACAAAGAATTGCCCAACGTGGTCGAATGGGCCCACCAACTGGGCGCTCGCGTGCTGAATGTCTTCTTCATGGTGTGTACGGGACGCGGTGAGGAATTAACCGATATTACCCCTGAACAATACGAAGAGGTCTTGACCTTCCTGGTGGATGCGCAGAGCCAGTACTCCGACATGCTTGTGCGCGCGCGGTGTGCGCCGCATTTCAAACGTCTCGCTTACGAAAAAGACCCCGCGTCTCCTCTCACCAAAGCCCAGGGATACATGGGCGGCGGATGCCTGGCGGGGACGAACTACGCAAGAATCACCCCCAATGGCGATGTGACGCCCTGCCCCTACATGCCTCTGTCAGCCGGCAATATCCGCGACACCAGTTTTGTGGACCTGTGGGGAAAGTCGGATATTTTTGATTCCTTTCGTTACCCGAAACTGAAGGGAAAATGCGGTGACTGTGAATACAGCGACATCTGTGGTGGTTGCCGCGCGCGCCCCTACGTTGATCACGGTGACTGGATGGATGAAGATCAGTGGTGCTTGTATACCCCCAAAGGCGGGGATAAAGTGAAGGTCGCGTTTAACGTGCCCCAGCATACCGACACGGAATGGGATGATGCCGCGACAACACGGTTAAACCGGATCCCGTATTTCCTGCGCGCCATGGTCAAGACAGGGGTGGAACGGCATGCCCGCGAGCATGCGATTCCGCTGATCACGGTCCAGTTGATGGATGAGCTTCGCCAAAAACGATTTGGCAATGACACACCCGTCTTTAAGGCCCCATGATGCAGCTCCAGGAACTGCTGTTCGATCTCAATAAAGTCTTTCCCATTCTCAACCACTGGCTCCACCTGCTTTCGGCCGTCGTCTGGATCGGAGGGCTTGCCTTTCTGGTCCTGGCCGTCACGCCAGGGCTTCAAGCGTCTGTCCCCAGGGAATTCGTCAAACCTATTTGCGACACGTTCTACAAACAATATCGCAAGGTCGTCGGGATTCTCCTTGTCGTGATTCTCTTCACCGGCGGGATCAATCTCCATTACGTGGGGGCACTCATGCACCTGCAAACCGGCGAAGGTCTGTCCAGCAACGCACGGTATTTGACTATCTTTTTTATTAAACTCACCCTGGTTCTGGGAATCCTGACGTTGTATTTGTATACCGTGGTCTTTCGCATTGACCCCACCGGCGAAGAAGATGCAGAAGAAAAAGAAGCCCATACTGTTGAACCGATTCCGTTCCAGAAATCGGGACTGGTCATGGGCATCCTGATCATTCTCTGCGCCGCCACACTGAAACATCTCCATATCTGACCCCTCCCGTCCCCTCACGATCCCGGGACTGCATGGCCCTGGCGCCGTGGCACGAAAAGCCGTTCGGTGTCTGTTCCCGATCATCGCGCGTTCTTGTTCCACAATCACAGGCCGTGCTACCGTCTCGGCGATTACGAGTCGGTGGCCAAACGACGGATGGTGTCCCGACCCGGGGCGTGGGTGTTCATTTACCTTCTCAGACGGTTACTTCCCCATGAGACGACAGAAACCAGATCGGTCGGATCAACGCACGTTCCAGCCCGGACCGGGAACATCAGGTGTGCCGATTGTCGCCGTGATCGGACGACCGAATGTAGGAAAATCCACGTTGTTTAACCGCATTCTCGGTACGCGAAACGCCATCGTCGACAACAGTCCGGGCGTCACCCGTGATCGCATTTACGCCGAGTGCACCTACCGGGACCGGTGCTTTCAGGTCGTTGACACCGGCGGTTTGGATCTCACGTCCACCGAAGGCATGATCGGTCTCATCCGCCAACAATCGCACGTCGCCCTGACCGAAGCGGATATTCTTCTTGTCATCATGGATGGCCGGGCGGGCATCACGCCGTTGGACATGGAAATCGCCACACTGTTACACGGCGTGGACAAACCCACATTTTTCGTGGTCAATAAAATCGATTCCCCTTGCCTGGAACCTCTGCTTGCGGATTTTTATCGTCTTGGCAGCGATGCCCTGTTTCCGGTTTCGGCGGAACACGGCATCGGGGTTGATGAGTTACTGGAGGCCTTACTGCCTTTCTTCCCGCCGCTCGAACATGAGCGTGAAGAAACCGATTCGACCCGCGTGGCCATGGTCGGACGTCCCAACGTGGGCAAATCAACGTTGGTGAACACCATACTCGGCGAAGCGCGCGTCCTCGTCAGCGACGAGCCGGGTACCACGCGAGATCCGGTTGACACGCACATGGAGCGTCAGGGCCGGCATTTTGTCTTGACGGACACGGCGGGGCTGAGGCGTCGAGGACGCATCGCACGCGGGATTGAAGGCTACAGTGTGGGCAGAACCATCAAAGCCCTGGGGCACTCGGACATCAGTCTGTTACTACTCGATGGAATCGAGGGCGTCACGGAACAGGATACCAAGATCGCGGGGCTTATCCAGAAACAAGGGCGAGGCTGCGTCATGTTCGTCAATAAATGGGATCGGCGTCGGCATCAACCCGATGCCAAAGCCAGGTTTTCGTCAGACCTGAAACGGCGTTTCCCGTTTTTCACGTTTGTCCCGATTGTCTTCGGATCGGCGCGTGAGACTGAGACGGTTGCGCACCTCTTCGAGACCATCACCCGGATCGCAAAAACGTTTTCCTACCGGGTGCCGACCAGTCGCCTCAATCAATTCCTCCAGAACATCCTGGTCAAGCATCCCCTGTTCGCCAAAAAGGGGAATCCCACCAAATCCACCTTTATGACCCAGGTCGCGATCAAACCGCCGACCTTTGCCATTTTTATCAGCAAAGCCGTCACGCTCACGCCTGCCTACCAGCGCTACCTGGAAAACCAACTCCGTGCCACGTTCGGATTCGAAGGCACGCCGTTGCGTATACTGGTTCGGAAGAAACCCTGACACACGGAAACGCGGACATGCCACGCGGCTATGTGTCACGCAGAGCCGCCACGCGAGCGAAGTATTCGACAAACGTGCGAATCCCTCCCGAAGCCTGCGACCAGTCAAAATATTCATTCGGAGCATGGTAGCCGTGTTCGGGAAGGCTTAAACCGAACAAGAGAATCGGCGCCTTCCATGCGCGTGCCATCAATGCCACGGCGCCGATTGATCCACCTTCCCGGACCAGGGACGGGTTCTTCCCGAATCCCGTCCGCACGGCCTGGTGCAACGCCCGGGCATGGGGACCCTGTGTCACACCGCGAAACGGCTCGAGTTGCCCGTCCACCTCAACCCGAATATCAGGATGATGTTTCTTGAGATGGGCCTTCAAGCGGGAAAGGATGACGGAGGGACGCTGATTGGGCACCAGCCGCATACTGACCCGCAATTCGCCGGAGGGAGGCACCACCGTTTTCACGCCAGGCCCCATGTGCCCTCCGGTCAACCCATGCACTTCAAAGGTCGGGGACGTCCAAATCCGCTTGATCAGGTCTGCACGATTGTCTGTCCGGATGGATCGAAGCCCGTATGCCTTTTTGAAATGCGCGCTCTGAAATCCCGAGGAGAGAAACTGTTTCATTTCGGTAGCCGTCGGAGGAATGACGTCATCGTAAAACCCTTGAATGTTCACATGACCCGTTCGCGCATCAACACATGTGCACACGGCGTCACACAATTCGGCGATCGGATTCCTGGCGCCGCCTCCGACCAATCCGGAATGGATGTCCGTCGTTCCCGTTCGAAGGATCAGCCGAACCGCCAGCAAGCCCCGTAACCCTGTGGAAATAGCCGGACGGTGGCGCGACACCCAAATCGTATCCGACACCAGGACAGAATCGGGACGAGGCACGGCGCCGCGCTGCTTCAACGCATCCTGAAAATTCGGACTGCCGATTTCTTCTTCCAGTTCCCAGAGAAACCGGATATTCAACGGCAGACCCTGCTCCACGCTGTACCGCGCCGCGAGCAGCGCCGTCAGCGCGGGGCCTTTATCATCGGTGGCGCCCCGCCCCCGATAGCAGGTCCCCTGTTTGTGAAAGACGAAGGGGTCGTGTTTCCATTCTGGCTCGTGCGCGGGTTGCACATCCAAATGATTGTACAGCGTCAACGTGGGATAGCGTTTTCCGACCTGCCAGCCTCCCGACACAACGGGATAGCCTTTGGTTGGCACAATCTGCACCTGAGCGCCCAGTTGCTGTCCATACTGCGCCGCCACGGTTGCCGTCCGGGCTATCGCGTCCGCGCGTGCGGGGTCGGAACTCACCGATGGAATCTCCACCAGATGTCCGAGCATGTCCTCAAACTGCGGGCGCACCGAACGGATATAGGATTCCAAAGGACCGGAACGTATGATCGGCATAAGCTGGCCTCCTTGTTTCAGCAACGCAGGGTGGTCTCTGTCATGCAACATAAAACGGAACAGGAGAAAAGCTGACGAGAAAAATGCCCACGGCTCCCCATCCGACCCATAACCGGCCACGCCCCAGGTCCGTTCCGGGATCAATCACCGGCGGATGGTTGATACCCATCAGACCGGTCAGACCCGCCAGCAACAGCCAACCCGGCCACCCCCAGATACCCAACACCAACAACACCGCCATCGTCGTGAACGCCAAGGTTCGTTGACGGGATCCCAACAGCGCGTAGGCCACATGTCCGCCATCCAGTTGGCCGATGGGCACTAAATTCAACGCCGTCACAAAAATGCCGAACCATGCGGCAAAGGCGACGGGATGTAACACGATGTCATAGGCGTCAGGAAGCGGACCGAACACGAGCCAAGCCAGAAATTGCAGTAGCAGCGGCTCCCCCAGGTGCAACCCGTACCCATTCAGGCTCACTTCCACGGTTGAATACGACAGCCCAACGATCAGGGCCATCACGGCCACGATAAAACCCGCGATGGGCCCGGCCACACCGATGTCAAATAACGCCCGGCGATTCATAATGGGCGAACGCATCCGAATAATCGCGCCAAACGTTCCAATAAACTGAGGGGGACCGGGAATAAACAGAGGGAGAGAGGCCGGGACCCGATGAATGAGAGACAGGCAATAATGCCCGAACTCATGCGTAACGAGGATGCCCAGCAACGTGGCGGCAAAGGGCCACCCCTCCCACACACTCCCTGGATAGCGAACCAGAAAATCCCAGGCCCCCGATACGGGCCGGGCATTGACTTGATACGCCCCGGCCCACAGGGTCGTGAAGACCGTCACCACAAACAAGCCGGCGGGAACGAGGTACACCGACACCGAGAACCGGGATTCGGGAACGGCATCGTCCCACTGCGGAGACCAGTCGGCATGATTCGTTGGGGCATCCCCGTCCGAAGATTCATCTCGCGCATCCTTGGCGGGGTCGGGAGAAAATTGTTGTTGATCCATAAACGATGACGGTTTCCTGGCAGACAATGATCGTGAGGTCATCCAAAAGGATTATACTCGCGTTCCTCGTTCACCGTGGTGGGCGGCCCATGCCCCGGAAGCAACACCGTGGCCGGATCCAACCGCAGCACCTGCCGTCGCACCGAACGCAAATGATCCGCGTACAATGAAAACGGATTGGAACGGCCCACGGACCCGGCAAACAACGTGTCGCCGACAAAGCATACGGAACGCCCCCGGGAATGGACCGTGTAGCAGAACCCGCCCGGGGTATGCCCGGGTGTGGCCACACATTGCACCGCCAGGTCGCCCACGGCAATGATGTGTTGATCATCGGGCACGATCACCGACTCCACGGAAGGCATCCAGGGCACAAGAGGCCCGTCTCCAGGGCCAAGATACACCGGCACGCGCCACTCGGACACAATGCGTTCCAATCCGCCGGCATGATCCCGATGCCCGTGCGTCAGACACACACCGACTAACGTCAGATTGTCGGCCTCGATCGCCGCCAGCATGGCCGTCGCATTGTACGCCGTATCAATACAGATGGCCTGTCTGGTGTGCGAATCGTATAACACGTACCCCTTGACCTCGTAGCCTCCGATTGCACCGCGAACCGTGACCACCAGGGAAGACACCCACTCCGGAGAACATGCGGGCAACCATCCCCGCACGGCAACCGCGGCCAGTGCCTCGCCTTTAAGATCCAAAGCCCGGGCCACGGCATAGACTTCACGTTCCGACGGGAATCGGGTCCCGCGTTCCAGGCATTCCCATTCATCGTGCTGAAGGTGGGCGGCATCCGCCGCCTGCGCGATGGACTGCCCCCGCCCCATGCGAGCCTTGCTCACCACATCGCAAAATTCGTCTTCAAGGGTCATCCGCGCCATGGCCATCCGTCATATGAGGTCGCCGAAAAACAAAGCAATGCCCATCTTCAGAGCCTGCGACACGACCGGACCGCTTGCCGGCCCTCGACCATCCCCGGGATCATGACCAACCAGATCACGGAAGCGACTTTGAAGAAGGGCAACATCCATCGCGCCCACTCGACGTTGGCGAAAACGACGACGTGAGACATGGCGTCTCACAGTACGGAGCACGACAGGCCACCCGCACTGTACCATGGGCGACCGAATCCTGCCACCAGACGGGCCTCTGACGAGGACAACAGGGAGAACGCGTCTGTGTCCCGCCAGGCGATCCACTGCGATGCCTTCGTACGAAACAAGACGATTGACCAGGCAACGTCACATGAGAAAAGCATATTGCCTCATTCTCTTTTGTTGAGTACTGTTAGTCGAAACTGCGCGTCATTTCACACAAAGGATTCCCCATGCACATCTCGTCCATTCTTCGTCGGCACCGCCCCGCAATCAGTTTTGAGTTTTTTCCACCCAAAAGCGAGGCGACATCTCAAGAGCTTTTTTCCACCATTCAACAGTTGATTCCGCTGAAACCGGCCTATGTGAGTGTCACCTATGGCGCCGGCGGTTCCACGCGCGAGTTAACACACGACCTGGTCGTCAGGTTGCACCGTGAAACACACTTGTCCATCGTGTCGCATCTCACCTGCGTCGGGTCAAGCCGGAAGGAAATTCTCCGGATTCTTCAACGCTACGACGAACACGGCATTCACAATATCATGGCACTTCGAGGGGATCGTGCCCGACAGGCACAGGGGCCCCAGGCCGAGGACGGGTTTCGATACGCGTGCGAACTGGTCGCCTTTATCAAAAAACACTTTCCCCACATGGGGATCGGGGTCGCCGGATTCCCCGAAGGCCATCCCGAGACACCCAACAGGTTCAAAGAAATTGAGTATCTCAAAGCCAAAGTTGATGCCGGTGCCGATTACCTCTGCACGCAACTCTTTTTTGATAATCGCGACCTGTACGATTTTTGCGAGCGGTGCGAACTGGCCGGGATTCATATTCCCATCGTCGCGGGGATCATGCCCATCACGTCACGCAAAGGCATGAAACGGATGGGCGAACTGGCCCTGGGAGCCCGTTTCCCAGGCAAGCTGCTTCGAGCATTAGCCAACGCGGATGATGATGCCCAGGCTGAAAAAATCGGGATCAACTGGGCAACGGAACAAGTCCTGGATTTACTGGACCAGAAAATTCCCGGCGTGCATCTCTACACCTTGAACAAATCCAAAGCCTCGTTACAAATCCACGCCGCGCTGAACATCCAAAGTTTCGACATGCTTGTCCGGTAAACGCGCCCAATTTCCCGTTGCCATATGGCCAACGGACACCCCAAGTCTCGTGACTGGTCTCGCGCCGCGAGCTGTCGCACGTCGACGGTCGACACACGGGCTACGGCCACCGACGGCCTTGCGGTGCGCGCGCAGGGAAAGGCCCGCAGGACATCACGGCTGATTCGACGGCTGACCGTGTGCTATCTTCGACCAGGAATCTCGAAGCGCCACGATGCGATTCAGCACAAGCGCCTGGCTGGTGGAATCGCAATCAACGCAAAAATAGCCCTGCCGTTCAAACTGAAACCGTTGGCCGGAGAGGGCGCCCCGCAACGCTCGTTCCACCTGGCACCCCCGCACAGATTCCAAAGAATGTGGATTGAGCAAACTTCGGTAATCCTGGCATGCCTTCTCCTGGTCAGGCTCCGGAACGGAAAACAGATGACCGAATAACCGGACTTCCGCCTCAAGCGCATGCGCCACCGACACCCAATGGATCGTGCCTTTCACCTTGCGGGCGGACCGCTCCGATCCGCTTTTCGTATCCGGATCATACCGACAGTGTACTTCGACGATGTCTCCCGTTCGCTCATCCTTGATCACATCCACGCATTGAATAATATAGGCGTACCGTAAACGGACCTCCTGCCCCGGGGCGAGCCGAAAATATTTTTTCGGAGGATCTTCACGAAAATCGTCCCGTTCAATATACAGCACACGCGAAAAGGGCACCATGCGCGTTCCCATCGCAGGCTCTTCGGGGTTATTCACCGCCGGTAATTCTTCAACGCGGTCTTCGGGATAATTGGTCAGGACGACGCGAAGAGGCCGTAACACCGCCATGACGCGTTGCGCGCGTGCATTCAGATCCTCCCTGACACAGTGCTCCAACAGGGCCACGTCAACCACGCTCTCGCGTTTCGCCACCCCGATCTGTTCGCAAAACCGTCGAATCGCTTCAGGGGTATACCCACGACGTCTCAAGCCCATCAGCGTGGGGAGGCGCGGGTCATTCCATCCCGACACATGCCCCGCTTCAATGAGTCCCGCCAGCTTCCGTTTACTCAGCACCGTATACGTCAGATTCAAACGAGCGAATTCAATTTGTTGCGAATGACAGGCGACTTCGCACTCGTTGATCACCCACTCATACAACGGACGATGATCCTCAAACTCCAGGGTACAGAGGGAATGGGTGATCCCCTCCAGTGCATCCGACAACGGATGCGCAAAATCATACGTCGGATAGATATGCCAGGTGGTGCCGGTCCGGTGATGGGGCACCCGACGAATGCGGTAGAGTGTGGGATCGCGCATATTGATATTGGGGGACGTCATATCAATCCTGGCCCGCAACGCATGAGCCCCGTCCTCACATTCGCCCGCGCGCATTTTTGAGAACAGGTGAAGATTCTCCTCAACCGACCGCGTGCGATACGGACTCTCCCGTCCGGGTTCCGTCAAGGTGCCCCGGAAGCGACGAATGTCGTCCGCGGACAAACTATCCACATAGGCTTTGCCTTTCGTAATCAACAACACCGCGTACTCGTTGAACCTCTCGAAATAATCCGACGCAAAAAAACAGCGATCCTCCCAGTCAAACCCCAGCCAGCGTACATCCTCCTGAATGGACTCGACGTATTCCACGTTTTCTTTCGTGGGATTGGTATCGTCAAACCGCAAATTGCACAGCCCGCCGGGAAATTCCCGGGCAATCCCAAAATTCAAACACAGGGATTTGGCATGTCCGATATGGAGATACCCGTTGGGCTCAGGAGGGAACCGCGTGTGCACCACCCCGCCATGTTTGTGCGTGTCCAGATCGTGCGACACTCTCGCTCGAATAAAATCGTGAGACTCCACAGGAGGGTTGGCCATGCCCGACATCCTTTCTCCTTTACAGGACGACACCACACATAAGCGGCATCATGGAAGAACAGCTTTCAATAGCACAAGTCAAGCTGAACCTTCCACACGATCCGCTGCGTCGCCACGCGCATTTGCTGGTTTGTCAAACGAACAGAGGCACATTATACTCGCGGTGGTTTTGTACTCGGTGCGTTGCTGGCAGCGGCGGCGACCGCCGCGCCGAACCACACGCACCGGAGCACCCCATGCCTGAAACACTCCTGTGGATCATTCTGGTCGGCCTTGCGCTGAACGCTGTGTTGGTGGGCATCTTGCTGTTCCATTCGCCGCGAGCCATGCGGGACGCCCGCAAGGAGCTGCAAGACGAGCTTCGCATGGGCCGGGAAGAACACCAGAAAGTCTCACAGGGACTGCGCGAAGAACTCTCCGCCGGCCTGCAGTCGGCAAACACCACGCTTTCCCGCACGCTGGAGAACATGGGCACACTCCAGCAGAACCGGCTCGACGGCCTGGACAGGAAGTTGAAAGACCTCACCGATTCCAATCAGAACAGGTTGGATCGTATTCGCGATACCGTTGATTCCCGTGTCAAGACACTGCAGGAGAGCAACGAAAAGAAGCTGGACGCCATGCGCACGACCGTGGACGAAAAACTCCAGCATACCCTTGAGAAGCGTCTTGGCGAATCCTTCAGCATCGTCAGCGAACGGCTGGCGGCGGTCCACAAGGGCCTGGGCGAGATGCAGCATCTGGCGACCGGCGTGGGCGACCTCAAGCGGGTGCTGACGAACGTGAAGACGCGCGGAACCTGGGCCGAAGTGCAGTTGGGCACGATCCTGGAACAGGTGCTTGCACCCGCACAGTTCGCAAAGGACGTGCAAGTGAAAGAGAACACGTTAGAGCGGGTTGAATACGCTGTACGGTTACCGGGTCCCAAAGACGAGCCCGGCACATGCGTCTGGCTTCCCATTGACGCCAAATTTCCACAGGAAGATTTTCTTCGCCTCCAGGAAGCCGCAGAACACGCCGATCCCGAAGCGGTTCAGTCGGCAACCAACGCACTGGCAAAAACGGTTCGAGGTGCGGCCCGTGACATCCATGACAAATACATTCACCCGCCCAACACCACAGATTACGGGATTATGTTCCTCGGCACGGAGGGTCTGTATGCCGAAGCACTCCGGCACCCGAATCTGGTGCAGGAGCTTCAGCAACAGTACAGGGTTGTGGTGGCCGGGCCCACCACGCTGGCAGCCATCCTGAGCAGCCTGCGCATGGGCTTCCAGACCCTGGCCATCGAGCGACGAGCCACGCAGGTCTGGAAGGTCCTGGGAGCGGTCAAGACGGAATTCAACAAATTCGGCGTGGTGCTCGATACGGTCCAAAGACAGCTGAATACCGCGACCCGAACCATTGAAGAACAGACCGGTGCGCGCAGGCGAGCCATGGAGCGAAGTCTGCGCACTGTCGAGCAGTTGTCTGACACACAAGCCGCCGCGATTCTTGCGGCGTCCGAAGCCGACGAAGATGCCGACGCCGGAACCAGCAACATGTCAGCCGGTACATGATCGCATCCGACGCCGCTTTCGAGGAGATCGGGACCTGTGCGGCACTCCCGGATGCGCGAAGCCGCATCGGCTCTACCGATCGTCAATCCACTCCACACCGTCCAGACAAAGGAGCCGCGTATGCTGGCCAAAAAATTTGCGTTAGGATTTGGCATCGCCATCATTTTCCCCATGATGTTGTATTACGGAGTCAGTTCTTTCAGTCCGCCGCCCGAATGGAAAGACTATCAAGTGGAGAATTATGATGAGCGCCACGACAGGGCAGGGATTGAAGAACAAAAAGAACTGGAAACCGAAAGTCTTGCGCAGGCAGACCGGTTTAGAGAACACGCCCGGCATTTCCAGAAACACCTGTTCTTCGTCACCGTGCCGATGGGCATCTTCGCCATTCTTGCCGGCACATTTATCACGCTACAGGCTGTAGGAACCGGCCTGATCTTCGGGGGCATCCTGAGTGTGACCACCGGGTATATGGGTTATTGGACGGAATTACCGGAACACCTGCGTTTTGTTTCGCTGGTCATCGCGTTGATCGTCCTGATTGGTGTCGGCTACAACAAACTTGATACTCACCAGCCATGACGGTGTCGCAACCAACGGCTCACACAGAGAACGCGGCCCTCGCCAGCGTCTCGGCAACCCTGACAACCCGGCAGGGCAATGTCCCGCATGGCGAACCCGCCATCGCCGCCATGTGAGTGGCTGGGGGAGAAGGATTCGAACCCTCACTCTCAGAGCCAGAATCTGATGTCCTACCCTTAGACGATCCCCCAAACCGATGAAAAACCTTACTGAAGCTGCGACAGACCGTCAAGCCATTCGATGCAGGACGGGCGATTTCGGATCCCGTTGCCTGCGGAAGACGCAGCAACGCGGCAATCAGAAACGTATCCTCACACCGTCCATCACGACGGGGCCATGCTCTGGAGTGCGTGATCAATGCGCTGCAGGGTCCGTTCCCTGCCCAGTAATTCCATGACTTCGTAAATGCCAGGGCTGAAGGTTCTTCCGGTGAGGGCAACACGGAGGGGTTGGGCAAAGGCGCCCATCCCCAGACGATCTTCCTGAAGCAGGGCCTGCACGACGGGGGCGATAGTCTCTTTGGAAAACGGCTCCACGGTCTTCACGCACTCGGCAAACTTTTTGAGACTGGGCGCCATCGCCGGGGTGAGAAATTTCGCCGCCGCGGCTTCATCCATCGCCACAGGTTCCGTCAGATAGGGTATCGTCCACTCGACCATTTCGATCAGGGTTTTCGCGCGCGTGCACAGATGAGGGATGACCGCTTCAAGTCCCCCCCGTGGTTGAACAGGTCCATTGCAATCGTATCCCTGCTGTGCCAACAGGGGACGTAGCCGTTCCGCGATCTGCGTCGGCGTACCCCGTTTGATATATTCGGCGTTCAGCCATTGCAGTTTGTCGGGGTCAAACACCGCCGCGGATGTCTGGATGTGGTCAAAGGAAAATTTTTCGATCATGTCCTGCATGGAAAAAATCTCCTGGTCGCCATGCGACCATCCGAGCCGCACCAGATAATTCACCAGTGCGTCCGGTAAATACCCCATGTCCCGATACGCCAACACCGACGTGGCGCCATGTCGTTTGGACAAACGGGCTTTGTCCGCGCCCAAAATCATCGGCAGATGCGCGAACCGGGGCACCGGATAGCCAAGCGCCTCGAACAGCGGCACCTGGCGAGGCGTGTTATTGACGTGATCGTCCCCACGAATGACGTGCGTGATCCCCATGAGCGCGTCATCAACCACCACGGACAAATGATACGTGGGATCGCCGTTCGACCGCAGAATAATGAGATCGTCCAGCACCGCATTGTCGAACACAATGGATCCTTTGATCAGATCCTCGATCACCGTGCGCCCCGTTTGCGGCGACCGAAACCGAAGCGCCGCTGGTTCCGCGGGTGTGGTCAGCCCTCGTGCCCGGCAGCGTCCGTCGTACTTGATGGATTCGCCTCTGGCCTGGGCCGCCTTCCGGCGACCATCAAGTTCTTCCGGCGTACACACGCACCAGTAGGCCCGGCCCTGCTCAAGCAAGGCCATGGCTTTGTCCCTGTACAGCTCCAGCCGTTCGGTTTGACGACAGGGCCCTTCATCCCAATCCAGACCCGTCCAGCGCAGGCCGTTCACGATGGCCTCAATCGCTTCATCCATGGAGCGATTGCGATCCGTGTCTTCAATCCTCACAATAAATTTTCCGCCATGGCGGCGGGCAAACAACCAGTTAAACAACGCCGTCCGAAGGCCCCCCAGATGAAGATACCCCGTGGGACTTGGCGCAAAACGCACTCTGATGTCACTCATGTCCATCATCTTTCTGGTGGAGGCATCCCCCATGCATCCTTGCCCCGTACACGATACGGAGACGTCACACGACAGGAACTCATCCCGGGGGCGTTTCCGCCTGTTCGTACCCACGTGGCACTTCCGCTTTCCGCCCGAATTTTTGACACAAAATGACCCTCACGACAAGTCAATCTCCGGCTCCACTGACAGCTCCCTGGCTCTTGCAGGATTTCTTCAGCCAATGATGCTCCCAGGGCCTGGCCGTGGACGGATTTGATTTTGCCGTCGTCGCTGGTATAAAGTCGATTTGCATTGTGAGGGCCATAACACCCGCTCCGGTTCCAGGCTCGTTCTGGGAGAGCGGAGGGTCCATTCGTCAATGAACTCTTACCGGTTTCATGCATCGTAAACAAGGGAGGTCTGTCATGATCGTGGTTGCCTGTCTTCTGAATGGCTCTCGCCGTGAGTCTCCTCGGCATCAGTTTGAGCAGTGTGGCATGGGGTGCCAGTGACAGAGCGATCAACGCTTGGATTGCGAAGGGCACGCTGTACCCCTTGAACAAAGACCGTATGCTCTTTCAGGGCGAACAGAAAGGCACCCTGTTTATCCGGCACGAAGAAGGGCACAGTGTCCTGTTCCATGCTGGTCGGGTTCTCTGTCCCCTCTCAGTCGATATTGACCTCAAGAAAGATACAGGCGAGGCACAGGGCATGTGCAGCATTACAGATCAAAACGGAGACAAGGCGTTTGCCAAATGGTCGTGTAGAGGACCACAGGGAAGCTGCCGTGGTAAATTTATGTTCACGGGTGGCACCGGACAGTTTCAGGGCATCACCGGCGAAAGTGACATGAGGATCCGCGTGGACCTTTTCACTCCTCAAGTCGGCCGTACGCTTGATCCAGTCGAGCAAAGTGCTTCCGGGTATATGCTCATCCCTGAGTTCAACTATGTCCTTCGCTGACCCGAAAGGGTATCGCGTTGCGGATTCTATTGCCAACCTGCTATTGATGATTGAGTCATCCGTCATCGGATCCGGGAAAAAGAGTGGGGCTGTGGCGCAGTTGGGAGCGCGCGTGAATGGCATTCACGAGGTCGCCGGTTCAATCCCGGCCAGCTCCACCAAATCTTATACCCTGTGCATGGTCGGTTCCCGCCTCAATTGCTCCTGAATGGTCTCTCGCAACCTTGTCGGGTCCTGTGATCCCGAGCCTGTGTCTGCACCCCGGGCGGCGCCATGATCCATATTGAATCCGTGACCAAACAGTACGCCACGAAGACGCTGTTTTCCGAAGCGTCGGCCCACCTCCGTCCTGAAACCCGTGTCGGCCTCGTTGGCCCGAATGGCACCGGAAAAACCACACTCCTCCGGATCATGATGGGAGAAGATGGATTTGATGCGGGCTCGATTCGGAAACGGCCGGGGCTCCGTATCGGATATCTCCCGCAGGAACTCGACACGCCCACGGAGCTGACCGTCCTTCAGGCCGCTCATCGCGAGGTCTACCCGGAGCATGAAGCCAAACGGATTTTATCGGGGCTGGGGTTTGGAGACACGGACTGGCATCGCACGCTGGACACCTACTCCGGAGGCTATCGCATGCGGGTGGCGCTCGGCCATCTTCTGCTTTCCAACCCCGACGTGCTACTGCTCGACGAGCCGACGAACCATTTGGACAAACCCACGCAAGCCTGGTTCGAAGCCTTTTTGCTTGCCTCCAAAACGACCATGCTCATCGTCAGCCACGAAACGTCGTTCCTGGATCGGGTCACCACGCATATCTGGGACATTCGCGATCATCACGTGAAGGAATATCGTGGCAACTACAGCGCCTTCCAGTCCGTGCGCGCCCAATGCGATGCCCAGGAAGCGTCGGCCGCGCGGCGCCAGACCAGGGAAGTCGCGCGTGTCCAACAGTTTGTGGATCGGTTCCGCGCGAAGGCCACGAAAGCCAGACAGGTGCAATCGCGGCTCAAGCAGTTGGAAAAAATCAAACTCATTGAGACCAAGCGGTCCCCCAAACGGCTCCGCTTCCGGTTTCCGCAGCCCGCCCAGAGTGGCATCCAGGTCTTGGAATTGAACCAGATCGGCAAGCGATACGGCGAAAAGGTTATCTACGACGATCTGAACTTTTCTGTTGAATGCAGGCAGCGGGTCGCGCTGGTCGGAGAAAACGGCGCGGGGAAAAGCACCCTGCTGAAAATGTTAGCGGGCGTCCTGCCGTTTGAGTCCGGCACGCGACGCGAAGGCCATGGCGTGACCCTGCACTATTTTGCTCAGCACCAGGCGGAAACTCTGAATCCCGAACATTCGGTGCTGGAATCGTTGATTGAAGCCGCCCCGCAGGCGGAAACCAATACCTTGCGCAGCACCGCGGGTGTCTTTCTCTTTTCCGGGAACGACCAGCACAAGCCCATCAAAGCGTTGAGCGGTGGGGAGCGAAACCGCGTCGCCTTGGCGCGCATGCTCGCGGAACCGGCCAACACCCTGTTACTGGACGAGCCTACCAATCACCTGGATCCCGGTTCCGTCGACGTCCTCACGGATGCACTCCTCGACTTTCAGGGCACGATTGTATTCATTTCCCATGATCTGACGTTTTTGAGTCGGATCGCGACGCGGGTCGTGGAGATCGACACGGGCAAGGCGACGGATTACTGTGGCGACTATGAATATTATTTGTGGAAACGCTCACAGGAACTCGAGGCATTGAAAGAACAGCACGACGCACACGCGTCGGACAAATCTCCCAGGCGCCAGACCCGACAACGCGCCGCGTCATCCACACAGGCGCCGCCCACCGGCACACCCACTCGCCGCGACATGACCAAAATGATCAATCGTCTTGAAAAACAGATGGCGCGGGTGGAAGAGGAGATTGCGGCTCTGGAAGACCGGATGAAAGCCCGGGCTGCCGAACTCGCCACTCCGGAACTGTATCAGGATTTTCCTCGATGGCATGTCCTGCATCACGAACACGAGTGCTGGCAACAGGAACTGGACACACTGACAAACCGTTGGAGCACCCGCGCCGCGGAACTTCAAGCACTGAAACACCAACTGGTGCAGGTTGGCTGAAAGCCCAAAGATCACGATAAGGCCCGCCGTTGAGTCTGGCTTGCCTATCAAAAGAGTACTTGACTCGGGAATTGGGATAGGCCATACTCACCCGCGCTTGTGTTCCTACCTGTTTAGGAACTCTTTTTTTAACTCCTGGAGCTCCTTGCTGGCATCGCCAGAGATGGTGCGTGCCGTAAAGGCAAGAGTTTCGGAAACTGAGGAGGTTTTCAAATGTCGACTCAAAAACCGTGCGCCCAGCAGTTCAATTTCCCCTACACCACCTGCCGTAACATCACCCCTCCGGGTGAAAGCAAGTACAAGGTCCTGACCGGCTACGCGCCCGCGGGCTCTTTCATCGGGCTTCCAGACGACGAAAATGTCCGCAAATATCTTTTAGACAAAGAAGGCCAGAGAAAACAACCAAGTAACGTTCATCGTGCCATACGTGACACGCTAGAAAACAACAGCGATCAGTTTCCGGTTCTCAATGGCGGTATCGTTATCCTTTCCGCAACAGCAACGGTTGATGACAAAAAACGCGTTATTGTTTTGAGGGACGGGGAAACCAAAGTCAGTATTATCAATGGATCTCAGACTAGAGGAGAGTTGAGAGAATTCCTCAAGAAACCATGTGATACTGATCAGCAACAGTCCGAGCCGATCGTTCATTTTCAAATCGTTGAAACCCAAGACAAGGATCTGGCGAATGAAATATCTATCGCCCGCAACTTTCAGAATAAAGTTGCGCATCTCTCCA
Organism: Nitrospirales bacterium; assembly: GCA_963692935.1. Classification (GTDB taxonomy): domain Bacteria; phylum Nitrospirota; class Nitrospiria; order Nitrospirales; family UBA8639; genus Bin75. Next base: position 2,067,914 of record OY843588.1, read on the forward strand.
TTCTTGGGAAACGAGAGAATTTGGAAGACTTGGAAAAAGCGATACAAGAAACTATCCCCGAAGCACGCTTACGAAAATCAGAAACTGATAATACGAGCGAGGAAGATTTGCCAACCGAAAAAGTTTTGCAAGTTTGTTTCGCTCTTCTCCCAGATGAGTTGTTTGTTGATGTGGATTCCAAGAAATCAAGTTCCAAGACATCAACATACAGCAGTAAGGCCAAATGGCTGGGAAAGTTTGGTGAATTGGTTGAGAATGAAAAAAAGGCTAACGGTGACCGCGAAAAATCCGATCGAAAAAGCCGTCAGTATAAGTGTATCCTCGACATCGCTGGTGCAAGCTGGCAACTATACACAAAATGGAAAAAGCATCAGTCTTATAGCCGACATTTTCGGTCGACCAGAGCAGGTAAGCCGTCAGCCGTAAATGATGACAGAGTCCTTATGGACGGAATGGTATTTCCAGTTATCGCGGCATTTTCGGTATTTGTTACAGAAAGAAAAGGTAAATGGGTTCTGGACATTCCCACTGATTTTTCTAGCCAGTTCGAAGATCGGCTGGTTAATTACGCACGAACCGCTTACCAACAAGCTAACTCAAACCCACAAGTTATGGGAAGAACCGCAACAAGTTACAGCCTAACACTCAGTGTAACTGAGATGTATGTTCAGATGAAAAAGGCGATGGGAAAATAATCGCTATTTTCGTTTAATCCAACACTTCCGCCATAACTGGCGGGAGTGTTGTGATGTAAATTCTACTCTCCTCCATAAACAGCTCACGATGACCCACTACTCCGCCCAGACCGTCTTCAAAAACGGCCCACCAACCAGCACAACTGGTAGCGTGCGTGGCGTGACGCCGAGCTACAAGAACGCATCAAGAATTTTCATCTTAACGTTGATGCTTTGAATTGCAAAACTGAATCCCCTGTTCGAGAAGCATGTCCTACAGAAACCCGCCTTGCGATGATCCATACGTGAACGCCCGAAACATCAATGGGTGTGCATCGGCTAAGCACTCACCCTTCCTTTACGGCCGATAATACTTTTTCCGTTCCAGCTCCGGCGGCAAATGGGATTGTTCCGTTTGTGCGCCCGGATCCTGATGGACATAGCGATACCCTTTGCCGTATCCCATGTCCTTCATCAGTGACGTGACGGCGTTCCGCAAATGCAGGGGAACGGGCAAATTGCCAAAGGTTCTGGCATCGCTCCGCGCTTCGCTCAGCCCCACCCAGGAGGCATTGCTCTTGGGACAGGAGGCCAGATAGGTGGTCCCGTGCGCCAGATTAATTTGCGATTCGGGAAGCCCCACCATTTCCACAGCGTGGAAAATTGAGACTGCAACGACCACGGCCATGGACTCGGCAGACCCGATATCTTCCGAAGCAAAGATCACCATGCGCCGGGCGATAAATCTGGGGTCCTCGCCGCCTTCCAGCATCCGCGCCAACCAGTACAAGGCGCCATCAGCGTCGGAATCCCGCATGCTCTTGATGTAGGCCGAAATCAGATTGTAGTGCTCTTCTCCTTCCTTGTCATAGCGCACGCGTTGTTGCAGGACCCGTTCCAGGTGCTCGTGCGTCACCATGGTTGGCTGCGCGGACGAAGCGCCGGCTTGCCGAATCACGTACTCCAGGGCCGTCAGCATTGACCGTGCGTCTCCATTCCCGTACCGAATTAAAAACAGTCGCGCCTCGTCGGCCAGCGTCACACCGGACCGCCCCATCCCGCGCGTGACGTCGCGCATCGCCCGATCCAGAATCATACCCATCGCACGATCATCCAACGCATGGAGGGTGACGACAAGGGAGCGGGACAACAGCGGGGCGATGACTTCAAACGAAGGATTGTGCGTCGTCGCACCGATGAGGATGATATCGCCCCGCTCGACATACGGCAGAAAGGCGTCCTGTTGTGCCTTATTAAAACGATGAATTTCATCAACGAAGAGAATGGTGGCCTGCCCCTTGCTCCGCCGCTGTATGGCTTCCCCGATGACGGCTCGCAAGGCAGGCACGCCACTGACAACGGCGGAAAACGCCACGAACACCGCGTGTGTGTTATGAGCAATGAGGTGGGCTAATGTGGTCTTTCCCGAACCTGGCGGTCCCCACAGAATGCATGACGGCACCTGGTCGGTTTCAATGGCCCGTCGAAATGCCTGATTCCCGGCGAGGACATGGTCCTGGCCAACAAATTCATCAAACGTTCGGGGACGGAGCCGTTCAGCCAGAGGACCGTGAGGTGGGGTGGCATGGCGCGTTGGCCCGGTGACGAACAAATCGGATTGCCGGCGATCATCATCGAATGACATGGATGACACGAGATTTCAATGATATGGCACGCTTCAGGTGTGCGCCTGTGCACGGGATTCCCGCTTGCGCGGGAAGAGCCTGTGATGCTGTCGTCAGCTACCAGAGGCCACCCATGCTATAATGCCGCTGGAAACGGGGGCAAATGCATTGAGGGTGCGATTGTCGCGCCCCATGAGCATCCCGTTTATTGCATAATGTCTTGCAGATTCCCACACGCTCTCAAGAAAGCGCATTCAGTCCAGATTCACCACCTGCCCGTTTTCGCTGACATGGCAGCAGTGCGTGCAGATGTGCCAATGTGTCTGACAGCTCTTCCAACCACACCAGGAGTATCACGATGAAAGCACATATCAACGGCATTGACCTGGTCTGGTCGGATGCGGGGCAGGGGGCGCCGATTATTTTTCTCCACGCCTTCCCGTTGAATCGGACGATGTGGGAGCCACAGGTGGCCGGGCTGACACATCGGTACCGGGTCATCACGATTGATCTTCGCGGGCACGGGGAATCCGATGCTCCGCTGTGGCGCTACACACTGGGCCAGTTTGCCGGGGATATCATCGGCTTGCTGGATCACCTCGCCATTGCACAAGCGACATTCGTGGGGCTGTCCATGGGCGGATACATTCTCTTCACGCTGTACCGGATGTATCCCGCACGCGCGCAGGCGCTGGTGTTCGCCGATACACGGGCGACCGCCGACACGCCCGAAACCAGAGCCGCGCGATTTTCCATGGCCCAGGTGGCGTATCGGCGAGGGGCATCGGCCATTGCCGACCTCATGTTGCCCACCCTGTTGAGTCCCCGTTCGTTGGCACACCGCGTAGATGTGCGGGATCGCGTCCGTACCATCATCACCGGCAATCAGGTTTCCGGCATTGCGGGCGCTCTGATGGCTATGGAAGAACGGCCGGATTCGACTCCGATCCTGTCACGCATCACCATTCCGACGCTGGTGCTTGTCGGGGAGGATGATCGTGCGTCGTCACCGGACGACGTGGAACGCATGGCCAGACAAATCCCCGCTTCAACGTTTGTGCGCATTCCTCTCGCCGGGCATCTCCCGAACATGGAAAATCCCGAAGCCTTTAACGCCGCGATCTGTTCGTTTTGCGGGATGCACGGGGAACGGCCGGAACACGAATCGCCTGTTCAGGAAGGCTGACCAATGAGTTTCAGAAATTCATCGCGGGTTTGTTGCTGCTTGCGAAACGCCCCGAGCATGTGACTCGTGACGGCGATGGTATTTTGTTTCTCGACGCCTCGCATCATCATGCATAAATGCCGCGCCTCAATGACGACGCCCACCCCCAGTGGGTTCAGGATTTCCTTGAGCGTTTCCGCAATTTCAACCGTCAGGCGTTCCTGCACCTGAAGCCGTCGGCTGAACACTTCGACCACCCGGGGCATTTTACTGAGGCCGACAACCCGTTTCTTCGGGATATACCCGATATGGCACTTTCCAAAAAACGGCAGGAGATGATGCTCGCACAAGCTGTAGAAATCGATATCCCGGACAATGACCATTTCGTCATACTCAATGGGAAATAACGCCCCATTGACGATATTCGAAACGTTTTGCTCGTACCCCCTGGTTAGAAATGCGAGGGCCTGGGCCACGCGTTCGGGCGTTTTCTCCAGCCCCTTGCGTGCCGGATTTTCTCCAAGCAATGCCAGCAGGCGGGCAATCAGCGATTCCAGCTGCGCTCCATCCGGAGAGACGGGGGCGGCGTCCCCGGCGATTGCCGCTTTCCGTCCGCGAGACGCGGGCCCGGGGGATGGCCTGGAAACACGACGCTTGCTCATCGGGTCAGGATCACGACAAGGACTCCGTCATCGGCAAGATGACGTTCAGGAAGACGGGTCGGCTCGATATTCGAAATAATTGTCACGCGTTTCAATCAGCCCGATTTTTTCCAACCGACCGACCGGGACCTCGTTCACCAACTCGTCCCAGATTATCCTGGCCAGGTTTTCGCCGGTCGTCACGAGATGCAGGAACACCGGGTCGTGATTCAGGTGGCGGTGATCAAAACGTTCCACGATTTTCCGGTTCACCAGCCGGTCCACGGCTTCGACGTCCGTCACGTCCCCGGTGTGTGGATCCGGCTCGCCCGTCACAGTAACAAACACGGTGTAGGTATGGCCATGCCCATTGGGGTTATTGCATTTGCCAAACACGGTGCGATTCACGTCATCCGGCAATTCGTTCGTGTGCAACCGATGTGCGGCACAGAACTGATATTGACGGGTGACGCAAATATTTTCCTTCGCCGGGCGCTTCCCCGTCTCGACCGCTGTCATCTGTCGACTCCTGTGACCACATCGGAGGATTCCCGCCGATCCGACGCCGCCGGCTCTTCCTGTTCTTCGGGCACCCGGACCACGACATCCCCCAGCACCAGCGCCTGACAACTGAGACGATGGTACGACTCGGTGAGTGCTTCACGGTCGAGCAAGTCCTGTTCGTCGAAATCAATTTCGGATAAATGCTCTCCTCCCATCATCACTTCGACGCGACAGGTCGAACACGACGCACTCCCTCCACAATCATGCTCAAGGGGAAAGCCCAACGCCTCGGCGGCATCCAGCAACGTGACGTCTTTCGGCACCTCGCCGCTTTTGCCTTCTGAATGAACAAACGTTACACGCGGCATACGCGCTCACCCAATGGCCACCGCTGGTTCCGCGGCGGTCGGACTGAAAGGACATGCCTGTTTGACAATATGGTCCTCGAACTCGTGACGGAACAGACGAAGACTGTTCTGCACCAGGACGGCGGCACCCGTTACTAACGTGCAATAGCCCGTCCCTTTGACAAATCCGCAAATCTGCAGGAGTTTTTCCAGGTCACCGTGTGTCCCGTTTCCTGTTTCAATTTTCGCAATGAGTGCTTCAAGATGTTCCGTGCCAATGCGGCAGGATGGACATTGCCCGCAACTTTCTTCCCGAAAAAACGTCGAGAGCGCAAGCGTGTGAGCCACCATGCAGGTCGCATCATCCACCACAATGACCCCCGCCGACCCCAGGCCGGTTCCGGCCTGTTTCAGGGAATCAAAATCCATGGGCAGATCAAGTTCGTCCGGCCCCACCATCGCAAAGGACGGCCCACCTGGAAAGACGGCCTTGACCATCCGGCCGGGCAACATGCCTCCCCCGCATTCTTCAATTAAATGGCGAAGGGGCATGCCCAGGGGCAATTCATAGACTCCGGGACGATTCACGGCCCCGCTCAACGAAAACAGCATGGTGCCCGGGCTTTGTTCCACGCCCATTTCTCGAAACCACTGGCCCCCGTTACGAAGAATGGCGGGAACGTGGGACAGGGTTTCGACATTATTCACCAGCGTCGGCTTGCCATGAAGGCCGAAGTCGGTCGGGTAAAACGGCGGTTTGGCCTTTGGTTGAGCGGGACGTCCCTGCATGGATTCCAACATCGCGGTCTCTTCTCCGGCCACGTAGCTCCCATGACCATCGAAAATCTCCAGTGCAAGATCCACACCGGAACCCAACACATTGTCCCCCAACACCCCGCGCGCGCGGGCCTGCTCCATGGCCTGTGCCAGGCTGTTCCTCGCTTCACGAAATTCGGCGTTCAAATAGATGTACGATGCCCTGGCCCCGACCGTGAAGGCCGCGATGAGACATCCCTCAATCAGGCGATGCGGGTAGTGTTGGATCAGATAGCGATCCTTAAAGGTGCCCGGCTCATGCTCGCCGGCGTTGCAGACAAAATAGTGCTCCGCCAGCCGATGGTGAACCACTTTGTCCCATTTCAACCCCGTCGGGAATCCCGCTCCGCCCCGCCCTCGGAGACCGGCTCGCTTCAGCTCATCAATAACCCGGTTGGGATTGCTGTCCCGCACGACCTGCAGCCAGGCCTCATACCCCCCGTGTTTGATGTAGCCGTCAATATCCCACGGCTCTCCGTCAAGTGGAGCGAGTAAACGAAGTGAGGACGTCTGTTCCATACAATGCCACAATCCACGGCTGAAACATCATGCGTATCCCGACAATGAACGACATGGACTATACGAGGCTCTCCGTGATTCCGTCAAGCCTTCTGCCACCGGGCGCGCGCAAAAAACCCTGTTACGTCAAATAGTTAGAATCCATTCACCGCCCGGACACCGGACCGAACACGGTCTGCGGTCCGCCCCCTGTTCTGCCAGCGCGAGAAGACCTTCTGTTGTCTTCTCTCCGATTGTAAAGAAGAGGATGAATTTGTACACTTTCGTGTGGTAATACGAAGCATCTGTCCAGACCCGAACGCCAACATTCAGTGAGGAGGAACGCTTGTGGCTTCAGCAAAAGATAAATCGGTAGTCGGCATTCTCATGGGGAGTAAAAGCGATTGGGAAGTCATGCAACTGGCCAGCGACACACTGACGCAACTCGGTGTGGCCAATGAATGCCGTGTGATTTCCGCCCATCGGGCACCTGATGCCTTATTGGACTACGTCAGTCACGCGGAGTCGCGCGGTCTCCGCATCATTATCGCAGGAGCCGGTGGGGCCGCGCATTTACCGGGGGTTATCGCGGCGAAAACCCCCTTGCCCGTCCTCGGCGTCCCCATGCAATCCAAAGCGTTGCAGGGGCTGGATTCCCTGCTCTCCATCGTGCAAATGCCCGCCGGCATTCCCGTGGCCGCACTGGCCATCGGTGCAGCCGGCTCGGTGAATGCTGCCTTGTTTGCGGCGGCGATTCTGGCACTGTCCGATGCAGAAATAAAAACCCGGTTGGAAGACTACCGGAGGAAACAAACTGAAAAAGTGCTGGACCAAAAACTGCCGTAAATAATGAAAAGATTGCTCAAACGTGCCAGGAATGGATAAGGCTTTGCGTCGGTGTCCATTAAAAGCACAGGCCGCGGGAAGAAAACCTCGGAATGGCAGTGAGCAATGTCCTGCCTGTACGGCAAGAGCCAAATGGAAGGTCTGCCAGGCACAACCTCCTTCCATTCTGGAAAATCCCAAGTCGGCACAAGACCACAAAGGGTTGTCACAATGAACGATTGAGCCACAGCCAGGTTTTTGACATGGCCTTCTGTCATATGCAATAAGGCACATCGAAACCCGCCAGTCAACCAGAATTTGCTTCTGGCATAATGTCCAGTATGAACCAGAAAGAACATGACAATGACACGGGAGACGGGATTGAACTCGTCGGATTCTCCGTCGTTCTCGTGTCCAGTTTGAACAATCCGTCAATCATGAATCCGGACTTTTTGCGCCACAACAACATCGTTGATGCCGACCGGCAACTACAGGGCGATCCAATCTCAACACCGGTCTATGCACAAGTGTCATTCGAGGGTGGGCTGACAGTCAAAGCGGAACCAAACAGGGTGATATTCGAGCAAACCAGAAACCCATTGACAAAAAAGACCGTTACATGCCCGGCAATGGCGAAACGCTATCTGGAGACGGTCCCACATGTCTTGTACACCGCCGTTGGCATCAACCCGAAAGGATACCGAAGGTCACCACCAGAAATACCAGAGAAAGTAACAACGGCCTTTCGCGACAAAGGCAGTTGGATGTCATTCAAAGATGTTTGCCCGGATATCCAGCTAAGAACGACATACATGTATGAAAAAAGGACGATTGTCCTTGAAGTCGCCGAGGCAAAGAAACAAGTGGAACATGGCTCCACCATCCCCGGCATTCTGTTTCAGGCGAATATCCACCGTGACATATCAGCGACAAACCAGCAGGGACGCATAGAAAAGATGGAAAAGATTCTTCAATCCTGGGAAGAGGACTTATCCGATTTTCTTGCCCTTACCACAAAATTTCATTTCGAAGAGCACACATGATGAGTTCCACGTTGCAACAACCTTCTGCTACCAGTATCTCCACCTGTTCCACCGATATGTCGGGAATGCTCGCAGATTTGATTGCTGGGGGCTCATCAAAAGAAAATACAGCCGATTTCGTGTATCACCTGTTGGATGAGAAAGAGAAAGGAAGCGTGTATCAGGCGTTGCATGACAAAGCTTTTTCACCAGAAGGGGTCATTTTCTCTTCTATGCTGAGCAACATCCTGCACATACTTTCTGCCACAACGCCCGACACATTACCTGGCAATGCCATTCTGGACCGCATTGCGAAGATCGAAACTGCTAAATTGAATGACGCTCTGCGCGACCTTCACAACGCAAGGGACGAGGCACGCGAAGAAGGGTTCCCTCAACCTTCCGATCAAGCATTACAAAACGCGAAGCGACTCCTGATAGAAATGTATGCAATTTCACCTCGTCGTTTCGAAGTGTATCCCACACCGGATAGCGAGATTGCCATTGACGCACCCGACGGACAAGGACGGTCGGTTATTTTGCTGTGCGATTCGGAGGGAGGGGCACTGTGTCTGGTCAATATGAATGGGAATCATCGCCGCGCCCGGTATGCAACCACTGAGACGCTTCCCGACGGTTTCATGCGTGAAGCCCTGGCAGATCTGCAACCTCAGAGTATGTTCTCGCTATGGCGGTCCCCAACAACATTGCCTTGACGGAAGATCTCGGGCGGGGCGTGTTTTCGGACACGCATGCAAAACGCGCACGACGATCAAGAGTGCCGATCAACATCTTTCTGGGTCAGGAAGGTAGTACCGAAATTTCCGTTGACAGACTCACCCTTGCCCCGTCGGATGAGGCCACTGCAATCGCAGACACGGTTGCGTCTGCACGCAACCGCACGTTCTACGGATGGGCTGTCGTTACTGCTGAAAAGGCCGGGGGTAATGGACGATGGGTCAAGGCGACTCCAAAACCTGACCAAGGGAACCCATATCACGCAGACATTATCCTGCCGGGACTAGCAGCCCAGGATCGAGAGGAACACAAAAGGCACGCACAAGAACTGGCGGATATTGCTCGCTGGCGTGAGCGTCCCACTGCATTTTAACCGGCAATGAGGACCAGGAACAGCGGTTCACACAGCCATCCAACTGCAAAAAATTTTCTTGGCGACCATTGATGCCGAAAGCCGTCAACGCGGCCGGTTTCTGAGAAAATTCTATCCGACACCGGCATCTCCTGATTTCACACTTCGGTCGTCCCAGCGAAGACTGGCATTACACGCCAAGCAGCTTATCAACCTCCCGGCACAATTCGCGGACGCCCTGGGCCGATAGATCAAACGCGGCTTGTTCTTCAGGTGTCAGGTCGTATTCAAGTATTTCCTCGACACCGTTTCCCCCCAAACGGACGGGGACGCCCATATAGACACCCCGGAGTCCGTACTCGCCTTCGCACAGCGCTGCACAGGGAAGCACCGTGCCTTGATCCCGCAACATGGCTTCAACCATCTCGACCACCGACGCGGCCGGCGCATAGTAGGCGCTCCCCGTCTTGAGGAAATTCACGATTTCCGCTCCACCGCCGCGGGTGCGCGTGACCAGGGCATTGAGCTGCTCCGTTGACATGCACTGATCCACAGGCCGACCCCGCACCGTCGTGTAGCGAATCAGGGGAACCATCGCATCCCCGTGCCCCCCCAGCACCATGGCCTGCACATCATGGGCTGACACGTTCAACTCCCGGGCAATAAACATGCGGAACCGGGCGGAGTCCAGGACCCCAGCCATCCCTACCACCCGCTGTTTCGGAAATCCACTCACCCGCCAGGCCACATAGGTCATGGCATCCAGGGGATTGGCCACAATGACGAAGATCGCCGCGGGCGAACGTTGGCTCGCCTCCCGCACGACAGATTGCACAATCTGGATGTTGGTCTCCAGTAATTCCGATCGGCTCATGCCGGGCTTCCGCGCAATGCCCGAGGTGACCACCACCGCGTCAGAGTTGGCGGTCTCCTCGTAACAACTGGTGCCAATGATCTGTGAATCATGGCCACGCACCGCTCCCGCCTGCGCCAGATCAAGGGCTTTGCCCTGCGGCAGGCCGTCCACAATATCCACCAGGACAATCTCATATCCGTCCTTTTCGGCCAGTCGCTGTGCGATGGATCCCCCAACATTGCCTGCTCCCACAACGGTGATTTTCCGTGACGTCATGCCATCCCCGCCATCTGCATGGTTCGCCGAATTCCGCAAGCGCCATCGAAAGCGCGAGCGTCCCGTTGCGCGCGCCGAACACAGACAACGGGACGTGGGACCGGCGTGTTCCCCTGTCTACTCATCATCGTCATGACTGGCCCATCCCCCCACCTTGAAATTAATGGTACAGACGAAATTGTCTCCATCATAGAAATTGACTTTGATTTTTTTTCTTCCATATTCCCGGGCAAGAAATGTTTCCGGTGTCTCAACCAACTCCCGATAGCCGCCCGGCGGATAGGCCCCTAATTCCCTGAAACCCACAATCATCCCCTGTTTCACTTCCTGCAAAATTTTCGCGGAACATCGAGGGTACACTTCCTGAAATTTGGCATCAATTTCCTCACGAGACGGCTCGGAACGCGGATCGCCGAATCGGCGATCTTTTTTCTCAAATTTGGCGAGGCGACGAACATACGGATACTGGTGCCCGGTAAACAGCTTATGCAACCACGACGGCACCACATGCTCGTGAGATGGCTCGACCATCACGTGGCATCCTCCAGAAGCCGGCTCCCGGCCCGCATGGTGGCTCGACACACGACGCGGGACGCACAATACATCAGGACCGCCCCGTTAATCGCTGGTACACCCGTGGCAACCGTTCCGGCAAGGTCTGCACGTCATCCAGGACACAGTAGTGAATGTCTCCATACATGCGTTTGAGATACCCGCTCGCTTCCCGATCAATCGTGACACAAAACGGCCGGATCCCCTGCTGCCGCGCCTCTCGCAGTGCCATGCGGGTGTCCTGAAGGGCGTACTCCTCCCCGTAGTCGCCGTCAAGGGGTCGGCCGTCACTCAACAGCATGAGCACGCGATGCCGGGCCGGGCAGCGCAACAGTGTTTGTGTGACGTGTCGAATCGCGGCCCCGTCACGATTCTGCTGAAGCGGCGCCATGGCCTCAATGCGCTGACCAGTGTGAGAGCGACGGTCGTCGCCAAAATCCTTCAGTACGATCACGTCAACATGATGCCGGCCATGGCCGGAAAATCCATACAACGCATAGTCGTCCCCAATGGCCTCCAATGCCTCCGCGAACAGGACCAGGCCCTCCTTCTCAACATCAATCACGCGGCGGGGTCCCTCCAGTTGCCGGCTCGTTGACCCACTCATATCCACCAGAAACGCCACGGCAACATGACGTTCACGTTTATCCTTCCGATCGTAAATGCGGTCGGACGGATCGCCGCCCGCCCGTCGTTCAACCACGCGCCGAATCGCGGCATCCACATCCACGTCTTCGCCATCGTCACAGCCACGGACGCGACGCGTGGCAGTCGGTCGAATGGTTTCAAAATAGCGGCGCAAGACCCGCATGGCCGGGGCATGTGTTTCCAGGACATGCCGCGCAAAATCCTGACTCCCTTCCTCTCCGGGACGCTCGATCACCCGACACCATTTGAGCCGATAGTCCTGAAGCCCGCCATCCCATTCAGGATACACAGACGATGGGGAACGATCACATGGCACGGCCCACGGCCCATCGCCCGAGCCTTGCACGTCGCATGCCTCATCAGGAACGGAGGAAACCTGTTCGCTGGTGGCTTCGTTCTCAGACACGTTGCGGGGTTCCGCCGCGCGACGCTCATCGGCGCCTTGCACCGGAAGGAGAGCCGGCGCGTCAGCACTGGCAAAATCCGGCACCGGTTCTGCTGATTCACCCGACTCATCGCGTGACTCGCTCGATTCTCCCCGGACAACATCCGGGTTCATGGCGCCTCGATAGGCCCAATTCGTCACGGCGCGATAGGCTCCCACCGTTTCCTCGGCGGCACGAGGCCCCGCGCCCACATCCTCCTGCTCATCCTGCCAATCCGAATCCTCCTGCTCCCGGAGGGTGGCGCGCACGCTGCCGATCGTGGCATCCAACGTCTGGTAAATCCTGTCGGCCACGGCCACGGCATGCTCGTGCGTCGCCTGCGGGTGCAAAATCGTCTGCGCGCATTCCCAACACCGATCCACGACAGGCTGAAGAGCCTGCGGTACCCGCGACGATTCCGGTCCATGAGTCAACATGAGCAGGAGCTGATCCAGCACCATCTCTCTGGCCGTCATGCCATGCAGTATGGAGCGGGTCTTCACCGACGCCCGGGCCACCGAGGCCAGATCATGGCGAAGGCCCGGATATTCCTGCTGCAACAAAAACTCCACACGCGCATCTTCAAGAATGGTCCACAGATCCTGCATCACCCCTTTGTGAGGATAGAAGGCGAAGAAATCCGCCAGGCCATTGACGGCAGGCAGACTCGAATGGTCGTGAGACTGAACAGCCTTGCCGCTTTGCCGAGAGAGCGGGGCGGGGATCCGGGTGTGCTCCGCCTCTCCGTCACCACGGGCATAGCGATCCGCGGCCTGTTGTGCCAGGACTCGAAGGAACGGCAGGTCAATGCGATACGTTCCAAAGGCCACATGACCGATCTCATGCGCCAACATGACCGTATAACTTCGAATGTTCTGTTCCTTCTCCGAAAACTGATTCATGATCGCCGGCAAATAGACGACGGGGCCTTCCGGCGTAATCTCCATCCGCGCCGTCTGCGCCGAGTCGGCCAGGGAAGCGATCCGCACCGGTTGGCCACAGATCATGTGTGCAAACAGTTGTAACGAGCGAGCCACGTTGCGAAGCGGCATACCCGCTATCGCCTGCTCCATCGCACTCAACGCCTTCGAGGTTTCAAGAGCAAAATACGCGCGCGCGCCCTCCGCGCTGTAATCCAGCACGGCCATGCCGCCACGGAACCACGTTTCAAATGCCTCGTCCCGGCCCTCCGCCCCATGACCCATGCGGACCACCTCCGGCGCGCGACGAAAATATGCCATCGTCACAGTGGCGTCCCGTTCAGCAAGCAACCCTCCGTACTGGAGGACCGTCCGGCGCCATTCCGCCGATGGCAGAGCGCCAATGAGCGTCGGCACTTCGGCCAGAAAGGTCAGCGCGATTTCAGGAGATTGATCCGCAATCGTCGAACCGACACTCACGATCGTCGGGCGCACGGCCGCATCGGGGATGGCGCCGAGCAGGCCAGGGCTTACGCGAAAAAATTCAAGAACCCCCACGTAATCGGGGTTGCCCAGACTATTGTGGGTTATCAGTTTCATGCCGAAGGTCACCCAGGGACGCACCTCATCAAACGCCAGCACCTCCGCCACCTTCGGGCATTCGCGAAAAAACTCCATGCCCAACACGTGATTCCATTGCGTCAGTTCCTGCCCAAGCTCCGCCCACCGGGCCAGGTCGGTCTGTGCAGTGACGCCCAACAATTCCGGAGCCTTACGGAAAAATTCCAGAGCGCTGTTCGCCGCGCACTCCGAGTCGCTATCGGCCAGTTCCAGCGTCGTCGTGATCACCGTCCGGCGCAGAACGGCAGAATCCAGCACTCCCAAAAGACGCGGGCTTTCCTGCAGATATTTCATGCTCATCGCACCCGAACGCCCGGCAAGCACAATGGCCACATCCATCCATGCGACGACCGGCTCGGGTCCACACCGCTCCAACATCTCAGGGAGAGCGTCAATAGCCTTCCCCGCAATTTTTGCGGAACACTCCCGGAGTTCTTCCAGCAACTCGCAGACATGGCCAGCCACGCCCGCGTCGAGAAGGGCGGACGATACCGCTTGCGCGCTGTCGGTGCTCAACCGACCGGCAAGAGCCGCATGGAGCATTTGTGGAAACGCAGCGTGGTTCATGGGTCACCAGAGCGAAGCCAGATTATAAAAAGCGGCCAGGGTGGTTGCAAACCTTCGTCCACCCTCCATCTTATGACGAACATCCGACCGGGCCTGGCAGGACCGCGCAGACTTGCGATCGCGTGACCCCGACGACCTTGACTCGCTTTTTCCGACCGGTCTGTCCGGCCAAAACGGATACCAGGGATCGTGATACGGAAAATAATTCCGCAAGGTGTGCACACAAGGCGGCATTGGCCTCTCCTTGAACCGGAGGAGCGGCGACCCGAAATTTCAACGCGTCACCATGTATACCCACACATTCTGTTCTGGATGCCCTGGGCCGGACCTGAATGGTCAGGACGACGCCATCGGGGGTGGGTTCAATCATTCCATCATCGCCAAGTGACAAAACAGGGCCCAACCTGTCATAGCTTGAGACCTGCACCTGTGAGAACTTTCTCACATTTCGAGCTTGACAACCACCCCGTTGCGCATTTACAATTCTGCAAATGAGGACGGTTATCAATATCGTATTGGGTTAAACGTTATGTATGTGTGTGTGTGCAAGGGTATTACCGAGAGCCATGTTGAAGACCTCGGATGCGTCGGCATTACCTGCCCCGACAAGCTGGCAGCCACGTTGGGAATAGACGACAAAAAGACGTGTTGCGGGCGGTGCCTCAAACACATTGCTGACCTTGCCGCCATGGCCTCGCGAGGACGTTGTCGCTACTCGACTTCCGTTCAAACGTAGCCCTCAGCCGTCGGTCAACCCGTTCTCCTGCCTTGGCGTCTTCTTCTCCTGAACACATTGAGCACTCACAAATCCGATCATGTCACATCCGCGTATCGCCCCTTACGGGTCATGGCAATCCCCCGTCACGTCGGACAGGATCGTCGCAGAATCGATCAAACTCGGGCAACTCGCCCTCGACGGCGATCAACTGTTCTGGCTGGAAAGTCTCCCGGGTGAGGGAGGAAGAAATACCGTAGTCCACAGGAACGCCGATGGGACCCGCCTCCCTCTGACTCCCCACCCCCTGAATGTTCGAACCCGTGTCCATGAATATGGAGGAGGGGCGTATTGTGCCGTGGAAGGCGTCGTGTATTTTTCCAATTTTTCCGATCAACGGCTGTATCAACAGCGCCGAGGAGCGTCACCCGTCCCCCTCACCGCCGAGGCCCCGATGTGCTATGCCGACGGACTCAAGGATCGCAGGCACAACCGGCTTATTTGCGTTCGTGAAGATCACACCCTCGCAGACCAGGAGCCACGGAACACCATCGTTGGCATTCCGCTCGGCGACGACCATGGTGACACAGCTGGCGACATTCTGGTTTCCGGGAATGATTTTTACGCCTCTCCCTGTTTGCATCCGGATGGTCGACAGGTGGCCTGGCTGACATGGAATCACCCCAATATGCCCTGGGACGGCACGGAACTCTGGGTAGCTGACATTCATCCGGATGGCTCTTTCCATGCTCCGCGACAGGTGGCCGGGGGAGCCGACGTCTCCGTGTTTCAGCCGGAATGGTCGCCGGATGGCCAGTTGTATTTTGTGTCAGATCACTCCGGCTGGTGGAATCTGTACCGGCTGGAAAACGGGCAGGCGGTGTCCCTCTGTCCAATGGATGCCGAGTTCGGCGCACCACAATGGACATGTGGCCAGAAACTCTACGGATTTGCATCGCCTCACCACGTGATCTGTGCCTATACACAATATGGCTTCTGGCATCTGGGACGTGTGGATACCGCACACCACACGCTCGAACGATTCGATTTACCGTACACGACCTATGACAATATCCACGTTCATCAATCCAGAATTTTTTGTACGGCCGGTTCCCCATCCGACCCCACCGCGCTCATTCAGATCGACGCGGATTCGCAAGCGGTTACCGTCTTGAGACGCTCCGTGGAATTTTCCGTGAGCGGCAAGTATATCTCCGTCCCTTCCGCCATCACGTACCCCACCAACGATGGAGCCACCGGGCACGCGTTTTATTACCCGCCACACAACGCGGATTTTCACGCATCCCCCTCAGCGCGTCCCCCGCTCCTTGTGAAAAGCCATGGAGGCCCAACCGGGGCCTGTGTCCCTGCCTTTCATTTGATGATTCAATACTGGACCAGCCGGGGATTTGCCGTGCTCGACGTGAACTATGGCGGCAGTACGGGGTATGGCCGGGCCTATCGAGAACGCCTCAACGGTCAGTGGGGCATCGTTGACGTTGATGATTGCGTCAGCGCAGTCACGGCACTCGTTGACCAGGACGCCGTGGACCCGAAACGTGTAACCATCACAGGCGGGAGTGCGGGAGGATTCACCACGTTGTGCGCCCTGACGTTTCGCGATTGCTTTACAGCCGGTTCCAGTTACTATGGCGTCTCGGACCTCGCAGCGCTTGCCCGGGATACCCATAAGTTTGAATCGCGTTACCTCGACCGTCTCATTGGCCCGCTGCCTGAACAACAAGATCTCTATGAGCGGCGGTCGCCCATTCATTTCACCGACCGGCTTTCCTGTCCCCTGATTCTTTTTCAGGGATTAGAGGACCGGGTAGTCCCGCCGGACCAGGCGGAGAACATGTTCAAGGCGGTGAAAGCCAAAGGGCTTCCCGTCGCGTACCTGGCTTTTGAAGGGGAACAACACGGGTTTCGGCGGGCGGAGCACATTAAGCAGGTTCTGGACAATGAGCTGTATTTTTATTCGAAAATCTTCGGCTTTACCCCTGCGGATTCAGTCACTCCGATTCCCATCGCAAATTTGTGACCTGTTCCCCACGGTACGGCTTCCTCGTCCCGTGGCATCACCGAAGCCGCTCAATCGCCAAAGCCCGATCGGTCGGGGTCATCGTCGCCCTGATAAAATCGCCAAACTTGAACTCTTCGGCCATCCTGGTTTCAGGCGTGCGTTCGATCCTGATTTCACCCAGCTCACCGCGGATCACGTAGAAATCTCCATCAACCATCAAAATCTGGCCTTCGACGACTCTGGTGTCACCACCCTGATCCACGGCTGACGATGTAGCCCCCTGCACCTGGCCTTCTCCACCCGCAACGGGCTGGCCCGCCTCCCCTGCTTCGCCCTGGGCAGAACGAGGCGATGAAGCCCCGCCATGCACGATGACGCCCGGCACGTCACGGGGACCGGCGCGTTCGATTTTCAACGCCTTGTTGTTCATAAGCACAACGGCCTTGATGCGATCGCCAAATTGAAAGTCTTCCATCACCTCCGTGCGAGACGTCGCCTCGATCTGTATCTCGCCTTGTTCGCCCCGCACAATGTAGAGATCCCGATCAATCATCAGCAGGTCGCCGACAATCGTTTTTCCCGTCGGCTGTCGCGGAGGAGCCGACGGTGCCGACACCGCGGCCTTGTCTGCCCCGGCGTCCCGGGCCACAGGGGCCGTGGCCGTCGCCGGCTGATGTTCCACCACGCCCGGCACGTCACGGGGACCGGCGCGTTCAATCTTCAATGCCTTGTTGTTCGTGAGGAGTAGCGCCTTGATGCGATCGCCGAATTGAAAATCCTCCGTCACCTCCGTGCGAGACGTGGCCTCGATATGAATCTCACCTCGTTCGCCCCGCACAATGTAGAGATCCCGATCAATCATCAGCAGGTCACCGACAACCGTTCTGGTCGGAGCCGCTGCGGAACCCTCCTGTGCACGCACACCCGGATGGTGCACCAACAGGATCGCGCAAACGGCACACAACCGACTCACGCATGCAAACGACATTTTCATGCTGTCACCGCCTTGCAGGAACAGAGACCGTCAGATGCACGCACACTCCGGGGAGACTCCCTGTATGACACGCAACCACGACGAGGCGCCCCCTTCGTGGATGCGGCAACGGGCAGACGGCTGAATCTACCGCACCAGCATCCAGTCCGCATCCATCGTTTCCTTGTTGAACGTGAAAGGCTGTGTCTGATCGTCTTTGATGAGCATGCACTTCATCTGCAACGGATAGCTGACATCGTCTTTTTTCGAGAAGTCAACTGGCTCGACCACAAGCTCCAGCGCCTTGTCTTCGCCACCCATGACTCCGGGCAGGTCGCCGTTTTGCTGCATGGCGATGCAGACATTCATCATGCTTTTCATTTCCATGCCGTAGGGGCTTTTAGAAAACATCATTCTTTTCTCTTCCATTTCCCTGTCCATGTCGTAGTGGCCCGTGTGCGACGAGGCGCACCCCGCCACGCTCATCGAAATGGCAAGCATCGCAACCAGTCCCTTCACTAAATCCTGCATCGTTTCCTCCAATCCCGGGCCTCAAGCCCCACACATCAAACTCTGAAAATACAACAAAATGCTACGTCGTGACTGGTCGGTTGTCAATGCGTTGCACGACGGCATATCCCTCCCCCTGCAAGCCTTTCCCTGTTTATGTTACATTCCACCGATGCCGCCGTCCCCCATCCACGCTTATCTCAGGGACATCAACTCGACCCACGGCGGTGGCGTTTCCACTGAGCACAGTTTTCGCGCCGACCTGCAAAAACTGATGCGGGAACTCCTGCCCGCTGTCCACATCACCAACGAACCCCGCCGAATTGAGTGCGGTGCACCGGATTATGTGTTGGCGCACAACGACATTCCACTCGGCTACATTGAAGCCAAAGACCTGGACAAATCGCTGGACGACAAGGCGCACCACGCGCAGTTGCGGCGTTATGTGGAGGCGCTCGACAACCTGATTTTCACCAACTACCTGGAGTTTCGCTTTTACCAAGGCGGTGAAATGGAGCCGGTGGACACCGTTGCCATCGCCGAGTTGCGCGGCGGGAAAATCAAACCGCTGCCGGAAAATTTTACGACGTTCACCGTCCTGATACAAAACTTCGGCACATATGGAGGCCAGACCATTACCGCCGCCGATGACCTTGCGGCACACATGGCGAGCAAAGCGCGCCTGCTGGCCGACACCATTGGACAGGCACTCGGTAAACACAAAGCCGCCGAAAGCCACACGCTGGACGCGCAGATGCGCGCCTTCCAAAAAATTCTGCTCAATGACATCACGGTTGCGCAATTCGCCGATGTGTACGCACAGACCATCGCCTACGGACTGTTTGCCGCGCGCCTGCACGACCCCCGGCCGGCGGATTTTTCCCGCCGCAAAGCGGCAGAATTAATACCGCAGAGCAACCCGTTCCTCAAGAAATTCTTCGGCTACATTGCCGACTATGAACTGGACGAGCGCATTCGCTGGATTGTGGACAACCTCGCCGACATATTCCGCGCAACCGAGATGGAAGAATTGATGAAAGATTTCGGCAAGGCGACCCAGCGCACCGACCCGTTCATTCATTTTTACGAAACCTTCCTCGGCAAATACGACAAAAAAGAGCGCAAGAATCGCGGCGTGTATTACACGCCGGAGCCGGTGGTGAATTTTATCGTGCGGGCGGTGGATGAGATCTTGAAAAAAGAATTCCACCTGTCCGAGGGCCTGGCCGACACCGAAAAGACCACGGTGACGGTGGAAGGCAAGCCGAAGGAAATACACAAAGTGCAGATTCTCGACCCGGCCACCGGCACCGGCACTTTTCTGGCCGAAGTGGTGAAGCAGATTTGCCAAAAATTCGCCGGACAAAAAGGCGCCTGGCCGGGCTATGTGAAGGAAAATCTAACGCCGCGTCTGAACGGTTTTGAAGTGCTGATGGCGCCCTATGTGATAGCGCATCTCAAACTGGAAATGATTTTGCGCGAAGCCGGCTGCGAACTGGGCGATGACCGCCTGCGGGTTTTTCTGACCAATTCGCTGGAGGAACACCACCCCCACACCGACACGTTGTTTGCAGTGTGGCTTTCCGATGAGTCGAGAGAGGCAAATAAAATCAAGCGCGATGTGCCGGTGATGGTGGTGTTGGGGAATCCGCCATATAGCGGCGAATCGGCAAACAAAGGCGGATGGATTGCCAACCTGTTACAGGACTACAAACAGGAGCCAAGCGGTGGAAAGTTGTCGGAAAAGAACTCCAAATGGATTAACGATGACTATGTAAAGTTTATCCGCTACGGCCAATACCTCATTGACCGCACCGGCGAAGGCGTGCTCGCCTATATCAACAATCACGGTTTTCTGGACAACCCGACCTTTCGCGGAATGCGCTGGAATCTGCTGCAAAGTTTCGATGCGATTTACATCATTGATTTGCACGGCAACACCAAGAAAAAAGAAACCGCGCCGGATGGTTCGGCGGATAAAAATGTGTTTGATATTCAGCAGGGCGTGT
The DNA here is from genome assembly GCA_963692935.1 of Nitrospirales bacterium. Classification (GTDB taxonomy): domain Bacteria; phylum Nitrospirota; class Nitrospiria; order Nitrospirales; family UBA8639; genus Bin75. The sequence goes on from OY843588.1 coordinate 2,088,216, forward strand.
CTATCAATCTGTTTGTGAAAACCGGCGAAAAGAAAAGCGGTGAATTGGCGCGCGTTTTGCACCACGATTTATATGGCGAACGGCAGAGTAAATACGAATTTTTATGGGGCAACGATTTCAAGCAGGTTGATTTCACGGAATTGAAACCGCAAGCGCCGCAGTACTTTTTTGTGTCGAAGGATTACGGGTGCAGAGTGAATATGACGCGGGGTTTTCGGTCAACGACTTGTTTCTAATAAATTCGGTCGGCATCGTCACGGCGCGTGACAACTTCACTCTTTACCATACACCACAAGAATTAAAGGCCGCCATCGCCGAGTTCCGTACAATCAACAATGAAGCCGCCCGTTCGAAGTATGCGCTTGGCGCGGATGTGAGGGACTGGAAAGTCAATCTGGCAAGGAACGATCTAGAAAGCCATGTATTTGCTGATAACAACGACAAGCCAGTGCCGATACACTATCGCCCGTTTGATTTCCGGTATACCTATTACACTGGCAAATCAAAAGGGTTTCACTGCATGCCCCGTGGCAAGGTTATGCGACACTTCATTGAGGGTGAAAATGTCGGCCTAATCACTTCACGCATTACAAAAGATGATTTTTCTGTGCAGTGCACCAAGTACATAGCGGCGCACAAAAGCGCCACCCTCTACGACATAAGTTACATATTTCCGCTCTACCTCTACCCCAAAGACAAACAACAAACCCGCAAACCAAACATCAACCCCAACATCGTAAAAACAATCGCCGACAACCTCACCCTAAACTTCACCCCGGAAAAAACCGACGACGCTGACACCTTCGCCCCCATAGACCTGCTGGACTACATCTACGCCACCCTCCACAGCCCAACCTACCGCCAAAAATACCGCGAATTCCTGAAAATAGACTTCCCCCGCGTCCCCTACCCCTCCGACAAAAACGATTTCCGCACCCTCGCCAAACTCGGCGGCGAATTGCGCGCCCTGCACTTAATGGAAAGCGCAAAACTCAACACGCTCATCACCACCTACCCGCACACCGGCGACAATACCGTCACCGATGTCCAATTTGACGCCGGCAAAGTGTGGATCAACAAAACCCAGCACTTCGCAAAAGTCCCCAAAACCGCGTGGGATTTTCACATCGGCGGTTACCAGCCCGCACAAAAATACCTCAAAGACCGCAAAGGGCGAGTCCTGACCTCGGACGAAATCAAGCACTACCAGAAGATTATCGTGGCGCTGAAGGAGACAGCGAGGATTATGGAAAGAATTGACAACATCCACTAACACAAGCGATGCGTCCCTGCGCCACGCCCCTTATTTCCAGCCATTTTGATTTTATCCTTCAGGGACGGCTGTGCAGAGTGTGTTGGCCCAGATCGAACCAGTTGGCAAACCGGCGCTGGAAAAAGCTAACTTTGATATGATCTTGTTGGTCGTAACCCATCGCCTCCAGGAGTTCGTTGTGACAGAGCGTGTCCAGGACACGCAACACAGGTGGCTCGTTCGCTTCAATCTCCAAGCGGCGTTCGGTCATTTGCGCGAGCAACTCTGTCGTTAGCTGATCGCGTGAGGTTTCCATACGCTGCTCAAGAGCGACGAAATTGCGCATGAGGTTTTCGTGCTCACGGGCTTTTCGCACCACGCCGAAGGCTAACTCGAACGCGGCTAATACGCTGGCGATGAACGCCGGCAACAGTTTCGCCCAGAGCGGCCAGTCGGCGGCGATGACGCCACCGAAGACGGCGACGGTAGTCGAGCCGAATAGCAACGTAGCCAACGTTGCCATTTGGTGAAGCCAATCGAAAAACCGCACCCGCCGACTGTGATAGCGCACCGAACGGCGCACGCCAAACAGCAGATCACTGAATCGCCTGTGGATGTCTTCGTCGGGACTCATACTGGCAGGACACTATTTCCTTGGTTTTTTGTCACTGGGTTTGGGTTCGGGTGGTCGATGGGTGTTGCTGACCTCCATGATTTTACCAGGAGGGACGCTACTCTCGCCCTTGTGGTGTGTTTCAAGATCGGGGCGGTCGCCACCGCCGTCTTTTGAGGGAATACCAAACTTCTTCGGCATGCGATTTTACCTCTGTGTGGGGTTGTTAAGAGCTAAGACCATTGTCAGCAGGCCTCGCGGGAATGTCAAGGGTTTGTAGCCCCAAATGAGAACCCGACTCTCCATTGTCAAAGGCCCACTACACGGTGCGCACGCACCGAAACCCGGCATGAGCATGGGGATAGCCCCGGCGGAACCAGTTGCGGAACGACCGACGCAACAAGCAGGTGGCCGTCGTGGGCGCGGCGCCTTTGACAATGAAATGATCGTCATCAAAGAAACGAGCGGAATAGCCCGGATAAGTCGGATGGGACTGGAAGCCTTCAAACGGATGGAACGGCGTCGAGGTCCATTCCCATCCATTCCCCACTAATTGAGACACACAGAAGGCGCTGTCGCTTTGCGGATTGGCCGTGACCGGAACCGGGTCCCAAAATCGAAAATGAAAATTCCCATGCACGCCATTGGGCCGCTGATTGCCCCACGGATACGCGCGTTCTTCACCGGACGGCACGCCATACGCCACTCGATGAAACTGCGCCTCAGTCGGAAGCGAGCAACCAGCCCATTGCGCATAGGCCATCGCGCCTTTCAGGGACACATACACCGGCCAGTGCGGGGGAAGCGCAATGTCCTCAAACATGGCCCGCAAACACCAGTGGTCCCCCCGCTTGACCCAGAACGGAGGCACCGGCCCACCCTCGCGCACAAAGCGCAGATATTGTTGATTGGTGACTTTGTATTTGCTGATCGCAAAGGCCGGGACATTGATATGATGGGCGCCAAATTCATTATCCCAGCCAAAGCCGTCTTCACGGCCCAGTGTCACCACACCGTCCGGAATGTCAATCAAGGTATGACGAGGCGGTGGACAGGCAGGCAACGGCGGGACGGGAAGTGACCGTTTCCCGCTGTGCGACGCATGGTGCAGAAGATAGGCCGTGGTTTCGGCATGCATCCACCGGTGCTCAATCGCCATGCGAAGGATCGTTTCCGGAGCCTCGTCCAGTGCGCGATCCACCGCGTCCCTGGCCCTGGCGTTATAGCGTTGGACGGTCTCGAGCGCAGGCCATGCCTCCGGGGCATCGTCCCGCTCCGATCCAACCTCGGGATCAATGCCAGCCTCAAACAGGGCATCAAATGTGGGATGAAAGGAGGGCTGCCCCAATGTCCAACGACAAATCTGATTCCAGTCAAACGCCTCCAGATGCCCAACGTAAAAAATCACTCGATGGCGTTCAGGAATGGGGCGCGCATAGAGCGTCTCCGGCTTGAACAGGGAAACAATGCGGTCGGTGCAGGCCCGCGCCGCAGATAATTCCTTTCGTATTTCGACTGAATTCGGCATAATCACATGCAACCGGGCCGACACAGCCGGCTGACACACCCCCCGCCGTGTCCCCGCTGGCGGAAGCGCGCGCGCCGCCGTTCGCGTCCGGCCTTTTGTAATATATCCGTAGTGAGTCTTGTCAAGAACAAAGAATCCCGCGTGATGTCCGCACCCGTTCTTCTCGTCCAGGAAGTGAGCCTGCAGTTCGGCTCTGATGTTCGCGCCCTTCAGGATGTCAGTCTTGATGTCCGTCAAGGTGAGACCCTGATCCTGATTGGAGAAAGTGGATCCGGGAAAACAACCCTGCTTCGCCTGTTGAACGGGTTGCAGCATCCGACGTCGGGCGACGTGCGCATTCACGGAGAAGCGATTCGCGCGCGCGACCCCATCGCGCTCCGCCGCCGCATCGGGTACGTGCAGCAGGACGCCGGCCTGTTGCCACACTGGACCGTCGAAGACAACATTGGCCTCGTGCCGTTCCTGTTGGGATGGACGCCGCAGCGAAGAGCGAGCCGCGTGGACAGGCTCCTCGAGCTTATGAATCTCGACCCGCAACGGTTTCGGACTCGCTATCCCGTGGAACTGTCGGGCGGACAGCGACAACGCGTGGCCTTTGCGAGAGCACTCGCGGCAGAGCCAGACATCATCCTGCTCGACGAGCCGTTCGGCGCACTGGACGCGATGACACGTCACGAACTGCAACGTCAGTTTCTCGATCTCAAGCAACGTCTCAACCAAACCATGGTCATGGTCACGCATGATATTGACGAGGCGATTCGCCTCGGCGACCGGATCGCGGTGTTGAAGGATGGCCGCCTCCTGCAAATCGGACGCCCCAGCGACCTGATCCAGACTCCCGCGCACGACGATGTGTCTCGTCTGCTGCACTATCGCTCCGCTGGACACCACCCATGACCCGGCCATGGTGGCACAGGATGCACACGGGACGACACCTGGCACGCGGGGTGGTCGTCGCCTTTCAGGGGCTGGTCCTCCTTCTCACGCTGGCCGGCCCCGGCGTTGCCCAGGACGGTCGCATCGTCATCGGATCCAAAAATTTCCTGGAAAACAAACTCCTCGCTGAAATATTTGCCCAACTCATTGAAGCCCGGACCGATCTCGACGTGGAGCGGCGCCTGGGTCTGGCGGGCACGCAGGTGTGCTTCGAAGCACTTCGCACCGGCGCGATTGATCTCTACCCGGAATACACAGGCACCGGGCTTGTCAGCATTCTCCGGCACAAGCCGACGAGCGACGCACGAACGGCCCTCACCACCGTTCGCTCGGAGTTTCTCCATCGTTGGGATCTGTGGTGGCTGAATCCGCTGGGTTTTGAAAATTCCTACGCGATCGCGGTCCCGCGATCCCGGATGGGCGACATGCCACTCCACACGATTTCCGATCTCGCGGCGCGATCGTCGTCCATGACAGCGGGCTTCGGCTATGAATTCGTGGAACGGCCGGATGGATTACCCGGCCTTGAAGCACAATACGGCCTCACGTTCCAACGCGTACAAGCCATGCAACAATCGTTGAAATACCAGGCAGCGGCGGCGGGAGAGGTTGATGTCCTTGACGTCTACACCACCGACGGGCGTCTGGCTGTCTACGATTTTGTGTTGCTTGAAGATGATCGGCGGTTTTTCCCGCCCTATGAAGCCTCCGGCGTCATACGAGGCGCCACGCTTCGACAACACCCCGAACTGGGAGCGGTCCTGGGATTACTCACCAACGCGTTTGACGCGAAGACCATGCGGCAACTGAATTACCGGCTCCAGGAAGGCGGGGAACCGGTTGAGGCGGTGGCCCGCGATGCGTTGTCCGCGCTGCACCTGTTCGTGGCAGAGGACGCCACACCGGCTCCGTCGCCCGACAGGGAGCGGATCATGTCCTATCTGTGGTCGAATCGGACAACCCTGCTGCATCGAACGCTTGAACATCTTGCCCTTGCCGGTCTCGCATTAGGCCTGGGCATTCTCGTAGCCGTCCCGTTGGGATTGCTGCTTGAACGCCGCCGATCCGTTGCCGAACCCGTCATCCTGTGTATTGGTCTCACGCAAACCATCCCGTCCATCGCGTTGCTCGCCTTTATGATTCCGGTATTCGGGATCGGCGCGCTCCCGGCCGTCATCGCCTTATGGGTGTATTCCCTGTTTCCCATTGTCCGAAACACCTATTCCGGTCTCCGCGATGCGGCGCCTCAGGCCGTGGAGTCGGCGCGCGCGCTTGGCATGACGGAATGGCAGATTCTCTACTGGGTGCGACTCCCGTTAGCCGCGCCGGTCATCATGGCCGGCATACGAACGGCTGCCGTCATTACCGTGGGCACGGCCACGCTGGCCGCGTTTATTGGAGCGGGGGGGTTGGGCGTCCCGATTGTCGCGGGATTACAAATGGCCAACGCCACCGTGATCCTCTCCGGGGCGTTGCCCTCGGCGGCGCTGGCCCTGGCGATTGATGGCTCTCTTGGCCGGATGGAGGCCTGGGTCAGACCGCGCGGCATCCAGCGAGGCCAGGCGTAGGGCCACACAGGGGACCGGCCGGGCGTTGATGAACCGGCTCCGAACGACACGGGCGCATGAGCACGCTCCGCGACACGCCCCGGCGGCGTGGTTCATCTCATACCTTGCACACACGGGAGCAAACCGGTACAGTAGGCCCCTAACTACATTTGCGTCACGCAATCACAGCCCACCTCGCGTTTTTCTAACCCGTTTTACCTAACCAAAGGGATTGGATTGTATGCTGAAACCTTCCTCTATCACTATTGACGTGCACCTGAACAATCAGGATCCCGTGGCCATCAGGGAAGAAATACGCGCGGGGTTGCTTGAGACACCACGCAGACTGCCGACCAGATATTTTTACGATGATCGAGGATCCGAGTTGTTTGAACAGATCTGCGAATTGCCAAAGTACTACCCGACCCGGACGGAACACGCCTTACTGAAAACCGTGGCCGACGACCTCATGGCCCGGACGGGCGCCGAAGAACTGGTTGAACTGGGCTCCGGCGCCGCCACCAAAACCCGGGCACTGCTGGACGCCATGGCACGGACGAAACAACTCAAGTTTTATGTCCCGTTTGATGTCAGCGAAGGCATTGTGCGCCGAGTGGCGCAGGAGCTTGTTGAGGAATATCAGGGGCTTCAGGTTCATGGCGTGGTGGGCGATTTTCTTGCTCATCTGGAACACATTCCGCAGGGCGGCAAACGCTTAGTCGTCATCCTGGGCGGCACCATCGGCAACTTGCGACCCGAAGCCGCTGCGGAGCTGTTGGCGTCCATCGAGCGCGAAATGGCCCCAGGCGATTTTCTCCTCCTCGGGGTTCAACTCATCACGGACACGGATCGCCTGGAAGCCGCGTACAATGATTCCGTCGGGCTTACCGCCGCCTTTAACAAAAACATGTTGCTCGTGCTCAAGTCCGTGATTGGCGTCGACTTTGATCTTGACGCGTTTGAGCACGTCGCCCGTTTTAACCCGGACGAGCATCGCATTGAAATGCGCCTTCGGTCGGTGCGCGAGCAAATGATTCCCATTCCCGACCTGGCGTTGACCCTTCACCTCAAAGAGGGTGAAGAAATCCTCACGGAAATCAGCACGAAATATACCCGTGCCCTGGCAGAAGCGCCGTTGACGCACGCCGGGTTCCAATCCGTGGCGTGGTACACCGACCCCGACAACCTGCACGGTCTTGCCTTAGCCAAAAAACCGTAACTCGTCCTGTGCCGTGAAATAATCCCCCCATCGCCTGTCTCCGCAGGGGTGCCCCGCGTGCGGCCGGACATCCGCAAGGCGTCGGGGCGCCATGCAGCGTCAACCCCGAACAGACGACCCGCGATGATCTATCTCAACTACGCCGCGCTGTGCCCCACGCCTCCGGACATTCGGGACGAGGTGGAACAGACCCTGACAACGTTCGGGCGTCATTTGTATTCGGAGACCGGCGTGGCATGGTACCGCCACACCGTACAGGAATGTCGGCGAAAAACCGGCATGTTGTTGCACGTGGAAGATCCCTCGACCATCGCCTTCACCGCCAACGCCTCCACGGCCCACCATGGCGCGCTCTCTGCCTTGCAATGGCATCCCGGCGATACCGTACTCACCACCACACACGAAAACCCTTCCATCATGAGACACCTGCACGCGCTCGAACACGACGGCGTCCACAGGCATGCCATCCATCCCATGTCCCCCGACGCATTCCTGCATGAGGTACGGGCGCATGTGAGCCAGGCCCGGGTCAAAGCCATCGTGATGAGCCACGTGTCGCACGTCGACGGTCGCATCTTCCCGATCCATGACGTGGCGGCCCTGGCCAGGGCAGGACAGTGCCTGGTCATCATAGACGGCGCGCAAGCCGTGGGACACATCCCCGTTGACCTCAGCGCGCTGGATTACGACGCCTATTTTTTCACCGGTCACAAATGGTGCGAAGGCCCCCTGGGCACGGGCGCGATCGTGGCGCGTGACACATTTTTCCGGCATCCCGACTGCCGGGCATTTCCAGGCGGCACGCCCGGAGGCCCCCCTGCGTCCCGTTTTGAAATCGGGACGCACAACATCGGACTCATCGCGGGACTCGCAAAGGCCTGTGAACGACGTCACCAGCAGGGCATCACGACACAACACCAGACGGCCCTTCGGGAAACAGCCCGGAGCATGCTCGGCGCGACCCCGCACTGTCGCTTCGCGGAATGGCAGGGACCACATGCACCCGGCATCCTCACGTTCACGGGCAAGCCCGACTGTGACCACGGCCAACTGGTCAAACGGCTGGAATCAGAACACGGGATTATCGTGAAGGGGTTTGCGGACTATCCCGAACCTGTCTCGCCCGCGATTCGCCTGTCATGGTCGTCGGAAATCCCACGGCAGGATTTCCAGACGGGACTGTCGACACTGGCGCACCTGCTTGCGTCATAACCGCCTCATTGTCACATGGCCCGCCCGGCCCCGATCCGCGGTCAATGTTCTTCGGGGAGAGACTGCCCGTGGCGTTCCAGTCGCTCTTCCAGTCGTCGCAACGCTTCCCGTGTGGTGCGAAGATCGGCCAACATCTCTTCACGCGAGACCGGCGGCTCCAGCTCGCGCAGACGCTCCGCCTTGGCTTCGTCCAGATTATTGATCACCACAGCAATAAAGAGATTGATCACCACAAACGTGCCCACCACCACAAAACTGACAAAATAGATCCAGGCCAGCGGGTGCAGGTCCATGGCGACATACATAATGTCCGTCCAGTCTTCCAGCGTCACCACCCGAAACAACGACAACAGCGCAATGCCAACCGTGCGCCAGTGAGTGGGGTCATGTTCATGAAACAGGTGATATCCGGTAATCGCGTAGATATAAAAAATAATGCTCATCAGGAGCATGACATGCCCCATACCCGGGATCGAACGGATGAGCGTCGAGACAATCAACCGCAACTCCTGAATGGTGGAAATCAACCGAAGGACCCGCAACAATCTCGCAAGCCGGGCAATCATGGCGTATTCTCCGGTCGCGGGCACAAGCGAGAACACAATCACCGAAAAATCAAAGACATTCCACCCGTCACGGAAATACCGGTCAATCCGCGGCGCCACCGCGATCATTTTCAGCATGGCCTCAAGCATGAAGACGCCCAGCACCACGTGATTGCCCAGATTCATCCAGTCGCCGTAGCGACGCACCAGAGCGGGAGACGTCTCCAGACCCAACAGCACCCCATTACCGATAATGAGGGCGATGATCACATAGTCAAACCCCGCAGACCTCACCAGTCGTTGCACACCGTGTTGCATCATCCGTACCCTGTCCCGTGTGCCTGCGCGGGTTCAATGGCAACCACAAACGACACGCGCGCGCGGGACACCCGAAGGGGGGTCAGGCGCGCGACCACACACGGCATCGTGAATCCGGCACGTGCCACCCGTCCCTTCCAGCGACCGACGCTCCGACTTATCCCTGACCGCATTGTCTGATCCGGTTCTCCACAATATGATCGTGTGTCAGTCCGTCGCACTGCAACGCATACCCCTCGGACCGCGCAAAGGCATCCTGTGGAATAAGCCCCACCAGCTCGCTGTTCACCACAGCGACCCCCCGGCGGGCCGCCTCGTGTTTGACAGCCTCAAAAGCCACGTGCAGGGGAGTCTGGTGATAGTCGGTCAGATTCATGGACACCTGCACAACCCCCTGGCTCTCCAGATCCAGCCCGACGGCCTTGACTCCTGGAAGTCCCCCATTCGCAGTGCGAATCGTCCTGGCAATCGCTTGCGCAAGCGACACATCGCGGCTCCGCAGACACACATTGTAGGCGATGAGCGGGCCACGCGCCCCTACCGCAATGGCGCCGGCCGTGGGGTGCAGGCGAGCGGGACCGAAATCCGGGCCCCAGGCCGGATCGGTGGCCATGCGCTCCTGCAACGCCGCGCACCCGCCTTTCCGAATCTGCTCCAACCGCTTTCTGAACGGTCGTGAGCAGGCTTCGCCATAGAGGAATACCGGGATCTGCAGCTCCCGCCCGATGCGCGCTCCCACCCGATGCGCGAGGGCAACACAGTGCGCCATCGTCGCACCACGGAGTGGAATAAACGGCAAGACATCGGTGGCGCCAATCCGCGGATGCTGCCCCGCGTGCCGCGTCAGGTCAATGCACTCCGCCGCCCTGGCCACCAGCGCACACGCGGCCTCCTCCATGGCGGCCGCCGAACCGGCAGCGGTAAAGACGCACCGGTGATGATCCGCGTCCCGATGCCGGTCCAGCAAGGCCACGCCTTGCACCGAGACCAGGGCGGTTTGGAGTCGGGCGATCACCGCCTCATCGCGCCCTTCGCTGCAATTGGGAACACTCTCAATCATGCCGGTCATCCCCGCATGGCGACACTCGCCATGCCCGCGAAACGTGGTACAGCCTATACCGAACTCACACATTCTTGACAACAGAACAGGGGCGGATTAGGGTCAACACCACTGTGAGCGCGCCGCCAGAAACGCTTGCCGTTTCCCTCCTGGCCCGTGGGGAAGACAACATGCTCGGCGACGGTGCCAGCCTGTTCATGCCCGAGTGAGACCCATGAAACACAACAGCCGAGAGAGGTGATCCCATGGCCATGACGCAAGTCGAGCCAGCCACCGCGCTTGCCGACCTTCACGCCTCCCAACCTGAGGGGGTGACCATTGTACTCTTAAGCGGAGAAATGGATAAAGCCATGGCCGCTTTTATCATTGCCACCGGGGCCGCGGCCATGGGCATGCGCGTGACCATGTTCTTTACCTTCTGGGGTCTGAACGTGATTCGGAAACCCGGAGCCGCGAGCGTGGCGAAAGACCTGTTGCGCAAAGCCTTTGGCTGGCTCAACACAGGCGGGGCCGCACACCTTCCCCTTTCCAGATTCAATTTTGGCGGGATGGGCACCACGATGATGAAAAAGGTCATGCGGGACAATCGAATGCCGGGGGTGCCTGAGCTGATCGAAACCGCGCAGGACCTGGGCGTCACCATGATTGCCTGTACCACCACGCTGGGCCTGCTGGGCATTTCCAAGGACACGTTGATTGACGGCATAGACCAGCTTGCCGGCGTGTCCACCTACCTCGCGGAAGCCAAAGACGGTTCCGTGAATCTGTTTATTTGAGCGACGCGGAACAGGAGCGACGTGCGATGATTGAATCCGACATCACCCTCGATACCCTGGGGTACTTCTGCCCCATGCCCATCATTCTCACCTCCAAAAAAATCAAAGAACTGGCGACGGGCCAGGTGCTGGAAGTGCTGTCAGACGACGAAGGCATCAAAAAAGACATGCCCGCCTGGTGCCAGACCACCGGCCACGAATGGATTGGTTTTGAAGAGGAAGACTCGGATCCCAAGCGGGTCTACAAGGCCTACGTGAAGAAGGCCGGGTAGCGGCTCTGGTCGCGCTGGTCTGTGGCCAGGTCGCTTAGCGGATACAGGGAGAACAAGCCATGAGACCAACGTTGATAGTCACGTTCATCTTATTGATTTTTAGTGGTGGGTGTCCCATAGGGGGGCAGATTTACAGAATAGATGTAGATTCTATAAGTGCACTTGGCGTAGCGTCAAAAACAAGATATGTATTATCTCCAAAAATGAAAGATGTAGAAGAGGACGATCTCCAATATCAGGAATATGCCCTTTACATTGAAAGAGCATTAGCATCTCGCGGCTATACAAAAACCGAGAACCCTGCATATGCTGATATTGCAATTTTTTTGGGCTATGGCATTAGTGAACCCGAAACACATCAGGAGACAACTTCATCGCCTGTTTATGGACAAACTGGTGTCTCTGAGAAAAAAACTACTGGCAATATCGGTAGCTACGGAAGCATCTGTAAAACTACAAATACACTTCTCTGTCAAGATACAACTACATATTCCGACACAACAACTTACACACCATCCTATGGCGTCATAGGATCAGAAACGAAAACCCATACTTACACAAACTATTCAAAATATATGTCCCTGTATGCCTTGGATCTCAATGAGTACCGTAGAACCAAGAAAGAAAAAGAGATATGGGAAATGACTGTTACTTCAACAGATTCTTCTGATGATTTACGCAGAATATTTCCCGTGTTAGTTGCTGCCGCTACACCACATATTGCCACCAGTACAGGGAAGAAAGTTAGCATTTTTTTGAACGAAAATGACAAAAAAGTAATGGAAATAAAAGGCATACAAACAAAGTAACCGCCATAATTGAGTTTGATATGTACGTAGTCGGAAATGGATCAATCTTGAATAGAAAGGCACGGGTCCCAGCAGATGTACGGTGCATCTTTGAAGAATGGGAGGTAACTGGCACATGAACGGAATATACGCCATGTACTACACGGGGTTGGCAGGTTCGGGGCACGCTGTAATCGTTATGAAGAATGACACGATCACGGGGGCTGACGCCGTAGGTGTTTTACTAGATGGCACATACGGGAATGTTAACGACGGTCGTTTCAAGGTATCAATAAAGCTGGTGGCTCCAGCCGGGACTCCGCTCGTGACCGGAGTTGTCGCTGGCAGGGAACCTATGACACAACAGATCAACACAGAGCTACCAGCGAATTTTGGAAATGGTAATCCAATCGGCGTCCAGACACCTGATGGACAAATCAACGTCGTGTTCAAGCGACTGAGAGATGTTCCATAATTGACGGGACTCTCATCTATGGAGATAGCCACATTTATAGCTATTATCGTAGGGCCAGGGCTGGCTGTCTTGGCCACACGCTATCTTGACGATCGGCGCTTTCAAAAAGCTCGCAAGCTGGACATCTTCCGCACGTTGATGAAAACTAGAGGCCTACCATTTCACTGGGATCACGTTGGAGCACTAAACCTCGTCGAAGTTGAATTCATTGATCACCCCAAAGTGATTGAAACACGGAAAGCATATCTCACCCATTTGGGAGAACCCATTCCAGACATTACGCAAAAGGCACAACAAGATGCTCTGATCAAGAATCGCACTGTGTTGCTAACAAAGCTGATCGATGCGATCGCGGAGGCTCTCAATATCAAGATAGAACAGCTTGATATTCTTCAGGCTAACTATGTACCTCCAGTATGGGAAGATGATAGATGGAACGATGTGCTTGTTCGTCGTGGTCTTATCAATGTACTCTATGGACATGCGGCTATCAAGATCAACCCCGGCCAGCCACAACAGAACAATGACCCATATCCACCACAACCAACACCACGCGACGGCGATCCAACAGGAACGCTAGAGAGCATCAGCTGATCAACACGGTGACCAAACAAAGCACAAGAAGCATGTGCAAAGGAAAAATCAGATCATACATTCCCTCGTAAAGTCTCCGTCACCTTCCACCCCGTAGTTGAGTACACCCTTACTGTCAAAACTCGTGTGCGTCAGTGCGGCCACCTCGTGAGGCGGCTGGAGTTGTAGCACCAGGGCCTGTTCATCGCCAAACCGGCCCATGTAGAAATCCTGGCCGGACAGGTTCCCGGCATGGACCAGGACCGGTTCCTCGCTGAAACTGGATTCGACGGACAGCACGCCGGGTTCGTGGCGGCGCACGCGCACAAAACATTTTTCATCGGTGATTTCCACGCCCGTCCAGAAATTACTGGGATCGGGCAACACAACAACGCCCTCGTAGTAGCCTCCGCCAGCGGAATCGAATGCCCCGTGCTCTTCCCCGTCACGGGTCAGCATGTCACGAGGGGCTAAGGCCAACCACAGGACCACACCACACAGCAAAAGCCCGATGTGCTTCAGGTTGCGAGCGGTACGGCCAGAAATGTTTTCCACGAGACGCCTCCTCATCCAGGCACATCCAGTATGGCAGAAGACAACGGAAAGAAGACCATGCCGCCCTATCCACCGACCGGGGTCGCGGGAGCCGCCACATTCGAGAACATCAGCGTGGCGGCCACCGCCCAGTCAATGAACGGATCGGGATAAAGGCCTAACAGCAACGTGCCGGCGATACCCACGAAGATCGCCGCTTGCAGGGGGGCCGACACGGAGAGCGGTGTGGGATCGGTGGGTTCGTTGATATACATTTTCTTGACCACGACCAGGTAGTAGTACATGGAAATGACAATATTCACCAGGCCGACGATCAACAACAGATAGAGTTCCTGTTCAATCGCCGCGACAAAAATGTAGAGCTTCCCGATGAACCCCGCCAGCGGCGGCACCCCGGCAAGCGACAACAGAAAGAGCAGCATGGCGGCGGCCAGGAATGGCGAGCGACGGTTCAGGCCGTTGTAATCTTCAATCTCGTCGCTTTTGATCTGGTTGCTCACGCCGATGACGACGGCAAAGGCTCCCATGTTGGCAAACAGGTAGGTGAGCAAATAAAAGAGCATGGCGTCGCTGCCGCGTTTGGTGCCGGCGGCCAGGCCAATCATGACATTGCCGATCTGGGCGATGCCCGAATACGCGAGCAACCGTTTAATGTTTTTCTGCGCAATCGCCACAATGTTGCCGTAGGTCATGGACACGATGGAGATTGTGACAAACAGGAGCACCCACATCGGCTTAAACGTGGCCAGGGCGACGTAGAACATGCGAAGGATAATCGCCACGGCCGCGCCTTTCGGCGCGATGGACAGAAAGGCGGTGACGGGGGTGGGCGCACCCTGGTAGGTATCGGGAATCCAGGAGTGAAAGGGCACGACGCCGATTTTGAAACCCAGCGCGGCAAAGATCATGATGAAGCCGATGGCCAGGCCATAGCTGCCAGGCGTCGCGGTCATTTCGGAAAAGATCAGCGTGCCGGTCTCGCCATAGACGAGACTGATGCCATACGCCAGCAGCCCCGCGGCAAAGACGCCCAGAATGAAGAACTTGAGCCCCGCTTCACCGGACTTCTGATCGTCCCGCAGGTACGCCACCAGGACATAAAATCCAAAGGTGGAAAATTCCAGCGTGACAAACACCGACAGCAGATCCTGCGCCGATGCCATGAACATCATGCCCAGGGCCGACATCATAATCAGCACATAATATTCGCCTCGAAACAACCGGAACGACTGCACGTAATCAATCGAGCTGAGCAGGACCAGCGCCGTCGCGACCACAATAACAATCTTGAAGAAGAGCGCGACCCCGTCCAGGACAAACGTGTCGTGGAGCAACGCGCCACGGACGCCCGTGTACTCAAACCCGATCAGCATCAGAAGCGTGGCGACGATGCCCCCCACACTCAGGTACGCCAGTCTGGCGTGATCCATGTGTTTGCAGGTCACGTCAACGGCCAGCACCACGCACAACCAGATGGTGAGAAACATTTCCGGCGCCAGGAGCAGGAGGTCCGATCCCGACAGGGGGAGTTGAAATGTCATAAGAATGTCACGACCCCCATCACGTGGGGTACTGGGTCACCAACGGCGCCAGCTGATGAATCCGGTCCACCATGGGCACCACCGTTGACCGCACGATATGATAAAAGTGCATGGGGAAAATCCCGAAGAAAATGCTGCAACCAATCATCACGAGGAGCGGCATGCGATCCACCCACTGTGTCATGTCGCGGGCCTGCGCATGGTCGGGCGACAGGCGCCCGTAAAACAGCCCGCGCATCATTTTGAAGAGATAGGCCATCGTCAACACAATGCCCAGCACCGCCACCACGACCTGGAAGGGATAGCGCTCCCACGACCCCACGATAATCATCACTTCCGCGATGAAGTTCACGGTGCCCGGCATCCCAACCGACGCCATGCAGGCAATCACAAACGCGCCGGTCACAAAGGGCATGTTCGTGACCAGGCCCCCCAGAGACGGAATATCCCGCGTATGGGTCTGGTCATACACCCAGCCCGCCATGGCGAAGAGCATACCCGTCGCCAGGGCATGCGCGAACATGTAGATCACCGCCCCGGTCAGGCTGATGTAATCCAGCGCGGCCATGCCCAGAAACACGTAGCCCATGTGGCTGGAACTGGAATACCCGATGACGTACTTGGTGTCCCGGGCAAAATACGCGACACACCCGCCGTAAATAATACTGAACACGCATAACACCGCTGCGATGGGCATCAGCTCCCGCGTGGCATCCGGCAGGATTTCATACGCCACGCGAATAATGGAGAAATGCCCGAGCTTCATCAGGACCCCGGCATGCAACATGCTGGTCGCGGCCGGCGCGGCGGCGTGACCAACAGGCGACCAGGAATGCAGGGGCCAGATGGGCGCGATGGACGCAAAGCCGAAAAAAACCAGGAGCCAGATGATCGTCGCGACCGTGTCGTCATACGCGGCCACCTCCCGCAGCACCAGAATATCGAACGTCTTGACGGGCGAGAAATGATAAATCAGCAGAATGCCCAGCAACGCGCACACCGCGCCGGCCGAGAGGAACAGCGTCAGTTTCATGGCGGCATATTCTTTGCTGTTCGCCCCGAAGTTCAGAAGGAACCCGACGTCATCGCGGCGCTTGCGGCCTTCCGGATCGTTCATGCTCAGATACCCTTTGGTATGACTGCCCCAGACACCCAGCAGCACATACATGGGCAACACGGACATTTCATAAAAGAAGTAGAGGAAGAACAGATCCAGCGACATGAAGACGCCGATGGTCGCCGCCGCCAGAATCAACAGGAAGATATAAAATTCCTTGGCGCGATCGTGAATGTGCCAGGAAATAAAGATGCCCGCGAAGAGGAGAATGGCCGACGCGAACACCAGCGGCGTGCCGATGCCGTCCACCCCGATATGGAACGCAATGCCCAGTTCTTCCGACCAGACCCACCGCGTAATAAACTGAAAGCCGCCCTGGTCGGTATCATAGACGAGAAAGAGATAGAGCGAGGCGAGCAGCGTCATTCCGGCGGAGACCGCGGCCACCGTGCGCACCAGCAGCGGGTGGTGATTCGTCACAAACAGCAACACGATCACCCCCAGGAACGGGGCAAACAACGTGGCGAGTAACGCCCATTCCCCCATCAGTCGACCTTCCCCACCGGTTCATGATCCACGACATGCGACTGTGCCATCCGGTCTTGCGCACGGTGTGCGACAGCCCCGCGGCTCAACCGGTCCACCACGGCCTGCACCGAGCCATTCATCGTGCGCAAAAACGGTGACGGATACAGTCCGATCCAGAAAATCATGACGCACAGCGCCACGGCAATACCCGACTCACGCGGGGTGAGATCCGGCAATACCCGGGGCACCATCGTGCCCAACGGCCCGAAGACCGCCCGCTCGTAGAACCACAAAAAATAGGCCGCCGCGAAGATCACCCCCGACACCGCAACGACGCCATACACCCAGTACGCCTGAAACGCGCCGAGCAACACCAGAAATTCGCCGATGAACCCGTTGGTCCCGGGCAACCCGATTGAGGCCATGCCAATGATGAGCAACGCGGTCGCCAGCCACGGCACCTTCGACGCCAGCCCCCCGCACCGTTCCACCAGGGTATGGCCAAGCCGGTCATAGAGAAACCCCGCGAAAAAAAACAGCCCCGCGGTGGTGAACCCCAGATTGATCATCTGCAACAAGCCGCCCTGCACCCCCTGGAAATTCAGAGAAAACAAGCCCAGCACCACAAAGCCCAAATGGCTGATACTGCTGAACACGAGCAGACGCCGGAAGTCGGATTGAATGATGGCGACAATCGCGCCCCACACAATGGCCACCAACGCCAGGCCCGTCACCACTGCCACCACGGTGGCATGGGTCGAGGCTTCGGGCAACAGCGGAAAGGAAAACCGCAGGAACCCGTAGGTGCCCAGCTTGATGCCCGCCAACACCACGGACATCCCGATCGGCCCCTGCACCAGCGCATCGGGCAACCACGAATGAAACGGAAACATCGGGGCCTTAAAGGCCAGGCCCATAAAGATCAGCCAGAAAATAATCAGCTGATCGCTGACCGGCACGGACACGGTCAACAACTCCAGGAAGTCAAAACTGTACACATCCCTGACGTGGTGATAATTCAGACTCAAGAGCGCGAACCCCACCAGCATAAACACGCTGCCCAGGAGGGTATACAGCACGTACTTGAGCGCGGCATCTTCCCGGTGCTCGCCAACGCCCCACAGCTTAATGAGGAAATAGCTGGGCACGAGCATCAGCTCCCAGAATACGAAAAAGAGAATCAGGTCAATGGAAACAAAAATCCCCATGATCGTCGTTTCCAATGCCAGGAGACTCATCAAATACGGTTTGACGTTGTCCCGAACGCCATCCCAGGAAGAGAGCATGACCAGCACCATGATGAACGCCGAGAGGGGAACAAACAGGACGCTAATGCCATCAACGGCGAGGTGATAGGAAATGCCCAGGTCCGGAATCCAGCGCAACCGCTCGCTGAACTGCATGGCCGCCGATTCGGGGATGAACCGGTACAGCAGAATCGCCGAGAGGATCAACTCCAGGCCCGCGACCCCCAGGGCGAATTTTTTCATCAGACCGGCATCGCGCTGCGGCCACAACGCCATCGCCCCCAGCAGGGGGAGAAAGAGAATGACCGACAACAGCGGGAACCCGTATGGGGATGGCAATTCTTCAAACATTGAACATGACCCGGTTCTGCTACAACACGGATGTGCTGGTGAACCACACCAGGAGAACATGGACAAGCAGAAAGAGGCCGATCACGATCACTGTGGCGTAATGATTGACTAACCCGGTTTGCAGTTTCCGCCATGACCAGGCCACACAATGACTGGTATATCCGACGACGTTGAGGCCCCAGTAAATCACGTACTTCTCGGCCCAGGTCGCCCCCGCTCCGCCAACATTCGCTCCGTGACCGACTCCCGTCACGACGCGATCAATAATCCGTCGGTCAATCCAGTCCCACAGCCGGCCAAGACGTTTGACCGGCTCCACCACCATCGCATCGTAGCACTCATCCACGTGATATTTATTCAACAGCATTCGATACACTCCGGCATACCGTTCCGACCAGTCGTCAGCCACCCCTGGTCTGATCGCGTACAGGTAATGCGCCAATCCCCACCCACACAACGCGATCACAACGGAGACCACCAGCAAGGCCACCCCGACATCTCCGAGGTCCTCGACAGGAGACACCGCCCCCAGGGGCATGGTCACAGACTCCAGAAACCCCTGGAAGAAATGTGCCGGTGGCCCGCCCAGCAACCCGCCAAACACGGAGAGTCCCGCCAGGATGATCAACGGGACGGTCATAACCGGTGGAGATTCATGAATATGAGGTTCCACATCCGGCGCCACACGGGACGGACCGTAAAACGTCACATAGGTGAGACGGAACATATAGAAGGACGTCAGCAACACGCCCGCCGCAGCCATGAGATACAGCGCGTACTGGTGATGCGCAAAGGCATGGACCATGATTTCATCCTTGCTCCAGAACCCCGCCAGCGGCGGGATGCCCGCAATCGCCAGCACACCAATGAGAAACACGGCATGGGTGACGGGAATTTTTCTGGAGAGTCCCCCCATCTTGCGAATATCCTGCTCCCCCGCAAGCGAATGGATCACCGCCCCGGCGGACAGGAAGAGGAGCGCCTTGAAAAAGGCATGGGTGACAAGATGGAAAATGGCCACACTGTACGCGCCCACCCCGCATGCCAGAAACATGTAGCCCAACTGACTGACGGTCGAGTACGCCAGCACCCGCTTGATGTCGTGCTGTACCAGGCCAATCGTCGCGGCAAACAACGCGGTCAAGCCGCCAATCATCCCCAGCGTGGCCAGGGCCGCCGGCGCCATATCATAGAAGGCGTGGGATCGGACCACCATGTACACACCGGCCGTCACCATGGTCGCGGCGTGGATCAAGGCGCTCACCGGCGTCGGGCCTTCCATGGCATCGGGCAACCAGGTATACAACGGAATCTGCGCGGATTTCCCCACCGCGCCGACCAGCAAACACAGGGCAATCGCCGTGGCCGTGGCCGTGGAAAGCTCGCTTGCGCGGGCAAACACGGTCAGATAATCCAGCGTGTGAAAATTGACGAAGACCAGAAAAATCGCGATCAGGAATCCCGCGTCTCCAATCCGGTTGACCACAAACGCCTTGGTCGCCGCTTTGGCCGCGGACACCCTGTTGAAATAATACCCGATGAGGAGATAGGAACAGAGACCAACGCCTTCCCATCCGATGAAGAGCACGAGAAAATTGTTCCCCATGACCAGCAACAACATGGAGACCATGAACAAATTCATGTAGACAAAGAAGCGGGTCATCCCGGCTTCTCCCTGCATGTACCCGATGGAATAGACGTGAATCAGCAATCCGACACCCGTCACCACCATCAACATGACCGTGGTCAGCGGATCAATCAGAAATCCGAGATTGACGTGCAACTCCCCGCCAACAATCCAGGCATAGGCAATCACTTCACGGGGCGTGGGATCAGACAGGACGCCGGCCAGAATCGCGATGGTGCACAGGAAGGAAAGACCGACGGCTCCAACCGCCACGCGGGCGGCCAGGGCGGGAGCATACCGGTGGCCCAGCAGGCCATTCACCAGGGCCGCGATGAGCGGCAGGACCGGAATGAGCAGAACGAGAAGATCTGACACGTTACCACTTCAACAGATTGATCTGGTCGACATTGGTCGAAATGTTTCCACGAAACACGACAATGATAATCGCCAGGCCCACGGCCGCTTCACCGGCCGCAATCGCGATGACAAACAAGGCGGCCATCTGGCCGGCCATGGACTCAAGGTAATGGGAGAATGCGACCAGATTGATATTCGCCGCGTTTAACATGATCTCGACCGACATCAACACAATGATAAAATTCCGGCGAATCAGGACCCCCAGCAATCCTGTCATAAACAGGATGACACTCAACGTCACGTAGGCGGAAAGAGGAATCATGATGACCGACCGGCGGGGCCACCCGCCGTGGGGACCGGCTTCGGCGGCGTTTTGGCCAGGACAATCGCCCCAATAATCGCACCCAGGAGAAAGACCCCCACGATCTCGAATAACAACAAATAGTCGCTGAACATGGTCAGCCCCACGGCATGACTCGGCCCCGTGCGCAACACCACCTCCGTTGTCGCCGTCCCCCTGACGCCGCCGTGGGGAGTCTGCAACAGCAGAATGAGGACCTCGCCCAGCACCGCCACGCCAGCGAACACGAGAAAGGGATAATGCGCGTGCAGATACTGTTCCTCCGTTTTCAAGCTGAGCAACATCAGGACAAAGAGATAGAGCACCAGAATGGCCCCGGCATACACGATGATTTGCACGGCGAAGAGAAACTCGGCATTGAGTAAGACGAAGAGACCGGCCACATGCAACAGCAGGGACAGCAGGCTCAGACCGGCATGGACGGGATTTTTCACGGCAATCGTGAACACCCCGGACAGGACACTCACGGTCGCAAAGTACCCGAACAATAAATAGATCATCGTGAAAGGTCAGGAGTCAGAGGATGCCACTTTCCCGACAGGCTGTGGAAAGTGATAGTGGTAGGCGCGACTCTCCTCATCGTTTTTTTCCTGATTGTGGGCATATAAATACTGCTTGGCGTCTTCCGCATGTTGGTCGCCGATATCGTAGAGTCGCTTTTTGTCGAACAGGAGTGTGCGTTTATCGGGAGTCGAATACTCATACATCCTGGTCATGGCCAACGCATTCACCGGGCAGGCTTCCACACAATACCCGCAAAACACGCATTTGGTGATATCAATATAAAACTCGGTCGCATAGCGTTGCAGCGGCATCGCCTGATCCTGTTCGCTCACGACCTTAATGCACCGGGACGGACAGGCGACTTCGCAGAGATCACAGCCCACGCACCGTTCCTGCCCGTTGTCGTACCGTAACAACCCCAGCGCGCCGCGATGCGCATGGGGGATGGTGCGTTTTTCACGAGGATACTCGAAGGTCATCGGGCGATGAAACATGTGCTTAAACGTCACCTTCATCGCATCCCAGATTTCCCGAAACAGGACCGAATCACAGAGTCTTTTTGTCTGACCTGGCATGCCCACGTGTCCTCCTGCGTCTCTTAGATTTTTTCAATCGTCACCCGCGTGACCTTGAAATACGGCACGCGCGTCACGGGATCAACGTCACCCTGCGACAGATCCTTGACCGGAGGATCATTAAAATGTTCGGGAACCACACAGGTTCCCGGCAAGACACTGATGTCAGGCTGCACGCCCAGCTCCAGACTGCCCTGATCCGACGTCACGCGCACACGCCCGCCGTCGGCCACGCCCAGCCGTTGACAGTCATCCATGGTCATCCGCACCACGCGCGTATTCGGAGCAATGTCCATCAACCCGGAAGCCTTCGTGGACAGTTTGCCCGAATGATAGATGAGCTGAATCAATTTCATCGCACAGGGACGTTCCGAGCCTGTGACACGACCATTGGCGGCATACCGGACGCCAACCGATTCCCGGTAGCCATTCCGAAGATACGCGGCGGGATCGGCCGTCACGGGTTCGGGTTGGCCGAGATTATAGTAGCGGGGAAGACACTTCCGAATTTCCGCCTGAATATCCTGGGTCGTTTCATACGGAAACCCGTGCCCCATTCCGTTGGCGATCCCCGCCATGATGTGCCAGTCCAGCGCGCTCTCGCCCAACGGGTCCAGCGCCGGCCTGACAAATTGCACCTTCCCCTCCTGATTGGTCACCGTGCCATCCTTTTCCGCGAACGTACAGGCCGGGAACACCACATGCGCACGTTGCGCGGTCTCCGTCAGAAAAGGATCCTGGCACATGAGCCAGTCCACACGACTCAAGGCCTCCTCCACGCCAAAGGACTTCGGCAACGTGGCGAGAGGATTTTCCCCAATCACGTACAGGGCTTTGATGTGTCCGGCGCGGCAGGCCTCCAGGATGTCCACGAGGGAACGGCCAGACGGGGCAGTCGGTAATGGAACGCCCCAGGCATCGGAAAATTTCTGATGCGCGGGGGAATCATAATCCACCGGCCCCGGGAGGAATTCCGGCGCCACACCCATGTCCACGGCGCCCTGTTCATTCCCCTCTTCGACAAACGTGTTGATCCCGCAGCCGGGCTTATCGAGTTTGCCCGTCACCCACGCCAGATCAATGAGCGCGAGCACATGGTCATAGCCGCCCGACTGACGAACAATCCCTTCCCCGCACACAATGACGGCCCGGGAGGCTTCCGTATACACCCTCGCAATCTCATGGATCGCGGCGACCGATACCCCGGTTTCCGCCGCCACCGCGTCGAGCGACACCGCCGCCACGGCAGCTTTCAGTGCCCGCACCGCGTCGGGCATGCGCGACGCGACATCAGGATCAACAAGATCCTGTGCCAGCACCGAGGCAACCAGTCCCTTGACCAGCGTGCCTTCCGTCCCCGGTGTGACCATCGTGGGATGCGACGCCAGCCGGGCCAGATTGGTGTGCATGGAATCCACCACGATGACCGAGGCGTGATAGGTCCCGATGGCGGCTTTCACCCGCACGCTCGCCACCGGATTCGTCTCCGTCATGTTGGCGCCCACCACCAGAATGGCCTGGGCCCTGGTCAGATCCTCGGACGTATTCATCATCCGGTGAATTCCAAGGGCATGATGCGCCGCGCGCACAAAATTCATGTGGCCGTACCGTGCGCTACTGTCAATGTTGTTCGTCCCGATCACCGTCCGCATGAACTTCTGAAAGACGTAGAGTTCCTCATTCGTACACCGCGCCGTGATCAACCCCGCCACGGCATCCGGCCCATGTTCACGTGTGATCTGCGTCAGCCGCTCAGCGGTCACCTCCAACGCCTCAATCCAGGACACGGGGACCAGACGGTCGTCCCGTCGCATGAGCGGCGTCCGGAGCCGATCGCGACTGTCAATAAACTGGAACCCGAACCGGCCCCGCACACAAATCCCGCCATGACCATTGACCGTATCGCCCCGATCGCCCCATTTGTTTTTCCAGGACAACGGCGAGGTGACCCGCACGACTTCGGTGTCCTTGGTTTCCACATACAGCTGGCACCCGTCGCCGCAGTAATTACAGGTGGTCGTGGTCTTGCGGAGTTGCCATGGCTTGTACACGTATTTGGAAAACTTATTTGTAATCGCGCCCACGGGACACACGGCGAGGCAATCGCCGCAAAACTCGCAGTCCAGCGGTTGATCGCCTTTCGCCACCACCTGCGTGAACCCGCCCTTCTTCATGAATTGCAGGGCATCAATGCGCAACACGTCCTTGCAGATATTGATACATTCCCCGCAGGCGATGCAGCGGTTCATGTTGAAATCGAGCACGAGGCTTCGCGTATCTTCCGGGATGTTTTTCTGTTTGGCGTTGGCCAGATTGGTGACTTGATGCTGGAACGCCATGTCCTGCAACTCACAATGCCCGTCGGCGTCACAGACCGGGCAATCCAGGGGATGCACGGACAGATGTTTTTCCACGGCTTTTTTGCGCGCCGCAAACAGATCGTCCCCCTCCGTGCGAATCACCATCCCCTCCGCCGCCTTGGCGGTACACGACCGCACAGGGGACTTCTTGCCTTCCTGCATCACCAGACACATGCCGCACGACCCGAAGGGATCGAAGGTATAGTGATAACACATCGCGGGCACAATTTTGCCCATGCTGGACACCACATCATACAGCGACACCCCCGCTTTAGCGTCGACGGTCTCGCCGTCAACATTCAACGCAATGGTCGCGGCTTCGGTATCTGGTGTCGTAACCGGTTTCAGTCCCATCCTGCTTCCCCCATCGCGGACGCGCACAGTCCGTTAGCGATCACATTCTCCCATCACGATATCGTAGGACCCGAAAATCGTGACCGCATCGGCGATCATGTACCCCTTGGCCATATAATCAAACGCGCCCATATGAATAAAGGACGGGGCGCGAATCTTCAAGCGGTACGGCTTCCCGCCCCCCGTGCTCACAATATAAAACCCCAGCTCGCCTTTATGCGCTTCCGTCCCGCAATAAATCTCACCGGGCGGCGCATCAAACCCCTGCGAAAACAACTTGAACTGCTGGATCATGGATTCGAGATTGGTGAACACCCGATCCTTGGGTGGTAGCGTCACACTGGGCACGTCGGCCATGACCGGCCCGCCCTTCTGCATCTGCTCCATGCACTGCCGCACGATTTTGATACTCTCGCGCAGTTCCTCAACGCGCACCCAGTAACGATCATACGTATCGCCGTTTTTGCCAATCGGCACACTGAACTCACACCTGGGATAAGCCCCGTATGACTCATATTTCCGCAAATCGTAATCAACGCCCGACCCCCGCAATGTCGGCCCGCTCAACCCGAAGCTCAACGCATCCTCGGCCGAAATGACCGCCACGCCCACGGTCCGTGCCAGCCAGATGCGGTTCTTTTCCAGGAACACCACGTACTCATCAATTTTGGGAGGAAAGTACGCCAGAAAATCCCGCAGTTTGTTTTCCAGCGAGTCGGTCAAATCCCGCTCGACACCGCCAATGCGATACCAGCTCGTCGTGAGCCGCGCCCCGCACAGTTCATCAAACCAGTCGAGCAGAATCTCACGGTCACGAAACGTGTAGAAAAATACGGTCATGGCGCCAATATCGAGCGCCTGCGTTCCCAACCAGAACAAATGCCCGATAATCCGCTGCACTTCAGCCACAATCGTGCGTAAATACTCCGCCCGTTCAGGCACAGTCACATTCATCAGCTTCTCAACGGCCCGGCAATACGCAAAATTGTTGTACATCGCGCAGACGTAATCAAGACGATCCGTGTGAGGAATAAACTGATGATAGGTCCCGGCCTCGGCGAGTTTTTCCACACCGCGATGCAGAAAACCCATCACCACCGTGGATTTCGTAATCCGCTCGCCTTCAAGATCCAGGATCACCTTCAACACCCCATGCGTCGCGGGATGCTGCGGCCCCATGTTCAACAACAGCTCCTCCGTCCGCAGGATCGGCAGATCCTTGGTCTCCGGATGCGTGGGATCGACTTTATAGACGGTTTCGCGTTGATCCTCTGCATGTGCCATGGTGCGTGCGTCCCGTGAAAAGATTCGGCGCCCGTTCGTCAGGTCGCGCCTTCATTCAGAAAATCAAACGTATCCCGCCAGCCCTTCCCCTGCAACGGAAAATCCTTCCGCAACGGGTAGCCTTCGGGAAAATCATCCGGCATCAGAATCCGCCGCATATCCGGGTGGCCGTTGAAGCGAATACCCATCATGTCAAAGACTTCCCGCTCCATAAACTCCGCGCCACGCCAGATGTCCGCCAACGAATCAACCGCACAATCATGTTCCGGCACCCGCGTTTTCACGCGCAGGCGACAGCGATGCCGGATGGCATACACCTCATAGACGACTTCAAACCGTTCGGCATCATCCGGCCAGTCCACCGAGCTGACGTGAACCATATAATCGAAATCCATGGCCGGATCATCCCTCAGAAACCGACAGACGGGGTGCAAGGCCTCACGCCTCACCGTCACGGCCAGATCGCCGCGCCATTCATGGGCACCCAGGAACCCGTCCGGAAACCGGTCGCGGAGTGTTTCGGCCAAGGGATGCATTACCGGGTCGACGCCTCCCTGGGCCTGACCTGTTCCGGCTGTCTGGTCAGGACCCGTTTCTTCATAATCTGATCCTGGAGTCTCAAAATGCCATCGAACAGGGCTTCCGGGGTTGGTGGGCACCCGGGCACATAGATATCAACCGGCACGAAGCGATCCACGCCCTGCACCACGCTGTAACTGTCGTAGATATTCCCGGACGTGGCACAGGAGCCCATGGAAATGACGTATTTAGGCTCCGGCATTTGATCGTAGATTTTCCGAATCACCGGGGCCATGCGTCGGCACACCGTCCCCGCCACAATCATCAGATCGGACTGGCGAGGGGAGCCACGAAACACGCCGGCGCCGTACCGGTCAATATCGTACCGGGACGAGACCGCCGCCATCATTTCAATCGCGCAACAGGCCAGTCCAAATGTCATCGGCCAGAGCGAGCCTTTGCGCGCCCAGTTCACGGCCTTTTCAAGCGAAAGCGTGATGAGGCCAAGATCACCGTCCCGCTCGTGCTGGCTACCTATCTGAATCAGTCCCATGGTGTCATTCCTTGAAGAATCTTACTTACGTCGATAGCAGATTTCTCTGAGCTCGTATTGCGCTCCACCATCTCCGATAGCGGCTTTCACAAGCGGCTCGAACCAGTCACAATCCAGCAAAATCACTCGGTCATTCTTACCCCAATTGTGTTCCTCTCCCTGTGCTCGGAGACGGTCTTTGAGCACTTGGTCGCCACAGGCTGCTGAGATCCCTCTATCGTAATTCTCTATGAGATGGTCGGGTTTGATCAGACCATACTCACGCCAAGTGCTAAGGATAAACCAGACTGACCCAGATTTTTCGGCGTGTTCTTTCCATTTCAGAAAAACCGGTTTGGTATAGGCATTCTTGGCGGCAACCCGTCCGGCATCGGGCTGCTCATCCCAAATTTTTGCATCAGTACACGGAACAATTATCACTTCCATGGCTACATCTTCCCCTAATCCCACTCCAACGCCCCCTTGCGCCAGGCATACACATAGGCCACAACAAACAGCCCGATAAAAATCAGCATCTCAACCAAGCCGATCACGCCAAGCTGGTCAAAGGTCACCGCCCAGGGGTACAGAAAAATCACCTCAATATCGAAAATCACGAACAGCATCGCGATGACGTAATAGCGAACGGGAAACGGCATCCGAGAGTCCGAAAACGGCTCGCTACCACATTCATAGACGCTCAATTTATCAACTTCCGGATACTTCGGACGGACAAGTGCGCTCAAGGCAAAGGTCACCGCACCAAAGCCCAACGCCAGCACAATAAACGCGAGGATCGGGAAATATTTCGCCAGATAATCAAGAAGCAGATCGGACTCGGTGACCATGCGTGTGTAACACCCTCGCAGAAGTCAAAATCCTCAATCTTTACGCAGGATTCGGCATGATAGCACCCGTATTTTTCACGAAGCAAGCGAACAAAAGACCTATACCGTCTCACCCTCAAAAGCCCGGGGCCGCCAGGCCACAGGTGGAAAAACCTGCAAACGCCCGTGCAACAGGGCAGAAGCCACACGGGGGAAGGCGTCACAGGCGGAGTCAGCGGAGCATGGCACAGCACGAAGTGCCAGAGCACCCCGTATCAGCACGAACACGGAAACAGAACCGGACGGTGACGAGTCACGATTTCCGCATATCCCGCGATGGACGCTTCAGATTGTGCGGCGGCTGTGGTTGTGCCTGTTCCCATTCACTGGTCAGAGGCGTCAGGGGAGAGTCCGCCCTGGCCTTGTTCCGCCGGTGGATTTGCGTGTGAATGCGCGGGGACGACTTCCCTGCCCCGGCAGAACCGGGATCGGGTGGACTGGATGGATTGGGCAACCTGGACAGATTTGTTGGCTTCTTCGGCATGTTCGACATCCATCACCCCCCTGCGCCACGCCCGGCCATGCACCCCGGGAAACCCGGACGGCTCACGGAGTCGGCGCGGACCACCGTGGAATACGCGAAGGCTACTCCTCTAAATGGCTGGTGTCATACAGACGCTCATCCCCCGTAATCCCATCCTCGGCGGGATCCGACCACATTTCGCCGTGGCCTGTCTCAAACTCTCCATTGCCATTGAGATCGAGCCAGTAGAACAACGGCGCCCCGACCGTCATGACCACCGGCGTGCCAAAATCATCAAGCCACACGTCATAGGTTCGCCGGGCCGTCATAAAGTTCACCACGCCGTCCCCGTTCATATCAAATTCCCGGAAGAACAACGCATTGCGCCTGTCGTAATGCGCACCAAGTTCACGGTCGTCAAACTCATCAGGCTCCTGCGGGAGTGGCGAGAAATCGCTCAAATGCGTTCCCCCGCCCGACCCGGACGCCGAAGACGCCGGTGCGGGTGTCACCGTATCCCCGGCGGAGACCGGCGGACGGTGGGATTCGGCATGAGCCAGCGACACGGGCGCCACCACGCACAGCACCGCCAGCCACAGTCGTCGTCGTTTCGTTGTGAGGTCACGGCTCATTTGGCACAATAGCCCGTATGCACCCATGCTATGCCGACGTCGTCTTTCCCCCCAGAACGTCCCAGGCTTTCACCTACCGCATCCCCACATCCTGGCCCCTCCCGCCAACGGTGGGGCACTGGGTCCTGGCGCCGTTCGGGCCACGCTGCAAACCGGGGTTGATTGTCTCCCTTACCGACAACGCGGGGCAAGTCGGGATTCCGCCAGGCCGCATTCGTGAACTGCACACACGCCTCGCCCCCGACTCGCCATGGAGCACCGATCCCCAACTCATCACCCTGGCGCAATGGATCGCCGACTATTATCTGGCCCCGCTCGGCACATGCCTGACACTGATCCAGCCACCCCAACTCCCCTTTCTCAGCACCACGCGCTGGATCATCACCCCCCAGGGACAACAACGCCTGGCGGCCATGCGGCCGGGCCGAACCGTCACCGCCACGCACGTCCTTCTGACAGCCCTGGGCAAACGCTCCAAAGGGCTGGCGCCATCAACCATTGACCGACTCCTGCAACACCCGTCCGCGGTGTTGAAAAGACTCAAGCGAGAACGCTGGATCCAGGAACAGCAGGACTGGACGGAACAGCCTTTTCAACTCGACCCCGTCCCGCCCCTTTCGCAACCGTCAGCAGATGACCCCGCGCAGACCTCTCTCCACCTCTCCGACGACCATGCCGCGCGTCCCCCGTGGTGGGAGCGTTTTCGCCATCACCTGCAAGCCGGACAATTCGGTGAAACGCTGACCTGCGCACCGTCGCGCGACCGGTCCGCTCTCCTGGTCAACGTCATCCGGGAAACCATGTCACACCAGCGCAGGACACTGGTGATCACGCCGAACATCAATCTGGCGGTGAGCCTGGCGGCTCAGATTCGTCACGCCGTGGCCGGTTCGACAGGAGAGTTTCACGGCGGCCTGTCAGAAAAACAGCGGTGGCAACAATGGCAAGCCATCAAACAGGGGCGCCACGCCGTAGTCGTCGGCACCAGATCGGCGCTGTTCCTTCCGCTCCCGGCTTTGGGATGTGTATGGGTAGACCACGAAGAAGACGGCTCCCATAAAGAAGAAGCCAGTCCGCACTACCATGCGCGGGAAGTCGCACGACAACGCGCCCTGCTGAACGACGCCGTGCTCGTGCTGCATTCCCCTCATCCCACGCTCGAAACCATCTCGCGCTGTGCCACCGGCAGTGAGCCTCCCGCGTTCCCCGTCCCGAACCGGCACGCCTCGCCCGCCGTGCAGTTAGTCAACCTGCAGGAGACCGCGTTTGGCACGATCTTCTCCGACGCCTTTCTGGCGGGTATGGAACAGGCCCTCGCACACGGCGGCGGCGCCATCGTCTATCATAACCGCAAAGGGTTTGCCTCCTCCCTCACCTGTTGGGATTGCGGAACCGCGCCGCACTGTCCGCGCTGTCAGGTGTCGTTCAGTCTCCGGCAATCCCAATTACTATGCCCCTATTGTGGCCGGAGCGAGCCACTGCCTCTGACGTGTCCCTCCTGTTCCGGCACGCGGCTGGAACCGTTCGGGTTTGGCACCGAACGCCTCGAAGCCGACCTGCAACGCCTCTATCCCCACACCACCGTCGGCCGCTATGACGGGCACACGATCCGGAACGGATCCGCCGCGCGCCGTGTCAGCGAACACTTTGCACAAGGGAAGATTCCGATTCTCGTCGGGACACAGATGCTCTTTCACGCCGCGTCGCTTGCGCCCGTGCGCTATCTCGGCGTCCCCTATGCGGACGCGGGGCTGCACATACCGGACTTCCGATCATCGGAACGGGTGTTTCATCATTTACAACAGGCCATGGCGCTGTGCACGCCGGGCCTTGCGGGATGTGCGGTGATCCAGACACGCCTGCCGTCCCATCCCGTCATGCAGGCCATCAGCCGGAACCAGCCCGCGATCTTCTACGATCAGGAACGGGATTTTCGTGAACACATGGGGTATCCGCCGTCCGGCCACCTCATTCAACTGCACGTCATCGGCAAAGACGCCACGGCATCCGAGGAAGCCGCCGCCACATGGCGACGCCATCTCATCACGGAACTGGAAGGGATGATTGCGGGAGGCAAAACCGAACAGCCGCATCAGGAGGCCATTCTTGGCCCCCTGGCCTCGCGTGGCCCCAGAGTGCGGGGGCTGCATCGCCATCATCTGTTAATCAAACTCAAAGACGGGGTCGCCGGCAGGACGCTCGTGCGACGGACACTTGAGCAGATGACGCACATGCCCGTCGCCAGACACGTGCGATTCGGGGTCAATGTTGATCCTTCGGAAGTGTAGTAGGAGATAACAGAGACAGTGACGCACAGCCCACGCTGGAAACCCACTCACCCGTTGCCCGTCACCATCTCCCGCCGTGCGGCTACAGTTTTTTCCTGCGTCTGGCCTTGGCCTGATTCGGCGTCAAAGGAGCCACGTCGTCGTGGTGGGGACGGGTGCGGCGGTACAGTCCACAGGCAAAGGTCAGCCAGAAAATTCCCGACAACACGCCAAACAGCAACGCCGTAAAGACCCGGCTCATGGCTTCCAGAGGAGGTTCAGGACCAAACTGCCGAAGTTCCAGCACCGCGGGCACAGGCCACGCCAGACTTTCCATGCCCAACAGCGCGGTGGACCACATCCACACGTAAGCCACACCGGGGCACAGTTTCGCAAAGACCACCACCAGCCCGACGACTATCACCGCCATCACGACCAGCGAAAGCCCGCCAGACAGCAACCACAGCCCGCCCCCCACGGCCATGGCCCCAAGAACGGCATTCAGCAGGAAAAACGGTGTGTACGGCATGATGCCACCATAAGCCTACCCATGCCACGGCGCACACAGTACACGCCTGCCACACGGAGTATCGCGTCTCAATTGATAACGGTTGGGGATATTTTGCGAGAGAAAACCTGGCGCAATACTTAATCCAGCTCTTTCACACATGACACCTGCCTGAACTCCACACCCAAATCCAACTGCTCATAATGAGCCTTCCCGGACTCAATTTTCTTTTTCTCACTCGGCCTCAGCTCCTGCCCTTTTGACTTTGTTTCAGCGATAAAATAGACCGCCGTCTCGTGCCTTTTAATCAATGCCCAGTCGGGATTGTAATTCCCTATGGGGGTTTTGATTTTGAACCACTGGGGAAGTTTAAAATAAAACTTGATATCTTCCCGACTCTCGCAATCCCTGGCAAATTGATTTTCCACTCCGGAATCCAGTGGCAGCAAGCCAACATTAATCGTTTTGCCGGGGTTATTCACATTGAAAGTATGACCATCGGTGTGAAAGGCATAGCTTTCAAACAAGCGCAATTCGTATTCCGTCGCACCGATTTTTTCATACTTGATGCCGTCCACCATTAAACCCGCAAGAACATCCTTGATGGAATCCACAGCGCTGTCCATAAACATCTGCGGATTTTTCAGCGCGTCGCCGAGCCTGCCGGAGTGCAACAGAATTTCATACACGGTGGAGCGGGTCAGCCGTGTCCGGTCCTGGCTTTGAACATAGGAAAGAATATCCGGAATAAGAAAGGCCTTCTTCTCCGCATTCACCACCCGGCCCTTGGTCTGTCTAGGCACGACCCCTCCTGGTACATTGACAGCAAGGACCGCCTTTTGAACCCTGAATGATGGTTTCTTTATCTCGCCCATGTGTTTCACGGCTTCCGCCGCCTTTGTGACTAACGTTGCCGTGTCGTATTCAACCCGGTACGTGGTCCGGTACTTAATCCTGTCCCACAACGCCTTGAATGTTTCGTCCAATTCAAATCCTTTGCGGTATTGCACTTCCTTCCGGTCGAGCTTGTTCTTGATTCTGTCGCGAAAATCAACACCGCACTCCGCCTGTATTTCCTTTTGCAGTTCACGGGCAAAATCCTCGTAACTTTCGTTGGCAATAACGGTCAGACGATTGACAGCCCTGTCCTGGATACGTTGGCCATCCCTGTCCACCGCAAGCCGCATACCCCTGCCGAGTTCCTGTCGTTTTTTCAACTCGGACCGGGTTTCGTTCAGGGTGCAAATCTGAAACACATTGGGATTGTCCCACCCTTCCCGAAGAGCGGAATGGCTGAAAATAAAACGCAACGGCTCATCCGGATCCAGCAGGCGCTCCTTATCCCGCATAATCAACTGGAACGTGCCGTCGTCCGCTTTGGTGTTCCCCGTTGTGTCTTTCCACCTGCCATTCCCTTCGGAAAAATAGCCGTTGTGGACTTTGTCCACTTCAAACGGAATCAGATTGGCGTATTCATCTTTGCGGGAAATCTCACGGAATGCTTTTTCAAACCAGGTGGCGAATTTGCCCCTGGCCGGTTTTCCATCCGCGCCATACTGACGGTAGTTGGCAACCCGATCAATAAAAAACAGGGAAATGACCTTGATGCCCCTGGCACGTAACTGCTTTTCCTTTTCAAAATGTTCGGCAACAGTCTCCCGAATCTGGATTTCCATCATCTCATCATTCAGCCCGCCAAGAGTTTCTCCCAAAAGCAATTTTCTGCCGCCGGAGAAAACGACGAATTCCCGCTCGGCATCAATTTCATTCACAATATAACTATCCCGGTACATTTCCCTGTTACCGGAAGATTCAAAAAGGCTTTTGCCGGGCCTGACCGTCACGCTTTTTCGTTGCACGCCCGTTTGGCTATCGCAGTCAATTTCCACCAACGCAGAAATCTGCTTGCCCGTGGCGTTGATCTTTTTCAGCCGCACATACGCATCGTTGAAATCGTTTTCCGTCAGAACGGAATCCACCTCAATCTGTTTCACCAAACCCAAATCATAGGCCTGCACCGGATCAAGCCTGTAAATCAGGTTGTAGCGGTGGGTGTGGGTGGCGGAATAGCGCAGGGTGCAGAGATACTGCAGACTTTCAATCGCCTTTTTGCGCTTGTCCGTCTCCATATTCTGCGGCTCGTCCACGATCACGATGGGGCTGGTACACCTGACAAAATCAATGGGCTTCGCGCCGGCCAGTTTGTCGTTGGGCCTGTTGATGACATTTTCATCCTTGGCAAACGAATCAATGTTGATGACAAGAATCTGGATGGCGTCGCTCAAGGCAAAATCCCGCAACCCCGACACCCTGCTTGAATCATAGACGGCAAAACGAGCCGGCGGCTTGCCGTAAAGATTTTGCAGATGCTCGTGGGTGATAGACAGATTTTTCAACACGCCTTCCCGTATGGCGACCGAAGGCACGACAATGACAAATTTTCTAAAGCCGTATGTCTGGTGCAACGCATAAATGGTGCGCAGATACACATAAGTTTTGCCGGTGCCGGTCTCCATCTCCACGGAAAAATGCATGCCGTCAAGGGCAGGGGCAATGTCCAGTTCGTTGTCCTGCTGAACTGTCTGCAAATTGTGCAGAATTTGTCCATCAGCGATGTGCAGGCGGTTGGCGAACTGAGAGTCGGGGCGAAACCCGTCTGTGGCAACGAGAGAAAAATCCTCACGGCTGGCGGGTTGCCCCTCAAACACGCGCACCACCGCGTTGATGGCATTCAGTTGGTATAGTTGACTGTGGTTGAAGTGAAGTTTCATGCCAGCAGTCCAGATATCCGGCGGACACCGGTGATGAAATTCCTGAAACTCGCTGAGCGGGTGTTATTCAAGTCAAGATGTGGCCCCATGGCACGGGACCCAGCCATTTTTTGATACTTGCCACGGGTCAGATGTTGCAACATTTTGGCAGGGTGTTGTTGCTTATCCGGGGCACGATACAGGGAGGCATTTTGATGTTTGCTCAAACCGTCAACCTCAAGCCCTTTCTCCACAGCGTGTAAATCCGCCAGATACCAGCTTTCCAGTTCCCGGCAGACGATGCGGACCAAAGTTTCAGGCTTGTTCGCCTCTTCGCACAAGCGAGCCAATCGGGTTTTAAGGGTGGCACAGTCCATACTATCCTGGTCGTGTAACACGACAAATAAGGTATCCGGCATCAGCCACCCGCGCAATTTCTTCGGTAGCTGTTTCTGCAAATTACTTTTGCCTTCAAAAGGAATGCACTGACAAGAAAAGGCATCCGGCGGGAACAAACGGGGCAGAAGATTATCAAGCAATGCTTTCGCCGAACGTTCTTCAAGAAAGAAGACAATATACTTCACTGGGGGTCCGCCCCCTTGAAAAACCCCTCTTTCCAAAGGTAGCCCATCTGATCGCCCTCTTTCATAAAGGCAGCGATTTGTTCGTCATCTTTGGCGCGTTTAACCTGGGTAAAGCCGTCTTTTTTCACCAGCCAGAATACATTGTCCAGCTCAACGGCATTGAGAAAATCCGGAGAGTGGGTGGAGACAAAAACCTGCCGGTCTGCTTGTGCATAACTCGCAAACTCTTCCGCCAGCTCCGCAAGCAAACTGGGGTACAGTTGATTCTCCGGCTCTTCGACACACAGAAGTGGGTGGGGGTTGGGGTCATTCAGTAACACCAGGTAGGCAAACATCTTCACGGTACCATCAGACACAAACCTCACCAGAAACGGATCCTGGAATGCCCCGTCTTGAAATTTCAGAAGCACCCGGCCTTCCTCTGTCGTTTTGGCTTCGACCCTGGAAATACCCGGAACCCGTTTCACCATCGCCGCCAGTACCCTGTCGAAAGTTTTCCTGTGATTTTCGTACAGGAACTGTGCAACCAGTGCGAGATTCTCTCCTTCGCGTGAAAGATGCTCGGCGTAGTCAGCATCGGGCAAACTGCGGGCACTACTGATATGAAAATCTGAGACATGCCAGTTTTCAATCATCTGCCCCAAGGCACTGACTGCCGGATAGCGCCGAAATTGCGCCAACCCCTTGATCGCCAGAATATCATTCCCCTTCAGCTCCTGTTCCTCCCTCTCCAAATCCGCTTCATCCTTAACATCATCATATTCATTGATGACGGCTTCTCCCTTCCCATTCTCGAAGAACAGGTATTTCCACGGACGCCCGTATCTGCCCCTTTTGTAACTCAATTCTTCATGCTTAACGTATGGTTTCCCGTCCGTTTCATCAATCGCCA
Source organism: Nitrospirales bacterium (assembly GCA_963692935.1). Lineage (GTDB taxonomy): Bacteria > Nitrospirota > Nitrospiria > Nitrospirales > UBA8639 > Bin75. The sequence continues at coordinate 2,124,065 of OY843588.1, forward strand.
GGGTGTACGTTGCCAATGGTCTTTTTGTTTTGTCTCCAATTTTCGTTGTAAAGCGAAACTTAATCTCGACCTCTATCGGTCCCTCGGCGGTCCTCGTATGTACTTCCCTAAAGCCACCCCGCTTATTCAGCGCCGTTTGCACATTATTGGTCAGCGCATCTTTGAGAAAACCGAAAACATCGAACAGCGTGGACTTCCCTGTGCCATTAGCGCCCACCACAACGCAAAACCCCGGAATGTCCTTTATCTCAACATCTCGAAAGGACTTGAAATTTCGCAGACGAATGCTTTCAATTTTCATTGTTATCCCCTTGCTTCAAAACCACCCCACCCCCGCTTTCTCCATTTGCAAGGCATTGTTCGTTTTAGTCGGGCGTTTTTCGGGAACAGGCGGTCAACAGTGGGTTCCTAAGTCATGTTCTGTGTGAGAAATGTTTTCAGCGGGTCCAACTCAGGACTATCAAAATCCCAATGTTGGGGATCAAACGGGTCTTCTTTTTTTGAGACCCCGAGTGCTTCTCTGTAAGAATATATTTTCCCCTTTAGATTGGGAGGACAATACGCGCTCTTCTGCTTTTTCAAACATTCTATGTAAGCGTCAAAACACTCGAAAATACCCTTGTGTTGCGGGATTATGATTTTCTCCAAAAGGTCTTCCAAGGCACCTTCGGACTTATTGTCTGGAAAAAGGAAAAGAGGCAAATTCCGGGGACCCAAAATCTGGGACTTATAAAGAATAGTTGACAAGTCTATCAAATGTCTGTAGGCTACCTTTTCATAGGGTTCGCCACATATTTCACTTCCACTATACGGAGATACTATGGCAAAACAGGTAAGGGCGGCAACGCTAGGGGTGTTGGAGTTCGCGCAACGGTTCCCTGATGAAGATGCTGCGGTGGCCTACTTTGAGGCGATGCGATGGGGGGAGACGCCAACCTGTCCCCGATGCTCCCATGCCGACAAAATCACCGATTGTCGGCGCAAGTATTTCCGCTGGTGCGGGCGGTGCCGCCAGTATTTCACCGTCAAGATCGGGACGGTCATGGAAGCCAGCAATGTCCCTATTCGGAAGTGGCTTCTTGCTATGTATTTCCTGGTGACGGCCCGCAAAGGCGTGTCGTCACTCCAACTTGCCAAGGAACTCCACATCTCCCAACCGACGGCTTGGTTTCTGCTTCACCGCTTGCGGGAAGCGTGTGGTGTGGACTCGGCTCCTCTGTCTGGCGCGGTGGAAGTCGATGAAGCATATTTCGGGGGCAGAAGTGTGAATAAACACGCCCGCAAGAAACACCATGCCGGGCGTGGCCCCGTTGGCAAGCAAGCCGTCATTGGCTTACGACAACGGGGCGGGCGGACAGTGGTGAACCCGATTGATGAGACGAGCGCCGCGACACTGGAAACCGAAATCCAACACCACGTCTCTGCCGGAGCCTCTGTTTATACTGATGACCACAGGGGGTATCTGGGGCTACGCCACTTGCCTTACCATCATGCGACGGTCAAACACTCGGTGAAAGAATTTGTGAATGGCGCCGCGCATACAAACGGCATCGAAAGTGTCTGGGCAGTCTTGAAACGAGGCTATCATGGTGTGTATCACAACTGGAGCGTCAAGCACATGCAACGCTACACAAACGAGTTCGCGTTCCGGTTGAATGAAGGCAATGTGAAACGGGATACCATGGATCGGCTACGGTCCCTGTCACAAGCCTTGGTGGGGAAGCGACTGACCTATGCGGGACTGGTGGGGTCGTGATTGCCGAAGAAACGATGAGGGGGCCCGTCCTCGCCCCCGACACACGGGGAGCGAGGAATGAGGCCCGTTCTATTATCGTGAAGCGGGGGCAGACTTCGAAGAGGGCTTGATTTTGAAATCCTTGCGCAGTTGGGCTAATTGGACTTGCGTGTTCTTGTTGGTGGTCACGATCCGCTTATCCAAGTCTCCTATCTTCTTGTCAAACTTATGGTTCAGCCTATCTTCCATCTTGTTCATCTGCTGTGTGACCCCATCCATAGCGATGGCATTGGCCTCAAGAAAGACATCCCCTAGCGCTGTAGCAAGCCGTCCGATACTGCCATTGAGCTTTGGCGCTTTGCTAGTTGGTTTTGGCATTACGTTACCTCCTTTTGTACTAGACATTACCGCTCATAAACTCTCTGTGTCTAGCCATGAAACTACGTAATCACGGAATTTTTTTTTCACGGCGAACAATACACCCGAGCCTGCTGTGGCGTGTACAACCCCCACGTCAGGATGCGCAACAAGCCATTGACGAACGTTTGCTGCGTTTCGACTTTCGCGACTTTATCGAGACCCCCGCAAATAGTAACGGGGTCGTAGTCAGCCTGTTGTCCGAGGCCGTTGATAAAATAATGAGACATCGTATCAACCTTAGCCGGGCGCTCCTCCCCGTCATTACGAGGCTGGAAATGAAACGCCGTGTTGGAACAGCCCACTGCCAAAGCCACACACAGACAGACCATCATCCCCATCGGTTTTATGCCTTGCATACGCTCCTCCTCTGGGCAAGCGTGGGAAGGAACGGCCCCCGCAACAAATGGTGTCGGGCCGTTGCTCCGATCACCCAAGTTGTCTCTGGGGATGTCCTGCCTATTTACCCAAATGGTTATTGTATTGAGCAGGTAGCCCGACAAGCGGGACAACCTGGATGACCGAAGCGAGAAGATGTATAGTCACATTGCTTATGATTGTCAACCCCCTATGAGAAAGGAGATAGGCCATGAACTCTGCAAGACAACAAGCCCTAGACAAAATGGTGAAAACAGTTGCGACCTATAAGCCAAGGAAGACAAAGCCGAAAGCCAAAATGCCAAAGCGGTAATCAAGGCTGTCAACTATTCTTTATAAGTCCCTAAATCATCTTGATTTTGCCGAAGTAGGCTTTCTGCAGGATTTTCAGCACCGCCAGGTTTTCGCCTTCAATAAAAATGTTATCGGTTCCATCAAAGTTGATTGATTCCTCGCGGCACGGCGCCAGCGTTGCCGTTGTCGGCGACTGGAGCGCGCGGAACGCGCCGGTCTTGCCCGCCCAGTTAAGATGGTAACGTTCGTCCTGGAATGCACCGTCATCACCCAGAGTGACGCGCAACTTTTCCCAGTCAATGGCTCCCTCGGCAAAAGCCTCGGGAATAATTTCCCACAACCGGGCAAGTTTTTCTTCGGTGATGTTGAGGGATTTACCGTCCATGGGCTTGACTCCTTTATGGTGCGACGGTGAGGACATCATAACACCTTCCACTCGTCAGGGCCGCGCCATCGCCGGTTCCCCGGTGAGGTGTTGCATAAGCTGTGTGACACTCGCATCCGTCAGGGCCATCCAGGGGACAGGATACAGCCCCACCCAGAGGATAATCACGGCCAACGGAACGACAGCGGCCATTTCCCGCAGGCCCACATCCTGAAGCCGCGACGCGGCGGGCGTCTTTGGCTGACCCATGGCCACGCGCTGCACCATCCAGAGCATATACACGGCCGCCAGGACCACACCGCCCATGGCCGGGAGCACGGCGACAAAATATTCGGAGGACGTCCCCACGAGCACCAGAAATTCGCCGATAAAGTTGCATGTGCCCGGCAAGCCGAAGGACGCCATGGCGAAGAGAATCCACAGCGTCGTGAACCGGGGCATGGTGGTGTGCAGACCGCCATAGTCGTTCACGGCCCGACTGTGTGTGCGGTCATAGAGCTGCCCGACCGCCAGAAACAGGGCGCCCGTGGTCACGCCGTGATTGAACATCTGGAGAATCGCACCCTGTATGCCGGGACTGTTGAAGACAAAAATGCCCAGGGTGACAAACCCCATATGGGAAATGGAGGAATAGGCCACGAGTTTTTTGAGATCGGTCTGCGCTAATGCCATATAGCCCCCGTACAGAATGGCAACCACAGACCACCAGATGATGAACGGGGCAAAGGTGACGGCGGCTTCGGGGAACATCGGCAGGCAAAAACGCAACAGGCCGTAGCCCCCCATTTTCAACAGGATGCCGGCCAGCAACACACTGCCGGCGGTCGGCGCTTCGGAATGGGCGTCAGGGAGCCAGGTGTGAAAGGGCAACATCGGCAATTTAAAGGCGAAGGCCAGAAGGAACGCGGTGAAAAGCCAGAACTGTGTGGACGAGGAATAGGCATGATCGGTGAGCGCGAGGATGTCAAACGTGTGCCCGCCTTCCAGATACAGCCCCAGAATGGCGACCAGAAGCACCAGACTCCCCGTCAGGCTGTACAACATGAATTTCAGGCTGGCCGCGAGGCGTTGCGGGCCGCCCCAGAGCATGATCATGAAATACATGGGAATCATGGTCAGCTCCCACAACATAAAGAAGAGAAAGAGATCCAACGCGCTGAAGACCACCAGCATGGCCCCTTCTACTAAGAGGATCAGCATCACGAACGCTTTGGGTCTGGTGGTGATGGATTGCCAGGCGCCGAGGACGCACAGGGGACTCAGCAGGGCCGTCAGCAGCACCAGCAGGATACTGATGCCATCAACGCCCACGGCATAGTCAATATGGAAGGTGGGGAGCCATGGCACCCGCTCCACGAACTGCATGCCCGGGTTGTCGACATCAAACCCGGCCCAGAGCACGAGCGCGAGCGCCCCATCCAGGAGGGTCACCGCGAGGGCGGTTCGCCACATCCATTCACGATCCCGCACGAATGCCAGGGCCGCAATCCCGAGAAACGGAACGGCTATTATCCAACTGAGCAGATGGTCCGCGAAGATGGCATTCATGATGTGCGATGCGGGAACGGCCGTTGGCATGACATGATCATCATGGCGTGTTCAGGCCACAAACCAGTAGAACAGTCCCACGGCAATAATCAACCAGAAGACCATGACGAGGATATGGTGCTGAATCGTCTGCGGCGCGATGACCCGCACCACCCGGGCCGTGGTATCGGATGTCTGCGGGGCGGGTTCGATGAGCGCGCCAAGCCCGCACAGCTCGACACCGCGCCGAAGCCACCGGCCCTGGCTCAGCACGGGCATTCCCGTTCCGACCACGACCCGATCAATGCTTCTGACGTCCACAACCCGTCCCAGCCACAGGCCCACGACCACAGACGACTTAGCCATACAGGTAATCAGGCGATCAATGCCTCCACAATCAACCGTCTGCCACAGCCACCTGGCGGATCGCAGGACGGGTTGCACCACGTACACCTCATAGAGTGCATCAACGTACCCTCTGTTCAGGAACAGCACGTACAACCGCTTGCCCCACTCCGACTGTCCCGGCGAACACCATTCGGGGTTGACATGACGCGCGTACGCCACGCCCCAGCCACACACGGCCACACCCAGCGGCACGAGTATCCAGACAGAAGGCCACCACGACAGCCCGGCCGTCGTGGTCGCGACAGTGGCGACGATGGTCGTGCCGGATGGCTCAAGAGCCGGCGCCAGAAATTGCGCAAACCATGTCCACAGCGCCATCAACACGCCACTGGCCACCACCACTCCCGACGCCACCACCAGCACGTGGGATGGTGAAAACATCCGCGGGCGCAGGTGAACGGGGTCGCCAGTGGCTGGGTTTTCTACGGCATGGCCGTGTTGGAAGAGCGTGAGCACTCCGCGCACGACCGCCATGGCGGTCACAAACACCGTGGTTAAGCCCACCACCCAGAAGGCGATGTGTGCCGACGCAAAATTCTGCGCCGTCCACAACTGTTCATACGGCCCGGCAAAAATCACACAGGGCGGAATACAGGCCAGCGTCAAGGCTCCAATGAACACGCCTTTCCGTGGGGGGACTCCGGGGCCGGGACGAGCGGCCACCGGCTCATGGGCACGGGCGGTGTAGAGCGTGTTCCCCGTCGACAAGAATAAAAACCCCCTCAGACAGCCATGGGCCAGCAAATGGAAGATGGCTGCGACGAAGGCGCCCAGGCCACAGGCCATGGTCATGAATCCAAGCTGGCTGATCGTGGAATAGGCCAGGATTTTTTTAATGTCGGTCTGCGTGAGAGACACCACGGCGGCATACAGTGCGGTCGCGCCGCCTGCCACCGCGATCACGGTCATCGCCACAGGCGAGAGCGCCACCAGCGGGCTCAAGCGAACCAGCAGAAAGGGGCCGGCATTCATCATGGTGGTGGTCAGCACGGACACCGGTGTCGGGGCCTCCATCGCAAACGGCAACCACACGTGGAACGGCATCTGCGCCGATTTTCCCGCGGCGCCCATCAACAGGCAGAGCGCAATCAGCGTCACGTTCCGCACGTGCCAGTCCAGCCCAGCCCACCCCAGGAGATTGACGGTCTGCCCGCTCATGTCGCCGGCCCGGGCCAGAATGTCCGGGATATCGAGCGTCCCGAATGTGGCAAACGTCAGAATCACGCCGAACCCCAGACCAACATCCGCCACGGCATTCGTCAGGAAGGCTTTTGTCGCCGCCTCACAGGCGGACGGTCTCTCTGCCCAGTGTGCGATCAGCAGATAGGAGCAGAGACCCATGATTTCCCAGACGATGTACACCAACAGCAGGTTCCGGCTCATGACCAGCATGATCATCGCAAACGCGAACAACGACGTCAGGGCGAAGAACCGGCTGTACCGCGGGTCCCCGATCATGTACCGGGCCGAATACACCTGCACGATGGCGCTCACCGCCGTGATCAGCGGCAGGAGCAGCACGGTGAGCTGATCAAGATACAGACCCAGATCAACGACCAGGCTTCCGGACTGCATGAACCGGTAGAGTTCAATGGAGACGGGGCCGTGGGTGGCCACTTCGATCAAGGCGCCGATTGAGAACCCGAACGACAGCCCGATGGCGGGAATCGCCACGCGGTGGCTGGCGCCCCCCCAGCGCGTGCCACTCAAGGCCAGGATGAGAAAGGCCGCCAGGGGAAGGAGCGGGATCAGCACGTATATGGACATGGACTCTCCACGAAAGAACGAGACTCCCTCACAGCCCGGGCGGCACGGCGACGGTGCGCAAAAACCAGATAATGGGATCGCTCCCCAACCCCAACAGGATGATGGCCGCGGACACCGTCCCCACGCTGACCTTCAACGAAATCGGCAGGTCCAGCGGAGACGCGACGGACGATGGACGACCGCTGTGAAACACCCGTTCCAGAATTTTGATCCAGTAGGCCAGCGTCAACAGCGTGGCCAGCACCACCGCCCCGACCGCAAGATAATTCCGCGCCTCAAGCGCGCCGAGTATGATATACCATTTGCCAAAAAATCCGCCCGTGGGGGGAAAGCCGACCATGGACATGGCCATAATGATCAGCGCGCCGGTCATCCACGGCGAGTAGCCGCGCACCCGACCCACATCTTCAAGCGTGCGCACGCCGTACCGAACGCCGGCCACTCCGGCCAGGAAAAACAGGGCAGCCTGCATGACCGCATCGTTGATCAGATAAAACACGCCCCCGGCAAACCCCGTGGCATTGCCCAGACTGACGCCGATGAGGATCAGGCCAATATGCGAAATCCCCCCGTAGGCGAACATGCGTTTGAGTTCGGTTTGCGTCAGGGCCAGCACCGCCCCCACCACCGCGGCAATGGCGCCCACTTCTTCGAGCAGAATGAGGACGGGCACATGCTCAATTTCCGCGTTCGGTCCCACCACCCAGAACATGATGCGGACCCATGCAATCAAGGCCACTTTGGTGACCAGGGATGCGAGGAAGGGCGACACGGCATCCGGCGCATGGGTGTAGGCATCGGGCAACCATCCGTGAAGCGGCACGACCGCCATTTTAATGCCGAGACCGAGGAACAGAAAAATCAACCCGCCGACGACGGCTTTGGACAGCAGTAACGCGGGCACGCGCTCCGCCAGATCCATCATGTTCAGCGTGCCCGTCGCCGCATAGAAGTACGCGACCCCCAACAGGTACAGGGACGAGCCGAGCGTGCCCAGGATGAGATAGCGAAAGGCGGAGACCAGCGACTTCCCGCCTTCGACACCTACCAGGGCATACCCGGCCAGCGCGGCCACTTCCAGAAACACGAACACATTGAATAAATCCGCCGCAAAGACAATCCCCGTGAGCGAGGCGATCAGCAACAGGATCAACGCGTAGTACGGCACCACCCGCCCGCCGAGCGACGACGGTTCGGCGAAGCCCGCATGGATCATGGCCAGCAACGACAACACGCTCACGGTGACCATGAGCAGGCTGGCCAGCCCGTCATCCACCCATTCAATGCCAAGCGGGGCCGCCCAGCCGCTGAAGGTGTACCGAATCGTGCCATGATTCACGACCACCACAAGATTGATCAGGGACAGCACCGCCATGACGGAGACGGCCGCCAGCGCCAGGGGGCGACTCCACGCGCGACGTGCCAGCCCGACGACGGGCAACACGATTGCCGTCATGAGGGGCGACAGAAACATGAGTACTGGCAGGTGATCGCTCATTCCAGTTTCTTCAGAATGTCCTCTTCGTCCAGCGTGCCGTATGTCCGGTAAATCACCGCGACCAGGGCCAGCGAGACGCCCAGGGTGGCGACCTGGACCACTATCGCCGTCAACGTCAACACGTGCGGGAGGGGGTTGGCATAGGCGGCGGCCTGGATCCCGTCCGCGGCCGGCACGAGCACGGGAACCGTGGCGCCGGTTTTCGCGCTCAACGCGATGAAGAACAACAGCACGCTGGTCTGCACGATGTACAGACCAATGAGTTTTTTGACGAGATTATGGCGCGCCACCATGATGTACAGCCCCCACAGAAACAGAATGACGAAAGCGAGAAAGTTCGGCCTGAGCAACCAGGCTTCGAGGAGGTCAACCATGCGAATCCCTGTCCTCATTCGTCACGGCCAGGCTCAACACAATGGAGACGGATGTCACAGCCACGTCCACGGCCACCCCAATTTGCGCGAGCAGGATCCCCAGATACCGGCGCGAGGCGACGTCGACACCGGGGATCTCCAGGGCGGCGTAATTCAGAAAGGCGCCTCCCCCAATCAGACACAGCCCGCCGACGCCCGCGAAAATCAGCAACCCCAGCCCGTCACCGTGCAACACCGTCCTCACCAGCCCGCTCGACGAGGCGTTGAGACCAAAAATGAGAATGGAGAGCACCACGCTCGTGCCCAGAATGACCCCGCCGACAAATCCCCCGCCAGGCCCGTACTGACCAAAGAACAGCACGTACAAGCCGAACAGTTGCATCGCGGGAATCATGACGCGTCCCAGGGTGAACACGATGACACTGTCGTACAGTTGCATCATATCCGGTGTCTCCCGAGTAGCAGGGCACAGGCCACCCCGGCCGTAAAGATCACGACGGTTTCCATGAAGGTATCGAACGCACGATAATCCATGAGCACCGAGGTCACGGCGTTGGGCGTCAGGGAGTCCCGCAGACTGTTTTCCAGATAGACGGGCGACACATGCACACTGGCAGGGGAGGCCGGGTCGCCAAATTCGGGAAGATCGCCGGCGGCATACAACAGGAGAAACCCCAGCAGGGGCAAGCCGATCAACGCCGGCCAGGAAGACGACGGACGGTCGATCTGCGTATCCTTGGGATCCATGCCAAACAGCGTCAATAAAAACAGCATCGTGGCCAGGCCGGCGCCGACCACCGCTTCCACAAAGGCCACGTCCACGGCGCCGAGCCACGCCCACACCAACGCCAGCAGGAAACTGTAGGAGCCCAGAATAAACACCGCCGACACCAGGTCTTTGACCAGAATGGCCCCGGCGGCCGTCATGACCAGCAGAATCAGCAACGGGATTTCAAAGGAAAACGTCACGGGCGCTCCTTGGCCCAGGGGGTGAGGCCCGAGCGTAGCGCCGCGCGAATGGTGGTATGGGCCACGACGGGATTGAGCATGTAAATCAACGCGAGGACGACCACGATTTTGAGCATGTTCAGGTCGAAGCCCTGGTACAGCGCCAATCCCGCCAGGACCAGCGAGGCCCCCAGAGAATCCGTCAGCGAGAGCGCATGGGATCGGGCAAACACATCGGGCAGGCGCACCATGCCAATGGCCGCGACGACCAGAAAAAACAATCCGGCCAGCATCAACGCGATGGCGATCCAGAACATTTACGCGCTCCCCCGCCGTTCCAGAAATTTCGTAATGGCCAAGGCCCCCACCACATTCAACAGGGCATACCCCGTGGAAATATCCACGAACATGTCGACGCGGTCATAGACGGTCCCGATCACCACCAGCAGAATAATGGCCTTGGTCGAGATCCCGTTCAGACCCAGGACGCGGTCAAAGGGTGTGGGGCCGCGGACCACGCGATACAAATACACCAGAATCAGGACAACGAGGACGATCAACACGAAGAGAAAAAACGCTTTCATGCCGCACCCCGGTGTGGCCCGAACAACTGGTTCAGTCTGTCTTCAATGAGTTGCGACGTCAGATCCCGGGCGGCTTCGTCGTCAATGGCATGAACCACGAGTTCACGATCGTTCACTTCGGCCGTGATGGTTCCGGGGGTCAGGGTGATGGAATTGCCCAGCAGGACCACCGCCGCCTGCTGCCGCAAGTCGGTGCGGTAATGAATGATCCGGGGTGCAATCGGCAGAGCCGGATGAAGAATGAGCGCGGTCATGTGCAGCCCGCTCCGCACGATGCGACTAAACAACCAGAGGAGATACCACAGGACTCTGAAGAGGAGGAAGCGTCTGGGGCACCAGTCCGCCCCGGCATTCAGCCACGCCACGCCGAAGGACAACACAAGCCCGAGACCCACGTGCAACGGATGACTCTGTCCGGACAAAATGAGCCAGAGAAGGAACAACGTGACGGTGCTGAAGAGCACACCCTGCCAAGGTTTCTGTGTCATGCCTGTTTCTGCATTGCGTCCCGCCATATTCCGGTCAGTCTCTTCCCACGGAGAAGAAAAACATGGTTTGCCCTCGTCTCAGGAGTAGCAACACCGTATCATCCTCGGCCAGTTGACTGGTGATCCGGTTAAAATCCTCCGCGTCTCTCACGCTGACTCGGTTGATTTCCAGGATGTGATCGTCCTTGCGGAGACCGGCGCGCGCGGCACGGCTGTCCGGGTCAACCTTCGTGACGCGCACGCCGCCCCCGTTGGTCCCGCGTCCTGGAGGAACGGGTTCGACCGCCAACCCGGACAGGGCATGACGGACGCCAACTGCGCCCGTTGACAACCCAGCCATATCTTTGGGCATCTGTCCGATGATGACGGACAGGGTCTGCTCACGACCTTCGCGCACAATGCCGATGGCCACGCTGGTTCCCGGAGATGTTTCGGCAACGGAGGTTCGTAATCTGGTCGAACTGTCGACCGGGCGTCCGTCGTACTCACGAATAATATCCCCGCGTCGTAACTGCCCGTCCCGGGCGGGACTGTCCTCAATCACGTCGGTGACCAGTGCCCCGTGTGTATCCGGGACGTCAAATTGCTTCGCCAGCTCGGGGGACAGGTCCTGAATGGACACCCCGAGCCACCCTCGCACCACCTTGCCGTGCATTTTCAAACTTTGGGTGACGGTGCGGGCCATATTGCTGGGAATCGCAAAGCCAATGCCCATGTACCCGCCGCTCCGGCTGAAGATCGCGGTATTGATCCCGATTAAATTCCCTTGCAAATTCACCAGCGCCCCTCCGGAATTCCCGGGATTGATGGCCGCATCGGTCTGGATAAAATCCTCGTAGTCGACAATGCCAACATTGGCCCGGCCCACGGCGCTGATAATACCCATGGTGACCGTCTGGTTCAGCCCAAACGGATTCCCCACCGCAATGACCATTTCACCGACGCGCAACCGGCTGGAATCGCCCCAGGAGAGAAACGGCAAACCGGAGGCGTCAATTTTGACAATGGCCAGATCGGTTTCGGGATCCGTTCCGACCAGTTCCGCCTCAAAGGTTTGTTTATCGCCCAACACCACCTGAATGGTACTGTCGGCGACCACGACGTGATTATTCGTGACAATATAGCCGTCGGCGCTGACAATGACTCCCGAACCCATGCCCTGTTGCTGACGCCTGGGGGGACGACGGCGTTCCTGCCGAAACCGCTCTCCGAAAAATCTTCGAAAGAACGGATCGTCAAAAAACGGGGAGTTGAAAAATGGATGCCGCTCGGAAACGTTTTTCGTGACGGAGATATTGACGACGGTCGGCTTGACCTTATCCGCAATGGCAATGAGATGCCGGTTGAGCTGTAACACGCCCGCGTGATCCGCATGATCCGCGTGATCCATGCGATCCGTATGATCGGATATCACCCGTGCGTGCCGCTCGAGGCGTGCGGGAACGGCTTTCGTTTCCGACGCCTGCATGACCGTGGCAGGCTGGGACGTCGTCGGCCACCAGTCAGACACCACCCACGCGCACAACAGACTGCCGATCACAAGACCCACGGTGTTTTTCATTGCCTTATCCATTCCTGCTGAGCCATGACGCGTGGCGTCTCCACGGGCCTCATGGTGCCATCATCCACGCCCCATTGTTCCCCTGTCGCCAGGCACAGGCAGGGGTGGGAATCCCCTGTACCATCATACGATTTTTTCACGCAACCTGTCATGGGGAACCATCGTTTGAAGCACACCGTCGGGGCAACGCACCCAAGCCATCCGCCCACCACGACAACAGACCACGCTTACCCCATGGCCTCCCACGTCGCATCAGGATGATAGCGATGGCACGCACCGGTATCGGGATCCAGGGCGACGAGACTGACCCAGTGGTTGTGAAAGAGTTGTTGAAGCAGGTCGTGTTGTTGAATGATCGCCGAGATCCGCCCCGGCGGAGCTTCGATGACCGCCAGCAGGCGCATGGGTTCATGATAAGGACGGTCGCCGTCTTTGACGGTTTGCAGGGGAAGCCCCGTCTGGAGGTCGCTTTGACTTCCCAGCATCACGCCGATGCCCGATACCACGTTGTGGATGACTTTACTGCCACTCCCATACATCCACGGGTCCACGCTGGAAAAATAATGCTCCATATTGATCCATTCCGCGACAATCAGCGGAGCCAGCATGATTTTGGTCAGGACGGCTCCCTCCGGATCCGGATCAGGGTCGTAGGAATGCAAAAACACGCGACCGCCCAGATCGAGGTTTCTGGTCAGGCGGCGTCTGCCGATGAGAAACGCCGCGTTGCCGGACAGCCCCCATTCCGGACGGGGATTCGCCCAGTCCAGGCTGTAGCGCTTTACCTGCGCAAATGCCTGTTCTGGAGACATCCCCGTCGGCGCACCGGGGATGCGGCGGCAGCGTTCCAACGCCTGGGCGGCCCCGGCCCGCCGGACATCGCGCGCCAGCGTCTGAAAATCTTCCGCAAAGTCAGGCGGCAGTGTTTCCAGGTCACAAAACGTCACCTGATCCGTTGTGGTATTGTGCTTCCCCGCGAGAAACCATATGTCATCCGGCACAGCCAGTCCCCGCGCGCGCAACCGGTCCCGAACGGCTGGATTATTCCCCATGGCTGCAAACACGCGGGCATTGGGATCACCATGATTGCCGCCGCAGGCGCCGCAATCCAACGCCCCGGCATAGGGATTGTTGTCCGAGAGACTGCCGTGGCCGCAGAGCACGACGAGCCGGCCAAAATTTCCGGTAAGCCCCATCATCCGCAAACCGTTTTCGATAAACGTCGTTTGTTCGTCCAGCGAAAAACCCGAAGCCATACCCGACGACGACGCCTGTTCAGCGACGGGCGCCGCCCTTTCACCGTTGTCCCCGCTCGCCTGACCGAGGAGCGAAGAGGATGCAGGGGGTTGGTCAACAGCGATCTGCGTGGCGACGGGAGTCGTGAACCAGCCCTGGAGTACCCTGTGTAGCGCGTGGTACGGCTTGAGCATCAGCGTTTTGCCGATAAGCCCGAGGCTGAAGAACATTCCAAGCAGATCCATCGTGATCAGCGAGCCGACGGGATTCGCCTTCAGATCATGAAACAGGCGATGCCCCAGGTGGAACCAGCGAGTGCCGGAGGCATAGCGTTGCAAGGCTTGGTGTTGCGCATGTCGCGGCGTTTCCGTCACCGCGTGCCCGGGCGCGAGTAGCACCGGACAGAGGGCCAGGCGTTCCTCGCTGTCAAAAGCCTGATGGCTGATGGGGATCCCGAAGAAGCCCGCGAACCCAAAGGTTTCATAAGACCCCTGGGCCTCGACATGACGGCGGAAGGATTCCGATCGCACATCAATGCAGAACACCAGTTGCGCCAGAGGACGCGAGTCCGACACCACGTCGCTCCCGCGATGCGCCGCCAACTGCTTCATCAGCCGTTCCCGATAGGCGTCCTCATACGCTTCGAGCCACACCGGACCGTGCTGGTCGGAGGGAAAGACATCCAGCCATTCCAGCAACTGTTGCGCATCGGGTCTCGCTAGTTCCTGCATGTCGAGTGGTGACCATTCCAGACACTGGGCAAGATGGAACAGTCGCCAGGCATCTCGACAGATCGCACGGGTGTCCGCATCCTGCACTGGCCGGGAGAGTCCCATCCGGGTGGCATACTCGTCCTGGTGGATTCGCCAGTAGTCGGTCAAGGCGGGCACCGTGCCATCAATGCCCCACTCACGCCGACACACCACGTGCGTTGATTCCACTTCGTAGAACAGGCGCACGGCCAGATACTGGACGGGATCAATCGGATGGACACATTGAGCATGATAGGCGGGATTGTCTCCCCGCCACCGGATGAAACCGGCCCACCCCGGCAACTGGGCCAGGTGACGGGAGAGGTACTCGCTCCGGCGTTCTTCTGGAATCCCGAGACGGCAGAGACTCGACACAACGGCGTCTTCGGGGTGTTCGGGAAGAGCGCGAACCTTGTGTGCAAAATGGCGAATCCCGAGCAGCCGCCCCGAATGGTCCCACCTGGCCAGTTCCCGCCAGGCCCGATAGAACCCCTCCCGTCGGCCGGGCATGGCCCACCCCGCCAGGCCCTCATCAACAAACGCGGTGGTCCATTTGATCATGTGGTCGTTGATCTGATCGATGATGGCCCCTCCCGTCAACGTATCCACCCAGTCACCGATGGTTCGTTGAGCGGGCAACGCCACCGTCGCCTGTTGTACGGTTTCGCCGGCACGATCATCGGCCCGGCGACGCAGCGTATGGTCCACTGACTCCGTCTCAGACAGCGCGAGCACCGATAACGAACAGGCCCACAGATTTGTCAGACCGGTCTCTTCAGGATGATCCCGGCACTGTTCACATTCCCGGAGGGTGCGTTCGATGATTCGGCGTCGAGCGTCGTCGGGCAGGTCATGACGAAACCGCCTGGTGGCCTCTCCGCCACCTAACGCCCAGGACAACAGGGCGGGATCCAGAGGATCAATCCCAAACAACAGGTGGACACGCCAGACATCGGTTGCCGTCACCTGACGACCCCCAACGTGCACGCTGGCCGGTGCAGGCTCGCGCATGCCCACGCGCGCCAACGCCCGCTTCACGCCTTCTTCCGTGATGCGGCCTTCCCGGTAGCACTGGCGATACTGCTCATTGGTGAGGTAGCCGTTTCCCCCGGACAACTGTTGCGCTTCCCGAATGGCCCGATCAAACGGGAGATGTTCCAACCCGTGAATCGGGTTGTGATGAATAAACGTTTTCATCGGCCAGAACTGTGCGATGGGCTCGTGTGCCTCACCGACCATCCGGCGCACCTGTTCGCGTTGTTCAGGAGAGAGTGCTGTCATCACGGGAATGTTCACAGAACCTGGCATGGATTTGACCGGGAATCATGCACGACGTCAACCGTTTTCGTTCCTCATCCGCCCCCCGGGAGGAAGGCGACTGGCTTCCACAGTCGCCGGCATGTGTGTTGAGGATCCGGCTCCCACACAGACACCGCTACGTGGACGGCCGTACATGAGCCGCCACAGGAGAATCGGACAACGGCCGATGCCGTTCTAATCCCGTGATACATAACTCGGAATGGTGTTCGGCGAATTCCGTTTTCCATTCCTGGAGCTTGGCCATCACGGTGTGATCGACAAGGCGCGTCTCGCTCAGATTCAGGGTCACCCGTTTTCCGTCGTGCAGAAAGCGATGCAGGCGACTGCGCAACGGAATCCAGGTGCTGAAGATGGCGGAATCCCGCACCATGATCGCCGCCGAATGGTCATCTTCCTGTGTGACCTCGGCGGACAATTTACCAAGCGAGCGAAGCGGGACGCCATGGAATACGTGAAGGACGATTTTGACAAGGATGCCAATGCCAATGCCCTGCAGAAGATCGGTCGCAAGGATCGCGCCAATCGTGGAGACAAAAATCAGACACTGATCTTTGCCCAACCGGTAGATCCTGACGAACTCCTGCGGGGAGGCCAGCCGGAAACCCGTAAAGACCAGCATGGCCCCTAACGCGGCCAGGGGAAGCTGATTAATCAGGCCCGAGGCCAGGGCCACAAAGCCCAGCAGGAAGAGGCCATGAAACATATTGGCAAAGCGTGTCCTGGCCCCGTTATCAATGTTGGCCTTACTCCGGACGATCTCCGAGATCATCGGGAGTCCCCCCACAAAGGCCGAGACCGTATTGCCCACCCCGACCGCCATCAGATCCCGATCCAGATTGGTCTTGCGTTTCCAGGGATCAATTTCGTCCACGGCTTTCGTGCTCAGCAGGGATTCCAGGCTCCCGATCAGGGCAAACAGGATCACATATTTGACCCCGACGATGGTTGTTAATCCGGAAAAATCCGGGAAGGTCAGCGCGCTGATCATGTTCGTCGGGATATTCACCAGAAACTGTTCCCCCAACGCATGGATCTGATTGTTGAAGGTATAGGTGCCATCGCGGCCGATGTCCCAGTACAGACCCATGGGCACTGCGACGCCCAACACCATCATCGGGGCCGGAATCATTTTCAAGGCTGGACTGGCGATGAGGGGATACCCGAACATAATGACCAGGCTGATGATTCCGATCAGGCCAATGATGGGATTCATGTTCACGATAAATGTGGGGATTCGGGCCAGTAGCTCCATGGGCGTCCCTTCAGGGCTGACCCCCATCACAATCGGAAACTGCTTGGCGATGATAATGACCCCGATGGCCGCCAACAGGCCATGGATGACTGTTGGTGGGAAGAATTCTCCGAGAATACCCGTGCGGCATACCCCGAAGACAATCTGGATGAGACCCGCCACCACTCCCACGCCGAGAGCCAGCCGGTAGGCCCGGAAATCCACGGCCGGGTCACTACCGCCGGTATAACCAAATTCCGTGACACAGCCGATGGCGATTACAATCAGCCCTGCCGCCGGACCTTTGATCGTGAGTTCCGAGTTACTGAAGAATGTGGACAGCAGGCCGCCCACGATGGCGGTGAAGACGCCGGCAATGGCGGGATAGCCGCATGCCAGGGCAATACCGAGACACAGTGGAAGCGCAATCAGAAAAACGAGAAACCCGGAAAGCAGATCGGCCTTCCAGGTACGCTGAACCCAGGCACAGGTTCCTCTTGGTATTTCTGCTCCTGTTGGATCCATGTTTTACCCCCAGGACATTTTCACTCAAAAGCCTGTTGTTATTCAAGAATGCCGGAGTGCGGCGGTAAGGGGTGAGCGTATTTGGTTGGAAGATGGGCTGTGTGAATTATTTTAATTTTGTATAACTCCTAATCAACGTGCTAGATGGATTACTTTCCTTTCCACAGTCTTCAAGCCCATATTGCTTCTTGACCGCTTTGCCTATCATTTGGTTCACGGTATCATGACCGTAGTCTTTTGAATTCTTGCTTGCTTGGCGGTGAACTGATCTTAAGTATTCTTGCATTAGCTTTCTGTCGTTTTGGATAATCAAGAATATCTCATCTGTAATCCTCGCTGTAACCCTCTTGTTCATTTTCTTGATGGCCTCCTGTACAATCTCATCAGGCTCCATTTTCCATTCTCCTTTGCATTAGCCGCCTTCTGGCAGGCATTTACTTGAATGATCTTCGACCCATGTTGGCACTGTGTTCACCGGATTACCCCCGGTCAATGCTATCTTGCGCCTTCTTCAGGGAGCAACAATTTTCCCCCTTCGAGAACAACGGCTTGCAGAGCCATTAAAAAAAGCGCTCTTCAGTAATCCGTCCTGCCACATGGGCCACAACATCAAGCACCGGCAACAAAGACGTTTTAACCCGCACCACTCGGCTCATCTGTCGTTTCTTCGGTAAAAATCACCGAAACCCCGTTCGGGTCACGCACCGAAAACTCGCGGCGGCCGTAGAAATATACTTCCGGCCCCCATTCCACCGTCACCCGCGGCGCAAGGTGTTTGTGCAACGCGGCGACGCCGTGGTCCACCACCAACACCTGAGGATCACCGTCAGGCCAGCAGGTGTCCACGGTGAACCCAAGCACATTACAGTAAAAATCCCGCGCCGCGATGACGTCGGCGACATACAAGACCGGCGTTGCAAAACCGAACGGTGCGCGATGTGTCACCTTAAAACCGGGCCGCGTTCAGCCACAAATGGCACAGGATGCTCGCCACATACCCAAGCGCAATCACTGGCGCCCATTTGAGGTGACCAAAGAACGTATATTTGCCGCGTGCCTGCCCCATCAGGGCCACACCGGCCGCCGATCCAACCGATAACAGACTGCCCCCCACACCGGCCGTCAGGGTCACCAGTAGCCACTGCCCTTGAGACATGTCGGGATTCATCGTCAGGACAGCGAACATCATGGGAATGTTATCAACGATCGCGGACAACACGCCGACCATGACATTCGCCGCCGTGGGTCCCCACTGGATATACATGACCTGCGACGCCACCGCGAGATAGCCGAGAAAGCCCAGGCCACCCACACACAGCACGACGCCATAAAAAAACAACAAGGTATCCCATTCGGCGCGCGCAATGTTCCGAAACACGTCGAACGCGACGACATCACCAATGGTTTCCTGATGTTTTCGCTCACTCCACGTGCCCGGCCTCGCCTCTTTATAGTGCGTTTGCTTCAAGTAATACCCGAAAACCTGCAAGTAGCCCAGGCCCGTCATCATCCCCACTGTCGGCGGAAGGTGAAAAAAAGTATGGAAACTCACGGCCGTACAGATCGTGCAAAGAAATAAGAACATAATGACATGCGCCCCTCGCTTCATGACCACCACGTCATCCGATAATACCGGTGCCACGCGAGGAATGGCGTAGTGCATCACCCCGGCCGGCACGAGAAAGTTGACCACGGCCGGGACAAACAACAGAAAAAACGTGAAGAAATCCACAATCCCTTTTTGCCAGACCATCAACGTCGTGATGTCGCCAAACGGACTGAACGCCCCTCCCGCATTGGCCGCCACGACGATATTGATACAGGTCAGGCTGACAAAGCGCGTGTTGTCCCCACCAACGGCCAGCACCACGGCACACATCAACAGGGCCGTCGTCAGATTATCAGCCACCGGCGAAATGAAGAACGCCAGGATTCCCGTAATCCAGAAGAGCTGCCGGTAGGTGAATCCCTTGCGCACCAGCCAGGAGCGCAAACTTTCGAAGACCAGCCGCTCTTCCATGGCATTGACATAGGTCATGGCGGCAAGCAGGAATAACATCAACTCCGCATATTCGAGAAGATTGTGACGCAGGGCCTGCTCGACGACATGCGGGTCATCGCCGGGATACACCGCGGCCACCAACAGCCAGATCATTCCCGCGGCCAGAATGACCGGCTTGGATTTTCGGAGTCCTGTGAACTCCTCGGCCATGACCAACAAGTAGGCCAACGCAAAAATGCCAATCGCCACATAGCCGACAGCGGTGTCTGTGAGGTCAATGTGCATGGAGCGGTGTTGTTGTGTAGCCGAACAGGATCCCGGTGCCGCCGGGAAAGCGGATATGCCCGCCACCAGATGGCACAGGACAGGCGGTGATCCAATGTCGTTCTTCAGAAACCATTCAAGATCCTGAGGGAAGCTAGCATGTCCGTTTCATGTCACTCAACAGTCGAACAACCTGTCATGCCAACCATCCATGGCGTTCGTCTTCTGAAGCACACCGTCTCTGCATTGCGAGACCTTGCTCGACGTGTGCTATGATCGCCCACCCGCAACAGGACGCTTTTCCGAAAAAGGCGTCTATCCACACAGGCTGACACGATGGGCATCATACCCAGCACATATCAACTTGCCGGACTCGACGACCTGGGACGAGGCTTTAATCGCCAGGTGAACATGACGGCCATGCAGGGAACTTTTCAAGCCATCTTTCGATACGAAATGCTCCTGCTCGAAACGGAGCCGCATGTCACTGAACACGCCGCGCTAGCCAGCCTCATCACCAGATTACAGGCGCAGGGCTATACCCAACTTCGCAGCCGTCTCCAATTCCGAGACGCAGCCTATCTGGGCAACCAGGAAATATGGGAAGACCATCAAGACGCTGTGACAGCGGGAATCCTGACGAAACTCCGGCACGCATTACACACCCTTTTCCGTCACCCCCGACGCATTTCCTGAACGCATGCGACGGGCACCGCTGTTTTGCAGGCGGTGGGGACCGTCCTGTCTGTCGTCATTCCTGCACACCTGAACGCCCATCAGATTGAACCGGGCGGTTGTGTATCATTGATGTCGCAGGGGTCAGCGTACCGCTGCCTGCACGAGATGCGTGCGCACCTTCTCGCGGGTTCCATTGTAGAGATCGTTGTCTTTGGTCAAAGCCAGAAACGTCCGGTAGTGTTCGATGGCAGCAGGCATGGCTCCCTGCATTTCAAGAGAATACGCCAGATTCAACTGCACCTCGGGAAGCTGTGGAGCCAGCAATTCCGCTTGCCTGAGAGACGCTAATGCTTCGTCATACCGGCCCTGTTGTTGACTCACCAGTGCCTGGTGCACCCACAATCGCGGCACCGCCGCGTCACGGGCGATTCCCTCCCTCAATAACTCACGAGCCTTCCCCAACTGGCCCAATCCCAGATAGGCCGTTCCCAGCCAGAACCAGGGCTTCCAGGTGCGGGGAGGCGTCACAAACAGGGGGGACAGGACGGTCACCGCCTGTGCATAGTGCCGCTGTGTAATAAGATCGCGCGCACGGGCAAGCGCGGCTTCCATGGGTGTCACGTTCCGAGGTCGCGGGCGAACACCGGGTTCCCGTTGACTGGATGCGTCCGCAGTGGCATCAACCACGAATGGCACCGCCACTGAATCCGGAACATCGGGAGCGGACCGCTGTTTCGGAACCGGCGTATCCTCGACCACCGACGGTTTGACCCTGGGCGTGGGATGGAATTCCGTGTGCGCAAGTGGGAGATCCACTGTTGTAGAGGCCTGGAATCGTGACGGCTCCACAAATGGTCTTTGCCGCGCGGGTTGTGTGGACCTCGTGGGACTATCAACAACGGCACGTTTTGCTTCAACACCCGTGGCTGGATCCGTCTCCGTCGGAACGGCATGTTCGCTTGCATCGCTCAAAGCCACCGTGACGGATTCATCTTCCGTCCCGTGCCCGGGAACACCCTCAATGAGCTGAGCCGGGGCACGGTCCACGCGACGTATCCCCTTCCCTGTTTCTGTCTCATGCTCCGGATACACCACATCCGCACCGCCAGGAACGGGCCACACCCACCAATAGACCCCCAGCCCACCTCCCCCAAGCCCAACCACGATCAATGACAGCCGAAGACTCTTGCGAATGGTCGCCGCAAGACGATGTGGAGGCACCAGTCCCCTCCTACTCTCCGGCATCGGCGACGTTTCAGAACGCCGTGTGAGCCGGGCCCACTCAGCTCGCAACTGGTTCAGCACATCACTGGCAACACGCATTGTCCATACTCTATATGGCAGTTGACGCTTTTCACGAAACAGGGGGGTGTCGTGATGCTTAACGTCAGGCCCATGATTTTTCGCCTCGCGCACAAGGCCGTCGGGAAGACGACCGCATACCGATGGTGTCCCGCATAGCACGCAGTCAGATCAACGCTGTCCATCACGTCACGTCCAGAATGCGGGGCATGAGGAAGATGACGAGCTCCGTTCTGTTCTTGGTTCGATAGGTGCCCTTGAATAACTGACCAAGCCAGGGAATATCGCTCAGCACGGGAATACTCCGATCCGCACTCGAGACTTGATCCTGGATCAGCCCGCCGATAATCACCATCTCGCCATGACGAACGCGGACCAGCCCTCCAGACTGCTTCACATCCAGAACAGGGGCGGTGGAGCCACCGGTTGATTCCACGATCTCGGTCAACCTGGTAATAATGGGCGACACATCCATGATGATCCACCCATCCTGGGAAATCTGCGGCGTCACCGAGAGCACAAGACCGGATGTCACGGTCCGCACTTGCTCCGTCACAATATTGCCGGTCCCTCCCGTCCCTTGCGTGACAGTCGAAGAAAAAAAGGATTGATCGGTCCCCACCTTGATAAGCGCCGGCTGATTGTTCAGCGTCAGAATCCGAGGCTGAGACACCACCTTCACGTTTCCCTGTTCCTGTAAGGCTTCAAGCACCCCTTGAAAGTCGCCGTCATTAAAGCGGAAGACCCCAGTGGCTGCACGCGCGACAAAGCCGCCAGCCGGCGCCGTGATGATATTCGTGAGATCAAACGTGCCGGCGGGGTTCCTGATCGTAATCTGATCCCAGTTCAATCCCAGACTGTAGTCGTCTCTCAGCGTCACTTCATAAATCCTGGCTCGAATCTCAACTTGTCGATAGAGGGAATGGCGAATGTTGGCCAGGAAGGACGCAATCCCTTCGACCCGACGATGCAGATCCGTCACTTGAATGGTGCCGGATAAACGATTCACAACGAAGCGTCCTTCGGCTGAAAGCAGTGCCTTCAGTTGCGTCTCAATTTCTTCCCAAAATTTAATGTGATCTTCCTGACTCAAGGTCACTTCACCTGCATCCTGTCCGCTGTTTCTCCCGGAACCGGACGTGACCTGCGCTTTGTTTCGTCCCATTCCAGAGCGTTCCAGACGAATGTAATCCAGCGTGAAGGTTCGGGTTTCCAGTCGACGAACAAAAATCACTTCCCCATTTTTTTCCCAGTAGTACCCATGCATATCCAACAGCGCAGCCATGGCTTCTCCCAGAGGAAGGTCACGAAAGTCGACCGTGACCACGCCGTCGATCCCTGGTTCTGCGACAATATTCAGATGATTCGCGCGCGAGAACAGCTGTAAGGCCTCAGCCAACAGAAGCTCCTCTGCGCGAAAACTAAACACCGGAACAGCCAGGACGGCAAGACGTTGGCCTGAAGCGATGCCAAGCGACATCCGATCTTCAATGGAAAAGGGGGGAGCCACAGGTGGCGCACTATGGCGAGGTGAAACCGTGTCCGGAGATGCAACGGTCTGTTCAGCCTCCGGTTTCTCCAGGGATGCACCATGAGATCGGTCCACGACAGCCTGTGCTGAATCGCCTTCGGGCAGGCTCATGCAACTTCCTGCCATGCATGTCAGGCACGCAATCAGAACGAGGACTCCACAGCGTGGTTGTGGTGCCCTGTCTGGACTCTGGTCACAAATATGCATGAAGAATTGTCTCATCATCAGGTGGATGGGTGGCAACAGAGGATGAAATTCAGCCATAAACCATGAAAATACAACGGCAAATCCCTCTGTTGAAAAACAAAGAAAAGCCGGAGGTCCAATAAAGACAACCTCCGGCTTTTCCAAGCACTTTGCTGGCTCTTACAGCCAGGTGGCGCGTTCGGCAGGCCGAATGTAGATCGGCTCTTCCACTTGTTGCCGCACCGCTTCTTTCCCGGACTTGTTGAACCCTAACACGGTGTCATTGTACATCTCGAACTTCCGCCCGTGTATTTGGGTCTCAAACACTTTCGGCCCAGGAATGACATCATACCGGAAGATAATTTGCTGGCTCGCTCTCCAGAGCTGGAGTACGGCCAGTAACTCCCGGCTTGGCACCAGGTACTTCTCAATCGCATTGTCCACACCTGGCCCAAACATCTGCCGGATGTAGCCACGCGGAGCCTGCCGTGGCGGGATGTAAAACCCGTTCGGCTCCGTACCCCATTGCGGGTACAGCGGTAACGCCACCTGCTCCACACGAATGGTGTAGTACAGCGGGTTCCACCGATCTTCCGCCCACAGGCCATCCTCGCCTACCTTGACGAGGTTCTGCAAGCGAATCTTCCCCACGCAGGCCGCCATACACCGGGTCTCCATCGGCTCTCCACCAGTGAGAGGATCTTTACCCTCAATCCGTGGGTAGCACGCAATACACTTCTCGGTCACCCGAGTCGTACCCCGGTACATTGGCTTCTTGTACGGACATTGCTCCACGCACTTTTTGTACCCACGACACCGGTTCTGGTCAATCAGCACAATGCCATCTTCCGGCCTCTTATAGATGGCCTTCCGCGGACAGGCTGCCAGACAGCCCGGATAGGTACAGTGGTTACAAATGCGTTGGAGATAGAAGAAGTAGGTTTCATGCTCTGGCAAGCTGCTGCCGGTCATCCGCCATGGTTCTTCTTTGGTGAACCCGGTTTTATCAATGCCTTCCACAATGGCCCGCATTGACGTCGCCGTGTCTTCATAAATGTTGACGAACCGCCATTCCTGATCCGTCGGTATGTATCCGATTGCAGCCTGACCAACTTTGGCTCCTGCATCGAAAATGGTCATACCTTCGAACACTCCGTACGGCGCATGGTGTTTACGACCTACACGGACGTTCCACACCTGCCCTCCAGGATTGACCTGTTCGATCAACTGCGTGATCTTGACATCGTAGAACTGTGGATATCCACCATACGGTTTCGTTTCCACGTTGTTCCACCACATGTACTCCTGACCTTTGGAAAACAACCAGGTGGACTTATCCGCCATGGAACAGGTCTGACAGGCCAGGCAACGATTAATGTTAAACACAAAGGCAAATTGCCACTTCGGATGCCGTTCCTCATACGGGTACAGCATCTTCCGTCCTAACTGCCAATTATAAACCTCTGGCATGATTCCCTCCGTTTCTTTGAACTAACGTACGTCCAATCTCTGAAATCCCACAATTCGATCCTGGTTTGGGGGGCTGAATACGTTCCAGCCCCCCACCGTAATCTTTCGATTACACCTTGATCTTAATGTGGTCGCCTTTGAGCCATTTAATCATAAACTCATTTTCCTGCCCAGGCGTGAACCCGGTCCGGACTGGCTCCCATGGTCCCCTGCCGCCAATACCACCGTCTTCCGCTTTGGTAATCCGCATCAGACATTCTTTCGGGACGGTATTGACCGCATGGTTATCCACTTGGTACCCGAACTTGAATTTCCAACCCACTGCATGTTTACCAGGCAACGAGTCAGTTTGCTGCATCGGCATCAACCAGTCCCGCGTAAAGGACTGTTGCGCTCCATAGCGGAAGTTGGATTGATACCCTGTATCCATCGCGATGGCCCGTCCATCCGGTCGGGTTTCGTGTCCCTTCACGGATTTCGCAGTCGCCACATACGGCGCATGTTTCGCCATGGTCACATGGTACGGGAACGCCGGGTTGTACTTTGCCCGAATCATCAACCGGGCCACTTTGTAGTACGGATCACTCGGCTTCCATCCTCGGTATGGCCGATCAACCGGGTTCCCGTCGACGTACACATAGTCACCGTCATTGATACCCCGGTCTTTCGCCGCTTGCGGGTTCATGTGCAACTGATGTTCACCCACACCCGGCGTTCGTTTATCCATCCGATACGCATCGCCGAAGTTCGACTCATACATCTGCACCCAGTCGTTAACTGACCACTGACTGTGCACACGATGCCGTGTCTTCGGTGTCACGCAATAGAACTGATACCCCTTCTCCCAGAGTGGGTTGGAGTACCGTTTGATCTCCTGCCACGGCAACGCAATGTTACGCACCGTCTTGTCATCATGGTGTTGCGCCGTGATCGGAATCCCGTAGTCATCCGGTCGCACGTACGGGTTCGTCGTCATAATCGCATTCGGCAGGTACGGCGTTGCTTCCGTTCCTTCCCGATGCGAAATGAAGTTTTCCCCATACTCAATGGCTTCCGGCTCCGTCCGGTAGTTTTCATACCGACCGGTTCGGGTCCACATCGGCTTACTCTCGTTTGTCTCTTCCCAGAAAGGCTGTCTCGGATACGTACGACACAACACCATCCAGCCTTTTTCAGACTTCAGCATGGTGTCCACGCTATACCCGTACCCCGTACAACTGGCATCCAACAGCCGTTGCACGTAGACGTCCACCCGGTTGTCGTAGACAAACTTGAAGTAATCCCGGAACCGCCCATCTCCCGTCATTTCGGTAAGCTTGGCGGCCACACCGGCGGTGGTATCCAGATCGTTCCGCGTGTCATACAGAGGCCGAATGCCTCCCTTCCACACCTGGAACCAAGGATTCGACACCGTTGCCGTATGTTCCGGATACGTGAACTCCATCCACGTATTCACACCCAACGCAATGTCCGCATGGTTCACATCCGAGGTCATCTCGATGTCCTGCGTGACAATGCACTCAAGGTGCGGATCCACGTTTTTCACCATGTCGTAGTGGTGTTTGGCGTTGTTCAACACGTTCACATTCGCCACCCACCGGAACTTACTCGGGGTCGGCATGTGCGTCTTTCCAGTAAACACCCGACGTCCATACTTCGGCGTGTTCACAATCAACGCCGTATCCCCATGGTTCCAGTAAGCCACCTCTTCGCCATAGTAGTACCCGCGCACGTGAATTTCTTTACCATGCGCGTTGGGATCCGTCGTGATCTTAAACGGATTTTCCGCCGTGTGCGTTCCCAGACCACCACCGGACCACGGGGTGCTGTTCCAGATCCCCGCTTTGTAGTTCCCAGCCCAGGTTTGCTGTCCGGTCCCGAATTTCCCGACGTTCCCTGTGATAATCAACACCATCGCTGCTCCACGAGCAATAATGGTTTGGTGAAAGTAGTGGTTCGTCCCTTCACCGTTGTGAATGGCCGCAGGCTTAATGGCACCTGAATCTCTGGCCCAGCGGACGATCAAGTCCTTTGGCGACCGATTGATCTGGTGTACCGTATCCAAGTCATAATCCTGCAAGTGGACCTGATACAGTTGGAAAATCGGTGCCACGTCAACTTCGCGACCATTGAGTAATTTCACTCGGAAGGTCCCCGTCAACGCCGGCTCAATTCCACTGTTCCTGAAATGCCAGCCCACCAACTCACGGTGAATCGGCACAGCCTGGTTTTTATTCACGTCCCAGACCATGAAACCACCCAGGCGGGCAATCTTGGCCGGATCGAGGGTTTGCACTTTCCCCGAATACGTCTTCGAAAAATCCGGCAACCGATATCCTTTGACCACATCGCGTGGATCCAGATACTGCAACGTATCCGTACGGACCAGAATCGGCATGTCCGTATAGGCCGCACAGAAATCATGGTCATGCATGTTTTCATCGAAGATGATCTTGCATGCACCCAGGAACAGGGCCGCGTCCGTCTCCGGCCGAACTGGAATCCAGTAGTCGGCTCGATAGGCCGTCGGGTTGTACTCCGGCGTGATCACCACCACACGCGCACCACGCTCAATGCTCTCGAGCTTCCAGTGTGCTTCCGGCATTTTGTTCTCCACAAAGTTCTTCCCCCAGCTCGTGTTCAGCTTGGAGAATCGCATGTCGGAGAGGTCAATGTCGGATGTTTGCACACCAGACCAGAAGGGATGCGCAGGGTTCTGGTCACCATGCCAGGTATAGTTCGACCAGTACCGGCCGCCTTGCGCCTGGTTGGGTTTCACTTTCCGAATGTAGTGGTCCAGTAACGCTCCACAACCACCGTTCATCCGGGTGATCGCCATTTTCCCAATCACGCCCAGAATCGGCATACCCGCGCGGAACTTCATGGTCCGCACGCCCGACCCTTTGGTCATCTCGATCATTTCCGGTGGATATCCTTGTTCACGCAACCGCCTGGCACCGGCTTCGCCACTGTACCGCTCGGCGATAATGATCATGGCCTTGGCAAGGTACGTGAAGGCCGTATCCCAGCTCACCCGCAACATGTCGTCCAGATAGCGTGCGGTAAACTTGTATTTGTTCATGACATCCGGTGTGAACTCCGGGCTACCCGCATCCATCCAGGCTTTCCAGCCTCGACGCATCAAGGGACCTTTCAACCGGTAGGGCCCGTACACCCGCCGATGCATCGTGTACCCCTTCAGACACATCCGCGGATTGTGCGCAAACGTTCCACGATTGCCGTACAGGTCTTCGTATGTCTGGTGATCATAGTTCTGCTCCACACGCATCACCACACCGTTGCGCACAAAGGAACGGACGCGACACGCGTGTGTATCGTTCGGGGAACAGACCCATGTGAAGGATGAATCATACCGATACTGGTCGTGGTACACCCGCTCCCAAGCACGATCAGGATACTCACCCAACGGGTTGCCCACTTCAACGACCGGTTGTAGCGCGGTCAATGCCAAGGCTTTATCAGCCAATGCAACGGCCGCCACCGTCCCGGTGGTCACTTTCAGAAACTGCCGTCTAGAAAGAAACATTGCGAACACCTCCTCAAGTCAAGGCCCATTCATGTTGGCCTAAAGGAAACAGATAAATCGAATACACCGCACAGGGACACTTGCCCCACCACCACCTCCTTTCTCGACATTCTGTCTATCATTGGCCACGTATCACACTCAAGTTTCATCAATCACGCCACAGAAATCTTCAGCACCTGCCATCTTGTACAAGCAAATTCCGGGCCATCTCCGAAAATTGCTGGCAAAACACAGGAACACGTTGAAAATAAAACAAAATAATTTTATCCATCAGTGGCAGACCGTGGCGTCATGTTCCCAATTAGTAGCATATGAAGCGACCAAGTGAGGAAAAGACATGGCGAGGGCAAGTCATGCTTTCAGGATTCTTGTGAAGCAATTGTGTTTAGTTCAATAAAAACAAATATTTATGGTTATTTTGTAGATATAATTTGAGAATGGATCTGGAGATTGGACGTTTACTTTTCGTAACACATGGAACATTCTTCAGCATGACACCATTCCCAACAGCTGTCTCACTCAAACATCTGGAACATCCATTGACTACGATATGCTGTATGAGGCCACTCAACCGCATACAAGGGAAAGAGATTCTGCCGTTTTCGACGCCTGTCACCCTGACAACTGCCTGACTAATGGGAGATGGGTATAAGAATGGCCACCATCGTGACTTTGGAACAGGCCACCGCCATTTGTTCCCACGTAGAGCACTCGAGCATTTGTTGGATGCATGGCAATCGCTCGAATGTTCATGTTGTTCAAACCCTCGTTGCGGGCAATCCATGTGTGACCGCTATCCTGGCTTTCAAACATTCCCCGGCTTGTTCCCATATGGAGGAGGTGACTGTTCCCGTGAGCCAACGTGAGACTGCTCACGTAGAGCGGACCAAGAGCCGTTGCCATGGTTGTCCACGATTCACCTCCGTTGAGAGTTTTGAACAGGCCTTGAGTACTCCCCGCATAGACGATGTCCGGATTCGCTGGATCAATCAGCAGAGTGTTGACGCCTAGAGCCATTGACGCCATGGTGGCGTCTTCGGGGACAAGCCCGTGATTGATTTTTGTCCAGCTGTCTGCTCCGTCAACGCTACGATAGACCCCACCGCTTGTCCCCGCATAGAGAATGTTGGGGCGGATCGGATCGACGGCCAACGCCACGATAAAATTGATCTCCGTCATGTCGCGCATGCGCTCGTGCCAGGATTGTCCTCCATTCATACTCTTGAACACCCCAACCGTGGTCGCCGCATACAGCGTCTGCGTGTCTGTTGGATGAAAGACCAGTTGGTTCACGTTGGCCGAGATCGTCCCCTTTTGAAGGCCGACATTTCTGGGGAGCCAGCGTTGTCCTCCATCGGGACTTTTATAGACCCCATCGGCCAGTGTCCCGGCGAAGACGCTTGCAGAGAACTGCGGATCAATCGCCACATTCATCACACGAACGCGGCTCAACCCCTCCGAAAGGCGCACCCACGCTTGTCCGCCATCCCGGGTTTTATACACGGCCTCTTCCGTCACGGCGTACATAATGTGTGGCTTGGTGGGATGGACCTCGACATCCACCACGCGATCACTTCGCTGGCTGCACCCCGCCGGAACGGTCAACACCATCAACACGACAATCGCATGTCGAAGGAGAGCGCTCATGCGGAATGGGCGGTGGTGGCGTTCACGATTGGTGGTAAGCCGTATCGCATATCCAACAAATTCGCCCTACCCCGTCCCGGCAATCGGAGCACGCCGGGGCTGTCCCTTCCCGTTGGCTCCCCTTCCCAACACGTCACCCGGGACCCGTTCGCTGTGATGCAGTTCCTGATCGGCAAGGACCTGACACTGAACCGATGAGTGGTCCATCTGTCGTGGTTTATAGCACATGCAAACGGGAAATGCTCAATCGCCTTTTCTGGAAAGGAGATTGCCAATGGAACGATCACACCTGTGCCCCGTGCGACCCGTTGACAAGGTTTTTCGGCATCGGCTATCGTGGCCGTTATGCCTGAGCCTCATCCCATCACCGCGTCCAAGGCCGTTTCGATTCCAGACACCATTCCGATTTTTCCGCTTCCCAATGTGGTGTTGTTTCCCGATACATACCTGCCCCTTCATATTTTCGAGCCCCGATACCAGGACATGGTCGCCGATACCTTGAAGCAGGAAGCCTGTATCGGCATGACGTTATTAAAGGAAGGACAGGAGCACGATGCTTACGGCAACCCCACTGTCTGTTCTCTGGGATGCGTGGGGCGTATTACAACGTTCAGGCCGCTCGGGGATGGCCGTTCAGACCTGATCCTTCAGGGCCTGTCCCGCTATACCATCGAGGGAGAATTACTGGGCACGAACTACCGCAGAGCCAAAATCACCGTGCCGGCCCGTCATCCGTTTCAAACGATTGGCGAAGATGCCGTTCGTTCAACGTTGACCGAACTGGCGGTCCGGTATCTCCAGGCACGTCAGGCCCGGGAGGTCTGTGTCTTCATCACCAATGACTCCCTCTCGGAGACAGTGCTCGTCAACAGTCTGTCGTCGTGTTTGGACTTTACGCCCATTGAAAAACAATTTCTGCTCGAATCAGAAAGCCTCTACCAGCAAACCCGCCGCCTCATTGACCTTTTGAGGTTGAGACTCTCGGACGGTCTCGTACCGTCAAGGGAGGGATGATGAATCCCGACATCGCCATCGAAGTCAAGAATTTAGGGAAAAGCTACGGCTCGGTGACGGCTGTCAACGATGTGTCGTTCACCGTGCACCCCGGAGAAATCTTCGGGCTCCTTGGCCCAAACGGCGCGGGGAAAAGCACGACCCTTCGTATTTTAATCACCGTGTTGCCGCCGTCTTCGGGAACGGCAACCGTGCTGGGACACGACGTGACGACGGAAGCGGATACCGTCCGAAGCCTCATTGGCTACGTGCCGCAGGAACGCGCCATTGACCGGTTTCTGACCGGCCGCGAACATCTTGAGCTTCTGGGGAATCTCTACCATCTTCCCAAACAGGACATGCGGACAAAGATTGACGAACTGTTGCAACTCGTGAACCTGGAAGCCCAGGCGGACCGCGTGGCCAAAACCTATTCCGGGGGCATGAAGCGAAAACTGGATATTGCCTGTGGGTTACTGCCCAATCCCCGCATCGTGTTTCTGGATGAACCGACGCTGGGTCTGGATGTCCACAGTCGTCTTCGTATTTGGGATCATATTCGTCAACTCCGCAAGCAAGGCATTACCATTGTCATGACGACGAATTACCTGGACGAAGCCGACCAACTGTGTGATCGCCTCGCCATTCTTGACGGCGGCACGATCCGCGTGACCGGCTCACCCAGGGAATTGAAGACCAGCGTGGGTGGTGACAGTCTGTCGTTGACCATCAAGGAACACGGCACGGACATGCTCCATCGCCTGCACGACGGGGTCAAAACCCTGCCTTTCGTTCGTCACGTGCACACAAAATCAAATGGCCTGGATATTCGCGTGGAATCGCCGGATAAAGCCCTCCCCGCTGTTCTGGAGATCGCCAACCGCCTGAATTGTCAGGTTGAGGGGATTGAGTATCACCGCCCCCGACTTGATGATGTGTTTGTCGCCCATACCGGGCATGCTTTAAAGGGAGACTACCCGGACGACGGAGAAGAATAGCCGGGGACATCCCGTCGCGCCGGGCGGCGGCCGTGCGTGAAGACCGGTGTGGATTCTGAGAGACGGAAACCATGACATTCCAACACTACAAACAGGAAGTCTGGGCCTTGACAATGCGGTGGGTTCGCCGACTCAGCCGGGAAAAATTCAGCATGTTGTTCACCCTGATCCAACCCATGCTGTTCTGGCTGATATTTTTTGGCAGCCTCTTCCAGCGCGCCGCCGATATCCAAATCCTCCAGGCCCCGAACTATATGAGCTTCCTGGCAGGAGGCGTCGTCGTCATGACCGTCCTCAATAATGGACTGGCCGGCGGCGTTGACCTGTTGTTTGATAAAGAGAACGGGTTTCTGGAACGCATGATGTCCACGCCTATTCACCGGACCTCCGTGATCCTCAGTCGTTACCTCTTCGTCATGACCATTACCGGAATGCAGATTCTGGTTATCCTCGGTATCGCCTCCGCCTTCGGTGTGCGCCTCGAAACGGGATTGCCGGGTCTCGCCGTGATTCTGGTGATTGGCATGCTCTTCGGCGTCGGCCTGACAGCCATTTCGATGGCCCTTGCGTTCTCCGTCAAAAGCCACGGAGATTTTTTTTCCATGCTGGGCTTTCTTTCCCTGCCCATGATTTTTCTCAGCTCGGCGCTCGTGCCTCTTTCGGCCATGCCGGGCTGGATGCAGGCGCTGGCCATGATGAACCCGATGACATGGGTCATTAACGCCGTACGGCCGCTCATTATCACGGGATGGGAAACCGCCATACCTCACGTCGCGCTTGCCCTTGTCATTCTGGTGATTTTCGACGCGGTGTGTCTGTACGGCGGAGCCAGGGCCTTCCGTCGAGCGATTGGGTAGCATGGCCTCACACCGGCTCCTTCACATGCCGTTATGACGCAAGCGACTTCTCCCTCTCCCACACAATCCGCGAACACCATCAACGCACTCATCTCCCTGCTCTCCGATCAAGACCGGCGCGTCGCCGGTCAGATTCACCACCAGATCATGAACGTGGGGCATGAGGCCCTGCCCTTTCTCCGGCACGCCCGGAAACATTGCTGCGATCTTCTTCTGGCACAACGCCTTCACGCGGTGATCACCGATCTTGTCCACGTTGACATTGAACAACAATGGGTCACGCTGTTGACACCGTCTCCGCAGGATGTGGATCTGGAAACCGGGGCATTCCTGATTGCCCAGGCCGGAGACCCCCAAGCGGATATGGCCCCCTGGCGGCAACGCCTGGATGACATGGTCGCTGCACTCACACACCTGGTGGACCCCTCACGCATCCCCAGCCACAACGTGCTGGCCATCAACGAGTATCTGTTTCAGACCTTGCGGTTTCGAGGCAACACCCGTGATTACTACGACCCCCACAACAGCTTTCTGCACCGAGTCCTGGAGCGTCGCGTGGGCATCCCGATCAGCTTATCGGTCCTGTATCTCCTGTTGAGTCAACGGCTCAAGGTGCCGGTGATCGGCGTCGGCATCCCAGGGCACTTTCTCGTCAGGCTGCAAACGGAATCCCTGTTTATTGACTGTTTTAACCAGGGGAAGCTGTTAACGGAAAAGGATTGCGCGCGGATGTTTCGGAACGCCGGCGTCGAGTTTGACCATCGCCATATAGCACCCTGCTCCCCTGACCGGATCCTGGCTCGTATGCTTCGCAACCTCATTGCCATTTGCGACAACCGTCACGAGACCGCCGATCAGCAACGATGGAACCGGCTACTCACCCTTCTTGAACACCGAGAGACTCCCTCACACTTTCACTAGGGCGCTTCATGGCCAACGGCGTGCCTTCGTCCCGGTTCAACGTCCAGCAAGGCCAGGCCACCCCCACAACGATTCTGGCCCTGCTCGCTGTCATCGTCGGCGGAGTCTGGGCGTGGAACCATTTAGACTTTGACACGCAGGATTTTGTCGTTGACGAGGTCGTCCCCGTCCTGTTTCTCGTCGTCGCGGTCACACTCTTGAGCTGTGTGACGCTTCGCAAGATCCGACAGAGACAACACCGAAACCAACGGCGCGCCATGCTCATTCAGAAATTTTCCCGCGAACAGGCCCCCGGCAAACGGTTTGACCTCGCCACCGAACTCATCGAACTCAACCGGTATCAACTGGCGGGGCTGGAACACCTTGCTCCGGCCATGGCCGAGGTGTTCATCGCAACATTCAAACGATCGCTTGGGGACAAACAACACCGCATCCGGGGCATGGCTGCCAGCTCGCTCGGCGTCGTGCAACATCGAGACAGTATTCCATTACTCATGAAAGCGTTAGACGACGATCACGCATACGTGCGTGGCTGTGCGGCGCTCGCACTTGGACGCATGCGCGCCACGGAAGCCAAAGCCAGGTTGGAATATGCGATGAAGGAAGATTGGGATCAGACGGTCCGGAGTCGCTCACGAGAAGCCGTCGAGCGCATGCGGTAAAGGAAGCGGGGAACGGGACTCAGAACGCTCCCGTCACGCGGCCCATCGCATCCCGATCCATGTTGGTGAGCCGATACCCTTTGTGATACAGCGCCTGCATGCTGTCGGTCAACACCGTGAACGCCGCCGCCCTGCGCACATCGTCAAAGGCCCCGTTCAGCCGGGAGAGAAGCTGCAGGGGATACTCTCCCTCAAACCGTGACACGTTGAGGGATTCCAGCATATCCCGAAGTTCAATGGCGTCATAGCGTTCATCATCATCCCGGTCGGCCACCAGCGCCAGTTGATAAAACGTCAGGCTCAACGACAGGGTGGTCTGGCTTTTCGCAAAAGCCGCGCGCGCCTCGTCGATGCCGGGGTAACGACTGGCACAGGTGTTGGAAGCGGGTGAATCATCCGTGAAAGACAGCCGATACACATCAGCATGTCCCCTGCGAGGCTTGCGCAACTGTTTATAAAACCACGCGGTGCAGGACTCCGCAGCCACAAAATCGGCTTTGTCCCTGGTGACCTGTTGAGCGATATGTTGGACGAAACCCTGAAACACGCCGTTGCCGGCCACTGTCCGGCTCATCCCGCCCATCAACAGGACCGCCATCATGCCACCCGTGATGCCGAGAAACCATGTTCGTTTGCCCGTCAGATTCATGGGGGCAGTATACCACCCGGCCTGATTTTTGGACAGAGATTTGCGTGGCGAAGGTCTTACCTGCCAGTCTCACGGAGCGGAATGCGATTATCAGAATTAAGCCATTGATCAAATTCGGGTGGGAGCAATTCTATCATCTGTGCGCAAGTCATGTTGAAAACGTCGTAGTTGAACGCTAACTGCTGGAAGACCGAGAACAATCTATACAATGTGCCAGGGTTCCCTTCAAGCGCCCCGGATTTCGTATTTCCATTACTATCAGAATAAAGCCTGTTGACCAATTTAATAACTTCACGGGATCTGGCGAATTGCGGCCGAGAAACTAGGTGATATGTGAAGGACTTCCAAGACGATACCTGTCCTGCCAGTAACATCTTGGATTCTTCTCCGTGACGCTTATAAACATAAAAAGGCGTTGCAAGAAGGTGATACTTGTACTGTGTCCAGTTAAGATTGCCATGCTCTACTTCAAGAATATAACAAGAAGGATGGTAGAATTTCTTGCTTCCCATGACCTTGCTCTTTGGGGATAATTCATCAAGATAGTAAAGACTCATCCACGACCATAACCCGCCATTGTAAGATATTTCCTTCTGGTCAATATTCTCAAACACTCCGCTGAAGTAGACCGCCGCTTCATATTTTGTAACAAACCGCCCTTGTTCTATTTCAACATGCTGGCCCAGAGATTCTGAATAAGGGCTTCGGTAGAGAAGGTGTGACGGTATTGGACCAGGATTTTCACCCCGCCTGGTTGCTTCAATATAACCACGAAAAGCGTCTATCCCGTCTTGTGTCAGTTGACGAACCATGTCAGCCACGAGAACTCCTCCAGCGGGCTGTCTTCTGGTATAGCTCTTTTATTTTACACTTGGAGCAGAAGGCTCCCACTGCTCCGTCAATCCACTCCAGATGGCTTTCTTCGTCTGTACGGCTTTCTTCTCTCCATGGTCCCGGATATGTATCCGGGTAGAACCCTGAAACAAATTTCAGCCACTTATTCCATGGAGACCATTCATCTTCTTCTGCATCTTCTTCCTTCTCCACAAATATGATGTACGTGAGAACATCACGGACCACTGCTGGAAAAACAAGAGCCCTGAAACCCGGATCGTTCTTCGCAATCTCGTCAATTCTTTCAATACGCCGATTCAGTTGCAACCTGACACCTTCACTATCGAAATGGAGCTTCCAAACCTGATTGCCCAACTCGACTAAATGCAAAGGAAGCAATGGTTCAAGTTCATCGTGCTGGTTCTTGTCAGGGCTCAACGTGGTGGTTGCGGCAAGCAATCTTCCAGAGTCATCGTCAACAACCTTGACCCGGAAACGGGAAAAATTGCCACCCTCAATTTCCGATAGTTGGCGGTTGGAAGGCGGGACTGGTTTTCCCACGGTTCCAAAATCAAAACGCATGAAAGAATTGCCGCGATACGCTTCCACAAACACACGGGCGGCAGGCTCCAACGTGTAAGATTCAAGATCAAAACGAGCGTTAAACGATACAGGGTTTGTACTGTTGTCAAGAGCAATGGAGACACTTGAGTGTCTAATACGTTTTCTGTCCGTATAATTGAGTCTTCTAATCATCCTCGTGTTCCTGTATTTCTTCAGCTTCAGCCTTTATGTAAAGATCGCGATTGAGATCAAAACCGGTAACAACGACTTTAAATTCTTTGTCTATATCCCTGATTACAAGGTCATTTTCCTGGGCCGTATACCTGCATGATGTGCATTCAATTTTGACCGGGCTTTTGTCCAACTGAAAATCATGGGGACTGTACTTCGTCAATGGGTTCCCTTTGTTCTCGTACGCAAGACGAATACGAATTGTGGTCGGGAGGCTTTCGCCACGTGGTGCTGACACTGTAAAGCCACTGTCGATCCTGACAATCTGATACAAGTCGGACCGCCCGTCATGGTCAATATCCTCTACAGGAGACGTTATTGCTTGTTTATCACTGTCCGCTTCGGTACGAGGTTTGTCTTTTGATCGTTCCACAAAGAAGATGTCAATAAAGGCTTTTTCCTGAACCTCTTCTTCCTTCTGGGAAAGCACCGCAAGAATTTTCCCAACTGCTTTTTTAACGAATTCTATTGTTTGGGGAGCATTGACATATTTCGCTTTCGCACGTGGGGCATGAGGTCGCCAGTTGGAATGCGAAGGCTCCTCCGCGTTCCTCAACAAATGAGCAAGAGGTTCATTCTCCTTGATGTGTACAAATGCACGCACAGGATAGGGCTTAATCGTATCAATATCCTGAATGGCGAGATTTCCTCTTACATAGTAATCTTTTCCTTGTTCAACCCCCTCGTCTTTTTGAATGACCGCTTGAAAACAGGAACTAGACATGATGCGGGGGGTCTTTGGTTTTACCTGCACGGGAATTTGCAGATAAAGTCTTTTGCCAGACTGGTAACGATCTATAAGATTTTGCTTACTGGAACCAAGGATATCTTCAGTGGGCACGTTCCAAGGTTGCGGGAAGTTTTTCAGTTTCACCCATTCATCGCCTCTAATGTTCAAACTGTCTCTCGCCATTCCAAGAAGCACTAAAATGTCTTCGTCGTTAATTTCCCTGTGAGAGGGCCAAGCTAAGCTCTTGTTCTTGATAACGCTTTGAATATTGTCATTGTTCAACTCCCACACTTGAGTAGAGTCTGAAACCTCAACAACCAGGTTGCCTGCAATAATGGGATAAAAATAGTATTTAATTACAGAACGGACAATATTCTCTGCCTGAACAGGCTGTTGCGTTTCGTCCATTTCATCAGTCTGGTCTTCTTCATTCCCTCCAGAGGGAAAAGGAATGACTATTGACAACCCCGGCTCACCATCGCGTTGTAATCCGAAATCATCGCGGAAAGTTTCAACTATTTTTTTGTTGCTCTTGCTGTCAAATGGTATCTGAAGTTCGTTGTCTTGCTTGATTTTCGCAAAAAATCCGTAAGCATCATGCTTGGTTTTCCCTATCGTGTGCTGTGTAACAACCGACTGTCCCATCAGCAAACTGTCGCCGTCGTCACGACACGTCAGGGCAAAAAATGCATTGAGCCTGGAGGCACTGGGAAAGACCCACTTCCCTAACCCCCAACTTCCTCCCTTGTCTTCCCCTTTGTCGGAACGCCCGACATTCCTGAAAAACCAGTAGAAATTATTACTGCGACGATCTGTTGTTTCTTCAGGATCTCCGGTCAGCCCTGTTGTTCCGAAATCCTCAATAACAAGGTAAGATAGAGACTTTCCTGAAGGATCAAAACTAGATCCTGCCGCTTTCAAATGAGGGAAGAGACCATTGAAATAAAATGCGGTTTTGCTTCCAGAAATATTTTTACCAGCTGAAGATATTGCAAAACGAACCCGAACCGGTTTATCGCCATTTTTTGCGTCAAGTGAGTTTTGCAGAGTCTCTCGGACAAGGCGGTCAACTATATCGGACGTGATAAAGAACTCCCCCTGCACAGGGTCGGCATTCATCTCTGCCGGGGCAATCTTTCGGAAATGCCAGGAAGGAGTCATGCTTACCACCTCAAACGGATTGGCGATACCAAGAGAAAACAGAGCAAACATCAATCAACCGAATAATCAATGTCAACAACAAACATCTCCCGTCCATGCATAATCTGTAAAGCGACTTAGCGAGAGGGCCATCATTTCTTACTGGGCGGATTACACCATTCAGGAAGGGCACCATGTCCCCCGAACCCTATTTTGAAATCAACCACGACCCCGACACCGCCAACCATATCCGCAAAGAGCGGGACAAAGCCCGTGCCCTGAAACGCACCCCCTGGTGGAAGACACAACGACACAAAGGAATCTGTCACTATTGCGGCCAACGGTTTCCGCCTGACCGCCTGTCAATGGATCACATCGTTCCGCTGGCACGAGGCGGGCAATCAACCAGGGGAAACGTCGTGCCGGCATGCCCCGAGTGCAATCGAAAGAAAAAACTCGACACCCCGGCGGACACCGCGCTTCGGAGGCTTGCAGAAGAAGGACATCTGCCCCGATCCGAGTCAGCTGATCCGGATCGAAAGCGCGCGTCGCGCGGGGCGGTGGACTCTGCTCCCCCACTCCCGTCCTGTGACTGACCCGCAAGCCATGGCTGCACCGCCTAACGCCGGAGAAGCATGATCCACCGCCAGATATTCAACAACCCGCCCAGCGATGCCGCCACGTAGGTCAGCGCAGCCGCCGTTAAAATGCTGCGAGCGCCCTCCATATCCTTTTGGGGAATATAGCGACCCTGTTCCAGCATTGGTAGCGCTCGTCGAAAGCTGGCATCCCATTCCACGGGCAAGGTCACGAGATGCACCAGCACCCCAACCGACATCACGGCAAGCCCGGCCAGCAACACCAGCATCCCACCGGCTGGCGAACGGGTCAGCCCGGCCACGAGCGGAATACCCATCATGACAAAGGCACCGATTTTTTCCGCACCGTGCGCCCATCGAATGAGTTTTGTGCGCTCGCGAAGAGGACCGTACCCGGTGTGATCCTGGACGGCATGGCCCACTTCGTGAGCCGCCACCGTCACGGCGGTCAACGACTGGCCGTGATAGTGATCCGGGAGCAACCGCACCGCCTTGCCCAACGGATCATAGTGATCGCCCTGTTCCGTCGTCTCGACCGTCACATGCGACATCTGAAAACGATCAAGCAAATGCCTGGCCAGTTCGCCACCCGTGCCCGCATAGTCCCCGCGATGCCCGCGATAACGGCGAAAGACCCATCTGGTCCACCACTGCGGCCCAATCAACAGGGCCAGGAGCAGGACAACAAGCAGGACGCCACGTATCATCGTGATTCACCGTCATTCACACCACACCTGACAACACACGGAACACCTGGCTCGCCCGTTCCCGAATCGGCACCATGACGACGGATTCATTGCCTGACACGGCGTCCCCCCTCGACGGGCACGGGACAGCGCGACCCGGCCCGACCCGCGCTATGACGAACACCCCACTACGAGATGCTTTCCCCAATCCGGCGGCGGTGCGGCATAGCCGCTCATCTCGGGTTGCTCATCGAAGGGATGGCACAGCAAGGTCCGCAGGCGATCAATCTCCGAATAATCCCTGTGTTGCGTCGCCCGCTCAATCGCCACCTGGACAAGATAATTCCTCAAAATATATTTGGGATTGCAGGCATCCATGCGAGCCTGACGTTCCGCATCCACACTGCGTTCGGCTTTGAGGCGGGCCCGATAACGATCCGCCCACCAGGCGAATCCATCCCGATCAAGAAAGTGATCCCGCACCGGGGCATTCGCCGACGGGTCATCCTGGTTGAAGCGTCCCAGCGCACGAAAGAAATTTGTGTAATCCACATGATTGCTGTGCAGGAGCGCCAGCACATCACGCCGGAGTCTGTCATCGCCGTCGTGGACTTCTGTCAGGCCCAACTTGGCTTGCATCAGGGCCGCATAGGTCTTGAGCATGGTCTCCTCATACAGTTCCGGGGCCTTCAGGATATCCACATCCTCCACGAGCGGGGACAGCGCCTGCGCGAGCGCGCGAACATTCCAGTAACCAATATCGGGCTGGTTCTGAAACGAGTACCGGCCATGCCGGTCGGAATGATTGGGAACCAATCCGGGGATAAAGTCGTCCATGAATCCATACGGCCCATAGTCGAGGGTCAGCCCAAGGATCGACATGTTATCGGTATTCATGACCCCATGCGCCCAACCCACGGCCTGCCACCGGGCAATCAACGTGCCCGTTCGCCTGGCCACCTCATGCAGGAACCGCGCGTATTGACCGGGCCCATCACCGAGATGCGGAAAATGCCGGGCGATCACATAGTCTGCCAGGGTTTGAAGGTGATCGTGCTGCCGGCGATAAAAGAAGATTTCAAAGGTCCCGAA
The DNA here is from genome assembly GCA_963692935.1 of Nitrospirales bacterium. Taxonomy (GTDB): domain Bacteria; phylum Nitrospirota; class Nitrospiria; order Nitrospirales; family UBA8639; genus Bin75. The sequence continues at coordinate 2,165,076 of OY843588.1, forward strand.
CCGGACATGACTCGGCGCCATGCGCACGAGCATCGCACCAGTCTCGACGCGTTCTCGAATGACCGCTTCATCGCTGCCGATAATACAGAGGGATCGAGTCGTCGGTATGCCCAGTCCCTGCATGGCCTCACCACACAAATACTCCCGAATCGTCGAACGAAGCACCGCCCGGCCATCGCCATCCCGTGAAAAGCGAGTCAAGCCGCCACCCTTCAAATGCAGATCCCATGTCTCCTCACGACGATTGCGCACTTCGCCTAACAGAATCGCTCGACCATCCCCAAGCTGCGGCACGTAGTGACCAAACTGATGACCCGCATACAGTGCGGCAACAGGCTCACTGCCTGGCAATGGATACTTGCCACACAGAAAACCGGCAAACTCCGGACGTGCGGCCTCACCCGGATCCAGATCAATCAAGGCCGCAGCTTCAGGATTCACACTGACCACATGCGGTGTGTCAAACGCCGTCGGCATGACCCGTTCAAAGAAGACAGCCGGCAAGCGGGCATAGGAGTTGTCAAAGTTCAACGTCTCGAGTGTGCGCATCGCTCCATTATCTTCAGGGCCAACTACAGCCGCAAGTAAGCGGGATGTCACAGTTCGGCTTCGTGGCCACGTTGTGGCGTGTGCATGCCTGAACGGCCGGATGGTGCTCGTGCGTGACACGGCTCCTCCATGCACGCCCCAACGAGACAGTACTGAGAATCTCATCACATCGGAAGACACCGGACCTCGACGGACATGCTCACGAACAGGGCCAATGCGCACAGGCCGCCATCCAGGCCCCTGACAGGTTCGGGGCATCATCAGGCATGATAACGACGTGATGGCTTCATTGTCAGGAATTGGCCCGCTGTGCTACACTGGTGGACATGGGCGATTAGCTCAGTGGGAGAGCGCTTCCCTCACACGGAAGAGGCCACTGGTTCGATACCAGTATCGCCCACCACCCTCCGGATGCCGCGAAACCGTCTGGGTCACCATTGAAGGTTCTCTCCTCCCATCCACCATCGCCATCCTTCGGGCACCGTCTCCGTCGCGTTGCCGACGATGGCGGCCTGTGGACGATTATCCTGTGTCTGGCCGTCATGTGCGTGGCATGTGGAACCGCGCGACCCAATCCTGACCCTACGCTGCCCCCTTCGGCCAGCGACCTTGAGTTGCTGGGCGCGACGGACCTGTGTGAGGCGAAAGATGCCATTGTCCAGCGCTGGCAGGGTGCCTCCTATCGCACGGTTCCCTGGGGCTCCGGCGCACAACTGCAACGCGCGATTCCACATCCTCCACCCGGACACGACGGTTTTTACTTTTTCAATGACGAACAGATACTGGTGGGAGCCGTCTTTCGATTCGATCCCGGGCTGGACCTCTCCCCCTATCCTGTCCTGCGGCAAACCTTAGCCAGCCTTGACCCGGCTTCCACGTTTTATCTGGATCCTGTGCAACTCCTCTCGAAGACACGCGCGCAAGACGCCGTGTTGTATCGAACCGGGGACAAAACCAGCACCACGCAATATCTGGTTCATGAGCGTGACGATCACAGTCTGTTACTCGCGGTATCAATGACGCTTGATCCTTACGAACAGATGTTGTCGAGTTATCACGAAAAATTTCTCCCCGGTCTCAAACGAAGCCGCCCCTCGGATTCAGCAGATGACGTGTCGCCCGACGTCACACCGAGCCAACACTTTCTGGGCATGCAGCAATTTGCCCGGGGGGAGGCGGCGCTGTTCAGATCCTGTGGCATCGCACAGCCGCAGATTGCCATCGACGCCTACCGGCGATCCATTCAACATGGTCTCACCGACAAGACCCGTTTCGCCGAAGCCCACCACCGACTGGGCCTGGCATTCCGCGATCAGGGCCGCTTGACCGATGCGCAACAGATCCTGGAGCAGGCTCTGTCGCTACGCCCCCATGCCCCGGCAATCGTCAACAGTCTCGGCCGCGTGTTGGCCGACCAGCGGCAATGGGGCCGCGCGCGGCAGTTGTTTGAGCAGGCGATTGTCCTCCGCCCGAATTTTGCCGACGCACGTTATAATCTGGCGAAAATCCTGGAACAACGGAATACACGACGGGCCATTGAAGAATACGAGACCTATCTTGCGCTTGCCGAAGGGATACCCGGGGAAGCCAAACGGGTCATGCGCGTGAGAGAACGCGTGCAACGGTTAAGGGGTGAATAAGACTGGTGAAATTCTATGCCGTCCGCAACGGGCGCAAGCCCGGCATCTACACCACCTGGCCCGCGTGTGAAGCCCAGGTCAGGGGATTCCCGCTGGCCAGCTACAAATCATTTTCGACGCGAGACGACGCGAACGCATTTCTGGCCGGCGACCGCCCCGTAGCCACGCCCCCCGCGGCCCCATCGCCCACACCCCGGATCACGAATGCCGTGCACATCTGGGTGGACGGGGCCTTTCTGCCACAGGGAGAAGAGCCTCCACGATTTGGCTGGGCCTATGTCATCCTCAACGGAGAACAGGAACTCTGTCGGGGCAAGGGACATGATGTCCCTGCCGACGCTCGACAGCATCGCAATGTGGCGGCGGAAATTCAGGCCGTGGTTCATGCCCTGACGTGGTGCCGGAACCATGGCATTGCGGTCGCCACGATCTATTTTGACTACCAGGGATTAGCCAGTTGGGTACAAGGCGAATGGAAGACCAGGACCCCCTTTACCCAGTCATACGTGGCAAAGGTCCGTGCCCTGGGGATGCAGCTCACGTGGCAAAAGGTGCGGGCACACTCGGGGGAAAAGTACAACGAACTGGTGGATCAGCTGGCAAAAGAAGCCGCCCGTCCCGCGAGACGCAGGAGACAGGCCACGGCGCGTCGCTGAGGTCGGGAGACGGCATGGAGCATGGTTGACGTCCTGAGCACTTACAGTTTGCCTTCGCCTTTCAGATACCTGCGAAAGCGGCCCATCAAGGCTTCTCCGAGCACCCCCACATCAGGTTTGACCTGCATATAGCGCCGAATGTCCGCCAGACGGTGCTCGGCTTGCTCATTGCCCTTCAATCGTTTGACTTTCACCAACGCATCCTCAAAGGCATCGAAGGTCAATTCCTGATACCCAAAACTTCGGATCCGCTTCACGGCCTTCATCATGGCTTCATTCCGAAATGTGGTCAGGTGTTCGGAATCAATCTCCCGCAAGCCGAGTTTTCTGGCCCGCCTCTCCGCCGCCTTTCGAATGCCGCTTCGTACAAAATCGGGTGAGGTCAGCAACCGTTTCCAGGCTTCATCCGACCATGCCACCGTCTGCTGGGGAGCGTCCCATACTTGCGTCAACGTCTGTTCGTCAATCGTGGTCAACCCCGCTTCCCGGGCCAGATCTTCAGCGTCACGCTTCAGCATATCCGTCACAAAGTCCAACGCGATGGGCGGAGAATCTTTGATTTTTTCCCGCAACATCGCCGTCGCTCCCTCAGTCCATTCCAGAGGCGCACCAACACCTTCAGCCCGGTCCCCCATGGCCTCGACTTTTTCGAAGACATCCACATTGACTTCCAGATGTCCCCGTTCCCGCGCCACATCTTCCGTAATGTTCATGATCATCGCCCGCATAAACTCGGGCACACCGTCCAGCCGTTTGCGTGCTTCTGCCGTCCACGGCAATGCGCCCTGCTCGATCTGACCGGCCGCGCGGGTCATCTCGGCCTGCCCGCCCATACTCCCCATCATCTCGCGCTTAAACTGGTCGAGTAAGGCCGCGGTAATTTCGCGTTTCCCCAATGCGTGCGCCTTCTTTTCCGCCAGGCGTTTGACCATCCCCTGCAAAAACACCGGCGCACGATCCAGCCGCTCACGTGCATCGGCGGTCCAGGTCGGAGCCGTCACGGTGGTGTCCGGATCACTCATACCGGCTTTTCTTCCGGCTTCGCGGGATTCAACATTTCCTTCATGTCTTTCCCTGCCTTGAAAAACGGCATCCGTTTTTCAGGAACGGATACGGTCTCCCCGGTTTTGGGATTGCGACCGTCTTTGGTACGTCGAATGCGCAGGCGGAAACTACCGAACCCGCGAATCTCCATTTTCTCACCCTGTCTTAATGCATCACGGATGGAATCAAACACACAATTCACGACCTTTTCCGCATCGCGGCGGCTGAGTGTCGTGGCTTTCTCCTGTACCACCTCAATCAGGTGTGCTTTGGTCATGACCTCTCCTCACTGCCATTGAACCACCACCGTCCCGGCCCGCGCGGTGTGTGAGCTTCCGGTGCACCATTTCAGGAGAAACCCGTTCCCACGCCTGGGCTGTACCGAGATTGCCTTGTGCCCGCCCACACGCATGGTCCGTCTTCTTACAACGCCATCAAATACATGAGGTTCATTCCCGTTTGCACAGGCCATGTGGGCGTATTCCCGAAAAGGGAGCCCACCAGCCACTCACGGAATGAAAACCGGGGATTGGTTTCGACGACCGGAGGCGTGCCCTTCATCCCGCTCATCGCGGCCGCCAGTTTGATCGCATCGTGCAAATCGCCAAGTTCGTCCACGAGGAGCTCGTCTTTGGCTTGTTGCCCGGTCAGCACGCGTCCGTCCGCCAGTCTTTCCACGTCGGCGACATCAAGCGAACGTCCTTCGGCCACCGCCTCGATAAACTGACGATGGGCATCATCCATCACCGACTGCAACAGTTGACGATCATCCTCCATCATCGTGCGAAACGGAGACCCCACGTCTTTATACCGTCCGCTTTTAATGACGAAATTTTTGACGCCGATTTTCTCCATCAGCTCTTCCAGGTTGGCCAGTTGCATAATCACGCCAATACTGCCCGTGATCGTTCCGGGATTCGCAAGAATGTGATCCGACGCCACCGCGATATAATAGCCCCCGGACGCCGCCACCGTCCCCATGGATGTCACCACCGTTTTCTGCTTTTCTCCCCGCACGCGTTTGACCGCACGGTAAATCTCCTGAGAGGGAACCACCCCGCCACCGGGAGAATCAATCCGGAGGACGATGGCTTTGACGAGTGGATCGTCGCCATATGTTTCCATCTCCTCCACTGTTGACCGGGCATCAAGAATGGGACCGTCAATCCTCACCAGTGCGATCCGCTCCGTGTTGAGCATGGCGAGGTCCGGCAACAGGGCGTTGCCTACCATAACCAGCACCACCCCGATCACCACCGTCCAGAAGACCCGCCGCCCCCACCGGGCTACCACGGTCCATGAGAGGTTGTCTTCTCCCATACATGCCACGCGACGACAGTCGTTTACGCACGTTCCGATCGGGACGACGCCTGGGTTTCCTTATCCCGGATGACCCGGCCGAGACTCTGATCAATTTCGCCCTGGGTGCGAGGAGACGCCGCCGGGTCCTGGCGCCCCGATTCCTGTAGCTCGTCCTTCACGCTCAAGGCGATTTTCCGCTCGTCACAATCCATTTTGACAATCCTGACGGTCACGGACTGGCCAGTGTGAAAATGCTCTCCCAACCGCTCCGATCCGTCCACGCCGATTTCGCTGATGTGGATCAACCCCTCCACATCGTCATCAAGCCGGACAAACACCCCGAAATCCGTGACTTTGGACACCACCCCCTGCGTCTCGGTCCCCACCTGGTACCGGGCGGGAATTTCCGATTCCCATGGATCGGTGGTCAATTGTCTGTATCCCAGAGACAACCGCTCTTTTTCTTTATCAATGCACAAAATGACCGCCCCCACACGTTGGCCTTTCTTAAACAATTCCGAAGGGTGTTTGATGTGCTTGGTCCAGGACATGTCCGAAATATGAATCAGCCCGTCAATCCCTTCATCCAACCCCACAAAGGCCCCAAAGTCCGTGACACTTTTCACTTTGCCTTCGATCTGTGTGCCCACCGGGTAACGGGACTGAATGAGGTCCCAGGGATTGGGCACGGTCTGTTTCATGCCAAGAGAAATTTTGCGGCCTTGCTGGTCCACATGCAGCACCTGGGCTTCAATGGCATCGCCCACCGCCACCACACGGGAAGGATGACGGACATCATGCGTCCAGGACATTTCCGAAACGTGGACGAGACCTTCCACGCCCGGCTCCAGTTCCACAAACGCGCCATAATCCGTGAGGCTCACCACCTTGCCCTTCACACGTGACGCTTCCGGATACCTGGACGCGATGTCCATCCAGGGATCGGCGGTCCGCTGTTTGAGTCCCAGAGAAATGCGTCCCGACTCGCGAGCATATTTGAGCACCAGCACCTCCGCCCGATCGCCCACGGAAAAAATATCCGACGGATGGCCCACACGCCCCCAGGACATATCGGTAATGTGCAACAGGCCGTCAATCCCTCCCAAATCCAGAAACGCGCCGTAGTCGGTGATATTTTTCACCGTTCCCTGAATCAACTGACCTTCGGCGAGGGTCGCCAACGTGTTTTGCCGCCGTTTATCCCGCGTTTCCTGTAGTAAGACCCGACGGGAAATGACGATGTTGCCACGCCGGTGATTGATTTTAATAATCTTAAAAGAGAAGACGGAGCCTACCAGCCCGTCCAAATCGCGGACAGGAGTCAGATCAATTTGCGAACCGGGCAAAAACGCCTTGACCCCGATATCAACCATCATCCCGCCTTTAATGCGTGCGATGATTTTCCCTTCGACTTCTTTCTCTTCCTGATGGGCGACTTCCAGCTCCTCCCACACTTTCATCTTATCGGCTTTTTCTTTGGAAAGAAGTAAGTTCCCTTCCGAATCCTCGCGTTGCTCCACGTACACCTGGATGGTGTCGCCCTCGGCCAACGTGCTAAGTTCGTCTGGAAGAAACTGATTCACCGAGATGCGACCTTCCATCTTATACCCAATATCCACTACGACTTTATCTTTTTGAATGGCGACCACCCGACCTTCCGTGATCGTGCCCTCTTCAAAATTCTTGAACGTTTCTTCATACAGGGCTTCCAACGTCCCGCGGTCCAGTTCTTCGCCGGTGTTTGACATCGTGCTCATAGGGTCTTCCTAACCTTTGGTCGCTTCACAGCAACCGTCGTGACAGGGATCAAGCCGGGATCAACGTGGAGGCCCCATCCCTCGGGTTCATGTTAGCGGTACGGCTGAATGATCCACGCCGCGCAATTCAGCAATCCGCGCCATTACCTTTTGACTAATGCGTTGGTATAACTCTTTCCCTTTGTAGTCCCGACACTCCTCACGAAAATCCATGGACTCGCCAAACAGGACTTCCACCGGATGCAACCGGAGCCGTGTGGCCCCCATGGGCAGGACCTCATACGTCCCGCTGAGATAAACCGGCACGACGGGACATTGAGCCTCGGCCACCAGCAATCCGATCCCGAGTTTGCCCGGCTGCAACGCTCCATTCGGCGTTCGCGTCCCTTCCGGGAAAATCACAACCGTCCTGCCGGCCCTGAGCAACTCCACGGCCTCCCGGAACGCTTTGCGGTCCCAGCGACCCTGTTGCAACGGAATCCACCCCAGCGATCGAAGGAGGCCTCGCACGAGAGCATGCGGGAATAAACTGGCCCGCCCGAGGTAAAAAAGGCGGCGCCTGATCCCACATCCCAACAACGGAATATCCGTATAACTCGCGTGATTCGCCGCCAGCAACACACCACCCGACGCTGGAACGCGATCAACCCCTCGCGCGCGATAACGCAGAAACACGACACTCAGGGCGCGACAGAGGATCCACAGGATTCCATACGCCACAGTGCTCACGAGCGACCTGGAATCCACTCCATCATGTTCTCGACCACCTGGTCAACCGTCAGCGCCGAGGAATCAATCACCACGGCATCGTCAGCCGGTTTCAACGGAGCGGTTTGCCGCGAGCGATCATTCGTGTCCCGTTCCCGAATGTGTTGCTGGATTTCGCGGGGATGTTCGGGGTAGCCGGCCCGCGACGTCTCACGATACCGGCGCGCCGTTCGCGTGTCGAGATCGGCATCAAGAAAAAATTTCGCGTCGGCATCAGGAAATACGCTGGTGCCCATATCACGACCTTCCACCACAATCCCTCCCACGCGGCCATGCCGTTGCTGAATCGGCAACAACCACTGGCGCACAGACGGAAGCATCGCCACGGCGGACGCCAACCGACTGATGGCGGGGGAACGCAACTGAGACGTGACATCCTCGTTATCAATAACCACTCGCGTCACGCCCCCTTCGAGAAACACCTGCATATCCGTAGAGACCAGCAGAGAGGCCATCGCCACGGCATCCGAACAGGCTATCCCCGCTCGTTGCACCACCCACGCAATCGCTCGATAGAGGGCACCTGTATCAAAATAGGCATAGCCCAGACGCGAGGCCAGAGCACATGCCGTCGTACTTTTCCCCACGCCGGCCGGGCCATCAATTGTGATGACCAAGCCTTGCCTTCGGGCCGCATTCGTCACCATCCCCGGAACCTGACTCCTACAGGATTTAATCTGAAATTGTCAATAATTCCAACAGGTTGTCATAAAAACCAGGGAAAGACGTTGCGATGCAGTCGGTGTCACCGATCGTGATCGGCGCGTCCCCGGTCAAGGCAGCAATTGCCAATGCCATGGCCACACGATGGTCACCATGGCTTGTACAGGTCCCACCCGAGATTGAGGCGCCTCCGTGCAGCGCAAACCCGTCCGGGGTTTCCTGAACGGGCACGTTGAGATGGCGCAACTCCGCGGCCATCGCATGAATCCGGTCGGTTTCCTTCACGCGCAATTCCTGAGCTCCCGTCACCACGGTTTCGCCTTCGGCCAACGCCGCCGCCACGCAAAAAATTGGGAATTCATCTATCATGGCGGGCACCTGCGAAGCGCCAATGGTCAGGCCCCGCAAAGGAGCCGCGCGGACCACCAGATCACCGACAGGCTCTCCGGCCTCTTCATGCCGGTTCACAACCTGGATATCGGCGCCCATCCTGCCGAGGATGTCCAGGATCCCCGTTCTGGCCGGATTGAGTCCGACATGCAGGATCCGCACCTCAGATCCCGGCACCAGCGATGCGCCAACAATGAAAAAAGCCGCGGCAGACAGGTCGCCCGGCACGACCCAGTCTTTGGCGGCAAAGACGGGACGTCCCGGCAGGACGAGGGACCGCCCGTCAACTTCAAGCGGGATCTCAAGATACCGGAACATCCGCTCCGTGTGATCCCGGGACGGCAGAGGCTCGGAAAACCGCGTCTCGCCCTCGGCCAACAGACCGGCAAACAACACGGCCGATTTGATCTGGGCACTCGACACCGGCGCACGATATTCAATACCCCGTAACGCGCCCCCCTGTATGGCCAACGGCGCCAACTCTCCCCCGCGTCTCCCGTGAATCGTCGCACCCATCATGCGCAAAGGGGCAACGATCCGCCCCATGGGTCGGTTACACAACGAGTCGTCGCCTGTCAGGATGGAAAAAAAATTCTGACCGGCCAGGACGCCAGCCAACAAACGAAGGCCTGTCCCGGCATTGCCACAATCCAGAGGGCGCGCGGGTTCGGTCCACCCCCTCATCCCCCGGCCCGCAACGCGGACCGTATCCGTTTCGACCTGGATGGGAATGCCCAGGGCTTGCAGTGCGCGGAGCGTCATGAGGCAATCCTCTCCGCGACAATACCCCGCAATCGTGGACGAACCTTCAGCCAAAGCGCTTACAATCAACGCCCGGTGGGTAATGGATTTATCCCCCGGCAACTGAACCGTCCCCCGCAGGGGACCGCGCGGTGTGATCGTGAGGGCATTCATCGTAACCGCCGCCGCGCGTCCCGCGACAGCGTGATGGCATGTTCCAGACCGGATCCATCGTTCGTTTCGATGAGCGCTTTGAATCGTCGCAGGTGAAGCTCAAACGCATCAAGCATGGGCAGAAGATTGTCGCGATTCCGCAGACAAATCTCCGTCCACATTTCCGGAGAGCTGGCGGCGATGCGCGTGGTGTCGCGCAGGCCCCCCCCGGCATAATCCAGTAAATCCCCGTCACCCGCGGTCTGTTGTTGCAGATCCAGCAAGGCGTTGACGAGAGCGAAGGCAACCACATGAGGAAGGTGGCTCACCGCTCCGACAACCCAGTCATGCAAAAAAGGATCCATCGTTTTGACGACGGATCCGACGGTTTCCCATACTTCCCGAACCACACGCAGCGCCCGGGGATCCGTGTGTGCCGTCGGCGTGATCAGGCACAGGGCGCCCGTGAACAGATCCCGAGAGCCTGCACCGACCCCGGACGTTTCCCTGCCCGCGATCGGGTGGGCGCCCACCACATGCACACCGTCGGGGACCAGCGATTCCATCTGTGCCACGACGCCGCCCTTGACACTGCCCACATCCGTCACAATCGTTCCAGGGGCCAGGGACTGCTTCCAGGTCTGGAGACTCGCCACATAACGGTCCACGGGCAGGGCAAGAATGACCAGATCCGCCCCCGACATTGCCGCGTTCGGATCATGTTCATATGCATCAATGGCCCCGCATGTCATCGCGAGCGTCAGATTGTCCCGATTCCGACCCACCCCAACCACACGATCGGCCAGACCATGGTGCCGCAGGCTCATCCCGAGGGACCCCCCGATCAATCCGACGCCAACAATCACGACTTGTTTGAAATGAATGGTCATCGCGAGGACACAACACAACGGACACGCGCCACGGTCATCATCGTCCGCAGACCACACTCAACACATGGCGGAGCTACAACTCCCTGCCCACGGCGTGCGCAAGGATTTTCAGGTCCTTCATCAGGGCTTTGAACCGATGGGGTTTGAGTGATTCCTCACCATCGCACAGGGCACATTCCGGATTGGCATGCACTTCAATGAGAAGCCCGTCGGCACCCGCCGCAATGGCCGCCTTGGCCATTGGCGCCACAAGACTCCATTGACCGGTCGCATGACTCGGATCAACAAGCACAGGCAAATGGGACAAGGCCTTTAACGTGGGAACCGCCGACAGATCCAACACATTGCGATAGTGGGTCTCAAAAGTGCGAATGCCGCGTTCACACAGCATCACGCGCCGATTGCCGCGCGACATGATGTATTCAGCCGATAACAACCATTCCTTGATCGTGGCGGACAGCCCGCGCTTCAGTAACACGGGCTTATCATAGGCCCCGACTTCTTTGAGCAATTCAAAGTTCTGCATATTCCGGGCCCCAATCTGAATAATATCGGCTTTTTCCAGAAAGACATCCGTGTCACGGGGGTCCAGAATTTCGCTCACCACGGGCATGCCCGTTTCCCGCTTTGCCTCAACCAGGAAATCAAGCCCTTCACGGCCCAGTCCCTGAAACGCATAGGGCGAGGTCCGCGGTTTGTACGCCCCACCTCGAAGAATCGTGCCCCCGGCGGCTTTGACTTCATGCGCAATGCCGATAGTCGCATCCCTGTTCTCAACGGCACAGGGTCCGGCCATCACCGTGATGAGTGGCCCGCCAACCGGCACCCCATCCACCGTGATCACGGAGTCGTGGTGTTGCCATTCACGGCTGACCAGTCTCCACGGCGCCAGAATGGGCGTCACGCTTTCCACGCCGGGAAACACGCTGAGCGGTTGATGATCCAACAGGCGCTCGTCGCCAATCACCCCGATCACGGTCCGTTCCTCCCCGCGGGACATGTGTGACTTCAGCCCCAGGTCCCGGAGTCGGTCGACGACGTGATCAATGTCCTGTTCCGTCGCGGTGGGTTTGAACACGATAATCATACGGACGCCTCAGGTCCCGGTGGCAGGCACATCGCCGATGACGTCGGTCAGGGCTTCAAGAAAACGCCGGTTTTCTTCGGGCCGCCCGATCGTCACACGCAACATCGAACCGTGAATATGCCGAACGATGACGCCCTTGCGCAACAGTCGGTCAAACACATCACGACCGTCCCGCCGCACATCACAATAGAGAAAATTCGCCTGACTGGGCAGAGGGGAAAACCCCAGCCGTCGAAGCCCGGTTTCCATTGAAGCCATTTCCGTTTCATTCAACGCCCGGCTGGCCGCCACATGCTCGGCATCACCCAACGCCACACAGGCCGCACGTTGCGCCAGGGTACTGGTGTTGAACGGATTGCGAACGCGATGGAGATACCCGGCAATGTCCGGCGTCGTCATCCCGTAGCCGATGCGCAACCCCGCCAGGCCATACAGTTTGGAAAACGTCCGCAAGACCACGGCGGGCCGATGGTGTCGCACGCAGGCGACGGTGTCGGGATACAGCGGATCCCGCACGTATTCAGCATAGGCTTCATCAAACACCACAATCACGTCCTCCGGGACGATGTCCAGGAACGCCCTGACCTCGTCCCGGGTCACCATGGTTCCCGTGGGATTATTGGGGTTACAGACAAAGATCAACCGCGTTCGACTGGTGACGGCCGCGGCCATCGCGGCCAGATCATGACGCCACTCATGCAACGGGACTTCCACGCAGACCCCCTGCCCCGCGGTCACGGCGAGCTTGTACATGACGAAGGTCTGATCGGCCATCACGGCTTCATCCCCCGGGCTGATGAAGGCCTTGACCAACAGGCTGATGATTTCATCGGACCCGTTGCCCATCACGAAGTGATCGACAGGCAGTGTCCACCGCTCCGCCAGCGCGCGGGTGAGCGCATGTGCCCCGCCGTCCGGGTAGAGATGCAACGTGTCCAGGGCATCCCGTAACGCGGCCAGTGCCCTGGGCGAAGGGCCAAGAGGATTTTCATTGGAGGCCAGTTTCACGGCCCCGCGAATGCCGAATTCCCGCTCTACCTCCTCAAGAGGTTTCCCGGGAACATACGGGACCAGGCTGGCAATGGCGGGATGCACTCGGACTGACACGTTGTCACCGTGCGACATGGCCCCCCGCGCTCGTCCGTCCTGCGGTGACGATGCACGAGCGAGAGTCCACGTGGGTCTCAGGCATGCATGGGATACGAACCGAGAATCTTCGCAAACAAACACCGACCTTTCAGGTCCTCCAGTGTTTGACGAACCCGTTTGTCACGGCGATGACCTTCGAGATCAACAAAAAAGAGATATTCCCAGGCTTTCCGGCGCGAGGGTCTCGACTCGATTTTGGTCATATTGATGCCGTGCGAGGCAAACGGTCGGAGTAACTCATAGAGCGCGCCGGCCTTATCCTGCACCGACAGCATGATCGAGGTCTTATCTCTGCCCGTGGCTTCGGACGCATGCTGACACAACACAAGAAATCTCGTGACGTTGTTCAGGTGATCCTCGATGCGCGACTGAACAATGTTCAGGTCATACATGCGGGCGGCCAGTTCCGAGGCAATGGCTGCCGTCCCGTGCTCCGTGCCACACCGTGCCGCCGCGTCTGCGGTGCTGGGGGTGTCCACCACCGGAACCGCGGGCAGATGGGTTTCCAGCCAGGTTCGACACTGCGCCAGAGCATGAGGATGTGAATACACCGTCTTGATGTCCTCGACACGCGTGCTCTTCGCCATGAGGTGATGGGTCACTTCCTGCAGGATCTCCCCGTAGATCAGCAGGTTGGAATCAATAAACATATCAAGGGTGTAATTCACGACACCTTCCGTCGAGTTTTCGATCGGCACCACCCCGTAGAGCGCGTGCCCGCGTTCCACGGCATCAAAGACCTGTTTAATCCCGCTGAGCGGCACATACTGGGCCGAGGCCCCGAACTTTCCCATGGCCGCCACATGCGTGAACGTGGACGGGGGGCCCAGATACGCCACGGTCTGCACCCCTTCCAGCGACAAGGAAGCGGACATGATTTCCCGATACACCGGACGAATCGCCTCGCTGGGAAAGGGGCCGGGGTTCTGTTGCGTCAGACGATCCACAATGGCGGCCTCGCGCCCGGGGGTACGCAACAGAGCCTGCGGGTCGGCTTTCCGTTTCGCCTGCCCGATCGTCATGACGTGATGAGACCGCTCATTGAGGAGTCGCAGGATTTCATCGTCCAGCCGATCAATTTCCCTGCGACACTCGTCTATGTGTTGGCGTTCCGACATGTCGTGGTTTCGGCCCCATGCGTGGCGGGGCCAGGAAGTGGCGAGCATACGCAGAACCATGCGTGTTTGCAAGACAACGGCGGCATCAGCCGACACCGCCGCCGCACCACACCGCGTGGACGGAACGGGTAGAATACCCAGAGCCAGCGACGGAAATCCGTGCTTTCCCCACGGACTCGGATTGTGCTACACCCCCGACAGACACGTGCCCGCCAACGGAGCGTGGGAGGATGTATTCTCTCAACCACGGCTGCACCTGAAACGTGCAACGACCACCTCAAAACCGCTTGACTGGATTATCGGCGGCAGGCGTCTGATAAACCCGGCGGTCAAGAAAAGCCAACTGGCGCCAACAGGGACACAGAACCATGGCCACGAAAACCCCCAACACACCCTCCCCCAAAGCAGACCACGGCGCCAGTCTCGGCATTGAAAAAGAACTCTGGCAGGCCGCGTGCAAATTGCAGTCCAACATGGACGCCGCCGAATACAAGCATGTCGTTCTGGGCATCATTTTTCTCAAATACATCTCCGACACGTTCGAGGAAAAACACGCCAGGCTGCAAGCCGAGCAAGCGCAAGGTGCCGACCCCGAAGACCGGGACGAATACATCGCCAACAACATCTTCTGGGTACCGCAAGAAGCGCGCTGGTCCATCCTCCAGGCCGCCGCCAAGCAACCGGAAATCGGCAAGCTGGTAGACGAGGCCATGCACGCCATTGAGCGCGACAACCCATCCCTGAAAAGCGTTCTGCCCAAGGACTACGCGCGGCCGGCCCTGGATAAGCGGCGCCTCGGTGAACTGATAGACCTGTTCAGCACGATTGAGCTGAAGGACAAGGCCGCACAGCCGAAGGATATTTTAGGCAGAGTCTACGAATACTTCCTCTCCATGTTTGCCAGCGCCGAAGGCAAGAAAGGCGGCCAGTTTTACACACCGCGCTGTGTCGTGCAGGTGCTGGTGGAGATGCTGGCCCCATACAAAGGCCGCGTCTATGACCCATGCTGCGGCTCCGGCGGCATGTTTGTGCAGAGTGAGAAATTTGTCATGGAGCACGCATCCGGCAACGGCAACGGCGGCAGGGCACAGGACGCCATCAGCGTCTACGGGCAGGAATCCAACCCCACAACCTGGCGCCTGGCGAAGATGAATCTCGCCATCCGTGGCATTCACAGCAATCTCGCCCCGGAACCCGCCGACAGCTTTCACCGCGACCTGCACAAAAACCTCAAGGCCGACTTCCTGATCGCCAACCCGCCGTTCAACATGAAAGACTGGGGCGGCAAGCGCCTGCGCGATGACGTGCGCTGGACATATGGCGTGCCGCCCGTGGGCAACGCCAACTATGCCTGGGTGCAGCACTTCATCCATCACCTGTCGCCAAACGGGATAGCCGGCTTTGTGCTCGCCAACGGCTCCATGTCCTCCACCGCCGGCGGCGAAGGAGAAATCCGCAAGAACATCATTGAAGACGACCTGGTGGACTGCATGGTCGCCATGCCCGGCCAACTGTTCTACTCCACCCAGATACCGGTTTGTCTGTGGTTTCTTGCCCGCAACCGATCCAACGGCCGCTTCCGCGACCGCGGTGGCGAAACCCTGTTTATTGATGCCCGCAAACTTGGAGAAATGACGAGCCGTGTCCACCGCGAACTGACCGAGAAGGAAATCACCCGCATTGCCGGCACCTATCACGCATGGCGCGGCGACAAGGGCGCGGGCAAATATCAAGACATCCCCGGCTTCTGCAAAAGCGCGACGTGCGAAGAAATTGCGGCGCACGGTCATCTGCTGACTCCCGGGCGCCATGTCGGGGCCGAGGCGTTGGAAGACGACGGTGCGCCCTTCGATGAAAAGATGAAAGAACTGACTGCGCAACTGGCGGAGCAGATGAACGAAGGGGCGAAACTGGAAAAGGAAATCAAAAAGAATCTGAAAAAACTGGGGTTTGAGATATGAAACTGGATGCCACGCCGCTTGAAAAATCGCTTGGTCAACTGGAAGAAAATCTGGCGCTTCTTGATTCCGACATTGCCGCCGGAAATCCGGCGCACCGGCGGGCGCTGGAACGAGGCGCCATTCAGGCGTTTGAGTTCACATACACAGTGGCCATGGGCTTGCTGAAACGCCAGATGGAACACATTGCACCAAACCCCGCCGAGTTGAACAAGATGGAATGGAAAGATTTCTTTCGCGCTGCGGCGGACATGGATCTTATCCCTGACGTGGAACGGTTTTTTGATTATCGGGAGAAGCGCAATCTCACATCGCACAATTACCGCGAGGAAATCGCGCTGACGTTGCTCGCGATGCTTGACCCTTTCGCCCGGGATATGCGCTTCTTTCTGAACGAACTGCAAACGCGTAACCGGTGAACGTCGTGGACTACGAAAAATTGCAAAAATCTCTGCGGCATCTGGAATTGCAATACCGCAATTTGGAATCCCTGGGAGAGCGCTCCCAAGTGCCAGAACTGGACAGGGAAGCGATACAGGAATCCGTCATCCAGCGCTTTGAAACTTGCTATGACACGTTGTGGAAGCATCTCAAACGCCACATGGAAGAAGTGCTCGGGTTGCCGGAGATACCGAACGGCCCCAAGCCCGCGTTGCGCGTTGCCCATGAAAACCATCTGTTGTTGGACATAGACGCCTGGCTCAAGTATGCGCAGATTCGCATTGACACCAGCCACGACCACAGCGGGGAGAAAATGGTGAACGCCTTGCAACACATGGGCGCTTTTATCGGCGATGCGGTAAGCATCTATGAAACCATGACAAAAACGAAATGGGAAAAGTAGACGCCTTAGATATCAGGCCGCACGATCTGGAGACCATCCGCTCTATTCTGCAGCGCCATGTGCCCGGCCACGAGGTCTGGGCATTCGGCTCCCGCGCCCGCTGGACGGCGCGGGATTACTCCGACCTGGATCTTGCTATCCGTACTGACCAGCCGGTTCCGTTAAAAACTATGGGCGCACTTCAGGAAGACCTTAGCGAATCCGACCTGCCGATGAAAGTGGATGTGCTGGATATGGCGAGCGTGAGCGAAAAGTTTCGGGGGATGATTGAGGAGGAGTATGCGGTGGTTCAGGGGAAAGGAACCGGTTCATTTATTTCTTTTGATAAGGCAGTGGAAATAAACCCCAAGGTTCAACTTAAGCGCGGCGAGATCTACCCCTATGTGGATATGAAACAAGTGATGCCCGAGTTACGAAGCGTTCGTTCGAGCGAAAACAAAGAATTTAAAGGAAGCGGATCTCAATTTCAGTCAGGGGACACTTTGATGGCGCGTATTACTCCGTGCCTTGAGAACGGGAAAATAGCGCAGTTCGTATCAAACAATCAGCCCGGGCACGGGTCTACTGAATTCATTGTCATCCGTGGCAAGGATGGCTTTACCGATAATGACTTCGCTTATTATCTAACCCGATGGGAAAAGGTACGGTCTTTTGCGATTTCGCAAATGACAGGAAGTTCGGGAAGACAACGTGTTCCGACTGATTCTTTAAGTAAGTTGGAGATTCCGTTGCCGACGTTGGACGAGCAAAAAAAAATCGCCCACATCCTCGGCACCCTGGACGACAAAATTGAACTCAACCGACGAATGAACAAAACGCTGGAAGCCATGGCGCAGGCGATTTTCCAATCCTGGTTTGTGGACTTCGACCCCGTCCACGCCAAAGCCGAAGGCCGAGACACCGGCCTCCCACCTGAAGTTGCCGCTCTGTTTCCGGATGGGTTTCAAGATTCGCATCTTGGCCCCATCCCTCATGGCTGGAAAGTCGCTCCCCTCAGCGAACTCGCTGAGCTACAAACTGATATGGTGCAACCCTACAAATCTCCGGAAAATCTTTGGGAGCACTACAGCATTCCGGCATATGACGACATCCATCGCCCAGTCATTGAGCCAAGGGTCAACATCAAGAGTGGCAAATATCTGGTGCCAGAGAACGCTGTTTTAATCTCTAAATTGAACCCCCAGTTTCCACGCGTTTGGCTCCCTGGTCTTTCTGGTGCCCACCGCCCGGTCTGCTCCACCGAGTTCCTGCCATTTGTTCCCCGCCACACCGACTGGCGCCACTACCTTTACCACTTAACCCTCTCCCCCTCTTTCCAAACCGAGATTGCCAACCGCGTAACCGGCACCAGCGGTAGCCATCAACGTGCAAAACCATCTGATATTTCAGGGATTTCTTGCCCCTCGCCTCCCGCCGAAATGCGTGTTATGTTTGGCACACATGCAGGTTCCTTATCCACCCGAGCACAAGCTAACCTTCACCAAGCACATACTCTGGCGTTTGCCCGTGATACTTTGCTTCCGATGCTTCTGTCGGGTAGTTTGCCCAGACATCACAGTTGGTGAAAGAGGATTAGTAAGCGCAATGCGGACTAAATTGAAATTTCTGGATCTCTTCGCAGGGGCTGGCGGGCTTTCCGAAGGGTTCATTCGCGCTGGCTTTTCTCCTGTCGCACATGTTGAAGCCGATCTCTCAGCGTGTTTTACCTTGCGCACCCGGAGGGCTTGGCACTGGCTGCAATCGAAAAATCGTGAGGGTATTTATAAGCAATATCTCAGCGGAAAACTTAAGCGTCAGGAATTGTATGACTTAGTGCCGGAAAACTGTATCAATTCCGTCATAAATGAAGAAATTGGAGGGTCTTCCTTGCCCGGAATTTTTGGAAAGATTGACACACTGCTCAACAAGCGGAGGATCGATTTGATTGTTGGTGGCCCACCCTGCCAAGCATATTCCATTGTTGGCCGCTCAAGAGACAGGAACAGGATGAAAGGGGACAAGAGAAACAATTTGTATTGTCACTATGCAAGCTTTCTGAAGCAGTATCAACCAACCTATTTTGTATTTGAGAATGTGACAGGGCTACTATCGGCACAAGATGAGAATGGCAAAAAATACTTGGACAACATGCTTACGCGATTTCGCCAAGTAGGCTACGAGACAGAAGTCAGGACACTTTCCGCAGAACATTATGGTGTTCTTCAGAATCGTAAGAGGGTGATTCTTGTTGGAAAACTCGGTAGCCGCACTGGATTTTTTCCTGAGCTTGAGAAGTGGAATCCTAACACCAAGGTGAAGGAAGCCCTGTCGGGCTTACCATCGCTCAAGGCTGGCGAGGGAAGCCGCGGACCGTGCAAAATCAGGAAGGCCGAGGGAACTTGGCTTGACGATGCCAAAGTGCACAACGACTCCATGCCTGTTACTTGCCACCAAGCCCGTCCGAACACGAAGCAGGATTTGGATATCTACGGACATGCAGTCAATTTATGGAATGCCAAAAAGATTCGACTCAATTATAACTCTCTTCCCGAACATCTGAAGACTCACAGGCACCGGAACTCATTTCTCGACAGGTTCAAAGTGATGGCTTCTGACCTCCCATTCGCCCACACCGTGGTTGCTCACATCGCTAAAGACGGGCACTACTATATTCATCCAGACATCAGGCAGAATCGTTCCATTACCCCCAGAGAAGCTGCCAGAATTCAGACATTCCCCGACGACTACTATTTCGAAAGCGTCTCTGACAAAGGCTGGCGGACTCCCGCCTTTCGCCAGATTGGCAATGCCGTCCCTGTTCTGTTATCCGAGAAGATTGCTTTGGGGCTACTGGAAATTTGGCCGTGAGTGAAAAGTATACAATAAGGCCAGCCGGGAGGCATCTCCTGACAATTGGCAGGGATCTGATTAAGGACCGCTACGCAGCGCTCGTGGAATTGGTCAAAAACGCGTATGACGCCGATTCCCCGGATGTGAAAATTGAGTTCAAGGCTCCATCCGACAGACGTGGCTACACCATCCGCGTTACGGATCAAGGACACGGGATGTCAAGGGATACCGTGATTGGCTGTTGGATGGTTCCTTCCACCAATGACAAGGTCAACAGGAAACGGAGCCTTGGCGGCAGAATTATGCAGGGAAGCAAGGGCGTCGGTCGTTATGCCACTTCGGTTTTAGGTAATGATTTGCTTCTCGAAACAGTCACCCCCTCTGGCACAAAAACGACACTCTTTGTTGAGTGGAATGCTTTCGCAAAAGCCCAGTATCTGGACGATGTGGAACTGCTGGTAGAAACCACGCAGGTCACCGAGCCTTCCGGGACATGTCTAACAATCAGCGGTGACGACAACCAATTCTCTGATTGGCAAGATAAACAGTTTGAAAAACTTGGGTTTGAGTTAAAGAAGCTGATATCTCCCATGGAGGATAACAATTTCCAAATTTGCCTTGTCATAAATGGTCATATCGAAAAGATTACACCTTTTCCGCTGTATGATTTCTTTGACTACAAGATAGATGGGAAGATTTTACGAGACGGAACCGGGAACTTAACCTATACGCTACAAAAAACCCATCCCCTCCAAAAAGATGAAATCGCATTCAATTTTGGCTCTCCTATAGAGTGCGGTGATCTTATCTTTGACATTCGTGTGTACGACCGGGATAAGGAATCTATTGATACTTTAATTCGTCGAGGGCTGAAAGATACTTCAGGAAACTACATGGGTAAGTCTGAAGCCAGACAATTACTGGATTCGAGCAATGGAATTGGCGTTTATCGGAATGGATTTCGCATTAGTCCTCTTGGCGATGCGGATTTTGATTGGCTGAAACTCAACAAAGAGCGCGTTCAGAATCCATCCCTTAGAATCGGCAGCAATCAAGCAATCGGTTATGTTCAAATTCAATCCGAAGAAAAATCAAATTTAATTGAAAAGAGCGCGAGAGATGGACTCAGGGAAACCCTTGCTTTTGAGCATCTGAAAGATGTGACGCGAACAGTTATCAAAGAGCTGGAGACACGACGCTATAAATACAGGGCCGAGGCGGGATTAAGCCGGAAAGTTTTGAAGTTAGAACAGGAGATCGAAAAGCTTTACTCCTTTGAAGGGTTGAAAACAGATGTTCGCGCAAGGCTCAAGAAAGCAAAAGTCGACAAGCAAGTTACCGATGAAGTCATTCATCGCATTGACACAGAAAGCAAGAAAAAAAGCCAGCAGATAGATCAGATTCGTCAAAATGTTGCCATTTATCAAGGCCAAGCAGCCTTAGGAAAAATTATTAATGTCGTGATACATGAAGGCAGGCATCCGATTAACTACATGAAGAATCAGATTCCCAATCTCCAGCATTTGATTAAAAAGATTTCTGATTCCAAAGATTTTGAGAATATGAAAGATTTCATTCGAATTTCAGAAGACATAGTCGATAGTACCGAGAAACTTGTGGTTCTCTTTAAGCGTCTTGATCCGTTGGCTGCTAAAAGGCGGGCGAAGAAGCCTCTGTTTGTAAAAAAAGCTATTGCACGAGCAATTTACATATTTGAAAAGGAAATGGAGATGCACGCGGTGTCTGTAGAGATTGTCGGTCCGGAGAATTTCAAACTCTTAGCTTGGGAGCAGGACATTGCTACCATCTTTACCAACTTGGCTGATAACAGTATCTACTGGATGAAGGAGGGAAAGTCGGGGAGAAAGCAAATTAGTGTCACTTTAGCAGCAAAAGATGATTCTCTTGAATTTATAGATTATCGCGACACTGGGCCAGGCATTGATCCGGGCTTTCTTGAAAGCGGAATCATTTTCGAGCCAAGTTTTACCACCAAACCGGAAGGAATGGGGTTAGGGCTTGCTATAGCAGGAGAAGCCGCTTCGAGAAACGGTCTTACACTGGAGGCATTTCAATCCGATAGTGGAGCATACTTCAGGTTGCTACCTCAGACAGAAGAGTAACAATGGACACAATGAAATTATTGCTTGTGGAAGACAACGATCAGGAATTGGATTCTTGGTATGACACCGCTAACAGATATGGAGCGGAAAAGAACCTCACCATTAAGCCGATAAAGTGCTCTTCGCTGAGTAAGGCCAGAACTGAGTTGGACGGCTCCTTTGACGGGGCCATCATTGATTTGAAGTTAGGTTCCAAAGATAGCGGGGAAACTTTTATTAGTGAGATGCACGATTCTTTGCGTCGCATCCCCTATGCTATCTATACCGCCCACTCTACTGAGATACCGGCTGAGAAAAACCCTGTTTGCCTTGGCATTTTCACTAAAGGCCAAGATACGATTGAAGAGATTCTGGACAAATTCGCCGATGTCTACAAGACTGGTTTGACTCGCATCATGGGTGGGAGAGGAGAGATAGAGCAACATCTGCTAAAAGTGTTCGGGGAAAACATTATGCCACAGATGGATGCCTGGGTGAAGCATAATCAGCATGGGGATGTTGAGAAGGCTTTATTGCGGCATGTTGTGAATCACTTAACGCAACTACTCGATGAAAATAATAACCCTTATTACCCCGAAGAAGTTTACATCTCCCCCCTGTATACATCAGCAGTCATGACCGGATGCATAGTCAAGGCAAAATGCTCCCCAGGGTCTTCTTATGTCGTCCTGACTCCGGCTTGTGATTTGGTCTTGAGAACAAATCTGAAATGCAAGACAGATAAAATCCTTCTTGTTGAGATTGAGACGATGCAGAAAGTTGAAAAGGAAAAGGATCCAAAGCGGTTTCGCGGCAATAACTGTTTCCACTATCACTGGCTCCCAAAATCCGTCGCATTTGATGGCGGGTATATCAATTTCAGGTATCTTGTTACTTTGTCTAAGAAGGATCTTGATACACACTACGAGGAACCCACGGTTCGGATTTCACCACCATTTATTAAAGACATAGTTGCAAGATTTTCTTCTTACTATGCGCGGCAAGGCCAGCCGGAAATCAAGTAACCGCAACAGAAATGATGGACGTCCACTCTCCCCAAAAGCGTAGCTTCAATATGTCCCGAATCAGCGGGACAGATACGAAGCCTGAGAGATTGCTCCGCAAATGGCTTTGGGGAAATGGATACCGGTATCGTCTCCACAAGGAGAATCTTCCGGGCAAGCCAGATATCGTATTTCCCGGACTCGGGTCAGTCATATTCGTTCATGGATGCTTCTGGCATAAGCATTCCTGCAAGTATTTCCAATGGCCGACTACGCACCGGGATTTTTGGAAGAAAAAAATACTGGGGAATGTTTCCAGAGACAGAAAAAACTACCCCAAATTGGCCTCTTTGGGATGGCGATATCTGGTTGTCTGGGAGTGTGAATTCAAATCCGGTAACACTGAAAAGCTTTGGGGTAAAGTCACAAAATTCCTCTCTCATGCGTCTCACCCAAAACCCGTCGTCTGAAACAGCCCATAGCCATAGAGTAAAAAACCGGAAACAAATTAATATTCCTCGAAGGTCGCCACCGTGGCATTTTTTCACCGCATTCGCCGACAACCGAATCCATCTTGAAAAATACTCTCCATAGTGAGTAAAATTACTCACTGTAATGAGTAAATTTTCACTACTCCCCTCCCGCTCCCAAGCAAGAGAACTCGCCCGTCGCCTGAAAGAGCCGCGCCGATTCATCCAGGTCATTGCCGGGGCGCGGCAGGTTGGCAAGACGACGCTGGTGAAACAGGTTGCGGAACACTCCGGTCTGCCGACTCGGTATGCCAGCGCGGATGAGCCAACTTTGCGCGGCTCTGATTGGGTGGAACAGCAATGGGAGGCCGCGCGGTTGCTTGCCACCGAAGCGGGCAGAAAAGGCGCGCTACTTGTTCTTGACGAGGTGCAGAAGATCACGCACTGGTCCGAGACCGTCAAGCGACTGTGGGACGCCGACTCGCACACGGGCCGGCCGCTGAGAATCGTCCTGCTCGGCTCCGCTCCGCTTTTGATTCAACGCGGGTTGAGCGAAAGCCTCGCCGGTCGCTTTGAAGTGTTGCACCTTCCGCATTGGAGTTTTCCCGAAATGCGGGATGCATTTGGCTGGTCGCTGGATCAGTATCTTTTTTATGGCGCCTATCCCGGCGCGGCGCCGCTGATTACACAACCGGCTCGCTGGGCGCGTTATATTCTGGATTCGCTCATTGAAACGACCGTCTCCCGCGATGTGCTACTGCTGTCGCGCGTGGACAAGCCGGCGTTGTTGCGCCGGGTTCTTGACATTGGCTGTGTCTATTCCGGGCAAATCCTTTCCTATACCAAAATGCTCGGCCAGCTTCAGGACGCCGGCAACACCACCACGCTGGCCCATTATCTGGATTTGCTGGCCGGCGCGGGTCTGGTCACCGGCCTGCAGAAATACGCCGGACAGGAGGCACGACGGCGGGCATCCAGCCCCAAACTCCAGGTGCTGAATACCGCCCTGATAACAGCCCAGACACACATCACGTATGGTGCCGCCCGCAAAAACCACGAGTTCTGGGGGCGGCTGGTGGAGTCGGCGGTCGGGGCGCATCTGGCGAACGCCGCCGCTACGGGGGATTGCAGGGTGTATTACTGGCGCGACAGTCACCGCGAGGTGGATTTTGTTGTCCGTGCCGGCGGACGACTGACGGCCGTAGAGGTCAAAAGCGGGCGGGCGCGCCACCATCAGGCGGGGATGGCGGCCTTCTCCAACGCGTTTGGCGCCACGCGCAAACTGCTTGTCGGCGGCGATGGCATTGCTGTGGAAACGTTTCTGTCAAAGCCCGTGACGCATTGGTTGAGACCATGAGGCGGCGATTGTGCCACGGGGCACATAGCAGTATGATTCTGTGTTGCGCGCCGTTTCCCGCAGGCGGTGAATCAACACATATCCACGGAAAGATCTGTCCTCCATGCTAACCAAACTCACCATCCGCAACTTCAAGCGTTTCGACGAGGTTGAGATTGAACTGGGCAATCCTGTCGTGTTCATCGGGCCGAACAACTCGGGCAAGACCTCGGCCATGCAGGCGCTGGCGCTGTGGGACATCGGGCTGAAACGCTGGAATGAGAAGCGCTCGGGAAAGAGTGCGCCGAAGAAACGCCCGGGCATTACGGTCAACCGCCGGGACCTCGTCGCCATTCCCGTTCCGGGTGCGAATCTTCTATGGCGCGGACTCCATGTGAGAGACATGCACAAAGTCGCTGGACGGCAACAGACAAGCAATGTCCGTATTGACATCATCGTCGAAGGAATCACCAAAGACCGGCCTTGGGTCTGTGGCCTGGAATTTGATTATGCAAACTCGGAGTCTTTTTATTGCCGGCCACTGCACAGTCACAGCGGCGCGTCAACGCCGGTTCCGCCCGAGGCCGGGACCACGCAAATCGCTTTTCTTCCTCCAATGTCCGGCCTTGCGGCCACGGAGACACGCCTTGATGACGGCGCAATGAATGTCCGGGTCGGCGAAGGCCGGACAGCCGAAGTGCTACGCAATCTTTGTTACCAGGCTCAGAACAAACGGCCTGATACATGGAAAAAGATAACAAGCGAGATACAGAATCTTTTCGGTGTGGAACTCGGCGATGCGCGCTATATCCCGGAGCGCGGAGAGATTGCGATGAGCTACAGGGAACAAGATGTCGAGTTGGATCTCTCTTCCAGCGGGCGGGGTCTGCAACAGACTCTTCTCCTCCTGTCCTATATGTACGCCAACCCCGGTGCTGTCCTTCTGCTGGACGAACCCGATGCGCATCTTGAGGTTCTTCGTCAACGCCAGATCTACAAGTTGATTGCAGACGTGGCCTCGGACAGCGGTAGCCAGATTATTGCGGCAAGCCATTCCGAAGTTCTGCTCAATGAAGCGGAGGATAAAGACCTGGTCATCGCCTTTGTCGGGAAGCCGCACCTAATGTCCAGGCATGGAAGCCAGCAGGTTCGCAAGTCGCTGAAAACAATCGGCTTTGAACAGTACTATCAGGCGGAACAGACCGGCTGGGTTCTCTATCTCGAAGGCCCTACGGACCTCGCAGTTTTGCAGGCTTTTGCTCGCTGTCTCAAACATGATGAAGCGATTGCCGTGCTTCGGAAGCCTTTTGTGAAATCTGTCGGTAATCAGCTGCCTAAAGTAGCCGAGCATTACCATGGCCTCCAGGAAGCACTACCCGATTTGAAAGGCGTGGCCATCCTTGACCGGATGCAATCCGAAGCATCCAAGAAGCCAGAGTCCGTTACTGTCTTGACGTGGAAAAAACGGGAGATTGAAAACTACCTGTGCTCGCGAGCAACATTGGAAGCATATGTGCGGGCATCATCCCAGGCGGCTACCCCGGGGCCTTTATTTTCCCAATCCGAGACTGAACAGCGTATGAAGGCCATGCACAAAGCGATTGAGGAAATTACCGAAGCAATGGAGAAACTGGGCAAGGGTTCTCCCTGGGATGCCGACACCAAGGCGAGTGATGATTTTTTGACTCCTCTCTTCCGCGCCTATTTCAAGAAACTTGGTCTTCCGAATCTGATGGATAAAAAAAGTTTTTACGAACTTGCCGAGCATGTGCCCGCAAGCGAGATTGACCCGGAGATCAAGAAAAAACTGGATGAGATTGTCCGCACCGCGAACGATGCAAAGCCGCGTGTGAACTAAGACTGAACTCCCCCCTTGGGAACCTTGGCCCCCCGGAAAGAAATGCAGAGCGATGCCCGCAGGCGTGAACGAAAACGACCTGGAACAAACCGCCCTGTCGTGGTTTGAGGAACTGGGCTACGAAATCGCCCACGGCCCCGACCTCGCTCCCGATGGCAATGCGCCTGAACGCGCGACCTTTGACGATGTCGTCCTCGAACGACGTTTCCGAGACGCGCTGACCGGACTCAACCCGAATCTCCCCGCTTCCGCTCTGGACGATGCCTTTCGCAAAGTCACCCGCCCCGACAGCCCGTCGCTCATCACCAACAACCACGCATTCCACAACATGCTGGCGGATGGCGTGGATGTGGAATACCGGCGCGCCGACGGCTCCGTTGCGGGCAGCCATGTTGACCTGATGAACTTTGTCGAGCCGGAGACCAACGACTGGCTGGCGGTGAACCAGTTCACCGTGACGGACGGCAAACGCAACCGCCGCCCCGACATCGTGCTGTTTGTGAATGGCCTGCCGCTTGCGGTTCTTGAACTGAAAAATCCCTCTGATGAAAACGCCACGACCCTGGCGGCCTTCAATCAGTTGCAGACTTACAAGAACGAAATCCCCTCGCTCTTTGTTTTCAACGAGGCGCTTGTCATCTCGGACGGACTGGAAGCGCGCATCGGCTCTCTCAACGCCCTGAGGGAGCGCTTCATGCCGTGGCGCACGGTGGCAGGCGAAGAACTTGCACCGGCCAACGATCTGCAACTTAATGTGCTGATAAGAGGCGTCTTCGACAAGAACCACTTTGTGGAAATTGTGCGGTACTGCACAGTGTTTGAAGACACCGGAGGCACGGTGATCAAGAAAACGGGCGGCTATCACCAGTATCACGCGGCCCGCAGGGGAGTGAAGGAAACCTTGCGGGCCTGTACTCCGGTGGAACACGAAGCGCCCGGAGATCCAGCGTTCGACAACCCAACCGGGGAGTATTACACCAAAGCGCCACCCGGCAGGATCGGCGACCGACAGATCGGGGTGGTGTGGCACACACAAGGCTCGGGCAAAAGCCTGACCATGGCCTTTTATGCCGGCTGGATCATGCGGCACCCGCAGATGGAAAACCCGACCGTCGTGGTGATTACCGACCGCAACGATCTGGATCAACAGTTGTTTGACACGTTCGCACATTGCCACGAGTTGTTGCGCGAGCATCCAAAACAGGCTCTCACTCGTACCGAACTGCGTACCGTGCTGCAGGTCGCATCCGGCGGCGTGGTGTTCACGACCATCCAGAAATTTCTGCCCGACGCACAAGGCGATACGTACCCTGAGCTTTCACCGCGCCGGAACATCGTCGTCATCGCCGACGAGGCGCACCGCAGCCAGTACGGGTTTATAGACGGCTTTGCCCGGCACATGCGCACGGCCCTGCCGAACGCTTCGTTTGTCGGCTTCACCGCCACGCCCATCGAAAGCGCCGACGTCAACACCCGCGCCGTTTTCGGTGATTGCATCAGCGTGTATGACATGCTGCGGGCCGAACAGGACGGCGCCACGGTGCCGATTTACTACGAGGGCCGCCTTGCAAAAATCCAACTGGATGAAGCCGAGCGCCCACGGGTGGACCCCGGGTTTGAAGAGGCGACCGAAGGCGAGGAGATGGAGCACAAGGAAGCGTTGAAAACAAAATGGGCCGCGCTGGAAGCCATCGTGGGAACGGACAAGCGCATCACACTCATCGCCGAAGATCTGGTGAATCATTTTGAACAACGCCTGGAGGTCCTGGACGGCAAGTGCATGATCGTGTGCATGAGCCGGCGCATCTGCGTGGAGATGTACGAGGCTATCGTCGCGTTGCGGCCGCAGTGGCGCAACACGGATGACGAGCACGACCGACTCAAAATCGTCATGACCGGCGCCGCCACCGACCCGCCGGAGTGGCAACGGCATATTCGCACCAAGGCCGCGCGCGAGCGATTGCGTACCCGCTTCCGCGATCCCGCAGACCCGTTCAGTCTCGTCATCGTCCGCGACATGTGGCTGACCGGCTTTGACGCCCCCTGCCTGCACACGATGTATGTGGACAAACCCATGCGCGGACACGGGTTGATGCAGGCCATCGCACGGGTGAACCGGGTGTTTCGTGACAAGCCCGGGGGTCTTGTGGTGGATTACCTCGGGCTTGCCGACCATTTGCGCCAGGCGATGCACACTTACACCGAGAGCGGCGGCAAGGGCTACACGACGATTGACCAGCAGCAGGCGGTGGCATTGATGAAGGAAAAGCATGAGATTTGTCGCGATATGTTGCACGGCTTCGACTGGTCCGCGTGGCGTGGTGGCAAACCCGCGGATCGCCTGAAACTCCTGCCGGCCGGTCAGGAACATCTACTGGCGCGGGACGGCAAAGCCACTTTCGCCAAGGCCGTCACGGAACTGTCTCAGGCGTTTGCGCTGGCCGTGCCGCACGAAGACGCCATCGCGATCCGCGACGATGTCGGGTTCTTTCAGTCACTCCGCGCCACGTTGATGAAAACGACGCACGGGACTCAACAGTCCGGGGAAGAAATGGAGCACGCCATCCGGCAGATTGTCTCCAACGCCATTGCTCCGGAAGGCGTGGTGGACATCTACGCCGCCGCCGGTCTCGACAAGCCCAACATCTCTATTCTGTCCGATGAGTTTCTGGCCGAAGTGCGTGACATGCCGCACCGCAATCTGGCGGTGGAGTTGCTTCGCAAACTGCTGAACGGAGAAATCAAAACCCGCCGGAGTAAAAACGTCGTGCAGGCGCGTTCGTTCGCCGCCATGCTGGAAAAAGCCTTGCTCGCCTACCAGAACCGAACCATTGAAACGGCGCAGGTCATTGAACAGTTGATTAAACTGGCCAAAGACATACGCATGGCATCCGCCCGCGGTGAAAAACTCGGCTTGAACGAAGATGAGGTTGCTTTCTACGATGCGCTGGAAACAAACGACAGTGCGGTCAACGTGCTCGGCGACGAGAAGCTGAAAACCATCGCCCGCGAACTGGTTGAGAGCATACGCCACAACACGACGATAGACTGGACCATCAAGGAAAATGTGCGCGCCCAACTCCGCTTACAGGTCAAAAGAATTCTGAGAAAGTACGGCTACCCACCGGACAAACAGGCCAAGGCAACCGATACCGTTTTGGAACAGGCTGAAGTGCTTTGTGCCGACTGGGCCGGCGCCGGTTGAGTCCGGGCACAACGGTTTTCGGCAGGCTCACCGAAAACTGCGTTATCATGCAACATGAACCCCATGGAAAGACCTGCACCTGGCATGTGAAACGACCAGGCCCACGAACGCGACATGATTAACCTGCCCAATCAGGATTCTGCGAAGGGGCACCTGTGCCTGGTGGACGGGTCGGGGTTTGTGTTCAGGGCATTCCACGCCCTCCCGTTGCTGACCCGGCCGGATGGGACGCCGGTCAACGCCGTTCTGGGCTTTACCAACATGTTGATCAAACTTCTGGATGACCTGCATGCCACGCATGTGGCCGTGATTTTTGATTCGGCCCGGCAATCCTTTCGAAATGAGCTTTTGCCCGAGTACAAGGCCCATCGCCCCGACCTGCCCGAGGAACTGATCCCCCAGTTTCCCCTGGTGCGAGATGCCACGCACGCGTTCAAGGTGTCATGCTTGGAACAGCCGGGCTTCGAAGCGGATGACCTGATTGCCACGTATGCACGACAAGCCGAGGCCGAAGGGATCGCCGTGACCATCGTGTCATCGGATAAAGACATGATGCAGTTGGTGTCCGACCTGGTCAGCATGTTCGACGCCGTCAAAAACCGACGGATCGGCCCGGTCGAAGTCAAAGAAAAATTTGGCGTCGGCCCGGAGAACGTGGTGGATGTGCAAGCCCTGGCCGGAGACCCCACGGATAACGTCCCGGGCGTCCCCGGCATTGGCGTGAAAACCGCTGCCCAGCTGATTCACACTTATGGAGACCTGGACACACTGCTCGCGCGCGCGGCTGAAATCAAGCAACCGAAGCGACGCCAAAGCCTCCTGGACGGCGCCGATCAAGCCCGACTGTCACGGCAAGTGGTTCGGCTACGGGATGACGTCCCCACGAACGTGACCATGGACCAGTTGAAACGTCAACAACCAGACCCACGGCGCGTGCTCGCGTTCCTCACGGAACAAGGCTTCAACTCGATCATTGCCAAAGTCAAAAACCGGCTGCTGCCGTCGGGGACAGACGCCCCTGCCGTCGACGAGACTCACCCCACGCACTATGAA
Source organism: Nitrospirales bacterium (assembly GCA_963692935.1). Classification (GTDB taxonomy): domain Bacteria; phylum Nitrospirota; class Nitrospiria; order Nitrospirales; family UBA8639; genus Bin75. The sequence continues at coordinate 2,195,642 of OY843588.1, forward strand.
CTCGTCCAATCCACGGTGGTCCTGCAAGACTGGGTGACACGGGCGCGCTATGCCGGCGTCGTCGTCATTGATACCGAAACCACGTCAGTGCACGCCAGTCAAGCGGCACTGGTCGGCGTGGCACTGTGCGTGCAACCCGGTCATGCCTGCTACATTCCCCTCGCCCACCAGTCCCCCGAGCCACAACAGGAGCCACTTCGACAAATTCCTTTCGACGACGCCCTCGATATTCTGCGTCCGCTACTCGCCGATTCTTCGGTGCTCAAAATTGGGCATAACCTGAAATACGACATGGTGGTGCTACGGCGATACCAACTCGCCATTTCACCGGTTGACGACACCATGTTGATGTCCTATGTGCTGGACGGAGGCCGCCACGGCCACGGCCTGGATGAACTGGCCGCATGTCATTTGGGACACCGGACGATCACGTTCAAAGATGTCGCCGGAACGGGCAAATCACAAATCACGTTTGATCGGGTTCCGCTGGAGCATGCCTTGCGCTACGCTGCCGAAGATGCGGACGTCACGTTCCAGTTACACCAGATCCTCAAACCCCGCCTGTCGACTGAACACATGATGACACCGTATGAGACGCTGGAACGGCCTCTCATGGCCGTTCTGGCCGACATGGAAACCGAAGGGATCGCCGTCGAGTGCGCGAAACTGGAGGCGCTCAGCCGGGAATTCGCCGAACGCCAGGGCACGCTGGAGCACGCCATTTACCAGCAGGCCGGTCGTGATTTTAACATCGGCTCTCCCAAACAACTCGGCGAAATCCTGTTTGACGAAATGCACCTTGATGGCGGGCAAAAAGGCAGGTCCGGCGCCTACACCACGGGCGCGGATGTGCTGGAAACCCTGGCCGCCGAGGGACATACCCTGCCGGCCAACGTGTTGGAATGGCGACAACTCGATAAATTAAAAAGCACGTATACCGATGCGCTGGTCGAGCAGATCAACCCTCGAACGGGGCGCGTGCATACCTCTTTTGCCATGGCTGCTGCCGCGACCGGCCGCCTGTCGTCGACGCATCCCAATCTGCAAAACATCCCCATCCGCACCGAAGACGGTCGAAAAATCCGCCACGCCTTTGTGTCCAAACCCGGACGGGTGCTCCTGTCGCTGGATTATTCTCAGATTGAACTCCGTCTCCTCGCGCACATGGCTGACATTGAGACGTTGAAACAGGCGTTCCATGCCGGTCAGGATATTCACGCCCTGACGGCCAGCCACATGTTCGGGGTCGCGGCCGACAAGCTGGACCCGGCGATGCGGCGTCAAGCCAAGGCCATTAATTTCGGCATGATTTACGGGATCAGCGCCTTTGGACTCGCGCGGCAACTGAGCCTGTCCCGCGACGAAGCCGCCGCCTACATGAAAGCCTATTTTGCACGATACCCGGGCATCCAGGACTACATGGCCCGCATCAAACGCGTGTGTCGCCAGCAGGGATACGTGACCACACTCTTTGGTCGTCGGTGCCACATTGCGGGTATTCACGACCAACAGGCCACGCGACGAAATTTTGCCGAACGCGCGGCCATCAACGCCCCTATTCAGGGCACCGCCGCCGACCTTCTGAAACGAGCCATGATTCGCGTGCCGGCAGCCCTGGCACAGCACCACCTCAGCACAAAAGCCAGCATGCTGTTGACCGTCCACGACGAATTACTGTTTGAAGTTGACGAAGACGCCGCCGAACAGACGGGCGATGTGGTGCGGCACATCATGGAATCCGCCGCGCTCCCCGCCCTGCAACTGTCGGTGCCCCTGACCGTTGAAATCGGACGAGGCCATTCGTGGGGCGAAGCGCATTGAGGTCGTGCGTGTCAGGTCCCGGTCTCTCGAATCACGTTCAAAAACGCTTCGCCGTACCGTGCGACTTTGGCCGGCCCTACGCCGGCAATGGCCGACATCGCCTCCATATCGCCAGGGCGTTTCCTCGCCATCTCCCTCAACGTGACATCGTGAAAAATCACATACGGCGGCACGTTCTGTGCGCGCGACATCCCCATGCGCAGTTTGCGCAATGCCTCAAACAGCGGCTCGTCCGCTTTGTCAGGCGGCGGAACGGAAGGGGAAACTTTTGCGGCGGGCCGTGCCGCCTTCTTGCGCCGCAGTTTGCGCAACATGACCGTTTCACCACTCCGCAGCAACGCCCTGCCCTTGTCCGTCAGGCGCAATCCGCCATATCCATCAGGGTCCGGGTCAAGCAGCCTCATGGCCGCCAGCTGTCGAATGACGGTGCGCCAGTCTGCGGCTCCCAGCTCCTTGCCCCCGCCATAGACCTGCAACTGATGGTGGCCGAACTTCCTGATCCTGTCCGTGTCCTTGCCAAGCAGCACATCAATCAAATAGTTGACCCCGAACATCTGTCCGGTGTGTTGCACACACGACAGCACCTTCTGCACCGCCACGGTTCCGTCCCATGTTTCGGGAGACTCCAGGCAATTATCACAATTGCCGCACGGGCCTTCATACGACTCGCCAAAATAGCCGAGTATCGTCAGCCGCCGACAGTCCGCTGACTCGCACAGGCCCAGCAGGGCATTGATCTTGCCGCGCTCCACGCGCTTGAATTCCTCGTTGGCCTCCGAACTGTGAAGCATCTGAATCAGCATCATCACATCCTGCAGACCGTAACTCATCCAGGCGCTGGCGGGCAGGCCGTCCCGTCCGGCGCGGCCGGTTTCCTGATAGTAGGACTCAATGGTCTTGGGCAAATTCACATGCGCCACAAAGCGCACATCCGGTTTATCAATGCCCATGCCAAACGCGACGGTCGCCACCACGATCACGCTCTCCTCGTTCACGAACAGGTTGTGGTGTCTGTCCCGTTCCGCCTTCGGGAGGCCCGCATGATACGGCACGGCGCGCAACCCTTTCTCGCACAACCACTTGGCCGTCTCATCCACATTACGGCGCGACAGACAATAGACAATCCCCGAATCTCCGCGGTGCTTCTCATTGAGAAAATCCAGCAACGCCTGTCTCGCCCCTGCCGTTTCGCTTATCATGTAGCGAATGTTGGGACGGTCAAACCCGGCAACATGCTCGTCCGCGCCGCGAAGGTCCAGTTGTGCGGCAATTTCCCGACGTGTCATTTCGTCCGCCGTGGCCGTCAGCGCCACGCGCGGCACTCCGGCAAAGCGCTCGCCCAGAACGGACAACCGCAGGTATTCGGGACGAAAATCGTGCCCCCACCGTGACACGCAATGCGCCTCGTCAATGGCAAACAGTGCAATGGTGATCTGCTCCAGCAAGGCCAGCATAGGCTCCGCAAGCAGCCCCTCCGGCGCCAGGTAGAGCATGTCCAGTTCGCCAGCGATCAGGCGTCGTTCCACGCGTCTTCTGTCGTAATACGGCATGCTGGAGTTCAACGTCGCCGCCCTGACTCCGTATTGTTGCAACGCGTCCACTTGATCTTTCATCAGCGCGATAAGCGGGGAAACCACCACGCCAGTGCCCTCACGCACCATGGATGGAATCTGATAGCACAGGGACTTGCCACCCCCCGTCGGCATGATGGCAATGGCGTCCCCGCCTTTGATGAGGGTGTGGATCACCTCCCCCTGATGAGGACGAAACGTGTTCAACCCAAACGTATCGCGCAACACGGCAAAGGCACGGTCATGGCCATGGTCCGCTACGTTATCTGTCGGCACCTGGTTTGATAACATGCCCTTCATCGTATCTGCTTCACGCTAATCTCGTTTGGTTTGAACAGGCTCTCAGCAAACTTCCTGGTGTTTCCTGGATCCCTGCCTCTTGCTTCCCGCCAGATATTCGACAACAGGTTCATGTGCGGCGGGATCACCATATATGCCTGCCGCGAATGAAAAATTCTCAAGTAAAAGTCATGGGTAATTGCCCACGCGTATCTTTGCGTGTTGCATTATCCTCGCCGTTTTGCTCTTCGCTTTCAGCAATGTCGTTTGCTGCACTGTTACTGTTTTCCAAAGGCACACATTGTCGCACCTCCGTGTGGCGGTTGGCCTTACCTTCATCACGTTGCCATGGCTCAATGCCCATGGTTTTCAATTTGTTTTGCAAATCAGCAAACTCGCCATCGGGGTTGCGTCTGTAAGTGGACGCAAAACATCGCCAAAAATTCCAACCCACGCGCTCCAGAACCTGCTGGCGTTGGTAATCTTTTTCCACATCCTGATGATACACGTCGCCATCCAGCTCAATGGCCAGACGATTGCCATCTTCGCCTTCAACTACAAGGTCAATCCTGTAACCTTCTGAACCAACTTGTGGTGTCACAGCGAAACCTTTGTCCACCAGCCGCAGGAACACTTCTCTCTCAAAACCTGACTCCGTCAGTTGTTCCTGTTCACGTTGCCTTTCGTTGGGTATGGGGGTATCAAAATGTTCTAACAAACACCGTTGCATATCATCTGGATTTTGCAACTGATCCAACGGCACACTATGGACAAGATACAGGCGGTCGCGCGCCCGGCTGACTGCCACATTAAATCGCTGCCGAAAAATAGAGGTGGTCAACGCGTGATGTTGGCCAGGTGAGGCAACCATGGAAAGAAACACGATGTCGCGCTCTTTGCCTTGAAAATGTGCTGCACTACCACACTCCACTTTGCGGTTGTTGAATTCATCTTCCTTGATTTTTTCTCGTAGCGCATTCCAGATGTGGCGAGCTTGAGCTTGCCCGCTACTCAACAGTGAGATAACGCCGATGGTTCGCCCTTTCATTGCAGGATTGTTGACGATCCGTTCAATCTCCTCAACAATGCATCGTGCCTCTGGTTTGTTGATTCCATGAGCATCTTTGTAGCCGTCCGGCACATATACCCGCACCAGCGGTGGCAATAGCCGTTCTTTTGCTGTCGGAACGCGAAGCGGCAGAATCCGGTTATCGTAAAAATGGCGCGAGGAGAATGCAATAATCGGCTCGGCACACCGGAAGTGCTCTTTCAACATCACAAATTGGTCCGCGAATAAAATACGGGCGGCATCAAACAGAGAATTATTCCACGCCAAGGCGTCGCGTGTCGGCAAAGCGTGGGTGTGCATTTGCCACAGTCCAGTCAACACAGTTGTGTTTCCGATGAGAGTTGGTGATATTTGTTTATCGTCACCCACAACCAAGGCTTTTTTGCCCCGCAGCAAGCTCAAGGATTCCGTTATCCCGCTTTGACTCGCTTCGTCCACCACGACAAGATCAAAAGCGCCGAGATCTTTCGGCAACATTTCATTGACCTTGCTCCAAGGCATCACCCAGCAGGGAATAGCGCGATAGCACTTCTTGAGAGCCCGTTGCGCCCGCCTGCGAATACCCGGGGCAGTTATAGCCCTAGGACCAAGGGGCATTTGATCCATGGCTGCTTGGAAGGCAAACAAACTGCTCATAAGATCTCTATCGGCAAGTGTTTTTTTCAAACTGTAAATCACACGTGCGGCCACAACTTTTTTTACGCTCGTCTCTAGGTCCTTGCGCGTATGCACAAGGTCTTCAGCCAACCCCTTGAGAGCTCCGTCACCAAGGGAGTCCAAATAGGCATTGGCACAGCCCCACCTCCAGCCCTCACGCCAGTCGTCAGGAACATCAGTACTATCATCAGTGGCGGGCGATTCGCGCAGACGTCGCGCCCATTCCGCCGCGCCAGAGTCTTCTATCCTCGCCGTTACTTCTTCGACAACGTCTAGGTGCGACTTTTGCTTGTGAAGTGCCTCCAATGACTCCAGTAGTTGCTCCCATTGTCGAAAGTCAGGGTCTGTCGCACCTCCATCAATACCGACTGTATTCTCTAAAAAAGCACGCATTGCTTCAGTGATAGCACTTTGGGCATCAGTCAACCGCTTAACCGTCTTTTGTTTTTCACTACGGGATAGTTCCAAGCGTTGCTTGGCAAGGTTTTTGTCGATCCATTGAATCACTGTACGGGCGACATCACTGTCCCCGGAAAGTACATCCGCCGAATAATCCGCACCGGAGAACAAACAGGATATCTGACTGACTACGTCGCTGGCCTGTTCGGTGACTTCACACATGGCTTCCAACGCAAGGCTAGCCTGACACACCCAGCGGACCATGTCACCTTGCCCGGCAGGTGCACGCGCACCTTCGTCAATACCTGGCACATATCCGTTCCATCGCGCCGCAAAGCGTACTGACCGACTCAGCCATTCTGCAAAAGAATATGCGTGCACCCAATCGTCTTTACTTTGCGGAGATGCACTATCAATTCGAAATCCGTGCAATATCGATCTGGCAAATGGCAAAAAGGTAAGCAACAGTTTGCCTTCTGCTTTTGCTTTTAGAATACCCTGTGCATCCTGTTCAATAATGACAGGATAATTGTTATGGCTCACAGGCCTTTGCACAAAAAGTCTCGCGCCTTGTGCGAGCTGGCCCAAATCTTTTTGCAGTTCGCGCAACGAATCATCTTGTATCGCACGGCGGACAAAATCAGCGGACCACGAAAAACTCGAAGTCGCAAATTGCCGTTGTTTTATCATGTTTTGCAATTCGTCTTTCAATCGTGTGGCGTCTGTTTCTGACGCATGAGAGGACAGGCGGCACACACTCCCGGATGCAATCTCGCCCTCAATGGCCATGGCTCGTATCAAGCTGTCGTGCCAACCGGCAACGACACCTGCAGATGGCAAATCTCCCACCTTCGGCAGTGTTTTGCCCAGATAACACAAGTCCGTGCCAAGTGACCGCCGCGCGTCACGCAATCCGGAAATGTCCTTTGCCGAAAACTTCATTGACGTATGGGAATCAATCGGGGGGCGGTCGGCAAACCACGAAAAATTTGCGCGGTTTTCTGCGCACCATATTGCAAGATGTTCGGCAGTGTAAGGCGGGGGGTTATTGCAACCGTCACATAAATGTTTCGGTGGGGGAGTTAATTGTTTTTCCGCAAGTGATTTTATGTCGCTTTCACGGCGGTATTTTTTTGCCTGTAATATCTCCGCCTCTTTCTCCAGCCGATCGATATTGGGCAAATCATTCTGCCCATGCATCTCAATCAACTTGTTCAAGGCTTTTTCAATCTCTTTTTTGCTACCGACATCTGTGCCAAGAACCGGAATGGCAAAGGGTTGGATTTCCTCCGGCAGTTTGTCACGTAACACCTCCAAGGCAGGTGCGGCATGGGCAGTGACCAGCACCTTGCGTCCGCGTGCAAGATAATGGCAAATAATGTTGGCGATCGTGTGCGACTTGCCAGTGCCGGGCGGCCCTTGCACGACCACACCCGCGCACTTTCCTTCCAATTTCCGGATAATGTCTTCCTGCTCTGTGTTGTAGGGCAAGGGAAAGCAGAGCGCGCTGCGGGGGGAATTTACGCCCCTGCCATCGCATCCCTCGCCGTTGGGGGCGAGTATAGATCTACCCGCATCATCGTTGTCGTCACCGACTAGTGCTGTGAGTGTAGGCGGTAAGTCCATTGCGTCGGCATCACTAATCTGTTCAATTTGTTCGCCGAACGCTTTAGCAACAGCGACCGCTCCGCGTCCTTCATCGCGTCGCCGCACAAAGACGACATAGTCCAGATAGAAAGTCAGACTGTCAGGTTTATCATCTTTCGCCTTCACTCCATCATCGGCAATGCGCGCGTCGCTGGCAAGATGTGTCTTTGCTACTTCGACAATGCTGGAATAAGTTTCCTTATCCCACGGCAAGAATTCGACGTTTTCATTCTGGCGAACGTTCTCAAAAACCTGCTTGATCCGCGTCATGTCTGGGCTCTCCCTGAACGTGTCCAGAGCGACGGTCGGTTCAATATCAAGCCGCGGATACAAGAATAATTGTGAAGTGAGGTCGTCTAGTTTGATTTCGGCCAACTGTTCCACCACAGACAAAATACATTCGGGCGCGTTGTTGCTGTATAGTTTTACAATACCCAAACCAAACACCACTTCCAGAGAGCGCTCGGCTTCGTCTATTCCTTCCATCACACGGTAATAATCATGCAATTTGCGATAGACATCCATGGAATCACGGCGCGGTTTTTCCTTATCCGCCCACTGCTTCCATTCCTCGCGATACTGTTTGAACGCTTCGATAGCCTGCGGGTTGTCATCCCACAACAATGTGACAGCACACCGGTCATCAACATCGGGAAGAGTGTCAACATTTTCAGCACGCGCTATTCCATCGTCGACCATCTTTTGAGCTTCTGCCTTTGGCACTGTAACAACGCGCTTCACCTCATGCTGGGGGTGTAACCTGGGATTGTTGGATAACTTTTTTATCCAACCACGCACAATCTCAGGGGGCACAGGCGGGGGAATTTCCTTTAAGCGGTCAACAGTCAACCATACCAGCTCATCTTCCACCACATTGTTCTTGTTCTCGCTGATGCCGGGCAACTCGCGCACATAGCTACCGTACTGAATCCAATCCGCGCTTGTCTCAATATTAGAGACGGGTTGCCTTCCAACTTTCGCAAGTGCAGAACAATAGTCCAGCAACTTCGCGGCGTTACTTTGTATTTGTTTAAGCGACATTTTCTACTTCGCAGAACCAGTTTCTTTTCAGCCATGACTTATCAAAATACGGAGTTTTATCTTGCATTATTGAGTAGTATCCTCCTCCTTGGGAAAATAGCTTGCATCATTTCTTCTTGCAACTCAAAGCCTTGCCCTTTATTCCTATTCGCTTGTCACGAATCAGCCGTCCCTGTACAATTTCCCGCCATGAAGATCGCCACGTGGAACGTGAATTCCATTCGATCCCGGCTACCGCACATCCTGGCATATCTGAAAGAGAGTAACCCGGACGTCCTGTTACTCCAGGAATTGAAGACCCTGGAGGAACAGTTTCCCAGGGCCGAGATTGAAGACACCGGCTATCACGTCGCCGTCGTCGGACAGAAAACCTACAACGGGGTGGGGATACTCGCGAAACACCCCATTGAAGTCGAGCAACACATGTTGCCCGGTGAGGCCACCGACGAACAGGCTCGATACATCGAAGCCATCATTGGAGGCGTTCGCATGGCCTCACTCTATGCGCCTAACGGCAACCCGATTGAGACGGACAAATTTACCTATAAACTCGCGTGGCTGGATCGCCTGATTGGTCATGCTCGCACACTGCTGGCCTGTGAGGAAGCGTTTGTGTTGTGTGGTGATTACAATGTGTGTCCCACGGACGCGGACGTGTACGACCCTGACGGGTTTGCCCGTGATGCACTCTGCCACCCGGAGACCCGGTTCCGGTTTCGTACTTTGTGTTATCTGGGACTCACGGATGCGATTCGCGCCCGACACCCCCAGGCAGGCCAGTACACCTTCTGGGATTACCAGGGCGGGTCATGGAATAACGACCACGGGTTACGCATTGACCACATGCTCCTGTCTCCCCAGGCGGCTGACCGTCTCGTGGACTCTGGTGTGGACAAAGGCCCGCGCGGGAAAGTGAAACCCTCCGACCATACTCCCGTCTGGTGTGAGTTAGCTGATGTGTAAGGGACCGGCAAGGCAAGACCGCACGGGCGATCTCACACGTGAATACCGAGAGCCGCCGAATGCGCGACAACGGCTCCGGCCTTCCTCATAGCCGCCAGTGCCCGACCGGCATCACCGGGTTCCACGTTCATCCCGCGAACGCTGTCACTGACGTCCACAACGCGAAAGCCGCGTCGACAGGCCTCCAGAACCGTGTGTTTCACGCCAGTGTCCGTGGCAAGACCTATCACGTACAGGGTGCGCGCCCCCAACTCTTCAAGTCGTTCGTCCAGCCTCGTTCCATCAAAACCGGAACGGGCTTCCCTGGTGGGCTGGACGGCACCGGACACGATGAAGGTTCCAGGCGACATGTTCAAATCCTGGTGAACCCGGGCACCGAATGACCCTTGCACGCAATGCAACGGGCACGGGTCTCCCTGTTCCGGAAACGAACAATGGTTGGATGGTTGCCAATCCCGCGAGGCGTTGGCAACGGGAATGACCTGATCCCCTTCGGACACCGGCAAGACCCCACCCGAACAAAAATCATTTTGTAGATGAACCAACACCAACACGGACTGTTGGTCGGGGAGAGACACGGCCGACTGAGGCTTCGTCGCAGGGTCGGTGGGCCGTTTCGTACGCTTCATGGGCACGATCGCCCGGCATCGGCATGAGGCATGGCGGGCCACGCGTCATAAACAGACCGTCGCCACACCCCCGTCACCCGTGACCGGTCACCCCGGCCCCGCTTTCACGCCACAATCTCCGTGCCAATGCCTTTGTCCGTGAACAGCTCAAGCAGAATGGCATGTGCAACCCGGCCATCAATAATATGGGCTTTGTGCACGCCGTCTTCGAGGCCTCGCAAGCAGGCCCGCACTTTGGGCAACATGCCTTCGCTAATCGTTCCCTGTTTCACCATGCGCGCGACGTTTTTTCTGGATAAGGTGGACAGGTGCCGCTTGCGGGCGTCGTGAATGCCCTGCACATCGGTGAGCATCAGCAGTTTTTCGGCCTTCAATGCACTCGCCATGGCACCAGCCACAAGGTCGGCGTTGATATTATGAGGCCGCCCCCGGGGATCAACCCCGATGGGCGCGATGACTGGAATAAAATTCTCCTGTTGCAAGGTGGCGACCAGGTGCGGATTGATGGTATCAACCTCGCCCACAAAGCCATAATCTCTCCTGGCAGCACCACGGGTGCCCGGGCGCAACCCTCGTGACCAGGCTCTCATGGACAACGGCTTGCACAGAATAGACCCGGCATCCTGCCCGGTGATCCCGAGGGCCTTCCCGCCATGCTGATTGAGCAACGTCACGATTTCTTTATTGATGGCCCCCAACACCATTTGCACCACATCCATGGTCTCCTGATCCGTGACCCGAACGCCGCGCTGAAAGGTGGGCTGGATCCCCAACCGGGCCAGCATGTGATTGATTTGTGGCCCGCCTCCATGAACAATCACGGGATTGAGCCCGACGTATTTCAGTAGCACCACGTCTTCGGCAAAGCCGTATTTCAGGGCGTCCTGCACCATGGCATTCCCGCCGTATTTGATCACGATGGTTTTCCCCGCAAAGGCCCGAATGTACGGTAACGCCTCGACGAGGACATCGGCTCGCTGAATCAGTTTGTCCATGATGTGTTGCAGAGTGGATCGTTCGTCTCGTGTCACTCGCCCATCCACGAGATGCCAACGACGAGACAGGAACAACGTGACTACAGAATGTACCGGCTCAAATCCTGATCCTTGACGATCTCTTTCAAATGCTCTTTGACATAGGGCGCATCAATCACGACGTGTTTTTCTTTCAGCTCCTGTGCCTCAAAGGACACTTCTTCGAGCAATCGCTCCACAATCGTAAATAACCGGCGCGCGCCAATGTTTTCCGTTTGTTCATTGACCTCAACCGCCGTGGCCGCGATTTCTTCAATGCCTTCCCTGGTGCAATCAAGCGTAATGCCTTCGGTGGCCAGCAAGGCTTGGTATTGCTTCACCAGAGCGTTACGGGGTTCCGTCAGGATGCGCACCAGATCAACCTTGGTCAAAGGCTCCAACTCGACACGAATCGGGAAACGACCCTGCAGTTCGGGAATCAGATCCGCCGGTTTGACCGCGTGAAACGCCCCGGCGGCAATAAACAGAATATGGTCGGTCTTCACCAGCCCGTACTTGGTATTGATGGTGGACCCTTCGACAATTGGCAACAGATCACGCTGCACGCCTTCCCGTGACACGTCGGGGCTCATGTGCTGTTCACGACCGGTGATTTTATCAATCTCATCTAAAAAGACGATACCGGATTGTTCAACCCGTTCAATGGCGTCACGAACCACTTCGTCCATGTCAATCAGTTTGTGAGATTCTTCCTGGGTAAAATACTTCAAGGCATCGGGAATTTTCATGACACGATCTTTGGTATTCCCCTGCATCAGCCCGCCTAACATGTCACGAAGATGATGTTCGAGGTCTTCCATGCCGCCGACATTGGAAATAACGCCCACTGGCAGGCCACGTTCCTTCACCGCAATCTCCACCGTGCGGGTATCGAGTTGGCCTTCCCGCAACTGTTTGCGGAGTTTCTGCCGCGTGCCGCCGTTGCCGGAACCATCGGACCGTTTCGCGGCCGACTGGTTATCCTCCCCCTTCAAGCCCGTACTCCGAGGCTGACTCGGAGGAAGCAACAAATCAAGCACGCGATCTTCTGCCAGTTCTTCAGCCTTGCGTTCGACTTGCTTCAGGGAAGCACTCTTCACCATAGTGACCGACTGCTCGGTGAGGTCTCGAATGATGGATTCCACGTCACGCCCGACATACCCGACTTCGGTAAATTTCGAGGCCTCGACTTTAATGAACGGGGCATCGGCAAGTTTCGCCAGACGCCTGGAAATTTCCGTTTTCCCCACGCCCGTGGGCCCGATCATGATGATATTCTTCGGGAAAATTTCTTCCCGCAATTCCGGGCTGAGTTGTTGACGACGCCAGCGATTCCGCAACGCAATGGCCACCATCCGTTTGGCGTCCCGTTGTCCAATCACATGGCGGTCAAGGACGGCGACAATGTCACGAGGCGACAGACTGTCAATACGCACCGCGTCCACCGTTTCCGCCACGGCTCCTGTGTCCGATGTGGGAGATTGATTCATGACGAAGCCTTCAATTCCTCGATCACGATTTCATGATTCGTATAAATATCAATGCCGGCCGCAATGTGCATCGCCTGTCTGACAATGTCCGCGGTGGCAAGGGAGGTCTGGGCCAGCAGCGCACGCGCCGCAGCCAGCGCATACGGGCCACCGGACCCGATCGCGAGAATACCGTCTTCCGGTTCCACGACATCTCCTGTCCCGGAAATGACAAATGAACTCTTCAGATCCGCGACGGCCAACAACGCTTCGAGGCGACGCAACACGCGATCCGTCCGCCAATCTTTCGCCAACTCAACCGCAGCCCTGGTCAGGTTGCCCTTATATTCCTCCAACTTCACGTCGAATTTTTCAAACAGGGTAAAGGCATCCGCGGTGGCCCCCGCAAATCCCGCAAGTACATGCCCCTGACACAAGCGGCGGACCTTACGAGCGTTGGCCTTCATCACGGTCGTCCCCACTGTCACTTGACCATCTGTTCCCATGGCGACCGCGCCATGGCGACGAACGGAAAGAATCGTGGTGGAGCGAATGGTCATGACGGGTTCTCCTTGTCTCCGGAGCGAGCCGACGTGACATGGCCGGACCGCGGATGCGCCCGATCATACACGGCCATCAACCGATCCGTGGCCAGGTGCGTGTAGTGTTGGGTGGTGGCCAACGACGCGTGCCCCAGCATTTCCTGGATGACGCGGAGATCCGCACCTTCATCTAACAGATGCGTCGCATAGGAATGCCGTAAGGTATGCGGTGTGATGGTCCCGCTCTGCAACCGGTCAGCATAACGCCGCACGATTCGTTCCACGCCGCGCACAGACAACCGGCCACCCCGATTATTTTCAAACACCGGTCCGCCGGCCGGCGGCACAGGCAGCGTTGAGGCAGTCGAAACGTCCCTGGCCGTGGCCCGTCCCGACCGCCATGGCCTCATCGTCAGATAGTCGCGGATCGCCTCCACCGCGACGCACCCGACAGGCACCAGACGTTCTTTTTTGCCTTTGCCTCGCAAGCGCACCATCCCTTCATCAAGATTCAGATCATCCCAGTTCATACCTACCAGCTCGCCCACCCGCGCGCCCGTTGAATACAGGGTTTCCAAAATCGCCTGATCTCTGAAGACCGATGCGCCATCGGTGGACATCGGGAATTCCATTAGCCGCTCGGCCTCATCCTTTGTCATGACATGGGGCAAGTGGTGCCCCGACCGTGGCGTCCGGACCTGCACGACCGGATTGTGGGGCACCCGGCCTCGCTGATGCAAAAACCTGAAGAAGCTCCGGAGCGTGGCGAGTTTCCTTGCCTGTGATGACTTTTTGTCCTTCCGACCAGACAACCATACCAGAAACCGCCGAATCAGCGATGCGTCAATCCGGAGTGGATCCGAAACGGCTTCGCGCATGTCCATTGTCAGAAAAGCCACAAATTGTCGCAGGTCCGATTGATACCCGCGAATCGTTTCCCGCGATGCTCCGCGTTCAACATCAAGATAGTTCAGGAAAGCGCGAATTGCTTCTTCCATACCTGACACTCATCCATGGCCCGTTGGTGGATCATGCGACGTTTGTGCTCCTTGTCACGAATTCTCTCGGGCAGGGGCGGAAACAACCCAATGTTAGTATTCATGGGTTGGAAATGCCGGGGGTCACTCGTCGTAATATAATTCACCAGCGCTCCGTGTGCCGTCGCAAGCGGCGGGGTCACCAATGGCAGATCGGCCATCGCCCGGCCGGCATTGATGCCGGCCAGGCCACCTGTCGCGGCCGATTCGACATAGCCCTCCACGCCCACGAGACACCCCGCCAAAAACGTGGTCCCGCGCATTTTCAACTGTAGCGTCTTCCGCAATAATGCGGGAGCATTCACAAAGGTGTTCCGATGCACACTCCCTAACCGGAGGAATTCCGCCCGTTCGAGACCGGGAATCATTCGGAATACGCGCTTTTGCTCTGGATAGGTCAGTTTGGTCTGAAAACCCACCATGTTATAACACGAACCATGGAGATTTTCCGCGCGTAATTGAAGGACGGCATACGGTTGTCGGCTGGTGCACGGATCAACCAACCCGACGGGTTTCATCGGACCAAACGTTAAGGTCTGCTTCCCGCGGTCGGCCATCACCTCAACGGGGATGCACCCTTCAAAATAGGGAATCTGTTCAAAGTCTTTGGCCTGCACTCTTTCCGCCGTTTTCAACGCCTCGTAAAAGGCCGCATACGTTTCCGCATCCATCGGACAATTGAGATAATCAGGTCCGCCTTTCCCATAGCGGGATGCGCGGAATACTTTGTCCATGTCAATGGATTCGGCATCAATGACCGGGGAAATCGCGTCAAAAAACGCCAGATTCTCTTTATGCGTGAGCGCGGCCAGGGACTGCGCCATACGGTGTGACGTCAAAGGCCCCGTCGCCACGATACAAACTGCGTCGGTCGGAATTTCCTGAATCTCTTCTCGAACGATCCGAATGTTCGGATGCGCTTCCAGCGTGCGGGTAATGGCGGATGCGAAGATTTCACGATCCACCGCCAGCGCCATCCCGGCGGGCACACGTGCTTCGTCAGCCGCACGCATGACGAGTGAATTCAACAACCGCATCTCGGCTTTCAGAATGCCGGGCGCGCTGGTGGGGGCAGCGGACCCCAACGAATTCGAGCAGACAATTTCCGCCAAATGACTGGTCTTGTGGGCCGCCGTCCCGTGCACGGGTCGCATCTCATAGAGCGTGACCTTCGCACCGCACGCCGCCGCCTGCCAGGCCGCTTCTGACCCCGCAAGTCCTCCACCGATGACGACCACATCATCCCGCATTATTGTTTGGCTTGCCTCCAGACATTAACGGCATACGCGATAATCAAGCCTTGCAACAGATGTCACCAGGAACGCTGTCTCTCACGGTTGCAAGCCCAGTTCCCGAACCACGGGTTGCAGCGCATGCACGACCCGTTCATGACAGAAGCCGTTGGTCGCCAACAAACCATGCGGGTTATTGAGTGGCAAGCCACCATAGGCCACGGGTTGCCCGAGGATCGTGGTGAACTGTCCTCCGGCCGCTCGCAGAATCGCGTCGGGGGCACAGGCGTCCCAGAGCTTGGTTGCGGGACCCGGCTCCACATACACATCGGCATCCCCACGCGCAATCATACCAATTTTTAACCCGACGCTTCCCAACGGTATTTCTTGCCCGGCCTCCAGCATGCTGGCAATCCTGTCCGCCTGGGGATGACGATGGGAACGGGAGACCGCCATGATGAGCGGTCTGCCGACATCCCTTTCCGCAATCGCCAGGGGCACGCGCATTCCGTGCTGTTCCATCCACGCTCCCGTGCCCACAGCACCGGCATACAGGACATCACCATCCGGGCGATAGACCACACCGAGATGCGCACGGCCGTGAACCGTGAGCCCGATCATCACGGAAAACTCTCCGTTCCCGGCGATAAATTCTTTGGTGCCGTCCAGTGGATCAACGTACCACACGCGACGAGTGGATGTTGGAGCATCGGCGTCGGGAGAGGTGAAGGGGTGGGCACTTTCCTCAGCCGCCACGACGTCGTGGGGAAAAGCCTCGCGAAGGCCCTGCACGATCACGTCGTTCCCTCGCCGATCGGCTTCCGTCACCGGATCGTTGGCGCCTTTATACGCCACGGCAAAATCCGTGGCATACACATCCATCACGATCTGGCCCGCCTGCCTGGCTAACGCCACGGCTACTGATAATTCGTGCTCCATACCCGGGATGGACAATGTAGCGGTTTACAGGATCCACGCCCCGTGAGGTACTACACGGGATCGCATGTGGAAACAAAAGCCATGCTGAAAAGAAAAGCCCACAGAGATAAACATCTGTGGGCTTTCCGCGAAAGAACCCGGCAACATCCTACTTTCCCACAGCCTCGCGACTGCAGTATCATCGGCCCTGGAGGACTTAACTTCCGTGTTCGGGATGGGAACGGGTGTGGCCCCTCCGGTATGGTCACCGGGAATGTGCTCACGATAGAATGCCACGAAACCACGCGGGAGCATGCTCCTGTCCCCCGCCAAGCTTCACGGATTCCATTTCGTGAAATACGAGATCATGTCTATCAGAAGTAAAATGATATTAAGTCGCACGGCCGATTAGTACTGGTTAGCTTCAAGCCTCACGGCTCTTCCACACCCAGCCTATCAAACTCGTCGTCTACGAGTGGCCTTTAGGGAGGTTACCCTCCGGGAGATCTCGTCTTGAGGCTGGCTTCCCGCTTAGATGCTTTCAGCGGTTATCCAAACCGGACATAGCTACCCGGCACTGCCGCTGGCGCGACAACCGGCACACTAGAGGTCCGTCCATCTCAATCCTCTCGTACTAGAGACAGACCCTCTCAAATCTCCTACGCCCACAACAGATAGGGACCGAACTGTCTCACGACGTTCTGAACCCAGCTCGCGTACCGCTTTAACGGGCGAACAGCCCGACCCTTGGGACCAGCTTCAGCCCCAGGATGCGATGAGCCGACATCGAGGTGCCAAACCTCCCCGTCGATGTGAACTCTTGGGGGAGATTAGCCTGTTATCCCCGGCGTACCTTTTATCCGTTGAGCGATGGCCCTTCCACTCAGAACCACCGGATCACTAAGCCCGACTTTCGTCCCTGCTCGACGTGTCCGTCTCGCAGTCAAGCTCCCTTATGCCTTTACACTCTATGGCTGATTGCCGACCAGCCTGAGGGAACCTTTGGGCGCCTCCGTTACCTTTTGGGAGGCGACCGCCCCAGTCAAACTACCCACCAGACAATGTCCCTATTCTGGATGACAGAATGAGGTTAGAATATCGGAAAAATAAGGGTGGTATTTCAAGGGCGACTCCACGGGAACTAGCGCTCCCGCTTCACAGTCTCCCACCTATCCTACACATATTCGCCCAACACCCAATGTCAAGTTGTAGTAAAGGTGCACGGGGTCTTTCCGTCTTGTTGCGGGTACCCGGCGTCTTCACCGGAACCACAAGTTCGCTGAGTCACTCCCCGAGACAGCGCTCCAATCGTTATGCCATTCATGCAGGTCGGAACTTACCCGACAAGGAATTTCGCTACCTTAGGACCGTTATAGTTACGGCCGCCGTTTACTGGGGCTTCCCTTCGAAGCTTCGCCTTGCGGCTGACATCTCCAGTTAACCTTCCAGCACCGGGCAGGCATCAGACCCTATACATCCTCTTACGAGTTAGCAGAGTCCTGTGTTTTTGGTAAACAGTCGCCAGAGCCACTTTACTGCGACCTCGTTCCGCTCAAGGAGCAAGTCCTCTCACGTACGCGAGGCACCCCTTCTCCCGAAGTTACGGGGCTAGTTTGCAGAGTTCCTTAGGGAGTGTTCTCTCACGCCCCTTAGTGTATTTCACTCGCCTACCTGTGTCGGTTTGCGGTACGGTCACCATGTCCACTGACTACGAGGATTTTCTTGGCAGTGTGGGATCAGCCCGTTCATGGCCTTGCGGCCTCCCTATCACGTCTCGGCGTTAACGGACTCGCGGATTTGCCTACGAATCCCGCCTACACGCTTAGACCGGGTATTCCAGGGACCCGGCGGTGCCTACCCTTCTGCGTCCCCCCTTCGTTCATAACGCGAACACGGCGGTACAGGAATGTTGACCTGTTTCCCATCGACTACGCCTTTCGGCCTCGCCTTAGGGACCGACTAACCCTGACCTGACGAACATTGGCCAGGAAACCTTAGGCTTACGGGGACGATGATTCTCACATCGTTTAACGCTACTTATGCCGGCATAATCTCTTCTCTGCGATCCAGCTGTCCTTGCCGGTCAACCTTCACCTCACAGAGAATGCTCCCCTACCGCTCATATCTTGCAGTCTCACCTTCCATACAACGTCCGGTGCAACTGTTGGTACAAGCCCGTAGCTTCGGTTGTAAACTTGAGCCCCGTTACATTTTCGGCGCAGACACACTCGACCAGTGAGCTGTTACGCACTCTTCAAAGGATGGCTGCTTCTAAGCCAACCTCCTGGCTGTCTGAGCACATCCACAACCTTTTCCACTTAGTCTACAATTAGGGACCTTAGCTGACGGTCTGGGCTGTTTCCCTTTTGACCACGGACCTTATCACCCGTAGTCTGACTCCCGGAGATCCAGTAACGGCATTCGGAGTTTGGTTGAGTTCGGTAACGCGGAAACGCCCCTAGCCCATCCAGTGCTCTACCTCCGCCACGGTTACTCCAAGGCTAGCCCTAAAGCTATTTCGGGGAGAACCAGCTATTACGAGGTTTGATTAGCCTTTCACTCCTACCCACAGCTCATCCGAG
This sequence comes from Nitrospirales bacterium, assembly GCA_963692935.1. Classification (GTDB taxonomy): domain Bacteria; phylum Nitrospirota; class Nitrospiria; order Nitrospirales; family UBA8639; genus Bin75. Next base: position 2,214,511 of record OY843588.1, read on the forward strand.
CTTTTTGCAACAAACAACGGTTCGGGCCTCCTCCATCTGTTACGACGGATTCACCCTGGCCATGGGTAGATCACCTCGCTTCGGGTCTATTCTACGCAACTGGACGCCCTGTTCGGACTCGCTTTCGCTACGGCTCCGTCTTGTCGACTTAACCTTGCTACGCAGAATAACTCGCCGGCTCATTAAGCAAAAGGCACGCGATCAGGCATTCCCCTTGTACAACGGGGCATAGCCCTTTCGCTGCTTGTAGGTATACGGTTTCAGGTTCTATTTCACTCCCCTCACCGGGGTTCTTTTCGCCTTTCCCTCACGGTACTAGTTCACTATCGGTCATCAGAGAGTATTTAGCCTTAGAAGGTGGTCCTCCTCGCTTCCCACAAGGTTCCTCGAGCCCCGCGGTACTCAGGACCTGCATCCAACGAGCCAACACCCTTTCGCCTACAGGACTGTCACCTTCTCTGGTTAGTCTTTCCAGACTATTCTGCTAGCG
>OY843588.1:2217500-2989141 GCA_963692935.1 Nitrospirales bacterium
TCAGACCAGCTACCCGTCGTTGCCTTGGTAGGCCGTTACCCCACCAACAAGCTGATAGGCCATGAGCCCATCTTCGAGTGCCACATCCACGATGCGACTTTCCTTCCTTACCCGAGGGACTGGAAGCGTATGGGGTATTAGCCAGCCTTTCGGCTGGTTATTCCCCTCTCAAAGGCAGGTTACCCACGTATTACTCACCCGTTCGCCACTTTACTACCCCGAAGGGCCTCTCGTTCGACTTGCATGTGTTAGGCGCGCCGCCAGCGTTCGTTCTGAGCCAGGATCAAACTCTCAAATTAAAAAACAACTTCCTGAATTGACAAGGGCCGCCACTTCAACACACTTCTCTTCTTGCCGTTTTGCCGGCTATGAAATTGTCAAAGAACATCTGACTGCGAAAGGCGGAATATACTCGCGTGTCCCAGCCATGTCAAGGGGCACGGGAAAAAAATTTACGGGCCTCCTGAACAGGTCTCATCACACACCCGATACGGGTCCTGCCCCCTCACTCCAGCCTCGCAACAGTCATGTGTACGAATGGGGAGGATTAAAAAACCGGACATGCGAATGTTTAAAGAATCCAATCAACACCATGCCCGCAAGAAATCCTCCCACATGGGCAAAGAACGCGACGCCGCCCTCTTCCGCACCCATGCTGAACCCTCCGTACAGCACCTGCATCACAAACCACAGACCCAGAACAAGGACGGCCGGGACATGGATCATTTGACTGAAAAACCCAAACGGGATGAGTACCAGCACTTTGGCGTGCGGGTACAGCAAGAGATAGGCCCCCAGAATCCCCGAGATGGCACCACTGGCCCCGATCATGGGAATGACGGATTGTGGATCAATGGTGGCATGACTCAATGCCGCAACAATCCCGCACAGGCCATAAAAGATGATAAACCGTCCATGGCCCATGACGTCTTCAATGTTGTTCCCGAAAATCCACAGATACAGCATATTGCCGATCAGGTGCATCCAGCCACCGTGCAGAAACATGCTGGTGATTAAACTGCCATAGGGCGACACCGCACCGAATTCAACGGGGATTTCGACATGTGCAAACACCACCGCGGGGATGGCCCCGTACTGATACACAAACATTTCGCTGTCATGCGCCAACAACATCACCTGATACAGGAAGACTCCTACGCAGGCGATGATCAACCCGACCGTGACAACGGGTGTGATTTCCGCAGGATTATCGTCACGCAATGGAATCATGGAAGTCCGGTTTGGAACGGGTAGCCTTGGAACGCTCAGGGCAAGACGACACCGCGGAAAGGATTGAGTATGTCTGACGCTTCCGCTTGAACGGGGAATGAAAAGCCCGCAGCATTCACATGGCCTCCGCCCCCGTATCGGGCGGCAATGGCGGAGACGTCCGTCGTCCCGCGTTTCGAGCGCAAACTACAATACCGGCGTCCATTCTGCTGATGCCAGATGATGCAAAAAGGAAATCCCTGGCACAGGCGTTCTCCGATCTGACTGGTCATCACCGGACTGTGCACCGCAGGTACAGTTTCCCCTGCAAAGGTTACCAGGACGGATTCCGCAACAATTTTTTCAACCAGGGCATGTTCCCGTCGAAGAATCGCCCGTCCCTCGGTTTCCAACACCCCCTGCGTCAATCCATCCCATACCTGAAAGTCCAACGGATACGAGGCAAGCGCCGCGCTGATTTCACGACTCTCTGGCAACCGCCATGCCCACAAGTCCTTGTCCTGAATATACCGAAGCAACCAGGGAACCGGCTCCTGATGCGCCCATTCCCACGCCAGCACCGCCCCGCTTTTCTTCATATCAAAATGCGCGCAGGGAAAATCCGCCAACACCGCCTGGGCCGTGACGTGGTGATCCAGGATGCAGAAACTGGCCGTGGATGCGATCAACCGCTCAATCACGTCCCGACCATAACTGAAATCCACCATCACGACATGCGCCCCGTCCAATCCCGCCGGGGGCGGCTCGCCATGTTTGACGGGCAGGTAGCGTGCATCCGGATATTTTTTCCACAACGCCCACGCCGCACCGAACCCATCGGCGCAATCGGCGTGATACAGCACGACGGTGGGATCCGGTTGTGACGATGTTTTTTTCATGGACACACTTATCACTTACACGATGGCAAGAAACCTGTCGGGAGTACTACAATGGAGTTTTCCATGGATGGCCCGACCGTTTCCCGATGACCAGTTACCATCTATCCCCAACCATGAACCTTCCTACCATAAGTCCGCCCTGACTGAAAAGCGACCCGACTCATTGCAATAAGCTCAGACGAACTTTTGTTCAACTGTCTGTACCAAGATTGAGGCCATATTCGCTCTCACCCCGATACACCACCTTTCCTTTATCTGGGACCCGCCAACGATCTCTTCAAATTCTCTATCCTTGCGTGGTAGCATATGGGAGGTGTTCCATTGTTCTGCTGTGTCTTTACAGGGTGTTCGCCCTTTTGAAAAAGGAGGCGATGAATCCTCTTCGGTCTGCTGATTTCTAGGTTGAGCAACTGTCAATGCTTTGGTGAAGGAGAAAGACGAAAATGGCTGTCACTGTGTCTTTGATTAACATGAAAGGCGGTGTTGGTAAATCAACTCTCACAATCAATCTTGCTTGGTCTTTTTCTCTCAAGTCCGACTGGGGGAAAAGAGTCCTAGTGGTGGATCTCGACCCTCAGTTTAACGCGAGTCAGTATCTTGTAGGGCCAAGTAACTATAAAAAAATACTCGAAAAGAAAAACCCTACCATCTGGGACATTTTTGAGGAAGGCACTAGAACACCAAGAGGTAAAGTATCAAGAATGGATCCTCGATCTGCCATTGCCAAGTTCCCTGATTTTCCTAGCGGGGGATGTCTCCACCTAATTCCATCCCGTTTGGAATTAGCTTTCTCGCTGAAAAATCCCAGGAACAAGGAGCACCGCCTTTCCAATTTGCTAAAGAAGATTAAGGACAGCTATGACCTTATTTTAATTGATTGTGCGCCAACAGAATCTATTCTTACCACTGCAGCGTATCTTTCTAGTGAATGGCTTCTTGTGCCCGTGAAACCAGAATACTTATCCACAATAGGGCTTCCGCTTCTTGTCAGTTCAATGCAAGATTTCAAAGAGGAATACGAAAATTCGAATCTTCAACTGGCAGGCGTTGTATTTAATGCAGTATCAGACTACTCGCCGGAGGAGGCATTGGCCAAGCGTGCGGTCCGGGAAATAGCTCAGATAAATCAGTGGCATGTGTTCAGTAAAGAGGTTGAATTCTCACGCTCGTATTCGAAAGGGGCACGAGAAGGACAGCCCATATTCCGAACATCGTATGCGCGTTGGGATAAGATTCATAATTTCGAGAAGGTTGCAGAAGAAATTGCAAGCAGGATTGGGCTGTGAGCGAAGCAAAAGAAATCGAATTGTTAGCAGATATTGCGCGTCTACTCAAAAAATATGGGGCAGATTCCTTTGAGGCATTATCGAAAAATTTCAAGGACGGCAGGCTATTGAATGACCTTCTTGCGATACTTGACGCATCTGCTAAGACAGGCCGACGTTCATCAGGAAAGTCAGGAACCAAGATATCTCCGGAGAAAAAGAAGAAGGGGATTATCGAATTGCTTAAACACATAGAGAAAGCCGACCCGGAAAAAGCAAATCTGCTTAGACAACTTCATCAGAATTTGGTCGGAAAAATTATCATGCCCACGTTAAAAGACATACGACATTTTGCAGAGGACAACGGACTTCAGCCAATTAAAGCAACTGGCAGAGACAAAGCTATTCTCCCTCTGCTCCGTGACCTAGCAGCAATTTCGCCCGATAGAGTTTCACACATGGTTTCGAAGGTACCGCATCGTGAAGCTGAAGAAGGACGTACACTTGAAGGATGGGCAGGAATAATCCTCGGCAATAGAAGTCAAAGGCATGAAATATCTTTAATGAACCGAGGTGTAGCCGACGAGGATAGAAAATAGTCTAGACAAGAAATCAGATGGGAAGAGCTTGAATTTCTGGCATCACCTTCCACGTCCGATTGTCGGGCTGGCTCCCATGGACGGGGTCACGGATATTGCGTTCCGGCACGTCATCGCCACGTATGGCCGACCGGATGTCGTCTTTACCGAATTTACCAATGTCCATGACGTGTGTCACAGCCGTGGGATGGCTTGGGAACCGTTGCGGTACACCGAACGCCAGCGCCCGATCGTCGCACAACTCTACGGCAAACACCCCGACCTCTTTTACCAGTCCGCACACGTGGTGAGTGAACTCGGCTTTGACGGACTGGATATTAACATGGGGTGTCCGTCAAAAAACGTGGCCTCGTCGGGGTCGGGCGCCGGGCTGATCAAAACACCGGAACTGGCGCTTGCCATCATGGCCGCGACCGCGCGCGGGTTGCGTGACTGGGCCAACGGACAAACCCTGGCCGAAGCCGGCCTCAAGCCCCGCATTGTCGAACGCGTGCGCCAGGTTCGCGACGCACAAAACCATCCCGCGTCATCCGTCCAACGCCGCGCCCTCCCCCTTTCCGTGAAAACACGCCTCGGGTACGACTCCGTCGTGATCAAGGAATGGAGCGACTGTCTCGTTCAAGGCCAACCGGAGGTCATCTCCATCCATGGTCGAACCTTGAAACAAATGTACCGGGGCGACGCGGACTGGGACGCCATCGCCGATGCCGCCACGCGGATCCATCAACAGGGCATCCTCGTATTTGGCAATGGTGATATTGGCTCGCTGAACGACGCGATCACACGCATCCGGGCCAGCGGGGTGGATGGCATTCTTCTGGGCCGTGCGTCTCTGGGCAACCCGTGGATTTTTCGCGGCAAAGAGTTGATCCGTGAAGCGGTTCGACATCGCTCCCCGCATCCGGTGCATGAGCCTTCGGTGTCGGTGGAAGACCGGTTCGACATGATCCTGCAGCACGCCCGCACGTTTGAACACTTTCACGAAGCCCGTCGTTTTCCGCGCATGCGCAAACACCTGGGATGGTACTGCCGCGACTTTCCATATGCGGCAGCCTTGCGTGCCGACATGGTCACCGTCCACCATGCCCGGGATGTTGAGCGGCTACTGAACACCTATCGGACCGAACGGGCTTCGCCGGTGGCTATCCCGTGCGAGACGCTCACGGCTTCGGCAACGTAACCCGCCCCGGTCACCCGTGTCCCTCATCCTGGCTTCCACCTCTCCCCGCCGCCGAGACTTACTGGCCCTGCTTGGCATCCCGTTCGACGTCATATCCCCCACGGCGGAAGAAGTCCCATCCCTCGCGCTCCCCCCCGGGGACCAGGCAACACAATTCGCGCTGGACAAGGCACAATCCATTGCAGAGCGGTATCCGAACGATCTGGTGCTGGGTGGTGATACGGTGATTGACGTTGACGGACTCTTGCTGGGCAAGCCGAAGGATCTCACAGAAGCCGAGCGCATGTTGCGTCAACTGCGGGGACGCTCTCACGCCGTACACACGGGCATCGCGCTGTTGCACCACGCCTCACACACCCTTGTGGCCCAACTGGAAACCGCACGGGTGTGGCTCACACCATTCACGGACGATGAACTCCGGTGGTATCTGAAGACGAGAGAAAGCGAAGGCAAGGCCGGAGCCTATTCCATCCAGGGAGAAGGCGCCCGGCTCATTGAGAAAATCGAAGGAGATTATCCGACCATCGTCGGGTTGCCGCTCCGACGCACGGCCGCGTTGCTCGCGGAACACGGCACCGCCATCCCGAACAACGTCGAAGACCTGTACCGATTAAAACCGTATGGCAACTGGGGAAATTTTTAAGGGATTTCTACGTCCGTTGCCCCACGTGTCCAGCTGATATTCTGGAGGGCAAACTGCAAACAATCGGCCTGTACTGGCGGCATCTCCGGGGAAAATTTCCCCAGTCCTACATAAACTTCATAAACTTCTCTTTCGCCTCGTCCATGAATGCCGCCGTCACGGTGGTCGCACCGCGTTCCTGGGCCAGTCGCTCAATTTCCTTGCGGGCCATGGGTTGAATGAAGTCCGGGATGTTCTGTAACCGCTGCGTGGCATCCGGGTCCCAAGTCATACCCGTTGAGGCATTCTTCGAATCATCCATGACCTGAAGTGTGACAGTCGCGTAGCCATGCTTCCGCGCATACGCTTCCACACTCCCCTTGACCATGGGTTGCACAAACGACGGCAACTGGCCCAGACGTTCCTGCGCATCAGCGCTCCATTGCAGATCGGAGGATTGCGCCCCCGCACCGGCGCCCGCGGCAGTCCCCCCGGTCGTCAGTCCCATTTGCGCCACCATCGAGGAAAAGGGACAGCCCCCGGACGACTCTGCCTGGCCATCCTTCGCAGACGAGGGTGCGGGGGCACCGTGTGCGACTGTGGACGCGGGCGACCCGGCCGCTGTCGCCGTCTGTCCCGCGTGGATTTTGTCGTTCAGATAGCTCGCCATGGACCCGGCCGATGCGGGAGCACCGACGCCTTCCTGCAACCCGCCCCGCGTCATTTCCAGCGGAGCCGCCGCCTCGGTGCGCCCCCCAAGCTGGACGCCCAGGGACGTCACCATTTGCGTCTCGCCCGGATTCGTCACCATGGAAAATTTCGCATCACAGGATCCACAGACAAAAAACACCCCCAGTGACCCTTCCGCCGGTTTCTCCACTTTCTGAAAGGTCATATAGGTTTCGCAATTCAAGCAAACAAATTTCATAACGGCCTCACGCGAAAATTAGAGTGGATTCCCCTTTGCGGGACATGGCCTCACTTACAGCTTCTCGGCCAACACCTTTTTGTAATCGACAATGGATAACATGCGCCCCACAATATCGTGGTAGCGCTGGTTTGTCGGATAATCCGCATCCAGCAACGGCGTCCCTTTATCAAAGGTTCTGGCAAAGTTCCGGTCAAACGGAATGCGGCCAAGCAACGGCAGATCGAGTGCGCGACACATGCTCTCGGTGTCGCCGTCAAAGAGTTCATGCTCGGCGCCACAGGACGGGCACCGGTAGCGGCTCATATTTTCAATGACACCCAACACACGCAGCCCCAGTTCTGTCGCATAGCCAATGGACTTCTGCACCACTTCCGACGCCACTTCCGACGGGGTGGTGACCACGACGGCTCCGGCCAGGTCGGGAAGGAAACTGGCGAGAACAGGCGGTTTGTCCGCGGCGGCGCCCGGGGGAAGATCGGCCAGTAAATAATCCAGATCGCCCCAGATCATATCGGCGAGAAACTCCCGAATCACGTTCATTTCCGTCAGCCCCAGCCAGACAGGACTCAAATCCATCGGGCCTTTCCACCGAACCGGCGCCGATTCATTGAGCAGGAAATCCATGGACGCCACTTTGATGCCATATGGCCCTTCCGGCGGACGCGCGCCTTCCGACGTGACCTCAAGCTCCCGACCGTGCATGCCCATCATACGGGGCACGCAGGGACCGTTGAGATCCACATCAATGATGCCGACTTTGTAGCCCTGGCGTCCCAACGACAGGGCCAGATTGACCGTGGTCATGCTCTTGCCGACCCCGCCTTTCCCGCTCATCACCGCGATCTTGTGCCGAATCCCCGACATGCGATCCTGCACCTGTCTGGTCTGCTGCGTGATCTGCTGCACGACCCTGGCATCGTCGGTGTACTGCAATTTTCCTAAAATACTTTTCAGATCTTTATCCATACTGGCTCCATGACGAGACTGGCGACGATCGGCACGTGACGGGCCACATGATGTCAATGGCCTCGGGCGCACAGTGGAAACGCTAGCACAGGGATTTCGGGAACGTCAATTGACCGCATCGTGCGTTACCCCTGCCGACCCAGTGCAAGCGCCAGCAGGCCCAACTGCTTGAGCCGTTCGAAATAGCCGAGAGACTCTTCGTGTAATTCCGGAAGCAACGCTTCCAACTCGGCCAGGCCGTCTTCAAGAATTGTCACGCGTGGCGGATCAAGATGACGCTCTTCCAGAACATAGATGACACACCCGCCGAATACCGTGTCCAGCGTCATCAGCTCCCCTTCGTGCGCCCCCACTGCCACCGGCCACGCCGCCGCCTGGTGGCTCTCCCACAACAACGTCAGAGCCTGATTGTCCGCGTGACGGATGGCAGGCGTGTCAGCCATGGAGCACACAGTCTGCGGCCAACAGGACGGCGAGGATCACCCCCAGCCCACCATCGCACCGAAGCAGCCACACCGGCCAGTGACTGACATATTGCCACACCACGTCTCGAAACGACTCGGACGCCCCAAGCAACCAGCAGGCTTTCGCCACGCCGATCCCGCCACACACGACCCACAGCCACCGTCCTTCCAGGGAAGACGTGCCGATAATCAGGAGCAACCCGACCACCAACGTAGCTTGCGCGACCCAGAATCGCCACCAGGTATCGAAGAGCACCCGACTGGTCCAGGCAAGCACCGGCACGGGCGCGATCACGAACAGCAATCCCCACGCGCCCCAGACCACGCTGAACACCCCGAGGAGGAATACGATCACGACATCCTTTTTTTACCTTGGCCCAACGCCGACCAAGGCATGGAGCAACAGAAGGGAGAGCACACACAAGACCAGCCCCACAAACCGGTAATCCACGGCTTCCCGGCTCACACACCACCGCAACACGGCCTGGCATGTGTCGTCACTGGCCAACAGCAAAAATCCCCCCTTCGCCATCATGGCCACACCCATCACCACCCAGAGAACCTGATAGTCCAGATCGGGCGCGGCAAAGACAAGGACAAGTCCCGCAACCAGGGTCACCCCCGACCATGCCGACATCGCAGGGGAAGCAAGGACAATGTGCCTCACCCGCTCAACGACCCACAGCGGCGCCACCAGTAAGGCCACGCCATCGGCCATCCATAATCCCGCAATTGCCATAAGGAGCCAGGCCACCATCGCCTTGACCAACTATCCCGTTTTGCAATCAGTGCGCCCCTAACGAGAATAATCGGCCTCCTGTACAGAAAAAGAAAGACATTCTCTTTCTTTGTGTCTCATTTCTCAGCTATGTATCGCATATACAGTTTTGCGATCTCGCCCTGGTCAATCGTTCTAAACTGGACTTCCTTGCCGTGGCTAGACGGCGCGAATCGTTCGGCCTCATCAAGTTTTTTCTTAAAGTTGTCCGTTAAATCTCCCAGAATAAACAGATAGGCAATGGTGGAGTCAGAGTGCTTTACAGATCTCTTCAGATCGTCAATCGGTTGATCGTTGTCAACATCACCCGCGTAATTCTTGCATTGAACCGGAACTCTCTCGTGAAGAAATTCACTTGTGAAAGGATCCCGAATGTGGATCAAAAAATCCCAACCTTTCTGGTTGTCTTTTGAATCAGCAACAACCTCAACCCCGGGTATTTTCTTGATCAATTCTTTCACAAAGGTTTCAAAATGCTTTGCCGGCCAGCGTTTTCGGATAACTTCAATTACATTGTCCACGATCTCCATCTCTGTATGCTCTTTTTCATGGCCAAGCGTCCTTTGTTGCCCATCTTCAAGGCTCCAAAGTTCTTGCTTAATCATAGAATCAAGATGCGCTATGGTAGCTTCGGAATAGATCTGGTAGTAGTGACCGCGATGGGTAAGATCATGTCGGATCCATTGGGGTATAAATTTGGAGTCAATGCTTACGTATGTTTTGTCGGTGATCGCCCTACATTCCAGATAGTGATTGAAATCAGGTTCCGTGCCTAAAAATCCATAGGGACCTGTCACCTCCGCAATAAGGAACCGCCTCAGTGGACGTTCGGTTTGAATAATCAATCTGTCCCCGGCCTCAAGGCGATTGATAAGAAACTGAGTATATCTCCAGACCACCCTCTCATCGCCTTCGAGTTTCTCTTTCTCTCGCAATTTCCTCAGATCGGCTGTCAAGTTCTTCGGGTTCATTGGGGACCAACTCCATCCGAAATGTACCCTTCCACCCAGAATTTGCTTGTGAACCTTCTCTGCCCAGTCTTCAGTCTGCTCGTAAGGCCCAAAAGGGCATACGACTAACTTGAAATACCGCATCTTAACAGCCTCCTTTGCTATCACCTGAAACCACTGTTAAGGAAACATCCACGGCAAGCCTTATCCGCCCAGGGATGCGCTGTCAAGCAAGTACTTGCCTCGACAACGTGTGCCTGCCTATGCTGGCCATGGTCGCTTTTGCCGGCAGACCGGCACGCCGAACACGCCATGACCGATCAAGCCCAGCAGACGGCGCACGCCCTCTTTGACCTCATCCCTCCAGCCGTCGCCCCGGATTTTCTCAAAGACTATGGCCTTGTCATGACCCCCCGGCAAGCTCAGGCCCTCACCACCCTGTTGCTTTCGTTGACCACATACTGGATTACCTGTGCCATTCGCGTCAGTATCCCGGAGCCTGTAGGTAGCCACATGCACCAGGTCATTCAGGAACGGATTCGTGAAAAATGGGGAAGCCGATTCGGGCTGGTTCATGTCCCCATGGATCAAGTGCTTCCCGTGATGGAGCAACAGCATCACACATGGGAACGCCTTGTCCAGCAAGGCGGGGAACCCATTGCGGTGTTGCATGAAGCCGCCGGAAATCTTGCGGCCGACGGGATGATGGCCTCTCCCGATGAACAGAAAATCCTGGCGGTGTTGCTTGACCTCGTGCCCATTGAAGAGATTGGCGCACACGTCACCGCTCTTGAGCACAGCCTGAGACCGATCATCTGACCCGGGATGACCGGCCCCGTTGCCCATTGCGCACTGGCCCGACCGGTCGACAGGAACCTTCGCATCTGCGCGAATCGGCGACGCCCGCCAACCCTCCAGCCTGGGCAAACAACACATTCATTTGCTTTGACAATCATGCACGGGTTACAAAGGGCACGAGTATCACTCAGCATGTTCCCATAAGTGACAAGGAGATACAGGGATGAAGAATGCGTGGCATATGGCGATTGTTTCAGCGGTGGTTCTACTGTTGCCGGTAGCAAACGCGACCGCTTCAGAGATGCAAGGCAGCGCGCGCCGGGGATTCTATGTGGGAGCGGATATCGGCGTAGCCATACCTCATGATCTTAAATCCACCCGCTCGAATACCGGGATTCCGACGAACTGCGATCAATGGTTGGACGGTCACACCTTCTCAGATGGCGGCACGGTGCCGCTTCCGCTGTCAGAATGCGCACCCCGGCGCCTGCCGAGCAGTCCGAACAATTTCAATCTGGACACCGGTTTTCTGGCGGGCATCAGTATCGGGTACGCCTTGCACAACAATTTTCGTATAGAGGCCGAATACTTTCATCAACGACCCAACGGTGAGCGCTCGTCATTGACCGTCTCCGACGACCCCAAGCAGGCGGAATTTGTCGAACGCAGTGAACAAATCGGCGATGTTCGAACAAACAACATTTTCGCAAACATCTACTATGATTTCACACACATGCTGTCGCCCCGAGTGACGCCCTATCTGGGTTTTGGATTGGGGGTCACGCATACGGAAATACAGTACTCGGCAACGTCCATCAGAACGAGCGACAGGAGCACCCTGATCGGGCTGGGGCGAAACCCGGACGCGGCAGGCACGGCATCAAGAGCCAACGAAACGCTGTCCGACACGACGTTCGGGTACCAGGTGATGGCGGGGTTGGATTACGCCTTGAGCAAACGGTTTCTGGCGGGCATCAAGCTGCGTTACGGCAGTGCCTTTGACGATTTCAGTGACGGCGACAAGTCGTGGAAGCCTTTGCGGGATCACGCGTCTACGGTCGGGCCAGGCGGCGCCCCCGTCCGTTACGGGATTGAAGCCGATGCTCTGGGGTTCTGGGGCGTGTCACTGAGTCTCAAATATATCTTATAGGGTCTGTTCACCACCGTATGCTGTCCATAAGCCTGCGTCACCGCTCACACTCATTCCGACGCCCGACAATCACACAGATCCCGCCCGGACCGATGCTGGGACCGAACGGGTGCGCGACGGTTACAACGACCGATGCGCTGTCACACAACCCCGCTCATCCAGCTCATAGTACAACGGGACGCCAGTGGGAATGTTCAGTTCGAGCACGTCTTCACGGGACAGCGCGGTCAGGTGCATGACGAGCGCGCGCAAGCTGTTCCCATGCGCCACCACCAGCAGGGTCTTCGCTTCGGCCAGTCGCGGCCAGATATGGTGCCGGTAGTAGGGAATCACGCGTTCGGCCGTGTCGTGCAGGCTTTCCCCGCCCGGGGGGCGCACGTCATAACTTCTCCGCCACAATTTTACCTGCTCGTCGCCATACTGTTTGGCCGTTTCCACCTTGTTCAGCCCCTGCAAGTCTCCATATCTGCGCTCATTCAGCGCCTGATTTTTTTCAATCGGGATATGGGACTGGCCGATCACTTCCAACACAATTTCCAGAGTGCTGATCGCGCGCGTCAGGACGGACGTAAAGGCCTGACCAAATCGAAAGTCCCGCAACTTCTCCCCCGCCTCCCGGGCCTCCTGTTCACCATGCGGGCTTAAAGGCACATCCACCCATCCGGTAAACCGGTTTTCGCGGTTCCATTGCGATTCGCCGTGGCGAATGAGGACAATCCGATTCATGCTGCCTTCTCCGTGACCATGACCTTCCCCTGTGCCACTCCGGCCCTTGCGTTGCGTCCCGCCACCCCGTACCATCCCGCCACGCTCCCAATCCGTGCGGTGCCCTGAAGACTCCTCGTTGTCCGCCGATGACACCCATGTCTCAACCCGATACCCGCCACCTGGACACGCAATGGTGGATCGCGCTGGCTCAACGCCTCACCATCACAGAACAAGTCGAGCAATTCTTTCACAATGCGACCCGGCCCCCGGCGATGCTGGATCGCGTGGCGGCCGTCCACGGAGACATGCACTATATCCTGTTTGTCCTGGTCCGCCACTGGATCCCCGTCGTCCTGCCCCCGCCGGGACGGGAACGCATGTCCAAAAACGATCCGGACTACTGGTTGGAATCGGCCCAGATCCTGGAGGCAGCAACCGTTCGCCTGCGTGAATTAAAACCGCTGATCGACCTGCTGGCCGCCGACAACCCTTTTGAACCCGGGAAGGCCACATCCGCCTCGCCGGTGGTTGAGGTCGAATTAGCCAACATGCTGCAAGGCATTGCCGACGTCGCCGGCCATTATGGCGGCCCGGATTACACGTCCATCATCAAAAACTTCGACCCCGTTCCCCTTCGCCAGACCCAACCCTTCAAACATAACAAAAAACACAGCGCCGAGTTGTGGGTCGTGTTTCTGCTCCGCGAACATTTTCGAGCGCTGGGAATGGGAAAAGATCGCTACTGGCCGCTGATCGCCGACACCGTCACCGCCGCCGACATTCGCCAGCCCAACGATCATCCGTTCACGGCCGGCGAACTCAAATCGTGGTGGACGAAGAACTGGCCGAGGACCTACACGATGCTACAGGAAAAAAGCGAAGGGCTTCCCGCCATCCACACGGCCTACCAGAGTGACTATCACTGGTTTCAATCATGGTTCGCGTGGGAGCTGTCACACGCGGCTCCTCTCGATCGCTGAGGGTCGGTCGTCTCCACTACAACAGCTGACGGGACCCGGTCCCGTCCTCCTCAGGCAACGACGGCTCGCTGTCGAGCGGAACATCGCCCATCATCGCCATAAAGACGACGACTTTCAGCAGGATCGAAGCAACCACCAGCCATAACACATACGGTTGTACCCCTCCTGCATCAGCCAGCTCACGCTGGCGATTCTCCGGGGATACTCCCATCCGTTGCTTGACCCTGATGAAAATATCCTTCAGGTGCCAGTAATACACATAATTGGCACTCACACTGGCGATGATGGACCACACCACCGGCACGGTGATATCCCCGGTGAGAAAGACAGAAATGACGGGCCCGATCAAATAGACCAGCGCAAACAGATACATTTTCCGATACAGAAACCAGAGAAACGGTTCGACGAAAACCGGCGCCCAGTTCCACGTAAGCGCAAAGCGAGGGCCTTCCGCGGAGTGAAAGCGTTGAAACATCCGCTGGTAATATTCCCAGGCGGGTTTCCACGACCAGCCGCTACTCCACGTAAATTGCAGACAGGGGCTACGGCCGATCAACACCTGCCAGTACTGTTCCTCGGTCAGTGACTCTGGTGCCGCCTCTTCGGTCGTCGTCTCCGACGTATCCACCTCCGGGGAATCGGATGGAGCAACGGCCTCCTCAAGAAACTTCTCCCCGCATCGCAGACAAAACCGGGCATCAGCGGGATTCTGTTGTTGGCAGGAATCGCAGGTTCTCATGTCCCGTGGTTTATAACACGGGACACGTCACGAAGGCCACCGGCAGAGATTGTCTCTTGCGCGTCACCTGCACGGTCTCCATGTGCCGTGCACCGGGAACACCCCACAAGACGCACGCGACAGCGGGACCCGCTTCTATTGCACCACTGCAAACCCTATGCTAACTTCGCCCGTATTCCCGCACGGTTTCACGACAATGCTGACGGACGAACTCCAGCAACACACGGCCCGGACGATCATGGACACCTACGCCCGGCTTCCCATCAGTCTGGTGCGGGGCATGGGGTGTACGGTCTATGACGCCGAAGATCGCGACTACCTGGATTGCGTGGCCGGCATCGCGGTCAATGCACTCGGACATGGCCATCCCGGGCTGGTGACCGCCATTGAGCGGCAGGCGCAACGCCTGTTGCATGCCTCCAATCTGTTTTATTCCGAACCACAGGTACGCCTCGCCGGTCGACTGGTCGCCCATTCCTTCGCCGACAAAGTCTTCTTCTGCAACAGCGGCGCAGAAGCCAACGAAGCCGCGATTAAACTGGCCCGCCGCCATGCCTTTCAGCGGTACGGGCCGGATCGCTACGAAATCATCACCATGCACCATTCCTTTCACGGCCGCACGCTGGCGACGCTGACCGCAACCGGACAGACCAGGGTCCAGCACGGATTCGCCCCGCTCCCGCAAGGGTTCACATATGCCGGGTTTAACGACGTCGCCTCAATCGAACGCCAGATGAATCCCCGCACCGCGGCGGTCATGATTGAACCGATCCAGGGCGAGGGCGGCGTGGTTGTGGCGGATCGCTCCTTCTGGGAACCGCTGCAACAGCTCTGCCGGGATCGCGGCGTGCTGTTGATCGTGGACGAGATTCAGACCGGCATGGGGCGAACCGGCACACTCTTTGCGTATGAGCAGATTCGGATTCGGCCGGATATCATGACGCTGGCCAAGGGGCTGGGCGGCGGTCTCCCCATCGGAGCCTGTCTCGCAACCGATGACGTGGCCCGCGCGTTTGACCCGGGGTCCCATGCGTCCACGTTCGGGGGGAATCCCCTGGCCTGTGCCGCGGCCCTCGCCGTGTTCCAGGCCCTGGTGGACGACCATCTCCTTGAACACAGTCGGGCCATGGGCGCGTATCTTCACCAAGGCCTCCAGGAGCTGAAGAGCCGCTGTGCCCTGATCACAGATGTGCGCGGCCTGGGTCTTCTGCAAGGCATGGAACTCACCATGGCCGGACAACCGATTGTCCAGGACTGCCTGGCGCGACGCGTGTTGATTAATTGCACGAGGGAGAACGTCCTCCGCTTCGTGCCCCCGCTGATTGTCACCACGCGCGAGATTGACCGTCTCCTGGATGTGTTGTCCGTTGTCTTGACGAAACCACGCCGATGATCGCCAATCCCCATTCCCACATTCGGGCGCATGAGCCACGCCAGATGCCGATCATCTGGGCCGACACCACGGCGGCTGAGGACCCCCAGTACCTCTCGCGCCAGATCATCACGTACATCGGGAACAAACGCTCGCTCCTCGGCCAGATCGGACGCGCGGTGGAGCGCGTCAAAGTCCGGCTCGGCAAAACTCGTTTAGGTTGCTTCGATGTGTTCAGCGGGTCGGGCATCGTGTCCCGGCTCCTCAAGGCCCATGCCTCTCGACTGGTCAGCAATGACCTGGAAGAGTATGCGGCCATCATCGGACGATGTTATCTTGCCAATCGAAGCGAGGTCGACGTGGCCTGTTTGAGCGAGCTTGTCGACGCGTTCAACGCCCAGGTGCTAACGGCGCCCTTTCCCCCAGGGTTGATCGAAGACCTGTATTCACCACGCGATGAGGACTGCATCACCGCCACGGACCGGGTTTTTTATACCAGAAACAATGCGCGACGGCTGGACAACTTCCGAAGACTGATCGGTGACGCGCCCGCCCCTCTGCGCGACTTTCTTCTCGCGCCCCTGTTGAGTGAAGCATCTGTCCACGCGAACACATCCGGTGTCTTCAAGGGATTCCACAAGGATCGCCGGACGAAGATCGGTCAATTCGGCGGGAGCCATGCTGATGCGCTTCTGCGGATTTTGGGAGACATCAACCTCAAAATTCCCGTGTTCAGCCATTTTGAATGTGACTACGAGGTCACCCAGCAAGATGCCAACGTCGCCGCGCGTCACGTGCGCGGGTGTGATCTGGCATATCTTGACCCACCGTACAATCAGCATCCCTATGGATCAAATTACTTCATGCTGAATGTCCTCGCCCGCTACGAAAGGCCCCATCATCTCAGTCGGGTGTCCGGCATCCCCACGAACTGGCGCCGGTCCGGCTACAACGTCCGAGGAGAATCCCTGCG
Organism: Nitrospirales bacterium; assembly: GCA_963692935.1. Taxonomy (GTDB): domain Bacteria; phylum Nitrospirota; class Nitrospiria; order Nitrospirales; family UBA8639; genus Bin75. The sequence goes on from OY843588.1 coordinate 2,234,084, forward strand.
GCTCATGACCGACCTGGTGCATCAGCTTGACACGCCGTTTGTGCTTATTTCCTTCAACAACGAAGGCTTTATTCGGCCCTCCGCCATGAGAGACATGCTGAACGAGGTTGGGGATGTCGAGGTAGTTGAGATGCCGTACACCGCGTTTCGTGGGAGTCGAAGTTTCAAGAATCGCTCCATCCACGTCACCGAGCATCTGTTTCTCGTGGAAAAACGCTAGACGTACTATGGCACGCAAACATCAACTGAGGACACAACGAACCGGCACAATCATCAACGCCACATCCAAGAAGCAAGAGTCTGATATCATCCAGGCTCTGATTCAGGTGGTCGGGCGGTTGCGAGACGAGTTCGGCACGAAAATCACACTCGTCCACGAGAAGCAGTGGGCTCTCAAGGACATTGTTGCGGAACTTCGCCATACATATCCAGACACCGAATTTCACTACCATTTTGACACAAGCTTCATCCTGCCAGACGGTGGCATCCTCTATATCCAAGGCCCAGATGGCGACAATATTTCCTATCCTATCCTCATATCAGAGGTTAAAAATCAAGGGACCAATGACCTTCGTGCCAACGATGGCCTTCCAAGACAAGCAAAGGGAAATGCCATTGAACGGCTAGGGAAAAATCTCATAGGATTACGAACAGCACTCATGCGGGAAACCATTTTCCCCTTCGTCTGCTTTGGATATGGATGCGACTTTGATACGGATTCATCAATTTTGGACCGCGTATCGACCATGGCGATGTTTGGGAAACTGAACAAAACATATCTTCATAACAACGACAGAGGACTGTTCCCTCGAGGAAGTTTTTATTTTCGTCCCAAGCCTTGGACTGTACGGGAAATGGTTGATATTATGGAGGATATCGCCAAGCGCTCCGTACTCTATTACTTTTCCAAGTACAAAGAGAACCATTTTTCCTGACGAATACATAGATTAAGATTTCACAATTTAATGGATGAACAAGGCAAAGCCTAAGTCCACGCCATTCCATGCGGGACAGATTCATTGTAGAGTGGGAGACACAGGAGACATCCCATTGTGATTATCGTTGCACACAGATCCTCTGGCGATGCCCCCGATTCCAACAGGTCCACGTTCCTCTTGGTGAAAACACGCCATGCGTTGCAACGGAGCGATGGGAAGGGACAGGTGTTGTGCATGAGCGAGCGCGTGGTCTACCCGGAGCGCAACGTCCACAGTATCCTCGCGCGTGGCAGCTGGAAGGACTACACCGGCCCGCAAGACGTGCTCCCTGGCTTGCTCGCACAAGTCGCGCACCGCCTCCCCGCCAGCGAGGATGCGAATCGTGACCGTATGATTATCATTGCTCACCGGTCTGCGGGGGACGAACCGGACTTTAACGATTCCTCGTTTCTCCTGGTCAAAACGCGCCACGCGTTGCGGCAGGACAGGGGGCAGGCTCAGGTGCTGGACATGGCCGAGAAGATTTTGTACCCCGAGTTCAACGTCCACAGCATCCTCGCGCGGGGGTACTGGGAATCATACACCGGGCCGCAAAACGTGCTCCCCGGCTTGCTCAAACAAGTCGAACGCCGCCCCCCGCTTCCGACGAAGGGACATTCGTGATGACCATTCTGGGACATGCCGTTCCCGACCGTCGCGTCTCAACGCCCCCACGCGCGACACCCACAACCGGCACCAAAGACCTGCTGACCGTGGCCGCCATTCCCCGGGATCAAATTATTCGCCTCCTGCAGGTGGCGCGCGCACTCAAAACCGCTCCCCGTTCGGGTCGCGCATCGCAATGGCTTGCGGGACTGACGCTGGGACTGGTGTTTGAGAAACCCTCGACCCGCACACGGGTGTCCTTTGAGGCGGGCATGTCTCAGTTGGGCGGACATGCCCTGTTCCTCCCGTCGGACACCAGCCAGTTGAGCCGGGGAGAAAGTCTTGCGGACACCGCACGGGTGCTGTCACGGTATCTGGACGGACTCGTGGTGCGCACGTTTGAGCAATCCACGCTGGAATCATGGGCCCACCACGCCACCATTCCCGTCATCAACGGGTTGACGGACCTGTGCCATCCCTGTCAGGCCCTGGCCGACCTCCTGACCATTCTGGAAGCCAAAGACTCGCTTGAGGGCCTCAAACTCGCGTATGTCGGGGACGGGAATAACATCGCGCATTCCCTCATGGAAGCCGGGGCGAAAGTCGGCATGCATGTCGCGATTGGATGCCCGCCCGACTATCAACCCGACCCCGCCATCATCACACAAAGCAGGGAAGAAGCCGCCCGGACAGGCGCCACCATTGACGTGACCCATGATCCGGCCGTCGCCGCCGCCGAGGCCGACGTCCTCTACACCGATGTCTGGACGAGCATGGGGCAGGAGCGCGAACAGGCCGAACGGGTGAAGGCGCTGGCGCCCTATCAGGTCAATGCCGCCCTCCTCCGACGCGCCAAACCATCGGCGATGGTGTTACACTGCCTGCCGGCCCATCGGGATGAGGAAATTACCGCGGCGGTGCTGGACGGCCCGCAGTCCATGGTGCTCGACCAGGCGGAAAACCGTCTCCACATGCACAAAGCGATCTTAACGGAATGGCTCGGGCGACCCTGGTCCTGACCAACGCCTGCCACACACCCCATGTCGACACGTCGCGCCAGACAACCCATCGTCCTTGCCTATTCCGGGGGCCTTGATACGTCGGTCATCCTGCAATGGCTCCGCGAAACATACGACACCGACGTCATCGCCTTTTGCGCGGATCTCGGCCAGGGTGAAGATCTCCGGGCCGTCCGGAACAAGGCCCTCGCCATCGGAGCGTCGAAAGTCCATGTGGAGGATCTTCGGGAAACGTTCGTCAAAGACTATGTCTTCCCCATGCTACGGGCCAATGCCGTGTACGAGGGCTGTTATTTACTGGGGACCGCCATTGCCCGTCCGCTGATTGCCCGCCGTCAGATGGAGATTGCGCAACGTGAACACGCCCGGGCAGTCAGTCACGGGGCCACGGGCAAAGGGAATGACCAGATCCGGTTTGAATTCACCTACACGGCCATCAATCCCCGCATCGCCATCATCGCGCCATGGCGGGAGTGGTCGTTTCAATCGCGGAGCCAGCTCATTCGGTTTGCCAGACAACGGAAGATTCCTGTGATCGCCACCAGAGCCAAACCGTACAGCATGGATCTGAATCTGTTTCACGTGAGTTACGAAGGCGGCATCCTCGAAGATCCCTGGAAAGCCCCGCCGGAATCCATTTTTCAGATGACGGTATCGCCGGAGCGCGCACCGAACACGCCGCAACACATTGAGATCACGTATGAGCGGGGCGATCCGGTCGCGGTGAACGGCACACGCCTGTCCCCGGCCCGCCTGCTGGCGCGCCTCAATCAGCTTGGGGGGCGCCACGGCATCGGGCGGATGGACATCGTGGAAAACCGCTACGTGGGCATCAAGTCGCGCGGCGTCTATGAAACGCCCGGCGGAACCATTCTGCATGTGGCGCACCGGGGCATGGAATCCCTGACCATGGATCGGGAAGTCCTCCACCTCCGCGACAGTCTGATTTCGCGGTACGCGGAACTCGTGTACTATGGATACTGGTTTGCGCCGGAACGCGTGATGATCCAGCGGGCCATGGATGACGCACAACGCACGGTGCATGGCACGGTGCGGCTCAAACTGTACAAGGGGAACGTCATGGTCACGGGCCGCAAATCGGACCGGTCGCTCTACCGGGAAGACCTCGCGTCGTTTGAACAGGACCACGGGTACAGCCAGCGGGACGCCGAGGGATTTATCCGGCTCAACGCCCTGCGTCTGGCCATTGTGCAATCCCAAGGCTCCTCCCGGAGGAGGGCGCGTGCCCGGAATCAGTCCCGCACGCGCACGCGTCGGTCAACATGACATCCGGGACACGCGGACACCGTCGCGCGCCACTGTCGGCGACCACTCGTTCCACACGCTCAAGCGCACAGAAGATGGTTGCGTCCCCGCAAGCCCGGACCGGGCGATTCGCCGAACCAGCCCACACGCTCGTCGAACGCTTTACCTCCTCACTTCCCTTCGATCGCCACCTGTTCACATACGACATTCTCGGCAGTCTCGCCCATTGCCGGACACTGGAACATGCGGGGGTGCTCACCCGTGCGGAATGTCGCGCCCTGATCCGGGGGCTTAAGCAGGTTCAGACGGAGTTGCGCGAACAGCGTTTCCCCTTCGCGGCATCGGATGAAGACATTCACATGGCCGTGGAGCGTCGCATCACGGAACTCGTGGGGCCTGTCGGCGGCAAGCTCCACACCGGCCGGAGTCGCAACGATCAGGTCACGCTCGATCTCCGGCTCTATCTCCGCGACCATCTGCAGACGGTGGAGACGTGTCTCCAGGAGTTGCAACGGGCCTTCCTGCAACAGGCGCGTCGGCACCTGGACGTGGTCATGCCGGGCTATACCCATCTCCAACGGGCCCAGCCCGTCCTGCTCGCCCATCATCTGCTGGCGTATGTGGAAATGCTGGAGCGGGACAGAACGCGCGTGCGGGACGCCGGTGCACGCCTGAACGTGATGCCTCTTGGATCGGGCGCACTGGCGGGCAACAATTACCCGATTGACCGGACATTCACGGCGACACTCCTGGGGTTCCCCGCCGTCACGCAAAACAGTCTGGACGGCGTCTCCGACCGGGATTACGTGGCGGAAACGCTGAGCGTGCTGGCCATCATCATGACGCATCTATCACGGCTGAGCGAAGAACTCATCGTCTGGTCATCGCATGAATTTTCCTTTGTGGAACTTCCGGACGGCTTCTGTACCGGCAGCAGCATGATGCCCCAGAAAAAAAACCCCGACGTGCCTGAACTCATTCGCGGCAAAACCGGGCGCGTGTACGGCCACCTGATGTCTCTCCTGACGACCCTCAAGGGACTGCCGTTGAGTTACAATCGGGACCTGCAGGAAGATAAAGAACCTCTGTTTGACGCCATGGACACTGTCACAGCATCCCTCAGGATTTATGCCGAACTGATCCAACGCCTTCGAATCCGGCGTGACGTGCTGGCCAACGCTCTCTCGTCGGGATTCCTGCTTGCCACAGAACTGGCTGACTACCTGGTGCGGAAAGGCGTGGCGTTTCGTGAAGCCCACGGTATCGTAGGCCGGGTGGTGCGATCCTGTCTTGAGCAGAAGATGGAGTTGCGTGACCTGTCGTTAGCCAGACTGCGGGCCGTGTCACCTCATTTTTCCAAAGACGCGCTATCGTTCCTGACCGTCAAAGACGCCATTGACCGCAAAAGCCAGATTGGCGGCACGGCCCGCACACAAGTGGCCCGGCAACTGAAAAAATGGGAATCGCGTCTCGCCGCGAAACCGGCACGCCCACCACGGGGGAAGGGATAATGCGTATGACTCTAACCCGTCGCCCGGGTCTTCAGTGCCTCCCGCGTCCCCGACAACTGGTCTGTGGCTGGACAATCGTGTTGCTGGGCGTGCTGGTGGCCTGTGGAGCGGGCTGTGGGGTGGTGGGCGACCCCATCGCCCCGGAAGACATCGGCATCGAGGCCAAAGTCCGGGCACAACAACGAGCCGAGGAGGCGTTGCGCGAGACACAGGAAGGACAACCGGCCGCCCCTGACGAGGAAGCGGAAACGGTGTTGCCTCCTCTTCAGCCCATCGGCGCACAGTAAATGGTCAACGGGAAGGAAATCCGTGCTCACGCAATTCACCTGGCTTAAAAATGTCACGCAAAAACCAACGCCTCCACGACCTGCAACGTTTTTACAAGACTTTAGGCAAATTGGAATGTTATCTCGGTGGGCGTCGTCGGCTTGGTGCCTGCGATGGCCGTGGCGCCGTCTGCAATGGCAAGAGCAAGATAGAGATAGACTGGCCGCAACAGGGTGTGTATTTTTTCTTTGAGCACAGTGAAGTGCGGAAAAAATCCGGTGATTCTCGTGTTGTTCGGGTAGGGACCCATGCCGTGGACAGCAGGGGCGCCCGCTCCACGCTCTGGTCTCGGCTTCGCCAACATCGTGGAAGTAAGGAGTGGCATGGTGGCGGGTCAATTTTCCGTGACCACATCGGGCGGGGGCTTCTGGCTCGCGATGGCAACCCGCCCTCGGAAACATATCGTGAACATGGAGGCGGGAGAATTCCTGACCATGAAATGGAGCGGCGTATTAGCGCGGTTACTAGAGAAATGTCTTTTCTGTGGCTGAAAGTGTTGGGGCCGCCGGACAAGAGGGCTTACGTGGAGAGAAATGCTATCGCTCTGTTAAGCAATTATAACAAACCGGCCATGGATGCGCCGTCCGCTTTTTGGTTGGGTAAGCACGCCGACGAAAAAATCCACCTCTCCGGCCTGTGGAATGTGAAACATGTGGACGATGCATATGAAAGCGAATTTCTGGACCGCCTCGAAAAGTTAGTCGAAAAAATGAAACCGGGATCGTCAAAGAAGCGTCAAATAAGCGTATGAAGCCTCAAGTGGCGAATAACACACTTGAGCGGGAGCGGGCGATTCGGATACGTTGTCAATACCATGCAACGTTGCCAGGGTTGCTCGGCGATCGTTTTGTTGTAGAAAGTCCCCGACACCAATCACAGGCGACGGAAACGGCAAGCAGAAAAACAGCGGTTCCCGGCCCTTGGCCAATCCAGGCAAATTGCGTCACGGCAACGGCAATCGCCGTAATTGAGCCAGCTATCAACAGACCTTTGGCATACACACCCATACCACGCACCTCAGCACGCAGTGTTGCGCCACGACCAGGGAGAGTCATTCCATGGATATAAAATCAGGCCACGATAAGTCCCGGACATTACTGCTCCTCGATCCCTACCCCAGAAACAATCCGTACAGCATGACCGCAAGCGAGCGGCGCTCCATCTGGTTCCCCAAACTCAGCCTGCCTTCGATTGCCGCCTACACGCCGCCTACCTGGGACGTGCGTCTTGTGGATGAGGCGGTCCAGCCCATTGACTTCGACCAGTCGTGCGACCTGGTCGGGATCTCGGTGATGACCTGCTACGCACCCAGGGCCTATGAGATCGCCACGGAATTTCGCAAACGCGGCAAACAGGTCGTCCTCGGCGGCGTCCATCCTACCTATTGCCCCGAAGAAGCCCTGCAATACTGCGACACCATCGTCTGTGGGGAAGCCGAAGATCTCTGGCCACGTGTCGTCGGGGACTTTGAGGCCGGGGCGATGAAACGCATCTATCGCATGGAGCAGTTCCCTCCGCTGGATAACTATCGCGCGCCGCGCGTCCAACTCCTCAGTCCGGATTCCTACATGACCCGCCATTGCACGTTCACCACACGCGGGTGTCATTTTGATTGTGAGTTTTGCAGCGTGTCTCCGTTTAACGGCAAAACGACCCGGCGGCGTCCCGTGCCGGAAGTCATCGAAGAGATGCAACGCGTCAAGGAATGGATACGATCCGAAGTGGTCGAGCGCATGGCGCAGGGGTCGCTGATGGAGGCCATGAAAATCTGCTCGAAAATCTGGATTGGTCTCGAAGAAGGCTCCATCGTGGCCTTTGTGGACGACCTGCACAACAGCCACCGCGCCTATTGCCGGGAGCTGTGGCAGGCCATGAAACCCTTGAACATCAAGTGGGGATGCCAGTCTACCCTGTTTCTGGGCGATGACAAGGAGATGGTCAAACTCGCGGCCGACAGCGGGTGCGTCTCGGTCTTTGTCGGCATGGAATCGGTCTCCGAGCATTCGCTGGACGAAACCAACAAGGGCTTTAACCAGGTCCGGAAATTTGAAGACCAGATCAAAATGTTTCACGACCATGGCATCATGGTGAATCCTGGCGTGGTGTTCGGCTTTGATAATGACGATGAATCCGTGTTCGAATCCACGCTGAATTTTCTCATTCGCAATCGTGTGGAGCTGGCGTATTTCAACGTGCTGACGCCGCTTCCCGGCACCGCATTGCATGAGCGGTATACCCGGACGGGCCGGATCTTCGATCACGACTGGGCCAAATACGACGGGAAACATGTGGTGTTTCACCCCAAACGGATGACGCCGGACCAACTCCAGGAAGGATTTTTCTGGGCGAATCATCACTTCTATTCATGGGGCTCCATCTGGGAGCGGCTCCGGCATACCACTCAACGCCTGGTCCCCCGTCTCGAAATGAATTACGAATTTCGCAAGCACATCACCCGCACCTGCCCGAGGGGCACGCTCTCGCCTCTGGCGACGGTCCTCAAGGGTCTCCAGGCCAAACTGCCCACACTGGACACCGGTCGGCTCGTGCCCAACGCCCTGCTCACGATCAAGCAGGCGGTGCCCCTGAGGCCCCAGGAGCTGTTTCTTGATATCAAGGGCCGCCGCCACGATGCGTTTGTGGCCCTATTCATTGACCTGGAGGGCACGCTGGATCATCTGAATGCGCGGGAGCTGCTGCATCGCATCAAAGACGCCGCGCAACAGGCGAAGATGGACATTGTGGTCAATTTTGAACATCTGCGGCAGGCGACTCCCCGGGCGATGCAGATTCTCATGGATCAGGACCTCCTCGGAGCCGTCACGCCCCACGCAAAGCTGCGCTACCATAAATTGAAAGATGCGTTTCACGACGCCCTGGAAGGCATCACGTTATCGAACCCCGAACTGTTCGAAGAGTTACCCCAAGATGCATGATTTTCACTACCGCCACGATGCGTTGCACTGTGAAGACATCCCTCTCGATCGTCTCGACAAGGAACAGGGCACGCCCTGTTACATCTACAGTCACGCCACGCTGATCCGCCACTTCCAGGCCTTCGACCAGGCCTTTGCCTCGGTTCCCCATCTCGTCGCGTTTGCCATCAAAGCCAATTCAAATCTGGCCGTCCTTCGGCTCATGGCGTCGCAAGGTAGCGGGGCCGACATTGTGTCGGGTGGCGAACTCTTTCGCGCCATCCGGGCCGGTATCCCGCCCGACAAAATTGTCTTTGCGGGAGTGGGGAAAAGCCATCTGGAAATCCGCGATGCGCTTGAGGCCGGCATCCTGTTCTTCAACGTGGAATCATCTGCGGAACTGCAGACCCTCAACGACGTGGCAAGGGCAATGGGCACGCAGGCGCGTGTGGCGCTTCGGATCAATCCGGACATTGATCCCGAGACCCATCCGTACATTGCGACAGGGCTTAAAAAAAGCAAATTCGGGATCGGCGCGGAACAGGCGGTGGAGACATTCCACCATGCGGCGTCACTCCCCGGCATCCAGGTCGTCGGGGTGCATGCCCACATTGGCTCTCAACTGACCCACCTCAGTCCCTTTGTCGAGTCACTGCAGAAGGTGGTCGTCCTCATTGAAACCTTGCACGCCCAGGGCATGCCGGTGCAGTACCTCAACATCGGTGGCGGACTCGGGATTACCTATTCGAACGAAACGCCGCCCCATCCCAGGGCATTCGCGGACGCGATCCTGCCGTTGCTTCGGCAGACCCGCTGTGAAATCGTTCTGGAGCCTGGACGGGTGATCGCCGGCAATGCCGGCATCCTGTTGACGCGGGTGCTCTATACGAAAGAGACGAGCGCCAAAAAGTTTGTCATCGTGGATGCGGCCATGAACGATCTGCTCCGGCCCAGCCTGTACGACGCGCATCACGACATTGTGCCGGTTCGTCGCGTTCCCCATGCATCGGAGGATGTGGTGGACGTGGTTGGCCCCGTGTGCGAATCCGGGGATTTTTTCGCCCGCAACCGGGCCCTGCCCACGGTCAAAGCCGGCGATCTGCTGGCGGTGATGTCCGCCGGCGCCTATGGCTTCACCATGGCGTCCAATTATAACTCCAGACCGCGGGCACCGGAGATTCTGGTGACCGGCGGAGACAGTTGTGTGATCCGGGCGCGTGAGACGTTCGACGATCTCATTCGCGGGGAATGTATTCCCGATTTTCTCGAGACGAAGGCCTAAGATGTTTTCAGGATCCCTGGTCGCCATCGTCACCCCGTTCCAGAACGGCCGATTCGACGAACACGCCTATAGCGACCTGCTCGAGTTTCACATGGCCAACGGGACGCATGGCATCGTGCCCTGCGGGACCACGGGCGAATCCGCCACACTCTCGCACGCGGAACACGAGCGCGTCGTGGCCCTGACCGTGGAAATTGTGAACCGGCGGGTCCCCGTGATCGCGGGCACGGGATCGAATGCCACCGACGAAGCGATTGCGTTCACCAGACATGCCAAACAGGTCGGGGCCGACGGCGCGCTCCTGATAACCCCCTATTACAACAAACCCACGCCGGAAGGCCTGTACCAACATTATGCGGCCGTGGCCCGCGCCGTGGACCTGCCCCTGATTCTCTACAACATTCCGGGTCGTACCAGCGTGAACATGACGCCGGCCACCATTGCGCGCATCGCCAGACTGCCCACGGTGGTGGGCATCAAAGAGGGCAGCGGGTCACTCGGGCAGGTCTCCGAGATCATTCATCAATGCGGGTCCCAGGGGCGGGACACCTTCACGCTGCTCTCCGGGGATGATGCGCTGACGCTACCCATGATGGCACTGGGCGCCACAGGCGTCATTACGGTCACCGCCAATGTGGCGCCACGGGACATGGCTGGCCTCGTAAATGCGGCACTGGCCGGGAACTATGCCGAGGCTCGCGCCTTGCACTTCAAACTCACGCCGTTGTTTGGCGCCCTGTTCTATGAGACCAACCCCATCCCGGTCAAAGCGGCCCTGTCCATGATGAACAAAATCAAACCCGAGCTGCGTCTCCCGCTCACACCGCTTTCGTCCGACAACCAGGAACGGCTTCGGCGAGTCATGCAGGAAACAGGCCTGCTCTAACCGTCAGCGCGGGATCGCGTGACACCCGGGCCATGCCCCGTACACGACACACACCAGCATGAAAACCCCCATCCCCGTCACGATCGCCGGCGCTGCCGGTCGCATGGGCAAACGGCTGGTGGTCCTGGTCAGCGAATCGTCCCGGTTGCGCTTGTCCGGGGCCATTGAAGCGCGCGGTCATCCGGACCTTGGCAAGGACGCCGGGGAGGTGGCCGGTTGCGGACACCTCGATGTCGCGTTGATGGACGATCCGGCCACCGCGATGGCCGCGAGCAATGTCGTCATTGATTTTACCGCACCAGCTGCCACACTGACCCATCTGGCGCACGCCGTCCAGCGCCGGTGCGCCATGGTCATCGGCACCACGGGCCTGTCCCCCGATGACATGACCCGGCTTCGCGCATCCGCCAGCTCCATCCCCTGTGTGCAGGCTCCCAATATGAGCGTGGGCATCAACGTGCTGGTGCAGATTATCGGCAACGTGGCCCGGGCACTTGGCGAGGACTATGATCTCGAAATCATTGACACGCATCACAACAAAAAGAAGGACGCCCCAAGCGGAACCGCGCTGAAACTGGCCGAGGTCCTGGCCGCCGCCACCAACCGTGACTTGCGGGACACCGGCGTCTATGCGCGGCATGGCGTCATCGGAGAACGCGCGAAACAGGAAATCGGGATACAGAGCGTGAGAGCCGGTGACATCGTGGGCGATCATACCGTCCTCTATGGTGGGCCAGGAGAACGGATTGAGATCACGCATCGCGCCCACAACCGCGACCCGTTTGCGCGCGGGGCCTTACGCGCGGCAGAATGGGCGGTCACGCAGCCGCCGGGTCTGTATGGCATGGCCGACGTGCTGGCCTGATCGGCCGGGAGACCCGGTGCGTCGCACACGCGACCGCACGTTTCACCGCTGGCTTGGTGTTTGGTATTCCTGAATGAGGAGGGTTACGTTATGGATATGTTTGGGAAGATTCCCCTGATTGAAATTCCGTTGCATGTCACCCCGGATCAGAAAAAGTGGCTGGATCAAATGGTGGAAGAAGGCCGGATTGCCGTCCCACCGGGCGGGACGCTGGAAAAAGGCTCCGTGATTTCGATGTTCGTCAGAATGTTGATTCACAACGCCATGGAAGAGCAGATGCGACAGGCCGCACTGGAAGCCGAGGATGATGACGACGATGACGACGATGACTGAGGATGGATGGCAGACGGGTGTTACAACCGCTTGTACACCTCGCGGGCGGCCTTGAGCGTCCGCTCAATGTCAGCCGCCGTGTGCGCGGTGGAGACGAAGGCGGCTTCAAATTGTGAGGGGGCGAAACAGGACCCGCGTTCCAACATGCCGTGGAAAAATCTGGCATACCGGGCGGTGTCCGACTGCTTCGCCGAGTGGTAATCCACCACCGGCCCGTCCGTAAAAAACCCTCCCAGCAGAGAACCCATCCGTGTGTGATACCACGGGACGTTGGCCTGGCTGGCGGCATTCGCCAGTCCTTGGGCCAGTTGTCTGCCGCGCCGTTCTAACCGCTCATACACCCCGGGCACCTTGAGTTTCTTCAACGTTTCGATGCCGGCCGTCACGGCCAGCGGATTACCGGACAGCGTCCCGGCCTGATAGACCGGCCCCGCAGGCGCCACAAGCCCCATAATGTCTTTTGACCCGCCATACGCCCCGACCGGCAACCCGCCGCCGATAATTTTTCCCAGGCACGTCAGATCGGGACGGATGCCATACACGGTCTGCGCGCCCCCGTAGGCCACGCGAAATCCGGAAATCACCTCGTCAAAGATCAGGAGGATGCCATGTTCACTGGTGAGCTTGCGCAGTTGCTGAAGAAACGCGGGGCGGGGTAACACCACACCCATGTTGCCCGCGATTGGCTCGACAATGATACAGGCGAGGTTCCGCCAGTGTGTCCGGACCAGACGCCGCACCGCGTCACCATCATTATACGGAGCGGTGAGGGTGTGACCCGCCGTGGCTTTGGGCACGCCCGGGCTGTCGGGAAGGCCCAGGGTCGCGGCGCCCGACCCGGCCTTCACCAGCAGATGATCGGCATGGCCGTGGTAGCATCCTTCGAATTTCAGAATGGCATCCCGTCTGGTCAATCCCCGCGCCACACGAATGGCACTCATCACGGCTTCGGTGCCGGAACTCACGAGCCGCACCTGATCCATAGACGGCAACGCCTCGCAAAGCATGTTCGCCAACGTTACTTCCTGTTCGGTCGGCGCGCCGTAACTGGTCCCCTGGCTCGCGGCCCGCTGAATGGCCCTGACCACAGCCGGATGGGCATGTCCCAGAATCATCGGTCCCCACGACGCCACATAATCGAGGTAGGTGTTCCCATCCACATCTGTCACCGTGGCGCCCCGCGCCCGTTTGATAAACCGCGGGTGCCCGCCGACCGAACCAAACGCGCGCACCGGGCTGTTCACCCCACCGGGCATCACACGCCGGGCCTGGCGAAACAGTTTTTTCGACATCGCAACCGTCACCGCTGGTCTCTGCCGCATCCTCTCGATCCTCCTCACCCACCACGGGCGGACTGACTAATCGCTGTAGCGCTTCCCTTCCTCACCCGACCAGTGCACGATGCCGATTTCCTGCGATTCCCATAACGCCTCCTGCTCCTGAACGGCCAGGTCGGCCTCCCGTTGTTTGGCGTCCGCATCACCCCCCGAGGCCCGCTCACAGGTGGAGACCCATCCCGGCGGTTTGTGCCCCCTGGGAATATCTTTCCGGAGAACATTGACTGGCATCGGATTCCTCCTTTTCATCCGCCGGATCCTGCAGGCCCCTGCTCCGACCGGGGGACATTGGGGGCACAGTCCAGAGATTGTCAAGGCTTGACGGCGGCGGGGCACGACTGGTGGACGACCCGGCGGCGACTCGTTCCGCCCTTCTCCGTGTTCACCCCGCACGACGAGGCAAAGGATACTGCACGCGATAGGCATACAGGGCCATGCTCGCAGCCACAACAGCGTTCAGGGATTCAACCGATGCCGTCATGGGGATGGCCAGGCATCGGCCGGACGGGATCCGCGGCAGACCGGGGCCTTCTTCGCCAACGACCAACCGCACATCTTCTGGCCATTGAAACGCGGACATGTTCTCACCCCGCGCATGCAGCGTCATCCATGTGGCGGGTTCGGGCAACTCCCTGATCGAAGGCCCCTGCACCAGCCGCACATCGAACATCGCTCCACTGGCGGCACGTGTGGCCCTGGGGTGATACGGATGGGCCGACTCTTTCAACAGGACGACCTGGCGGACGCCCATCGCCGCCGCTGTCCGGATCAACGCGCCCACATTAGTCGGATCGCCCAACGGACACAGCAGCTCCAGGCCCCGCGGTTGAATCGTGAGATCCACACGGGGAAAAGGAGGAGCCGTGCAGACCAGAATCGGCCCCCCCGTTCCAAAGGCATCCATCGTGTTGAAAAGTGCCCGGGGCAACGCATGGGTGTGCACATGGGCCGGAAGCGGAAACGGCACGCGGGTGCCGGCGGAACAGAGGAGTTCCAGGCAATGACCGGGGTGCCGCATCAACATCTCGCGCACCACCTTTTTCCCAAAGACAAGACATTGCCGAAACCGCTCAATGCCGCGAGAATCCTGTAATGCCCCCCATCGTTTCACCTGGGCATTCCGCACCTCGCTCATGGCCCGACCCGCTGACATTGAGCTTTCCAATGGCAACCCGCGCGACTCCTCACCATCGCCCGGCATGACAGACATACCGGCACCACACACCCATCGCGGGCGTTGCTATGCCGTGTTGCAGGAGCGGCCACCGCCCCGTGATCTGTCATGCCCACCCCCTGTATGCTGTTCTGTACGCTTGGCTCGCCTTGTCTTCTTTACTCTCCGGCACGACCGCTGTTCAAGGGACGGCACAGGAAGGCGATGACCGTGCACCAGGCTGGCCGACTCCATGTCCACCACACGGCATTCGACCACGTCTCGCCGTGCCCCCATTTCCCAATGGCCTTTCTGTTGTTCCGTTTGAATTTCCCGGATTTGACTGACAGGCGTGCCATATGGAATGTTATCCACATGGATGTTGGTGCCTGCAATGGTTCGGCGTCACGACGCATCGGCCTCTTTTTCCACCCCCGCTTCCTGGACGGGACTGCTGAACATCCCGACGGAGCCGACCGACCAGCCGTGCTGAAATCGCCGATGAATCGCCCCGGACACGTTGACTCATGCCTGAGCCTTCCGGGAGTGGAACCACGTGTGTTGTCGCACCAGTCGGCACTGTTACGGGACACGGGATTAGTCCGGGCCATCCGGAACGGGCAATCCGCTCTCCATCATATCGCCACGCGGGTCACAAGCAGGACGAACGGGAAAGGATGTGCGTACGGCTGGCGCTGTGTGCGTGTCCCGATCCGAACACCCTCAAGGAATCGCGCGTGAGACCCGGACGCATCGCCCTGCCGTTGCTCCTGGCTGTTACCCTCACGGAAGGGTGCGGAGAATCCCCGGCCGCTCATCAGCCACTCACGAAGTTGTCCATTACAGGGTCAAGCACCATGGCCCCGCTCATCGCCGCGATCGGAAAACGCTTTGAAACCCGTCACCCGGGCACTCGCGTTGACGTCCAGACCGGAGGCTCCTCGCGCGGGGTGGCTGACACCCGGTCGGGGCTGGCCCATATCGGGATGGTCTCACGGGCGTTACATCCCGGGGAACAACACGATCTGCTTGGGATGCCCGTTGCACGGGACAACATCAGCTTGATTGTGCACACCACCAACCCCATCGAAAGCCTGACCGCCCAACAGGTCATTGACCTGTACACGGGGCACACGACCAACTGGCAATCCGTGTCGGCGGTGGATGCTCCCGTCGTGGTGGTCAACAAGGCGGAAGGCCACGCCACGCTGGAGCTGTTTCTGCGGCATTTCCATCTCAAACATTCCCAGATTCAGGCGGACATCATTATCGGCGACAACGAACAGGGAATCAAAGTCGTGGCGGGCAACCCGTACGCCATCGGCTACGTGTCCACGGGATCGGCCGAATACAGTATCGGGCACGACGTGCCGATCAAACGGCTTCCGCTCACCCCCACGCCCGTAGCATCGGCCACCGTGCACACGGGACGGTCTGCCATTGTTCGTCCGCTCACCCTGGTCACGACCCGACATCCTCCTGCCTTCGTGCGGACATTTATTGCCTTTGCCTCGTCTTCCCATGTTCATGACCTGGTTGCCGCTCATTACTTTGTCCCCCTCGCATCGTGACCACCTGCTCCGTTGGCTCCTGTGGGGTTGCGCAGGCGTCACCGGTGGGGTACTGGTCTGCATCCTGGTGTTTCTGATTCTGGAAGCGATGCCCGCCCTGCACCAACCGGGGTGGCACCGCTTCTTCACGGATGCGTCCTGGCATCCGGCCGAGGGTGCCTACGCACTGTGGCCCATGCTGGCCGGCACGCTGTTGAGTACGGTCGGCGCCCTGCTGCTGGCCGTGCCGCTCGGGATCGGCACGGCGGTCTTCTGTTACTGGTACGCGCCCGCGTGGCTGGCCGTTCCCTACCAACGGTTTCTCGAACTGCTGGCCGGCATCCCGTCCGTGGTCTTCGGCTTCTGGGGCCTCGTGACGCTCGTTCCCCTGATCAATCAATGGAAGCCGCCGGGCTCCAGCCTGCTGGCCGGCATGATCATTCTGACCGTGATGATTCTTCCCACGACCAGCCTGCTCTCGCATGCCAGCCTGGCCCAGGTCTCAACAGAATCCCTCTGTGCCGCCGCAGCGCTGGGGTTCGGGCGATGGGGCACGCTTCGCCATGTGGTGATACCGTCCTGCCGGTCGGGGCTGTTCACGGCCGGGCTGCTGGCCGCCGGCCGGGCCCTGGGGGAAACCATGGCCGTCCTGATGGTCTGCGGCAACGTGGTGCAGATGCCATCAAGTCTCTTTGATCCGATCCGCACACTCACGGCCAACATGGCACTGGAAATGACCTATGCGGTGGGCCTTCATCGGTCCGCGTTGTTTGTCAGCGGCCTTGTGTTGCTGCTCCTGGTCATCAGCCTGGTCGGCTCGGCCACCTGGATCAGTCGAACACCCCGCCATGGTTAGTCTTCGTCAGGCTCGCAGGGAACGATGCGCCATGGTGGCGACATGGGGCGCGGCACTGGTGCTCCTGGTCTTCTTTGGCCTTCTGCTGGGGGATCTGCTCCGGCACGGCCTCGCCGGGCTCTCATGGGAATTTTTCACATCCCCGCCTCGCCACGCGGGACGGGAGGGGGGCATTGCGCCCATTCTGGTTTCCACGGGCCTGATCCTGGGGGTCTGTATGCTCACCGCCCTCCCCTTCGGACTCGGCACGGCGGTGTTGCTCGCGGAATGGACGCATCACCGGAGCCGGACCGGGGCACTCGTCCGCCGCAGTCTCGACACGCTGGCCGGCGTCCCGTCCATCGTCTTTGGCCTGTTCGGCAACGCGTTCTTCTGCGTGACACTCGGGCTGGGCTTTTCCATCGTTGCGGGCGGGCTTACCCTGGCGTGCATGGTCCTGCCCATCCTGATTCGATCCGCCGAGGAAGGATTACGCGCCGTGCCTCACGACTACCGGCTGGCAGCGGCGGCGTTGGGACTTTCCCGCGCCACGACGGTGCGCCGGCTACTGATACCGGCCGCCATTCCCGCGCTCCTCGCGGGCTTTATTCTTGGGCTTGGCCGGGCAATGGCTGAGACGGCCGCGCTGATTTTTACCAGCGGATATGTGGATCGCATGCCCACGTCGCTCTGGGATTCCGGACGCGCCCTGTCCATCCATATTTACGATCTCTCCATGAATGTCCCCGGTGGCGATGCCCGGGCCTATTCGTCGGCGCTGGTGTTGATCGCGTTGCTCCTTGCCATCAATGCCGGTTCAATGTGGGTGGGCCACCGCCTGGCGTCAAAACGGATCCTTGCGGCATGACACAACACCAGACAGCACCCGCGCCTGTTGCCGCCGCCCCGTCCGCCGCCCATGCCGCACCCGCGCCGCTTCTCTCAGCGCACCGGGTCAACGTCTTCTACGGGCCGCGTCAGGCCCTGAAAGATGTGTCGCTGTCTGTCGCCCAAGCCAGCATCACCGCGTTGGTCGGTCCGTCCGGAAGCGGAAAAACGAGTTTGTTAACCTGTTGGAACCGGCTGACGGATCTGATTCCTTCCTGTCGGGTCACCGGCTCGATTCACTTCGCCAATCTCGACATCCTCTCTCCCCACACCGACGTCCTGCAGCTGCGGCGGCGAGTCGGCATGATTTTTCAGAAACCCAATCCCTTTCCGTTTTCCATTCGCCAGAATCTGGCCTGTCCCCTGCGTGAACATGGCGTCACGGATCCTCACCTGATTGACGCCCGTCTCGAGTCGGCGCTTCGTCAAGTGGGGCTTTGGAAGGAAGTGTCCGATCGGTTGGAGACGGCCGCGCTCTCCCTGTCCGGCGGGCAACAACAACGCTTATGTATCGCGCGCGCCCTGATTCTGTCTCCGGAAGTCCTGCTCATGGATGAGCCGTGCAGCGCCCTGGATCCGATTTCCAGCGGGTGGGTTGAGGACCTCATCGTGGAGTTACGCCAGCAGTACACCATTGTCATCGTCACTCATAATCTTGCCCAGGCCCGGCGCATCGCGGACCATGTCGCCCTGTTCTGGGTCCAACATGGAACCGGCCAGCTCATTGAACACGGGCCGACGGCGCAACTGTTTGACCATCCCGGCCATGTGTTGACGGCGGCCTATATCAATGGCCTGAGAGGGTAACGCGCGCGGCACGTTCGTGCACCGGGACGGGCCTCGCCGGTTCGGCCCAAGCGAACGCCAGCCTCGCTGCCCAGGCGCGGTGCCGCCAGTTTACGACCTGTTGACGCTCCCGTAACGGTTCCGTAATACGCCTTCTGTACTCTCCCGTTCACAGGCTCGCGATTCAGAGTCCTTGTCACCTGCAAGGGAGAAGTCATGCCATGAACACGCCTCGATTATCCGTCAGCCTGGCGGCGCCCGTTGCCTTCATCATCGTCACCGCGGTCGCGCCGGTCGCCATGGCGGGAGACAGTCTCAGCGACATCCTGCTGGAGAAAGGCATCATCACACAGGAAGACTGGCAACGCATCCAGAACGCCAACCGGAAGCAGGAAGAGACGGCGGAGCAACCGCCTGTCGAGGACACGCGGGCCACCGAAGAGATGATCCTGGACATCGTCAAGAAGCGGGAAGCCGAAGCCGAGCGTCAGACACAAGATGAGAAACCGCCGGTCAAAGTCGGCTGGGGGAAAAAGGGGTTCTCTCTGGAAACCGGCGACGGTCTATTCAGAACGACGCTTCAATGGAGATTTCAAGGCCGTTGGACATACCCGGAACGGTCAGACCCACGCAACGCAGTCGCGTTCAATGATGACGCGGAAAGCTCCTTTGAACTGCGGCGGGTCCGGGTGAAAATCGGGGGGCATGGCTATCAGCCCTGGATACGATACTACTTTGAGGTCGACCTTCAGCCCGGACGCGACTTCGATGACGACTCGGCCAGCGCACAAAGCCGGCTGATAGACTGGCGTATTACGCTGGCCAAATACCCCTGGGCCAGGTTGCGCGTCGGGCAATGGAAAATCAACTACAACCGCGAACGGGTTGACTCGTCGGGGAAACAAACCTTTGTCGAACGCTCCATCGTCAATCGCGTCTTTACCCTTGACCGGCAGATTGGCGTGATGCTGTACGGACGTCTGAATCCCGGCACCCTGGCGGACATGAATTATTACGCCGGCGTCTGGACGGGCGGCGGGAGAGGGCTTGAGAAGAATGACGACGCCCACATGATGTATATGGGGAGACTCCAGTGGAATGTCTTTGGCCGGGAACTCACATGGCGCCAAAGTGATACGTCGTTTCACGAACGGCCCACGGCGAGCCTGTCGCTGGCCGGTTACACGACGATTGGCCGATGTACCCGCTGGTCATCGGGCGGATGCGGCGATCTCAGTGGCATGACCAAGCCGTCTGATGCCATGGATGGCCAGTTCCGCGTTGAAGGGGTGCAAGTCGGGTCAGCCTTCAAGTATCGCGGCTTTGCCTGGCAACATGAGACGCATTGGAAACGGGTCAAGGATGCGGGGTTGCCGGGTCGTGATGCAACAACAGCAAGGATGCCTGTGATCGATGCCGCCGGAGATCCCGTGATGGATCGGTACGTGGACAGCGTCACGGACCGGGGTCGTGCGGCCGTTCCTGCGGGCACAACGAACCTGTTTGGCGGATACTTCCAGGCAGGCTACTTTCCGCATTACCTGATGCCCGTCGTGCCCAAACCGTTAGAAGTGGCGTTTCGCTATGCGCACGTTGATCCCGACACCAACAACGGGGGAGATGGCCGCCAGGAATGGACCGGCGCCGTGAACTGGTTCTTTGCCGGCCATCGCAACAAATTGACGCTTGACACATCCTACCTGACACTCGAACAACCCGCCGCCAGCGATTTCTCCGAACAACGCGTCCGTCTCCAGTGGGACGTGTCATTCTGAGACATGGCGCACGCCTTCCCGCCCCGTGGTCCGGCATCGCCCCGCGCGCCAACAGTCCCGCCTCCCGTTATTCGCGGATTTCCCTGAACCGCACCGCGACATGCCAGGGTTTCCCTTGTACGACTGTCGCCAGTACGCCTTCATCCGACGGCATCATGAACCGGGCGGGGACAAACACCAGACGCCCGGGCCCCGGATTAATCCGGTCGAGCGGCCGATCTCTGACGGGCGGCCTGTACTGTTCATTATCCTGCCAGATCTCGGTTTTGACCCCGTAATTACTCAACACAATATGCAGGGCATTCCCCTGAAGAAAAAGCCCGCCGGACGTCGTCAACTCGTGCAGGTCGGAAATCTCCGCGCTTTCATAAAAGGTGACCATTTCGTTCGATTGCGCCTGACGAAGCCCCTTCACAAACAACGGCGCAAAAAATGCGATTTCCCGCTCACTGAAGGCCGGCTGGCGTTGCATGGCCCCGCCGACAAGCCGCGAGAGTGGCACATCCTGTGTTTCGACATACAGTCCCTGCAACACACGGGTCACATCGTCCTCACTGACCACAGCCGGATGCGCAAACGGTTTCCCGTCATGCCCGTCGTGCACAGTCTGCAGACGAACCACGCGGTTCCCGTCTTCGTAGACTGCCGGGGTTCGTGCCCCAGGCGTGGCACATGCAACCAGCAGCGCGACCATCGCGCATCCCAGTCCGGTTAACCTTTTCATCGTGTATCGCGCTCCTTTCCATGCAAGACCTCCTCAATCCAACCATCGAGGGTCGGCCCGTATTATACACGAGAGCGAGAATGACGGCGTTGGCCTTGCGAACACCGCGACGTGTGGTGGTTCATCCGTCGTGTCCGAGCACGACACTGTTCCCGTTACATGCGCGACCATGCCTGACGGTCGCGGAACGGCAGCAGGCAACAGAAGGCACGCACCACACCGGCCCGGGCCGGGCATCGCGCACACTCCGTGCTGGACAAAACACGATGACCAGTGTAGAAAAAACCGGATAGCCGGGCCTGTCAGGCACGAGCGTTGGAGAAAGCACGAAAGCGACTGGACACCCGGGCAACGGGGGAAAACGGATGGGGAAACATTCCTCACGCTCAAAGCACACCAAAAAGACCCGTCACGATGAGCAACTGGTGCACCGGCAGGATGAGCATCCGGACACCACGGCGCGCGGAGACATGGCCGGGAGATGGGGAGCCATCCCCTACATCCTGACGGTCTGGTGTGTGTCCCGCGTCATCCTGACCGGCGTCGGCGTGCTGGCGAGAAGTTGGCTGGGACAAGTTGAGACGGTCGCCAATGTCCAACGCTCTTTCGGTATTGGAATAGGGTACGACTGGCTCTCCTGGCTCAACATCTGGAGTGCATGGGACGCACGATGGTATTACGCCATAGCCGACATGGGGTATCGGAACGTCCCCGTGGACCATGTAACGGAACACCTCACACATTCCGCCTGGGCATTCTTCCCGCTCTACCCGTGGGTGTCGCAAGCCATCGCCGCGGTGGTGGGCAACACCTATGCCGCGTCTCTCATGGTATCCAATGTCTCCATCCTCATCGGAGCGTGGCTCTTCTACAAACTGGTCGAACAACAGAGTGGCGGCGCCATGGCTCGCAAGGCGGTGCTGTTCCTGTTTCTGTTCCCCACCGCCTATGTGTTCTCGTGCCTGATGACGGAGGCCCTGTTTTTCGTCCTGACGGTCGGGGCCTGGTATAGCGCCCGCAACGGGAACTGGCTCATGGCCGGCGCGCTGGGCATGGGCTCCGTCATGACCCGCCTGACCGGCCTGTTCATGGCCCCTCTGCTGGCACTGGAATACATGCGGCAACGCCAGTGGCGCCTCGCCAGGATCCGCCCCGACGCGTTGTGGATCGGGCTGGTGCCGGTCGGGCTTGGGGTGTTCATGGCGTTTTGCTACATCGCGACGGACAATCCCCTGAGGTTTGTGGATGCACAGAGCATGTGGGACACTAAAAGTCCAGGGGGACCGAATCCACTGTACAGTCTGTACTGGTCGTTGAATATGGCATGGCAAGGAAATTTTGCTGTGGACACTGGCCGTCTGGGATTAGGGTACGGCGCGATCGTCGCCATCGCAGGGATAGGGGTGCTGCTATGGGGACGAAAGCAGATCGGCAACCTGCTCTTTCTCTGGTCTATGGTGCTGATTCTTCTTCCGCTCACCGCACACGTCAGGGCATTTTCACTGCCGCGCTATCTGGTGGTGCTCTTCCCGTTGTTTATGATTCTGGCATCAAGGCGGATGAACAGCGCGGCATTTGCCATCACCGTCGCCGTCCTGATTCTACTTCAGGCGGCGACCTTTGCACTGTGGACAACGGGGCGGATCGTGGCCATCTAACAGCAGGGCGCGCGGTGAGGATCGCTCGGGGCCACACACACCGGCCACGGGCATCGGTGCCGCCGATCCATCCCATGCACAGGGCGAGACGGGCGCATCACGACCGTCCCGCCGGCTTTTTTCAACCAGGCCCCGGGTGGCAACGGCATCCCGGGATACACACGGGACGAGGCGAAAAACCGATGGGAAGACACCGTCACCATCAAGGCACCACACCATGACCCGGCACGGTGCGAAGCGGGCCAAACGGCGAAACGAGCCGGCGCCGGACACCACGGTACGCGCGGACACGACCGTGGGACCAGTGTGGAAATGGGGAGCCATCCCCTACATTCTGACCCTCTGGTGTGTGTCCCGTGTCATCCTGGCCATCGTCGGTGTGGTGGCGAGAACCCAGGGAGTCATGATCACCAGAACCTCCATGAGCACCGACCATGTCTGGCTCAACATCTGGAGTGCCTGGGATGCCTCCTGGTATTACAACATCGCGGATGTGGGCTATCTGGACGCTCCCATGGATCGTCAATACACTGCCTGGGCGTTCTTCCCGCTCTATCCGTGGATGGCGCGGGCCGTGGCGTGGGTCATTGGCGCGGTGGTCGACGATCCTGTCTATGTCGCGATGATCCTGGTGTCCAACGCCGCCCTGCTCATCGGGGCATGGGTCTTCTACAAACTGGTCGAACAAGACAGTGGCGGCGCCATGGCACGCAAGGCGGTGCTGTTCCTGTTTCTGTTCCCCACCGGGTATGTGTTGTCGTGCCTGATGACGGAGGGTTTGTTTTTCGCCCTGTCGGTCGGGGCCTGGTACTCTGCCCGCCAGGGCAACTGGCTCGTGGCCAGCGTGCTGGGCATGGCATCCTCCATGACCCGCATGGCGGGTCTGGTCATGGCCCCCCTGCTGGCGCTGGAATACCTGCGGCAACGCCAGTGGCACATCACCAGGATCCGCCCCAACGCGTTGTGGATCGGGCTGGTGCCGCTCGGCCTCGGGGTGTTCATGGTGACGTGCTATATCCTGACGGGCAATCCCTGGCAGTTTGCGGATGCCCAGAACGCATGGTCACCGCAAAGAGAGAATCCACTGCGGGCGCTGTGGTGGGGGTTTAATGATGCGTGGAGCGGAGGGTATACTCTGAACCACGGGAAGCTGGGGCAGGGGTACGGGGCCATCCTCACGGTCGTCGTGACCGGGGTGCTGCTGTGGGGAAGAAAACAGATCGGCACCCTGCTCTTTCTCTGGTCTGTGACGCTGATTGGCATTTCGCTCGCATCGCATATCACGTCGGCACAGTCCATGCCGCGTTATATGGTGGTGCTCTTCCCCGTGTCTATGGTGTTGGCATCACTGCGGATGAACAGCGTGGCGTTCGTCATCACCGTGGCCGCGCTGATTCTGCTTCAGGGGGCTACCTTTTCGCTGTGGACAGTGGGCTGGGGAGTGGCCATATAACACCGTGCGGGCCATGCTGACGCTGAGAACACCGGATGGACACACACCCATCACACAGAGACAACACCCGATAGACGGGAACACCAGACACCGGCGTTGACGCGATCATGACGCGGACCGGACCGGACGGACCAGCTCAGGACGAGGAGCACACCAGATGGGCAAACGCCCCTCACACGCACAACGCACCACCCTGACCCTGCACGGTGAGAAGCGGGCAAAACAGCAAAACGAGCCGGCGCCGGACACCACGGTACGCGCGGACACGACCGTGGGACCAGTGTGGAAATGGGGAGCCATCCCCTACATTCTGACCCTCTGGTGTGTGTCCCGTGTCATCCTGGCCATCGTCGGTGTGGTGGCGCGAACCCAGGGAGTCATGATCACCAGAACCTCCATGAGCACCGACCATGTCTGGCTCAACATCTGGAGTGCCTGGGATGCCTCCTGGTATTACCACATCGCGGATGTGGGCTATCTGGACGCTCCCATGGATCGTCAATACAGTGCCTGGGCGTTCTTCCCGCTCTATCCGTGGACGGCGCGGGCCGTGGCGTGGGTCATTGGCGCGGTGGTCGACGATCCTGTCTATATCGCGGCGATCCTGGTATCCAATGCCGCCCTGCTCATCGGGGCATGGGTCTTCTACAAACTGGTCGAACAAGACAGTGGCGGCGCCATGGCACGCAAGGCGGTGCTGTTCCTGTTTCTGTTCCCCACCGGGTATGTGTTGTCAGCCCTGATGACGGAGGGTTTGTTTTTCGCCCTGTCGGTCGGGGCCTGGTACTCTGCCCGCCAGGGCAACTGGCTCGTGGCCAGCGTGCTGGGCATGGCATCCGCCATGACCCGCATGGTGGGTCTGGTCATGGCCCCCCTGCTGGCGCTGGAATACCTGCGGCAACGCCAGTGGCACATCACCAGGATCCGCCCCAACGCGTTGTGGATCGGGCTGGTGCCGCTCGGTCTCGGGGTGTTCATGGCGACGTGCTATACCTTGACGGGCAACCCCTGGAAGTTTGTGGATGCCCAGAACGCATGGGCACCGCAAAGAGAGAATCCACTGTGGGTGCTGTGGTGGTCGCTTGAAATGGCGTGGTTGAGAGGATGGGGTACTCTGCACTACGGGTATCTGGGGTTAGGATACGGGGCCATCCTCACAATCGCCGTGACCGGGGTGCTGCTGTGGGGAAGAAAACAGATCGGCACCCTGCTCGTTCTCTGGTCTGTGACGCTGATTGGCATTTCGCTCGCATCGCATTTCAAGTCGGCGCAGTCCATACCGCGTTATCTGGCGGTGATCTTCCCCGTGTTTATGGTGCTGGCATCACTGCGGACGAACAGCGTGGCGTTCGTCATCACCGTGGCCGCGCTGATTCTGCTTCAGGGGGCTACCTTTACGCTGTGGACATTGGGCTGGCCAGTGGCCATGTAACACCGTGTGGGGCCATGCTGATGCTGAGAACACCGAATGGACACATACCCATCGCACACACAGCCCTCCACCCTGACCGGACCAGGGGGAGGGAAGAAGCGGATGAAACAGCAGGACGATCCCGCTCTGGACACCACCGCACGCGGGGACACGGTCGGGCAATGGAAACCCATCCCCTACATCCTGACCGTCTGGTGTGTGTCCCGCGTCATCCTGACCGGCATCGGCGTGGGGGCAAGACGCTGGATCGGACAACACCCCGGCCCCGGGAATGTCCAGGACAATTTCGGGATTGGCACCGGACAGGCCTGGCTCGACATTTGGAGCGCATGGGATGCCTTCTGGTATTACACCATCACGGACGTGGGGTATCTGGGCACGCCCGTGAACGAGCACGGACACTCCGCCTGGGGGTTCTTCCCGCTCTACCCGTGGGTGACACGAGCGGTGGCCGCGGTGGTCGGCGACATCTATATCGCGGGGCTTCTGGTGTCCAACGCCTGCCTCCTGCTCGGGGCGTGGTTCCTCTACGCACTGGTCAAACAAAGCTACGACGACGCCATGGCACGCAAGGCGGTGCTGTTCCTGTTTCTGTTCCCCACCGCGTATGTGTTGTCGTGCCTGCTGACGGAAGGCCTGTTTTTCGCCCTGTCGGTCGGGGCCTGGTACTGGGCCCGACAAGGCAACTGGCTCATGGCCGGCGTGATGGGCATGGGGTCCGTCATGACCCGCATGGTCGGCCTGGTCATGGCCCCTCTGCTGGCGCTGGAATACCTGCGGCAATGCCAGGGGCGTCTCGTCATGATCCGCCCCGACGCGTTGTGGATCGGGCTGGTGCCGGTTGGACTCGGGGTGTTCATGGCGTTCTGCTACATCATGACGGGCAATCCCCTGCAGTTTGTGGAGGCACAGAACGCGTGGTCACCTCCAGGGTCAAGAATGAATCCTCTGTCGGTGCTGTGGTGGACGTTAGACAACACGGTGCTCCAAGGCAGGGTGTCTCTGTACGACGGGTCTCTGGGGATGGAGTACGGCGTCATCGCCACGATCGCCGTGACCGGGGTGTTGCTGTGGGGAAGAAAACACATCGGCACCCCGCTCGTGCTCTGGTCCGTGGCGCTGATTGGCATTTCACTCTCGTCGCGTCTCTTCTCGGCACATTCCATGCCCCGCTATCTGGCAGTCCTCTTCCCTGTGTTTATGATTCTGGCATCACTGCGGGCGAACAGCGTGGCGTTTGTCATCACCGTGGCCGTGCTGCTGCTCCTTCAGGTGGCGACCTTTATGGCATGGACACTGGGCTATATCGTGGCCCTGTAACACCGTGGTGCGCGGTGCGGTCACGCGGGGCCACACACACCGGCCATGAGAACCGGCACAAGCGGGCCGTTCCATGAACCGTGCGGGACGATCATCCGTCATGCGACGAACGAGACGGCACACAGAGACCACACCCGATAGACGGGAACACCAGACACCGGCGTTGACGCAATCATGACGCGGACCGGACCTGCTCAGGACGAGGAGAACACCAGATGGGCAAACGCCCCTCACACGCAAAGCGCACCACACTGACCCGGGACGGGGGGAAGGGGGAAGCGGGTGAAACGGGAGGACGATCCCGTTCCGGACACCACGGCACGCGGGGACACAATCGGGCCATGGGGGCCATCCCCTACATCCTGACCCTCTGGTGTGTGTCCCGCGTCATCCTGACCGGCATCGGCGTGGGGGCAAGAGAATGGGGAGGCTTTGGCCACAGGCTCTTTATGAGCACCGGATATGAATGGCTCGACATCTGGATCGCGTGGGACTCACGATGGTACTACCCCCTCGCGTCCGCGGGGTATCTGGCCACCATGCCGGACCATGCCGGCTATGCTGCCTGGGCCTTCTTCCCGTTCTACCCGTGGTTGACACGAGCGGTAGCCGTGGTGATCGGCAATACCTATTTCGCGGCACTTCTGGTGTCCAACGTCTCCCTGCTCGTCGGGGCGTGGTTCCTCTACAAACTGGTCGAACAACACTATAACGGCGCCATGGCACGCAAGGCGGTGCTGTTCCTGTTTCTGTTCCCCACCGCGTATGTGTTTTCGTGCCTGCTGACGGAAGGCCTCTTTTTGGCCCTGTCGGTCGGGGCATGGTATTTTGCCTGCCAGCGCAACTGGCTCATGGCCAGCGTGCTGGGCATGGGTTCCGCCATGACCCGCCTGGTCGGCCTGTTCATGGCCCCCCTGCTGGCGCTGGAATATCTGCGGCAACGCCAGTGGCACCTCTCCAGGATCCGCCCCGACGCGCTGTGGATCGGGCTGGTGCCTGTTGGTCTCGTGGTGTTCATGGCGACGTGCTACACCTTGACGGGCAATCCCTTGAAGTTTGTGGATACCCAGGATGTGTGGGGATCACGAGCGAATCCGCTGTGGACGCTGTGGTGGTCGTGGGAAACGGCATGGCAAGAACAGTTTATTCTGCAAGACGCAAACCACGACAGTCCTCTGGCGATGGGGTACGGCGTCATCGCCACGATCGCCGCGATCGGGCTGCTACTGTGGGGAAGAAAGCAGACCGGCATCCTGCTCATGATCTGGGCTGTTATGTCGATTCTCATTTCGCTCTCGTCGCACATCCGCTCGACACACTCCCTGCCGCGCTATCTGTCGGTCCTCTTCCCCTTGTATATGATTCTGGCATCAATGCGGATGAACCGCGTGGTGTTCGCCATCACCGTGGCCGTGCTGATTCTGCTTCAGGCGACAACGTTTGCACTGTGGACATTGTCATGGAAAATAGCGATGTAAAACCGTGTGGCGGGGTGAGGGCGCGCGGGGCCACAGCATTGGACACGGGAACCGGCACGAGCGGACCGCCCCGTTATTCGTGCAGGAAGGTCACCAGCTGTTCGACGAGCCTGGGGGCGCCAAACACGGTATCCAGGGTGTGTGCCAGGCGAGACGGGCGCGTCACGACCATCCCGCCGGCTTCTTCGACCAGGACCCGGGTGGCAACGGCGTCCCAGGGATTGAGTGCGGGATCAATCATGGCACCGACGGAGCCGCCGATCACCAGCGTATGGCCGAAGCAATCGGAATAGCCCCGCAGATACCGACAGACACCGGCCAGCCGTTGAAACGTCCCGTCGCACCCGGCGCTGATGAACTGGGCGCGATCGCCCGTTGCAATGAGACTCGTCTCCAGGTCCGTGTCTTCGGAAACCGCAACGGGCACCCCGTTACAGAAACATCCCAGGCCCCGGGTTGCACTGTAGGTCACATTCAGCACGGGCAAATGGATGACCCCGATGAGCGCCGTGTCCCGTTCCCGATCTTCCAGCGCAACGATGGTTCCAAACAACGGGATCCGGTTCACAAAGGATCGCGTGCCATCAATGGGATCAATCAGCCAGCGATAGCGGGTCTTGTGTTCGCTCTGCCCGAATTCTTCTCCCAGGATGTCCCATTCCGCCGAGAGCGGATCGTGCTGCAACATGGCGCGAATCACGGTTTCCGCCTCACGATCCGCCACAGTCACCGGCGACCCGTCGCCTTTCTGTTCGACGGACAGCGCACGATCCCTGAAATGGGTGAGCAGAATCCCGGTCGGGGCTTGCGCGGCCTGAATGGCAAGGGCCAGCAGGTGTTCTAACGTCCCGGTACGCATCCGCCGCCCTCCTGCCGCTGCCGCTCTCCTGCCACACGCCAGTCCACCTGCCGGTTCGCACGATCACGGCACGGCCGGCCTGTCTTGCCGACACGGATTTCGTTCCCCGCATCCGGTTCACATGGGAATCGCACGCCGGCCTCCCCCCGACTCGACAGGCCGGCAACGTTCCCCGACGGAAGCACGCGGCAGGACACCGGGCACCGCTCAGGAGGGGGGAGGGGCAATCGTATGGCGGATGTTTTTCCCTTCAGCCAGATACACGACCAGTTCCGCGATATTCGTGGCATGATCGGCAATCCTTTCAAGGTATTTTGAAATAAAGGACAGACGAATCGCCCGGGTAATGGTCCTGGGATTTTCGATCATGAAGGACAACAGCTCACGGAAGAGCTGTTCCGTCAGATGATCAACCACGTCATCGTCGGCGATCACTTTCCTCGCCAACGCCGCATCGGTTTTGACAAACGCATCCAGCGACTCCCGCACCATCAGCCCCGCGCATTCGGCCATATACGGAATATCAATGTACGGCTTGAGCTGTGGCTCCGCATTGAGTTCAATCGCGCGCTCGCAGATATTTTCCGCCAAATCGCTCATCCGCTCCAGTTCCGACGAAATTTTCATCGCGGTGGTCAGAAAGCGCAAGTCTCTGGCGGCCGGTTGGTAGCGCGCCAGACATTCAATGGCCATCTCGTCAATGTCCAGATCCAACGCATTCACGCGTCGGTCGTTCTCGATGACCCGGCGGGCCAATCCTTCATCGCGTTCAATGAGCGCGGTCATGGCATTCCGCATCTGGTCTTCGACCAGCGCGCCCATTGTGAGAATCGCGTTGTTGACTCTGCCAAAGGCCTCTTCAAAATGACGTTCCATCGCGCCCTCGCCGACCGTGGCCCAACCGGCCCGTCATCCAAACCGGCCCGTCACGTAATCTTCCGTGCGCCGGTCGGATGGATTGGTAAAGATGTGTTTGGTTTCATCGTATTCAATGAGTTCGCCCATCAGAAAAAATCCCGTTAAATCGGAAATGCGGGCGGCCTGCTGCATATTATGCGTCACGATCACCACGGTGAGCTGTTCCCGCAGGGAATGCAACAACTCTTCAATCTTCGCCGTTGAAATCGGATCCAGCGCCGAACAAGGCTCATCCATGAGCAACACGTCGGGGTTGACGGCCAGCGCGCGAGCAATGCACAGCCGCTGCTGCTGGCCCCCCGACAGGCTGAACGCGCTGTGATGCAGGCGATCTTTGACTTCCTCCCACAACCCCGCGCCCCGCAGACTCTTTTCCACAATGTCATCCAACAGGGCACGCCGCCGGATGCCGTGTACCTGCGGCCCGTACACGAGGTTCTGGTAAATGGATTTGGAGAACGGATTGACTTTCTGGAAGACCATGCCGACCGTGGTGCGGAGATCCGTAATATCCACCGACGGATCGTAGATGTCCCGACCGTCAAGGCGAATCGTTCCCGCCAGACGCGCGCCGTCGACCAGGTCATTCAGCCGGTTAAAGCAACGTAACAGGGTGGATTTTCCGCACCCGGACGGCCCAATCAGCGCCGTGACCTGATGTTCCGGGATGGTCAGATTGACGTCGAACAGCACCTGCTTGTCGCCATAAAAAAAGTTCGCGGCTTCAACCGTGATTTTGGGCTCGGCTCGCTCGCGCAACGGGCGTTCGGAAGACGCCATGACGGTTTCACTCCTCTGTCTCCGGCGCGAGGCAGTGTGCGGAGGTTGGGGCAGCCTGTCAATCCCGGGAGCCACGAGGAAGCCGGAGACCTGTGCAGACGCCGTCACCGGGATTACACCGCTGCCGACCGATACTGTTTCCGCATGTGATTCCGGAGCGCAATCGCGCCAAGATTCAACACCATCACCACGACAATCAGGACCAACGCCGTGACGTACACCATGGGTTTGGCCGCCTCCACGTTGGGCGACTGAAAACCCACATCGAAGATATGAAAGCCCAGATGCATGAATTTGCGTTCCAGATGGACAAAGGGGAAATGCCCGTCCACCGGCAACGCCGGAGCCAGTTTGACGACCCCGGTCAGCATCAGGGGGGCCACCTCGCCGGTCGCGCGCGCCACCGCCAGAATGACGCCGGTCAAAATGCCCGGCAGGGCGCAGGGCAGGATCACGCGAATCATACTTTCAAACTTCGTGGCGCCCAGCGCCAGTGAGCCTTCGCGATATTCACGGGGCACAGCGGCCAGGCCTTCTTCTGTTGCCACAATCACGACGGGGACCGTCATGAACGCCAACGTCAGCGATGCCCACAACAGCCCCCCCGTGCCAAACGTCGGAGTCGGCAGGGCTTCGGCATAGAACAGATCATCAATGGTCCCGCCGACGGTATAGACAAAGAACCCCAGGCCAAAGACGCCAAACACAATGGACGGGACGCCCGCCAGATTATTGACCGCAATACGCACCATCCGGACAACCAGGCCCTGTCGCGCGTACTCCCGCAGGTAGAACGCGGCGAAAACCCCGAAGGGCACCACCGCCACACTCATGATCAACACCATCATCACGGTGCCGAAAATCGCCGGGAACAGGCCCCCTTCGGTATTGGCCTCCCGTGGCTCTTCGCTCAACACGGCCCAGACATTGGCGACATACGCGAGGAGCTTGTCACCGGCATCCATCGCATTGGGACGGCGGGCGGCCACGATGTGCCCGACCGGAATGCGTTGCTCGCGGCCATTGGTCTCGACCAGCACCACGGTGAATGCCGCAAGCTGGTCGCTCAATGTCCGAAGCTGTGCGACCTGTGTGCGGTACCGGCGCTCCAACTGTGCCATGGTCTCCCGAAGCGCAGCCGCTTCGGGGGCATCGCCTTGCCCCGCCAGTTCCAGTTCCCGCACCGCCAACCTGGCGTCTTCGATGGCATAATTCACGTCGCCAATGACGTCCCGTTGAAGATGGACCATGTCGTCATGCAGGGCACTGGCGTGCTCGATCAGCGGGTGCAATGCCTCCCACCCCGCTTCATTGCCCGACGCCACCACATGGCCGTCACGCTCAATCCGGCCGATCCGGCCATAAAAATTCCCCCATTCCCTGCGTTCAACGGCGACCACGTGTTGCGGCATCGTCGCCGACACGATCCGGTCACGATCAATCCACCGGAAATCCAGACCATACAGATCGCGATTCCCGATTTTCAGCCGCACCCGGGTTTTCCCTTCGGGCCATTCCGGCGTCCCGGAATAGGGGATGACCTCTTCATCTTTGAGTTCGCCCAGCACGCGCGTGCCGTCTTTGAGGTGCAGTTCCACAAGGGAATGCGGCCAGAAAAACCCCAGCCCGTTGATCATAATCAGCAGAAGAGCACCGCCGACCATGAGCAACGAGGCGGCCACGGCCACCCCGCAACACCACACAAACAGCGTCCCCGACGCGAAGAATTTTCTAATCCTGCCGGACATGTCACACACCTAAAACTGGCTGTAACGAACCCGAAGCCGCTGCCGCACCACATCGGCGATCGTGTTCACCAGAAACGTAAACAGAAACAACAGCAGACCGGCGAAAAACAACAGACGGTACAGGGTGCCCCCCTGCGGGGCTTCGGGCATTTCGATGGCAATGTTCGCCGAGAGTGTCCGAAATCCATTCAGGAGATTCAGATCCAGCAGCGGGGTGTTGCCCGTGGCCATCAGCACGATCATGGTTTCGCCAACGACGCGACCCAACCCGATCATGAGCGCGGAAAACAACCCGGGACTCGCCGACACGATGACGAGTTTGGTCAGGGTCTGCCACGAGGTGGCCCCGAGTGCGAGCGAGCCGGCAATTAAATGGCGCGGCACATTGCTGAGGGCATCCTCGGAGATGCTGAAAATGGTGGGGATGACGGCCATCCCCATGGCCAGGGCGATGACCAGCGCATTGCGCTGATCGTACCCCACCCCGAATGTCGAGAGGAGCCACTGCGTATAGTTCGAATCAAAAAACCAGGCCTCAATCTGCTGATTGCCTTGCAGACAGATCCACACCGTGCCGCCAAGGACCAGGACACAGGCCGCCAGCTCCGTCATCGTCCCCGATGGTCGTGTCAGTGTTGCGGGAAGCAGTTGCCAGCCGACGCATGCCACCACGATTGCCAGCGGCAGGACAATAAACATGGCGACCACGGCCGGAAAAATTTGTTCCAGCAGGGGGGCCAACCACAAGCCGGCCAGGAATCCCAGGATCACCGTCGGGAAAGCCGCCATGGTTTCCACAACCGGTTTCACCACGGCACGCATCGCGGGCTTCATGAACATCGCGGTATAGATCGCGCCAAACACCGCGATGGGCGCCGCCAGGAGCATGGCATAGATCGTGCCCTTCAGGGTGCCGAACACCAGCGGCCACATGCCAAACTTCGGTTCAAAGGCATCGGATCCGCCGGTGGACTGCCAGATCGTGCGTGGCTCGTCATACCCTTCATAGAGCACGGGGAGAAACAGGGAGGAGAATGTGACTTCGGGATGGGCATTGTCCACGTCATAGGCGATCAGCCGTCCGTCGTCATGGATCACAATGGCGCCATTGGTCTTCGGGGCAAACATTGCCGCCAGCACGGGGGCACCATGTCCGGGAATCGTGATCAGCGTCTGATGCGACGTTGAATAATGGATGGCCACCCCGCCAGTGGCATCGGCCGTGAGAAAGCCCTTATCCCGCAGCGAAGGCGAAATGACCATCACGGCCCCGTCATGTGGCGCAAAATCCCGAATTTTCCGCAGACGCGGCGCGCCACTCACATCGGGATCCGTCACGAACATCCAGACGGCGACTGTCCCGCTGGCCGTCCCCACCACCATGGACCGGTCGCCGATGAGGTACTCCAGCGCGGTCACGGGTGCCCCGGCGGCATAGGTCCCCGTTACTCTCGGATGGTGAATGTCCCGAATGTCCCAGGACAGCAATCGCCCGTCCGTGGTGCCCCCGACAAGCCTGTCTCCCGCACGGTCCAGAAGCAGCACGGCGATGGCGCCCACTCCGTCCCCGGTGATTTCAGCCCGAACGGTTTCCCGCACCGGTTCAGGCTCAAACAATCCCCTTGCCGTTTCAGTGATCTTCGTGAGACATAACCGACCGGACCGGGTCAACGCGGCCACGATGATGCCACTGTCGGTTTCCCGGTAGGCCAGCCGCGCAACCGGTTCAGCGGTGGGGACCGCGTCAATGGGTTCGGCGGCCGTCACGACCGGCACGATGGATCTGACGTCATCTTTGAACGTGGCCCGGTACGTGATCCGCAAGGGTTGCACGCGCCCATTGACTGTCCCCAATCCGTAGACAGGCGACTTCCCCGGCGTGTGCGACACGGCGGTAATGTCCTCGTTCGCAATATCCGGCATGGCATCAAGATGAATCGGGGCGCCGGACGGCAACGCATAGAAGGCCAGGTCCCCCCCTCGAAGCACGTACCCCACTTCCCGATAGTCGTCAATCCCCGCACCGGTACGCTGCGGGGTGTCGCGGGCCTGCTCGAATGCGTCGGTGTGGACAGAGGTCACTTCTCTCCAGGAGCCTGACGCAAACAGGGGCATCACCTCAATCACCAGATAGGCAAAAATTCCCAGGACGCCGACGATGACGGCCCATCCGCCAACGGTAATGACACCCGTCGCCACACGATCCACCCAGCGGCGCATCGTCCTTGAGGAACTGCCGGAAAGGGCCGATGGCACGGAAGACGGTGTTCTCCGGGCCTGCCGGGCTGTTGTCCGATCATGATTCATGGCGTGTGGCACGTGGGACACGGCGCAAAGGGGACGCCCCGGCTGGCACGCCCCGCGATCCGAAACGTGGCGGGCTGCCTCATGCCTCGCGGCGCGCGAGGTGCTCCCGGTGACAGGCCGGGCACAGACACCCTATGGCCTGTCAACCAGTTGCCGCTCAATGAGGCGTTGCGGCAGCGGGAAATATCCATCCTTGATCACCACGTGCTGGCCCTCCCTGCTGTACACGTATTTCATGAAGGCTCTGACTAACGGCGGCAACGGCTTGCCAGGGACTTTATTCACGTACACCCGGAGAAACCGGGTCAACGGATAGCGCCCGGAGGAGGCGTTGGCAAACGTCGAGGCATAACAGGATGCATCCTTGTCCGCCGACAGGGCAATCGCCCGAACCCCCGAGGTTCGATAGCCAATCCCGCTGTAGCCAATCCCGCCCCGATCCTCCGTCACGCCCTGCACCACCGACGCCGACCCGGGTTGTTCCTTGACCTCATTTTTATAATCACCTGCCTTCAACGCGGTTTTCTTGAAAAACCCATAGGTCCCCGAGGCGGAATTTCTGCCATACAGGCTCACCCGTGTCGTCTGCCATATCCCGTCGAGGCCCGCCTTCCCCCACACGGATATGTCGTCAGGATACCCGCGCCTCCGGGTTGCGGAAAAGATGGCATCCACTTGTTCCAGACCAAGGCACTGGATCGGATTGTCCTTGTTGACGTACACGGCCAGGGCATCCACGGCAACGGGAAAGCTGGCAGGAGCGTAGCCAAATTTCTCCTCAAACGCGTCCACTTCCCTCGCCTTCATGGATCTGGACATAGGCCCCAGTTGAGCGGTTCCTTCGATAAGAGCCGGCGGCGCGGTACTGGAGCCTTTCCCCTCAATCTGAATCTTCACATTGGGATACGCTTTTCTGAACCCTTCAGCCCAGAGCGTCATGAGATTGTTGAAGGTATCGGACCCGATACTGTTCAGATTCCCGGACACCCCGCTGACACGAACATAGGCTTGCCAGTCCGGATCCGTCATGGCGTCGACAGCCGCCCAGCTCTGTGGTGAGGTCACGCTCAGACCGAACAGGAGAAGCCACAGGCACCGCATTCCCCGACCGACGATTCCGTGTAACGGATTGCGGATGTGTGCAGGCCGGACCAGTTTCATACGTTTTGCCTCCTTTTCCGGATTTGGTGCCATGCGTCGGCGATGCGCGAATCCTTCCCCCCTGCTGTCAGGGTACGCGCGGCATATTACCAGGCCGTAAAAAGCAGGTTACGAAATTGTTAACTCGCAGGGGGAGGGTGTGACGCCCCTGTCCCGACAGGCCCCGTCGGCTTCCGCGAGGCAGAACGCCCGGACGCCACACAGGCCGCACAGCGGCGTGGCGGACATGGAGCCGGGCCGGCGTGGAGAGCCGGTTACGCGACCGGCAGCAGAAAGCCAATGGTCGTGCCTTTGCCGTATTCACTGTCAATGTGCAGTGTCCCGCCATGCAACTGCACCAGATGTTTCACGATGGCAAGACCGAGTCCGGTGCCGCCGGCCTCACGTGAACGAGTCTTCTCCACCCTGTAAAACCGCTCCGTCACGCGAGGCACATCAGCGCGCGGAATGCCGTGTCCCGTATCCCGGACCGTGATGCGCAGGTGACGGTCGTCTTCCTGTGCCGCCTGAAACATGACGCGGCCCCCTTGCGGGGTGTGCTTCACCGCATTGTCCAGGAGATTGACCAGAATTTGAACGAGCAGATCGCGGTCAGCCCGCACACGGCAATGGGAGGCCACCTGGTTCAACAACGCCACGTCTTTTTTGGCGGCATCGTTCTCAAACATGGCCGAGACCTCACTCACCACGCCCTCAAGGTGAACGGAAACGGGATCCATCACCACGTGTCCCATTTCAATATCGGACAGATTCCGCAGATCATCAAGCAAACGCCCCATCCGTTCCACGTGGCTGTGGGCGACTTCCAGAAACCGGCGATGCGTGGACGATTCCGGCGAGGCCTCATCAAGCAGGGTCTCCACATAGCCCTTGATGGCCGTCAGCGGAGTGCGCAACTCGTGCGACACGTTGACCACAAATTCAGTGCGGACCTGTTCCAACCGCCGCAACTCGGTGATGTCGCGCAAGACCAGGACCGTCCCGCCGGCCTGTGCGGACAATGACACGGGCAGGGCATGGACCTCGATGCGTTTCCGAACGGGCGCGGGACGCTCAATTTCCCGCTTGCGCGGCCCCGTGGCGTCCGGACCATGACACGACTCAACCAGTTCGGTTAATCCCCGATCTCTGACCACGGCCAGCAAGGCGCGTCCCGCTACCGGATCGTGCGCACAATCCAGCATGGCGCGGGCGGCGTGATTCATGAACACAATACGGCGTTGCTCATCCAGGGCCATCACGCCCTCGGTCATACTGTCGAGAATGGCGGAGATCGTGGCGCGCTCGGTTTCGAGAACCTGAAACCGCTCACGGGAATGAGACGCAATGTACGCGACCGCCCTTTGCAACACCCCGAATCCATCGTCGTCGGGTTGCGTGTCGTCCCATCCCCGTAACAGCCGCTCAGCGTCACGTTGAAGGTCATCCACCGGTCTCAACAGCCGTTTTCCCAACCACAGCCCGGACGCCACGACCAGCACGACAAGACCCAGCCCCCCACTCCACAGCACCCCACCCGTCGCCCCGGAAGAGGCCAGCCACCCCATGGCCGTCAGCCCCCCCACCATCACCACGCTCAACGACAACCCGAACCGGAAGACTCCACGACTCTTCAGCACCGGTGACCCCATCTGTCGGTGTTATCCTTCGGACTCGAAATGATACCCCACGCCTTTGACCGTCACGATGCGGTGGCTTTCTTCGCCGAGTTTTTCCCGGAGGCGTCTGATGTGCACATCAACCGTTCTCGATTCAATCTCCCCGACATTGGCGTACCGCCAGACCATTTCCAGAATCTGCTCCCGGTTCAACACCCGTCCCCCGGCCTGCATCAACGCACAGAGCAGATCAAACTCTTTCACCGTGAGCTTCACGATCCGGCCCG
Organism: Nitrospirales bacterium; assembly: GCA_963692935.1. Lineage (GTDB taxonomy): Bacteria > Nitrospirota > Nitrospiria > Nitrospirales > UBA8639 > Bin75. The sequence continues at coordinate 2,272,118 of OY843588.1, forward strand.
CCACGCGGACCCGATATCTGGCCTCGTCGACTTCGAGCGTGCCCACTCGTCGAATGGCCTCGGTTGGCACGTCCCGTCCACGTCGCAACACCGCTTTGACTCTCGCCACCAGCTCCCGCGGGCTGAATGGTTTGCTGACGTAATCGTCCGCCCCCATTTCCAGTCCCACCACCCGGTCCACTTCCTCCGCCCTGGCCGTCAGCATGATAATCGCGATCTTCGCCGTACTCTGTTCACGACGCAGCAACCGACAGATTTCCAGTCCGTCAATGCCGGGCAACATGAGATCCAGCACCAGCAAATCCGGTTGTTCGGTACGGGCGAGGTGCAGAGCCGTTTCCCCTTCGAACGCCTTCAGACAGTGCAGCCCTTCTTTTTCCAGATGATGCCACACTAAATCCACGATCGCCGGTTCATCATCAACGATCAAGGCCTTCATCGCCATGCGCGCCCTGTCCCTTCTCTCCGCCCCCGGACATCGTCGCCGGATGCGTATCCGGTCATGGTGTGCAGGCCCGTGGTGTTCCGGCCGAATCGCACCGGCCTGCTCCGCTTTCCCCATGCGCGTCCGAGCGTTTCCGCTCCCGCGCCATCATCTCATCACAGTTGTATCACAAATACCAGTACACGCGCGCCCCGTGCCGACGTGCGGTGGACGTCGGCCTGTCGGGTGCCGGCCCGTGATGCCCGCACGGGCCGACGACGCCGTCTTGAACACCCGTTCTGGAGAAGCGTATGCTCCCGGGGCGGTGTGCCAACGCACGGGAGTGTCCGCGTTCACCGATGTCCGAGGTGAGATGGAACAACACATCACCGGATTCCACCAGGATGAACAGGGCGACTGGGTCGCGGAGCTTGCATGCGGGCATGGTCAACATGTGCGGCACAATCCCCCCTGGAGTGAACGTCCGTGGGTGACCACGCACGAACAGCGGGCACAACGGCTCGGCCAACGGCTCGCGTGCAAGCGATGCGATGACCCGGAACCGGGGCGGGACGTGAACAGGGCGTTGGGGTCTTCATAATACGGAGCGCGGCCATGCAAACGATTGACGTCAATCATCCCGACCTCCCGGATCTTCAGTTTGCACTGATGGTGTTGGCGTTGTGCACATCGGACATCCCGACGCTGAACGTGCCGGAAGACGTGCGCAACACGGTGTTTGACCGGTGCTGGGCACTGCTCCACGCCACCCCGCCCCCCACGACCAAAGCCCTGCGCGTGCTTGATCTGCGCCAGGGTGATGCCGTGACCCTTGACGCACTCGTCACCGTCATCCGCACGACGCTGACGAACCACGGCTACACGCAGCTCACGTGGGACCACGAACCCAGCGAGCCTACCCAACACACCAGCCCGGAGGCCCGACCTCTGATTGATCGTCTCCAGAAGTGGAATCCGGTGAAACCTCCCCCCGCCGACGAGACGTGACCTCACACCTGTCGCCCGCTTTGCACGGGATTCCTGTCGTGCCACCCGCCCCGCTTGAGACGGTATGATATAATGTTGAACGAAGGTATGTGGCCCTGATCGCCAGAGCCATCCTCAACCCCGAGGGCTCACCATACGGTCGGCCATGCACCTCATGATCTTGTTCAACTAAGGAGACGAATCATGTACACACTGTTGCAATCCGCCAATGCCATATTCATCTCGTTGGCCATGACCATCGGTCTCGGATCCATCGCGTGGGGTGCGGACACCATGAACATGGTCCTGATTCCGGGCGGTGAATTCACGATGGGTAGCATGAATCATAGCGATGAACAGTCTCACAATGTCGTGCTGGACGCCTATCACATTGACACATATGAGGTGTCCAACGCGCACTATCGGGACTTCATGCGTGCCACCAATCACCCCGCTCCGGCCTACTGGGATGATCCGCGTCTGAACCTGCCCGCACAACCCGTCGTCGGCGTGAACTGGCACGACGCGACAGCCTACTGTCAATGGACGGGCAAACGGCTGCCCACAGAAGCGGAATGGGAACATGCGGCCAAAGGGCCTGAGGGCAGCCATTTCCCATGGGGGAACACCATTGATCACTCACGCGCGAACTACGGTCAGGAGAAGGGCAAAACCATGCCCGTGGATTCCTACCCCAACGGCGTGAGCGGGTATGGCGTGTATAACATGGCCGGTAACGTCTTTGAATGGATGAATGACTGGTATGACCCGCATTATTTTCGGGTCAGTCCGGCACTCAATCCGCAAGGCCCCGACGACGGCTACAACTTTGCAAACCAGGGACCGGTCAAGGTGTTGAAAGGCGGGTCCTGGCTGGCCCCAGAAACATCCCTGCATTCAAGCCATCGTTTCTGGAATCAACCCGAGAACAATTCATACGGCGTCGGTCTCGGATTTCGATGCGCCATGTCGGCGGCCCGGGAGGACTCCTCTGTCGTGCAACATGATTTCATGGGAGCCCTCATCAGCATGGGCAAGGAACAATGGAACGAGGCGCTACAATCCATTGACCGGGCGATTCATCACAATCCCGGGAACAAGGAATACCAGCAAACGCGCATGATTATCATGCGGCAAATCCAAAAGTAGCGGTGCCGTCGGAGTCGCGGCCGTCACATGCTCAATCCCGCACACGACAGGAGGTGCGTCGTCGGATTCCCTGCGTTGCATGTGGTGTTGCTCGCCGTGCTCGTGGCGTGGAGCGGGGAGGGTGTCCGCGCCGCCCCGGCAGACGCACCCGCGTTACAGCGAGACGCGGTCCGGGACGCAGTGTCCCGGGCAGGCCGCAACGTGGACGAAGCATGGGCGGCCTTCCACCGCAACGCCCTTGGCGGTACGCTGGCGTCCCCCGCCATCCAAGCAAAAATCGAACGCGCCCTGCATGAGGCGCGGCGGCTTCTGACGGCCGCGCGAGCGGCCGCACAGAGCAACGACCAACATGCGGTCTACACCTTCACCAGACGGATTGAGGACATCGCGGCCCAAATCCAACACGACAGCCACATGAGCAAACCATGAAGAGCAACCTGATGCTACCCCTGGTAGTCTGCGTACTGTCTGTGCCCCTGACGGTCTCCGCGGACCATCCCGTGGCGGAACGAGACGCTGTCCCCATGGTAACCATTCCGCAAGGCTATTTCATGCGAGGCAATCCCTCGAACACCGGGCGGACTGATGAGCGTCCGTCTCAGCGGATCTATCTTGATGCCTTTCTGATTGACAAATACGAAGTGACCAACCAACAGTACCTCGCCTATGTCGCGACCACAGGCCACAAGGAGCCGTTCAACGTGTATGGTGACGGCTCCCTGTTCGACGTGACCGACATTGACACCTTGCCAGTCGTGCAGATCACGTGGCATGACGCCGCGGACTACTGTCAATGGGTGGGGAAACGGTTGCCCACCGAAGCCGAATGGGAAAAAGCAGCCCGGGGCAACGACGGCAGACCGTACCCGTGGGGAGACAGCGCGCCCTCGCCCAAGCATGTCAACTTCGAGCGCGACTGGGTAGCGACTCGCACCTTGTTGCCGGCCGGATCGTTACAGGATGGCGCGTCGCCCTACGGCGTTCATGACATGTCCGGCAACGCCCGGGAATGGGTCCAGGACTGGTATGCCAAAGACTATTATCAGATTGCCGACACACGAAACCCCAAAGGCCCGGAGACCGGTCTGCTCAAAGTGATACGCGGCGGCTCCTGGCACAGCTCCGCTTCCGACATTCGCACGGGGGCCCGAGGGAAAGGCGGGTTTGCGCTGAAAACCCACGGCACGGGATTCCGTTGCGCGAAAGACATGCCGATGCCGCCGCGGGGGCGCGCGCAAGACCAACGATGAACAGCGCCATTATCGGAGGAACGGGATTTATTGGAAGGCATCTCGCGTCCGGGCTGGCAGCCGGCGGCCATGCGGTGACGATTGTCACGCGCACCAGACACGCCACGGCGGATCGCGTCGGGGCCGGTTATCGCGTCCTCGAATGGGATCCGTCGAATGACGCAACCCTGGAAACGGCCCTGCACGGGCAGGACGCGGTCATCAACCTTGCGGGCGCGTCTATTGCCGACGGCCGATGGACACAGACACGCAAGCGACTCATTCACGCCAGCCGCATCGGGACCACCCGGATGATGGTCGAGGCCCTGTCCCGTCTGCCCGCGCCCGCACGACCGAACATTCTGATCAGCGCGTCGGGCATCGGCTTCTACGGACTGGAAACCGGCGCCGGCGTTGATGAAAGGGCGCCACAGGGGCACGGATTTCTGGCTGACCTCTGTGGGGAATGGGAACAGGCAGCCTGCAGGGCGACGGATGCCGGTATGCGCACCGTCTGTTTGAGAATCGGCATGGTGCTGGGGCACGACGGCGGCGCCCTGCAAAAAATGCTCGTCCCCTTCCGGCTCTTTCTGGGCGGCCCGGTCGGACGGGGAACGCAGCCCGTGAGCTGGATCCACGTGGAAGACCTCGGCCGGCTGATTGCGGCCATTCTCGACAACGACACCGTCAAAGGCCCCGTCAATGCCGTCTCACCTCACCCCGTCACGATGAAAGAATTGTGTTCGACGCTGGGAAAAATCATGGGCAGACCGTCCTGGCTTCCCGTCCCGGCGTTTGCGCTTCGCATCGGACTCGGTGAACTGTCCACACTCTTGACACATGGCCAACTGGTCTATTCCCGCACCGTGCCACACCTGAACTTCACGTACCGGTATCCCGTCCTGGAATCCGCGCTGCGTGCGATTCTGGGAAAGGGCGCATGATGCCCGTGCCATGGCATTGTTGAAAGGAGATTCGCATGTTGCATCGCTCACCGTCGCAGACCTTGCCTGTACGATGTATCGCTCTCACCCTTCTTGTCCTGTTCCTTGTGCTGTCGCCGCAGGTCCCGGCATGGGCGATGCCGGCGAACATTGCTCGCGGACAGCACCTTCCCGACGCCACACTGGTCGGCGGCACACACCACGCCACTGTGCACCTTGACGAGCTGAAAGGGCGCGTCAAGATTCTCAGCATCGTCCCGCAACTCAACACCCCGGTCTGCGACGAACAAACCCACCAGTTCAGCGAAAACAAGGAGGGGGCGAATCCGGACCTGGAGATCGTCACCATCAGCACCAACACACACGATGACCAGACGGTCTTCGCGGACAAGGCCGGCATTGACAACATCACCTTCCTGTCGGATGCCCCGCACTTCGATTTTGGGAACAAAACGGGGTTACTGTATCCCGGGCGGCGCATTCTGCAGCGAGCCGTCATGGTCGTTGACGCGGATAACGTCGTGCGGTATCTCGAAATTGTGCCGATGGGTCAACTCCCCAACATCGCGGCAGCCATGGACGCCGCGCGCGGGCTGCTGTCGTTGACCTCCCTCGCACTCCCCGCGCGGAACGGGTTTCCTCAACAAGGGGAGCCTCACGGCGACCCGTCAGACTCCATGGTCCCGCCGCCGGGCATCATTGGAGTCGCACTGCATCTGACGGCCGAATACGTTGGAGGGCCGGCCGGTCTGTTTATCCGGGCCACGCACCCCATGGGGCCGGCCGTCAAAGCCGGGCTGACACACGGGCAGGAAATTCTGGCCGTTGACGGGCACACGATCAAAGGCAAGACATACCGGGAAGTCGTCGCCATGATACGGGGAGAAGTCGGGACGCCCGTCACTCTGTTGGTCAAACACCTGACTGCGGTCAAAGAAGTGAAAATCGTTCGCGTCAGCGAGGACAGTGTCCTGCATACAGACGACAAAGACGTCACGCACCCCGGCAAGCGTCACTCGTGACGCGCCGCGAGTCCGGCGCGCCATGATGCCGTTCCCGTTCGTTTTCTGTCGGCGGTCGCGTCACAACCAGGGAATATGGCACGGCAGGCCAACGCCGGCGCCACGCACGGTCTCCAGGGTCTCTCATGACATCGCATGTGCGGCCTTCTCACACACCTGTCATCGCTCCCGGGAGCGCTCCCGCGTCAGAGCGTCCCGTGCGTGTGGGCATTAGTCAATGCCTGCTGGGCGAGCCTGTTCGGTACGACGGCGGCCACAAACACGATCGCGTTCTCACGGACATTCTCGGGCCGTACCTGGAGTGGGTACCGGTTTGTCCCGAAGTGGAAGCCGGTTTCGGCGTCCCAAGAGAAGCCATGCGACTGGTCGGCGACATGGCCACACCGCGATTGATTACCCTTCATTCACAACAGGATCAGACGGCAAGGATGACCCGTTACACCAGACAACGGTCACGCGACCTGCGAGCGTTGAATCTTGCCGGATACGTGTTCAAAAAGAATTCACCCAGTTGCGGGACACGACGCGTGCCGGTGTATACCCGCGACGGCCAGGTTCTGGGGAATGGAACGGGCCTGTTTGCCGGTACATTCCAGAAACTGTTTCCCCTGATTCCCGTTGAAGACGAAGGGCGACTGCGGGACAGGGACATTCGGGAACATTTTCTCGAACGTGTGTTTGGTTATCACCGATGGCAAACCCGTCTACTCGGGGCGCGCCTCACCCGCGGGGCGCTGGTGTCGTTTCATGCGTCCCACAAATATCTCATACTGGCCCACAGTCGACGCCATTACCAACAGCTTGGCGCATGTGTGGCCAATGCCGGATCATTCTCTCCCCGACAGCTGGCCCATACCTACGGCCGGTTGTTTATGGAGGCCCTGGCCGTCAGGCCCACCAGACGCAAACACCTGAATGTGCTCCAACACCTGGCCGGTCATTTCACGCACACCATAAGCCCCATGGCCCGTCGTGACCTCCACGCCGTGATCCACGACTATCAGCGGGGCTGTGTGCCGCTGGATGCCCCTGTCACGCTGATCCGACATTACGTGCGAGCGCTGAACATTCCGGACCTGCAGGATCAGGTGTATCTTGCGCCGTATCCCAAAATGCCGATGTGGTAAAATCGCAGAGAGAACGGGGGGTCAGCGGTGGGACGATTGGGCGCCGAAGGCGAAGGCGCATTCATCACGGAGGGGGGCATGACTCAAATCAGTAGCCACAACGAAGACCGATTTCGGCGCGCAAACAGCTGGATCGAACAAAGCAAGAAGGTCAAGTCCGACGACGAAAAATTTATCTTCCTCTGGATCGCGTTCAATGCGGCTTATGGTGATGAATATAACCAAGGCCTTAAAAAAGAACGCGACAAGTTTGAAGACTTTCTGGAAAAAATCTTGCGTGGAAATGGCAAAAAAACCATTGAAGAAATTCTTTTCAAAAAGATCCCATCCAAGATGATCGATGACATGATAAAGAACAAATATGGGTATGAGCGGTACTGGGAATCAGTTCGCGGCAAGTTGGACAAAGTAACATGGACAAAGGAATTCAAAGACAAGAAGGAAGAAGTACGCAGGGCCTATAAGAACAACAATGCCAAACTTGTCCTTAGAGAAGTGCTAAATCGACTTTACACACTGCGCAATCAGATTTTCCACGGCGGCACGACTTTTGCTGATGGTTGGGGGCGCGAACGACTTGAAGATGGTAGAAAAATCATGGCCCAGCTTGTGCCAGAGATATTGGCTATTATGAAGGCTAACCCTAAATCGGATGTCTGGGGAAAGGTTGCCTACCCACGCCACAGAGATGAATCCTGGGCTGTCCGGTCTTGACACTATAAACCGTGTGCAATACAGGCCGGCGATGGCATGTGCCATACAAAATTGGAACGACGACGGAGACAATTTTTCAAGGAGACCTCAACATGAATGATGCAACCAGGGGCGTGGTACTCGTCGGGCATGGCGGTATTCCCAAAGGCTACCCTTCGGAGCTTGTGACTAAACTCAAACGTCTGGAAGCCCAACGACGGGCCGCGGGAGTGCCGATGTCGGCGGAGGAGTACGACCTCGACCAGAAAATCCGTCAATGGCCGCGCACACCGGAGACCGATCCGTATCAGGCCGGCCTTGAACGCCTGGCCTCGCACCTCAAGCCTCTCATGCGGGGCGCGCATTTTTCCACAGCCTACAACGAATTTTGCGCACCCACGCTTGCCGAAGCGATTGCAAAACAAATCGCGGACGGCGCGAAAGACATTACCGTCGTCTCCACCATGTTCACGCCGGGCGGCTCGCACTCGGAATATGAAATTCCCGAAGACATGGCCGAACTTCGCAAGGCCCACCCGGGCGTGACCATGACCTACGCGTGGCCTTTTGATCTGGGGAAAGTGGCCGCCATGCTGTCGGAGCACATCACGCACTGCCAGCAGGATACGGCGGAAAAGGTCGTGTAAGGGATTGCCGGAGACGCCGGCCGTGGTGTATGGTCATTAGGCCCGGCGGGCAATCTGGTTTGTGGTGGAAGCAGAAGGTTGCTGTAAGGCAGAGAAAATTCACCGTCGCATTTGAACATGACAAATCCCGCAAAGATGAAAACCTTGTTGGGTGATGTCCGCCAATTTCTGGATATGCGGATGGACAGGCAAAAGGAGAAAATCGAGAACCTTCTGGCCACGATGCGCCCGATTCTGGATTTGCAAGAAGAGAACGCAAGACTAAGGAGCGAGCAGTTCAACGTGGATCAGCCGATGGACAGGCAAAAAGAGAAAATCGAGAACCTTCTGGCCACGGTGCACCCGCTTCTGGCTCTGCAAACAGAGAACGCAAGACTAAGGGGTGAGCAGTTCAACGTGTTTGAGATTCTGGGAAGAGCAGAGCTGGAAAAAACGCATTCGGACTTTATCGGGGAGTTGCTCAATCCCAAAGGCTCACACCGGAAAGGGGACATTTTTCTGAAGCTGTTTCTGTGTGCTGTCGGGAATCATGAATTGGATGCGACGTCCGCTTGTGTAGAACTTGAAAAATATATTGGAACAGTTGATTACTCGAATCAAACGGGTGGCAAGACCGATATTTACATCGAAGACAAGCAAGAAAACAGCATCACGATTGAAAATAAAATACACGCAGGGCATGAACCCACGCAGATTGAGAGGTATTGCAACCATAACAAAGACCACAACACCGTCTATTATCTTACTCTGTCTGGCGATGGGCCGGAACAAGCGGGAGAATACGAGGCGGGGCGTGGTTTCTGGAACATTTCCTATAAAGAGCACGTAATACCATGGCTGGAAAGGTGCTTGAAGGAAAGCGAGGATCAGCCTGTTTTGCGGGAAACCATCAGGCAATATGTTTTCTTACTCAGGAGGCTTACGACTACCATGCACGATGAACACGAAAAAAGCATGTTCAGTTTGATGTTACGGAATTACGACGAAGCACAATATATCGCCGAAAATTTTTCGGAGGGCACAAAAAATCTTTGCGAAGAAGTCCGAGAAAGCGTCGTTGAATCTCTTCAAGGAACCCTAGCTGATGATAGATACACTATTGAAACAGGTGATCCGATCACAAACCCGTATGCTAAAATTTTTATCAAGCTGAAAGGGTATGAAAAGAAAGGTCTATGGTTTGGCATTGAAAGCTTTGGCTCTACAGGTGATAGTGGTAATTTGTTTGTTGGTGTTTATATTGATGATAGAAAAAAGCACAAGGGATACAAAACAGCTCGTGGTCGCCACGCAAATAACTGGTGGGCAGACAAAGAGCATCTCGCTTCTTTGGCAGACTACAAAGAATATGTAATGGCAATGCAGGATGGGAAAACATTGCTGAAACTACACGAGGATGAGCATTTCAAGAAAAAGTTTATTCGACATATTGTGAACCAGACTCAAAAATATCTTGACGAAGAAACTAAACCCCTCTTGCGCAAACTCAAATAATGGCCTTATACGCACCATGGAGAAGTCACGGTTCCGGGTCCCGTGATATGGTCTCAGACGCCGCCCTGTCTTTCTTCGCATCCAGCGCGAAAATAATCAGGAGAGAGACGACGCCGACACTAATGGCGCTGTCCGCCACATTGAAGGCCGGCCAGTGATAGCCGCCCACATGAAAGTCCAGGAAGTCCACGACTTCACCATCGCGTAGCCGGTCAATCAAATTCCCGATCGCCCCCCCGAAAATCCCGGAGACCGTCAGGTGACCCCACCAGTGCTCCGACGGCATTCGGTACAAAATCGTCCACAGCAACCCCAGCGCAAAGATGGACGAGACGACAAAAAAAATGAGCCGGAACGTGCTGTTGGTCGTGGCAAAGATGCCAAACGCCGCGCCGGGGTTCCGAATATAGGTCAGGTTGAAAAACCCGGAGACGACGGGAATAGACTCATGCAGGTGCATGGTCTGCACCACGAGACGTTTCGTGACCTGATCCAGCCCCACAATGATGAGCACCACGCCAAACAACACGACGGACCGAAGACGGGCTTCGGTCATTTCACCGCCTCAATGCAACGATCGCATAAGGTGGGATGTTCCTCGTCATCTCCCACTGTGGGGCGATAATTCCAGCATCGCTCACATTTGTCATCTGTGATGCGTTCGATCCTGATGTTGCAGTCCAGCTCGCTGAAGTCCTGTCCTCCCCTGGCATCCACTCCCATTTCGCCCACTTCGGGAAGGTCGGCGACTTTGTTCACGGTCACCTGGGACACGATACATAACGTCGGCAGATCGTGTTCGTAGTGTTTCAGGAACGCGTACCGCTCTGGAAGCGCCGAGAACACCACGCGGGCTTCCAGCGAAGACCCGATGATTTTATCCTGTCGCCTCTGTTCCAGCGCCAGCAGGGTCACGGCACGGATTTCCAGCAAATCTTTCCAGCGATCCTCCAGCTTTGTCCAGCGCTCTCCCATCCTCTGCCAGACATCTTCCGCATCGTGCGGATGGGGCAGGTCAACCGGCTCCGGAAACGTCTCAAGGTGGACCGAGCCACGGGGTGACGACGCCGTGTCCCGTGCCGGCAGAACATCCCACACGTCTTCCGCCGTAAAACTCAGAATGGGCGCCATGAGCCGGGCCACCCCCGTGACGATACGGAACAGGACCATTTGTGAGCCGCGCCGCAAGGGTGAGTCTTTGGGAAAGGTATAGAGCCGATCTTTCAGAATGTCCAGATAGGTGGCACTCATGTCCACGGAACAAAAATAGTCCAGTTCGTGCACGATCTGCCGAAAATCAAACGCCTCGTAGCCACCCCGCACGCTGCGAATGAGTGCGTTGAACCGCATGAGCGCCCAGCGATCCAGTTCCGGCAGGCGTTCAATGTCGACCTGGTGGGCCGGATTCCCGGGATCGAAGTCGTAGATATTGCTGAGCATATACCGGCAGGTATTCCGGATTTTCCGGTAGGCTTCCACCAGTTGCTTGAGAATGGGCGGTGACAGGCGAAGGTCGTCCTGATAATCCTGAGCCGCAACCCACAAGCGAAGCACGTCCGCACCGTACTGTTTGATAATATCCTGAGGCGAGACCACGTTGCCGGCCGACTTGGACATTTTTTTGCCGTGACCATCCACGACGAACCCGTGGGTGAGGACGGCCTGATAGGGCGCACACCCATCCGTGGTCACGGACGCCAGGAGCGCGCTGTGGAACCACCCGCGATGCTGATCCGATCCTTCCAGATACAAACCCGCCGGCCACCAGTCTTTACGGGGTTTCAACACGGCGGCATGACTCACGCCCGACTCAAACCAGACATCCAGAATATCCTGTTCCTTGATGAACGTCGTCGACCCGCATGACACACACGCCGTTCCCTCCGGCACGAATTCATGCGCCGGTCGCGTGAACCACACATCCGCACCCTCTTGACTGACACGGTCGGCAATATGATCAATGACCGCGGGGGTGAGTAGCGAGTGCTGGCAATGCGCACAGGTTAAGACCGGAATCGGCGTTCCCCAGATGCGTTGACGGGACACACACCAGTCAGGACGATTCGCCACCATGCCGTAGATGCGATCGCGGCCCCGTTCCGGAATCCATTGCACGCGGTCAATGGCTTCGAGCGCGCGTGCTCGTAACCGGCCGGTGTCCATGGACACAAACCATTGCCGCGTGGCCCGGAAAATCACCGGCTTGTGACAGCGCCAGCAATGAGGGTAGGCATGTCGAAGCGGTTCCTGCCCGACCAGCACCTCTTGCCGTCGAAGCTCTTCGATGATCTTCGGATTGGCCCGGAAGACATGTTGACCGGCAAACGCCGGCACGTCATCGGTAAAACACCCACGCTCATCAACCGGCACCACCACGCGCAACGGCTCGGAGGGCGCCGCTCCCGACGCCGGGGCGTTGTAGCGCAACGCCAGAAGATAGTCATCCATCCCATGACCCGGCGCAATATGCACACATCCCGTCCCCTGCTCCAGTGTCACAAAATCCGCCAGCACAACCGGCGACTGGCCATCCGTGAGCGGGCGACGGCAACGCAACCCCTCGAATCCCTCGCTGCCCTTCCGTGTACCGGTGATGACCGGATGGCCCAACCCGCACACCTCGGCCACGCGATTCACCAGCGTCTCAGCCACCACCAGCACCTCGTGGCCCACGCGCAGAAAGGCATAGTCAATATCCGGATGAAGGGCGACGGCCTGATTGGCCGGAAGCGTCCACGGTGTGGTGGTCCAAATGACGATGGAGACCTGCTCAACGTTCCTGAGGTCGGCCAGGCCCAGCCGTGCCATCTGGTTGCCCGTGAACGGAAATTTCACATAGACGGAAGGCGACGCATGATCCGCATACTCGACTTCGGCTTCAGCCAGGGCGGTCTGATCGTGCGTGCACCACAACACCGGCTTCAGCCCTTTATACACGCCGCCCCGCTCCACAAACTTTCCGAACTCCCGAATAATGGCCGCTTCGTAAGCCTTATCCATCGTGAGATAGGGATGGTCCCAGTCACCCAGAATGCCTAACCGTTGAAACTCTTCCCGCTGAATGGCGTAAAACGTGCCGGCATACTCATGACACCGTTGACGCAATTCCGTGACGCTCATGTCCCTGGCCTTCCCGCCAAGCTGCTTCATGACCTGATGTTCGATGGGCAACCCGTGGCAATCCCATCCGGGCACATAGGGCGCCCGCAAGCCGGCCATGGTTCGTGACTTGACGATGATGTCTTTGAGAATTTTATTGAGCGCGTGGCCAATGTGAATGTGCCCGTTGGCGTAGGGCGGGCCATCGTGAAGGACATACAGCGGTTTCCCGGCCCGGGATTCCTGAATGTGCTGATAGAGCCGTTGCTCCGTCCATCGGGACACAAAGCCCGGCTCGCGTGCCGGCAGATTCCCCTTCATGGGGAAGTCCGTGCGGGGCAGGTTGAGCGTTGATTTATAATCCATCGGTCAAACGGTCGCGCGCTGGAAGACGGGAGGGACGGGCAACGGGATGAGACACCATGCCGGTTAGCTGACGGCCATCATGCGATCAAGCGCAATCCTGGCCAGGGCCTTGTCATCGTCCGGCACGGAAATCCGATTCACCACGCAGCCATGCGCGAGGTTCTCCATGCTCCAGCACAGATGAGCGGCGTCAATACGAAACATGGTCGCGCAACGGCAGACCGTGGGGGAAAGAAAGAACACCTGCTTGTCCGTTTCTTCATGTTTCAGACGGTTGACCAGATTCAACTCCGTCCCAACAGCCCAGATGGTCCCGGGTTGTGCCTGCTTCACCGTGCGAATAATACACTCGGTGGACCCCACGACATCGGCTTGATTGACCACATCTTCGTGACATTCTGGATGCACGATGATCTGAATCCCCGGGTAGGTTTTGCGAAAGTACGCGACATGCGCGGCCTGAAACATTTGATGGACGCTGCAATGGCCTTTCCATAACAGCAGCGTGGCCTTCCGGATCGCGTCTTTGGTGTTCCCCCCGTACGGCAGAAAAGGATCCCACACGATCATCCGTTCCCGTGGAATCCCCATGGCATTGGCCACGTTGCGCCCAAGATGTTCGTCGGGAAAGAACAGAATTTTTTCTCTTCGGGTCCAGCACCATTCCATGACGGCCTGGGCATTGGACGAGGTACAGGTAATGCCCCCGTGCTCCCCGCAAAAGGCTTTGAGGACGGCGGCCGAGTTCACGTACACCGCCGGCGTGACCTCCTCTTCCACGCGCAGGACGCGCCCCAACTCTTCCCAGCATTGATCCACCTGCTCAATGGCCGCCATATCCGCCATGGAACACCCGGCGGCCAGATCCGGCAACATGACGATCTGGTTGGATCGGCTCACAATATCGGCCGTTTCCGCCATAAAGTGGACACCGCAAAACACGACATGAGGGTACTGCGACCGTTCCGCGGCCAGCCTGGACAGTAACAGGGAGTCCCCACGAAGATCGGCATGCACGATGATTTCATCCCGCTGATAATTATGTCCCAGAACCAGCACCCGGTCGCCAAGGGCTTTTTTGGCCGCAACCGTCCGTTCAAAGAGTGCCTCGGCAGGGACATCGGCGTAATCGGCGATGGGGAAGGCTTCAGTTTCCACGGCATTCACGCTCTCACCTCTTCCTGTTGTTGACTCACAGACTCTCAACGGCTGTGTCATGCGCTCGCGCGACGGGCAAGGCCGCCAGTGGCTTGAGCGGCGATTGTAGCAGATTTCACTGTCCCGCCGTCGCTGGAGAACTCACACTCGCTCGGCTCTTCCATTCCCGGTCGGGAGGAGACCGTCTCCTTCGGCCCTACGGGCCTGCCGTTCAGACTTCGACAAAATCCGGCCAGGCCCGTCCGAAGGTCGAGAATGTCGGACAGGAGGAGACGACCGACAGGGCACTCCCGTTCGTATGTCGGCGCAGACGGGTGAGAGCCGTGTAGAGCAAGGCGGGATTCCCTGCGTTCTCCACGTAGAGAACCAGATGCCGGCCTTCCCAACCCTGGAAATTGTACGGCGTCGTCGCTTTCACCGTTGCCGGTCCCTGGAAGAGCGCCCGTTTTTTGCGGTTGCACGATTCCCGGCTGAATGTGTCGAGAATACGCATGCCTTTTCTCCGCTCAACATGCTCGACGACCATGGCGCCCATCTTCATCTCCGAGAGGAACACGACGTTGGCTTGCGCTCTGTCGTCGAGCGGCCGTTCCATGAACCGATGCACTTCGTCGACGCACACCGCTAACTCCTTTCCCGGGGTACGGACCTGCACCCAACGCAACTCAACCTGGTCATTCACCATGTCCCCCTGCCGAAGCTCGGGAATATCGTCCTCTTCACGATTGAGGAACGCGTCCGAAAAATTCCGCAGAATGGGGATCACGCCTTGCGGCAGGCGATAGCTGCCGCGCAGCTCCGACCACGGGCTGCTGAATCCCGCATGGGTCATCGCGCGTTCGGTCCACGCCGCGGCGGTGCCGTAGATGTCCGGAGTCTTGTCCGCCACAAAGAGCATCTCCCCGCCAGGCTCGACCGCCTTGCGGAGGGTCTGCCACCAGACCGGCCTGTAGTCCTGACCTTCGTCCACCAGAATCGCCTCGTAGCGCGGAGCATGGGGCGATGTGTCATAGAGCGACTGGACCAGCCTGGGCAACTTGTTCTCCAGGATGGGATCGCGCCATTGTGTATCGCTACCCGAGGACGTTTGCCCCCAAAGCCGGTCATAGGCGTCCTTCGATCCGGCGTCGTTGCAGACACGTTTGCACCACTGGTGGAAGTTGAGAAAATCAATCTGTCGCCTGATAACCGGTTGACCGGTCACGTGCCGGACGGCGAGGTCGCGGAGGTAGTTCAGCAACGTGATGTTGAAGGTAACCACCAGCACGCGCTTCGCCTCATCCGCCAGGACGGCGGCGCGTGCCGCAAGAACCAGGCTTTTACCGGCCCCCGCCGGCCCCTTGATACGATGATAGCCCGTCCCGGTGCGGGTCATGGCCA
Source organism: Nitrospirales bacterium (assembly GCA_963692935.1). Taxonomy (GTDB): domain Bacteria; phylum Nitrospirota; class Nitrospiria; order Nitrospirales; family UBA8639; genus Bin75. The sequence continues at coordinate 2,287,837 of OY843588.1, forward strand.
GCCTGCGCTGGTCGTCATCCATCTCCAGCGGCTCCCACTGCTCCCGGCTGCTGTACGGTTCCCTGAGCCACCCGCGCAGATCGGCCGCGCTGTTTCCCGACATGATGGTGGATTTCTGTCGTGTCCATTCCGGAAAGATTGTATTGAGATCACTGGCCTCAAGGTCATCGGAGCCAGACAGGGGGTGTAAGTGCCGGTACTTACCCGTCGCCTTGCCATGAGACAGGAAAGGCGCAAACACCTGCTCCACCCGTGCTCGCGGCGCCCGTGTGAAGATGATCCCGGCTGTAATCGCGGCGACGCCGGACGGGGCGCTGAGACGCGGACAATAGAGATTGAACAGCTCGTTCTTGCAGGACTGGATCCGGTCGAGAGGATTTTGTGGACGGCTGTACCGGCCGGCACTGTCCCGCACGATTAAACGCGGGGGGCCAGTCAGCGGCTCCTCAACCGAACAGGTCGTCAGATCCCAGTCATTGATCTCGAACACCGCGATACCGGCTTTGGGGTTTAGAATAACGAGAGCGGGCCGCAACCCGTTGAGATGCGGCTGGACGTAGAATTCCCATTCCGCCGACAGGTTGTCATCGAACAGATCGAGGACCGCCTGCTGGCCGGCAGTGAGCGGTGTCGGCAACATGCTCAAATCGCTCTTGGGGGGATCAATGAGTCGCGGCATGAGAATTGACCGTGTGACCCACGGGGTGTTTGGCAACCCCATGCTGAACGGACGCCATCTTCAATTGACGGGCTGATTGTAGCTGATTGACAAGAAAATCCTCAAGGCGTAGGATCCGACTATCATGGACAGCTAGGGGAGCCACACGGCTGAGAGTCTTTGTTTGAAGACAACCCTTATCACCTGATCTGGGTAATTCCAGCGTAGGGAAGCGGGCATACGGGAATGTCGCCTTTTATGTCAGCCGCTTCCAGGATCTGGAAAGCGGCTTTTTTCTATGCGATGAAAGGACTGCCGTATGAATCATACTGAACTCCCTCAACACCCTTCTTCAGACGGAAGGGCTTCCAACGGAAAGGAAGCGTCCCGCGATCACGCTTCCGCTTCACCAATCACCACGACCCCGCTTCCGGCCTCAACAAAAGTCTATATCAAAGGGACGCACCACGAGGTGGCCGTGCCGATGCGTGAAATTGCTCTCACGTCATCGCAACCGGAGCGGCAGGGGCAGAACGGCCACCATGGTCGGAACGGGCGCACAGGCGCCGGGCCATCCGGGGACTCACCCGCCGGCCCCTCCATCCTGGTCTACGACACGTCCGGCCCCTATACCGACCCCTCACAGGACGTTGACATTCGACACGGCCTTTCCCCGCTACGGCATGACTGGATTCTGGGCCGGCACGACGTCGAAACCCTGCCCGAGGTTTCGTCCGCCTACGGGCGCGCGCGGGCCGGCGATCCGCGGTTGGCCTCCCTGCGCTTCGACCGCATTCGCAAGCCACTGCGGGCCAGGTCCGGGGCGAACGTCACGCAAATGCATTATGCCCGTCAAGGCATCATCACCCCGGAGATGGAATATATCGCCATTCGGGAAACACAGGCGCGGCAGGACGCGCAGGCCGCCTCCAATGGAACGCCGAACGGCCCGGGGCCGTCAACGCCCCGTGGCGTTGAACAGCACCCCGGACAGGCCTGGGGGGCCACCCTTCCGCACACGATCACGCCGGAATTCGTTCGTGACGAAGTTGCGCGCGGCCGGGCGATTATCCCTGTCAATATCAACCACCCGGAAAGCGAGCCAATGATTATCGGCCGCAATTTTCTGGTGAAGATCAATGCCAACATTGGCAATTCCGCCGTCGCGTCGTCCATCGAAGAAGAAGTCGAAAAAATGATCTGGGCCATTCGGTGGGGATCCGATACCGTCATGGATCTGTCAACCGGCGCGAACATTCATGAAACACGGGAATGGATTATCCGAAACTCGCCCGTGCCCATCGGCACCGTCCCGATTTATCAAGCGTTGGAAAAAGTGGGCGGGAAAGCCGAAGACCTGACGTGGGACATCTATCGGGACACGCTGATCGAGCAGGCCGAGCAGGGGGTTGATTATTTCACCATTCATGCCGGTGTCCGGTTGGCCTACGTGCCCCTCACCGCCAATCGGATGACCGGCATTGTGTCGCGGGGCGGATCCATTCATGCCAAGTGGTGTCTGGCCCATCATCAGGAAAATTTTGCCTACACGCACTTTGAGGACATTTGCGAGATCATGAAGGCCTATGACGTGTCATTCAGTCTGGGCGACGGGTTACGACCCGGATCCATCGCGGACGCCAACGACGCGGCCCAGTTTGCCGAACTCGACACGCTGGGCGAACTCACCACCGTCGCCTGGGAGCACGACGTTCAGGTGATGATCGAGGGGCCGGGCCATGTGCCGATGCATCTGATCCAGGCCAATATGGACAAGCAGTTGCGGGTATGCCACGAGGCGCCGTTTTATACCCTGGGGCCTCTCACCACGGACATCGCGCCGGGCTACGATCATCTGACATCGGGCATCGGGGCCGCGATGATCGGATGGTACGGGTGCGCGATGCTCTGTTACGTCACACCCAAAGAACACCTTGGCCTGCCGACGAAAGAGGACGTGAAGGTCGGCGTCATCTCCTACAAAATCGCCGCACATGCCGCGGATCTGGCCAAAGGACACCCGGGGGCGCAACAACGCGATAACGCCTTATCACAAGCCCGGTTCGAGTTCCGGTGGGAGGATCAGTTTCATCTCTCTCTGGATCCCGAGACAGCCCGTGATTATCACGATGCCACGCTCCCGGACCAGGCCGCCAAAGGCGCGCATTTCTGCTCCATGTGCGGCCCGCATTTCTGTTCCATGCGCATTACGCAGGATGTGCGGGAGTATGCGGCCCGCAAACAGATGGAGGCAGGGGACGCCCTGGAAGCGGGTCTCAAGGAAAAGGCCGAGGAATTTCGTCAAACAGGCGGGGACATGTACCTGCAACGCGAAAGCCCGTCGCCGCTGCCGGGAGCGTAAGTCATGGATCATCTCCATCCGGCGCCGCTTCGTGAACGGGATGTGACTCGCCACATTGCGCGCGAATTCTATCGGGAATTTGACCAGCTCATTGAAAGCGACGTGATTGTTGTGGGAGGCGGCCCGTCCGGCCTGCTCTGTGCCCGCGACCTGGCCACACACGGCTTGCGTACCCTGTTAATCGAACAGGGGCTTGCCCTCGGCGGAGGATTCTGGTCCGGGGGGTATCTCATGAACAAAGCCACCGTGTGCGAACCGGCCCACGACATTCTTGAGCACATGGGAGTCCCGTGCAAACCCGTTCCAGACTGTGCCGGCATGAGGATCGTGGATCCGCCCCATGCCACCGCCCGGCTCATTGCGTCGGCGTATGAAGCGGGCGTCAAGGTCCTCAACCTGACCAGAGTGGTTGACGTGATTCTGCGGAGCGAGGGGGCGCTGGAAGGCGTCGTCGTCAATAACACCACCGTGGAAATGGCGGGACACGATGTGTTGCACGTGGATCCAATCGCGCTTGAGTCCACCGTCGTGGTGGATGCCACCGGTCACGATGCCGTCGTCGTCGGGCTGCTCAACAAACACGGGCGCTGTGCCACGGTCCCCGGCAATGGCGCCATGTGGGTTGCGCGATCGGAGGCCATGGTCGTAGAACAGACCCGTGAGGTGTACCCGAACTGTTTTATCACCGGGTTGGCCGTGGCGGCCGTCGACGGCTCTCCCCGTATGGGACCGGCGTTCGGGGCCATGCTGTTATCAGGCAAACGCGCGGCTCACCTCGTGTGCCAGAAACTCAAGGGCACCAGGGGATGAGTCGGGCTTGTGTATCGTATCGTGACCGGGCATTTCCAGGCCGATGAACCAGCAGGATTTTCTTCAACAGGGTGAAGGGCAAAACGCGGACAAGCTGGCGGCGTGGGATTTTTTCCAGCAGGCCTACGAATGTCAGATGAAAGGCCGTCTGGATGAAGCCGTCACCTTATACCGGGACTCCATTGACGTCTTTCCCACCGCCGAGGCCTATACGTTCCTCGGATGGACCTACAGCTTTATGGGGCAGTTACACGAAGCCATTGCGGAATGTCACCAGGCCATCCGGACAGACCCTGATTTCGGGAATCCGTACAATGACATCGGGGCCTATCTCATTGAATTGAACCAGTTGGATGAAGCCATCCCCTGGCTTGAGCGTGCCACCAAAGCCAAACGGTATGAAAATCCGGCCTTCCCGTACATGAATCTCGGGCGGGTGCATGAACGAAAAGGCGACTGGCTACACGCCATTGAATCATATAAAACCGCCGTGACACTCGACCCCGATTACATCCCCGCCAAACGAAACATGATGCGGTTGATCAGCTCAATGAATTGAACGTGGGTCGCCGGCCCACGTTTCAGGGAAAGGTCTTGCACATGGAAAACAAGAAAACCGTCCTCGTGGGTGTGACCGATATTTTTTTCTACACAAAAATCCGCGATGCCTTTCGGCCAGCCGGCTACACGCTCAAGCGCGTCACCTCTTCCGATGCGGTTGTGGAACAGGTCGCGGCCCTGGAGCCGGTGGCCATTGTGCTGAACATGAATGATCCCGGGTTGGACGCTCCCGACACGCTGAAGGCGGTCAAAGGCGACCCGGCCTGTCAACGCATACCGGTCCTGGCCTTCGCCAACCATGAAGAAGTGGACACATGGCGTCAGGCCAAAGCCCTGGGCATTGATAAAATTGTCTCACGCAATGAATTTTCATCCAGCACCCTGCGCCTTCTCGAAGACGTGATCCTCAACCGTGTGGCATGAAACAGTCCGTCCTGCATTCCACCCATGAACAGTTGGGCGCATGTTTTGACCCCGTCGGAGACTGGGCCATGCCGACCCACTATGGTGACGCCATTGCGGAACATCATGCGGTTCGGAAGGGTGTGGGGATAGCCGATCTCTCGCACCGCGGCCTGTTGCAGGTTACCGGAGACGACCGTGTCTCCTGGCTCCAGAGCATCATCAGCAACGACATTCTGCCCCTCCAGCCCGGGCAGTGGTTGTCTTCCGGCTTCATGTCGAACAAGGGCAAGATGCTGAGCTACTTTCGAGTCTACCGGCTTGAAGAGTCCCTGTTCGTTGAAGATGTGGGCGAAGTGGGAGACGCCACGTACCGGACATTGAAAAAGTTTCTTCTCTACGGCACCAAAGCCACCATGCGGCCTTGCGGAGACACCTGGGGCATTCTGCTGGTCAGTGGCCCGAAGGCCCCGCAACTCCTTCGGCAAGCGCTGGGCGTTGACGTCGCGGCCTGTACCACGGGTGCCTTCCTGACCCATGACCTGAACGGGCAGTCCATCCTGATTGCCGGCACACAGGAGACCGGTGAATGTGACCTGGAAATCCTGGCGCCCGGTGACATCCTGGGGCAGGCATGGCAACACATAGTGGACGCAGGGAAAACCTTTGACCTCCGGCCCGTCGGGACGCAGGCACGGGAATCCCTGCGCATCGAAGCCGGCATTCCCCTGCTGGGGCCGGATCTGAATGAACAGATTGTGCCTCCCGAGGCGAACCTGGAAGGCAAAGCCTTCAGTTTGAGCAAGGGGTGTTACCCCGGGCAGGAGGTTGTCGCGCGCATGGACACGTATGGCAACGTCAAGCGGCGGCTGGTGGGGCTGGTCGTGGAGTCACAAGAGAACGGGATTCCCCCGGCCCATTCCAAACTGTTCAGCGGTGACCGCGAGGTCGGCTGGGTCAGTAGCGCAAGTCACTCTCCCACACTGAATACCATCGTCGCACTGGGGTTTCCGCTTAGGGACTTTGCCGCTCCGGGCACGGCCCTTGATGTGGAAATTGACGGGCATCGGCGGCCCGCTGTTGTGCGGGCGCTTCCGTTTTATACTGGCGGGAATCAGTAACAACGGCCCGGTGACAAGTTGTGACCTGCACCTTGGTCTGGCGTGTCTGTGTATGTTTGGCATTGGTGGGTGTGACCCGCCACCCCCCTTTGGTTTTAGATACAATGCCCACTTCGTCTGATGACGTGCACCCTCTACTCTCGCTACTCCTCTTGCGTGTGTCATAGCACCCTCCTTTAAGTTTAGACGTGAGATACCCTGAAGACAGTAACGTAGTCACACTACTATGCCCGCGCTGCTGACAAGCGGCTGGATTCTCCCACCAGGACGCACCACGACAGAGCCATCAACCCTCACCATGAGCAAGCCAGAAGTCATGGCCTACACCACGGGAACGGCTGACAGCTTCATCGTAGGGCCTGGCAGGGGAATTGCGAAGCGGTAAAACGGTTTCATCTGACCCGACCATAGACCAAATGGCTGGAATCAATAACAACAACGGTCAGGTGACTATTGCGACCTGTACCTTGGTCTGGAATGCCCGGGTGTGTTTGGAACTGAGGAGAAAAAGACGATCAGTTGTTGCTAACAGCATATACACCACAGAAAATCGTTTGTCCAGTTAGACCGCGACCTGCCAAAGTGTGGGATGGAGATACTTTTCGCGCAAAAACGGCGATTGCTGGAGACTTCTCCCCGTGGCCTATTTTTGGGTTAATGGCCTGATTACGGCCCGCAAAAAACGGGCGGAATTGCAGGGAGCGGGACGGGCTAGAAACTCAGCCCGAGTTGCAGGGTGATGCCGTGATTCAACGCCTGGGTGGTCGTCTCCTGCCGCGTGCCTTCCAGACTGAACGTGGTGCGGTCGCTGACCCCGAACTGCAACCGGATGCCATGGTTCACCAGACGGGCGGCGGTTTCCTCTCTTATGCCTTCCAGATTGAGCGTCATCCCATCGCCTAACCGCATCCGACTGCCTAGACGGTAGGCCCGCGCCGAACCGTTTGTCAGGGTCACCTGGCTGTAGGGTGTCACCAACACCTCCTCCCAGCCCAGCCCGTAGCCCAGGTTCATGTCTACCCGGCCATTCTGCCGGACGGGAGCGGACGCCGCCGCCACCGTGGTGGCCGCTTCCTGTGCCCAGACCTGGGACGCACGGCTGGCCGTGGCGCCCCACGTGGGTTGCAGATTGAATGACAAGCCATGCCCGCCACGGCCCGCCGCCAGCCGCACGGCTCCGCCTATGCCCCAGTCCTGGTAGTCGCCGCTATGCCCCACCAGCACCCGCCCGTGACTCTCCACCGTCAGCCCGTTGGCCGCATCCGTGTAGCGCATCCCGCCGCCCACTTCCGCGCCCGTGCCGGTTCGCCCGTCCCCGGCATCATGCCTCATGCCAACCTCAACGGTGGGCATCAGTTGGCCACCACCGGCCAGCCGATGCGTGCGGCTCGCTTCCAGCCCCAGACGTAGCCGCCGGGCTTCAATCCTGACGGCGGCAATGTCCTCGCTCCCCTCCACGTCCATGCTCGTCTGCAAGGCTTCGCCTTTGATCCGCAACGTGGCCGCACGACCATCAAACACCTGCGCACTGCCGCCGGCCCCGATGGTCTGCATGGTCACATCACTGGTTGCCCGCCGGTCGTTCGTGTCATCGTCGGCGGCAATTTCCAACTCGCCCCAGCCGTAGCCCGCCGTGGCCCACACATCCAGCCGCCCGCCCAACGCCGTCCAGCCCACATAGGGATGGACGCTGGTGAGACCCACTTCGTAATCGCCGCTCCCGTCATCGGCATAGTCCAGATCCGCCTCGCTCCACGACACCGCGACCCCGGCCAGCAGGTCGTCCCGCAAGAGGGCGTCGGCGCCCAGATGGGCGCTGAACATATTGCCGTCCCAGTTTATCGCATCGCCCTTGCCGGAGAAGGCCCGGTAGTCGCCGCCACCCCAGAGGGTTACGGTGGACAGGCCGGTGCCGGGGGCCACTTCGCTCGCGTTCAACGGCAACACAAAGTCGGAACCGCCCAGCAGGGTTTTCAGGTCGAAGGTGCCTTCGGCAAGGGCGCGCCCGTGGGTCGTCAGTACCCCGGCCAGTGTGGACTGGCCGCCGAGGGTGAGGGTCTGGCCCGCCTCCACGGAATCAGCCCCGGCCTGCCGGATGCGTCGCGCAATCGCGCTCACCCGCTGGTCGGCCAGCGCCCGCGCCACTTCCGGCAGAATCACGCGATTGAGGGCGGCCCGTTGAGCTTTCTCCATGTCTCTGGCGGCGTTGGCTACAACGGTCAGCGTGAAGGTCAGGGACGTTTGCTGGCTATCCGCATCCGTGGCCGTCCAGGTCAGCCGAACCGCCGGGGTCATGGTGGTGGGCGTGCCGGTCAGGGTGCGGGCGGCGTTGGTGTAGGTCAGGCCGGCGGGAATGTTGCCGGTCAGCGTGTGGCTCAGGGTGCCGTCGCCACCGGAGACGGGCGGAAGCGTCAGCGTCGGGATGGGGATGCCGGCGGTGTAGGTCTGGGCCGCCACACTCGCTGCGCCGAATTCCGGCGCACTGTTGGTGTCGGTGACCGTGATGATGACCGGGTTGGCCGTGGTAACGCGACCGTAGCCGGTCACCGCATGGGTGATGGTGGCGGCGTCGTCAACGCTGTCGTCGTCCCTGGCGGCGGCGACGGTGACAACCTGCGCGCTGTTCCAGTTGGCGGCGGTGAAGGTCAACGCGCCGCCCGGGGTCAGCGTCAAATCGTGGCCGTCCGGCGCAATGCCCGGCGTGATGGTGACCGTGTCGCCGGGGGCGGTGGTCAGGACGACGGTGTAGGTGGCGGCGCCGCCTTCGGCCACGGTCAGCGCGGTCGGTGAAATGGTGACGGCGGGCGCCGGTTGCACGGTCACACTGAAGGTCAGGGTGGCGGTATCGCTGGCGCCGGTGTTGGCATCGGCGTCGCCGGCGGTATAGGTCAGCGTGACCGCAACCGCCATGGTGGTCGGTGTGCCGCTCACGATGCGCGTGTTGGCGTCAAAGGCGAGGCCGGGGACGGCCGTCGCCACAGCGGGCGCCAGCGCGTAGGCCAACGCGCCGTTGCCGCCGGTGGCCGGCGGCAGGGTCAGGGCGGTGATGGCGGCGCCGACGGTGTAGGTCCGGGCGGGCGGCGCAACGCCGGCGGCGAAGGCCGGGGCGGTGTCGGGAGCGTCGGGGTCGGTAACCGTGACGGTCACCGGGTTGGCGGTGACGGAGCCGTAGCCGTTGACCGCATGGGTGATGGTGGCGGCGTCGTCAACGCTGTCGCCGTCCTCGGCGGCGGCGACGGTGATCGTCTGCGCGCTGTTCCAGTTGGCGGCGGTGAAGGTCAACGCGCCGCCCGGGGTCAGCGTCAAATCGTGGCCGTCCGGCGCAATGCCCGGCGTGATGGTGACCGGGACGCCGGGGTTGGTGGTCAGGACAACGGTATAGGCGTCGGTGCCGCCTTCGGCCACGGCCAGCGTGGTCGGTGAAATGGTAACGGCGGGCGCCGGTTGCACGGTCACACTGAAGGTCAGGGTGGCGGTATCGCTGGCGGCGGCGTTGGCATCGGCGTCGCCGGCGGTGTAGGTCAGCGCAACCGCAGCCGCCATGGTGGTCGGTGTGCCGCTCACGATGCGCGTGTTGGCGTCAAAGGCGAGGCCGGGGACGGCCGTCCCCGCATCGGGCGCCAGCGCGTAGGTCAACATGCCGTTGCCGCCGGTGGCTTCGGGCAGGGTCAGGGCGGTGATGGCGGCGCCAACGGTGTAGGTCCGGGCGGGTAGCGCAACGCCGGCGGCGAAGGCCGGGGCGGTGTCGGGGGCGGTGGTGTCGGTGACCGTAACGGTCACCGGGTCGGCGGTGACAGAGCCGTAGCCGGTTACCGCATGGGTGATGGTGGCGGCGTCGTCAACGGTGTCGCCGTCCTCGGCGGCGGCGACGGTGATCGTCTGCGCGCTGTTCCAGTTGGCGGCGGTGAAGGTCAACGCGCCGTCTGGTGTCAGGGTCAGGTCGTGGCCGGCCGGCGCAATGCCCGGCGTAATGGTCACCTCGCCACCGGGCAGGGCGTCCAGCACGACGGTGTAGGCACTGCTACCGCCTTCGGGCACGGTCAAGGCGGTCGGGGTAATCGTCACGCCGGGGTCGTCCTCGGCCACCGTTACCACCACGCTGTCAATGTCAATGCTCGTGGCGGGGCTGACGGCGCCTTCAAGCTCGCTCCGGGCGGTGCCGTACTCCCCGCCGACCGCCGTGTGGGTGAGGGTGACGGGGCCATCGGTCACGGCGTCGGCATCCTCGACGCCGGTCACGGTGACCATCTGCGCGCTGTTCCAGTTGCCGGGGGCGAACGTCAGCGCCGCCGGGGAGAAAGTCGCCACGTTGGTATCGCCGAGGTTCGCCCACATCGGCGTAATCACCACATTGCCGGAGGGCAGGACATCCAGCACCACATTATAGGTGCGGGTGCCGCCTTCGGGCACGGTCAAGGCGGTCGGGGTAATCGTAACGCCGGGGTCATCGTTGTCGGCAACCGTCACGGTCACCGGGTCGGCGGTGACGGAGCCGTAGCCGTTGACCGCATGGGTGATGGTGGCGGTGTCGTCAACGCTGTCGCCGTCCTCGGCGGCGGCGACGGTAATAACCTGCGCGCTGTTCCAGTTGGTGGCGGTGAAGGTCAACGCGCCGTCCGGGGTCAGGGTCAGGTCGTGGCCGTCCGGCGCAATGCCCGGCGTGATGGTCACCATGCCGCCGGGGTCGGTGGTCAGGACCACGGCGTAGGTGTAGGTGGCGGTGCCGCCTTCGGCCACGGTCAAGGTGGTCGGGGTAATCGTAACGCCGGGGTCATCGTTGTCGGCAACCGTAACGGTCACCGGGTCGGCGGTGACGGAGCCGTAGCCATTGACCGCATGGGTGATGGTGGCGGTGTCGTCAACGCTGTCGCCGTCCTCGGCGGCGGCGACGGTAATAACCTGCGCGCTGTTCCAGTTGGCGGCGGTGAAGGTTAGCGCGCCGTCCGGGGTCAGGGTCAGGTCGTGGCCGTCCGGCGCAATGCCCGGCGTGATGGTCACCATGCCGCCGGGGGCGGTGGTCAGGACCACGGTGTAGGCGTAGGTGGCAGTGCCGCCTTCGGGCACGGTCAAGGCGGTCGGGGTAATCGTAACGCCGGGGTCATCGTTGTCGGCAACCGTAACGGTCACCGGGTCGGCGGTGACGGAGCCGTAGCCATTGACCGCATGGGTGATGGTGGCGGTGTCGTCGGTCGCGTCAGCATCCTCGGCGGCGGCGACGGTAATAACCTGCGCGCTGTTCCAGTTGGCGGCGGTGAAGGTTAGCGCGCCGTCCGGGGTCAGGGTCAGGTCGTGGCCGCCCGGCGCAATGCCCGGCGTGATGGTCACCATGCCGCCGGGGTCGGTGGTCAGGACCACGGCGTAGGTGTAGGTGGCGGTGCCGCCTTCGGGCACGGTCAAGGCGGTCGGTGAGATGGTGACGGCGGGCGTTACTACAATCGGCGCCGGTTGCACGGTGACGCTGAAGGTCAGGGTATCGGTATCGGAGGCGGCGGCGTTGGCATCGGCGTCGCCGGCGGTGTAGGTCAGCGCGACCGCGCCCGCCATGGTGGTCGGCGTGCCACTCAATATGAGCGTGTTGGCGTCAAAGGCGAGGCCGGGGACGGCCGTCGCCACATCGGGCGTCAGCGCGTAGGTCAACGCGCCGTTGCCGCCGGTGGCTTCGGGCAGGGTCAGGGCAATGATGGCGGCGGCGGCGGTGTAGGTCTGGTCGTCCACCGTTTGCGCGCCGAAGTCCGGGGCGGTGTCGGTATCGGCCTCGGTGATGGTGTAGGTGCGCGGGGCGGATGACACAACGCTACTCACGCCACCGCCAGTATGCCCGGTGAGCGTGACGATGAGAGTCTCGCCTGCGTCTGCGGTGGAATCGCTTGCGATGGTGATGGGAATAGATCTGGAAGAATCGGTGTGGGGAATGGCAATCGTGCCGGTGGCGGAGGTCGTGTCAAAAGTGATGGCGCTGTCGGTGTCGTCCACCGTGTAATCCGCACTGGCGGCGGTGCCGGTGATGGCAAAGGTCACGGTGGAGGGAGCGGTGCGCGCCTCGCCGATGAACTCCACCGGTACATTGATCGTGCCGCCCTCCGGCGCCTGCTCGTCCATGCCGCCAGGAAACGCCTGGCTGCCGTCGTTGGCGCGGATGGTGATGGTGACGCTGCTGGGCGTGCCGACAGTCCAGAGGGTGGCGGGGACCTGGCCCCCAAAAAATAGGACGGCTCGCACAGCAAAGGTGAACATTTCGTCTCCCTCAAGTTCGTTATCATCCGTGACGGTGAGAGCGCTACTATTTGAATCCCCATCTCTGGAGAATCGAATTTCATTGCTTAGGCCACCAACAATATCTCCACTGACCGTTAATGGCATAATATCGGGATACACTGAACCACCACGCAGGCCGTGGGCGGTTAGGGTAATTGTCAGACTGTCACCCTCATCCACCTGCAAGCCGGGCGTGGACGGGTCGCGGTCGCCACCGCTACCGGTGGCGGAGATGGTGACGATCCCCTGCACGATGACGCTGAAGGTCAGGCTGGTGGTGTCGGCGGCGTCGGTGTTGGTGTCGGAGTCGGTGGCGGTGTAGGTCAACGTGACGGCCGCCGCCGGCGCAGTCGGCGTGCCGCTCAATATGCGCGTGCTGTCGGTAAAGGTCAGGCCCGCGGGCACCGGCGTCAGCGCATAGGCCAGCGTGCCGTTGCCGCCGGTGGCTTCGGGCAGGGTCAGGGCGGGGATGGCGACGTCGTCGGTGTAGGTCTGGTCGGGCGGCGCAACGCCGGCGGCGAAGGCCGGGGCGGTGTCGGCGGCGGCCTCAATGATGGTGTAGGTGCGCGGGGCGGAGGACACCGTGCCGGTTACGCCGCCGCCGCTGTGGCCGGTGAGGGTGACGATGAGGGTTTCGCCGGCGTCGGCGGCGTCGGTCTCGATGCGGATGGGAATGGCGCCGGAAGTGTCGGCCTGGGCGATCTCAATGGTGCCGGTTGCGGCGGTCGTGTCAAAGGTGATGGCGCTGTCGGTGTCGTCCACCGTGTAATCCGCACTGGCGGCGGTGCCGGTGATGCCAAAGGTCACGGTGGAGGGAGCGGTGCGCGCCTCGCCGATGAACTCCACCGGCACATTGATCGTGCCGCCCTCCGGCTCCTCCGCATCCGCGCCGCCGAGAAACGCCTGGCTACCGTCGTTGGCGCGGATGGTGACGGTGATGGGATCGCCGCGGGTGATGGTGTCGATGGTTGCGGTAAGAGGACTTATTGTCGGCACAGCCAAAGTGATCGTTTCGTTTCCTTCAGTTATGCTATCGTCTCTAATGGTCGCACTAAATCCAAATGAGAGTTGACTCGGCCTTAGTATGGTTGACGGAATCCCAAAGCGGTCGGACGGAGAGCCGAAAATGTGGTAGTCCTGAATATTTGTGGCCGAACCAGTAGGGAATGTCCCTTGCACAGCAACTGCGCCGCCATCAGTCAATCCGCTGAGGGCAATCGTAATTACAAAGGTGTCCCCCTCGTCCACCTGCAAGCCGGCCACTGCCGCGTCACGGTCGCCACCGCTACCGGTGGCGGAGAGCGTAAGTGTCCTCTCAACCTGCGCCGCCGCCACGCCGGACAACGACACCGCCAGCGCTACGGCGCAGAGGCTAAAATTTAAACAGCGGAATAGAAGGGGGGGGGGGGGGGCTGTGGTGTCTTTCATCTGTGGCGTGTCCTCATGCAGGCTGGCGGCGTCTATGGCTTCACCATCCGACCCTGCCGCAACAAGAATATCTTCTTTCGTGGCAAGGTGGGCGGTTTGTTCTGTGGTGGCCTGTCTCATGGCCGGTCACCGCTTCGGCCTGGGCCGCGGGGCACCCCGACGGCTTCCAGGGGAGGGGCAACGGCGAGGGTATCAAAGGTCAACACGCCTTCATTCAGGATGACGCGCCAGCGACAGGCGTGCGCCAATGGCCAGGGCCGTCTCGCGTTGGGCATCGTCCAGACCCAGGAGAATATGCGCTTCGTCGCCATGCTGAAGGCGGACACTCATAAAGTGGATTTCTTCGCGCTTTTCCTCGTCCTTGTAGATGCCGTCAATGGTCTGGATTTTGTTCAGATCGGCAGCGGCAAAAATATCATGGCGAAAATACTCATCGCCAATGACCATGTCATACACCACATTGCCCTCCGTCACGACGATGACATTGAAGTGCCCCTGGTCCTCATAGCCTTCCGGGAGATGGCGATTGATATGAAAAATCGCAAGACTCCGGGCACCCAGAGCTGACACGAATTTCTTCTCCAGGGCATCGTAATCAATCTGCAAGGCGCGCTCATCCAGTCCGGTCGCCGCCAGAGCCGCTTTTTTCACACTTTCAAAGACCTCTTTGGCCGTTGGCACAGGGCACTCTCCTTTCCAATTCGCTCAGAACGGGGCTTGTGTCGTCAATCAACTTGTCGGCTACGATAGCCAGACGGGTGGCGGAAATGCAAGTCTTGCGGCGGAACATTGCAATGGCCTATGCCCGTTGCGCATACTGACACGCTGACATTCTCAGAGGAGGCAACGGGATGAACGCGCAACATTGTATGATTGAAGGATGTGCGAACCAAGGCTACGCCCCGGCTGGAACGGGCATTGTCTGCAAAGGCCATTTTACCGAGTTTGTGGTCTGGCGCCGCAAAAAGGGCGGCAAGGGGCTGTTCAGGAAATACAACGGCATGACCATGGTGGAGCGCGACGCCACCGTGGAAGAATGGAAACTCTCGCTCGCGCACTAATCGCCGGTCATGGCACGATCCCCCGCCTGGCTTGCCACGCGGCTATTCCATTAACGGGGAGCCGTGATGGTGGATAATTTTCCAGCTTCCCTCCATCCGCTCGTACAGATTGGTCGCCACCACACGACTGTTTTGTGTGGCGTCTCCGTGCCGACTCGTAATGTTTTCCGTACAGGTTACCCAGGCCACCTCATCGGCAACCTGAACCTGCACATCCGTCAGTGAACACCCCATGGAAAACACATTGTTGAAAATCACGACCCACGAATCCCGAACCTTCGGCCACCCTTCTTTGATACTCCAGCCCGGATGGACACACGTCACATATTCCCGTTGTGCCCAGATCTTGTCCATTTTCCCAATATCCAGACTCTCAAAGGCATGATAAAATTCTTCGTTGGCCAACGTGACTTCCCTGATGCGCTCTTCTACTTTTGAGCTCAAGGCACTCTCCCCTCCGCACCATGCGATGCACCGACGGCCGGTTGTGGATGCCGTCGTGGCCGTATCATCCCATTAGAGAGCATTTTTGAGCAACCCCAACCCGGCACACCGAGCTTTGACAGGGATGTTCGTCAGTGGCCCGGGGAGCGGTTGACCAACCAGACACCGCTCAGGACGAACCCTATGCCAAGGATTTTGAGCAGATCCAGCGATTCACCGAGAATGACGAGCGATAACAACAGAGAGGACACGGGGATCAAATTGGTAAAGACCCCGGCACGGGACGGGCCGATACGGGACACCCCGTAGAGCCAGGCCTGCTGACCGAGCGCAGTGGCAAAGATGATGACATACACCAGCGCCACCCAACCGGAAGGCGGAATACTCCCGATTCCCGCCTCCAGGACTTTGGGATCTGTCCACAACAATGACATCTGAAAGAGTATGGAGATGAACAGCGTCGTCCAGTTGACCGTCAGTGGCGACAGCCGCTCCATGACCCAACGGCTCCCGATGGTGTAGAGCGCCCAGCTGATCAGCGCCAGGACGATCAACCCGCCACCGAGCGGGGGATTCGCTCCATCCTCCGCCGTCGCATGGCCGCCCGATACGAAGGCCACGCCGAAAAACGAGACCGCGCACCCCACCCACACACGGCGAAACGGCATATCGCGGAGAATCAACGAGGACAGGAAGGCGGTAATGGCCGGGCTGGCCCCAATAATCACGCCGGCGGATCCCGCCCCGATATACTGAAGCCCGTACAACACCAGCAGATGATTGCCGACGACGGCAAGCCCCAGAACCATGAGCACCCCGTAATCCCTGGCCGTGATTCGAGTGTGCGACCGGTCCTGCCACCACCACAGAGGAATCAGAATACACAACGCCCCCAGACCTCGAAACACCGACACTTCCACGGCGGAAAAGGCGCCCAGAGCCACTTTCTGCGCCACAATAGAGCCACCCCACACCACGGAGGCGGTGATTAACGCGGTATAGGCCGCCGATTCTCTTGTTCCGTTCACCATTCGCCCAATCAACCCGTTTCCCTGTACAATGCCATTGCGCCCTCGACATCAGCCGGAAGACGTATGCCCCCCACGCCGTGGTTCCGCTGTCTTCCGCGTGAATCAGCTATGCGTCACGCTCATTCCGTCACACAACCGGCGTTCCCGTCCCCTGCCTTCTGGCATGTGCCGCAAGAGGAGACGCCCCTGCCTCACGGGCACGTCCACGTATGGCGAGGGATGGTAGACTTGCCACCCGCCCGTCTTCAAGCCTGCCAGGACGCCGTGAGTCCCGATGAACAGGAACGCGCGCGACGGTTGATGATGTCTGAACACCGACGACGCTTTCTTGCGGCACGGGGAATGTTGCGGCACATTCTCGGCCGCTACCTCCGAATGCCACCTCGCGCCCTCCGTTTTGGAGTGGGGCCTTACGGGAAGCCGTTTCTGGACTATCCGGCGGGTCAACCGCTGTATTTTAACGTGGCTCACTCACACCATCGCGCCGTGTACGCGGTATCCCGTGATTTTGAAGTCGGGATTGATCTTGAGGGGAACCGGGATCGCGCCGATTACCGCAGGCTGGCCGAACGCATTTTCAGCCCCGCGGAATTCACGCGGTTGCAGCAACTCCCACGGGACGACCATCAGGCGGCATTTCTCTCGTGCTGGACCCGCAAAGAGGCCGTTGTCAAAGCCGAGGGAACAGGGCTTGTGTTTCCTTTGAAGCAGCTTACGGTTTCCTTTGCCCCTGACGAACCACCACACATTCTCCACATTCAGGGACAGGTCCCCGCCGCAAACCAGTGGTCACTTGTGAATCTCCCCCTGGAAAGAGGGTTCTGGGGAGCCGTGGCGATCAAAGGGCAGCCAGACCTTGTCCAGGGATGGGACTATGACCTGTTGTCGGATTCCGCTGGCCCTGGCGAATGACTGTTTCGCGTCCCTGACACCCTCACGACATCCGGCGCCAGGGGCCATCGGCGTTGAGTGGAACCGTGTTCGACGTATGCGGCAGCAGGCCCTCCGACACAGGCGCCGCGCCGTCCAAATGGCTTATGTCATAGGCCTTCTGTCCCGTTGACTGAATGTTCCATCGTCCATAGAATGGCCGGGATGATTATCGGCTGGCGTACTCACGTTTTTCAGTCATGGCTTGCTCGATAAAGGAGGATCTTTATGGCGTTGTTAATAACCGAAGAATGTATCAATTGCGGGGCCTGTCTCCCGGAATGCCCGAATGAGGCCATCTTTGAAACCCGGAGCGCCGCCGAAGAAAAAGGGAACCAGGTGGGTGAAGGACAGGGCGACGGAGATACCGTGTACGTGATTACCTACGAACGCTGCACAGAATGTGTCGGGCACTTCGACGAGCCTCAATGCGCGGCCGTCTGCCCGGTTGACGACTGTTGCATCTCCGACCCGGAAATCCCCGAAACCACCGAAGTCCTGCTCGAAAAAGCCAGGACATTGAACCCCGACAAAGAAATTGATCCCGCAAAAGTGTGGAGTGGCGTGCGCAACTAACGCCGCGCTCCGGTCTCCACAGTCTCCAATCCATACCAAAGCCTCATCGTCATACAGGATGAGGCTCTGGTGTTTCTTCGCGTCGGCACACCCATCGCCCGGCCAATCGTCACGACACGTTCTCCAGATCCGCCACGCGCACTGACACGAATTTTGAGACGCCAGGCTCCTCCATGGTCACCCCAAGCAGGGTCCCCGCCACTTCCATCGTGCATTTATTGTGCGTGATCACAAGAAACTGGGAATTCGACGTGAGCTGCGTCAGGAATCGAGCAAAGCGGATCACGTTGGATTCATCCAGCGGGGCATCCACCTCGTCTAAAATACAAAACGGCGACGGTTTAATCAGAAAACTTGCAAACATCAGGGCCAGCACGGTCAGGGCCTTTTCGCCGCCGGATAACATCGTCAGGTTTTTGAGACGCTTTCCGGGGGGCTGGGCCACAATATCAACCCCATGGTCCACGGCCAGGTCGCGTTCTTCGTCGTCGCCCTCCGCGCCTTCTTCCTGTTCCAGATCGGGTTTCACCAACACCAGCTCGGCCTTCCCGCCGGCAAACAGAGCCGTAAAGACCTCTTTGAATTTTTTCTGCAACGCCTCGAACGTTTCCCGAAACATTCGATTCGTCGTACGACTGAGACGCTCAATAATTTTCTGAAGCGACTCGATGGATTCCGACAAATCCTCCGCCTGCCTGTCCAGAAACTGATGCCGCTCCTCCAGTTCCTGATGCTCGTCAATCGCGGCCAGATTCAACGGCCCCATGCGATCCATCCTGGCCCGAAGCGTCTGGACCTTCTCCCGCCAGGTCCCGACATCTTCGCCCTGGCTCTCCGGGTCCGGTGTGCCATCCGACTGCAACAGGCTTTCCACACCAACGTCCGGGGATTCCCCGTAGGTGCCACGGATGGTTTCCTCGATGGTCTGAATGCGCGTGCGGATTTCAGCCAGCTGAATATCCAGCGTCCCCCGACTGTCCCTGGCCGAAGCGCAGTGCTGGTGATTTTCATTGAGGCGGCGCTCGTCGTCCTGACTCTGTTGAAGGCATTGCGCGCGCCGCGCCTCGACGGTCGCGCGTTGCCGCTCCAGTTCCGCCTTGCGCTCTTCCAGCCCTCGCAACACCGACTCCGCCCGTTGATGTTCTTCCTGGCTCTTGAGCGTTTGCGTCTGAAGAGACTCCATCTGTTCCGCAAGACTCCCAAGTCGTGCGCGACGGGACTGATCCTCGTCCTGCAAGCGGTCCAAATCCGCCCGTGCCCGGTCATGGCGTTCCCGATGCGTCGTCAATGCGAGCCGCGTCTCCGTCAATCGCTCATAGAGTGTTCCCGTTGCGTCCTCACATTCCCGACGTTGCGTGGTCAGCTCATCCAACCGCCGTCCTTCCTCTCGTTGCCGTTGCTCAATTTCCTCCAGACGGGTTTGCGACAGCGTCGCCTGCTCGCTCACACGCGCAAGCTCTTCCTGCCGCGCATCGCGTTCGGTTTGATTCTCATTCCACCGTTCCTCCAGGGCTTCCAGGCGACTCGTCAGGGCGGATGTTTCTTTTTCCACCACAAGCTGCCGTGTTTCGGATTCTTTCAGCGAAGCCTCCAGGGTGTGCAATTCCCGTTTATGGGTATCGTACTGTTCCTGCACGATCTGACGTTGACGATCACACTCGGCAAGGCGCTGATCCATGGAGGACACATTCTGCTCCAACACGCGCACTTCGCGCCGTCGTTGAAGCAGACCGCTTGCATCACCACCCCCGCCGCCGGTCACGATGCCTCGAAGATCAAGCACCTCGCCGTTTCTCGTCACCAGCAGCACGCCACCACC
Source organism: Nitrospirales bacterium (assembly GCA_963692935.1). GTDB lineage: Bacteria > Nitrospirota > Nitrospiria > Nitrospirales > UBA8639 > Bin75. Next base: position 2,307,295 of record OY843588.1, read on the forward strand.
ATCGGACGGCGCGACGTGTTGCATCGCGGCCAGGCCATCCGCGAGTGTCTCCACCAGCACCACCCGCCCCAACAGACAATGCCACACCTCCCGAAGATCCTCCGGGACGGTAATCAGATCAACGGCGCGACCCAGAATCCCCTGCACCGTCTGCAAGGCCGGCCACCATGCCGTGAGCGGCTCGGAAGAGGAGACCTGCGGCCGCGCGAGCACAAAGGCGCCCCGGCCAAGTTCCTGTTCCTTCAAAAACGCGAGTGCCTGGGGAATCACATCAACCCCCTGCACCACCCAGGCGCGAATATGCTCACCCAGAACCGACTCGATGGCGACTTCATACTCCTGCGGCACCTCCACGCGTTCAGCCAGCGCTTCCTGTACCCCCAGACACATGTCGCGCAAAGAGGCCTGATTCCCTTCCCGTCCCCGCCGATACCCGAACTCTTCCTCAAGGACCGCCTGCAAAGCCTGCCGCCGCGATTCCGATGCCACGCGCAGGGTATGTTCCCGGCCCCGTTCCTCTTCCAACGCTCGAAGACGTTCCTCCACATCCACAACGGTGGCTGACAGGGTGGCGTGCTGTGCGCGAGCGGCATCAATGTGCAGGGTGGCCTGTTGGCATTGCGTGCGGTGCCCGGCCAGGGCCTCCTCCGCTTCCGTTCGTTCCCGCCGATACCGATCCTGCTCGACCTGCATGTCCTGGATACGGCTCAGAAGCTCTTCCCGTTTGGCGCCGAGACTGGTCTGTTGTGATTCAGTGTGAGAACGCTCGACGGCACAATCCAGAACCGCTTGCCGGGCCTGCTCGGTCCGGGCCTGAACTGCCTCCCGCCTCTCGGCCAGAGTCCGCTCCTGGGTTTCCAGCGCCTCCACCTGCTCCGTCACCTGCGCGATGGCCTCTTCAGAGCGTTGCACCTGCTCCCGAAGGCTCTCAATACCCGTCACCGCCCGCTCGGCATCCGTCGAGAGACGTGTCTGTTCTTCCAATGCCTGGGTGCGTTGCCGGACAAACAAGTCGGCGCGGTTCCGCTCCACTTCCATGGTCGTGAGCGCCTGCCCGACTTCCTGTTCCAACCGTCGCAGGTCTTCCTGCATCTGTCCGACATGCTCCCCATCGCGCAACAATGTCGCCTTGTGTTCCTCATGCGACGCCACCAGGAGGGCCTGTTCGGCCATGAGCGCCGACTCCCGCGCCTCCAGCTGCGCCAGGTCGGACTCAACGCGGGTTCGCCGGCCAGACAGGTCGTCATAATCGTGTTTCAGGATTCGGATTTCGAGTGCGCGACACGTTTCCTTCATCGTCTGATACTGTTTCGCCTGTCGCACCTGCCGGTTCAGAGTCTGCAGTTGTTTATGAACCTCGGCAATAATATCGCGGACGCGATCCAGGTTCTGCTGCGTGATTTTGAGTTTCCGAACCGCCTCCAGTTTCTGTTTTTTAAAGCGCACAATGCCCGCCGTTTCCTCGATAAATGCCCGACGATCCTGCGGCGACCCGGAGAGGATGTGATCTATATTGCCCTGTTCAAGTACCGTATGCCCCTTGGCGCCGGCCCGCGCCTCCCAGAAAAGGCCGCGAATATCTTTGAGCCGGCAGGGGATTTTATTGATGGAATATTCATTTTCGCCATCGCGATACAACCGACGGGTAATCATCAACTCCTTGTCTTCCGGCAAGGCTTCCACCACGCCGGTCACAGACTCCAGCTCCTGGCTCGTCACGTTACTGACGACCAGCGACACTTCCGCCATGCCCAGTGGCCGGCAGGACTCCGTCCCGTTAAAAATGACGTCTTCCATGCGTTCACCGCGAAGCGTTTTGGTGCTTTGCTCACCCATGACCCACAACATGGCATCCACGACGTTGCTTTTCCCCGCGCCATTCGGCCCCACCACCGCCGTCACGCCCTGCGAAAAATCAATCCGGGCGTCAAGAAAGGATTTAAACCCTGACACCAGCAGTGTTTTCAATTGCATGGAAACCCCTTACCGACCCTTTGCGTGTGAGTGTGTGATGTATGATTGCGTGAGATCGAAGCCGCGAAAATGTACCACAGAAGGCGAAAAAAACAAAGGATTTACCACTAAATAATGTGGAAGTTTCCAGACCAGGCCTGCATATTGTGTCTCAGGACGGGGGGGAAGGGTACCCGGACGGTTGATAAGCGGGAGACGGGTTATCGCTTACGCAGGACGAAGAACACCTGTGAGTTGATGAATCCCGCAAGTGGCTTGAAGGGTGAGAAGACTTTTTGGGTGATCTTCAATCCCGCACTGTCCAGCCTGTTTTCCAGATCACGATAGTCGAATCCGATATGGCCCGATCTATTCTCTCCTCGATCAATTTTCAGCCCGAACAGGGAATAGACCATGGTCCTGGCACTTGTGTTCGGATGAGCCTGACGGAGCAGGATCCGGGCGATGTTCTTGAGCAACGAGGAGAGACCGATTTCAATCGGGACCGAGATGATGATCTTGCCGTGGTCGGCCACGAGACGCATCATGTCCTCCAGGGCCTTTTCCATCTGCTCGTCCGACAGGTGCTCCAGCACTTCTAAACAGCAGACGGCATCGAACGATCGTGCGGGGAATGTATACAGGTTTTTGACAAGTTCGATGTGAGCGATGGGCCTCTTGCCCCCCCCCCCCCCTATCCTGTCCACGATCTTGACGTACTCACGCCGGCTCGGCTCATACCCGACAAGACGGCACCCAAGGTGGCGATCAAGGATTCGCAGTAACAGAAACCCCTCTCCGGCACCATAGTCCAGCACGCGCTCGTGGCCGCTCAGTTCAAGCAACTCCAGCGCGATGTCAAACCGTCTTCCGTGCGAGAACCGCTTGAGTCGTGACCTGGACTCTACTGTTGCGCTGGCTTCCATCTTACGTGTGCACGCAATGGCCACTCCCTCGACGGCTTGTTGCACTACGTCCAGGTATGCCGTCACCCCTTGGCGGAGACCGGCATGACCAGTTCACGGGGCAGGAGAAATTCGACGTCCTCTTCAACGACCGTCAGGTCTTTGACTTCCGTGGCGCCAAGTTCCTTGAGATACGAGACCACTTCCGTGACGAGCACCTCCGGCGCGGAGGCGCCGGCCGTGATCCCGATGGAGTCCACACCACGGATCCAGTCCGTCTGAATGTCTTTATAGGAGTCAATGAGATAGGAAGGCGTGGCCAGGCGCTCGGCTAATTCACGAAGCCTGTTGGAATTGGAACTGTTGGGCGAGCCGATGACCAGAATCAAGTCGACGAATTTGGCCAGCTCTTTCACGGCGTTCTGGCGATTTTGCGTGGCATAACAAATGTCTTCCTGATGCGGCCCCTTGATGCCCGGGAACCGCTGATTGAGCGCCGCCACAATTTCACGACATTCATCCACGCTTAACGTCGTTTGCGTGACATAGGACAAATGCGTCGGGTTGTCCACCCGCAGGGTTTCAACGTCTTCCACAGACGACACTAAATGAAATTTATCAGGAACCTGCCCCAGAGTTCCGCCCACCTCGGGATGGCCGGCATGGCCGATGAGAATGAGTTCGTAGTTGTTGTTGTAATCGCGATTGACTTCCTTGTGCACTTTGATGACCAGGGGACACGTCGCATCAATGACATGCAGGTTGCGTCGTTGCGCCTCTTCCCACACCGTTTTGGCTACCCCGTGGGCACTGAAAATCACGATGGCGCCCGATGGCACTTCATCCAGCTCTTCCACAAAAATCGCGCCCTGCCGATGCAGTGCATTGACGACGTGCCGACTGTGCACGATTTCATGCCGCACATAAATCGGCGCGCCATAACGTTTCAGCGACAATTCGACGATTTCCGTGGCTCGATCCACGCCGGCACAAAATCCGCGCGGATTGGCAAGATAAATTGTTTTCACTCGGTCGCCTCCATCATATTCCCCGCTGTCGGCCCCGGGCCGTGGGGATATGTCGCGCGGGACGGTACGTCATCAACACGGGATTCGTCAACCGGGCCAGGGCACGGACGGCGGGCATGGCCGATGCCGCAGTGCCTTTTCGTGTGTCTCATGGCCCGTTCGCCGGCCGTTCACCGACCCGTTACCATCGCACCAGAGCGGTGCCCCAGGTGAAGCCTCCGCCAAACGCGCCGAGCAGAACCAGGTCGCCGTGGCACAGGGTTCCCTGCCGGTGCGCCCAGTCCAGGGCCATGGGCAACGAGGCTGACGATGTGTTGCCAACACGGTCAATGATGGAGACCATCTGGTCTGCGCGTACTCCCAGCCGTTTTGCAATGGTGTGCAGCATACGGCCATTGGCTTGGTGCGTGATCACATGTTTCACATTGGAGAGGGGGGTGTCGGTCTCACGAAGGATCGTTTCCAGCGCCTCGGTCAACCGTTTCACCGCCACGCGGTACACCGCCTTCCCGTTCAGGTGAATCGCATGTTGATGATGGCGAACCGTGTCAAGACTCGTGGGGAGACGGGAGCCTCCCGCGGGAATCGTGATCAGGTCGTGACAGGCTCCGTCCGAATATAAGCGAATGGCGATAACCCCGCGGGACCCGTGGCGCGGCTGGTTCGGGACCGGGTCGGGACACGACACCTCTTCGCGCGTTACCACCACCGCGCCGGCGCCATCGCCGAAGAGTATCCCGCTCGCCGGCTGGGAGGCGTGGAGTGTGCGGGATTTTATCTCGGCCGCCACCACCAGACAGCGGCGATACTTCCCGGAGCGGATAAAGGCATGGGCCATGGACAAGCCGTACAGAAACCCGCTGCACGAGGCTGCGAGATCAAAGGCGGCGACATGTTTTGCGCCCAGCCGGTGCTGAAGCGAGCACGCGACCGAGGGAAACGGCATGTCCGGTGACGTGGTGGACACCAGGATGGCGTCCACGGCGTCACTCGAAAGCCCCGCGTCATCCAGGGCACGCCGTGCGGCCTGCTCGGCCAAGTGTGAACAGGTTTCATGGGGTTGACTCCAGTGACGGGTCCGTATGCCGGTCACCCGGAAGATGTCAGGATTCTGGAGGGCAAAATGCGCGGCCACCTCCTCATTGGTGACCTGACGTTCCGGAACGTATGAACCGGTCCCGCAGATTCGACTGGTATACCGATGTGTCATGTCACGTTCCCCGGCAGACAAACTCTTCGACCTCTTTTGTCACCGTCTCCAGCGATCCCCGCACGTTCCGGCATGGCGGGACGGCATCAAGAAAGCGTCTTCCGTAAAAACGGGTGGCCATGCGGCTGTCAAGCACGACGACCGCTCCCCTGTCGGTTTGTGATCGTATCAGTCTGCCGAACGCCTGCCTGAAGTGGATGACCGCCAGCGGAACGGCGTAGCGGACGAACGCATCGTCTCCTTTGCGTTCCATGGCCTCGCTTCGCGCCTCAAACACCGGCTCGGTGGGGACGCGGAACGGAAGTTGCGTGATGACGACCAGATGCAACGCGTCTCCGACCACATCCACCCCTTCGCGGAAACTGTCTGTGGCAAAGAGTACCGAGCGTTGGTCCGACTTGAACCGTGCGAGGAGCGACTCCCGCGAGGCGTCTCCCTGTGTGAGCAGGGTGATCCCCACGGCCTTGAGCCTTGGGGCAAGGATGTCGCTGACGGTTTTCAGTCTGTGCCATGAGGTGAACAGCACAAGGCCCCCGCCGCCCGCCGCAGTGAGGGCGCCCTGCACCGCCTCGGCAAGACGGTGCACATAGTCTTCTGTCTCGGACGGCACCAGGCCGTCGTCTGTCACCATGGCGAGCAACGCCTGTTCGTGGTGCTGAAAGGGCGATGACACCGCAAGGTCCCTCAGCCTTTTGCTTCGTTCAACACCGAGGGAGCGTTTGTGAAAATCAAACCGGCCATCCACCCTGAGTGTGGCCGATGTCATGATCACGGTCCGGCACTGGTCATAGAGTTTTTCCTGCAGGTGCCGGGCAATATCCAGTGGGGCTGTGGACAGTTCAACGCTTACCCCCCGCCCCTTTTTCTCAACACGCACGCTTGTCACCCGTTCGTCTCCGTCGCCGCTTTCGGAAAATTCTTCCACGGCCTCGATGTGTCCCCGAAGAAACCGCTTCGCCGCCTTGAGCGCCCATGAGACACCTTCCGCTCCTTCGGGATCGGGTAACGCGGTGTCCTTCGGGGTCTGTTGCCGGGAGGTTGTCGGGCCTTCCGCTCCTCCCAGATCGGATAACGCGGTGTCTATCTGCTCGCACAGCCCCTTCATGTGCGCCTTGAGAGTCTCACATTCCCTGGACATTTCCATCCAGTTTTCGTCCCTCGCGGTTATACGCTTCGCGCGGGCGAAGTTGACCGCGACGGCCAGTGCGTCGAACACCCGCTTCACTTCCCCTTCCAGTGTCCTGATGTCGGTATCGGGAATCGTGTGTCTCACGTCCAGCAAGGCCTGTTTGGCTTCCCCCTTGTGTTTCCCGGCGAATGTTGCCGCGCGTGCAATCGCTCCGCGCAACCGCCGGAGTGTCTCGTGAATGTCGAGGTTGGAAATCTGGGAACTGAAGCATTGGGTTGCCGAATCAACGATGTTGTGCGCCTCGTCTATCACCACGCGCCCCAGCGGCAACACGCCAGCATCATCCCCACCCTTCAGACAGGAAAACAGAAAGGCGTGGTTGACCACAAGCAGATGGGCGCTGGATATCGCCTTCCGCGCTTTGAAGAAGAAACAGTGCGAAGACTGGCATTGTTCCCAGGCGCATCTCGCGCTTTCGGCGGAGATGTGCTCCCATGCCTCGTCAGACAGCTCGAAGTCGAGGTCCGACTTTGAGCCATCCCGGGTCTGCTCCGCCCAGTCGAGGAGCGTTGAAAGGCCGGCGTCGTCGTACAGTGCCCCCTGTGTCAGCTCCGTGCGAACGGTTTTCGCACGCAGAGGACAGATGTAGTTTCCCCGACCTTTCACCAGCGCAACCCGCAACTCGTCTCCGATCACGCGCCGTATCACCGGCAAGTCTGTGTTGGCTATCTGCGTCTGCAGGTTGATGGTATTGGTGGATACCACGACTTGTCCGTTGTCGTTCGCCAGTGCCCAGCGTGTCGCCGGCAGAAGGTAGGCAAAGGTCTTTCCTGTGCCGGGCGGGGCTTCGAGAAGACAGATGGCGTCGTCGTTGAACGCGGAAGCGACTTCACGCGCCACAAGCTGTTGTTGCTCCCGGCTTTCGTACTGATCGCCGAGTGCCATGTGCACCGGGCCATCCGGACGAAACGACCCCGCTATGTCTTCAAGGTCCAGCGGGTTCGCGCTGTCCCCGTCCGCATCACTTTCGTCAAGCCAGTTCACTGGGTACCCCACGGTCGCAAAGGCCCTGTCCCCTGTGCATCAGGACCGGAATCTTGTTTTCACGTTCAACGGTCTGGTATTCTGAACGGGTTAGCCTGCTCAATCTCAAGGATACACACTAATGCGCGTGCCTGCACACCCGTTTCGTCACCTGGTTGCTGTTCTGGTTGTGTCCGTCTCCTGTTTCCTCGCCTTCGGTTGCGCACTGTTTTCAGGGCAAGAGCCTCCGACACCCGCGGAGAGCACGGGCGGCATGGACGGTACGAGTAGCGCGGACGGCACGGACAGCATGGACGGTACGAGCAGCGCGGACGGCACGGACAGCGTGGACGGCACGGTCAGCGCAGACGGTACGGTCAGCATGGACGGTACGAGTAGCGCGGACGGCACGGGCAGCATGGACGGTACGAGTAGCGCAGACGGCACGGTCAGCGCAGACGGCACGGTCAGCGCAGACGGTACGGGCAACGTGGACGGTACGGACAGCACGGACGGCACGGTCAGCGTGGAGAGTGCGGACGGCGTGGAGAGTACGGACAGCCTGGACGGTCTGGAGAGCGTGGAGAGAACCGATGCGCAGCCTTTTGTCGGGGACACCATTGAAATGAACTACGACCCCAACGTCATTATGAAGCGCGCGGAATCGTTTCACGAAAAAGAAGGGTACGCCGAAGCGATTGTTGAGTATAAACATTTTCTGGAGCTACATAACACGCACGTCCTCGCGCCTTACGCGCAATACCGGCTGGCTCTCAGCTATTTCAAGCTGGTTGGCACCATTGACCTCGACATCACACCCGTCGAAACCGCCCGCAAAGAATTCGTGAAACTCATGACGGACTTCCCCGACAGCCAGTACGAAGCGGAAGCCCTGGCCTCCATTCGAGATTGCGACCGCCACCTTGCCCAGAATCATTTGTTCATCGGGAAATTTTATTACCAAAAAGAAGCCTACATGGGCGCCCTGAAACGATTCACGAAAATCATTGATTCTTCCCCCGATCTGGAAGAGGCGGTCGAGTCCAAACTGTACCTGGCAAAAACGTATAAAGAGATCGGCGTGCCGGAGTGGGCACGGGATTGGGCACAGGCACTGGTCCAACAACATCCCCAACACCCCTTACGGGACGATGGTCTTCAGTTGCTGACGGCGTTGTACGAAGAAAATCCCGACCTGGCGAATACGGATACCGAGAACCAGCATATGCTACTCGCCAGTCTCACGTCTCCCACCGTCACGCATTCGTCTCCCACCGTCACGCACTCGTCTCCCACCGTCACACATTCCGCACCCCAACCGTCACGCACGATACCCACCACGGTGACATTGCGGCAATCCAGCTTTCGTACTTCCTCCACCGCAACCCCGTGCCAGCTCGGATCCTGGTGCGAAGCCCTCGGGCCTTCCCCGCACGGCATCCCGACTCCACAGTACCCAGTCACCCCCTCCCAGACCTGTCGCCCCGGGACCTGGTGCGAGTAGGGTCTCCTTCACCACACGCTGCTGTCGGCTCATCCAGTGTTCAAGACGAATGTCACACTGCCGCAGGCCTATGGGACAGAACGGAGCGGGCGCGCAAGCACATCGAGGATTTGACGGGGCCTCGCATGTTCGCCGACCACTGCACGCGCGGCTGACAGACCGTGCGACCCACCCGGGCCACCTACTGCCCGATATACCAGCCAATCCCGTTTCGTTCGAGAAAACTGGTCAGGAGGGCGAAGGAATCCATGTACAGCAGCACGCCGACCAGGATCAAACAGACGCCACTGACCACAGACACCCCGCGGAGATAGTACCGCGCCTTCTGAAAATAATTGAGAAATCTGTCAACGCTGAGGGCGGTGGCCAGAAATGGAATCCCCAGGCCCAGGGAATAGAAAGCCAGAAGCAGAATCCCCGACGACATGGATTCCGTGGTACTCGCATACGCCAGGATCGAACCAAGCACCGGGCCGACGCAGGGCGTCCACGCGGCGGCAAAGGCCGTCCCGATCAGGAACGACCCCATGTACCCAAGGGGCCGATGATTCAACGAGAAGAGTCGGCGTTCGGTCATCATCACATTCCACTTCAACACCCCCAGCAACGACAGCCCGAAGACCATCATCAGGACGGCGCCAATTTTCCGAATGAGATCCTGATAGGCGTACAGCACTTGCCCCACCAGACTTGCCGAGGCCCCAAAGGCAATGAACACGGACGAAAACCCCGCAATAAACAGGAACGAATTCAGGAGAATGGTCTGGCGGAATCGTTGCCGCGCCGATACATCCATGAGCTGCTCCAGGGACAGCCCCGTAATGTAGGAGACATAGGACGGCACCAGCGGCAACACACACGGCGAGATGAAGGACAGGAACCCCGCACTCAAAGCTGCAAACAGCGTGACGTGGCTGGAGAGCATGGCTTCTACGACTCAAGCAGGAGTGTGCGAAGCAATGTCCGCGCCTCAGGACTGTTCCAGTCCCGTGCCCCAAACACTCGATGGGTCAGCGTGCCGTTTCGGTCAATGATAAAACTCATGGGGAGCGTCCGGACTCCGTACTGCCCACTCACCCGGTAGTCCGAATCATGCAGGACAGGAAAGGTCAATCCCTGGGATTCTACAAACGGCTGCGTCACCGCGCGCCCTTGCGGATCGGACGAGACCGCGAGAATGGCAAAGTTGTCTTGCTTGAGGTCCCGATACAGACGTTCCATGCTTGGCATTTCGACGAGACAGGGGCCACACCACGTCGCCCAGAAGTTGAGCAACACGACCATGCCGCGATAGTCCTGAAGCGCCTGCCGTGTGCCGTGTAAATCCGTGAGCGTGAATGCCGGCGCCGGAGACCCGATTTCCGGCCGCGCCTGACGGAAGGCGGCGGGGTTTCCGGTGCTCTCTTCCTGACGCCCGTCGGAATGCCCCGCGTCACAGGCCACCCACCCCAACGCACCGCACAGCCCCAGGCCACAGATCAGTCCGGCCTGAAGGCGGGTTCCGGCGGTCGCCTTTCTTGTGCACCACATCGTTTCACTTCGTGCCGCTCGTTTCACACGTGGGCGCCGTCGGCACCGTTCAAAGCATGATACCCTGAATCCAATGATGCGTTGCGGGGTTCCGGTACGGGACGGTTGCTCATCTTAGTCAGGGCTTCCCGAAGCCGTCAACAGAAACAGGGGTATGGAACGGTCCTTCGAGGCATCTCCAGTGGACAGCGGCCCGGCCAGTCAGTATTGCGTGCGAGACTGACGGCCTCATGTTTGCAACTTGTTGACTGTACGGGAAACAGACCTTATCTTCTGGGTTTGGGAGATCTTTTGCGAGCAATCAGATGTTTGTTTACACACCAGGTATTTGTTAGGGCGTGCTTTTACATGGGAGGTTGGAGAGAATGGCTAACATCCGGAAACCAGCGGTTCAAATTTTGCAAGGCAAACGCTCTTTGTTTTTAACCTGCCTCACTGTCCGTGATTTTTCGGATGGCTTTTACCGTGTGGACAGGCTGGACGTTCAAGCAGCCGAAGGAATGCAACGACTGTTAAACACTGCCCGTGTCAGAAGTTTTAGCAAGGATATTCTCGGTGCAGCCGACCAGAATGCAGTGTTTTTGCCAACATCCATTTTCCTCGCCACCCGCGGAAGTATCAATTACGATGAAAAAAGTCGGGAACTGTTTTTCGATTCCGATCATAGCCATGGAGTGTGTCCACTTGATGTTGTTGACGGACAACACCGTATAGAAGGTCTAAAGAAAGCGGCACAGGACAACAAGGAGTTGCTGGATTTTCCGGTTGCTACCATCATTGCCACCGAGATGAGTGAAGCCGAGAAAATGTTGCAATTCGTGACTGTCAACACAAAACAACAAACTGTGGACAAAGGCGTTGCCCAGCATATCATTGCCAGGTTTACGGCAATGATCGACATTGAGGAGTTACCATATTTGCCGTCTTGGATTGAAAAAAACGCAGAGAGGGGAGATGACGCAAGAGCACTGGAAATTGCTAAGTATTTCAACACTGACAAAGAGTCGCCCTGGATGGGACTAATTCAATTCGCGGATGAGGAAAAAAACAAGTGCCATACTATTAGGCAAGCAACTTTCATAACATCGGTAAAGCGCACTCTACTAGCTAGAAATCATCCGCTTAATAACATTCCAGAAGAAAAACGGCTTGGTATTCTGCGGAATTATTGGAAGGCCATTCAGGAAATTTTCGTCAATCCTACTGGAACTTTAGACGATGGAAGGCAATACACGGTATGTTTTAAGTACACTGGGCTAGAGTTCTTTCATTCCATTTCCAGTACAGTGATTAACATACTCGCGAAAAACAGAACTTACACGGTCGAAGCAATGAAAAAATGCATTAAATCTGCGGAAGAATACCTTGGTACTGACGCAGTTAAAATTATGTCACCTGAATACTGGCAAATAGGACAGGGAGCCGGTGAACTAAATGCGTCTGGGAGACAGAAAATGGTTGCGGCTTTCTCAAATGCGCTTACGAAAGCCAACAGCGATGATATTCAAGTGTAATGTTGGTCTCATCTTTAAAGCCTGAAACCGAGGGCAGAATACAGTTTCTCTACTCTACTTTGCGCACTGCCCCGCAAAATTCTGGATGTTACACACTAACCGCATATGAGGGCGAAGTTCTGTATATCGGTCAAGCCATTGATATATGCAAGCGAATGGAGCAACACCTTGAGGCAGGCGACAAAAGAAGGTCAACACCTTGGGGCGTTGCTTTCTGGTTATACTACAGGCTTTGCGATGCTCGTGATCTTAACAACCTTGAAAACGGCTGGTTCAACGAATATTTACTTAAAGAAGGGCTGATGCCTTTCTTCAATAAAATGCGTCCACCCGCATAATCACACCTCACGCCGACAGATGCGACGCGCCACTGATGCGGGAGGTCTTCTTTCCCGGACCATGTGCTAAGTGCGGACCGGCAACGGCGGCAAATACCGAGGCAACTTCAATGTCTGCCTCGAATAGCCAGGCCGGCGACATGATCTGATACGATCGGTGCCACCAGGGCGGCGGCGTGTCATGACCCTTGCCAGGCGGCCGACGAGGCGTGTTTGCGCGCTGGCTCCTGTCCTGATTGTCCCGTTCAACGGGACCCCAACGAGTCACGAATGTCCATGACGGCGGTTTCCTGTCACCATCTTGGCAAGGCCTACGGGCATTATCAGGTCTTGCGCGACGTGAACCTGACCCTCGCCCACGGGGAATGTTTTACCCTGCTGGGTCCCAACGGCGCCGGCAAAACCACGTTGCTCAACATACTGGCCACGCTGCAACGGCCCAGCGAAGGGCATTATGACATGCTTGGCATGAACGGGGTCACCGACCGGGAGACGTTACGATCCCATTTCGTGTTTCTGGCCCACAGCACGCATGTGTACGATGATTTGAATGCCAGAGAAAACATCGCGTTTGCGCTGGCCTTGCGGGGAAAACGCCCGACGGAGCGCGACATCAAGCTGGCGCTGGATCGTGTCCACATTGGCGCCTTTGCCGGGATGAAAATCCGGCACTACTCCGCCGGGATGAAAAAACGGTTGGCGCTGGCCCGAACCATGCTGGCCCAACCCCGGATTCTGCTGCTGGATGAGCCGTTCACCGCACTCGACTCCGACGGGGCGGCGATTCTGCGCGACTATATCGGGGAGCGGTTGTCCGACAACGGCGCCGTCATCATGGCCACCCATGACCCGGAGAAAGCCCGCCCCGTGACGACCCGTGCCGGCCGGCTCCGGCACGGGGCATTCCAGGAAATCACGCTGGAGGAGATGCGATCCGATGGCGCCGTTTAGGACCATCCGCTGGATGGTGTGGAAGGACCTCGTCATCGAGCTGCGAAGCCGCGAGACGATTGCCTCCATGGTGTTTTTTGCCCTCATCGTTATCCTGATTTTCAGCTTCAGCTTCTCAATGGATCAGCAGGCGGCACACGATGTCCTGGCCGGCATGATCTGGGTTGCCTTTGCGTTCACCGGGATGATCGGGTTGGGTAGATCGTTTTCGGCCGAATTGCAGAATGACTGCCTCGAAGCCCTCCAGATGGCGCCGGTGTCCAGAGGCGCGCTGTATCTTGGCAAAGTCGCGGCCAATTTCGCCTTTATGTTCGTGGTGGAACTCCTGTTATTCCCCATGTTTGTCATCCTGTTCAATGTGGACATCGTTGAAGATCTTTCCCTCCTTCTGGTAGTGTTTTTTCTGGCGACCGCAGGACTGGCCGCCGTGGGAACGCTGTTTTCGGCCCTGACCGTCCACATCAGGGCACGTGAAGTGATGCTTCCCATCCTCCTCCTTCCCATGGTGGTCCCCGTCATGATCGCAGCGGTTGAAGCCACAAAGGGAGCGCTGAACGGCGATCCCGTGTCCTTCTACAGGCCATGGCTGGAACTCCTCGCCATTTTCGACGTGGTCTTTACGATTGTGTCTTTCTGGATGTTTGATTTTGTGATGGATGCCTGAGCAACGATGACCATTCATCGGGTAATCCGACATGTCCAACGGTATCAGGGCTGGGTAGGGGGCGGCGCGGGCCTGTGTCTCGCGGTTGGCCTGTACCTTGGACTCCTTGGCTCCCCGCCGGACTACTACCAGGGCGAAGTCGTGAGGATTATGTATATTCACGTCCCTCTCGCGCATACGGCCCTGCTGGGCTATACCGTGCTGGCGGGAGGCAGCGTGTGGTATTTGTGGAAACGCGACCCGATCGTCGACAACATGTGTCACGCCGTCGCGGCCCTCAGCGCGTGCTTTACCGCGCTGGCCCTGTTGACAGGGATGATCTGGGGCAAACCCACGTGGGACACCTGGTGGACGTGGGACGCGCGCCTGACTTCCTTTACGGTGTTATTACTCATTCTGCTTGGCTACCTGATGGTACGCACCATGGTTGACGATCTGGAGAAAGAGGCGCGCTACGGCGCCGTCCTGGCCATTCTCGGGTTCGTGGATCTCCCGATTATTCACTTTTCCGTGGAATGGTGGCGCACGCTCCACCAGCCACAGTCCATTTCTCTGCGCGGGGTGAGCATTGCGTCTGGTCTACTGGCGCCGTTGGTGGTGATGAGCATCGGCATGTCCCTCCTCTTTTCCTATATGCTGATGATCCGCACGCAACTGCTGTATCTCAACCGCCTGCTCGACGCCAAAAAGGGGCGTCTCTTACACCAGTTTCACGTGTCGAAAGCCGATTCATGAACGCGCTGCACATGTTCTACATCCGATGGGGTGCCGTGCTTGCTGTCGCCACAGGCCTGGCCACGCTCACCGTCCATCACTACCGGGAGCACCTGGCCAGTTTTGTCCCGCAGGAAGTCGCCAGCGAATCGCCGGCTGGAGAAATCCGTGTCGTCGGCATGGTGCAGAGCGGCACCTTAACGGGAAACGTGTCCGCGGGCGACGCCACCTTTACGCTGACGGGGCAGGATGCGTCGTTGCCCGTTGCCTATCAGGGGCCGCCTCCCGATAATCTTCGGGAATTGAAAACCCTGATTGCCATCGGCACCTGGAATGCGTCCGAGCGTGTCTTCAAGGCACGGGACCTTGGCATCGTCCCGAATTATGGCTTTGTCGCCGGCGCCTATGTCGTGGGCCTCCTGCCGCTGGCCATGTTTCTGTTTGCCATGAGTCGGCGTGTGAACCTGCTCTACGAAGAGATGAAAGCCTCCAGACTGTACCGGGAAGACTGACGGAGGGTGGCATCCGGTATGATGGAGTCTGGCGGGGCGGGCTGACGCCCACCGCGAAGGGGTAGCGATGAGCCGCAAGAAAAAAATCGGCATGATAGCCAGCATCCTGGTGACGGGGGGCGCCCTGGTCTACCTTGGCCTCGGGAATTTCGGGGACAATCTGGTGTACTTTTTCACCCCGTCGGAAGTCACCGCCTTTTCCCCCGCCTATTACGAGAAAAAGGTGCGGGTGGGCGGCATGGTGGTTCAAGGGAGCATGAAAGCCGACGTTGACAGGTTGGGCATGACCTTTGAGCTGACCGATGGCGAAGCCACGATTCCCGTGACGTTTGCCGGCATTCCTCCGGATCTCTTCAAAGAAGGCCAGGGGGCCGTGGTCGAAGGCTACTGGACGGACCAACGGCAATTTCAGTCCAACTTCATCATGGCCAAACATTCCGAAGACTACATGCCCATTGAACTCAAACGCGCGGGCGTGGAATTGCCCCGCAAAGATTTTATGAAATCGCTGGTGCAGTAAGGTGCGGAGTAACTGGCACCACCGCCATGACCCAGCGGTTTTTTCACAAGCCATCATCGGCCATGCGTGAATATACTCAGCATATCGGGGCTAATCACCGCCAGTCGTTGGGGCAGTATTTTACGCACCCGGACGTCGCCAGGTTTATGACGGGATGGGTGCTCGATTCCGGCAAGCCGTCCCTGTTTGATCCAGCTTTTGGGCTTGGCGTCTTTCGTGAAGTCATCCCTCAAGACTCCCGTGTCGCATTTTCGGCGTGTGAGGTAGATTCCAGGATCATCGAGTTCTGGGAGCGGAAAACCGGTGAGCGTTCCGGGTTTATCACCGTGGAAGACTATCTGCATTCATGGGGCCGGCATCATGCGAATATCGTGTGCAATCCGCCTTACATGCGCTTTCAGAAGTTCCTGCAACGAGACAGCGTGTTCCGGGAGTTTCAGCAACACCTTGGAATCAGACTCCCTGGCTCTACCAACATCGCCTCGGCTTTCCTGCTCAAATCGCTTTCGGAGCTTCGCGCGCAGGGCAGGATGGCCTATATCATGCCGCTCGAATTTCTTCACACCGGCTACGGGTCGCTGGTGAAGAAAATACTCATCGAATCCGGCCACCTGTTCGCCGTGCTTCGTCTTGACTGTGAGAAAGATATTTTCCCTGACACCACCACATCCGTGGGCATCATCCTGTACGATAAGGCCGTTCGCCATTCTTCTGTGAGGTTTTACGCGGTGCAGTCCATCACACAGCTTGAACGGTTCGATGATCTTGAACCGGTGTCCGACGTGCCACTGGCGGAGTTGGACGCACAGTCAAAATGGCTTCCGTTGTTTCAGAAACGGGAGCACACAGTGGACCCGACCCGCACGACGACGCTCGACGCTTTTGGCAGATTCAGCAGAGGGATCGCGACGGGCGCGAATGAGTTTTTTGTGCTTCGCCCGTCAGTGGCCAAAGCCAAAGGCCTGAACAGCACAGCCGAATGTGTCCCCTGCATCACCAGAAGTGCGCAACTGCGCCGACCGGTGTTTGAGACCGCGGATTATGATGAGCTGTCTCATGCCGACCATCCCGTTCTCCTGTTCTCGATCAACGGCACACTGTCGAAAAAGGCGAAACAGTATATTCGGTTCGGGGAACATCGAGGTTTGCATGACCGCTTCCTCACGAAACACCGCACGCCCTGGTATAAAACGGAGCAACGGGCGCCGTCACCGCTCTGGTTAGGCGTGTTTTCAAGAGGGGGCTACAAGATTATTTTCAACACCAGCCAGGCACGGCACTTAACGTGCTTCCATGGCTTTCAGCCCAATGCGCGCGGGCGGGAATACGTTGAATGCCTTTTTCTTTATCTTTTGTCACGAACGGGGCGGGCAATCGTGTCGCGCTCGATGCGCCGGTATGGCGATGCGTTGGATAAATTTGAACCCAATGATGTCAATGGCGCTTTGGTGCCCTCTCCAGACTTCTTTGCCTCACTGCACGCAGAGAAAATTGCCGGGGCCATGAAGACCGTCAAAGAGACAGGGCAGTTGCCGCAGTGGGCTGAGGATTTCTTCATGCCACTACAATGTCGAACAGGAATAGTGCACCGGACAGCAATGAAGCCTAAAGGCATTACCAACGTAGCACTTGGTCGTTAGGCCAAGGAATCGAAAGGACAAGAGACAATCAGGGACTGATCCTGAGAATGCCCGAAGGGGCGACGGATTCACATCTGCATTCACAGTGCTTTTTTACTGCTCACACCCAAATCTTTCTATTCAAAGGAGGTGCTGATTATGAACGACATGAACGAAAAAAAACTTTATGTATGGCGGTTGGGATCTTTCCTGAGTGACCATGGAAAGACTATGTCAGGCGAGGAACTTGCTGACCATTTGAATCGGAATAAACTTCTCACGGGTGATGGAACAGATTTTAAGGGAGGAAGAGGTACATACCAACTGATTACGAAGACGTGGAAATGGGTCCACGATGAACTCGAACTGCCCGGTGAAGCTGAAAAGGTAGCGAAGGCTTTCGTCAAACCTGATGGTAGCTACGCATACGAATAATTGATCTTCGTCTATACGGATTGTCGTGAAATCCTTTCACGTGATACCAGGCGAACCTGATCTCATCCCATGATTATTGAAATCGGTCATTTTTCCGTTGTCATTGCCCTGGTTCTGTCCGCGTTCGGCATGGTGACGTCCGTGCTGGCGCTGGCGACACGCAACACGGACTGGGTGCGCGTCGGACGCATGGCCGTGACGATGATTTTCCTGCTCCTGTCCGTGGGCATGGCGTCCCTCGTGTACAGCTTTCTGGTACGGGATTTTTCCGTCCATTACGTTGCGACCACATCCAACTCGCAACTGCCCCTGTTCTATACCATCGCCGCCGTCTGGGGCGGGCATGAAGGCTCCCTCCTGTTGTGGGTCTGTCTGCTGTCCGCGTTCAGCACGGTCGCGGTGTGGCTCCACTGGCGCACCCAGCCGGCCATCATGCCGTACCTGATCGGAATGGAATGTCTGGTCATCCTGGGGTTTCTGCTCCTGATTCTCTTCCTCTCAAGCCCGTTCGACCGTCTCATTCCCGCCCCGCCCGACGGCAAAGACCTCAACCCGTTGCTGCAGGATCCGGCGATGGTCCTGCATCCGCCCATGCTGTACATGGGGTACGTCGGCTTCTCGATTCCTTTTTCCTTTGCCATGGCGGCACTGTTCTCCGGGCGACTCGGGGAAGAGTGGATCAAAGTCACCCAACGGTGGACCATCTTCGCCTGGCTGTGCCTGACGACCGGGATTCTCCTGGGCGGCTACTGGGCCTACTATGAACTGGGCTGGGGCGGCTACTGGGGATGGGACCCCGTGGAGAATGCGTCGTTTATGCCGTGGCTGGTCGGCACCGCGTTTCTCCATTCGGTGATGGTTCAGGAAAAACGGAAGATGTTCAAGGTCTGGAATCTCTTCCTGATCATCGTGACGTTTTCGCTTTCGCTCATCGGCACCTTCCTGGTGCGCAGCGGTGTCCTCACCTCGGTCCATACGTTTGCGACCGATCCCGAACGCGGCCTGTACATTCTCATCTTTGTCACCACGGTCATTGGCCTGGCCTTTGGCGCGTTACTGCTCCGCGCCAACACCCTGAAAAGCCGGGTGGAGATGGATTCCATGGTCTCGCGGGAATCCGTGTTTCTCTTCAACAATTTACTGTTCCTGGTGGCCGCGGCGACGGTGTTTCTGGGCACCCTGTATCCCTTGATGATTGAAACGTGGAAAGGCGCGAAGGTCACCGTCGGCCCTCCGTATTACAACACGGTGTTCATGCCGGTCGCGCTCGGTCTCCTGTTTCTGATGGGTGTCGGCCCCTACATTCCCTGGCGCAAGGCATCCCGGGGTATGCTCAAGAAAAACTTTCTCATCCCCCTGGCCATCGGCGCCGCGTCAACCCTTGTTGTGTTCGCGCTTGGCATTCACCGTGCCTTTGCGTTGGCCGGCGCGTTTGTCGTGGGGTTTGCGGGCGCGGCAATCGCGATTGACTTTGGGAAAATTTCTTCGCTCTACGCCCGCCGGGCATCCGTCAATCCGGTGAAGGGCGCGTGGGTGGCGTTCACGTCCAATCAACGTCGTTACGCGGGGCTGGTGACACACGTGGGCGTGCTGGTGCTGGTCGTCGGTATTCTCGCGTCCACCATTTATCAAACGGAAAAGGTGGTGTCGTTACGGGTCGGGGATGAATTCGCGCTGAATGAGTACCGGGTGAAACTCGAACGCATCCATGATGTCCGGGGGAAAAACTGGAGCGCGCAGGAAGGCGTGTTTGAAGTGTATGAAGGCGAGACCCTGCTGACCAGACTGCGACCCCAGAAGCGCGTGTATGACGCCTCGCAAACTCCAACGACGGAATCCGCGATTTATTCCAAAAACATGGGGCATATTTTTCTCACCATGCCGGATGTTTCGCCTGACGGTGTGGCTGTGGCCAGAGGCGTCATCAATCCGCTGATCCTCCTCGTCTGGGGTGGCGGCGGCATCATGGGTCTCGGCGTGTTGCTCAACATATTCCGCCCGCACCAACGGAGGGATGACTATGCTCTGTGATGGTTGTCACGCGAAGCCGGGCGTCTCATGACCCGTATCACGCAAGCCACCATACTCGTCGTGCTCGTCGTCTTATTCGCCTTGTTGTACCAGGGCTTGTGGGGCGACCCGCATCGCATCCCGACCGTCCTGGTGGGCACCCGCGCGCCGGTGTTCGAAGGGCCGGATGTGGAAACCGGCTCGCCACTTTCCTCCAGACAGTTCGCGGGCAAGGTCATCCTGGTGAACTTCTGGGCCTCCTGGTGCCAGGAATGTAAAGTCGAACATGACAATCTCCTGCGACTGTATGAGGACTTTCACGATCATCCGGACTTTGTGATGCTGGGCATCAACTATCAGGACGAAGTAGATGACGCGCGGGCCTATCTCAAAGAACGCGGGTCCGGCTTTGCGCATATGCGTGACGTCAAAGGTGCGCTGGCCATTGCGTTCGGGGTGTACGGCGTGCCGGAAACGTTCGTCATAGACAAAGCCGGTCTCATTCACCATAAACGGATCGGCCCCGTCACCGGCGACGCCTACACCCAGCTCACGAAGAATGTTCTGACTCCCCTGTTGCACGACGCCAACCCGGTGCTGTGAACCATGTCCCGTCTCATCCCCATGCTCCTCATTCTCTGTGTTGCGTCTCCGCACGCGGGGTTCGCCGACGTCGTGGATGAAACGGCCATTGACAAGCAGGTGCGGGATATTGCCAAAACGCTTCGCTGTACCGTGTGCCAGACCGAAAACATCTGGGAATCCGGCGCGCCACTGGCCCGGCAAATGCGGGACGTCATTCGAGAACGCGTGATGCAGGGAGAATCGGCCGAGACCATCCGCGCCTACTTCCAAAGCCGTTATGGCGACTACATTATGATGGAGCCGCCGAAACACGGCTTCAACTGGGTGATCTGGCTGGCCCCGTTTCTGTTGCTCTTTGGCGGTGGGATATTATTATGGCGGGAGATCAAAGGATGGGTGACCCGCACACCTGCCCCTCAACCGGACGCGCCTCCGCTCGATGAAGCCTCCCGACGACGTATCAGGCAGGACATGGAGCCACCGGAGGTCTAACAGCGGTGTAGCCATCCCGCACGCCGCGTCCGACTGAAACACGCTGTATGTCAACCATCTTCAACATCGTATGCGTCGCGCTCCTCATCGGCGTGATTGCCGCCGTCGCCTCTCCTTTCTGGCGAAAGGATCGCCGGATGTCCGACCTGATGGGTCAAGACGCCGAGGACGACCAGGAACGGGCTGATCTTCTGATCGAACGGGACGTGCTGCAACATTCACTGCGTGAACTCGATGTCGAACTCGCGCAGGGGCGGTTGGAACAGGAGGATTACGAACGATTGCAGGCGACCGATGAACGGCGTTTGCTGGAAGTCTTCAACCGACTCGATGCCCTTGCCGCACCCGTCCCCCAACTGTGGTCACCCGAACACCTGCCGCACAAGGGGCGGGCCTGGGGGTCGGCGATTGTCACCGGCCTGGTTGTCGCGGTCTTGTCGGTGGGGATCTATGGCTTTCTGCAATGGCGCATGGTGAGCCGGCTCGTGAACATCCAGGCCGAGATGGCCGCCCAGGCACCGGACCCCAGAGCCATGGTGGCCCGTCTGGAAGCCAGGCTCAAGGAGAACCCCGACGACGTGGAAGGCCAGCTGATGGCCGGGCGCTCCTATATGGTCATGGACCGAATGGACGATGCGGAAAAGGCGTACCGGAAAGTCCTGGAGCTGTCCTCCCGGAATCACGAAGCCCATTACAATCTGGGCGTCATCATGATCGAACAACGCCAGTTCGACGACCCGAACATTTTCCAGGCGGCCCTCAAGCATTTCGAAGTGGTCTTAGTTGATTTGCCGAATCAACCGGGCGTCAACTGGTACAAAGGGCTGGCCCTGTGGTATCTCAAACGGTACAGGGAAACTGAAGAATGCTGGGCCACGGCCTACAACAATCTCCCACCCGACAGCCCTGACGCCGATTTCGTCAAGCAGGCCCTCACCAAATTGCGCAACGGGGAGACGCCGATTTAGGGCGTTTGGGTTTTGACAGTACGGAAGGTTAACGAGACGACACTCTATGACTTTTTCATCGATTTAATCACATTGGCTATCTGCTCAACACCATCATGCATGGAAGGCAGATTCCCTTCATCGGCCATAATCTCCGAGAACACAATTTTTTCAAACCGGGCCAAGGCTCCTGGATTTTTTTCGTTCATCTCCCTTGAATACTCCGCGTAACTCTGAATAAACCTGCATAATGCTTTCCTAAGATTGATCTGCATAAGTTGCGACTTGACTGATTTATAATTAAAAAGGAGTACCCTGAAGTAATAAATCAAAAGAGCCACAAGAGATATTGTTGGAAGTGCAACAAGTGACATTTTCTCTATAGACAGAGCCTCTATGCCCACACGAATGACATACGCAAGTTCCCCAATAATTGGAGCAACAGCCAATAGGCCCAATACCGCAAGCCAGCGAAAAGTAGATTTTTTCTCGGCTATCTTCTCTTCTGCCAATTTGTCGAATCCAGCATACAAACCAACAAAATTAAATGCAGTTTTATATTCATCAAGAGCTTCTCTGAGCTTATTTACTTCCTCCTCTTTTTCTGATAATTCCTGATCCCATTTCGTTTGCAGTTGTTCGATTTTCTCAAGTATTGCCTCTTTTTTTCCTGTTAATTCTTGATCCCATTTCGTTTGCAGTTGTTCAATTTTCTTCAAAGAAGAGTTTAAAGCCTTTACACTACCAATCGCGGCATTGTTGAAAACTGACTTACAAATAGCGATAGGCATTGCATGGCAGGCATACTGTATTTGCTCTTTTGCCTCACGCTCGAACTCCTCGGCACGATTTATCGCAAAGAGTTTAACGTCGTTCTCAAATGTCACATCCAGACCTTCTCCCCTGGACAAATCAAGCTCTAACAAGAACCGAAAGCATCGAGATGCAATCATATCCAATTGCGACTTGGAAAGTTCTTGATCTTTGTCAGACAACATCCGGATGAAATTATCTCCGATCCAAGCGATATTCATTTGACATAGTTCATCCCAGTCTTTGAACTGATCTGTCATACTCCCTACAACGAGACGTATGAGACGATTCCTTGATTTTTCAAATTCAGAAAGATTTTCGGCTCGGGGAATTCTGGCTACGAAGTCCTCCAAAACGCTTTTATTGTCCTCAAATAGCTTCTTCATCATCTCACCCCGTGTAGCCCGTCACTTGTAAATAAAATAGAACCCGATGACATATCCCCCGCATCATTGACCATAACCAAATCTACCCAGCCTCGCGGAACACACTCAGCCCCATGTCATCCCTGTTCTCAGGTAGCCCCCTTACAACTGTGCCAGATACGACGCCACCAGCAGGACCGCCAGAGTCGTGAGAAGAACAGCCGTCTGCAAACGACCGACGTAGGCAGGGACAGGTCGTGGCGAAGGTGACGATTGCGACGCCTCGGACACCGGCCCATACGGATCAATGATGAAATCGTGAATCAGCAGAAGCCCGAAGGCAATGGCAAACAAAAAAAGTTTGACCATCAACACCACGCCCCAGACGGTTTCAATGCGGGCCGATCCGCTCTCCTGTAACACCTGGTACGCACCGGTCAGAATCAGGACAATGAGGCTGACCCAGGCGAGGGTTCGCAAACGACGACCCGACAGGCGTCGAACGCGCTGCACGGCTGGATCGGGGGGGGAATGTTTGAAGATCGGGGTCAGCACGAACCGGGAACAGATCAGCCCGCCAATCAGGGTGACGACGGCCATGAGATGGAGCCAGGTAATCAGATAGTCAGGCATGATCGCCGTGATGACGGGTGTTCAACGTTCCTCCATCATGCGGAGACGGACACCGTCGGGGCATCGTCTGGATTCCAGCCTGCGCGAACACGACGGCTTGACCGCACGGAGACGGACGACAACACGGCGCCGTCTCCGCGGGCATGGCACGCGGAGCGGGGCTAAAATGCCACCTTGGGCGTGGCGCGGGCTTCTTCGCCTATTTCAAAGTATTCGGCCCGCTCGACACCGGCCAGACCCGCATAGACACGCCCCAGCAATTTACGGATAAAGGTGTTCACCGCCCGCACGCTGTCGTTGTACCGCTTGCGCTCAACCGCCAGGCGGTTCTCCGTCCCTTCAAGCTGATCCTGGAGTTTCAGAAACGCCTGATTGGATTTCAGCGCAGGATAGGCTTCCCGCAACACCAGCAGTCGTGACAGCGCGGATTCAAACCCGCTGGCCGCCTTGGCCTTCGCATTGACCGATTGCGCCTGAAAATAGGCTTTGCGCGCGTTCGCCACGCCCAGATAGATTTTTTCTTCCTGACCGGCCACGCCTTTGACCGTATTGACCAGATTGGGAATGAGTTCAAAGCGTCGCTGTAACTGATTCTCGACCTGCGCCCACTGGCTCTTCACCGCCTCATCCATCTCAATGGCCCGGTTATAGCCGGAATAGACACAGCCCCCCGCCATCAATATCAAAACAAGCAGGCCACCGAAAATCATCAAGACCACACGTCCAGCACTCATGTGTTGTTCTCCCTTCCCGATCTATTCGACATTCCGGCCGACATCCAGTCCACCCACAGGCTCACGAGCGGATCGCTGGTCAACTGACTGCGTACCCGTTCAGGATGTGCATGACGGCATCGGGGATGGCCGTGAGAGACACGACGGTGTTCGTGGGAGGTCACATCCGGCGCCGTCATTCAATCCGGCTCTGGAGACGGGGCCTACCAGCTTGCTCCGCCGCCACCCCCGCCAAACCCGCCGCCGCCACCGAACGACCCGCCAAAGCCGCCACCAAAGCCCCCGCCGCCCATACCGCCGCCCCAGTGACTTCTTCCCATCATGTTCCCCATGACACTGCCCAGCACCAGACCCGTCACCAGCCCCCCGCCGGCCCCGGCAACCCCGCCACCCCACGTTGAATAATGCCGGCGGCGGCGCATACTGGACGCCATCATGAGCAACAACAACAGCGGGATGAGAAGTGACCCCAGCAGGGTCCCGCCACGTCCGCCGCCCCGACCCGGCTGATACCGGGTCTGAGGAATCCCTGTGAGCTTCACCCGTTGGGCGTCCGCGACCCGATTGGCCGTCACGACCGCCAGTTGGAAGAGTCCTTCCGAGTACTGCGACCGCTTGAAAAATTGTGAGGCCACCGCGCGGGATGCCGTGCCCACCCATGAATCAGGCAACACACCTTCCAGGCCATATCCCGTCTGAATGCGTACCCTGCGCTCTTTGACGGCGAGCACGATCAAGGCGCCGTTGTCTTTGCCCTTCCGGCCCAGTTTCCAGGCTTCGGCATGACGCTGGGAAAAAGAAACAATGTCTTCCCCCTGGGTTGACGCCACGGTCAGCACTTTCACCTGCGCCGTGGTTTTCTGTTCCAGTTCCCGGAGCCAGCCCTCCAACCGCTGCCGGTGCGCCGGTTTCACGATCCCGGCCTGATCCACGACATACGCGCCGGAGTCGGGAACAGACACTGCGCCCCAGCCCACACCGGGCAGGCCCAGCAACACGATAGCAACCCATGGAAGAAGAAGTGGCATGGAGTCGTTACCAGCGATCGGCCAGGGTTTTCAGCCCCTCAATTTCATCATAAAGGAGCGCAAAATCATTCCAGGCCTGCTGATGACTCCCTTGCAGCGCGTGGCGAACACCCGGAAGCGATCGGTCGGTTTCCTGCTCAATCCGGCCAACCACGTCAATCGCCGGGAGATAGTCGTATTGTCCATGAAGCCACAGTAACCCGCGAAGGGTCCGCATCAGCCGCTCGGCAATATCGCCCTCAATGGCGCCAAAGAGTTTTTCACGACCGGCGGCAGCCAGCAGCCCCTGGCGCATCCCGATTAAGATGGTTTTCAACTCGCGCTCACATTGAAGACGAATGTGCGTGTCCTGAAACGAGAGACCCGTGCAATAATCGGTTCCCGCAAAACAGACATGGCATTGTTGAATTTCCAGCAACTCCAACGGGAAGGTATCCAGTGATCCGTTGATGTAGACAGGCGTCATAATCAGAGGAGCGGCTATTTTGGCTTTGCCCAGTCTGGCCCCGTCTTTGGCCAGCTCCCGGAGCATGGCCAGATCAATCCGTTCCAGAACAAGGACACTGCGCGCGGTATGCCGCGCGGGATCAAATTCGGGCGTGGCAATCGCGCCAAACCCTATAACGGCCAGACAATTCGTCCCGCCAAGCGTCTGAACCCGATCAACAAATTTCTCCACAGGCTCCTGCATGGCGTTGACCACCTGTTCACGATTCATCATGGATACGGTCATCGTACTGTACTCCCCGGTCAACACGGTCTTGAAGGTTACAAAGCAGGCCACCACAACTGTGCGGGGCACGCCGCGTTATAGTGTATCAGGCTAACGCACGAAGGAAGACCTTGCAAGCGGGGACACCGGGGCGGGTGGGAAAAAGGATGACGCCGCGTTCTTGCGTCCGATTCTGTGTCCCCCTAGAATAAAAAATGAAGACCGATGGATCGTTGTTCATCTGGCCGGTATTCAAAGCCTGCATGTTCGCTCTGGTGGAAGCGTAGCCATGGCCATACATATCAATATTCCCGGAGAGCAACTTGCCGCATTCTGCCAGCGCAACCATATCCGGTGGCTGGCACTGTTCGGATCGGTGCTACGGGATGATTTCACTCCCCAAAGCGATGTGGATATTCTCGTGCAGTTTGAACCGGGTGCACGCGTGGGCTTTATCACGCTGGCCGGAATGGAGATTGAACTGAGCACAATCCTCGGCCACAGGGCGGAGATGCACACACTCGGCGGTCTCAGCCCGCATTTTCGGGATGACGTGCTGGAGTCGGCGGAGGTGCAGTATGAGCACGCGCGATGATCAGGTCAGTATAAAAGACATGCTCAGTTACGCGGTCGAGGCGACGGAAATGTTGGGTGGAGAAAGTCGGGAGGAATTGAAACGTAACCGAAAGATGCAGTTGGCATTGACACGGCTGGTGGAGGTTGTCGGTGAGGCGGCCAACCGCATTTCCCCGGAAGCCCGATGTCAATACTCGAAAATTCCCTGGCTGAAAATTGTCGGGATGCGCAACCGCCTGGTTCACGGCTACGATGTCATTGATCTTGATCTGTTGTGGGACACGGTAACAGGCGATTTTCCCTCACTCATCGCGGCACTGAAAGAGATCGTCGAGGCACCATAAGTTGGAGAGACTGCCACAATGAGAGTTCAAAGCGGTCACTCGGAAACCACATCACAAAATTTATACGGTCATTATAGAGGGACATTATGACAACTTTTGAGGAAAGGTTCAGTGGCATAGTAACTGGTGCTGGCAGAACAAAAAAAACCGCCAAAGCACTCGAGAAAGTTACAGAGCAACTCCGAAAAGCCGCTCAAGAGGGAAACATCAACGGTATAAAAAACGCCAATGTAAAACTCCGTGAATCTCTAGACTCTCTACGGCAGGTTAGCGACAACGTTCTATCAGCTTGGCCTCTCACCAGTCGGACGATGATTTTCAGCAGATGGCCGCGGGCGCGCGCGAAGCGGCCGATGCCTGGCTGGAGTTCTGGGCCGGACTGTATCGGGTGGTCTTTGATTCCCATCCCGCCGACTCCATGAATTGAATGACTGCCTCCTCTGCCCCACCCGTCCACCCCCTGAAATTAGAGGGCGAGCTGCTCGAACAACGAGCCTGGCGGATGCCCGACCTGGTGGTCTACCAGCACAGTCCCGACGAGTGGTGGGTCGCGCCGCTTGACGAAGACCTTCCCCTGATACGCCTGAACCGAATGGGCGCCGCGTTGCTCGGGGCCATGGATGGCCGCCTGACGATCAACACACTCCTTGATCAGTTTGGCACGTGGATCTGCGGCGCTAATCGGGAAACCGGCCAGTGGTATCTCGAACGCTGGGCCTTACCCCGGTACTCGTTGTGTTATTTCGGGACGACCCCGCCCACCGGTCACAGCGTCAACGCGAAATGGGATCTCCTCCTGCAAAAGGTCCGCGAACAATGGCATGAAAATGTGGCGGTCGAAAGCGAGGACCACCTGACACAGTTCCACCATCGGGGGATCCAAAGCCATCACGGCCATTTTGAAATTGTGGAAACCACCGTGTCCCATCTGCTGCGGGAGCCGTGTGAAGCCCTGCACGGGTTTTCCTACGGCCAGCTGATCGCCAGAACCCTTCGGCAGTGCGGGTGGTGGAATCCGAAACCGCGCCGCATCGTTGAGGTGGGGGCGGGGTTGGGCTATCTGTCTCAGGAAATGGCGAGCGAACTCTCGCCCCTCGAACGACGCGGCGTGGACTACATCTTTGTTGATCTTACCCGCCCCTTTCTGCACTCCCAGCTGGCACTGGCCGGACAGGCGGGATGGAACGCGCGTGCCCTGAACGCGAATGCCGAACAGCTACCCTTCGCCGATGCCAGCGTGGACCTGGTCATTGACAATGAAAACCTTGCGGATATGACCCCCGTCCATCTGTCAAAGGCCGAGCTGGAGACGCGCCGTGGCAATACGCCCGAACATCAGCGCAGTCTGGACCTCATTCAACAACTCCGATTGAATCTGGATACCCCGTACCCGCAGGACGCCATCTTCAACCACGGGGCGATGCAGTTTCTGATCGAACTCTGGCGGGTTCTCACACCAGGCGGGCACGCCGTGCTCATTGAATTCGGGATTGAGGCGGGCTGGCCCACCCCCGTCCGACTGCCCGGCCATACGGAATATGAAGTGCAATTTACGCACTTGCGCCATGCGGCCCGATGGCTTGGGTTTCGCGAGCAATACTGTGCTCTTCCCCAACTGCTCTCGATGCGGGGGAATACGCATGTCCTGTGCACCGGAGCCACCTATGCCATCCGACGCCTCCAGGAAGCCGAGGGCAAGACATTTTCCGTGCGGGCGTACACCGAATCGGAATTGCGCCAGACGCTCGGGACCACCCTGTCCAAACTGACCGGCCTTCACTACCACAACGTCCTCGACCCGGCCTGGTTTGGTTTGTGGGATTTCAAGGCCCTGCTTCTGGAAAAACCCGGCGGCTTTCACCGCCCCGCGTATCGGGAATCTCAGGGCTTCCGCTGGTACAGCCAACGCTGAACACGCCGCATGACGGGCCGGGACTCGTGAGACAAGACCGGGCCAGATGTCCAACCACGCCTTCCCGCAACCCGAACTCACTGACAACACACCGCTCCATGTTCAGCTCGTGCATGATACAACGAAGCATCAGCGTCCCCGCCGCCATGACCTCTTCGCGTCCCGTTTCCAATCCGGGCATCCCCACACGCTCCGCTCGCGTGGCACCGAACACATTGCGTTCGATCCGCCGAACCTCCGACACCGTCAACAGATACCGGTGAATCCGCGCGGGATCATAGGCCGGCAACGCCTGCGCCATGGCCGCCAGCGAGGTGATCGTGCCGGCCGTGCCCACCAGCGTCAGACCGGTCACGTCTCCGACCTCGCGGAACGCGTCCCGGGTCAGGTCCCTGACCAGGGTTTCCGCTTCGTGAATTTCCGCGGAACGCGGCGGATCACCGTGCAACACCCGTTCGGTTAATCGAACGACTCCCATCTGCATGGACGCCACCCGTGGCGCCTGCCCGTGCCGGCTCACGATGAATTCCGTACTTCCGCCTCCAATATCCAACCCCAACATGTCCCGCACATCCGACGGCAGACCGGATCGAATCCCCAGACACGTTCGCCGGGCCTCCTCCGCCCCATCAAGGACTTCGACCTCGACACCCGTTGCGTGTTTGACCTTCTCCACAAACTCATCCCGATTCCGGGCGTCTCGAACGGCGCTCGTGGCCACGGCCGCATACCGATCAACCCCACAGGTCCCGATCACCGTTTTCCACTCCAGCATCGTCTCAATCACACGTGCCATGGCCGCCGGCGCAAGTTGGCCGGTCCGGTCAACGCCCTCCCCCAACCGCACCATGTTTCGTCTCGTGTCAATCGTGTGCATCAGACCGTCGGGCGAGACCTCCGCCACCAGCAACCGGCATGTGAGCGTCCCGATGTCAATGACGGCCAGTCGCATCATGTTTTATCCGATTGATCCCAGATCCAGCCTGGATTGCCAGCGCCGCAACATGGCGTCTCTCAGGCATTGATGGTCGGGATGGGCTAACCGCGGATCCCGCGTCACCAGCGCAAACGCCTCGTCGCGAGCCTGTTCCAGCAACGCGCTGTCCTGAACCAGATTCACCACCCGCAATTCCGGAATCCCCCATTGCCGCGTTCCCAACACCTCACCGGGGCCGCGAATGTTGAGGTCCTGTTCGGCGATGGCAAACCCGTCGGCGTACTGCACCATCGCCCTGAGCCGTTGCTCGGCAGTGTGCGTGGCCTTGATCGGTGCGCCGGTCGGCTCTGCGGCCGTATCCGCCTGGAACGGCCATTCCATGCGGCGCTGTCCCTGTGGTGCGAGGACACCCGGCATGCGCTCGGACGTCGTATCATCCTGCGGATCATGGCGCCTCGGCATCTTCCCCGACGAACTGATCAGGAGACAGAACGACCGGTGGGCACCGCGGCCAACCCGTCCCCGCAGTTGATGGAGTTGCGCCAGCCCGAACCAGTCGGCATGTTCAATCACCATGACCGTGGCATTGGGCACATCCAACCCGACTTCGATCACCTGCGTGGCCACAAGAATCTGAATCTCTCCCGCCTTGAACGCCTGCATGATGCTCGTTTTCTCGGCGGACTTCATCCGCCCGTGCAGACACACCAGCGTCATCGCCGGAAATTCCTGTTCCCGCAGACGTTCCATCGCCTGCAGGACCGCTTCCAGATCGAGCTTGTCGGATTCCTCCACCAGTGGATACACGATGTACGCCTGCCGTCCCGCCCGTACGGCTTTCCGCACCACCTCATAGGTTTTGTGCCGTGCATTGTGGCGAAAGACCCGCGTCTGAACGGGTTTGCGTCCGGCTGGCAACTCATCAATGACCGACACATCCAGGTCTCCATAGGCCGTCATGGCCAGGGTCCGGGGGATCGGCGTGGCGGTCATCACCAGCACATCGGGGGACAGACCTTTTTCCCGCAGTTTCCCTCGTTGCAACACGCCGAACTTATGTTGTTCATCCACCACCACCACACCCAGTCTGGCAAATTGCACATCCCGCTCCAGCAACGCATGTGTCCCCACGACAATCTGGACCTCCCCGCGCGCAAGGTCTTCCAGCATGCTGGTTCTCGCCTTCTGCCCCATCCCCCCGGTCAGCAGCGCCACCGAAACATTCAGCGGTTCGAGATACGGTTGGATGGTCAACAGATGCTGTTCGGCCAGGATTTCCGTCGGAGCCATTAAGGCGGCCTGATAGCCGTCCCCACAGGCCACCAGCATGGTATGCAGCGCCACGAGGGTTTTCCCCGATCCCACATCGCCCTGCAGTAACCGGTTCATGGGGTGGGGCGCGCGCATATCGTTTTCGATCTCGGCGATCACGCGCTGCTGGGCATCCGTGAGCCGAAACGGCAGTTGCGCGCGGAACGGCGAGGTGAACGTGTCGGCACACCGAAAGGCAATGCCCGGCGTGTCGTTCTGATTCATCCGTTGCCGCACCGCCAGCGCCAGTTGCAGCAGAAAACATTCCTCAAAGGCCAATCGGCGATGAGCCGGCGTGCGCCAGTCGTTGAGCGCCTGCACCGCATGGTCGGGGCCGGGGAAATGGATCGTCGCCATCGCCGTCTCCAGCGAGGGCCATGCCCACCGCTGCAACAGCGATGCGGGAAGCGGGTCCGGCATGTGGCCGCCATACTCGTCCAGCAGGAACCGCATGATTGTGCGAAGGTATCGGGAACTCAACCCGCGCGTTTCATGATAGATCGGCACGAGACGTCCGACGTGCAACAGCAGGTCATCATCGTCATCCACGACCTCATATTGAGGATTGCGCATCTGGCTTCTCCCGTAACCCTGCGTCACCACGGGGCCATTGAGCACCACGCGGGAGCCGTGTTTGAGCACCGTTTCCAGATAGGCCTGATTGAAAAACACGACTTCCACCCCCCCCGTTTCATCATGGACCGCCATTGTCACCAGCGTCATGTTGCGCCGATTCGTGCGCCGGAGCCGGGGGCGGTGGATGGTGCCGGCAATCGTGGCTTTTTCGCCGGGGGTCAGCTGCGCAATGGGCACAATGCGGGATCGGTCTTCGTATCGCCAGGGTAAGAACCACAGAGCGTCTTCGATGGTGCGAATCCCCAGTTTGCCGAATAACGCCGCGCGCCTGGGCCCCACGCCTTTGATAAACCGGATGTCCATCTCATGGACGGCCGCGTGAGCCTGTGAAGCCGCCTGGGCCGACGGCTCCGCGCACACGCGGGGAGATTCTGGAACGGGCGGGAACCCTGAAGGCTGCCGATGATCCATGGTATCTACACGACCAGAGGGGACCAGCCGTCGCGACGGGTGTCGGGCGTGCCACGAGCCTGAGTGGCACCGTACATCACATCAAACACGCCCCCGCATTCCCCTCCCGAGGCGCATCGTACAAGGTGTGCGAACGGAATACCAGAAGGCTTCAGTCACGTTCACCGGATTCAGGAAAATTCAGAGAAGGGCTTGTCAGCAGAAACAACGGTGTGGTAAGAGGAAGAGTTCGTCCCGTTCGTGTTGAGAGAACAAAAAAGGAGTCACCACAATGGCGTTTGCATGTGCGGTATGTGGGAAAAAACGCATGGTCGGCAATAACGTCAGTCATGCCAATAACAAAACCAGGCGGGTTTTTCGACCCAACCTCCAGACGGTTCGCACCGTCGTCAACGGGACAATTCGACGCATCCTGGCCTGCACACGCTGTATCCGGTCCGGCTTCGTGACCAAAGCGTAACTCTCCCACCTCACAGTGCTGTGTTCCTGCCAAAGTAGCTTGAACCAAGCCATTTTTCTTGATGGTCAGTGCTACAGACACTGCCTTCAATTTACCAGCCATGTAACTTCAGGAGGTTAGGATGGGACTTCCGGAACCACTGACACGAACATTTTCAAGCCTTATTTCAGATATAGAAACCGGGAAAATAAAAATTCCCCAGTTTCAGAGAGATTTTGTATGGACAATGCAAAAGTCAGCTGCCTTACTCGACAGCATACTAAAGGGCTACCCGATAGGAACATTTATATTCTGGAGAACAAAGGACAGGTTGCGCTCTATTAGAGAGTTGGGAGGCAAAAATTTACCGGAACCTCAAAAGGGGGAACCTGTAGATTATGTGCTTGATGGCCAACAACGTTTAACTAGCTTGTTTGCCTGTCTAAAAGGTATGCATGTTCAGAGAGAAGGCGGGAAGAAGACCGACGACTTTTCCAAAATATACATAAATCTTCAATCGGAAAAACACGATCAAATTGTAGTAACCGAAAAAACCGAACCAGAATCATCATTTATAAGCATTCTTGAATTACTGAAGGGTGACTTCACGATTCTGGCAGGCTACCCAAGAGAATATCACGAAAAAATGAAATTCTACCAAAAGCAAATTACAAGTTATCAATACCCGATTATTCAGATCAAGGACGCTGAGATAGATATTGCAACTGAAATTTTCACTAGAATCAATGTCGGGGGAAAACCCCTTTCATTATTTGAAATCATGGTTGCGAAAACATTTGATTTTGAGAAAAATTTTGACCTTTCAGAAAAGTATAAACAGTTAATTGAAACGCTCGAGCCTGTCCATTACGGAACCATATCAGATGCTACCGTGTTGCAGACAGTTTCAATAATAATGTCTCAAGAATGCAAAAGGCAGTCTATTCTAGCATTACCCCAAAAAGAGTTTATCGATACTTGGGATAAAGCCGTAGATGCTATTGAGAACGCCGTTGAATATTTCACGTCTTTTTATCGGATTCCCACATCGCAACTATTGCCATATAAAGCACTTATAGTTCCATTTTCATATTTCTTCTTCAAACACAAAAACAAACCTACTGGCAAGAAGCAACAATATTTACAAGATTTCTTTTGGAGGTGTTCTTTGTCGGGTCGCTATTCATCTTCCGTAGAGAGCAAACTGGCCCAGGACATTAAGAAAATAGATGAGATACTTGCTGATAACCTACCTGCTTACGATTGGCCAATTGATTCTTCACCAAAGTTTATAACTGCCAATGGCTGGTTTGGTACTGGCCGTAGTTACATAAAAGCAATTTTGTGCATATATGCCCATTATGAGCCCAAGTCTTTTATTGACGACTCCATCGTTAACATTAGGAATTATTGGCTAAAGCAAGCCAACAGCAAAAACTACCACCATTTTTTCCCAAAGGCCTACTTAAAAGACAAAAAGGATGAGTTCCGTATAAACCACATATTGAATATTACGATTGTCGACGATTTCCTTAACAAACGAGTGATAGGCACAAAGCCTCCCTCCGAGTATATGAAAAAGTTTGATGAAAAGAATCCTTCTTTGTCAGAGACAATGAAATCACATCTTATAGATGATTTACATAAGTTTGGTGTATGGAATGACGATTATGATTCGTTTTTTGAGAAGCGCGCGGAACGGGTTAGCAAAGAGATTGAAAAAAGACTTATAAAGCAAGATGTCGATGAAAAAGCACAGCCCGACCTACAAAATGATTCTGAGGCAGTAACCACTGTTGCAGAATAAAACCGCGTATCCCACCAGCCCCAAGTCAAACCTTTACATGTTGTGTCAGCCCGCTACCGGATCGCCGTCAGACCGGATGAAACAGAAGAGCCACGGAATTGATGCAATACCGCAGGCCGGTTGGCTGCGGCCCATCTTTGAAGATATGGCCCAGGTGTCCGCCACAGCGCATACAGTGTACCTCGGTCCTCGGGTAGAGCAATTTCCAGTCGGTTTTGGTCCTCACCGCCTTGGGCGTGATCGGCTCCCAGAAACTCGGCCATCCGGTTTCGCTGTCATATTTGGATTCCGATGAAAACACGGCCAGATCGCATCCCGCGCAATGGTAGATTCCCGGATCCTTGCTTTGATGAAAGGCATTGTTGAATGGCCGCTCCGTCCCCTCCTGACGAAGGACATGATACTGGTCCGGTGTCAGAATCGCTTTCCACTCCTCGTCCGTTTTGACGACTTCAAACGCTTCCCGATCTCCTGTCGCCCAGGCACGCATGAACCCCGTGGGAGCCACCAGGATACCCAGCCCTGCCAGCGCACTCATCTTCAACACGGTTCGTCTTCCGATGCTCTTCATATTCTGTCCTCCTTTCTGTCACCATCAGCACCCGCCGCTACCCGACCCGGTCGCGGGGCCTCGTTTCTCCTGTTGAGTCTACCATCCTTCCCTGCCGTTCTGCCAACGGGTGAGGGCGTGCAGGCCCCCGCCACGGCAAACCGGACGGAGAAGCCGACCAAGTCGAGATTACCGACATGGACAGTTCCTTGAAAACCTGCCTGGTCGCCGAAGGACTCGCCGACATCTACCCCCGACTCGTGCCAACCTCCGAACGGGACACCGCCGCCCACTGTATCCTCGAATGCACCGGCGACAACCTAACCACCCTGTCCGGCACGCTCCTCAAATACAACACACCCAACATCCTACCCCCCTGGTTCCTGGCCGCCGGCACCCCCAACTTCAACTGGACAGCCCTCGCCGAGAGGCTTGAACAGGCTACCGGCTTTTGCCGATGCGCGGATCTTTTGATGGCGACTCAGCCGGGTTGAGGCAGAAGATGCGCCGTCTGACCGCGCGCAGGATGGAGCGATCGCTTTGCGGCAAAAAGCGCTCGGCAACATCAACCACCGGGTCAATAAACTTTTCATACAACGCTTCCAAGCCGGCGCGCTTCTGATATGCAAGCAAATAGGCGCGCACCTCATCAGCCGACTCGGCGCCGCCGTTGTCGGCATATTTGGTGAGGTAGAAATTGAAATCTTGTTCATACAACGAGCGCATATTGTGTAGCGTGGTCTTCATAAAATTGCCG
Organism: Nitrospirales bacterium; assembly: GCA_963692935.1. Taxonomy (GTDB): domain Bacteria; phylum Nitrospirota; class Nitrospiria; order Nitrospirales; family UBA8639; genus Bin75. Next base: position 2,342,843 of record OY843588.1, read on the forward strand.
ATGAACAGGTCATCAAAAATTTTATATTGCACCGCGCTCATCAAACTGCCGCGCGGCACCTCGAAAGTGATGCCCTTGTTCCTGGTGCCGTTCAAGTCGATGTAGTGATCCTTTCCGCCAACCCGAAAGTTGACGAAGGAAAGAAAATCGGCGACGTTTTCTTTGCGCCGGAAATAGTCTTCGATTTGCCGCAGGTCGCATGCATCGAGTTCATCACTCCAGCAATCGCCGAACGCCTCCGGATTTTTGATTTCCACCGTATTTTCGCACGGCATAATCCCCCCCCCCCCCCCCTTAAATTCGGAGGCACAATCAACGTTGGCAAACGGCGGGATATAACGCACATCGCCGCGCGTGCTGATTTTGCCTTGCGTCCAAGCGTCAAGCGGGATGGTGTATTGTTGCGCCCACAGCGAGTCTTCGCGCTGGTAGGCGTGAAACGAACTGAACGGTATGATGCTTTTGATCGCCAGTTTTTTTGCGAGGTCATACAACACATTGGAAGGCGGCGGACGGTTTCCATTGAACGGCTCAATCGGATGACCGTCCTCGTCAAAAAAGTTAATCATATCCGCATCTGACGCCCCCGCCAGCCGCAACAAGTAGGTGTGCTCATACTGTTTGCAAATGCTCCGAATCAGTCGCGCACATCCCAGCGGTCGCGCGTCGTTCATGTTGACGAACAAATGCCCGTTGATGTCCACCAGCAAAATCGCGTCTTGAATCACCGTGCAAATGCACAGTACGCGGATGTGTTTGCTGAGTTGCACCCAGCGGCGTTCGGGCAGGATTTCAACCGCAAAGCCTTGTTGCCTGAGACTGTCCCGGATTCTCCCGCCGAAGTGGTCGGGCAACAGAATCTTTTTGCCGGCGAAGCGGTGGATGCTGTGCGGGTTTAAGTGGTCGGGGTGACCGTGCGAAAACCAGATGTATTGCGCTGAAAAAATGTCCTGCCTGATGTCGGCGGGGATGCGGTGCGACAACGTCCAACTGCCCCAAAAAGCCTCGTCTTCCTCGCCCATCCACGGATCGGTGGCGAGAATACACTGTCGGTCATAGGCGAGCAAAATAGCGTTGCCCGCGGTTTTCATCTGTAACATGTCGCGACTTCCCGGTTTGGTTTTTCCATTGGTGCTCACATCCGCGAATCGCCGACACAGAACCACGCGTTTTCATAACCACGTATTCTACGCGCAACGCCGCCCGGCGTGCTAGTGGGAATCCAACTCCCGCAGTCTTTACGCAGGAATCCAGAAGGACGACGCAAAAGAATGTGGAAACAACCTGCGACGCGCCACATCGTACCCGACCGGGCTATCCGCCCAGGAACGAAAGCAGATCGTCCGGCGTGGCACAATAATAATCGGGGCGGAGGGCCAACACCTTCTCGTGATGGCCGTAGCCGTAACCAATGGCGCAGGAACGAACCCCGGCAGCCCGGGCGGCTTGCACATCATTCGTGCTGTCGCCCACAACAATGGCATCGCCGGGGGCAATCGCCAGCTTCTCCAGGATGCGCCATACCATATCCGGCGCCGGTTTTAATCTGAAATCAGGACAGTTGGGCGGGGGGCCTTCAATCGCCGCAAACTGCTCCCCGATCTTCAATCCCTCAACAATTTTTTCCGTGTATTCCAACGATTTATTGGTGGCAAGGGCCTTGGCATACGGTTCCCGCCGACTGAAAAGCCTTTCCAGGCCGGGATACAATCGTGTGGTATCCATCGCATGCGCGAGATAATGCCCGCGGAAAATGCGGAGCGCGTCTTCATAGCGCGCCTCATTGGTTTCCCCGACCGACAGGCGCAACAACCGTTTGACCCCGTCGCCGACAAAGGTAAAAATTTCTTCGGGGGGCCGTGTCGGCACCGCCAGATCCGCAAGGGTCAGATTCACGGATGTCGCAATATCATATTTCGAATCAATCAGGGTCCCGTCAAAATCAAAGATCACCAACCGCACCGATCCGTCCAGAGGCCCGTGTGGCATCACTGACCAGCCTTGACGAGATCGTCTTTGAGTCTGCGCAACACCATGGCCCGGTCTTCGTTGTCTTCCTGCACGATGGCATCTTTCACAAAATCCACGAGGTGGAGTCGTCCGACATGCGGGGGAAACGGCGGAGCGACCATCCGCCAGTAATTGTCGACGGCGCGAATGCGAATGGACAACTCGTCCACCCGTGGCGCCGCCACAAACGTCGCGGTCTCCCACACGACAACGCCCAGGACCTGAAATGTGACGGGAATGATCGCCTCCGTGCCGTTCACGATGACCCACCGCGTCACATCGTCGGCTACCGCATAGTCTTGAATCACCACGAGCCGATCCCACACCGGCTCATCGTCCCACGCCACATACGGCGCGACCGCTTCGTAGGAATGCGCCGTTAACCGCGCCCCCCGTTTATCCAACTCAAGATATTTGCTGATCACCCCGGCAGGGTCGTTGGTCAGATCCCCCGTCAGGCCCAGGGCCGGCGAGGCCAGAAGCCAGGCTCCCATCGTTGCGCTGACAAGGCAGACCAGGATTCTCGCGGGTGCACGCATCGTGTGTCTCTCGTCTGCCGTCCCGTCACAACGGGCGCCAGACATGTCCTCTTCGGTCAGATCGGTGTGGCGGATGCCTGCGGGGAACGACGCCTCATGACCCGGGACAGTCGTGAAACGGGACCATGACAGGCTCGCTCACTGTTGCGGAAACACATCTTCGACAATCACCACCCCTTCGGGTGGATTCAGGATAAACACGGATTCGTCCAACCCCGTATCGGTCTTGAAATTGGAAAACCGAAACGTGGACACGTTGCCACCCACCTCGTGCAAGGCGAGGGACTGAATCAAATACGTGTCGGGCTGGATTTCCGACACCACCCTGGCAATGGACGAGGGGGCCGAACCGGGAGCGGTCCTGGGAACCAGCGTCAGTAACGGCAATGCGCCTTCACCCACCTTCCCATCCGCCGTCGGGCGCACAACAAAATGTTCGGTTAATGTTCCCATGCCCTGCAATAACCGAAGCGGGGCCTTCGTGGCCATCATCATGGTGAGATCGCCCCGCAACACCTGATTATGCGCGGGCACATACATTTCCAGTTGATCCTGGCGCACATACATGTGCTCAACCGACGGTTCCAGATAATCCCATCGCAACAGTCCCGGTTTTTTCAGAAAGACGCGCCCCGAGGATCGCAAGGTCCGGTCAAAGCCCTCAATGCGTGTTTCCTGAACGAAATCCGCCTGGAGATCACCGAGCTGCGCGTAGCGCGCATCAACGCGGTCGACCAACGCCTGAAGCCCGTCGCCTTCCGCACCCGTCGCGGACGCGGCCGCACACAACACACCAGCACAGCCAAGCATGATCCATCGAAGGCAGGTCATCCGACTTCCTCTTCCAGCGCCATGCGACGTCCCAACACTTCCCGCCGGCCATCACGTCCGGGCGCGCTCACGAGGCCTTCTTTTTCCATCCGCTCAATCATGCGCGCCGCTCGTGGATACCCCACCCGCACGCGACGCTGCACGAGCGAGGCGGAGGCCTGCCCGGAGTTCAACACGACATCCCGGGCATGCTCGTACACATCATCCCGCTCCTGTTCATCGTCCTGGCCGGCGGGATCTTCGAAGGCCGCGTCGTCGCAGAATGCCGGGCTGGCCTGCGTCTTCACATGCTCCACCACACAGCGCACATCATCGTCGGAGACATAGGAGCCATGCAGTCGCACAAGGCGTCCGGTGCCCGGCGCCAGATACAGCATATCGCCCAGCCCGAGAAGCGATTCGGCGCCATTCGCGTCCAGAATGGTCCGCGAGTCGGTTTTGGAAGCGACCTGATAGGCGATGCGGGCCGGGAAATTGGCTTTAATCAGCCCGGTCACGACATCCACCGACGGCCGTTGCGTCGCCAGAATAAGATGGATACCCGACGCCCGCGCCATTTGCGCAAGGCGGGCAATTTTTCCTTCCACTTCCTTGGGCGCCATCATCATGAGATCGGCAAACTCATCCACGACCACCACAATATACGGGAGCGGTTCGGGAGGCGCCGGCGGCGCGTCGACAAGGGAGTCGGCGTCTTCCGACGAAGGCTCGACGGCCGATGCCTTCGGTTCCCTGGACGTCCGCTCGCTGCCAGCCTGCTCCTGGCTTATTTTCACGTTATAGGCGTGAATGTTGCGCACCCCGTGTTCCGCCAGCAGATTGTAGCGACGCTCCATTTCCTGCACCACCCAGGTCAGCCCGCGCGCCGCCGTTTGTGGATTCGTCAGCACCGGACGCAACAGATGGGGGACGCTGTCATACACCTGAAGTTCCAGAACCTTGGGATCAATCAGCAACAGCTTGACCTCGTCCGGATGCGCGGAAAAGAGGAGGCTCAACAACATACTGTTCAGCCCCACGCTTTTCCCCGCTCCCGTGGCCCCGGCCACCAGAAGGTGCGGCATGGTTTTCAAATCGGCCACGTAGGGACGTCCAACAATATCTTTGCCCAGGGCCAGCGTTAATTTCGAGCGGGAGTGCGTATAGACCTCACTGCTCAAAATTTCCCGCAGCGCCACGGTTTCCCGTATCGGGTTGGGCACTTCAATGCCGACGGAGGATTTGCCGGGAATCGGGGCCACGATGCGCACGCTGGTGGATTTGAGGACCATGGCCAGATCATGCGCGAGCGTCACGATGCGGGCGATTTTGATGCCGGGGCCGGGGACGAATTCATACATGGTGATGACAGGCCCCGGGTGCACTTCCGTCACCTCTCCCGTAATGCCGAAACTCTGCAAGGTGTTCAGGAGAATCCGGGATTGCGATGCCAGAATCTGTTCTGTCTGCTGCGTGTCGGAAACGGGGGGTGGCTCAAGCAGGGCCAGGGGGTCGGGAAAATGATAGCCCTCCGAGACCTTTCGCACCGCCACGGGCTGCTCCACGTCAGGCTCAACGGCTTCAGGTTGCACCTCTTCGGGTTGCACCTCTTCGGATTGCACCGGCGCCGACCAAGGCAACGGCGTCTCTTCCGGGGATTCCACGTCAGCCGGCACGGCACTCTCATCACGCGCAGGCGGCTCTTGCACGGGATCGCCTTTGTCCGTGAAATCAAAAAACGAGCCATGACTCGCGACCGGCCTTCGGCTGACATGGACCGGTTTGTTGGGCTTGGGTTTCCGTCTTTCCCACGACCAGGACGGCCAGTGCCATGTGGGAAACCGCGCCAGCTTCCCCATCGTCCCCACTCCCTTGCCCACGCCCCGGGGAATGCGCCCGACCTCTGCCGAAAGCGAAAACGGCACAACGAGCAAGAGCGCGGTGAGCAGCAGGGCCACCAGTACAACCGTACTCCCCAACCGGGCAAACAGGAACTCCGCCCCGCCCGCAATCCAGCCCCCGCCTTTGCCGGCGTATAATCCGGCCGTGATCCCTTCCTGCAACGCCTGAATGGAAGATGGATGATGGACATGGATGAGCGCGCTCGTACACAGGACAAACAGCACGGATCCCGCGACGCTGCTGACCTGTCTGACCCAGTGTGCGTTTTGAAAGATCCGAACCCCGTGCAGCAGGATCAAAAACGGAATCGTCAACGATGCGGATCCCGTGAACCAGATCAGACTGGCAGCCACCACAGCCCCGACCAGCCCAATCCAATTGTGCGGGCTGTCACGGGTACCCGGCGTCGCTCCATCGCGGGACTCAAACCATCCGAGATCCTGGATGGAAAAAGACCACAGACTGAGCAGGATTAACATGGCCAGGGTGACGAAAAAAATGCCGAGAAATTCTCGGCTGAGTCGGACAGTGGGGAGTGGCGTGGGCCACTTCAACGGTTTCCCGGGGGGCATGGCGGACCTTCGGAAGATCCTCATGCGGCGAGTGTAGCACGACGGTATTCGGTTATCAATCAACGTACCTGGGGCGGCATATGTGCGTACCGCTTCATACAGCCCTTGTGGAGCGGTCGTTGGTGCAGGTCACGGCCGACGGGCATACACGGTATGCGCCAGCGTCACAAACTCCTGGACCGCGAGCGTTTCGGCCCGCCGATGCGGGTCAATCCCGGCATGGTCCAGACTCTGTCGCATCATGGCCTCGTCCCACCCTTCATCCCGCCAGGAATTCATCAGGGTTTTGCGGCGATGGGCAAACGCACCCCGGACGATCCGCGTGAACACCCGATCAAAGCTCCCATCGCCACGGGGATCAGGCCGACTGACGAATGTCACCACCGCCGAGTCCACGTCGGGAACAGGGCGAAAGCAGCCCGCGGGCACGGCAAACGCCTTGCGTGGTTCCGCATAATACCGGCTCATCACGGACAGGACGCCGTAGTGCCGCGAACCCGGCGTGGCGATCATCCGCTCGGCCACTTCACGCTGCACCATCAACACCATCCGGTTGATCCGATTGCGTTCCTGCAACAGACGGAACACCAGAGGAATGGACACAGCGTACGGCAAATTCGCAATGACCACCGTGCCGTTCGGCAGCGTGTCACAGGCAAACTCCAACGCATCGCCGTGATGCAATTCCAGCGCCGGGTCGTTGGCCTGGATGGCGGCAAGATACCGGACCAGCGCCGGGTCAATTTCCACGGCAATGACTTTGGCGACCTGTTCACACAACACCCGTGTGAGGGCACCGCGTCCCGGTCCGATTTCAAAGACAACATCGTGCGGCTGCAATGCGGCGACCGACACAATCTTCCGGACAATATTCTGGTCAATGAGAAAATGTTGACCGAGACGTTTGCGGGGACGGGGGGGCAGGGGAGCGGGAGGGCTGAGCATCGTTCCGCGCGCGCGTCACGAGGAACGAGGCTCGACCGAATCGTGGCCTTCCAGTCCCTGCGTGGCAATTTCGTGGGAGAGTTTGTAGAGATGGCGCAAGCACATTTCAATATCATCGCTCAATTCATCGTACAGATCCGCGCCCGCAAACGCCGTTTCCAGCCAGTCTTTGGTCAAGCGTTGCTGGTAGTGCGGCCCCAGGTTCTCTCCGATCAGCGTCACCACCTGGTGTTTCCATTTATGGAATTGCTCCTTGGCCCGCACCGCGTTCACGGCCTGCACCAAGTGCGGTCGGATGATTTTGAGTTCCTGGATTTGCTTCGCAAGAAATGCCAGCGCCGGTTTGACAGAGTCACTCATGGCTCATGCTCATGGCGGGACATGCGTTCGGGGTCACGTTCTGACAGGCGACCCACATTCTCCGATGCCCGCTGTTCAGTATCGGCCACGTCCCCCTGTGGCTGCGTGGTGAGCACGGCACCCACCGGCAACGCATGACCTTGAAGAAACTGCGCCGCGGACATGCGTTTCCTGTTCACCGGTTGCACGTCCAGCACTTCGACGCTGCCCTCACCCGTCCCAACCCTGAAAGACGTCGGCCCCACGGCCAGGATGGTCCCCGGCTGGCGTCGCGCCCCGCCAACCGCCCCTCCGCTCACATCAACGCGGGCCTTCCACACAATCAGACGATGCCGACGATGGAACGTGTAGGATCCGGGCCAGGGCGACAAGCCGCGAATCCTGTTCACAATCTCCACGGCAGATTGCGTCCACCGGATTGCGCCATCTTCTTTTTTCAACAAGGGGGCAAAGGTCACCTGCGCCGGATCCTGCTTCTGCGGGACGACCGAGCCTGCGTCAACCTGTTTGAGCGTTTCCACCAGAAGCGCGCCACCGACCGTCGCCAGTCGGGCGCCCAGTTCCGCGGCGGTGTCCTCCGGGGCAATCGGAACCGTGTGTTGCAACAGCACATCGCCGGTATCCATCCCCTCATCCATGCGCATCGTCGTGATCCCCGTCTCGGCGTCCCCGTGAATGAGCGCCCACTGAATGGGGGCGGCGCCACGGTATCTGGGCAACAACGACGCATGGACATTGATACAGCCCATGGGAGGAAGATCCAGAATCGCCCCGGGCAGAATCCGGCCAAACGCCGTCACGGCAATCGCATCCGGTCGCCAGTCGGACAGTTGCCGTATACAGTCCGGACTGTTCATTTTCGCTGGTTGCATCACGGGCACCCCCCTGGCCAGCGCCAGCGCCTTCACCGGAGACAGCGACACGGTCTGTCCTCTCCCTTGCAGACGATCGGGCTGCGTGCACACGCCCACCACCTCATGGCCCGCATGGATCAACGCTTCCAGCGAAGGCACGGCAAAGGCCGGCGTTCCCATAAAGACCAGACGCATGGGGTTTCCCTCTCATCCTCTACCGCCACGCCGCTCATTGTGCCTCGATGGCTGTCAGCGCCTGCACACGGTTGATGCCGGACAGATCAAAGCCCACAGCCGTTTGTCTCGCATAATGGTGACACACTGTATCTTACATGGGACGACGGGAAAGGTCTGGCAGCACTGCGTCACGCGGGTCCGCCACCGGTCGTCCAGGTTGCGGCGATTCCAGGAACGTAATGCTGTCGTAGAAATCGTCCAGGGCGATAAATTTGCCGTTTTGCTCCGCCCATTCTTGCATCCGGCTGTTGCAACTGCGAGTCCACGACAGTACTTCAATGCGCCACTGCTTGCGATGCATGCGCTCCAGGTCGGCGTGGAATCCGACACCGTCAGCAAACCCTTTGCCATCTCCCGTCAGCAACACCACAATGCCGGGGTCGCCGTTGTGATCCGCCATGTCGCGCAACATGCTTGTTTGTAGCGCCTGGTCAACACCTTCCTCTCGACCATGCTGCGCACCGCGCTCAAACAATTGAACCTCCACCCCCTCGCGCTCCATTCGATTCCAGACATGCTGCAGTTCCGGCGGAATGGAGCCGACGGCCACTGCTCTTTGAATCGGGCGGTCGGCGTGCGCCAGTCGCAAAAGATTGCGGAAATGAATTCGCACCCGCGCCCTCGCGCCTTCGCCCTCGCGCTCGGCGGCAATGTCTTTCGCGCTAATGTAGATGTTGGAATCGTCCCAGTAGAGAAAAACTTTTTCCATTTCGCATCTCCGCTGTTCGGGTTAGTCACACAGATTCGTTTCCTGCATCGCCTCATGCCAACCGTGCTTGCGCGCGCAAAATGAAGGGGCGAACACGATGCCCGCGCGCCGCTCTCCAGGACAGCACACCAGAACATTCTGCTCCTTGACCGCCGTGCCATCCTTCAATGTTGTGGCACCCATTGTCTTACATGGGACGGCGGGAAAGATCTACCGGCGCCGCGTCCCTCGGGTCCGCCGCGGGGCGACCGGGCTGTGGCAGTTCCAGGAAGGTAATGCTGTCGTAGAAATCGTCCAGGGCGATAAATTTGCCGTTTTGCTCCGCCCATTCTTTCATCCGGCGGTTGCAACTGTAGGTCCACGACAACACTTCAATGCGCCAACCCCTGCGATACATGCGTTCCAGGTCGGCATGAAACCCGACGCCATCATAAAACCCGCTACCGTCACCTGTCAGCAGTACCGCGATGCCGGGGTCGCCGTTGTAATCCAGCGCGTTGCGCAACATATTCGCCTGTAATTTCTGATCCACGCCCTGTTCGGTTCCATGCAGTGCCCCGCGCTCCGAAAGCTCAACCTTGACCCCCGTGTTTTCCAGGCTGGTCCAGACATGGCGCAACTCCGGCGGCACCGAACCGACAGCAACGGCACTCTCAATGGGACGATCAGCACAGGCCAAGCGCAAAAGATTGCGGAAATGAAGCCGCATCCGATAGCGCGCGTCGCCGCCTTCACGCTCGGCGGCAATTTCTTTCGCGCTAATGTAGATGGTGGAATTGTCCCAGTAGAGAAAAACTTTTTCCATTTCGCATCTCCACTGTTCGTGAGCAATAAACGCCAACGCGTCCTTCGTCGCCTCATGCCAACCGTGTTTGCCCGTACATTGTGACCGGGCAAGACCTTGCCATGCAAGGCAGGACACGCTTCCGGCTCATCGTGTGCGATGGCATCGGTGCCGTGTTGCCTGTACGACACCGTCGCCCCGACGCCGCGCGACACGCCCCGCAAGACCTGAACACGCACGCATCACAAGCGCACACCGGAAGCCGCAATCCGCCGCCGGGCCGCACAAACTGCGTCACGTCCCGTTGCAATAACCGGATTCGCTATGATACACACCAAGGGCGTTTGCTCCTGAAACAGTCAATGGACATCCAACCGTCAGGCATGAGGAACCCGGCACATGGGCGGTCATAGTCACTGGTCAACAATCAAACGGCACAAAGCAGGGATGGATGCCAAACGTGGCGCCCTGTTTGGCAAGGTGATTCGAGAAATCACCGTGGCGGCACGCGGGGGGGCGGATGTGGATGCGAACCCGTCGCTGCGTCTGGCTGTGGCCAAGGCCAAAGAGGCCAACATGCCGGCCGACACCATCAAACGCGCCATTCAGCGCGGGACGGGGGAATTGCCCGGCGTCGCATACGAAGAATTCCATCTTGAAGGCTACGGCCCCGGGGGAACCGGGATGCTGATTGAGATCATGACGGATAACCGGAACCGCACGGTTTCAGAAATTCGGAACATGCTCGGAAAAAACCACGGCACGATGGCCGACGCCGGTTCGGTGTCATGGCAGTTTCACAAAAAAGGTCTGCTCGTGACGGAAGAGCAGGCCATTGATGAAGACCAGCTCTTGAGTATCGCGCTGGAAGCAGGAGCGGAAGACGTCAAACAGTCCGGGGAATGTTTTGAAATTACCACAGACGTTGCCGCGTTTGAGGCCGTCAAGGTGGCCATGCAGAAGGCTGGTATCCAAACGTCCGTGGCCGAAATCACCTATCTGCCGCAAGGGCAAATCCGTCTCGAAGCCAAACCCGCCGAGCACATGCTAAAACTCATTGAAATCCTCGACAACCATGATGACGTCCAGAAAGTGCATGCCAACTTTGATATTCCGGACGAAGTGATGGAAAAAGTCGCAGCATCCGGCTAATCCCCTGCGCCACTCACGCAACACCGTATTGTCCAGCCACTGAACAGTAATGACGACATGGAAACAGGAAAAGTGTTTTGAGCATCATGGGGTAGCACGCTCAAGCAGGAGAGGCTAAAAATGGATTTTGAAGAATATCAAAAACAAGCACGCACAACTGATCAGTTTGCTAGCCAAAATGAAAGAGCTGTCTCAATTGCATTGTTGGGTTTCATCGGTGAAATCGGATCCCTGATGACTACTTTCAAGAAAGGCTTGCGCGACGGCAATTCATACACAAGCTTTCATAAAGATATGAAGGAAGAATTGGGGGACATTCTTTGGTACATGACCAATATAGCAACGAAATATGACTTGTCACTCGATGAGATTGCCAATGATAACTTAAGTAAAACAAAAACAATGTGGCCAGGTTCAGATATTTCCCTACCCCAACATGAATTGTACGATGACGGCTCTCCATCAAATGAACAAATTCCGAGACAGTTCCATGTGGTCTTTACAGAATCCCAAACTAGCAATGGGCGTAGGCAGGTTAAAATCGAAATAAATGATGAGCAGGTCGGAGATAGTGTAACTGATAACATGTACGACGATGATGGCTATAGATACCACGATGCTTTCCATTTTGCATATGTAGCAATATTAGGATGGTCGCCTGTTGTAAGAAAAATGCTTAAGGCAAAACGGAAAAGCAAGCCAGAGGTTGATGAAGTTCAAGATGGAGCTAGGGCCATACTTACTGATGAGTTCATATCTTTGTATACTTATGACTACGCAAAGAAGCACAGTTTTTTAGAAGGGACTAATCATATTGATAGCGAAATACTGCGTACCATTCGGAGTCTCACTAATGGTTTTGAGGTACAAAACCGTTCTTACCACGATTGGAGAATGGCTATACTAAAAGGTTATGAAGTTTTTCGAATGTTGAGTGAAAAACAGGGGGGCACGATAGCGGTGGATATTACTCAAAGAACAATTGAATATAGGTCAAACTAAAATGACCTTACTAATAGAAGAGCGCGATCCATTTCAAGCGTGGCAAGAGGGTACTAAGGCACTAGTAAGTGTGAGTTCGAAAGAGATTTACAATCTCATTACTACAATATCAGATCCAACGCATCTTAATACTGACTGGTTCTCAGATTACAATCCAGCCTGTTACAAAAAAGAAAGAACTTCCAGCTTGTCAGATGTGGCAACTACTATTTTCCCCTATAAATTCTTACCAAGACAATATACTCGTAAGGAATTGTACAAAAGGTATATCGAATGTCACGAAAGAGGGAAAAGAATCCACAGAAAAACGGCGTGGGGCACATATTTTGATAGAATGATTAGATTTGGGAAGTGTGAATGTAAAACAAATCAATTAGAAAATATTATTCATGCACTTAGTAACTGGAGTAAGAATCCAAAGGCAAGCTTGGTTATACACACGTCTTCTGCGGATACAGACAAGCCAAAACCTCGGGGCTTGCCATGTCTTCAATATATTGCACTGCTGTGTCCAGATAAAGATACAGCATCAATGTTGGCAGTCTATCGGAACCACGACTTTTTCTCGAAAGCATTTGGTAATTTTATTGGCCTAGGGCAACTGCTTAAATTTATTTGCAACGAAACAAAAAGAGAGCCAGGCACCTTAGTTTGCCACTCAGCACACGCTTACTATGAAAACAAGGCTGTATTGAAAAAATATGCAGGACTCTGAAAAACAAAGGAGTTTCCAAAATTTATCAACCCGTGTAAACAAATGCAGACTTTGCTCTCGCATGAACAATAGTGCCCGAATTTTGGGACTGTCGTCTGGTACCTTGGAAGCCAAGGTTATGTTTATCGGGGAAGCACCGGGCAGGCTAGGTGCAGACGCGACAGAGATGCCATTTCATGGTGATCGGGCGGGCGATAATTTTGAAGAATTACTAGACTGTGTAGGTATAAGCCGTGCAGAACTTTTCATTACGAATGCAGTTCTTTGCAATCCCAAAGATGATAAAGGAAATAATGCAACCCCTAATACAGAAGAAGTGCGTAATTGCTCATCCTTTCTAAAAGAACAAATTGACCTTGTAGATCCATATATTGTCGTCACATTGGGTTCAAGTGCACTGAAAGCGACCTCATATATTCAATCTCACGATTTAACACTGCAAAAAGCTGTACAAACAAAAAATACGTGGTACGGAAGATTACTGATACCCTTCTACCATCCTGGACAAAGAGCAATGCTTCATAGAAGCTTTGCTAATCAGAGATCGGACTACCAATTTCTACTTGAGGAAATAAGGCGCTTCACTACAGGAAAGAGACCGGTTTACGGAAAAACAAAGCCCATAGTGACAGACATCGCAAAAATGATTTTGGCATTAAATGGAGGTACTTCTTATTTCGCGTTACATAAGCTGTTCTATCTTATTGAGCTCTCTTTTCTCGAAAAATTCGGTACGCGACTAACTGGGGCTTATTTTATAAGACAAAAAAATGGCCCGTATTGTACCGACTTACACCTAACAAAACTCAAAAGAGCTATTCAAAATTTGCAAATTGGAAAAAAGGGAGCTGCTGTAATGCTTGGCTTACCAAAGACTTTGTTTGATGAAGGTAGGCTTCCAAAAGAAGAGACAAAATTTATTGTTCAAAAAGTTGTTGAAGAGTTTGGCAATAAAACTGACGCGCAAATAAAAAAACGCGTATACTTAACGAAACCGATGAAGAAAATTTTAAAGCATGAACAGAAAAATAACCCTATGTACAATGCACCTATACGATTCGATTTAGTTGATTGACTAGATTGAACTAGCCAAAATTTGCTGCCATTGCCCTTCTGTTTTAAGCGAAATCTCCCCATGATCGCCACACTGACGGGGACCTTAACGGCCAAAGACCCCACGCGGCTCATTCTTGATGTCCACGGGGTGGGCTTTGAGGTGTGGATTCCGCTGAGTACCTATTTCGCCCTGCCCGATCTTCAGGCCACACTGACACTGCACATCTTCACCCAGCAGGGAGAAGATTCGACGCAGCTGTTTGGATTCCTCACGTCCGCTGAAAAAAAAGCCTTCGCCCTGCTGAAGAAAATTTCCGGGGTGGGCGGCAAACTGGCGTTGAGTGTGTTGTCCACCTTATCCATTCCCGACCTGGCCCAGGCCGTGCTCACGAATGATATTGAGACACTCTCGTCGGTGCGGGGCGTGGGGAAAAAATCCGCCGGCCTCATGGCGCTGGCACTCAAAGACAAAATCGCCGACCTTCAGGGCGGTGACCAGGATCGTCACGACCCCACCGTCCCGGCGTCGTTGCATGCGTCACAACAGGACGCCATTTCCGCTCTGGTCAACCTTGGCTACAAGCCCAAGGAAGTCAAGCACACCATTGACACCATGAGCCGAACGCATTCCCAGCCACTGTCACTCGATGAGTTGATTCGGGAAGGATTGAAAATACTCTCGAAACAATAGCCCGCTTATGACAGGGGCACCGGCGAGTCGTCCGGCATCCGGACGGGAACGCGGGATGAGAGAAAGCCACACGGGGCGGGGGCGGGGGACACGGCACGCCTACAGCGTGTCTCGAAATTTTGCTCCGTTATAAGCGCTTTGGACGACACGATAAAAAAATCTGAGCACATCCACCAGATCAAACCAGAACCCGCAGTTGAGACACCGGGCATGGAGATGTTTGCTCATCGTGGTGTAATGCCGCTCCACCAGCATCAGCCCCTGACATTTCACACATTCCATAACCCGTCCACGCTGTCCATAATCAAAGCCCGTTTGCACCGGACACCTCGAACACGCCTCTCCGGCGTCCTGTCGTCACGCACCATCCTGTGACAACGGACGGAACCAGCCCGTGTAACGACCTGGCCGGAAACGCCGTTGCACTCTAGCGAGCGGGGTTTTTCACTGTCAAGAACGCGACGCACGGCATCAGCCGTGTCGTCAGGTGGGGGTCAGGTGGGCAGGGGGACGGGCAACGGCGATCTGTTCCCGGAATCGCAACCCGTGATGCAGAAAAATTGACACACTGTTTTCCGCATTGTTCGCAATCGCCAACCCCGGCTCTTCGTCGCGGCCGTTGGCAATGAGCAACGACGTGATGGCAAAGGGGCCGCGGGGAGTGGCATAATGACGGGGCGGATAATGGAATGACCCGTCGCCTTTCCCGAACAGGACCGAAAGGCTGCCGGATTGAATATTCACCACCGCCGCGTCGGCAATGCTGTCCCCGTCAAAATCCTGGACCAGGCCATGATTGGGACCGGCATCCCCACCCGAATCAATGCCGTCCTGAAACGTGCCGTCGCCATTGCCTAAAAAGACGGTGATCGTGTTCATCTGGCCATTCACCACCAGCAGATCAACGGCCCCGTCGTTGTTAAAATCCGCAAAGGACACGGATAACGGCCGCTTGCCCGTCCGGTAATCGGCGGGACGGAGAAAATTGCCGTCGCCCTGACCCAACCAGATGGACACGGCACTGCTCATCGGCCCGCCGTTCGTCACGGCCAGATCCACATGCCCGTCCTGATTGAGATCGGCGGCGGCCACCGATGTCGGCGTATCACCATATTCATATAACGGCCCACTGCGGAATTTCCCTTTTCCATCGCCGAAAAACAGTTGCAGCTTGTCATTGCGAAGGGCCACCACAAAATCCAGGTGCTGGTCGCTGTTGAAGTCCCCGCTGGCAATGGACACCGGCGTGCGATGGACACGATAGCGTGCGTTGTGCTCAAAGGTTCCATCGCCATGCCCGAAAAAAATGGAGACTTCATTACTCCCGGAACAGGCGACGGCCAGATCCTGATGCCGATCGCCACTGAAATCCCGGATCAACAGATTGCGAGGCTCCCGACACACGCGAATGGACACCTGCGGTTGAAAGCTCCCGTCGCCATTGCCAATCAGAAGTGACAGCGTATTCGCCGAGATATTGCTCGTGACCAGGTCGGAAAACCCATCCTGATTAAAGTCTCCGGCTTGAATGGCCGTGGGGTTTTTCCCGACCTCATACGTGGCGAAGAGATAGAGCAGATCGGGAGGCACATAGGCCTCGCGGCTTGAACACCCGGGCGGGAGAAAGCACAGCGCCAGCGTCAGGGCACGTATCGCGGGGCCGGCCGCAAAGGAAAAAGACACTCGACACCCCTTCAGCAAGAGGAGGGAACAGGGATTCGCGTCCCTCAATGTGTCGGAAGATGGGAAACAGCTGGCAGTATACGTGGTGGTGGCTTGGCGATACAACGTGCATTTGAAGAGTTTTGAAGAAATGTGCTATAGACTTTCTCCTACACCGAGGAGGGATCAATGGCAGGCACACGTTCCAGCACAGTAAAAATCGCACTGACCATGTACGGGGTGGCCGAGATCATGAAATGGTGCGTGGACAAAAATAATGGCCGCATTCCCGGCGTGGATACCGAAGGCTTTCAACGCATGAAGGCATGTCTGGCCGAAAAACCGGTGAAAGGGGACTACTTCACGTTTGACCAGTTCTGGAAAACGTCGAAGACGTTTGAATTCACGCACGAAGAAGTGGCCACCATAGACCAGTGTCTCTACGACATTCCCAACTTTGAGGGCAAACAGCTCCCTCAAATCCGCTATAAATTCTGGCCCAAGCCGGCAGGCTGATCGCGTCCGCGCTGTCGTGCGGGCGCCGATCCATGTCGCGGGTTATCCACTCCCTTGCAGAATATTGAACGGGGCGAAGTCATCGGTCAGGACAAGGCCGGGGTTCCAGGCCGGATGTCTGGCGTCGTGCAGAAACGGCAGGACTTCGGGGGGCATTCTGTCCTGGTTGAGCAGGGCAATCGTCGCCCGTGAGAAATCGTCGGACACCATGCTGAAGGAGTCGGGACCGGCAAAGAACAGCAGATTCGCCGACCCGCGTTTGGTGCGTAACCAGGAGGGGCCGGGAATACGGTACGTCTCCACATGGGGAAACGACGTGTTCATCGTGGCCACCACGGCCTCGGCTCTGGTCCGATCCAACTCGGAATCCGACGACGCCAGATTCACGGCTATCACGCCTGCCGGTGTCAGATGTCGCTTGACCTCGGCAAAAAATTCCGTGGTGGTCAGGTGAAACGGAATCTGGTGACGTGTGAACACATCCATCCAGACAACATCGTATCGCGCCTCCGTCTCCGCTAAAAAGACGCGGGCGTCCTGGACAAACACATGGTGGTTGCCGGGCGCCCGATAGTCAAAAAACCGTTCGGCCGCTTCGACGACCATCGGATCCATTTCCACCACGTCCAGCTCCAGGTCCGGCCAGTGGCGCGCGAACCATTTGGCCAGGCTACCCCCGCCATGCCCCAGGACCAGGCCGCGGCGCGGCGCGGGATGCAACGCCAGGGCGGCCACCATCATTTGACTGTACGGCAACATCAGCCTCTCCGGATCCTGCTGCCACATAATCGCATGAAAGGTGTTATCCAGAATCAGAAAACGAAGTCCCTGCTCATCGCGCACCCGCACCTGCTGATACGGGCTGTCGGCCTGATAGACCGCCGGAGGCTGCACGATAACAGGGTGGAGTCCCAGCCAACCCGACCCGCCGATGACACAGAGCAACATCCCCAGTTTCGCCACCGTGACCCGGCTCCGTGCCCACCACAACCAGCCCAGGCCCCATCCCACCAGCACGACCCCCAGCACGGCGACCATGGTGACACTGCCCAACCACGTTAACAGGAAAAAGGATGTGCCCCAGGTTCCCAGCAGACTGCCAATGGTGGAGACGGCAATCATCGAGCCGGTATGACGACCCAGATGGCCCATATCGGCGATTGCCAGTCGCAACAACGCGGGCAGGACGCCGCTGAGACAAAAGGCCGGTACCGCCAACAGCACACTGGAAGCCAGACAGGGGCCCCATCGTGGATCCGACGTCCATCGCGCGACGGAGAACACCACGGACTGCCCGACCCCTGCCAGCAACAGCGTCCATGTCCCGGCGAACAACAGCAACCAGGTCACCACCGTCCCGGAGGCATACCGGTCGGCCAGCCACCCACCCGTGGCATACCCGCTGCTCATGGCGGCGAGGACCACCCCGATCAGTGCCCCCCACACGAAAAGCGAGTTCCCAAAGGCCGGCGCGAGGAGACGACTGCCCAGAATTTCCAATGCCATGACGACGGCGCCCGTTGTAAAGGCCGTCGCAAAAAACCACCATCGGGATCGGGAGAAAGAAGGCGCGGGCGATGAGGATGTACCGTGTCTGTTCATGCGTGCCGGAGAATGTGAGCTGTGTCCGCGTCCGGGTGTGGTTAACGCAAGCCACCCCCGTGGTGCTCACGCCTCACGTGATTCTTTTTCCCCAAGACAAAAACGAAGAAGGATGGTATAGAAAGGGTCTTTTGAGTGTCAATGAAACGGCCTGCCCCGTCGTCAATGCTTCGCGGCGAAGGCCTGCGGTCGGGAGACGAACCATGGCAAACAGGGATTTTCTACTCGCACTCGGGAAACTGATGATCGGGATCGCATGGATTGACGGCACGCTCCACCAGACGGAACTCAACGCCCTGAAGGAGCTGATGTTTGGACTCCCGGACATTTCCGGGGAAGACTGGACACAACTCGAACTCTACATGGCCCACCCCGTCACCGACGCCGAACGCCAGGAGCTGCTGGCGCGCGTCCTTTCCGGCATACGCTCACCCAACGATCAACAACTCGCGTTGCAGACACTGCGCAAGCTGGTCGCCGACGGCGAGACGTCACAGAGCGGTGAATCGGAATTTTTCGCGCAGATCCGTCAGGATATCGAAGGGCGCGGCACCGGGCTCCTCCGCCACCTCAGCGGCCCTCTCCAACGAACCCTGCGCCGTCACGCCAGCCGTTATCACGGGACCGCCGTGCGCGAAGACCGCATGGAAGATTTCATCAAGAACACGATCTACTTCCAGGTGACCATGGAAATGCAGCAGCGGGGACAGCCCCTGACCATCACGGAGACAGAGGCCCGCAAAATATGTCTGGCCGCGGGACTGATGGCCCATGTGGCATGGGTGGACAACCAGGTGTGTCACCGCGAACGCGAAGCCATGCGCCTGGGGCTTGAGCAACTCTGGGCATTGCCCGCAGACGAAGCGCAGATCATCACCGACATGAGTCACGCCCGTATCATGCACGGTCTGGATCTCGTCCGGCTCACCAGGGGGTTCTGTGCCTACACCACGACGGAGGAACGTCAGGCCTTTCTCCGGTGTCTCTTCGCGATTGCCAATGCCGCGGAGCAGACTTCTCACGACGAGATCGAAGCGATTCGACACATCGCCACGGCACTCGAACTGCCTCACCGGGAATTCATCAACGCGAAACTCACCGTCCCCCGGCACGAACGAGGCGGGTTATAGATTCGTATCCCCGCGATGTCCCAGGTCCCCCCACCACGGAACGCCGCCGAGCACCACGCCATCGCGGGCGCGGCCGGACTCATTGGAGCGGCCACCTTATCCAGCCGGATTCTGGGCTTCGTGCGCGACATCATTCTCGCGCGCCTCCTGGGCGCGACCATGGCCGCCGATGCGTTTTTTGTCGCCTACCGTATCCCCAACCTGTTTCGTGAACTCCTGGCGGAAGGCTCCATGTCCTCCGCCTTCATCCCCGTCTTCACGGAATATCACACCCTGCGCAGCAAACAGGACACGTGGGAACTGGCCAGCGCCGCGTTCACCACATTGCTGTCCATCGTCACCCTGCTCACCCTGACCGGCATCGTGGCGGCTCCCGCCATTGTGTGGGTCTTTGCACCCGGATTTCACGATGACCCTGACCGGCTCCGCCTCACCACGCTTCTCACGCGGATGATGTTTCCCTATCTGATCTTCATGAGTCTGGCGGCCCTCACCATGGGCATACTCAATTCCCTGCGGGCCTTTGCCGCGCCGGCCCTGGCCCCCGTGTTCTTCAACGTCTGCATCATCGCCGCGGCGTGGTGGCTGGCGCCGGCGCTGGACGCCCCGATCACGGGCGTGGCCATCGGCGTCGTCATCGGCGGGCTGGCGCAATTCGTCGTGCAACTGCCCGGCGTGTACCGGCGCGGGTTGCTCTTTCGCTGGCGTTTCGCCCCCCGGCATCCCGGCGTCGTGAAAATCGGCCTCCTGATTGTGCCGACGTTACTGGGCGTCTCCGCCACACAAATTAATATCACCGTGAGCAACGTCCTGGCATCGTATTTTCCGGGCGGGCCTACCTACCTGTTTTACGGTATGCGCCTGATTCAGTTCCCACTGGGCATTCTGGGCATTGCCCTGGCCACGGCTCTCCTCCCCACCCTGTCCGACCAGGCATCCCGACGCGCCATGGACGACCTGCGGGACACGATGGGATTCGGACTGCGCATGATTGGCTTTCTGATGGTGCCCGCGATGATCGGGGTCATCATGCTCCGGTATCCGATTGTGCATGTGTTTTTTGAGCATGGCGCCTTTACCGCCGCCGACACACATGGCACCGCCGACGCGCTGATGGCCTATGCCGTGGGGCTGTGGGCCTTTGCCGGCATTCGCATCATCGTGGCGGTCTTTTACGCCCTCCACGATACGAAAACCCCGGCCATGGCCGCCGTGCTGGCCATGCTGGCCAACATCGTGCTGGCGGTGATCCTGATGCGGCCGTTGGAACATGCCGGGTTGGCTCTGGCCACGGCGCTCTCGGCCATGGTGCATATCAGCGTGTTGCTCGGCATTCTCACGCATCGCCTGGGCGGCACGGACTGGCGCAGGGTGGGGCGTTCTCTGGGTCACGCCGGACTCGCCACCATCCCCGTGATACTCGCCTGTACATGGGTGGCCGGTCTGGCCGTCTGGCAGCGCGAAGATGAATGGGTGGCCAAGGGCATCATGCTCCTGGCGGGCGTCGGCCTGAGTGTGACCGGCTATCTCGGCACGCAGGCCCTGTTGCACGCCGAAGAGCAGAAGGTCCTGTGGAACATGGTGAGACGGCATGTCCCGTTTCTCCGCACGGGACAGGGCTGACGGGACACGGGACAGGTGCATTCAAGCGGAGAGTCCGGCAGGTTCGGCGCCGCCATGGCGGGGGTCGTGGGGGATGGTGGCCCTGTGACAGGTATTTCCCGCAACCATGAGCCTTCTTGACAGCCACGGGATGCAATCGGGGACAATGTGTCCATTCGTCATACGCATAGAGGGAGAGGCCGTTTAACCCGGCGGGATTGACTGATGGAAGATGCTTACACACAACGGCTTCGTGACCTGGATCGTTTTTACAGGATTTTAGGTCAGTTGGAGCGCCGTCTTGGCGGACGTCGGCAGCTTGGGGCTTGCGACGGGAGGATGGACTGGCCGCAACGCGGAGTGTATTTTTTCCTTGAACACGGTGAGGTGCGGAAAGAATCCGGTGAGGATTCACGGGTTGTTCGGGTGGGGACCCACGCGTTGAAAAAGAATGCTCAGTCTACGCTTTGGAAACGGCTTTCCCAGCATCGCGGGAGAAATCGTAATTGGCGCGGCGGCGGGTCAGTTTTTCGTAACCATATCGGCAGGGCCTTAATGACGTGCGATGGAAATCCGCCTTCAGGAAGGTGGCGTGAAAGGATGCCCGGCAAAGAACACGACTTCGAAATAGAAAAGAGGATTAGTGCGGTTACCAGGGAAATGCATTTTCTGTGGCTGGCCGTGGAAGACGAGCCGGGTCCGAACAGCGAGCGGGGGTATATTGAAAGAAACGCCATCGCCTTGTTGAGTAACTACGGCAAGGCCGATGTAGACTCGCCATCGGTTCGTTGGCTGGGGAGGCACACCAAAGACGATAAAATCTGTAACTCCGGTTTGTGGAATGTGAACCATGTGGACGAGCACTATGAAGAAAATTTTTTCGACCGCTTTCAATCGTTGGTCAACGGAATGAAGGTCTCGTGAAAGTGTCGACATGGCATGTGCCTGGTCCAAAGCCAACAACGTTGGCGTCCGGTCTGATAACACCCGTGTGCGAAACGGAAAAACCACGTGCGGGTTGTTTTGGAATCTCACGGCAAATAATCGGGAAAGGAACCGGGAAAATCTGATACACTGTCATCCTGTCATCTGACCGGAGGAGGGCAAGCATGGCGGCTACAGTTCCGCAACATCATCCGCTCCGGAAATTACTGGGTGCCCTGACGGAACGCAGTTTTACCGAATCGCTGGGGTGGCCCGACTTTAACGTCACCGCCTATGTCTCGAATCTGCTCGTCGACTTCTCCCATATTGACCATCTTCGAAACGTGAAAAATCAACACGGGCAACAAGTCGAAACGGTGGCCGAGCTGTTATACGAATCCGAACGCGCGGCGGACTCTCCCACGTGCGAGCGGGAGCGGGAAATTCACCGGCACATTGGCGACCTGACCTTGTTCCTCGCGGGCCTGTTTCCGGAATATCTCCGTCATCTCAAAGCCGAAGGGATGATTTACCACAAAGACTACTTCGTGAATTACATGAAGGCGGGGAAACGCTCGTATGGCATTGTCGCCTCCTTTCAACAGGGCGACTTCAAAGAACACCCGGTGCTTTTTCACAAACTCTCCTTGAATTTTGAGCTGTGCGTGACGGGTCTCGGGCTTGTGCGCCAGGACCTGGATCGCATGCGGCATCCCCCGTATCAACACGCCAGAAACATGCTGTTGCCGTAAAGCCGACCGCGCGGCCTTCCCGTCACACGAACGCGGGCCTGGCTGACTCACTCGCTGCGATGGCCCGTCGGCTGGCTGGACTCGCGGCACTGTGCTGGCCACATACTTGCGAGGGTACGGTACCGTTTCTCAAACGTGGTCCCGACAGGAACCGCGCCTCGATTCGACGGGGATCACGGGGGCGCGTCTATTGCGCATCATGGAAAATAATGCCCAGGACATACCGCTCGCCGGTCGTGAGCGGACTGACTCCGTGCCGCATGGAGGCCCGGAGATAACCTCGCTTCCCACGGACAGGCCGTTCATGAACGGGGAAGATGATCAGATCGCCCAGCGCAGGATGTAACACGATCACTCTGGCCTGCTGGCGCGGCCGGTTTTCGACCAGCACAAAGTCACCGCCTTCAAAGTCCTTCCCGGGAGCATTGAGCATCACCATGGCTTGCAGGGGAAAGAACGTTGGCCCGTAGAGGTCCCGATGCAAACAGTTGAAATCGCCGGCACGATACCGAAGCAGTAAGGGGGTCGGGTGTCGTTGTCCCTGACGGCGACAGTCGTTCCGAAAGGCCCCCAGGGTGGCGGGATAACGCGGGGAGCGGTTCATCCGGGCCATCATGCCGTTGGCAACGGGAGACAGATGCGCATACAGACGGGTCCGTAAATGGGACACCAGCGGCGGCAGTGGAGACGCAAAATACGCATACTCCCCCTGTCCAAACTGATAACGCGCCATGATGATCCTGGATCGAAAATACCGGGGCTGGTCGTACAGCTTCCGCAGCACGCGACAGGCGGAGGGGTGAACCAGCCGAGGGACATGGGCATATCCGCTCGTGAGGAGGGCGTGTTCGATGGATGCCCAATCCAGCATGTGCACATTCGGAAGACGAGTGGCGGGCAGGGGCATGGCCTCCTCCGTGTCCGCGCGGCGGACGGTGAAAATCATTTAGACAGGGCGCGCCCGAACGCGCTATTGTACGCCACACCGGCATGGCGGCGGAAGCCGGTGGGGCCTGCTGAAGGGAGCAAACCATGACGGCATTCCTGGACACGGTGGTAGAGGTGTGGCACACGGGCGTCCTGGGCATCAGCCTCGGCGATGTCGTGTCGGCCCTCCTCATGCTGTTGGTCTTTCTGGGGCTGCGCCGCGTCTTTTTCCGGTTCGTCCTGAGCTCGATGCGGGCCATCATCAGCAAAACCCAAACGGATCTTGATGACATGCTGCTGGCAACCGTGGAAAAACCCCTCGGGCTGGCCTTCGTGGTCGTCGGGATCTACGCGGCCGGCGCCTTCATCCCTCTGAATGAATCCAGCAGCGAGATCTTCGACACCCTCATCCGTTCCCTGATCGCCGCCACGTTGTTCTGGACCATCTTCCGGGCCATTGACCCGTTTTCATCTCTCATGGATCGCGGAATTACCGCGCTGTCCAGCTCAAGCATGCGCGATACCATGAAGGGGTTTTTTGTGAAACTCACCAAGTTCATCGTGGTCTGCCTTGGGATTGCGACCGTCTTTCAGGAATGGGGCTTTAACGTGGCGGCCATACTGGGAGGACTGGGACTCGTCGGCATGGCCGTGGCGTTTGGCGCGCAGAATTTCATTGCGAATCTGTTCGCGGGACTGACGATCTTTCTGGATCATGTGTTTGAAAAAGGCAACTGGATCCGGACGACGGATGTGGAAGGCGTCGTGGAGGATATCGGATTTCGCGCCACCAAAATTCGCCGGTTTGATAAAGCCCTGGTGACCATTCCCAACTCGAAGCTGGCCGGCGGCGCGCTCGTGAATTTTTCCCGGATGACCAACCGAAGAATTTACTGGACCATCGGCGTGGAATATCGCACGACTCAGGAACAACTGCGCGCGATCACCCGCGATATCATCCACTACCTGACCACCAGCCCGGACTTTGAAACGGATCCGTCGAAACACACCAGTTGCTTTGTCTTCGTCGACGCCTTCGGAGCCTCCAGCATTGACATTCTGCTCTATTGTTTCACGAAGACCACGCAGTGGAAGGAATGGCTGGCATGCAAGGAGCGCCTCGCTTATACCGTCAAAAACATCGTCGAGGGCCATGGCACGGCGTTTGCGTTTCCCTCGACCTCGCTGTATGTGGAATCGCTTCCCCTCGGTCACCCCGAGACGTTTCCCTTTCCAGAGCCGGTCCCTCCCCGGCAAACATCCCCGTAGACGGGCGAACACGGCCCGCCGGCGACAGCCCCCCGATGCACAAAATATGCTACACTGCACAGGCGATCTTCTGCGCGGCATGGTCATAGTCCGGGATGGAAACCAGAACGATTCCCTGCCACACGATTCTCAACCCTACGGGAGGGTTTTTGGGCGAAGGGTTCACCCACACCGTGAATCTCTATCGTGGATGCGCGCTTGGCCAGACGCTGTGCGGGGTGTACTGCTACGCCCAGTGGAATCCGTATCATGTTCAAGGGCGGACGTGGGGGCGGTTCCTGGACATCAAAACCGGCACGGCACAGGCCTATTGTGCGCAGTATGACCGGCTGAAACGCCCCAAATCCGGCGCCCCCAGACCCATCAGGATTTTCATGTCCAGCGTCACCGAACCCTATCCACCGCAGGAACGCACGTTGCGGCACACTCGCCTGTTGTTGCACACCATGGTGGAGCGTCCCCCGGATCTTCTGGTCATTCAGTCCCACACCCCGCTGGTGGTTGACGATCTGGCCGTGTTGCAACGCCTGCAACAACGCTGCGACGTGCAGGTGCAGATTACGGTGGAGACCGATAAACGAGCGTGGCCTGTCCCGTTGCCGAAGCACGCCTACCCCTCTCAATCCCGCATTCAGGCTCTGCGGACCTTGCGCGCGGCCGGGCTTCACACCGTGGCGGCGGTGAGTCCGCTGTTGCCGTTGGACGATCCCGTGCGATTCGCCGGCGATCTGGAACGGGCCTGCCACCGCGTCATCCTGGATCATTACCTGCTCGGTGACGGAAGCCGGGAGGGGCAACGGACGAAACAGACGGCACTCCCGCGACTGTTACATGACACGGGCCATGGCGCATGGACGACGTTGGAGAAATTTCAGGAAATCGTGGAGGTGTTCCGTGGCGTGTTTGGAGACGCCGGGCGGGTCGGGGTGAGCCGGGACGGGTTTAATGCACATCCCCGGTCCGCTCCGTCTCATACAGGGTCGTGCGGGAACGGGGGCCGGGTCACATGAAACGACGCAACAATCCACCGCGCGGGAGACAAACGCCCCCTCGCAGTGGCGGGCGTTCTCATGTGCTTGCCACCGCAAGCCGTTTTGCGCCGGTGTTCTCACATTCGCCCGACGGGGTCTGGTGGCGCGGGTTTGTGCCTTGTCTGCTCGCTGCCTTTGTGTTGCGCGTCGGCGTGGGACTCGCCGGAGATTGGATGGTGCGCCCCGATGAGATTTACAAACATCTTGAGCCAGCACATCAGCTGGTTTTCGGTTACGGGCAGACGGTGTGGGAGTTCAGCCTGGGAACGGTCACATGGCTGTTGCCGGCTTTGCCCGCCCTGCCCATGTTTCTGTGTACACTCCTCGGTCTTGAGCACCCCGATTTTTACATCCCGGCGGTCAAAATCTGGAACGCCCTGCTGTCTCTCTCCATACCCGCGGGCATGTATCTTTTCGGACGCCGCGTGATGAGCGAATACGCCGCCCGTCTGGCGTTGCTGTTCGGCTGTTTCTGGCATGAGTTTGTCATCATGTCCTCGCACACCTTTGCCGAGCAATACGCCGCCGTGATGTTCTTTGCCGCTCTGGCACTGTTGTCGCCCGCCGCATCGCTCGCCCGCCTTTCGGCGGCGGGGTGTCTGCTTGGGTTGACCATGGCGTTGCGTTTTCATTATTTGCCGCTGGTCGGCATTGTCGGCCTCGCCATGCTTGCGGCGTATCCGCCTGCCCGCTGGAGTGCGATTTTCATCGGCGGAACCGCCATGCTCGTGCTGTGGGGCGCGGCGGAATACATGACATGGGGGCGCTGGTGGTCTTCCGTCCGTTTGTATCTGGATCTGTTTTTAGTGCACAACTTTTATGACTTTTTGTTTCATGAGGCACAACATCCGTATTATAAACATCTGTCATTTATGGCGGGAAGCAGTTACGGCCTGTACGCGCTGGCGGTGGCCGCCCTGTTCCGTTGGCGCCGGCACTGGCTTCTCATTTCCATGTCGGTGGGGGTGTTGCTTCTCCATATGTGGGCCGCCAACAAAGAATACACCAATGTCTTTGTGCTCCTGCCACTCTTGTGGATGCTGATTGCCTCGGCGACCGGGGATTTCTTCCGCTCCCGTATCAGAGTCGGCGCAATGGTGGCGACGGGAATGGTGGCCGCGTTGGCGAGTGTGGCCTCCGTTGCTGCGGGCGTGCCGAATCCCGAAAAATCCTACAACGCGTACACTCCCTTCCTGATGCCGCACAGGGAGGGTCTGTTCCATTCGGAAGAACCGCTCATCATCTCGCGCGATATTGCGAGGATTCCCGCCGACGAGGTGAGCGCCGTGATGTGGCTGCCCATTCCGCATTACCATGACGGAGGGTATTACCACACCCATCATCGCGTGCCGATGCTGTTTCCGAGCAGGAATCCGGATCACGGAACCCTGTACCGAAACCGTCCGACAAACACGTTGGCGAGCCATGTCATAGCCGGAAAAGATGAAGCCCTGCCGGGTTTTTCGCTCAAACGCACGTATGGACGCTTTGCGATGTTTGTCAACGACACGCCGGAAGCGGTTCAGGTTCCCGACAATTTTGCCACGGATTTCGGTTCGGGGTTTGACCGGCTTGTCCTAAAAATGGCAACGGATATGAAGGTTGATTTTCTCGCTCCCCCTCGGACGTTTCTGTTTCCTGACAGGGCCGGCAAGAACCGATGAGCCAAAGGCGCAACGAGGCAGTCGGACAGCACAGGCGGGTGCACCATGCGTGAACCGGTGAACGAAACGCGAGGGGCACGCATGAACAGGGAGTGGATAACGGGTTCAGACGGGCATGCTTCCGTCGACAATGGAGCGCGTTTCAGGAATCCATGCACAGACCATGCAATCACAAGACCGTCCAGGGGCACGAGGTTCTGCCACACCCCCCTCCTGTTCCTGGGCATCGAAAGGAGAACTCGCTATGTTTATGAAGGCGTTTACCAATCAGACCTATGCCCTGCTGCGCATCATGACGGGCCTGCTGTTTGTCTGGCACGGCATGCACAAGCTGTTTGCGTTTCCCGCCGTGCCTCATCTGGATGCGATGGGACCACCGCCGTCGTTCGTGGTGTACATTGCCGGTCCCATCGAACTGGTTGGCGGGCTGCTGGTCATGGCGGGATTGTTCACGAGGTGGGCCGCGTTCCTGTGCAGCGGGCTGATGGCTGCGGCCTACTGGATGGCACATGGGACGAAGGCTTTTCTCCCAATCCTGAACCATGGCGAGACGGCCATACTGTTCTGCTTTGCGTTCCTGTTCATCTCCGCCAACGGGGGCGGAATCTGGAGCGTGGATGCGGCGCGGGGCGACGAGTAACGGCCACGAGACGGCGGATGGGCCGCCATTCCGGCGGGACACGATGATGATCCGGGTGCTGATTTTCGCCCTCTGCCTGTGTGTGATGGGTGGGTGCGCTCTGGGGCCGGAGTATGAACGCCCAGCGGTCGAGACCGCCGATGGCTTTCGGATGCAACGGGGCGCCGACTCCGGGGCATCATCTCTGGCCGATCTGGCCTGGTGGGAACTCTTTCAGGATCCCCATCTTCAGGCCCTCATCCGACAGGCCCTCCTGAATAACAGGGACCTGCAACTGGCGGCTTCTCGCGTTCGGGAATCCCGGGCCCGGCTCCGCGCGACCGGAGCCGGGTCATTCCCGGAGATCGAAGGCAAGACCAGTTTTCAACGTAGTCAATCCTCTCTCGCCGCGGCGCGACAGTTCGGTGTTCCCGATGGCGGCAACCAGGAAGGGCCGACGGTGAGCCTGTACCAGGCCACGGCGGACCTCTCCTTTGAAATTGACCTGTGGGGAAAACTGCGTCGAGCCACGGAAGCGGCCCGGGCCGACCTGCTTGCGCGAGAATGGGCGAGCCGGACCGTCGTCCTGACACTCATCGGCGATATCGCCCAGGCCTATTTTGATCTCCAGGAACTGGATCTGGAACAGGCGATTGCCATGCGCACACTCCAGACCCGACGGAAGTCGCTCGACCTTATGCGGTTGCGGAAACTCATGG
Source organism: Nitrospirales bacterium (assembly GCA_963692935.1). Lineage (GTDB taxonomy): Bacteria > Nitrospirota > Nitrospiria > Nitrospirales > UBA8639 > Bin75. Next base: position 2,371,598 of record OY843588.1, read on the forward strand.
GGCAAAGTTCGACGCTGGACCTCCGTCGTGCGGAGCAGGCCGTGGCCCGCGCCCAGGCCGTGCTCCCCGACCTGGAGCGCCGGATCGGGCAAAAGGAACATCAACTCAGTATCCTCGCGGGACAGCATCCGACCGCCATTGTGCGCGGCGCGACGTTGCGGAAGCCCCCGCTGGTGCCCGATGTGCCCGCCGGGTTGCCCTCGGCGCTGCTTGAGCGGCGACCGGACATTGTGGAAGCCGAACACAAACTGGCCGCGGCCCAGGCCAGGATTGATGTGGCCAAAGCGGCCCTGTTCCCCTCCATCAGTCTGACGGGTAACTGGGGTGCGCAAAGTCTGGCCTTTTCCGATCTCTTCATAGGCCCGGCACGGATCTGGTCGTTTGGCCCCGCCATCACCGTTCCTCTGTTCAATGCGGGGCGCCTTCAAGCCAATCTGGACGTGAGTCGCGCGCAACAGGAACAGGCGCTCATTACCTACGAACAGACCATTCAACAGGCCTTTCGGGAAGTCGAAGATGTCCTCATTGCCTGCCACACGGCTCGAGAGACCCACGCCACCCGGGCGCGCCTGGTCGGCCTCTCGCGGGAAGCCTTGCAGTTGGCGCAGCTCGAATACCTGAACGGGAAAGCCTCCTATCTGGACATCCTGGCGGCGCAACGCGAGGTGTTTGACGCGGACATTGCTCTGGCGCAAACGCAACGCGACCGGCTTGTCAACGTGGTGCAGTTGTACAAAGCCCTTGGGGGAGGATGGCATCCGCTCCCCTCGCCTGACCCTGCGCGCGATCTCGCCATGCAGGAGACACCGCGGTGACCAGATCGCCTCGTGCCATTCGTCTCACAGCCACCATGCGGCAGATTGCCCTCCCCGTGCTCATCGTGGGCCTGGCCATCTTCGGTGCGCAGATGTTGATCGCCAGTCGTCCCAATGTGCCCAAAGTCTCGAGGGACGTGAAACCGACCTTTGTCGAAGTCCTGACCGCGCGCGTGCGGGATGAACGGGCGGTGCTCACCGCGCACGGCACTGTGCAGGCCCATCGGCGATTGACCGTGCAACCGGAAGTCGGCGGTCGCGTGGTGCGGTTGAATCCCCATGTGGTGATTGGCGGAACCATCCCCAAAGGGGCGGCCCTGTTGCAGATTGATCCGCGTGATTATCACGTGGCGGTGGACGAGCAACGCGCGGCCCTGGCAAAGGCGGAATTTGATGTGAAGGTGGAGCTGGGCAACCAGGCCATCGCACGGCGTGAGTGGGACCTGTTGCAACCGTCTGCCGGCGAAATCAACGCATTGAGTCAACAACTGGCCCTGCGGCGTCCGCATCTCAAGGAAAAACTCATCGGGCTGGCCGCCGCCAGGAGCCGGTTGCGCAAGGCCAGGCTGGATCTGCGGCGAACGATTGTCCGAACGCCGTTTAACGCGCTGGTGCTGAATGAATCCGTCGAGATCGGCCAACTCGTCAACGCGCAAACCTCCGTGGCGACACTGGTGGGAACGGATGAGTTTCGGGTTCAGGTGAGCGTCCCCATTCACCGGTTGGCGTGGATCACGTTTCCCGGCCCCGACGGGCGCACCGGATCGCCGGTGCGGATGATACGCGACCTGGGCAACGGCCGGACGGTGGTGCGGCGGGGCACGGTGGTCGAATTCCTGGGCGACGTCACGCAGAACGGCCGCATGGCACAGGTCCTGGTTTCAATACGCGACCCGCTGGAACTGGGACAGACCGCCGAGGCGCGGCGGCCGCTCTTACTGGGCGAATATGTCCGCGTGGCCATTGAAGGCCCCCTGTTACGCGACGTGACGGTTCTGCCCCGTCACGCCATACGCGAAGGCTCCCGCGTGTGGATCAAAAATGCCGAGCAGCGACTGGACATTCGTCCGGTGGACATCGTCCTGTTCCGACAGGAGACCGTCCTGGTCGGCAAGGGACTCCGGGACGGGGACGCGGTCATCGTCAGTCACGTGCCCGCGGCGATTCCCGGGCTCCCGGTGCACACCATTGATGCGACGTCCTCCGGAGACCCGACCGTCCCTCGGCTCCGCCCGGACACGGATCAGCCCGTATCCGGCCCACCCGCCACCTGACCCGGTCCATGGCAACGAACACGCATTCCAACGGAACATCCGGCCCCATTGCCTGGATGGCCGGCCACACGGTGGCGGCCAACCTCGTCATGCTGATTTTTATTCTGGGCGGGTTGATCGTCAGCACGCGCATCAAGCAGGAAGTCTTCCCGCAATTTGACGTGGATATTGTGCGCATCTCCGTGGCCTATCCCGGCGCCAGTCCGCAGGAAATCGAACAGGGAATCGTCCTCTCCATCGAAGACGCCATCCGTGGCCTGGATGGCATCAAAGAGGTCACCGCCACGGCCACCGAAGGCAGTGCCCAGGTGTCCGCGACCCTGGTCACCGGCGTCGACACCAACACGATCCTGCAGGATGTCACGAACAAAATTGATCGCATTCAGTCGCTTCCGGAACTGGCGGAGGAGCCTGTCATCAGCCTGGCCGAAGTGCGGAGTCAGGTGCTGACCGTGATGGTCCACGGCGATCTCGAAGAGCAGACGCTCCGCGACATGGCCGAGCGCGTCCGCGATGAATTGTTACAACGACCGGGGATTACCCTGGTGGAACTGGATGGCGCGCGACCGCGGGAAATTGCCATTGAAGTGCCGCAGCATCGTCTCCGGGCCTACGGGTTGACCCTCGACCGGATTGCCAGAGAGATCGGCGAAGCCGCCATTGAACTGCCCGGTGGCGGCGTGAAGACCGCCGGCGGAGAAGTGTTACTCCGCACGCAGGAGCGGCGTGACTTCGGGAGGGACTACGCCGATATTCCCGTCGCCTCGACACCGGACGGCGCCATCATCGCCGTGAAGGACATTGCGACGATCACGGACGGGTTTGAGGACACGGACGAGGAAGCCTTCTACAACGGCCAACGGGCGATCCAGGTCCAGGTGTTTCGGGTCGGCCGGGAAACGCCACAGTCGGTCTCCGAGAATGTCCACGCCTACCTGGAGACCCTGCGGCCGGAACTGCCGGATGGCCTTGGCCTGGCCATCTGGAATGACGAGTCCGAGATTTATCAGGACCGCATGAGGCTGTTACTGAAAAACGCGGGTCTGGGGTTGATCTTCGTGTTGGTGCTGCTCGGATTATTTCTGGATATCAAGCTCGCGTTCTGGGTCACGGTCGGCCTGCCCACGGCCATCATCGGGGCGTTCCTGTTCATTCCCCTGACCGGGGCCTCCATCAACATGATTTCCCTGTTCGCGTTCATCTTGACCCTGGGCATCATCGTGGACGACGCCGTGGTGGCGGGGGAAATCATTTACCAGAAACGGGAACAGGGATTGCCGTTTGGCGAAGCGGCGGTGGCGGGGGCGCGGGAAATTGCCGGCCCCATCGTCTTTGCCGTGCTGACCAACATTGCGGCGTTTCTCCCCCTGTTTTTCGTGCCCAGCGACACGGGAAATTTCATGCGGCAGATTCCCTCGGTGGTGGTCGCGGTGCTGGTGGTGTCGCTGATTGAATCGTTGTTTATCCTGCCGGCTCACCTGGCGGTCACGCGGCCTCCTGCTGCGTTCTGGAATACCCTCGACCGCCCGCGACGGTGGTTCAGCGGCACCATGCACACCTTTATCCTCACACGCTATCAACCCTTCCTCCGCACGGTGATCGCCAATCGCTACGTGACGGCGGCGGTGGGGGTCGCCGGCCTGATCCTGACGGTGGGCACGGTGGCCGGCGGACATCTTCCCTTCCGGTTTCTTCCGGCCATTGATTCCGAAATTGTCACGGCGCAAGCGACTCTTCCGTACGGGGCCCCCATGACCTCATCCCGGGCTGTGCTGGACCACCTGCTGAAGGCGGCGAATGCCACGATCGGGCAACACGGGGGCACGGCCGTTGTGCGGGGGATCTATGCGCAGATCGGGTCGTCATTGATGGAAGCCGGTCCCGGCGACAGCACACAGGAGGTGTCAGGCAGCCACCACGTGGGGATGATGGTCTTTCTGGTCCCGGCGGATCACCGGAATTTCAGCGGCGCGGATTTTTCCGATGACTGGCGAGTGGCCGTTGGAACGATCCCGGGGCTGGAATCACTCACCTTGAAAGCGGAAATCGGCCCGACAGGCGGGTCGCCCGTTGACATTCAACTCACGCATCGGTCCATGGCGACGCTGGAAGCCGCCGCCATGGAACTCGCCGGGGCGCTGGCGGGCTATCAGGGCGTGCTGGAGATTGACGACGGGGTGTCGCTGGGCAAACCGCAATTGAATTTTCACATCAAGCCGGAAGCGCACAGCCTGGGACTCAACGCGACGGATATGGCCCGACAGGTACGCGCCGCCTTTTATGGCGTGGAAGCGCTGCGTCAACAGCGCGGACGCGATGAAGTGAAGGTGATGGTGAGATTGTCCGAGGCGGAACGCCGATCATCGTTCACGGTCGAACACCTGATCCTGCGCACCGGGCAAGGCGGGGAAATCCCCCTGGCCGAGGCCGCGGACATTGAGCGGGGCCATGCCTATACGGAAATCAAACGCCGTGACGGGCGGCGAGTCGTGGCGGTCACGGCTGACGTGGATGCGCGGCTCTCCAACGCCAACACGATCATCGGCGAGGTGGTGGATCATGAACTGGACGCGCTGCAGAAGAAATATCCGGGACTTCGGTATTCGCTGGAAGGCCAGCAGGCCTCCCAACAGGAATCGCTGTCGGCGATGGCGGTCGGGTTTACCCTGGCCTTGTTACTGATCTACGGGTTGCTGGCCATTCCCTTTAGAAGTTACCTGCAACCGCTCATCGTCATGCTCACGATTCCCTTCAGTATTATCGGCGCGGTTGTCGGGCACCTGCTCCTGGGGTACGGGCTCAGCATCATCAGCCTGTTCGGCATCGTGGCCCTGGCCGGCGTGGTGGTGAATGATTCGCTGTTGTTGATCGTGGCGACGAATCACATCCACCACACACAACACCTGTCCCTCAAGGACGCCGTGGTCCAGGGCGCCCTGAAACGATTCCGCCCCATCGTCCTGACGTCGCTGACGACGTTCTTCGGTCTGGCGCCCATGATTTTCGAGACGTCACTGCAGGCCAGGTTTATCATCCCCATGGCGATTTCGCTGGGCTTTGGGATCCTCTTCGCCACCGTCATTGTGTTGACGTTCGTGCCCGCCGTCTATCTCATTGCGGACGACGTGACCCGGCGAATCCGGCCGACGCGCGCCGGTGCAGGGGCCCCTTCCGCACAGACGGAGCTGGAATACCCGTAACACGCCGTCGTTCATGGGGTTCCGTCCACCCGTCGCGGAACCGTGCGCCCCGCTCGGCCCTGTCCTCACCGCGACGGCCGGCTCCGGATGTTTCGGCCAGCGAACCGCTCGGCGACCCACTGGTGGTCCTTCGCATCGAACGGCATCCACAGGTCCGGGCCAACCTCGAGGGCGTAGTGTGTGTAGCGTAAGGCTGTTGCCACACTGCGTGTCGCCGGGTACACGCGAAAGTTCACGCCTCGTTTCTCAAGGTATCCTGGCGGCGGCTGGCACTCGTGCGCAAGGCGTCTCCGCCCGACCACCGTCTGAGGATTGCGGGCGATGGTCGCGTCGGCCAGCCCGTGCCGGTCAATGATCTCCAGATCCGGCAGGTAATAGCTCTCGACACCAAGCGCCTTGATTGCCCCCACTGCGTCGTCGGGTAATGTTCCGCGGGCCATGTTCTCGTACGGCTTCCACAGCCGTAGCTGTTGCCTTTCGAATGCCCTGTGCTCCATCCATGGTGACGGGGCAAAGTGCATCGTCGTCTTCCGGTGCAGCGTGTTGGACATGGCCACCAGCTTCGACATCCCGGGCGCCACCAGCCACCAGCCGGCATTCTCTTCATTCAGCTCGCTGTACATATGCGCTCTGTGTACAACCTCCTTCGAGCCTTCGTACAACAACGCGCCCTGTATCGCTCCGGCGTAGATCAGCACGGACGCGAAGAGCATGAGCGCCCACGCGCGAGGGGTCAGTCCCCCTCCATGGGGCCGATTCCTGATTTGCCCCACCCATGTGGCTATGCGCGTGCCGAGGTGCAGGATCCCCTCCGACGCCGCCACCGCCAGCAACGGCCAGTAGAAATCCAGCGGGCGGTACTCAAAGTGGTCGCCCCCTACCCGGGCCAGGTAGTTCATATGGACGCCGATCATCAGCAGGATGACCGCGTAGGTGCCGTCCTGGCACCGCTTCCATCGGACAATGGCGGCAACCAGTGCGAGGGGCACCAGCAGGTAAAGCCCCGTGTCAATCCCGGCCTGCATGAGGTAGCGAAAGCCGAGGTCGTACCACGGCTCCACGTACTTGGCGTAGTACGTATTGGGTAACCATTCGCCGTAGTAGCTGTACCGCCACAGGTAGTGGCCCGCGACCACAAGGGCAAATGGCATGCCCATGACCGCCAGGTTCCGCCAGTCCAGTCGCGGCCGCTGGCCACTCACCATCCGGCACACGGCGAACCCGCCGAGGCAACAGGCGCCCAACAGCAGACCCTCGGGTCGTGTCAGCTCGGCTCCCGCGAGGCTGAGCGACGCGGTCAGCAGCCCCCAGCGCCGGGTGCCGTGGATGCTCAGGATGACAAAGGCGACGACGAGAAGGAAGGTGAATTGTCGTGTGGCGAGGCCGCCAGCCGAGGTCCAGACGGCGACGGTGGCGCTACTGCACACCAGGCCGAGAGCCATCCAGCCGACCAGGCCCCGGTGTGGCAACGACGGCATCCGGTAGACCCACCACAGCATCGCGGCGAGAATGCCGACCGTGAAGGCGACCGACAGGAATGGGGCCGCGTGCTCCGGCGGGATGCCGGTTAATGCCCAGATGGCCGCCAGTTCAAGTAGCCACAAGAAGTTGGTGTAGCCTTCGACGTACTCGCCAGGGTTGAACACCAGGCCGTGACCCTCCACCAGGTTGCGGACATAGCGAAACCCGATGTAGGCATCGTCGCACAAGAACCAGGTGACAGCGGTGAGCCAGCCGAGCACGATCAGCCACGGCAGGTAGGTCAGCATGAGCAACCGCAGTGCATGCGCGGTGGGGGCGGGGTGGGATGCCCTGGCGGAAGCCCGCGCGCGTCCCTGGGGGGAAGATTCGGCGCGTCGTTGAGTGTGCCGGCTACGGGATGTCACTGCACTGTTCTTCTCTATCACCTTGTGGAAGCGACCGCCTTGCTTGCGCTTGCGGATGGCGGGACGCCGTAAGAACGGCGCGCGTGGGCGTTTGGATGAAGGGTCAGTCTATCACAGTCCCCTGCGCATATTGAAACTCGACCCGTGCCTCATGGCGATTGCCGGCTCTTCAGATTTCGACCGGCAAAACGCTCGGCGACCCACGCATGGGCATCCGAATTGAACGGCATCCACAGGTTGGGAGCCGCCTCCAGGGCGTAGTACGCGCGGCGCAGGGCTTCCGCCGCACTGCGCTCCGCCGGCTTCACATCGAAGTTCACGCCGCGTTGCTTCAGGTAGCCGGGCGGCGGCTGGCGCTCGTGCGCAAGGAGCCTCCGCCTGTTCCTCGGCAGGGGCTTGAGACTCCTGATCCTGGGGAGTCCCCGATCGGCCCTCGTCTGAGGATTGCGGGCCACGGTCGCGTCGGTCAGCCCGTGCCGGTCGACTATCTCCAGATCCGGCAGGTAATAGCTCATGATTCCGAGTGCCCCTACTTGCCCCACCGCGTCGTCGGGTAACGTTCCGCGGGCCATGTTCTCGTACGGCTTCCACTGCCGTAGCCGAAACCATGCGTATAACCTGTGCTCCATCCATGGTGACGGGGCAAAATACAGGGTCGACTCTTGACGCAGCGCGTTGGACATGGCCACCAGCTTCGACATCCCGGGCGCCACCAGCCACCGGCCCGCGTTCTCTTCATTCAGCTCGCTGTACATATGCGCTCTGCGTACAACCTCCTTCGAGCCTTCGTACAACAACGCGCCCTGTATCGCTCCGGCGTAGATCAGCACGGATGCGAAGAGCATGAGCGCCCACGCGCGAGGGGCCAGCCCTCCCTCTCCATGGGGCCGATTCCTGATTTGCCCCACCCATGTGGCTATGCGCGTGCCGAGGTGCAGGATCCCCTCCGATGCCGCCACCGCCAGCAGCGGCCAGTAGAAATCCAGCGGGCGGTACTCAAAGTGGTCGCCCCCTACCCGGGCCAGGTAGTTCATATGGACGCCGATCATCAGCAGGATGACCGCGTAGGTGCCGTCCTGGCACCACTTCCATCGGACAATGGCGGCAATCAGTGCGAGGGGCACCAGCAGGTAAAGCCCCGTGTCAATCCCGGCCTGCATGAGGTAGCGAAAGCCGAGGTCGTACCACGGCTCCACGTACTTGGCGTAGTACGTATTGGGTAGCCATTCGCCGTAGTAGCTGTACCGCCACAGGTAGTGGCCCGCGACCACAAGGGCAAATGGCATGCCCATGACCGCCAGGTTCCGCCAGTCCAGTCGCGGCCGCTGGCCACTCGCCATCCGGCACACGGCGAACCCGCCGAGGCAACAGGCGCCCAACAGCAGACCCTCGGGTCGTGTCAGCTCGGCTCCCGCGAGGCTGAGCGACGCGGTCAGCAGCCCCCAGCGCCGGGCGCCGTGGACGCTCAGGATGACGAGGGCGACGACGAGAAGGAAGGTGAATTGTCGTGTGGCGAGGCCGCCAGCCGAGGTCCAGACGGCGACGGTGGCGCTACTGCACACCAGGCCGAGGGCCATCCAGCCGACCAGGCCCCGGTGTGGCAACGACGGCATCCGGTAGACCCACCACAGCATCGCGGCGAGAGTGCCGACCGTGCAGGCGACTGACAGGAATGGGGCCGCGTGCTCCGGCGGGATGCCGGTCAATGCCCAGATGGCCGCCAGTTCAAGCAGCCATAAGAAATTGGTGTAACCCTCGACATATTCGCCGGGGTTGAACACCAGGCCGTGACCCTCCACCAGGTTGCGGACATAGCGAAACCCGATGTAGGCATCGTCGCACAAGAACCAACTGACAGCGGTGAGCCAGCCGAGCACGATCAGCCACGGCAGGTAGGTCAGCATGAGCAACCGCAGTGCATGCGAGGGGGGGGGGGATGCCCTGGCGGAAGCCCGCGCGCGTCCCTGGGGGGGGGGGGGAAGATTCGGCGCGTCGTTGGGTGTGCTGGCTACGGGATGTCACGGCAATGTTCTTCTCTATCACCTTGTGGAAGCGACCGCCTTGCTTGCGCTTGCGGATGGCGGGGCGCCGTAAGAACGGCGCGCGTGGGCATTTGGATGAAGGGTCAGTCTATCACAGTCCCCTGTGCACCTTGAAACTCGACCCGTGCTTCATGGCGATTCCCGGCTCTTCAGATTTCGACCGGCAAAACGCTCGGCGACCCATGCGTGGGCATCCGAATCGAACGGCATCCACAGGTTGGGAGCCACCTCCAGGGCGTAGTGCGCGCGGCGCAGGGCTTCCGCTTCACTGCGCGCCGCCGGGCGCACATTGAGGTTCACGCCGCGTTGTTGCATGTAGCCGGGCGGTGGTTGGCGCTCGTGCGCGAGGAGCCTCGTCCCGGGTTTCGTCACAGGATTGCGCGCAATGGTTGCGTCTGTCAGCCCGTCATAATCAATAATCTCCAGATCCGGCAAATAATAACTTTTGATTCCGAGCCCCCATGCTATCGCCACCGCGTCTTCGGGCAACGTTCCACGGGGCATGTTCTCGTACGGCTTCCACTCCCGCTCTCTTCGCGATCCGTATACTCTAAACTCCGCCCAGGGCACCGGGGCATGGCGCAGAGTTGATTCCCGGCGTAACGAGTTGGAGAGGGCAACCAGGTTTGACAGTCCTGGTGCCGCCAGCCACTTGCCGGCGTTTGTTTCGTTCAATTCGGTGTGGAAATACCCGATGTGTCGAAGATGCTTCGACCCTTCGTACACCAACGCGCCTTGTATCGCGCCGGCACAGATCAGCAGCGGGGCGAAGAGCGCGAGCGTGCACACGCGCGATACCCCGGCATTCGGGGTTTTCCCCACCCAGGCGGCAAGGCGCGTACCGAGGGACACGAGCCCCACCGCCGCCGCCACCGACAGTAGCGGCCAGTAGAAATCCAGCGGGCGGTATTCAAAGAGGTCGCCGCCGATGCGCGCCATATACGCGCCGTGCACGAGAATCACCAGCAGGATGACCAGACAGGTTCCGTCTTTGTGCAGCCGCCAGCGGGTGACGCCGGCCACCAGCGCGAGCGGTAACAGCAGGTAAGCCCCGGTCTCAATGCCGGCTTGCGCGAGGTAGTGGAAACCGGCGTCGTACCACGGCTCCACATACTTGGTGTAGTAGGTATTCGGCAACCATTCGCCGTAGTAGCCATAGCGCCACAGGTAATGCCCGGCGACCACCAGCGCAAACGGCGCACCCATCACCGCCAACGCCCGCCAGTCCAACCACGGGCGGCGGCCGACCATGCGACACAGCGCGAACCCACCGAGGAAGCAGCCGCCGATGAGCAGCCCTTCGGGGCGCGTCAACTCCGCCGCCGCGAAACACAGCGACGCCGCCAGCAACCCCCGGCGGCGCGTGCCGTGGACGCTCAAGGCGACCAGCCCGGCAAGCACAAAGAAGGCGAACTGGCGCGTCTCCAGGCCGCCGGCTGAAGTCCAGATGGCGAAGGTGGCGCTGCTGCACAGCAACCCTGTCGCCATCCAGCCGACCAGTCCCCGGTGTGGCAGCGCCGGTATCCGGTGAACCCACCACAGCGCCACCGCCAGCGTGCCGACGGTGTAGGAGACCGACAGGAACGGGGCGGCGTGCTCCGGCGGGATGCCGGTCAGTGCCCAGATCGCCGCCAGTTCCAGCAGCCATAAGAAGTTGGTGTAGCCTTCGACATATTCACCGGGGTTGAACACCAGGCCGTGACCCTCCAGGAGGTTGCGGACATAGCGAAAGCCGATATAGGCGTCATCGCACAGGAACCAGGTGACAGCGGTGAGCCAGCCGAGCAAGATCAGCCACGGCAGATAGGCTGGAATGAGTAACCACGGTGCGTGCCGGGTCGTGGGGGGGGGGGGGGATGGCGGAAGCCCGCACGCGTCCATGGGCGAAGATGTGGCGAGTCGTTTGGTGCGCCGGTGGAGGGATGTCACGGCCATGTTCCTCTCTCTTACCTCGTGGAAGCGACCACCTTGCTTACGCTTGCGGATGGCGGGGCGCCGTAAGAACGGCGCGCGTGGGCGTTTGGATGAAGCGTCAGTCTATCACGGTCCTCTGCGCACAGTGAAACTCCACTCGTGCCTCATGGCGATTCCCGGCTCTTCAGATTTCGACCGGCAAAACGCTCGGCGACCCACGCGTGGTCAGCCGCATCGAACGGCATCCACAGGTTGGGAGCCACCTCCAGGGCGTAGTGCGCGCGGCGCAGAGCTTCCGCTGCACTGCGCGCCGCCGGCTTCACATCGAAGTTCACGCCGCGTTGCTTCAGGTAGCCGGGCGGCGGCTGGCGCTCGTGCGCGATCCGGCGCCCAGACCTGTCCGGTGGCTTGGGTTGCGGGTTACGCGCCACGGTGGCGTCGGTCAGGCCGAAGTAGTCGATAATCTCCAGATCCGGCAAGTAATAACTCTTGACTCCCAGCGAGCCGACCATCGCGACCGCATCGTCGGGAAGCGTTCCGCGCGGCATGTTCTCGTAGGGTTTCCACTGCTGTTGCCGGTAGGGTGCGAATGCCCGGTGTTCCATCCAGGGCGTCGGCGCCATCCGCTGGGTTGATTTGCGGCGCAACGCATTGGAGAGGGCGGCCAGTTTCGACAGGCCCGGCGCCACCAGCCACCGGCCGGCATTCTCTTCATTCAGCTCGATGTACATATGCGATAGGTATTCAGATTTCTTCGATCCTTCATACACCAACGCGCCTTGTATCGCGCCGGCGTAAATCAGCACCGGGGCGAAGAGCGCCAGCGTCCACGCGACCGGCGCCCCGGCATTCCTGTTTTTCCCCACCCAGGCGGCAAGGCGCGTGCCGAGGGACACAAGCCCCACCGCCGCCCCCACCGCCAGTAGCGGCCAGTAGAAATCCAGCGGGCGGTATTCAAAGTGGTCGCCGCCGATGCGCGCCACATACGCGCCGTGCACGAGGATTCCCAGCAGGATGACCAGATGCGTTCCGTCTTGATGCCGCCGCCAGCGCGCGATGGCGGCCACCAGCGCCAGCGGCAGTAGCAGGTAAGCCCCGGTTTCAATGCCGGCTTGCGCGAGGTAGCGGAAACCGGAGTCATACCACGGCGACACATACTTGGCGTAGTAGGTATTCGGCAACCATTCGCCGTAGTAGCCGTAGCGCCACAGGTAATGCCCGGCGACCACCAGCGCAAACGGCGCGCCCATGACCGCCAACGCCCGCCAGTCGCGCCACGGGCGCCACGGGCGCCCGGCGCGCACCATGCGGCACAGCGCGAACCCGCCGAGGAAGCACCCGCCCAGCATCAGCCCTTCGGGGCGCGTCAACTCCGCCGCCGCGAAACACAGCGACGCGGCCAGCAACCCCCGGCGGCGCGCGCCGTGGACGCTCAAGGCGACCAGCCCGGCAAGCACAAAGAAGGTGAACTGACGCGTTGCCAGGCCGCCGGCTGAAGTCCAGACGGCGAAGGTGGCGCTGCTACACAGCAGCCCGAGCGCCATCCAGCCGACCAGGCCCCGGTGCGGCAACGACGGCGTCCGGTGAACCCACCACAGCGCCACCGCCAGCGTGCCGATGGTGCAGGCGACCGACAGAAACGGGGCGACATGCTCCGGCGGGATGCCGGTCAATGCCCAGAGCGCCGCCAGTTCAAGCAGCCATAAGAAGTTGGTGTAACCCTCGACATATTCGCCGGGGTTGAACACCAGGCCGTGCCCCTCCACCAGATTGCGGACGTAGCGAAAGCCGATGAAAGCGTCGTCGCACAAGAACCAGGTGACAGCGGTGAACCAGCCGAGCAAGATCAGCCACGGCAGATAGGCTGGAATGAGTAACCACAGCGCGTGCCGGGTCGTGGGGGGGCTTGGCGGAAGCCCGCTTGCGTCCTCGGGGGAAGATGTGGCGCGGTGTTTGGTGCGGCGGTTGCGGGATTTCACTGCAATGTTCTTCTCTGGCAACTCGTGGAAGCGACCGCCTTGCTTGCGCTTGCGGGCCGCTGTAAGAACGGCGTGCGTGGTCGTTGGGATGAAGAGTCTGTCTGTCACTGTCCCCTGCACACCTTGAAACTCGACTCGTGCCTCATGGCGATTGCCGGCTCTTCAGATTTCGACCCGCGAACCGCTCGGCGACCCATGCGGGGTCATCCGAATCGAACGGCATCCACAGGTTGGGCGCCACTTCCAGGGCGTAGTGCGCGCGGCTCAGGGCTTCCGCCATACTCGCCGCCGCCGGGAGCACTTCGAAATTCACGCCACGTTGCTCCAGGTAGCCGGGCGGCGGTTGGCGCTCGTGCGCGAGGCGCCTTCCCCCCGGTACCGTGTGAGGATTGCGGGCCACGGTTGCGTCGGCCAATCCGTGCAGGTCGATTATCTCCAGATCCGGCAGGTGATAACTATAGACTCCAAGCGCTGTCACCGCCCCCACCGCGTCGTCGGGTATCGTTCCCCTGGGCATGTTCTCGTAGGCTTGAAACCTCCGCCGTTGATTGTATGCCAATGCCTTGTGGTCGCGCCACAGCGATGGGGCATAGCGCCAGCCTGATTCAGCGCGCAACGCATTGGAGAGGGCGGCCAGTTTCGACAGGCCGGGTGCCACCAGCCACCCGCCGGCGTTCTCGTCATTCAGTTGGGTGGATCCCCCCGTCGTCCCCTCATATATCCACACGCCTTGCAGCGCGTTGGTGTAGATCAGCACCGGCACGAAGAGCGCCAGCGTCCACGCGCGCAACGCCCGGATATTTCCTGTCGTGCCCACCCAGGCGGCAAGGCGCGTGCCGAGGGACACAAGCCCCACCGCCGACGCCACCGCCAGCAACGGCCAGTAGAAATCCATCGGACGATATTCAAAGTAGTCGCCGCCGACGCGCGACAGATACGCGCCGTGCACGACGATCACCAGCAGGATAACCAAATACGTTCCGTCTTTATGCCGCCGCCAGCGCGCGATGCCGGCCACCAGCGCCAGCGGTAGCAACAGGTAAAGCCCTGTCTCAATCCCGGCTTGCGCGAGGTAGTGAAAGCCGGCGTCATACCACGGCGACACATACTTGGCGTAGTAGGTATTCGGCAACCATTCGCCGTAGTAGGCATAGTGCCACAGGTAATGCCCGGCGACCACCAGCGCAAACGGCGCGCCCATGACCGCCAACGCCCGCCAGTCGCGCCACGGGCGCCACGGCCGCCCGGCGCGCACCATGCGGCACAGCGCGAACCCGCCGAGGAAGCACCCGCCCAGTAGCAACCCTTCGGGGCGCGTCAACTCCGCCGCCGCGAAACACAGCGACGCGGCCAGCAGACCCCAACGGCGCGCGCCGTGGACGCTCAAGGCGACCAGCCCGGCAAGCACAAAGAAGGTGACCTGGCGCGTTTCCAAGCCGCCGGCTGAAGTCCAGACGGCGAAAGAGGCGCTGCTGCACAGCAGCCCGGTCGCCATCCAGCCGACCAGGCCCCGGTGCGGCAACGACGGCATTCGATACACCCACCACAACATCACCGCCAGCGTGCCGATGGTGTAAGCGACCGACAGGAACGGGGCGGCGTGCTCCGGCGGGATGCCGGTCAGCGCCCAGATCGCCGCCAGTTCCAGCAACCATAAGAAGTTGGTGTAGCCCTCGACATACTCGCCGGGGTTGAACACCAGGCCGTGACCCTCCACCAGGTTGCGGACATAGCGAAACCCGATATAGGCATCGTCGCACAAGAACCAGGTGACGGTGGTGAGCCAGCCGAGCAATACCAGCCACGGCAGACAGGCTGGAATGAGTACCCACGGTGCGTGCCGGGTCGTGGGGGGGCTTGGCGGAAGCCCGCTTGCGTCCCTGGGGGAAGATGTGGCGCGTTGTTGGGTGCGCCGTTTGCGGGATTGCACTGCCATGTTCCTCTCACTCAACTCGTGGAAGCGACCGCCTTGCTTGCGCTTGCAGGCCGCCGTAAGAACGGCGCGCGTGGTCGGCTGGATGAAGAGTCAGTGTATCACCGTCCCCTGCGCACCTTGAAACTCGACTCGTGCCTCATGGCGATTACCGGCTCTTCAGATTTCGACCGGCAAACCGCTCGGCGACCCAGGCGGGGTCACCCGAATCGAACGACATCCACAGGTTGGGCGCCACCTCCAGAGCGTAGTGCGCGTGGCGCAGGGCTTCGGCCGCATTCGCCGCCGCCTTGCCCACATTGATGTTCACGCCGCGTTGCTCCAAGTAGCCGGGCGGCGGCTGGCGCTCGTGCGCGAGGAATCTCCGCCCGTCCACGTACAGCCTGTGAGAACTGCGGGCTATGGTCGCGTTGGTCAACCCGAATATATCGATTATCTCCAGATCCGGCAGGTAATAACCATGGACTCCGAGTGGCCCCACTTTCCCCACCGCGTCGTCGGGTAATATTCCGCGGGGCATGTTCTCGTACGGCTTCCAACCCTGTAGCTGATGCTTTGCGAATGCCCTGTGCTCCATCCATGGTGACGGGGCAAGGTGCATCGTCGACTTCTGGCGCAGCGTGTTAGAGAGGGCAACCAGCTTCGACATCCCGGGTGCCACCAGCCACTTGCCGGTATTCTCTTCATTAAGCTCGGTGTACATATGCAGGTCGTATACAACCTGTTTCGATCCTTCGTACATCAACACGCCCTGTATCGCGCCGGCGTAAATCAGCACCGGGGCGAAGAGCGCCAGTGTGCACGCGCGCGATACCCCGGCAGTCGGGGGGCTTCCCACCCAGACGGCAAGGCGCGAGCCGAGGGACACAAGCCCAACCGCCGCCGCCACCGCCAGCAACGGCCAGTAGAAATCCAGCGGGCGGTACTCAAAGTGGTCGCCGCCGATGCGCGCCAGGTAGGTCATATGGACGCCGATCATCAGCAGGATGACCGCGTAGGTGCCGTCCCGGCACCGCTTCCATCGGACAATGCCGGCCACCAGCGTCAGCGGCAACAGCAGGTAAAGCCCGGTCTCAATGCCGGCTTGCGCGAGGTAGCGAAAGCCGGCGTCATACCACGGCGACACATACTTGGCGTAGTAGGTATTCGGCAACCATTCGCCGTAGTAGGCATAGCGCCACAGGTAATGCCCGGCGACCACCAGCGCAAACGGCGCGCCCATGACCGCCAACGCCCGCCAGTCGCGCCACGGGCGCCACGGCCGCCCGGCGCGCACCATGCGGCACAGTGCGAACCCGCCGAGGAAGCACCCGCCCAGCAACAACCCTTCGGGGCGCGTCAACTCCGCCGCCGCGAAACACAGCGACGCCGCCAACAACCCCAAGCGGCGCGCGCCGTGGACACTCAACGCGACCAGCCCGGCAAGCACAAAGAAGGTGAACTGGCGCGTCTCCAAGCCGCCGGCTGAAGTCCATATGGCGAAAGTGGCGCTACTGCACAGCAGCCCGGTCGCCATCCAGCCGACCAGGCCCCGGTGCGGCAACGACGGCATTCGATACACCCACCACAACATCACCGCCAGCGTGCCGATGGTGTAAGCGACCGACAGGAACGGGGCGGCGTGCTCCGGCGGGATGCCGGTCAGCGCCCAGATCGCCGCCAGTTCCAGCAACCATAAGAAGTTGGTGTAGCCCTCGACATACTCGCCGGGGTTGAACACCAGGCCGTGGCCCTCCACCAGGTTGCGGACATAGCGAAACCCGATATGGGCATCGTCGCACAAGAACCAGGTGACGGCGGTGAGCCAGCCGAGCAATACCAGCCACGGCAGATAAGCCGGAATGAGTAACCACGGTGCGTGCCGGGTCGTGGGGGGGGGGGGGATGGCGGAAGCCCGCTTGCGTCCTCGTGGGAAGATGTGGCGCGGCGGTTGGCGCGGCGGTTGCGGGATTTCACTGCAATGTTCCTCTCGCTCACCTCGTGGAAGCGACCGCCTTGCTTATGCTTGCAGATTGCGGGCCGCCGCAGGAACGGGGCGCGTGGTCGTTGGGATGAAGAATCAGTGTATCACCGGGACGACAGACAGAAAAGCGGATTCCCCCTCCTTGTGGTTCGTCACACAGACACGGGCCGCCTTTGTGGCATCGTTGCCGGGGCGCGATGATCCCTTATGCCCTGCCCTCCTCACCCAGGCGTGCGCGTCGACGGCGTTTTCGGGTGGGACGGGGGGGGACATCCTGCGGCGGCTCGCGGAGTGGTTCCGCATACAGCAACGGATAAATCAGGCACGACCAGCCGAGTGCGAGGGGAACGAACGCGTAACGGGCGGAGCGGGGGTAGACATCATCCGGTAGCAGGAAGTGCACGCTGAACGCCAGCAACAGTGCGGTGAGCCACAGCACTCCACGGGAAAAACCATGCCAGCCGTGCCGCGCCTGATAACGCGCGAGGGCGACCGCGCCCGCCAACGCAAGCACGGAGGCACACAGCAACGCTTTGGAAAACTGGATGGACGCGATGGTCAAAAACGGGAAAAACGTTTCGATGCTGTTCATATTCTTGTAGCGGGAGTGGTCGTACGCATGGCTTTCGTGGAGTTGCATGGTTTCTTGAAGGCGGTATTGTATCGCCGCGCGCAAGGTGTCCAGCACGCCGCCCGAGTCCTTGAACCAATCATCATATCCGAACGCATACAGCGGGTTGTTGGCGGCATCAAGAATCAGGTCATACAACACAAATTTCGTTGTTTGATCCAGCGCGAACAACACCACGAAGCCGGTGATATACAGCGCAACGCAAGCGGTGGCGGCGCGGGTTTGCTCGCGCGTGTCGAGGTGCGCGTAGCCGAGCCAGGCCACCATCCCGAGCAAGACCGTGATGAGAAAGTTGTGCCCCTCCCACATCCACAAATAAGACGACACCAGGCCGGCAAAAAAACAAAACGGCGGCGCCCACTTCATCAGGTTGGGTCTCGCCAGCAACAGCGCCAGCACCGCCGCCGCCAGCACCGCCCACAGATACGGAATGCCGTTGAGGGCGTCCGCATAAAAGGGAATGCCGGAGAAAAAGGGGCCCAGCACCAGCACCGGCGCGGCGACCGCCAACGCGCGCCAGCCGATGAGCAGCAGCGCGCCGGCCAGCAGCAGATACGCTCCGTAGGTGGCGGTTTTCACAATCGCGTGAAACTGCGGGACGGAAAGAACATGCAACGCGATGGCATACAACGCCTTGCTGCCCCAGCGATAGCGAACCTTTGCCCGCACCCAACGGATGTCGCCGCCGTCGGCGGCGGATTGCAATGCGCCGCAATAAATATTCTCCAGTTGCTCGTGCATATCGGGATGTTTCAGCAACACCGCATCCACCGCCGCATGACCGCCGGTTGCGCCCGCCAGCACCATTCCGGACGACAGGCAGTATTCGATCGGCTTGGACAAATCGGTGGAAAAATCAATGCCGGTTCCGGTCATGTTGCCGGCGGTATCAAAAGTCGCGGCGAAGCGTTGTTGCGCCAACTCGTATGGGATTTGATTGCCGGCATAATGCAGCGCATAGAACACCACCAGAGCCAGCGCCGAGGCGGCGGCGTAACGCGACAGGGTTGTGACGCTTGCTTTGATGCGGGCGGGCGCGTTCATCGTTATCCTTGCGCGCTGGCGGCGATCGTCACGCCGGCGATGATGACCGCGATGCCGACGCCGTATAACAGGGTCAGCCGCTCGCCAAACAACACGGCGCTCAAAGCCGGAGCCAGGACAAAGGTCAGCGCGATGAAGGGCATCGCCCGGCTGAGCGGCACCTGGATGAGCACATACACCCACAGCAACGTCGCCACGCCGTAGATGGCAAGGGCGGCCCAGAAAGACGGGCTGGCCACGAGCGCGCCGATAAACCCCGGCAGCGACTGCGGGCTGACCGCGGTCGCGGTGTTTTTGAATAACACCTGCCCCGCCGACAGTAGCGCCGGCACCACCAACAGGCAAACGATATTGAAGGCGCTCATACGCTTTCACCCTCACCCGCCACCGGCAATCGGACGGCGCCGCGCATTTGCAGCAACGCCAGAAACGCTCCGTTGAACATCACTTGCACGCCCAGAATCAATAATGTCAGCGCGGGAATGGCGACGCGCAGGCGTTGTTCCAAGGCAAACTCGCCGGTCCGCGTCCAGATGATCAAACTCCACACGCTCCCCGCCAGCCCGGCCAGCACCAGCACAATGCCGAGGAGCAAGCAGATTTCCAAGACCGACACGCGTTGCAGGCGGGCGAGCCAGTGCCCGGTCGTGAACCCGATGTTCTCGAAAAACACACTCGCCGAGAACGCGAAAAACACCAACTGCGCGCCGCACACAAACGCCGCCGCGCCGAACAACATGGTGTAGGCGCCGAACCCAACGCCCGATTCCACGCGCCACACCAGCGGCATGGTCATAATGATGATGCCGGCGGCGAGCAACAGCACGCCGGGATACAGGAACATCCACAACGGCGAGAACATCAGCAGCAGGCGCAACGTGCGCCAGCCGTCCCGCCAGGTCCGCAAGTGGGGCACGCGGTCGGGGTCGGTGGCGGGGTAGGGCGTCACCGGCACCTCCGCAATGCGCGCGTTCTGGCGCGCGGCCCGGACGATCACTTCGCTCGTGATTTCCATGCCCGGACATTGCAACCCGAGGCCCTGCACCCACGCCGTGCGGAACCCCCGAAAGCCGCAGTGGAAATCGCTCACCGGGGCGTGGAAAAACAACCGGCCGATCCTCGACAGCAACGGGTTGCCGATGTAACGGTGTAACATGGACATATCCGCGGGCGGGCCTTTCGCAAAACGGTTGCCGACGACTAAATCCGCGCCGCCTTGCAGTTTGTCCAGCAGCGGCAAGAGGGCGCTGAAATCATGCTGCCCGTCGCCATCCCCCACAATGATCAAGCGCCCCCGCGCCGCCGTCACCCCGGCAATGAGGGCGTTGCCGTTGCCCCGGCGGGGCTCGGTGACTACGCGCGCCCCGGCGGCACGGGCGCGCTCGGCGGAGCGGTCGGTGCTGTTGTTATCCAGCACGACCACTTCGCCGCGTATGGCGTGCCGCTCCAGAACCCCGCGCGCTTCCGCGACGCACTGGGCGATGGCCTTCTCTTCGTTCAAGCAGAGAATCAGGACTGTGAGGTCAAGGTCGTCGCGTGCCGGGTGCGGAGAGTTCAAGATCGTTCAAGCGCTCTGATTGCGGGCGGATGGTGGCAGGCGTTCATTCTCTGCCGGTTTCCCCGGCGCATATTGAAACGGGTCGCGTTCCTCATTGGTCATCCCACGGCGACCCCGACCTGGCGTAACCGGTATGCGGCCACGACAGGCCGATCAGGAGCCGGCAACGGCTTGGGCTGGGTGTGTGCGGGCCGCATGGTGAAGGCCATTGTACAGGGTACAGGGCACGGGGCCACGCCCGGTCGGGAAATATAATGCAATGGGGGTGCACCCTGCAAACAGACACCATGCGGTCGTGCGGTTGTGGCACACTGATGCCGCTTTGTCACGCCGACCGGTTTGCAGGTGTGACGGAGTGCCATGGCGGGCCGGATCGCCAGAGCCGCCTGACAGCGTCTTGCCACGGCGGACTCGTGTCGCCCCGGGCGGCCCGGGCGTGTGACGGGGATGCGGCCCCGTCATCAAACAGGGGGCGAATCGCGTGGTTGTGGTGCGGCCCCGGGTATAGAGAAAGCCTCCGCGGGCCGCGCCTTGCCAGGCCCGAGCGTTCGTGTTCGTTGACGCCGCCACCGCAACCGTAACCACCACCACTCACCGCCGCTTATAGATGTTAAAACCGGTGAGGTCTTTGCGGGGGTCGAACCAGTCAGGTTTGCGGCCGTTAGAAGTATCAAATTGTTGGTCTTTCAGGGGGAGGTGCTTCCAGAATTCGTAGTTGGCATCGCGGATTGCGTAGGCATAGTCGCGGAAGTTGGGATGGTAACCATTCCACACGGCGGAATCGGGGCGCATGACCCAATAATCGTATTCTTGTGTCAGAACGCGCACATACTCATTGGGTTGAAGATAGCCGAGTTCGATTAAGGGGTTGAGCATCTCGGTCATTCCGAGGTTGGTCGGCTGAATGATTCTTGACGGGGGAGGTTCGTCCATATGCCAGTAGAGGTGGGGCTGTTGCGGGGCGTAAACCGAGCCACCGCCGTCTTCACGGATGAGTTCGGCGACCTGTTGTAGCGGGGTTTGCCCGATGGTTTCCCAGCGATTGAGCAGATGGTATGCGCTTGCGATGCCGTATTGCACGAAGCCGCAAGCGAGTATGAACGCGGGAGCGAGCATGAGGGGGGCGGTCGCCCGGCGGGCGGCGGCAAGGCGCGTGTGTAAGACGCCCCAACCGAGCGCCGTGAACACCGCCACAAACGGAAGCAGCGCCAACAGATAGTGTAGATGGCCGTGGCCGTGCAGGGTGGACAGCGCCAATGAGACGAACACCACGCCGATCGCCACGAGGTCTTTTTTGAGGACGTCTGTTCTTCGACGCGTTAGTACACATAAACAGCCGATGCCCGCAGCGATAAACAGCGCGCGAGCGAGCGGATAGAAGGAATCGAGCGATTGCCAGTAATGGGTTACATAGTCGAGCAAGTCCTGCAGCCCGGAGTGCCCTTTTCCGTAGGCGTAGGACAGCGGCAGCGTGACATTAAAAAACACGAACAGGTCGATTGCGCCCGCCACCCAGTAAAGCGCGATCATCGCCGCCACCGGCCACGCGCCGCCCGCGACATAAACCGCGACCTCCCACGGCGACCCGTCTTGCCCGCCCCGCCATGCGCCCCACGAGCGCCACAGGTAATACCCGCCGAGCGCGAGCGCGACATATCCCGCATTGGTTTTCATGAGCGTAGCCGCCGAGATCAGCGTACCGACCACAAAGACCGCCCACAGCACGCCGCGCCTGGCGACCAGCAGCCAGACGGCGGGCATCAGCCAGAGGATGATCGCGTGTTCGGCCAGCGTGTGTTGGAAATAGTTGGCGCCGGCCAGAGTCATCACCGCCGCCACCGACAAGCCGGCGACCAGCGGCGTGGTGTGGCGCACGGCGATGCCGTAACTGGCGACAGCCGCCACCAGCAAACCGAAAGTGCCGAAATGCCGCACGACCGCCAGCGACTCGCCGAAAATGCCCATGGCCGCCGCCAGCATGAGAAAAATACCCGGCGGTTTGTGTTCATACATTTCGGTATAGGGCAGGTGGCCGTCGAGCACGCCGGCCGACATCAGAATATACACCCCCTCGTCAGGGTCCAGGTCATACCACAAGTTGACCAACCGCACGCTCAGTAGCACGGCGAGGAAGACCAACGTCCACAACGCGAAGTGACCGAGCGTGTCACGCAAAGTGGGGGGGGGGGGGGACGGCGGGTGCGCTTCCCCGCGCGTTGCGCGCTGGCGGTGTTTGGGTTGTTTTGCCATGTGGGTTTTGCGGGCGGTATTGAAGGCGCTCATACATGTCAAGTTCGTCGCGCTGCCGGTTGCGGAGAGTTCAAGACAGTTCAAGCGCTCTGATTGCGGGCGGATGGTGGCAGGCGTTCATTCTGTGCCGGTTTCCCCGGCACACATTGAAACGGGTCGCGTTCCTCATTGGTCATCCCACGGCGACCCCGACCTGGCGTAACCGGTATGCGGCCACGACAGGCCGATCAGGATCCGGCAACGGCTTGGGCTGGGCGTGTGCGGGCCGCATGGTGAAGGCCATTGTACCGGGTACAGGGCACGGGGCCACGCCCGGTCGGGAAATATAATGCAATGGGGGTGCAACCTGCAAACAGACACCATGCGGTCGTGCGCTTGTGGCACACTGATGCGCTTTGTCACGCCGACAGGTTTGCAGGTGCGGCGGATTGCCATGGCGGGCCGGATCGCCAGCGCCGCATGACAGCGCACCGCGCCTCGGCCAGCACCCCCCAGCGGCGCGCGCCGTGGACGCTCAAGGCGACCAGCCCGGCACGCACAAAGAAGGTGAACTGGCGCGTTGCCAGGCCGCCGGCTGAAGTCCAGACGGCGAAGGTGGCGCTACTGCATAGCAACCCAAGCGCCATCCAGCCGACCAGTCCCCGGTGCGGCAACGACGGCGTCCGGTGAACCCACCACAGTGCCACCGCCACCGTAACCACTCACCGCCGCTTATAGATATTAAAACCGGTGAGGTCTTTGCGGAGGTCGAACCAGTCAGGTTTGTAGCCGTTAGAAGTATCAAATTGTTGGTCTTTCAGGGGGAGGTGCTTCCAGAGTTCGTAGTTGGAATCGCGGATTCCGTAGGCATAGTTGCGGAATTGGGGATGGTAAGCATTCCACACGGCGGAATCGGGGCGCATGACCCAGTAATCGTATTCGTGTTCCAGAACGCGCCGATACTCACTGGGTTGAAGATAGCCGTGTTCGATTATGGGGTTGAGCACGGAGGTCCGTCCGAGGTTGGTCGGCTGAATGAGTCTTGACGGGGTAGGTTCGTCCAGATACCAGTAGAGGTGGGGCTGTTGCGGGGCGTACACCGAGCCTCCGCCGTCTTCACGGATGAGTTCGGCGACCTGTTGTAGCGGGGTTTGCCCGATGGTTTCCCAGCGATTGAGCAGATGGTATGCGCTTGCGCTGCCGTATTGCACGAAGCCGCAAGCGAGTATGAACGCGGGCGCGAGCATGAGGGGGGCGGTCGCGCGGTGGGCGGCGGCAAGGCGCGCGTGCAAGACGCCAAAACCGAGCGCCGTGAACACCGCCACAAACGGAAGCAACGCCAACAGATAGTGTAGATGGCCGTCGCCGTGCAGGGTGGACAGCGCCAAGGCGCCGAACACCACGCCGATCGCCACGAGGTCTTTTTTGAGGACGTCTGTTCTTCGGCGCGTGAGTACACATAAACAGCCGATGCCCGCGGCGATAAACAGCGCGCGAGCGAGCGGATAGAAGGAATTGAGCGACTGCCAGTAATGGGTTACATAGTGGAGCAGGTCCTGCAGCCCGGATTGCCCTTCTCCGTAGGCGTAGGACAGCGGCAGCGTGACATTAAAAAACACGAACAGGTCTATCTCGCCCGCCACCCAGTAAAGCGCGACCACTGCCGCCAGCGGCCACGCGCCGCCCGCGACATACACCGCGACCTCCCACGGCGACCCGTCCTGCCCGCCCCGCCATGCGACAAACGCGCGCCACAGGTAATACCCGCCGAGCGCAAGCGCGACATATCCCGCATTGGTTTTCATGAGCGTAGCCGTCGAGACCAGCGTACCGACCACAAAGACCGCCCACAGCACGCCGCGCCTGGCGACCAGCAGCCAGACGGCGGGCATCAGCCAGAGGATGATCGCGTATTCGGCCAGCATGTGTTGGAAATAGTTGACGCCGGCCAGGGTCATCACCGCTGCCACCGACAAGCCGGCGACCAGCGGCGTGGTGTGGCGCACGGCGATGCCGTAACTGGCGACAGCCGCCACCAGCAGGCAGAAGGTGCCGAAATGCCGCACGACCGCCAGCGACTCGCCGAACATGCCCATGACCGCCGCCAGAACGAGAAAAATACCCGGCGGTTTGTGTTCATACATTTCGGTATAGGGCAGGTGGCCGTCGAGCACGCCGGCCGACATCAGAATATACACCGACTCGTCAGGGTCCAGGTCATACCACAAGTTGACCAGCCGCAAGCTCAGTAGCACGGCGAGGAAGACCAACGTCCACAGCGCGAAGTGACCGAGCGTGTCACGCAAAGCGGGAGGGGCGATGTCGGGCGGGTGCGCTTCCCCACGCGTTGCGCGCTGGCGGCGTTTGGGTTGTTTTGCCATGTGGGTTTTGCGGGCGGGCGCGTTCATCGTTATCCTTGCGCACTGGCGGCGATCGTCACGCCGGCGATGATGACCGCGATGCCGACGCCGTATAACAGGGTCAGCCGCTCGCCGAAAAACATGGCGCTCAAAGCCGGAGCCAGGACAAAGGTCAGCGCGATGAAGGGCATCGCCCGGCTGAGCGGCACCTGGATGAGCACATACACCCACAGCAACGTCGCCACGCCGTAGATGGCAAGGGCGGCCCAGAAAGACGGGCTGGCCACGAGCGCGCCGATAAACCCCGGCAGCGACTGCGGGCTGACCGCGGTCGCGGTGTTTTTGAATAACACCTGCCCCGCCGACAGCAGCGCCGGCACCACCAACAGGCAAACGATATTGAAGGCACTCATACGCTTTCACCCTCTCCCGCCACCGGCGATCGGACGGCGCCGCGCATTTGCAGCAACGCCAGAAACGCTCCGTTGAACATCACTTGCACGCCCAGAATCAATAATGTCAGCGCGGGAATGGCGACGCGCAGGCGTTGTTCCAAGGCAAACTCGCCGGTCCGCGTCCAGATGATCAAACTCCACCCGCTCCCCGCCAGCCCGGCCAGCACCAGCACAATGCCGAGGAGCAAGCAGATTTCCAAGACCGACACGCGTTGCAAGCGCGCCAGCCAGTGGCCGGTCGTGAACCCGATGTTCTCGAAAAACACGCTCGCCGAAAACGCGAAAAACACCAACTGCGCACCGCACACAAACGCCGCCTCGCCGAACAGCATGGTGTAGGCGCCGAAGCCGACGCCGGCTTCCACTCCCCACACCAGCGGCATGGACATAATGATGATGCCGGCGGCGAGCAACAGCGTGCCGGGATACAGGAACATCCACAACGGCGAGAACATCAGCAGCAGGCGCAGCGTGCGCCAGCCGTCCCGCCAGGTCCGCAAGTGGGGCACGCGGTCGGGGTCGGTCGCGGGGTGGGGCGTCACCGGTACCTCGGCTATGCGCGCGTTCCGGCGCGCGGCGCGGACGATCACTTCGCTCGTGATTTCCATGCCCGGACATTGCAACCCGATGCCACGCACCCACGCCGTCCGGAAGCCGCGAAAGCCGCAGTGGAAATCGCTCACCGGGGCGTGGAAAAACAACCGGCCGATTCGCGACAGCAACGGGTTGCCGATGTAACGGTGTAACATGGACATATCCGCGGGCGGGCCTTTTGCAAAACGGTTGCCGACGACTAAATCCGCGCCGCCTTGCAGTTTGTCCAGCAGCGGCAAGAGGGCGCTGAAATCGTGCTGCCCGTCGCCATCCCCCACAATGATCAAGCGCCCCCGCGCCGCCGTCACCCCGGCAATGAGGGCGTTGCCGTTGCCCCGGCGGGGCTCGGTGACCACGCGCGCCCCGGCGGCACGGGCGCGCTCGGCGGAGCGGTCGGTGCTGTTGTTATCCAGCACGACCACTTCGCCACGAATGGCGTGCCGCTCCAGAACCCCGCGCGCTTCCGCGACGCACTGGGCGATGGCCTTCTCTTCGTTCAAGCAGAGAATCAGGACTGTGAGGTCAAGGTCGTCGCGGGCCGGGTGCGGAGAGTTCAAGATCGTTCAAGCGCTCTGATTGCGGGCGGATGGTGGCAGGCGTTCATTCTCTGCCGGTTCCCCCGGCACATATTGAAACGGGTCGCGTTCCTCATTGGTCATCCCACGGCGACCCCGACCTGGCGTAACCGGTATGCGGCCACGACAGGCCGATCAGGAGCCGGCAACGGCTTGGGCTGGGTGTGTGCGGGCCGCATGGTGAAGGCCATTGTACAGGGTACAGGGCACGGGGCCACGCCCGGTCGGGAAATATAATGCAATGGGGGTGCACCCTGCAAACAGACACCATGCGGTCGTGCGGTTGTGGCACACTGATGCCGCTTTGTCACGCCGACAGGTTTGCAGGTGCGGCGGATTGCCATGGCAGGCCGGATCGCCAGCGCCGCATGACAGCGTCTTGCCGCTGCGGACTCGTGTCGCACCGGGCGGCCCGTGCGTGTGACTGGGATGCGGCACCGTCATCAAACAGGGGGCGAATCGCGTGGTTGCACCCGGGACATGTCGGATCGGGAATGGGGCCGATCCAGCCCCTGGTGCGGCCCCGGGTATAGAGAAAGCCTCCACGGGCCGCGCCTTGCCATGCCCGACGCCATGCCGCTTCTTCCTCGCCGTCATGCCCGGCCAGATAGCGATGCAACAGGGCCGGTTGGGTCCAGACGGGATCGGAAAAAATATAGAGGACGACTTCCCGGTAGAATGTGCGGGGATCCCCCGGCGTGGTGGGTCGCACTTTCAACGACCGGAAATCGCGGGTGGCCAGGCCGACTTCCCGGAAACGGCGAATCAGGGTTTCGATGGCCGGATCGCTCGTTGATGCCGGAACATGCACGGCCACCACGACGCCCTCCTGCGATCCAATGCTGTAGGGGGGAATGGTCCGGTCGGGTCTGGACAGGAACATGCCGGCGGCGATCAGCGCGAAGCCCCCGATGAACACGGTCAGGCCGATTTTGACGACGGGGTCAAGGGGGGGACGAGGGGCTGAGGTGCGGAGCAGGCCCATGGTCAGCCAGGCCTTCCGTTATGCGGGGTCGTTTGCGTCCGTTGCCGGGCCGCCGCCGGTTGCACTGGTGTCGTCAGCCCCGTCGCCCCCCTCGTCGGCATCGCTCTCGGCCAGTTTGGCCACGCCGGTGACCCGGTCGGTGTCGTCCATATCAATGAGCCGTACCCCTTGTACATTGCGGCCTCTCTCCTTGAGGGCATTGATCGGGATTCTGAGGATCTTTCCTTCCGCCGTCATCATCATGATGTCATCGGAGGCCTTCACTTGATGGAACGCGATAGCCAGGCCATTTTTTCCGGTGACTTTGATGCTGCTGACCCCTCGCCCCCCCCGACCTTTCGTGCGGTACGCGCTCGCGGCTGTCCGCTTTCCAAATCCCCGCTCGGTCACGGTCAGGACGGAGACGTCCGCGTCCGGCTGGATGACGGCCATCCCTATCACATGATTGGTGCCGGACAGGTTCATGCCCCTGACCCCGCGCGCGGCACGGCCCACGGTCCGGACACGTTGTTCCTGGAACCGAACGACCCGCCCTTCTCTGGTCCCCAGGAGAATGTCGCTTCGACCATCCGTGATTTCTACGCCAATGAGTTTATTGCCCGCATCCAGCTTCAGGGCAATGATCCCGCCCTGCCGGGGACGGCCATACGCCGATAATTTCGTCTTTTTGATATACCCCATGCGGGTGGCCATGACCACGTATAACTCATCGGAAAATTCCCGAACGGGAAGCGTCGCGGTTACCCGTTCACCCGGCTGCAAGGCCAGCAGGTTGACCATGGCCTTGCCTTTGCTGACGCGGCTGGCTTCCGGGATGGCATAGACTTTGAGCCAGTGGACTTTGCCGGCATCGGTAAAGAACAGCAGGAAGTCATGCGTCGAGGCCGTGAACAGGGTTTCGACGAAATCTTCGTCCTTGACCACCATGCCGATTTTGCCTTTTCCCCCGCGGCGTTGCGCACGGTATTCGGAGACAGGGTGGCGTTTGATGTAGCCGGCATGGGAAATGCTGACGGCCATTTCTTCATCCGCAATCAGGTCTTCAATGTTGAGCTCCGCGTCTTGCGGCACGATCTGTGTGCGGCGGGGGTCATGATAGGCGTCTTTGAGGTCTCGCAGTTCATCCCTGATGATCTGTGTGACCCGATCATCGGATGTGAGGATGGCCCGCAGGGACGCAATGCTGGCTTTGAGTTCGTCATATTCCTGCGTCAGTTTCGTCTGTTCGAGTTGGGTCAGTCGTTGAAGCCGCATCTCCAGAATGGCGCGGGCCTGAATCTCGGACAACGCAAACTGTTGCGTGAGTGCGGTCTTCGCATCGTCGGGCGACGCCGCGTGACGGATCAACGCAATGACGTCATCCAAATGCTCCAGCGCGATTTTGAGGCCTTCCAGAATATGGGCGCGTTCTTCGGCTTTCCGGAGATCATGGGCGGCCCGACGAAGGACCACTTCACGGCGATGATCGAGAAAGGCGGCCAGGATCTGTTTGAGGTCCAGAATGGCCGGCCGGTTATTCACAAGCGCAAGCATGATGACGCCAAACGTATTCTGGAGTTGGGTGTGCTTGTACAACTGATTCAGGATGACGGGCGGAAGCTCGCCTTTTTTGAGTTCGATCACGACGCGGATGCCGTCCCTGTCCGATTCGTCCCGAATGTCGGCAATCCCTTCGATGCGTTTCTCATGAACCAGCGCGGCGATTTTCTCCAGCAACCTGGCTTTGTTCACCTGGTAGGGGATTTCGGTCACAATGATACGGTCCCGATCCTTCTGGTCATCCGCTTCAATGTGGCTCCTGGCGCGGAGTGTCAGAAGCCCTCGTCCTTTTTCATAGGCGTCCCGGATCCCCTGCGTGCCGTAAATAAACCCGGCTGTCGGGAAATCGGGACCAGGGATATGTTCCATCAACTGCGCCACGGACACTTCCGGTTCGTCCAGCACGCGCTGGAGCGCTGTGACGACTTCGCCAATGTTGTGCGTGGGAATATTCGTGGCGTAGCCAACGGCGATCCCGCCGGCCCCGTTGATTAACAGGTTGGGCACTCTGGCCGGCAACACCAGTGGCTCGACATCCGATTCATCGTACGTGGGACCGAAATCAACGGTTTCACGATCAATATCGCCCAGCATGTCGCCGGCGAGTTTCATCAGCCGGGCTTCGGTATAGCGCATGGCCGCCGGCGGGTCGCCGTCCACTGACCCGTAATTCCCCTGGCCGTCCACCAGGGGGTAGCGCAGGTTGAAGTCCTGCGCCATGCGCACCAGCGTGTCGTAAATGGCGGAATCACCATGTGGATGGTAGTTCCCCATGATCTCGCCCACGATCTTGGCCGACTTGCGGTAGGCCCTGTTGTGTGCCAGACCCATCTGGTTCATGCCATATAAAATGCGCCGGTGCACGGGTTTCAGCCCGTCACGCACGTCCGGCAACGCGCGTCCCACGATGACGCTCATGGCGTAATCCAGATACGACATGCGCATCTCGTCTTCGATGGCGACTTGAGTGAACCGTGTGTCCGTGGGCATAGCGTGTGGTGGTGAGGGGTTGGGGCTGGCTGTGCGGTCGGCTATACGTCCAGGTTACGAACTTCCAGCGCATGCTGCTGAATGAAATTCCGTCGCGGCTCCACTTCATCGCCCATGAGAATGGTGCAAATTTCATCCACGCCTGGCAGGTCTTCCAGTTTCACTTGCAGCAGGGATCGCGTGTGCGGGTTCATGGTGGTTTCCCACAGCTGCGAGGGATTCATTTCACCCAGCCCTTTGTAGCGTTGAAGACTCAAGCCTTTTTTCCCGACGTCCAGGATGCCCTGAATGAGAGCATCTGTGGAGGCGAAGGTGGTTTCCGTGTCCCGCGCTTTCATGCGGTACAGGGGCTGGCCCAGGCCAATGGCGTGGGGTGCCAGTTTCTGCAGTTCCCGAAAATCCGCGGAGCCTACTAATTCATGGGTCACGTCAAGGGTCGCGACCATGCCATCGGTGGGCACCCGACACACGATTTTGTTGGACTGATGTTCCTGGTCGTCCACCACCTCCATGTGAATCGGCGCGTCGGGATACGCCATGGTCAACCGCTCCTTCACGCGCGCGATCAGCTCCTGGACCGCGTCCCGATTCTTGAGGAGTTCGCGCCCGAGGGTCGGCTCGTCCACAAAGGCCCGCAACAGCCCGGCGTCCCGTTTGTTCTGACGCCGTTTCCCGAGCAGCCCTTCGAATTCAATCATCGCCTTCAGGACGGGGCCGAGCGTCTGTCCACCCACAAACGCGCGTTCCCGTTCCATGTAGACTTCGACATCCTGTCCCGCCAGTTCCGCGAGGTAGTCGTTCAGGTCATGTTCATCTTTGAGATAGCGTTCGGATTTGCCTTTTTTCACCTTAAAGAGCGGGGGCTGCGCAATGTACACATAGCCCCGGTCAATCAGTTCATGCATCTGGCGAAACAAAAACGTGAGGAGGAGCGTGCGAATGTGGCTGCCATCCACATCGGCGTCTGTCATCAAAATGATTCTGTGGTACCGCGCGCGCGTAATGTCAAACGCTTCTTTGTCATCCTTGCCCTGTTCCATGTCCTCCCGCGGGCGGCCGATGCCCGTCCCCAGAGCCATGATCAGCGTTCGAATTTCTTCGCTGGACAGCATTTTGTCGAACCGGGCCTTTTCAACGTTGAGGATCTTCCCCTTGAGCGGAAGAATGGCCTGGAATTTCCGATCCCGCCCCTGTTTCGCCGATCCGCCGGCAGAGTCGCCCTCGACAATAAACAACTCGCTCAAGGCCGGGTCTTTTTCTGAACAATCGGCCAGTTTCCCCGGAAGCGATCCGCTATCCAGGGCATTCTTGCGACGGATGAGTTCCTTGGCTTTCCGGGCCGCTTCCCTCGCCCGCGCCGCGTCCACGGATTTGCTGATGAGGCGTCTGGCCACGGCCGGATTTTCTTCAAAGTACTGGCCGAGTCCCTCATTCATGGCGGTTTCGACAATGCCCTTGACTTCGCTGTTCCCCAGCTTGGCCTTGGTCTGGCCTTCAAACTGCGGGTTCCGCACCTTGACGCTCACCACAGCGGTGAGGCCTTCCCGCACGTCATCGCCCGCGAGCGAGTCCGCGTCCTTTTTCAAGAGGTCATACGACCTCGCATACGAATTGATCGTTCGGGTCAGGGCGGCCTTGAACCCCACCAGATGTGTTCCCCCTTCCCGTGTATTAATGTTATTGGCAAACGAGAAGAGGTGTTCGGCGTAGCCGTCGTTGTACTGGAGCGCGACTTCTAACATGGCGTCCGGCTTTTCGACGGAGAAACAGATCGGTTTGTGAAGCGGGTTTTTCGCTTCATTTAAATGCTCGACGAATGACATGATCCCGCCTACGTAATGAAACATCTGTTCTTTTTGCGTGCGTTTATCGGTCAGCGAAATCGAAAGCCCTTTATTGAGGAAGGCCAGCTCCCGAAGGCGTTGCGCGAGTATGTCAAAACTGTACTCAACCGTCTCGAAAATGTCCGCATCGGGTTTAAACGTGATTTTCGTCCCGCGTTTTTGTGTCACGCCGGTCATGCGAAGCGCGGCGTCCGGGATGCCCCGGCGGTAGACCTGCTCAAAAACCTTGTCATCCTGCCAGATTTCCAACTCCAGCCATTCCGACAGGGCGTTGACGACGGAGATCCCCACGCCATGCAACCCGCCGGACACGGTGTAGGCGCCCTGCTCAAATTTTCCACCCGCATGGAGGACGGTCAGGGCGACCTCGGCCGCCGATTTTTTCTGGATGGGATGCATGCCCGTGGGAATGCCCCGGCCATGATCCGTGACCGCGACACTCCCATCGATTTCCAGAGAGACATCAATGGTCTCCCCGTAGCCGGCCATGTGTTCATCAACGCTGTTGTCCACGATCTCATAGACGAGATGGTGGAGGCCGCCCACGCCCGTGCTGCCGATGTACATGGCCGGCCGTTTGCGAACGGCTTCCAGGCCTTCGAGCACCCGGATGTGCTCCGCGCCGTATTCGCTGCGTTCGACGTGCTGGTCTGTGGAAGGATCCAAAGGCGTGGAAGGCGGCGAATGGTCGGTCGGTTGGTGAGGGGTCATCTCCTCGCGGGGCATGCTGTTCTCTGTCCGCATTACGCTTTGACCGGCATCACGACGGTTTTCAGCAGAGGCGTGTCACTCTCCAGAATCAAACACGGGCTCAGGGGAGCCTCCATATCGAGGACCAGCTTGTCGCCGTCAATGACGCTCAACACGTCGAGCAGATAGCGTGCGTTAAACCCGGTGGAAAACGACTCGCCTTTAAACGCGGCGGGGATGTCTTCCTTGGCTTCTCCCACTTCAGCCGTACTGGAAAACAGCGCGATGGATTTCTCCGAAAACGTCAGTTTGACCGGAGCGTTTTTATCCTGAGACAGGACCGAGACCCGTCGAACGGCACCTTCAAGGTCTTCCCGACTCACCGTGATTTTATTCTTGCTACCCTTGGGAATGACCTGCTGATAGTTGGGGTAATTGCCTTCCATGAGCCGAGAGGTCAGCACGAGTCCGCTCTTTCTGAAGATCAGCATGTTTTGGGTCACGCCGATCATCGGCTCGTCGCCGCCTTCTTCCAGGAGCTTGCGAATTTCCTGTGCCGCTTTTTTGGGGATGATCGCCTTGAGCTCCTGGTCAGGACGTTCCTTGTTTCCGAGTTCCAGTTTCTGGTCCGCCACGGCCAGCCGATGCCCGTCGGTCCCCACAAGGCGAATCACAGGGGTGTCATCCTCTTGCACGATCGTCACAAGCAGGCCATTGAGCACATACCTGGTGTCGTTGTCCCCCACGGCAAACAGCGTTCTTCGAATGAGCTGGAGCATCCCTTCGCCCGGCAGGGGAATGAGGCCTGTCCTCTCAATAGCGGGTAATGGCGGGTAATCTTTGCCAGGAAGCCCGACGACATCAAACTGACTGCGGCCCGCCTTGAGCGTAACCCGGGAATTGTCCGCCACGGTCATGGTAATCTCGGGGTCTCTGATTTCCTTAATGATGTCAAAAAGTTTTCTTGCGGAGAATGTAATGGTTCCGGGCTTTTTGACATTCGCCTTATACAACCCCCGCATGCCGAGTTCCAGATCCGTCGCCAGAATATCCAGTCCGTCCGACTTGGCTTCCAGGAAGACGTTGCCCAGGCTCTGCATGGTATTACGTTTTTCCACGATACCCTGAACGCGCTGGATCGCCGTCAGCAGTTCGTCTCGTGCTATGGTCACTTGCATGTGAGAAGGCCCCTTTCGTCAGGCTTTGCCTATTTCGTTTGTAAGACTGTCAAGCTCGGCCCGTAAGGCATGGTCTGTATCAACGGCTTTTTCGATTTGTCGACAGGCGTGCATGATGGTTGTGTGATCCTTCCCTCCAAACTCGCGTCCAATTTCAGGGAAGGAAGAATTTGTGAGTTTCCGGGACAGATACATCGCAATTTGCC
This sequence comes from Nitrospirales bacterium, assembly GCA_963692935.1. Taxonomy (GTDB): domain Bacteria; phylum Nitrospirota; class Nitrospiria; order Nitrospirales; family UBA8639; genus Bin75. Next base: position 2,405,482 of record OY843588.1, read on the forward strand.
GGGGAAGAACCAGGTCTCCGGTTCGTCGCTTTGATTTCAGATCGGAGATTTTCTTCCCGTACCGGCGGGCGACAACTTCCTGGATGTCCACCAGCCTGATGACTTTTGTTTCCGTCACCAGTAAATCCCGAAGAACGATTTTTGCCGTGTCAGTGGTCACGGTCTGACCTGTCAGTTTTGAGTAGGCCTCGAGGCGGGTTAATGCACCTTCCAGCTCACGGATATTTCTTGTTAAGTTCTTGGCAAGCAGTTGCTCCACGTCGTCTCCGATGACGATGCCCTTCTCCTCTGATTTTTTCCTCATGATCGCAATGCGTGTCTCGAAATCAGGGGGTTGAAGGTCAGCGAGTAACCCCCACCCGAATCGAGACCGCAACCGTTCTGCCACAGAAGTCATCTCTTTGGGAAACTGGTCGCTGGACACAACAATTTGCTTTTTTGCCTCATACAGGGCGTTAAATGTGTGGAAAAATTCTTCCTGGGTTGCCGCCTTGCCCTCAAGAAACTGGATGTCATCAATGAGAAGGATATCAATGCTCCGGTAGCGTCTTCGAAAATCCCGCATCCTGTCGTGGCGAATTGAGACAATGACCTCGTTCGTAAATTGCTCGGTTGTCACATACGCAACCTGAAGGCCTCGCTTCTGCTTCACGAAATTCCCGATGGAATGCAGAAGATGCGTTTTGCCCAGCCCCACCCCTCCGCAGATGAAGAACGGGTTATAGTCGGGGGGCTGACGCTCGGCGACTGCAAGACTGCCCCCATGGGCGAGATTATTGTTGGCCCCAACCACAAAATTTTCAAAGGTGTACTGGGGATTCAGGTATGATCTTCTGGTCTGCGTGTAAGTGTTTGCGCCCTGCGGCACGGGGGGTTTCTCGGCAGGTACAGTTGTGGTAGCCGTGTGTTCGCTGACAACAAACTCCAGATCGACTACTCCTGTGCTTGACGGCCGAACGACTTGCAGGGCCTCGCCAATAACCTGACGATAATGCTCCACTAACCATCTCCCGAAATATTCATTGGGCACCACTATGGTGGCTTTGGTCCCATTGATCGATCCCAGACTCGTCGGATGAAACCACGTTTCTACAACTTCATCACCCATTCTGTCCTGAATAACCCCAAGGGCTTCTTTCCAAAGACCATCCTCTTGTTTAGCCACGATATTCACAGTTTTATCAACATATGTTTATAACTATTCATGTTACTAACAACACGCCTGTCTTCCATCAAACGCAGATCTGTAAATTACACAGCTACCCATAACTCATTCACAGAAGATCAGTACATTATCTCCAGAGAAAATCACAGGCATGCGTGAAATTTTCATAAACAAAATCAATACGATAGACAAAACAACCATCATTCACAGCCACTATGTATTACGAATGCTACTGCTATTTTTTCTCGCAAAGCAAAACAGGAATAGGAGAAGATGTTAACAACAGGACACCACCGCGTCGGACTCGAAAATCATTTGAAGCATGTCTGTATAAGAAACGTGCGAAGATAACGATTTATTTCCCTTGTGATCTCCATCATCAAGAACATAACAAGGAAAAGGGAACTGATGGTCTGAACGGGAGTTACCACAAGTAAGAATGCCGGTTACTGAATATTCTGGAAATTCATACGCCTTGAGAAGTTCCTGTACAGGCGACGGCCCTGCTGACGATATAAGAAAAAGGACATTCTTTGTCATCAAAACACCAGGGAGCGGTCGGCCTGCAACAACAGAGTAACGATGCCTGATTGTGGCACTTCCCGAATTGCAAATTCCCCGTCCAGGGAAAAATCATTCGCGCTGCCTTCCGGGACCACGAGGTCAAGACGGAGTTCCTGAATAACAGGAAGATGTCTTTCTAAAATATCCGCCTCAATGACTTCAGATGCTTTGTCGGTCAGCAACAATCTGGCCTGCCCGAGAAGAACGATCGTTAGTGTCGCGGCACCGGTTGACAGACCAAGCGCGATGCGAAGCCCTTCCGTCGGCCGGTGTGTTTCCATCGGGTCGCTCTGGATGCAGACGAGAAGAGTCGGTGTCGCCATGGCACACACAATGGATCCGGCCCGTGTAAGCCCGGTTGATGAACGGTCGTGACGAGATTCCTGTTTTTTCTGCGAGGCACGGACCCTGACCGGTGAGAGAGAAAAAGCACAAAAACCACAGACGTAACCGGGATGCCGTGTGCTTTAAAAAGGAGAAAAAACAGTAGCCTTCACGAGACAAAAAGTCAATAACTGTTTCTACGTGTCTACGTCACCGAAGCTGATTGATTATGGCGGCAGACGCCGTCGCGAGAGGGTGAATTTTCTGCTCTTTTGTCGCCATGTTGCGCACGATCACCTGATTGCTCATGACCTCATCATCACCCAGTATGACGACGTATGGAGCACCAAGACGGTCGGCGGAGCGCAAGAGAGTCTTCAGCGTGGAGGCCTGATAGTCAGTATCGGCTCTCACCTGTTGTGTTCGGATGGAATCCAGAAGGGACAGGCCAGCCGGCTTCCCTTTCTCCCCGAACGACGCAATGAAGACCCAAGGGTCCGGCGGTGGAAGAACGGAGTCAGGAAGAGCCAGAATCACCCGCTCCAAACCGATGGCAAAGCCAACCGCCGGCGTGGCGGGTCCACCCAACGTCTGGAACAACCCATCGTACCGCCCACCGGCGCCAATCGCGTTTTGTGCCCCAAGTACTGAGCACGAAACCTCGAAAGTCGTCATGGCATAGTAGTCCAGTCCCCGCACGAGACGGGGATTGATGGTGTATGGAATACCCAGCAACTGTAACCCGTGCAGCACGTGATCGAAGTGCTGTCGAGAGGGTTGGGAAAGAAAATCCGTGAGGGAAGGGGCATCTCTCACGGTTTCCCGGCATTGAGGAACTTTGCAATCCAGAATACGGAGCGGATTTGCGCTCATTCGTCGCTGACAGTTTCCGCAGAGCCTAGGCTCTTTTCCCTTCAGAAAGGACACGAATGTCTGTATGTACTTCCGGCGGTCAGGGGACTCGCCCAGGGAATTGATCTCCAGAACAAGACCTGGTAAGCACAACGCCGAAAAATATCTCCAGAGTAACGTGATGACTTCAATGTCGGCATCGGGATGCGCGTTCCCTACGGATTCAACGCCGAACTGATGGAATTGCCGGAACCGCCCTGCCTGTGGCCGCTCGTGTCGAAACATCGGCCCGATGTAGTAGAGCTTTCTTGAGGAAGGTTGGGTTTTCAACCCCTGTTCAATAAACGCGCGCACAACCCCTGCGGTGCCCTCAGGACGAAGCGTTAACGAGGTCCCGTCCCTGTCCGGGAATGTGTACATTTCCTTTTCAACAAGATCGGTCGCGTCACCAAGACTGCGAATATACAGCTCGGTCTTCTCAAAAACAGGAATACGTATTTCATGGAATCCAAAGGCGTGAGCCAGAGCGTGCGCGGTTCGCTCAATGACGGTCCACTTTGGAATCTGATCCGGCGTAATGTCTTTGACGCCTTTAATGCCTCGAATCACCACCTGGTTCCTTTGATACCTTGGGGGGGGCCTCAAATCGCAATCGTCGTGTGACTATAGAAGGGCTGTCTTCGGGGAGTCAATGAAATGACGGGCTGAAAAACTGATTTGACAGTCAGGGGCACGAGAATTTACAATCGCCGTTCTCCAACATTACGTCCAAGAGGTTCTCTACCATGTCCATGACATATCGACAACCGTCGAATCTGAAAAGAAAACGGGACCATGGCTTTCGCAAGCGCATGAGCACCAGAAACGGGAGAAAGATACTTGCGCGGCGTCGCCGAAAAGGTCGCAGTCGCCTCACGGTATCCGATGAATGATGTCCCTGCACCTTCCGACCGGATATTCCTGAAAAAAAAAGAGGATTTTGAACGGGTCAAGCGGGACGGGGTGCGCGTCACGACCAGGTTTTTTAACATGATGTCCTGTGCATCGTGCCCGGGGAACACCCGGGTCGGCATAGTGGTTGGACGTCGGTTTGGCAACGCGGTTGCGAGAAACAGGGGAAAACGTGTGTTCCGCGCCCTGGTCAGAACAACCCGCACGGGGTTACGGCAAGGAAACGATATTGTTATTTTTCCCAAACGACCGGTGCTGACGCTACCCCACTCCTCCCTCTATGACACATGGGTGAAGACCCTGACCAGCAAAGGGCTTATGGTGTCCCCCGATCCTCTCCCATGCGCATAATAGTCTTGTGGCTTATTGCCTGCTACCAGAAAATCATTTCTCCGGCTCTGGGGCCACACTGTAGGTTTGCGCCCACCTGCTCGCACTACACCAGTGAATCGATAATCCGCCACGGCCTTCTTCGAGGTCTGTTGCTGGGAGGCTGTCGGCTTGCGAAGTGTCATCCCTTCCATCCGGGTGGCGTGGACCCTGTTCCCTGATCGGACGTCAGAACGTTGTGAAGGCCTGGTTGACTGCCGGGCTGTCCGAATGTCGTAACGATACTCACGTCGCCGCTTAGGTCTTTCGGGATTATGGAAAAACGAATCGTCATTTTTCTCATTATTTCGTTCGGCATCATTTTCGGCTTTGACCTGGTCATGAAAGAGTTGGGGCTGGTGCCTGCCCCCCCACCTCTTGAAGAGCAAGACACTGTTTCTCCCACGGGGAGGGAGTCCTTCTCCACTTCGGATGTCCCGCTCGAAGAGCAGTCCGATTCTGCCTCCCCGATTCCCACCGACGCCTACGCCTCAGACAATCCGGCTTTGGAAGAGCAGACGGAAGACGTCGAGACGCCGCTGTACCGGGCACAATTCACCACCCGTGGCGCGCACATTCAAAGCTGGAAGCTGAAACAGTACACGACTCAGACAGAAGACAATCCTCAACCCGTCGAGTTTGTGTACCCGGAAGGACATTTTGCCGGCCCCATGTCTGTGCAGGTTGAAGACCCGGACATCACCGCCGCGCTGAACACCGGCACGTTTGAGGTGAGTCGGGACTTTGACAGACTCGACGAAGCCCATCCCACCGGTCACCTGACATTTTCCCATTACGACGAGGAACGCGACATTCTGCTGGAAAAGACCTTTACCTTCTACCACGATACCTATCTGGTGGACGTGGCCATGCGCGTTCGTGGCCTCGACGATGCCGTCGAGGTGTTGCTGGGAACGAATTTCGGGGTGGTGGAATGGGGCCAGGGATTTATTGGCGCCATGGGGCCGGCGTGGATGAACGGCTCCGTGCTGGAAAAGGAAACCCCGGATCCCGAGATTCGACGTTCCGGCGACATTCGCTGGGCGGCGCTACAGGACAAATATTTTATCAGCGTCATGATTCCTCAAGACGCCCAGGGGATGGTTGCGAGGACCGAGGCCGATTACGTGGCGACGGCGGGAGTGGAGTTTCCCGTTGATGCGCAAGGCAGTCAGCTCCAGTTTCAGCTCTATGCCGGTCCAAAAAAGTTTGATGCCCTGCAGTCACTGGGCCACAGCCTGGAGGACACGATTGATTTCGGATGGTTTATTTACGGGAGCTGGGCCATTGTCAAAGCGGTGGCCAAACCGCTGTTTTACGTGCTGCGGTTTCTGTACGACTACACCCAGAACTATGGCGTGGCGATCATTCTCTTAACGTGCGGCATCAAGCTGTTGTTCGTGCCCCTGCAGTACAAGAGTTACAAATCCATGCAGGGTATGCAGGCCATCCAGCCCAAAATCCAGGCCCTGCAAGCCAGGATGAAAAACGACAGGGAACGACTCAATCGTGAACTGATGAAGCTGTACAAAGAACATAAAGTCAATCCCGTCGGCGGGTGTTTGCCGATGGTGTTGCAGATGCCCGTCTTTATCTCGCTGTTTAATATTTTGTACATGACCGTGGAGCTTCGCCAGGCGCCTTTTCTGCTGTGGGTGACGGATTTGTCGATCCCGGATCCGTATTATGTCCTGCCGATTCTGATGGGCGTGTCCATGGTGGTGCAACAAAAAATCATGCCCACGACCATGGATCCCACTCAAGCCAAGATGATGTTGATGTTGCCTGTGTTCCTGACGTTTCTCTTTCTGACCTTTCCGTCCGGGTTGGTGATGTACTGGTTGACCAATAACGTCCTGACGATTCTTCAACAGGTAATTACGGATCAGTTCGTTCTCAAAAAACCGGCACCCGGCCCACCGGCGCCCGGCGGGGATGGTCCCGTGGAGAACACCGGCCCCGACGATGACGGTTCCTCCCGCAAGAGAAAAGGGAAGGGGAAAGGTGGCTCGCGACGGCCGTGATGGACCACAGACGCTTTCTCTGAATGGAATACCCGGTTGACGATACGATTTGTGCGATTGCCACGCCCGTGGGGGAGGGGGGGATTGGCATCATTCGCGTCAGCGGGTCAGGAGCCATTGGCGTTGCCGAGCAGGTCGTTCGTCCCCGCCACCGTGCCTCCCTGGACCAGCTGGACAGTCATCGCCTGTATGTGAGCGACGTGGTACGCACGGGAGAATCAGCCATGCCCGACGGGCCACCGGGAATCGGTTCGGTGGTTGACGAAGCTCTGGTCGTGGTGATGCGCGCACCTCGTTCCTATACGGGTGAGGACGTGGTGGAAATTCAGACCCATGGAGGCTCCGTGATTTTGCAGATCGCCTGCCAGGGGCTGGTGCAACATGGCGCCAGGCTGGCGCAACCGGGGGAGTTCACCAAACGGGCGTTTTTGAACGGACGTCTGGACCTCGCTCAGGCAGAGGCCGTGCTTGATACGATCCACGCAACCACCTCCCGAAGTCTGCAGGCGGCTCAGGCCTTATTGCGCGGGTCCCTTTCCCGTGAACTTGACGCACTCCGCGAGCAATTGTTGCGGGTGTTGGCACATATTGAAGCCGGCATGGACTTCGCGGAAGAAGATATTGTGTTCATCCGCACTCCGGAAGCACAGCGGGTTCTGGAAGACACGCGACACAGACTGGAGCGGTTGATCGCCTCGTATGAAGAAGGGCGCATTGTGCGGGACGGCATCACGGCTGCCATCATTGGCCGTCCCAACGTGGGCAAATCGAGTCTGCTCAACGCCTTGCTGAACGTGGAGCGCGTGATTGTGTCGGATCAACCGGGCACAACCCGCGACGTCATTGATGAGTCATTGCATGTCGGGGGAATCGCCCTGCGCATCCTGGATACCGCGGGACTCCGAGAGACGCGGGACAGGATTGAAGAGGAAGGCATTCGTCGAACGGAAGAAGCGATTGCCGATGCCGACGTGCTGTTGCTCGTGATTGACGGGTCCGTGGGCGTGACGGATGCCGACCGTGCGCTGTTGGAAACCTATGGCGGGCGACGCGCCCTGCTGGTGGTGAATAAAATGGATCTCCCCGCGTCCCGGGCACTGCCCGCCATCCATCCGCGCGGCGGCGCGGGCCGCGAACACGATGGCATGGCTGTGGTGAACGTGTCGGCCAGAACAGGGGAAGGACTTGATCGTCTCAAATCAGACATTCACAATCTGTTTGTGACAGAAGCGCGGGAAGCTGCGCCATCGGTTCTTGTGACGCGGTTGCGCCACCGGTCGAGTCTGGATCGTGCGCGTGGCTCTCTTGAAGAGGCCATGCACTCCCTTCAGAGACGGGAAGCCGGGGAATGTGTCGCCCTTGATATTCGAGCGGCCCTCGACGCGTTGGGTGAAATCACCGGAGCGGTAAGCACGGAGGACATTTTAGACCGGATCTTTCAGGATTTTTGTATTGGAAAGTAAGAATAATTAGGGAAATACATCTATGTCTTTGCAACGGGATATTATTGTCATCGGCGGCGGTCATGCCGGCTGTGAAGCCGCGTTGGCCGCGTCCAGAATGGGGTGCCGGGTCTTGTTGCTGACGATTGATCCGGCGACCATCGCGCACATGCCCTGTAATCCGGCGGTGGGAGGAATCGGCAAAGGCCATCTGGTCAAAGAAATTGACGCCCTGGGAGGAGAAATTGGCCGCAACACTGACAGGGCGGGGATTCAGTTTCGGATGCTGAATACGAGAAAGGGGCCGGCGGTGAGGGCCACCCGTGTCCAGTGCGATAAATCCCTGTATCAAAAGGCCATGCATGACACCCTCGCACACCAGCCCAACCTTGACATTGTTGCGGGGACTGCCAACAGCATTGTGACCAAAGGCGATTCCATCAAGGGCATTGTCACGGATGCAGGTGTGACCATCCACGCTCACGCGGTCATTATCACGTCCGGCACGTTTCTCAAAGGGTTGATGCATATCGGCATGAACCACATGCCCGGTGGACGTGCCGGCGAGGCCTCCGCCGAATATCTTTCGGATTGTATGAGGGATTTCGGCTTTGAGACCGGCCGGTTGAAAACGGGCACGCCGCCGCGACTGGATCGTGACACACTGAATTTTGACGTCATGGCCATTCAGCCAGGCGATGTCCCGCCCCGCCCGTTTTCGTGTCGGACGACACACATCACGAATCCGCAGGTGCCCTGTCACCTCACCTATACCACTGAGCACACGCATGACATCATCAGGAATAATCTGGACCGATCCCCCATGTACAGCGGGGTGATTGATTCTGTGGGGCCTCGGTACTGTCCATCCATTGAGGATAAAGTCGTTCGGTTCCAGGAGAAAACCCAACACCAGATTTTCGTGGAACCCGAGGCGCTCAATTCCCCCTCGTTTTACCCCAATGGCATCTCAACCAGCTTGCCCGTTGACGTTCAGGTGGCCATGCTGAAGACCATCCCGGGGTGCGAACGAGCCACCATGCTCAAGCCGGGATATGCAATCGAATACGACTACTTTCCTCCGTACCAGCTTCATCAAACGTGCGAAACGAAAAATGTGAAGGGCCTGTATCATGCCGGCCAGATCAACGGGACATCCGGGTACGAAGAGGCCGCGGCCCAGGGCCTGATGGCCGGAATCAATGCCGCCCTGCAGGTCAAAGGGGAACCGCCGCTGGTCCTGGATCGCTCCCAGGCCTATATCGGCGTGCTCCTCGACGATCTCATTACGAAAGACGCCAGGGAGCCGTACCGGATGTTCACGTCGCGAGCTGAATACCGGTTATTGTTGCGTGAGGATAATGCGGACCAGCGTCTTATGGAAACAGGGCACCGGTTAGGGCTGGTCTCACCCGAGCTCTATCGTACCTTTCAAGCCAAACAGGAGGCGATTGCCCGAGAAAGGCATCGTCTGTCACATACACGGCCACAATGGACCACAGCCGTGCAGGCACGCTGGAAACAGACGGAACACCCATTACCCGACCCAGGTGTCACGCTTGCCCAGTTGCTCAAGCGCCCGGAATTGACCTACGACCAGCTCATGGGCATCGTGGGGGACAGGGGCCTGTCCGGGGAAATAACGGGCGAAGCTGTTGAAATTGCCATAAAATATGATGGGTATATCAAGCGACAGCTCGACCAGATTAAACGCTTTCACAAACTGGAAAGCAGAACCATTCCCGAAAACTTTCCGTATCCACACGTGCGGGGATTTTCCAACGAAGTGGCGGAAAAGCTGTCAAAGATCAAACCTGCAACCGTCGGGCAGGCGTCGAGAATTTCAGGCATGACGCCTGCCGCCATTTCGTTGTTACTTGTCGCACTGGAACGGTTCCAATCCGCCGCATCCTCTGCGAACATGGCATAGGAAACAGGCCGGATCATCCCGGGTGCTCCTCAGTTTGCACAGCCATGTTCCCAGGTGTTCCACGTGGAACAATGACATGAACACGAATCAACTCGATGGACTCGTTCGTGAAGGGTTCGGGGCCATTGGGGTGGATTCCTGCCAGGGTATCGTCGATCAGTTTGTGGTGTATATCAGGGAGCTTCTGCAGTGGAATGACAAAATCAACCTCACGGGTTATACCGGTGAACGGGAGATTATTGGCAATCTGTTTGTTGACTCTCTGGCCTGGACAAAAGTGGTTGGACAGGAAACATCCTGTGCGGCGCTTGATATCGGTAGCGGCGCGGGATTTCCTGGCATTCCCATCGGCATTGTCTCCCCTCAACACGAGATAACGCTCCTTGAACCCAATCTGAAGAAAGTCGCGTTTCTTCATCATCTGACGGGCCTGCTTGGCTTGACAAACGTGCGGGTTGAATCGAGAAACGTGGAACAGTTAGCCAGACAACAGGATGTTCATGGAAAATTCGACTGGATACTGATAAAAGCATTGCGATTGAGTGTCGGTTTGCCTTATGTTAGGCACCTGCTGGCTGTATCTGGGCACTGTGCGGTGTGGCGGGTGCATCCCGTGGTCGCCGATCTCAATCTGGACGAGTTCTCTGTAATCCGTGAAATGCCTTACGAATTGCCGTTCGGGTTCGGGAAACGACTCCTGAGTATTGTGGGGCGTCATCAATGAGGGTTCGGCCGGGGATGTCTCTGATTGTTCCACGTGGAACATTTTGTAACACCTTGAAAATATTGCAAAAAAATCGTGATGCCTAAAATCGTCGCTGTCGCAAATCAGAAAGGCGGGGTCGGAAAAACCACCACCTCCGTCAACCTGGCGGCTGCGCTGGCTCTCTGCGGGAGGAAGGTCTTACTGGTTGACCTCGACCCGCAGGCTAACGCCACCAGCGGCGTTGGAGTCGAAAATCCGGCACACACGATCTATGATTGTCTGTTCAGAAACATTCCGGCTGCCGACGCCATTATTCCCACGTCAGTCGCCATGCTGGATTTTTTGTCATCCAGTGCCGATCTTGCCGGAGCGGAACTTGAATTAGCCGGCCTCGACCACCGGGGAGAACGTGTCAAACATCTTCTTTCAGCCGTTGCCGGGCGGTATGATTTCATCATTATGGATTGTCCGCCGGCCCTGGGGCTGCTGACGGTGAATGCCCTGACGGCCGCCGGTTCGGTATTGATCACGGTTCAGTGTGAATACTATGCCATGGAGGGGTTGAAACGGCTGATCGAGACCATTGAACGGGTGGGGAACAGCCTCAACCGGGACTTGTCAATCGAGGGGATCCTGTTGACCATGTGGGATGCCAGGCTCACACTTTCCAGGCAGGTTTCTGAAGAAATCGGAAAGTTTTTTCCCAACAAGGTCTACCAGTCGGTGATCCCGAGAAATGTGGCCCTGGCCGAGGCCCCCAGCTATGGACGCCCGGGGGTGCTGTACAATGCGATGTCGAGGGGGGCCAGGGCCTACATGGATTTTGCGCAGGAGTTTTTAGCACATGAGCAAAACAGCACTGGGTAAGGGCCTGGAAGCCATTTTGCCGGGGAAGCCTGTGCCTGGAACCGATCAGGCATTTCGCTTGCTTCCCGTCGCCAGAATTCTGACAAACCGATCTCAGCCAAGAAAAACATTTGACGAACACGAGCTCCGGGAATTGACGGACTCCATTCGGCAACACGGGATTCTTCACCCCATTCTTGTGCGGCGCAAAGGGGACGATTTCTATGAAATCATTGCGGGAGAGCGACGGTTCCGTGCGGCAAAACAGGCGAACATCACGGATATCCCGGCGGTCATTCGACCATCAAAAGACGATGAATCTACGTTATTAGCCCTCATTGAAAATATCCAGAGGGTGAATTTGAATCCCGTGGAAGAAGCCAAAGCCTATCGCCAACTCATTGACGAATTCGGGTTGACGCAAGAAGCGGTGGCCAGGCGTGTCGGACGCGACAGGGCTTCCGTGGCCAATATTTGCAGAATCCTCTCCTTGCCTCGTGACGTGCATGCCATGCTGGAATCCGGTCAGTTGACATTGGGACATGCCAAAATCATGGTGGGTGTCGAATCTGCGGACGCGCAACTGGAGCTGGCAAAGCGCATTGCGCGGGAGCAACTTTCGGTCAGACAGACGGAGCGACTGGTTAAGGAAAAAGGCCGCGGTTCCCGCAAACGCAAGTCCCGCTCCACTGGTTCCGGGACGCGCGTTCCTGAGGCTGACGTGGAAGATCGCCTCCGCAAGCATTTGCGAACAAAAGTCACGCTTCGCCCGAAATCGCGCGGGGGAGACGTGATTCTCAGCTATTATTCCCGGGAAGATTTAACACGCATTGTCGATGCGATTTTATCGTAATCATCAACGGACCACGGGCGTCGAGCAAAACGTGCATGGCGATGCAGGAGCTGAACGGTACGGCTCGTTGCCGTCGGCGTCGTGAGGAGGCATACGCATGTGGGGCAACAAATCCGGCAACAAACGGGAAGTATTCTCTGAGGAAGACAACTACACCTTTTTGGGAAAAGGCTCGGATTTCAGAGGCAAAGCCAGTTTTTCGGGTGCCGTCGTCCGCATTAACGGAACACTCGAGGGTGAACTGTGCACAGACGAAATGATCATCATTGGCGAACACGCGGTCGTGAAAGGAACGATTACCTGTGGAGTGATGGTGTGCAAGGGCAGGATCGAGGCCACCGTGACCGCGACCCAGAAGGTCCAGATGCTGAAACCGGCCGTCCTGATCGGCGATGTCCATTCCCCATCGTTTTCCATGGAGGATGGTGTCTTGTTCCGTGGCCAGTCCTATATGGACACGAGCCAACCCGAGATCCACGACGCCCGCTCCCAGGAACAGGAAGGTATCAATCTCTCTCAACAAACTGAGAGCGCAACGTAAGGTCTCAGGCGATTTCACGCGTCATGTCCAAACCAACGGTCCTTCTCGGAATGAGTGGAGGCATAGATAGCTCAGTAGCGGCGCTACTGTTGCAGGAGCAGGGCTATCACGTGCAGGGGGTGACGCTCCAGGTATGGGAGAACGAGGATGACAAGGCCGTGGTGACAAAAAAATGGGAAGAACGCGGCTGTTGCAAGGTGGGCCTGGCCCGGCATGTCGCAAAGCGGTTGGGCATTCCGCATGACGTGGTGGATACCCGTGAGACATTTCGCACGAATGTGGTGGAAGATTTTATTGCGGGCTATGTGGGCGGGACGACACCCAATCCCTGCGTGCGCTGTAATGAACGTGTGAAGTTTGGAGTGTTATACGAGTTGGCGAACGCCAGGGGGGCCGACTTTGTCGCCACCGGTCATTATGCTCGCGTGTTGCCGGTTGAGGAAGGGGTTGGCTTGTTTAAGGGCGTGGATGCGACCAAAGAGCAATCATATTTTTTACACAGAATCGCGGCCGCCTGGCTTCCGCGGATCCTCTTTCCCGTCGGCCATCTGCACAAAGCGGACGTGTGGCGGCGCGCGGCAGACCTGGACCTTCCCGCCGATGAAATGAAAGAAAGCCAGGAAATTTGTTTTGTCACCCAAGGCGATTACCGGAAATTTTTAACCGTGGAAGCTCCGCATGCCCACCGGCCGGGCCCGTTTGTTGATACGGAGAACCGACCCATTGGAGAGCATCGGGGCATTGCGTTTTATACGCCTGGACAACGCAAAGGGTTGGGACTGGCCCGTGGCGAACGCTTATACGTCCAGGACGTGCGCCCCGATACCAACACCGTCGTCCTGGGACGGGCGGAAGATCTGCTCCGACACACCTGCACGGTTCACACTGTCAACTGGTTGGCCGGCGCCTGGCCGCAGACCGCGCATCAGGCCGATATCAAGTACCGGTATGCCTCGCCGGTTGTCCCCGGTCGAGTGCGGCGGCAGACATCGGGGACGCTCCTCGTCGAATTTCAGGAGGCGCAAACCGCGCTGAGTCCCGGTCAGTCGCTGGTTCTCTATCACGGTGACCGTGTGCTGGGCGGCGGCTTCATCGAACGATTCCCGCCACGTCATCGCTCGACATCGTTCCCTGCCACCCCGTCACGTTCGGAACGCACCCCCCCGGACACCGATCATCGCAAGGAATCCCCCGCCGGTTGACACCCCCCGTCCCCCGTGGTACGTTGCTTTCCCCTTTGTGCGCCCCTGTCAACACGGGTGGTTTGCCGTGTTCTTCACAACGGATTCACGATGAATACTGCCATCGCGCGACGGTATGCCCATGCGTTTTTCTGCCTGGTTCCCCGTGATGAGTACGTCGCGGCTCAGGAGGGCTTACAGGCCCTGTCCCACGCGTTGAAGGACTCTGCCGCGTTGAAGCACAGCCTGGCTTCGCCGGCGGTGACGCGGGAAGAAAAACTCGACCTGCTCACCGCGCTGTGCGAGCGGACGGGTGGCCCCCCGGTGCTGGGACGGTTCTGCAAACAATTGTTGAAAAACAATCGTATGGGATGCCTGCCGGACATTGCCGAGGCATTCAGGGCGTTGCTGGCGCGGCACAGTGGCGAGCGGTCCGTCGCCGTCGTGTCGGCGCAACCGATTGATGACGACATGAAACGGGATCTGATCGACCGGTTGCGCACGACATTGAACAGCAAGGTGGACGTCGACTTTCAATCCAATCCCTCCCTGCTGTCGGGCCTGCAAATACACATCGGGAGCACCGTCTATGACAGTACGGTCAGAGGTCAACTCAACAGGATGCGGACTCAACTGGTAAAGGGGTAAGGCATGCAGATCAAGGCGGAAGAAATCAGTTCGATCATTCAAGACAAGATCAAAAACTTTGATCAGCGTGTTGATGTGACCGAAACGGGCTCTGTCATGCAGGTGGGAGACGGCATTGCCAAAGTCTACGGCCTCGAAGGTGCCATGGCCGGGGAGCTACTGGAGTTTCCCGGGGACACGGTCGGGGTGGCGCTGAATCTTGAAGAGGACTGCGTGGGCGTTGTGCTGATGGGATCCGACACCGGGATTAAGGAAGGCGACCGGGTCACACGCACGGGACGGATTGCCGAAGTCCCCGTGGGCAAGGCGCTCGTCGGGCGGGTGGTGGATGCGATGGGACATCCCCTTGACGGGAAAGGCCCGATCAATACCCCGGATGTCCGGTTGATTGAAGTCCGTGCCCCCGGGGTGGTGGAACGCCAGTCCGTGCACGAGCCGTTGCAGACGGGATTGAAAGCGATTGACGCCATGATTCCCATTGGTCGCGGGCAGCGGGAGCTGATCATCGGAGATCGCCAGACCGGGAAGACGGCCATCGCCATTGACACCATCATCAACCAGAAAGGGCTTGACGTGTTTTGCATCTACGTCGCCATTGGCCAGAAACGGTCCACGGTGGCGCGTGTCGTCAAGACGCTCGAAGACCATGACGCCATGGCCTACACCACCATCGTGTCGGCCACGGCCAGCGATGCGGCGCCCCTCCAGTTTGTGGCCCCCTACGCCGGCGTCGCCATGGGTGAATATTTTCGCGACAATGGACAACATGCCCTCATTATCTACGATGATCTGTCCAAACATGCCGTGGCCTACCGGCAACTCTCGTTGTTGCTCCGTCGCCCCCCGGGTCGCGAGGCCTTTCCCGGCGACGTGTTTTTCCTGCATTCCCGGTTGCTGGAACGCGCCGCTAAATTGAGTGATGAGCGGGGCGCCGGGAGTCTGACGGCGTTGCCCATTATTGAAACGCAGGCCGGCGACGTGTCGGCGTATATTCCGACCAATGTGATTTCCATTACCGACGGGCAGATTTATCTGGCCGGCGACCTGTTTTATTCGGGCATTCGTCCAGCCATTAACGTGGGATTATCGGTGTCCCGCGTCGGCGGGTCGGCGCAAATCAAAACCATGAAACAGGTGGCCGGGACCCTTCGGCTGGATTTGGCCCAGTACCGGGAAATGGCCGCGTTTGCGCAATTTGGCAGTGAACTGGATAAAGCGACGCAGGCGCAGCTGGCGCGTGGCGCGCGCATGGTCGAGTTGCTCAAACAGGAACAGTACAAACCCATGCCGGTCGCGGATCAGGTGTTGTCGATTTTTGCCGGAGTCAACGGGTTTCTTGACGACGTGCCCGTGAACAAGGTGCGTGCATTTGAAGAAGGTCTCCTGACCCATATCAAAACACACCATGCCGCCCTGCGGGACGAGGTCGTGGCCAAAAAGAAAATTGACGAGGAGTTTGGCGGACGACTCAAACAGATCGTGGCCGACTATAAACGCACGACGAAGTTCTGACCTGCCCAGCCCGAACGAATACCATGCCAAGCCTGCAAAGTCTGAGACGGAAGATGGCTTCCGTGAAAAACACGCAGAAGATCACGAAGGCGATGAAAATGGTCGCGGCCGCCAAGCTCAAGCGTGCCCAGGACCGGATTCTCGCGTCCCGGCCCTACGCGCACAAGTTGCGGGATGTGGTGAGTCATCTTGCGGAACGGACCAGCCGAACCTCACATGCGTTGTTGCGCAAACGGGAGGGCCGCACGACCGAGCTGCTGGTCATCACGAGTGATCGGGGCCTGTGCGGGGCCTTCAACGCCAACATTCTGCGACAGGCGTCGGAGTTCCTGACCCACCATCGCGCGAACGGCGAGCAGGTGTCCGTGGCCGTGGCCGGCAGGAAAGGCGTGGATTTTTTTCGACGGCGCGAGTGGCCCGTTCGCCGGGAATGGCCGGGCATCTTCGACCGGTTAAGTTTCGAGCATGCCCTGGATATGGGGCAGGATATCGTTCAACAGTACCATGACGGGGCCTTTGATCGCCTGTACGTGGTGTACAACGAATTCAAGTCCGTGATGCAGCAGCACGTGACGGTTGAGCAGTTATTGCCCATCGAAACCGTGCGGGATGAGAGCCAGAGCGACGAGCCTCCCGCGCCGCCGTTTGCGGGCGGGGCCTATCTCTTTGAGCCGGAGGAACAGGCCCTGCTCGCCTCGCTACTCCCGAAACATTTTCAAGTGCAGGCGTTTCGCGTGTTACTGGAATCGGCCGCCGCCGAACAGGCCGCGCGGATGACCGCCATGGATGGAGCCACGCGCAATGCGGGAGAACTGATTCAGAAGGTCACGTTGTTTTACAATAAAACCCGTCAGGCGGCGATTACCAAAGAGCTGATGGACATTGTCGGCGGGGCGGAGGCGTTGCAATAGACCGTGCAGTGTCGGGGCGCCCGCATTCAGAAAGGGAGTCATATCAGGTGAGTACGGAAACCGGAAAAGTCATTCAGGTGATTGGCCCCGTCGTGGACGTGGAGTTTCCCGCAGGTCATCTGCCAAACATTTTTCATGCGATGACCATCGCGCGGGAACGTGACGTCAAAACGGGGCAGGAAGCCACAACGTTGACCATGGAAGTCGCGCAGCATCTGGGGGAAAACCGGGTGCGTGCCATTGCAATGTCCTCCACCGATGGCCTGGTGCGCGGCATGGATGTCCACGATACGGGGGCGCCCATCTCTGTCCCCGTTGGCCGTGAGACGCTTGGCCGGGTCATCAACGTGCTGGGCGATCCCGTTGACGGTTTCGGGCCTGTGCAAGCCAAGAAAACCTACTCCATTCATCGCCCGGCCCCGCCACTCGACGAGCAGGAAACCAGGACGGAAATTCTGGAAACCGGCATCAAAGTGGTGGACCTGCTGGAGCCTTACGCCAAAGGCGGCAAAGTGGGGTTGTTCGGCGGTGCCGGCGTGGGAAAGACCGTCATCATTATGGAGTTGATTAACAATATCGCACTGCACCATGGCGGCTTTTCCGTGTTCGCGGGTGTTGGAGAACGCACACGGGAAGGCAATGATCTGTGGCACGAAATGCAGGACTCCAAAGTCATTGATCCCAAAGACCACACCAAATCAAAGGCGGCGCTGGTATATGGCCAGATGAATGAGCCACCGGGCGCGCGCCTTCGCGTGGGCCTGACGGGCCTGACCATCGCCGAATATTTCCGCGATGAAGAACACCAGGACGTGCTCCTGTTTATTGATAACATTTTCCGTTTCACCCAGGCCGGCTCCGAAGTATCGGCCCTGTTGGGCCGTATGCCGTCGGCGGTCGGGTATCAGCCGACCCTTGGGACCGAGATGGGCGTGCTCCAGGAACGGATTACGTCCACCAGGAAAGGCTCCATCACCTCCGTGCAGGCCATTTACGTGCCCGCCGACGATCTGACGGACCCGGCTCCCGCCACGGCGTTTGCCCATCTGGATGCGACCACGGTGTTGTCACGACAACTGGCCGAGCTTGGCATTTACCCGGCGGTTGACCCGCTCGATTCCACCTCAAGAATTCTCGACCCCGCCGTCCTCGGGGAAGAACACTACCGCGTCGTGCAGCAGGTCCAGGGCACCTTGCAACGGTACAAGGACCTGCAGGATATCATCGCCATTCTGGGGATGGATGAGTTGTCCGAAGAGGACAAACAGACCGTCTCACGCGCGCGCAAGCTGCAACGGTTCCTGTCGCAACCGTTCCACGTGGCCGAAGCCTTCACCGGCACGCCCGGCAAATATGTCCAGCTCAAAGACACCGTCAGGAGCTTCGGAGAAATCGTCGAAGGCAAGCACGATGATTTACCGGAGCAGGCGTTCTACATGGTCGGCGCGATTGAAGAGGCGATTGAAAAGGCGGAGAAGCTGGGGCACACACGCTGATGGCCGCTCCTTCATCAACGGCCCAACCGGGCATGGCACACGAAGGAAAAATCCTGCTGGAAGTCGTCGCGCCGGACAAGTTGCTCGTGCGCGAATACGTGGATCAGGTCTCCGCCCCCGGAACGGAAGGCGACTTCGGGGTGCTCCCGGGCCATTGTCATTTTCTGACGACCCTGCGGATTGGCGAGTTGCGCTATCACATCGGGGAAACGATCCATTACATGTCGGTGTTGTGGGGCTTCGCCGATGTGACCCCCCGCACGGTCACCATTCTTGCGGAGGTTGCGGAGAAGGCGGAGGATATTGACGTGGATCGTGCTCAGGCCGCCGTGGCCCGGGCCGAAGAAGCGCTTGAGCGCGGAGGGCTTCCCTCGGAAGTCGAAGAGGCCAGGGTGAGTCTGGAAAAGGCCCGGCTTCGACACACCGTCGCCGAACGGGTCCGGAAGCGCGGGCGCACGTAACCCACCCTTCCTGTATGCGTCCATGCCGCATGTTGAAACGCGGACGGAGGTTGTCGTTTCCCAGGGAGAAGTCCCCAAGCGGTTAGACCATTTTCTGGCCAACCGCGACCCGGATTTCTCCCGCGCCGCCCTCCAGCGATTGATTCTCGACGGTCACGTCACCGTCGACGGTCACGCCACCAAACCCAGCCACAAAATCAGACCAGGCAACACCATCGTGCTGGTGGCGCCCAGGGCCGAGCCTCTGGAGATCGCGCCCGCGCCCATTCCCCTTGAGGTGCTCTATGAGGATGACGCGTTGCTGGTTCTGAACAAGCAGGCCGGACTCGTGGTGCATCCGGCTCCCGGCAACTGGTCGGGCACGCTGGTCAATGCCCTGTTGCACCATGTCCAGCATGGCGCGCTCTCCAGTGTTGGCGGAACGGAGCGGCCGGGGCTGGTGCACCGGTTGGATAAAAACACCACGGGCGTCATGGTCGTGGCGAAACAGAATCAGGCCCATGCCGGTCTGTCCGGCCAGTTTAAGCGGCACACCATCAACAGGCTCTATCGGGCGATTATCACGGGCGTCCCGCGAAAACGCGAAGGCACGATTGATGTGGCTATTGGGAGAGACACCAGAGACCGAAAGAAGATTTCCGCCAGGACGGCGCGGCCCAAAGCATCGGTCACGGCATACCGGGTCACGGAGTGGTTTGGCACACTGGCGGCGTGCGTGGAGTTAGTGCCGCAGACGGGTCGGACCCATCAACTGCGGGTGCATCTGGCGACGATGGGATGTCCCATCCTGGGAGATCCCACCTATGGCGGGAACCCCGCGGGCCGGCTCCGCGACGTGGCGGTGCCCCGCGTCATGTTGCACGCCGCCGTGCTGGGCTTTCGTCACCCGATCACGCAACAGCCCATGGATTTTGAGGCGCCTGTGCCGGCCGACATGACGAATGTGGTCAGCCAGTTGCGTGGTCGCTGTCAGGGAAAGCCGGGTGACGCCACGATGGAGCCGGGAGCGGGGCCGCCACGATGACGCCGCGACAGGAGATGGAAACCACCCAGGCGCTGGATACCTTTGGAGAACTCCTCGCGGCGCTGGCGGCGTTAGCCGTGAAAGTGCCGGCCAAGTCGTTTATGGCGATTCCCGGCGGCCTCCGTCCCACCGAAGAAGCCATCGAAAAATACGAAACAACCGTCTACCGGTTTCGTGATCGGGCGGGCATGACCTGGCGGGTTCTCAACGGGTTTTTTGTTGATTCGCTGGAGGCATTTGAAGCCGGCCGCGTCTTCGATGCCGTGCCGCCGTTGTTTCAGGCGTTGGAGCGGGTAGTGGAGCTGCACAAAGATGGAAAAGTCAGTTTGACATCGGCGGAGCAGGATCGCGTTCGAGATTTTCACCAGCGCCTGGAAAAAATTCTGCCGGATGCGAGTCAACCGGAGATGGAGCTTCCCAAGCCGGAATCGTATTGACCCGCAGGAAACGGCCGCGCGCGATTCGGTGCTGGTGTATTTGTGACAGTGCCCGCGCGGCGGCGCCGGTTGACAGCGCCGGCCATAATAGTTGAAGAAGACCGCAGGCCGCGCCCGTAGCTCAATGGATAGAGCATCAGACTTCGGATCTGAGGGTTGGGGGTTCGACTCCCTCCGGGCGCGCCAGTCAATTCCACGGTGCTTTGGGAAGGCTCTCCTGTCCCTGGTTTTTTCTCACCACGAGAAGAGCCTCGTACTGGCCCGGAAGGTTTTCCAGGGAGCTCCACCAGGCCGGCGGTTCCATTGGGTGAGGAGGAGACCATTCCTTGTTGTCCCCAGTGTCTGAAGGATGGAATTGGGTTCGAACCAATAAAGATTCGGAGTTAAAATCAACCCCGCTCAAATCCCGACATGACGGCCTGATCTCGTTGATCATGGAAACTAATTCAGTCGTGGTGGTGCCTTTGCCGATATACACCTTGCCTTTGACGACTTTGGTAACAACGAGAACGGCTATTGGATTTGGAGTCGCACACCCAACCCAGTGAACTTTTTCAAAGTGGTCAGCAAAACATTGAACCAGTCTGGTGCCAACGCCCCTGCGTCGATGTTTCGGCAGGACCGCTAAAGAATCAATCCATCCAACAAATCCCTTTGAGTAAATAATCTCCGTAGCGAAAAGATACCCGACGGCCCTTTCCGTCTTGTGTGAAGCGAGAAACAAACGATGGGCCAAAGCCAACCGTGTTTTCATTTTTTTGGGGCCGAGTCTGTATGGTTTGAGTGTCTTGGGGTTTGTGCCAAAGCTGTTACTGAATATGGAAGAAACCGCATCGACGAGAGCGGGATCTTCAGACGATGTGTGACCGGAATAGCATTGGAATTGATAACATTCCAAGTCTTTCATGGTGTTGTTGCAGAGACTCCATGTGTACGCTCGACAGAATGGAAGGGTGCACTCTGATCCTTTTTTTCAATGACGAGCAGTGCCTCATATTCGTTGGGTAAATGCTCAAGCTCACTCCACCAGGCAGGAGATGGCGAAGGAACCTGTGGACTCCATTCGCGTTGATCGTGGCATGAAAGCGGACTAAACCCGGTTTTTATTCTAAAAAATTTTCTCTGGATGGCACAGCCGCGAAGATCAAAACAGTGTTTGCGAATTTCATGGAGCATTTGTATTAACGTGTAGGGAGGATTGCAACTTCCAATATAGAGTTTCCCTGGCAGAGATCTGGTCACCACCAAAGCGGCAACAGGATTTGGGGTCGCACATCCGATTTTTGATGATCCTTTCGTTGCATGAACAAACTTGTCAATCAAGGCAGTTGCCACGCCCTGCTTTCGGTAAATTGGCATGACCGCCATGGATTCGATCCATGCGATCCTTCCGCCCGTGCATGGTATTTCTTTGCCAAATAAATAACCAATTCCAGATCGTTCTTCGCCGGCGATGAAGAGAAAATCCGTAGATTCTAATCTCTCTTGCGTGGATTTTGGTCCCAAACGGTAGGCCCTTCCATCTGGTCTATAACCGAAACTATCGTTAAAGATTACGGAAACAAGCTGTACCAGGTTGGCATTACGAGCGGCTTCTGGTCCGGAAAAACGGGTAACACATTGAGCAAAATGGCGATCTTGATCATTCGAGATAGGAAAGCTAGTCGTAGATGCCCGAGGTTCTTTTTGTGAGCGAAAAAGATTGGCTTGATGATCCAATGTTTTTGACCTCAAAGATAAAAGAGATACCAAATCTCTCTCCAACAACTGGACGGATCCATCGCCACACTAACCAGTTTGGTCAATTTTCATGAGGCATGAAAATAGAAGCATTTTGCAGGCAGGAGCAATTGAAAGAGCGATCAATGTATACTTGAATCTTTCCAGTCATGACAAGGACAATAAAACATGATTTCCAAGCAATGCAACGGGCTTGGTCATCCTTCCTCTTTGTATTCGGCATGTCCGTTCCACGTCAACTGCCTTGATTCCCCGAAGTTCAGAATTATTCATGACCTTGGAAATATTGGAATTTGCGCAAGGCACAATGAGTGGTATTCGCTCCAATAGTGTGGTCGGTAGGCGTCAGTGAAATAATTCACCCAATAGGACACCAGTTACAATGAACCTCACCGACAACGAAAAGCGCGACCTGGTCGAACTCATTGAAGCGGGCAAGCCGTTGCCGGACCGGTTTCGTTTCAAGCTCTTCGGCGACAAGCGCGAGGTGGAACTGGTCTGGAACGGCAAGACCAACGAGGTGTGCACGGTGGTGCTGCCGTTTCAGACCATTGAACAGGTGGACGAGCCGCGCGCGGAAAAATCCATGGCCGACGGCGTCGCCGAGCCACAACAGACGTCTCTGTTTGATGAGCGTGGACGGCAACAGGCCGGGTGGACCAACAAACTGA
This sequence comes from Nitrospirales bacterium, assembly GCA_963692935.1. Taxonomy (GTDB): domain Bacteria; phylum Nitrospirota; class Nitrospiria; order Nitrospirales; family UBA8639; genus Bin75. The sequence continues at coordinate 2,428,130 of OY843588.1, forward strand.
TCTGGGGCGACAACAAGCTGGTGCTGTCATCGCTGAAAAACGGCCCGTTACGCGAACAGATTGAGCGCGAAGGCGGTCTCAAACTGATTTACATTGACCCACCCTTCGATGTGGGCGCGGATTTTTCCATGGACATTGAAATCGGCGAGGACACGTTCACCAAGAAGCCGAATGTGCTGGAGCAGATCGCCTACAGCGACACCTGGGGCAAGGGGGCGGATTCTTTTATTGCGATGATTTATGAGCGGCTGATTTTGATGCGGGATCTGCTGGCCGACGATGGGAGCATTTATGTGCATTGTGATTGGCGGGTCAGCGGTTATATGCGGTTGGTACTTGATGAAGTTTTTGGGAAAGAGAATTTCCGCAATGAGATTACATGGAAAAGGGACGCCGCAGGGAAAGGTGCGAAAGGAAAATCTTCTCAGTGGCCACGGAATTCGGATACGATTTTGTTTTACGCAAAACCAACTGAAAAGTGGTGTTTTCAGCAAGTTTATACAGACTTGTCTGATGAACAAAAATCCCCCTATCGCTATATCGACCCCGATGGACGTTTATACAAGGCAGTGCAACTGGGAGATTACTCTCAGCAATCTATAGAGAAAATGGAAGCGGAAGGGCTGATTCACGTTTCCTCAAAAGGGAAAGAATACAAAAAGTATTATTTAGACGAAGCGAAATCTATGATTGACTGCATCTGGGCAGACATCGCCGGGTTTGGCACACGGACTGCATCTCAGGAAATAACCGGATATGCCACCCAAAAACCCGAAGCTCTGTTGGAGCGCATCATCGAAGCCTCCAGCAACGAGGGCGACCTTGTCGCCGACTTCTTCTGCGGATCCGGCACCACGGCCGCCACTGCCGAAAAACTGAACCGAAAATGGATTGTATCCGACCTCGGCAAGTTTGCTGTGCACACCACGCGCAAGCGCATGATTGGTGTCCAGCGCAAGTTGAAAAAGAATGTAAAGAACTACCGTGCCTTTGAAATCCTCAACCTCGGCAAATACGAGCGTCAGCACTACATCGGCGTCAACCTCAACCTCAACGAGGAACAACAGCGGCGGCAACTGGAACAGAAATCCCGCGACTACCAGCGGTTAATTCTCCGCGCCTACGCCGCCCAGTCTGTTGAGCATTCCGGCGTGTTCCACGGTCAAAAAGCCGGCCGCATGGTGGCCATCGGGCCCATCAACCTGCCGGTAACGCGCCTGTTCGTGCAGGAAGTCATCGCCGAATGTCTGCAAAAGAAAATCTCCCGCGCCGACATCCTCGCCTTTGAATTTGAAATGGGCCTGTTTCCGCGAAGCAGGGACGAGGCAAAAGAAAACGGCGTAGACCTCGCACACAAATACATCCCGGCGACAGTGTTCGACAAGCGCGCCGTGGAAAAAGATGAAGTCGTATTTCACGACATGTCCTACATTGAAGTCCAGGTGCTCACAGACAAGAACACGGTGGCGGTGAAACTCACCGACTTCTCCGTCTACTACTCGCAAGATGCCGGCAAAGAGGCCACCGAAAACCTGAAAAATGGCAAAAGCAAAATCATCGCCGACCAGGGTCAAATCATAAAACTCACCAAAGACAAAATCGGCAATACCACCCGCGAACCTCTGACCAAAAAGTGGTCCGACTGGATAGACTACTGGGCGGTGGACTTTGACTTTGAGAGCAAACCCGAAGTCATCCGTGTCCGTAACGAGGAGACCGGAGCGATTGAAGAAAAACAGAGCGGGGATTACGTGTTTGAAAACGAATGGCAGTCCTTCCGCACGAAAAAGAACCGGGCGTTAGAGTTGACCAGTGTCCGCCGCGAGTGTCCACTTGGACGGCGGAAGATAGCCGTGAAGGTAGTGGATATTTTCGGGAATGACACGATGAAGATTGTGGAGGTGGAGGTATGAGAGCCTGCACACAAACCATTTTAATTTTCGCACTGCTCGTGTCTTCTGCCCCACTGTTCGCGGCGAATGTGCCTGAGAAAAACGCAAGGGTCAAGATAACTTAAGGCGAGTAAAAGATGTATAACCGTTTGATTGGCAATGAAAAACCGGTATATCATCCGTTCCCGAATCTCGGAGAAGAAATTCAGGGTGCTGGTGCGTCTTTTTTCCCTCGATTTGAACGCCGTGCAAATCGCCCAAATCAGCGGCCTCAGCCGCCTCACGATCAACTGTTACCTGCGCGCTTTGCGCCAGCGCATGGCCGCCTGGTGCGATGCCGCCTTGCCGGTCGCCGGTGAGATTGAAGTGGATGAATCCTACTTCGGCACTCGGCGGATCAAAGGCCAACGCGGACGCGGAGCGTTCGGCAAAACCGCCGTGTTCGGCCTCTTCAAACGCCACGGCCAAGTGTATACCGAACTCGTGCCGGACTGCCGCAAAGCCACGCTCCAAGCCATTATTCGCGGGCGCGTGGGCATCGACAGCGTCATCTATTCGGACAGCTGGCGCGGCTATGATGGCTTGGTGGATATCGGCTACGGCAAGCACTTCAAAGTGGCGCACGGCACCGACGAGTTTGTGCGCGGGCATGTTCACATCAATGGCATTGAGGGGTTCTGGGGGTATGCCAAAAGCCGCCTCGCCAAGTTCCGCGGCATGAACCGGCAGACCTTTTACTTGCACCTCAAAGAGTGTGAGTTCAGGTTCAATCATCGCCACGATACAATCTATCAAATACTGCTCAAATCATGCAGAAAAGACCCGCTCAAGTTATCTTGACCCAAACGCAATTTCCAGCAAACCCCAACCAACGCAAGAACAAGTGCAACAGAGTGACAATGTACAATTCCAACTGCTGGATCAAAAAATTGAATATCGTCACGCTTTGATGGAAGAGAAAATAAGAAATCAGGACAATCTAATTGATCGTCAGGGAATGCTTTTGGCGGGGATTGGACTGCTTTTGGCATTGGGTGGACTGGTCTTGACCGTGCTGGTGGTGTACATAACATTAAAATCACGGTCGGAAGCCGAAGCAGAAGCGCGCGTGGCGGCACGAGATACGATTGCTGAAGAAAGCACTAAGGTCAGTAGACAGCTTGATAAACAAGCGAAGGAATTGTTTGCACAATTTAAACAGGAACATAGAGATCAAATGCAAGCACATAAAAAAGAGTTTAGGGCCAACTTTCAAGAGTCCCAGAGCGATGAAGAAAAGCAGAAAATCGCCGACATGGCTGAAAAATCCCAACAGAAAGAGGAAGCTGATCGCACCGTGAAAGATTGGCTTTTAATGGCGATCCGTTCTTTTGTTCAGAAGAATTATGACGAATCAATTGACTATCTAGACCGCGTGATAGGTAGCCCGACAGCAACGACACCAATGGTTGCTAGGGCTCTTGTGAACAAGGGGGTCGTACTTGGCGAGCAGGGCAAAACAGACGAGGCGATAGCTGTCTATGAAGAAGTGGAGCGGCGCTTTGGAGCCAGCCGTGAGAGCGCGTTGCAAAGACAAGTTGCGATGGCACTTGTACATAAAGGAATTGGGCTTGGTAATCAGGGTAAAGCAGACGAGGCGATAGCGGTCTATGAAGAAGTGGAGCAGCGCTTTGGAGCCAGCCGTGAGGGCGCGTTGCAAGAACCAGTTGCTGTGGCACTTGTGAGTAAAGGAGTTGCGCTTGGTAAGCAGGGCAAAGCAGACGAGGCGATAGCGGTCTATGAAGAAGTGGAGCGGTGCTTTGGAGCCAGCCGTGAGGGCGCGTTGCAAGAATCAGTTGCTGTGGCACTTGCGCGTAAAGGAGTTACGCTTGGTAAGCAGGGCAAAGCAGACGAGGCGATAGCGGTCTATGAAGAAGTGAAGCAGCGCTTTGGAGCCAGCCGAGAGAGCGCGTTGCAAAGATCCGTGGCTATGGCACTTGTCAATAAAGGAGTTGAGCTTGGTGGGCAGGGCAAAGCAGACGAGGCGATAGCGGTCTATGAAGAAGTGAAGCAGCGCTTTGGAGCCAGCCGTGAGAGCGAGTTGCAAAGACAAGTTGCTATGGCACTTGTAAATAAAGGAGTTGTGCTTGGCAATCAGGGCAAAGCAGACGAGGCGATAGCGGTCTATGAAGAAGTGGAGCAGCGCTTTAGAGCCAGCCGTGAGAGCGAGTTGCAAAGACACGTTGCTATGGCACTTGTCAATAAAGGAGTTGTGCTTGGTGATCAGGGCAAAGCAGACGAGGAGATAGCCGTCTATGACGAAGTGGGGCAGCGCTTTGGAGCCAGCCGTGAGAGCGCGTTGCAAGAAATAGTTGCTATGGCGCTTGTAAATAAAGGGGGTGCGCTTCGCACGCAAGGCAAGACAGAGGAAGCGAAAGCATCCTATAAACGAGTAATTGAAAAGTATGGAGCCAGCACCTATCCAGAGTTACAACAGCTCGTTCATATAGCGAAGGAAAAGCTGTCAAACATGCTAAAACCAAATAGAGACACCGACCATGCCCCTCCCCCCTGACTTCCCCCCATCCCCCCACGCCATCCTCGACCCCGACTCACGCTGGGTGCCCGATGAGAGCGGCGCATTTCAGCAACCGTTACCGCCGCTGGTGCGTGCGTTGCGCAAGAAGGTCAAAGAATGGCGCGACAGTGGCTACCACGGCGCGTCGAGCACCGGTGTCGCTTTGCTGAAGTGGTGGTTCGGGCGGTCGCACCCGTTGCCGGGCGACGGGGACGGCGTGATGGAGTTTCGTTATTACTTCGCCCAGCGGGAAGCGATTGAGACCATCATCTACCTGTATGAAGTGAAGGGCGTGAAGGACAAGTATGACATGATGCGCTTTGATCCTTCCGGCGAAGTTTCGCCCAACCTGTTTGACGAGGACTGGTTGCGCTTTGTGATCAAGATGGCCACCGGTAGCGGCAAGACCAAAGTGCTGAGCCTGGCGCTGGCGTGGTGTTATTTTCACAAACTCTACGAGGCGGATTCCAAACTTGCGCGCAACTTTTTAATCATTGCGCCCAACATCATTGTGCTGGATCGCCTGAAAAAAGATTTTCAAGGTCTGCGGATTTTCTACACCGATCCGGTCTTGCCGGAAAATGGCTACGAAGGGCACAACTGGCGGGATGATTTTCAACTGACGGTGCATTTGCAGGACGAGGTGCGCGCCGTTCGTTCCACAGGCAATATTTTTCTCACGAATATCCACCGCGTGTATTCCGGTAGCGACACGCTACCCTCGGCGGATGACGAGGACACCAGCGCATATTTCCTCGGCCCGCGCCCCACCGGCGCGACCACGGATTCCAAAGTGGACCTCGGCGCCATTGTGCGTGACGTTGATGAACTGGTGGTGTTGAACGACGAAGCCCACCACATCCACGACCCGAAAATGGCGTGGTTCAAGTCTATTGAGGATATTCACAATCAACTGAAACACAAAGGCGGCGGCCTTGCGTTGCAGGTGGACACCAGCGCGACGCCTAAACACAACAACGGCGGAATTTTTGTGCAGACGGTGGCGGATTATCCGCTGGTGGAGGCCATTGCGCAGAATGTCGTGAAACACCCGGTCATTCCCGATGACGCCAGCCGTGCCAGGTTGGAAGAAAAACCGAGTAGCAGGTTTGCGGAGCGATACGCCGATTACCTGCAACTCGGCGTGGCGGAATGGAGAAAAGCGACCGTCGACAATGACAAATGGAATAAAAAGTCCATTTTGTTCGTCATGACCGACGACACAAAAAACTGTGACGAGGTGGCGAACTATCTGGAAAGCACCTGTCCTGATCTGGAAAACAAGGTGCTGGTGATTCACACAAAAAACAACGGAGAGTTTTCCGAAGCCGCCAGCGGGAAAGCGAAAGAAGAACTGGACAAGCTACGCAGGGACGCCAACAGCATTGACGGTCTGGACAGCCCGTACAAGGCCGTCGTCTCGGTGCTGGTGCTGAAAGAGGGTTGGGATGTGCGCAATGTTACCACCATTGTCGGGCTGCGCGCGTATTCCTCAAAGGCCAATATCCTGCCGGAGCAAACGCTGGGGCGCGGGTTGCGGCGTATGTATCCCGGCGACAATGTCAAGGAAGAACTGAGCGTGATCGGCACCGACGCATTTATGGATTTTGTGGAATCCATAACGAAAGAGGGCGTGACCCTGGAACGGAAAACCATGGGTGATCTCGCCGATACCAAAACCCGGCCGCTGGTTGAGGTGGACAGGGACAATCCGGCTAAAGACATCACGGCGCTGGATATTGAAATTCCGGTGCTGGCGCCGAGAATGTACCGCGATTACGGGCGGCTGGAATCGCTCGACAGCAAGACATTCAAACACGAGAAAATTCCCTGTAAGCAATTTGGCGATGCGGAGACACGTGAAATTGTTTTTGTCTACTCGGTGACGGGCGAGGAAAGTCATACGATGGAACTGTCTCCCTCCGGTGTGTCAGATTACCGCTCCGTTGTGGGATATTTCAGCCGTGTGGTGGCGAAAGAGCTACGTTTGGGCGGTGTGTATGATGTGGTGTATGAAAAGATGAAAACCTTCATCCGCGATGATTTGTTTGAGCATCCCGTTGACCTGGAAGATCGTAACACGCTTTGCAATCTGTCTGAGTTGGGTGTGATGAAAAAGATCATGGAAATTTTCAGGGGGGAAATCAACGCGCTGACGTTGCGGGACAAAGGCGGTGCGGAGATCAGCGGGGGTATCCGGGTCGGCGCTACGCGCCCGTTCAGGGTCGAGCCACAGGAATATCTCGTTCCGCAAAAGAGCGTGTTCAATAAAATTGTCGGCGACGGGACACTGGAGCGGAAGTTCGCCGAATTTCTGGAACGCTGCGGTGATATTGTTTCCTACGCGAAAAATTATTTGGCCGTGGGGTTTCGTCTGGACTATGTCAAGGCCGGTGGCGATCTTTCCAACTACTACCCTGACTTTCTGGTGAAAACATCACCTTCGGAAATATATGTCGTGGAAACCAAAGGGCGGGTGGACGAGGATGTCCCGTCGAAAATGGCACGGCTGAAGCAGTGGTGCGCGGATGTGAACAAGGCGCAATCGCAGGTGGCGTGCAGGTTTGTGTATGTGGAAGAGGACAACTTCTATCGCTATCCGCCAAAGTCGTTTGGCGAGCTGATTAAAAATTTCAGGAAATTTCAATAGGTCTGCATTCGACGAACCCTGTCTGCCCGTGAGACGCTGACTTTCAACCGACTCAATACTCCTCCTTCTCTCATGGATATCTTCGAAATTTTCGCCATCGTGATCAGCCTGACCGCAGGGTTCTCGTATCTCAACTACCGGTTCGTGGGGTTGCCCGTGACCATCGGCGTGATGGTGATTGCCCTGGTGGCCTCCCTGCTGTTGCACGGGATTGACTTCCTGGGGTTCAACCTGGAAGACCGGGCCGGCGCGTGGCTTCAGTCCATTGATTTCAACAAGACCCTGTTGCACGGCATGTTGAGTTTTCTGCTCTTCGCGGGGGCGTTGCACGTGAATCTCCACGATCTGTTCAACCAGAAGTGGGCCATTGGCTCGCTGGCCACGCTCGGCATTCTGCTGTCGACGTTTCTGGTGGGCACGTTCACCTGGTGGGTGCTGGCTCTGGTTGGCATTCCTCTTTCCTATCTTGCGTGCCTGGTCTTTGGAGCGCTGATCTCGCCGACCGACCCCATTGCGGTGCTGGGTATCCTGAAACATGCCAACGCTCCCAAAAGTCTGGAAGTGAAAATTACGGGCGAGTCGCTCTTTAATGATGGCGTGGGAATCGTGGCGTTTGTGATCCTGGCCGAACTGGCGGCCGGTACGCACACGCTCACCATGGGCCATATCCTGGGGGTGTTTGCGCAGGAAGCCGTGGGTGGTGTGCTCCTTGGCGTGGGACTGGGTGCGCTGGCCTGTTGGCTGTTGCGAAGTATTGACCAGTATCGAATCGAAGCCATGATTACGTTGGCGATTGTCACGGGTGGCTATGCGCTGGCGAATGCGTGGCATCTCTCCGGCCCCATCGCCGTGGTCGTGGCGGGGTTGATGGTGGGGAATCAGGGGCGCGCGCACGCGATGTCGGATACCACGCGCGAGCATCTGGATATGTTCTGGGAGCTGATTGATGAAATCCTGAATGCGATCCTGTTTGTGTTGATCGGGCTGGAGGTGCTTGTTCTCACGTTTCCACACCAGCAGCTTCTCGCCGGTGTGTTCGTGATTCCTCTCATTCTTCTGTCGCGCCTGCTGGCGGTCGGGGCGCCGATGGCACTGCTGCGTCTCATACGCTCCTTTACGCCGGGCGCGCTCTGGCTGATGACCTGGGGCGGCCTGCGGGGAGGCGTCAGCGTGGCCCTGGCCCTGTCGTTGGCGCACGGACCGGAGCGGGATGTCATTGTAACGATGACGTATGTCGTCGTGGTGTTTTCTATTGTGGTCCAGGGGTTGACCATGGGAACACTGGTGAAACGCCTGGTGCCCCGTTCGGCGTCCGTGGAGTGATGCCTGTGCGTTCGGTGAACGGGGCGTGAAGGGAGTGGCCGACGGAACCCTGCGCCATTCATGTTGCCCTCGCGATGCTGGCGGTCGGTTTCTGGGCGCCGGTCGGGTTGTGGCTTATGGGGCACCGGGGCGCGCTCACGGTGCTGGCATCCGTCCAGGTTGATGCGCATCAACGGGTTCCGGGCGTCACCGTCGTGATTCCCGCTCGCAATGAAGAACGCAATCTGCAACGGGCGCTGCAATCGGTTCTGGCCCTGGAATATCCCGATCTTGAGATCGTGGTCGTCAATGACCGGTCAACCGACGGGACGGGACACATTCTTGCACGCATGGCGAAGCGGGATCCGCGCATCACCGTGTTGACGGGTGAGCATCCGCCGACAGGCTGGCTCGGCAAGCCGTATGCGTTGCATACCGGTGCACAACGGGCGCGCGGCGACTTCATCCTGTTCACAGACGCGGACATTGTGTTTCATCCTCTGGCGCTCCGGAAGGCCATGCGTCACCTTCAGACAAACGGCCTGGATCATGTGACCGTGGTGCCCGAAAACACCATGCCCGGCTTGTTTCTGAAAGTCTTCTCCGCCACCTTCGGGTTTTTTCTCTTCATGGTCTTTGCCCCGTGGAACGCGCGCAATCCGAAGAGCCGACGGTATCTGGGTATCGGGGCGTTTAATTTGATCCGCACGTCAGTCTACCGGGTTCTGGGAGGGCATCAACAGATTGCCCTGCGGCCCGATGACGATCTCAAGTTTGGCAAGCTGGTGAAGCACCATGGCTACAGGCAGGATGTGATGAATGGAATGGGGATGGTGGCGGTTGAATGGTACCGGTCGGTGTCGGAGCTGAGAGACGGCCTTATGAAAAACATGTTTGCCGGCATGGACTATTGCGTGTCGCTTGCGACGGTGGTGACGATGGCCTCGTTGCTGTTGCACCTCTGGCCATGGATCGGGGTGTGGGTGGCCGATGGGTGGCCCCGGGTGTTGTATGCGGCGACGGTCGTGATGATGGTTGGAAGTTTCGGGTTCACGATGGCGCCGTGGGGTATGCGGTACCGGCACGGCCTGTTGTTGCCTTTCACAATTGGCCTGCTGGTCTACATCCAGTGCCGCGCGATGATCCTGACACTCTGGCAGGGCGGCATTGTCTGGAGAGGCCGGTTTTATGCGCTGGCACGCTTGCGAAAGAACCGCGTGTGATCTTCCACCGGTTCCCGCCTGCCGCGTCCGTCTCCTTCACAACCTCATCATTATTCCAAAACCGAACAGCAGTTCTCTCCCCATTTTCCCAACAAGCTGTCCGCGCCTCATCCCTTTTCAATCATCACGAATGCTCTGTGTGCTGAACCTGTACACCGTGTTGAGGAATCCCTGTTGATGCTTATAATTGCAGGCTCATGAAATGTCACATCCACAGGGCCGTTTTTGCCTCAATGTTCGTGATTGCGGCCCTGTTATCCCTGGTGGGGGCGTCCTTTGCAGAGATTCGGCCGGGGGAGGACTTTGTTCGGGCCGCTGCACAGAATCGGGCCGATGAGGTCGCTGCTGCCCTCAAGAACGATGATAGCGGAATCTTCAAGGACTACCAGGAGGAGGAAACGGGACTTTCAGCATGGCATTATACGGCCCTCTTCTGTTCCGTCGAGATGGCCCTGAGTTTGCGTGAGGCCGGGGCCAATCCCAACCTGATTTCAAAAGAATTTCATGTGGTGCAGTCAGAGGGTGATACCGCCCGGACATTGAGCGCCCTCAACCCCTTTCAGGTGTTGATGATGAGTATTGCGGAGTCCAAGAAGGCCAACACCGATCGCAATTTCGCGGACTGTCAGCAGGTCGCACAGATTATGACAGGACACGAGAATCTGGGTTGTCTTGATCAAAAATGCGTTGATTTTACGAACAATACGGTTCTGCTCGGCAATGAAAAATTTGCATTTGGGAATGGGGAAACGGCTGCCGCTTTGGCACCACTGGCAACAGAAGACAGTGTGCTCTCAAATATCAAAGGAGAAATCAAAGTTTCAGGGGATTACAGTGATGGAATCAACAATATTGCGAACGGCATTCTCAACGGAAAGCTCAGCGCCCGAGTAGGTCAAAAACTGACTTTGGAAACAAACGGGGAATTGATCTACAGAGAGGTTGATCAGGATGTCACACGCCGAAGGCTCGATTTCAACTTCTACGAAAAGTACCCGGTGGATCGGTTGTTGGATGAGCATCATATCGACGCTATCGTGTATTCCCGCCAGGGCTATACCACAGATAAACTGGGCGGTTTTGACCGTCGGATAGATGTCGTTCTCGGAGTGGGGTTGGACTACGACCAGCAGGACCTGTTTTTTGGGAACATCTCTTCTGCTCTGGGAGGAGACCATGTCGTGCTGGATGGGGGGGAATCATCCCTCAACGGCCAGTTTGAGTTGGAAGGACTCCTGGGTTTGCGTCTTGTGAAAAACATTAAATGGGTCAATAAGGCCCTTCTCAAAGACAGCACTTTTTTAAGGGGAAATTTTCCAAGCAGAACAGTCGCAATCAATACGTTTGTTGAAACGCCGCTGGCAGGGCTTTTTAAGGTCAATACCGGGTACACGTACCGACTCATTGACGTCAATGGCGATGTCAGTGTCATCAATATATGGGGGGTGGGCGTTGCCCTCGTCTTTTAATTGTCGTTCGTCAATGCACGGCCCGTGCGTGACTGACTGTTGTATCCTCCCCTTCACCGGGCAAGTTTGTTTTTGGGTCTCAGGGGCACGATTGCGAAAGACCCGCGTGTGATCCAGGCCCGCCTGCTCCCGTTGATTATCCGACAGACTTCGTGGAGCCGCGTTCTTCACTCGGCGATGGTCTTCCCTGCGGGGGGTGGGCGACGGCGGGGGTTGACTGGACATGCATGAATGGGTAGAGAATACTCATCACGGCCTGTCCCGGAAATGTGCGCCGGGCCGTGTTCCTGGGGGGGCGTGAAGGGGGAGTCGCATGGGCGCGATGGTTGATATACAGCAGCTTCGGAAAGTGTTTGGCCGGATTGTGGCGGTGGAAGATGTGTCGCTGACCGTCGACCAGGGCGAGGTGCTGGGATTTCTGGGGCCGAACGGCGCGGGGAAATCCACGACCATGAAAATGATCACGGGGTTTCTGACTCCCACCAGGGGAACCATCCGGGTCAACGGGTTCGATGTTCAGGAACAGTCCATTGCTGCGAAAAAGAGCCTGGGGTATCTTCCCGAAGGCGCCCCGGCCTACGGGGACATGACGCCGATGAGTTTTCTGGTGTTCGTGGGGAAAATGCGCGGGTTGCGCGGAGCGGAGTTGCAGCGACGGCTGGCGGAGACCATTCGCAAGGTGAATCTTGAAAGCGTGATGCACCAGTCCATTGACACCCTTTCCAAAGGATTCAAGCGACGCGTGGGGTTGGCGCAGGCCATTTTGCACGATCCCCCCGTGTTGATCCTTGATGAGCCTACCGACGGTCTTGATCCCAACCAGAAACACGAAGTGCGCGAGCTGATCAAAACCATGGCCCGGGAAAAGGCCATTATTCTGTCGACGCATATTCTGGAAGAAGTCCATGCGGTGTGTACCCGCGCCATGATTATAGCGAAAGGGAGCGTGATTACCGATGGGACGCCGGCGGAACTGGAAGCCCGGTCCCCCTATCACAATGCCGTGATCCTTCGGGTGAAAGCCACATACCCGGATGACGTGCAGGCGATCCTGGTCGATGTGCCCGGGGTCGGGAAGACCGATGTGATCGAAGCGGATGAGACCGAACAGGTCTATCGCGTCATTCCGGTAGATGGACACTCGATTATCAGTGCGGTCAGTCAGTGCGTGCACAGGCACAACTGGGATGTGGTTGAATTATTCGTGTATCGCGGGCAATTGGACGAAGTGTTCCGGTCGTTGACGATGCCCGCTCAGGCACTCACGTAGAAGCCCGCATCGGGCACAGAGGATCCAGCACACAGGACATCCGGTACCATGGAATCCGCGAGCAGAATCGGCGTCATTTTCAAACGGGAACTGGGCGGGTATTTTGCGACCCCGATCGCGTCGGTGTTCCTCGTCATCTTTCTGCTGCTTGCCGGGGCCTTTACCTTTTATCTGGGGAATTTTTTTGCTCGTGACCAGGCCGACCTCCTCCCCTTTTTCACGTTTCATCCGTGGCTCTATCTGGTCCTGATTCCGGCGCTGGCCATGCGACTCTGGGCGGAGGAGCGGCGGGGCGGGACCATTGAATTGCTGTTCACGCTTCCCGTGACCTTGTGGGAAGCTGTGGTGGGCAAATTTCTGGCGGCCTGGTGTTTCACCGGCATCGCCCTCGCACTGACCTTTCCCATGTGGCTGACCGTGAATGTCTTGGGTGAACCTGACAACGGGGTGATCCTGGCGGGATACGCGGGAAGTTTTTTGATGGCGGGGGGGTTTATGGCGATTGGCTCCTGCGTGTCCGCCTTCACGAAAAACCAGGTGATCGCGTTTGTGATCAGCGTGGGCGTGGGGTTGGGCTTTGTCCTCAGCGGGTTCCCGCTCGTGCTGGACTTTTTCAGCGGGTGGGCGCCCCACTTCTTTCTGGAACTGATCAGCTCGTTCAGTTTCCTGACGCACTTTAATGACGTGAGTCGCGGCGTCATTGATCTGCGCGATCTGGTGTATTTTGTCTCCCTCATCGGCTTCTGGTTGTTTGCCACGTCGCTCATTCTGGAATGGAAAAAGGCTGAATGAAGAGGCACGGCCCATGAATGCCCGACTCTTTACGGGAAGCGGACTGGCTATCGCGGTGGTGCTGTTTTTCGCGGTGAATGTCTTCAGTAATGTGGCGTTCCGGTCGGTCCGCTTCGATCTGACGGATCAACAGCTCTATACCCTCTCCGAAGGTAGCCGAAACATTCTGCGGAACCTCGACGAATCAATCACCTTGCGGTTGTACCTGTCGAAGAAGCTGGCGACGAGCTTGCCCGGCATTCACAGCTACGCCAACCGGGTGTTGGAATTGCTGGAAGAGTATGAGCAGGCCGCCGACGGGAAGCTGACGCTGCGTGTCATTGACCCCGAGCCTTTTTCGGAAGAAGAAGATCGGGCCGTCGGGTACGGCCTCAAAGGGGTTCCGCTGGACAAGGGCAATGTCCAGTTTTATTTCGGGTTGGTGGGCACCGGCTCGACGGATGAGCGGGAGCTGATTCCATTTTTCCAACAGGACCGTGAGGAATTTCTCGAATACGACATTACCAAGTTAATCTATCAGGTCGCCAACCCCAAACGAACCGTCGTCGGCCTGTTGAGCACCCTTCCCCTGGAAGGAGGCGGGCCGTCGGTGGCGTTCAGGCCCACCCAGGGGGGCGGGATGCCCTGGATGATCCTGAACGGCATCCGTGGCGTGATGGATGTCCGGTCTCTCGACAAAGCCGTCACAGACATTCCCGAGGAGATTGATGTGCTCATGGTGGTGCATCCCAGGGAACTCGGCGATCCGACCCTCTATGCCATTGACCAGTTTGTGTTGCGAGGAGGCCGGGCCCTGGTCTTTGTGGATCCCCACAGTGAAGCCGATGTGGTCCCTCCCGATCCCGGCAATCCCAGGGTGATGCCAGGCCCGCGTCGTTCCGACCTTGGCAAGGTCTTTGACGCCTGGGGCATTGAGCTGGTCGACGGGAAGGTGGTGGGGGATCTGCCATTGGCCAAAAAGGTGAACTTTCAGAAACAGTCTCGCACGTTTCTCGCCGATTACCCTGTGTGGATTGATCTGACCCCCCGGCATGTGAACACCGGGGATATCGTCACAGCCAGGTTGCCGAGTCTCACCATGGCTTCGGCCGGGGTCCTGCGCAAGAAAGAAGGCCGTGAGATGACGTGGACCCCCCTGGTGCACACCGACGACCAGGCCATGCAGATTGAGGTCAACCGTCTGGTGTTTCTGACCGACCTCGAAGGCCTCTTGCGGGACTATCGGCCGGGAGGCGACGTCCTCACGTTGGCCGCGCGCGTGACCGGGGCGGTCAACACGGCGTTCCCCGACGGGAGACCGGCCCCGGACGCCTCGGAGAACGGGGACAACGATGACGCCACCGCTCAACCCACATCACCGGAACGCCCGCATCTGACCGAATCGGCCGAAGACATTCAGGTGATTGTGGTGGCCGATACCGACATGTTGCAGGATCGGTTCTGGGTGCAGGTCCAGAACTTCCTGGGGCAGCGGATTGAAATTCCCACGTCGGCGAATAACAGTTTCGTGATCAACGCGCTGGACAATCTGGCCGGGAGCAACGATCTCATCAGCGTCAGGAATCGAGGGAGTTTCGCGCGGCCGTTCACGTTGGTCAAAGCCATTCAGCAGGAAGCGGACAAATTGTTCCGGCAAAAGGAACAAGCGTTGCAGCAGCGCTTGAAAAGTACCGAGCGGAAAATTCAGGCATTGCAAAACAAAAAGGAAGATCGGACGACGCTCATTTTGAGCGCCGAACAACAGGCCGCACTGAACGACTTCCGGCAACAGTTGGTGGCGACCAGAAAAGAGTTGCGGAATGTGCAACATGCCTTGCGGCAAAACATGGAACATCTCGAAAGTGTGGTTAAGTTTCTCAACATTGGACTGGTGCCCCTGATGATTGCCGGGGGCGGTCTGGTGTTCAGTGCCTACAACGCGCGTCGCCGCATCCGCGGCACGACCACCTGAGAGCATGGCACCCGCTCCTTGCCCCCTGTCGGCGAGAGGGGCCGGTGTCCCGCATCATGAAGATTAAATCCTTAATCGTCCTGGGCGTCATCACCGTTGTCCTGATTGGAGCGGCGTGGTGGATGTCCCATCAACAGGATCGAACGTCCTCTCCGATGGAGCGCCTCTTGCCGGGCCTGCTGGCGACGATCAATGAGGTGTCAGAATTTCGGATGTCGGCGCACAGTGGCACCAGCACGATTCTCCGTCGTGGAGACACATGGGGCGTTCAAGAAAAACATCACTACCCGGCTGATCTTGGGAAAGTACGGGAAACACTCATCGGCCTGGCCGAATTACAAATCCTGGAGGCCAAAACCACGAAGTCCGAGCGATATGAAAAGCTGGGTCTTCGGGACATTGAGGTGGAGGGATCGGTGTCCACGGAAGTCGTGCTCAGGGATGCGGAAGGTCAGAGCGTGGCCGAGGTCATTGTGGGCCATACGCGCCCGGCCGGGAATCAGTCCGGTCGCCAGGAAATGTATGTCCGCAAACCGGGGAATCCACAAACCTGGCTGGCCCTTGGAAACGTCCCCGTTGAGCACAATCCGGATGAGTGGGTGGACAAGGACTTTCTGCACATTGAACCGGCACGCGTGCGGCGTGTCTCTGTCGCCCACCCGGATCGGACACACCTGACGGTAGAGAAAGCGAAGCCGGACGATCTCGACTATGATGTGGTTGATCTGCCGGAAGGCCGGGAAGTCCAGTCACAATTTACTGTGAACAATATCGTGTCGACGATTGCATCTCTGTCATTCGAGGATGTGTATCCAAAGGACGACATTGCCTTTGACGAGAAGGCCGTGGTCGTGGCGACTGTTGAGACGTTTGACGGCCTTGAAGGGACGGTGACCTTGTTTCGACAGGACGAGAAGCATTATGTCACGGTTTCGGCAGACTTCAATGCCGCTCTGATCTGGCAACCCGAACCGGGGGAACAGGCCGAGCACCCGGCCGATGAGCCGGAGACGCCGGAACCGGAAGAGCATGACGGGCAACCAGCCGATGGGCCGGAGGCTCCGGAGCCGGAACAGGTTGCCACCACAGCCGAGACACTAACGATAAAACCGGCTGAAGAAGTCAAAGCCGAAGTCGAAGCGCTGACGCAAACCGTCGCCGAATGGGTCTATGTGATTCCCCAGTTCCGCGCTGACACCCTCCTCACAAAGCCCGCAGATCTTCTCGCGCCGTCCGCCCCGCCCGCCTCGTAGCACCCGCGCGTTACGGAACCGTTGCCTGTTTCAGACAGAGTGGAGCGGTCTCAGTGTGTCCTGGAGTTCCTGGTAGACCTGCATCAGTCTGGAATCTTCAAGACGATAGGCGAGGGACACCGTGATGACACCGAAGATCAGGACCAGTGCGCCGAATCCCGCCACTCCTGCCGCTAACAACCAGCCGCCCGCCGAATGCAGGCCGCCGTCAATCCCGAACATGACCAGAAAGGCGATGGTGCCAAGCGTGACCAGCGCCAACCAGATCATGGTGAGCACGCTGGAGGACCAGGGCATGCGTTTGGTGAGGCGCAACTCCACACTGGCCTCGGTGGGATGGAGTTCGATGGTCCCTTTCAGCGGCCATGCGGTGCGGAATCGCATGGAGAACAGCTGGTAAGAGGGGCGTAGCGAGACGACTTCCTGTGTTTCACACCAACGGGCGATGCCGTGTGGTAATTGAATGATCTCCCGCGCGCCAAAGTGTTGGAGGAGGGCGTGACGGGTGAGGTGGTCAAGGCAATCCCGGCGTCTGGCAATGCCGAAGCCATACCGGGTGGACGAGGGATGGAGGTTGGTGAAACAGTACCAGTCCCCGATGATGAGCACGATACACAGAATGCCCCCAAAGATGCCAGCCAGGATCATGGTTCATCCACCATAACACACCTTCAGGCTCTGGATAAGCTATCTCCTCATTCATCACCCACCGCCCGCCAGGGGCTGGCTCCAAGTGCCAACGGTGGTGGCGACTTTGACAACGGTTTGACTTCATTCACGACGATTCGTTACCATGCCGCTGCGGGGTGGAGCAGTCTGGTAGCTCGTTGGGCTCAAGGCCGTGGGAGGGTCATCCGCTGATTGCTTCCAGGAGGAAGCAATGCCTCTTACGGAAGGGCTGTGCAGGAGGAGACTTCTGTACGATCACCTGTCAAATTCGGGGAAGCCGGTAGCGGGGTAATCCCGAGCCAAGCTTCCGGAGCCGTCGTGCTCTGGAAGAAGGTGTAGAGACTTAATGGCAGGCATCCTGACGGCGGCTCAGCCATGTCGGGCCGATCCGGGGATGAAGAGAAAGTCCAGACCACAAACTGGATCCCCCAGGCAGCGAAAGCTGTAGTGGCAGGCATAACCCAAAGGTCGAGGGTTCAAATCCCTCCCCCGCAACCATTCGTGCTGAAACCCTGTGCGATGCTTGGTGCTATTGCAATCCGGCGGGGTAGTCGAATTGGACAGTGCACGTCAACATCCTCTTCTCCGCCAGCCTGTTGATCTTCCGAAGAAAATCGCAGGTCAGCAGGCGATGACGGCAACCCGGGCGACATATCAAAAAACCATCTGGATGTACTGGGAAACCCCGCCCGGGGGTTCCAGGCCCGTATATCTGGATTTGTGCCTGGAGATCATCAAAAAACGCCAAGGCTCATTTTCCTTAAAACTGCTGGATGAACAGTCCGTCACCAACTATATTGACCTGCCGAAAAACATCCGTCATCCCGCCCTCCCGCTGGATCGCAAGGCGGATTACATAAGATATGATTGCTCTATCAGTATGGCGGCGTGTGGTTGGACTGCGATCTCATTTTATGGCGAAGTGTGGATGAAATTGTTGTCCCTTATCTGGAGCAGGCGGGCTTTGTCATATTCGCGGGAAAACGTAAACAGGGGGGGGGCATGTCCATACCAGCGTGATGGCTTCCGTTCGGCATGGTGATGTTCTCAAGGAAGTCTTGCTGGCCATGCACCGTGAGATACGTTGCTCAAGCCTGCCCGGTTTGCAATCAAGACTGAAGTACTTGCTCAAGAAACATGTACTGCGTGTTGCTTCGCCCCCGGTTTTATTTGTTGAAAACGGGCCGGCGATGTTCAAGCGCATTCTGCCAAAACATGCGTTTTATTCGCATCCTATGAGTCAGGCTGGGCCATCCTGGTCACGACGGGAAGAATATTATCGGGAAATGGATGACATCGGCGCCTATCTGCGCGACCGACCCTTGGTTTTTACTTTATACCACAGTGGCGGCATGGGCGAGGCGTTGCGCAACAAAACCCGCGCGCAGTTATTAAGTGGTCAATCACTGCTTTCACAGCTTTTCAGGCTGGCCTTGCAGGAGCCGGAAAGTCCATCGTCCGGATAAGCCGCGCAACGTTTCCGAAACGCAACGGGAAACTCCCAAGCAGGCTACTTGAGTGTGAGCTCGTCACAAATGAAGAATGTAAAAAGCAGTTACGATAACCGCCGCAACGCACTGGCGAGACCCAGGCGGGAGAGGCTGTAGATGAACCACTTTGAGGGATCAAAATTGTACCACCTGGAACCATTCCGGTAATCGCTTTGGTACATGTGATGATAATTATGATACCCCTCGCCAAATGTGACGAGAGAGACCCACCAGCTGTCACGGCTGGAATCAGACTGGCCGTGCGGTTGGCTGCCCCAAAGGTGGCAAATGGAATTGATACAGAATGTGGAATTTAAGACAAAAAACGTTCGTCCGAGACCGGCCAGCAGGAAACACCCGAGTCCGCCAATCCAGCCGTCGTTCACAAACCCCACCACGAAAGGCAACGCCAGACCCGACAGGACGATGGGAATATAATACCGCTGTTGCCACAGCACGACAGGGTCCTGATTCAGTTTTGTGGCATATTTGGGGTCTTTGTGGGGATCAGACCGAAAGAGCCATCCGCAATGACTGTGCCAGAATCCCAGTTGCGCATTGTAGGGATCCTCTTCCTGGTCACACCGGGCATGGTGGCGGATGTGGTCCGATGCCCATTTGAGACCGGAGTTTTGCAGTGCCCATCCTCCGGCAATCAACAACATGCCCTTGACCCAGTTGGGGCATGTGAAACTCCGATGCGCGAGTAAGCGATGGTATCCCACGGTGATGCCCAGGCCGGTGATCATGTAGAGCACCACAAACATGGTCCAGTCAACCAGAGAATAATCATAAAAATATGCGTAGGTGGGCAACCCGACGACGGTGCCGCCCGTCACGGTGGCAAACAGCACGATGTTCACTTTATCAGTGCGTTTCCGCTGAACAGTGGCTACTGGTGTCTCTGCTGTCACAGTTGTCATAAAGAGATCTTTCCTGGTGTGCTCAAGGTCGTTGAGATGGCCTGCAAGCCAAACAAGGGAGGGGAATCGCCTTCCCCCGTTCAGGAACCACTAGAAACCTGGCGGACGTGAAGATGGCCCTTTGGGTCTTGCCTCATTCACCACCAGATTGCGACCTTGAAAGTCTGAATCATGTAATGCCGTAATGGCCTGTTGCGCGGCTTCCCCGCTTTCCATTTCCACGAACCCGAACCCCCGTGACTGTCCGGTATACCGGTCTGTCACCACCGACGAGGACTGGACTGTTCCATGTTGTGCAAAAAGATCCTGTAATTCCTGATCCGTGGTGGTATAGGGCAGGTTTCCCACATAGAGCTTCTGGTTCATTTAAGACCTCCATCTTCACGAGGCTATGCAAGAAAAGACGATGTATCAGGAATGGGCCGATTCGGGAGCTATCGTCAAGGCGAAGGGTGTCCTTTCGAAGGATACATGAGGCGTGACACCGTGCTTTGCCCCCACAATTGCCAAGCCACCCCGACTGTCAGTGGTGCTCGCACTGTCACATGCGGGGGGATGGTAGTCACACTGCATACATCATGTCAAGGGGAACGACGATGGCGGCGTGCAACGAATGGAGGGAAACGTTACGCACCGTGATGTTCATGATGTTCACGGAATTTTTTGATTTCTGTCGAGGCGGCCTTGAATGCGGCGCGAATCGCTTCCTCGAAAGTTTTTGCTTCTTTCCGTGCGGTCACGGTATGGCGTGGGGGAACGTTGACCACGAGCAACGCTTCGGCGTTATGGTCGCCGTGTTTATGATGCGGATTTTTGGTGAGCGTGACCCGTGCATGGGTGAGATTGTCATACGTGCTTTGGAGGGCGGCGATCCGATCCTCAATCTCCTGTTTCCATCGCGGCGTCATGCCGACGTTTCGACTGTCAATTTTTACATCCATCGTTTTCCCCCTTGGTCCTGGTTGTGCCCGATCGATGAGTGTCTCACGATTGGCGCCCTGCGAACATGCACTCGCAACACCATTTGATGTGGCAGTCTCCACACCCAAGGAAACGATTCGCTTGCCCACTCTTGTCAAATTTCAGTCTTGTTTGTCAAGGAGATGATGCGGTATCATCAGTCTCACGTCACGGTAAGGAGGCGTCATGGCCAAACCAGAACATTCCGCACAAGAGAAACGCACGATGCTCGACAGGAATATAGATCGATTTCGTCGACAGGTCGCGGGCCTGAAGGCGTTTCTTATGGGAGAAGCGACAAATATTTCGCTTGAGGAATTTGATCTGGCCACTGAAGGACTCATTGCCGAAGTGTTGGGGAACTCATCCAGTCTGCTGGAGACCTACGAATATGCCCAGTTGGGAGAGGCGGGCGGACTGGTCAATCTCCCGGGGGAAGCCCCGGAAGCGGCGGGACCGGATGATCAACGCGAATCACTCAGGCAACGTCAGCGCGTGTTGGAAAGTTGTATCGCAGATCTGGAAGCACGCAGGGCCCAGGCCGGTTCGGCCCGGCGTCACAGGAAAACAAGCGGTCCCACGGTGGGTGACTTTATGGCGAGGGACATTCGATCTGTCCCGCATGACGCGACCCTGCGCGATGCCGGAAAATTGTTGCAGCAATGGCGCATCGGATCATTGCTGGTGGAAAGCGGGGATGAATTCATCGGTAGCATCACGGAAACCGAGTTGAGCCGGGAGGTGGTTGCCAATGGCGTGGACCCCGAAACGACGACGGTCAAAACCTGCATGAGAGAACCGATCATGACGATTGAAAGTCGGGAGTCCGTGGTGGAAGCGGTACGGTGTATGAAGGAAAAAGCCACTCGCCATGTGTGTGTGACCGAAAGTGGAAAAATTATCGGTCTGATTTCCGTGTCCGACATTCTGCGGTATTATTCCGGCGTCACCTGAGCTGGAAGACGGAAACGTCTTTCGAGTGTCGCGACCGAGTTGAATGGTCGCGCGATCCATCCCTTGAGGAATTCGACCTGCGCTTCAGTCAGGTCTTCCTCGTGCCGTTGCCGGCGTCACAATCCAAAGGCACCCGCGGCTGTATCAATGCCCGCCCACCGTCCAGTATCCTTGTCAAGCAGAATTGAGGCCAACCCTGTCATTTTCTTTCCCCAGAATCTGTTGATAAGCTGGTGAAAACTTGTTCTGTGAGGCGGCCGACCTCGTGAACATAAAGCGCGACAAGCGGATTGCCCATTTTTTGTACATTGTAGTCAATAATTTTTTCATACCAGATATAGTGCTGTCTAATCATCCAGGGGTAATTTGGGGACGTATTTCGTAATTCTCAAAAAAATTGCATAGTTTCGTGTCCTTTCACGAAGGACATTCTCCAGCGAGGAGCAGGCGAATGAGACTTATCAACATGGGTTGTTGAAAAGTAGGGACCAGACAGTGGCATCCTGATGACCGCGCGCGCGTATTTTTTAATGGTGGCACGGTGTTTGGGGTTGGAGGCAAGGGATCGAAATCCCAGCCACTGTCGGTTCCGTTTTCAGCTTTTCGTTGGCCCGTGTCCCGTCTTGCTCGCCCCTGCTATTGTCGCGTTTCAACCGTCGGTGATTAGAAGAGCCATTGCGTACGGAAAAAGATGGAGCGAGGCATATTGGCATGAGACACCCCGAGCCCAATACTTTGTTCCCCAATGTTCACCCACTCGTGCTGATCCAGGATATTGATCATGTCCACGCCCAACAACAGCTTGTGTTGATTCTTCAGCGGGATCGTGTGTGTCACGGATACATTGTACGTGGTGTGCGAATCAGCATGGCCCGAATTCGTTTTCGCCCCCGGCGCGTGACGGCGCAGACCGGAGCCATACAACATCTGCCAGGAAATGGTGGTCTGCGGCAGGGGATGATACGTCACCACGGCATAACTCGTGAGCGTTTGCATATGATCGCAGAAGACGCCTTCACTCGTTTCAATGTCGGCCAGTTCCTCTTCGTGTAACAGAAAATGTCCCGATTGTAACCCTTTGCCTTTGCATTGCCCCCAGGCGACGTTACCCTGGGCCACGAGCCCGTCCGCGAGCTTTGCGCGCAGGGTGCCCTCAATCCCACGTTGCCAGCCGCGTTGATACGCAAAATAATTCAGCATCGGCGTGGTACCGAATTGATGGGCGTCAGCCTGATTGGTGTTGAGTTTGTAGTAGCCCGTCAACTGGAGCACGGCCGCGTCCCCGATCGCATGCGTCGAGCCTATTTCAAAGGCATGCGATCGTTCAGGGTTCGTTTTGTTATTGGTTGGATTCTCAGACTCGGCCGTGGTGCCGGCAGTGTTCAGTGCTTGCAAGGGAATGGCTTCAAGATTGGGTGGCGTAAAGAGTCGGCCATAAAACGCGCGAAAGGTATGACGGTCGTTGAGTGCAAACGCGATCCCGATACGGGGACTGACCTGCGTGGCGTCAATGTACCCGTGAATGTGATCCAGACGGAGGCCGACATTCACCGTCCACTGCTCATGAGGCGTGAATTGATCCTGCACCCAGAATTCTTCGCGATACCCGATAAGGCGCTGGTCACCATGACGTGCCAGGACCCCGCCATCCTCTAGCTCCCTCTCGTGCGCGTGCTCGTCCTCCTCCTCCTCCTCCTCGTGCTCGTCACGCTCAAGCGCAAACACAAACAACCGGGTTTTATTCGTCGTCGTCGTTCGATCAAACTGAAAGCCGGTCTTGAGTACATGCTGCTTCGAGAACGCGTGGGTGTAATCAATCCGCACACCACCGGCCACCCCCCACCGGTCCTGATGGCCCGCGGAAAATGGTTCATCCGTGTCGTCCGCATAGGCCAGGCTGTGATAGGGATCGGTTTTGAATGTCGCCCGGCTGTGTCGTGCGTATCCGGCCACGCTCAGAAACCGGCTCGCACTCATGTCGTATCGCCATACGAGATGGGAATACAGGTTATGCTCATCCTGATTTTCATCAATCGCTTCCGAAGGCTTCGGTCTAAACTGCGGGTCGGTGTGGTTTCGGATCAGCGCCACAATGTCGCGGTTGGACTCACGACCCGGTTGCGTGGGGATTTGATAACTGGCGACGCTGTTCAGGAATAACCAGGTCACGTTGTGGCGGTTGCTCAGTTGATAATCGCCACGCAGATACGTCTGGTTGCGTTCGCTATGGTCATGGTGGACGGACTGGCCCAACGTGGGAGGATCAATGCCCCGGTTGGTCGTCAGGTAATTGTTCATCACGTACCACCGGAACTTACCGCCCACGGTCCCGCCGTATTCAAAAGACGGCTGCCCCGTTTCATTGCTCCCGCCTGACGCCTGAAACGAGCCAAACCCCGGTGTCGTTCCGCTTTTGCTGGTAATGTCGATCACGGCGGCTGTCCGGTTCCCGTACTGGGCTTCCATGCCACCGAGACGGATATCCGCCCGTTTCCATGTTCGTGGGTGAATCAGGTCGGTGAACTGCGTCGTGACGGTATCCGGAATGGGCACGCCGTCTATACGAAACTGGAGATTCGCGTGCTCCTGTCGAATGTGGACTTGCTTGAGGCTGCCATTGACCGCGCCTGGAATGGTGGCCAGGACATCGTTCAAGTCCAGGTTATTTCCCTTCGGCAACGCTTCAATGTCTTTCCGACTGATCGAAAGGGTTTCACCGGACGACCGTGGATTCGTGTGATAGTGCGGCGCCACGATTTCCAGCGTAAGCGCCTCCGTGTCTTTCATGGTCAACACGACCGGTTCAGGGGGGGTGTGGCCGACGGCCAGCACGACGGTGGCGCTCTGAGAGATTGCCTGACGGGCTTGCACGGAGAAGGTGCCCGCTTGAGGGGCGACAAGTACAAACGCTCCTGCCTCGTTGGTGACGGTTGAGGCCACACGGTGCCCTTCCTGATCGCGCAACGTCACGGTGACACGCACGCTGCGCCGCAAATCCGGATACTGCACGTACCCGGAAATCGTCTGTGCCGCGGCCAGCGCGTACGGGGGCACCCCCAGTATGAGCGCGACTACCACCAGGACGATGCACCCCGGTCGCTTTCCAGATGCCATGTTGATGTCTTTCCTGTCTGTCATCGGTTTTCTCCTCCTTTGAGTCATCGGCGAACACGATTTCACACCCCACGGGTCAGACCTTCCCCATTTCATGGGTTCATGGCCGGACGATGGCCTGCGTGTGGAACATGCGGGGGTGCGTCAATCAGGACACAACAGACACAGGAGGAGCACGGGAGGGAGTGGACGGGAGCACCCGGCTTTGCACGAGTGCACGGGAGCCGAGGTCTGTGTTGTACAGGAACACGAGAGGGCCGTTGTCGAGTGCAGGGGGCCAGAACGCCACAAGACTTGAGACATGGATTGCCATCCAGACACACAGATCAAAATCCGAATGTGTCCCCTGATCCGTTCCAGTATCCGAAGCCAGGACATGCTGAATCTCCAACGCGCTGACAAGGGGCATGAGTGCCAGGACACTCACCGACATAGCGAGGACGAGCGCCACACGGGACGGGCAGGAGACCGCTGTGGACCGCAATGCATTCATGATGACACGAGGACGAATTGGCGGAGATGCTCTTCTATCCGGCCTCGCCGGTTCGTGCGAAATGTGCGCGACGACGAAACCATGTCGCTCACTTTACAGAAACCGTTAACGCAAGTCAATTGCATTTTGTGGCCCGGCCATCCGTGCGGACCCGTCAGGCATTCCGTTTCTGGTGGAGGATTGTGCCAGCCTGCTCGCTGGCTTCTTTCACCAGGACGCCCATCCTGGCGAGGGACGGTTCACAGTCGACGGGGAACTGATGATGGCGGAGCCGCTGGCTGGTGATGGGGCCAATCGAAGCAATCATTGTGCTCGCGAGCGCGTCACGAAAGGCCGCAAGGTCGTTGGTCTCGCGGAGCAGTTGCACGACATGATCAACCTGAACGGCGCTCGTGAAGAACGCCACGGCGACGCGTCTCTCCATGATGCCGCGGAGCGCGCGTTTGAGGGGTTCCACGTCATCGGGAAGCGCCCATCGGTACACGGGTACACGCACGACCTGTGCATCCCGCCCGGTCAATCCCTCCACAAGTTCCGTGTTGGCTCTGCCGTATTCCTGAATGGCAATCCGTAGTCCAGCCAGTCCCTCGGGTTTGACGGCATCCAGCATGTGGAGAATATCCTGCCACGTGTTGGGTTCAGGAACATCCAGGTGGGAGTGGACCCCCAGGGCCTTTAAGGCCGCGATGGGTTTGGGCCCGCGACAGACGACGGTGGTGCTGGACAGTGCGTGCCGGATGGTGTCCATGGAAAATCGTGTTTTCCAGATGTCCATCAATGTCCTTGTCCCAACACCGGTGAGCAGAATCAGCATGTCCACGGTTCCCGCCATGAGTTGCGTCCCGAAATCCAGGGCTTCTGTGTTGTGTTCCAGAGGAATCTCCTGCAGGGAAGGCGCCACCATGGGATGCCCTCCGTACCGGGTAATCAGTCTGGCCATGTGATCGGCCATCCTGCTTTCGAAGGCGGCCACGGTCATGCCCGCGAATCCGCTCATTGCGTCTGGTTCAGTTTTCACAGTCCCCTCTGCCTGGGCCAACCGCACGCTGGCCTGGTCGATGTGAGAAGAAACGAGCACACGGGAGGAGCGATGGTATCACACGGTCTGCACGGCGCAAAATGCGCGCGGCGCGGTCCGTGAACCGGTCGGACAGGGTTGCGTCGTCTCATGGGCCTCGTTAAGATGACGGCGGGGAAACCGGACCCATGATCAAACCGTCTGAACACGGCCCACACGACATTCCTCAGGGAAAAGGGTTGCGTCACGTGGCGTTGAACGTGACGAATCTGGGGATCTCGAAAACGTTTTATCAGACCTGGTTTGGCATGACGGTTGTCTGGGAGCCTGATGCCGAAAACGTCTATATGAGTTCGGGGATTGATAACCTGGCGTTGCATCAAATACCCCGTGAGGACATTCCCGTTCACCGACAGCATCACGGGCAATTTCTCGATCACCTGGGATTTGTCATGGACTCCCCGGACAGTGTAGACCAGCTGTATCGGCACGTCGTCAAAGACGGCGTCACGATTGTCCACGATCCGAAACGCCATCGCGATGGCAGCTATTCGTTTTATCTCGCTGATCCCGACCACATTCTCATACAGATTTTATACGAACCCCACATCAGCACGGTACGCTTTTCAAAAGCGACGTAAGTGAGTCCCCTCCCCTGTGCCGTTGCGTCATGGTTCGATGCGGTCACACCTCACGAAGAAAGGTTCTTGATTCATGGCTCTCTGGGATCGCTTTGGCCCCCATCAGTGTGTTGGCCTGCCGCCCTGGGTGTGGGTGCAACTGGAAAGTGCCGAACCGCCGGGCCCCTTTCCGTTTATGGGCGGCGTGGATCCCGAGGTCGTGGCGAGCCTCCATGAGATCCACGGCATCCTCATGAGCGCCGTGGAAACGGCCATCAGTGATGTGTTTGCGCATCGAGCATCGGTTGATGAACCTGCAGTCGGTCGCCGCCTTGAGGACGCCTATGCCGAAGTGGTGCAGTCACGGCCACGACTCCAGAAACATGTGCAGTGTGGCCGGAATCCCGACGGTACCTTTGCATGGGAGTTTCCTCGCGATCATCGGCAATCGGCGGTCATGACATACGCGGGCCTGCGCATCTTCAATGCGGTGACACAGCAGGCGCTCCCGATAGGCTTTGATCGTCCTCTCGCGCCCGCGGTGGGGACGCTGTTGGGCTGTTTGAATGGCACCAGGACCGTGTCGGAACTGTACACCATGGTCATGACATCCAGCCCCGACATCGCGCGATATTTGACGCACCTGCTGGATCAACTCGACTCGCAGGACTGTCTGGCGGTATCGGATCATTCCACGGTTCGCACACAGTGGCTCGACGCCACATGCCATCAGGACATGGTGCACCTTGGCCATGCGGCTCTGATGTATCGCCAACGAGACCGGTTTTTCTGGTTTGATCCGTGGTTGATGCCCTGGTTTGCCGAATCACCGGTGCCTTCACTGTGGACATCGTTGTTGCCGCAACCGGCCGCCGTGTTCTTAACACACGACCACGATGACCACGTCGATCCTCGAACGTTGTTGCACGTGCCCAAGGATGTGCCCGTTGTCGTGCCGAGCCGGAAGAACCGCAAAGCGTTGTATTTCGATTATCTGTCCCTGTTGCGTGGCCTGGGCTTTACGAACGTGATTGAACTGGCGCATGGAGAGTCCTGGAAATTTGAAGGTGGGCACGTGGTGTCGGTCCCGTTTTTCGGTGAGGACCCGTGCGACCTTGCGCTTCCACGCAACTGCTATCTAATCAGTGATCACGGCCACAATACCCTGATCCATGCGGACAGTGGGCCGACGAATGACGGGCATTCCGCTGTCTTGGACGGCGTCATTGCCCGGCTGGTGCGGCAGTATGGTCCCATCGCGACGGTCTACGCCTCTCAGCAGCAGCTGAAAGAAATTCGTTCCTACGCGGCTCATGCGAGTTTGTCGTATCCTGGCAAGTGGCTGGAAGTGGGGGAAAACGGATTCCTCACCAATCACTATCTCTCGGAGTTAGTCGCGCAGGCTCAAGCCAGCCTGTTTGTCTCGTATGCCACGGGAGGCGCCGACTGGTACCCGGACCATTTGTCGTTCATGTTCAGTCGTCGGAATCCGGCCCGTACGGCGTTACTCACCGCCCACTGGGATCCTCCCGATTCCCTCGGAGACGTGCTGCGTGCATCGGGCAGCCAGTATCATTATGGCCAGGCGTTCGATGTGGTGCGCGTATCTGCACCGGGGCAGGTGCGGATGATCTCACTGGCCAGTGCCCTGTCACCTCTCTCGCTCTATCAACGTGATCATGCCTTGCCGGCCGCTCTCACACGCGCGTCCCGCCAGCCGTGACGACTGCCATGCGCGTTGACAGACATTTTTGCCATGCAACCGTCTAATATGGTAGGACTGGAAATCCGCTTTGACATCGGTGGGGCTTGTGTATGACCGATCAATTACTGCCCGCTCCCGCGATGGATCAGGAATCCCCGTTAACCGGGGGCACCGTCGTCGTTGTCGGGGTCAATGTCCGCGACTGCGGCGAAGTCAAAACTGCCCGGACGACAGACCCGGTCCTCAAGGTCGGTGACTACGTTCTCCTGGAATTAGAAAACGAACTTACGTATGGCCGTGTCTCTTCCCCTCCCCGTTCCCAGCCGTTCAGCCCGCCGATGCGGGTAATGCGGAGCGTCCTTCGGAAAGCGACGGCGGCCGACGAGGTTGCGATTGCCCGTCACAAGGAATTGTCATCCGCGGGCAAAGCGTTCTGCCAGGAGCGGGCACTGGCCCTGGGGTTGCAGATGAAGCTGGTCGAAGTCTACGGACCGTTGCATCAGTGGACGCCCCTGACGTTCAGCTACACGGCGGAATCTCGCGTTGATTTTCGGCAACTGGTGAAGGATCTGGCGCGTCGTTTCAGTTGTCGGATAGAAATGCGGCAGATTTCAAGCCGGGAAGAAGCTCGTCGGCTGAGCGGGGTTGATACCTGTGGGCTTGTCCTGTGTTGTGCCAGTTTTCTCACGGATTTCAAACCGATGACGCTCAAATTATCCCGTCGGGACGCAGTGCCACCCGGCGATTCGCATCGCATCGGGGTCTGCGGGCGTTTGAAATGTTGTCTGATTTTTGAAAGCGATGACGGGCCCACCTCTCGGTCATCGGGGCCACGGCTCATTCAACCCACGCGGTCCTGATTGTGTCATCCGCCATTTCAAGGGGACGTGACATGAGTACCCCGCCGATGATGGTCATTTACGCTCACAACGCCACCTACGACAAACTCCATCAGGTGGCCACGCTGGCCCTCACGGCCGCGGCCATGGGCAAAGAAGTGGTGGTTGTGTTGTTGTTCTGGACCATCAAAAAGCTCGCCGAGGGCAGACTCAATGACGTTGATTTCCCGCCTGAGTATCGTGCCTACCATGACGAAGTGGCCCGCCTGCTGGCCGAACGCAAAGTTCCGCTGATTTCGGAAATGTTTGGAGAAGCCGCAAAGGTGGGAAAATTTCGACTCGTCGCGTGCAGCGCCGGGTTGGAATACATGGGCGTTGATGCGGACGCAGTGGCCAAACAGGTTGATGACGTGATGGGCCTTCCCTCCATTCTCGCCCTGGCGTCGGGCGCGGAGACGACCCTGTTTATTTAGGCGGATTGCTACAGATGGAATGTTGGGTCCTCGTGAGACCCTTGTGGCAGAATGAGGCACTTACGGGTGAGGATCGGTACTAGGTTTTTTTTCTGATAAAGCGACCGGCAAGCCCAATCGGGTTGTCTTGGTTTCTTCACTGAAGCGCTCAAGAGCTACATGCATGTCACAACCGATGTTCTCAAGATCGCCAACCTGTGCGTCTCTTGGATAGCGTGGTGGGTTGAAGTCAGTCAGGCCAACAATACCCAAAGAACTAAGCGTCAGCCATATGCCATGAGAGAATCTGCTTGAAAAAACACGGAGGACTCCTCGGGAATGCGTTGACTGCCGAAAATCAGCGCGCCGGAAACGGTGACCTCGCCGACGCAGGATGCCTCGTTCAAGCCTTCGCGGTCTCAGCTCCTTATTGATGTCGTCCATCAGGCATTATCCTTAGAAATTTGAGTGACCCGGTGCCGTCTGTATATTTGTTACGGTATCATCGGCATCGTAGTCAATGGATAATGTGAATGTGTCTCCGGTAAATCCTTCAATCGGAGCACCGACGACCTCCCAGAGTCCGAGGGTTATAAGATCCATCGCGGCATGACCAACTGCTCGGCCAGCGGATGGTTGATTCCCGCGTTCAAGGTGAAAGACATCTGTTCGTCCCCCTTCCTTGGCAAGGGTTTGCGTCGGCTGTCCAAGATTCAACAAAACAATATCGCGGCTCTGCCCAATGTCCAGAACACCGATATTGGGATCAGGCTTTCTGGACAGTGCCATCCCCACCGAACAACCTTGGAGAAAACAAGGAGAGAGCACGAAGAAGACAAACAGGGCAAACCGTACGGCGACAGGAGAGTGCATGGTGGTTGTTTCCCATGTTCTTGTGGTTGTATTCACAAGACACAGTATATGGAAAGGAGAAATTCCATGTCAAAAGACGGTCGGATGCACGACCTACCGTGACGTTCGCACCCCGACTCGTTTGCAGTATTCGTGCACCGGGCACTGGCTGCAAAAAGGGGAAACGGGTCGGCAGAGATTTTGCCCGAAGGGGACCAGCCAGTCATTAAATGTGATCCAGTATCGCGGGGGCAGTTTTTCCCGAAGCACAAATTCAGTTTCCTCGGGCGTTCTCGTCCGAACGTATCCCCAGCGATTGCTGATGCGGTGTACGTGGATATCCACGCAGATCCCCGGTTTGTGATAGCCAATGGTCACCACCAGATTAGCCGTCTTGCGGCCGACGCCCTTCAGCGTTAACAGCTCGTCAATGGTATCCGGAACCCGCCCGCCAAAGTCATGGAGCAGACTGTGGCAAATCGCATGAATCTGTCGGGCTTTGTTTTTGTAAAACCCCACCGGATAAATGGCGGTCTCGATGCTGTTCAGCGGGAGCGCCAGCAGGCTCTCCGGTGTGTCGGCCAACTGGAATAATCGTCGACTGGCCTCGGCCGTGGGCTGATCTTTGGTCCGGAGACTGAGCAGGCAGGCAATCAACACCTGGAAGGGATCGCGCGTTTCCCGGGCCACCACTCCCAGCACCGGTTCTTTCCAGCGGCGAATGGCTTTTTTGACTCTGGCGGTGACGGCGTGAATCGGAAAATCACGCATTGACGATCGTTGGCGAGAGAGGGACGGGATGAAAAACGGGCATCAGGATGGCGTTAACGAAACGAACGCTTGGCCAACCACTTCTGTCGGCGACGGGCAGCTTCCCGCTCTTTAGCCTTACGCCTCACGCTTGGCTTTTCGTAAAATCGGCGACGCTTCAGCTCACGGAATAACCCATCGGCTGCGAGTTTTTTCTTCGCAACGCGAAGCGCTTTCTCAACATTGTTGTTCACGACCCTGATTTCCATTGCGTCTCCGATGTAGTGGACGGTGCGTCTTTCCTCAGCAGGGGTCTCAACGTAGCATACTTGGTCAACGAGTGACAAGTTTGCACGGTCAAGCGGATAAAATATTATAAACGAAATACATTCAACAGGTTACAACGGTATTTTTTGAGAAAACACACGCTGGACGCACGAAGTACATAAGACATTTTCACTAAACAACAATACTCAAACACCACAGAGATGAGCCTGCCAGGATCAAGCGGGACTGGATCAGGTGTCTTTCAAGGCTGCGAGGATGTCCAGCACCATCTTCTTCCCATCGCCAAACAGCATGAGGGAATTGTCCGCCGCAAAAAGAGGGTTCGGGATTCCCGCAAACCCGGGGCTTAAACTCCGTTTGATAATCACCACGGTTCTTGCCTTATCCACGTCAATGATCGGCATTCCGGCGATGGGACTCGAGGGATCCGTTCTCGCCAAAGGATTCACCACGTCATTGGCTCCGATGATCAGGGCCACATCCATTTGATCAATATAGGGATTAATGTCGTCCATATCCTTGAGGGACTCATACGGCACATCGGCTTCGGCCAGCAGAACATTCATATGCCCGGGCATTCGACCGGCGACGGGATGAACGGCGTATTCCACCTCCACACCGCGTTCGGCAAGCATGGAGGCCAGATTGGCAAGCGGTTGCTGGGCTTGAGAGACTGCCATGCCATACCCGGGAACAATGACGACCCGTCGTGCGGCATCAAAGAGGAGTGCAACTTCCTCCGGCGAAGCGGACGTCACGCGGCCGGCATACACCTCATCCGCCGTGGCGCTTTCAGCCGCCGGCCCCATGACGCCAAAGAGCACGTTGGTCAGGGATCGGTTCATGGCTTTACACATGATTTTCGTCAGGATCAGGCCCG
Source organism: Nitrospirales bacterium (assembly GCA_963692935.1). GTDB lineage: Bacteria > Nitrospirota > Nitrospiria > Nitrospirales > UBA8639 > Bin75. Next base: position 2,460,496 of record OY843588.1, read on the forward strand.
AAGCGCCGACAAGAGAGCCGGTAATAATCAGGACGTTATTGGACAGGACAAACCCCGTTGCGGCAGCCGCCACCCCGGAATAGGAGTTTAAGAGCGCGACCACCACGGGCATATCGGCCCCGCCAACCGGAATGGTCAGCAGGATCCCCAGTAAAGAAGCTACCAGCACCAGGAGCCAGTATGCGGAGATATTGGCCGGGTCCATGACCACGCTCACGCTTAACGCAAGGGCCAGAAGTGCCAGGATGGCGTTCACGACCTGTTGCCCTTTGAACAGCACGGCATTTTCGGAGATGAGGCCTTTGAGTTTTCCGAAAGCCACCAGGCTTCCCCAGAACGTCACGGCTCCAATCAGCCCGGAGGCGGCAGTGGCCACGGTGACCTGCATGAGTGGCCCGTGGCCTCCCGCCCCGAAATGTGTGCGGAGTGTGCTTTCGATCAACGCCGCCCCCGCCACCAGCACGGAGGCGATACCGCCAAACCCGTTGAACAACGCCACGAGTTCCGGCATGGACGTCATTTCAATTTTCGTGGCCAGGAGTGCCCCGATGACGGCCCCGACGAGGATGCCGATGAGGATGACTTCAAAACCGATGATGTTGTGATTCGTGAGGGTAATGACGATAGCCAGCAACATGCCGCATGCGCCGAACAGGTTGCCGCGGACGGCGGTACGGGGATGGGTCAGTCCCTTCAGGCCGACAATAAAGAATATGGCGGCAACGAGGTAGCCCAGATTGATGATGACATCCGTCATGACGAGGGTTTCTTCTTGAACATCTCCAGCATGCGGTTGGTAACCATAAACCCGCCGACGACGTTAATGGTGGCAAAGACCACAGCAATCCCCCCAAGCGTGGCGGTGAACATCGTGTGTTGGGCGCCGGCTGACAGGATGGCTCCGACAAGGGTGATGCCGGAAATCGCGTTTGATCCCGACATGAGGGGCGTGTGCAGGGTGGGAGGGATTTTGGTGATAATCTCAAAGCCCACAAAAATTGACAGGACGAAAATCGTAATGCCGGCAATCAACACATCCATGCTTAACGCTCCTCTCCCTGTCCGCCCGCAGCCCCGCCCAGGAGGTCGAGGATTTTAGGATGCACAATGGCTCCGTCCTGAGTCAGCAGGGTCTCGCGTGTGATTTGGTCTTCCATATCAATCGTCAACTCGCCTTTTTTCACCAGATGAAGCAGAAAAGTCGCCATGTTTTTGCTGTACATCTGACTGGCGTCATGTGGCACTGTGGAGGCAAGATTGTCAGGCCCGATCACGGTGACACCATGGGCCACCACCGTCTGCCCCGGTTTGGTGAGAGCGCAATTGCCACCCCGTTCGGCCGCCAGATCAACAATGACCGATCCGGGAGCCATCCCCGCCACCATATCGTCCGTAATCAGAACGGGAGCCTTTTGTCCCGGCACCGTCGCGGTGGTAATCACCACGTCGCTGGCGCCGATGACTTTTGTCAGCAACGTTCGCTGACGTTCATAAAATGTTTCATCCTGCGCTTTGGCGTAGCCGCCCGTGTCTTCCGTGTCTTTGGTCTCCAGCGGCAAATCCACAAATTTGGCCCCAAGGCTCAAGACCTGCTCTTTGACCGTCGGCCGCAGGTCATAGGCTTCGACGGCGGCCCCAAGACGGCGTGCCATGGAAATGGCCTGAAGGCCGGCGACGCCGGCGCCGATGATGAGGACCTTGGCCGGAAGCACGGTGCCAGCGGCCGTCACCAGCATCGGGAACATTTTGGGCAGTGCGTGGGCGGCCATCAGGACGGCCTTGTACCCTGTGATCGTTCCCATGGCCGAGAGGACATCCATGCTTTGGGCGCGGGAAATTCGCGGTATCAGTTCCAGTGCCCAGGCCCGCACTTTGCGCGCGCTCAGCTCCTTGATGGCGTGGGGGTTGGACAGAGCGTCGGCCATGCCGACGATGAGTTGATCCTGACGCATCAACGGCAGGTCGCTTGCTCCCTGTTCGGGATTCGCGCCCAGCGTTCTGACCTGTGCGATGATGTGCGCCTGCTCAAACAGTTGAGGGCGCGATGAGACAAGTGTGCCACCCTGCTCCGTGTAGGCGGCGTCAGGATAGCCGGACTCGACCCCGGCGCCACATTCAATGTGTACTTCCATCCCGCCCTTCCGAAGCGAAGGGAGGCTGGCGGGAATAAAGGCCACCCGTTTTTCACCGGGACAGGTTTCTTTGGGAACACCGATTATCATGATCGTCTAATGCCGTAAGACAGATGTTGCCATCGTGGACATGGTCAAGGGCCGTGGAGCTTCCCCAGGAGGATACGTTCCCAAGGCAAGGCCACGGCTTGGACACAGCCCCGAAGGATACATAAGTATTCCACGATAATCAACGTGGCCGTGAACAGGCGATGCCCGTATCAGGAAAAGCCTGCGGGGGATGCCTGGCGACCGTACAGGGTCTCCACAATATGTTGCATTTGAAACAGCAGGACATTCAGCCGCGTGTAGCAGGCATGGCCAAAGAGCGATTCTTCAACCGGCTCGCCGGTCGCGTCCCTGTAATCAATTAACAGGCATTGCCCGTCGTTGGGGCAACGTGTCACACGTCGCGCGCATTCCAGCCAGCGTTCAAATCCGTCATACGGCTCCAGATGTTCGCGCAGAGTCTGGTTCAGTTCCTCTTCCCATGTGTCGGGCATGGCATCCGTACCCGCCACCGCCAGTTGGTGCACGTAGTCCCCGCCGGCGGCCATGGGCATCTCCATAACAATGTTCGGTAGCTCCATCCTGGCCAGCCACCGCTTGCCATCCGGCCGGATCGGGCGGTGATTGACGAGGTGGAGGAGTGTGCCGATCCCGTCGGTGTTCCACCCGTGCCGAATGGGCGTGCCCAGTGTCACCACATCCAGCGCGGGCCAGGTGTCCCGTTGGTTCCCGGCGAGAAAGCGGTCGAGATCCCGCAGATGATGCATCGAGTCCGACGGGGTCTCACGTTGCCCGTCAAACGCAGCCAGGGTTTCAAACAGGGCGTCACGAACGGATGAATCCCCCGGGGCAATCAAATTGGACAGCAGAGCCGGCAGTTGGCCCGCATGGCCGTAGGCGATCAGGACGATACGATCGCCGGCCTGCAAGCGTTGTTGAGTGATGAGGTCCTGGAGTGCGTGGAAGAGCGCCAACGCTCCCTCCATGCGCCCGAGATGATGATGTCTGGAAGACCACAGGAACCGTTCGCAGGCAACGGGATGTGGAAGGGATTGCGAAAGGCCGTCCGCCAGACCCTTGCGGTACTGTTCGGAAAAATTTCCTTTGTCCCCCAGCAGGTTGTCCAGCGTCGTTCTGGTGGCTTCGTCATTGGACAGGGGGACGCGGGGGACAAGGGGCGCCGTGTGTTCGCTACCGGGAGACGGAGACGACGGTGGACAGGCACGGGGACGCATGGCGGCAAGAAGCGACTCCAACCCCGGAATGCCACGGGAATACCCGCGCTTGAGACCTCCGACTTCATCCAGGCGCGCGGCTCCAAAGAGATCGGCGCCGACATGGGAACCATACACCAGGACGACGGCGCGGACACCCGCGTCCCCCATACGTTTGCCCAGATGTCCGAGTGCATCGCGCCAGGGGGGAGAAAACGCCGGTGCCCCGGGTTCAAACGACACATACCGGACCCGCTCGCCCGGATCCGACCGGGAATACCGGGAATGGAGAAAATTATTGTCCTTTGGCATAAACGGAACGTCCAACCACGGGAAAGACAACCTCGCTGGCCCGTTGTCTTACTCTGAAAGGGAATCCGGACGCAACCGGGCGGAGGGAAAATCGCCTCATGTTTCCTTGCCAGGGGTTGCTGGATTCCCGCTTACGGAGTGCGGGAATGACAATGAAGCTCATCCGACACCGTCCAGGGTGCCCTGTGTGATGAACCTGTCCACGCACTTGTCCCAATCGGCGGAGGGTGTTATAGCTCCCCGGCTGGAGTTTCGGGTCTTTCAGTAATGAATGAGCAGGAAGCGCGACGCTGACCCATGTCCATGGGATTGTTTGACATTCAACGACGATATCTGGCCTTCGATATTGAGACCGCGAAAGTTTTGCCGGAATCTTTTCGTGGCGACTTACTGGCGCGTCGCCCGCTGGGGATAACGTGCGCGGCGACGTGGTGTAGTGACCAACTTTCACCGGAGGTGTTTTATTCGAAGAGTCGAGGGAACAGGCCTGCCCCGCAAATGACGAGGGAAGATTTAAGCGCGTTCGTTGATCATCTCAACAACAAAACGCAATCCGGTTACACCATCGTTACCCATAATGGATGCGGTTTTGATTTTGATGTTCTGGCCGAAGAGTCCGGCCGATGGCGTGAGTGTCGGAATCTGGCTCTGGCGCATATTGATATGCTGTTTCATGTTTTTTGTGTCAAGGGATTTCCGATCAGTCTCAGTGCGGCCGCGCAGGCGATTGGCAAAAGTAAGTTGGCGCATGTTGACGGTTCAATCGCGCCGCAACTTTGGAAAAACGGCAAGCATGACATCGTGTTGCGTTATGTCGCGGAGGATTGTCGCTTGACGTTGGATATTGCACAAACCGGCGAACAATCGGGGAAGGTCAGCTGGGTAACCCGGCAAGGCAAGCTGTCGAGTTGTGATCTGCCCGGGGGCTGGCTGACTGTGGAGCAGGCATCCAGGTTGCCGTTGCCCGACACGTCCTGGATGGATAGGCCAATGCCACGGTCGAAATTCACTTCCTGGTTGGTCAAATGATGGAATGAACAAGATGTTGAGGATGTTGTGGAGACTGGTTGTCCCGGGCGATGGAGGGAGTGGGTGGCTGGTCGGTGAAATTGACCCCTGAAAAATCGGCGTGGTACGGTCATTGTTTGGGGATATTGCCGAGTAGAGTTGTCTGGGTGGTTGTGTGTCCGCGGAAATGAAAAAGGAGCTGAAGATTGTGAGAGTGGCCTTGGCCGTGCTGTTGATCTTTGTCTTTTGTGGATCAGCGGTGTCTCAAGACCTGCCACCTGATATTCTGGCCGACCAGTACTTGGTGGAAGGGATTGATGCGCTTGACAACGAGGATTGGGAAAAAGCGATCAAGGCGTTCAGGAAAATTGAAGCTCTGGATATCGAACCGCCTGTAATGTTTCCGTTTTATTACGGCAAGGCACTGTTTGAAAACAGTACCGTGCTTGATGACCTGCTCAAGGGGCAATTGTTGCTCAAGCGGTTTGTGACGAATACTGATAGAGGCTCAAAGCATTCCAAGCATTCCACCGTAGCATTGCAATTGCTTGCGGATGTAGAGCAAAAGCTACTTTTCACCGCTATTGATGAGGGTCAGACTGAAGTTGTGCAAGCTCTCATTGTTGCCGGGGCGGATGTCAGTGTGCTTGACAACGGAGATGGGAAAAGAGCGATCAAGGCGTTCAGGAAAATTGAAGCTCTGGATACCGAACCGCCCGTAATGTTTCCGTTTTATTACGGCAAGGCATTGGTTGAAAACAGTACCGTACTTGATGACCTGCTCAAGGGGCAATTGTTGCTCAAGCGGTTTGTGATAAATGCCGAAAGAGGGTCTAAGCATTATACCGCCGCATTAAAATTGCTTTCGGAAGTAGAAGGCAAGTTCCTGTACTATGCCGCTGTGGAAGGTCAGACCGAAGCTGTCCAAACCTTCATTGCCGCCGGGTCGGATGTCAATGCAGGGGCACTACGCGGTGCCGCTGAGAAGGGCCACGCTGAAGTTGTACAAGTCCTCATTGCCGCCGGGGCGGATGTCAATGCAGGGGCACTACGCGGTGCCGCTTGGTCGGGCCACGCTGAAGTTGTACAAGTCCTCATTGCCGCCGGGGCGAATGTCAATGCAGGGGCGCTACACAATGCCGCTTGGTCGGGCCACGCTGAAGTTGTACAAGTCCTCATTGCCGCCGGAGCGGATGTCAATGCAAAGGACGGGTATAGCGTAACGCCGCTACACCGTGCCGCTGGGTCGGGCCACGCTGAAATTGCACAAGTCCTCATTGCCGCCGGGGCGGATGTCAATGCAAGGGACGGGTATAGCGCAACGCCGCTACACGATGCCGCTGGGTCGGGCCACGCTGAAGTTACACAAGTTCTCATTGCCGCTGGGGCGTATGTCAATGCAGTGGATAAGGGCTACAGAACACCGTTAGCCGTTGCTAACCGGGAGGAGCACACTGAAATTGAGCAAGTCCTCGAAGCTGCCGGGGCGAACTGGGCGAACTAATTATGTCTTCAAGTCGTGCTGACAAACAATCCAAATAAAAGGATTAAACCTCAATGACAAAGTGCTATAACACTGAGCGCGGAGGAAGATAGAGGGAGTTCGTTAGACTATTGTCCTTACCCATCATGTATTGATTTTCTTAGGCAAGGGCTATCCAACCAAGGGTGAATGATGGTTCCGTTTGCAAGACAAATAGGCAACACTATGTGCCATGCGTGCCGATTGAGGTTTGTCCCGAACGGTGTAACCTTCAGGGAAAGCCCAAGCCTCATGGTTTCAGCCCCTGCGGTTTTTCTGCTCGCCCTCTCGTCTCTCATTTTCCTTGGCACCCTCCCTGTCTTCGCCGCCACCCCAAAACCCACCCAACCCGATCACGTCCTGCTTTTTGTCCTGGAAGGCGTGGGAAGCACCACCATTGGCAAAGGGGACACCGGCCCCATGCCGGTGGTACGCAAACTTGCCCGGGAAGGGGCCGTCACCTGGAATGCCCGGTCGGTGTCTCCGCCGTTGACGGTGCCGGCCATGGCGAGCCTGCTGACGGGGTTGCCTGTCAACAAGCACCGCGTGAATCGGGAATGGGAAACGTATGATTTTTCCCGGTCGTTTCTTCGTGCTCCCACGCTGTTCGATTATCTTGATCTGGCCGGGGGGTTGGATACCGCGCTCTTCATCATGGATGAGCGGTTCTACCAGCTTGCCAGACCGGAAATTTACGTGGATATGCAAACGTGCGGGAAGTCCAAACCGCAATGTACGCCCGCCACGCTGGTGGCATATATCAAAGACTACCTGAAAAAAGTTACCAGCGAAGGCGGCTATAATTTCCGTCTCTTCGAGATCCCGGGGTTGCTGGTGGCGCACCTTCCCGAACCGGCGGATGTCGCCCGCAAACGCGGCTGGGACTCCGGGCCGTATCGCACGGCTCTCCAGGCCGTTGATACGGCGATTGCGGATGTCATGGCGATCTACCGGGAGCACGGCGTCCTGGACAACACCATGGTCATCGTCACCGGTTTGACGGGCACGGGCACCACGCGCGTCGCCGGCGCGGATATGGCCGAGGAGTCTCCACAACAATCCCTCGTGCCCTGGCTTGCCTGGGGCGCGAACGTGAAGCCGGGGTATGCCATGACCCGTCAGGTGAAAATCATGGACACCGGTGCCACCGTGCTGGCGGCGCTCGGGTTGGAAACTCATACGGAATGGGACAGTCAGGCGATGACGGACATTTTTCAACAGCAACCCCAACGCAGGACAACCGGCAATGAGCAACTCTCGACTCGCTGAACCGTCGTCGGTGACGAAGGGCGCCCTCGTTGTGGTCGGGAGTCTCATCGGCGTCATGTTTATCGCCGGGGCGGGTATGGCGCGGGAATCCGTGAATCCCTTAACGCGGGAGTATGCGATTACCGTGGACCCGACGGCGATCCAGCCGCCGACATGGTGGCATGTGCCGGGCGTCACGCCCCTGATCTGGACCAACGATCCGATTACCTATGAATCCCATAAGACGACCGTCGCGCGGGAAATTACGTTGAAGCCGGGCGAGTATCGTTTCGGGACTTTCACGTTTGATTTTGCCTTTCGGATAACGTTGGACGGCACATTGGATTTTGCGCAATCCCTGACGCAATGCGTGGACGGGCGCGGCACCCGGACGCTCGTGATTCGGTGCAGTCATACGCAACCGTATAAACAGGAACGTGATTACGATTACTCCGACGAGTAACGCAGTCATCTGGTAAAGCCATGTCACAGAGCACTCAAGATTGGATCGAAGCGTTAGAAGATGTTGATGACGCCACGCGGGAAGAAGCCGCGAAGGCGCTGGCCGAGTTGGGTGATCCGGCTTCCGCCGACGCCCTGTTCACGGCTCTGGAGGATGAATACTGGACCGTGCGCGTGCACGTGGGATGGGCGCTGGCGAAGATCGGCGGGGACAGGGCCGTTGAGGCGCTGATCACGTTGTTCAACGACAACATCATGGAAGTGCAACGTGAGGCGGTGTCCGCCATGGCGTCGCTGGGGGCCGTCACGGTCCCGAGGCTTGTGGCCTGTTTGAAGGATGACCGGTGGCGGGTTCGGGAGCAGGCGGCCAAGACCCTGGGGTTCCTCAAGGAACCTGACACCGTTCAGCCGTTGATGATCGTCTGTCGGGATCGTGACGGGGCCGTCAAAAGCGCGGCGGCCGACACGCTGGGGCACATCGGCGATGCCAGAGCCGTTCCCGCGTTAATCAGGTTGTTCAAGGATACCTCAAAAATTGTCCGTGAAACCGCCGGCACCGCCCTCGTGTATATCGGCGACGAGGCGATTCCCGCTCTCCTGGACACGCTGCACGATCCGCATTTTGTGGTTCGCTGTCATGGCGTGCGGGCGCTCGGCGGCATGACCACGGACTATCAGATGGGGCGGGCCTGGACGAAGGATCGGCGCGTGGTCGAGGCGCTGATTGGCGCCCTGAAGGATGATGATCGCGCCGTTCGTGAGGATGCCACGATTGCCCTGGGCATTATCGGGGATCCGCTGGCCGTTGAGGGGCTGATTGGCGCCATGAAGGACGGGGCCGTGAAGCGTCACGCGATTGCGTCGCTTGGCATGATCGGCGACGCGCGCGCCTTGCCGCCGGTGCTGGATGCGTTGAAAGGCAAGGGGATTGCGCAACAGGGGAAGCCGACGCCCGGGTGCATTATCAGCGAAGACCAGCTCATCAAAGAAGCGGCCGCGACGGCGCTGGGACATTTTCAGGATCCCAAGGTGATACCGGATTTGATTCTGCTGTTAAAGGATATCGTGTTGCGGGACTATGCCGCCTCGTCGCTGGTGCTGATTGGGGATGCGGCCATTGAGCCGCTGGTGGCCTTTCTGCATGATCCGGATGCGTCGAAGGTGGAGAAAGAAAGCGAGCGGGTGCTGGCGTTTGCTTCAACCCGTCTGACGGCGTCCAGTGCGTTGAAGAAGACTGTGCTGGAGACGCTTGAAAAACTCGGCTGGGAGTTGCCCAGGGGCGGGGATCAGGAAGGGAAGCATGACCTTGAATATACCGACCCGGACAAAGTGCTCGGCGAAGAAGGGCGATTCGGCCCGTCGGGAGACTTCGCAAAACCGGCCAAAGCCTACCGCATTGAACGCTGACCACGCGTGCCCGTCCCCGTTCGGCTGACCACGTGCCACCCGCAACATCGCTGTCTTCGTGAATACAATGAACAAGACCCTCATGGAATGAAAGGAAACATCAGAGGTGCTTCGTGAACGAATCAGGGTGATACAGCAAGTTGAACAACACCCCTGATGCTGAAACCGTCAAATCGTTACTGAACTGGCTGAGCAGTACAGGCAGACCGTGGACGCTTGGTTGTTGCAATCCGGTATTTGGCCGGGATGGCTACTGCAATGAAGACCTTAATAGAACATTTAGAATCATTTAACCGGAAGGAACGGTTCTTCCTAGTCGGCAGTGCCCTTGGCAATCCACGCTTTCAGCTATCTAGTAAATTTCGTTGGGGGTTAGACGCAGCCTTCGGAATCCTCACACCCTGTGACACCTTTGTAGCCATGGACTATCACCTCGACTGGATTTATGCGAGTCTGTTCCTTCTTGCTCTTCCTGAAAAGGATCATAATAAAATTCATCTGAATACAGCATATGGGGTCTTAGGCAACCAACAGGATATCGACCTTTTGGTAGCGTTTGAGAAAGAAGGTATCACCAACCTTCTATTAGTTGAGGCAAAGGCCACGCCAGCTTGGACCACGAGTGATAAAGAACAGACGCAGGCAAAGGCTAAACGGTTGTCGTGCATCTTTGACAGGTACAGAGCGAAGTATCCTCGCGTAAAACCATACTTTGGCCTGACATCCCCGTGTCGCCCAGATATCGAATTCCACGAATGGCCTGCCTGGATGACCAAGGATGGACAACCGATCTGGTTTCCACTGACCATGCCCCCCGGAAGACGAAAGATCACCCGTTGTGACAGCAAGGCAAGTGCGAAAGGCAAATATTTTCGTGTCAAATCGTGTGACAGAACACATCGCCGCATTGAGAGATGAAGATTGGGGCATCCGCGAGGAGGCGGCCGTGGCCCTTGGGGAATGTCGGGATCCGAGAGGCGTGCGGCCATTGATTGAGGCATTGCGGGATGCCGATCAAGCCGTGAAAACCGCCGCGACGCAGGCATTGGTGGCTATTGGAGAACCGGCCGTGGTGGAGCTGGGTTCCTGTCTGCGCGATCCGGATTTGTCCGTGCAGGAGGCCGCGGCGTCCATCCTGTCGTCAACCGCCGATGCGCGCGTGCTCGAACCACTTATGTCCGCCCTCCTGAACCCGGACTGGATTGTCCGCATGAATGCCGCCCGTGCGGTGGGACGACTCGGCGACCCTCAGTCGGTTGAGACGCTGGTGCTCCTTCTGCACGACAAAGTGCCGGCGGTGCGCGACGAGGCCGTGGCGGTGCTGGCGTCCTTCGGTGAGTCGGCGGTGACGCCGTTGATGAACGCGCTGGGCGACGACGACTGGCGAATCCGCCTGCGCGCTACGGAGGCGTTGTGTGTGTTGCGATCTCCAACGGCCATTCCCCCGCTGGTGGGTCTTGTGAAACATGACCCCGATACGGCAGTGCGTCAGGAGGCCGCCCGCGCACTGGGCGATACTGGCAACGCTACCGCCGCCGTCGTTGACACATTGCTGGAGGTCATGGATGACCCGCATCTGCGGGTGCGGGCTATCGAGGCGCTTGGGAAAATTGGCGATCGCCGGGTGCTTCCCGTTTTGTTTCGACTGCTGGGTGCGTTGACGACGAGCGAGTATGCCGATCGCACACCGGCCTGTGAGGATAATCAGTCTGAGCTGGAACTGGCCGCCGCGGAAGAGGCGGTGCGGGCACTGGCGCGCCTCCGGGATGAGTCGTCCGTTGCTATTTTAATTCAGTCCCTTCAGAGTACCCTGGTCCGGCAGGAGGCGAGTGAGGCGCTGGTGCAGTTTGGACAGACGGCTGTTGCGCCCCTGGTGAAACAGCTTCAACGTGAATCCGATGACAATATCCGTTACCATATTCGTGAAACGTTGACCCGACTGGGATGGAACCCCAACCGGGTTCGCCTGGAGCTTCGGAAGCGAACACAGGTTTGAGTCGCTGCCATGCCGAAAGAAACCCTTGACGTTATCGTGTCCGAACTGGCGCATGAGGAAGACTGGCGTCGTATGCGTGCCACGGCCACGTGTCTCAAGGGTGGGCCAAACGTGGTCACGCTGATTGTCGCCGCCATGCACACCGGATCGCCGGCCTACAAGGTGGAGGCGGTCCGCATGTTGGCGCGGATTCGGGACCCGCGCGCGGGGGTGCCGTTGGTGAAGCTACTCCGCAGTGATGAGGACGGTGTCCGCGATGCGGTGGTGGCGTCTCTGGAACAAATGGCCGGCGTGGTGGATGAAGAGGCGGCCGCGGCCCTGGTCGCGTTGTTGAAGGATGACACGTTGCGGCCCTCCGTCACGACCTTGCTGGGCGTTATCCCGACGGCGATCGGTCCCTTGACCGCCAGGCTCAAAGATCCTGATGAGGACGCGCGCGTGCAGGCCGCTCAGATTCTTGGCCATCTGCTGGATCCGCGCGCCGCCGATGCGCTGGTGGATGCCATGGGGGATTCCGCCATTCGGGATATGGCGGTTGAGACCCTCAAAAAACTCGGTGCCATTCGGGATCGCATTGATGAGATTATGGATGAATTGCGGGATGTGGAAGAGTCCGAACTCCGCGAAGGCGCGCGCCAGGAAGCCGTGCAGAAACTGCATCCCATTGGCCGGCCCGGCGTCGAGATTCTCATTGAATACCTTGAAGATGATGATTGGGTGGTGCGGGAAGCCGCGGCGGATGTGCTGGGGAAAATTGGCGATGTGCGGGCGGTGGAGCCGTTGATTAAGCGTCTCACACAGGACCAGGACACGGGGGTCAAGGAACTGGCGACCAAAGGGTTGGGCCTCATTGGCGACGCCAGACCCGTGGAGTTGCTGATTGACATGATCCCCATCAGACCGTTACGGATTCTGGCGGTGGAAGCGCTGGAAAAAATCAAAGACATTGAGGCGTTGCGACCCCATATGGACCTGTTCAAGAAGATGAAAAATGATCGTGATGGGTTGGTCTCGTACAATTCCGGGGTCATCGTGGATAAACTGGAAGTGTCCGCCGCGCAGATGGATGAGGCGCAGTGGGCGGAAAAGGAGCACGTGCATGGCTGACAGTCGTCGTCTGGAGCAGTTACTGTCCGCCCTTCGTGATGACAACGAAGGGTTGCGCAATCATGCGGCGGACGGCCTGGGGCACATGGGGGATTCGGCGATTCCCGGCCTGATTGAGATGTTCGGGGATGATGACCGCGTCATTCGGGAGGCCGCGGTCACCGCGATGGTGCGCATTGGAGAGTCCGCGATGGATCCTCTGATTGAAGCGTTGGGTGATGATGAATGGGCCGTTCGGGAGCAGGCGGCTTCCGCGCTGGGACAGTTGAAACAGGCGCGGGCGGTGCCTCATCTGGTTCGCGCGTTGAAGGATAAAGATGGCGGTGTCCGCACCGCCGCGGTCTGGGCGCTGGAGCGAATCGCGGATCCTGACGCCGTCCCCGCTCTGGTGGACTGCTTGATGGACGCGATGTTGCGCGAGGACGCCGCGCGCGTGTTGAAAAAAATCGGGGACAGCCGGGCCACCGAGGCCCTGATTGACGGGCTGAAAGGGTCCAACTGGATTGTGCGCCGTCACGCGGCCGAAGCGCTTGGCAAGATAGGTGACGCTGTCGGGTTTTCCCCTTTGGTGGAAGCCTTGACGGATGAAGACTGGCTGGTGCGCCGCAATGCCGCCGAAGCTCTGGCCCGGTTGGGCGATCACCGTGCCATTCAACCGTTGGTCGCCTTACTGGAGGATGAAAACGAAATGGTGCGTGATACCGCCGAAGGCGTGTTGGCGAGCCTGGGATGGAAATCCGGCTCGTGACGATTCCACGCACATGCGACCGGCGGTCCCACTGGCAAGACGCAGGGGCCGAGCGTGTTCAACGCCCCTGTCCGAATGAGAAGAAGGAGACATAGCAATGGCAGATCCAGCTCCACCAGCTCCCACCCCGGCTTCGGCCCCCCTTGTGAACATTACCCCCAAGAGTGCCAGGAAAGAGGGATTTAACCTTGTGACCGAAAACGTGACGGCCATTAACCTGGAGGCCAACCAGCTTGAAGTCGAGCTACTGGCCTATGATGGGAAAACCGTCTTGTTGGATGTGGCTGAAGAGGCGTTGGAGGATCTGCGCAAGCTGAAAACGGGTGACGGGGCTACCCTCCGCATTGTCGAGGAAGATGGCAAGCGGGTCGTCAAGCAGTTTCGCATCAGGGCGAAAGATCCGAACGTCGTCAAGGTTGATGCCGCGTTGATGGATTTGAAGGATTCGCACTGGCTCAATCGCAAATATGCCGTGGAGGTGCTGGGCGAACTCCGATCCGCCAATGCGGTGGACGACCTGGTGGCCTGCCTGGATGATGAAGTGGGTGATGTCCGGCATCGCGCGTATGAGGCGTTGATTAAAATCGGCAAGCCTTCCGTCACAAAGGTCATTCCGCTGTTGGTGTCGGAAGAAGATGAGTTGCGTCAGTCCGCGACCGAGATTCTGCGGAAAATCGGCAAGCCGGCCGTGGAGCATCTGGCCACGGCGTTGGCTGATGCCGAGGGTCCCATGAAGAAGCGGATTACCAAGGTGTTGGATCGCATGGGGTATAAACCCAAAGACGGCTGAGCCTCTCCTGTCAGACCGGCCTGGCGGTGGAGTCGTGGGTGGGTGACGGGGGCTGAAAGGGATTCACGCCGACGGACGGGCGTCCGACGGAAACGTAGTGGATGCCGTGCGAGGCGATCCGCTCGGGGTCGTACACGTTACGAAGATCAATCATGACCGGCGCGCGAAGTAGCGATGTCATGCGTGCCAGATCCAGATTGCGGAATTGATTCCATTCGGTGGCCAGCACCATAGCATCCGCTCCGTTCATGGCATCATAGGCATCGTCGCACCCGGTCAGTCCGGGTACCATCTTGAGTGCTCCTTCCAGGCCTTCCGGGTCATAGGCTCTGATGGTGCAGCCTTCCCTCAGCAGATGTTCCGCAATCACCAGAGCGGGCGCATCCCGAAGGTCGTCGGTGTTGGGTTTAAAGGACAATCCCAGCAGGGCGATGGTTTTCCCCTGTACGCCGTGCAGGGTGTCACGGATTTTCTCCACCATGCGGGTCCGTTGTTGTGCGTTGATCTGTTGGATCGTCGCCGTCAACGGCATGGCAGAGCCGGCTTGTGCTCCAGTATGGACCAGGGCCGCCGCGTCTTTCCCCAGACACGATCCTCCATATCCCGGGCCGGCGTGCAGAAATTTCGCCCCAATCCGTTTATCAAGCCCCATGGCTTTGGCCACGGTCTGCACGTCGGCGTTCACGCATTCACAGAGATTGGCCACTTCGTTGATAAAGGAAATTTTGGTGGCCAGGAACGCATTCGACGCGTATTTAATCATTTCCGCCGTTTGCACGGTGGTCACGATGAAGGGTGTTTCAATGAGATACAACGGCCGGTACAGCTCCTTCAGGATGGCCGTTGCCCGCTCGCTGTCCGTGCCAATGACCACACGATCCGGACGCATGAAGTCATTAATCGCCGATCCCTCGCGTAAAAATTCGGGGTTGGCCGCCACGTCAAAGGTGACGGGCTTCGTCTGCTGCTCTGTGATGATGTCCCGCACTCGCGTGGCGGTTCCCACCGGCACCGTTGACTTGGTAGCCACGACTTTGTACCCGCTCATGTGGCGACCAATGCTCCGGGCCACGTCATCCACGAACGACAGATCGGGCGAACCATCGGGGCGCGACGGGGTTCCTACCGCAATAAAAATCACCGTCGCCGCGTCCACGGCATAGTTGAAGTCGGTGGTAAAGGTGAGTCGTCCTGCCTTGTGGCCCTTGGTCGTCAGTTCGGCCAGGCCAGGCTCATAAAACGGGACATGGCCCTTTTTCAATTGTTCAACGCGGGCCGTGTCCATGTCCATACATGTCACGGTCAGTCCAAATTCCGCAAAACACGCACCGGTGACGAGTCCCACGTAGCCCGTTCCGAGAACACTGATATGCATAGTTCACCTTACATGGTGAGCAACGGTCACCTGCCGGACATGAATCATCGGAGAATATCACAACGTGTGCCAGACAACCTGTTTAATTGCACCAGATGGCACAGGCCGTTCGACACATCCCGCGCATGTCCGCACGGAATTTCTTGACTCAGTTCGACGGGGTACACTAGAATGAAAAAAGTAACCTCATCCTGGGGAGCGGGAATAGCTCAGGGGTAGAGCATCGCCTTGCCAAGGCGAGGGTCGGGGGTTCAAATCCCCTTTCCCGCTCCAAATCTTTCTAAAGTCTTCTTCATATTTTGCTCGCGTGTTGTGCGCGAATACGGGGGAGATTTTCTTCGTGTCGTCTGCAGGGTTAATTGGTACACGCGTAGATTTTCCCGTCTGTTTTTAAGCGTTCAGGGTCTGGCTTTCCACTGGCTCCAATGTTGCCATCTGGTAGCAAATACTGGTGGACAAGAACAAAGAAGTCCGTTTGCTGGTCTCTGTATAGTATTATTTCAGAATATGTTCCTTATGGGAAACCTTTTTGGCCTGGGTTTTTCAAGAGGCGTTTGCTGACAGGCTTTTTCTGCAACGATCCTTTTCTGGTCTTTGCCGGATATTGACTGTTGTTAAACAGGGTGCGTATTGTGTCCGGTGTGACCCAGTTGACATCTTCCTGGTCTGAAGGGGAGGACGGCATTATGTGTACACTCGTACTGAAAGAACAACTTTTCCAAAAGTCCTTTGAATACGTTTATGGGATTATTGACCTTCGAGAACTGGAAGAATGGCTCTTGCCAAACCTGGAAACCATCCTGGATTCTGCGGATGACCGCTCAAGCGAAATTGCTCAACTTATCGAGTGGGGAGCCATAGAGGTCCAAGCGGATTTGTGTTCCGCAGAAGAATTGTCCGAGGCATTGAGGAACCTGCTTTTTGCTTCCATCGTTCGCTCTCCTGGTATTCAGGCCAGTGGCATCTTGTCCAGTGCCATAGAGAGCCAGGAAGATGTGTGGGATATCGAAGTCCCCGGTCCGCGCGAAACCATCAGGTGGGAATTGCAGTTTTCCTCGTCTGAACGTGAAAGATCACGTCAAGAGGTATTTTAGTCAGCAACTGTTTCCGGTGACGAATTTCAAACCACCAGGTCCCTTCCCCGCCTATCTCTATTGCCATTTTAATAATTATATTGACTCCTTTATATTCCGGTCCCTCGAAACGGACCAGGTTGCTTGTTGAAGGTAGCCTTGCCCCTCCAGGCTGTATTGGAACAATTTCCAATTCATGTGAACCTCGTTCCCCTCCACACTTCAAACTGACATACAAAGTGAGACGGTGCTGAATTTTAGGAATCTCCTTCATCTCACCTTGAGCCGTAATAGCAATTTGAACGCGGTCAATAATCCTGATGAGGGAATGAACATTGTCGGTTTCCGTTAAAACATGTTCCGCAAAACACGCAGCAGAAACATACGGTCCGATACTTAACGATGGCGCAATACTTTCTTCCTGTGTCATGTGATTTGTCCTTTCGGCTGTCTATAAGAGGATTATCGACTTCAATCGTGTCTCGGTTGAAGGTTGACTTAGGGCTATCAGCAGAGTTCTTGCAGGGTTTGTTCTTTATCGGAAGCGTATCGCCATTTCATTTTCGCATCTTTTCCTGCGACGCTACCGATGACAAACAAGTATTCGGTGTTTTCATTTTCGCGGAATTTGGCATTTGCTTTGCCCAAAAACTCCAGCATCTTATTGACCGTGTTTTGGGCTTCTTCTCCGTATGCATAAGTAATGAGCACTTTCAAGGGTGAGCGGTAGAAAATTAACTTCCACATCTCTTGATGAATTTCTTTGTATCGGTTTTCATGCTCAATCAACACATCGATAAAAAGCGGCATCGTGTGTTCGCCATATGAATTCATAAAAGCGTCTGACTTGGAAACAAAGCCAACATCTGCGCGAAATAGTTCTTCTCGCCAGTAGTACATATTGGATGACAGTTTGCGCATTACCGTACACAAAAATGCTTTGCTATCTTCGATTCTACCCTTTTCTTCTTCCGAACCAACCATGATATTAGTCCAATCGCTCCATTTTCCATCACCGCTAAATCGATCTGATAGGGCTTGCTCTTTATCTTTTTCAGCCCACGTGGCACACCAAGCCACCCGAAACTTATCTGCCGTAATCATTGACTCACCCATGCAACGCCGTCTCAGCATCCACATACTCATACCCCCAATCCTCCACCACCTTGCGTAGTGTAATGTCCAAGCTAATGTCCAAGCATTTATCCCGCCCTGCTCCAATTTCTTTTTTCAAAGTATCGAGCCGGGTGAATCCTGTCTGTTTTTTGCAAATTGTACAAAAGCCGAGCAAATACTTGGCCATTGCTCGGGATTCCACCGTGTCAGATATGCTGAGACAAAGAATCGTGAACCAAGCCTGTCTTCTCCTGGATAAGGATGTCTGGAGATTTTTCTTTTTTGGCGGGGGAAGGCGTCGGTTAGATTTGCCACAGCGTTGCATGCAAGGTGTCCCATAACCCACACGATGGGTGCATGATCCAGTATTGCGCGGAGATGTTCAGGATTTTGTACCGACTTTGCTTTAACCCGCCGGGCCGCGCTTCGCTCTTTCGCTACTGCCTCCGGGGGTAGGGGGCAACGAATGGCATGGTCGAATAAAAAGCCCGCATCCCGAAAACCTTCAAGTGTTGGTTTGAGCAGGAGATCTTCCTTAAAAAGATTTCGTAGGAGACCTCGCCGGATTTTCACCAGATCATCTTCATAGCTCCTTGGAGGAGCATAGAAATATTGTGAGTTCTCACTGCCAGGGTTTTCTCCAATAATGAGACAGCGAATCTTGCTCGGGTGCCACTGCTGTGCAACACGGTAGGAGTCAAAGGGATGGGTGTGATTACAGCAAGGCATGAGTTCTTGCCTTGTCGTGGAGAGATCATTCATCTTGACGGTGCTTTTCCCGTTTCATGACCACAGAGTATTGACTGTACCAAGGTAATGTTTTGGTAGGCATTCAACAGTCGAGCCCCCGATTCTCCCCAACCCCCTTTCCTTGAATCAAGGCCCCGTCACGTGTTCCGGGACAAGCACAAGTTGCCAGGGCGGCGCTTCTTCGCTCATGTGCAGAAATTGTCGGGCGGTTGCCCCTGCGGGCATGTCTGGGAATACGGCGCCTCGTCGGATTTCCACAAAACGGAAGCGGTGAGCCATGGGCTTCCTGTCCCGAAGCCGCGGTCCGGAGGGAATCGCCCGTCGGGGCGCGGTGACATCGGACAGACGACAGCGCTCCCCGATTTTCAGTGACGTCAGCGTGCGATGAACATGCCCGAAAATGTCGGGAAGCGTGTCCGGCGTGAACACGATGTCCGCCGGTCGCATCGCGGGATCGTCCACCAGCTGGGCGAGGATTTCCCAAAACACTTCATCGTCAATCGCGGCGAGTACGCAGAGTTCCCCGTGGCAGGCCACAAGGTTCAACAGCGCGAGCGGGCCTTGAATCGAGAATTTCCATGGAGGAAATGTCAGGCTCTTGCCCCGGTGCATGACATTCAGGGCCTCCTCTCCGTTCACGCGCACGGTCCGGGAGTCGCCTTTGGTCCGGGCGAGATGTGCCCGGATAACCGATGGCGATAACCGTGTGGGCTCATAGGCAAAGGTCGGCGTGGCCGGGGCGTGACACGTCACAATGGTGTAACGGGAAAGCAGGGCGCGCGGCTTCGCCGGATCCATCATGTCGACGCCGCCCCAGAAACGGAATTGAAAATGATCCGGCGCGATGCGTGCAAACCGATGAAGACGCTCCGGGCTGGCGTGGTACCTGCCGCCCCATTGCGATCTTGGTTGCAGGCGATCCAGCGCATGAAGCGTGAACACCTTCTTGTGTTGTTGCAAGGGGGGAAGATAACGGTCAAGCAGTTCTTCTTCAAAGGATAAATCTCCCGCACCCAGGTCAAGCAACGACGGCTTCTCCACCCGAAGCAGAAGCTCGTAGGGTGACAGGCTCTGTTGCGCGAAGGCTTCACGGTCAGAAGCGACGAACATGGATGATGCGCGCGCCGTTTCCTGACCGAGCACAAAGTACAGGCACAGCGCTCGAATCGCTTTCGTGTGAGGAAGCCCCGTGCATTCTTTGAGCATGGCGCTCCCCGCCGCACCGCTCGCCGGGGTATGGGATGTCTCAAGCCCGGCCACCAACCGTTCCCGCACGGTGCCCGGCAGGGCGCTGCGTTGGATGCGTTCCGTGAGTTGGGCCACGGTGTCGGCCAGTCGGGACGGGTGAACGAATTTTCTGGTCAGTGCCCATGCGGCCGGATCGGCCTGTTTGCGTGCCTGTATGTGCACACGAAGTTGCGCGGGGGTGCGTGGAATGTCCGGAGAGTCAGAGGATGGGGGCATGGAAGGCGTGCTCTGCGGAAGGGGAGCGTAGCCTTAGCTGTGAGGACGTGTCAAGATTCGGGCTGGACGAATCACGGCCCTGGCCCGGGTTGCGATCGGACAGGCCCTGTGCTACACCATGCGCATGCCGCGGCTCGTTGATGGCTTTCCCGCACAAACGTTGACGTTCATGGGGCTTGCCGGCTGGCTGATGGTTGCCGCCGTAGCCTGTGCCACGATCCCGCCCGCTGGCCCGTATCACGTCGGCCAGATCATTGAACCGAAAACGCTGGCCACCATCTCCTACGCGGAATTCGGCTCGCGTCTCCAGTCGGCCGATGTCATCTATCTCGGCGAAGCGCATTATACCCCGTCTCATGTGGCCGCCGCGCTTCAGGTGTTGCAAACCGTCCTCGACGGAGGCCGCACACCCGTCGTCGGGATGGAAATGTTCAGTTGGGACGGTCAGGACGGGATTGATCGTTACCTCAATGGAACGGTGACCTCGACGGAAGATTTTCTAGCTGAATCCCGCTGGCAGCACAACTGGGGGGGAGACTACAGGGAATATGCGCCACTGGTTGATTTCGTGAAAACGCACGGCTTGCAACTGCTGGGTCTCAATCCGCCCCGTTCGCTTGTCAGGATGGTGGCCCAAAAGGGATTATCGGACATGGCTCTTGAGCCGACCGTGCAACGATGGCCTGTGCCGGCCTCCCCGTTCCCCAGGGATGATCCGGAATATCGTCGGGTCATTTATGAGCAAATCAAACAGTGTCATGAAGGATTGTCACGGGAGGTCTATGAGAAAATCTATGAAGCCTCTGTCTTCCGGGATGAGGGTATGGCGTCTGTCGTGGCAACGGTGACCGGGGACAATGCTCGTGAGCGGGGGCCGTTCGTCAGTTATACCGGCGCCGGGCATATTCAATACGGGCTACCCGTTCCCAAACGGGTTCAACGACAATCAGGCGGTTCCATCAAACACGTGACGGTGTATCTCCACGCACTGGATCCCGACCATGAGGAAGATGTGGGGCGGTTGCTCAAAGAGCCTGTTGCGGATTATGTGTGGCTGACGTCGTTAGGCCCTCAGGGAAGACAGCCTCGATGCGGGGAGTCGTCTCACGAAATACGGAAGACTTTTTCATGAAGGAGGAAAAGAATGGGTGACCCGGTCCAGATTGCGCAACGGATGCCTTATGTGATGGAGATGGAGCCTGGCACGTATTACTGGTGTCGGTGTGGCCGATCCAAAACGCAGCCTTTTTGTGATGGTTCACACACGGGCACGGAACATTCCCCTGTGGAATTCGAACTCACTGAAAAAAAACGTGTGGCGTGGTGTGGGTGTAAGCATACGAATAAACAGCCATTGTGCGATGGAACCCACTCCCATCTTGACGATTAGCGTGCAGGAACGATCGTCCCTTGCCTCCGTTGGGGAGGTTTTATACAATGCGACGGCGTCAGTGTCTATTTGAATGCAGTCACGCAGGGCATCTGCGGCTCAAGAAGGAGGATCAGAGAATGAACAGGACCATGCTTCTTGGTATGGCGTTACTGGTGTTGGGAGTGTCCCCGGTCTATGCCAATGCACCCGGTGGCGGGTACGAAGGGATCAGCGCCATGTACTATGGGATGATTGCCCTGGTGCTTGTGTATGGCGCGTGGGATATTTTCTTCAAAAAAGACTGACTCTATGCCTCGCTGTCCCTTGTGCGGGAAACAGACAGAGACCGAGCGAGGCTTACGCAAGCACCTGAGCGGTACGGTTGCCTGCGGCGGTCATGCTCTGAGCGACTCGGCGGCCAGGGTGGAGGCTCAATCAGCCGTTGGCCGTGCGACCCCACCGATGGTTCCAGGGCGGCTCCCGGTTCTATGATAGTGAGATCACTACTCCTGCCATTCCGGGTTTCTCCATGACGGAAGGGCCTGCAAGCAAGTTTCTCCACGATATCCTCGACAAACTCGTCGAATTCAAGGCCCTGCCTAAGTACCAGTTCGAGCGACGGGTGGACATTTTTCTTGTCCCTTTTCTTCCAAGGATTCTGGAAAAGACCTTGAAGGTCGAGGGCCCGATCGAACTGGTCGTGCCCGAATTTCCACTCAAGCGGGACGATGACTACATGAGCCGTAATGCAGACTATCTGCTGTACGACGGAACGCAAGGTAAAGAGCGGTGGATTTTGTTCGAGCTGAAGACAGACAGCGAATACGAAAATCCTAAACAAATCGCTCGGTACCGAGAGGCCAAGAAAAGTTGTATGCCCAAACTCATAGAGGATGTTCGGTGCATCCGTCGGAGCAAGAGCGACCATGATAGGAGGACTTGTCAGAAATACGATAAATTACTGGAGCTCCTAGATAAATATAAAGATCATTACGACCATCCGATTCATATCGTGTACTTGTCGCCGAAGCCACTTGACGACGAGTTGGAAGGTCCCGATGAGCACAGTGTCACTTTCCAAAGCCTACTTGACCTTGATTTTAAAGGTGAAGTCTGGAAAGTGATCAGGGATACCATCGTGCGCGTGTGCGTAGACGGATAGGCTACTCCATGTTGCTCGGATCAGGCAGTAACCATGCGATACCCGGGATGATCGGCGTCAATTAATTAGAATGGCCTCTCGTAGCGACTCACATCGCTTGCCACCGGGCAGGAGTCGTTGTCTCACAAAGAATGCGACCTGGGAGCACTGAGGAGAGGAACCATGGCGAAGATCGGCTCACGCGTACCGAACGAACTCACTGGATTGCACCGGAAGCATGCAATCGGAGTCATGAACGGCCCAGCGCGCGCGGCCGCTCCGAATCGGGCTTTGCCTTCTTGAGTAACGGTTCGATCACCTCAAAAACCGTCCTGGCGACAATGCGATACCCTTCTCCCGTGGGGTGGATACCATCGGCCTGGTTCAAGGTTTTCTGTGCCGCCACGCCTTCAAGAAAAAAGGGAATCAGGATCACGGCCTGTTCCCGGGCCAACCGTTCAAACAGCGACGCAAAGCCCGTGGTATAGTCCAGGCCGTAATTGGGAGGAATCTGCATCCCGGCCAGGACCACCACGGCTCCCCCCTCGCGCAAACGCTCAATGATATGTCGCAAATTAGACTCGATGGTGGACAGCGGGTGCCCTCGCAGGGCATCGTTTGCGCCCAGTTCAACGATCACCATTGACGGCCGGCTTTTGAGAATCCACGGGACGCGACGCAACCCGCCCGCCGTGGTCTCACCGCTCACGCCTGCATTGATGACGTCGTAGTGATATCCTGCCGCGTGCAGTTGATTCTGCAGTTGCGCGGGGTATGCGTGGTTGGGGGAGACGCCGAGGCCGGCCGTGAGGCTGTTCCCGAACGCGACGATTCGCGGGATGTCTTCTGCGGTGTGGTCGCGCGGGGGGGCACCTGAAGAGTCAAAAGGCTCAACGTCGCGTGCAAGGGGGGTGTCATTGAGCGGAGTAGCGGTCTCCCTGGTGTCACAACCTCCCAACCCCGCCAGGAGGAAGAACCCGCATGACGCGATGAGACATAGCGTGCTGAGCCGGTGTCCCGGTTGGCGCACGGATCGCTGGGTCGCGACACCGTGAGGCGCATCGGTCGTACAGGGAAACAGACCCATAGCGTATACTAGAACATCAGCCTGCATGTTTTCCAATGGAGAAGGACGTACCCCGACGATGATCCGCGTTGCCAATCTGACCATGCAACTCCGTGGTGGCGGCCATGTGGTCTCCATCCTCAAGGGGGTGAGTTTTGCCGTGCCGCCCGGGCAGATGGTGTCTATTGTCGGGCCGTCGGGAAGCGGGAAATCCACCTTGTTGGGTCTGCTGGCCGGGTTGGATATCCCCACGTCCGGGTCCATTCAGTTGAACGGCCAGGAGATCACGACGTGGACGGAGTCTCAACTGGCGCACTTTCGACGTCAACATGTCGGGTATATTTTTCAGTCGTTTCATCTCATCCCAACCCTGACCGCCCTGGAAAATGTCGCGCTTCCGTTGGAGCTGAGCGGTGCGCCGTCCGCGCAGACCAGGGCATGGGAATTACTGGACACGGTGGGGCTTGGGCATCGCCAGGGTCATTATCCCGCGCAACTCTCCGGAGGCGAGCAGCAACGTGTGGCTGTGGCGCGCGCGTTTTCCTGCCGGCCACGCATTCTGCTGGCCGACGAGCCCACCGGCAATCTGGATAGTGCCACGGGACAGCGCATGATTGATCTGTTGCTCGCCCTGCATCGTGAGCACAGCAGTACGTTCGTGCTCGTGACGCACGATGCGACGCTGGCCGACCGGACCGAACGCATCATCACCCTGCACGACGGCACGATTGCCTCGGACCGGTTACGCGATGCGTAATCCATCCATGCGTAGCAACGTCATCCCCCTCTCGTTCGCCATGGCCTGGCGGGAAACGCGAGGCAGCTGGCGACAGTTTGTCTTCCTGGTGCTGTGTGTGGCCATTGGCGTGGGATCCGTAGTGGGTCTTGAGCTGTTTGCGACAAACGTGGAAGGCGTGATTCTGGGGGATGCCAGAAGTTTGCTGGGAGGAGACATCGAAATTCAGTTGATGCGGGACCTGGGAGCATCCGGGACAACGGTCGTGGCTGAGTTGAAAGAGCGCAACATGGAGATGACTCATGTGCGGGAACTTGTCGGCATGGCCGCCGCGCGGGAGCGAGTGGTCGGCGACGACGGGCACGAACCTGGCGCAGCCCGATCCACTCAACTGGTGGAACTCAAGGCGGTGGAATCGAACTATCCTCTCTACGGCCGGGTGAGCGTGTCTCCCGACCAGCCGTTGCATGTCTTGCTTGCTCCTGTTTCATCATGTCCCGGCATGCCCGTTTCCGGGCCGTGTTTCGGGATTGTGGTCCAGGAGTCACTGCTGATTGTCCTGGGCCTGGACATCGGGGCACACCTCACAATCGGGCAAGCCGGGTTCAAGATCAGGGGCGTGTTGCGCAAAGAGCCTGACCGGGTGGCCAGTGCGTTCAGCCTGGGCCCGCGCGTGCTGTTGTCTCAAGACGCGCTGGCCGCCACCGCGCTGGTGCAAGTGGGTAGCCGCGTGCGTCAGCGGTATCTCCTGCGCGTTCCGGAGTCCCTCACGCCCCTCGGGCCGCTTCTGGGAGAATTGCGGGGACGGTTGGCCAATGAGGGGGCCCGGGTGTCGTCCTTTCGGAATGCCCAACCACAGATCCGAAGGTTTTTAGATCAATTCACAACGTATCTGGGGTTGATTGCCCTCACCACCCTGTTCGTGGGAGGCATTGGCATCGCCTGCACGATGCACGGATTCATCACGCACAAGCTGACGACGGTGGCGATCCTCAAAACCCTGGGCGCGGACGCTGGACTCATCATGCGGATGTACCTGGGCCAGAGTGGACTGATGGGCTGTGTCGGGAGTCTGATCGGGGCGGCCGGAGGGGTGGGACTCCAGATGGTGATGCCTCTGGTACTGGGCAGCCTGCTTCCCGTTGCCGTCAGCCCGACGGTGACTGTGATGCCATTAGTCAAAGGGCTCATCCTCGGTCTGGGGACCACACTGCTCTTTACCGTGTGGCCCTTGCTCACGATTCGCACCGTTCCGCCGGCGCTGGTCTTCCGACGAGACGTGGATCAGGGCGTCGCGCCGGCTCACGAACCATCCCGTTGGCACATGGTGGGAAGGGCAATCGGGCATCTCTGTCAAGACCGTCAGCGGCTCCTCGCAGGTGTCATCATTGGCGTGGGCCTGTTGCTGCTGGCCATGTGGCAAGCCCGCTCCGTATCATTGGGGGCGTTGTTTCTGCTGGCCTTTGGCGTGGCACTCGTCTTGTTGCAGGCTGGCGTGTGGCTTGTCCTGACCCTTGTGCGACGGATGCCCCGACCTCGCGCGCTGGTCGTGCGGCATGCGCTGGGCCGTATCCAACGACCGGGGAATTACACCATGGGCATGGCCGTCTCCATCGGCGTCGGGGTGATGGTCATGGTGACGGTGGCCATGGTCAGGGTGTCGTTGCTGTCGGCGCTTGGGGAGCGTATTCCCGACGATGCGCCCACGTTTTTCTTCATTGATATTCAACCCGATCAAACACCGTCCTTTGAACGGATCATGCGCGCGCAAACGCGGAACGGAACGTATGCCCTGACGCCGGTGGTGCGTTCGCGACTCGGGTCGCTCAATGGAGTGCCCGTGAATCCGGAAGTGCACAGGGACACGCGCCATGGCTGGTACTTCACACGGGAATATGTGCTGACCGCTCTGGCCGACCTTCCCAAAGACAATACGATTATCCAGGGACACTGGTGGCCGCCACCCCGCCCTGACTCTGGCCAGCCTCGTTCACGCCGCGCGGTGCCGCGCGTGTCGGTGGAAGAAGAGGCTGCCCGCATTCTCGGTCTGGATATAGGCTCCACGGTCGCATTTGACGTGCAGGGTGTGTCTCTATCGGCCGTCGTCGAGAGCATCCGGCGGGTGGATTGGGGGAGTTTTTCCACTAATTTTTATATGATTCTCTCGCCGGCCTCGCTGGAAGGGGCTCCGCTGACGTATCTCTCGACAGCCACCGTCAGCCCTGACGAAGAAATTCCCCTTCAGCAGGCGCTGGTCCGGGCGTTGCCAAACGTGACGGCCATTCAGATCGGCGATGTCCTCGCCAATGTGGCACGACTGCTGGAGCAGTTAACCTGGGTCATTCAGGGGATGGCATTCCTGAGCATCATCAGCGGCGCAACGGTGATGGTGGCGGCCTTGTCTTCGACGCGGTACCGACGGTTGTATGAAGCTGCCGTTCTCAAAGTCGTTGGGGGCACGCGACGCCTGCTGGTGCAATCGTTCGCGGTAGAATTTGCCATGGTCGGGACCCTCGCGGGAGGTATCGGAGTCATCCTGGCAAGCGCCCTTTCCTGGGCCATCCTGCGCTTTTTCCTGGATCTGCCCTGGGTATGGCAACCCGCGGTGATGAGTTGGGGACTCGCCGCCACGGTGGCATTGGCCATGGTGGTCGGCTTCCTCAGTACCTACCGGGTGTTGGGCAAACCGCCGTTGGCGGTGTTGCGGCGGGAATAGGACGACTCCGCCTGGCGTGTCCTGCCCTCCTGCCCATGCACGCCGGCCAGCGTGTTCGATGGCGCGTTCCCCTGTGGGTGGCAGGGATCCACTGGTTTTCCGGTGAGACAATGGATGGCGCGATGCAATTTGACATGGCATACCAGCAATGCTATCACCGACTACCCATGTGTCCAAAGCACGCTGTGGCCAAAGGATTGCGCTGTTGTCCACGATGCTCGTGCGACATGATGGCCACCCGGTGTATGATCTTTGTCAACGGAGACAGGATGTTCGTGAGAATTGGCGCGAGAAGGAGGAATACAACATGGTGAACAGAGTGAAGAACCCGTTGCTGGGCCTTGTGTGCGCGGCATGGCTTGCCCTTCTCACCGTACCCGGCTGTGCCAGTACGCAACCGGAGTATTCGGATGCGGCGATGGAGGAAAAGACGGCGACAGGCGTGGCCATCAAGCCAAGTGAAATAGGGCGTGCCACGACGCCGTCGGTGGAATACATACGCATAAAAATGGGCAAGAGTATTTTCCTGGATCCACCCGAAGGGAATACGGATCTCTATTTGCGTATACGGGATACCTCGGGACGCGACTGGGGTGTCCCGATAGAAGAGCTGGTCGCTCAGGAAGTGACGCGCAATGGTTTCCGCGTGGTACGGGACGCCAGTGGAGCGGCCTATACCCTCAATGTCAATATCCTGTTTGCGGATGAAGCATCAGCGGCGGAAATTGCCCAACTGGATGAAACCGAATATGGCCAGGGTCTCGGCGGGGTCCTGGGGACGGCTCTGGCTGGAGGGGCCCTTGGCGCGGGCGGCGCGGTACTTGCCGGTGGCGACGCCACGGGGGTTGCCGCTGGGGCAGCGGCCGGGGCTGTCGTGGGGGGAGTCGCGAACATATTGTATAACCAGAACCGCAACGAGTTGCTGCAAGCCAAGCAGGAAACCAAGTTTTTCTCGATTGTGGCAGACGTTGAGGTCCGTGAACGTGCGAAGGGTAACCCGGTCCAACGAAGCGGTAGCGTTCGTACGACCGCCGATCAAGGTGCAGGCTCCCGGGCTGATCTCGCCGATAGACGCGACGGGGAAGGTGAACGGATTGAGAGCACAGAAGTGGAAACGTTTTCAGAAGAAAGTCAGTGGAAACGACACCGTACCCGCCTCACCGGCCGAGCGAAGGGCAAGCTGGTGGTCTTTAAGGATGTTGAGCATGATTTTGCCGTCAAGATGGCCAAATCAATAGGGGGATTGTTGTAATCACGTCTAACCGGGAGTCTGATGATACGGCACAACATGGTGTGTAGACAGATAATCATCTCCGGCCTTTTCCTGTTGTGTGTGGGGTGTGGAGCCGGAACGTCGTATCAACCTGGTTCCTGGATGCACCAGCAACGTGAGGCTGATTGGGATGTGGACTCGGCGATCTGTTTGCAGCGCTCGGCAACATTCGTCGAAGAAGACAGGGAGGCCATTGAGCGCATCAAAGAACGCGCCCGGGACAAAAGGGACTCAGCCAACGTGGCGGCAAAGACGACGCAAGCCGCCGGCTCCGCCATGGGAGAAACGGAGCGCATCGCGTTGAGATTATTATCCGGAGCGATGAGTTTTGGTGGGACGATGGATGAGCAGACAGCCGAAGAGAAGGTGAGAGAAAACAAATTTGCTGCTTGCATGAAGGAAAAAGGCTGGGCACAATCCTGACGCCTCTTTCCTTCTGGTCTTTTCAACCTGCTTGCTTGAGACGGGGGACTCTGTCACATCTTGCGCGCGCGACGATGCCCCTCGAAGGGGACGGCCCCTCCCCTGCCTTCGTTCCAGAAAACACGCTTGCTTTCACAGGGAATGCGCCCGGCGGGAAACGATCTCACGGGCTGTTGTTTGGTGCCGAAGCCGGGACTCGAACCCGGATAGGTTGCCCCACACGCCCCTCAAACGTGCGTGTCTACCAGTTCCACCACTTCGGCTCGGCGGGATTATAGGGAGGGGTTCAAACGGTTGTCAATGCACGAACCCTGCGGTAGAATTGGCCAATCACCTTCCAAACAACGCACAGTGCAACAGTGTGAGAGGGAAGCATGTCCACGCGGATTGAGAACTGCAAGTTCACGTTCAAATGCCCGCGAACGTGGGAGCAGTTGGACCAGACGGATGATGACCATGTCCGTTTCTGCGGAGCCTGTGCAAAGCAAGTCCATCTCTGCAACACTCACGAGTCACTGCTGAAACATGCGCGCGACGGACATTGTGTCGCGATTCGACAGGAAAACGATCTTCCATACGGGACATCGGTCACCCGGCAGGGAAACCGTCAGACCGAAGATCTGAAGGTAAATTTTGCGACGGTCGGCAGGGTGGAACCCGATCCCCCCTACATGTCAGGTTCCTCAACAGGCCAACCTCGAAGCGACCGAACAAATCCCTCAACGCGATCTGAACAATAGCCATGTCTGATTCTACCGGTTCTGCGCCATCCGATCCTGCCGTCCACAGTCCCGTCGGCGCGTTTTTTGACGTTGATAATACGCTGATTCCCGGCCAGTCCATTGAAATTCGATTCGTCCGGTATTTGTGGAAGGTTGGCTTGTTATCCAATCGTGTGTTGCTCGACAGCGCACGCTATTTGCTCTCCAATATTTGCGCGTTTTCCTTAAGCCCCCTGCGGGAACGCAAGGTGTACCTGACTGGAAAACGACCGGAAGGCGTCGAACCCCTGGCGAAATGGTTTGTGCGGTCGGAAATCTGTCCGCGCCTGGCTTTCAAAGGCACGGCGGCCCTGGCGCAGCACCAGCAGGCCGGCCATCATGTGGCGCTGGTCAGCGGCACGCCGGAATTTCTAATCACCCCCCTCGCGCAGTTTCTGGATGTGCCACACGTGCTCGCGGCACAACTGGAAACGAATGAGGACGGCTATACGTGTCGGGTCCTGATGCCCTATCCGTACGGCGAAGCCAAGCGGCACTTACTCCGAACCTTTGCGGCAACGCATGGTGTGGACCTCACGCAAAGCTACGCGTATGGCGACAGCCCCGGCGACATTCAGGTGCTGGAATCCGTGGGCCACCCGCTTGTGGTGAATCCCATTCGCGGGATGGCGCGGATTGCGCGGATGCACCGGTGGCCTGTGGCCACCTGGGTCTGACCCTGTCGCGTCATGAGTGCCCTCCAGGTCACGGAAATTTTTCACAGCATTCAAGGCGAGTCCACACATGCGGGGAGGCCGTGCGTCTTCGTGCGTTTAACGGGATGCCCTCTCCGATGCACCTGGTGCGATACGGCGTATGCGTTTCACGGTGGCGCCGAGATGTCCCTTGACGCCGTGTTGGATCGTGTCAGGGGATATGGCTGTTCGCTGGTCGAAGTGACGGGCGGGGAGCCGCTTGCGCAGTCAGCGTCGCTGGCATTGATTGCGCGTTTGTGCGAAGAAGGGTTTGAGGTGTTGCTCGAAACCAGCGGAGCCTTGGATGTCGCTCCGGTTGATTCCCGCGCCGCCATCATCCTGGATGTGAAATGTCCCGGCAGTGCCATGGACGATCGCATGTACTGGGACAATCTCCGGCATATCAGGCCGACCGATCAGATTAAATTTGTCATCGGCAACCGTGGCGATTATGAGTGGGCGGTGGATGTGGTGAGACGGTATCAGCTCACGGAGCGGTGCCCCGTGTTGTTCAGCCCGGTCTTTGGCGGGCAGGAGTTGCGCCCGTTGGCGGAGTGGATCCTTCGGGACCGGTTGCCGGTGCGTTTTCACGTTCAGTTGCATAAGTTTATCTGGGATCCAAACGCGCGAGGCGTCTAAAAGGAGATGCGATGAAATATCGGGTAAAAGAGGGGGAGCTTGCCAACGAGGCCACGGATGTAATGGTTCTCGGTGGCTGTGAGGACGAACACACGTGGCCCAGGGCCTGTCGGGCGGTGGATCGCGCGTTGAGCGGACAACTCAAAGAGCTGAGAACAAGCGGAGAGTTTACAGGCAAGACGCACCAGTCGGTATTGATTCATACGCGCGGCGCCCTTCCCGCGAAACGCATTCTGTTGATGGGGTTGGGCAAGAAGAAGGCGGTGACCCTGGATCGCGTGCGGCAAGCCATGGGCGAGGCTTCCAAAAGGATTCGGCAAATCGGGGCGCCCACGTTTGCCGCGCCGGTACTGGAGACGGGTGCCGTCCGGACGTCGGTCTCCGATGTCGCGCAGGCGATGGTGGAGGGGGCCGTGCTGGGAGGATACCGGTTCACGCCGTATCAGTCAGAACGCGAGGGGCCCTCACGGGCCATACGGACCATGACCCTGTTGACGACTCACGCGAATCAGGTGAACGACATGCGAACGGGCATTCGACGCGGAGAAGTCAGTGCCCATGCCACGTCGTTCGCACGTGATCTCTGTAACCATCCGTCCAACATCATGACCCCGTCGCGTGTGGCGCAGGAGGCGAGAACAATCGCCAGAGACTTCAAACTCAAACTGACCGTGCTGGGACGCAAAGAGCAGGAGCGCCTGGGCATGGGGGGAATGGGGGGCGTCTCGCGCGGCAGTCATGAGCCGCCTCAATTCATCGTGCTGGAATATGCGGGAGGCCGGAAAACAGAGCGGCCACTGGTGCTGGTCGGCAAGACGATCACCTTCGATTCCGGTGGTATTTCTCTGAAACCTGCGGACAATATGGAACGGATGAAAGCGGATATGACGGGTGGGGCGGAGGTGTTGAGTGCGGTGCGGGCTGCCGCACAGTTGCGGCTTCCCGTCAATGTCGTGGGCATCCTGCCGGCGGCGGAAAACATGCCGGGTGGGCAAGCCATGAGGCCGGGGGACATTCTGCACATGCTCAATGGCACCACCGTCGAGGTGCAGAATACCGATGCCGAAGGACGGTTGATTCTGGCGGACGGGCTGGCCTATGCCACGCGGTTTCGCCCGGCAGGTATCATTGATGTTGCCACGTTAACGGGGGCGTGCAGTGTGGCCCTGGGGCAGTTTGCCATCGGGATGCTCGGGAATGATGACAGGCTCAAGGCCACCTTCAAAACGGCAGGGGAGCAAGCCGGCGAACGCGTGTGGGAGATGCCACTCTGGGAGGAGTATGCCGAGCAACTCAAAAGCGACGTGGCGGACATGTGCAACATCGGCGGTCGCGGAGGTGGCATGATTACGGCGGGGATGTTTTTGAGCAAGTTTGTCGGCGACTGTCCCTGGGTGCATCTCGACATTGCCAGCACCGACTGGAGTGCATCCGAACGTCCCTGTATCAGCAAAGGGCCGACGGCCGTCGGGGCGCGCTTGCTGGTGCAGTTTTTAATCAATTATGCGGGCGGGCCGGGACGGTGAGTGCACCATGACGCGGGCGAGCATCGGACAGCTCCTGATGGTCGGGTTCCACGGGACGGAGTGTGCTCCGGAATGGCGTGACTGGCTTCAGGCATATCGCCCGGGGGGCGTGATTCTCTTTGCACGCAACATCGTGGACCCCGAACAGGTGGCGCGACTGACCAATGACCTGCAGGCATGCGCGCCGAACCCGCCGCTGTTGATTGCGATTGACGAAGAAGGCGGCCGCGTGTCCCGCCTGCCCCGGGGCTTTACGACGTTTCCTGCGGCCGGCCTGGTCGCCGCGCACCATTCGCCGGAGGTGGCGTGTGACATCGCGGAGGTGACGGCCAGGGAACTGCGAGCGGTCGGGATCAACATGAACATGGCGCCGGTCCTGGACGTGAACATCCATCCTGACAATCCCGTTATTGGCGATCGAGCGTATGGGGATCATCCGGCACATGTCTGTGCCTTTGGCACGGCCGTGATGGCGGGGCTTCGGGCGAATGGCGTCATTCCCTGCGGCAAGCATTTCCCCGGGCACGGCGATACCATGGTGGATTCACACAATGTGTTGCCGGTGGTCAATGCCGACCGGATGCGCCTCGACAACCTTGAACTTGCACCCTTTCGACATATGATCCGGCAGGGGCTTCCCGCGATCATGACGGCTCACGTGCGTTATCCCGCCCTTGACGCGAACGCTCCGGCCACCTTGTCCCGACCGATCCTCACCGATCTGTTACGGAACGAGTTGGGCTTTCAAGGCGTCACGCTCACCGATGACCTGGAAATGGGCGCCATCCTCAATCACGGGAGCACAGGAGAGGCATCCGTGAGCGCGTTACAGGCTGGCGCCGATATGCTGCTTCTTTGTCATCGGCGGGAACGACAGCAGGAAGCGGTGTTGGCCATTGAGCGCGCCCTTGAACAGGGTGCACTGTCCCGGGAACGGCTGACGGCCAGCGTGGATCGTATACAGGCCCTGAAAAAGCAGTACCTGGCGTCGCATCAATCCGTTGACCTTGCACGCGTTGCCCAAACCGTCGGCCACCCGTGGCACGCCGCCGTTCTGGAAACGATTCACACCATACCGGCGTGCCGGTAGCGCCGGCTCTGTTCATGACCATGTGCGGCAGGGAACCCGATTGGCCTGACGCCGCACCTGCCCGTTGTTGCTGTGATGCGCGGGTGTTGCGCTGTGACATGGCCCGGCTCGACGGGGCGGGATGTGTCTTTCGGAGGTGAGCATGGGGTTGAAAAAAGGAGACATCATTGACGAGCACAAACGCCACCCGGACAGTTGCGGGTTGATGATGAAAGTCATGGCCGGGGGGGAGGGGTTTGAAAAAGTCATCTGTTGCGGGCATGACTTGACGGAAGCGGATGTGACGCCGACGTTTTCACGCGGTAGCGGACGTAAGCGCGGGAAGCTCCTGCCGGCCGTCCTGCTTGATGAAAAAAAACTGTACCCCCATTCCTGTGGGCTTCGCGTCATGATTATGGATGGCGGGGAAGGATTTCAGGAACTCATTTGTTGTGGTCATTCTCTCTCGCTCACTTCGGTGAAAGAATTCAAATACGGCGATGACCAACGCGGCACGGCATCCGAAACAGGCCCGGCGGGACATGCCTGAAAGCCTGTTTCCCGACACGTTGCCACCCCGGCTGTGCCTTGCGTCGGTCAACTCGGTATGGCACCATGAACCCCCTGTCCTGCCATGAGCGCACGTCCTGAATTTGTCGGTACGATCCATATTTTTCTCGGCCCCTGTCGTGGCAATCCGATCGGATTGTATCTTCGGAAAGAGGGTGACGTCTGTTCCATCTCTCCGACGATGTCCCCTTGGGACAGTGTGGTGGGGGTAGGCGAAACCGCAAATAAAGCGGCGGCGGATTTTGACGCCAAATGGAAAGCCGGCGATGTGGCCGCGGAGCTGTACTCCGGCCCGCACTGGGAAGGTGGCATTAAACCGGAAAAACCCAAACCTCCTCCGAAACAGCCGACCACGACGACAGCACAGGCACCTGCTCCGCCTCAATCAGAGGGCACCATGGCAACCACGGCCCCACCGACACTGCCTGCGGACAGCCGTTCCTCTCGAGTCCCTCCCCCGTCTCACGAAGCGTCCACTTCGCCGGAGAACGATCCGCCATCGCGTGCCCCTTCCGATTCATCCGAAGCGTCTTCCCCTCAGTAACCTCCTCATCAGCCGGGCAAAATCATTTCGACCGGACGCACACGTGGAGGTCTCAGAAACCCTCAACGATTCGCTGGGGAAGAGAGAATCCCATAGTGGCCCGCACCGGCAGGAGGGGGAGCCGATGCGGGCCATTCGGGAGCGGAGGCGTCATCCCGACGATCCGCTGGGGGAAAGGGAATCCCGTGGAGGCCCGCACCAGCAGGAGGGAGAAGCGGTGCGGGCCATTCGGGCGCGGAAGCGTCGTCCCGACGATCCGCTGGGGAAGAGGGGGGTGTTAGAACCAACACGCGGTACCTGGTTGACAGTGTCTTCACAGAATCAGCAACGACATTTATAAAATTGATTTTCATTACCATTATCATTTTCAATATACACGATACGGGTCATCAATGCAAATGATTATTTTCTTGCAATGTCTGACATGACCTTCAGAGCCGGAATACTGGAGCATGTGAGTCTGTGAGCGGGGCAATCCATGAGGAAAAACAGACCGGAGCAGACGATCATCACGGCGGCTCTGAACGATGACGGGTTGTTGGATATGATTTGCAGGGATTTCACATGCCACGCCTCCACGTCGGCGTGACGACAGGCCCCCGACCCCGCGCCGCCGGCCGGCCGGTCATGGCTTCTTCAGAGCGGGGTTACCGACTGTGGCCGACAATCCGTCGGTCATGGAGCATGGATCGGGCGGACGATGTGTGGACCAATACCCTGGCGGCGCGGATCAAGGCGGAAAAGAGACGTCGTTGGACGGGATGCCGGTCGAGGAGAAATTCCGGGTGCCATTGCACCCCTAAGACAAAGGAGCGATCCGGCGCTTCGATGGCTTCGATAACGCCGTCGGGAGCCACGGCAGTCTGCAGAAGTTTCGGTGCCACCTTCTTGACGGATTGATGGTGGGAGCTGTTGACCTCAATGCGGGGTGTTCTGGCGATGCGGCGCAAAAGGGAATGCGGGGCAATGTGGACGGAATGGACGGTATGTATTGCCGAACAGGTCGGGCGGTGTTCGATGGATGTGTGGAGTTGTGCGCGAATGTCCTGATACAACGTGCCACCGAGGGCGACATTCATGGATTGCATGCCCCCGCAAATGCCCAGCATGGGAATGTCCGCCCGGTACGCCATTTGGGTGATTCCCAGTTCCAGCGTCGCCCGTGCGTCACTCATGCGTGTCAACCTGTGGCGCTGTGTTTCCCCGTATAACTCGGGCGCCAGGTCTGACCCGCTTCCGGTGATGAGAAGCCCGTGCACATGCGCCACCATCTGACGCCATGCAGACTTGTTCGACAGGAGAGGCAACAGCAGGGGGATGCCGCCGGCTTCTTCAATCGCTTTCGGATAGAGGGCGCGAAGAAAGTACGTCGGCTCCGGGCCTCCCATGTCCTTGCGGTCGCCGGCATTAAAGTCAGGCGTGACCCCAATGATGGGTTTGTACATGGGACGATCAGGATGGAGAACGGCGGTGAAGGCGTCTACTCGTCGTCTTCGGGAGAATCCGTGCCGATAAATCGAACGGGTTTGTGGCCTCGTATATGTTCCGGGGTGATGACATAGGTGCCATTCAAACTGGAGTTCCAGATCGATTCGGCGGTTTCTGAATCCCCTCCGCTCAGAACCAAGCCGAACCCGCCAACGATCCCTCCCAGCCCGGCATAGATCAGTTTGCCCGGAAAGTAGAAGGTGGTCGCGACTATGCTGACGATGCCCACGCCGGCTGTTTCGAACGCGCTGGTGTCCAGTTCTTCAGCCGCCTGGACCGACCCGCAACCGAACACATACAGACACAGCGCGACCATGAGAGCTTGTGCCATCCCTGGCATTCGCCGCCCGACAGGTAACCGCTTGCTGGTAGGGTCACATCGTTTCATGGGTTTTCCTCCTCTTCTCATGCTAAGAGCGATCATCGGAGAATCAAAGAGACCACAGGCCAACAGGATGATGCGTCCGGCCGGACAGGCTCCCGCGAAAGCGGGTGAATGTGAGAGCCGGTCCTGATTCACGGGCAACCCGTGCCTCACAAATTGCACAGTGATCGCTCGGCAACATGCTCCCCCGCACCATCTTCCCGTGTGGGCACGTCTAATTCCGCAAGCAGGTGTTCCTTGAGCGAAGGCCCTTTCCGATGGAGGGCATGCTCGAGTGTGTGAGCATGTTGGTCATGCGACAACAGGGTCATATCCTGTTTCAGCCCGTCATCAATGGCGAGCTGCAGTTTCATCTGGCACAGAAACTGGAGACACACGGTCCGGCCTCGTTGAACATACTCGTCGTATGCCTCACGGGGAAGATGGTGAAGGGCATGCCGTAACCAAGGCTCGAATTGCAGGATCTCGTGGTAACGGGCGATCTGATCCTGCGTCATCTCGACCACGAGCTGGATGCCCCCTTTCCAACTCCGTTTTTTGACGTTAAACACACAATAGACAATATCCGGACCCGTATCCCGGACCTCGGGCCCGAAAAACAGCGTGATGCGATATGGCGGAACGGGGGGAGAGGACACGGTGGACATCACCGGGGATTGTACTCACCCGTAAAATAGAGTGCAAGACAACGCATGTGACCTGACAGGCCAGGCGGGTCGGGGGCGAGTCTGTCCAGTCCCGCCGGTCTGGTCTCGTGACGGCTCAGTCGTCCCTGTATGCAACGCCGTAGTTCGGTGGCGGGGTGCGGATGGCCTGTTTGCCGAAGACGTCGTACAACGCCTGCAGAGTGGAGGACACGATAATGACCTGATGATCGCGCCATTGCTTCAGCGGTTGCGCGATCCGGCTTTTCCATAAGATCAGGTCGTCGACCTGTTCCACCATGGTATAACCCGGTTGCGGTGTGCGGCGTGCGGTGTCGCTCCAGTACACCAGTTCCCCGCTGTCCGAATCGCCGATGAACAAGGGAAGCTGTTTATACCCGTGTTCGGTTTCCAGAACCCGACGCCGTTCCTTGATCGTGGAATAGTACGCGAACACCGGTTTGCCGCCGCCCGCGGTTGTTTGGGTGATGATGTGGCTGACATGGCGTGAGGCATCGTTGCCGCCGCCGATTTTTTTCCACAAGTTGTGATCATAAAACGGAATGGAGCGGTGCAGATAATAATAGCCGCCGCCGTCCAGATAGAACCGGGAGGCATCCAGAACACCCTGCACGGAATCATCTTCGCTCAGGCGGCGGTAGAGTTGAAAACCCGGGTTGCGGTCGTGGAGAAAATTGACGTAGGCGGTTCCGGCCGCAAAGGTGGCGTAGATGGTGTTCTGATGCGGAATCGCGTTGGCAATGCCGGCCGCGGAGACCAGCACCGCCACCCCCACCCCTGCCAGGCTGACCAGTGCCCCGGCCGGGGCGCCCCGATTGCCGCCATGCCGTAGCCCCAACGCATCCAGCAGCCTGGTTCGTCTCAGTGCACCGGATGCCGTGAGGCGCTGGCCGGCCACCGCCACCACATCGGCGAACACCATCAGCCACAATGGCACGGCGGCAAAAATATGGCGGTATTCGCGGTGGGAGCTCAGCATGTGTGGAATCACAACCAGCAACAGCAGCACCAACACGAACCCGCGCCGCCGGACATTGCCGACCAGTCCCACCACGGCGACGGCACACAAACCGCAGGACGCGTGCAGCAACCACCATGGTATCAGCCACAGTGAGGATTCTCCCACGCGAGTTCTGTTGTGCACAAAATTGAACATCGCGTTGAACCAGTAGGAATGAAACGGCATGCCCCAGGTCCAGGTTTCCAGCGCGCCGACCACACACACCACCACCGCGCTGCCGCCGATCATCGCCAGCCGTCCTCTGGCGTGCGCGCGGGACAGCCCGACGAGCAGGATCATGCCAATGAGTGGCGCATATTGAAAACGCACCGCCATGGCCATCGTGCCCACCGCTCCCGCCACCGCCCACCCGCGCCAGGCCCGCGAGGGCGCGTGCAGTGGCATGATCGCCAGCAGCACACACAGCAGGGCGGTGGCAACGAATTCGGTCATCGGTTTGTGCGCGAAGGCAACGAGTTCATACCAGACGACGCCGAGGACGAGTGCCAGCCGCGCGCTGGATTCGCCCCAGTGGCGGCGGCAAAACAGATACATGCCCCACGGAATCACCAGCGACAGCGCGCAAAAAACGAGTTTGACCGCGGCGACGTAATACTGCGGCGAATCCAGTCCGATGAGTGAGCAAAGCCACAGCACGCCCGCGATGACGCCTGGCACAAGCCACGACCGTGCGCCGTAAAAATACTCCCAGAACACGATGCCGTTCCCGAACACCAGCCGGTGGGCGGGTTCCAGATACTGCATCAGTTCATCGGGATGCAGGAGGAAATCGCCGGACAGCGCGACCGCCGCGCGCAACACAAAGGCCACCAGCAGCCACAGCGGCAGGTGGACCCACACCGCTCCGGTTTCCTGCGGATGCAGGAACGAGTGTTCCCTGCGATTTCCCTGTGAGGGATGCAGGAGGCCGCGCCATTTAGATTTCGTCATGGGAACGAGTCAACGGGTTGAGGCATCCATCAAGGGCGTGCAGAAGCACATGGACATGGCATGTCATTTCCGCACACAGCGCCCCTGGCTGGAACGGGGCCATGATGGGATGACGTTATACAAGATAGCCGCAGTTGTCACAATGGCAGGCTGACACGCCGGCGATATCGTACTCTGACGTGCAGGATCATCCCGGAGTAATCCCGTGACCTGTCACCCCCGCCCTGGTGGCGGCGTCCCGGCCCTGTGATGTCACCTGTACGTGCCGCGCATCGGCTGTTGGGGCGTTGCTCCATTGGTTCGGGCCAGGCCCGGTATCATCACAGATAATCAGTCATCCGTGAATTCAACGCCGTAGTCCGGCGGCGGGGTGCGGATGGCGTGTTTGCCGAAGATGTATTGCAAGGACTGCAAATGGGGAGGCCCGGGGTGAATGATGATCGAATGATCGCGCCATTGCTTCAGCGGTTGCGCGATCCGGCTTTGCCATAAGATCAGGTCGTCGACCTGTTCCACCATGGTATAACCCGGTCGTGGCATGCGACGGGCGTTTTTGCTCCAGTACACCAGTTCCCCGCTGTCCGGATCGCCGATGAAAAACGGAAGCAGTTCATACCCGTAGTCGGTTTCCAACACCCAGGTTTTTCCCCCGGTCTTATCCTGCACGGTCGCCCGGTTGCCGCCGCCCGCGCTGGCTCTGGTGATGATGTGGCTGGCATAGCGCGCGGGATTGCTGCCGCCCCCAATTTTTCCCCACAAATGGTAATCATAAAACGGAATGGAGCGGTGCAGATAATAATAGCCGCCGCTACCCAAATAGGTCCGGGAGGCATCCAGCACACCATGCACGGAATCATCGTCGCTCAGGCGGCGGTAGAGTTGAAAACTCGGGTTGTGGTCGTGGAGGAAATTGACGTAGCGGCGTTCACCCGAAAAGCTGATGTAGATGTTGTTCTGATACGGAATCGCGTTGACAATGCCGGCCGTGGAGACCAGCACCGCCACCCCCACCCCTGCCAGGCTGACCAGTGCCCCAGCCGGGGCGCCCCGGTTGTCGCCATGCCGCAGCCCCAGCGCGTCCAGCAACCTGGTTTGTCTCAGCGCACCGGATGCCGTGAGGCGCTGGCCGGCCATCGCCACCACATCGGCGAACACCATCAGCCACAATGGCACGGCGGCAAAAACATGGCGGTATTCGCGGTGGGTGCTCAACATGTGCGGAATCACAACCAGCAACAGCAGCACGAACACGAACCCGCGCCGCCGGACATTCCCGACCAGGCTCGCCACCGCGACGGCAAACAAACCGCAGGATGCGTGCAGCAACTGCCACGGTATCAGCCACAGTGAGGATTCTTCCATCCGAAACCTGTTGTACACAAAATTGAACACGGCGTTGAACCAGTAGGAATGAAACGGCATGCCCCAGGTCCAGGTTTCCAGCGCGCCGACCGCACACACCACCATCGCGCCGCCGCCGATCATCGCCAGCCGTTCTCTGGCATGCGCGCGGTACAGCCCGACGAGCAGGATCATGCCAATGAGCGGCGCATATTGAAAACGCACCGCCACGGCCATCATGCCCACCGCTCCCGCCACCGCCCACCCGCGCCAGGCCCGCGAGGGCGCGTGCAGTGGCATGATCGCCAGCAGCACACACAGCAGGGCGGTGGCAACGAATTCGGTCATCGGTTTGTGGGCGAAGCCGACGAGTTCATACCAGACGACGCCGAGGACCAGTGCCAGCCGCGCGCTGGATTCACCCCAGTGGCGGCGGCAAAACAGATACATGCCCCACGGAATCACCAGCGACAGCGCGCAAAAAACGAGTTTGACCGCGGCGACGTAATACTGCGGCGAATCCAGTCCGATGAGTGAGCAGAGCCACAGCACGCCCGCGATGACGCCTGGCACAAGCCACGACCGTGCGCCGTAAAAATACTCCCAGAACACGATGCCGTTCCCGAACACCAGCCGGTGGGCGGGTTCCAGATACTGCATCAGTTCATCGGGATGCAGGAGGAAATCGCCGGACAGCGCGACCGCCGCGCGCAACACAAAGGCCACCAGCAGCCACAGCGGCAGGTAGACCCACACCGCTCCGGTTTCCTGCGGATGCAGGAACGAGTGTTCCCGGCGATTTTCCGGGGAAGGGATGTGGGGGCCGCGCCGTTTAGATTTCGTCATGGGAATGAGTCAACGGGTTGGGGCATCCATCAAGGAAGTGCAGAGGGACATGGACATGGCCTGTCATTCCCGCACACAGTCTGCCTCTGGCTGGAACGGGGCCATGATGGGATGACGTTATACAAGATAGCCGCAGTTGTCACAATGGCAGGCTGACACGCCGGCGATATCGTACTCTGACGTGCAGGATCATCCCTGAGTACTCCCGTGACCTGTCAATCCCGCCCGTCACCTCGATGACCCCGCCCCCATGCAACGCCGGATGGCGCCGGCCCCGCCCTGGCGGCGGCGTCCCGGCCCTGTGATGTCGCCTGTACGTGCCACGCACCGGTTGTCGTGGCGCTGATCCATCGGTTCGGACCAGGCCGGGGATCATCACGGATAATCAGTCGTCCGTGAATTCAATGCCGAAGTTCGGCGGTGGAGTGCGGATGGCTTGTGTGCCGAAGATGGAATACAACAGTTGCATCGTGCCGGACCCGACAATGATGATCTGATGGTCGCGCCATTGCTTCAGCGGTTGTTCGGTTTGGCGTTGCCATACCAGCAATTCGCCGACCTGTTCCACCAGGGCATACTCCGGCTGTGGTATGCGGCGGGCGGTTTCGCTCCAGTACACCAGTTCCCCGCTGTCCGAATCGCCGATGAACACGGGAAACCGTTTACGACCGTGGTCGGTTTCCAGAACAGGACGCTGTTCCCTGGTTGCAGGATAATACGCGACCACCGGATTGCCGCCGCCCGCGCTTGCTTGAGTGATGATGTGGCTGACATAGCGCGCGGGATCGCTGCCGCCGCCGATTTTTCTCCACAAGTGGCTATCATAAAACGGAATGGAGCGGTGCAGATAATAATAGCCGCCGCTGTTCAAATAGCTTCGGGTGGAATCCAGAACACCCTGCACGGAATCATCATCGCTCAGGCGTCGGTAGAGTGGAAAACTCGGGTTGGGGTCGCGGAGGAAATTGACGTAGCGGCGTTCATTCGAAAAGCTGATGTAGATGTTGTTCTGATACGGAATCGCATTGACCGTGCCGGCTACGGAAATCAGCATGGCCAGCCCCACCCCGGCAAAGCTGACCAGTACGCCGGATGGTGTGCCCCGATCGTGACCATGCCGTGGCCCCAGCACATTCAGCAGCCTGGTGCGTCTCCGCGCGCCGGATGCGGTGAGGCGCTGGCCGGCCACCGCCACCACATCGGCGAACAC
Organism: Nitrospirales bacterium; assembly: GCA_963692935.1. Taxonomy (GTDB): domain Bacteria; phylum Nitrospirota; class Nitrospiria; order Nitrospirales; family UBA8639; genus Bin75. The sequence continues at coordinate 2,502,685 of OY843588.1, forward strand.
CATCAGCCATAACGGCACGGCGGCGAAAACATAGCGGTATTCGCGGTGGGCGCTCAGCATGTGTGGAATCATCACCAGCGCCAGCAGCACGAACATGAACCCGCGCCGCCGGACATTCCTGATCAGGCCCCCCACCGCGACGGCAAACAACCCGCAGGACGCGTGCAGCAACCACCACAGGATCAGCTCCGGCGAGGAGTCATCCACGCGAAACTTGTCGAACCAAAGATTGAACATCGCGTTGAACCAGTAGGAATGAAACGGCATGCCCCAGGTCCAGGTTTCCAGCGCGCCAACCGCACACACCACCACCGCGCCGCCGCCGATCATCGCCAGCCGTCCTCTGGCGTGTGCGCGGTACAGCCCGACGAGCAGGATCATGCCAATGAGCGGCGCATATTGAAAACGCACGGCCATGATCACCGTGCCCAACGCCCCCGCCACCGCCCACTCGCGCCAGGCCCGCGAAGGCGCGTGCCGTGGCATGGTCGCCAGCAGCACACACAGCAGGGCGGTGGCAACGAATTCGGTCATCGGTTTGTGGGCGAAGACGACGAGTTCATACCAGAAGACGCCGAGGATGAGCGCCAGACGCGCGCTGGATTCGCTCCATTGGCGGCGGCAAAACAGATACATGCCCAACGGAATCGCCAACGACACCGCGCAAAAGAACAGTTTGACCACGGCGATGTAATACTGCGGCAAATCCAGTCCGATGAGTGCACAGAGCCACAACACGCCCGCGATCAGGCCTGGCATGATCCACGATCGCGCGCCGTAATAATGCTCCCAGAATATCAAGCCATTCCCGAACACCAGATCGTGAGCGGGTTCCAGATACTGCATCAGTTCATCGGGATGCAGGAGGAAATCACCGGACAGCGCGACCGCCGCGCGCAACACAAACGCCACCAGCAGCCACAGCGGCAGGTGTGTCCACACGGCTTCAGTTTTTTGCGGATGCAGGCCCGCGTGTTCCCGGTGATTCGCGGGGGAGGGATGTGACGTCTCGCGCGGTTTCGCTTTCGTCATGGGAACGGGTCAACAGGTCGACGGACACTCAGGGGAGCGCAACGGCACATGGATATGGCATGTCATTCCCGCACCCCGCCTGCCCCTGGCTGGAACGGGTCCATGACGGGACGTCATTATTACAGAATGGCCGCAGCCGCCACAACGACAGACCGACACGCCGGCGGTATCGTGCTCTGCCGTGCAGGATGATCCCGGAGTGATCCCGTGCCCCCTCAGCCCCGTCCGCCACCTTGATGAACACGCACCCGTGCCGCGCCGGCTGGTGACGGCCTCATCCTCGCCCTGGCGGCGGTGGATGCCCGGCCCTGTGATATCGCCTGCCCGTGCCACGCGTCGGTTGTCAATGCGTTGATGATCGGTTCGGACCAGTCGGGGGATCGTCATGGACCATCAGTCGTCCGTGAAGTCAATGCCGAAGTTCGGCGGTGGCTGGGGGATGTAGCGTTCGCCAAAAAGGTCTTGCAGTTGCTTGACCACAGTGGGGTGGGAGAAGGTGTAGATCGCATGGTCGCGCCATGGCTTCGGCGGTGGTGCCGTGGGGTTGTGCCATAACGTCAGGTCGCCGACTTGTTCCACCATGGCGTAGCCCGGTTGTGGAAAGCGGCGGGTGGATGTCCTCCAGTAGACCAGTTCCCCGCTGTCCGGATCGCCGATGAACACCGGATACGATTCATGCCCGTGGTCAGTTTCCAGAACGTGAATCTGTTGCCCTGTCGCGTTCTCCACGGACACATTTTTCCCGCCGCCCGCACTGGCTCTGGCGATAATGTGACTGACATAGGGTGCGGGGTCGCTGCCGTCTCCCGCGACAATGTTCCACACGTCGCGGTCATAAAACGGGATGGTGTGGTGCAGATAATAATAGCCACCGCTTGTCGCGTACACCTGGGAGGCATCCAGCACGCCACGCACGGCATCGTCTTCGCTCAGGCGGCGGTAGAGTTGCAAACTCGGGTCGCGGTCGTGGAGGAAACTGAAGTGGCTGCTTTCCTGTGAAAAGCCGGTATAGATGCGGTTCTGATCCGGAATCGCATTGAACAGTCCAACCATGGACACCAGCGCCACCGCTCCCACCCCGACACGGCGCATCCATGCACCGGATGGTGTGCGTCGCTCGCCGGCCACCGCCACCACATCGGCGAACACCATCAGCCACAACGGCACAGCGGCAAAAATATAGCGGTATTCGCGGTGGGCACTCAGCATGTGTGGAAGCATAACCAGCGCCAGCAGCACCAACACGAACCCGCGCCGCCGGACATTCCAGACCAGGCTCCCCACCGCGACGGCAAACAACCCGCAGGACGCGTGCAGCATCCACCACGGCACGAGCCACGGCGTGGATTCCCCCACACGAAATTTTTCTAAAAGGAGATTGCACATCATGTTGAACCAGTAGGAATACAACGGCACGCCCCAGGTCCAGGTTTCCAGCGCGCCGACCACGCACAGGACCGCCGCGCCGCCGCCGATCATTGCCAGCCGTCCTGTAGTGTGCGCGCGGTACATCCCGACGAGCAGGATCACGCCGATGATCGGCGCATACTGAAAACGAACCGCCACGGCCAGCATGCCCAGCACGCCTGCCACCGCCCACCCGCGCCAGGCCCGCGATGGCGCGTGCAGCGGGAGAACCGCCAGCAGGACGCACAGCAGGGCGGTGGCGATGAATTCGGTCATCGGTTTGTGCGCGAACGCGACGAATTCATACCAGACGACACCGAAGACGAGCGCCAGGCGAGCACTCTGTTCGCCCCAGTGACGGCGGCAAAACAGATACATGCCCAGCGGAATCGCCAACGACACCGCGCAAAAAACCAGTTTGACCGCGGCGATGTAATACTGTGGCGAATCCAGCCCGATGAGTGCACAGAGCCACACCAGGCCCGCGATCAGGCCTGGCACGATCCACGATCGTGCGCCGTAATAATGCTCCCAGAAAATCACGCCGTTTCCGAACACCAGCTGGTGGGCGGGTTCCAGATACTGCATAATTTCGTCGGGGTGAAGAAGGAAATCGCCGGACAACGCGACCGCCGCGCGCAACACAAACGCCACCAGCAACCACAGCGGCAGGAGTGTCCACACCGCTCCGGGTTCCTGTGGATGCAGGAAGGGGTGTTTCAGGCGATTCGTCGGGGCGGGTGGTTGAGTACCGTGCGGTTTAGATTTCACGATCGAAACACGTCAACAGGTTGATCGCGTGGCCAGCGCAGGAATGCCGTGGGATGTCGCCCTCACGTGTCATGCCCGCGCGAAGCCTGCCTCTGGCCGGAACGGGGGATGTGACGGGATCACGTTATACAGGATGGTCGCGGCCGTCAAACGCCAGCCTGACGCGCAGGATCATTCCGGGTTGGTCCCGCGACCCGTCAGCCCCGCCCGTCATCTGATAAGCACGCGCGCAGACCGTGTCGGATGGTGCCGGCATCGTCCTCATCCGGGCGGCGGGAGATTCCCGGCCCTGTGATGCCGTCTGCCCCTGCCCCGCGTCGGGTGTCGAGGCGTCGAGCGTCGGTTCGGATCGGGCGGGGAATCAGCACGGACAATCAGTCATCCGTGAACGCAATGCCGTAGTTCGGTGGCGGGCGGAGGATGTCAGGTGTGCCAAAAACGTTTTGCAGGTACCGGATCGCCTCGGGCTGGGAGAAGGTGTAGATCACATGATCGCGCCATTGCTTCGGCGGTGGCGCGGTGCGATTGTGCCATAACGTCAAGTCGCCGATTTGTTCCACCATGGTGTAGCCGGGTTGTGGCTGGCGGCGCGTAGGCGTGCTCCAGTACACCAGTTCCCCGCTGTCCGAATCGCCGATTAACACTGGAAACAGTTCATAATGCCCATAGTCGGTTTCCAGAGCATGACCCGGTTCCCCGGTCGCAGGATCCTGCACGTTCACGGGTTTGCCGCCGCCCGCACTTGTTCGGGTGATGATGTGGCTGGCATAGCGTGCGGGGTCGCTCCCGGCATCCACCACGTCTCTCCACACATGGCGGTCATAAAAAGGAATCGAGTGGTGCAGATAATAATAGCCGCCGCTTGTGGCGTGAATCTGGGAGGCATCCAGCACGCCACGCACGGAATCGTCGTCGCTCAGGCGGCGGTAGAGTTGCAGGCTCGGGTCGCGGTTGCGGAGAAAACTGAAGTGGCTGCTTTCTTTCGAATAGCTTCGGTAGATGCTGTTCTGAGACGGAATGGCATTGAACAGGCCGGCCACGGACACCAGCATCACCGCCCCCACTCCGGCACGGCGTATCCACGCACCGGATGGTGTGCCCCGCTCACCGGCCACCGCCGCCATATCGGCGAACAGCATCAGCCACAACGGCACGGCGGCAAAAATATAGCGGTATTCGCGGTGGTTGGTCAGCATGTGGGGAATCAAAACCAACACCAGCAGTATGAACACAAACCCGCGCCGCCGGACATGCCGGACCAGGCCCAGCACCACGATGGCCAACAAACCGCCGGAAGCGTGCAACAACAGCCACAGCGGCAGGGGTTCTTCGTCGCGAAATTTTTCTAAAGCAAGATTGACCACCGTGTTGAACCAGTAGGAATAAAACGGCGCGCCCCAGTTCCAGGTTTCCAGCGCGCCGACCGCACACAGGACCGCTGCCCCGCCGCCCATCATCGCCAGCCGTCCTGTGGTGCGTGCGCGGTACCCTCCGGCGAGCAGGATCACACCGATCATCGGCGCGTACTGAAAACGCAGTGCCACAGCCAGCACACCCAACGCGCCCGCCGCCGCCCACCTGTGCCAGGTACGCGATGGCGTGTGCAGTGGCAGGACCGCCAGCAGCATGCACATCAGGGCGGTGGCAGCGAATTCGGTCATCGGTTTGTGGGCGAAGGCGACAAATTCATACCAGAAGACGCCGAAGACGAGCGCCAGGCGTGCGGTGGGTTCGCCCCAGTGGCGGCGGCAGAACAGATACATGCCCAACGGAATCGCCAGCGACAGCGCGCAAAAAATCAGTTTGATTGCGGCGATGTACACGTGCGGCGCATCCAGCCCGATGAGAGTGCAGAGCCACAACATGCCCGCGATCAACCCTGGCATGATCCACGATCGTGCGCCGTAAAAATGCTCCCAGGATGTGACGCCGTTCCCGAACACCAGCCGGTGGGCGGGTTCCAGATACTGCATAATTTCGTCGGGATGCAGAAGGAAGTCGCCGGACAACGCGACCGCTGCGCGCAACACAAACGCCACCACCAGCCACAGCGGCAGATAGGCCCACATGGCTCCGGGTTCCTGCGGATGTAGGAACGATTGCCCCCGGCGACTCGTCGGGGAGGGAGGTGAAGGGCCGCGCCGTTTAGATTTCACCATCGGAACAAGTCAACAGATTGACGTGGCTCTCACGGGAATGCAGAGGCACATGGGCATGGTGTGTCGTTGCTGCGCACCGTTTGCCTGTGGATGAAACGGGTACATGACGGGATGATGTTATACAAGATGGCCGCACCCCCCACAACGACAGATTGACATGCCGGTGATATGGCACGCTGACGCGCAGGATCATCCTGGATGAATCCCGTGATCCATCGGCCCCCGCCCGTCCCCTGATGAGCATGTCCCCCCTGCCCTGCCGGATGGTGCCGGCATCGGCCCCTGGTGGCGAATCCGCGTCGACCCTGGTCGCGCGGGTATCATTGTCCATCCCCCCGGAGCGGGCCTCTCTGCCGATGCGGCGCTGATCGGTTCGGACCGGGCGGGGGATCAGCACAGGCACTCAGTGATCCGTGAAGGCAATGCCGTGGTGTGGCGGCGGGTCGGGTAACGTGTGGCCAAAGACATTGCGTTCCAGAAAATCCACCGTATCGGGGCTGGAGAAGGTGCTGATCTGATGGTCGCGCCATTGCCTCAACGGTTGTGCAGACTGGCGTTGCCACAACACCAGGTCGCCGACCTGGTCCACCATGGCGTAATCCGGGTGCGGCCGGCGGCTGGAGGGGTTGCGCTGGTACACCAGTTCCCCGGTGTCCGAATCGCCGATGAACACCGGATACCGTTCGTGCCCGTAATCGGTTTTCAAGATCCAGACTGTTGTCCCGTCCACATCCCGCACGGCCACACCAGTGCCGCCGCCCGCGCTGGTCCTGGTGATGATGTGGCTGACATAGTCCGCGGGGTCGCTGTCGCCCGCGACTTTGTTCCACACGACGCGGTCATAAAAAGGAATCACATGGTGCAGATAATAATAGCCGCCGCCGGTCTCATACGCCTGAGAAGCATCCAGCAGGCCGTGCACGGCGTCGTCTTCGCTCAGGCGGCGGTAGAGTTGCAGGCCAGGGTCGCGGTTGCGGAGGAAACTGAAGTGGCCGCTTTCCAGGGAAAAACTTCTGTAGATGCTGTTCTGAGACGGAATGGCATTGAACATGCCGGCCACGGACACCAGCATCACCGCCCCCACCCCGGCACGGCGTATCCACGCACCGGCTGGTGTGAGACGCTCGCTGGCCACCGCCACCACATCGGCGAACACCATCAGCCACAACGGCACGGCGGCAAAAATGAAGCGGTATTCGCGGTGGTTGGGGAGTATGTGCAGAATCACAATCAACACCAGCAGCCCGAGCACAAACCCGCGCCGCCGGACATTCCCGATCACCCCGACCGCCGCGACGGCCAGCAGGCCGCCGGAAGCGAGTAGCAGTTGCCACGACATCATCCACGGCGGAGATTCCCCCACGCGAATCTTGTCTAATCCAAGGTTGGCCTGCATGTTGACCCAGTAGGAATAGAACGGCACGCCCCATTGCATGGTGTCCAGTGCGCCGACCGCACACAACACCGCCGCACCGCCTCCGATCATCGCCAGCCGTCCTGTGGTGTGCGCGCGCAATCCCCCGACGAGCAGGATCACGCCGATGAGTGGCGCATATTGAAAACGAACGGCCACGGCCAGCGCGCCCAACACGCCCGCCGCCGCCCATCCGCGCCAGGCCCGCGAGGGCGCGTGCAACGGCATGACCGCCAGCAGCGCACACATCAGCGCGGCCGCAACAAATTCGGTCATCGGTTTATGCGCGAAGGCGACGAGTTCATACCAGAAGACGCCCAGGACGAGCGCCAGGCGCGCGCTGTGCTCGCTCCAGTGGCGGCGGCAAAACAGATACATGCCCAGCGGAATCAGCAACGACAATGCGCAGAAAAACAGTTTGACCACGGCGATGTACACGTGCGGCGCATCCAGCCCGGTGAGGGTGCACAGCCACAACACGCCCGCGATCAGGCCCGGCATGAACCAGGATCGTGCGCCGTAATAATGCTCCCAGAACATCACGCCGTTCCCGAACACCAGCCGGTGGGCGGGTTCCAGATACTGCATAATTTCATCGGGATGAAGGAGGAAATCGCCGGCCAGCGCGACCGCCGCGCGCAACACAAACGCCACCAGCAGCCACAGCGGCAGGAGTCTCCACACCGCTCCGGGTTCCTGCGGATGCAGAAACGAGTGGTCCTGGGGCTGTGCCGGGGAGGGAGGGGAAGATCGGTGCCGTTTAGATTTCGCCATTGGAATGAGTCAACGGGTTGCTGTGACCATCAAGGGAGTGCAGCCGTACATGGACATGGCGTGTCATGCTCGCGCACAGCCTGCCTGGCAGGAACAGGGGCGTGACGGGATGATGTTATACAAGATAGCCACATTCCCCACAACGACAGAGTGACATGCTGGCGATCGTGTACGCTGACGCGCAGGATTATCCTGGATTGATCCCGTGCGCCCTCCGGCCCCCGCCCGTCACCTGATGAGCCTGGCCCCCTGCCACGCCGGATGGTGCCGGTATCGTCTTTGCTCTGGCGACGGTGGCTTCCTGTCCCTGTGATGTCCCCTGTACGTGCCGCGCGTCGGCTGTCAAGGCATCGGTCCCTGGTGGCGAATCCGTGTCGCCCCTGGTCGCGGGGGTATCATTGGCCATCCCCCCGAAGCGGGCCTCGCTGCTGATGCGGCGCTGATCGGTTCGGACCAGGCGTGGGATCAGCGCGGACATTCAGTCATCCGTGAAGGTAATGCCGTAGTGCGGCGGCGGGTCGGGTAGCGTGTGGCCAAAGACCTTGCGTTCCAGAAAATCCACCGTATTGGGGCCGGAGAAGGTGCTGATCTGATGATCGCGCCATTGCCTCAACGGTTGTGCGGGTTGGCGTTGCCACAGCACCAGGTCGCCAACCTGGTCCACCATGGCGTAATCCGGATGCGGCCGGCGGCTGGAATAGTTGTGCCAGTACACCAGTTCCCCGGTGTCCGAATCGCCGATGAACACCGGATACCATTCACGCCCGTAATCGGTTTTCAAGAAGATTTTTTCCGTCCCGTCCACATCCCGCGCGACCACAGGGTTGCCGCCGCCCGCGCTGGTCCTGGTGATAATGTGGCTGACATAGTCCGCGGGGTCGCTGTCGCCCGCGACGTTGTCCCACACGTCGCGGTCATAAAAAGGAATCGCACGGTGCAGATAATAATAGCCGCCGCAGGTCAAATACGACCGAGAGGCATCCAGCAGGCCGCGCACGGCGTCGTCTTCGCTCAGGCGGCGGTAGAGTTGCAGGATCGGGTCGCGGGTGCGGAGGAAACTGAAGTGGCTGCTTTCTTTCGAAAAACTTCTGTAGATGCTGTTCTGAGACGGAATGGCATTGAACAGGCCGGCCACGGACACCAGCACGGCCACTCCCGCCCCGGCACGGCGTATCCACGCACCGGCTGGTGTGAGGCGCTCGCTGGCCACCGCCACCACATCGGCGAACACCATCAGCCACAACGGCACGGCGGCAAAAATGAAGCGGTATTCGCGGTGGTTGGGGAGTATGTGGAGAATCACAATCAACACCAGCAGCCCGAGCACAAACCCGCGCCGCCGGACATTCCCGATCACCCCGACCGCCGCGACGGCCAGCAAGCCGCCGGAAGCGAGCAGCAGTTGCCACGACATCATCCACGGCGGAGATTCCCCCACGCGCATCTTGTCTAATCCAAGATTGGCCTCCATGTTGATCCAGTAGGAATAGAACGGCACGCCCCAGTGCATGGTGTCCAGTGCGCCGACCGCACACAACACCGCCGCACCGCCACCGATCATCGCCAGCCGTCCTGTGGTGTGCGCGCGGTATCCCCCGACGAGCAGGATCACGCCGATGAGCGGCGCATACTGAAAACGAACGGCCACGACCAGCGCGCCCAACACGCCCGCCGCCGCCCATCCGCGCCAGTCCCGCGAGGGCGCGTGCAACGGCATGACCGCCAGTAGCGCACACACCAGCGCGGCCGCAACAAATTCGGTCATCGGTTTATGCGCGAAGGCGACGAGTTCATACCAGAAGACGCCCAGGACGAGCGCCAGGCGTGCGCTGTGCTCGCTCCAGTGGCGGCGGCAAAACAGATACATGCCCAGCGGAATCAGCAACGACAATGCGCAGAAAAACAGTTTGACCACGGCGATGTACACGTGCGGCGCATCCAGCCCGGTGAGGGTGCACAGCCACAACACGCCCGCGATCAGGCCCGGCATGAACCACGATCGTGCGCCGTAATAATGCTCCCAGAACATCACGCCGTTCCCGAACACCAGCCGGTGGGCGGGTTCCAGATACTGCATAATTTCATCGGGATGAAGGAGGAAATCGCCGGCCAGCGCGACCGCTGCGCGCAACACAAACGCCACCAGCAGCCACAGCGGCAGGAGTCTCCACACCGCTCCGGGTTCCTGCGGATGCAGAAACGAGTGGTCCTGGGGATGTGCCGGGGAGGGAGGGGAAGATCGGTGCCGTTTAGATTTCGCCATTGGAATGAGTCAATGGGTTGCTGTGACCATCAAGGGAGTGCAGCCGTACATGGACATGGCGTGTCATGCTCGCGCACAGCCTGCCTGGCAGGAACAGGGGCGTGACGGGATGAAGTTATACAGGATGACCACCATCGCCACAACGGCAAACGGACATGACGACGATATCGTGCACTGCCCCGCCGGATGGTGCCGGCATCGTCTTCGAATGCTTGAAGGGGGTCGTGTCCCGTATCGCTCCCGCCCGCCGGACATCGGGTTGACACGGTTCTCCATGGTCTTTACAGTGCCTTCGGGCCACGGTGCATCTCCTCCCTTTCTAGGTGAAGGCTTTGCGGTGTTTGGAACCCTTGGATTTCAAGAACTGATCATCATTCTGGTTATCGTTCTGATTATTTTTGGAGCGGGGCGGCTTCCTCAAATTGGCGAGGGAGTGGGCAAAGCCCTGAAGGGCTTTAAAAAAGAAGTCAATGAAAGCCCTCCTCCACCGGATGAGCACAGTGGGCAGAATGCCGCGCCCCCGTCTCCCGCTGAGTCGGCTTCTCCGTCAGTCGAGCCGGCTTCGGCACCTGCACCCCAGCCCGTCGGCCAGCACCCTGCTCGGCCGGGTACGGAAATGACCCCCGGCACGTTGGCGGCGAGCGTCTATGGCGGCTTTGGTCCCGAGACGGTTCAACCCCCTCAACCGGTTGCCCCCACGGAACAGGTGCCTGACACCCCCTATCATGAGCCATTTCAACCCGTGACCATGGAGCAGCGTGCCGCGAGCACCGTCCCTCGCCAGATGGCGCAGTACCCGCCTGTGCCACCTGCGGCCATGCCGGCGGCGCCGGGCAAACGACCGGCCGCCATTGTGAATCAAAAGGCTGTCGCTCGTGTTCAGGCGCGCCGCGCCGAGATGCAACAGGCCAAAGCCGCCAGGGACAAGGCCGCGACAGGTCGTGATGACCTGCAATCGCTTGGAGAGGGCCTGGGCGGGGCCGTGCGAACCTTTCGTGAGGCGACGGCAGATATACGGAATGCCGTTGACCCGGAAATGCGGACCATCCAGGCCGAGTTGGAGTCCGCGCACAAAGAAGTTGAACAATCCATTGAGTCGGCGAAACAACCGCCGGCGCCGCACGATCCTCCGCCAGCACCCTGAGTCGCATCGGATTGCCCGTCCGTGTTCCTGACCAAGATACGTCTTGCCATTCTTGTCCTGTGCATCCCCGTAGCCGTGAGTTGTCAGGCGGATGCCCCCGTAGGGGAGCCGCGCATGGTCGCCACCCGTCTCGTGATCCTGCTTGACGACCCTTCCGAACATGTCCGACGCACGGCGGCACTTTCGCTGGGCAAGATCGGGCATGTCGTTGCGGCGGCGGCCCTGGAAGGGGCGTTATCTGATCCCGATCCCGTCGTTCGTGAATATAGCGCGTGGGCACTGGGTCGGATAGGGGAAGCGGTCAACGACACGGCGGCCGTCGGCCTCGTCGGCGCCCTGGGCGATCCACGCGCTGCTGTCCGCAAGGCTGCGGCACGGGCGTTGGGCCACATTGGTCTTCGTCGCCCCGTGCTGCCCTCCTTGACGGATGTCCTGGCCCGTGGCACGCGAGACGGTCGGCGTGCCGTGGTCGAAGCCCTCGCACAGCTTGAAGCTCCGAGTGCCTATCCGGCGTTGGTGACGGCCTTGACGGATCCGGACCCCGCCGTGCGACAGGGCGCCCTTGCGGCGTTGGGTGAGTTAGCCGATCGCCGGGCACTGGCTGCTTTTCGGCAACGACTGTTGCATGATACCGATGCGGGCGTGCGCGCTGAAGCCGCCTACCGAATCGGGAAACTGGGGACGGCCGGGGATGTCGCCGACCTGCAATGGGTGGCCATGCACGACCCAACCCGCACCGTTCGTGTGTGGGCGGCCTGGGCCAGGGCCGCGATTACCGGTGAAGAGGCGGGGACGCCACCGGGCCAGGCTAGTCCGCCTGCCGGGCGACCAGGAGTCCGATAGCGCGATGAATCATGTCCCGCGTGCCAAGCAGCACCACGATGTCGCCGGCTTCGAGAACGGTTTTGTCGGATGGGTTGGAGTCCGTGTTCCCGGCACGTGTGAGGGCAATGAGCGATGCGCCGGTTCGCGGCTGAATGGCCAGCGCGTTGAGCGGTTGACCGAGGGCCGGCGAATCGTCATCAATCCGGCAGGTTTCCACTTCCACCTCCATGCGCGCTTCGAAGCGATGGGGAAGGGCGGGTTCGGGCAATTTCCCGTGTCGGAGAAACGCATAGCCTTCCCGCCGGATCTGTTCGGCCTTCTCCAGCACGACCTCTTTGGGAATCTGGAACGAGTGAAGGACCAGGCGTGAGATTTCAATCGAGGTTTCAAATTCTTCGGGAACAATTTCATCGGCCCCCAGTTCCTGCAATTCTGCGCGTTCTCTGAGATACCGGGTCCGAACCACAATATGAATGGAAGGGTTCACGTGTCGTGCGAGTTGGACAATGCGTCGCATCGCAAAGGGGTCCGACGTGGCCACCACCAGGACTTTGGCGTATTGAATGTGGGCCTGATGCAGGACCGTGATATTGGCGGCGTCGCCATACTGGATGAGGACCCCCGCCCGCATGGCTTGTTGCACCATTTCCCCGCGGATGTCCAGGACGATGTAGGGAATCTCGAAATCGCGAAGCACCTGGGCAAGATTGCGGCCGTTCAGACCGTACCCGACAATGATCACGTGATCCCGGTTTCTGAACGGCGGGGTGTCCACGCGTAGCGAGGGCCGCCCGGGCAGCCATTGGTTCAGCCGCTGAATGGCCTCCGCCCGCCGCGCGAGTCTGGGGGCCCCTTGCATCAGAAACGGGGTGATGATCATGGTGAACACCGAGACGGCAAGAAAGACGTTGTAGGTGGCATGGTCCAGAATGCCGACCATCAGGCCTTCCTGTGCCAGGATGAAGGAGAATTCTCCCACTTGCGCCAGGGCCACGCCGGCGAGGATCGCCGATCGAAGCGGCGCGCCGGTCGCTAAGACGGCCACGGCTCCTGTCGCAAATTTTCCGATGAAGACCGCCCCGACCATGCCCACGAGCAGGAGCGGATGCTCCAGTACCACTCTGAGATCCATGAGCATGCCAATCGAGACAAAGAACAGGCTGTTAAAACTGTCCCGAAACGGGAGCACTTCGGCGAAGGCCTGGTGGCTGTACTCTGATTCGGAGATGAGGAGTCCGGCGATAAAGGCTCCGAGGGCCAGGGATAATCCGATCAGTGATGTCAGCCATGCGGTCCCCATGCCGAGGACCACGATGGTGAGGATAAACAGTTCCCGGCTTCTCGTCCGCACGATATGGTCGAGGAGTTTGGGAACCAGGACCCTGGCGGCGATCACGACAAGGGTCACCAGCACGAGCGATTGTCCGAGGGTCAGCAGAATGCGACCGAGACCTTCCGATTCCTGATTGCCCAGAAAGGGTGTCATGAGCATCATGGGCACGACGGCCAGGTCTTGAAAGATTAAAATGCTGATGGCGGATCGCCCATGCAGGGTATCGTGTTCTCCCCGCTCGGCCAGCGCTTTCAGCACGATGGCCGTACTGCTCAGGGTCACCAGCAATCCCGCAAAAATGGTGGCGTTGAGCTCCATGTCCAACAGGATGCCTCCACCGATGAACAGGAGCAGGACGCTGACCATCTGGACCGGGCCTCCCACAAAAAACAGCACCGTGGAGGATTTCACTTTGGCCAGGGAAACTTCCAGGCCAATCGTGAACAGCAGGAGAATCACCCCGATTTCCGCCAACACCTGAACCTGGTCGGTATCCGAAATGAGGTTGAGCCCGTACGGCCCGACGAGAGCTCCGACGACGAGGAAGCCGGCAATGGACGGCAGGCGGAGTTTCTGGAACAGGAACACCACGGCCACGGAAACGGAAAAAATGAGGATGACGTCCCTGAGTGCGCTACTTTCGTCCATACCATGCCTGACGGTCAGCAACGGAAGAGTGGAAGAAAACGGGGCTCACGATCATACCGTGCTCGCGTGCGTGTCCACAGCCGCCCTGATGCGGGCCGGGATGTAGTGCGGGCATCATCGCCTTATCACGTCGTGACTGTGCGAGGCCTTCCCGCACGGACGGTTGGCCGACGACTCGCCGGGCAGCAGAGCAGAACGGGCGTGTGACGGGTGGAACAGCGCGCTTACGAACGCAGGTCTTGAAAGAGCCAGGGCGTGTCTCGTGTGCCTCGGGATTCGTAGTCGGCGATCTCGCGCTCGCGCCGGAGGGTAAGCCCAATGTCATCAATTCCTTCCAACAGACAGCGTTTGCGAAAGGGGTCAATGGCAAAGGTGAACGTGGCCGGCTGTGTCGTCGAAACGGTCTGGGACGCCAGGTCAATCGTCATGTGACACGGATGACCCCGGTCCTCCGCCAGCACGTGAGCAAAGAGTCGTTGAATGTCCTGGTTCTTCAACACAATCGGCAGGATGCTGTTTTGCAGGCAGTTATTGTAAAAAATATCGGCAAAACTCGGGGCGAGAATGGCGCGAATCCCGTAATCCAGCAGTGCCCAGGGCGCATGTTCTCTGGACGAACCACATCCAAAATTATCGCGCGTGAGCAGAATGGTGGCACCGGCATACCGCGGTTGATTCATAAAGAAATCGGGGTTCGGCGAGCCATCGGGGCACGTGCGCCAATCCGCAAAGAGACCCTCTTTCAGCCCCGTTCGATGCACCGTCTTGAGGTATCGTTTGGGAATGATCTGATCGGTATCAACGTTCACGCGATCCAGAGGTGCGAGGTGGCCTGTATGAGTGATAAAGGGTTCCATGCGACGATGTCCGGATCAGGCCCGGTGCCGAATGTCGACAAAATGTCCGGCCATGGCGGCCGCCGCCGCCATGGCCGGGGAGACGAGGTGCGTGCGCCCACCCTTGCCTTGCCGGCCTTCAAAATTCCGGTTACTCGTTGACGCGCACCGCTCGCCGGGTTGGAGCATGTCGGCGTTCATGGCCAGACACATGCTGCAGCCGGATTCCCGCCATTCCATGCCGGCTGCTCGAAAAATTTCATCCAGGCCTTCGTCTTCCGCTTGTCGTTTGACCAGGCCCGAACCGGGAACGACCATCGCCTGCACGCCGGAGGCCACATGGCTCCCTTTCACATAGGACGCGGCCAGGCGCAGGTCTTCGATCCGTGAATTCGTGCACGACCCGATAAACACCCGGTCAATGGGAATGTCCACCATGGGCGTTCCGGGTCTAAGGGCCATGTATTCCAGCGCGCGCACCGCGGCCTCGCGCGCGTCGGCTTCGGCAAAGGAGCGCGGGTCCGGGACCGTGCCCTCCACGCCGGTCACCATGCCGGGATTGGTGCCCCATGTAATTTGAGGCGAAATGTCTTCCGCCTGCATGGTGAGCTGTCGGTCATAGGTGGCTCCGGGATCCGTGTGCAATACTTCCCAATGTTGGACGGCCTGTGCCCAGAGGGAGTCGGGAGGAGCCAGGGGCCGCCCCTTGATGTAGGAGAAGGTGGTCGCATCAGGCGCAATCATGCCGGCACGGGCGCCTCCCTCAATCGTCATGTTGCAGAGGGTCATCCGGCCTTCCATGGACAGGGCGCGTATCGCCTCGCCCGTGTATTCCACGACGTACCCCGTTCCCCCGGCGGTGCCAATGCGACCGATGATGGCCAGGATCATGTCTTTTGCCGAACAGTGGGGGGAAAGTCGGCCATCAACCCTGATGTCCATGGTGCGGGGCCGTTTCTGGATCAAACATTGAGTGGCCAGCACATGCTCCACTTCACTGGTCCCGATGCCAAAGGCCAACGCCCCCAGTGCGCCGTGTGTGGAGGTGTGGGAATCTCCACAGACGATGGTCATCCCGGGCACGGTGAGTCCCTGCTCCGGGCCAATCACGTGCACGATGCCCTGGCGAATGTCATCCATGGGGAATATGGGAATGTCCCATTCAGCGCAATTGTGTCCGAGCGTGTGAATCTGAAGGCGACTCAGCGGGTCGGTGATGCCCAACCGCCGGTCGGTGGTGGGCACGCCGTGGTCCGGCACCGCCAGCACCGCCCCCGGTCGACGCGGCCGACGTCCGGCACGCTTGAGCCCTTCGAAGGCTTGCGGCGATGTCACTTCGTGGACCAGGTGCCGGTCAATATACAGCAGTGCGGTGCCATCCGCGTCCTCGTGCACGGTATGATGTGCCCAGATTTTGTCAAACAATGTGCGTGCGGACATGGTGGTTGCCTCGTGAAAGAGGGAAGAAAATGCGTAGCACAGCGGAGACGTGGCGCGCAACCCATCGTTGGGGTATGACCCTGTCGTATGGTATGCAACGCGTCATGGATCATCCTGTCTCTGCGAGGACGGATACAGGGCGGACGGGACAGCGGGGGACGGTGTCTGTCACGTCGCACGGGCGAATCACGTGACCGTGTTCGTCATGCCCGTGCAAGCGGGTGGCGCTGGTGCGGCAAGGCTGATCCAGGCGTGGCGGTACCGTGCACATGATCGTTTCCGGACGGCACCCGTGCGCAAACCCGGGTGTCTTTCCGAACAGGCGGTCGGGCAATTTTTGAGATTCCGTGGAGGGGTCTGCTACGCTGTACCGCTTGGGGGCACGGGCGGTTTGTTGTGCGGGGAGGACGCCGGAACGTGCGAGGTGAAATGAAGCGTCGCTGATTGTTTCATCTTGATAAGATTGCGTGATAGTATCGCATGTTCTTCAACGTGTTGAACGAAGCCAGCCATTTCGACGAATGGATTCTCACACACGATCACGCTGGTCGTGTGAGGCACGTCATCCCTGATGTCAACAGCACAGGTGATGTGTGTGTTGAGCGGCGACAGGAGAGTTGCCTGCAACACCGTATGTATGGCGGCACTGGTCGGGAGCAGGGTGGACACCGGCATTCCCGTTGTGACGGGCCGTGTTCCGTCGTTGTGTGACCACCACGAGGAGTCCGTCGTCGCCATTCCATGGGGGGATGTGTTGAGACAGTGAGGAGAGAGCGGTTATGGGATTAATCAGTCAGGTGTTGGGCTACATTTCGAGTGATATGGCCATTGACCTTGGGACGGCCCATACGCTGGTGTGTGTCCAGGGGAAAGGTGTGGTGTTGAATGAACCGTCGGTCGTGGCGATTGAGCGGCACACCAATAAAATTTTAGCGGTGGGGAGCGAAGCCAAACGGATGGTCGGACGGACGCCCGGGCACATTCAGGCCATTCGCCCGATGAAGGAAGGCGTGATTGCCGACTTTGAAACGGCCGAACGCATGCTTCGCTATTTCATTACCAAGGTGCACGATCGTCGCGCGTTGATTCGGCCCCGGATCATCATTGGCGTGCCGTCACGCATCACGCAAGTGGAAAAGCGAGCCGTGAAAGAGTCCGCTGAACTCGCGGGAGCACGCGAAGTGTATTTGATTGAAGAGGCGATGGCGGCGGCCATTGGCGCGGGATTGCCCATCACCGAGCCGTCGGGCAACATGGTGATTGATATCGGAGGCGGCACGACCGATATTGCCATCATCGCCCTGGGCGGCATTGTCTACAGTGCATCCGTGCGAATCGCCGGCGACCAGATTGACAGCGCCATCATGAATTATATCAAGCGTGCCCATGGCCTGTTGATCGGCGAACCGATGGCCGAGCGCGTGAAATTTGAAATTGGCTCCGCCTATGCGTTGCCGGAACGGACCCAGATGGTGGTCAATGGGCGGGATCTGATCGCCGGTGTGCCTCGCAGCATTGTGTTGGAAGACGCTGAAATCCGGGAAGTCCTGCAGGAAGCCATGGCGCCCATTGTGGCGGCTATCAGGATAGCGTTGGAAAATACGCCCCCTGAACTGGCGGGAGATATTGTTGATCGAGGGATTGTGTTGACTGGAGGGGGCGCGCTGTTGCGAGGCCTGGATGCCTGGTTGCGAGACGAAACCGGGTTGCCCATTGTGCCCGCTGACAACCCGCTCACGTCCGTGGTGCTGGGAGTAGGGAAGATGCTGGAAGAGCTCAGCCTGCTTCAGAATATTGCCTCTCTGCCAACGAACAATCCGTAAAGGGACAACGTGTATGAACATCGGCCGGTTTCGGCCCGGGAGGCTGTTGGGGGCCGGTGTGCAACGGATCATCGTGGTCGTCTTCGCGATCGCCGGTGTGGCGGTGGTCCTCTTCCCCGCACCGGCTCAGCGGCTCTTCCGCACGGTCGGCGACCCCCTGGCTGACATCGTGGCCCTTCCCATGGCACACATGGCGAGTGTGGATCGCAGCATCCGTGACGGGTGGATGCACTATGTCGCTCTGCAAGGGGTCCGTGAGCAGAACCGTGAGCTTTGGAGCAGGATCCAGCGGCTGGAGGGGGACTTGAACCAGTGGCGGGAACGGGTCCTGGCGTCGGAGCGGTTAGCCGCGTTACAGGAATTTCAACAGCACGCCCCGATCTCCACGATGGCGGCCAAGGTGATTGGCCGAAGCGCGTCGAACTGGTATCAGGGCGTGATTCTCAACAAGGGTGACGAGGATGGCGTGCGCGTCGAGATGGGTGTCATGACCCCGGCAGGCGTCGTGGGGCACATTGTCAGAACCGGACGATCCACGAGTGTGGCCTTGTTGATCATTGATCCGAATATGGCGGTGGGGGGGCTGGTCCAGCGCACGCGGGACGAAGGCGTGGTGCAGGGCACCGCGCAAGGTCACGTGCGCATGAAATACCTTCCCCCGCTTTCATCGGTCGCGCCAGGGGATGCGGTGATCACGTCCGGATTGGTCGGAATGTTTCCCCGAGGCGTGCTGATTGGGTATGTCTCGCGCGTCGAAGAAAGTGAGGGCGAGTTGTTTCAAGTGGCGACCATTGTGCCCGCCGTGCCTGTTCGGCAGTTAGAAGAAATGTTGATCGTGCTTGCCTCTCAACCGTCGGATGTCGAGATGTCCCTTGGAGTGGCCGGGGGAGCTGCAACGAGCCGGAAGCCCGCTCCATGAGGGTCGGGGTGTTCATCGTGTTCCTGCTGCTCCTGTTTCCTTTTCAGGCCACCTTTGTGTATTCGTTGAGCCCCTGGGAGATTCGCCCCGATCTCTGTCTCATCACCGCCTTTCTGGTTGGGTTGTGGGCGGGACGGGTGCGAGGTGTGATCGTCGGCGTCGCCCTGGGGCTGGTCCAGGATGTCTTTTCCGCCAGCCCGCTCTGGCTGAATCTGTTGACAAAAGCCGGGGCGGGGTTCCTGGCCGGCACCGTCGCGAAAAATTTATCCAATATGGAATCCCCGCTGGCCTTTTTCCCGATCGCGGCGTTGTCCTTCGTGTGGGGTATGGTGTTTTTGCTGTCGTCGCGTTCGGGTACGGACGCGATGCTGTACAGTGCGTACACGCTCTTGCTCCCTCAAGCGGTCCTGGATGGACTCGTGGGCATTGGCGTCCACTGGATCGTGGCGCGATGGATTGTCCCCGCGCCGGCGCATGAGGGATGGGCCAGGGTGTCCCAGGGTAGCGTATGGCGGTGACATCGGCCGAGACGAGCAATCCTGGTGGCCAGTCCACCGTGCTGGCGACGGTCCAGCGACGGTTTCTGTTTATCAAAATAGGCGTGTTCCTGTTGACGGGGCTGTTGATCCTGCGGTTATGGCAGCTCCAGATTCGTGATGGGTCGCATTACCGCACGCTCTCTCAGGATAATCGAACCCGATCCATTCTCATCCATCCGGTTCGAGGGCTTATTTATGACCGCAATGGCATCCTCCTGGCGAACAGCGTCCCGAGTTTCAACTTGTACGTGCAACTCGATGACGTGCCGGATCGTGACGCGCTGCTTCTGAAACTCGCTGAACTGTTATCGTTGGATGAACAGGCACTGCGCAAGACCATCCGGGACGAAGGCCGGAATACGTTGATCCGGTTGAAGCAGGGCCTCAGTCTCAAAGAAGCGACCATTGTCGAATCGCATCTGTTTGACCTCCCGGGTGTGGAGATTTATCCGGAAGCACAGCGCAACAATCCGCAGGGGGCGTATGCGGCCCATGTGATTGGGTACGTTGGGGCCATCTCGGAAGCACAACTGGAGAGGGAAGAGTTTCAGGATCTGCCACGACACAGCATCATCGGTCAGGCCGGCGTGGAACGGATCTATGACCGGACCTTGCGAGGCCGGGCGGGGAGTAAGCTCATCGAAGTCAATGCCCTGGGGCATGAGAAACGACTGCTGTCTGTGGAGAAACCTCACGCGGGTAGCGACATGTATCTCACCATTGACTTTCGTCTGCAGAAGCTGGCGGAGGATGTGTTGGGAGACCAGGTCGGCGCGATTGTCGCCCTGGATCCTCAAACGGGTGCCACGCTGGCCCTGGCCAGTCGCCCCGGGTTTGATCCGAATGCGCTGTCCCGTGGATTGAGCACCGAGGGCTGGAACACCATGCGTCGGGACATGCAACACCCTCTGATGAACCGAACGATTCAAGGGCAGTATCCTCCCGCGTCCACGTTCAAAATCATTATGGCGACGGCGGCCCTTGAAGCCGGAACCATTGACCAGACCCGAACGCTCCGGTGTGCCGGGGAGTTTCGGTTTGGCAGACGAGCCTATCGGGACTGGAAGGCGGGTGGTCATGGAGCGGTCACGTTGCACGATGCGCTGATCCATTCGTGTGATGTGTACTTTTACCGGTTGGGCCATCTCGCGGGGATCGAAACGATTGCGGCCGCCGCGACACAATTCGGGTTGGGCCAGCCAACCGGCATTGATCTCCCCGGGGAAGCGACGGGAATCGTCCCGTCCCCGGAATGGAAGCGGCGCACGCAAGGGGAGCCATGGTATCCGGGTGAAACCATTTCGGTGTCAATCGGGCAGGGCTACGTCATGGTCACGCCCCTGCAAATGGCGAAAGTGATCGCCACGATTGGCAATCAGGGTGTGGCGCGGACACCGTATGTCGTGCATGGTATACGAGACCGCGGGAGCGGAATGATTGAGGAGCGGATGCCGGCCCATCCCGCTTCGCCGGTGTTGCACCCGGATCATCTGCGGGGCATCCAGGCGGCTCTGGCCGAGGTGGTCACCGACGGGACGGCGCAACAGGCTCGATCGTCCACGGTCAGGATTGCGGGCAAAACCGGGACGGCCCAGGTGGTCGCCTTGCGCGCGACGAATGGCGAAGATGTCCCCAGCAAATTTCGCGACCATGCCTGGTTTGTCGCCTATGCGCCCCTGGAACAACCCCGTATTGCCCTGGCGGTGCTGGTTGAGCATGGCGGCCATGGCGGGTCTGTGGCGGTCCCACTGGCCAAACGACTGATTGAGGCCTACATGGCATACGTATCCGAAGAGGAGCAACGCACACGGCCGCCTTCTTCGTTGTCGTCGCCACACATGGGGAACAGGAGGAACCCGTTGCATGGATGAATCATGGCCCTCCCATCGGGGGCTCGACGGTTTTGACTGGAGCTTTGTCGGGATCATCGTCGCGCTGGCCTCCCTCAGTCTCCTCACGCTGTTCAGTGTGACCGGCCCGGCGGCCGGGCAGCGCTGGCCCATTTACTGGAAGCAGGCGTTATGGTTCGGGGTGGGCAGTGTGGCCTTTCTGGTCATGTCGGCGATTGGGTATCATACCCTGGCTCGATGGTCGTATCTGCTGTACGGCATGGGGTTGCTCCTCCTCGTGGTCGTGATGGTTTCCGGCCAGGGGGCACGCGGGGCCCAGCGATGGATTGCCTTGGGACCCATCAGACTTCAGCCCTCGGAATTTGTCAAAATTCCCGTTCTGCTCGTGCTGGCGTCCCATTACTCCCGGCAAACCCAACCTGGGTGGTGGGTTCGCGTGATGCTGCCGGGGTTGATCGCCGCGCCCGGGTTTGTCTTGGTTCTCACACAGCCGGATCTGGGAACCAGTCTCAGCTTTCTGGCGATTTATGTCACGTTGTTGCTGGCTGTGGGCGTCAAATCGAAGGCGTTTGGCGTGATGGTCTTGTCGACGTTGATGATTTTCCCGTTTGTATGGGGAGGGCTGTGGAGCTCCCTGCAACTCTATCAAAAAGGACGGATTTTGAGTTTTGTGGATCCGCAGTATGATCTGGGCGGACAAGGCTATCAGGGACTGCAATCCCGTATTGCCGTCGGCTCGGGGGAATTGATCGGGAAAGGCCTGCATGGCGGGACGCAAACACAATTTAAGTTTCTTCCCGAGGGCCACACGGATTTTATTTTTGCAGTCTTTGCCGAGGAATGGGGCTTTGTCGGGGCCGTGCTGTTACTCGGCCTGTTTCTGGCGCTCTTTGTCCTGGGGCTGGATATTGCGATGAAGGCCAAAGATCTGTTGGGTGCCCTGTTGGCCGTTGGGCTTGTGGGCATGCTGGCCTTTAACACGATGGTCAATGTGGGCATGACCGTTGGCCTGGCACCTGTCGTGGGCATTCCTCTGCCATTGCTGAGTTATGGGGGGAGTACCACGGTGATGACGATGGCCGCGCTGGGACTGTTGTTCAGTGTGAAGCGGAGGAGATGGATGTTCCGGTTGTGAGTGGTGGACATGTGACAGCCTGGCAACCCTCATCATCCCGTCCATGCGGGTGTCGCGATGACGCGGTGCGGGCATGGCGGAGAGGGAGCCGGGATGGTGTCCCCCGATTGGTTGACAAGATAAAGGAGTCTGTATGGGCATTGAGATTGCCATTAATGTGACCCCCCATGAAACGCGGGTTGCGGTGCTGGACAAAAAGGTTGTCATGGAACTCTATGTGGATCGGGCACGGAAAAAAGATTTTGTGGGCAACGTGTATAAAGGGAAAGTGGTGAAAGTGCTCCCCGGCATGCAGGCGGCGTTTATTGACGTTGGGCTGGAGAGTGCCGCGTTTATTCATGTGTCCGATCTGTCGGTGGGGACGGAGCCGGGTGATATTCTGGTTGACGGCGACGAAGACGAGAAAGGCTCGGACTTCCCGCGTCCTCGACGGCACTCCGTTCGGCCGATTGAAGAATTGCTGGAGAAAGGTCAGGACCTGACCGTGCAGATTTCCAAAGGCCCGATTGGCACCAAAGGGCCGCGCGTGACCTCCTACTGTTCGTTGCCGGGCCGGTTTCTGGTGGTGATGCCGACGGTGGATCAGATCGGCGTCTCGCGGCGTATTCCCGACGACGAGGAGCGCAATCGTCTGCGGGAAGTCCTGAAGCGCGTTCGTGAGCCGGGCTACGGGTACATTGTGCGGACGGTGAGTGAGGGGGTGAGCGAGGACGATCTCAAAGCCGATGTCGGGTTTTTGACCGCCATGTGGAAAGACATTGTCAAGAAACAGGATGTCCATCCCGCGCCGGCCGCCTTGCATACGGATTTGAGTCTCACGCTCAGGGTGGTGCGGGATTTGTTCACCAAAAACGTCAGTCGGCTCCTCATTGATTCTAAAGAGGAATATGAAACGGTCAAAGAATTTGTCCGACGGTATCTGCCCGGCCAGACCTCGCGGATTTTTCATTACCACAAAGACGAGGCGTTGTTTGATTATTTGGGCATTGAGATGGAAATCTCACGAGCGCTCACCCGCAAAGTCTGGCTCAAATCCGGTGGCCATATTGTCATTGATCACACGGAAGCCATGACGGTGATTGATGTGAACACCGGGCGCTACGTGGGCAAGCGGGATCGGGAAGAAACGATCGTGAAAAACAACCTGGAAGCGGTTCATGAGATTGCCTACCAGATTAAACTCCGGGGCATTGGCGGCCTGATCACGGTTGATTTTATTGACATGGCCCGAAGCCGGAATCGCGACAAGGTGTACAAATCTCTTGTGGACGCGATGGCCGATGACAAGGCGCGCACGCGTATTTCGCGCATCAGCGATCTTGGGTTGATCGAAATTTCTCGTGAACGCGTTCGGGAAGATCTGCTCCGGACGCTCTCAGATGTGTGTGTGGAATGCGACGGCCGGGGCTATACCAAATCCGCCGTCACGGTCGTGTATGATATTTTTCGTGACATCAGACGTATCGGACGGGCCGCCGGCCCGCAAACCGTGGTGATCGGGGCACACGCGCATGTTGTGGATCTGCTGAGAGACGCCGAGCACGAGGGGCTTGAACAGCTCCAGCGGGACTATAATTACCGGATTCTTGTGAACGCCGATCCCCTTCTGTCGCTTGAGCAATATGATATTGTGATGTTGGGGTCGGGGGCCGGGGTCTCCTAGTCGGCCGGGGCAGGCCTTCACGCCAGAGGGATGATGGAGTCGCTGGAAGCATGGTTGCGGTTGCGGTCTGTGACGGGCATCAGTGACGGGACGATCTGCACGCTCGTTCGGTATTTTGGCGGGCCGAAGGAGGTCCTCTCGGCTTCCGTGGGCGAGTTGAGACATGTGGCCGGGCGGTCTTCTCCCCGTGTGGCGTCCCTCCTCATGGAACCGGATCGCCGGGTGGTCGAACACATTCGCTACACCATGCGGCTGGTGGAAAAGGGTGAGTGTTCCATCGTCACGATTCTGGACGCCGCCTATCCCCGTCGGCTGGCGATGATCCCCAATCCACCGTCGTTGTTGTATGTGCGAGGCACGTTGCCCTCGTCGGACGATCCTGCCATCGCGATTGTGGGATCGCGGAAGGTGACACCCTCCGGGGTGCTCACGACGCAGGATCTCAGCCAGAGTCTGGCCGCGCTGGGGTTCACCATTGTGAGTGGATTGGCGAGGGGTATTGATGCCGCGGCCCATCGAGGTGCCCTTGCGGCACAGGCCAGGACGGTGGCGGTCCTGGGGTGTGGCGTGGATCGCATCTACCCTCCCGAACATCTTTCCCTGTCCCGGGAGATTGAGGCGAGTGGCGCGGTGGTGTCGGAACTTCCGCTGGGCGCCCCGCCCCTGCCGCATCATTTTCCGCTCCGCAATCGGATCGTCAGCGGGTTGTCGTTGGGTGTGATTGTTTCGGAAGCTGGTCGGCAAAGCGGCGCGTTGATCACGGCGCGCTTTGCGCTGGAACAGAACCGTGAGGTGTTTGCCATCCCGGGTTCCATCAAACAGGGGACACATCAGGGAGCGCACTGGCTCATTAAACAAGGGGCCAAACTGGTTGAAGCGGCGGACGACGTCGTTGAAGAACTGCTTCCCCAGCTTGATGACCCCGTTCGTGATCGGATAAAGAACGTTGTCGTTGAGGAACCTGCGCCGCCGGTCGTCACCGCCAAAGAACAGCAGGTGCTGACGCTGTTCGATGATGATCCCGTCTCCGTGGATGAAGTGCTGGCTCGTGCGTCGTTGGAGTATGCCGAAGTGATGACGCTCCTGCTGGGGTTGGAGTTAAAAGGTGTTCTGACACAGGTCCCGGGTTCCTGTTACATAAAACGGTAACGACAGGGGAAACGGGTCCGGTGAGGATTGTGTGCCGGGCGCGTCCCTCCAGGGTGCAGGGTGTTCATGGTGCCGGGGACAATCCAGTCGTCGTTGTCGAGGATGGGCCGCCGCTTCAGTCCTGCCCTCGCTCCGCTGGTTGAAGTGGGTGCCCCTGTTCTGAAAGAATAGCCGCCCGGTCGCGTCTCCGTTGACATCGCAAAGACCGTAGAATGAAGTTGGCCAGGAGAAAACCGGTTTGGGATCATATGACGCGCGTGGTGATGATGGTCTGTGTCGCCATCCCGGGAGACAGAAAGTATATTCCAGGGCCGAAGCCCTGAGCTGTTGACGATGCCGCCCCGTATGCCCACTGACGCCCCACTCAAGCAGAAAACCGCTCGCGTGCCTCTCGCCCGGGGAGAAGGCAAGACCCTGGTTATTGCGGAGAAACCCTCGGTCACCCGCGACATTGCCCGGGCACTCGGTGGGTTCGAGCACCAGAAAGACTTCTATGAAGGGCCGCGCTACGTCATAACTTCGGCGATTGGTCACCTGCTGGAACTGGTCGCGCCGGAAGGTGTTGATGTCGCGCGCGGCAAGTGGTCTCTCGTCAACCTTCCGGTGATTCCCGAGCATTTCGACCTGAAGCCGATTCCGAAGAGCGAATCGCAACTCAAATTGATCAAAAAACTCTATGCGCGCAAGGACGTGGACAGCGTCATCAACGCCTGCGACGCCGGGCGCGAAGGCGAGTTGATTTTCCATTACCTGATCCGTCATTTCAACGGCTCGAAACCGGTGCAGCGCCTGTGGTTGCAATCCATGACCCCGCAGGCCATCCGCAATGGCTTTGAGCGTCTCCGGGAGGGCGAGGCCTTGTTGCCGTTGCAGCGTGCCGCCGTGTGTCGCTCGGAGTCCGACTGGCTGATTGGGATCAATGCCACCCGGGCCATGACGGCCCTGAACTCAAGCGGCGGCGGGTTTTCACTGACCACAGTAGGACGGGTCCAAACACCGACGCTCGCGCTCCTCGTGGGCCGCGAGAAAGAAATCCAGACCTTCGATCCGCGTGCGTACTGGGAGGTCAAAGCCACCTTCGCCATCGCCTCCGGCCTGTACGAAGGCCGCTGGGTTGATCGGCAGGTGCAGGGCCACGCCACGCAGGGCGCCGAGCAGGGCGCGTCAAAGGACTGGCATGGTACCGCGAAGCCGGATCGCATCTGGGACAAGGCCAGGGCCGAGGCCATCGTCGCACAATGTGCGGACAAAGAGGGCCGCGTGTCCGAAACCACGAAGGCATCGAGTCAGCAGGCACCGATGCTGTTTGATCTGACCTCGCTCCAGCGTGAAGCGAACCGGCGGTTCGGGTTTTCGGCACGGTCCACACTCAACATCGCGCAGGCGCTGTACGAGCGCCATAAGGCGCTGACCTACCCGCGTACCGATTCGCGGACGTTGCCCGAGGACTACCCGACCACGGCGAGGAAGATCATGGAGTCGCTGGCCGTTTCCGAAAGAGATGCCGACGCCATGCAGGCGGACAGCGAGCGCGTCGACTACCCGATCAGCCACTGGGCCGGTCGGGCGCTTCAGAAGCAGTACATCAGGGACACCGACCGGCGCGTCTTCAACAATGCCCGGGTGACCGACCACTTTGCCATCATTCCAACGGGCGAGGTGCCGCGCAAACTGAAAGACCAGGAACGTCGTATTTATGAACTGGTCACCCGTTGCTTCGTCGCCGTGTTCTACCCTCCGGCCCGCTTTGCCACCACGTTGCGTCACACCGTCGTCGAAGACCAGACCTTCGAGACACGCGGGCGGGTGCTGGTCGAGAGCGGCTGGTTGCAGGTGATGGGACGCAAGGAAAGCAGCGAGACACTGTCGCCGCTTGCCGATCGCGACGGCGAGACGGCGATGACGACGGCCATTGATATGGAAGGCAAGCACACCAGTCCGCCGCCGCGCTACAACGAGGCCACCCTGTTGTCCGCGATGGAAGGCGCTGGAAAACTGATGGAGGATGATGCGTTGCGCGAGGCGATGGAGGGTCGTGGTCTCGGCACGCCCGCCACACGCGCCTCGATTATCGAGGAGCTGATTCGCAACCGCTATGTCCTGCGCGACGCGCGCGAACTGGTGCCGACATCCAAGGCGACGACCTTACTCCGGTTGTTGCGCGCGCTCAAAATTGATGAATTGACCACGGCCGAGCTGACCGGCGAGTGGGAAAAGAAACTCAAGCAGATTGAAAGCAATCAGTTTTCTTCCGAAGAGTTCATGCGGCATATTCGCAAGGTGACGAAGGATATCGTGGCCGCCGCGCAACGCTGTAACGTTGACCAGATTGACGACCAGTACACGGTGCTCACGGTGTCGTGTCCCAAATGCGGCGAGAGCAAGGTGCGCGAAAACTACCGCAAGTTCGTGTGTGAGACCTGTGATTTCGCAATATGGAAATCCATTGCCGGGCGGGAATTGTCGCCCGACGAAGTGACCACCCTGTTGTGTCACGGTCGCCTCGGCCCGCTGAACGGTTTTCGCAGCCGTCTCGGCCGGGAATTTGCCGCGGGACTGGTTCTCAAGGATGATTTCACCGCGAGTTTTGATTTCGATGAGACCGACGACGACCCCGTGGATCCGGAGCGTTGCGACCAGCTTGGCCCCTGTCCCAAATGTGGCGCGCCGGTGCTTGATACGCCGAGACGGTATATCTGCCGCAGTGCACTGGGAGACGGCGCGGCCTGTGATTTCAAAATTGGCCGACAGATCCTGAGCCGCCCGATTGAGGCTGGTGAGGTGCGGCAAATGCTGAGTCACGGCAGGACCGAGCTTTTGCAGGGCTTCGTGTCGAAGAAGAACAGACGCAAATTCGCATCCCACCTCACGATTGATCTGACCGGGCGTTCCGGCAAGCTCGGTTTCGAGTTTGCACCACGCAAGTCGAACACAGCTGATGGCGGGCGGGACACTGTTCCCGGGAAGACGAAAGCCCTGGCTGGCAGGAAGAAGGTCAAGTTCAGGACGGCAAAAAAAAGACCGCCCGCTCCCGTGGTATCGGATCATACATAAGCCTGTCTCCTGAGCGGTGATCGGGAACTGGACGGGAACAACGAGGCGGGGGAACAGGTGGGACGGGCCTTACGAGCCGACCGCGGGTTTCATGCCTGGTGACTTCTCGAAAATTTTAATCGCTTCGCCCTTCTTCAGAATCACATCTTCGGTAATCACGACTTCTCTAATCTCCGTCTGAGACGGGACCTCATAAAGAATATCCAGCATCACCTCTTCGAGAATCGCGCGAAGACCGCGCGCCCCGGTGTGTTGCGCATGGGCTTTTCTGGTCACGGCGGCGATGGCCCCGCTGGTAAATTTGAGTTTGACGTTATCGAAGGACAACAGCTTTTGATATTGTTTGATCAGGGCATTGTGGGGTTCGGTCAAAATCCGAACCAGCGATGGTTCATCCAGTTCTTCAAGCGTGGTCACCACGGGCAGGCGGCCGATGAATTCGGGAATTAATCCGTACTGGCGCAGGTCTTCCGGTTGGACATGGGTCAACAGGGAGCTGATGCGCTCCGGTGGCGATGCCGTGGTATCCGGTTTGAACCCCATGCGTTTTTGATTCAGACGTCGTTCGATAATGGGTTCAAGGCCCACGAAGGCCCCCCCGCAGATGACCAGAATGTTGCGGGTATCAACCTGGATAAATTCCTGATGCGGATGTTTGCGACCGCCCTGCGGTGGGACATTGGTCACGGTGCCCTCTATTAATTTGAGAAGCGCCTGTTGCACCCCTTCCCCGGAAACGTCACGGGTAATGGAGGGACTGTCTGCCTTCCGCGTGATTTTGTCGATTTCATCAATATAGATGATGCCACGCTCCGCGCGCTCCACGTCGTAGTCGGCGGCCTGCAACAATTTCAGAATGATGTTCTCGACGTCTTCGCCCACGTATCCCGCCTCGGTTAAGGTGGTGGCGTCGGCCAGGGTGAACGGCACGTCGAGATAATCGGCGAGGGTTTGAGCCAGGAGCGTTTTGCCGGTTCCCGTCGGCCCAAGCATGAGAATGTTGCCTTTTTGCAGTACCACGTCGCCGGTTTCACAGGCGGCGATGCGTTTGTAGTGATTGTGAACGGCCACCGAGAGAATTTTTTTGGCCCGGGTTTGATGGATGACGTATTGATCAAGGTGATGATGAATCTCGGCGGGCTTGCGCAGTGTTGAGGCAAGGGCTTCTTTCGCCTCCTGCCACTCCTCTGCCATGATTTCGTTACAGAGGCCCACACATTCATCACAAATGTAGACGGTGGGACCGGCAATCAGTTTGCGCACCTGCTCGCGGGTTTTTCCGCAGAACGAACACCGCAGATTTGTGTCTGTTGCGCCTTGTGTTTCCATGGTGGTCACGGGTGGGGAGCTGTGCAGGGACTAGAAGCTCTTCGCACGGGCGGTGTCCTTGGCCGGCCCCCTGACAATGACTTCGTCAATGATGCCATATTCACGGGCTTCCTCGCCCGACATAAAATAATCCCGTTCGGTGTCCTGACTGATTTTCTGCAACGGCTTCCCGGTATGATGCGCAAAGATCTGGTTCAGTCGCTCTCGAATGCTCAGAATTTCCCGCGCGTGAATATCAATCTCCGTCGCCTGGCCCTGAAACCCTCCCATCGGTTGATGAATCATGACCCGCGCGTTGGGAAGCGCATAGCGTTTCCCCTTGGTCCCGGCGGCCAGCAACAGGGCGCCCATGCTGGCGGCCTGTCCCAGGCAGATCGTGGTGATGGGAGGTTTGACGTATTGTATGGTGTCGTAAATGCCAAGGCCCGCCGTAACGCTCCCGCCCGGGGAATTAATATAGAGATTGATGTCTTTCTCCGGATCTTCCGCCTCCAGGAACAATAATTGAGCGATGACGAGGTTGGAAAACACATCATCAATGGGGGCGCCAAGAAAGATAATGCGATCTTTCAAGAGACGGGAATAAATATCATAGGCTCGCTCGCCCCGGTTCGTGGTCTCAATGACCATTGGAATTAACATACAGTTGTCCCTTTCTGTCACCCATACATGGGCGGAGCGCCTTACCCTTGAATCACCGCGTTCTGGTAGACCAGTTGCAGGGCCTTGTCGGCCCGAATGCGATCTTCAAATTCCTGGCGTGAGCTTTGCCCCCCGGATTCCACCATCTTGTGAATATCGGCCAGAGGGACGCGAAGGCCCTGGGCGAGTTTCGTGAATTCCTCTTGAATTTCCTGGTCGCTCACGGACACCCCTTCCTTATCCGCAATGGCTTCCAGTATCAAACCGATCTTGACCCGTTTTCTGGACTCGGGGGTGACCTCCTGTTTGATGCGTGTCGCCTCGGCTTCCATGTGGGCCGGATCATTCAACGCAAGGCGCCCGGTCTTGCCCCGTTGTTCTTCCATGAGGCGCTGCCGCACCATGGTTTGCAATTCCCGTTCGACCAGGGTTTCAGGGAGATCAAAATGATGCATGGTCACAAGGCGCTCGATGATTTGATCCTTGTAGCCCTGTTCCGTGTCCCGTTTCAACATCCGTTCCAGTTCAGAGCGGATTCTGTCTTTGAGGGTCTCAAGGGTGTCGCAATCCCCGCAATCTTTGGCAAATTCATCATCCAGCGTCGGAAGAGTTTTCTGTTTCACCCCAAGGATGGAAACGGTGAACGTGACCGCTTTGCCGGCCAGGCGGGTATCCGGATGCGAGGCGGCATAGTCCTGGACAATCTCGGCGCTGTCCCCTTCCCGTTTCCCCATCAGGGCCTCATCAATGCCGATTCCCAGCACAGGCTCCTTTGATCCCACCCGGTGGAGGACATCCTCTTTTTTCGAGCCGTCCACCGGCTTGCCATCCACGGAGCCTTCAATCGTCACGAGGGCATACAGCCCTTCATCCAGTGGGGTGCCGGACGGGGCGGCCTCGAGTCGGGACTGCCGTTCCCGAAGGCGCTCAAGGGCCTGTTCCACATCCTCATCGGTCACCGTGCGGGCATCGCGCTTCAAGGAAATCGGATTGGGCGGACGGTACTCCCGCAAGTCAATGGACGGCTTGATCTCGACGGTGGCCGTGAAATTCAGGGAGGCATTGCGTTTGACTTTCAATCGTTCCAACTGGGGCATTTCGACCAGCACAGGCGTCACGCCGGCTTCCTGAATCGCCTTCTGATAATAGGTGGGCACGAGGCGCTGAATCACATCCTGTTCCACGGCCTTGGCGTAGCGTTTTTCCAGCATGGCCACCGGCGCCCTGCCGGGTCGGAAACCCGGGACCTGTACCTGGCGTCGCAGATCAACATACACCCGATCAAATTCCTGGTTGACGATGTCTTCGGGCACTTCAATGGCGATGGCCCGTTTCATCGGCCCCAGTTCTGTGACTTCCAGTTTCATGGCATGGTGCCTGCTGGCCGGGTTGGCCTGTTCACCGTAAAAGCAAAACCAAGCAACGCTGGTGCGAGAGGGGGGAGTTGAACCCCCACGGTCTCCCACGAGATCCTAAGTCTCGCGCGTCTACCAGTTCCGCCACTCTCGCTTACAATGTATGTCCTTTTCTACGGATCACGCAAGGTGGTATGGCATCCTCCCTGGAGCATGTTGTCCAGTCTGCGTTCGCGCGACGCCATCCTGCCTATTTACCCACACCATGCGCGCCACTGTCAACGGCCTGTCCACTCTTCCCAAACCGTGGAATGCTTGTCAGTATGTGGCGGCGTGGTCTATGGTACACCGTATGGGGCTGAAGAAACTGTACAGTGATATTTACGAGCACTTCACCCGCACCCGGGATGCCCACAAGGGATTTGATTTTCAGGAAGAAATCCTCAAAAGCGTGTCCCCCCCGTCGGTTTCGTTTCGGGATCGTGTCAAATGGTGGACCCTCGACCGCCCTCAACGGTTACAGAAAATCAAGCGAGAACGGGACCGGCAACAACAAGACATTCTTGCCCTCAAACGTCAGACGAAACCGCCGTCGTAATCGCCTGCGTTGCACCCTCTGCCTCGGCTGTGCATGTCGGAGCTTATCCACGAGACCCTTCAACTCTATCGTGACGCCGGACTCGCAACCTGGAAGTCCCTGACTCGAAGCTGGTTGCTGGTGCCGGCGGTTCTCATCATGGCGGTGGGCCTGTATGGGGTGGCCGTGGTGGTCATGGCCTTCGGCCTCGGGGGCCTGCTCGGTGGATTCGTGCTCGGCATCGCCAATGCCCTGGTGGTCGGGGCGTTTCTGGGGTTGCTTGAGCAGGCGGTAATGAGTTCCCGTCGAATGGTCTGGAGCGATCTGTGGAGCGTCGCGGGTCACTATTTCTGGGACGTCATCACCGTTGGCTTTTTTGTGTGGGTCCCCCTGCAACTGCTTGAACTCGGCCTGCAGGCCAATCCCTACGGGCCGGTGATCGTCTCGGCCGCCCTGCTACTGGTGTTTATTGTGTTCAACCCCGTTCCCGAACTGGTGTATCAGGGGCGCACGGGGGCCTCGCTTGAGACACTCAAAGACAGTTATGAGTTTGTCCTGGAAAACTGGATTGAATGGTTTCTGCCGCTTGCTGTGGTCTGTGCGCCCTGGGGCGTGTCTTTTTTCTTCTCCATAACAAGCCAGCGCGGACGGCTTGGGCTGGA
Organism: Nitrospirales bacterium; assembly: GCA_963692935.1. Lineage (GTDB taxonomy): Bacteria > Nitrospirota > Nitrospiria > Nitrospirales > UBA8639 > Bin75. Next base: position 2,535,428 of record OY843588.1, read on the forward strand.
TTTTTTTCAGCTCCTGGAGATGCCCTTTGCCGTGTTGAGTCAGTCGTTCCATTATCTGGGGTTGTCGTCCTCGCTGGCCACCGTCCTGATTCTGTTGCTGACACCGTGTGGCATGGTTCTGATGATGCTGTTCCGCGGCCATCTCTACAAAGCGTTGTCCGGATCGTCTCGCCGCCAACGCGCATTTCTCCGCCGGTCTGCCGGTCATTGATGGGGGCTGGAATGGACAGAAACCGTTGACGCTCCGACGGCGACCATTGCGTTGTCGCACATCGTTTCCAGGAGACGCCGTTGCCTTGTTGCCCCCAAACCCCCATGGTAAGATGACCGCCCCGAATTGTCGCAGAGTCCAACTGGAGAGGTGCGAGAGTGGCCGAATCGGCGTGCCTGGAGAGCACGTGTGCTGGCAACGGCACCGTGGGTTCGAATCCCACCCTCTCCGCCACCGGTCTGTGTGGCGGGTACCGATGATTGGTGTCCGGAACCCCGCTGAAGGTCGCAAATCATTATGAAGCAATACGAAGCCGTCAAAAAAGTTATGGAACAAAACGGCGGATTTGCAACGCTCGGGCATCTTAATCAAAAAGTTCTGCAAGTACCCGGTTTCAAGTGGAAAGCACAAGAGCCTTTTGCAAACATTCGTCGCATTGTCCAGGACAAGCGGTTTTTCTTCAATATTAAACCTGGGTTGTGGGCACTGTTGTCGCATAAAGACACATTGCCTCAAGACGTATTCCCGACTGGCCAGGTTTCAAAATCGAAGCGGGAGATTGACACGCATAGCTATTATCAAGGTTTGCTTGTGGAGATTGGGTGTCTGAAGCGATACATAACGTTTGTGCCCAACCAAGATAAAAACAGGCCTTTTTTGGGCAGACCGCTTCGGGAAGTCAGCTCGAAAGTGGATTTTTACCAGTTTGGCGACGACCGCGTTGTGCGCAAGGCCAAAACCATTGATGTATGTTGGTTTAATGACCGAAAAATGCCGTCGGTATTTTTTGAAGTTGAGCATTCAACGAACTTTCACAATTCCCTGCTGAAATTTGTTGAACTGCAAGATTACAACATGCGGTTTTATATTGTTGCGGACAAAGCCCGAAAGGCGGAATACGATGGGAAACTTGTGCTCAGTGCGTTCAAGCCGATTCAGCAACGTGTGACATTTGTGAACTATGAGGATGTATTGGAATGGCACTCGAAAATCAGTGAACTTCGCGTTATAGAAGAAAGAATCAATTTTTAATATGAAAATACTATGGCTTGGTTAGCATAAAACTGGAAACTTGCAACATGAATCATTACATTTTTTATACTACGTGTGGATTTACTGAAGATATGAATGGCAATGATACGGAGAATTGCCAGGTTCTAGGGTGGGGAAAAGGGCAAAACCCAGAGGATGCTTTTGAAGAATTAAAAACCGAGGGGTGGGTTGGAAATTTTGATAATATCGTTTGCCAGGAATTATCAAACGAAAAAGCGTATTACTTTTAACGAAAAGGGGCCGGGCCCTGTGCAACAGAATCCTGTGAACCCCGCCAGATCCGGAAGGAAGCAACGGTAAGCAGGCCAGTCTGTGTGCCGCAGGATCACCTGGCCCCCCTTTTATGTGAACGTCCGCCGTGACGGGTGCGGCGGGCCATGACGGGCGACAACGCAGGCGAGGGAGTACGCATCGCGAGTGATGGACTATCAGGTTTCCGCAAGAAAATTCCGGCCCGGCGCGTTTGACGAATTAATCGGGCAGACGCATGTGGTGCAAACACTTCGGAACGCTATCCTGCACAAACAGGTGGCGCATGCCTATCTCTTTTCCGGTATGCGAGGCGTGGGCAAAACCACCGCCGCCCGCATTGTGGCCAAGGCGCTGAATTGCGAAAACGGGCCAACGCCGGAGCCTTGCGGACAATGCGGAAGCTGTTCGGAAATTGCGCAAGGCAACTCCGTGGATGTCATTGAGATTGACGGCGCTTCCAATACCGGCGTGGATGATGTCCGGGAGCTTCGCGAAAATGTCCAGTTCGCGCCCTTCCGTGGCACGTATCGAATTTATATCATTGATGAAGTGCATATGCTCTCCAACTCGGCGTTTAACGCGCTGTTGAAGACGTTGGAAGAGCCGCCGGCGCACGCGGTGTTTATCTTTGCGACGACCGAGGTGCATAAAATCCCGGCCACCATCACGTCGCGATGTCAACATTTCAATTTTCGGCGTATTCCCTGGCGGGAAATCGTGGCTCGTCTGCAATCCATCGCGCAACATCTTGGGGTGACGGTCGAAGAACGAAGCCTGAGCGTGATGGCCAGAGCCAGTGAAGGCAGTCTGCGCGATGCCCTCAGTTTATTCGATCAGGCCGTGGCGTTTGGGGGGACCACCATTACCGAGCGCGATGTGGAAGTCATGCTCGGGACCGTGCCGGATGCCCTGGTGTCTCGTCTGGTCGACACGGTGGTGGCCCAGGATCCCGCCGCGGCGGTGGAACTGGTCGGTGAGGCGGTCGGGCAGGGGCACGACCTTCGGGCCTATTGCGGAGCGGTGGTGGAGCGCATACGCCATGTGATGATCGCGGCGGTGGTGCCTGGGCTGGAGCAGGCGCAGGGGTTGATGGATTTGCCCGTGGAGGAAGTCGAGCGTGTGATGCAGGACGCCAGATCGTTTTCGGTCGCTCAGTTACAGGAGTTGTTTGATCTCTTGACCCAGGCCGAAGATCGTCTTCGGTCAACGTCGCGTCCCCGTTTTGTTTTTGAAGTGGCGGCTGTGCGCGCGGCATGCCTGCTGCAACCCCGTGTGACGGCGCCGCCGGTCACCGACGCGCCGGGTGGGCGCCCGCAACGTTCCAACGCGCTGGTTGAGCAGAGCACGTCGGGGGCCGGGGTCTCGCGGTTGCCGTCACAGCCACCACCGGCGACGCCGGCACGACAGGACGGACAACCCGGTCCGCCACCGACCGACCGGCCAGGGCAGAGAGCCGGTGCCCCTGCTCCGCGTCCGGGTACCACCCCTCCGCCGAAACCTGTGGCGAGTGAGCCGTCTCGCTCACAGCCTGAACCGCCGCCGGCGACGCCGGTACGGCAGGACGGACAGCCCGGTTCGCCACCGGCCAACCGGCCAGGGCAGAGAGCCGGGGCCTCGGCTTCGCGTCCGGGTGCTGCCATACCGCCGAAACCTGTGGCGAGTGAGCCGCCTCCCGCACGGCCTGAAGTTGCGGCGCCACAGCGGACACCCCCCGCACCCCCTGTCCAGCCGCAGCAACCATCCCCGTCGGGTTCTCCAGTCATGCGGCAGGAACAGTGGGCACATATCGTGGAGTCTGTGTGTGATCGGGATCCCAGCGTCGGCTCCTTTCTGGAAACGGGGATGTTAGTGAAGATCGAAGACGACCAGGTCGTCGTCGGGTTTGCCAAATCCGCATCGCTGGCCTGTTCAATGACCCAGAAAGAGACGAGCCGTACCCTGATTGCCCAGGTGTGTCGTGAGGTTACCGGGGCGAACATTCGCCTGTGCGTGGTCGAGTTGGCCGAAGAACATGGGGACGGGAGCACCATCAAACAGGTGCGCGAGCAACAGCGGAAGCAGGATGATGAAGCGTTACTGGAACACGTCCGGGATAATCCCGTGGTGAAACAAACGCGGGATTTGTTTGGCGTCGACGTGGTGAAGGCGAGTCGAACGTCGGGAACAAAGGAGGCCTAAGCATGTCCGAGAATCCCTTAGCCAATATGGGGAATTTGTTGAAGCAGGCCCAGGCCATGCAGGAAAAACTGGGGAAGCTGCAGGAAGACGCGGCCGCGAAAACCGTCCAGGCGTCGGCCGGGGGCGGGATGGTCACGGTGACGGCCACGGGGGGCATGCACATTGCCAGGGTGGAGATTGCCCCGGAAGTCCTGAAGGCGGATGATCCCGACATGTTGCAGGATCTCCTTGTTGCGGCCACCAACGAAGCGTTGCGCAAAGCCAAAGACCTGATGGCCGCGGAGGTGAAAGGGTTGACTGGAGGACTGGGTCTCCCCGGAATCCTGTAACGGGGTGGATGATGATGGTGTGCATCGGGATCGCGTGCGTCTTCGCAACGTGCCACAGGTGACGGGAGCGGTATGAGCGTACAACAGCAGCAGGGGTTGCTGGCCAGGTTGGCGAAAGAGTTTGTCCGGTTACCCGGGATTGGGCAAAAGACCTCGCAGCGTCTCGCGTTTCATCTGATGAAGGCGGACAAGGAAACCGCGTTGCGCCTGGCCGATGCCATTCGCAACGTCAAAGATTTTGTGACGTTTTGCGAGCAATGTCGCAATATCGCGGAAGGCGGGTTGTGCGATGTGTGCCAGGACCCGAAACGGGACCGCACCAAAATTCTGGTCGTGGAGGAACCGAGTACCCTCCATGCCATTGATCAGAGTCGCGGGTACAAGGGCCTCTATCATGTCCTGATGGGCTCGCTGTCGCCGCTGGACGGCGTCGGCCCGTCTGACATTCGCGCGAAGGAACTGGAGTTGCGCGTCAAAGGCGGTGGTGTGGAAGAGGTCATTGTGGCGACGAATCCCACCATCGAAGGCGAGGCCACGGCCATTTATCTCACGAAACTGTTGAAGCCCTACGGTGTCAAGGTCTCGCGCATTGCCTATGGCATCCCCGTCGGGATGGATATCGAATATGCCGATGACGTGACACTGACAAAATCCATTGAAGGCCGACGCGAGCTGTAGCGGGATGTCCGGTTGCTCCTTCATTCACGGTGCCATGGCCATGGTCAACGATGAGCGTGTCGAGAGACGCCCACTGGCGATGGAGGGCAGTGAATGCGGGGGGCCACGCGAGCGCCGGTGAAGATCTTCCTGCGAGTGCTTGTACTGACGGCGATCCTTGCGGTCGCCGGGATTGTCATGCTTGGCCTGTCGTTCACGACCCTGATCAAAACCGGCGTGGAGAGGGTGGGGACCAGGGTTCTGGGCGTGCCGGTGACGGTGGAGGATGTTGACCTGTCGCTCCTGCCCGGCGGGACAACCGTGCAGGCCAGTCTGAAACAGCTCACCATCGCCAACCCCGCGGGCTATGAGACCGCGAATGCTTTTTCCTTCCCGAACGTTCAGATACAGATTGACTGGCGATCGCTGTGGGCCGAGGCCATCGTGGTCGAAGATGTGTTGCTTGTGGGGCCAGGCATTACCCTGGAAAGGGTAAAACTGCGCACCAACCTCGGCGACATTCGGAACATCGTCACACGCAACAGACACGCGGATGCGGATGATGAGAGAGACGACGCACATGAGGAAGGGGAGGAAGAAGAGGACGATGAGGAATCGGACATGCGCATTCACATTAAAAAAATGACCGTGAAAGACGTGGAGGTCAACGTGAGCCTCATTGGGGGTAAAACCGGCGTCATGCGATTGTCGTTGCCCGACTTCGAAGTGCACGATATTGGAGAACCGTCCAGGGGCGCGAGTTTTCGGGAGGCTTCAACCAGGATTTTCAGCGCGATGTATGGGGCCGTTCTTGATGCCGTTACGAAATCGGGAACGGTGTTTCCCGGGAATGTCGAGCAACTTGGCCAGGCTGCCAGGGATTTGGGGAAGACGGTGGAGAAGGTGGGGAGGGAATTGTTGAGGGGATTGTTGAAACGCTGATCGTCTTGAGACGGGACGGAAGATTTATGTCCATCAGTTCTGTGTTAGCGAGGATGCAAAGTGGGGTACCCGTACACTTACTTCAGGGTTGCACGATTGTATTCGCACTTGAAGCATGCTTGCTTGCGATTTTGATACATCCGTTATGGGGATGGCTATTTATCGGTGTCGTCAATTTCTACTTTAGCTTGGCATTGTGGTCACTCAAGCAACGGTATCGCTTCAACAATGTTCAGGGACTCTCTTCCGTAGGCAGTGAGATGCTCCAGCAATACAGCCACTACTTTGCCATGCCAGTTACATCAAGAGCCTCTAGTGCGAGTGCGGCCACTAACCAATTTGGGGGAGTCATACTTGGTGTTATCAGCGTCGTCAACGGGTTCTGGCTAGGCATCGTACTCGCCGTGGCTAACTGGGTTTGGATGGGACTTATTGCAGGCAATTTATCCCCTGCGTCTTTAATAGCAAGTGATCCGGTTGCGAAAATGGCTCATGATGAGGTGACAGTTTGGCTTGAGTTTATGGGGGGACATCCAACTGAGGAGTTCGAACTGGGGACGAAGCATAAGATAAGGATCGGTAAAAATGCTGGGTTGTGGCTATGGCTCCCCAGTGAAGTAAATTCTGCGCTTGCTATAGGGATTGGTATCATGTGTGGGACAGAACAACTTGGCTTCTGGACGATACTGGTACTGGCTATCATTGTCGCTGTACCAATGGCCTCCTTTACGCAACGCATCACAGAGTATCGTGTATATGGATATTTTCACACACTCCTCGGGGATCCTTCTGAACTTCAAACGGCGCAGATAGCGCGCGTGCCACCCTCCACATTCTTAGCATTTTTCGGTGGGACAATCACGACGATTCTCGTGGTCGCGGGAGTCACCAACGCAATATTATATCTTGTGGGGTAACGGCTGTGGCTCACAAAGTCTATCAAGCCATCGTGGACGCAGTGAAATCCGATGTTCTCACCGAACCTTTTTCATGTGATGACTTTAAAACTGCGTGCCCGGATTTCTGTCCTGGGACGTATAAAGCGTTTTTACACAAGCATTCTCGGGGCAATCCAGGCGGAAACTCGGAGTTGTTCGAACGTGTATCACCCGGTAAGTTCAAGTGCATACGGCCCTTCCTGTACGGACTATGACAAGTGTTTCAAGAGAACATGAACATTGCGGGATCTAAATCTAACGATACAGTAAGGCAAGGGAATTGTAAGCGACATGCGAAAGACAATGAGCATCCATTCCGCAGTCATTTAGGCAAACCGAATCCCCGCCTTCTGCACTTCCTGATACGGCAGTAACCACACCAGCGACTCGTCACTGAGATCTCCGACCTGGATGCGGTTCCCCCAGGGGTCGCGGAAGTCGCAGCGGAAATTCGGTTCCATCGTCAGGTGGTATTTGTTGATGAGTTTGTCCCGCACGGCGTGAATCTGTGCTTCGTCCCGCACCATCAACCCGAAGTGTTTCGCGCGGTCTGGTTGGAGCGTGTCGACTTCAAAAATGGCCATGAACTGGTGCGCTCCCAGTTGACACCAGGCGGCTCCCTCCCCGCCCCGGAGCATGGTCAGGTTGAACACATCCGAGTAAAACTCCACGGCTTTCCTGGCATCGTCCACTTCGATGACGATGTGGTTGCACCCATAGACTTGTACGTCCATCGCTCACCTCTTCTGTCTGATGATTCACACGGTTCTCCACATTCTGCCCGGGCCAGTGGCGCACGGGTCAGCCCATATCCAGCAGCTCGTGGTCGGGGTGCCGGTCTCTGGTGAACTGTTTCGACCACGAAGAGCGGAAGAGCGCGACGGGACGGTCCCGCTGATCTTTGACGACGATGGCATCGCTCGGGGCGCGAAAGACATCAAGGTCTCCCTTCAGCCAGGCGCTACATTCATAGGGAAGTGGTTCCAGCCGACTCTCCACGCGGTATTCATTGCGCAGGCGAAATTGTAACACGTCAAACTGGAGACGGCCCACGGCGGCGATGATGAATTCCAGATCATCAAGGCTCCGCAGAATCTGCACCGTGCCTTCGGCTGTCATCTGCTCCAGCGCTTTGTCAAAGGCTTTGCGTTTGCCGACATCCGTGGGTTGAATCCTGGCAAAGACCTCCGGCGGAAATTGAGGCAGCGGTTTGTAATTGAACCCGTGACTGAGCGAGACGGTATCGCCGATGGCAAACTGCCCCGGGTCAATGACACCGATAATGTCGCCGGGATAGGCCACATCCACGGTGTCGCGGTCTTTGGCGACAAGACGATGGGGACGGGACAGGCGGACGGTCGTGCCGAGACGGTGATGGGTGACGACCATGTCACGTTCAAATCGTCCCGAGCAGACTCGCAGGAAGGCCGTGCTGTCACGATGGCGGGGATTCATGTTCGCCTGAATCTTGAAGACGTAGGCGCTGAACGGCCACGCCGTCGGGTCCACGACGATTTCGGTTCCATTGGGTTGATCGGCCGTTCGCGGCATGGCGGCGGGGGCCATTTCCACAAAGGCGTCAAAGAAATTTTCAATGCCGAAGTTCGTGAGCGCGGAGGCAAAAAAGACGGGCGTGATGTCGCCTTTGAGAAAGGCCTCCGGTGTATAGGGGTTGCCGGCCACGGCCAACAGTTCCAGATCGTGGTGGATGTCCTGCCACAACTCTTCTCCGATCAACGTCCGGACGTCGGGGCTGTCCAGGGGCGTTTCCGTGCGGCTGGATTTCACGGCTCCTCCCGCCGCCATTTTTTTGAACAGCGAGAGCTGCCGCGTGGCATGGTTCACCACGCCCACGAATGTCTGCCCGGACCCCACCGGCCAGTTGATGGGACTGGCATGAATGCGCAGCACATCTTCCACCTCCGCCGTAAGCTCAAGCGGTGGACGGCCCGGCAGGTCCATTTTGTTGATCAATGTCAGGACGGGAATGTTCCGCAACCGACAGACCTCAAATAATTTCCGCGTCTGGGGTTCCACGCCTTTCGCGGCGTCAATGACCATGATGGCGCTGTCCGCGGCGGTCAGTGTCCGGTAGGTGTCTTCGCAGAAATCTTCATGGCCCGGGGTGTCGAGCACGTTGATGACGGCGTGTTTGTACTGGAACTGCATGGCCGATGTGGTGATCGAGATCCCGCGTTCCTGTTCCATGGCCATCCAGTCGGACGTCGCCGTTTTGGCGCTTTTGCGGCTCCCCACCATGCCGGCGGTGCGGACCATGCCCGAATAGAGCAGCAGTTTTTCCGTGACCGTCGTTTTCCCCGCGTCAGGATGACTGATAATGGCGAAGGTGCGACGCCTGTTGGCCTGGGCTTGAATGTCGTGTTGCCTGTGTGGATCGTCCATACCAGCTAGATCATTGCTGCATTATGTGTTCTGCCTCCGTGCTGAAGTATTTCATCACGTCCGGCCACAGTAGCACGCTGTTGGTAGAGGAACTGGGTGGTGCTATCCAAAGACCAGTAAGCTGACCATTGGCAATGCTACCCTTGAGATACGTCACAGAGAAGATCGGATCATCTGCCTTGGAGAGGTCATAAACAAAGTCTTGAGGGTCAACATTCTTCGGATCTTCGTCCACAAACAGGCCACGGAGACGCATCATCACTGGTGTCCAGTCACCTGCTGAATATCCCCAGACATCAAGCAATTCATAAAGTGATACGTTGGGTTGGCGTGAGTTCGGTTTCAGGTTGATAATGAGAGTTCGGTGCTCGTTACCCACTTGCGCCAGTGCTTCAGGCACATTGAGGTGCCATTTATATGGCTGGTTATGCTCTGGTGATAGTGAATGTGACAGCAGTTTAGGGATTTTCCCATTCACACAGCCGAAGAGATGGTCCTCATTCTGGAATTTGTAGTGCCAATGAGAGGCTTGGGGATTTCGTTCGTAGAGGGCATACATGACCGTTTCTCCTTTCCGTTAGTAGGGATAGTGCAACCTGCTACCGGTTAATGCCATGTCATTTTTTGGCTAGAGCTCGTCCAGTCGGCCCTGGGCGCGCGCCAGATCCACACGGGACGCATTAAAATTAAACAGGGCGTCAATGAGATTGTCCCGGGCCTGCGCCACCGACGTCTGGGCATCCGTGACTTCGATGTTGGTGGCCACGCCGACGGCGAAGCGCTGTCGGGCGAGATGCAGTTCCTGGAACGCCAGCCGAAGCCCGGCCTGGGCCACCCTGACTTGTTGTCGGGTTGATTCCAACGTCAGCAGCGCGTTGCGGACTTCGAGCGCCACTTGATTCTGGAGGTCCTGCATTCTGATGGCTTCCAGGCGGACGGCGCTGCGCTGTTCTGAAATACGTCCCTCACGCTGCCCGCCATCAAAAATGGGAATGGACAACAGAACTTCAACATTGTTGGTGGTCCGCGCATCGGGGATTTGATTGCCAATCATGCCCACGTCGCCGCTACCGGTCAGAGACGGCACGCGTTCCATGGTAATCGAGCTTAACCGGAGCGCCGCCAACCGCTCCCGCTTTTTCTGGGCTTTAAGCTCGACGCGGTGGGCGTTGGCGACGTGCAGGGCGTCACCGACCGTCTGGGGGGCGGTGTCAACCAGCGTGAGGGTGTCCGTCAGCGTGATCTTCGTGTCGAAGGGGAGGCCAATGGCGCGGCTCAGGTTGAGTGTCGCGCTTTGATACGCATTGCGAGCGACGAGCAGGCGTTGTTTTTCATTTTTGAGTTGCACCCTCGCGCGGGTGACATCCAGTTTGGTGGCCATGCCCGCCGCTTTGCGCTCCATGGCCAGGCGCAACAGGGCAAGGCTGAGTTTTGCGTCGGCCCACCGGGCGACGACGGCTTTCCGTACCCGCAACGTTTCCAGATACGCCAGTGCGACGATGGCCATGGTGTCCATTTTCTGGGTTTCCGCGCTCAGGGTGGCCACCTCGACGTTTGTCCGTGCCGCGCGCCACCGTTGAATCAGGCTGAGGCTGAACAGGTTCTGGGTCAACGACAGGCGGCCTTCATAAAAATCCAGTGGCCTGGATACGGACGGGCTGCCGCCAAAGGCGCCAAAAAAGAATCGGCGCCTGGCCCCGCTGACTCTGGCGGAGACATTCGGGAGGAATGCCCCGCGTTGTGTGACGGCCTGCCCCGAGGCCTGGGCAATCTGCTCCTGCACGCTCTTGACCGTGTAGTTGTGATCCACAGCGGCGCGCATCGCATCACGCATGCTGAACCGGAGTTTGGACGGGGTTGGGGGGGCGGGGTTTGCCTCCTGAGCCTGGGAGAGCGGCGCCGTGCCCGACCACGATACGATCCCCGCGCACAGCATGAGCGTGATGATCCGTCGGATGGCTCGACGTGGCCGGTGCGACGAGGCGTGCTCCATCCCGGCCCCGATCATTGCGAATGGCTTTCCGGAACCGGAACGTCTTCCGTGGCCGGGGACGCGGCGTATGTGAGCTTCCAGTCCATCACGAGGCTGAATAGCGCCGGCACTAACAGGATGGTGAACACGGTCGACAGCAGGAGACCGCCGAGCACGACGCTCCCGATACCCCGGTACAGTTCCGACCCCGCTCCCGAGGCCAGCACCAGGGGCAGGAGGCCGAAGGTGGTGGTCAGCATACTCATCATAATGGGTCTGAAGCGCGATCGCACGGACTGGCTGATGGCCTGACGGGCCGGCATGGCACGCACGACCTCACCGGTATCCTGTCCCGACTGGCTCCGCCGGTGCGGGTCCATAAAGTTCAAGGCTTGATGAACGACCAGAATGGCATTGTTGACCACCACGCCGACCAGAATAATGAAGCCCAACATGCTTAAGACATCCAGGGGTTGAGAGGTGATGGCGTGATTGACAACGAACAACCCGAGAATGCCCCCGGCCGCGGCTAACGGCACGCTGAAGATAATCACAAAAGGATACAGGAAACTTTCAAACAGGGCGGCCATTAACAAGTAGGTAATGAGCAGGGCGAGAAGAAAGTTATATTTGAGGGCGTCATAGGTGTTGGTGAGATCATCCGCTGTGCCGGACAGGCGAATATTATAGAGATGACTCAGTGTCCCGCTTTCCTTGAGCGGACGCAGAATCTGCTGGTCAATCATGTCCATGGCCGTTTCCAGCGGCATGGACTCGGGAGGAATGACCTGGATGGTGATGGCCCGTTCGCGTTCAATATGGTTGATTTGTTCGGGGCCTGCCACGAGATCAATCGTGGCAAGGTCCCCCACGGTGGCGAGGCGGCCGCCGCGCGTGAAGAGAGGCAGGTCCGCCAGGTCCTGCGTGCGGTCGGCATAGCGATCAACGCCGCGAATGGTGAGATCAATTTCATCCCCTTCAAACTGATAGTCGCTCGCTTTCGCTCCGTCGACCAGGGCGTCAATGACAAAGCCGAGTTCTTGATTGGTCATTTGGATGTCGGCCGCGCGGTCTCGTTTCAGGCTGACCCGGACTTCGGGACTGCCCAGGTCCAGACTGGGCTTGGGCCGCGCCTGTGCGCCCGGCAGAATGGCTCGAACCTGTCCGAAAATTTGTCCACCCAGTGCCAGAAGCCGGTCGAGTTCCGGGCCGGTAATTTCAATGTCAATGTTTCGTCCTTCGCCCAGCCCTCTCTGAAATAAACTGCTTTGGGTCACAATGCCGATGACCCCGGGGATGTCGGCCAGTGCCTTGCGAAACACCGGGATCAAGGCACGAATTTTCTCATCGTCGTTCGTGCGGGCGCCCATGAACACGGAACGGCCGCGGGCCACGTAGAAAAAATGGCGAATACTGGGGCCATCCAGTGCGGCTTCTTCGGGGGAATGCGGTTGGGCGTCCCAGTAGGGTGTGAGCACATCTTCGATGGATTGTCCCAGGCGAACAAACTTGTCCGTGTTATACCCCGGCGGAGGGAGGACGATGCCGATGATCAGATTGCGATTGCCACTGGGAAGATATTCGGCTTTCGGCAACAACAGCCAGGTTGTGCCAACGGCCAGGGCGGTTAACCCGACGACAATGCCCACGCGCCAGCGGATGCTCCCGCACATCCAGTAAATGAACCCTTCCACTCGGGCCGCATTGATCCCCAGTCTGCCGACCCTCCGGGACAGGCCTTCCACCAGGGCATCCGTCACGCTTCGCAGACGCGCGAACGCGGCCCCCCGGTGGTGATCGCGGTTCCCGGTCGTTAAAATGCGCGCGGACAGACAGGGAATCACGGTGATGGACACCAGAAGGCTCAACCCCACCCCGGCGCTGATGGCGATGGCGATGTCCCGGAAGAGCTGTCCGGCCTGTTCTTCGACAAACACAATGGGCACGAAAACGGCAATGGTGGTGAGGGTGCTGGCCAGCACGGCTCCCCATACTTCAGTGGTGCCGTCGTAGGCGGCTTGAAACCGCGATTTGCCCGACTCGCGATGACGGTAAATGTTTTCCAGGACGACAATGGAGTTGTCCACTAACATGCCCGCGGCAAACGTCATGCCGGCGAGACTGATGATGTTCACATTGCGATCCAGAAACCACAAGGCCAGAAAGGTCCCCATGATGCTGATGGGAATGGTGAAGCCAATCATGAGCGTCGCGCTGCCCGTGCGCAGAAACAGAAACAGAATCGTGATGGCCAGGAGGCTCCCGATCACCAGATTGTTCTGCACCAGATGGATGGAGCTGTAGACGTAGTCCGTTTCGTCGTACACTTGAAACAGCTTGAAGCCCCGTTTGCGCAGGACGCCGTCGTTGAGTTCCTGAACCGCTTCCCGGAGCTTCTGCATCGCGTCCAGGACGTTGGCGCCGTTCTTCCGAATCGCATTGACGGCAATCGAATGGTGTCCCTTTTGCCGAACGACATGTTCGGGGTCCGTATAGGCGACGCTGACGGTTGCGACGTCCCGCACGTACACCGGCAACCCGTTCCGCCCCGCAATAATGACGTTGCCAACGTCCCGGGGGCTGCGGTATTCCCCGACAGTTCTGACAATGTACGCGCGTTTGCCCTCGTCAAAATCCCCTGCGCTGAAGTCGCGGTTTTCCCGATCGAGCGCTTGCGCCAGCTCCTGTACCGTCAGGGAACGCATGGCCAGTTTCATCGGGTCCACGAGCACGCGGAGCTCGCGTTTGCGCCCCCCGTAGACGTTGGACGCCGCCACCCCGGGGATTCGCTCGAAACGCGCCTGAATCACGTCCTCCGCAAAATCCCGCAAGGTATCAATTTCGATGGGATTGCCTTCCAGCGGCTCGAAAATAAACCAGGCCATGGCATTGCCTCTTGTCTCGGCGCTTCTGATGACGGGTTCATCAGCGTCGTCGGGGTAGGCTTTGACCTGATTCAACCGGTTGGCCACGTGCAACAGACTTGTGTCGATATTGGTCCCGGCGGGGAACCGGAGGATGATTTCGGCGGAGTCGTACGAGCTTTCACCAAACATCTTTTCCAGCCCCTCGACGCCTTTCAGTTGCTCCTCCTGTTTATCCACGACCTCGCGTTCCACTTCCTTGGGACTGGCGCCCGGCCATCGGGTTGACACCGTGATTTCGGGTTTGGAGACGTCGGGGGTGAGCTGGACGGGGAGTTGGATGAGCGACACGAACCCGAAGAGGACCACAAAAATGACCCCGACCATCGTGGTGACGGGGTAGCGGATGGCGAATTGAATGATGTTCATTGCGGACTCGTGGGAGGGTCGAGAATCCGCACGGGCTGGCCGGGAAACAGTCGTTCATTACCTTCCATCACGACGGTCATGCCTTCCCGGAGCACGCCCCTGACTTCAACGAGGTCGTCCAGATGCACACCGGAGGTCACCGGAATCTGGTCAACGGTGTTCTCCTTCACCAGAAACACAAACTCCTTGTTGCCCCGGAGGACCAGGGCGTCTTTGGGAATCACCAGTCCCGCGTGCGGCTGGCCCACCTGGAGTGTGACGCGGGAGACCATGCCACTTTTGATTGTCAGCAACGGATTGGGGATATCCACTTTGACCGGAAACGTTCTTGAGACCAGATCGGCCTGAGCAACCAGTGAGAAGATCCGGCCCTGCGCTTCAAATTCCGGGAGGCCGTCGAAGGTGGCGTGCACGACATCGTGGACGTGAATATGCTGCACATAGCGTTCCGGCAGCGGGATCTCGACATGCACGTGAGACACGTCAACCATCTCGATAATCTCCCCGCCTTCTTTCACCCATTGTCCGATCTCCGTAAATTCCTGCGTAATCCATCCGTCAAAGGGGGCGACAATGCGGGATTTGTTCATCTGGTCCCGGACACGCCGGATTTCAGCATCTAACTGTGACAGGCGCTCTCGTAGCGCGCGTTCCTCGGCTTGGGCGTCATCAAATTCCTTTTGCGTGACGAGTTCTTTTGCAAAGAGCGCGCGGATGCGAACCAGATCCCGTTTGGCTTGTTGATAGCGGGTGTCGGCCTCTCGCTGTGACGCCGAAGCGGCATCGAGCTGAATCTCCAGTGTCGCCGTCCGCAAGCGTGCCAGGACCTGCCCCTGTTTGACCATCCTGCCTTCTTTCACCGGAAAGTCCCGGACAAGCCCCGCAATCTCACTGGCGACGATACTGCGTTTCCGTGGTTCAACAGTGCCCACGAACGTGACGGTCTGCTGCACGGTTTGTTTCATGACCGGCGCCACCCGCACCGGTGTCGGCGGACGACCAGTGGGAGGAGGCGCGGCTTGTTGCTCGCCACAGGACGCGATCGTGATCGTGCACAGGGAGACGAGAAGGGGACGGCAGATGGTGCGATACATGTTTGGCATTGGGGACACGATTATCCTTTCGCAAACCGTCTACGAATCGCGTGAGAGGTGGATTCAGACAGGACAACCAGTATAGCAGATTGCGAATGCTCCATGCTCGCAACGGGCATCACGGCTCAGCCATCGTGTGGCTCTCGCCACGACAGCCTGTGCCTGTGCCCGTCATGGAAGGTCTTTATGGAAGCTCAGTCAGGAGGGTTGTGCGAGTCTGTCGGCACCGGCAACGCCGATTCGACGGCCCGCGCGGCCTCGGGTTCCCTGGTGTTCCCATTGCCCGTTCCACCGGAGATGCCACCCGAGACAATAAAGGTCATGACATCCGAGCTTTCAGCTTGCAGCGGATGAATTTGATCCCGAGGAACGACCAGCAGGTTGCCGGCAAAGTTGTAGGATTGAGGAAAATAGACGGCCACCCGATTCTCCAGTCCGAACATGTCCAGACTCTGGCGTGTGACAAATCCAATGGCTTTGGCATGGCCGCCCGGGATGAGTGTGACGACGACGGGTTGGTCAAGACGTTTCTTGTCTCCCATAAACGCTTCGATAAGATCTTTGAGCGACGTGTAGACCAGTTTGACAAAGGGGGTGCGAGTCAGGATTTTTTCCATCGAACCCAGGGCACCACGGAAGAACACATTTGAGGCCAGGCGTCCGACAAGAATAATCATGCCAATGGTCAGGACAAACCCCAACCCCGGAACGGGAATATTCAGCCAGCCGTCCATAAAATTAAACACCAGAAAGATGACATAGACGGTGACGGCCATGGGGACCACAAGAAACAGACCTTCGAAAAAATTTCTGGTCAATCCCTGCATGTTCCACCGCCGGAGGACGAACCCGTTCCTGAAAGAGTGGAGCATGTTTTTCCAGTCAATACGAAACGTCACATACTTCATGAGGCATGACCTCTGGATGCATGATTCGAGTGCGTGTCTCTTCCTGGTCAAGAGCGTCGCAGGGTTCCCTGACTTTACCCCTCGGCAAGGGCATGAGACAAGACCTGCCCGTGAGAAAAACCCGTTGGCGGCATTGACGGGGGACCTGATCCAGTCGGGTCGGTCGACGGCTCTGCTCATCCTGCCGGTCAATTTGACACTCCGAATACAAAACCGTCACAGTCAGCGCGAGCATTCTCTCTCTTCGTTCTCCATACAAGACATCGAAAGGGATCCCATGGCGGCAGGTCGCGTCCCACAGCGGAAATCCACAGCCGGTCAGGCAAAAGGCCCTGTTGAAACCGAAATTCTGACGGTCCATGTTGAGCGTGAAGGTCAGCACGTCAGTGCCAAATGGGGGCTGAATCCGACATTAAAAGAAGAGTTGACCCCTGAAGAATGGAAAGAGGTGACGGACAGTATGGGGAAGGTCACCGACATTGTCAGAAAACGATTTTCGGATATGCTCACACAGAAGCCCGAGGAAGGTGGAACCGCGTGAATGCACGGCCTTCGTTCCCTGCAGGCCGGTTCCGGCGCAGATGGGGCCGACGCTCCAGGCGTGCGGTTGCCTACAGATGAGGATTGACCGGAAGCGCGAGTGTGAAGTGTCTCCCCTTCTCTTCCACCATAAGGCGTTTGGCGAGGAGGGTCGAGACCGCAGCGTCAATGGATGTTCCCACCCGCGATGGCTCCTGTGACGCCGGTGCCTGCTCGGCCACCGCACGCCGGATCTGGTCGAGCGTTTTCGGCGCTTCATTGCAGGCGTCAATGATCAACGAAAAAGGCTGGTCGAATCGCTCGCTGGTCGGGTGGTCGGTGCGGCCATCGTAGACGGTGACGTAACTGATGGCTTTGGCATAGAACAGAAACGGGCGGTCGTTCGAGAAATACCGGTCCCGCCATTGCTGCACGAGCCTGGTTAATTGTTCATAGAGAGCCGGGTCCACCTTCCACGCGATCTCGTATTCAAAGTCATACGCGATTTTATTCAGGTCCACGTTCCTCGCGTCGTACACGTATTCGTAAGCCGCACCCGGACCGGTAATCCGCACGCCATACTCTTCGGGCCGCATGAAATACGGGCTGAATCGTTCCAGCCACAGTTGGCCCGTGCTCTCCGGTGGTTGCAGATGAACGAGCGAGGGAATGAGATCAAGCTGGCGTTGGTAGTCCTCGTTGGTTTCCCGAGGGAATCCCAGCAGAATGTTCCAGTTGATATCCAGGTTATAGTAGCGGCTCCATTTGAGGCACTGAATATTCTGGAGCGGGCTGACCCCCTTGTCCATTTCCCTGAGCTGCGCCGCGCTTAAACTTTCAATGCCCGGCTGCATGCATTTCACCCCGCCCCGCGCCAGCGTGTGAATCTGTTGCTTGGTCAAATTGGCTTTGGTCTCCATGAACACGTCGAAGTCATAGTGACTGGCGGCAAAGTGACCAAACAACTTGTCGATGTATTGTAAATCAATGATGTTATCCACCAGCCGGAATCGTGTGGTGTCATAGCGGCTGGAGAGCAGATCCATTTCCCTGGCCACTTGCGCGGCCGGTTTGGCGCGAAATTTCATGGCCTGCGCATTCAAGCCACAAAAAGTGCAGTGATGTTTTTCCCCCCACCAGCACCCGCGCGAGCCTTCATAGAGCAGAATCCGGTTGAGCCCTGTCGGCCCATCCCTTTCGAGTTCCCGTACCATGTCAAAATAATCATCGTAATCCGGTGGGCCAACCTCGGTAAAATTGGCAAACTGTGTCGTGTTGGGCTGGAAGTGAATGTGTCCGTCTTTGCGGTACGTCACGCCGGCGGGAAAGCCGTCTTCCTGATGGTGAAGAATTTTGCGGGCCAGAACGGGAAACGTTTCTTCGCCCTCGCCGACCACCACATAGTCAATCCAGGGGAACGCCCGGAAATGTTCCAGTCCCATGGCCCCGTCAAAGTTGGCCCCGCCAAACACAATGCGCACGTCGGGATACAGGTCTTTGATTAGTTTCGCCATGGTGAGGCTCGCCACGTTCTGGTCAAAGGTCGAGGTGAACCCGACGAGTTTGTATTGTCCCCAGTCGTGTGCGGTCGCCAGCGTGGTGAGAAAGTGCGGCGCCACGTTGCGCGCAATGTCTTCCAGCTGTGCCGTGGAACACCCGGCCTCCCGTGCCGTACTCTCAAACACAGGCTGAAACACGTGCGGGTACTGTGCGTGCTTCGGATTGTCGCGGAAGAGGATTGAAGCGAACAGCCACTCGCCGATCATGCCGCGTTTTTCGCACAGCACGTCGTACAGCCGTGAGCCAATGCGGTGGGCAAACTGCAAATTGAAGTAATAACTTTTCGCCCCGATGCCGTGGTTTTTCAACACCCGAGACAAGGTGCCCAGTTGAATGGACGGGAATTTGGCATAGCCAAACGGCATGGTGACCAACGCCACCTGCGGGGCGCCGTTCGGATGACCTTGGGGGGCTTCGTCGCGCGCCGGGTGGGTGGGAGAAAGCGGGTCAATGGTGATGAGTGCATCAGCCATGGGTGGCAAACACGCGGTCGGCCTTGGCGGCCAGATAGAAATCACTCTCGGTCAGCCCCTGGATTTTGTGCGTCCAGATTTCCACCTTGCAGCGACCCCATGCCAGATACAGATCGGGGTGATGCCCCTCGGCTTCGGCAATCGCTCCGACCGCATTCACAAAGGCCAGGGCCTCCGCGAAATTTTTAAATTCGTAGGTGCGTTCAATATGCCCCTCGGCATTCACACTCCATCCCTGGTCGATCCGGCCCAGTAACTCCTGTACCTTCGCCGGTTCCAGCGGGGGCACTCCCCCTTTGCACGGCACGCATTGTTTGTCCGCCAGACTCATCGCGTTCTCCTTTGTTGAGCATCAGGTTTTGCGAATTAGACCGGGCCGAACAGTGAGCGACCCGCAGGGAAACCCTCTCGTGAGAATTATAATCGCCCGGCAATGGTTTGGACAAACACAAAGCCCGTGACGTAACAGCATTGGTGAGGAAACGGTAACGTTTTGTCAATAATGTTAAGAGATATGTACAAATGGACAAATAATTGACAAGCGTGGCGGATATGCTCATACTGGCGACCCCAGTAACGTTTGGCTCCGATATGCATAAGACCCAGGAAAAGTTATTACGAACCCTTAAGGGGAAAAATCTTTCCGGTATGACACTACGAGACATCGGTAGCTTGGTAGGGGAGAAATCAGCACAAAAGGTTAAGCATCATCTTACTCAATTGTCCCGAAAGGGGTTTATCGCCCACAATCCTGCGAAACGGGAAATCAGGAGAGTACAAGAAATATCCAACGAAGTTCTTGTGTCTCTGCCTGTAGTTGGTTCTGCCAATTGTGGTCCCGCGACTATCTTTGCGGATGAAAATGTTACAGGCTACCTGAAGGTTTCAAGAAAATTGGCTCCCCGTAGTGGGAAATTATTTATATTGCGCGCAGAGGGTAGTTCCATGAATCAGGCGAATATAAATGGGAAGAATATTGAGGACGGAGATTTTGTCGTGGTTGACGCGGAGCAAAAGAACCCGGAACCAGGGCAGTACATCGTTTCGGTCATTGATGATATGGCAAACATCAAAAAGTTTGTACCTGACCCTAGAAATAAGAGAGTGATTCTCAAATCGGAATCCACAAAGGATTATCTCCCAATTTTTATTCACGAAAACGACAGATGCAGTTTCAGTGGTCGCGTGATTGATGTGATGAAGAAATAATCTTCCATGCACACTAGGAATCAACGATAACAATATTGTACCATTAAGACAGGAGGCGTCATGCTGAACTCCACAGAGATTGTCAAGCGACATGCACAGCCTCATTTGACCGCCTGGGTGCACCAAGTCCACCAAGGCGATTGTCTCAACGTCATGCAGAAGATGCCCGCGGACGTTGTAGACCTGATTGTTACATCCCCGCCGTATGCGGATGCACGGGCACACACCTACGGTGGTATTTCGCCCGATGACTATGTAGCATGGTTTTGTGAACGTGCCGTTCAGATGCACCGGATTCTCAAGCCGACCGGATCCCTCGTATTAAACATTAAGGAAAAGGCCGTGGATGGAGAACGGCATACATACGTTATAGATCTTATCCGTGCGCTCAAGCAGGATGTGGGGTTCAGATGGGTTGAGGAATATGTTTGGCACAAAACAACTGCGGCACCTGGGAAATGGCGGTATCGGTTCCGTGATGCGTGGGAGCGAATCATCCATTTTTCAAAAACAAAGGATGTGAAAATGCGGCAGGATGCGGTCAGGGTGCCCGTTGGCAATTGGGTGGAAAAACGACTCAAGAACATGAGCAAGAACGATTTAACACGCCAACCGTCTGCCACCAATTCCAAACTGGGCCGACGGATTGCGGCATGGAAAGGGAAGGAAACCGTCTATCCGTCCAATGTCCTGCACCGTCCTGCCGTGTGTCACAATACAGGGCACAGTGCGGCCTTTCCAGAATGGTTGCCGGAGTTTTTTATTAATTTATTCACTGATGCCGGCGATTTGGTGCTTGACCCGTTTTTGGGAAGTGGCACTACTTACCGAGTAGCAGAACGATTACAGCGGGTCCCCGTCGGAATTGAACTCAATCAGAGTTATGTGGAAACTCTTCGCTTGTCCCTCCGGCCATGAGTGTCTTGCCGTGGATTGCTGACCGCGACTTGTCGGTGGCACTGGATGCGCTCACGCAACGTTCCTCTAATGCTCGCGAACAAGCCACAACACGAATGCGCCGGAACATTATTGACCCGTTTTCTTCACTGATCATTGCGTCTATTCTGGGCATTGATGACGCGAGAGCCTTGAAGGCCATTCAGGAAAACGCATCCGCGCTGTCGGGGATAGGCAACGCCCTAGGGTCGTTCCACCAGCAGATACTTGGTGCCGTGAAGGGGTGGCGAAACCATGATGCGGGGTATGACTTGGAAAACACAGGGGGCCGGATTGTGGCTGAATTGAAGAACAAGCACAATACCATGAACGCCGCCAACAGGCAGGCGATTCTTACCAATCTTGATACTGCCGTCCAGCAGAAAGGCCGGGGATGGACTGGTTACTTGGTCATCGTGATTCCCCGTACCACAGTTCGGTACAAGAAGCGACTCAATACTTCGCGTCCAGTGTTTGAAATTGATGGGGCCTCGTTTTATGCTGAGGCCACGGGGAGCGAAAATGCCTTGCGAGACCTCTTCTTTGTCTTGATGAAGCGCATGAAATTGTCGTCCGCAGTGAAGGAATATTGCAAGGAATCCCTAACTAGGTTTATCCCGTAGGCTGTTTTGTACGGAATTTTGATTGACGATGATTTTTTGAAAAATTGGTGAACTTGGACCAGGCAAGGCATTGATAAGGCATTATCGAAGCGGTTAATGAGAATAGAATACAAGAATCGAAACTCTAGATTTTGGAATATCAAGCCAAACACAAAGCCCCCGGCCTCAAATCGCCCGGGGGCTTTGTTCGTGGTGGAGGTGGCGGGAATTGAACCCGCGTCCGAAGATATTCAGCACAATGGTCCTACGTGTGTAGTCAATGTTTTACGATTCGCGTCCGTCTACGCCCACTGACCGGCTGAGAGCGTTCGCTAGCCCAGAAAATCTCGTCCGCCGCCGCTGAGCACCCGCGTTGGACCAGCCTGCTACGTTGCGCCCCTTCCATGCCCGCAGACAAAGAATGGAGAGACGTCGCAGTCAATTAAGCTGCGAGGGCCAATTCTTCGTTGGCAATTATACATTTCCCGAAGGTTTAACGAGACTCCGAGAGCTCGACACGCACCATTGACTTCCTGATCCCCGTCGAAGCCAGTCACCCCCTTTGTGTATGGTTGACACCATCGTATCTCAATCAGCCTTGTACTATATCGTGTTCCTCGATAATACTCAATGAGGCGCGATACAGGGTGGCCTGATCGTGTCCCGGGTGCATCCGGTCAACGGTTTCCTAAACCTGCCGGGCATGCTACAAGGAATCCATGGCCCCGTCCAGGTGGAACAAGGAGGACAAGATGGCGTGGGTGTATTTACTGGTTGCCGGCGCGTCGGAGATTGTCTGGGCGGTCGGGCTTAAATATACGGATGGGTTCATGCGGCTCTGGCCCAGTGTGGGGACGGTCGCGGCGATGTGTGTGAGTATGGTGTGTCTGGCGCTGGCCGTGCGCGCGATCCCGATCGGGACGGCATATGCGATCTGGACGGGCATTGGAGCCGTGGGGACGGCAGCCGTGGGCATCCTGCTGTTCAATGAGCCGCGTGATGTGACCCGTCTGGTTTTCATCGTGTTCATTGTTGCGGGTATTGTCGGGTTGACCCTGTCTTCATCAGGCTAGGGTGTCGGTTGTCCATCCTCGCGGATTCCCGGAAGGCGAACATGGTGCGTCGGTCGCCCCGTGTTGTACGGGAAACGGTGCGGGATCCTGCGGGATGCAGGGAACTTCCTGGCCGTCAAGCACAGGCACGCGGGGTTAAATCGAGACTTGAAAAGCGGGCGGCTTTCCGGTCGCTTCCGCCAGAATGCCTTTGTGTGTCAGCGCGGCCAGGACGTTGTGGGCCATGGCCGTAAAATCTTCGGGGCCGGTAAAGCAGAGGTCTGATGCAAAGGGGGACGGGCCTGTCTCCTGACTCAAGGAGACCGTGAGCACGGGGGCCGGATACACCAGGGTACGGATGGCGTCAATCACCTGATCATCCGGCAGGTTGAAAGAATTCGTGGTGGAAATCAGCAACGAACCGGTATCAATGAGCAGGCGTGCCACTTCGCCGTAGCGCCGAATCGTTTCTCCGGCGTTCCCTTCCTGCAAATCCGCATCAAGTCCGTGTCGCAGGTTTTCCGGGTCCAGCATATAGGCGTGCCGGCCTTCTGCCACGAGCACGGATTCCAATTGTTTGGACAGAAAGGTTTTCCCCGTGGTATCGGGGCCGACGAGGAGCACGAGTGCCGCATGATGACCGTAATGCGTGGCACGCTCTGCCACGGTGACGTTGCCCTTGACCCAGGCAAAGTCCCGTTGTCGGGCCTCGACCCGAAGGGGCGCTTCACGATCGGCCACCATTTCGGTGATGATGCCCCCCCCGGATACGTCATAGTGATCCACCAGCACAAAGCACCCCGTGGCATCACCATCGGCGTACAGATCAAAGGCCAGCGGCGCCCGGGCCTGAATGGTGATGTCCGCCACCTCATTTTGCTGCACCGAGGTGATGGTTCCCCGGGTATTCAGCGAGAGATCGTTGGCATCCACGATGCGGTGAATCGCCGTCACATGACATTCGATTTCACGAGTGGCCAGCCGGATCAGATAGGGTTTGTCCCGTTCGAGTGGCTGGCGCCCGAGCCAGAACAGATTGGCTCGAAAGGTCGTGGAGACAAGGGGAATGGAAGACGCATGACAGATGATCTCCCCGCGCTCGACGAAAATCTGTTCGTCCAGCGTGATGCCCACCGATTGCCCGGCCTGGGCCTCTGTGGGAGGCGGGTCCACGTTAAAGGCTTCGATTGTGCGCACGGCGGCGGTTTTATTCGATGGTGAAAAGATCAACGTATCGCCGACCTTCAGACGGCCGGAGGTGAGGCGTCCTGCCAGGATCCGGCACGCATCGAATTTGTAGACGTCTTGAATGGGAAACCGCAGGGGACGCTCCGCCTTTTCGGATGACGTGGAAAAGCTGTTCAGCGATTCCAGCACCGTGGGGCCTGTGTACCATGGCATGTGAGGACCGTGGTGGACAATCGTATCGCCCTGTCTGGCGCTGCCGGGGATGACGAACTGCGGCGTGACGTTGAGTTGTGCCAGAAAGGCCCGGTAGTCCTTTTCAATGGCATCGAACGTCTCCTGCCGGTAGTCCACGAGGTCCATTTTGTTCACGACCACCGTGACCTGTGTGACGCCCAGCATCGAGAGCAACAGGCCGTGTCGTCTGGATTGCTCCCTGACGCCTTCCAGGGCGTCAATCAGCAGGAGCGCGGCTTCGGCACGCGCGGCGCCCGAGATCATGTTTTTCAGGAATTCCTTGTGCCCCGGGGCGTCGATAAGAATGTAGTGACGTCCCGCCCACTGGAAAAACGTGCGCGCGGTATCAATCGTCACGCCCTGCTGTTGCTCTTCCAGGAACGCGTCAAACAAAAACGCGTATTCAAAGGCTTTGCCCTGTTGCTTGCAAATGGCTTGAATGTGTTCGATCCTGCCTTCCGGCAACGAGCCTGTGTCCGCGTACAGTCGCCCCAGCAACGTGGACTTCCCATGGTCCACACTTCCCACGATGACAATGTTCATGCGGTCGCGGACCGTGACGTTGGTCTGGGGATCAAGCTTACATGTAGCCATCTTTGCGGAGTAACTCCATGCCCCGGCCTGCGTCCTGCGCGCGACCGGCACGTTCGGCCACACTGGTGGCGCGTAATTCTTCGATGATTTCGGGAACGGTGGAGGCCGTGGACTGGATGGGCAATGTGCAGGGTGCGCACCCCAGGCTCCGGTATCGCATGCCGGTTCCCTTGTCCAAGTACAGGTCCAGAAAGGGAATGTGCTCAAACTGGATGTATTCCCAGATATTAATTTCCGTCCAGTCCAGGAGAGGGTGGATCCGAATGTGTGTGTCGGGGGGGAACGAGGTTTTGAACTGGTTCCACAGTTCCGGCGGCTGGTCTCGAAAATTCCACTCGTTGTTCTTGTCTCGCGGGGAGAAATACCGTTCTTTGGCACGTGTACTTTCTTCATCCGCGCGGACACCGAGGATAAGACCCGTGTAGCCTTTTTCTTCGATCAGCTGTTTCAACCCGTTGGTTTTGAGCGCGGTGCAGCAGGTGACCCGGCCTTTTTCGTGATTCATCCCCGCAGCCAGGGCCTGTGTGTTCTGTCCGACCACCAGATTGAGGCGCCATTCACGCGCCAGTCGGTCACGATACTCGATCATGGCGGGAATTTTGTAACTGGTATCGACGTGCAGGAGCGGAAACGGAACATGTCCAAAGAAGGCTTTCCGGGCCAGCCACAACAGGACGGTGGAGTCTTTGCCCATGGACCAGAGCATGGCCAGGTTGGCGAAGTGTTTATAGGCCTCGCGCAGAATATAGACGCTTTGATCTTCTAATTGTCGAAGATGTGTCATGTGTGGACAACCGTGTGGTCTGGTGTCGGTGCGTAACGGGGCTGTGAGGCCAGGTCCGCCAGTTTGTGCGCGGCGGCCCCCGACTCCAACTCTCTGTGTGCCAGCGGAACACCGGCGGCAACGGACGATACCTGTCCCGACGCGTAGAGCAACATGGCCGCGTTGTAGACCAGCCAGTCGCGGGAGCGGTCTCGGACTCGGTTGTTCAGCAGGTTGTGAATCAACGCCGCTTCCCGGACAGGTAAGTCCTTGTCGGGCGGGTGGGATGGCAGGGCCATGTTGGGGAATGTCCCCAGTGGAAGCTGTACATCCCGGGGGGTGAGTGTGAGGGGTGTCACACGGTCCTGCCGGCGTTCACGCATGATCGTCGGAGTCGTCATCGACAGTTCAGGGAACCCTTCCAGTCCCTGAAACACGAGCAGCCGATGCCCCTCAAGCATGGAGATGACCTCGGGAATCTTCTTTAAATACTGGGGATGGGCCACGCCCACCACTTGTGAATGTGCGCGCGCGGGATTGAGCAGGCGGGCGACCTGATGAAACATGTTTTGTGCGCCCAGTTCCTCGCGCAAGGCGACAAACTGTGCCAACGGGGGGTGGTACAACGCGAGGTCCAGATAGGCCAGGCCGTTCTGTTCCAACGTCGCCAGCAGGTCCGGTCCCAGCAATTGTGTGGGAATCCCCAGTTGCGTAAAAATCCGTGGAAGGTCGGAGTCCACCGACGGGTTGTCAACGCCGTGAAACAGAATGGTTGCTCCCGCCGCGACGGCCACGATGGCCGCAGGAAGGCACACGTGAAACGTATTGTGCTTTTCGGCGTACACCGGAACGTCAACGACGTTGAGGTGTGCCGGCGTAGCAAGGGCGGCCACGTAGCTTCGCGTGGTGGCGGTACAGGCGGCTAATTCCGTCACGCTTTCCAGTTTAATCCGCATGGCCATCAAAAAGGCCCCGACCTGACAGGGAGTCGCCCGTCCTTCGATCAAGTCGTGTGTCACCTGTTTGGCTTCTCCCCACGAGAGATCCTTGGCCCCTTGCTGTCCTTTGCCAATTTTGGTGATGAACTGGTGCATCAGTGGTGTCCCATGTTCGTCAACATGTCGACGGATAGTCCCGGCCCCGCCATGCTTCGACAGCCGGGAACGCCGGCATGTCACGTGGCGCGGGCCGGGCCTCGCACAGCGTTGTCCCGGATCATGCGGTCGGCTCCTCGGTGAGGCGCCCCGGCCGCCACAGTCATGCGGAGTCCGGCGACGTATGCAGGCCACATTCGGTTTTGTCAACATTCTGCCATCGCCCTGCCCGCGGATTCTCGCCCGGACGAACGGGGGCCGTGCAATGTGTGCATCCAATGCTGGGATAATGTTGGTCGTGCAGTGCGTTGTAGGGCACATCGTGTTGGGTGATATAGGCCCAGACATCATCGTGGGTCCATGCCGCGAGTGGATTCACTTTGACGAGTCCAAACGTGGCATCCCATTCAACCAGCCCCGCGGTGGCTCGCGCCGGGGCCTGGTCGCGGCGAATGCCGGTCACCCAGGCCGCGTAGTGTTGCAGGATGGTGGTCAACGGGTCGATTTTGCGAATCCGGCAGCATTGATCGGGCTGGCGGCTCCACAACCGGTCGCCACACTGTTCGGCCTGTTGCGCGGGCGTGAGTGCCGGCCGGATGCGTAGCACCTGCTCGGCCGACACGGCGTAGCGAGCCATCAGGCGGTCGCGCACCGCGTAGGTTTCCGGAAAGAGAAAATCTGTATCCAGATACAAGAGCGAGGCGCGAGGATTGATCCGGTACATCATGTCCCAGAGCACCATGTCTTCCGCGCCGAAACTACAGGCCAGCACCATGTGAGGGAAAAACTGCTGGAAAGCGTGACGCAACACGTCTTGAGGGGAGTGGCCCTCGAGTCGCCGGTTCAGCGCTTGCAGCTCCTCTGTGGACGGGGTGGCACGGGTCATGGCGTTCACACGCGGTTACAGGTCGGTTTCGACTTTTTCGACCAACACCCTGAAATGTTGGGCGTCGGCTTCCAGCGGCTCTTCGGTGAGCACGCGATGTCCGTCGTTGCGCAGGCTCATGGGGACGTTTGTGATGGGTGCTCCCCCGTCCAGCCACACTTCCAGGTGTGCGCCCGCCTCCAGCGTTTCGAGTTTCAATTTGGTTTTGACGTAATTCAGCGGGCACATGACTCCCCGCAGATCGAGCACCGTCACGTCTTGTGCGTGTTCGTGGCGCGCCGTGGCCGGTGCGGCGTCGACATGCCCGTTGTCAGCGCCACCGGGCTTGAGATCCTGGTCAGCGGACTCGGTGAGTTGCCGGCAGACATCCACGAATCCCTTGGCAAAGGCCATTTTCGCCTGGGTGAACGCCGCGATATTTTCTTTGGTGCCCATGTCGCTGGCCTTCCTGGCAAGGTCCCGATAGTGGTCGGGAATACGCCCGTGGTGTCGCAGGCCATACTGATCGCATTCCGCCAACGTGTCCGCATCGGTGTTGGGGTCAATGCCTTCCGTCACAAGCAGGGCTTTGGCGCCGGCCACGATGGCGCGATACGCTTTGTTCGTGGCCATGGCGAATTGATGTTTCCCGGCCAGCAGACGGGCCTGGTACAGCTCCTGCTCGGCCTCCAGAATGCGATTGTCGATCATTTCCATGGCGCCACCGGCACATTCTCCTGGCCCCAGGTCTTCCACCGTGAATTCCTCGTCGGCTTCCCAGTCCACATAGTGCGAGGGATCTTCGTCGTAGGAGGGCGGAATGGAATACCCGAGCAGCTCTTCTTTGAGCAGGGCTTTGCCTGTCCGTTTCAGAAAGGCATGAAAGGTTTCGCCTGCCTGGCGGTCCCGACGGTAGACATCCACCAGATGCGTGATGGCAGTCGGGACATGTTTCGCCGGGAGCTTGATCGTCATTTGCCCGATTTCCGCGGTCCCGTTGATACGCCCGCCGAGATGCAGCTCATACACGGGGATCACCCGGTTGCCGATGCGTTTGCCCACGCCATGCAACCCGATGGTGGCGATATGATGCTGGGCACAGGAATTATGGCAACCGCTGATATGGATCGTGGTTCCCTTCAAGTCGTCGGGGACCTGTCCCGGCGGAAAGACATCGGCCAGTGCCCGGGCCAGGCCCTTGGATGATGTGATCCCGAGGCCACAGGTATCGGTCCCGGGGCAGGCCACAATGTCTTCGGTATGATTGGCCCCGGGTTGTCCCAACCCCTGAGTGTCCAGGGCCTGGTAGAGGGTTTCCAGTTGTGCTTCCGGTACCCAGCGGATGACCACATTCTGACCGATGGTGGTGCGCACATTGCCGTTGGCATGGCGTTCAGCCAGATCGGCCAGCGCGAGCATTTGCTCGGCGGTCACATCACCCGTCGGTAGTCTCACCATGACGGAGACAAATCCCTTCTGTCGTTGTTTCGCCACGTTCGTGCGTTGCCATGTCGAGAATGCCGACGTTCCGTGGTCATGCCGGTTGTCGCCACGGCCGTTCGACCCGTTCTTCGTCGGGAGAATCAGGGGAGCCGGGTCGGCATACGGGAGGAGGCGCAGGGGTGGAAGGGACGGTCTGGCGCCAAACAGTTCCTCATAGGCTTCTTCCCATCGCCGCCGGAATCCGTCGAATCCTAATTTTTCAAGCACAAATTTCATCCGGGCTTTGTTCCGGTTTTTCCGGTTGCCCAGATTGTCGAAGACTTTAATGAGGGCCTCAATGGATGGCAGCAGATCATCCACAGGCACAAATTCCCGGAGCAGATGCGCGACGCGGGGCGCCGATCCCAATCCCCCCCCGACCACCATGCGAAATCCCGGCGTGCCATCCTCTGCCCGTTGTGCCAGTAAGCCGACGTCATGGATGGGAGTCATGGCGCAATCATGGTGACAGCCGGACAGGGCGATTTTAAATTTTCGCGGCAGACTCTGATTGAGCGGATTGCGCAGAAGGTGGTGCGCGACGGTGTTCGCATACGGGGTCACGTCAAACACCTCGCCCTGGCAGACCCCGGCGAGGTGGCAGGCTGTGACATTGCGGACGGTGTTGCCGCAGGCTTCACGAGTGGTGATCCCCACTTCCGCGAGTTTGCGCATGACGGTGCCAACCTGTGGCAACGGAATATAGTGTAATTGAATATCCTGCCGGGTGGTGACGTGGCCGACGCCGGTGGCACAGGTCTCGGCCAGTTCCGCGATACGGCGAAGCTGATTGGACGTCAGGCCGCCAAAGGGAATTTTGATGCGTACCATTTGCACATCCGGTTGTCGTTGTCCGTAGATGCCGTATTGCAACCGGAACGGCTTGAACTGATCCATGGGGACGTCGCCGTCCTGTACCCGTTGCACCTCTTCCTCAAACGTCTGAATTTCTTCCTGAATCTCTTCAGGAACGGGAATGGTCTGAATGTCAGGGATTGTGGTGAGTCTGCCCGTGTTCATGATGCGCCTCCGGAATGTGTCTTCCCGTCCGTGGTTGCCGACTAAGCGGTGCCGGCAGGGTGTCCCCGCCGGTCGCCCGTGACA
The DNA here is from genome assembly GCA_963692935.1 of Nitrospirales bacterium. Classification (GTDB taxonomy): domain Bacteria; phylum Nitrospirota; class Nitrospiria; order Nitrospirales; family UBA8639; genus Bin75. The sequence goes on from OY843588.1 coordinate 2,565,333, forward strand.
TGTGAGCCGTCAGATATGATACATCGGAGCCTGTTGTTGTTCGAGTTGCACATACTGTTCAATCAGGGATTGCAGTGTGACCGCGTTCAGGACCTCCCGCTCGGCCCGGTGCACACGGCTCCAGATGGTCGAAACCAGTGAATCCTGAAGCGAAGGCCGCAACGCCCGGCCGTTCGTGCCGGTTGTTCGCGTGTCGGGTTGAGCCTGACCGTTCATCGTTTCGACGATAGAGGCCAGCGACACATCAGACGGCGGTTGTCGAAGCACGTATCCTCCCTGCGGGCCACGGATGCTGTCCACGACGCCGCCGTGTTTTAACGCGTGCAGCACTTGTTCAATGAATCGTGGAGGGATGGTCTGCCGTCGGGCGATGGCTTTGGCCTGAACCGGTCCCTTTCCGTAGTGCAGGGCAAGGTCCAGCACCGCAAAAATTGCATAGGTTACTTTGACCGGGGTTTTGATCATCTTAATTTACATGTTTCCGATAGGAATTGTACGATATTATAGGATGCGGTGAATAACCTGTCAATCATGCTTGGAAGTCCGGCGTCATATTGCACGGGATTGTATGCCGAACTCGTTGAACTTGTGTATCATTTCCTGCTTTCCGTGCCTGATGGCGACTGGCGAGGTTGCAAACTCCCTCCGTTGCGGATAGTCGTGTCGAAGTTGGTCGAATGCCTCTGCACGCATGGACTCGGGCAGAGCGAGTAACCCCGTCATCCGTGCATGGTCCCCGTAGATGTCGTACAACGTGGTGGTCACGTCATGGGCAAGGGTCTGGAAATCCTTTCCGGAACCATCGCAGGGAAGAGAGGGCACAGCCCCTGGTGTGTGGCCCGTTGCCGGTAGCAGATTCGCCGGTGGCCGCCATTGTGGTGGTATGTCCCAGAAGTGGCAGCAGGCGTGATACACCATCACCATGCCATTGACCTTCCCGTCGAAGGAATGGCCGGCAATGTGAGGCGTGCCCAGGGTGACCCGGCGCAGAAGATTCCAGTTGATGGCCGGCTCTCCTTCCCAGACATCCATGACTGCTCCCCCGATGGTGCGCCTGTTCAAGGCCTCAAGCAGGGCGTCATTATCCACCACGGCGCCGCGCGCGGCATTGATCAGCATGGCGGAAGGAGCCATGCGGGCCAGTTCGTCTTTTCCGATCAAATGCACGGTGCGGTCGGGTCCCTCGATGGTCAAGGGAACGTGCAGGGTCAGGATGTCGGCCTGGAGGGCCTCGGCGAGTGGCCGGTAGCGCGGATCGCCGGTTGTTCGTGCTAATGGTGGATCATGCAGAATGGGGCGCATGCCCAACGCCTGTGTCCTGCGGGCCACCAGGCTTCCAATGCGGCCGACGCCGATAATCCCGATCGTGGTTCCCTGCAGGACGAGGCCGTGTGTGTGAGCCGCCGCCAGCAGGGCCGTCAGGACGTACTCGGCGACGGCATTCGCATTGCACCCGAGCGCGGCGGCAAAACCGATGTTCCGGTCCGCCAGATACCGTTGGTCAATATGATCCACGCCCGTGGTCGTGGTGCCCACAAACTGTATGTGGCTGGTGTCCAGCAACGCGGCATTGACGGTGGTGATGGACCGGACAATGAGCGCGTGGGCATCCCGAAGCGTCTCCCGGGTCATGGCGCGTCCCGGGAGCAGGGTCACGGAGCCCAAGTGCGAAAACGCTTCACGGGCAAAGGGAATCATGTCATCAACCACGAGGTGCAGGGGCGCCGACTGTTTCATCTTGAAGGGATCGTCCTTTTCTGTCAGTCTCCGTCTATCATACACTGCCAGCGTCCGCTGTGGATCGGAAAGGTCGGCATGTGTGTGAGGACAGTGGCAGGATGATTACGAACCAGGCAGTGAGCAAAGAAAGGTAGGCCATGGCTCCCAAAAGCACAGCGACGAACACACCCAAGGCACGACGCAGTACGAAAAAGACCGCGCCTGGACGATCAACCGCAACGACCAGGGGGAGGGCGCAAAGCAAAACCGTTGCGAAGGCGGTGCCCGGTCCGTCAACCGTGGCGTTGAAAGTCGGACAAAAGGCCCCGGCCTTTTCCTTGCCGACGCAGGACGGGACCATCAAGCGTCTCGCGGATTTCGCCGGGAAGAAAGTCGTGCTGTATTGTTATCCCAAAGATGACACGCCGGGTTGTACCAAAGAGTCCTGTGACTTTCGTGACGGCCTGGAAGAAGTCCATGACCACGGTGCGGTGGTGTTGGGGATCAGTGGAGACTCTGTGGCATCGCATAAGAAGTTTGCGAAAAAATTCGATCTCAAGTTTCCCCTGCTCAGTGATGAGACAAAAACCACGTTGCGGGCCTATGGTGTGTGGAAAGAAAAATCACTGTACGGCCGGAAATTCATGGGTATTGAGCGCACCACGTTCATCATCAATGAACGGGGGAAAATTGAAAACATCTTTCAGAAGGTCAAAGTGAACGGTCACCTGGAGGAAGTTCTGGCCGAACTTGACGTGATGCCCTGACGGCTCACGCGAAACCACGGGGAGTCAGCCCGCGGTCCGGTGTTGGATGAATGTTCACGCTGACGGTTTGCAATACAGGAGGCACAACATGGTGAGCACCCATGTCGAGAAAGATATTCCCGTCGTTCTCAACGAATCCCCGACGGCCCCGGTTCGCTGGTTTCTGTGTGTGGGCCTGTTGCTGATCTGTGTGATTGCCCAGCCGGGCATGGTCGAGGCCCAAACGGAGTATCGTCTGGCGTTGCCGCTGGGTCTGGAAAAAGACAGTCTGGTCATCCCCGGAGACAACCCCCTCACTGAAGAAAAAGTGGCCCTTGGGAAACTGCTGTTCTTCGATACGCGATTGTCGGCGAACGGGACGATTGCCTGTGCGAGTTGCCACAAGCCGTCTCTGGCGTTCACCGATGGGCAACCGGTCTCCACAGGGATTCATCGCCAGCAGGGCGGGCGCAGCGCGCCGACGGCCATCAACCGCGTCTTCAGTGCCGCCCAGTTCTGGGATGGACGTGCCGCCACACTGGAAGCCCAGTCCGTTGGGCCGTTCGTCAGCCCTGTGGAGCACGGGTTCCCGAATCACGAGGCGCTGGTTGCCACCGTGCGGGGAATCACCGGCTATCAACCACTCTTTGAACGTGCCTTCGGGCCGACACCCGTCACCGTTGACCTGATTGGCAAAGCCATTGCCAGTTTTCAGCGCACACTGCTGTCCGGGAACAGTCCCTATGACCGGTTCAGTGAGGTGGATGAGGCGGGCGCCTTATCGGACACGGCGCAGAACGGCTTTCGTGTGTTTCTGGGAAAAGGGCAGTGCCTGCGTTGTCATTTCGGGTTCAATTTTACCGACGAGCAATTTCACAACCTTGGCGTGGGATGGGAGCAGGACAATCGTGATCCTGGTCGCTATGATGTCACGAACAACCCCGAAGATCGCGGCGCGTTTAAAACCCCCACGCTCCGGGAAATTGCCAGAACGGCCCCGTACATGCACGACGGCCGCTTTGCGACCTTGCGCCAGGTGATAGATTTCTACGACCAGGGCGGAACCCCGAACCCCCACCTGGACCCTGCCATCAAACCGTTGAAATTAACAGAGCGGGAAAAAGACGATCTCGTGGAATTTCTGCATGCGTTGAACGGGGAAGGCTGGGCAGTGGAACCGCCAACGACGTTTCCCAGATGAGGGGGGGCACGTATTGTGAGCCTCAGGGGTTCACGTGGGCCCTGTATCCGACCACACCGCATACTCGTTTCCGTTCGGGTCGCCAAAATGGAAACGACGCCCACCGGGAAATGAGAACACGGGCTTGATGATCGAGCCGCCGGCCTTCTCGATCTTTGATTGCGTTTGCTCCAGGTTCCTGCTGTAGAACACGATCAACGCGCTACCGTTACTGGTGGAAGTGGAAAGGTCGGACTTGAAAAATCCGCCGTCAAGGCCTTCGTTTGAGAAGGCCATATATTCAGGCCCGTACTCCACAAACGACCAACCAAAGACTTCGGTGAAAAACGCCCTGGTCGCCTCCATGTCCTTCGCCGGAAACTCGACGTAGTTAATTTTTTCGTGGTGGGTCATTGATACAATGGAACAAAAATTTTGGCCCATCGGAATGTTGGTCTGACTAGCTTTACTTGTTAGCTATCAATCATTCCGAGAGCGCGACCAATTACAATATCTATGCACTAGGCGTGCATTTGTGGGTATGGTTTTCCCCCCACGCCAATATTGCTCAATGTGATCTAGTGCTGCATCATCTACCATTGCAATTCTCTGTTTACAAATTTCGCAAGTTTGATCGTCTTTGAATAATTTTTGCTTGAGGTCATAGCTGAAACAGCGAGGTTCGGTGTGCGGGATTCCAGTTATCTCTTGAAGCGTCGTGCGCCACTTGTCAAAGCGCGTTGTGACTGCAGATGATGCACTTGTAGATAGCTCAATAGAATCAATAAATTCTTGGTCCGAGGTCATCAAATAGATAAATGCTTCGCGAATGGCATCCAATTTTTTGTATATTTGGGGCTTGTTTGCCATCTCAGAAGAACCCATTAATATGTCGTATAGTGATGTATTGAATTTTGTGGGTTCCCAAGATCCATTTGGATCACTTGTTGACCCCTTGTAGTAACGTTTGAATGCATTCTTTCCAAGCAAAGATTTAACTATTTGCACGGAATTCTTGAACGTCGTCTCAAGGGCTTCCCCATCTGAATCTGAAATGTGCTGATATTTCTCCATTTCATAATTCAGGAAGCTTTTCATAGGCGGCTTATATTTCAAGTATGTTTGATGGAAGAAAGCCGAGAACCTTAATACAAGCTCGACATCCTTCATCCGTGTCTCCGGCTTTGTGATACCCATAAGTGATCTGAATTCAGCGTTTTGGGCTAGTCTCTTGAGTAACTGATTATATTTGCCTCGGTATATGCAGTTTCGGAGTTCTTGATCATTGAGAGAAACTGCTCCTGTATTCAAACGCTCGAAAATTTCGAATTTCACTTTTTCATCTGATTCTTTACGAAAAGTGATCGTGCGAATTTTGCAACATCGAACTTTGTCTTGATCTTCCTCTTTGATCTCCTTGAATTGTTTGCCATTGTATTCAGGAAACACTTTCAGTCCTGATAGATTAAAAATTTTTCCGTCTGGAAATTTTCCGTCAATGAATGAGAAGAACGATGTAAGTCGTTGCTGTCCGTCAACAACGTATTCCTTTCCATCTTTCCCTTGAGAGATGTACACAACAGGAAGCGGAATGTTGAGCAATGCAGATTCTATGAGTCGGCTGGATTTTTTCTGATCCCAGACAAACTGGCGCTGGAAATCTGGTTGCACCTCAAGCTTCCCTTTTTTATATTTTTTGTAGAGTGAGTCAATTTCTGGATCGCCCTGATCAGTGAATATATTGTTACGACCAGCCTGAACATCTCGATCTTCAATTTCTTCCTCCAGCGGTGTGTCAAACGCTATTTCATTGTCCTGCATGATTTCTCCTTTACAACAGAGTCACAACGGCGGTTGCGATGTTCGGCTTGTAGTACAGGATGTAGTCAGATCGCTTTGGTGTGCCACGTCAATGGTAGGCTGATTCCTCCGGGTGCCAGTGTAAGAATTCATCGGCGGAGCCAATGTTCCATCCGCTTTGCCTACCGGCTTTCATCACCGCCTCGCTCCTCACAACACCCCGCTGAACCGTCCCTGATACACTTCGGCCACGGGGCCTTTGAGGGTCAGGTTGTAGTGGGCATCAACCGTGACATCCAGTCTGCCGCCGGGGGCCAGCACTTTGACCGGGCTGGTGACGAACCCCAGGCGCACGCTGGCGCCGGCGACGGCACAGGCGGACGAGCCGGATGCCTGTGTTTCTCCCGCCCCGCGTTCCCAGATGAGAATGGACACGGTGTGCGGGCCGGTGGGAACGGCCAGTTGGACATTCGTGCGTCTGGGAAAGGTGGGATGGGTTTCTAACACCGGCCCCATGCGGAGCAAATCCTCTCGCGTCCACGTCCCGCCCTGGTCGTGAAAGACCACACAATGCGGGTTGCCGACGCTCACCCCCGTAAAACGCAGGGACCGCCCCACCGCTTTGATCGGTTGCTGGATTAACTCCCGGGCCTTGATCGTGCAGGGCAGGTCACTCGGCCTGAACGAGGCCCGGCCCATGTCCACGGTCGCCCCCTTCACTCGCCCTTTCCGATCAATGTCCAACTCCACATGCACCAGCCCGCCTTTGGTTTCAACTGAAAACGATCGTTGCCGCGTCTTGTTCGTGGCATAGAGGTAACAGCCGAAAATGCGCAAGCCGTTGCCGGATTTTTCCGCTTCACTGCCATCCGGGTTGAAAATCCGCAATCCAAAGTCGGCTTTCCGGGATGGGGTCAGGGCTAATATGCCATCGCTCCCTGCTCCCCAGTGGCGATCACATATCGTGCGAATGGCTTTGGGGGTCAGCGAAAACGTCAACTGTCTGGGATCAAGGGCTATGTAATCGTTGCCAAGCCCGTGCCCCTTGAAAAATGCGTTGGTCATGGTCGTCTCCCGTTCGTATGCGATCTGCAAAGCGAGACGGGTGCGCCCCGCCTCTTTGTGACGTCGCAACCCCGTGCATTATATTGAATGTGCGTTGCAAGATGAAAGGCCACGGAGAGACTTTTCCTCGCGTACACGTTCCGGGTGACTCCTGGAACGGGCATCGCGTCTGTAATTGTGGCGGAGCGTGTCATGCGTGATGCCACCCTGCTCTGTCGGCATGTTCCCGTCATGCGGAGTGGATGTTCCATGAAAGCGATGATCCTTGACCATGACGCCGCAATCGGCACAGCTCCCTTGCAGCTTCGGGAGGTGCCCGTGCCGGAGCCGGGACCCGGCCAGGTGCGCGTGAAAGTGCACGTGTGCGGCATATGCCGGACGGATTTGCATGTGGTGGAAGGAGAATTGCCGCCGGTGACACGGCCCGTCATCCCCGGACATCAGGCGGTTGGTGTCGTGGATCAACTTGGGGCAGACGTGACCACGCTTCGGCGCGGCGACCGGGTGGGCATCGCCTGGTTGCAGGAGACGTGCCGGACCTGCGAGTTCTGCGCATCGGGCCGTGAAAATCTGTGCGCGCGCCCCACGTTCTCCGGGTATCACGTGCACGGCGGGTTTGCGGAATATGCGCTGGTCTCCGCGCCGTTTGCCTACGCCATCCCTCCCCGGTTTTCCGATGCGGAAGCCGCACCGCTGCTGTGTGCGGGGATTATCGGCTATCGGGCCTTGCGCCGGAGTACGATCCGGCCCGGGCAACGGTTGGGTCTGTACGGGTTTGGCGCGTCTGCGCACATCACGATTCAAATCGCCCGGCACTGGGGGTGCCCGGTGTATGTCTTTTCTCATCTGGAAGAACATCGCCGTCTCGCCAGACAATTAGGCGCAACGTGGGTGGGACAGGTGACCGAGTCGCCGCCGACAACCCTCCACGCGTCAATCATTTTCGCGCCCGTTGGCCATGTCGTGCCGCCCGCGCTGCAAGCGCTTGAACGGGGCGGGACGGTTGCAATGGCGGGCATTTATTCATCCGACATTCCGCCGTTGGTGTATGCGCGCGATCTGTTTCAGGAGAAGACGCTGCAAAGCGTGACGGCCAATACACGGCAGGATGGACTGGACTTGTTACAAGTCGCGGCGGACATTCCCATTCGCCCGCACACCCGGACATTCAGACTGGAGGAGGCGAATCACGCGCTGCAATCCCTCAAAGCCGGCACCATCAGCGGCGCCGGTGTCCTGACCGTGGGGTGATCCCGCTGACTCGTGTGCCCGTGAAGATGTGCGGTGTTCGGCTTCGTTTGTCTGTTCCGGGTTTCGGCGTGGCCGCCTGCATTCCGCCGATCCTACGGGGTCGGCAACAGGGTGTGCGCCTTTCCCGTCAGTGGTACGAACGCAACCGGCAACAGGTCTTTGTGCGTGATCCCCTGGGACGTGTTGCTGAAGAGCATCAGGCGTTGCACCGTTGTGCCCACGGGCACAATCATGCGCCCTCCGGGCGCGAGCTGATCCAGGAGAGGGAGAGGGGGCGACTCTGGTGCGGCGGTGAGAATAATCATGTCGAACGGGGCCTCCTTCTGGCACCCGCGGGAGCCGTCCCCCACGCGAGCGGTGATATTGACAAGGCCCAGCTTGCGAAACGTCCGGCTGGATTGTTCGGCCAGCTTCTCGACGATCTCCAGGGTCAGCACCGTTGCGGCCAACGTGGCCAGAACGGCGGCCTGATACCCCGACCCCGTTCCAATTTCCAATACCCGTTCGTGTGGTTGGGCATGCAGGGCCTCGGTCATGTACCCCACAATGTAAGGTTGCGAAATCGTTTGTCCATAGCCAATGGGCAGCGGATGATCGCCATAGGCGTCGGCGACGACATCAGCCGGCACAAATTCATGACGCGGGATGGTGCGCAGGGCCTGAATGACCGCCGGCTCACGGATCCCCCGCGCGAGAAGTTGCTCCCGCACCATGTGATCCCGTTCGCGCTGTCGGGGAAAGGGATGGACCTGAAATTCAAACGGCGTGCTCATCTCCGTGCCGCGCGCGTTACGTGTTTGGCGTGCGTGGCCCGGACGACAGGGCCAGCGCAATGATCCGGGTGAGAGATTCGCGTAAGGCGTTGTCCTGGACAACGTGCGCACAGTCGGCGGCGATCTGCCGGGCTTCGGGAGACACCTGACGCGCGGCCGCCTCGTCTGCGATGGCCGGTGTGATCTCGTGTGCGGGGCGCTCCGGGGATTCCGGTATGTCGCCAAGCCTGAAAAGAATATCCTGCACGTCAAGGTCGTTCATGGCCGCTTGAATGTTCTCCAGCAAGGTGGCTTTGAGATAGGTGAGCTGGTGCAGCCACACCGAATTGTCCACGGCCACGTGCAACGTGCGAAACCTGATTCTGGTCGGCCAGGTGTGCGAAGCCACCGACGCACCCGCGATGGCCTGCCACTGTTGCTGGAGACGATATTCGCCGAGCCGCACGGCAAACCCGTGACTGTGGGACAGTTCCTTGATGAGGAGCCGGGGGGAAGAAAAAGAAGGCATGGTCGTGGTATTCTAAGCCGTCGCCGGGGTCGGGATCAACGGGATGCCAGGCGCCGGGTGGTGTGTGGGCGATGGTGCGGGTGCGTGCGTTGGCGCAGGATTCCGTGCAACACGGGCTTTCAACGGGGAACGGACTTTGCCGGTCGGCGATTGTGTGGACTCATGGCACAGGATGCAACCATCAAACTCATCGGGAGCAATCGGAAAGCCTTTCACGACTATGCCATTGAAGACAAAATTGAGGCCGGCCTGATTCTCACCGGGACCGAGGTGAAGGCGTTGCGGGAAGGGCGGGTCAATTTGCGCGAGGCCTATGCCGTGGTGGCCGCGGGACGGGCCATACTGCATAACTGTCACATCGGCGAATACAGTCACGGGAATCTCATGAATCATGAACCGTTACGGCCGCGCGGGCTGTTGCTGCATCAGAAAGAAATCCGGACCTTGACCGGCAAGGTGCAGCAGAAGGGGCTGACGCTGGTGCCGCTCCGCATGTATTTCAATCCGCGCGGGATCGTCAAAGTCGAGCTGGGGCTTGCGCGTGGTCAAAAGCATTACGACCGGCGGGAGACGGTGAAACAACGCGAGGCCAGCCGTGAAATGGAACGGGCGATGAAAACGCGACAAAGGCGGACGTGACTCCCGGGTCATCGTGCGGTGCAGCATGAAGATTCTTTCGGCGGAATTTGTGAAGAGTTGCGTGCGGCCGGATCAGTATCCCCGGGCGCACCTGCCCGAAGTGGCGTTTGTGGGGCGGTCCAACGTCGGCAAATCGTCGGCGATTAATTCGTTGTTGAATCGCAAAGGCATCGCCAAGATCAGTACGGTCCCGGGCAAAACACAAACCGTGAATTTTTTTCGGGTGACGACATCCGACAAGGCCTGCCCCGAGCTGACGTTCGTGGATTTGCCCGGCTACGGCTATGCCAAAGCAGCCCGGTCGGTTCGTGAACAATGGGGCCCGATGATCGAGCGCTATTTGACGGCCCGGTCTCAATTGTTTGCCGTGGTGCAGCTGGTGGATATCCGCGTGATCGAAGAGCGTGATGTGACGACGCTGGCCTGGCTGACCCATATCGGGCATCGCCCCATCGTGGTGGGGACCAAGATGGACAAACTGTCCCGCGGGCAACGTCGGCCCGGCCTGATGCGTATGTGTCAGCGCCTGGGATTGGGCGAGCAGGAAGACACGGTGGGCTATTCGTCCCACACGCACGAGGGGCGCCAGGAACTGTGGCAAACGGTGAAACGGCGATATGGACAGTGGAGACAGGGCGCGCGGTCAGAGGAGGATGTTGATGTAGGACCTGTCTTTTAACGCTGACAACCACTCACTGTGAGCCTCTCGCAGTTTCTTTTGATACAGCTGTTCCTCCACAAGATCTTTCACCTCGTCAAATGGTTGCGAGGTTCCCTCGCGGGTCTCCCCGCGCAGCAGGATGTGCATCCCGATGTCCGTTTCAATCACCGGGCTGCGCTCGCCTGGCGCAATCTCGTCCAGTGCGACCCCCAACGGCCCCAGCAGATCCTCTTTCCGCACGAATTCCAGGTTGCCCCCGCTGTCTTTGGCAGGCCCGTCGGAATAGATAGCCGCCAGTTTCTCGAACGGGGTGCCTTCCTGGAGTTGCCGTTCGAGGCCTTCCGCCCGCTCCCTGACCGCCTCCATACTTTCATCCGGCTTTGGCCGCAACAGGATCTGGTGGAGGTGGTGTTCCGACGGTGTGGCGAAGCGTTCCTCCTGTTCATGGTAGTAGTCGCGGATTTCCTCAAAGGGGACGATAATGCGTCGTTGCACTTCAAACTCCGAGAGGCGGCGCAACACCATCTCTTCGCGAAAAGTATCCCTGGAGCGAACGAGCTCAGCCGGAAAGGCAGTGGGATTTTTTTGTACCTGCTCCCAGGCGGTGTCCACTTCCGCATCGGTGACCGTAATGTCCTTTGCCGCGGCTTCCTGCAGTTGGAGCTTCCGTTCGATCATCCGGTTCAGCACCTCGTGTTGTTTGTGAGCGAGTTGTGTCTTGAATGCTTCCCCGTCATACCGGGCCTTCAATCGCACGATTTCATCCCCCATCGCGGCCTCAAGTTCGGACAGCATAATCACTTCCGTGTTGATGATGGCGGCGATTCTGTCCGACAGCGGTTGGGCCAACACCTGGTGGACCGGGACAACGGATGCCAGGCTCCCGATCCCGCACAGCCCGGACAGGATGGTCAGGAGCAACCCCGTTGTCTTGAGTCGGGCCGTGAACCGGCGACAGGCATGCACGGGACCACGACGGGACATGCGCAAGGAACGCCGGAGATGGCGGAGCGGGGGCATCATGATCGGGATGGGACTCCGGTGGGATGTGCGGCCTCCAGCACACCGTTCAAAATCACATTCAATTCAGCCACCACATCCGGCCACTCCTCAAGCGGCATGTCCAGCGTGCAGGACGTGGGCGAGAGGAGCTGGAGACGGTCTTTCGCATACTGCTTGAGCCAGTCGAGGCTCTCGTGAGTCATCGTGGCCGTGGGCATACAGGTCAACGTCAGTTTGCCATTCGTGACATCCAGCGATTCCAGGTGCAGCTTCCTGGCCAGCAGCTGAAGTTGCATGACCTCAAACAACCGCTCCACCGCCTCGGGCGGCGTCCCGTACCGATCCCGGGTTTCTTCGTGGAGTAGCGCGAGGTCGCCGATTGTCTGACTGGTTGAGAGCCGTTTATACAGGGACAGGCGTTGATGGTCGTCTTCGACGTAGTCGTCGGGGATGAAGGCCGACACGTTCACGTGTATCGTCGGATCCACCTCGTCTTCGACGGGTGCCCCCTTCTTCCGTTGCACGGCTTCCTTCACCATCTTCATATACAGATCAAACCCGATGGCGGCAATGCTGCCGGATTGTTGTTTGCCCAGCAGATTGCCGGCCCCCCGGATTTCCAGATCCGCGGCGGCGATGCGAAACCCCGAGCCCAGGTCGGAACATTCCTGAATGGCCGTCAGTCGTCTGTGAGCATCGGTGCTCAATGTCTCTTCGTTGGGGAACAGAAAGTACGCATAGGCCTGTTCCCCGGCCCGGCCCACCCGTCCCCGCAGCTGGTAGAGCTGGGCAAGCCCGAACGTATGGGCCCGATCCACCAGAATGGTATTGGCCCGCGGCACGTCCAGGCCCGACTGGATAATCGTGGTCGCGAGCAGAATATCCGCCTCCCCGTGTAAAAACTTGAGCATGACGCCTTCGAGGACGTGCTCATTGACCTGCCCGTGGGCCATGACAAGACGGGCTTCCGGGACGAGTTCCCGAATCCACTGACTGGTCCGCTCAATGGTGTCCACGCGATTATGCACATAAAAGACCTGTCCGTTTCTCGCCAGTTCCCGGCGGATCGCGTCGCGAACCAGCGTGGGATTGAACCGGACGACCTGCGTGCGAATGGCCAGGCGTGCGGGTGGGGGCGTGTCAATGACCGACAGATCCCGAACCCCGGAGAACGCCATTTGCAGCGTGCGGGGGATGGGTGTGGCCGTGAGCGTCAACACATCCACGCGCGTGCGCAGTTGTTTGAGGCGCTCCTTATGACGGACACCAAACCATTGCTCTTCGTCAATAATGGCCAGGCCCAGCCGTTTGAACTGCACATTTTTCTGGAGGAGCCGATGCGTACCGATCACGATGTCCACGGCGCCCGACACCAGATCGGGCAACAACGCGTTGACCTCTCTGGTACTCTGAAACCGCGAGAGGACGGCCACGCGGACAGGAAACGGCGCGAAGCGTCGCGCAAACGTTTCATAATGTTGTTGTGCCAGGAGTGTGGTGGGTACCAGCACCGCCACCTGGCGATTATCCTCGACAGCCTGAAATGCCGCCCGCATGGCCACTTCGGTTTTTCCATATCCCACATCTCCACAGACCAGCCGATCCATCGGTTGGGGGAGTTCAAGATCGCGTCGAATGTCTTCAATGGCCTTGAGCTGGTCGGGAGTTTCTTCATAATCGAAGGCCGCGTCAAATTCATGGGACAGCATGGTATCGTCCCTGTAGGGTTGTCGGGTGACGATCTCCCTGTCGGCATATAACTCGACCAGTTCGTCGGTCATATCCTCAATGCTTTTTGCCACGCGCGCTTTGGTTTTCGCCCAGCTCGTTCCCCCCAGTTTGTCGAGCGGGGGGGGCGGGTGATCGCCGGCCCGATAGGGTTGAATCTGGTTCAGGCGATCCAGCGGCACGTAGAGGGTGTCCCGTCCGGCAAATTCCAGAATGAGGTAATCGCTTTCGCAGTCCTGCACGGACAGGCGCCGCAGACCCTGATACCGGCAGATCCCATGTTGCACGTGGACCACGTAATCGCCGGCGTTCACATCATCCAACGACGACAGAAAAGTGGCCGTCCGGCTTTTGGCTGGGGGGCGATGCCGTGCAATTTTGGCGAAGACATCCTCTTCCGTGACTACCGTGAATGGAAACGACGGCGCCACAAACCCCGACGACAGCATCCCCTGCAGAATGTAAAACGGCGCGTGAGTGGACGGGGCAGGCCCGGGCGTGTGCGCACGCAGGGGGTTCTGCTCGGTGGCGGGGGCGTTATGTTCCGCGAACAATTCCAGCAGGCGTCCGACCTGTCCGGCCGAGCGCACCACAATCATCACCGGCCCGTCGTGCCGAAACTGCTCCAGAATCTCCAGGGTTCTGGTGAAGGGCGTGCCGCGAAGCCCCAGCCCCACGCTGATGGGCGACTGGATGGGCAGCGTGATGACGGGTGTCCACGAGTCCTCGCCAGGCGCGATCACGTCACAGGCCAGCGACGGGCAATCGGCAAGGCCTTGCGCGAAGGTTTCCCAGGCGACGTAGCATCGCGAGGGGTCGGGGTACGGCGCGCCGGTCTCTCCGGTGGGCGTTCTGTCGAGTTCCTCCCATGCCTCCCTGACTGCGTCCCACCACTCCCGTGCGACCTGTTCCAGCGCAACGGGACGATCCATGACCACGAATGGCGAGGCGGCAATGTAATCAAGCAGGGTGGCCATGACGGGGTACGTGTCCGGCAAGCGCCATTCCGCGTCCGGCGGGATGTCGCCCAGTGCGAGATCGGCGTGTTCGGGTGGCAGCAGGTATTCCCGGGCGGGCAGTATATCGCTGGAGAGAACGGAGTCGGTGGATTCCTGGGTCGCCGGATCAAACCGGCGAATGGACTCGATGGTATCGCCCAGACATTCGATCCGGCAGGGATCCGTGTCTCCCGTGGAAAAAATATCGATGATGCCGCCTCGAACGCTGAATTCCCCGGGAATGTCCACCATGGACACGCGCCGGTATCCGGTACACAGCAACTGGTGGATCAATCCCTCCCGGTCAATCGGGCCATCCACTTGCAGGTGGATACATGACCGGGCAAACGCGGACTGTGGAATCAGGCGCTGGAGGGCGGCGGCGGGTGTGGTGATGACCACGGTGGGTTGGTGGGTGTGGAGGCGAAAGAGCGTCTGCATCCGTTGCGCGACCAGATCAATAGAGAGTGCGCCGGTGGCGGAGGGGGACTGGCCACGATCCGGGAAACACGTCAGGGTGTCCGCGGGGAGCGCAAAGCTCGCAAAGAAAAATTCCATGTCCTGGAACAACGATTCCGCTTCATCCTGCGTCGGTGTCAGAATCAGCCAGATAGGGGGAAGGATGCCCTGGAACGGGAGAGTGTTGGCCGCCGCCGTCTCGTCCTGACGGTGCTGTGTCATCATGAGCGCACTGAGGGTGAACGCGAGACTGGGCCCGTGTGCCCCCACCACGAACGGGGTGGCGCCCGGAGTAGTCAACGCCTCCAGCACGGGTGTCAGCAGGTGATCGCACGATGCCGGGGACATGGTGAACGTTGCGCGGGTATTCATGACCATCGAGTGTTCGGGTGCCAGGGGTGTTCCCTGTGTAGCGGCGGGGGAAAGTGGTTCGGGCCTTTTCTGTGTTCAGCCTGCCTGTTTGATGCGTTCAATCAGGCGACTCGTTGAGATCCCCGGGACAAGCGGGATCGTGACGACGTTGCCTCCTCGGTCCTCAACGCTGTGCCGGCCCACAATTTGATCGATGGGCCAGTCTCCGCCTTTGACCAGGATATCGGGTTGTATCGTTTCAATCAGGTGTAACGGACTGGGTTCCTCAAATTTGATGACATAGTCCACGCACGACAGGGCGCTCAGGACTTCCATGCGCTGGTTGTCCGGCGTGACGGGCCGGCCGGGGCCTTTGTGCAGGCTTTGCACCGACGCATCGCTGTTCACGCCCACGACCAGGATGTCCCCCAACGCCCGCGCCGACTGGAGATACCGAATATGCCCGACGTGAAGCAAGTCGAAGCAGCCGTTTGTCCACACCACGCGCGCGCCTTGCGCTCGTCGACGGGTGAGCAGTGAAACAAGTTCTTGTGCGGTGACGACAGGCGTGCTCACAATCAGATCCACAGGGCTGGCGACGGGTCCCGTCTATCATACCCTGTCCCCTTCAAAAACCCCAGACATGATCGGAGTCTCGTCAACATGCGGCCCGTTTGTTCGCGGCGGTGTGTATCGGTGTCGTTTGTTTCTCTGTGCAAAAGGTATTGCGGGTCTCTCCCTACACCATTGTACCGGCAATGAATCTGCATACGGGAAATTGTATGACAAGCGGTCAATCCTGTACCATCCGCCGTCCGCTCTCCGCAACGCAGGCAAAAGGAGTATGGTATGAAGCAGCCCCCTCCCCACTATCACGGCCACAGGGATCGGTTGCGCAAGAGGTTTCTGGAAGCCGGCTTTGGCGGGCTGGGCAAGCATGAAGTCGTTGAACTGCTACTCACACTGGCCATTCCACGGTCGGACGTCAAGCCGATGGCAAAAGTGTTGCTGAAACAATTCGGTAGCCTGCGCGGCATCCTGGACGCTTCGTTTGAAGAGTTGAGCGAGGTGCAGGGTATCGGCTCCGTCACCCCGGCTGCGCTGAAAATCGTTCGGGCAACGGCGACGTTATATTTGCAGGAATCGGCGGCGAAGGGCGACTGCCTTGCCCATCACGATGACCTGGTCGCATTCTGGCGTATGCGCATCGGCGCGCTTCCCAACGAGGTTTTTCAAGTGGGATTTCTTGATTCAGGGCGTCGTTTGCTGAACGATGGCGTTGAAACACTGCAAGAAGGCACGGTGGACCGCGCAGCGGTGTATCCGAGGCGCGTCATTGAATCCGCCCTGAATCGCAAGGCAGCCGCTATCGTGATCGCCCATAATCATCCGAGTGGCAACACCACACCCAGCGAACAGGATAAACTGACCACTCGCGCCATCGTCCTGGCCGCCACGACCGTGGGCATTGAAGTTATGGACCACCTTATCGTGTCCGTTGACAGTGTATTCAGTTTCCGGAAAGAAGGGTTGCTGTGAACATTGCGCCGTCCATCCTTGAGGCCTACCCCGATCTCAACAGCCAGCAGAAAAACGTCATAGGCTGCCTGGACAAACATCTGCGCGTGATTGCCGGCCCGGGCTCGGGAAAAACCTACAGCATCATTTTGCGCACGCTCAACATTCTCTTGCAGGACAAGGCGGAGCCGAAACAAGTCATGCTCTGCACATTCACCGAAAAAGCGACCTTCGAGATGCGCGATCGGCTGGCGGCGGCGGCGCGCAAAATCGGATATACGCAGGATTTATCCGAACTGAACATCTCCACCATTCACGGATTCTGTAACCAGTTGCTCAGGCGGCACCGCCACAAAACACCCCTGGGACACAACTACGAAACTCTTGATGAGTTGACGCAACAGTTATTCCTCTACGAGCACTTCACGGAAATCATCGGAGAAAAAGAAAACGGCCGATTCCTGGGAAAATGGAAGGGCAAATGGACAACCATCAAAAACATCAGAACATACTTTGACAAAATTGCCGATGAATTGATTGACCCCGGGCAACTCAAGAACTCGGGGGATGCGTTTTTATCCGCACTGGCGGATGCCTACGACACATACCAGTGCTTGCTCTTTGACAGCAATCGCGTGGATTTTGCCCATCTCCAAAAACTGGCACACGACCTTCTCGAACCTTCCGGAACGACCGACGATGGAACGCAAAGCATACGCTACATTCTTGTCGATGAATATCAGGACACCAACTATGTGCAGGAACAACTTCTTCTGAAGTTGACAGGGGAAACCGGCTATCTGTGCGTGGTGGGCGATGAGGACCAAAGCCTTTACCGGTTTCGCGGCGCCACCGTGCGCAACATCCTGGAGTTTCCCCAACGACTGCCCGCAAGTGAAACGCTGACGCTGACAACAAACTACCGCTCCCATCAGGACATCATTGGGAGATACGACCGCTGGATGGCGTCCTGCGATTGGTCAAACCAGAATGGATTGCCTTTTCGTCACGCCAAACACATCGAGCCAGACAGCGAAGGCTGTCACTCGAACTATCCCGCAATGTTTTCTATCTGGGGGCGTGACCAGCCTGACGAGGCTCGTCGCGTTGCCGATGTCATCACCCACCTGAAGGAAAACGACGTTATCAAGGATTACAGCCAGGTTGCACTTCTCCTTCACAGCGTCCGTGAAGAGCACAGCGGCCATTACCTGACGGCGCTTGAAGAAAAGGGCATTCCGGCCTTCTGCCCGCGTGCCAGAAGGTATTTTGAGAATGACGAAATCCGTCACATGATGGCCTGCTTCTCCCTCATTTTCGGCTGGCATGGCGAGCAAAGAGGCGACATGTTCGGTGACGTGCCAAAACTGGCGGACTATGTGGATGGCGCGCTCATTTCTTTGGGAAAACATTTTGCCGAAACCCCGCTGAGTGGAGAAATTCGCAAGTGGGTAAAGGAAATTGAGAGCCTGCAAGACGGTGCCACCCTGAACACTCGACCGGCCGATTACTTCTACCAACTGCTTGCGCTGGAGCCTTTTGCAACAGCGATCAAAGAAGAAAACACATCGCGCAACCTCGCCATTTTTTCGCAGTTACTCAATGCCTTCCAGGTGTATTACCACTACCCGGTCGTCACCCATCGGAATCGTGATTTTCTGCGCATGCATCTGTTCAACAGTTTTTTCAATTTCCTGTTCAGCGGCGGCATCAACGAGTTCGAGGATATGTATCAGCCGCTCCCCAGGGGATATGTTCAGGTTATGACCATCCATCAGGCGAAAGGACTGGAGTTTCCGGTCGTCGTGGTCGGCTCGCTCAGTGTCCATGTGCGTACACAAAAGGCGGTGGATCAGGACTTAAGCCCCCACTACCAACGGCCTTTGTTTGAGCCGGAGACACGAATCACCGAGTTTGACCGGATGCGCCTGCACTATGTGGCATTCTCGCGTGCACAACACCTGCTGGTGCTGAGTGCTGGCAAGCAGCCCAAGCCCCACTTTGTGCCCATTTGGGACGAATTGCAGCAATGGCCATATGTTGAAAAAAAAGAAGAACTGACAGCGCAACGGTTCGCTTCCCGGGAGCATGTCCCGGTGAAAAAGACGTACAGTTTCACCGGCGACATCAGGATTTACGAGACCTGCCCGCGACAATATCAATTCTTCAAGGATTACGACTTCACACCGTCCCGCTCGGCGGTGATTTTCTTCGGGCTATTGGTCCACCAGACGATAGAGGGAATTCACCGCGTCGTCATGGACGGCGGGCTTGACACCCTGGGCGAACCGGGCATCAACGAGATTTTCGAGCGGACATTCCGGTTCCTGCGCATGAGCAGTGTCCGCCCGATTGACGAAACCACCAAAGGCGCCGCATTGCGGCAGGTGATAAACTACTTCGAGCAAAATTGCGGGGAAATGCAAAACATCGAGGAGATTGAGGTAGATGTATCCCTTGAAAAAGATACGTACATTCTCTCCGGCACGGTGGACTTGGTCCGAGGCGGCAACGGAAAACTGGAACTGCTGGATTTCAAGACCTCGCCGCGACCGAAGAACGACCCGGAACTCGTCGCCGCCTATGAGCGCCAACTGTGCACCTACGCCTACATTCTGGAGCAACGGTATAAACGCCGCGTTGACCAACTGACGCTGTATTGGACTTCCGAACCGCGAAAAGAAGACGCGCTGATGACGCTGCCATATGACCGACAAAAGGTAAATTCGGCCGGATCGTATTTTGACAAGGTGGTGGGTTGCATACAGGCGCAGGAGTTTTCGGTGAAGAAACCGCCTGAATCTGCCATATGCAAAGAATGTGACATGCGACACTTCTGCCGCGCCGATGGCACCATTGCGGCAACCCACTAACCCATCGGAGACAACCATGGCAAAGATTGACATCACCCCCGAACTGGTCTGGCACGAAAAATACAACGAGGACGGTACACGCCGGGAAGCCGCGCGCGTCAGTCTGCCGTTTCAGGTGATTGAGACGGTGAACGAAAGCCGCGCGACGCGGGAGGAAAAGAAGAAACCCGCGAATCTGGATATTTTTGATGCGTATCAAGCGAAGGAAGGCGACACCTTCAAGGAGGGTTGGAAGAACAAGTTAATCTGGGGAGACAACCTGCTGGTGATGGGCTCGTTGCTGGCGAAATTCGCCGGGAAGATTGATCTGATTTACATTGATCCGCCGTTTGCGACGGGAGCGGATTTTTCCTTCAACGCACAAGTGGGCGAGTCCGGGGAAACAGTATCAAAAGAACAGACCATCATTGAGGCAAAAGCCTACAGGGACACTTGGGGGCGCGGGATGGATTCCTATATTACGATGATGTATGACCGGCTGGTATTGATGCGGGAATTGCTGTCTGACAGCGGTAGCATTTATGTGCATTGTGATTGGCGAGTGAATTCGTATTTACGAATGGTGTTGGATGAGATTTTTGGGAAGGAAAATTTTTGGAACGAGGTTGCGTGGAAACGTTATGCGGCTCACAGCCTCTCAGATTCTGGATATGATGCGATTAGGGATTCTATCTTTCTATACTCAAAGGACAAGCCACGTACGAAATTCAACATTCAATATGGTCCGTTGTCTAAACAAGAAATATCCGGCCGCTTTCCCCACTTGGAAAAAGAAACCGACAGAAATTATCAGCATGCCGCTCTTGAAAAGTCTGCAAACGCAAGTAGCAGGGGCGAGGTGAGAGTGATTCAGGGTAGAAAAGTAACGACCAATATAGGTTGGATATGGGCTCAGGAGACTTTTGACAAAAGATTACAAGAAAATCCCTTGTTAATTCATTGGACAGGTACTGGCCGGCCAAGATACAAAATTTATGCTGACGAATATCCAGGTTATCCGCTTGGGGATATTTGGGTGGATATAAACTATCTTGCTGCTGGAGATGGTGAGCGGGTTGGTTATCCTACTCAAAAGCCCGAAGCTCTACTCGAACGCATCATCAAAGCCTCATCTAACGAAGGCTCCCTCATCGCCGACTTCTTCTGCGGCTCCGGCACCACCGCCGCCGTTGCCGAAAAACTGGGCCGCCGCTGGATCACCAGCGACCTCGGTCGCTGGGCGGTACACACCACGCGCAAGCGGTTGCTCGGCATTGAAAACTGCAAACAGTTTGACGTGCTCAACCTCGGCAAATACGAAAGGCAATACTGGCAAGGTGTAACTTTTGGCGACGACAAAAACAAAAACAACACCGAAAAAACTCTACAATACCTCGCCTTCATCCTGAAACTCTACGGCGCGCACCCCATTGCTGGCATGACACACCTGCACGGCAAGAAAGGCAAGGCGCTGGTCCACATCGGCGCGGTGGATGCGCCGGTAACCATCAACCAGGTCAACGAGGCGGTGAACGAAGTCATCCAACTCAAGCAGAAGGAACTGCATATACTCGGCTGGGAGTGGGAAATGGGGCTGAACAATCTGGTGATTGGCGATGCTAAAAACAAAGGCGTTAAACTTGCGCTCTTCAACATTCCCCGCGAAGTGATGGAGCGGCAGGCGACGGACAAGGGTGATGTGCGCTTTTTTGAACTGGCGTATCTGAATGCCGAAATCAAGCAATCAGGGAAACTATCAGCACAGGTTGAGTTGTCGGATTTTGTCATTGCCGACTCGGATGCTATTCCAGAAGACGCGCGCGATAAAATCTCCACATGGTCAGACTATATTGACTACTGGGCAGTTGACTGGGATTTCCAGGGGGACACTTTCATGCAGGGCTGGGTCGCCTACCGCACCCGCCGGGAGCGCGCGTTGCCGCTGGTTTCCGATGAACACGATTACGCCACAGCGGGAACATACCGGGTATTGGTCAAGGTGATTGACATTTTCGGCAACGACACTTCGCAAATGCTGACCGTAACAGTGAAATAACCATGGCCGAAGCCGTCATCCGCTATGACAAGGATTTGCCGGAAATTCCCGGACGCATGCCGTGGGAGCATCCGACGGAGCACCTTGTAAAAGACGCGGCCGCCGCCAGCGGTTGGAGCGTGGCCGACGGCCGCCGTCGGAGCCGCCTGTTGTTGATCACGAAAATCCGTTCTGCGGTGGATGCGTGGCGCGAGCAAGGCTATCCGGGCGTGGCGGAAACCACCCGCCGCCTGCTGGAATACTGGTTTGAGGAAGACCATGCGGTTGCGGGTTTCAATGTGCCTTTCCGTTACTACTTCTGCCAGCGCGAAGCGATTGAGACGCTTGTTTGGCTGGTGGAAACCTGCGACAACCGGGATGCCGAAGCGTTGATTGAGGAATATGGAGAAATTTATCAAAGAGACATGGTGTCGCAAAATATCAGATTCCAGACCTTGCCCGATAAAACAAGGCAAGTGATCCGTTATGTGGAAGAAGTGGACAGGGAAAGTACACGGGATTTGCCACCGCAAGACTTGCGCCGCTACGCCTTCAAGATGGCCACAGGGTCGGGTAAAACCTGGGTGATGGCCATGGCCATCGTCTGGGCATTCTTCCACAAAAAGACGGTGCCGGACTCCGACCTGTCAACCAACTTTCTCGTGGTTGCGCCGAATGTGATCGTGTATCAGCGCCTGGAAAAAGACTTCGCTGACAATCGCATCTTCAAGGACATCCCGCTGGTGCCGCCGGAATGGCACGGGCGCTTCACTCTGAAAGTGATTTTGCGCGGGGCGTCCACCGAGCCGGACCCGGGCGGCAATTTGTTCCTGAGCAACATCCACCAACTGTACGAATCACGCGAGCAGGAATGGAAACCGGCCAACGCCGTGGACGCTCTGCTTGGGAAAAAGCCGGCGCCGGACGCGGATAAATCGGGTGGCCGCACCATGCTGAAGCGCGTGCAATCGCTTGCCGATGTACTGGTTTTGAACGACGAAGCGCATCATGTTCACGATGACACGCTTGAATGGAATAAGTCATTGCTGTCAATTCATCGCGCCTTGCCTGCTGGGTTGGCTTTGTGGCTGGATTTTTCCGCGACGCCCAAAGATGAAGCCGGATATTTCCCCTGGACGGTATGCGACTACCCGCTTGCCCAGGCGGTGGAAGACCACATCGTCAAAGCGCCTCTTATTGTCACCAACGAAGACGATTCGGAACAACCCGACCAGGATCCCGACAATGTCACCAGGGATAACGTGACAGAAAAGTACGGGTACTGGTTGCAAGCGGCGGTTATCCGGTGGAAGGAACACCGAAGCATTTACGAAAAACTTGGTACAAAGCCGGTGTTGTTTATCATGGCTGAGAAAAGCAACCAGGCGGATGCCATTGGAAAGTATCTCTGGGAAACGAAGTCGTTTGGACTGAAGAAATCGGAGGTCCTTGTCATACACACGGACACTGCGGGTGAAGTCTCAAAAGGGGATTTGGAAGAAGCCCGCAAGTCGGCGCGTGATATTGACCAGAATGAGATTCAGGTCATCGTCAGTGTGCTGATGCTGCGCGAGGGCTGGGATGTGCGCAATGTCTCGGTGGTGCTGGGGCTGCGCCCGTTCACCGCCAAGACGGAAATTCTGCCGGAGCAGGTGATTGGCAGAGGACTGCGCCTGATGACAAGCATCGGCCCGGAACGGACGCAAACCCTTGAAGTGCTGGGGACGCGCAACCTGCTGAAAGTTCTGCGCGATCAACTTGAAGCCGAAGGCGTCGGCGTGAAAAGCACGAGCAATGCCCCGCCACTGCCGGTTACCATCTCTCCTGTGATGGAGAAAATAGAGCATGACATTCAGATCCCCATTACCAAGCCTCGCCTTTTCCACGAGGTGCGGAACCTGGACCGTTTGAATATCACTACACTGAAGGCCATATTTGACCGTGATGAACTCGATGAGACATATCGCATAAACCTGAAAATGGAATTTCAGACAATTGGTACGGATGTTCATCAGGCCTCCATAGCTGTTGACGAACCCATAGAGACCATACTGGCTTCCATCACCAGGATGGTCGTTGAACATGCCAAACTCACCCATCGCTTTGCCGCGTTGTATCCAAAAGTCAAAACCTATGTGGAAAGCTATTGCTTTGGGGGTAACGTCGATCTCAATGACAAAAAAGTTCGCTCAAACTTATCCAAAGCAGGGATCAAAGAAGGCATTGCCAAATATCTGGCCGGGGAGATTGGAAAGATCATGCTGGAAAAACGCAAGATTGAATTTGAACATGCCGATTTCCGGCTGTCCGATACCAAACCCTTCGCCTGGCGCAGAAACCTGCCACCGCTACGCGTGGAAAAAACGGTATTCAACTTCGTCGCAACCTACAATGGTTTTGAACGCAACTTCGCCGAGTTTCTGGACCGCGCGCCGGATGTTCTCCGTTTCGCATCTCTCGGCACCACTGAACAGAGGGAGTCCGGCACGCAGTTCCGGGTTGACTACCTGAAATCCACCGGCGCCATCGGTTTCTATCATCCCGACTGGGTCGCCGTGCAGCAAACTTCCGATGGAGAAGTGAACTGGATTATTGAAACCAAAGGCAGGGTGTGGGCGGGGACAGAACAAAAAGACGACGCCATCAAAACATGGTGTGAACAAATCACCCGGGAAACTGCCAAGGTCTGGCGCTACCGGCGTATACAACAAACGCTGTTCGATTCAGGTCCGTTTGGCACGCTGGGGGAACTGCTCGGCCAAGCCTGCAAGGTTGAGATGGGGGCGAGTGGCACACCCGGAACATTGCTTAATTTTCCTGATTGTTCCGTCAATACCCAATAACCGTGAGGAACAACACGACTTCACTGCCTGCCACGGCAAAACCGCCGTGTGCACCCGGTCTCCCAACCTCGGCAAGGCCAAACTTGCAGGCCGACTAAGACCAATTTCAACAGCACAATGGCCGACTGGCTGATCCCCCCCCCGTCGCAGACTCATCCTGCATCGCCTGTACAGTGTCTTCTACAACATCAACCATGACTGCCATATGTGGCGAACCCATACAGGTACATGACAGCGGCGACAGCATGTGTCATACTGCGCCCCTTTTGATTCAATCATCTCAATCACATCCGCATTCGTTATTAACGCAGGGGCAAGGACTGTCATCACCGTGAAAACCGGTAGCCATCAGGGGTGGGGCATGAGACAGCAGGTCGGCCTGTACGCGGCGCCCGCGCTGGCT
The DNA here is from genome assembly GCA_963692935.1 of Nitrospirales bacterium. Taxonomy (GTDB): domain Bacteria; phylum Nitrospirota; class Nitrospiria; order Nitrospirales; family UBA8639; genus Bin75. The sequence goes on from OY843588.1 coordinate 2,589,864, forward strand.
CTCCTGGTGTATGTCAATCCGTTCTCCACCCTGCCACCTTCCGCGCATACCCTCTCCGCTATTCTGGCGTGGGTCGTGGTGAGTTGGGCAACCGAAGCCCTGCCCCTCGCCGTGACGGCACTCCTCGGAGCGGCCTTGTGTATCGCGACGGGGCTGGGGTCGGCGAAGGAGGTGCTGGCGACATTTGCCCATCCGATCATCTTTCTCTTTATCGGCAGCTTCTTTCTGGCGGAAGCCTTTGTGGTGCACGGGCTGGACCGACGCTTCGCCCTGTGGCTCCTGTCACGACCATGGTTGCAGGGCCGCCCGCTTGCGATTTTCGGAGCCATGGGGTTCGCAACGGCTGTCCTGTCAATGTGGGTGAGCAACACCGCGGCGGTGGCCATTATGGTGCCCATTGCGCTTGGGATCCTCTCAGCAATGCGCGGGGCTGACGCACAGAGCGGTCAGCATGAGCCTGGCGTGCTCCTGTTCCTGGCGTACGGCTCCGCGGCAGGGGGCATTGCCACGATGATTGGCACGCCTCCCAACATCATTGCCGTGGGCATGCTGTCCCAGCAGGCGGACATTGCCATCTCGTTTTTCAGGTGGATGCTCCTGGGCATTCCTCTCGCGGTCGCCCTCGGGGTGGGGATTGCCGTCGTGCTCTACTGGTTTCATCCGTTGCCCACGTCATCCCTGACGGACGGCGGGGCCGGTGGCCTGCCCGGTCAACCACGGGAACGCTGGACACGCGGCCAACGGAATACCTGTATCGCTTTTGCACTGGCCATCGTGTGCTGGATCGGCGTGGGACTCCTGGGTGTGGTGTTGGGACGGGATGCGGAGATCGTAACGTTTCTCAATGCTCGTCTGCCCAAAGAAATGGTGCCGATCTTTGCCGCGGGACTCCTGTTTCTGTTGCCCGTGCATTTCAGAACAGGCGAATTTACGCTGAACTGGCACCAGGCCGCGCGCATCAACTGGGGCACCATCCTGTTGTTTGGCGGCGGATTGACGTTCGGACATTATATGGTGCAGACACGGCTGGCCGCGATCATCGGGGAAAATGTGGTGTCAATCTTCGGAACCGATTCGGTGTGGGTGTTGACGGCGGTTGCGATTGTGATGGCGCTGTCGCTTACAGAAATTGTGTCCAATACCGCTTCGACGAGTATGCTCGTTCCCGTGGTGATCTCCATTGCCGCCGCGGCCGGGGTCTCCCCCGTTCCCCCCACCCTCGGGGTGTGCCTGGGGGCGAGTCTGGCGTTTATGATGCCGGTCGCGACGGCGCCGAACCTCATTGTGTACGGCACCGGCCTCATCCCGCTGTCCACGATGCTCAAAGTCGGGTTCCTGTTAAACATGCTGGGCGCCAGCCTCATCTGGATCATGCTGTACCTGCTCTGTCCGTTGCTGGGGTTCGTATGAGACTGGCACGTGCATGGCGCACCGAAGAAGCCGGGGTCAGGCTCTGCAATCGTGAGAGGTGAGGATTCCTGCCATGTCGCCAGCCACGTCGAAAGGACTGCGCATTGTTGTTGTGAGGGATCCGGCCGTGGAATCTTCGCAACAACAGACACCGGTCAGGCCGGACGTTGACGTGGTGACGGTGGAGAATCTTCAGCAGGTCAAACAGGAGGCTCGCCGCGGCCGGATTGACGGGCTGGTGGTGACCGATCACGCCTCACTGAAAGGGCTTAATGACCTGTCGGCCGTGATTGACGTATCCAGGACGCTGATCCTCGCCGGCTCCGTTTCCGTGGCGGATGCCTGTGACGGCGTGCACTGGTTCTCCAGCCGGCAGCATGGGAGAAAAGACAGTCGCGGCGTACAGACATTCCAGGATATGAACCTCGAAGATTATATCGGTTCGAAATTCGGGGAATTTGTTCGGAGCATGAAGGCGGGTTCCGCCAGGAGTTTGCATGCGACGCTGATCTGGGCGGTGGAAGGGCCATTGATCCAACACGCGCTTCGTGAAACGGATGGGAATCAGGTTCGGGCGGCGCAACTGCTCGGCATGAACCGCAATACCCTTCGCAAGAAGATCAAGCAATATCACCTTCCCGTGCAACGTCGGTCGCGATCCCGCTGACGTCGTCAATCTGTCGAATACATTGTGATCGTCTCTGGCCGGCGTCCTGGGGATGGCTGTTCCTGTTTGACCCCGAGGTCCCAACGGATCACGAAGAATTTTTCAGACAAATCAACGCATTCTTGACATCGTGCGAGAGTTTTCTCTAGCATGTTCCGTCTGAAACAGGCGCGTAGCTCAGGGGGAGAGCGCTACCTTGACACGGTAGAGGTCGGCGGTTCAAGACCGCCCGCGCCTACCATGGGTTTTGTTGATGAACAGCATGACGGGAAAGGCATCCTTGTGACGGTTGCGACTGAAACCGAACACGCCCAGGGCGAAACCATCGAAATATCACTGCCGGGGACCGGGAAGAAGACATTCCGGGCCGGGGTCACGGCTCGGGATGTGTTGACGGCCATGACCGGGACGTTGCCGCCAGAGGTGTTCGCCGTGACCATTGACGCGATACCCGGTGACTTGGGCACGCCCCTGACACGGAGCGCGACCGTCGAGCCGCTGACGTTTGCCTCGGAGGCCGGGAAAGAAATTTATCGCCACAGCAGCGCGCATATTCTGGCGCAGGCCGTGAAAGATGTGTTTCCGTCCGCCAATCTGACAATCGGGCCGGCGATTGACGAAGGGTTTTATTACGACTTTTCCTTTGAACGGCCGTTCACGCCTGAGGACCTCGAAACCATCGAGGCACGCGCCCGGGAGATTATTCGGGAGAATTATCCCGTGCAACGTCTTGAGATGTCGAAAGGGGACGCGATCAAGCTGTTTCAGGACAAAGGGGAAGCCTTTAAGGTCGAAATCATTCAACAGATTGAGGATGCCACCGTCTCGCTCTACCAGCAGGGCACGTTCATTGATTTGTGTCGCGGGCCTCATGTGCATTCGACCGGTCAGGTGCGGGCGTTCAAGGTGTTACACGGCGCGGGAGCCTACTGGCGGGGCGATGAACGCAGGCCCATGTTGCAACGTGTGTACGGAACATCGTTTCCCACCCAGCAGGGCCTGGATGCGCATTTGCACAAGCTGGAGGAAATGAAGCGCCGCGATCATCGGAAACTCGGCAAAGAGCTTGATCTCTTCAGCATTCAGGATGAAACCGGGCCCGGCTTGATTCTCTGGCATCCCAGGGGCGCGCGGGTGCGGCTCCTGATAGAAAATTTCTGGCGCGAGGCGCACGTGAAGCACGGGTATGAGCTGGTCTATTCGCCGCACGTCGCCCGGCATGAGCTTTGGAAAACCAGCGGCCACACGGACTATTACCAGGACAATATGTTTGCGCCCATCGCCGTTGATTCCGGCGAGTACCAGTTAAAACCCATGAATTGTCCGTTTCACATCATGGTGTACAAGTCGCACTTGCGGAGCTACCGGGAGCTTCCCGTTCGCTATGGTGAGCTGGGCACGGTCTATCGCTACGAGCGTTCGGGTGTGCTGCATGGACTCATGCGGGTTCGGGGCTTTACACAGGATGACGCGCATATCTTCTGCCGTCCGGATCAGATCGAGTCGGAAGTCCGCAAGGTCCTCGAGTTCACCATGTTTGTCCTCCGGCATTTCGGCTTTACGGAGTTTGAATTGTATCTGTCCACGCGCCCGGAAGAATCCGTCGGTGCTCCGGAGAAGTGGGATCAGGCCACCCGTGCCCTGGAAGCCGCGCTGAAGAATGGCGGGTTTCCGTATCGCCTTGATCCGGGCGAAGGCGTATTTTACGGGCCGAAAATAGATCTGAAAATCCGTGATGCGCTGGGGCGGGCATGGCAATGTTCGACGGTGCAGATTGACTTCAATAATCCCGAGCGGTTTGCCTTGTCCTACATTGGGGACGATGGATCGGCGCATCAGCCGATTATGATTCATCGGGCGTTGCTGGGGTCCATTGAGCGGTTTTTCGGCATTCTGGTCGAACATTACGCCGGGGCTTTTCCTGTATGGCTCGCGCCCGTCCAGGCCGTTGTGCTGCCCATCACGGACAAACAGGCGGACTACGCGGCGCACGTGCGGGATCAGTTGGCGGATGCCGGGTTGCGAGTTGATCTGGACTTGCGCAATGAAAAGGTCGGTCTCAAAATCCGCGAGGCTGAAAAAGCCAAAGTTCCCTACATGCTCGTGGTCGGGGATCGCGAACGGGAAGCGCAGGGGGTGTCGGTCCGGAAACGGAACGGGACCAACGTCGGCGCGATGCCTGTCACGGAAGTACGGGATCTGATTCAACACGATATGCCGTCAGCACCATTGACCAGTTCATCTCTTCACCGATGAGGCGGACCGTCGTTGCCACCCATCGGGTGAATCATCTGATTCGGGTCCCCGAAGTCCGCGTGATTGGTGTGGATGGGGAACAGCTGGGGGTCCTGAAGACATCCGATGCACTCAGACTGGCCCTGGAGGCGGAATGTGATCTGGTGGAAGTTGCCTCCACCTCCGCGCCGCCGGTCTGTCGCATTATGGATTACGGGAAATTCAAGTATGAGCAGAGCAAGAAAGAACATAAAATTCGCCAGCATCAGAAGTCGACGCAGGTCAAGGAAATTAAACTGCGTCCACGAACGGACAAGCATGACCTGGAGACCAAAATCCGTCGGATCGTCGGGTTCCTGCAGGAGGGGAGCAAAACCAAGGTGACCGTCATGTTTCGAGGCAGGGAAATGGCGAACCGGAGCCTGGGCCTGATGGCCATGGGGAAAGTGCGGGAAGAAATCAAAGAAGCGGGAACGGTCGAGCTTGAGCCTAGAATGGAAGGGCGGAATCTGTCCATGATTGTCGCGCCGAAGCATTAGCATTCCAGGCAGACCAGAGCCTCCAGGCACACAAAGGATGAACGCATGGCACGCATGAAATTAAAGAGTCATTCAGGAGCATCAAAACGGTTCACGCGCACGGGAAGTGGAAAATTCATGAGGCGCAAGTCGGGATTGCGACATATCCTGACCACGAGGAGTGCCAAACGGAAACGTCGGCTGAGTGGTGCCACGGTCGTCTCGAAAATAGATCAGGTCGCCCTGTCACGGCTCCTGCCCTATTCCTGATGGTGTCAACAGTGCAGAGTATGCCGGTTGGCGAAGTGGTTCGGGTCGGGGTCGCGTGTCATGCCCTGCCGGAGCGACCTCACATCCAGTCTGAATTAAGAAGGAGAGCCAAGTCATGCCACGTGTAAAAGGAGGCCCGCAGACCCGTCGTCGCCGAAAGAAGCGACTCAAATTAGCCAAGGGGCAGTACGGGGCGCGGAGCAGACTGTTTCGGACAGCGACAGAGTCGGTTGATAAGGGGCTGGTCTACGCCTACATTGGCCGGCGCCACCGCAAGCGTGATTTCCGGCGTTTGTGGATTGCCCGGATCTCGGCGGCGGTCAAAGCGCACGGGCTGTCGTACAGCCGCTTTATTGATGCCTTGAACAAAGCCAACGTGGTTCTGAACCGGAAAATGTTGTCGGAGATGGCCATTCATGACCCGGCAGGTTTCAAGTCCCTGACGGAGTTGGTAAAGACCCCGGCCTGACCATTGCACACGGTTGGGCAGACTGAGTGTGCCAGAAAACTTGCGCATTATCCCTTGATGCAAGGCATGCTCCTCAAAAATTACTGATCCTCTCTCGTCTCTGCATTGATTAGGGCACATCATACGGTCCCAGGAAGCGCTCGCCATCGAAGTGGATTAGGTGCGATGGTGTTTCGGCGACCCATACTTCGGTTTCCCACGCAATCGCACCAAGATACCGGGCCATAACGGCGCGATTGAGGAAGGCGGTTACGTAGACTAATCCGGCCTTTGCCCCTGCAAACAATTGAGCCAACTCAGTGTGTCGTTTGCTGTCAACAGGTCCGTGGCTGGCAACGGCCTCGACAAGCAAAAGCCAGTTGCGAGCAGTATCGTAGAGAACAACGTCCGGCATTTTGCCATGTGAATAGACATTGATGCCAAGAGTAGCGAGCAGAGGCGTGTCAACGTAACTCCATTTATCTCCAGTGTCGCCTGCATAGATCAGTACACTCCCTGGCGCAAAGCGCGACCCAAAGTCCTCAATAATGCATCGTATCAGTTCGCTGTGTTCGCCGGGGCTGAGGGTGATCTTTTGGTTCCCCGCAATGTGCACGGGAATCCGTTTTTGTTCCCGCTCTTTGGCATACTTGGCAGCCAACGTCTTACGACGCGAGAGATAGTCCGTCAGCTTGTCGTGCCATACCTTCGTGTTGAAGCTACGAAGCAACTCTAGTGTTACAGGTTCAATCTGATAGACCGCTTTTGGACTGTTGACTGGTCTGTCAGGCATGTCTGGGTTGTAAAGAGCGATTCCGGCATCTACGAACTGATGCATCGTCTGCCGACGAAAAGTTTCTCGTGTGTTTGGTGCATACTCTTTCTGGTAGTACTCGCTCGCCCAATCCATAATCGGCGTAATGCCCATAAGGGGGTTTCCCGCTCGTGCCCATTGCTTACGAGGTGTCAAATTCAGCAACGCAAGCAAGCATAGTGCGGAACGTGCATTCTGCTGTGCACGAGGCAACCCAAGTGCTATGAGAATTTGCTTGGTTTCGGTGAGGCGTTTTGTGGGGACATTCGTCATGTGCTCAAATTTTCAGTGTGCTTGTCGATCAGGGACGGAGTGTCTCATGCGGTGCATAGCCCTCTTACCTAAGGCAATCAGGTTTTCCTTTTTGGGGTACCGTATGATCCTGAGGTCGGTCGCGTTCACCTGAGTATGGCCATTGAAGCACCGAAAATTTTCATCAACGGCGGCGGTGTTGAGAAATGTGGCTAACCCGTATGCGAGTGCTTCAGGCAATCCGTGTTTCCCTTCGTGAAACACGTTCAGATGGTTTTCGAACCCCAACGCCTCGGCATTGGGAAAAGAGTCCGGCCTTACGACATTTGCAACGATGCGGCGTTTTTCTTCCTTGGATGACAAGCGTCGCACGACACAATAAAACCCATTCGGGTAAAGCCATTTTCCTGTGGCGGTATTACTGCAGATTGCATTGGGTGTATTCAATTCTGTCTTTGGCCAGTCTGTCATTTGATCCTTAAAGTGGCAGGGGTAGAGCAACGGGACGGTGTCTGCAGCCGGCATGGCACGCAGGTGCTCCTTCAACCGGAAAGCCACCACGGGACCGGTCGACACCTTGATACCCATATCTTCCAAGGTGCAGTGGATCACTTTCGAACATTCGATGGTGCGAACCCGTGGCGAGGTTGGTACATGTATAAAGCGTTCAGAATCGCCAGGGAGCACGATGCGATCAAAGGAGTACAGGTTCGTCTCCATATCAGTAAAACTGGAATCAGTCGAAGTTGTAATCGTCACGTTGCCCTGGGGGGTGCCACTCTCCAAGAAGATGATAATGTTTTCCTGCAACACATCATCATCTTTAAATGCCTTGTTTCTTGATGCAAACAGGTGCATATGCAGAATCGTTGCACGTTCCAGAACGTATTCACGGAAGGGACGATAATATGGGCCATTGCAGAAGCTCCGTGGTATAATTGCAACCAGTTGACCGCGTTCCTCCAGCAAGGACAAGGATAATGCTACAAACGCTGAATACAGATTGACAGTTTCAATGCCGACTCGCCGCAATACCGACCGGTGTAGAGAGTTACCGCGTATCTTCTTGTAAGGTGGGTTGAGGATAGCATGTGTGTATCGTGGAAGCGTCTCGGCAAAGAGACTCCCACAGAGCGAATCTACGGCGGCGTATACGAAGTCGTCACCCCGGATCGTTGGCGCAACATTTTTATACTGCGTGTATGCCTTCAGCAATTGGATTAGATAGGGGTGCAGGCACCCGTCGATCTCGAAAGCGTCGACTTCGACGCGCTGAAAATCAAAACGACCGGCAACCCATCTTTCCAAAAAGGCGACAGATAAAGAACCGATCCCTGCCCCAGCGTCAAGCAGACGACAGGTGTCGCCGGATCTTTGACTAAAGAGCCCCGCCATAAATCGAGCGATTTCTGCTGGTGTGAAGAACTGCCCGTATTGTGTCTTCCTCTTGCGATCAAGGGTCTTCGCCACAGTCAGCCTTACGTGCTCAATGTCTGCAAGCAATGGTGTGTCCCCTGTTTTATGCCCTAACCGGTCTTTTGGATGCTGCCAATAGGCCATGAAAGGTTGCCAAAGTGCCTAGTGCCTACCAGGAAGAATGTCGACGGAGACGGACAAAGGGTTGCAACGGAGGTGAATGTCTGGACGCAGTGACTTTCCCATCCCTATCCCGATAACAGCTCTTCCCCACACAGCGGATCCACGGTCAGCTCAAACACGGAAATTGGCATCGTGATGTGCCAGTTCTCCAGGACTTCCGGATGCAATTCCCCGATCAGGCCGATGGCATGACCGTCGCAGACAATCTTCCCCGCACGTCCTTCCATGAATGATCCGTGGCCGATGGGCTGCAACTCATAGTCCTGCATGAGATAGAACATCAGGACGTCCAGGCCGGTATGCACCTCGGAAAAATTCGCGTGGGGATGGGCAATGAGACTCCCCAGGTGCAACATTGTTCTCGACCCAAGCGGCTGGCTCAGATCCGGTTGCGCGACTTCTCCGATTTCAAACAGACGGTGCGGATAAAACGCCCGTGGCGAAGTCGTCTCCACACGTAGTAGCGACGGGACGATCCAGGATCGCAGACACGCAAAACTGTGCGACATGACATTGTCCACTTCCACGACCTGATCCTGGTCCGACGGGGTCAGTCGCATACGCGTCACCAGCTCCTCACGGGACATCAGAATATTGGAAAAGATTTCCTGAAACCCCTGCCCGATCATGTGGTCGCGCAGGTGATCGGACATCCGTTCCAGCGTGGATAACGAGCCAACGGTGAAATGGGCCGGCATCACCGGAACAAACGAGTCATACCCTCGGCTGATCGCCACATCTTCCGCCACATCCACCGGGTGCATCAGGTCGTTGCGGTAACACGGTAACCGCACGGCAAGTGTGCTCCGCGTCGCTTTGACGTCATACCCGTACGACCGCAGGTCCTGTTGAACGTGCTCCGCGTCCAGGGTCAGGCCGAGGGCGGCTTCAACCGCTTTCAGCGGAACGTTCTGAATCGTGTTGATGTCGCAGGGGGTTTTGACCGACTTGCCCCAGTCCGTGGCATACGGATACTGAATGTCAACGGGGTCAATGGTGGCGCCGCGGTCGGCGAAATTCACGGCAAAAATGTTGAGGGTGAGCAGGACCATGCGCGCGTCGGTGCCCGTCACTTCCACAAAGAGTTCCGTATCGCCCACCTGGACTTGTCCAATGTCCCGGCTGTTAATGATGGGGGGGAAGGATAACACCTGGCCTTCTTTGTCCCACAGCAAGGGGAGCAACGGCTGATCGGCCAGAATGGCCCCGTATTCCATGCCCTTGGGATGCACCGTCAGGATGTCCTGCAGGGTCAGTGGTTCGGAAAATCCAAGCGGGGTAAAGCGCGCTTCAGTGGGTTTCACCAGCCCGTAGGTCACCGGAAACTGAATCCTGGGCAGGCGATACAACCCCACCGAGACGGTTTTGCGTTTATGGCCAAACCCGTCCGCGAGTTTCTCCTGAGCCTGAATGAGTTGCAGCAGGTCCTGCTCGGTGACAGGAGGCCCCATCACCGCACAGGCCGCCACATACGGGCGAACCTGTTCCATGCCGGCGCCCACCAGCACCCGTCGCTTGGGGCGGGTCCTGTTCTGAACAAACGGATACGCGCGGGGCGCCCCCTGCACCTTGATCCGAATTTGTCGGGCAATCCCTTCCACGCTCCACAAATCCGGTCGGTTGCTGTCCTGCAGCTCAACCCGCATTTCGCCGGTCGCGGCGGCAACGTCTTTCAATTCCCCTTTGACCAGCGGCAACCACGACTCCAGTTGCGCCAGTGTGGCGGCGTGACCGAGGAACCGTTCCAGATCGTTCTGCAAAAAAGAAATTGTGGGCATCGTCTCCTCACCAGGGCCGTTGCGGAATGTGCCCCATGGCGATGCGCCTGCGACCGTGCGTCACGGTCTCAACGGGCTGGCGCCACGCTCAGGCAAACCGTCCGCGCAAGGCTCGAATTTTTTCAAGGTCGGTGGAAAAGAGGTCGCGAATATCATGAATCCCGAGCGCCACCATCGCCATGCGATCCAGCCCCAGGCCCCAGGCAATCACCGGCACCGTGACCCCAAGCGGATGGGTGACTTCCGGCCGCAACAACCCCGCGCCGCCCAGTTCCATCCATCCGAGTCGAGGATGACGGACGTGAAGCTCCACGGACGGTTCCGTAAAAGGAAAATAGGCGGGGAGGAAGGTGCTCTCCTGCGCCTGCGCCATTTCTCTGGCAAACAGCGTCAGCAGACCCAGCAGCGTCCGGAAATTAATCGCTTCGCCCAGCACAATGCCCTCCACCTGAAAAAAATCCGTGGCATGGGTCGCATCAACCTGGTCGTAGCGAAAACAGCGGGCAATGGAAAAATATTTGCCGGGGATCAGGGGATTCGACGCCAGCGTGCGGGCCGACACCGCGGTGCCCTGGCTGCGCAAAATCAGCCGATGGGCACGTTCGGGGTCATAGCGATAGCCCCATCCGCGTGACCCCGTGGAGCCGCCGTCCGCATGGGCAGCCGCCACGCGAGACAAAAACGGTTCGGCGATCTTTTCCGCATGGGTCGGCGTCTTCACGAAATACACATCGTGAATGGCCCGGGCCGGATGGAACTGGGGCATATACAGGGCATCCATGTTCCAGAATTCGGTCTCGACCAGTGGGCCTCGCATTTCCTGAAAGCCCATGCCAACCAGTTGGTGTTTGACCAGATCCAGAAAGGCCCGGTACGGATGCCGCCGGCCGGGAGCGACCCGCGGCGCCTGCATGTTGATGGTGTACTGCCGGAACCGCTTGTTGCGCCATGAGCCGTCTTTCAGCATGTCGGGCGTCAGTTGGGACACGTCCTCCGCGGCGCCCGCATGACAGCGTTGCGCGACCGTTTTGCCGTCATCGGTCAGGGCGTACTCGCGTCGCACGCGTTCCTCAATCCGAAACGGTTTCTGCGCGCTTCCCCGTTTGACCGAGTACTGCCGCAACAGGTTTTGCTGGTCAGGCGAAAAGGATGGTAGCTCGCGGTGGAGTTCGTGCAAGTCGTGCAGGAGCGTTGTGAACTGTTCAATCGTGGGACTCGGCAACCCGGTCGGTTCCACGCGCCCCCCGGACGTCAAACGGATGGCGCCTTCCTGTTTGAGAAGGCCGAGAGCCTTGCTGAGTTCCGCGGGGGGGAACTGGTCCATGTCCTGTAACGCCTTCACCGTGAATGATTGTCCGTCCCGTGCCCCCTGCTGGCACATCTTCACGATCCATTCCGGCGGCGACCCTGTGGTCAGATATCCATGCCCCACCTCCGTCAAGCCCACCCGGGTCGTGCTGGTTTCGGCATGGACGCGGATCAGCGTTTTCGCTTGAAGCCACCCCAGGGCCATGCTGATTTGAGACGGTTCCAGGCGGGAGCGTTCCTGTAACGTGGCCTCGGAAGCTGGTATGTCGGCGGATTGACTGAAGGCCGCCAGCAGGTTCATTTCCAGCGGGTGCAAACTGTCATACACGGATGTGGTGTTCATGCCGACCGGGAGGAGAGTGTGGTGGCCGCGGCGCGGAAGGCGGCAATCGCGTCAGCATACCTGGGACTGTCGAAAATCGCCGATCCGGCGACCAGCACATTGGCTCCGGCTTGCAGAACATCAGCGGCGTTCTCCGCTTTGATGCCGCCATCAACCTCGAGCAGGGCGCGGCTACCGGCCCGCTCAAGGCCCTGTCTGGCACGGGCGATTTTCCCCAGACAGGCGGGAATAAACGTCTGGCCTCCGAACCCCGGATTGACCGACATAATCAGCAACAAGTCAATGTCGGCCATCACCTCGTCGAGTGTGGCGAGGGATGTGGATGGGTTGAGTGTGACTCCCGCCTTCACGCCATGGTTTTTGATGCACTGGATGGTGCGGTGCAGATGGGGGCAGGTTTCCACGTGGACTGTGAGATAACTGGCGCCGGCCTGCGCAAAATCGGCAATGTAGTCGTCCGGATTCGTCATCATCAGGTGGACGTCCAGGGGCAGTGTGGTGGTGCGGTGCAGTGAGGCGACAATGGGCGGTCCGACCGTCAGGTTGGGAACAAAATGCCCGTCCATCACGTCGACGTGAAGCCAGTCGGCGCCGGCGGCTTCCACGGCGGCGACCTCATCGGCCAGCCGTGCGAAATCGGCGGAGAGAATCGAAGGAGCAATGTGGACGGTTGACGCGCGCATCATCTCCCTTATAGAGCAAGACTCCGCCCTGTCTCAAGTCAAGGGGACTGAAGGTGATGACATACTGCAATACACAAAGGCTGTTATGGCGTGATTGCTACAGATATCGGAATGCCAACCCACATCCCCGATCATCATTCCTGCGAAAAGCAGGAATCAGGTATTGCTCTTCTCCCTTCCCCCTGTTCAGGCTAGGGGCAGGCCTTTGTTTCAGGCTAGGCAACGCCATTCAGGGGCAGGTGCAACGGGAGCCAAGGACACTGTATGTGTACCGGGTCAGGGTGCTTGTTGCACCTGTGTCATCAGTTCTTGGACATGGTTGATGTCTTTGATTTGGTAAAGAGAGACGGCGATCAGTTTCATGCTTTTGATACGGTTATGGTCATCAGGTGACGGGCAGGTAACTTCGTTCAATGCACGCGTAGTGCTCCAATCAAAAAAGCCGTACCACAAATCCCAAGTATCGCGACCCCGATCTCCATGCTCAACCTTATAGTCAAGTTGACCAACAATGAACAACGGTTTATCAACAGGTTCATCAGGGATGAATACTACCGTCACACCTTCGACAAGCCCGGGTTGGTTTGCTGTACGTTCGTGTTGCCTTGGTTTGTAATAGCGATACACCCCGCGTGCCATCCACACTTCGGAAGGGGGTTTCAGATGGTTGGATATGCCATGAGTGACGCGGTTTGGGTACAGCGATTCTTTTCCTTTTCCAATGGTGTCATCGCATGCCTGCAACAACTTGCTTGTATCCACATGCATCTGTTGAACGGCTTTGACAGCGTTGTTGATTTTTTCTCCGTACCCGTCAGTCATTGATTCCAGTCTCCTTTCTCGATGGTGAACAACTCCAGAGAGTGGATCTCGTTTATCCCTGATCCCAAGCCATTCCAAAGAGCCGGTGTAATGTCGAACAATGTCAGAGAGCTACTTTCTTGCATTCCTTTGAAGTGCTCCAACCCGCGTTTTCGAAGGAAAGCGACGACATCGGTAAGTATGGTGTCGTAAGGAAAACCATCTCCACCGTATTGACTCGCCTCGCATTCGGCGACATCAAGTATAGCCTGCCATCGAAGTTGAAATATCCTGTCTCGACATTTCCCTAAATGCGGATGTGATGCGATGGTGTCGTTGATCTCATTCAACGACTCCCTCGGCGTCAGGTAGATCAAACAGACGTATGCGGCTTGGTCGCGGGGATTCGTGACCAGTTCCATGTAACGTGCCAACTGGTCATCATCGCCTGTTCCGCTCTTTTCGGAGTGGAACTTCACTTCCACGACGATGGTGAGTCGTGGCCGATTTTCATGGTCGAGGAACGTCAAAATCATGTCTGGTTCACCGATACCTTCGTGGTACGGCCAAAACTCAATCTCCAGCTTGGTGCACTGCTTCAGCGAAACGTTGTTATTGTCCTCAAGTACATTGCTCAGGCTGTGCTCGGCTTCTGTCGCATCGCGGGCATTGGCGAAGAGTGCAGGCCAAAACACTCCGGGCGGCAGGTACCGCAGATGTCCGAATACCGCCGAGGTCAGGGAGTCTTCATGGCCCCGAGCTTCAGGAACATCCTTTCCGTGTATACCGGCTTTCATCGTGTGTCTCCGTCAGCTTTGTCCATCTGAAATCATTCGCGGCACGGCTCACGCGATGCGCCAGCCCTTCGTGGACGCCAGGCGGGCGGCCAGCGTGATGGCTTCCAGCAGACTGTGAGGATCGGCCCGTCCTTTCCCGACAATATCGTAGGCTGTGCCGTGATCAACCGACGTCCGAATGATCGGCAACCCGACTGTCAGGTTCACGCACCGGCCGAAGGCCACGGTTTTGAGCGGGATCAGCCCCTGGTCGTGATACATGGCCACCACCACGTCATACGCGCCGCGAACGGCCGCGCCAAACAGGGTATCGGCCGGCAGGGGATCAGTCGCGCGAATGCCGGCTCGCGTGGCGCGACGAACGGCCGGCGCAATGATCACCCGCTCTTCGTTGCCGAATAACCCGTGTTCACCGGCGTGCGGATTGAGAGCCGCCACGCCGATGCGAGGCCGGGAAATTTTGAAATAAGACCGCAAGGCGTGATGGGCAAGTTGGATCGCCCGGAAGACTCGGGGAGTGGTCAGTGCCCCGGGCACGTGCCGGAGAGCCTGATGCGTTGTCACAAGCAGAATTTTCAACGGCCCGCCCAGTAACATCATCCCGACCCGTTTTGCATCCGTCAGGTGGGCCAGGAGTTCCGTGTGGCCGGGGTACGCATGACCGGCAAGGTGGAGGGCTTCTTTATTGATGGGCGCCGTGACCATACCCGCGACATGGCCGGCGCCGGCGAGACGCACGGCCGTTGTAATGAACGCGAAGGACGCCGCGCCGGGGCCACGGGCGGGCCGGCCCGGGCGAAAGGCGCCCAACGGGATTGTCAAAGGATCCAGCACCGGAATGGAGCCTCTGCGCACGACCGGCCACGCTCCCGGTCTGTCACCACTCGTCACCGGATGTGTCATGGGGGCCGGTACCGGCACCACGTCGAGGGCAGAATGCAGACGGCGGGTTTCCCGTTGTAAAACCGGCATGGAGCCGATCACAACGGGACGACACAGACGCCACACCGAGGGAGAGGCCAGCGCTTTGACGATCACCTCCGGGCCAATCCCGGCCGGGTCGCCCATGGTGATGGCCAGTGCGGGTCGTCGTGATGGGGGTGTGCCGGGCATGGAACGTGGACTCAGGAACACTTCCGCATCACCGCGTTGATGACCTCCTGTACCGGAAGCCCCGTGGTGTTGGCAATGGCCTGGCAGTCCTGAAATTCAGGCCGGTACTGCACGGTGTTCCCCACGTGAACCACTTTCACCCGCACGCGGCCCTGCGGCAATCGAATGGTGCGCATGGAACGGGCCAGCGTCATCCGACTGACGATCTGGCTGCGCACCCCGAGTGTGGTGGTTTCACGAAACAACGTTTGCGTCAGCGCCCCGGCGTGCTCGGGACGGCCCAGGACCGTGAGGATTACCCCCGGGCGATGATGCTTCATCATGGTCGGCGTCATGCTGACATCCAGCGCGCCATTCTGAAACAGCCGTTCCATGACCACTTCGTACCGTTGCGGGTTCATATCATCAATGTTGGTGTCCAACTGGACAACCCGGTCGGCCTCCGGTGACGCGGTGGCCTCGGAAGCGGAACGAAACACCCGCAACACGTTCGGCCAGTCCTGCGGATTGGCCGTGCCCGCCCCGTACCCGATGGCACCGGGCACGACGGGTGGAAGTTGCCCGAACGTTGACGTCAGGGTGGTCAGCAGGGCCATGCCGGTCGGGGTGGTCAGTTCCAGCGCGGGGCCGTGGGAATAAATAGGACAACCTTTTGCCAGCTCGGCGACAGCGGGTCCGGGAATCGGCAAGGTACCATGGGCACTCTCGATTGTCCCGGACCCCACATTGACAGGCGTCGCACTGAACGTCCGCGCCCCCAGCTCATGACACCCCAGCAGCCCCCCCACGATGTCAATCAGAGAATCAACCATGCCCAGTTGATGAAAATGCACCCTGGCGGGATCCTGCCCGTGCACGACGCCTTCCGCCCGGGCGAGGCGCGCAAAGACCTCCTGCGCGTGGTGTGTGACCCATGGCGGTAAACTGCCCGACGCAAGAAGACGCCGGATTTGTGGCCATGAGCGCGGGGTGGTCTGGTCGCGTGTGACGATGACATCCACTTTCGTCGCGTGCAGTGCGCCGCGGTGGACGTTGGAAACCTTGAGACGATAGCCGGAGACTGGAAGCGCGCCAAGCCCTTTGCGAAGCCTGTGCGGCGACAGGCCCGCGTCCACGAGCGCGCCCAGTATCATGTCTCCACTGATGCCGGAAAAACAATCAAAATGCAGGTGCATGGCGACCCCGTTCTCCTGTCACCGACGCGGCTGTGCTTGACGGCGCTCCCACGCCACGAGTATGTAGGCACATACGAAAATTTCCGTGAAATGACAAGTCGTTTCCTCTGGATCACCGTGTGCGTGGTGTCGTCTTCACGGATCATGAGGCATGGACAAAGGGGTACGGACAGAATCCACGGGCTGGCCCGTACCGCCGCCCGGGGGCATGAGACATTCGATGTCCTGTTCCCGACGTGTTACAGGGTGACTGGTGTGAGCGCGATGCGATGGACACAATCCTCTCTGCCATTCATTGGCGCGTTGACGCTCCTTGCGGTGCTGGCCGCGCCGGATGCGCTTGACGCCAAACGGAAAAAGCGGGCCTATCGCCCGCCGATCAAAATTGTGAACGTCACGCCCTCGCCCGTGCCGTTTCTGCCCGGGGACGGGTCGTCGTTGTCCCTCGCGGTGACAGTGGAGTTGCCTGGAAACGTCAACGAGACCGATGTCCTCGAAGTGTCCTCTCTCATCAGTTTCCCTTCCAAACGCTCCATTCGATTTTTATACGACCGACAACCTCTCAACGACGTGGTGATGGAGAACGGAAAACCTCGCAAGCGGCTCATCCTGCTCTGGGATGGCAAAGATCAAAACCACCAGTACGTGGATCCGGGGGAATATGCCTATGCGGTCAGGGCCAAACTCATGGCGGAAGAGCATGGGTTTGTGAAGGCCAAAACCGTTTCGCTGTTCACAAAAGGCACGTTGAATGTGTCGTCCCCTCCGGACATTGTTGAGCCGGTGGACACCGTCGGGCACCCGGACGCCGATGTTCCTCCGTCACCTGAAGCGGGTACGGTGTCCCGGACGCAAGACGACGAACAACCGGAAGCGGCGGGCCACCCTCACGAACCAGACGCCGTGCCCTGATCCACCGCGCCCAGGGCATTGATGCGATGTGCCAGATGTCCGGCGCCGAACCCGTTGTCAATATTCACCACGCCGATCCCGCCGGAACAGGTGTTCAACATGGTGAGTAACGGGGCCAGCCCTCCGAAATGTGCGCCATAGCCCTGGCTGGTTGGCACGGCAAGAAGCGGAGTGGACACCAGGCCACCGACCACGCTTGGCAGAACCCCATCCATCCCCGCCACGACGATCACCACGCGGGCCTGTTGGAGACGATCCACCTGATCGAACAACCGGTGGACGCCGGCCACTCCCACGTCAAACAGCGTGTCCACCGCGCTCCCCAGCGTCATGGCGGTCACTCTGGCTTCTTCCGCAACGGGAATATCCGCGGTGCCGGCGGTGACAATCACAATGTCGCCCCGGAGCGGGCGGGGTGGCGTCGACGGAATCACCACGATGCGGGCGGTGCGATGATACACCGCGTGGCGGCTCACGCCTTTCATGGCGCGCGCGGTGCCCGCATCGGCGCGTGTCGCAAGCACGGGCACGTTGTCGGCCAGCAATCGCCTGGCAATTTTCAGGATCTGGGCCCGGGTCTTTCCTTCGCAGAAAATCGCCTCCGGCGCGCCGTGGCGGATCGCGCGATGGTGATCCACTTTAGCAAATCCCAGGTCGGCATAGGGCAGGGTGTGCAGTTGGCGAATCGCGTGCTCAACCGACACCGATCCCTTGCGAACCGACGAGAGCAACGTGTGAAGCGTCGAAGGGTCCATGGTGGTGGCCCGGCGCTAGTGAGCCTGCCCGGACATCGCATACGGCGTTTCTTCTTTGGCCGAGCGGGCCATCAGGTCAGCGACGACATGTGTCGGCGGTTTCCCTTCAAACAGCACCGCGTGGACGCATTGGACAATCGGCATCTCCACCTGGCACCGTCGGGCCAGAGCCACGGCGGCCTTCGTGGTGCGCACGCCCTCGGCCACTGTGACGGTCTCCTTCAGAATATCCTCCAGCCGTCGTCCCAGGGCCACCTGCAACCCGACGGCATGATTCCGGCTTAACGACCCCGTCCCGGTCAGAATCAGATCTCCCAGGCCCGACAGCCCGTAGAACGTATGCACGTCGGCGCCTAGTGCGACACCCAGCCGAATCACTTCGGCCAGGCCACGGGTGATCAGTGCGGCCCGCGCGTTCAGCCCAAGCTCCAGCCCGTCCACCACGCCGGCGGCAAGAGCCATGACGTTTTTGAGAGCGCCTCCCAGTTGCGCGCCGATGGGATCGGTTCCGATGTACACCCGGAACGACGCGGACATGAACACCGTTTGCAGGTGTGCCATCAGGCCGGCATCCCGCCCGGCCAGCAACACCGTCGTGGGCTTATCCAGGCACACCTCGGCTGCAAAGCTCGGCCCCGTCAGGACAGCCACACCTGGTGACCAGGCGGCGGGCAGGAGTTCGTGCAGGATTTGGGACATCAACAACAGCGAATCTTCTTCAATCCCTTTGGAAGCCACGACAATCGGCAACGGTCCGGCCAACG
This sequence comes from Nitrospirales bacterium, assembly GCA_963692935.1. Taxonomy (GTDB): domain Bacteria; phylum Nitrospirota; class Nitrospiria; order Nitrospirales; family UBA8639; genus Bin75. Next base: position 2,608,506 of record OY843588.1, read on the forward strand.
CGGGCCGCAACTGGCTGACCACCGTCCGCATGGCATGAGACGGGACGGCCAGCACAAGCAGGTCGGTGTGCGTGACGGCCCCGCGGAGCGAGTGTGTGGCGGAGAGTGTCGCGGGTAGCGTGACTCCCGGCAGAAACGAGGTGTTTTCGCGTTTGAGATTGATCTGTTCAACAACGTCCGGCTCATACGTCCAGAGCGTCACCGTGAGTCCCTGGTTTGCCAGATGACGTGCCAGCGTCGTGCCCCACGCCCCCGCTCCAATAACCGAGGCGGCGCGAATGGTGGGGTAAGCGGTGGTCATGGAATGTGTGGGTGTGATGTGGGGAGGAGTGAGGGATTATAGGAATGGCGGTGCGGGACTGTCAATTTGGGGTGTCCTAGCGCCGCCTATTCCCATGTGCTAGGCTCCCCTACCTGTGATCCTTTCATAAAGACCAGTTGTCCTAGCCCCGCCTATTCCCATGTGCTAGGCTGGATCAGAGGGAGTCCGAGATTGTGGGTCTGTTGTCCTAGCCCCGCCTATTCCCATGTGCTAGGCTATGGCAACCGAACAGTGTTCATGGCACTTTGTTGTCCTAGCCCCGCCTATTCCCATGTGCTAGGCTGAAGTCGGAACACCACCAACGGAAGCATTAGTTGTCCTAGCCCCGCCTATTCCCATGTGCTAGGCTAAAGTCGCCAGGTGCCATATCGCCGAAGTAGTTGTCCTAGCCCCGCCTATTCCCATGTGCTAGGCTAAAGCCGAGGCGGTTATGGTCCCAACCACCGTTGTCCTAGCCCCGCCTATTCCCATGTGCTAGGCTCCGTTGCTCATTGTCAATACTTATTTTTCCGTTGTCCTAGCCCCGCCTATTCCCATGTGCTAGGCTCGACTTTGCTGGCCCCGCTACCCGTTTCTTGTTGTCCTAGCCCCGCCTATTCCCATGTGCTAGGCTACGCATTATCAACGGAATGAGTAACGACTTGTTGTCCTAGCCCCGCCTATTCCCATGTGCTAGGCTTGCCACAGCTCCCGGCAATAGGCGCGGTGGGTTGTCCTAGCCCCGCCTATTCCCATGTGCTAGGCTCGCGTGACCCTCATGCGCCGCATGCACGTCGTTGTCCTAGCCCCGCCTATTCCCATGTGCTAGGCTTGGCCGGTAGGATTGCGCGTCAGCCATTCAGTTGTCCTAGCCCCGCCTATTCCCATGTGCTAGGCTATGCGACTGGCGCGGCGTGATCTCAGGATTGTTGTCCTAGCCCCGCCTATTCCCATGTGCTAGGCTAAGCGCGACAAGCTCCTCCACTGTGGTAGTGTTGTCCTAGCCCCGCCTATTCCCATGTGCTAGGCTATGAACACACAACATGATGGGGAACGGCTTCGGTTGTCCTAGCCCCGCCTATTCCCATGTGCTAGGCTGCCTAATTGGGAAACGTTGTCAACCCCTTTGTTGTCCTAGCCCCGCCTATTCCCATGTGCTAGGCTACTACCGTCACCATTACCATCAAGCCATTGGTTGTCCTAGCCCCGCCTATTCCCATGTGCTAGGCTTCTCGGACTGGACTCTAATGCTTCCGCCTTTGTTGTCCTAGCCCCGCCTATTCCCATGTGCTAGGCTGAGCACGCGTGCGTTCAAAGAAACAATTCTTGTTGTCCTAGCCCCGCCTATTCCCATGTGCTAGGCTCAGGATCCCAGGAAGCATGAGCGGGAATACGTTGTCCTAGCCCCGCCTATTCCCATGTGCTAGGCTAGTGCTCTCGTAAGGTCTTGTCTTTGAAAGAATTTCCTCTGCCTGTGGCAGAGGAAATTCTTTCAGAAAAGATGCAGTTGATCGACTTTTCCGCCGTTTTTGATTCGATTCGTAGCATAAAATCGCTTCATGTTCGTAAATTGCTTGTCAGTGATCGTCAGAATATCTACTTTCCCACCAAGTGGTAGCCTGTGTTGGATACGGCTACCTATGGATTCCGCCTTTTCGCCGGAAGCGCAATATTTCAGATAAACCGAGAATTGAGACATTTCAAAGCCGAGGTCAAGTAGGCTGTTGCGAAAGCCCGTTGCCTGCTTCCTTTCCCTTTCGGTGCCCACGGGCAAATCAAACATCACAAAGAGCCACATGATACGGTAGGGGCTGAGATGCTCCCGGCGCTTCATGGGGTTGAAACGTCCGAGGAGGCAGGTAGGGCGGGTAGCTGAAAATCGTCCGTTTCGCCAAGACAGTAACCGGCGAATGAACGGCAGACCTTTACCGCCGCCAATGACAGGGGCGATGTTTCCTTATTGAGTGGAATGGTCAGTGTGGCTATTGATGATAGATTTGCCTTAATTTCCGGTGAGAGTTCACGAAAGCGACGGGCATCACCATGCCAAAGGTGATAGTCCGCAACAGGCCGGAAGGGTTCTACCAGATCATCAACCAGGTTCAACGGGTTTTGCGGGTTCTTGTGACAGAGACTGAAACTGGGATGCAGGCCTGCCGCGCTCACCCCACGAGCCACGCAAGCTCGTATGACAGCATAGATGTAATTCAGTGCCGCGTTTAAGCCAGTTGCGTCGTGGTCGCGACGGAAGTCGTTGCCAAACAGCCGTTGCCAGTAGATGCGTGCGGCCTGTGCCTCGCAATTATCCGGGTCGCCGGATTTCACCATGTCCGCCAGTCGGACAAGTTGCTTGCCATTTGTTCCGGCGCGGAAGAGCAGATCTGCCTGGTTGCGGATTTTGGCGCGGACAATCTTTTGCCAGGCGCGTTTGCGGCGCGGTTCCGACAAGCTCACCTGCGCCCGCATCACTTGGAATTGCCGCCCGTAGCCGGCAACCGGCATGATGAGAGAGCTGGGCAGGAAATTTCTCCCGCATACCACCAGCATGATGTTGCGCTGGCTGAGTTGATCCATGAGCACAGTGGAAATTGAACACCCCTGCACGCCAACAATCACGGCGAGGATGTCATCCAGCGAGACTTGTCCGACAAGATCGCCCCTGTCCCTGACCTGCAAAAACCCTCGCTCCTTGGCAAGATGTAGACCCGGCGTGGTGATTTCAACAATTTGACTTGGCATGACGTGCTATTTCTTACGGCGTGGCTTACGCCGTTTTTCATAATTCACCCGTCCTGCCGGACTGACATGTGCCTTTCGGGCATTGCTTTTTTTAAGTGTGCCTGGGGTTTTGTAGAGATACTGGAACAGATCATTTTTGTTACGGTTTCTGGCATCAACATTTGCTTCGTTATGCGGTGCAAAAGTTAGACCCCCATTCTGCGACAGTGTTTGCAATCGCATAATTTGCCTGATCCCGTCTTTTTCAATTTCAATGCAGTCATTGATTTGTAGCCGCATGACCAACCGCGCGGCGGGGTGCGGTTTTCGAGTCTGGCCGGGCCGAAAGTCTTTTTGGTTGGCCTCATAGCGTGAGATCACAACCCCTTCCCATGTCCCCTTCTTTTTGGGGTTTTTGGGGTCTTTGTGCCATTCGTAAATCTCCATCCCCCAGTTACTGTCGCCCTTATAGGCTTTATAAATCCTGCCAGACTTATCCCGGATGGGAATGACGCTCATGGTTTCTGTTCGTCGTAAATGTCTTATGTTCTTGTCGCGGGCTAGATGTACAACACCTTCCACGCCTTTTTTACCCGCCGCCACAGCGTCATCAAAGGCTTGCAAAAATTCGCACTGTAAATGTTCGTCACGGATAGATTCCACATCTTTGCGTTCTGCAAAGTATTCGATTGGCTTGCGTACGACGACCTTCGCGTCTCGCATAAGGCGCCCCTGGTCATCCGGCCCCGAAATGATGCCGTAAGCCGTGTCATTGTGTAGCTGGCCATCTGTTGTGTTCTTGTCCAGTGTTTTCCGTTTCGGTTTGTGTGAGACGGTAATATCACGCACCACCTTTTTCACGTCATCGCGAAAACCGTTCCACGGGTCAATCGGGCTTTTGCCGTTCGCTCTTTTTCCAAACAGGCGGTTAGGGTCGGGTTCTTCGGTGCGGTTGGCGGCGGTAGAAACCTTTTGCAACATGGAGCGTGAAGTCATGCCAATAACAATTGCATCTACCGCATGATGGCGGTGGTCGTTGCGGTTCTTTTGCCTTTCTTGTGGCTGGTTGCGTTCGTTCAGGATGTTGTTGAGTCCCCAGTGGCCTCGCAACAGAGCAGTGAGCCGCCCTGTCAGCACATCAATCTTGTTAGACTGGCAGATATTCTCCAGGTATTCCTTGGCCAGTCGGCCGATATAGCGGGTATCGTTCAAATGGCGTTCGGTAAAGTCGGCATGGTCGCGATACCATATTTCCAAAGCATTTTCCTGGAAACGCCACTGTTTGCTCGATGGTAAGTTTGTGGAACGTTGAAAGATTTCCTTCCAATTGTAACCCTTCGGGCTATGGCCAAAGGCCTGATAGGGTGTTTGCTTGCCTTTATCACGATTGGCCTTACGGGTGCAGAGCACTTTATTGGCGCGGCTGTCATCCAGCGATTGACTGAATGGGATCAGGTGCTCGATCTCGGCTTGGCCGTTGAACAGGTCAGCAATGCCTATTTTCTGTCCGGAAAAGGGACAACAGCGACCATTCGGGTCCTTGTCCAATTCTTCCCAGAGCTGCAAACGCAAGCGGTTGTCACGGGTAATGCCTTGACCCTTTTCGTGTAATGTTTTGTCCAGCCTTTCATTGTTGTCCTGATTAGCTTTCTGTGCCTTATCAATCTCGGCGCGACCTTCTTTTCCGGCGGGTAACTCACGTCCCAGTTCAATGGCGATAGAAACTGGACGGCCATACCGGTTAATCAGTTCATTCACCACATGACGGATCTGGTTCAGCGCGATATGCACTGTGGGGTTGGTGACTCCGCCGTAATATTGCAAGTCGTCGCCCTTATCTTCGGGTTGCTGATCGCCCGGGATAATGTGACGACCATCCTGAAAGGCCTTTCCGTAATAGGGCAGATGATCGTTGCGCGCGACCTTTTCTTCGCAGGGAAACTCTCCTTTCTTTCTTGCCTCCCGTACGGCGTCCGGCTGGATCAGCCTGGCATCCTTCATTTTTTTAAGTAGCACGTGCGCGGCTTTCTTCGACAGACTGGCTGTCCCTTGCACAAAAGGTGCATTCATGCACTGTTCCGCCGAAGTGTCAGACAGATTGTATGTGCGTACTAGAAATTCCTGAACCTTTTTGTCATCGTGTGTGCCGTCTCGTAAAGCTTTGGCACCTTTCCTTACCTCTTCGGCGCGTTGCTGTTTTTGTTCTGGTGTTCCGTCCAGAATGACATCTATGAAACTGTCCTGTTTCTCAAGCGGCCAGGTGTGCCACTGTGGCCCGACACGGCTTTCATCCTGCATAAGATTGGATGTGTGATTGCCATCAAGCCCGTTGCGTTTCGGTGTTTCAAAATTGAGCCGAAAATCGTTCTCGGCCAGTTCCCTTTTTTTTAGAATCTTTCTTATTTTGCCGAAGGTCACATTGCCATTCTGTGTCGTGGGGTGTTCCAGCATAGCCACGATCTCGTCTCGTGCCTCGGGATGATTGATCAACCGATTCTTGCCCCGGCTTGTCGTCCATTCCAGATTGTTCACTTCCTGATAGATCCGGTAGCGCTGAAAACTCGGCATGGCTCTGAATGTCCGACCTTCATCCGGCAGATACATACATTTTCCGACTTTCTGCGGTTTGAGGGGGCGCTGTGTGAAAATAACGGTCCTGATCCGCTCGCGCGTTGGCTCTGTCAATAATGTGTGGTGATGCTCGGCCTGTGCCGTCCAAATCACATTAAACTCGTGCTCCAGCATGTCGCGGGTCGGATAGCAGTCATAGATTTTGCTGTCGCTGTTTGGACGCGCACGGGTGGGCTCGCATTTGGCACGCCTTTCCCAGAGAAAAGAGCCGAAAGTCAGGGCATTCTGTTGCCTTAGTTGATCAAGCGCATCTTTTTTCTGTTGCCGCTCCTTCTCTTGCACATCCTTCTTGGCTTTTTTTGACAGTCCCTTGAATGCCTCGGCGCTGTGGCCTTCTTCCATCAACTTCATTGCTCGCAATAAAGTGGTGACAGAATTACTGACCATCCCGCTTGTCGTTTCCTTACTTCTATCCTTCCGGTTGCTCTGGAATCCCCGGCGCTGGTTGAGATGAAACAGGGCACGGCCAATTTCATACGGCTCCAGTTTTTCCGTCAGTGCCTTGGCGCGAAGCATCAAAGGATCCTGTTTTTGCAGTGCCTGGCGTTCTTCCTGACTTTCGGGAAATAACCCGGCCTTGGTGAGTTCGTCTAACAAAAAGGCCCGGCGCTGTTTGTAGCGGTCGCGGTGGCGACGGGCCGAACGAGCCACACGACGGTCGGCTTTCAATGTGGCTTTGGATGTGTCAACACGCCCATCGCTGAAAATACGGGCGCCGGCGTCTCTCACCGCACACAGTTCGCCCTGCTCATTCAGCTCCAGCACGCTCCAGCCAAGCGAGTTGGTGCCGACGTCCAGCCCCAGTCTGTAAGAAAACATCGTGAAAGGCCTCCTTGTTCTGCGTATTGATTTTAAGAGAACCCTGTAATATTATACGAACCTGTGAACATATGGGAATAGGCGGTTTTCGCTATGATTAACAAGCGAGAATTCGCAACATTCGGGGGCGACCTACGGGTCGCCCTTTTGTATGTATTGACTCTGTCTTGCTGACATAGCCTCGTCCCCTTTGTCCCCTCCTCCGACTTGATAATATCCGCGCGGCGTTTCCCAAAAATGTGGAAAGATTGCCGGATGTCATCCGCTGGCTTCCTGATCCGTGTCATCGTCGAACAACGCAATGTAGGGCTGATACCTGAAGCGGCGGTTGCGCGCATGGCCGGTGAATTCCTGGACAATCCCACACGTCACCATTCGAGCAATCAGGTTATTGGCCGCTACGTAGGTTGTGGCGGTTAGGCGCTGCACATCCTTCACCGCAATAACGGGATGTTGGTAGAGATATTCCAGCGTGAGGTGACCATTGCCAGCCGCACGGCCAAGGTTCCCGGCTATCAGGCGACGGTGCTCTTCGCGGAGAGCGAGTATCCGGCGTGCGGTGTCGGTTGCCTGGTTGCTCACCTCAACAACCCCACGCAGGAAAAAGATAAGCCATTGCTCCCAGTTGCCGGTATCGCGTACCGATTGCAGCTCCTCGTAATACCGCTTGTGATGCTGTTTGAAAAAATGCGAGAGATACAGCACGGGTTTGAGTAACACCCGTTGCTGGCAGAGCAGGAAGGTGATGAGCATTCTGCCTAAGCGGCCGTTGCCGTCGAGAAACGGATGGATGGTTTCGAATTGGGCATGGGCCAACCCAATCCAGATGAGCGCGGGAAGGTCTGCGGGGTGGTTGAGGAAATTCTCTAATTTTCCCAACTCACCGGGAACTTCGTGAGGCGGTGGTGGAACGAAATTAGCTTCGTGCAATGTGCAACCACCAGGCCCAATCCAGTTTTGACTGGTTCGCAACTCGCCCGGCGTAAGGTGCGAGCCACGTACTCCCTGCAGAAGTTTGCTGTGGATTTCACGGATAAGCCGCACGGAAACAGGGAGCTTGTCCAGACGTTGAAGGCCGTGATTCATCGCTTTGATGTAATTGATTGTCTCAGCGGCATCATGTCGTATATTGGAAGTGACAATCCTGGCTTCTGCTGCCAGCACATCCTGCAACGAGCTTTGCGTGCCCTCAATCTGGCTGGACAGCACCGCTTCTTTGCGCACATACATCAACACAAAGAGGTCGGGATTGGGCAGGGTCTGGATGGATCCATCCAGTCGCCCCAAAGCACGGTCGGCTGCCGACAGCAAAGTTTGTAGTTCTCCGTCAATCCTGACAGGTGGTACTGGTGGCAGTGGCGCTGGAATGAATGCCCGATAACCGCTCGTTTGTTTGACGTACCGTCCGGCTCTGGTTGATGGTTCAGCACGTTCCATTGGTAGGTCTTCGTCTCAAATCGTGCCAGAATGGGCACCAAGCTTGTAATATAGCCAATCAGTCAAGCCCGTTTTATAGCACAGGACTATAGAATACAGGATGCATTATAGTAAATTCTACATTTAATATGGAATAATATCGGTGGTATATTAAACGTAGAGTGTACCATGTCGCACGCGCGCGAGCTATATTAAACATAGCGTGTACGATGACGCACGTGCGCGGGATATATTAAACGTAGCGTGTACGATGACGCACGTGCGCAGGATATATTAAACATAGCGTGTACGATGACGCACGTGCGCGGGATATATTAAACGTAGCGTGTACCATGACGCGCACGCGCGAGCTATATTAAACGTTGCACGCATCATTGGTGAGACATTACTCCCTGATTATCTCGCCCGACCTTCCCTTGGCCTTCTTTTCTCCAATGCCAGAATATCAGCGTGGATTTCTTCAGGATTTCGTAGCTGTAATAAATATGAGGCTTGTACACACGACGGCCCTTTCTGGTGTAATCTTCCACTATGTCCCCTCTCCTCACCTGTCCAACATGCCGACGGGCTGTGCTGGCGGTCGCGCGCTATTGTCCTGATTGCGGGAAGCGGATTGAGCAGGAATCACCCGAAGCCTCCCGGTCAAAGGAAATCCTCAACCTTCGGGTCTTGTACGGGATGGTGGGGCTGTTGGTTCTGGCGGTGCTGTTTCCGCCGTGGGAATCGCCACCCGACGCTCCTCCCGCTTATCTCGGTATGCATTTTCTGCTGAGTCCCCCGGAACCCGGGGCCGTGGTGAGTCGGATCGTGCAAACCGTGGAGCTGTCCACCGTGGCCATTGGCGGGTTGTACTTGGCCTGGATGTTTCGGGATAAGCTGTGATGCAGGGCCAATGTGTTGCGTGGAACCCAACGCGAACAGGGGCGGATTGGCCAACGTCATCGCGCGTGGAGGTGGTGGGACGGGACACTGGCGTCGCCTCCGGCACAGGCCGTGAGTTGAGATTTCACGACCGGCGACCTAAAATCGCGCCCATGACGCCCGATGATATTGCCTGGCGCTTTCAGGAAAGCGGAGAGATCAAACTCCAGTTTGCGCGCACCCATGCCGACCGGATGGTGACGGTGGCGGACCTGTTGAGCGGGGCTGTGCGGTCGGGAAGGAAGATCCTGTTATTCGGCAATGGCGGCAGTGCCACGGATGCGTCGCACATTGCCGCGGAATTTGTGGGACGCTATGAGCGGGATCGTATGCCATTGCCCGCCCTGTCCCTGCACGCGGACGGAGCGGCCATGACGTGTATTGCGAATGATTACGGCTACGCGGATGTGTTTGCGCGACAGATTGATGCGCTGGGTTGCCCGGGCGACATCGCGATTGCCATCAGCACCAGCGGGCGCTCTCCGAATGTGCTGAAGGGCGTCGAAGCGGCCAGGCGGAAGGGCCTGGTCACCGTGGGGTGGACGGGGAAAGACGGGGGGCCGCTCGCGACACTGGTTGATCATCTGTTCATTGTCCCGTCACACGTCACGGCTCGCATTCAGGAATGTCACATCACACTTGGCCATGTGTTGTGTGAAATGGTCGAAGAGACACTCGTTGCGCACGCCTCGTAAGCCCCCCGCTTCTGTCCGTCCTCTTGATGTTTCCCGCCTGAACACCTATTCGCTGAAAACGCGGCGGAGCAAGGTCCGGGTCGCTGACGGCTCCGTTCCCTGGACGGCGGGACATTCGTTGGCGGCCTTTCTGTCGTCACTCCCCTCTGCGCTCGCGGTCACCACGTTGCGGAGCCTGGCCCGCGACGTGGCTGTGGCCAGACAACGGGGGCGGCCGGTGATTCTCGGCATGGGGGCACATCCGACGAAAGTGGGGCTGAATCCCATTATTGTTGATCTGATGAAACGGGAGATCGTCACGGCGGTCGCGGTGAACGGGGCAGGGGTCGTGCATGATTTCGAGTTGGCGTTCATGGGCCATACGTCGGAGGATGTCGAAGCGGAAATTGATTCCGGCCGTTTCGGGATGGCTGAAGAAACAGGCCGGATGATCAATGAAGCCACACTGGAAGGGATGCAACAGGGCATCGGGATTGGCGAGGCCGTCGGCCGGTACATCCTGCGGCACCGCACGCGGTTTCCCTACTGGACGACGAGTTTTCTGGCGACGGGCGCGCAACGCGGCATCCCCGTCACCGTGCATGTGGCCGTCGGCACCGACATTGTGCATATGCATCCGTCGGCGGACGGCGCCGCGCTCGGCGCCGGGTCGTTGCTGGACTTTAGAAAACTGGCCGCCGTGGTGTCCAACATGGAACGGGGCGTCTATATCAACCTGGGGTCCGCGGTTCTCCTGCCCGAGGTGTTTTTGAAGACGGTCACCATGAGTCGGAATCTGGGGAAGTCACTCAAACACATCACCACCGCGAACATGGATTTTCTGCCGCAGTACCGCCCGTTGACCAACGTGGTGAAACGCCCCACGCAAAAAGGCGGGCGGGGGTATGCCTTAACAGGCCACCATGAAATCATGTTTCCCCTGTTGGCGGCCGCCATCGTCGAGGAACTGGCAGGCCGCCCCGGACGAAACGCAAAGACGTAGATCCCGCATGTCCCCGCCGCATGAACGGGGATTGTCTACGTCAGGACACACACGGCTCGTGTGTGCCCGAAGTCATTTCGCACATTGCCTTTCCTGCGACAAGGCCTGCCCCTGAAACGAGAGAAGCACAAAACGGGCTCCCCGTTTGCGCGGGAATGGCGGTCGGGGGCGGCGGGAACGCACGGGATGTCTCACGGTAAAACCGTTCAGCCCGTGTCCGGGTTGCCGACGTCGCGGGTGGGGAGCGTAAAAGAGAAACAACTTCCGCGTCCCGGTGTGCTGTCCACCCAAAGGCGTCCGCGTTGCAGTTCCACCAGGCTTTTCGTAATCGCCAGTCCCAACCCCGCTCCTCGCGCCTCCGTCGCGTTGTCCCGGCTTCGATAGAAACGATCGAACACATGGGGCAGGTCTGCCGGTGCAATGCCACAGCCGGTGTCCTCGACGCCGATCTGCACGGTGTCGTCGTCCCGTGGCGTGAGCGCGATCGTAATGCGCCCGGACGGAGGCGTAAATTTCATGGCATTGTGTGTGAGGTTCGTCATGATCTGGAGCAGTTTATCCCGGTCACCACGGATGGGAGCCAGATCGGGTGGGTGTGTGATCTGCAACGTGAGGGATTTCTTCTCGGCCTGGGGGCGTAGCTGTTCGACGACTTCTTCAACTAACGGCACGAGCGCCACGTCGGTCGGCGTGAATTCCATGCGGCCGGCCTCAATACGGGAAAGGTCCAGCAGGTCGTTCAACAGGCGGGTGAGGCGGTCAATGTTATGGGTGACCCGCGTGAGATAAAAGACCTGTCGGTCGCTGATGGGGCCGGTGAAGCCGTCCCGCATGTTTTCCACAAGCCCTTTGATGGCGGTGAGGGGTGTCCGCACTTCATGGGATGCAATGGAGACAAAAGCCGATTTGAGTTGATCGAGTTCGCGCAGTTTGACGTTGGCCACCTGAAGGGATCGGGTCCGTTCCTCAATCCGGCTCTCCAACCCCGCGTTCAGCACTTCGATCTGGTGATAGGCGTCGGCGTTGTCCAGGGCAATGGCGACCTGATTCGCCACCGTTACCATGACGTGCACATCGTCCTGGGTCAGCGCATGTTCGACGGAGCGATTGACGGTCAGCGAGCCTAGTACCCTCCCCTGTACCTTGAGGGGAACTGACAGACACGACTGCACCTGGGTGCGTTGAACCAGTTGCTGATTGAGCGGATGCAACCGGTCCCGTTCCCGCCGGAGGTCGTTGATGAGCAGGGGGCGGCCCTGGAGTAGCACTTCGCCTTCGATACTGGACGGATCGGTGACGGGTATTTCCAGGCTCCGCGCATACAGGGTCACGTCGGGCGGGGCGCCGAGCAGTCGGGCGTCGTGAGCCATCTGCCGGTCCCGGTCAAAAAACGTGATCATGACGAGGGCGTATTTGAGTTCGTTCATAATCGTGTGCAAGGCGTTCTCCAGCAGAGCTTCCCGATCCAGTGTCGCGCTGAATCCCAATCCCGTTTGATACAGGGTGGTGAGCTGACTCACCTTCTGTCGGAGTTCCACGGCCGTGCGTTCCTGATCCAGATAGGCTTCTCGCAGTTCCTCGTGGTGAGTATTGACGAAGGTGACTTGTTCGGCGATCAGGTGTTCCCGCTCGTCCGCTTTCCGCTTGAGCATGTACCAGTGACTGGAAAACCAGGCGGCCAGTCCCGGGATGACGGCCCACGCGCCGGCCTCGACCCACCCTTGCTCCGGATACGCCCATCGGAGGTACCCCAGCGTGGCGCCGCTTACCGCTGCCCCGATCGCGGTCTGTTGCACGTGCGAGGAGCGCGGCCGGGTCGGCCAGTGGAATTCCCATTCACAGCATTCATCCCCGTCCGCAATGCACTGGAGGTCGCGAACACTGGCAAAGCCCAGATGGTGAATGTACTGGGGTACGGCCAGAAGCCCGGCCTTGGACGCCTGGCAGATGATGTCGGCGCACCGTTTCCGGTAGGGACCGAACTGCTGATAAACGTGGTCGGCAAATTTCATGCGGAGCACCGCCGAGTCGTTGGCGACGTCCCGCACGCTGAAATGGATGGACCCTTTGGCAAATTTTTCGCCAAAGTGAGGAAACATTTTGAAAATTTGCGAAACGGAAAACGGGCGGCCCAGGGTTTGAATGATGGGAGAAATAAATTTGTGTTTGCCCATCTCAAATTGAAAGCGCGGATTGTCGGACAGCAGGATGCAGAATTCCCCCAGGTAGCAGGTAAATTCGTAGGAGTAACTGTTCCAGGTATTGCGGAGAAATCTGTCGGTCACGTGATAGGCCGGATTCCCGATCCTGGCATTCAGCGAGTCGCAGAGCCGTTGCACCACGTGGCGAGCGGCGGCGTCCCCCTGTGTCTTGCCGACCACTTCTTCCAGATATTCGATATTGGCCCTGATCGTGATCCCGCTCACGTCACGAATTTTTTTTCCGTCCAGCGTGAGGCCGAATGGACGAAATTGCATGAAGGGCCTGTCGAGGATGGACCGATGTTTTGGAAACAGCTCCATGGCGTATTCAGAAGGAGGAGGCAGGTTCCACGGACCTTCAGGTGCCGCACGCGACGGTGAACAGGGTCCTGTCTTCCAGGCGCAGACAGGCCAGCGTGTGTCCCCAGACGCATCCGCCGTCCAGTGCGATATGCCGTGCATCCATGCGGATGCCGAGCGCCGACCAGTGTCCGAACACCACCGTTTCCGTTCGAGGGTGGCGGGGGGGGAGGTCAAACCAGGGGAACAACCCGGTGCCGGCCTCTTCCGGCGGGCCTTTGAAGGAAAAGTCGAGGATGCCTTCCGAAGAGCACATCCGCATTCTCGTCAACACATTGGTGACAAATCCCAGGCGGGCTGGCGACGGCATGGCGTCGTCCCAGCGGGTCTCCTCATTGCGGTAGATGAACGGTAACAGCCTCCGGTACTCGTCGGAGCGTAGCGCGTGCTCCACTTCGCCGGCCAGCGCCAGGGCATGGTCGACGCTCCATTGAGGAAGGATGCCCGCGTGGACCAGCAGGTACTCACCTTCGCGGTGGAGCAGGGGGCGCCGTCGAAGCCAGTCCATCAGGGCATCCGAATCCGGCGCATCCAGGATGGCGCGCAACGTGTCGTGTTCCCTGAGCCGTGCGGCGGAGCCATGGACGGCCAGCAAGTGCAGGTCATGGTTGCCGAGCACAATCACGCAACGGGAATCGAGACTTTTCAGCAATCGCAACACCTCCAAGGACCGGGGGCCTCGGTTGACTAAGTCGCCCGTGAACCACAGCCGGTCGGAGGCGGGGTCGAATCGAATGCGATCCAACAGTGTCTGGAGTGGGGTCAAGCACCCTTGAATATCGCCGAATGCATAGGTGGCCACAGGGTTTCCTTCTGACAGACTCGTTCCGCGGACATTAGCCAGAACCTTGGGTTGGTGCAAGGGGCATTGCGTCCGTGCGGCCTGCGTACAGGGGAACTCTCCGGTAGCTCCCAACCGGGACGCGCGTCATGCCGGGCCACCGTGTTGGCTCCTGTCCTGGCCGGGGAATGATCCGAATGCCAACAGTGGCGGACTGAACGACCGCCTTGAATCGGACAGTAAGGGGCGGGTACGATCATGCGCGTGGTATGGTGAAGGACGCGGCGGATGTGTCGCAGGAGAACCGAGGCCATGGAACGTACAGTTGAACCGGAAATCATGGATGGCGAGGAACAGGCCCGGGTCTATGCGCACGCCGATTTCGCGGAAGAGAATCAAGGGTTTGTCAATCAGTTTCTGGCATGGTACCCCGAGATCGAAGAAGGCACCGTCCTGGATCTGGGATGTGGCCCGGCGGATATTCCGATCCGGCTACTCCGAAGTCGTCCCGCCCTGCATGTCATTGGTGTGGATGCGTCCGTGCCCATGTTGCACTGGGCGCACGAAGCCGTTCAACGGGCGGGGCTGGACGAGCGGATTCGTCTCCTCTGCCAGCGGTTCCAGGATTGCCGGTTGGACGGGCCGGTGGATGCCGTGATCTCCAACAGCCTGGTGCATCATGTGCCCAACCCGTTGCAGTTCTGGTATGCGGTGAAAACGCTGACCAGGCCAGGGGCGCCAGTCCTCGTCATGGATTTGTTGCGGCCCGACACCCCTGAAGAGGCCCGGGAACTGGTGGATCGGTACGCGGCGGATGAGCCGGCACAACTGCAACACGATTTTTATCATTCTCTGTTGAGTGCCTTCACCGAAGATGAAGTCGCGTCCCATCTGGCCGAAATGAATGCGAGCCGCCTGCTGATTGACGTGCCCGACGACCGCCACTGGATCGTGTCCGGTCGCGTGTGAAGTATGGGGCACCCGACTGTGCAGACCTTGACTGGATGCGGGGTAGCTGGATAGTGTGCCGCCTGACTGGGGGATCGTCTAGGGGCAAGACAACAGATTTTGGATCTGTGAACCCAGGTTCGATTCCTGGTCCCCCAGCCACATCTCGCATGGTGCCGCAAGGGCGTCGCCCGGGCCGGTTGCCGGTTCGGGTGCGACGTGTTGCCGGTCTGTTGACCTCTCCTTCCTTTCGTGAAAGGGCTGGACAGTGAGCGATGCATCTCCCGGCGCCTATCGGGAATCCGGGGTGGATCCCACGTTGGCCGTGGCATCCCTGGCCCGTTTGACAAATCGGTTCAGAGAAACGTGGACCATCCCCAGTGGACAAACCGGCAGTGTTTGTCTGGACTTCGGGTTTTTCGCCAACGTAATCGAAATTGGCCACAATCAGGGCATCGCCATGACCACCGATGGTGTGGGGTCCAAGGTCCTGATCGCCCAACGCATGGGGCGGTATGACACCATCGGCATTGATTGTGTCGCCATGAACGTCAACGATCTGCTCTGTGTCGGGGCGACTCCCCTGACCATGGTTGACTACCTTGCGGTTCAGAAACTTGACCCGGAATGCCTGCAAGACATTGCCAAAGGGTTGACCGAAGGCGCCAAGCAGGCGGGCATCTCCATTCCCGGCGGGGAAATTGCTCAGGTCAACGATGTGTTGAAGAGTGAGGCGGGGAAAGACGGCAAAGGGTTTGATGTGGCCGGCTCCGCAATCGGAATCGTTGCGCTGGACAGGATCATCGTTGGGGATGCCGTGCGGGCGGGCGATGCCATCATTGGCATTGAAAGCAACGGGGTGCACAGCAATGGTCTCACCCTGGCCAGAAACGTTCTCGCACACGATGTATCACTCTACGACAAGCCGTATCCCGAACTGGGCGGGCGCTCGTTGGGTGAAGAACTGCTCAAGCCCACCCATATCTACACACAGGAAGTCCTGCCTCTCCTCAACACGGAACGGGACATTGACGTCAAGGCGTTGCTGCATCTGACAGGCGATGGGTTCCTGAATTTGAACCGCGTCCCCTCCAAAGTCAGTTTCGTGCTGGATACACTCCCGCCACCACCACCCGTCTTCACGATCCTGCAACACCTTGGCGGCATCGCCGATTCGGAAATGTTTGCGGTGTTTAACATGGGCATTGGTTTCTGTCTGGTGGTCCCGGCCCGTCAGGCCGACAGGACGCTTCAGCTGGTGACCCGGTTCGGGAAACGCGCCTGGCGGATCGGGCATGTGGCCGACCGGGATCGTGACGGCTGGGAAGTCATCATCAAAACCGGTGACGTGCGCCTGCGGGGCAAAGCGAAACATTTCGAAACATTTGTGTGACGGTGGAACCCTGCGCCGGGCTGGAAACATCAGGACAACCGGCAGGCATCACCGTGCGGGCAAGCAGATCGGCCACGGGATACTCAACCGGGCCGGCGAACACACCGGGATCCTGTGCGGGCACGACCAGGCGGGGAGAGGGAAACGCAACAGGGAGTGACAGGTGAATGTCACTCGTCAGTCGTTCGACGGGTTGGCCGGTTTCGGATCGGAACCGGCTTTTTCATGCGGTTTGTAGATGTATTTTCGCCCAATCATGATCAGGCTGAAGGCCAGGACCAGTGAAACGGGGACGAACAGGCCCGAGGCCACAGCGTGGTTGTCAATCATGCCCAGCTGTTCCAGTGCCTTGAATACGTGCTCCCCCAGCCCGCTCAGATAATACGAAATGACAATGACCGACAAGCCTTCGACCGTACGCTGAAGGATCGCCTGGCTACGGGTTGTCTTGTCCACGCTTCGCAGGAGCTTCAGGTTCTGATCTTCCAGTGCCAGATTCTGATGTTGCATCTGGAGTTCGACCTTGGTGCGGATGACCGCGATGGATCCTTGAAAATCCTGCCCGAGGGCGCCGATGCGCTTGAGTAATTGCTGGTATCCGTCGGCGACCCCGATGGTTTTGCCGTCCACGTATTCGGAGATCGGCCGGCAGCCTGCGACCGTCTGTTCCTGCAACAACGTGACGTTGGCTCGAATGATGCGGTCGTACGGCACGGATGCCGACAGTTTGTACCGCATGGATTCGGCCATACGGCTGACGTTCATAAAGTCCTGCGTCATCATGGTGAGCCAGCGCTGGAGCGTTTCCGGTGTGGCGGTCTCAATCTCTGTGGTGATGACGCCGCGTTGCCACAGATGGTCTTGTTCGTACTGGTGGACCTGGTCCACGGCCTGGGCAAAGGCCTGATACGGGAAGAGGATCAGGTTCGTGTAGTTGGCGATGGCCACGAGTGTGTCAATGGTGCGACCCAGGTGAGTGAGTAGCGTGTCAAACGATGGCGACGTGATGAGATAGCGTTCGCGTTGCCACTCGTCCGGCGTGAACGTGGTCATGACGGAGATCTCATGCCCGAAGATCCGGCTGCCGTAGAGGTGGGGGCCGGGCATCGGGTGTTTGACGTCTTCGGCGGTCAGGTTCGTATGCGGCAGGACCAGCAGATCCAGCGCATTGACGGACACAAGGGGGACAAGGGGCATGGCATAGTCGGGGAAGCCGAGCGGCCCGAACGCCAGCGGTGTCAATTTATCGTCGGGCATATGCCACACCTGGTAGCTGTAGTATTCGGTGTGGGCTTCCCACGTGACGAGCAACCGGTCGCCATTGGGCGCCACTTTGGCCCCGTGGCCGAAGTTTCCGTGAATGACCCAGTTTTCTTCGGGGATGTCCAGACATTGCAGAAGATGACGAAACTCCTGGCGGCTCTGGGGGCGATCCGACGGCGGATTGGTCATGCGATGGGCGACGTGATGAATATGCGCCGGAAGGTCAAGCCATTCCTCCAGATATTTTCTGGATGGTTGGTGCAGGTATCGGGGAAAGACCCGGGTTGATTCTGGACGTTGGTGGCGCATGACGTTTGAGCGGGGCGGAGACCTCCGGCTGTTGCTCCCGTACCGTTCTACCGTATCCCTTGAGGTGTATCAAGGGGAACACGCTGAAACCGTTTCGCGCAACCTGTGCCCTGCGCCGCGCCGGGCGTCACGAGTGCCGGCCGCATGTTGACTCACGGTATCGGGCTGACTACAGTCCTGCCTTTCCTGTCGCAGAGAGGGGTCTCACGATGCTGTGTCGACGAAACTGGAATGTCCGTCATGCGTGATGCGTGGAATCATCCAACTGTGGTCACCACCGACTTCGTCGGCCTTGGCGAAAAGCGGCATGGCAAAGTGCGGGATCTGTACGACCTCGGCGACTGCCTGTTGCTCGTGGCCACCGACCGCATGTCGGCCTTTGACGTTGTGTTGCCGGAAGGGATTCCCGGCAAGGGCTATGTGCTCACGCAGCTGTCCAGGTTCTGGTTTGATTGCCTGTGGCGGGAGGGGGACGTCATGCCGCATCACGTGCGGACGATGACACCCGGGGAATTTCCCGATGCGTGCCGGCCGTACAGCGAGGTGCTGGCCGGTCGGAGCATGATTGTGGAGAAGGCCGATCCGTTGCCCGTGGAATGTATTGTGCGCGGGTATCTGGCCGGGTCGGCGTGGAAGGAATATCAGCGCCAGGGGACTGTCTGCGGCCAGCCGCTACCCGCGGGGCTGCGGGAATCGGAGCCATTCCCCGAACCGTTATTCACGCCCTCGACAAAAGCCGTGGAGGGGCACGATGAAAATATCTCCTATGACACCATGAAGAGTCTGATCGGCGACGACACGGCCGAACGCGTTCGGCAGGCCAGTGTGACGCTGTATCGCCGCGCCGCCGCGTTGGCCGAAGCGCGCGGGATCATCATCGCCGATACGAAGTTGGAATTCGGGTGGCATCGGGCGACGGAGCGGTTGCTGGTCATTGATGAATTACTCACGCCGGATTCTTCGCGGTTCTGGCCCAGGGATCGTTACGAGCCTGGGAAGTCGCAACCCAGTTTTGACAAACAATTTGTTCGGGACTATCTGGACTCCACCGGCTGGGATCATACCCCGCCCCCGCCCCATCTGCCCGAAGAGGTGATAGCGCAGACGAGTGCGAAATATCGTGATGCGCTGGAACGCTTGACGGGCCGGTAGGGTGTCATGTGTCCCTCAAACTGCCTGAATGGCGGACAACGCGTGAGGCAACGTGGCCGGGGACAACAAACTCTTTCAGTCGAATGTCGAAATGTTCGTCATTTTGACGATTCTGTGTGCGGTGGCGCTGTTGACCATCAATCGCGTATTCGAACCCGGTACGCCCGGCGAGGAACAGCGCGACCCCCCAAAGCTTGAGACGGCGAGCGACGTCACCATCGCCAACATCCCGCTGGCCACGGGCCGCGAACCCATTGAGAAAATTTTTGTGCAATCGGGATGCCCCGTTTGTCACACGATTCCTGGCATTCGTGTCGCCAAAGGGCGGGAAGGGCCGAAGCTGGAACTGGGCACGAATGCCCGGAAACGGTTGGCCGACCCGGCGTATCAGGGCCGTGCCGGGACTGACTGGGAGTATGTGCAGGAATCCATTCTGAATCCAGGCGCCTACATCGTGGCAGGCTATCGCGACCACGTGATGCCGAGGTGGTACGGCCAGAAATTGAGCGCCGCCGCCCTGGAGAAAATGATTCGCTATTTGTTGAGGATTGAAGGCGTGCCGTGACGGGGGGCGTGGCGTTGAGTGGCGGACGCCAACCAGTCCGGTCATGCGTGGTCGCTTGCGAAGTCCGATGTGTAGCGTTATGATGCTGTGACGTTAAGACGTTATAACATTTTGCGATGGAGGTGATTGATGGGACAGGCGACTCGAACGACAGTGTATTTGGATCCAGGGATTCATCGTGTCCTGAAGGTGAAATCGGCGGAGAGTGCTCAAACAGTTTCCTCCATTATCAACCAGGCGGTGTGTGAAAAGTTCAGAGAAGATGTGCTCGATCTGGACGCTATCGAAAAACGGCGCAAGGAACCCAGTCGTCCGTTCGAAAAGGTCCTTGAGGATTTAAAGCGTGACGGGCTTGTATAGTGTCCGGATCAAGAAGTCAGCCGAAAAGGAACTGCGCGCGCTTCCCAAAAACGATCTGAAACGGGTGGCCTCTCGGATTGATGGTCTTGTCGTCAATCCAAAACCGGCTGGTTTCGAGGAATTGTCCGGGCAGGACCGGTGTCGAATCCGTCAGGGAAAGTACCGGGTGGTGTACGTCATTGATGATGATCGTCGAATCGTGGAGATCGTGAAGATCGGTCACCGGAAGGATGTGTACCGGACATAGCAGGGGGGATGGACGGATAGTTATGCGTGCAAAGTTCAGAGAAGATGCGCTCGATTTGGAGGCTATCGAAGAACGATGCAAGGAACCCGGTCGCCCGTTGGAGGAGTGGTGTTTGCGGGCATGAGTCTGGAGCTTGCCAGGCTGGAAACGCCGGAAGAGCGGGAGCTTTCGCACAAACAGCGAGAGTTGTCGGGTCTGCGGGCGGAGCTTGCTCAACAGGAGTTGGACCTGGCCACGCTTCGGGCTGAATTGAACGTCTTTGAGCGGCACTATGTCCGGGTGGTCGGCTTCCGTTATGCCGAACTCGATGAAGTCGAAGCGTGCATTGCGGAGCTTTTGTCGCAAATGTTTCCCGACGATCCCGCCAGGCAAACGCAAGCGGCTGAAGCCCGCGCCCGTGCCAATGCGTCGGCTCGGGCATCAAAGATGGTTCAGGAACCAGCGGGACATCAGAGCACATTCGAGCCAGACGACGCATTGAAAAAATTGTACAGGGAAGCCGCCAAGAGCATCCATCCGGATCTGGCGGCGGACGAAGATGATCGTGTCCGTCGGCAGCGTTTCATGGCTGAGGCCAACCAGGCCTATGAAGCGGGGGACGGGGCGCGATTACAAGAAATTCTGCATGAATGGGCAAACAGGCCCGACGCGATTACAGGGGATGGCGTTGCCGCCGAACTCATCCGCGTGATTCGTCAGATCGCCCGGATCCGGGAGCGGTTGAAGGCAATCGAAATCGCCATGGAGCAGCTACGGTCGTCCGAGCTGTACCGGTTACACGAAGAAGTGAAGAAAGTGGAAGCCGACGGGGGAGACCTGCTGGCTGAAATGGCTTCGCGTCTGGACCAGAAGATTGCCGACGCAAGAGAGCGGCTCGCCGGTCTCCGGGAGCAGGCGAATCATGTCTGATAAGCGACAGTCGGAACAGAAACACCTGCAGCCATCGGACGGGCGGAAATCACTGGAGGCGCGCTCTGGTTTGGCAAGCCGGGGGCTTGAACTGGCGTTGGATGTTCAGCGGGGGAACAAAGACGCTACGCTCATGTTGCCCCCCGTGTTGAGTCCCCGTGCGTTGGATGTTCAGCGGGGGAACGAAGACGCTACGGTTCGCGCCCAGCCCAGACAGGGGCTTGCGGAAGACGAGATCATACTGCTGGCGCGCACGATAGAGTTTCCAACGGATGACTCGACAGACTGTCCAGGGCGTCTTTGGTGTCGTCGCTGGGATAGACCGATCATAACCTGGGACGATATTGAAGAGGCGGAAGAAAGGGAAATTGACAAAGCTTATGGGGGGTTTGAGGCCTACAGGGGTAGGTTCGATGGCTATCACAGCAGCGATTCAGACTGGTTATGCTTGGGGGATGCCCGAGGAGAGTTCGGTATTCCTTCAGGATGGGAACTCAGTCTTTATGTTTCTGATGGTGAAGACGACTTAGCATTATTGCGGACACTCGCACCTGGGGATATTCAGAGAATAGGTTTAGGTCTGGTTGACCCAGATGTAGGCTTTGATGACATAGCGTGCCTTCAAGATCCGACGGGCTTGCTGATGTTGCAACTTTTTTGTCTTTATTCCGACATGCCAATTCACGACAAGGGGCTGAGATTCTTGCAAAACATGAATGGCTTAAGAGGATTACATCTCATAGAGTCTACAGCTTGCGTCACTGATGAAGTGCTAAAATACTTGCAAAATATGAGTAGTCTGCAAAGCTTGGAAATTCGTCTGCAAAGCTTGGAAATCGGTGACGAATGGATCACTAGCGGCATCACCAATGAGGGGCTAAAATTCCTGCAAAATATGAATAATCTGCGAAGACTGCGCATCAGCATCCCTAGTGGTGGTAATATCACCGGTGAGGGACTAAAATACTTGCAAAACATGCATAGTCTGCGAAGCCTGACGCTAGATGGCATCACTGGTGGAGGCTTAAAATTCCTGACAAACTTGCGTAGCCTAAGAAGCTTGTGTTTCTCCGACCTGGACATTGTTGATGAGGGACTAAAATACTTGCAAAACATGGATAGTCTGCGAAGCCTGCATATTGCAGGGAATGGCATCACTGATACGGGCTTAAAATTCCTGAAAAACGTGCGTAGCCTAAGAAGATTGTCGCTCTTCAGCTGTGGCATTACCGATGAGGGACTGCGTTATCTCCAGGAATTTCATGACTTGGAGGCGCTCCATCTCTCCCTCTCCAGTCTGTCGGTTAGTGACATAGATGCTGAATGTGCCAAACTTAAGAATGCTTTGCCAAGTTGCCAAATTTTTTGCGTTGAACATGGTGATTTAGGAGATGAACAATAGAATGCGATGCAAATCTCATCATGACCATTCTCAAAGCAAAGTATGGGTTGCAAAAAAGAACCCAAGAAAAGAACCGCATGGTCACCCCCGCCCTTTTCATTGTGGCGAATGTCACCATGTTAATAAAAATCCTGATTATTGGGGGTCATACCCCAAAGAGAAGGCCGAAAAAGAGAGACGAGAACCTGCCGACTGTTGCTTCCCTCAACACCGATAATTTTGCATCTCACTCCACGTAATTCCACCCACATCGAAGATCCAAAAGCCACGCATCTTATCTAACCCCGTTCACAGCACCCGCATAGCTTCCCCCACCTCCCGCAACGCCTTAACCACTTTCTCCAACTGCTCTTTCGTATGCTCCGAGCTTACTGTGAGACGCAACCGGCTACTGTGTCTGGGAACGGTGGGCGGGCGGATGGCGGGGACATAGACGCCGGCTTCGTACAGGGCCTGCGACATCTTCAGCGCCGTCTCCGGCGACTTGACGATAATGGGCAGAATCGGGCTTTGCGTGCGGGTCAGGTGAAACCCCATGTCCTGAAGCGCTGCATGGAGATGGTGACGGTTGTCCCACAGGCGCGCGCGGCGGTTGGGGTCGTGGCGTATGATCTGGAGCGCCGCCGTGGCGGCGGCGGCGATGGCTGGTGGCGAGGCGGTCGTGTAGATAAAGGTCTTTGAGGTATTGATGAGATAGTCTTTCAGAGAAGCCGTTCCCGCCGCGTATCCTCCGCTGGCGCCTATGGCTTTGCTCAATGTGCCCATCTGAATGAGGTCCCGGGGATTCACGCCGAAGTGTTCAACCGTTCCGCGACCGTGTTCCCCCATGACACCCGTGCCGTGGGCGTCGTCAACGAGGAGCGTGGCGCCATACCGGCGACAGAGCGTCAGCAGTTCGGGGAGTGGCGCGAGATCCCCGTCCATACTGAACACGCCTTCAGTGACCACCAGGGTTTGACGGGCTTTCCCGCGTTTGCTGAGCACAGTTTCCAGATGGCCGACGTCATTGTGGTGAAACACGCGCAAGGTGGCTTTCGATACCCGGCAGGCCTGGATCAGGCTGGCATGGCAAGAGCGGTCGACAAGGATGAGACCGTCGTGGTCACAAAGGGCTGGCAGAAGGCCCACATTGGTCGTGTACCCGGTGGCATAGGTCAGGACGGCTTCGACGTGTTTGAACCGGGCAAGGGCCTGTTCCAGTTGCTCGTGCGGTGTCATGGTTCCGGATATGAGACGGGCGGCGCCGGCTCCGACGCCCCATTGTGCAATCGCGTCCATGGCCGTCTGCTTGACGGCGGGATGATTGGCCAGTCCCAGGTAATTATTTGAGGCCATGGAAATGAATGAGCGGCCTGTGATCGTGATGGTCGTCTCCGCAGGCGATTCCACGACACACAGCCGCCGGCGCAGGTGTCGGGCCTCCGCGTTGTGGACGGCTCGTTCAAAATGGCGTGCCATAAGCGTGGTCAGGGAAGTCGGGGGCGTCGCGCCCGAGGAATCAATCTGTGGACGGGGAGTGGCGACGTTTGTGGAATGCCCTGGGTCATCGTCATCGACCCGTGGGAGCGAGCTGTCGGGAGTTGACTTGTGGATAACGCAGGGCTACCATGGCCTTCCCCAATGTCTAATCGGAGGAAACGAGGGAGTGGGCCGGCCAATGTGGAACTGAAGCCGGAGCCACAAACGTTTTTCACCAGACCGATCATGATGCACAACAGGTGAGGGAACCCATGGCACAGCTTACAGGAGCCGAAATTTTTCTGGAAGCCTTGAAACGCGAAGGCGTGAAAACGGTCTTTGCACTTCCCGGTGGGGTGGTCCTGAAAATTTTCGATGTCCTGCACCAGCAGCACGACATTGAAATCATTTTGACCCGACATGAGCAGGCCGCCGGACATATGGCGGAAGGCTATGCGAAAGCCACGGGGAAACCCGGCGTGGCATTGATTACATCAGGCCCCGGCATGACCAACGCGATTACCGCGTTGGCCGATGCCTACATGGATTCCGTGCCCATCGTGTGTTTTTCCGGCCAGGTTCCCACGGCGCTCATCGGGAATGATGCGTTTCAGGAAGCCGATAATATCGGGCTTAGCCGGCCCTGCACGAAGTATAACTTTCTGGTGAGGGACGTGAACGACCTGGCCCGGACGATTAAAGAAGCGTTTTACATCGCGTCCACCGGCCGGCCCGGCCCCGTGCTGGTGGACATTCCCAAAGATGTTTCCATTGAGAAGGCCGAGTTTCACTATCCTGACTCCATCTCGATTCGGGGATACAACCCGACCTACGAAGGCAGCAAGTGGAAAATCAAACAGGCCGTGGAGGCCATTACGAAGTCTCGCCGCCCCATCCTGTATGTCGGGGGCGGGGTGCAGTTGTCCGGTGCCGCCAACGAGGTGCGCGAATTCGCCGAAATGACGCAGATCCCCGTGGATCAAACCTTGATGGCGTTGGGTTCGTTTCCCGGTCAACACCCGTTATCCCTGGGGATGCTCGGCATGCATGGCACGTATGTGGCCAATATGGCCATGCATTATTCGGACCTGGTCATTGCGGTGGGCGCCAGGTTTGATGATCGTGTGACCGGGCGGGTCTCCGAGTTCTGCCCGAAGGCCAAAATCATTCATATTGACATTGATCCCACGTCCATTCGGAAGAACATTCACGTGGATATTCCCATCGTGGGTGATTGCAAGTGCGTGTTGCAGGCGTTGAATACGATGTTGCGCGCGACGGTGAACGGGGATCAACGGGCCTTGCGCAAGCCGTGGTGGGATCAACTGAATGAGTGGAAAGCGGCCCACCCGCTCTGCTACCGCCAGGAGGCCGATCAGCTGATTAAACCCCAGTATGTGATTGATCGCCTGTATCAACTGACCAGGGAGCGCGATCCGATTGTCTCCACCGACGTGGGCCAGCATCAGATGTGGACGGCGCAATACTTCCATCTGAGCCATCCCCGTACCTGGCTCACGTCGGGCGGTCTGGGAACGATGGGCTTTGGATTCCCCGCGGCGCTGGGTGCCCAGGCGGCGTTTCGCCGCCGGCTGGTGTTGTGTATCGCGGGTGACGGGAGCGTGCAGATGAATACCCAGGAGCTGGCGACGGCCGTGGTCGCAAAACTGCCGGTCAAAGTGTTTATCATCAATAACCGGTTCCATGGCATGGTGCGGCAGTGGCAGGACCTGTTTTATGAGGGGCGCTATGCGTGCAGCTCGCTGGACACCACGCCGGATTTTGTGAAACTCGCGGAAGCCTACGGCGCAACCGGCCTTCGGATTCAACATGTCGGGGAAGTGGACGATGGCATTCGTGAGGCGGTGGCCATTGAGAAGCCGGTCTTCGTTGATGTCGTGGTTGACCAGTTTGAGAATTGTTATCCCATGATCCCGGCCGGGGGGTGCAACCATGAAATGCTTCTGGCGGATCCCCCGGAGTTGCGCAAACGGCAGTCCGCGTCGCCGACCGGCACAAAGGAAAGTCACGACGCCATTTTGACTGCTTAGGCGGGCGTGGGCAAAGCGGCCTGCTGTGCGCAGGGTCTCTACGTCGTCGCTCGTGAGGATTTGGCCTTTCCCTCCCGCGACCTTGTTGCATGGCCTGTTTGGATTTGCGGGCCGGGGAGAATGAAACAATGGACATTTCATCTTTTGATGCCCTCGTTGCTACCCGTGCATTGGAAGCTGTCGGGATGCCCCGTGCCTAAGCCGAAGCGGTGACGGAGACCGTGAAACAAGCTGCCAGTGAACACACCGTCCACCTTGCGACAAAAGAGGATTTGGCCGTTCTCAAAGCTGATTTATACCGGGCCTTGTGGTTACAGGGAGTGGGTCTGATTGCTGCCATGGGGACGGTGGCCACCTTTGTCCGGGTGGTCTGATGCCCTGGTGAGGATCAGGCCAGGCCACGGTGAGCAGGTCGGGCTTGTGGTCGGGGCCATGATCTGAAACCGAAGGGGGGAACCGTGAAAATCAAGAGGTTGTTATCGTGGAACATATCATTGCGGTGACATTGGAAAATAAAGCCGGGTCCCTGTCCCGTGTCGCGGGATTGTTCAGCGGGCGGGGTTTTAATATCGAAAGTTTGTCTGTGGCGCCGACACTCGACCAGACGGTGTCCATGATGACCATTGTCACAAGCGGGGACGAACGCATCATTGAACAAATCCTCAAACAACTGAATAAAATCATTGACGTGATCAAGGTGGTGGATCTGAATGAAAGCGATGCCGTCAGCCGTGAAACCGCTTTGGTGAAGGTGCACACCCGGCCGGACGATCGGGACGAGGCCCTGCGGATTGTGTCAATATTCCGGGCGAATGTGGTTGATTCATCGCCGACGTCGTACACGATTGAAGTGACGGGTGACGTGCAGAAGATTCAGGCCATGATCCAGCTACTCCAACCCCTTGGTATCAAGGAAATCGTCCGGACCGGCCGGATTGCCATTGCGCGGGAACCCATGCGCCCGGCGGCGAGTCAGCCGCGCCCGCTTGCCAAAGCTACCTGACGGCGTTCAGCGATGTATCAACGGTCTGTGATACCGGTTGTCTTACTTCTCGAAGGAGTGCGGTGATGAAGATTTTTTATGACAAAGACGCGGATGTGCAGAACATCCTGAACAAGAAGGTGGCGATTGTCGGATTTGGCAGCCAGGGCCACGCGCATGCCCTGAATCTGTCGGAGAGCGGAGCCAGCGTGGTCGTGGGTCTGCGGGAGGGGGCGTCCTGGAAGAAAGCCGCCGCCACGGGCCTGACCGTAATGCCGGTGGCGGACGCCGTGAAACAGGCGGATGTGGTCATGATGCTGGCACCCGACGAAGCGCAACAGGCCATTTATCAACACGCGGTGGCTCCGCATATGAAACCGGGAGCCTATCTCGCCTTTGGTCATGGATTTAACATTCACTTTGGGCAGATTCAGCCGCCGGATGCGGTCAACGTGTTTATGGTGGCGCCGAAAGGGCCTGGCCACCTGGTTCGTTCTGAATATATGAAGGGAAGCGGCGTGCCCTGTTTGCTGGCCGTGCATCAGGATCCGAGCGGGGATACCGCCCGTGTCGGGTTGGCCTATGCGTCGGCGATCGGGGGTGGCCGCGCCGGCGTCATTGAAACGAGTTTTCGCGAAGAAACCGAAACCGACCTTTTTGGCGAGCAGGTTGTGTTGTGCGGTGGCCTGACGGCGTTGATTCAGGCGGGATATGAAACCCTGGTCGAAGCGGGCTATTCCCCGGAGATGGCCTATTTTGAATGTCTGCATGAGGTGAAACTGATTGTGGACTTAATCTATCAGGGCGGGATTGCCAACATGCGGTACTCCATCAGCACCACCGCCAAGTATGGAGACGTGACCCGTGGCCCTCGCATCATTACGAGCAAAACGAAACAGACCATGAAAACCATTCTTGGGGAAATCCAGAGCGGTCGGTTCGCGCGGGAGTGGGTGTTGGAAAATCAGGCCAACCGCCCGGTGTATCGTGCGTTGCTTCAACGGGGAGAGGCGCATCCCATTGAACAGGTTGGGGAAACATTGCGCGGGATGATGCCCTGGTTGCAGCACGATAAACTTGTGGATCAGAAAAAGAATTAGGCGGCTTGACGCCAGCGTGGTGAGACAGCATGGCAGATCGTGCACGAATGATTCCCGTTGCGAGAGAAGGCCTGCTCTTTCTCATGGGTATGGCCGTCCCGGCCGCCGTGGCCGGGGTGTTGGGATGGGGAAAGACGGCGTTGGTCCTGGGTGCCCTGGGGTGTTGGGTCGGGTGGTTTTTCAGAAATCCTCCCCGCACGCCTCCGCAGGGTGATGGCCTGATTCTCGCGTCCGGCGATGGCAAGGTTGTCGCTGTGCAAGAGGAATTTGAACCGAGGTTTCTCAAGGATCGCAGTCTGCGGATCAGCGTCTTTCTCAATATTTTCGATGTGCATATTAATCGCCTGCCGTGTACCGGCGCGATCGTGGACATTGCCTATCAGCCGGGCCGGTTCCACAACGCGCGTGATCCCGAAGCCACGACGCACAACGAACAGAATGCGCTGATGATTGAAACACCGGCGCGGAACAAGGTGCTCTGTGTGCAAATTGCCGGGCTGATTGCCCGGCGGATCGTGTGCTGGGTCCGGCCCGGCGACGCGGCGGTCAAGGGGGAACGCTTTGGCCTGATTCAATTCGGGTCGCGTGTTGACACGTATTGCCCTGTGGAGAGCCGGGTCCGCGTCAAAGTCGGGGATCGGGTCAAGGCAGGAGAATCCATTCTTGCGGAGTTCGCATGAAAAGCCGCATGTTCAACAATCGTATGAAGGGGCGGATCTTTCAGAATAAAGAGGGGCAACGCCGCAGGGGTGTCCATCTTATCCCCAATATCCTGACGACCGGGAATTTATTCAGCGGGCTGGCCGCGGTGGTGCTGGTGTTTCATGGTCGCTTTGACATGGCCGCGATGGCGATCCTGATTGCGATGGTGTTTGATGTCCTGGACGGCACCTCCGCGCGGTTGACCGACAGCACGAGCGCGTTTGGGGTTGAATACGATTCCCTGTCGGATCTCGTGTCCTTTGGACTGGCCCCGGGGTTTTTGATGTACGCATGGGCGCTGGAGTCTCCCGTGATGTTGGGGGTGGCCGTGATGTTTGCGTATGTGGCCTGTGGCGCGCTTCGACTGGCCCGGTTTAATGTGACCACGGGCAGCCACGGGGAAAACCGGTTTTTTACGGGATTGCCCATTCCCGCGGCGGCCGGGTTTATCGCGACGTTCTGTATTTTTGATACGCATATCGCGCACCTGCCGGAAAGCGCCCTGCCCTCGGTGGTGATTGTCCTGAGTCTGGCGCTGTCGTTTCTCATGGTGAGTACGGTGAAATACCGCAGCGTGAAACAGTTGAAGTTTCAGGGGCACCACCATTTTATGTATTTGGTCTGGGCCGTCTTGACTCTGGTGTCCGTCGTCGCCTACCCTCAGTTGATGTTGTTTCTGGTGTGTCTGGGTTATGCCGGTTCCGGTGTGGTTGAGACAATCTGGGATGCTGTGAAAGCGCCGACAAAACGGGAACCACGGGCTGGGATTCCCGTGGCGCTGGATTCAAAGGATCAGTAACATGAGCCAGTGGCGACACGTGGGAAGGGACATGCTTCTCTTCTGTGACGAGGGATCCTCGCGGTTGGGTCTGCTTGATCCACCGGCGACGTGACCACCATCCCCCGAAACAGGTGGGTAGCCTTCACCTCATCGGGGGTGAAGGCTTTTTTGTTTTGGGGTAGTGGGACGGCTGGCGGCAGGGGCTTGCGGTCCGGGTCTCTCTCAGGGAATGGGTGACCGGGCATCGCGTTGTGAGAAGGAGAGAGCCATGATGCGACACATTAAAATTTTTGATACCACACTGCGGGACGGAGAGCAGTCTCCAGGGGCCAGCATGAACGTGGAAGAAAAAGTGTTGATCGCGAAACAGCTTGCGCGCCTGAACGTGGATATTCTTGAAGCCGGGTTTGCCTTCAGCTCCCCCGGAGATTTTGAAGCGGTGCAACGCATTGGGCGTGAGGTTGAAGGCCCAACGGTCTGCGGGCTGGCGCGCGCCATAGCCGACGATATTGATGCGGCGTGGAAGGCGCTCAAGGATGCCCCCAGGCCTCGCATTCACGTCTTTTTGTCCACGTCGGACATTCATCTGAGACGGCAGTTTCACATGACGAGAGCGCAAGCCCTCAAGCGGGTGGTCGAGATGGTGACCCATGCGCGCGGGTACGTTGATGATGTCGAATTTTCCCCGATGGACGCCACGCGGTCGGATGTCGCCTATCTGTGCGAGGTTGTGGAGGCGGTGCTTGACGCCGGCGCCGGGACGGTGAATATTCCCGATACGGTGGGCTATGCGGCTCCGAAGGAGATGGAAACCATCATTCGCACGTTGCAAACCCGTGTGCGCGGCTGTGATCGGGCGATTCTCTCCGTCCATTGCCATAATGATCTGGGATTGGCGGTGGCCAATTCCATGGCGGCCATTCACGCCGGGGCCGGACAGGTGGAATGTACGATCAATGGCATTGGGGAACGGGCCGGCAATGCGGCATTGGAGGAAATCGTGATGGGGCTGCGGACGCGCAAGGATTTTTATGACGCGGACACCCGCATTCGCGCGGAAGAAATTGCCAGGACCAGTCGTCTGGTCAGCAAGATCACGGGCATGGTCGTCCAACCGAATAAAGCCATCGTGGGGGCCAACGCGTTTGCCCATACCTCCGGCATTCATCAGGACGGATTGCTCAAGGATAGAAACACGTATGAGATTATGCAGCCGGATGCCGTCGGCATCACGCAAAGCCGTTTCGTGATGGGGAAACTGTCGGGGCGCCATGCCTTTCGGGATGAGCTGGCGAAGTTGGGCTATGTGCTGACAGAGGAAGAAGTCGGGACCGCGTTTGAGCGGTTCAAACATCTGGCGGATCAGAAGGAATTGTTTGAGGAAGACCTGGAGGCGATTGTGTCGGAAATCGTCGCCAAGGTCCCCGAACGGTATTCCCTGAAAGACATGAACATGCAGAGCGGGATCCATCATGTGCCCACGGCGACGGTGGCCCTGGAGATGGACGGTCGCGTGGTGCAGGAAAGCGGGACGGGCGACGGGCCGGTTGATGCGGTCTATCGAACCATTGCCGGCATCACGCAAACGAAAAGCACCCTGTTGTCGTATCGGGTGCAGGCCATCACCGGTGGAACGGATGCGCAAGGGGAGGTCTCGGTGCGTCTGGAACAGGACGGCGAAACCGTGATCGGCAACGGGGCCAGTACCGATATTATTGTGGCCTCGGCGCATGCGTATTTAAACGCGCTGAATAAACTGGCCTTGCAGTTGGAGCATCGGACCGGCGCAGATTGCCGGCCGGGACTGGCCGATGGAACCATCAGAGAGGCGGGTGGCGGTGCATAAGACCATAGCCGTGTTGGCGGGGGATGGCGTTGGCCCGGAAATTATGCCCGTGGCTGTCGAGGTGTTGAAGGCCGTTGGCCAACACGGCGGCCATGCGTTGACGTTTCTGCCCGCCCCCGTCGGTGGCCAGGCCATTGATGACACGGGATGGCCGTTGCCGGATGACACGTTGCACGTTGCCAGAACGAGTGATGCGGTCCTGCTGGGGGCCGTGGGCGGCCCCCGGTGGGAGGGGCTTGCCTATGAACGACGACCGGAACGGGCCTTGCTGGGCCTGCGGGAGCAGCTTGGGTTGTTTGCCAATCTCCGTCCGGCCAGACTCTATGAGGAACTGGCCGATGCGTCGACCCTCAAACGCGACGTCATCGAAGGCATTGACGTGCTGGTCGTGCGCGAACTGACGGGTGGAATTTATTTTGGAAAACCCAGGGGCGTGGAGGCCACGCCGACGGGCCACCGTGGCGTCAATACCGAAGTGTACACCACGGAAGAAATTACACGGATTGCGAAGGTGGCCTTTGACGCGGCCCGAAAGCGGCGGGGGCGTGTCACGTCCGTTGATAAGGCCAATGTGCTGGAATCCTCGGAGTTGTGGCGGAGAGTCGTCACGGAGGTGCACAACACGTATCGGGACCTGGAATTGCGCCACATGTACGTTGATAACTGCGCGATGCAGTTGATTCGGAATCCCAGGCAATTTGACGTGATCCTGACGACGAATTTGTTTGGTGATATTTTAAGTGACGCCGCGGCCATGTTAACCGGGTCAATCGGGATGTTGCCGTCGGCCAGTGTGGGCGCGACCACGGGCATGTATGAGCCGATTCATGGCAGTGCGCCGGACATTGCGGGACAGGATTGCGCGAACCCCATTGGGATGATTGCCTCGGGTGCGATGCTGCTTCGGTATGAGTTTGGCCTGGAACACGAGGCGGCGCTCATCGAAGGCGCCATTCAACACGTGTTGGCCAGGGGATACCGCACCAGGGACATTGCCGATTCAGGCGCGACCGTCATCGGGACCAGAGAGATGGGGGCCCGGATTCTCGGGCATATTGATGGACTCCAGGTCAACGCGTGATGCTGAAATCCATTCCGTTCGACACAATCAGGACCATCGCCGGGGTAGGGGAACCCGGTTACGCCGGAGACAACGGTCCGGCCACCGTGGCCCGGTTAAACGAACCGAAACATCTTACCTTTGATGCCGCGGACAATCTCTACATCGCCGATTCGGAAAATCATCTGGTGCGAAGGGTTGACGCGCGAACAGGGATCATCACGACCCTTGCGGGCGTCTACGTGCACGCCGATCCTGTTCCACACCCCGCCGGACCAGCCGGTGACAATGTGCAAGACGATGACGATCCACTGGCCGATCCGGTGGACGTATCCGGTAAGGCCTGTGTGCAAAAGGCTGACTTGAGCGGCATGGTCCGCTGGCTGAACGGGGCCGTGACGAACGAGACACGGTTTTCCGGGGACGGTGGCCCGGCAACACAGGCCATGCTCAATTTCCCCTCCGCCGTGGCCGTGGCCGAGGATGGGACGGTGTACATTGCCGATACCTGGAATCATCGCATTCGCAGGGTTGATCCGCACACCGGGATCATCTCCACCATAGCCGGAACGGGCCAGGCGAAATGGTATGGCGACCATGGTCCTGCCGGCCGCGCGGCCCTGAATGAACCGGTGGCGTTGGCCTTTGACGGGTGTCAGGCGTTGTATATCGCCGATCAAAGCAACAATCGCATCCGGAAAATTGATCTGACGTCCGGCGAGATGACGACGGTCGCGGGGACGGGAGAGTCAGGGTATAACGGCGATGGGGCGCCAGGCCCCGACACCGCATTGGCCGGTCCCAGTGGATTGGCCGTCGATCACGAAGGGAATGTGTACATTGCCGATACGTTCAGCAGTCGGATTCGGAAGTTGGACCGACGGACCGGAGTGATAGACGCGGTGGTGGGGGGAACGGGTCAATTTCAATTGATCACGGGTGAAAATGAATCTTCGCCCAGTGTGTCTCGACCGTATGCCATTGCCCTCCATCCCGACGGCCGCCTGTTCATGACAGACAATGATAACCACGTGATCCGGGTGTGGAATGTGCGAACCCGGGCCATGTCGTTGATTGCCGGGAACGGGAAGGCCGGGTACGCCGGTGACGGCCGGAATCCCGTACACGGGAGTTTGAACTACCCGTTCGGCGTGGCTCTGGACTCCCGGGGACAGGTGTATGTCGCGGATACCTTTAATCATTGTATCCGCGTCATTGGTCAGGCGACGTCATGAAAAAGCCCTCACCCCGTACCGTCGCCATCGCGGGCGTCACCGGCGTCGTGGGCATGGAAATGCTCTCTGTGCTGGAAGAGCGAGCCTTTCCCGTTGACCGGATACTCCCGCTGGCTTCGTCCAGATCGGCGGGCGGCAACGTGAAGTTTCGCGGCGGCAACGTGACCGTGGAAGCGCTCACCAGGGACTCGTTTCAAGGGGTCGACGTTGCGTTGTTTGCCGCCGGTGCCGACGTCAGTAAAAAATACGTGCCCCTTGCCGCCAAAACAGGGGCTGTGGTCATTGACAACAGTTCGGCCTGGCGCATGGACCCGCGCGTCCCGTTGGTCGTCCCCGAGGTGAATCTGCGTGATCTTGACATGCACCAGGGCATTATTGCGAACCCGAATTGCTCCACCATTCAAATGGTGGTGGCGCTCAAGCCGCTCCACGACCGCGCCAGGATCACGCGGATTGTGGTGTCGACCTATCAGTCGGTTTCGGGTGCCGGCCGTGACGCCATGGATGAACTGGCGGAACAATGTCGGCAGCTGTTGAGCTTCGGTGAGGTGAAGCCCGCCGTGTATCCGCACCAGATCGCGTTTAACTGCCTGCCGCATATTGATACCTTTTTCCCCTCGGGCTCGACCGGGGAAGAAATGAAGATGGTCAACGAAACACGCAAGATTCTGGGTGATGACTCGATTGGCATTTCCGCGACCACGGTTCGCGTCCCCGTGTTTGTCGGTCATGCGGAATCCATCAATATCGAAACGGAAAAGAAACTGTCGGTGGCGGAAGCCCGGGCGATTCTCTCGACCGCCCCGGGTGTTCAACTGCGTGATGATCCCTCGCGGGCGTTGTATCCCCTGCAGCTTCACGCGGCGGGAACCGATGCGGTATTTGTCGGCCGTCTTCGTGAGGATGATTCCGTTCCCCATGGCCTCAATCTGTGGGTGGTGGCGGATAATTTGCGCAAAGGCGCCGCGCTCAATGCCGTGCAGATCGCCGAGGCGCTGGTGAGGTAAGCCATGCCGGCGTTCAATGGGTTTGGGACCATACTCATCGTGCTTGGATTGGGGTTGGCGGCGGTCGGTCTTATCATGTCGCTGATCGGCAAAGGGCCGGGCGACGGCACCGGGCTTGGCTGGATGGGGCGCCTGCCGGGCGACCTGTTCATCAAACGCGACCATATGACCGTATACATTCCCCTGGGTACCTGCATCCTCGTGAGCATTGTGGGCAGTGTGTTCCTCTATTTCTTCACGAAACGGTGACGCATGTTCGGCTCCTGCATGATTCGCATTCTGTTGTTGCTCGTGGGCGTCGGACTCGGGCCGCTCCTCATGCCGGTCCACGCGGCGGATCGCGTTCGTGTCGCGCTTGCTGAAACGGCCAGCCGCGTCACGGTCACGTCTGTCAGTGGGCTTCGTCTCAGCTCATCGTTCGACAATCGGGTTGCGGTCGCTTCCGGAGTGACGATTGTTCGGAAGGGGGATGTGTTGCACGTTGATGACGAACGAGTGCGGGGGAACCGGATCACACTTCGGGGGAATGGCGGGGCATTGACGGTCACCCCGCATGCCACGGGATTGGCCCCTCGCCGGTGGGTGGTCAGTGGGGAGGTGGAGATCAGCATGCGGGATGCACATCTTCTGGTCGTCAACCGGGTGGATCTTGAAGACTATGTTGCCGGCGTGGTGAGCGCGGAAGTCAACCCCCGCTGGCATGAGGAACTCTTGAAGACGCAGGCCGTCGCGGCGCGGACCTATGTGCTGTACAAGATACTCGCCAATGCGCGCCACCCGTTTGACGTTCATGCCGGTATCCTGGATCAGGTCTATACCGGTCTCCAGCATGTCAATGACGCGGTACGCCATGCCGTGGCGGCCACGCGGGGCGAAGTCGTGACGCACGAAGGCCGTCCCATTTTCGCGGTCTATTCCTCCACGGCCGCCGGTCCGACGGAAGATGCCATGAATGTGTGGGCCCGGGATTTGCCCTATTTAAAAGGGGTGGACTGTCCGTTTGATCAGGATGCGCCGCGGTACCGGTGGCAGGCGGCCATTCCCTTTGACCGTGTCGAGTCCCGATTCCGCGAAGCAGGCTATCCCATTGGCTGGCTCGCGACGCTCACGCCTTACAGCATGACGAATGCCGGTCGGGTCAATGAGGTGAGGATCCTGCATTCCAAAGGGGTGCTCATGGTCACGGGTCAGGATCTTCGACGCATTCTCGGGTATGCCACCGTGTGGAGTGCACGGTTTCACGTGAAGCGGATTGGGAGAGACATGGTCTTTACGGGGAGCGGTGCCGGGCACGGGGTTGGGCTGTGTCAATGGGGTGCCAGGGCCATGGCAGGGTTGGGATACCGCTACCGCGCCATTCTGCACTATTACTATCCCGGCACCGAGATCCTCCCGCGCAATCGGGTCATCATGGGCCTCCCGTCCTGACCGCCGATGCGCATCCGTGTCCCCACCTGTGGTGGTCCGTCCGTTGTGGAGTGACCGGCCACATGATCGTTGGCATGGATAGCTGCCATGCGACTCTCCGCATTTGATTTCCCTTTTGACGCGTCGCTCATCGCCGATTATCCGGTTTCCCCAAGAGATCATGCCAGATTGTTAGTCGTGCCGCGAACGCGCGGCCCCGCGTTTCAACATGCGCGGGTGAAAGATCTGCCAACCCTGTTGCGAGCCGGTGACGTGGTTGTTCTGAACGACACGAAGGTGATGTCCGCCAGGTTGTCCGGCACCAAACGGTCAAGCGGCGGGAGAGTCGAAGTGTTACTGGTGCGGCCTGTGGAGGACACGATATGGGAAGTGTTGGTGAAAGGCCGCGTCAACGTCGGTCAGATCGTGCAGTTTCACGACGACGCGACCGCGGAGGTCCTGGAGCGGAACCGGGAACGAACGGTCATGCGTATCAGGACGCGAGGGTCCGTCAACGATCTGCTTGCCGCCAGAGGATCGGTGCCGCTTCCACCCTATATCAGGCGTCCGGCGAATGAGCGGGACCGGGAAACCTATCAAACGGTTTTCGCCAGAGCGGAGGGGGCCGTTGCGGCGCCGACGGCGGGGTTACATTTCACGGAACAGTTACTGGCGGACCTTGCGCAAACGGGTATGCAGGTGGTGACCGTGACGTTGCATGTTGGTCCCGGGACGTTTCGTCCCGTCACCGTCGAGCATGTCGAAGATCATCCCATGCATCCCGAGTGGTTTGAGATTTCCGAGGAAACGGCGCAATGCGTCAACGTGGCCAAGGCCGCAGGGCGTCGCATTGTGGCGGTTGGAACGACCTCTGTCAGGGCACTGGAATCCGCGGTCAGTGACACAGGAGCCATTCAGGCCGGCACGGGTGAAACCCGTCTGCTGCTGACGCCCGGATGTCCCTTCACCATGGTTGATGCCCTGCTGACCAACTTTCATTTGCCGCGCACGACGTTACTCATGCTCGTCTCTGCCTTCGCCGGTCTCGACCACATGCGTTCGGCATACGAAGAAGCCGTCAAAGCCCGGTATCGGTTGTACAGCTATGGCGATGCCATGCTGATTCACTAACGGGTCTGTCGAAGCGTCTCTCCCGCCTGTGCTCTCCCGCGCATTCGTTGTCCGGAAGGCTCAATGCACCACGCGATGTGTTGAGGAGACGTTTCTTGATGGGTGACGTGGACACGTCACGGCTTAGAGAAATTCGTTGCGAATTTCGACCGGGATCAAGCGGACCATGGCGTTTTGGAAAGCCAGAAGGGCGAGCCGTTGCTTTTGGCTCAGGATTTGAAGCCGGGTGCGGGTTTTGATCTCCTCGATTTCCGTTTCGTCTTCCGCCTCGATGGCTTGTCGTGCGGCGACCAACTCGACTTCTTCCATCTCCTCCTGATTGAGGGTGACCACATCTTGCAGGATGGCCTGGATTTTTTGCATGCGCAGGCTTGTGGCAAGCTGTGCTTCGAACTGTTTGGGTGTCGCCCTGTTTTGTGCCAGGAAACGATGATAGAACACCGGATCAAACAACCCGTCCTGTACAAATTCCTCGCGTCCCATGATGGCCCGTCGCAGGGCATTGGCATGCATGTTCAACTCAAAACCATCGGCCACCTCAAGCCACAATTTCCGTCCGACCACCGTTTGGATGGCAGACTGTTTGAGATCTTCTTTCGTGACGTCTTCCTCAAGCTGGTCTCTGGAGTTTTCAGAGATCGTGTTATACACCCGACGGAATTCCCGGGCCTCCACTTCATGCGAGCCGACCACGGCCACAATGGTGGGTTGTTGTGTGGTTTCATACCCAAACCAGCCCATCCCGATCATAAAGGTGACAGCGAGCACCAGCATGATGGTCTTCAGAACCCACGGGTATCTTCTTGCGCCTTCGCGGATCAGTTTAATCATGGTTGTCGCTCCTTCGTGACGAAGGTTTCGGAGAAAATATTATACATGGGAGGGTGGCGTGAACGCAAAGGTCCACCGGCTCGTGATCCCCCGGGCGTTGTCGTACCCGCTTCATTTGTGAGGGCTTTGGGATTTTTGTTACACTGCATGCAGGGTCACGTGTGTGAGGGGGCAATGCGGAGGAGGAAACACCGTGGTGTGCAGGCGTGGGGCCATGTGTGGTCGTGGCCTTCTGGCGGTGGTGCTGGGGGTGTGGTGCTGGGGGGACAGTCCGATCCTCGGCGCGAGTCAGCCCGTGACCGTCAGGGCCCTCGGCCAGGAAGATATCGCCATTACCGTTCATATCAGGCGTCGTCGGTTTATTCCCCACGTGGTGAACATGCGCGTTGGACAGCAGGTCCGTTTAATCCTCAAGAACCAGGATGCCGAGCTCCATGCGTTTGTCCCTGTGGATTTGTTGACCCGGACGCATGTGCAGGTTGCCGGCAACGGGGCGCCGCAGTTTGGCAAAGACGGGTTTCAGCGAGTCTTGATTCCGGCACAGGGCCGTGCCGAGCTGGTGTTTGTGTCGCGGGAGACAGGCACGTTCCCCTTTTTCTGTGATTTGCCCGGGCATATGATGAACGGGACGATCGTGGTGGATGACCAGGCGACTGTGCTAGAGTGACCGTCAAACATGGTATCGTCTTGACATGGAGCCATCCCCGCTGACACATCACCCGCATTCCCATGACGGATTATTCCAAGCTGAGACGCCCCATCATCCCGATGCCTGGCTTCGTCGCGCACGCCCTGGAAAAACGGGGGCTGGTGGATGCCTGCAAGCGGCGCCCCGCTTACCAGCAAAACGACTATCTGGCCTGGATCATGCGGGCACGGCTTGAAAAAACACGACAACAAAGACTCGGACTCATGCTGGATGAACTTGCGGCGGGTGGTCTGTACATGAAGATGACGCACGCCCCGTCCATGAAGCGCCGGGCCGACACCTGACATGAACAATTCCCCGCGCCGTGGAAGACGCGGGTTGCATCCTGGACGCGCCGTTTCTGTCACGACAATCCGGTGCGTGGCCGGCAACATCAACCCTGCACACGATATTCGCACAAGGAAGCCGTTGTCCTATCCGATGAATCGTCTTCGGCACCTGAACGAAAACCATCTGCAACCCGGTGTAACGCGCCAGTGTCATCACAGGAAGACTCTCCGTCTCTCCCGTGCCCGGCCTGAGCCGCTTCCCTGTCTTGTCAGACACGACAGATGTCCATGGCAAGACTGGTCGGTGGCGGGTGCGGAGATGGCAGGATCGCATCGCCAGTATTGGAGAATACAATGAAACGGACCATATGGATCAACGACGGCGCCTACCTCTTCAAAGCCGCCCCGGCCGGGGAGCGGTTTGACTATCTCAAACTCAAGCGTGAATTGGAAAACGGCGCCGGTGAGCCGTTCGCCGAGAGTTATTATTTCGGCGCCCAGTCCTCGCCGACCGCGGGGCAGGATTCGTTTAATAAATGGCTCAAGTGCGCGCCGCCGATCGGGCCGAAGATGATTCTCAAACTCTACTCGCTCAAAGGGATGCGCGTCACCTGCCCGCACTGCAAGGCGGATTACGACAAGTACACGCAAAAGGGCGTGGATGTCGGCATCGTCACGACGATGCTCCGACTCGCGGCGCAAGACCGCTACGACCAACTCGTGCTGACCTCCGGCGACGGCGATTTCGCCAATGCGGTGGAGTATGTCAAGCAGATGGGCAAATCGTTCTGCCTTGCCGGATTCAAGGATTCGGTCTCGCCCGATTTGCAATGCTATGCCGATACGATGATGTGGCTGGACGATTTGTGGGAGAAAATCAGAAAAATTCCAAGCGGTAGCGAAGACGAATCGGCGGCCTCCGATTTGAGAAAGGAGCCATATTCATGAGGGTCCGACAGGTGAATCTTCAAGACAGGGCACAGGGCCGCGCGTCTCGCCGCGATCGCTCCCGGGCCGTGGGCCTGTGTGGTCTTGGCGCCGTGCTGATGGGTGTGCTGTGTGTCGGCCACGTTTCGCGAGCGGCGGATGCGGTGCAGACGGCCTCCCCTTCAGATGCGGTGCAGGTGGTCCGAACGTATGCGCGGGCGGTGTCCGACCGGGACCTGGCACGGGTGGCCCAGAATGATTTTGTCTGTCTGCTGAGGATGGTTGAGGCCGGCACGATACGGGAAGGGGCCTTCCCGTCTGAATCCGATCCGGTGTACACCTGGTGCTGGGACCGGATAGCGCAGGTGCATGCGGAAGTGATCGAGAGTCGCGACCGGGCATTGGATGCCTTGTGGCCTGGTGTCGGCAAGCTGGTGAATTTTCGGGATTTCAAGCGGTTCGAGATTGCGGAAACCCGCGCGCGCCAGCGGGCTCCTTCATTTTTTGTGATGCCCGAAATTGGCGAGATGTCGGGATCCCCTGGGTTCACCATGGACGTGCTCGATACCGGACCGTTCCCGCATGCCTCCTTTCAGGTGCCGGGATCTGATCGCGTGGTGGCTGTGCCGACCACGCTGGTTCGCGTCCGCATCGTGTACCCCGATCCGATGACGTCCCCGGCGGCCAATGCCCCGGGTCAACAGGATTGGGTCGTGCCGTACAAGAAACCGATTCATCCGGTCAAAGCCGTCACCGTCAAATGGGTCGTGTTGTCGGGGTTACGGCAGCACGGGTTTCCCACGGATACGGCCGTGCTCAATATCCCGATGACGTCTTCCATGGGGACGCCGATTCCGTTTGTGGTGGATGCGGGAGGGTTTGAGCAGCGCTCGACGGAATTCTGGAAATCGAACGAAACGCAAGCCGCTCTTGACGCCGGCGTCGAACGAGCGAAGGCCTTGCCGACCCGTCTTGAGCGGATCTCCATGCTCAACCGGGTGCTGGCGGTGAATCCCGTGCATGAGGAGGGGGCGCAGGCTCTTGCGTCCGAGTTGTACGGGGGGCTGATGGATTTCGGGGCGCGGACGCATGGCGTGCAGGTGGAGCGTGGCCCGCTCTACCAGACATTCAATGAATTATACTGGACCGTACAGTCGCAAACCGACCGGATGGATATTTCCCTTCATATGGAAATGGGCGGAAAATCCGACCCGACGCCGGCTGATTATCTGTACCGGTTGGTTCCCGTGATGGAAACGCTGGCGACACTGGCCCCCCTGGATATTGACACGCGCCTGAAATTGAGCAGGGCCTACCGGTGGACGAACGATCAACGCATGGCCATCATGGCTCCTCAACAATTGCTTGCCGACGTGCCAGCGGATCGCCCGCTCCTTCGCGCGAGGATTTTGACGACCCTGGCCTGGTCACGCATCAGTAAAGTCGCGTGGAACCGGCATTTTGACGACCCTGACATTGTCCGTGGCTACGAAGAAGCCGATGAGGCGTTTCGGTTGTCTTCCGATCCGTTGATCAAATTTTCCGCCGCCTACGCCAAGGCGTACAGTCTGGCCTTTCGTCCTCAACGTGATAACCAGACGATGGTGGCATTATTGAAGGAAGCCCGGAGCTGGTATCAGCAGATTCCAGGGGCCACGGATCAATCCTGGGTCTTTCTCCTTCAGAATGACACATTGAAAGGACTGGTGGAGACCGATCCGACGTTCCGCTCGTTGGTGTCGGCTCAGTCTTAGGTGTGCCGGCGTTGGCATTGTATCGTCGCATCCATGCGGGATTTTCCCGCTCAACCGCAAGGAGGTATGTCATGTTTCGTCTGATTCGTTCAAAGGGCTTCGTCGGAGTACTCGGCGTCTTCGTCATGATGTGTATGACCACGCCTGCCATGAGCGAGGGCGATGGCCCGGCGGATGGCTTCAGTCTCCATGTCCAGGCGCCGCACATGATGACCGATGGACAAATCGGAGGTCCCTTTCATCATTATTGCAAGGGCATCTCGGCGGAGATCATCCAATGCCTGCTCTTTCCCTCCACCGATCCCAAGGCGCCGTTGATTGGTGTGGAATATTTTGTTGCCAAAGACCTGGCCCGCAAGGAAGTGCCGTTGATTACATGGAACAGAAATTTCCATGACCATGAAGTCGAAATCGCCACCGGCCGCGTGCACATTCTGGACATTGAGGACGAAAAGAAGGTTCAGGAAATCGCCGCCGCGGCATCGCAAACCGACGGCATTATTTACCAGCTCTGGCAACCGGGACAAAAAGTTCCGGACGGAACGGTGACGATTCCCAATTCGGTGGGTCATCAATTCCGA
This sequence comes from Nitrospirales bacterium, assembly GCA_963692935.1. GTDB lineage: Bacteria > Nitrospirota > Nitrospiria > Nitrospirales > UBA8639 > Bin75. The sequence continues at coordinate 2,650,731 of OY843588.1, forward strand.
ACTGAATAAGGTCACAGTCCGGTGCGGGGGCGCATGACTCCCGCACCGTGCGAACAGCGGGGGTCGCTACGCGGCCCATCATCTTTCCCGCCCGGGCAGAGTCCGCGTTGTCCACGGGGGATGATACGATGACAGTGATGTCCTCCAGACTGGTTCACCATCTTGTGGTGTGTGTGTTGATGGGGGAGTCGCTTGTCCTGGGAGCCGACTCTGCGGTGCTCAAGCCGCGTGTGCCGCCCGACCAGATTGACGAAGCGAGAGCTTTGGTGAACCCGTTTCCCGTTACACCCGGGCGTCTTGAAAAAGGCCGGGCGCTGTATCACGGAAAAGGTTTCTGCGTGACATGCCATGGACGGGAGGGGAAAGGGTTGGGCGCGATTCCCGGACTGCGGGGAGCACTGCCCAGAGATTTTACGGATCAGAGCTGGCAGGCGACACGAACGGATGGTGAACTGTTCTGGATTTTGCAACATGGCAGCCCGGGCACGGATATGGCCTCGTTTATTCCGCTCGTGTTGACGGACGAAGAAGCCTGGCATGTGCTACTGTACATCCGTTCGTTTCGCCACTCGTAACGATTGCCCCGTGACCCGCGCACTCCGCCCGTGCCATACTGCCGCGGGTGGTGTGGAGTGCGTTGCGTCTCGCTGGCAGGGCCGTGGACACGGCATTGTGCCGTCTGGATCATGCGGTGGCGGATTTTCACAGGGAATCGGTATAATGGGTTCTGGCTTTTTCAGGAGGAACGGGAAACAATGAACGCAACTTTACATCGGGCGATTTCAAGTTTTTACAACCTGGTCTATGAAGCACAGGCGTTTTCGACAACCATGTCTCGCATTGATTCCGCCGACCAGGATCGCTATCTGGGGCAGGGCGAGGGGCTTAACTGGGTCCTGGATCGCTGTCAGGAGTTCGAAGAGGTGGATCAGAATCTCACCACGGCTTCCCTTCACAAGCTGTTGGGCGACGTCAAATCGGATCTCGAACATGAGTTGTCTGTCCAACGGCGGGAAAAGGGCAGACGGGCAGACGGAAGAGAAGAAGCGCTGAACTTTGTCACCACGTACCTCGTCAGTTTGCTGACGGCCACGGAAATCGAATCGGCGAAAAGTCCTGTGTAATGTGTCCCCTGTGTGGATGGTTCACGGTGCCGTCGTGTCCGGTGCCGGTCGTCCCCGCCAGGAAAGAGGAAGCGCGTTGTTGACGTATGCCGCAGGCAAAGCCGGGTCGAAATGTGTCAAAGAGTGGATGATTTTTGCCATCTGCCTTGGCCTGGGCGGGCACATTGCCCTGGCGTTGCTGTTACATGCCCCGGAACCATGGCCTGCCGAAACGCTGTGGCTCAACGGCGTCTTTCTCGCTTTCGCCGTCTATCTTGGCGTGCAACTCCTTCGCTCGGTGTGGTGGTTGTGCAGAGGCAGGCGCTCGGAGGGGGCCTGCTGTGAGGAACAGGCGCGTCGCTGAAACGGATACGCCGGTGTGCCGACAGGCAACGGGAATGGTCCCTGTCTACAATCTACAAGAGTCCTTCAACGGCGATGCCTTCCTCGACGAGCATGAGGGGGATCGTGTCCCGAATCGGATACAGCACCTTTCTATCGCTTCGCAGTAACCCGCCATCCAGTGGCTGAACCAGTGCCCCGCCCTTGTTGCGCATGTCTCCGGCCGCAATTTTCTGATTGAGTATGGCGAGGGCATCGGTGTCCAGTGCCGTGAGCGCCTGTTTCGTTTCCGGGCAACATAAAATTTTCCAAAGATCGGGGTCGAGGTTCATGGATGGGACAGGCTGATCGTGACTCTTATCGTGACTCATACCACGCCTCCCTCTTCGTCATCCCCATCCCCCGCTTCCGCAACGATGAGTCAGGCAGAGACCGGATTTTCTTGCTTCCACGGGGTATCTGTTTGTTTTCTCTTCCTGCCTTTCATACACTAATCAACCGTGAGGACGGGTGCAAGGAAACGGACGCGCGCTGACATGAACGGGGAACAACCTTCAGACTTTCATATTCGCCTGGCCGGTGCCCGTGACGTGGACGCACTGGTTGCGTTTAACGCATCGCTCGCATGGGAAACAGAGGGGCGCCAGTTAGAGCGTGCCATGCTTCAGGCCGGTGTGGAATCGGTGCTGTCCGATGCTACCAGAGGGATGTACGTGGTCATGGAGCACCGGCCCTCCGGTCTGGTGATCGGGCAACTGATGGTTACGTTTGAATGGAGTGACTGGCGCAATGCGGTCTTCTGGTGGCTGCAAAGCGTCTACGTTCACAGTGAATGGAGACGGCGGGGCGTGTGGACGCAATTATACGGGTATGTGGTGCGGGAAGCCGAATGTCGCGGGAACGTGGCGGGTATTCGTTTATACGTGGAACAGGACAACACCATCGCCCAGACGGTGTACGAACGCCTCGGGTTGTCTCCGACGCCGTATCGTATGTTTGAGAAGGACTTTGTACTGCCGGCCCGGTTGGGGGAATAAGACTAGCGCGGACGGGGTGGAGGCAACCCCGGCCGCAAGTCGGTTATGAGGCGTCGGCGCGTTACATAATGGCCTTGTATTCTTCCGAGTTATCGAGTACTTCCGCCACTTCGCATAATTGTCTGGCTATTGTTGCGGCCATAGATTCAGCCTGATCTGGGTCCGCCGCTATCTTTAGGAATGCGCTGTCAAACCAGTTTTGTAGATTACCCTCCAGAAAGTACTTTAGGGGGTCGCCTGCATCCCATGGCAGTTTTGTTTTATGCACAAGCGACTCCCTGATACGGCCGCAGAATTTAGCTTTGCCTAAACAATGGTGATATGGTCCGACCTCAAGGTATCCTGTGATTACTTCTTGGTGTCCATCTTCTTTCTCTTTTCCTAGGACTAATGTGGCCCCCGGTGGTTCTTCTCTTTTTGGCTTCCAATCTGTCTTATGCAACGCCACCGGTATTGGACAAAGGGATTCCTTCAAGTTGTACGAGTTCACAATCTCTTCAATCTCCGAAATGTGACATCTGTAGACTTTCCAGCAATTGTCCCGTCCCTTCCCTTCCGCATTGATCCATTCATAAAGCTTCTTCTCAATGCGTTCGATGAAGTCTACAATCAAATTTTTCCGGACAGTGGGCATTGCCTTCTCAATAGCACGAGCTAAATCCAGATCTTCCGGTCTTTTTTTGATATGCCCCGTAATGAAATTTGCTATTGCCTGTTCCATAACTTTCTCCTTTCGTGGGATGCGCGGTGAGTCCTTTGATTCAAACTTCCATTGAATATACTTGCGCAGATCCTTCAGGAAACAGCGTACCTGTTCGGCTTCACATGCCTGACAGCTTTGTTCGAGCCATTTCTCAATAGAAGGCATCCCGTCGGTCTTTCGATACGGGACAACATGCAGACTGGCGTTGGGCGAGTCGTCAAGCGAAGGTGGACGGCTACCGTCTCCGCTGAAATAGCACAACCAGGCCTCCTCGTCCTGTGCTTGCAAAGACTCGAGATAGCGCTTGCACTGTCCCTCGCCTTCAGGTGCCCACGGCTTGTTTTCGATGCCGAGCCATCGCGGGGAGTTGGCGAATTCTAGCACGATATCAAGACGTTGGTGTTCAGTTGCGATATTTTGCATGTCCGATGCCGGGTACTTTTTGCTCAAATTAAGTTCATTCAGGAACAGGCTGAGAAAACGATTGCCCTGACCGTGTGTCCCCGCCGGATTGAGAAGATTGGCGAATATGCGTGAGAGAGTGCGTTCATCAATGCTGGTTCTGTCGGTATGAGTTCTGAAGTAGTCGCAGACAGAAAATGCCGTCGCGTCTTTCAGATCAGCTTGCGCCTGTTTCTGTTTGGCAGTATCGAAGTAGGGCCTGGCATCATCGAAAAACTTTGTTATCGCCTGTTTGTCAGCATCAATCACCTGTCTGGCATCATCGAAAAACCTCGCAATCGCCTGTTTGTCGGCATCCACCGCCTGCCCAGCATCATCGAAAAACTTCGCAATCTTCTCCTCGTCCGTTGCGTTCATCGCTGTTCCTCCCTACGCATTGATACACTTGTGCCATGCTGTCACGCCGAATGATGCCGTGCAAGTTCCGCGCACATTCTGGCCAGGTGTTGGCGGAGGCGGGCGGGTTGCTCGACGGTGACACTGTCCCCCCACGTTACCAGATGCCAGCACATTTCGTTGATGCCGCCCGCTCGAAACTTCACCGTCAATGAGCCATCCTTGTTCCTGACCGTGGTCTGGTCGGGGTGGAAGCAGTACGTTGAGGCGTCCAGCGCGGCTCCGGCGTTGAAGCGCAGGACAACCGTGACGGGTTTCTCCTGAAAAACACCAAACGATTGTTTGGCATACTGTTGCAGATCGAAACCAGGGTCGCGCTCAAACGACTCATCGGTGAGCGCCAGCTCGCTGATGCCGGAGAGACGCCAGAGTTTCATCGCACCGCCCCGACTGGTTCGTCCCACCAGAAACGCCCTGTTGCCGTAGAGCAGGCCGTAGGGCTGGACACGCCGCCGACTGTGCCGCCCCGTTGACTGGGCGTGATAGCGGAAGGCAACCACGCGAAAGGCTTTGAGGGCTTCACGCAGAATGGCGAACAGTCCCCTGGCAAGGAGAGGCCGCGGGCCGGGGCGCGTGGCCAGACCCTCGGCCTCCATGAGCGCTTCCAGATCCGGACCAAGCCGGCGCATGACCCTGGAAGGTAGCCTGACCTTCAGCTTGGCGGACAGGTCCCGGAGCAGGAGAGCGCGTTCCTTCAGCCCTGCCCTGTCCAACGCATCCTCGGCGGATGCAAGCTCACTCAACTCGTCCGCCGAGACGGACACGAAGTCGTGCAGGGAAACCGAATCCAGTCGCCAGAAATGTTTTCTGGTATCCTGTTTCTCCTTAATCAATGGCCCGAATGCCTCTTCGACGTCATTGCGCATGCGCTCAGCCGTCCTCCGGCTGACGGAGAATTCGTGCTGAATCTCCTCAATGGTCATGCCGCTGTGTGTTCCCTGCATGTGTATGGCTAACCGCACGATGTCCTGTGTGTGTTTGTAGCGCATTCCCATGTGTCCCTCGGCGTTTCCCCGCCAGGCCATGTAACATAGCGGGCGCCGTTTCCCCTTTCAAGAAGAACAGGTGGGATCGGGAGTGCACGCCGGCCGCACCGTGGCGCCTGCAACGTCCTGTCTCAATCCCACCGCCGTTGTCGCCTGTCCCTGTGCCCCGTGCAACGGTTACGGCCGAAAGCGGATAGGTCTGGTTCTGCCCGGTTTGGCGTCACATTCGGCGCGTAGCATGTCGGCAAGAGCAGGGGCATCCCGCAGGAGCCGTAATACCTCGGCCTTCCTGCGAACCACGGCAAAATCGCCGGGAGTCAATACCGTACATTCCTCAAGTGTCTTCGGGGGAGCGACCTCAAAGTACGCGCGGAACATCGCCGTCGCCTGGTCGGGGGTGAGATAGTCGAACGCGATTTTGAACACGAAGCGGCGGAGCGAGGCCGGATCGAGACCGTCGCGGTGATTCGTCGTGCAGGCAAAAGGCCATGGATGACTTTCCATCCAGGTCAACATTTCGTTGACCTGACTGACTTCCCAGCTCCGCTCGGCGTGACCCCGGTCGGCCAGCAATGAATCGGCCTCATCAAAAACGAGAAAGGATTCCGTGTCATGCGCTTCGGCAAAGGCGTCGGCAATGTGCTTCTCCGTTCCGCCCACCCAACAGGACAGCAGATCGGATGTCCGTTTTTGCATGACCTCCAGCTCCATGCGCTCGGCGAGGTAGCGGACGAACGCGCTTTTGCCCGTGCCGGGCGGCCCCTGCAGGCACAGCGAGAACCGTCGTTCGCCGTTGGTCACGAGACGATCCGCAAGCCGTATCATGTCCTCGTCCGTTTGCAGGAACGCCGGGTCGAATCGTTCCGGTGTCCGTTGGGATAGCGTCCGGCATGACAGCACACGGGCCAGGTTCCGCACTCCGTGGCGCACGGTGGCGAGATCCCCTCCGATAAGCTGTGCGGCGAACGTGGCCCCGGCCGCTACGCCGGGGGTCGTGTCAAACTCCATCGCCAGGGCACGCGCATCGTCCGCGCTGGCCTTGATGCCGTGACGAGTCAGTTGCCTGGCCCAGATACGCGCCCTGACCTTGGGCGTCGGTTTGCGCAACTCCAGGGTGAAGGTCATGCGGCGCAGGATGGCGGGGTCAATGTGGCTGGTGGTGTTCGTGGTCCACAGCACGGGTGTCGGCGACTGTTCGAGAAGCCTGTTCATGAACACTTTCGATCCGACGCTCTGGCGAGCATCGGCTGAGAGCAGACCAAACAGGGCCATGATGGACCCTGACGGTGACAGCAGGTCGTCCATTTCATCAAAGAGCAGAAGCGATTGCCGATCACGACCAACCAGGGCTTGAGCCAGCTTCAATTCACTCAGCCGCTCGTGCCTTTTCATTTCCCTGCCGTGTTCGTCGGCCTCGCCCACGCCGTACAGCGAGACGCCAAGCCGGTCGGCCAGTACCTTGCAGAATTCGGTCTTGCCGGTTCCCGGTGGCCCGTACAGGAGAATGTTGATCCCCGCTGCGCCGGTCTGCAGTGTGCCCTTCAGCAACCGTTCAATGTGGTCGCGGTGGTGGGCCAGATGGTCAAAGTCCGACCACTCCAGCTCGCTCGGCGCGGCGGTGTCCAGCAACAGGTTCAGCACAGGCTGGCTGGTCTCATCCGGCAAGTGAGTCAGACGGCACAAGCGGTGGTTCATGCTGATGTCGCCTTCGTCATCAATGGCAATGAGGCCCGACTGCACTAGCGGCGCAGCGGGCATGAGGCGGTTGCGGACCGTGTTGATTGAGATGCCGAGGAGACAGGGCAGAAACGCACTCGTGAGGCAGAGACAGTGCGCTCTGCTGAAGTCTCCTGCGGACCCGAACTGATTGACCATGGACTCAAGTTCCGGCTGTGTCCTGCAACGTAGCAGAAGATTGAGGATGGCCATGTCCGTTTCCGAGAGTCCCATCGTTGTGCCAAGAGTCCGGAGGTTGTGTGCTATCGGATCTTCTGGTGCGTCTTGTGTCGTCGAGCGTTTGTCCCGGAGGGCCGTGATGATGTCCTTCCATTCCTGCCTGGACGGCTTTTCACGTGCTGACCTGTTCTTGTCCTCGAATCCCAGGAGGTCGGCATGGTCGGTGACCCAGTCATACAGCTCCTGCGCGATCTTGCTGGAGCGGGGAAAGCGTGAGGCGACATTCGCAAGATAATGAAAGAGGAGATGCTGTGCGTAAGGGGTCATGGTTGTGTAAGAGGGTAAGGTCATGCTGGTGTCTCCTTTTGTCTGGTGAGGCGTGTGCGCGGTCGGGGAACATGATTCGTCAGCCATGTCGTTGTCTCCTTGTCTCAAGAACGTTTGGCAACCATTTTTCACGCCGGGGAACACTGTCTCCAAACCATTCCCCGTTTGATTGATACAAGACCGTACCACCTTCATACGTCAGATCATGACGTAGATCCGGCCTCAAGCGTAGGATGCGGATTGCCCCGTCTGTGGCCGTCTCGCCGGACGAATGGGACGCCGTGGCGGAGGCGGTGTGTGGATTGGCATGACGGGCTTTGTGCGTGCGGTGTCTTGCGGTGGACAGGCGGACGGGCCTGCTGTTAGACTGCCGGCTGTTGCGGGGGCGGGCCTGTGCGCGATGCCGGATGGGCCGTGCCCGTCGTGCTCTGTGGTACAAAATAAATGGTTTCAACGAAAGGAAGGGGAGAACACGATGGTCAGGGAAATCCTACGCTGGTGCTGTGCCGGTTCGCTGATGATGTTGGTCGCTGTCGGGGGAGGGACGGGAACGGTTTTCGGAGAAGAACCCGAAGAAAAACCGGAACCGGTCAAGACAGAATCCGGGCTTCTCTATGTTGATCTGGTTGAAGGCTCCGGTCAGAAGGCGCAGGACGGAGACACGGCGGTCGTGCACTATACGGGCTGGCTGGAGGATGGGACGAAGTTCGACAGCTCGGTGGATCGCGGAAAACCTTTCTCCTTTCGACTGGGCGCCGGCCGGGTCATTAAAGGATGGGATGAGGGGGTCGTCGGAATGCGCGTCGGCACGAAACGGAAGTTGACCATTCCGTCTCATCTTGGATACGGCCGTCGTGGGCATGGCCAAGTCATTCCTCCCGATGCCACACTGATTTTTGAAGTGGAACTGCTTGATCTGCGGTGAGAGGTCGGCCCGCCGCTCCTGTTCGTGCCCGCCGGCTCAGCTACATGACGTTCGGTTCCCTGCCCCATGAAACACACGCCCCTGTATGAAGCCCACGTGGCCTGCAAGGCCAGAATCGTGGATTTTGCTGGGTGGGCCATGCCTCTCCAGTATGCGGGCGTGCTGGCTGAATATCACGCGGTTCGAACCAGAGCGGGGTTGTTTGATGTGAGTCACATGGGCCGCATTCACGTGGAAGGCCCGGGGGCTGTGTCGTTCCTGCAACGCGTGACCACCAGTGATGTGCGGCAGGTTGCGCCGATGCATTCCTGCTACTCGATGATCTGCAACCCCGAAGGCGGCGTCAAAGACGATGTGTTCCTGTCCAGGTTGGATGAAGAACGGTTTTGTGTGTGTGTGAATGCGGCCAATCTGGACAAGATCAGCAACTGGTTTTCCCACCAGCAACGTGACGGGCGGGATGATGTCCACATTGTTGATCGTTCGGATGAGGTCGCCCAGCTGGCATTACAGGGGCCGGCGTCCAGGACATTGCTGGCCCGGCATGTGACGTCATCGCTGGATGGGCTGAAGCCGCGACATGGCCTGCACGGGATTGTCTGCGGCGAGGAATGTCTGATTACGCGCACCGGGTATACCGGAGAACTCGGGTATGAAATCCATGTGCCGGCCACTCGGGCGCGCCGGGTCTGGGATCACCTGCTACAGTCTGGTGAGACGCTCGGCCTGATGCCGGCCGGATTGGGAGCGCGGGATTTACTACGGCTTGACATGGGATACTTGTTATATGGCCAGGAACTCACGGAAGCGATGACGCCCATCGAGGCCAGTGCCGGATGGGTGGTGAGTTTCAGCAAGGGATCGTTTATCGGCGAAACCGTCCTGAAAGAGCAGGCTGAACGGGGGACGTCCAGGCGCCTGGTGGCGTTCGAGTTACTGGACAAAGCCGTGCCGCGCCACGGGATGACCGTGTTCGTCGGGGATCGGGAGATCGGGGCGGTCACCAGCGGGAACTTTTCTCCGGTGCTGCAAAAAGGCATTGGGCTGGCCTACGTGGATCCGGCCTGTGCCGGGTCCGGCACGGCATTCGACATCGGGATTCGTGGCAGGCGGGTGCCCGCGCATGTTGTCGCGCCGCCTTTGTATAAAAAACCGGCGCGGCGGCGTGACTGATGCCCCGCGACGTTGCGCATGGCCTGTGTGGTAGGTCTGTGGACGTCCTGTCATGAAAAAGCCGGTCTATCGAGGCAGGGTCATTGATCTGTCCGTGGAGACGGTGACGTTGCCGAATGGCGTGACGACGGACCTGGAGATTATCACCCATCCCGGGGCTGCGGCCGTTGTGCCGATGAAAGACGAGCGGACGGTGGTCATGGTTCGGCAGTATCGCCATGCCGTGGGAGGTTTTATCCATGAAATTCCCGCGGGGAAGCTGCATCCCGGTGAGGACCCGCGCGATTGCGCGCGGCGCGAATTCGAAGAGGAAACCGGCTACAAGGCGGGTCGGTTGGAACCGCTCCTGAGTCTGTTGACGACGCCGGGCTTTACCAATGAAATCATTCACCTGTTTGTGGCGAGTGACCTCTCCCCGGGCGGGCAGGATCTGGGTGCGGATGAAGTCCTGGAGGTCATGGACATGCCCCTTGCCGCCACCATGGACCTCATCAGCAACGGCGCCATTCAGGACGCCAAGACCATCATTGGGCTTCAGGCCGTCTGGCTCAGGCAACTGGGCAAGCATGGCGTTGTGCCCTGACCTGTGCTGGTGAAACGTAGAACGCACTGTCCGCTGTGAGAGAACCGACTCGGCTATGGCGCATTTCACAAGCAACAAGAGCCTGGTGTGGCAACCAGGTCTCTTCCCGGAAGTGACGGTTCCTTCTGGAGCGTCCAGCAGGACTGGCAACACCAACAAATTGGATTTTCGTGATAGTCATTTCCACGAGTGGTATCGATTTGTTCTCTCGTTTCCCGCCCATTTGGTTCGTGAATATGTCTTCAGATTCGGATTAAAGGAAACCGATATTCTCCTGGACCCGTTTTGCGGGACAGGGACAACGCTGGTTGAGGCAAAGTTGTTAGGGATACCGAGTATTGGCATTGAGGCAAATCCTGTGGCGCACTTTGCATCTTCTGTCAAAGTCGCATGGGATCTTGATCCTGATAAACTGGTTGACCATGCAGCGTCAATTGCAAAACGAGTGAAGCACAATTGTGCTGTGGAAGGCTCATCGCTCCGAACATTGTCGGAAGAATCATCGAAACTGTTATTGAAAAACTCGATTAGTCCACTACCATTGCATAAATCTTTAGTATTATTGAATCGAATCGAAAACAATGAGAGTCCGCAGTTCAAGCGACATGAATTGTTGGCCTTGGCCAAAGCACTGGTGTGTTCGATCAGCAACCTGCATTTTGGACCTGAGGTCGGTGTGCAACGAATCCACAAAACCGATGCGCCGGTTATCGAAAGCTGGCTCTTTGAAATAGAAAAAATGGCAACAGATTTGCGCAAGACCGATCACAACAAGACAGTGGCCACCGTTCATTGTGCAGACGCACGGCACATACCAGCACTCTTGCCCCCTCAAAGCCTCAGTGCCGTTTTTACATCCCCGCCTTATCCCAACGAAAAAGACTATACCAGAATCACGCGACTGGAAAGTGTGATGCTGGGTTTCACGAAGACGAGGGATGACTTGAGAGCTTTAAAAAAAGGTCTTCTCAGGTCCAATACTCGCAACGTGTACAAAGGAGATGATGATGATGAGTGGGTCGCAGAACATGCAGAGATACAAGCGATAGTGGCCGAAATAGAGAAACGAAGAATCGCCTTGGGTAAAACATCGGGGTTTGAGAGACAATACGGCAAAGTCACCAAATTGTATTTTGGAGGCATGGCTCGTCATTTGGCTGAATTACGGCCATTCCTGAGGCCTGGTGCGTATCTTGGCTATGTCGTGGGGGATCAGGCTTCGTACCTGCAAGTCATGATCCACACGGGACAATTGCTTGCAGATATCGCTCAGTCGTTAGGCTACCGGATTGTCGGCATTGATCTGTTCCGTACCCGCCTTGCGACGGCAACACGTAAGCAGATGCGGGAAGAAGTTGTTGTCTTGCAGTGGCCTGGATGTCACTGAGGAGCCTTGATAGTGGAGAAGGCAAGTAATCGATATGCAAAACTGATCGCAAGGATTTTCCTCGACCACTACATCAAAGGTGGGCGTGAGGTAATCTTCCAGCGAGAAGATTTAGTGCACACTGCAAAGAAGCTTGGAGTAAGGTTACCCAAAAATCTTGGCGATATCATTTATAGTTTCCGTTACAGAACGACTCTGCCGGAGTCAATTCGCAAACATGCCCCCGATGGTTTGGAATGGATCATCCGTCCCATTGGTCAAGCGAAATACAAATTTTCTCTGACCGCTATGTCGCGAATACGTCCAAAAACTTGCCTGGCGGAAACAAAAATTCCAGATGCGACGCCCGGGATCATTGTGAAATATGCGTTCAACGATGAACAAGGGCTTTTGGCAAAATTACGATACAACCGACTCATTGATATTTTTTCAGGAGTGACATGCTATTCACTTCAAAATCATCTTCGGACAACCGTACCAGATATGGGGCAGGTCGAAACAGATGAGATGTATGTTGGCATAGACAAGCGTGGCGTGCAGTATGTTTTTCCGGTTCAAGCTAAAGGCGGTACAGATCAGCTTGGCATTGTCCAGATTGAACAGGATTTTGCTTTGTGTGCCACGAAATTTCCTCAGCTTATTTGTTGTCCGGTCGCAGCGCAGTTTCTTGAGGATAACCTGATTGCTCTTTTCGCATTCGAACAAGGCGACGAGGGCATCGTTATCAATGATGAAAAACATTACCGTCTTGTTTCTCCGGAACACATGACTGAGAAGGATTTGACCAGGTATCGCAAGAGAACTGCCAGGACATCCTGACAGGACACGATGGGATCGGATCAGCCTCTGTAGCCGGCTGTCCGTCAGTCAACGAATCCACAATGACCGCTGCGTGAACATGGTTGACTGGAACAGTAAACGTCGCTATCCTGTGCGCGATGAAGCCCCCTCGAAACCCTTCCACTGTCCTGCGTCCTGACACTGCGGCCCCACAACTCGGAACGTTCATCCGATCGAAACGTGAGTCTTGTGGTTGGACCCTGGAACAACTCGCGAAGCGACTTCAAGTGACTAAAGGCTACATTTCTCGCCTTGAGAGCGGGCACGTAAAACCAGCGGCCAAACTGATCGAAAGTCTGGCAAAGACCTGGCGGATTGATCCGAGCCTGCTCTTGATTCTTGCCGGTCATCTTCCCACAGACCTTGGAGACATTCTTCGGAACCATCCGGTGGAAGCATCCCGTATCTTGCGCAAGTCTTTTGGAGAGGGAACGTATGACACGTTGCCTCCAGACGTACCACCGCTGAAGGTGTGCGAAGAACGATGCGTTGACGCCGGACATGAACCTGGATACGAGTTGGTCGAGGGTGACTGCCTGTCCTGGATGGCCCAACGGCAGCCCGATACGGTGCACGCGATTGTCACGGACCCTCCCTATGGTTTGAAAGAATATACTCCGAAAGAAAAGACAAAACTTCGCCGTGGAAAGGGCGGCGTGTGGAGAATGCCGCCTGCCCTCGACGGCTGTGCACGGCGGCCACTTCCGCGCTTCACGGTTCTTAGCGAAACAGAGAAGAGCACATTAAAGAATTTCTTCTCCCGCTGGGCTGTGCATGCCTTGCGGGTGCTTGTCCCGGGTGGACACGTCTTCATTGCGACCAATCCTCTTCTTTCTCACATCGTGTACAGCGCCATGATTGAGGTCGGCTTTGAGAAGAGAGGGGAAATCATTCGCCTGGTTCAGACACTACGTGGAGGCGACCGTCCTAAGAACGCTCACAAGCAGTTCGACGACGTGACCGTGATGCCTCGCTCTTGCTGGGAACCTTGGGGCCTCTTCAGAAAACCCTGCCAGGGGCGCGTACAAGACAATCTCCGGAGGTGGAAGACTGGTGGGCTCAGGCGTATCAGTGGCGACCAGCCTTTCTGTGACGTGATTCGCAGTTCTCCAACCCGGTCTGCGGAACGGGACATTGCCTCTCACCCATCTCTTAAACCGCAAGCCTTCATACGCCAGATCGTGCGCGCTTCGCTTCCAGTCGGAGAAGGCGTCCTCCTTGATCCATTCATGGGTGGCGGTTCGACCATTGCCGCGTCCGTAGCCGTCGGCTACCAGAGCATCGGGATTGAGAGCGATCCCAGGTTTTTCGCCATGGCGAGACAAGCGATTCCTCGACTGGCAGCGTTTGTTCCCACCGGAGACACAGCCTGGCGTCATGCGCCAGACGGCAGTCCTGTACCCCGAAATCAACCAACTCTTTTCGTGTAACACAGTAGCCATTCAAAAGAATTCCTTACTCGGCCAAGACATGGCGATGTGCTCCTACTCCTGCACCAGGGACACGGTACAGGAAGTTCCGTCGCAGTTTCTCGACACCCGAAGCGGTTATCGATGCGGTCGGTGTGCGACGGGATGAGCCTTTGCGTCCGGAGAATGACCAGTCGGATCGCTCGACTTCAGCACACAAAATTTCGAGGAATGTAAGCGGGAGCTTTTCCTCATTTTCCTGTTCTCCAACTGCGTATCGAAACACCATGAGCCAGCAGTGTTCAGGGTTATGGCCTTGCCAGCCGCCCGCCTGAAGTGAGGACTTGACTTCAATGCCTTTATCGCCTTTCAGTACAAGGTTGGATGAATAGCATCCCGTTGGAAGAAGATCGGGGTGGCCTCCGACTTGCAAGTTTGCCTCCAGAGTCGTTGACGCTCTTGCGATGTTCTTTACCAGAAACTCGGAGATGATTCCGGAGAGCGAATTGCCGAGCAGAAGATCTTCCAGCGAATGAAAGCCGGCCCCGACAAGATAATCGTTCAGACCATGCAACAGTCTGTAGGTCTCGGCCACGGCCTTTGCGACCTCACCAACGCGTAGGCCATAAGGCAAGGACGCCTGCCGATTCACATACCTGGGGTCGAGTCGCGTGGGTCTGGTCACACAGTCTCTCGTATGGTCGGCATCCTTATGCAGTCGGCTTCATGCCGGTATACCGCCAGGTCGCCGTCTTCCGTCACATCGGCCATCATTCTCGTAACGGGTCATCCGGATCAGTCACAAATTCATGGTGCTCCGTCTGGTAAGCCCGGCCTTCGACTTCCGGAATAATCGCCGGCCGGGTACCCTGCCAGGTTTCCTCGACCATCTTCCCGTCACAATCGGGCGAGTCTGCATGACGCACACCATTGCGTCAGATGTGCTGTTCCGTCATGAACCACCCCGCGACCGAAAGTCGTTTGTGGTCAACCGCGAGGGGATCAACACGGCACACGCGATGGAATCGGGGTACGGTAAAGATGACGAGCGAACCAGGTTGCGGAGCAATGCATTGTGCCACATCCAGCACGCGGGTCCCGTGCTGGTCTTGTGTGTCGCGGTACAGAACCAGTTCCCCGCCCCAGTCCGTGCGCCACTGGCGATGGAAATAGGTGACCACGGCCAGCCGTCTCAGCGGAGACGGAGTGTCGGGGGTGGAACGATAGGCATCATCCGTATCATCGTGCGTCGGCAGACAGTCTCCCGCGCCGTAGGAATAGTAATGAAAACTCACGTGCCGCTGTGTAATGTTTGGAAACGATTCAATGTATTCCGCAATGCAGGACAGCGACAGTTTGTCGAGAAAATGCTGTCGCTCGGGCCCTCCCATATCGGCCTTGAGCCAGTTGCCCGTATTCGGAAACGCTTGAGAGACCGCAGGCATGTCCAACAGTCCCGTCCAGGTTGAACGGCCCATGGCCGCTCGAAAGACTTCCATTTCCTCCTCAGTCCAGAAATTTTCCAGCACCAGCACGGGATCGTTCTGAAAAGAAAATGTCCCGGGATGAAATTGATGAAAGGATATTCTCATCGTATGCAAACCTTTCGCGAGATGTCATGTGCGTGGGGAACAGAGCTTGCGGCAAAGAAAGTAAGGATAGGGGAACGGGAGACGGAAGGTCAAAAAACCGGTAGGTGCCCCGGAACCGGACGAGTCACCGGGTTCGTTGATGCGATTCCCTGAGCATCTCTGTGTCCGCCCCGTGTCGTGAGGTCTGGACTGTTCGGGGAGACATCCGTCTCACGGCTTTCGACGAGGGCGTGACAGAGAGACGATGGCGGGAGCCGCAACGCGGCCTGGTCCAACGATACATGCCTCACGCGGTGTTCAGGATTCTTCCTGATAACTTTCGAGCGGCGGGCACGTGCAGACTAAATGACGATCGCCGTACGCATTGTCAATGCGTGCGACGGCCGGCCAGAATTTGTGGTCTCTGAGCCAGGGCAGGGGAAAGGCGGCCTGTGCCCGGCTGTAGGGATGCCCCCAGTGCTGGGTTGTAACGTCTGCGATCGTGTGCGGGGCGTTTTTCAAGGGATTGTCGTCTCGCGGGAGCCGTCCCTGTTCGATGGCCGCGATTTCCAGGCGAATGGTCAGCAGCGCGTCGCAATACCGGTCCAGTTCCGCTTTGGACTCGCTTTCCGTGGGTTCAATCATCATCGCGCCCGCCACGGGCCACGAAATGGTTGGCGCGTGGAAGCCAAAATCCATGAGGCGTTTGACGATATCCTCCACTTCGACATCGGCGGATTTTTTGAACGGCCGCACATCCACGATAAATTCATGGGCACACCAGTTGCCCTTGCCGGTGTACAGGACGGAAAAATCTCTCTCCAGTCGCCTGGCCATGTAGTTGGCGTTGAGCATGGCGATTTTGGTGGCATGCGTCAGCCCCGTGCCGCCCATGAGCGCGATGAAGGCCCAGGAAATTGGCAGAATACTCGGGCTTCCATACGGGGCAGCGGAGATCGGGCCAATGGCATGCTCCCCGCCCGTCTTGCGGATCGGATGTCCAGGCAAAAACGGCACCAGATGAGGGGCAACGGCAATCGGCCCCATGCCCGGGCCGCCGCCGCCATGGGGAATGCAGAAGGTCTTGTGTAAATTGAGATGACACACGTCGGCTCCAATGTCGCCCGGTCGGCACAGTCCAACCATCGCGTTCATGTTTGCGCCGTCCATATAGACCTGTCCACCGTGCTCATGCACCACCTGACAGACCGTGCGAATCGTGTCTTCAAACGCCCCGTGTGTCGAGGGATAGGTGACCATGAGGGCGGCCAGCGTGTCCTGGTGGCGACGCGCCTTGGCGCGTACGTCGTCGAGATCAATGTTCCCCCGTGCGTCACAGGCGACGGGAACGACATGCAGGCCGGCGATCATGGCACTGGCCGGATTGGTCCCGTGCGCGGAAATCGGAATGAGACAGACGTTCCGGTGCTCCTGTCCCTGGCTTGCGAGATAGGCCCGAATGACCATCAGCCCTGCGTATTCCCCCTGGGAACCGGCATTGGGCTGGAGCGAAACGGCGGCATGTCCCGTGATTTCCGCGAGCCATGTCTCCAGTGCCCTGAACAGTTGGGCGTACCCTTCCGTTTGTTCGGCAGGGGCAAACGGATGAAGGCCACTCCATTGCGGCCACGTGACGGGAAGCATTTCTGTCGTGGCGTTGAGTTTCATGGTGCAGGAGCCCAGGGGAATCATCGAATGCACCAGCGAGAGGTCCCGTGACTGGAGGCGATGCATATAGCGCAACAGCTCATGTTCGGAATGATACTCGTGAAAGACGTCGTGCGTCAGAAATGGTGTGGTGCGAGCCAGGGGGGGCGGCAACGAAACGGAGCGCGTGTCGGCCAGTTCTTTCGCCGTGAACCACACCCGATCGTCTTTGGAAAACGTTTTCCACAAGGTCTCCACGTCGTCCATGGTCGTGGTTTCGTCCAACGAGATGCCAAAGGTGCCATCGCCAAAGGTGCGAAGGTTCATACGATGCTGCGTCGCCCGTTGGCGTATCCGGTCTTCCTTAACCGTGTCGGTGGCGACGCGCAATGTGTCAAAAAACAGTTCGTCCGAGACGCGGCATCCGAGACGGGTCAGGCCCTCGGCGAGGACAACGGTCAACCCGTGCACGCGCTCGGCAATGCGTTGAAGCCCCCGGGGGCCATGATAGACGGCGTACATGCTGGCCACATTGGCCAGCAACACCTGGGCGGTGCAGATGTTACTTGTCGCTCGATCACGACGAATATGTTGCTCACGGGTTTGTAGCGCGAGCCGGTACGCCGTGCGTCCGTCACGATCTTTCGACACGCCGACGATGCGCCCCGGCATGTGCCGCTTGCAGGTTTCGCGCGCCGACAGGAACGCGGCATGTGGCCCTCCGAATCCCAAAGGGATGCCGAAGCGCTGACTGGATCCCACGGCGATATCCGCGCCAAAATCTCCGGGGGGAGTGAACAGGGTGAGGGCGAGCAAATCGGTGGCCACCACGACCATGGTGTTGGCGTCATGCGCACGCTGAATCAGATCGTGGTAATCGCGAATCGCCCCGTCGGTGCCGGGATACTGGAGGAGCAGACCGCAATAGGCCGCCCGTTTCCAGTCGAGACTGTTGACCTCGCCGATCTCCAGATGGAGACCCAGCGATTGGGCCCGCGTCTGGATCACGGCAAGCGTTTGCGGGTGACAGTCCTGCGAGGCAAAGAATGCCGGTTGATGCTGTTCGCTCAGGACTCGGCACATGTTCATGGCTTCCGCTACCGCTGTGCCTTCATCAAGAAGCGAGGCATTCGCCAGGGGAAGTCCGGTGAGATCGGCCACCATGGTCTGGAAATTGAGCATGGCTTCCAACCGGCCCTGGGCAATTTCCGCCTGGTAAGGGGTGTACGGGGTGTACCACGCCGGATTTTCCAGAATATTGCGGAGAATGACAGGGGGCGTGTGACAATCGTAATACCCCATGCCAATAAACGAACGGAATACCTCATTGCGTTGGGCCATCTCCCGCAGGTCGGACACAATCGCCTGCTCGCTCCGAGGGGTTGGCAGGGTGAGTGGCTCGCGGAGGCGAATGTCGTCCGGGACCACGGTATCAACCAGCGCATCGAGTGACGGTGCACCAATGACGTCCAGCATCGCCTGAACGTCGGCGTCTGTTGGCCCCACGTGCCGGTTCTGGAATATCTCCGTGGGTATGCACCAGCTCTGTGCGGTGTGGTCAGCCATGCGGGGAGGAACGGATAGTGTTCAGTCTGGTTTGTGGCACACCACCGTCGATCGCGCGCGACCCGGCCAAGAGCCGGACATGCGAAACGGGGTTGCAGGATCGCAATGAGATTGAAGTATGCTCAACGAAATATGCAGAGGCGTATGTGGCGGTTCCCTGCGTTGTGCTTCCGCGGATGCCGCCGTTCCGTGGCCACGCGACCATCCCGCGGACATATGTTCTGAACGCCAACGGCAACCCTATCATGGTTTCGCGGATTCTGCCAAGTGACGGAAGATTTCTGCCAGCCGGATCATGGTGCGGCTTGAGAATGTTTCGGGGTTTCGGTACAGAATACACGGCATGGCAGGCGTTCGATTGCCGGGAAAGGTTGTGGTGCGATGATCGTGCTCTCAAACATTAAGAAATTGTATGACGGGACCTCAAACACCGCGGCGGCGATTCACGAAGGGGTTGATGTGTGGCTTGAGGGGGCCACCATCGCAGAGGTGAAGCCGCATGAGCCGCGTCCTGCTCACGGACGTGATGTGCGTCGTGTGGATTGTTCTTCATTCATCGTGACGCCGGGGCTTGTTGACTGCCATAGTCACGTCACCGTTCTGGGCGTGCGCGATGAAGATCTCATGACCATGAACGGTCCGGCGGGGCTGCTCTATACGGAGCGTATTTTATATGCCACGTTAGTCCATGGCGGCGTGACGACCGCTCGTGATGTGGGAGGCGCCACGCATGTGCTGAAACGACTGGTTGATGACGGGGTGCTCATCGGGCCTCGGTTAAAAATTGCCATTTGCATGTTGTCCACGACCGGGGGCCATGCCGATTTTCGGGGCACGGATCGGTGTCATGAAACGGTTTCACGGTTGTGGCCCCAGGGGGATGGTCGTCCGTCAAGCATTGTGGATGGCCCCTGGGACTGTCGAAAACGGGTTCGAGAAATTGCCGCATGCGGAGGGGACCTGGTGAAAATTTGTACGAGCCCCGGAGTCGTGTCGCCCTCGGACAAATTAGAGAATCGGGATTTGACGCGGGTGGAAATCGAAGCGATTTGTGATGAGGCGGCGGGGCGCGGCATGCCGGTCGCGGCGCATGCCCACAGTCAACAGGGTATCGCATTGGCCATTGAATGCGGGGTGCGGGATATTCAGCATATCTCGTTTCTGGATGAGACGTTGGCCGAAAAAGCTTATGCCAAAGGGTGTACGGTCACCCCAACGTCGTGGATTACTCATGAGCTACCACGGGTGGAAGGGTTCTCCGATTTTGTCGCCGAGAAAGTCCGGCGCGTGGTGCAGGCTCATGCCGAGGCGGTGCGCATTGCTCATGCGGGTGGTCTGCGCATGATTACCGGAACGGATCCCATCCTGCCCCGGATGCACGGCCGGAATTATATGGAAATGGTCTCGCTGATTGAGGACGGTCTGGATCCCTTGTCGGCATGGTACAACGGGACGGGGCTTGCCGCCGAGTGCATTGGACAACACGACGCCGGTGCCCTGCTTCCCGGGTATCGGGCTGACCTCCTGTTCAGCCGGATGGACGTCATTGCGCAACCACAGTTGTTTGACCAGGGGGCGTTGACGGAAGTGGTGAAGGACGGAACAGGGTACCGCGGTGAACTGACCGGCCTGCCTCAGAAAACCTTTCGCTCCGGGGTACAGGATTTACTCATGGCGTCGCCGGCCGGCGCGAGTGAGGAGCATGACGACCCCGGTTGCCGGTGATGGTCTGTTGTCCGTGCGGTGACACACACCAGCCCGTCGTGTTCGACCATCGTGCCACTGGCCGTCGGTGCCTCCTGCCGCTTTCACTGCAACGCCAGTCCCGATACTGCCATGGTCCGGAACCGTCGGTCTTCCGTTGCCGTGTGGGTTTGCCACTTACAATGGAATTTCCGGTCGGGAGAGGTCCTGTTCCGTGGAGTGACCCTGCATATCCACGACGAGTTCCCCCTGGGGCGAGAAAAATCCTTGTTCGTCAATTTGCACGATGCCCGTACAGTGCTCCTGAAAAAATTCCAGGATCCAGCCGTTAAAATCATAGCCCTCTTCCGAAATGTCCTTTTTGAGGATGCGGGTCGCAAGAATGAAGTTGGCCCGGACCACAAATTCCTTCGCAAGATCGGCCTCCACATCGCCAAAGGCGGACAGCAGTCTGGAAAATCCCCCCTGCTCCTGTTCAAACATGTCTTGATAGGTGCCGACATTGCGAATGCAAAACACCTGGACGGGTTTTTTCTCCCGGTGATAGCCCAGGGCCACCTGGACCCATGAATAATCATCCAGTGTTTCAGGGGCCATGTGTGGGATAAGGGGAATCTGGTTTTTCGATTTCAGAAAATCCAGTAACAGGCGAAGAGGGGGAGGGCTTTTTCGTTGGCAAAAAACACGCGAATAGATAAACTCGTTTCCCGCTTCATCGGATTGTGTCAGTGAGATGACGGATAATTCTTTTCCCACGGCGTACCTCCGTTTGAACGATGCTACACACATCCCACCTTACAGTGGTTTCCCCGTGAGCTTCAAGGCAGGGAACAGGTCCGCCACCTGTGGCACCAGGAGCATGCCCTCGGATTGAACAAGAAGGCATGGGGCCGTGTGCCGGTGATTGCAGGCCGGGACGATGATGGGGCTGTCCGGGAGAATGCTGATCCGGGCGTGGCGACACGGCATGGCACTTCTTCTGGTCTGGTGCGCTGAAGGGGTGTGAGCGTGTGAGGGACGTGCCCCCCTGTTGTTGAAGGACAAGGCAATGCGGATGCCCCACACTATTATTGCAGAGATGGTTTTGTGGTTGACAGGGCACGACGCTTTCAGTACACTCCGCCCGTTTTTCCCTGTATAACGGGGTGGTGCATTGAGGAAAACCGTTCGGGATGTTTTTCGTTGAGAGACCGTGTTGATCCGGGTTCGCTTATCTGTTGAGTGCACTTTATCACGAGGAGGAGGTCAGTATGGGCAAGGCGATGACCAAACACAAAATCATTGAACACTTGGCGACCAAGTCAGAAGTCACCAAGAAAACCGTGAGTGACATTCTCGACAATCTGGCGGTCCTGGCTTACAAGGAAGCCAAAAACTCTTTCACCGTGCCCGGGCTTGGGAAACTTGTCCTGTCGAACCGAAAAGCTCGTCTTGGAAGGAATCCGCAAACCGGCGAGCAGATTAAAATACCGGCCAAGAAAGTGGTGAAATTTCGCGTTGCCAAAGTCGCGAAAGATTCCATTTTAGGCAAGAAGTAAGCGTTTTCTGTGGGCGTGGTTCCCACGTGGGATCCGGTGGGACTGGTACCAGGCCGGTGCCGTATGAGCCGGATCACCAGCTTCATGCCTCGCCCGTGGCTTCCCGTCGCGGGTATGTCGGTCTAAACTAATAAAACGAAGGGCCCAGCCCTTTCGTTCCCATTCCGTCGTGGGCTACGAGGTTGATCTCGTCGCCGTCGTGGATGTGTGTATCTTCGCTGGCCACTCGCTGATTGACCATCACCATTACCCTGTTTTCACGCAAAAGTCTGGTCACCTGCCGAAGTGTGCGTCCCTGTTGCTTAATCAGCTGTTTCACCGGAAGAGGATCGTCCAGTTCACAGGACAAACTCCGTTCCCCGTCAGCTGTCTCCAGATCTCCCATAAGGGTAATGATGACCATCAACAGTGCCTCGTGCTCCTCAACGCGTTGACATGACAGGCCCGCCTGTTTGGATCACAGACCCCCGTTCACGTTTCCACAATGGCTGCCATGCCCCGATCCTGGCGCCGTCGTTCCTTCTGCCCATCCGTCCGGCCGTCTGAAGGGAGGTCGGAGGGAGTTTGCATATGGCTCGTGCCGGCAGGCCGTGGTCTTGGCCAACAGCCAGGAAAACTGTATACTGACTGTGCCCTCGCCCGGAACACACATCCCATTGGGCACCCGCTCCAGAGACGTCGAGAACCATGTGGCGCATCATTGTCATCCTCGTTCTTCTGATCATTTTATTTTTGATGATTCGGAAATCTTTTCGTGATTTTCGAAGCCGGAAATCCGCCGACCACACCCTGCCCTCGAAAGATACGATGGTGCAGGACCCTGTCTGCAAAGTGTACATAACCGCCTGTTCGGCGGTCGTTGAAAAAATCGGCGGTCAGCGCTACCACTTTTGCAGCGATGAATGCGCCTGCAAATTTAAAAGCTACATGACCGGACAGGGGTGAGGCATCAGGCCCCATGTCTGTCGAGACCTCCGGGTGCGGGAGGCTGTCAGGCGAGCGACCCGTTGCAGGATGACCCCGCGCCCGCCGTACACCCGTAACAATGTTGGCCGATGACGATGGGACGAGTGGGTAATGTCCCGGAATCAAAATCGGCTATGGTTTGCGGAAGGGTGCGCTCAACGGGCCAGTCGAGCATCTGGTTAAAATCGCAATCGTACAGTCGTCCATCCCACCCCACGCTGAGCAGGCTGCGGCACATCACGTGTTCCACCGAATGCGGGTTGAAACTCCCGATAAGCAGGTTCAGGTACTGTGCATACCGGCCCTGTGCGTGCAGATCGTCCAAGAAGCGGTTAATGGGCATATTGGCGATGGTATACAATCGGTTAAACCGAATGCCAAAACGCGAGAACAGCTCCTCTCGGTAGGTTGCCTCCAACGCCTTTTGATCGGGAGGCAGGTGAGGGCCCACGGGATTATAGACGAGATGCAACATCAGGTCCCCGCCTTCTGCGCCGTATCCCAGCGCATTCAATTGCTGGATGGCGGCGAGACTGCGGCTGAAGACGCCCTTCCCCCGCTGCTGATCCACGTTTTCTTCCAAATAGCAGGGCAGGGAGGCAATGATTTCCACCCGGTGGCCGGCCAGAAAATCAGGGAGATGTGTTTTGCCTTTGAGAAAAAAGACCGTCAAATTGCATCGGTCAATGACCGTTCTCCCGAGGGCGCGACATGCCGACACCAGATATTCAAAGTGTGGATTCATTTCCGGGGCGCCGCCTGTCATGTCAACGGTGGTGATTTCCGGATGGCGTCGCAGGATTGCGAGAATGACATCCATCGTCTCGCGCGTCATAATTTCTGTTCGGGAAGGGCCGGCGTCAACGTGACAATGCTGGCAGGTCTGGTTGCAGAGCTTGCCCAGATTCACTTGTAACGTGTGAATGAGCCTGGCGCGCATGGGGAGCAACCCGTGTTGCTCCAGGGTATGCGAAAAGGAACAGTTGAGCATGGGAACAGGTGGCATCACACGTGTCGTCTAGCAGCAGCCGCTTGACGGTTGGCAGGTCTCCGCTTCAGCGGAGCCGGGGCGCTCGGCGCGATTGAACATCCCAAAGTAGGGCGCGTACAGAACATGGTCGAGCACCTTCCGGGTTTTTGAGCAGATTTCCACTGGTGGCGTGTCACAGGAAAAGGTATGTCCATCGTCGTCCTGGACTTCAAGCAACGGTCCGGTGAGCAGGGCAAAATCTCCGTTCCAGACGCAGTCAGTCTCTTCGGGACACACGGCCATCCATCGCGGATCGTCGCGGGTGAACGCGGTGGGCGTATCGGCAAAGTGAAAGAGTCCCTCATAGCGCGACATCCGGAGCAAGGCTGCCGCCTGGGGATCAAGTGGCTCCGGAATGCCCCGTTGATAGGTGTGCCCCAGTTCATCCCGCACCCGACTGAAAGGCCCTTTGAGTGTGGCATATTGCACAGTCGTCGGGGGTGTCCGCGTCATTTTGTACCCGGTCAGAGTCACCGAAAGGAAATGAAAGCCGTCAATCACGCGCCACGGCATGAGGGTGACCTGGTGAACATTCAAAAATCCCGCCGCGCGCAGACCTTGCCTGTATTCGTGGAATGGAAGCGCCCCGGAGAGACAATCACCCCATTTCTCCTTGTCGTGAATTAAGTACTGAGGCAGGGGCTGGTCCGCCACAATGTCCGAAATGGAAAACCGGCCTCCGGGTCGTAACACCCGGAACATTTCCTGGAAGACCTTCTCCTTAGCCGGTGAAAGATTGATGACGCAATTGGAAACAATCAGATCAACGATTGCATCTTCGACCGGCATGGCCTCGGCATGCCCCTTGCGGAATTCGACATTGGATTGTGCATAGCCAAGGTTCCCGGCCACCGTCGGTGCATGGGTTCGCGCAAGGGCCAGCATTTCGTCTGTCATATCAAGCCCGATCACCCGACCGGATGCTCCCACGCGACGGGAGGCCTCGAAGCAGTCAATCCCCCCACCGGATCCAATGTCGAGCACGGTTTCGCCGGGTTGAACGGTCGCGAGACCAATGGGGGTGCCGCATCCGTAGGAAACCTTGAGAACCGGTTCGGGAATAAAGGTGCGCAACGCCTCATGGTCGTATCCGGTGGGACAGCACATTTCTTCGCCTGTGGTCACGGCGCGGGCGTATCGCTCGTTCACGGACCTGGTGATGACATGAGATTCCATCGGGACCTCGCGGTGAAACGTGTCAGGGAACAAACACGGTGTTTGTCAAAGACCAAACCCTCTGCCTCAGTGGCATCATGGCTTGGACAATGCCGCTCCGCGACACTGAACATTGCCGACAAAGCCGTGTCCCATCGTACGAAACCGGGAAACGGAACGGGACCGACCACTCTCCCGCGTCCAACACGGGGTGCATTGTACTGGAAGGCCCCAGTATACAGAAACGACGTGAAACATGGCAAAGTGCGGGTCACATGTCTGCCTGAGGCAGGCGGGTCAGTTCGCTGGCGGCTTCCTCATCGACAAACCAGGTCAGGGTGCCCGACCGTGGACGGATGCTGTGGACGGGACATGTGTCGGGTTGCAATGCTCCTTCAAGAGCGGTGCGGAGCATGTGTGCTTTGTGTTTGCCCTGGATGAGAAACGTCACGTGTCGGGCGTGATTGAACAACACGGGGGTGCAGGTGATGCGGTATGTCTGCAACGTGTCCACCCAGGAGGCGGCCACAAGCCGGTGTTGCTCGTGTACGGCCTGTGTGCCTGGAAACAGCGAAGCGGTATGACCATCCGGCCCCATGCCCAGGAGCATGCAATCAAAGCGGGGCACATCCGGTGCGAAGACAGCGAAGTACCGACGGATCATGTCTTCATAGCGGCTGGCGACTATCCGGGCATCCGGGATTTCGCTCGGCACGCGATGAATGTGATCCGGAGCCACGGGCATGTGTCTGAGGAAAGACTCATGGGTCATGCGATAATTGCTGTCCCGATGATCCGGCGGGACGTGACGTTCATCTCCCCAGAAAAAATGGATGCGTGTCCAGTCCAGTTGCGTGCGGCAGGGCGGTGTGGCAAGCAACGCATAGAGCGTTTTCGGGGTTGAGCCTCCGGCAAGGGCGAGGGTCGCCGTCCCCCGTGCCTTGACAGCCCGACCTGCATGACGGATGACGTGTTGGGCAGCCGCTTCCATCAACGATGGGGAAGTGGGGTAGATCCGGATGTCCTGTTGGGCAGCAAACATGAGAGAGCGTGAGACGGGCCGGAGAATATGGAATGCGTTCAGCAGCCGGACCGGGCAACCTCTTCGAGCACACCGTCTGGATCAAAGGTGATATGAATTTGGCATTCGTGGGGGGCACGATAGAAAAACGGCATGGAAGGGTGGCTTCCGTCAATGCGGAAATAGACCCAGGTTTCCCCTCCGAAAAACCGCCTGGCTCTGGCACGGGGCGTGCCCCAGTGTTCCAGAAACCAGGTGCGGGATTTCCCCGTCAGTTCGGCGGATTTCATGGAGACATCCTGAGAGGACGTTGAGAAACATCCCCCGCCCTGCAGACCGATCATGCCGATAATCAGCACACGAAAGACGACGCCGGCCCCCCAGCGTTGTCTGGCCCGGGGTCTCTGTGAAGGCATGACCAAGGAACTCCCGTTCAGGAAAAAGAGGGGTGAAGACGGTATCACACGGCTTCAAGGGACTCGATGCGTTGTGACCTGACCGGCCTGTCCGCAAAACCGTACTCCCGGGGTTCTATCCAGTCAAATGCCATGCACCATGAAACCGGGGTGTCCTCCAGGCTCCCGGTCGGGTCACCGTTTGCGATTGTCAATGTCCACCGGCTTGATTAGAATGACCACACATGATGCACAGGCGACGGTCAATCGCAAACCCTGAATCCTGAACACTGTCGTGGGGGGGGATCTGTTGTGAAAATCTACCTGGATACCGGCAATGTGAAAGAAATTACCGAGGCCGCGAGCATGGGGATTCTGGATGGGGTGACGACGAACCCATCCCTGGTCTCCAAAGAAGGTCGGAACTTTCAGGAGTTGATCCTGGAAATCTGTCAGATCGTTGATGGTCCGGTCAGCGCGGAAGTCGTGAGCCTGGAGGCGGAGGCCATGATCAAGGAAGGTCGGGCACTGGCCCGTCTCCACCCCAATGTTGTGGTGAAGTGCCCGCTCATTCCTGAAGGACTCAAAGCCACCAAACGGTTGTCCGGTGAAGGCATTCGTGTGAATGTCACGTTGTGCTTTTCGCCGACCCAGGCCCTGCTGGCCGCCAAAGCCGGTGCGTGGTGTGTGTCACCCTTTATCGGTCGTTTGGATGACGTGAGCGCGAATGGCATGGAGCTGATTCGCCAGATCGTGACCATTTTTCGCCATTACGGGTTTCCCACCCTGGTGCTGGTGGCAAGCGTGAGACATCCACAGCATGTCGTCGAAGCCGCCCTGGCCGGTGGTCATATCTGCACCCTGCCCTACGGCGTCTTTCAGCAACTGGTCAAACACCCTCTCACGGACATTGGACTCAAGAAATTCCTGGCTGACTGGGAAACCGGGAATGTCCCGAAAGGGTAGCCCGGTGTTTAATCGGGTCCATCCAGGAGTCGACGAGCATGACGAAACACGCTGTAAAACATCGGGCGGGAGAGTCTGCCGGTAAAGGTGTTCCGTTGGCTGGGATGGAAGGACCCCAGAAGCGTGGTGCCCCACGGTGTCGCATGGACGGAGCCGTGCCCGAATTTCGGGGTGGGCGTGCCGATGGTATGTCCCCGTGCGGCGGAGGCTTTCAGATATTCGTCGAAGGCGATTTTCCCCAGAGCCACCACCACGGTGACGCGTTGCAGCAAACGAAGTTCCTCAACGAGATACGGCCGACAGGTTTCAAACTCTTCTTTCGATGGTTTATTATCCGGCGGGGCGCAACGGACAGCGGCCGCCACGTAACAATCCGTCAACTGCAGCCCATCGTCCCGATGGGTTGACTCGGCCTGGTTGGCAAACCCGAATCGAAACAACGCCTCATAAAGCCAGTCTCCACTGCGATCACCGGTAAACGCTCGGCCGGTTCGATTCCCCCCGTGAGCGGCAGGGGCCAGCCCAAGGACATACAGCCTGGCATGAGAATCCCCAAACCCGGGCACCGGTCGTTCCCAGTAGTCCCATTCCTGAAACCGTTTCACCTTGGCGGCGGCGATGGCCCGGCGGTACGTGGTCAATCGTGGACACAAGGTGCAATCGGCGATGGTCCGGCTCAAAACCTTAAGGTCGCGCATCATGAAATCGTACCATACTTTCAACCTGAACATGTCATACAGTCCGCGCAACACAGTCATCCCGAGCGAAACCGGAACGATCACGGTGCTGTCGGGTGTCGACACGACCCATGACCGAAAGGATGAAGCATGCACGAAGCCCAAAGAATGGTTCGGGAGTTTCACGAGACGTTTGATCTTCACATTGCGGAAAGCCCGTGTGTGCCGGATGACAAGGTACAGATCCTGCGCGCGCGGCTCATTCAGGAAGAATCCGACGAACTGCGGGATGCGCTGCGTTTGCGCTCTCTGCCTCACATTGCCAAAGAAATGGCCGATCTTCTCTATGTCGTGTATGGCACGGCCGTCGCCTACGGGATTGATTTGGAACCGGTGTTCCGTGAAGTGCAGCGCTCGAACATGAGCAAGGTGGGAGGGCACAAACGGGACGATGGGAAATGGATCAAACCGCCAACGTATTCACCGGCCCGGGTTGAGCCCATTCTCGACAAGCAAAGCAATACGGAGAAGCGCTGATGGCACACGCCTAGGGCAAACGTGTTTCGTGAGTCAGTAAGGATTCTTTAATGAACAGGCCGCCGCCATAGCCAACCAGTTTCCCGTTGCTACCGATGACGCGGTGACAGGGGACGATAATGGAAAGGGGATTCTGCCCGTTGGCGGCTCCGATGGCGCGCGCGGCTCTGGGGTGCCCGATGGCTTTGGCAATCTGTCCGTAAGAGACCGTGTGCCCGTACGGGATGTTCCGAAGGGCTTGCCAGACTTTGAGCTGAAACGGGGTGCCCTTCGGGTCGAGGCTGATCTGGAACGTTGTGCGTTTCCCGGAAAAGTATTCGTTCAGTTGCCGGATGGGTTTGTGAAACGGCTGTTCGGAACAGATCCACCGGCGGTCGGGTGTGAGCGGGTGTCGGCCATCCTGAAACCAGATGTGCGTCAACGCCTTCGCATGGCCCGCCAGCAACAACCTGCCCACGGGACTCTCGATGATACAGTAGTGCGTGGTGTCGCATTGAGGGACATCGTTTCCGGAGGAGAATTGTCGCTGGTTGATGGATGCACCCACGAAGCGCGCCGCCCCTGTTACCTGTCAGGAGAAATGTCAGACCGTGTCATCTCAATGACTCACCCGACCTGTCGGGCGGGATCGTAGCACATCCGCCCCGGCGTGCCAAAAGGGAAACGGTGTCCTGCCGTGGCCATGCCGGCGGGCCTGTCATCGAATCCGAACGATGAGATTATCGATGAATCGAATCGCCCCGATCCGGATGGCTCCCAGCAGGACGACGGTTCCCCGAAGCCGTGTCAGGGGTTCCAGGGTATGCACATCACAACACGCCAGGTAGTCAACGCCGTCTGGTTGTCCCGCATGGATGAGATCGGCCATGGTGTGTTCCACCAGTTGTGCGCGGCGTATTCCCCTGGCAATCGCCTCCTTCCCCCCCAGCAACGCACGGTACAGGACAGGCGCCCGTTGTCGCTGCGAAGCGGTCAGGTATTGATTGCGTGAACTGAGCGCGAGTCCATCGGCGTCGCGAATGGTCGGGCAAAACGTGACACGCGTATCGCATTCCATGTCCTGCGCCAATCGCCGGATCATCAGACATTGCTGGTAGTCTTTCTGCCCCAGAAAGGTCTGCGTGGGACGAACCAGGTTCAGCAGTTTGGCCATAATGGTGGCCACACCCTGGAAATGCGTGGGCCGTTGTTCCCCTTCCCAACGCCGGGTCAGTGCCTCGACGGTGACGGTCGTGTGAAACGTTTGCGGATAGAGGGTGTCCGAGGTTGGCAGAAAAAGGACATCAACCTGCTCCTCTCGACAGACTGCAAGATCGCCGGACGTGTCTCTCGGATAGCGACGGTAATCCTCGGTGGGACCGAACTGGAGCGGATTCACAAAAACACTGACCACGACCGTCCGGCATGACCGGCGGGCCTGCCGCATCAACGACCGGTGGCCGTCATGCAAGGCCCCCATGGTTGGAACAAACCCGATTGAGGTTCGGAGCGCATCATGCCGGCGTCGCCAGGCTCGAAGGCCCCGAGTCGTGCGGATGATACGCATTTACTGTGCGGGAGGAGAGACACACGGCGCCTGGGGGGTGTAACAGGAACCGGGCACAAGGTCCAGCTTTCGCACGCCCCGGCAATCCGTCAGATCATCCAGCAGGGATTGCATCGTGCGGGTGTAGTAAGGATGCACCCAGTCCGGATCGAGTTCGGCCATCGGCGCCAGGACAAACCGCCGCTGATGCAGACGGGGATGCGGAATGATGAGTGGCGGGGTCTCGCTGTTAATGACCCGTTGCCCGTAGAACAGAATATCCAGATCCATCGTGCGGGAGGCGTTTCGCACCACACGGTCGCGCCCGAGGCCCTGTTCCGTTTCCCGGCAAAGGGCCAACACACGTTCCGGCGGAAGTCGGGTTTCCAGCCGAACGACGCCATTATAAAACCAGACATGATCCCGACCGGGCGCCATGTCGACGGGTTCGGTCTCATAATACGACGAGACGCCGGTGAACGTGGAATGAGGCAACAGCCTCATCAGCGCAACGGCCCGGTCGCACAATTCCTGCCGGTTGCCCAGGTTCGACCCGAACGCGATAAAGATGGTTTCGGTGCTCACCCCTTCGCCTCGTTACCATCCGGTTTGTTTCATGCGCTCGACGGCCTCGGCCAGGCGCTCTTTCGTCGTGGTGAGGGCCATGCGAATGTACCCTTCGCCCGGCGCGCCAAACCCATTGCCCGGCGTGGTCACGATACCGGCCCGCTCCAGTAAATGTGCCGTAAAGGAGGCGGAAGAGTAGCCTGCGGGCACCTCGATCCACACGTAGAATGTCGCCGTGGGGATGTCAAACTGAAGCCCCAGCGCGCGCAAGCCCGCGACCAGCACATCACGACGTTCCTGATACATGGCCCTGAGTCCGGCGGTCAGCCGCTCATCCAATGCCAGTGCCGTGATCCCTGCTTCCTGAACAGCCTGAAACTGGCCGGAATCCAGGTTGCTTTTGACCTGGCTCAGCCCCGCAATCACGTCCGCGCGGCCAACGGCAAATCCCAGCCGCCAGCCCGTCATATTGAATGTCTTGGACAACGAATGAAATTCAATTCCCACATCCATGGCCCCGTCCGCTTCCAGGAAACTCGGCGGCCGCGCGCCATCGTAGAAAATTTCCGAATAGGCCGCATCGTGACACACGATGACACGATACCGGTTCGCAAAGTCAATCACGCGCTTGAAGAACGCCGTGTCCGCAATGGCCGCTGTCGGATTATTCGGCGAATTCAGAAACATCAGCCTGGCCTTGTCGGCAATGTCTGCGGGAATAGCATCCAGATCGGGCAGGAATCCGTTGCGTTTCAACAGGGGCATCTCCCAGGCGACCCCTCCGGCAAAGCTGGCGGCCACGGGATACACGGGATACCCGGGGCTTGGCACAAGGACAATGTCGCCCGGATCAACAAACGCCATGGGCACGTGGCCAATGCCCTCCTTGGAACCAATGAGCGCGACCACCTCCGACGCGGGATTGGCGGTCACGTGAAAGCGTCGTGCATACCAGTCGGTGACGGCGGTCCGAAAAGACAGCATCCCGTTTGAAGACGGGTACTGATGATGCCGGGGATCGGTCACGGCCTCCCGCATACGTTCCAGAATCGGATCGGGCGTAGGCAGATCGGGATCGCCAATGCCGAGATTGATAATATCCACGCCGCGAGCCACGGCCTGTTGCTTCATGTCGTCAATCGCCGCGAAGAGATAAGGGGGCAACGTCCGAATGCGCTCCGCGCAGGTGATGGGAAACCCGTTCATGCCAGTTCACTCCCTGTTGATGGTGATAGGAAACAGCCCCGGTGTTGCACAACCGACGCGTGCACGTTACTGCACCGGCGGGGCCGTCCGCAAGAACGGCCCGCGACAGTCGGCGGTGCGGATGATGTGGCCGGGACCGCCGCCGGCTACACCAGCGCCATTTCCAGCTTCTGCTTTCTGGAGGCCCAGTCGGGCAGGGAGCGATCCAGCAACCGGTAAAATGCGGGCCTGTGATGGCGATGGACAAGATGGCAGAGTTCATGCATCACAACATACTCAATACAGTCCTTCGGCGTCTTAATCAGTTCAACATTCAGCGTCAGGACATTCCGCTTTGACAGGCTCCCCCACCGTGTTTTCATCTTGCGTATGGTCTGGGATGGCCTGGTCACCTCGTGGTGTTGGAATTGTTCCCAGCACCGGTGAAAGATGGTGCGAAAGCAGATGAGGGCTTTCTGGCCATACCATTCGTCCAGCAGTGCTCGAATGGTGTCCGGGGAACAGCGTGGAGTGTGAATGTGGAAATAGCCATTTTTCAGCGCCACATGTCCGGTCCCGGCCTGCCGAATGTTCAGCCGGTACTGTCTCCCCAGGTACAAATGGGATTCCCCGCTCACGTAGCGGCGCGGCGGGGTTCGTGGCGCAAACTGTTCAAAGTACCGTATCTGCCGCGTGATCCATCCGGCGCGTTTCCGCACGGTGTGGACGATGGCGTCCGAACGGCTTCCAAGCGGAGCCTTCACCACGACGGATTGATTCGGATGGACGGCGATTTCCGTGGTGGTTCGTGCAAGAAGGCGAAGCTCAAAGGCAATGCGCTGTTGTCCGTATGAGATGGTTTCCAGTCGGCAATTCATGTACATGCTCTGTGACGGGCAATGCGCATCGTCCGATCAAGTATCTCATCCATCTGTCTGTCGTGAAGATCAAGGCCCCCTTTCTTCTGCACTTCATCGTAGAGGTAGTCCTCAATGTCGTTCATGGCGGCGTTGCGGGCGTCCTGATCGTCCCAGAAATGTACCTTGCTGTGTCGTTGCAGAATCCCGAGGATCGCAAGTGCCGTATCGGCCGCCATGGTGTCGCACAGGTCGCCGTCGCGGCCCGACTGTGCAAACAGAGGTTGAAGCACTCGAAAAAATGCGGCGGCTTCCTCGTCGTGGCGCACTGATTTCGGGATGTTGTCATCACGTCGGTTGTGAAAGCGATCATGAATCCCGGAAACGGTTTTGAGATAGTCCGATTCAGAGATGCGCGATTGTCTGAAATCATCAATGGCTTTCTGGATCAAAGTGGAAAACTGTTCACACAAGACGGGATCCTGCTCCATTTTCTCGCTGATGGTGCGCTTCAGGAGGTGCGCGATTCTGTCGGCACGGGTGGCTTCGCTGTATCCGGGTTCTGTTTCCGCTGAGGGGTCTGCGCCACCTTGCCCGCTCGTGTTGATCGTGTAAATGTTCATCGGCTTGGTAATCTGTGTCACGGTGTCGGCCTGAATATGGGTATCCAGGAGTTTCCTGATCTTCGGCTCATGTTCGCTGTAATCAACGGCGTCGGCGTAGCGCAGTCCCACCGACCGCCGTAGTTTTTCAAACCGCCTCAAATCTTCTTTGTAACGCCGCAGGGTATGTTCGTCCGTGTCCATCAGAAACTTGTGAGAGGACAAGGCGATGGCAAGCGCGTTGGCATAGTCGGCAAGCCGTACACGAAACTCCTCCCGTTGTGCATCATCGCCCAGAAACCGCTCATAGGCCTCCTCGTCCTTGCGGTTTGCCACCGCCTTGAACAGATCCCAGAGATGGGAATACCGCTGCGGAAGTTTTTCAATCTGCTTCTTGATGGACATGAGCGTCTGTTCCAGATCGTCTTCATCAAACCCCTGCATCGCGTCGTAGCTTGCCAGTGCCCTGTCCAGCTCACCGAGTATGCCCACATAGTCCACGACATAGCCGAACTGTTTCCCGTCGTGCAGACGGTTCACGCGCGCAATGGCCTGAAGGAGCGTGTGCTCGCGCAGTGGTTTGCACAGATACAGCACGGTGTTGACGGGGGCATCAAATCCAGTCAGCAGCTTGTCCACCACGATCAGGATTTCGGGGCGTTCCGAAGTCTTGAATCTTTCAATGATGGTGTCGGTATAGCGCTTCTCCGAGCCGAAGCGTTTCATCATATCGTCCCAGAACATTCGCACCTCGGATGTGGGGCCACCGTCAACCTCTTCAAAGCCTTCACGCATATCGGGTGAAGAAATCACCACCTCGGACGAGACCGAGCCGATCTCCCGCAGAAAGTTATGATAGCGAATCGCCGTGGCTTTATCCTGAGCGACCAGTTGGGCTTTCAATCCCGTGCCCTGCCAGTTGGCCCGGTAATGATCGCTGATATCAAAGGCGTGCATATAGACGACACGATCCGCCTTCTTGATCGCGTTGGCCCTGGAATACTTTTCCTTCAAATCGGCCTTCTGTTTCTCATTGAGATCGGCGGTATGCCGTCCAAACCACAAATCAATAGCGGCGGGATCCTGCCCTGTTTCCACGTATCGTCCTTCATACAGCAACGGCACAATGGCGTTATCCTCAAGCGCCTGCCTGACCGGATAGGACGGCTCAATCAACCCGCCGAATGTGACAAAGTTGTTTTTCTGTTCCCGGGTCAACGGTGTGCCCGTAAAGCCGATGTAGCAGGCATTCGGCAGCATCTGCCGCATCCGCGCCGCGAGGTGGGCGAACTGTGTGCGATGACTTTCATCCACCAGCACAAAGATGTTGGGGCGATCCTCCGGCTTGTTGTCCGCCTTCAACGCCTTGTCGAATTTATGCACCAGCGTCGTCACAACCGGTGTGTGTGATTGAATCAGCTTCAGTAGCTCGCGCCCGGTTGTGGCGCGTTGCGGGTCAATGCCGCATTGCCGGAACACCTTTTCAATCTGTTTGTCCAGGTCTGTTCTGTCCGTCACCATCACAATCTCCGGATTTTTGATGGCGTCATCCGTGGCGATCAGACGAGCCAGCCAGACCATGGTCAGCGACTTTCCCGAACCCTGTGTATGCCAGATCATGCCTCCCTTGCGCCGTCCCGCATCATTCATCTGCCGGACCCGTTCCAGTGCGGAGCGCACGACAAAAAACTGCTGGTAGCGCGCGATTTTCTTTTGTCCCGCATCAAAAACGGTGAACAGCCGCGTAAGTTCCAGGAGTCTTTCCGGGCGGCAGAGACTGTATATGGCCCTGTCCTGCTCCGTGATCTGCCGTTTGCCCAGTGCCTCAAAGTGCTCACGCGTACCGGCGAAATCACCGGAGAAGAGCGCGGCTTTCACGTCATCGGCCAGTGGCATGTGCACGGCCCGTTCCACCGCCTCGTCGCCATCTTCCTGCTCTCTCCAGCGCCCCCAGAATTTCGGTGCCGTTCCCACCGTGGCATACAGGGCGTTGTTTTTGTTGATGGACACCAGCAACTGGACATAGACGAACAGACGCGGGATGTAGTCGTCCTTCTGGTTGCGGATCATTTGCAAGACGCCTTTATCCACCGCAATGTCGGGGGCCTTGCTTTCAATGACGGCAAACGGAATGCCGTTCACGAACAGCACAATATCCGGGCGGGCGGTTTCCGTGCTGCGCATGCGCTCAACGGGAAACTCCGCCGTCACATGGAATGTGTTGTTGCGCGGGTTCTGCCAGTCAACATAGTTCAGGGTGAAGCTCCTGGAATCCCCTTCAATGGACTGTGCCAGTGCGGTGCCGAGTGTCAGCAGGTCATAGATGTGCTCGTTGGTTCTCAGGAGTCCGTCATAGTGGGGGTGTTTGATCTTCTGGATAGCGGCCTGCACATTCTCTTCGCTGAACCGGTATTCGCCACCCCGGTGGTGAATGCGATTGATGTTCTGAATCTGCTCGCGCAGGATGTTTTCCAGAAGAACGTTGTGGAGTTTCTTGTCTCTGGCCTCGTAGGCCTCTGCCGGCGTGAGATACCGGTAGCCGAGATTGATGAGTTCCAGCAATGCGGGGATCTGGGAGAGGGATTTTTCGTTGGATTGGAAGCCGTGCATGGCCGGGCGATTCGACTTACGAAGGTTTCGTCAATGTGGCGTTTGCGTTGAAATTTTCCATTGGCAAGCAGGCGCATAAGGTCATGGGCAAGCTAAAACTCAACGCTGTTTTCTGTCTACTTGGCGTAGGATTCAAATTTGTTGGTGAGCGATTGGGTGATTTCGGTTTTCATTTTAATCAAAGTTCCCAGTAAATAAGGCCGTCGTTGCGTGTTGACAATACATAACGTCCCCTACCATTGAATATAATGCCAGAGGCGTGTCTAAAATATGTTGTAGCCATCTCTTGTGTTGCATACCTGATCTGACTATCAGAGAAAATGACAACGTAGGGCTTACAATACTTAAATACTTCCATGCAGTAGCCATTTTCTCTGCCGTGATGTGAGGCAAGAAAATAATTAACATGCCTTAGTTCTTCTACGAATGCATTGTTATCTAAAAGTTTTCTCCATCCAGCAGTCTCAATGTCGCCCGGGATGATTAAGCAATTGCCGCCGAACTTCAGAAAAGTTACCAAACTGATATTGTTGGTATCGTTGAAATCATCTCCATACCTATTACAAAAAATTTCATAATCCACATTAGGGAAAACAGGAAGATTAGTAGTCGGTGAATTATAAGTTTCCATCATGTGAAGCATAGATTTCATTGCCGGGGAGATGGGGCCAGATTCGAGTTTTAAATGATAGAGCTTATTCGCTGAAATACTTTCATTGCGATGGATGGCTTGTATTTCCATTTTGGCATGCAACTTGGGTAAGTCGCTGATATGATCTTCATCATAGTTGGTTACAAAGAATCTGTTGATGGTTCTAACTCCCATTTTTGGAAGGAAAATTGACGGACGATTCTCGTCGCTGTGCCCGCAATCCCAAAGCATGACATTTCCATTATCGTGGATAAGCGACACACACAAGCCATGCCCTACATTGTGAATAGTTACCTTCATAGATTTACCTTGTTGTCTCTACAGGTTGAGAGACCCCACGTAATACAAACCATACTTATGCCACTCGCACCCATTATCTCCCAACTTCACTTCCTGCCACCCTTCCGGCAACGCCTCATTGTTAACCGCCTTTCTACTCATCATTCACCTCTATTTCTACCCATCACACTGTCCGCCCAGTTCCCCTTTTCTCCAACTCCTTCACCACCCTCTCAATCTCCCTCATATCATCAGCATCCGCTTCCAGCACTTCAGCCTTGCGACGTTCAGCGGCAAACTCTTCATAACGGCTTTCTGCCAACCGTCTGGCAACTTCGGCTTCTACTTTGCCGGCATGAGTGAGCAGGTTGCGCTCGTTGAAGGCCAGAAAAGCATCCAGTTTTTCCGCCCATTGCTCCATGGTAATCGTCTGTCGTTTCTCCGCCTGATCTTCGGCGTGGTCCAGATACATGGTGACAATGCGATTAAGTTCCCTGACTTCCTTCTCATTCAAGTAATTCTTTGCGACTGCCACATCGCCTTTGCGCACTTTGGAACCCTGCCATGCCGTCAAACCCATGTCCGGTTTTTGAGGGTTGCTGCGGTCTGTGATTAACTCGGCGGCGGTTCTGCCCGTTACCGCCCACAGCATCTTGTTCTGCACTTTCTTGAAAAATGCCTGCGCC
This sequence comes from Nitrospirales bacterium, assembly GCA_963692935.1. Classification (GTDB taxonomy): domain Bacteria; phylum Nitrospirota; class Nitrospiria; order Nitrospirales; family UBA8639; genus Bin75. Next base: position 2,688,036 of record OY843588.1, read on the forward strand.
TGTTCGGATTGTTTGTCGTAGTCTATGGCCATTGCGTACAGGTCGCGCACTTTCTGATAGAAACGCCTCTCCGAGGCGCGGATGTCGCGGATGCGTTCCAGCATTTCATCGAAGTAATCCGGAACGGGGAATGCGTTGGATGGCGGATTTTTAAGCCGCTCATCGTCCATGGCAAAGCCTTTTATGATGTACTCCTTGAGCCGTTGCGTTGCCCAGATGCGGAAGCGGGTGGCGGTGAGACTCTTCACCCGGTAGCCGACGGAGATGATCATATCCAGATTGTAGTAAGTGAGTTTCCTTTGAACCTGCCTCTGTCCTTCCTGACGAACTGTTAAGAAATCCTTAACAGTTGCCTCTGGCACCAGTTCCCCTTCATCACAGATGCTTTTTATATGCATGCTTATATTGGGAATCGTTGTCTGAAACAATTCAGCAATCATCTGCTGAGTCAACCAGAGGGTTTCATTTTCAAGTCGTACTTCCAGTTTTATCTGCCCATCGTCAGCCCGGTAAACCAGAAACTCTCCGCTATTGGAGATAGTCAGACTTTTAGAAGGCTTCTTGCTCATCGTTTCACCTCCTTCAATAATTCTCCCATCTTTCCGCGCACCTCGCTTAGCTCCTTTTCCAGTCGCCTGATGTCTTCCTCCACACCGTCAATATCAATCTCCTCTTCTTCTTCAAATGTGTCCACATAGCGCGGAATGTTCAGATTAAAGTCGTTGTCTTTGATTTCCTTAAACGTGGCGCGGTGGGCATATCTGTTCTTGTTTTTGCGTTTGGCGTAAGCGGCCAGGATCTTGTCATTATGCTTTGCCAGCAAGGCGTTTTGATTTTTCCCCGGCGCGTATTCCCCACTGGCATCTATAAACAGCACATCTTTGCGGTTCTGATTCGCTCCCCCGTGTTCCCGCGAGCGGTCAAAAACCAGAATGGCCACCGGTATTGAGGTCGTCGGGAAGAGATTGCCTGGCAGGCCGACGACGGCATCCAGCAGATTTTCCTCAATCAACGCCTGCCGGATCTGCCCTTCCGCACCGCCCCGGAATAACACACCGTGCGGGACCACCACGGCAATCCGCCCCTTTTTCGCCACCGCCGCCTCCACCATGTGGCTGATAAACGCATAGTCGCCCTTGGATTTGGGCGGCACGCCGCGCCAGAAGCGTTTCCAGGTATCCGCCTCGGCATTCTCCGCGCCCCATTTGTCGAGTGAGAACGGCGGATTGGCGACGATATTGTCAAACTTCATCAGCCCGTCCCGTTCCACCAGCGTCGGACTCGTGAGCGTGTTGCACCATGCAATCCGGGCGGAGTCCATGCCGTGCAGAAACATGTTCATCCGGCACAACGCCCAGGTGCCGCCGTTGACTTCCATGCCGGTCAGGAAATTATTTTTGCCTGCCTGCCGTGCCGCTTCAATTAACAACCCGCCCGATCCGCAGGACGGGTCGCAAATACGCGCCCCCGGTTTCGGAGCACACAGACGCGCCACCAGTGCCGACACCATCTGGGGCGTGTAAAACTCTCCCGCCTTCTTGCCGGCGTCCGAGGCAAATTGCTCAATCAGGTAAATGTAGGTGTTGCCAATGACATCTTCCGACACCCGTTCGGGATTCAGGTCAAGCTCCGGCTTGTTGAGGTCCTCCAGCAGCATTTTCAGGAGGCGGTTCCGATCTCTGGTCTTGCCGAATTTCGCTTCGGCGTTGAAGTCAATGTTACGGAACACGCCTTCCAGCTTCACCCTGTTCGCGTCTTCAATGGCACTCAAGGCGATATTGATCAATTCGCCGATGTTGTCCTTGTTGCGGTTGTCATACAGGTCATAGAAGCTGGCGCCTTCGGGCAGAACAAACCGTTCGCGTTCCAGTCTCCTGCGGAGCCTGGTCTCGTCGCCACCGAATCGTGTCCGGTAGGTTTCCAGATGCGCCTTCCATGTGTCCGATATGTACTTCACAAACAGCATGACCAGGATGTAATCCTTGTAGGCCGCGGCATCCATCACGCCGCGGAATGTGTCGCAGGCGTTCCACGCGGCCTTGTTCACGTCCTGTTGTTTGATTGTTTCTTTGCTCATTGCCACGGTCTCCTGAACTTCCCCGGGGTGCCCCGGACGCTCTACCGACAGTCTGTCCCCCGTATCTTATGTTGTGAGATGAGCCATAAGCCGGTCGGCGAGTTGATGAGATTCTGGCAGGATAACGGTAGCGGATTCCAGTACAGCTTGCGCCGTGGTGCCGGCCCGTTGCACGTCCTGTGCACATTCGCGGCACAGCGCGGCGACCCCTTCCCGTTCCAGTTCCAGATGAAACTGAATCGCGTAGGTTCGCTCGCCATACCGAAAGGCTTGCACGGGATACGACGCGGAGGAGGCGAGGAGAATCGCTCCCGGCGGAAGCGTGCAACCTTCGCCATGCCACTGAAAAACCGTACAGGAGCGGGGAAACGTTCCAAAGACGGGGTCCGTGTCCTCTTCGACGGTGCACGTGATCGGGGCCGGCCCGATTTCCAGCCGGGGACCGGGCCGGACCTGCCCGCCCAGGGCCTTGGCTATGAATTGCGAACCCAGGCACACGCCGACAACCGGAATCCCCGCCTCAACGGCACGGCGAATAAACTGCTGTTCCCGCTCAATCCACAGGTCGGGATCATTCACGGACATCGGCCCTCCCATGACCAGCAGAAAATCCGGAAGCGTAGAAGGCAACCCCTGTTGAGGGACAAGAACATCGAACCGGTAGCGACGAGTCTCCAACGCATGCCGAAACACGCCAGGGCCTTCATAGGGAACGTGCTGGAAGCAGAGCGCACGTTTCATGGGATGACAAGCGGGATAAGAGCGGGTGATGGATTGAGGAAGCGTCGAGTGGAGAGCGGCACTGATTTATGGATGAGAATAGCCGTTTTTGGCATTCACGCATTCCACCAGGCACCAGTACCGGAAGGGATTCATTTTTTCTTTTCTGGTCACCTGAAGGGTCGTGCCTTCCAGCACGTGATGGAGGGATAAATCTGTGCGGAATCCGATCCGCCGGCACATGGGGGAAATCAGTTTCTCCACCGCGGCGATATACTTGTTGCCGTTACTGAAGTGGTTCAACATGACGACGCGGCCACCCGGACGGCAGACGCGAATCATCTCAGCCACCACTTTGCGGTAATCCGGGACGGCGGTGACGACATAGGCCGCCATCACCAGGTCGAAGGAATTGTCTTCGAACGACATCGCTCCCGCGTCCATGCGCTGAAGCGAGACGTGTTCAAGCCCGTGTCTGGTAATGCGTTCTCCGGCTTTTTTCAGCATCCCTTCCGAGAGATCAATGCCCACAATGCGGCAGTTCTGGGGATACAGAGGCAGGGCCATGCCCGTGCCGACGCCGACTTCCAGCACGGCATCGTTGGGCGCAAGCGTCAGGCCCGTGACGACTGATTCCCGTGATTGATTGAAGGCTTTGCCGAATGTCTGGTCATAGACCGGAGAGTACTGCGTATAGACCCGCTCAAGATTCTCAAGGCTCATCGCCCCGTTCTGTCGCTTCATGCTGTCTCCCGCCTCCGCCTCTTGTTCATTTGAGTGCATACCGGGCATGGTCACAAATGGGAGGCGCAACAAAAATACGAGTATCGTGTTTCCACGGAGCCGGCGGAGGGCCGACCTGGGGCCACCGCATGGTCAATAAGGGACAAACCCTAACACCCCGCCCCAGAGGGAGTCAACCGGACGATTCTCCCGCGCGGTTCATCCGTCGAGCCTGGCCTGACGCCCGTGGAGCGAACAGACGTTGAAAACAGGGCAGGCGGTTTCCTACAATCCCGCCGGATGCCGGCGGTGGTCGTTGTGCATCACTCGCGTATTCATTTTTCGCCGGAAAGGAGAGACCGCATGGGCACACGTGGATCGGCCAACCGCTCTGAAAGGGGAGCGGGTCTCATGGTGCTGTGTTTGTTGGGGGGTATGGTTTCTCCGGCGTTGGCGATTGACGTCACGGTGACCGCCGAGGAAGCCGGGCGGATTATGAATGCGGCCCGGGAGCCGATGGAACAGGTGGCCTCCAATGAGGAAATGTTTCAGATCATCCAGTCGGCGGATAAAAAGTCCCGCATTGGCGACGACCCCGCCGTCAAGCCCTGTGGCAGTAGCGCGATTCTCCGGACGAAAACCTACTGGCTCGAATATTTTGGACGCGAAGAAGCCCGCCGGTCCAAAGTGGCCCAACGGGAAATTCGGATGCCGGAAGCCAAGGTTCAGGAAATTCTGACGATGCCGAATCTGGAAATGGAGATCGGGCTGTGCGGCCAGGAAGAATTTTTTGCCGAAGGCGTCGACATGGCCCTTCAACAAGGCTCCCGGAACGTGATGGCCGTGGATAAAGGCAAACCCAGCCGTGGACGGAAAATTCCAGGATCCGAAACGGACTACGTCTCGCGGTTTTCCGCCAGATTTGCCTATCGGGATTTTGACCCGAATGCCGAAACGACGATTGTCATCTTTTTCCCCGACGGGGCATTGCTCAACCTCAAGGCGGATTTTGCGGCCATCAGATAAGCGCGGCCCCGCTCAGCCGGGTATCGGCGGAGGAGCGGGGGTGTCCATTTCCAGTTCCGCCATCAGGATAGTGTACAGGTGGCGGTATAGCCCGTCCTGTTGCATCAGGGTCGTGTGCGTGCCTTCCGCGACGATGCAGCCCTTGTTCAGCACCACAATCCGGTCGGCTTCCTGAATGGTGGTGAGGCGATGGGCAATGACCACGGTCGTCCGTCCCGCCATAAGCCGTTGCAGGGCCTGCTGGACCAGCCTCTCGGATTCGGAATCGAGCGACGACGTGGCCTCATCCAGAATGAGGAGCCGGGGATTTTTGAGGATGGCCCGGGCAATGGCCATGCGTTGACGTTGCCCACCTGAAAAATTGACCCCCTTTTCACCGACCAGTGTGGCATACCCGTCGGGAAGCTCCGCAATAAAGTCGTGGGCATGGGCTGCCCGACTCGCCGCGATCACGTCCTGCTCGGACGCGTCTTCCCGTCCATAGCGAATGTTTTCCAGAATCGTGTCCCCGAACAGGATGGTCTCCTGGGGGACGAAGGCGATCTGTCGGTACAGGCTGGCCATGTGCACGTGGCGGAGATCCTGGTTGTCAATCGTGATACACCCTTCGACGGGATCATAAAACCGGTGCAGGAGATTCACGATGGTGCTTTTCCCCGCGCCGGTCGGCCCCACAATCGCCACCGTTTCGCCCGGATGCACGTCAAAGGAGAGATTGGTGAGCACCGGGCGCTGTGGTTCATACGCAAAACTCACGTGCGAGAATGTGATGTGCCCCCGCATGTCGGGCAGCGCGCGCGCGTCAGGGGAGTCCGTGACCTCGGGAGTGGTGTCGAGCAGTTCAAAGACACGTTGCAACGCGCCCTGTCCCTCCTTCATTTGCGAAACGACTCGTGCGATTGATCCAAAGGGGCCGATGAGAATCCCCGCAAACAACACGAAGGCGAAGAGGTCTCCCGGCGTCATGGCCCCGTCAATCACCTGCGTGCCGCCGTACCAGAACACCACCCCGGCCATGGCGAACGTCAACAGTGTGATGGTGGGAATAAAGACGGAGAGGATGGTGGCACGGCTCAGCGTGCTGGCCACCAGGCTCTGTAACGCGGCGCCGAATCGCCTGTCCTCCCGGGCCGTTCGGACAAAAGATTTCACCACGCGAATCCCGGAGATGACCTCTTCAATCAGCGTCGACAGCGACGCGGTGTGATCCTGGATGTGGACGGACAGGGCCTGCAAGCGTTTTCCGAACAGCCGGGCCACGAGAACCAGAACCGGAATCAGCGAGACGATCAGCAGGCAGAGTTTCCAGTTCATGACCAGCAGAAACGCGATGCCGCCAATCAGCGTCACGATCTGTTTGGCGGAATCAATGGGGGTGTCGGTCGCGAGCTTCTGAATGATGCCCACATCGTGCATGAGCCGTGAAAGGATTTCCCCCGTTCGCCGTTTCGCAAAAAAACTCAGCGACAGCGTTTGCACATGACGAAACAGATGGATGCGAAAATCGGCGATGACCAGTTGCGAGAGCCGGGTGGTCAGGTAGCTCTGCCCCATGGCCAGGACACTTTGCAGGACGGCGATGGCCAGAAACAGCACGATGGTCCGGGTCATGCGTGCGGCGTCGCGTTGCACGGCGACCAGGTCCCACAACGTGCCGGCGAGTTTCAGCAGGATCAGATTGAGGAGCGCCACGCCCATAATCAGCAGGCCGGCGAAGATCATGTGAGCAAGATACGGACGAAGAAAAGGGAACAGGCGGGAGAAGTAGGTCATGGCAGGCACACCGGCCGCCGGCGCCGGTTCGTCAATCGGTTGGCCACAAGAACAAACCGTACAGGGAAACGAACGCCACGGAGAGAACCGTGGGATCGGCGCCGGTTCGGAACCCGGTTGTACAAAGGGAAGCCCGGGCCAACGGAGCCGACGACTCGCTCATTGCCGCCACGAGCCACCACGTCGGCTTGTGAAGTTCCCGACCATCGCGCCGACGTTGGAGAAACGGTCTCCCTCCGCCCCGGCAACCAGTGGGAAACCCGATAGCCCTGTCGGTTGCCGTGTGGGCCGGGTGCGACGATTCGGCTTCGTGATGGAAACGGAGAAACGGGCACGACACCGTGCCCCGTGATAGACGATACACAGGACCCGACTCCGTGCGGGCCTCGCCCGGTTTTGTGTTCGTTGTCCTGGGTGCCTGGTCCCCACCCGGCGCTGGCATGATGAATGTCAGTTCCGTCGACGGGCGAACTTCATGCGTCTGCGTAGCTTTTTATGCTTATGCTTTCGCATTTTCTTACGTCGCTTTTTAACTACACTCGCCATTCACACTCCTTGTCTTCCGCAGGAGGCTCTTAGAGAACACGACAAGCCCCCACCCGCAACGGGCACACAGGCGTTCCCACCTAACACTTCTTTTTGAGATGTGTCAAGGCAACGGCAAGCCACCAGTCCACCACCCATCGCGCCCGGGAGCCATCCTCTGGCCTGAACAGACGCTGGTGGTGCACGATTCAGGGATATTCGGATGAACGCGCGACGGGAGGCCGCCGTCGCATTTTCAGGAACACCAGGGCGGTCACGGGCAGATAGATCAGGCACCCCACCCCGCCCAGCACCCGTTCGCCGATCCAGAAGGTGATCGTCAGATTGAACAGCAACACGCCGTAATACAACGCGCAACCCGACAGGACAGCGCCGGCGGGGATGGCGTGAGGAAGCCCGGGCAGCATCCCTGTGCGCCGATCAATCAGCCGGTAGCCCACCATGGCGATCATGCCCACCACGAACCACCCCGCAAAGTTGACGAGGGGGACGCCAAAATACACACCGGGATCGGGATACCCGTAAATCTGTCCCAGAAACCACCGCTCGCCCCGCAACGCCACCGGATCAATCACCACATCAATCAGCATAAACAACACACAGGTCAGGCCGACCACGGGCCAGGAAAGCGATTCCCGCGTCAGGAAAGACCGGTCTCCCGCATGGGCGGGGGAGGAAAACGGCAGGAGCAACCACAGGGCCAGCGTATAACTCGCATACAGCAAAAAGGTGAACGACAACGAATCCATGAACGGAACATTGGCGATATACAACTCCTCGCCCACAGTCGACGCCGTGTAATAGTAATCGCCAAAGGGAAACCCGAAACGGGTGGAGGTCAGTTCACAGACCAGCGCCGTGGCCCACGTCATCCCGAACAGCGTCGCGGTGCGTTGCCAGCCCAGCCACCGCGATGCGCTGATGACCGAGACGCCCAGAAAGACAAAGACATAGGGCCGAAGCGCGAGGGTGTTAAGAAACAGAACGGGGATATCCATGGGGCTGTTCAGCGATCACGCTTACGCATACCCGTACTCTCGAAACCACCTGACCGCTTTCTCCAACGCCACCTCCACCGGCGTCTGGGGCAAGCCCAGTTCCCGCACGGCGGCGGAGCAATCATAATGCATCACGTACTGCGCCATGCGGACCCCCTCAAGTGGAATGCGGGGCGGGCGATGTGTCACATAATCCGCCAGCCAGGTGCTGAGATGGGCCAGGGGCAACACCAGCCCGTGCGGTAACTTCAGCGTGGGCGCGTTCACCCCCGTCAACCCGCTCAGGATATCAAACATATCTTTCAGCATCAGGTTGTGGCCGCCGAGGATGTACCGCCTGCCCACCTGTCCGCGTGCCATGGCCTGCAGGTGACCGGTCGCCACGTCATCCACGTCAATGAGGTTCATGCCGGTCTCAATAAAGGCCACCATGCGCTTGTGCATAAAATCCACGATGATGCGGCCGGTCGGGGTTGGCTTCACGTCGCCGACGCCCACCGGAGCCGACGGATTCACAATCACCACGGGACAGCCGGCCTGGGCCAGTTGCAGGACTTCCTGCTCGGCGAGGTACTTCGAACGTTTATAATCCCCTGCCATTCGGGTCAGAGAGACGGGCGTGTCTTCCGTGCCCACCCCGCCGCCTTCGGGCAACCCGATCGTCCCGATTGTACTCGTGTACACGATACGTTCAACATTCGCCTCCCGTGCCGCGGCCATGATGGCCCTGGTGCCCTCGACATTCGCCTTGTAGAACACGGAGGGATCACGCGCCCACAGGGCATAATGTGCCGCCACATGGTACAACTGCCGGCAACCGGCCAGCGCCGACCGAAGCGAAGCGGCATCGCCCAGATCACCCCGCACGGGTTCAACCGGCAGCCCCTCCAGTGCCCGCAGATCCGCGCCGGGTCGAACCAACCCGCGAACCTCTGTTCCGGCCTGAATCAATGCGCGAGCCACGGCGGAACCGATAAAACCCGTAACCCCTGTGACCAGGACTTTCATGGTGGGGGAGGAGACAAGAAAAGCGTAGATTTTGGCGGTCAGGTGGATGGAAACATCAGGTCTGTGCGACTCTATAAATTATTAAGAATTTGTTCCTGAACAGCAGGATGAAATTCTTCATACATGGTATTGTTGCGAACATTATTCTTTTCCGCTGGCTTGGGTATTTGGAAACGTTTGTTACAAAGCCATCGCATTTTACGTCCTGCCTCGACCAAAGAATTCTGAATAATAGAGTCGTCAGCGACAACACCAATTGCTTTTACGGTTATAAACTTGCTCTTTGGGGACGCTGATTTCAAATATACAATATCGCCAACTTTCAATGATTTTATGAATTGATGTACTTCTGGAGCAGCCTTTTTTGTATGGCCAACACCAGCAACATTCTTTTTAACGAAATCACCACTGACGTCCTTGTCATAATTTGCACCGATTCCAAATATTGGCATTATCGATCTCCTTTCTCTAATGAGTACGGCCAACAATATACCGTGCAAGGCCCCTCAGCGGATCGGCCTTCCCGTCAAAGCCCTGGAGTCGCGTACTGGCGCGGTCGGCACATTCCCGCGCCAGTTGCCGTGCGCCTTCAAGACCGTAAATTGAGGGATACGTCTGCTTGCCCCGTTCCCCGTCCGTCTGGGCATCCTTGCCCAGTGCCTCGCGGGTGCCCGTCACATCCAGCACATCATCCGTAATCTGAAACGCCAGGCCAATATCTTCGGCATAGCTCGTCAGGTGCTCAAACTGCGCGAGCGTCGCGCCGGAAAGGAGCGCACCGGCGCGCACGGCGGCACGAATCAGCCTGCCCGTTTTCCGCGCGTGGATCTGTTGCAGAGCCGTCCATTCAATCTTCTGATGTTCGGCTTGCAGATCCAGTGCCTGTCCACCCACCATGCCTGCCGTCCCGGCCCCCAAAGCCAGTTCCTCAATAATCCGCACCTGACACCGGAGATCCACATCCGTCACGAGATCGGCCCGGCTGCACCATTCAAACGCCATGGCCTGCAACCCGTCGCCCGCCAGAATCGCCATCCCTTCGCCATAGACCTTGTGATTCGTGGCTTTCCCCCGTCGAAAATCATCGTTATCCATCGCCGGCAAATCATCGTGAATCAGCGAATACGTGTGGATCAGTTCAAACGCACAGGCCACGGGAAGCACGGCGGCGGGTGGCGGCCCAATCGCCTCCGCCGCGGCCATAGTCAGGATGGGGCGAATCCGTTTGCCGCCGGCCAGCAGACTGTACTGCATCGCCTCGTGCAGGACAGCCGGGGAGGACTGAGGGGCCGGCACGTGCGCTTCCAGATAGCGATCAACGGCTTCTCGTTTCAGGCCAAGATACTGCTCAATATCAACGGACACAGGCGGCCTTTCCGAAACGCCCTGGCAACAAAAGGGGCTTATCAGGAACCGTTGTCGGTCTTTCTTCCCGCTTCGGGTGGCAGGGTTGCGACTGGTTGCTTCTGGGCGTGTAAGCCGCCATGGTCTTCGCCCTCTTGTCCGGGGCTTGTTGGGGAGCTGTGTTCATGGCGTTGCGCCTTTCTCAAATCGGGTGACAAACCGCCTTGTGGTTGGGATTGTTCTGGAGTCAGAAGAGCGTGTCGACTCTTCTTGATAGAAGTCCCCAACGAAAACATGCGGGACGCGAAAACCTAACAAAGGCCCCGGGGGGTGTCAAACCAGCGCGTGTCCCGTCATACCCGTACACGATGTCGGTCCTGCCCGCCGTAGAAAGCGTGAAACCAGCAACCTCCCACGACGTGATCCGTCCTCTCCGACGCACCGCCCCATGCACACCCAACCCCGCGCAACCCAGCGGGCAGGATTCCACAGTACCGGCGGCGGCGGACAGCCCACTCATTTGTCACAACCGTGATTGCCCGGCTATACTGCCTCCCATGAGTATTCGGAAAGCCGCCGGTGAATGGGAACCCCTCCTGTTGGGTATTGAGCCTGAGCACTGCGGGGTCTGCCGTCGGGTCCTGTCCCGTCGCACCACCCTGTTCCTGGGAGGATGGGAGCGCTGTTCACTGTGCCACAGATTCGTGCATTACATGTGTCTCCTCAGCGGCAAAAGCCCCTTCCTCAAACGACGTCCCCGCGTGTGCCGCAACTGCGGGCCTGGTCTCGGGCAATCCGCATCCGACAACCCGGCCACACATGCCGACCGGGCATAGACCACGGCCATCGCATCATGTCAGCCCTTCCAGATTCACAGACCACGGGGTTCGGACGGTTGCCGTTGTCCGCTCTCGTCATGCTTGCCCTCGCCGTCCTCCTGTGTGCCTGGAGCGGGTTCTTCACAATAGATTTTGTGCTCAGCGGAATCTATACCTGGCCGCGTGTCAGTCGAGCCATCGCCCTCATCTGCGCGACCTTCATTCTGTCCTACGAATTTATCTACAAAGAACATCGTGCCCGTCATCTCGCCTTCACAGGCATCGCGCCCGTCAAAGTCGTGTGGTATTTCTGCGTGCTCCCGTATATGGCCGGCACGGTGGCCTTGCTGATCATCGCGCTCTGATCGCCCTGCCGACTACCCGGCAAACACCACGATGCACCAACAGACGGATACGTGTGGGGAAAAAGGCAGGAGAAGGGAAACGGGACCAGGAAACGCGCCATGTGCACCGGGAAAAACCAACAGCCCGGAGTCCCGTGCGTGAAGGGCGCCACAGCCGCCGGTTCTCTTTTGCCGACGGCGAATGTTGCCAACAGATCCCGCCTCTTCCAGTGAGCGATGCGCCGGAAACGGAGCGGAAGCGCCGGTGTTACAATGCAACCCGGTTTTCTTCCCGCAGGACCTGCGCCGTCCAAGATGTCCCGGATCGCATCAGAGTAGCCGGCGTGCCTTCTTCCACGACCTTCCCGCCGCGGTCGCCGCCCTCCGGGCCCAGATCCACAATCCAGTCCGCGTTACGGATCACGTCACCGTTGTGTTCAATGACGAGCACGGTATTCCCCTGTTCGACCAGCCGGTTCAGAACATCGAGCAAGCGTTGCACATCCGCAAAATGCAGCCCGGTCGTAGGCTCGTCTAAAATATACAGAGTGCGTCCCGTGCCCCGCCGGGAGAGTTCGCGGCTCAGCTTGACACGTTGCGCCTCGCCTCCCGACAACGTGGTGGCGGATTGCCCGAGCTTGACGTAGTGCAAACCCACATCGGCCAGCGTCTGCAGCTTGTTTTTGATGGACGGGAGGTGCGTAAAAAAATCCAGCGCCTCGCCCACCGTCATGTCCAGCACCTCCGCGATATGTTTGCCTTTGTGCCGGACATCCAGCGTCTCACGATTGTATCGCTGGCCCCGACAGACTTCGCAGGTGACATACACATCGGGCAGAAAATGCATTTCGATTTTGATAAGACCGTCGCCCTGACATGCCTCGCACCGTCCGCCTTTGACATTAAAACTGTAGCGGCCGGGTTTATAGCCCCGGACGCGCGACTCCGGCAGCCCGGCAAACAAATCCCGGATAAAGGTAAAGAGACCCGTGTACGTGGCGGGATTGGATCGTGGCGTCCGGCCAATCGGCGATTGATCAATATCAATCACCTTGTCCAGGGCCTGCACCCCTTTCAGCGTTCGACACCCCTCCATCACGGGCCTGTCCCGTTCCAGACACTGGATCAGCGACGGGAACAACACTTCCAGCACCAGGGTGCTTTTCCCCGATCCGGAGACGCCGGTCACGCAGGTGAACAGCCCCAGCGGAATTTTGACGTTCACGGATTGCAAATTGTGCTTGCCGGCCCCCCCAATGGACAGAAACCCTTTAGGCTTGCGGGTCCGGTCCGGCAACGCCACCCGTTTATCCCCTCGCAAATACTGCCCGGTCAGCGAGTCGGGATGCCCCGTCACCTCCGCCGCCGAGCCTTGCGCCACGATATGCCCGCCATGCACCCCGGCACCCGGCCCCATGTCAATCAGGTGATCGGCGGCACGGATGGTTTCGGCATCGTGCTCCACAACCAGCACGGTGTTGCCCATGTCGCGGAGCCGCAACAGAGTGTGCAGCAACCGGCGATTATCCCGTTGGTGCAGGCCGATGCTTGGCTCATCGAGAATGTACAGCACCCCCACCAGCCCCGACCCGATTTGCGTGGCCAGTCGAATGCGTTGCCCTTCCCCGCCCGAAAGCGTCGCGGCCGCGCGATCCAGCGTCAGATAATCCAGACCCACGTTAAGCAGAAACTCCAACCGTTCCAGAATTTCCTTCAGGATGCGCTGGCCGATCATGCGCTCACGTTCGCTCAAGACCAGCGCCTTGAAAAAATGCGCCGCGTCACGAATGGACAACCGCGTGACATCCGCGATGGATTGCCCGCTCACCTTGACCGCCAGACTTTCCGCCTTCAACCGGGCCCCCCGACACACGGAGCAGACCACGCTCACAACCGGTTCCCGCCCGTCCTGGCCCACGGACACGGCATGGCCAAGCCCGTCGCAGGCCTCACAGGCGCCATGCGGGCTGTTGAACGAAAAGACCCGGGGCGTCAATTCCGGATAACTCACGCCGCACGTGATGCAGGCCAGTGTTTCACTGTACAGCGTCACGTCCCCCTCATCCTGCAGAATTCCCACCAGGCCCGGTGTCAGTGTCAACGTCGTCTCAACCGAATCCGCCAACCGCCGCCGCAGGGCATCGTCATCCTTCATCACCAGGCGATCCACGACAATCTCAATCGTATGTTTCCGCTTTTTGTCCAGGGTGATAGTGTCGCCAAGGCCGACGAGCGTCCCATCAATCCTGGCGCGCACAAAACCGGCGCGTCGCGCTTCGGCCAATTCCTTGCGATATTCCCCTTTGCGCCCCCGCACGATCGGGGCCAGCACCTGCACCCGGGCGCCGGCCGGTAACGTCCCAATGGCATCCACCATCTGCTGCACCGTCTGCGCCGTGATCGGCTGCCCGCACTGCACGCAAAACGGCCGTCCCACCCTCGCAAAGAGCAGGCGCAGATAATCATAAATTTCCGTGACGGTCCCGACCGTGGATCGCGGATTGTGGCTGGTGTTTTTTTGCTCAATGGAAATGGCGGGAGACAAGCCTTCAATCGAATCAACATCGGGCTTGCCCATCTGTTCCAGAAACTGGCGCGCGTAAGCCGACAACGACTCGACATAGCGCCGCTGGCCCTCGGCATAAATCGTGTCAAAGGCGAGCGACGACTTCCCCGACCCGCTCAACCCCGTCAACACGACCAGTTGATCGCGCGGGATCGCCACATCGAGGTTTTTCAGATTGTGCTCGCGCGCACCTTTAATATGGATGGAGTGGCTCATGCCTGTCACAGCAACACCCGATGACGCAGGGCGCGCAGTGTACCACAGACAATCGGCGCCGCGCAGGACATGCCCGGCCGTCCCCACCATTCCCGATGCTGCTGTTGCTGCTTGATGGCGGGACAGGGTGGGGTAGGGCGTGGCGTCATGCTACCCGCACGGGTGGGAATCCGGAGACCGTCACGGCCCTGGCATAATCCAGGTTCAAGCCGGCCGCAGACTCCGAATGTCAACGATAGCGGCAGGGACATCCATTTGCGTCTGCGCACCTCGTTCGTTACAATCAACAGATAGTCTCGTGTAGTCTGTACGCTTGGTTTCACACTGCAAAGTGGTGTGTGACAGACTGGGAGGAGGGTTCCATGCGCGTGACATCAATGATGGTCCTGGCTGTTTCCCTGGTGTTGGCTGGCCTGTTGACGACCACCGACGCCCCGGCCAGGGAATACGAGCTGACACGAAATAATGTTCAGAAAGCGGCCGAGATTGACAGCACCACGGTATCGTTGTACGGCATTCGATTAGGCTCTTCGGAAATTGACGCCGTGGAAACGCTGGTCAACGAAAAAATTCCCGGGGTCCGGGCCGAGCAGGAAGGCGTCTTCATTTTACTGTGGGATCAATCAAACCCCACCGGCGCCATGGCCGGTGTCCGGATCATAGACAGCCAGGTTGATTTGCTGTTCATCAATAATCGCTTTGTCCATAAAACCCGTGGGATTTTCCGTCGTGTGCTCACCGCCCAGAGTGCCAATGAAATCCGGGAGCTACTGGGCCCCGAAGATGTGGGAGATGAAAACGTCATGGGGGCCATGTTGCACTACCAGCAGCAGGGATTTCTCGTCAATTATCTGGGGCGGGATATTAACGTCGAATTCGCATTCCCCTGACACACCCGACGCCGCATGACTCAACCGGCATGACTCAACCGTAAAGCGAGTGCCCTCTCACCCTGCCTCCCGGCACAGCTTCCATTGCCCGTCATGGAAGATCGCGTAGTCACCACCAACAGGCTCGACGCCGAACACCACTCCGAGCACGCGCTGCGCCCGCTCACCCTGGACGAATACATTGGGCAGGAGCGCATGAAAGAATCGTTGCGGATCTGCATCGAAGCGGCCACTCGTCGGGGCGAACCGCTGGATCATGCCATTTTCTACGGCCCGCCGGGGCTGGGCAAGACCACCATCGCGCATATCATTGCCAGACAGATGGGAGGGACGCTACGTCCCACATCCGGGCTGGTCCTCAACCATGCCGGCGACCTCGCCGCGATTTTGACGAATCTCCAGACCCACGATGTCCTGTTTATTGACGAAATTCACAGCCTGCCCGGCGTCGTTGAAGAAGCCCTGTATCCGGCCATGGAAGATTTCCAGATTGATCTCGTCATCGGTCAGGGGCCGGCCGCCCGCACCATGAAGCTGGACCTGCCCCCGTTCACCCTGGTCGGTGCGACCACCAAAGCCGGCTCGCTGACCTCCCCGCTTCGTGAGCGGTTCGGGTTAGTCTACCGGCTCGACTTTTACACGCCGGACGAACTGGAAATCATCGTCAACCGCTCGGCGGGCCTGCTGAATGTGGTCATTGAACCCCTGGGCGCGAAAGAAATCGGCCAGCGCGCGCGCGGGACCCCGCGCATTGCCAACCGGCTGATCAGGCGGGTCCGGGATTTTGCCGAAGTCAAAGCCGAAGGGGTCATTACCCGAAAAGTGGCGCAGGATGCGTTGCACTGGCTGGGCGTGGATGAGAAGGGCTTTGATGACATGGATCGAAAAATCCTGTTCACCATTCTGGAGAAATTTCACGGCGGGCCGGTCGGCGTCGAAGCCCTGGCCGCCGCCGTCCAGGAAGAAAAAGCCGCGCTCGAAGATGTCTATGAACCCTTCCTCCTCCAGTCCGGCTATCTGGACCGCACCCCCCGCGGCCGTCAACTCACCGACAAAGCCCTCAAGCATTTCGGCAGAAGCAAAAAGAAAGATTTGTTCGGGTAATCGTCGTCGTATGTGCAAGAGGAAAATATGGGCGTTGATGTTCTGACCAGGGAACATCGTTCATGGAATATGAGTCGAATACGGGGAAAGAATACTTCTCCCGAGATGGTTGTGCGGCGAATCCTGCATTCCATGGGGTATAGATTTCGATTGCATTACAAGCATTTGCCGGGATGCCCGGATATTGTGATGCCAAGGTTCAAGGCTGCGATTTTTGTTCACGGCTGTTTCTGGCACCGTCATTTAAATTGTTTCAACTGTACCACCCCGACTGCCAATCGAAAGTTCTGGTTGGAAAAATTACAAGGCAATGTCGAACGAGACAAAAATAATCTATCTACCCTCAAAAAGGCGGGATGGCGGACATTGATTGTATGGGAGTGTCAAATAGCCGACACCGTGAAAATTAAACGCAGGTTGGCACGATTTATAGATTCTATCTCGAATGATCCCGTGTCAGGATCAGGCAGGTGAGAATAAACGTTATAACAAAAAATTTGGAGTTTGCGTGAATCAGCCTGTTGGAATCGTTGACCTTTTTGCGGGCCCTGGAGGATTGGGCGAAGGGTTTTCTTTGTTTAAAGATCAGGCCGGCAAAAAAATCTTTTCAATAAAGGTTTCGATTGAGAAAGAACCTTCGGCCTATGCCACGCTACATCTTCGGAGTTTCCTGCGTAAGTTCAACGATGAATTCCCCCCCGAATACTATGATTTCCTCAACGGCAAGATTGACGAGCCTGATTGGTCCACCCTTTATCCCGATGAGTGGATGGCTGCGAGTGACGAGGTGAAATGTCTCACATTGGGTACGAAAAAGGCTTCCGATTTTCTTGCAAATCGGATCGCAGATATTCGGAAGATGTGTGGTGACCGTGTGATTCTGATCGGCGGTCCTCCCTGCCAGGCATATTCCCTTGCAGGCCGCTCGCGGCGTGCTGGAATAGTGGACTATGTCCCAGGCAAGGATCCACGCAACTTCATGTACAAGCATTACATAAAGGTACTCGCAGCCCTTCAGCCTGCTGCGTTTGTCATGGAAAACGTCAAGGGGATGCTGTCATCGCTCGTACAGGTGCGCGGCAATAGAATTTTCAGGGCCATTAGATCTGATCTGTGTGACGCCGCAGGCCCTTCCAGCTATCAGATTTTTGCGCTGTCGCCTTCGAATGAGAAGACACGTTTGGATCGTGAGTGTCTTGCCAGCGACTTTATTGTTCGTTTCGAAGATTATGGCATTCCCCAGGCTCGGCACCGAGTAATTATTGTCGGTGTGCGGAAGGATATTGTTCAACGTATTCCCCCGCCCAGGCTTCTTCCACTTGCCATGCAGACAAAATGCAGTGTGCGAGATGTACTTGATGCAATGCCGAGAATTCGTAGTGGCCTCAGCAAATGCGACAGTGCCAACGCATGGGAACAGCAGATGCAAGATGTGATCACAATAGTGCGGAAACATGCCCCCACTCTTTCTCGGCGGGAGGCCATGGCATTCAAATCAGTCTGGGCACGTTGTGACGCTATGCTTGCAGATGCTGTGGTACTTCCCCGTGAATGCTCAGGTGGAATAGAACTTCCAGGATCGTGTCCGGTAAATCTAAGACATTGGATTATGGACAAAGCGCTCACCCGCTTGCCCAACAATTATGCTCGTGGACACATGCCTGATGATCTTGCCAGATATCTTTTTGCTGCCGCATTCAGCCAGGCATGCGGTCGGTCGCCTAAAGCACGTGACTTCCCTGACGCATTGGCACCGAATCATCGAAATTGGCGGTCGGGTAAGTTTTCAGACCGATTTCGTGTTCAGCTGTTGGATGCGCCTGCAAGCACTATAACCAGTCATATAGCGAAAGATGGACACTATTTCATCCACCCGGATCCAACACAATGTCGAAGTCTTACTGTGAGAGAAGCGGCACGGTTGCAAACGTTTTCCGATAACTACTATTTCAAGGGGAATCGCACACAACAGTACATTCAGGTTGGCAATGCTGTACCCCCGTTTCTTGCCCATCAGATAGCTGAAAGACTTTGGCATGTCTTCAGGGCTCTCGACCAAAATGTTGGATGACACCTTTCGTCCGCTACGTATGATGAAATCCGCGTAGGTTTTCCATGAAACAAGAAGAGGCTCCTGAAACGGTGGAAGTGCTTCCCAGCGCATCGGTACTCCTTGAGAGCATGCGAGCTATTGGCTATTCGATGCAGGCTGCGGTTGCCGATGTCATTGATAATTCCATTGTAGCCGGAGCTTCTCAAATTGATATTCTTTCAGATACCGATTCGGCTATGCCGGCCATTGGAGTTCTTGATGATGGGTGTGGAATGTCAGACGATGAACTTATCAATGCCATGCGGTTCGGCAGTAAAAGTCCTTTGGATGCTCGTTCAGAATACGACCTGGGTCGTTTTGGACTCGGTTTGAAGACGGCTTCATTTTCTCAATGCAGGTGCCTGACAGTGGTTACCCGAAAGAATGGTCAAACCTCCACCGCGAGTTGGGATCTTGATACGGTGGCAGAGCACGATAGATGGTTGGTGAAAAAAGCAAATGTCGCCAGCATCCCATGGGCAGACAGGATTGTCGGGAGCGGAACGCTTATTCTATGGCAGAAGCTTGGTCGTCAGTCGGACAAACGTAACCTGGATACACATCGAAGAGATCTTGTGCGTCAGGTCGCCGAAACCGCCACTCATGTTGAACGGGTTTTTCACCGGTTTTTGTCAGGCGAAAATCGTTCTCAGAAGTTGAAAATATCAGTCAACGGTCGTGAACTTCAGGCGTTTGATCCATTCCATTCGCATCATCCAGCGACGATACAGGGACCCGAGGAGACATTCAGGCTTGGAGAGCAAACCATTCGTATTCAACCTTATACCCTGCCGCATCACAAAAAAGTTTCCCTGGAAGATTGGAAAAAATATGAAGGGACGGAAGGGTACAACAGGAATCAAGGTTTTTATGTTTATCGAGGAAACCGACTGATTATTTATGGAACTTGGTTTGGTCTTGCCAAACAATCCGAATTGACCAAACTGTCGCGTGTCAAAATCGATATACCAAACACGCTGGATGTTGATTGGAAAATTGATATAAAAAAGGCGTCGGCACAGCCTCCTCATGCTGTCAGGGATCGTCTGCGGCGTATTATTGAAGAAATCGTGGCCAGGTCGAAACGGATTTACACATCGCGGGGAAGGCGGCTTGTAGGCGATAATCCTGTTCCCGTCTGGAATCGGATTCAGAACAAAAATTTGATTTTCTATAGCCTTGATTCAGAGCATCCTGCATTTGCTGAATTCAATGCGAGGCTTGACAAAAGACAGCAGAGGGAATTCGGCAACCTTCTCGCTCTGATCAATGCCACCATACCAATTGATGCTATTTTTTCTGATGCGGGCGCAAGTCCGAAGAGCATTTCAGTCCAGCCGCTCACCGGTGATAGTTTCACCGAACTTGTCAAATCCACTTATTCCTGCCTTAAAAAAAACGGTCTCTCTCACGATAAAATAAAACTGGCAATGCTTGCTGCTCCACCGTTTAACGATAACTGTTCTCTCGCCGAAACCATCATTGAAGAAATCATGAAAACAGAGGGTGATCATGACCACTGACCTTGGCCGTCTTGAGAAAATGGTGAGTGCAGTACTCGCTGACGAAATGCCGACACCGGAAAAAATCCGGGCATTGATTGAGCAGACACGCCCTGCTTGTCCTTCTGTAACGAATGATGAAGCCGCACAACTGGTCAGGCTCTTTGAAGAGAGACATGGCGTAACCATGCGCATTGGTTCCAAGCTCGAAGATGTTGGCTTTGAGAAATGGCTGGACAATGCAAAAGTCAACATCACCTTTTATTATTGGGACAGATACAAACACCTTCTGGTAGGCAAGGGGTTCTCTTCCCAGGTCCTGGCAACCATGGACAAGGTGACAGACCGTATTCTTGGACTACTTGAGAACCCAAAGAAGGAAAGCAGTTGGGACAGACGGGGGATGATTGTTGGTCATGTGCAATCAGGCAAAACGGCGAACTATACCGGGTTGATCTGCAAAGCAGCGGACGCCGGATATCAGGTTGTCATTGTTGTAGCCGGCATGCACAACAATCTTCGCATCCAGACACAAAAGCGACTGGAAGAGGGGTTTATCGGATTTGATTGTGCAAATTTGCTTTCCAAGGGGCCGGCCAATCGCAGCATTATCGGCGTGGGGCGTTTCAATTCAAGCCAGCGACCAAATGTCTTCACCACTTCTTTGCATGATTTCAACAAGCAGACAGCAAGAAGCATCGGTGTCCCACTTGTTAATATGAAGCAACCTGCGGTGTTTGTAATCAAAAAGAATACCAATACGTTGAAAAACCTGATCGAATGGCTGAAAGAGCATAATGCCGGTCGCGGCACTTCTTTAATCAGCGCTCCGATGCTACTGATTGATGATGAAGCCGATAACGCTTCAATCAACATCAAAAAGAGGCAGGATGAAGTGTCTCGAATCAACGGACAGATCCGGCAGATTCTGGATGTTTTCGATCACAGTTGTTATGTCGGATATACAGCCACGCCTTTCGCCAATATTTTCATTGATCCGGAAACTGATAACGATATGTTTGGTGCCGATCTATTTCCGAAACATTTTATTGTCAGCCTTGACCCGCCCGATAATTATTTTGGGGCATCGCATGTTTTTACCACAGACCAGGAAGAAGATGGTCGCAGTCCAGTTATCCGACATATTGAAGATCACGCTGAGTATCTTCCTCTCAAGCACCCGATAGATCATAGAATCATAGATCTGCCTGATAGTCTCAAGACAGCGGTGCGCATTTTCATCGTGGCCAGGGCAATCCGTCTTGCCAGAGGTCAATCTGGAAAACACAATTCCATGCTCGTGAATGTATCCCGTTTTGTTGCTGTTCAGAGGCAGATTCGCAATGAAATTCATACTTTCCTGGGCAGGATAACCGACAGTGTCAGCGTTAATGCCTCTAAACCACAGAAAGACGCGCTTCGAGATCCGGAACTCCTGAAGATCCGCCGGGTATTTGCGGATGAATATGAAAAGAGCTGTGGAGTTTTGTGGCCGGCAGTCAAAGACAATCTTTGGAATGTTGTCCGAACAATCAATGTGGTCGAAGTGAATAGTCGTTCCTCTGATTCACTCGATTATGAGGGCTCAGGTGATTCGGGTCTGAATGTAATTGCGGTGGGTGGCTTTTCTTTGTCACGAGGGTTGACTCTCGAAGGATTGATTGTCAGCTACTTCCTGCGGAACTCCATGATGTATGACACTCTCATGCAGATGGGGCGCTGGTTTGGCTATCGACCTGGATATAAGGATTTGTGCCGGATTTGGATGCTGGAAGAAGCTGAAGGATGGTACTCACATATAGCAGAGTCTATTGAAGAACTACGGGATGAATTGCGCCATATGGAAAAAGCAAACGCTACTCCACGACAATTTGGTCTGAAAGTGCGGAGCCATCCTGACTCACTTATTGTGACGGCGCGTAACAAAATGGGGTCGGGCAAGTCCTTTGCGGTATCTGTTGGCCTTGCCAACTGGTTTATCGAAACTGCGATCCTGCGACGCGATGCAGAGAGCTTGGCTGACAATCGACGTGCGGTGGCAGTGTTGGCTGAAGCAATGCGCGGGATTGGATGCGCACCAGAACGAGGAGAGCGCATAAACGGTGGTCGTTTGGTTCGTAACGTTCCGGCGAATCCGGTTCTCGAATTCCTCCTGATGTTCAAGAATCATGACGGATCAATTTTGACGGAGACGGATCCCATACGGAAATACATCGAAGATCGCGAGGAGACGGAATTGTCAAAATGGGATGTGTATTTCGCAGGGATAAAGGAACAGAAGCACTCAGGCAAATCACTGGTCGATAGCACCCTTGGATTTAAGCTGATCTGTCAACGTAGAAGTAAAGGGGATCGGAGCGATTCGCAAACACTTTTTGTTACGAATAAACAACGGGTCTGTTCGAGAGGCACCGAAAAGATCGGATTGACAGAACAGGAGGTTGAATCAACGGAGGAAGAGTATCGTAACGAATATGTAGTTCCTGGCGATAAATCGACTCTGAATTATCCTGACCGGATCTATCGCCGTATTCGCCGAAAGCCATTACTCGTGATTCATATACTCGCGATTGGGAATAAGAATGATGATCTAAGCGGGACAGAACCCGTTGTTGCCTGGAGTATCAGTTTTCCTAAAACGAATTATGAGGAACAGAAGGTTGACTATGTCGTCAATACCACCTGGGTCAGCGAACGCTACGGAGACGAAATCGACGAAGAAGAAACAGGAGGCGATATTGACTGATGCAAATGATCCATGGAGTGTACTCCCACTGCCTGATCGCAAAGCCAATGTAAGCAGTCGGCGTGTCGACGCTTCCCTGCCGTGGGATATTTTCTGGGCTGTGGATGTGAACAGGCACTGCCTTCTGATTCTGCAACACAACTTGCCGAACAAGCCGAAGAATCGTTTACCTCAATTGCGTGGTTTGACGGTTGAGATCCATGCACCCAATGGCAGTTCTCCGGGGGTGCTCGTCATTCGTCTCATGGACCATGAGCAACGCGAAATTTTTCATCACCTCTGTCTTGATATCATTGAAACTACCAGGCAGGCAAAATTTGAACAAGAGGCAATTGAGCGGTTCATCGCACGTACCTGGCGGTGGCACTGGCTGTTGCGCGGTGGACGGGATGGCCGACTGTCAGATGAAGAGCAGAAGGGGTTGCTGGGCGAACTGGGTGTGTTGCGCGGTATTTTGTTCACTGCCATCGGAGTTGAAGAAGCAATTAAAAGTTGGACAGGCCCGCTTGGCTCTCCAAAAGATTTTGAAATTGGGAGAATTTGCATTGAGGCCAAGGCACGGCGCGGCGCTGCCACGCCTTATGTCACCATTTCGTCAGAATATCAGCTTGATACAGAAGGCATTGATGCATTGTTTTTGCACATTTCTGAAATTACAGCTGTTGCAGGAGAAGACAAAAATGCCGTGACGGTGACAGACATTGTCCGTCTTGTTTGTGACGAAGTCAGTGAAAAGAGTGTTGCCACAAAGGCATTACTTGAACAACGCCTCATTGCAGTCGGCTTTAACTGGACTGATGACTACTCTGACAAGAAATGGCTTTTGGGGCCGGAGCATATTTTTGAAGTTAAAGAGAATTTCCCTCGCATTACTCCCAGGATGTTTCCCGTTGGTGTTAATAATCTACGGTATGCTGTTTCGTTGGTGGATTGTGAACTGTTTCGTTCGGATCGAGTTGCTTTGAATAATTTGCTTTCATGAGGGTTGCGTGGCAATCACGATTCAAGACTTTGCCCATGATTTTTTTCAGGAAATTCTGACGGAAGCAGATTCAAGCGGTCGCTTTCTGGAAGATGTCTTTTTTGAGAAATTCTGTGTTTGTCTGACAGATGCAGGTGAAATGGATACTGCCGACCGTGTCCATTATCGGGGTCCACAAGGAAGCGGAATTCGTGTGGATGGCTATGGCGGTGACCTGGACAGTGAATCCGGCACGTTCAATTTGATCATTGCTGATTTCAATCAGGCAGATGGTATTGATCGTCTGGTTGGCAGTGAAATGAATGCCATTTTCCAACGGCTGTCCCGATTCCTTCGCAAGGCGCTTGATCAAAAGTGGCGGAATACGCTTGAGGAGACAACCCCTGTGTTTGGTTTGGCGGACCTGATTGATCATCATTGGGCCAGGATTGGCAGGGTGCGAATGTTCCTGATTAGCAATCGCGAACTTAGTGAACGAATTGATGGTCGAGAAGCAGACACTCTGGACGGGCGCGAAATAACCTACAGTGTGTGGGACATGAGGAGATTCTATCGATTTGTTGCTGTGGGACACGGGCGAGAGGAAATTGAAATTGACCTGATGCGGGACTTCAACAAGGCATTGCCTTTATTGCCTGCCCATTTATCCTCCGGGGCTTATGAGTCCTATCTTGCTGTTGTGCCAGGCGAAATGCTTGCAACGATCTATGATCGGTGGGGAGCGCGTCTGTTGGAGCAAAATGTACGAGTTTTTCTTCAGGCGCGTGGCAATGTGAACAAAGGTATCAGAAATACACTGGACAACGATCCTGCCATGTTTTTTGCCTATAACAACGGAATTACGGCAACGGCTGGAAGTCTGAAAACAGAGACAAAAGATGGTCAACAGCTTCTCACTGGCTTGACTGATTTTCAAATTGTTAATGGCGGACAAACAACGGCGTCCATCCATGCCGCCTGGCGGAGCAAGGTTGATGTATCCAGCGTGTTTATACAAATGAAACTCTCTGTCGTAGATTCCCAACACACCGATGATGTAGTGCCTAAAATCTCCGAGTATGCCAACAGCCAGAATCGGGTAAGTGCCGCTGATTTTTTTGCCAATCACCCGTTTCATGTCCGCATGGAGGAATTTTCACGAAGGATTTATGCTCCCTCCCCGGATGGAACATTCAGACAAACGAAGTGGTTTTACGAACGCGCTCGTGGGCAGTATGCCGATGCTCGTTCGCCTCTCACTATAGCCGGGCGCAGGAAATTTGATCTCGAAAATCCAAGGGCACAATTTTTTTCCAAGACTGATTTGGCCAAGTATGTAAATGCCTGGTCGGGCCATCCTGATAAAGTAAGCCTTGGCTCTCAGAAAAATTTTGCCCATTTTGCTTCTGTCGTTGGAAAGGAATGGAAGCAGGACGACAATGCCTTCAACGAAGAATATTTCAGAGATGTAGTATCCAGGGCTTTGATTTTCAAGGCGACCGTGAGGATCGTTTCTGTTCAGCCATGGTATCAGGGTGGTTATCGGGCAAATATCGTGGCATACACCATTGCCAAAATGGCCTATGATGTGAATGAAAGAAAGCTTGCAGTTGATTTTGAAAACATCTGGAAGCGTCAATCACTTAGTGATGCCATGAATGACGCGTTGGCGCTTATTGCCGAGCAGGTTCACAAGACATTGACAACTCCACCATCAGGCATAAGTAACGTGACGGAATGGGCAAAGAAGCCAGGATGCTGGGATAAAGTAAAGGCACTAACCGTGAACTTGCCTGACAAGTTTGTTGGAGAGCTCATAACAATAGCAGAAAAGAAGACAACAGACAGATCTGCCGTCAAGCAACAAAAAATCGACAATGGCATTGAAGCACAGCGTTACGTTTTAGATAAAGGGCCTGACTTCTTGAAAAAAGTGATTGACTGGGGCCGGCAAAAAAAACTTCTGTCCCCAAAAGACATAGGAATTCTTTCCGTAACCTGCAAAAATCCAGGATGTGTGCCTTCCGAAAAGCAATCGTTGGTGACTGTAAAAATTCTCAAAAAGTTGAAAGATGAAGGTTGTCCTCATGCAATTTGAATTCCCGTTTGTTTGATTAACACCCCGGGAATGTCCCTCCCCCTCTGTTTTGACAAATCCGCCGGGCCGTTGCTACCGTCTGACCATGTGCCCTTCCGTAGACAACGCTGTTGACACGCCGGCCGGCAAGGCCGTCTCGCAATGGTCCGGCGCCCCACGGGAACAGGCCGTGCAACGCATGTTCACCGCCATTGCCACACGGTATGATCTCAACAATTCCCTGCTCAGTTTTGGCCTCCATCATCGCTGGAAAACCATCGCAGCGCGCGACATCCCCGTCCACACGCAGGGGCGGGGGCTGGACCTGGGCACGGGAACGGGCGATCTCGCCCTGTTGCTGCATCACCGGATGGGGGAGCATGGCCGGACCGTCGCGATGGATTTAAATGTGGCCATGCTGAAAGTCGGCGCGGAAAAAATCGCGCGACGAGGCCTGGCCGACCGCATCGCCTGTCTGCGCATGAACGCGGAATGTCTCGTCTTTCACGACGCCACCTTCGACGCGGTGACGGCGGGGTTCTGCATTCGCAACGTCGGCGACCGGCCGCGGGCCTTTCACGAAATTCATCGCGTGCTCAAACCTGGCGGCCGCTTTGTCTGTCTCGAATTTTCCCGTCCCGTCTCAGCCTGGCTGCGGTGCCTCTACAACTGGTACTCATTTCGCGTCCTTCCCGCAATCGGCACCTGGGTCGCCGGAGACCACACCGACGTCTACCGCTATCTGCCCGAATCCATCCGAACCTTTCCCGATCAGGAACGGCTCGCCGCCCTGCTTCGGGCCGCCGGCTTTGCCCGGGTGCGCTATCACAATCTCAGCGGCGGGATCGTGGCCATTCACGTGGCCGACAAATAAGGCCGCATGGATTCCGTCCTCTACGTCTTTCTCCCCTGCAAAAAAGTCTATCCGACCGGCCTCACGTACCTGGCCGACTTTGTGCACCGGCGGCGTCCGGACGTGCGTCAGCATATTCTGGACCTGTCGCTTCTTCCGCGTGCCGACCGGACCAAAGCGTTACGCGACACCACGCACCGCCACCGCCCCGACCTGGTCTGCTTTTCGTGGCGCGACATCCAGATTTTTTCGCCCCATGAAGGCGATGCCTCGCTGGAGCAGGCGTTCAACTTTTACTACGCCGGCAACCCCCTGAAGCGCGTTGCGGCCTCATTCCAGGGCCTGAAAAACCTCTACCGGTATTACCAGGACATTCGTCTGAACCTGTCATACCCGTGGCTCATTCACAAAGAATATCCCGGCGCGCGAATCATGATAGGCGGCGGAGCCTTCACCGCCTTTGCCGATCAACTGATTGACAAACTCCCCGAAGGCACCCTCGGCCTGTTAGGCGAAGGAGAAGACGCCATCCTGAAAGTCCTGAACGGAGAATCCCTCGCCGACGAGCGGTTCATCATCAAAGAGCGCGGCCGGGTCACCAAAGGCGCGCAGCGGCAGCCGGCCCTGCTGGATTCGTTCACCCTCGACCTCCCGTATCTGACATCAATTTTTCCGCAGTACCCGGCCTATGTGAACGACTGCATCGGCGTGCAAACCAAACGGGGCTGCCCGTATGACTGTGCCTTTTGTCTCTACCCGTATATTGAAGGGAAGCGCGTCCGGTATCGCCCGGCCCGCAACGTCGTCCGGGACATCGGGCAGTACTACCATCAATGGGGCGCGCGTCGCTTCTGGTTCACCGATGCGCAATTCATCACGGGGAAAGAGGCCTACCCGCAATGCACGGAAATTCTGGAACGGATTATTCGCGAAGGGTTGAAGATCGAATGGTCGGGCTACGTGCGCACCTCGCTCATTACCGCCGCCCTGGCAAAACTCATGGTCAATTCCGGCGTAGGCGATCTGGAAGTGGCGATCACCGCGGGGTCGCAGAAAGTGCTCAACAGCCTGCACATGGGCTTTAAGCTGGAGCACCTGTATGACGGCTGCCGCTATCTGAAAGAAGCGGGCTTTACCGGTCGCGTCATTCTCAACTACTCGCTCAACTCCCCGGAAGAAACCGAAGCCACGCTCCAGCAAAGCATTGAATCATACAAAACGGTGGCGTCCATTCTCGGTGAAGATCGCGTGTTCCCGTTGATGTTCTTTCTCGGCGTGCAACCGAACACGGATCTGGAGCAACGGCTGTTATCGGACGGCCACCTGTCGGCGGGCTACAATCCGCTGAGCCTTGCGCCCTGGAACATCAAAAAACTGCTCTACAATCCCGCCCCGCTCAACACGCTCATAGCGAAAGCCTGTCTCGCCGCCTGGAACCGGAAACACGGCAGTCGGGACCCGCGCCGGTGGACCGGCAGTTTGAGCCAGAGTGCCACACAGGATCACGGCCATGCCTACGCCGACGACAGCCTCGCCCGTGGCCTCGAAGCCAACTCAGGACGGGACGCCCTGCTGACACTCGAATCACTGTTACAGTCACGACGTCCCAGGCAGGAAGAGCCTGCGGGACAGTCGGTTGTCCCGCCACCCCATCCGTAAATCGTGCGAGCCGCCCACGGGCCGGCGAAGCAGCGTCACGCCGCTCCCCTGCGGCCCGTCACTCCACAATCGTGAACGTCATGGTGCCGATAGCGTTAGGGTCGTAGAGATCCTGGCCGGGGCTTTCAAAATAGAGCTTGAGCAGGTACTTGCCCGTTTTCCAGCCGCCCTCGGGTCTGAAAATTTCGAGGTACCCGGCTTTTTCATTCATTTCCATCATCAGAGCATCGGTGCCAACCGGCGTTTCCGAAAGAGGCTGTCCATCCGCCATATAAAACCACGCCGCCCGGTATTGCGATGGCGCATCGAGGGCCGACACGGCAAAAACAAGATAAAACAGGTCCGTGTCCATAGAAAATTCCGACACCCCGGGATCCACCGGCTCCACATAAGCATCGTCCGTCATCCACCCCTGCCGGCCGAACGTATCCCAGGGAGTCTGGATATCCCTGGCCATGGCAATCCATTTGAAAGCTGATTGCGGCTTCCGCCAGTTGTGTTGATCCAACGCCATCAGGTTGGCCTGTGTCACCCCGCTCCCCTCGCTCTCCTGTATGGCGGGTCTGGGGATCAGATCCCGCTCCGCCCCCTGGCCCGTTGAAGGCATCGCGCAACAAAGCGCGATGAGCAGACCGATAACGCGGTGGCACGGAATGTCACGAAGAAAATCAGAACGACGGGAATCGGGAAGATGGTGGGAAGATGATGGCCTTGCCATGACGCGCCCCTCACAGGCCGGTTGTTGCGTGTGGCACTCTACCGTCCCTGTGGCGTGAACGCAACGAACGGAAGCCGCACGGGCTACGGCGGCGGGGCCGGTACCCGAAAGGCGGCGACATTCTGCCGGTGTTGTTCGACGATCCCGTCGGCGATTTCCGTCAACCGCTTCTCCATGATAAGCCGAAGCAGGCTGCCGTGGCGGTAATCGGCGGGGGCCATACAATGCACACGGTCGGCGTGCAACATGAGGTCGTAACATTTAGCAAAAGACCGTCGGGTGGGATCGTCCGGATTGTACACGGCCACGGCCAGCCCCCCGTTCTTTTTGATGACGGTAAAACAGGGCACATCGGTTGGGCCGTCGCCCACATAGATCATATGCTGAAAAGGCACCGGTCGTTTCGCTTCGGGCATATGGTCGTTCACATCCTGTGCCACATCCAGGAGTGCCTTGTTCACCCGAAAAAGATACTGGGTTTTTTGCGTATGACTCACGGTTCGTTTGGGGAAACTGAGGTGCCCATCCGTTTCCGCGAACTCGCATCCCCACATGGCCCTGGTCCACTTCGCAATCTCGCTCCCCTCCAGAATCGCCTGCAACCCGGAACTGACCACATAATGATCGAGTTGAATATGCTGTTCCTGGTACCGGGGTTGCCGGACAACAGCGTTCAATTCCTCAAAACACTCGGGCACCCCGGGGAAAAACGTCAGGCGCGTACCCATCCGTCGCAGGTCCTCATTAGACAGAGAACGGATCGCCTCATAATCCAGCAACCGCTTCATATAGGCCAGCTCCTGGTCATAGCCTTCCTGTGTAATGAGAGCGGTACAGCTTTTCCAGAACGTATCGGGATCAATCCGGGCATGAGCCAGAATCGTGCAATCCTGCATAAACCCCGGACTCAAGGTGTGATCAAAATCGTAGACGATAGCGATACTGTTGTGTGGTTCGGACATGCCCTGTACGAAGGCTGGCATCTGGCGTTTCAGTGTCTGTCAAATCCTGACACGCGACATGGTTTCGCGTGCAACGTTGCTCCACAATCCAGGCAGGCTGTCCCGGCGTATGCGAGGGCGTGGCATGGTCCCGTCCGACCCGTTCATAAAAAAATCGGGGTCAAGATAACTTGAGCGGGTCTTTTCTGCATGATTTGAGCAGTATTTGATAGATTGTATCGTGGCGATGATTGAACCTGAACTCACACTCTTTGAGGTGCAAGTAAAAGGTCTGCCGGTTCATGCCGCGGAACTTGGCGAGGCGGCTTTTGGCATACCCCCAGAACCCCTCAATGCCATTGATGTGAACATGCCCGCGCACAAACTCGTCGGTGCCGTGCGCCACTTTGAAGTGCTTGCCGTAGCCGATATCCACCAAGCCATCATAGCCGCGCCAGCTGTCCGAATAGATGACGCTGTCGATGCCCACGCGCCCGCGAATAATGGCTTGGAGCGTGGCTTTGCGGCAGTCCGGCACGAGTTCGGTATACACTTGGCCGTGGCGTTTGAAGAGGCCGAACACGGCGGTTTTGCCGAACGCTCCGCGTCCGCGTTGGCCTTTGATCCGCCGAGCGCCGAAGTAGGATTCATCCACTTCAATCTCACCGGCGACCGGCAAGGCGGCATCGCACCAGGCGGCCATGCGCTGGCGCAAAGCGCGCAGGTAACGGTTGATCGTGAGGCGGCTGAGGCCGCTGATTTGGGCGATTTGCACGGCGTTCAAATCGAGGGAAAAAAGACGCACCAGCACCCTGAATTTCTTCTCCGAGATTCGGGAACGGATGATATACCGGTTTTTCATTGCCAATCAAACGGTTATACATCTTTTACTCGCCTTAAGTTATCTTGACCCAAAAATCGCCTTCACCAGTTCCCGCATACTGCTGTGCATATCGGCATCATCCGTAATAGGCTGGATCACCGCGACATCGCAGGCCCGTTCCGGGGCGACGCCCTGCCGGATCAATGTACCGGCATAAATAAGCAGTCGCGTGCTGACGCCTTCCTCAAGGCCGTGATTGCGCAAATGCCGCACCTTGCCCCCGAGCTTCACGAGCTTGTGAGCCACATCGGCGGGGACACCCGCCTCGTGCTGAATGATAGTCGTTTCAATATCGGCGGGCGGATACGTGAATTCAATCGCCACAAAACGCTGCTTCGTGCTTTGCTTCAACTCCTTGAGCACACTCTGATAGCCGGGGTTATAAGAAATCACGAGCATGAAATCATCCACCGCCTCGACAAGCTGTCCGCGTTTCTCGATAGGGAGAAACCGCCGGTCATCGCTCAGGGGATGGACAATCACCGTCGTATCTTTTCTGGCCTCGACGATTTCATCCAGATAGACGATTGCGCCGTGTTTCACCCCCAGGGTCAGGGGGCCGTCAATCCACACCGTCTCCTCGCCTTTGAGAAGATACCGACCCACCAGATCCACCGCGGTCAGATCCTCGTGGCAGGCGACCGTAATAAGCGGCCGTCCCAGCCGGTGCGCCATATGTTGCACAAAGCGTGTTTTCCCGCAGCCGGTCGGGCCTTTCAGCATCACCGGCAAATGATTCCGGGCCGCAATGTTGACCAGCCCGACTTCGCCGTTGACCTCTTCATAAAACGGCTCCTCGCGCACCCGGTACTGCTCAATGTCAATTTCGTGTCCCTTCACGTGTGGCCTGTGTCCTTCTGCAATGGCATGGAGAACAGGACGGCCCTCGCCTGTCTCTGTCCGGTATGGTTGGAAAAAATGCCCGTAGAAACGTCAATCATACGTGGCGCACCGATAAGGGACAAGGGAAAGCATTGTCTATCCAGGCTTTACCGGAAACGACGTGAGCAGTCCGGTTACAGATTATGGCGTAAGCCCCGGCTCCCCTGGAAACAAGTCGCACCATACCGATTGCCCCCGATTATCAGTGCCGGGTAATCTTTCGGCCAATGTAGAGGATTTTCAGCCGGGCCTGCCCGAGTGGAACCGGCCACTCAAAGTGAATGCGAAAAGTTTCCTGATTGATTTTCCCATGCCAGGGACAGAACAAGGGCCTGGAGGGGTCTGAAGGATCCGCAAAAGTCATTTCCTTGCTGAACTTATGCTTGTTGCTTTCGGACTCATCACTGAACCAGGCTCGGTCGCCCTGGCTGTGTTGCTTCCATAAATCGTTGGCGTTCTTCGTCATGCTCCCGTCAGAAACAGAACGTCCTGTCATAACCTGTTGTAAAACATTCAAACGACACTGAACATCTTCTGCAACGCCATGACGAAAGGGCTCCTGGCGAAGCGATCTCTTCAGGATGTCGTTTGAGATGTCCAGACAATCGAAGCGTTCCCGGCAAACTTCCAGTAATGCCTCCCAACTCCCTGCTGGAACACGGTTTTCAGACAGGCGCGATTGAAGTTCCTCAATGTCCCACAGGTTTTGGATGTTAATATTCCCCAACCTGTCTTCGGGGATGCCATGCAGGACATTGAGCGGTGTTCGTGCAAAGTCAATTTGGCCACCGGTAAAACTGAAGACCCCGGACGGATCAAGTACGCGCTCCCTTCGGGCGGCTTCTCCAAGACCGCTGTCCGTAACATCCTCGCCCTCAAACTCGAAGTAGTCATCTGGTTCGTCCTGCCGATCATCTTCTACGAATGGGCCGGCTTTGGAAAGCCACCCAAGAATCAGGTTTTTCTTATTCTTATCTCTGATTCGCGTCACAGCCTCGAAAACATGCATCCCGTCTGTAACCGGCTGTTGCCAGACTCGACGGGTACAGAAAAGCTGAGACGCTTTCTCTTTCAACTTCCAACGAACCAAAGCCACCTTCTGTAGCTCACAGAGAAACGCTTCCCCCGTCTCAAACTGTCCCTGAAGCGACAACTCGTTGATGTACCACCTCACGCAGGCTGGTCCCACCCTGTCAGCGCCGCAAGGTCCGATTCACTTTGATCGAAAAAGCCATCCGGCCAGGCGTCAAACGTGCCATCCTTGTCCATGGTGGGAGAAACCACACCATGCTGCCCCGAGTCCGACTCCACACCCGAAAAGAAATGCACCGCCACATCCGCATGAGGGATGATTCGCCGTTGCACGGCCAGGCGAATCCCGTTCAGGACATGATCGCTGTGACTCTCAACCAGTATCTGAACGCCAGCCGCCGCGATGCGAGCCAGTATCTCCCCCATGCGGGATTGTGCGCGTGGATGGAGATGGGCTTCCGGACTCTCAACGATCAACACCTGGCCTGATTCCGCCAGCAACATGGCCACGAGAATGGGAAACGCATACGTCAGCCCGTACCCGACGTTGGCCGGGCGGCACCAGTCGTTCTTGGCTCCGATGCGAAACCCCAGCCGCACGAGAGACGTCTTTTCCACTTTGTCCGCCATAACCCGTGCGCCGGGGAAAAGATAATTCAGATACGCATTCACCTGCCGACGCAGACTGCCCACAGGCTCGTCCGGATGCCGCCGTGCCCGGTCAATTTCATCATCGGCTGCCCATGCGTACCACCACGGCGCATACTGTCCTTCACTCCCGACATCGGCATGAATAACGTTGACATCGCCCGGAGACGGATACACATCGGATATTTCCCCGCGCTCCGAATTCAGAAAAACGATCCTCTTGAGTGTATGAATGAGTGCGTGCGAGGGCGAATCAGTGTCTGGAGTGCGCCACAATGTCCCGTCCCATTCTCGTGGCCTGGTATCGGTATCGTGAATCTGGTGGACAACCTTCCCAACGCGAAACGAGCCTTTCCCAGGCTCAAACGTGTCGACCGTAGGTGCCACAAGGCCAAAACTCCATGCAATGCGTTCCTCCCTGGTGGCAACGGCAATGTCGATCTGGCGCGTTTCCGCCTGATCCGATAACACGTCACCGGACAATCCCAGTCGAATAACAGGCCCGTTGAGCGGCAGGTATGCCGAGCTGGCATCCAGGCGAAGCCCCTGGTTCAACAAAAGGAGGGCATGGAGCGCCGTGGACTTTCCCGCCGCATTGAACCCGGTAAACAACGTCAGCGGCGACAGTGCGAGACGCAGAGCCGAAAAACACTTCAGGTTGGACAATTCCAGCGAGTGCAGAGCCATGGTTTCAGGTTTCGACATTCAGCGCGTTGGCGGCAAGGCTGAATCGGGCTTTCACAGCCTTGAGGTTATTGGTGGAACGAGAGATAGCCTCATTGAACGTGTCGCCTTGTATGAGACCGACAATCGTGTCGTGGATTCTACGTCCTGCTTCCGACTCGCGGCGAATGTCTTCAGGGACTTGTGCCAACAGCACCGTACAGACATCGAAGAGAGCAATATTCAGAACGCTACGACCATCAGAGTGATCGGAAACAAGAGATTTGCGGAAGGCATGTTTCCCAAAGAGGAGTTGATTCAATCGTAGTGACCGCTCGAATTTCTTCCTGAGATCCTCCAGGTCTTGTTCCCCGGAGCCATTCATGTGCCGCAGGGCTTTGGCCAGAAACTCGTCCATGTCTCCACGGTAGGCTTCCACTCCGAGAAGGCTGAACGCACAGAAGCGATTCACAGCCTCGCGGTCTCTCATCGTTTTATGATCCAGTGACTCTCCCGTTGCGGCACGGAACAGCTTACTGTCCACCACTTCTTTGAGCCAGCGTGTTGCAGGCCCGTTATACACCGCATTGCGCATTTGCTGGCGGCTCAACACCACGCCACTGTTGACGCGCTCAAAAATGTCGAGACGGGTGCGCTCTGGAGCATCGGCATCCAGGATGTACATGATAAGTTGCGTATCCAGAATTCGTTCCTGCAGTTTCACAGGCAAGTCACGGAAAAACTTCCCTTCAATGGCACTCCCAGGCTTGCCTGCCTCACCAGAACCAGTACCCTGAATCTTGAATTTGTCGTCCACATAATTCAGAAACGTCGTAATTCTTTGCAGTCCATCCACAATGATGATTTCGCCGCCTGGTCCTTCCGCAACGTAAAAAACCGGAAGCGGGATTCGCATAATGCAGCTTTCAATGAGCTTGGACTGCTTCTCTGTCGGCCATACAAACTCGCGCTGGAAATCGGGATCAAGTATCCAGCGCTTTTTCCTGACTCGACCAAGCACCTCTGCAACTGACCGTGTTTCCTGACGAATGAAGAGAGCATCAAGAGGATAGGCCATTCCCCCGTCGCCCGTTCCATCATCGTAGCCCTCAATCTCTTCTCCCACGGGCGGGTTGTGCCCCTGCTCTAGTGTTGCCATTGCTTCACCATAATTGCCTTGATGCGCATGAATAGAAACACAAAAAAGTATGTGCCCCGCATAGCCTGTCCGTAGTTTTATACATTCATTTCAGCAGTTTTCCAACCCGGGCACAGAGCGCGATGTTTCCGTGTCGCCCCCCGCCCCCGCCCCCCAACCTCGGCCATCTTCGCCCTTCGCTTGTCTCCCCGAAAAAGGCCATGGTATCATCGCCCGTCACGTGACAACGGCCCCCGCAGGTTTCGGGACAACCCCCGGCCCGGTGTCCATTCGTGTCACGGTATCATCAGGATCAACTCCGGCAACGCGCGCTTCATGGCTCACCTTTCAGCCGAACGCCCCGTGCTCCCGCTGTCCTCGGACACACTGGCCTCTTCCGTCCTGTCACCCGACCCCGCGGAGCCGCATCAGGAAGAACAACAACGCTGCCTCTCAGTCCACCATGCCCTTCAAGCCGCGGGGATTTTCCCCCCGCATGAAACGCCATCATGGCGTCTCTCCCCCGTGCCGTTCCCGTTGACCGCGAGCGAAGCGTCCTTCTTTCAGAACCTGGGCCCCCGGCTCTGGTCATTCACCAGAGCACTCAACCGCCTGTACAGCGACAGCCTCAAAGGCGCGCAACCCGCCTGGGTTCACCACTACCTTGACCAGGGCAAACCCGAAGCCCTGCTGGACTACGCGCGCATGAAACGCTTCCGCGACGCGCTCCCCTGCGTGATTCGCCCCGACATCATCATGACCGAGACCGGCATGGCGATCACAGAACTCGACTCCATCCCCGGAGGCATCGGGCTGACAGGCAGTTTATCCCACGCCTATGGCGCCCTGGGGGAGACACTGATTGGCGGCTCCAACGGCATGATAGACGGCTTCGCCGGCCTGCTCCGGGCCCAGCACGGCGGGCACACAGGCTGTGTCGCCATCGTCGTATCCGATGAAGCAGAAGCATACCGCGCCGAAATGACCTGGGTCGCCTCCCTGTTACGCGCAGGAGGCCTGGACACCCGTTGCGTGCATCCCCGCGACCTTCGCTTCACCGAAGACACCCTGTTCACCGCCACCCCCTCCGGCGAACAACCCGTCTCCTGCGTCTATCGCTTCTTCGAACTCTTTGACCTCAAAAACATTCCAAAAGCGGAATTGCTCATGTACAGCGCCAAAAAAGGTCGGGTGCGTGTCACCCCGCCGTACAAGCCCTGGATGGAAGAAAAATTGAGCTTTGCGCTCCTGCATCATCCCCTGTTGGAAGACTTCTGGGCCGACGCGCTCGGAGCGGACGACTTCCAGAGTCTCCTGCAGCTCATGCCCCGGACCTGGGTCGTAGACCCTCGACCCGTTCCCCCCTCCGCCATCATTCCCAACCTCACGCTGGAAGGGAGAGCCGTATCCGACTGGCATCAACTGGCCCCCGCGCGGCAGAAACAACGACAATTTGTCCTGAAGCCGTCGGGGTTTTCCGAACTGGCCTGGGGCGGTCGCGGCGTCATCGTGGGACACGATCGTCCGCAAGCCGGCTGGGCGGCGGCCCTGGAACGCGCAACCGGCTCCTTCGCCACAACGCCCTACGTCTTGCAGGAATTTCACAAAGGCCGCCAGTACGCGATGACCTGGTTGGACACACACACCGGGCACATGGTACCCATGGCCGGCCGGGCGCGCCTGTCACCCTACTATTTCATCTCCGAAGACGACGTCACCCTTGGCGGCATCCTGGCCACGGTGTGCCCAATGGATAAAAAAGTGATTCACGGCATGAGCGACGCCATTCTGGCGCCGTGCGCGCTGTCAGGGACACCCCTCACCCGATGAGTTGCCGCCGCCTCATGCCGCTTCTCACGCACACATTCATCCCGATATGCGAGGACTGATTCATGGATGACTGGAAACGGATCCTGGCCGAAAGCATCACCAAACCCAAAGACCTGGCCAAACATCTGGGCGTGGACCCCAAAGACATCGAGCACATTGTCGGGCCGTATCCCATGCGGATCACCCCCACCGTGCTGAGCACCATCAAAGAAAAAGGCGACGCCATCTGGAAACAGGTCGTCCCGGATCCCGTCGAAATGGAGGACTTCGAAGCCCCCGCCGACCCGTTGGAAGAAGACACCGACAGCCCCGTGCCCCACCTGGTGCATCGCTATCCGGATCGCGCGCTGCTCATGGTCACCAATCAATGCCCGATCTACTGCCGGTTCTGTACCCGCAAGCGGCTGGTCGGCAAACCGGGCTTTCTCAAAAAAGGCGAACTGGATCAAGCCGTCGCCTACCTCCGCGCGCACACGGAAGTGCGGGACGTCATCCTGTCCGGGGGCGACCCCCTGTTGCTACCCGACCCCCTGATCGAACGCACCCTGAAAGCATTGCGCACCATCCCGCACCTGGAACTCATCCGGTTCGGCTCGCGCGTCCCCGGGACGCTGCCGCAACGCATCACCCCCGAGCTGTGCGAAATCGTCAAACGGTATCATCCGATCTACATGAACCTGCATTTCAACCATCCCGACGAACTCACCCCGGAAGTCAAAGACGCCTGCGGCCGCTTGGCCGACGCCGGCGTGCCGCTGGGCGCGCAAACCGTCCTGCTGAAAGGCGTGAACGACGACCCGGAAATCATGAAACGGCTCATGCACCAGTTATTGCTGGCCCGCGTCAAACCCTACTATCTGTATCAAGCCGATCTCACCAGAGGCACCAACCACTTCCGCACAAGCGTCGAAACCGGACTGAAAATCATTCAAGCGCTCCAGGGACACACCAGCGGCATGGCCGTCCCGCATTTTGTGATTGACGCCCCGGGAGGCGGGGGAAAAATTCCGCTGTTGCCCGATGAATATCTGCTGAATCTTGATGACAACGGCGCCGTGCTGAAAAATTACGAAAACAGGACCTATCACTATCCGCAACCGGAGCAGACCCGCACACGGGAGCTTCCCATGGTGGGAGCATCCGTGCCCGGGGGCCTCTGCAGCAACGGCATGATGGACGATTAACAATGGCCGTCCCTCGCAAAAAACACGGCATCCTGCCCGACACCGACCTGAAAGCGCTGATTCAGAAACGCGCGCTGCACGCCTCCCACCCGATACACGACAGCCAGATCCAACCGGCCAGTGTGGATCTCCGTCTCGGCGCCAAAGCCTACCGGCTCCGCAGCAGCTTTCTCCCCGAATGCTCGGAGATCGGGCCGCCACAAAACGGGAAAAACCCCGCGCGCGAAGGCGAACCGGTTCCGCTCTGTCTGGCAAAAGACGACCTGGTGATGTATGAAATGGACCTCACCCAGGGCGCCATTCTCGAAAAAGGGAACGTGTATCTGG
The DNA here is from genome assembly GCA_963692935.1 of Nitrospirales bacterium. Taxonomy (GTDB): domain Bacteria; phylum Nitrospirota; class Nitrospiria; order Nitrospirales; family UBA8639; genus Bin75. The sequence continues at coordinate 2,726,325 of OY843588.1, forward strand.
TGCCGTTACTCGAACAGGTCGCCCTGCCCCGGGACATTCGCGGACGAACCAATCCCAAAAGCTCCACGGGTCGGCTGGATATTTTCACGCGAGTCATCGCGGATCTGAACATGGGCTTCGATGAAATCCGCCCGGGGTATCGCGGCCCCCTCTATCTGGAAATAGTCCCGCGGTCGTTCACCATTCGCGTGCGGACCGGGCTGTCGCTCACCCAGTTACGGCTGGTAACCGGCCGTCCCACGGTCTCCGATTCCGACCTGCACGCCCTGCACCGGTCCAGCAAACTGCTGTACCACAACGACGACGATGACCGCGCGCCCGCCCGTCCGCTGACCACCCAGGAGTTGCGCGTCCACAACGGCCTCGCATTGCGGATTGACCTGCGCGGGAATGTCTCGCCCCGGCATCTGGTAGGCTACCGGGCAAAAAAAAACAGCCAGGTCATAGATCTCTCCCTGCACAGGCAGTATGCGGCCCTGGACTTCTGGGAACCGATAGACCGGCACCCCAACAACACGTTACTGCTCGAACCGGAAGAGTTTTACATTCTGGCATCCAAAGAGTGCCTCAACGTCCCCGCCGGGTACGCGGCGGAAATGGTCGCCTACGAAGCGGCCTTCGGTGAAGTCCGCACCCACTACGCCGGCTTCTTCGACCCGGGCTTCGGAGCCGACAACGGGTCCCGCAAAGGCACCCAGGTCGTGCTGGAAGTCAGACCGCACGACGTACCGTTTATGATTCGCGATGGCCAGACATTTTTCAAAATCGTCTATGAGAAAATGGCCGCATTGCCGGAGCGTCTGTATGGCACGCTCATCGGGTCCAGCTATCACCGGCAGGGGCTGACGCTCAGCAAACATTTCAAGGCATAGCGCATGGCGGACGATTCAGAACAAAAAACAGCAAAGCCCCCCGACGGCTCCGACACACCCGGCCCGCCCCCTCGTCAAGTGCCCGGCGTGCCCGTGGGGCCGCCGGGGACGCAACCGGAAGTGGACCAGGAAACGCACGAAGCCATTCAAGTGAACGTCGCCATGAAGATGGTCGGGTCCGCCATGGTCTTCGTGGGGTTTATCCAGGTCTTCATGTCCAGCAGCACCGGCGCGGAAATAAACATCTTTCCCATGATCCTGTACTTCTCGGGTCTCGCCCTGTGGGCGCATTCATCCGTCACCATCCCCACCGTCCGGTATCTGGTCATCGCCTTTTCCGTCATCTGCATCATCGGCTTCTACGAACTGGGCGAAGTGCTCCTGTGGCACAAAACCGCCATCTACTGGGGCACCATAGCCATGGTCGTCTATTTCATGTTTCAGAATCCCCTGAAACCCTCCAAGCCGTCATAGCGGACGATCAAACCCGGCGTCGCCCTCGTCACGCGCGCGCCACCGACCCCCATGCCCACACTCGCCATCATCATCCCGACCCTGAACGAAGAACGCGTCCTCCCCCGGACGCTCCTCTCGCTGCGCCAGTTGCCGCTGGATGAAGTCATCATCGTAGACGGGGGCAGTCGGGACGGAACAGTCTCCATCGCGCACTCCCAGGCGCGCGGCATCGGCCGTCACCCCGTCACCGTCATGGAATCGGCCTGTGGACGCGCCCGGCAAATGAACGCCGGCGCGGAAAAAGCGCAATCCGACATTCTGCTGTTTCTCCATGCGGACACGCGTCTCCCGCCGGAGACCCGCCGTGAAATCGAACGGGTCATGGACAACACCCGGTATCAGGGAGGGCGCTTTGACCTGCGGTTTGAAGATGATCGGGGATGGGCATGGGTCATCAGCCGCCTGATGAACTGGCGGTCGCGGTGGACCGGCATCGCCACCGGCGATCAGGCCATCTTCGCGCGTCGCGCCGTCTTTCAACAACTCGACGGATTCGCCGACATTCCGCTGATGGAAGACATCGAATTCACGCGGCGCCTCAAACAAGCCGGCGCCGTGGCCGCCCTGCGCGCCACCGTCACCACATCGTTTCGGCGCTGGGAACAACAAGGCGCCCTGCGCACCATTCTGCACATGTGGCTCCTGCGGTTCCTGTACTGGATCGGCATCAACCCTCACACCCTGCACCGGTGGTATGCCGCGATACGGTAACCCCGCCCGCCGCCCCTCGCGCGCCCGTCCGCCCGCCGTGCCCGCCGAAGGCGCCATCATCATTTGTGCGCGGGCGCCGGTGCCCGGCATGGTCAAAACGCGCCTGTGCCCCCCGCTGACACCGGACGAAGCAGCGACCCTGCAAGGCAGTCTGGTCATGGATGCCATCGCCGTCGCCCGCTCAATTCGTGGCGTAGAAACCCACGTCGCCTGCACGCCCGACACGGCCCACCCGTTCTTCCAGACACTGGCCAGCCGGAACCGCATAAACTGGTGCAACCAGGCAGGCGATGATCTGGGGCAACGTATGGATCACGCCCTCGCCAGCGTACTCGCTCGTGGCTACCGGTATGCCGTGCTGGTGGGAACAGACACCCCCGCGCTGGCCAGCCGCCATTACCGGCGCGCGCAAGAACTCCTGCAATCATGCGACGTAGTATTCGGGCCAGCCGAAGACGGCGGCTACTACCTGGTAGGACTCAAACAACCCGCCCCCGCACTCTTTGACCGTATCCCGTGGTCAACCGGGCGCGTGCTGGCCCAAAGCCGGGCGCAAGCCGACACGCTGGGCCTGACCGTCGGGCTACTGGATCGTGAACGCGACCTGGATACCTTCGACGACGTGCGGGCCGTAATGGCGGCGGATCACTCCACCCTGTCAACGCGCACAGCCAACGTCTTGCGCATGGTGCTTCAGCGGCATGGATAACGACAGAAACAGCCCCATGGGCCACCAACGGCCGGCGGACAACCCGCCGGCGCCGTCCCGCCCGACCGGGCGCAACCCCTCCCCGAAGGAAGAACAATGACAGAACACAACGTCGCGCTCATCACCGGCGGCGCGCGCGGCATCGGGAAAGGCATCGCCCTGGATCTGGCGGCACGGGGATGGGCGCTGGCCATTTGCTATCGAACCAGCGCGCGCGACGCCGAAACCACCATCCAGGCCATACAGGAACGCGGAGGGCAGGGCCTCGCCATTCGATGCGACGTATCCGACCCCGCGGCCTGTCACGACCTCGTCCGGCAAGTTGAATCGCGATGGGGAAAAATAGACATCCTGGTGAACGGCGCCGGCCCCTACCATCGGATCAACCTCTTCAACGAAACACCGGAAGGCTGGAACGCCATGTTCGCCAGCAACCTCCACCCGATCTTCTACCTGGCCCAGGCCGTCGCCCCCGGCATGAAAGCGCGGCGCTACGGCCGCATCATCTCATTCAGCATGGCCAACGCGGACAAAATGCAAGCCCAGCCCATGGTCACAGCACACTATATCGCCAAAGCGGGCGTGCTCATCCTCACGCGCACCCTGGCGAAAATGCTGGCCCCGGACGGCATTACAGTCAACGCCATTTCCCCGGGCTTCATAGATTCGGGGAGCGCGCCACCGGGCGAGCTTGACGGCGTCGTCGGCGCCATTCCAGCGGGGTACATAGGCGACGTGCGCGACACCGTCGGCGCCGTCCGGTATCTCCTGTCCGACGAAGCCCGGTATGTCACAGGCGCCACCATTCACGTCAGCGGCGGCTGGGGCCTGTAACCCTGTCCCGCCGTCTCCACCGCGGGCGGCCGCCATACCAACCCGAAAACCTCGCCGAAATGCCGGGCCACCTGTTCACGAACCACCCCGGGCTGGCATGACCCCAGAGCAACCGCCATGGACGTCACGCCCTGCCCCGCAATACCGCACGGCACGATACAACGAAACGGCTCAAGATTGACCGTCACATTCAACGCAAAGCCATGAAGAGTCACCCCGCGAGCGATATGCACCCCCACAGCCGCGATTTTCGCCACCGCCCCGCCGGTCTGTGCAGGATCCCGAACCCAGACCCCTGGCCACGTCGCCATGCGCCGTCCCGCGAGACCCCATTCCGCCAACACGCGAATCACCACCTCTTCCAGCATCCGCACATAAACCTTCGGCCCGGAGCAGAAATTCCGAAGCCGCAACACGGGATAGCCCACCACCTGTCCGGGTCCGTGATAAGTCACAGAGCCGCCGCGCTCGCTCTCCCGCACCTGAATGTCCCGCTGGACCAGCACATCCCGCTGTCCAGTCCAGTGCGCGGGCTTCGTCGTCCGGCCCAGCGTCATCACCGGCTCATGTTCCAGGATAACCAGTGTATCCGGCCGCCGCTCCGCCAGCCGTTCAGCATGAAGCCGCCATTGCATCGCGCGTGCCGCCTCGTATTCCATAAGCGCAATCGGGATCACCTCCCCGGCGCGCATTGGCCGCACCCGTTCCCCATGCGTCATCGCATCCCGCGTATCACCGGATTGAGCCACCTCACTCGCTGGAGCGTCCCGCTGACGCATACCCCCTCCTCCGGCGCCACCGAACGCCGGGCACAAGCCGCACCATCCACCGGAGTCACACAAACCGGCATGGCGCAACCATGCGAACCATCACCGTCACACGCCGGGGCTTCCCCGGCTTCCCGAAAGACAACGCCCTTGCAACGCGGCATAACACAGAGAAAACCGTTTGTCAGCAGGCGTAACCATGTGGTAGGATCCCACGCAAAGGCAGAGACATGGCAAACACATTCTTCATAATGTTGAAAGACAGTGGCCTTGGCATTGCCGCTATCCTTGGTCTGGGTTTCATCCTTTGGAAAGTCGCGCGATGGACGAAGGGCGTGGATGAGAGTGTCACCAATACAGCCAAGACTATCAAAAGACTGGAAGAAAATGTCCAGCATCTGACTGTCCGAGTGGACACACTGCATGACAGAGTCAACGAACTGTATGCCAGAATGGACAAGCTGTCTGACAGAGTCGACAAACTGTATCGCCTGTTCACGACCTTTCTTGACCAGCAGGTAGACAGAGCGACAAGCCCGCGCTCATTGACAGACTACGGAGAAAAACTTTCACAGCGGATTGATGCGCCGTCCCTGGCAACTCGCTATACCGACAGGCTCCGGGGCAAAGTCGGAGCCATGAACGCCTGGCAGATTCAGGAATTATGCTTTCATCATGCGCAGAACGAAATAATGAAAGACCTGCAGGAGAACGACGCCAGCCTGTTCGATCAAATCACGATGTGTGCCTACGAAGAAGGGATTGAGCCAACAAAAATCATGCGCGTGGTCGGCATTGTGATGAGAGACATACTGCTCAAGCAAACCGGACAACCCTCCCGCCCACAAGGCGACCCCATACTCCCCGAAGGCCATTCCGCCACCAGTAAGTGATGTTGAGAAAAAAAATCAAAAAACCGCTTGCTATCCCCTTGGGCTTGTGATACACAGCTTTTTTCGTTGAAATTTCCACAATAAAAAGGACCTGGGAGCTACCTTGTTCTAAGTAATTGCCCCCCCCCCCCCCCCCAGATTTTTCTGGGTATTTTCCCGGAATATAGCGTTGCCATGTGCATAGCGAGTCAGTAGGGGAAAGCGGAGGGACTTGGTCTACACCGTGGACTCACGCTCTCATATGAAGAGAGTGTTCGGGAAAATATCCGTGTGTCCTGCTTTTCATGTAACGAACAGATGAGCGAACCTCCTCACCACAGTACCATCCGCTTCGCCGTCGTCGTGGTCTCTGCCGTGAGCCTGTGGCTCGGCGCCCTCGGTGTGGCCTGGGCACAGAACCCGGCGCTCCCCCCCGGAATCACCACCACACCCACCACCCTCACCGTAGACGAAGGCGACACCACCGCCTACACCGTGGCGCTGACCACCGTGCCCACCGGCGACGTAACAGTAACATTGGATGTCACCCCCGCCGGGAGCGACGTGAACGTCGCGCCGTTGGCCCTGACCTTCACCACCGCAAACTGGAACACCGCCCGGAGCGTCACCGTCACCGCGGAAACAGACGACGACAGCGCAAACGACACCGCCACCATCAGCCACACCATCGCCGGGGCGGGCGATGCCACCGTCGCCGTCACCGTCACCGACACCACCCCCCCCGTGCCGGCCTTCGACGCGACCGACATGGACCAGGTCTACCTCCACGGTGGAACCATCCCCGCCCTGACCCTGCCGGTTGCCACCGGCGGCAACGGCTCCCTGAGCTACACCCTCACCGGGACACTCCCCGCCGGGCTGACCTTCAACGACGGCACGCGCTCCATCTCCGGCACCCCGTCCGCCGTCACGCAGGTAACGACCTACACCTGGACCGCCGCCGACCGTGACGCCGACACCGCCAGCCTCCTGTTCACCCTTGAGGTAGGGCCTACGGTCTGTAGCCGAACAACGCAGGTGCGCAACGCCATTCTGCTGTATCTCCGCACCTCCGCCTGCGCGAATGTCACCCTGAGCAACCTGCGCGAAATCACAAGGCTGGACTTGGACCGCAAAAGCATCAGGCAGTTGCAAAGCGGGGACTTTGCCGGTCTGAGCCAGTTGCGGACACTGTTTATGTCCGGCAACACGCAGCTCACCGCCTTACCCGCAGACATCTTCAACGGTCTGAACGAGTTAGCAGTGCTGTATATGAACAACAACAGATTTACCACGTTCCCCGAGGGCCTCTTCAATGGTCTGAGCAACCTGGAAGAACTGGTTGTGCGTAACAATCGTTTAGCCACGTTGCCAGGTGGCATCTTCGAAGGTCTGAGTGCGTTGCATATCCTGGAACTGGACGGCAATCGGCTAACCACCCTGCCCGAGGGCCTGTTCGATGGCTTGAATTTTGCCACATCCGCCAGACGAAATATCCTGCATCTGCCGCGCAATACCGGTTCCCCATTCTATATGCCCATTGGCTATGAGCAACAGAATGGCCGGGTCCGGGCGTACCTGCCCCAGGCTGCACCGATGAGAATCAGGCTGGATTGGACGTTTGCAAACGGGCTGACAGGCACCGCCACCATCCCGGCGGGCGAGCGTACCAGCGAAGTATTCAGCGGAGCCTCGCAAACCGTGCCCGTCACGATCCACAGACCCAGGTTCGACTTCGGCCCCTCCGTTGTCGACTATGATGCAATCGGCTTGGCCGCGCCTCTGCTGGACAGTGCCGGGAGTCCAGTCGTCTGCAGCCGCACCCGGCAGGTGCGTAATGCGATTGTCGCCGCCGCCCCCGTCTCCTTCTGCGAATCGGTCACCCTGGTCCACTTGGGCCAGATTACCGAACTGGACCTGGCTACCAATCTGATCACAGGGACAATCACGGCATTCCAAAGTGGTGACTTTGCCGGCCTGACTGCATTGACGTCACTGGATCTGACCAACCATAAGTTTTCCGCCCTGCCCTCGGACATCTTCGAAGATCTGAGCGCGTTAGAGACCCTGGTGCTGGTCGACACGAATCTCACCGCCCTGCCCCCGGACATCTTCAACGGTTTGAGCGCGTTGACGAACCTGACGTTGCACAACAACAAGATCGAGACCCTGCCCGCGGGCGTGTTTCAAGGATTAAACCTGAATAAACTCCGGTTGCACGGCAACATCCGCCCCCCCCGCACCCCCCTGTTCATGCTGGCGGTCAATCCCCGGACTCGTGAGAACAACCAGATCGTGGCGCACATAGAGGAGGCCGCGCCACGGGCCATCAGTCTGAGCTGGAGGGCCGACGATGGGACCACGGGCACCGCCACCGTCCCGGCAGGCAAGAGAGACAGCGCCCCCTTCAGTGTGAACCCGGGCACGGTCATCTCGTTCCATGGCCTCAGTCTCATGGGTGTCACCGAGCGAACCGATGACACCGCAGGCGACTTCAGTGGATTCACACTGGTGGCGACTCGTAACAGCACAGGGTTGAACCTCGTCTGCACCCGCACCGCACAGGTACGAACCGCGATCCTGAGGGCGGCAGGGGATAACGACTGCGATGATGTCACCGCGGCCGATCTGAGAGATATAACGTCGCTGAACCTGGCCGACAAGAACATCACGGCGTTGCAAAGCCTGGACTTTAGTGGTCTGGCGGGGTTGGAGACCCTGTTTCTAAGCGACAATCAGCTAACCACCTTGTCCGAAGACATGTTTGATGATCTGCGTGCATTGGAGGAACTGGATCTGAGCGACAATCAGTTAACCTCCCTGCCCGTAAACATCTTCGACGGTCTGCTCGAACTGGATCGCATTGATCTGGACGACAATCAACTCGCCGTCCTGCCCCCGGACATCTTCGAAGATGGACGCGCATTGCAACGGCTGTTTCTGAGCAACAATCGGCTCACCTTCCTGCCTGAAGATCTGTTCAACGGTCTCAGCGAGTTGGTGCGACTGCATGTGACAAACAATCAACTTGGTGCCCTGCCCCCGAACATCTTCGAGGGTTTGAGCGAGTTGGACATCCTGTTTCTGGACAGCAATCAACTCAGGACCTTGCCTGCCGGTGTGTTCGACGACCTCAATCTGGATCGTCTCCGGTTGAACGACAACCCCGGTGCCCCTTTCGCGCTGAACGTGAATCCCGAACGACAGAACAACGGCCGGTTCCTGGTGCGTATTGCCGAAGCCACGCCGCTGGCCGTCACGATGACCTGGACAGCCACGGCGGGCACCCGCGAGACCACGGGCACCGCCACGATTGCGGCGGGCAAGCGTGCCAGCCCCACATTCCGCGTGCCCGCACAAGCGACCGTCTCGCTCAGCAACCTCAAGTTCCTGAGTGCGACCAACGAGGTGCTTCGTGAGGACACAGCCGACCGCACTGGTTCTTACAGAGGATTCCGACTGCATGTGCCTTATGCGGATCTTCCCGGCGGGATAACCCACGTCTGCAACCGCACCCCGCAGGTGCGCGACGGAATCGTGCGGTCGGTCCCCGTCTCCGACTGCGCGGACGTCACCCCTGGCCACCTGCTCGGGATCTCCACACTCTTCTTGAATAACCGCGGAATCACGGCGCTGAAAAGCAACGACTTTGACGGTCTGCATAATATGTCGGTGCTGTTTCTTGAAGACAACAGTCTCACCACCTTACCCCAGGACATCCTCCATGGTCTAAGCAACCTGGCTCAGTTGCAGCTGGCCAACAATCAAATAACCTCCCTGCCCGCGCGTCTTTTCAGGGATCTGCGGAATTTGTGGAACCTGAATTTGTCAAACAACCGGATCACCGCCTTCTCCGAGGGCGCGTTCGATGGTTTAAACTTCGGCCCTCACTTCGGGTTTAATTATCTCCGCCTGGCTGGGAATCCCGGCGTCCCGTTCACATTGAACATTAATCTTGTGCGGCAGTCGGATGGTCTGGTGCGGGCACGCATCATCGAGGCCGCACCGTTCGCCGTCACGGTGGATTGGAGGTCTGCGGGCGGGGCCTCCGGCACCGCCACCATCCAATCCGGCGAGCGTACCAGCGAAGCGCTCGGTACATCCACGCAATCCATCACGCTCAGCAACCCCGTGCCGGCCATGCGGACAAGCCTGGAAGCAACCGGCCTGAAGAGCGCCTTTGACAGCTTCCGACTGGTCGTGAACCAGACCAGGTCGGGGATAACCCTCTCCACCAACTCCCTTGCCGTGCTTGAAGGCGGTGCGAACACCTACACCGTGGTGCTGGATACCGCCCCCACCGGCGCGGTAACGGTAACGCCCAATATCAGCCCCGCCGATGGCGAGATCATGGTCTCCGGGGCGCTGACGTTCACCACCGCAACCTGGAACACAGCCCAGGCGGTCACCGTCACCACAACCGCAGACAATGACCTCGACGACGAAACCGCCATCATCCGCCACGCGGTACGCGGCTACTCCGTTGTCGCCGGTAGCGTGACAGTCAGGGTCACCGACGATGATGCAGCCGACACCGTCCCGGCTTTCGCCACGACAACCGTCGCCCTGACGTACATCATGGGAACGCCCGTTCCGGCCTTGACATTGCCAGCCGCCACCGGCGGCAACGGCGTCCTGCACTACCGAATCGCCGGCGCCCTGCCCGCCGGGCTGGCCGTCAATCCCGACACACGCATATTGACCGGAAACCCGGCCACCGCGACCGCCGCCGTCACGCTGACCTGGGTCGCCTCGGACTCGGACGCCAACACCTCGGCCACCGACCAGGGCATGTTACCCCTGGCCATAACCGTGAGAGGCGACGTCTCGCCGACGTTCGGCGCAACGACCGTCACCCCCCTGACCTACACCATAGGAAGCGCCATTCCGACCCTGACCCTCCCGCCCGCCACCGGTGGCAACGGCTTCCCGACCTATACCCTGACCCCCGCCACCGCCTTGCCCGCCGGTCTGACCCTTGATGCCAACGCGCGCACCCTGGCCGGCACCCCGACCACCGTCATGCCCGCCGTCACACTAACCTGGACGGTCTCGGATGCCGATGCCAACAGAACAGCCGCCGATACCGCGAGCCTGCCCATCCCCATCACGATAGTCCCCGACACCATGCCGGGCTTCGGCGCCACAACCGTTGCCCCCCTGACCTACCTCGCGGGAACCGCCATTCCAACCCTGACCCTCCCGGCCGCCACCGGCGGTAACGGCGCCCTGGACTACGCCCTGACCCCCACCGCCACCATCCCCGCCGGCCTGACTCTCGACGTCACCGCCCGCACCCTGACCGGCACCCCGGCCACCGCGGCGACAGCCGTCACGCTGACCTGGACAGTCTCGGATGCCGACACCGATACCGCGCGCCTGCCCGTCACCGTGACCGTGCTCTCCGACACCACGCCCGGCTTCGGCGCCACAACACTCGCCCCCCGGACCTACCTCGTGGGAATCGCCATTTCGACCTTAACACTACCGGTTGCCACCGGCGGCAACATCCCCCTGACCTATGCCCTGACCCCTGCCATGGCCATACCCGACGGTCTCACCTTCGACCGGGACACCCGCACCCTGACCGGCGTCCCGACCACCGAAGCGTCCGCCGTCACGCTGACCTGGACCGCCTCGGACACCGATGCCAACACGACAGCCGGCGATACGGCGATCCTGCCCGTCAGTATCACCGTGGTCACCGACACCCGGCCGGATTTCGGCGCAGCGACCATCGTGCCCCTCAAGTATGCCCCGGGAATCTCCATTCCGGTCTTGATGCTCCCAGCCGCCACCGGCGGCAACGGCGACCTGAACTATACGCTGACCCCCGTTGCGGCCCTGCCCGCCGGGTTGACCTTCGACCGGGACACGCGCACCCTGGCCGGCGCCCCCACGACCTCGCCCGCCGCCGTCACCCTGACCTGGACGGCCTCGGATACCGACGACAACACGACGCCCGCCGACACCGCATCCCTGATCTTCACCATCCTGGTGAAAGGCGTCATCCTCTCCACCGACACCCTCGCCGTCATCGAAGGCGACTCAACCCTCTACACCGTGGCGCTGAACCTCATGCCCATCGCCGACGTGACCATCACACCATCCGTCCCCGCCGGAAGCGGGATAGACGTCTCCCCGGCGCTGACCTTCACCCCGGCGAACTGGAACATCGCCCGGATCGTCAGCGTCACCGCCAGCCAGGACGCAGACGAGCAGGACGACACCATCACCATCAGCCATGCCGTCGGCGGCTACGGCAGTGTCACCACCGCCGGAACCATCACCGTCATTGTGACCGACGACGACCTCCCCGACACCCCGCCGGATTTCAGTACAACCATCGCGTCCCGTGAATATGCCGCCGGGTTCGCCATTCCGGTCCTGACGCTCCCAACCGCCACCGGTGGCAATGGCGCCCTGGACTATACCCTGACCCCCGCCTTGCCCGCCGGGCTGACCTTCGACCGGCCCACGCGCACCCTGACCGGCGCCCCGGCGACCTCGCCCGCAATCGTCACGCTGACCTGGACAGTCTCGGATACCGACGACAACGCGACGCCCGCCGATACGGCGAGCCGGTCCTTCACCGTCACGGTCAAAAGCGTCATCATCTCCCTCCCCAGCCTCTCCGTGATCGAAGGCGCCACGACCATCTACACCGTCGTGCTGGACCTCGCGCCCACCGGCGATGTCACCGTCACACCGTCCGTCCCCGACGGGAGCGGGATCAGGGTGTTCCCGTCGCCGGTGTTCACCCCGGCGAACTGGAACGTCGGCCGGATCATCGTCGTCACCGCGGACCATGACGCGGATGAACGCGACGGCATCGCCACCATCACCCATGCGGTCGGCGGCTACGGGAGCGTCACCATGGCTGCCGGCGTCACCGTGTTCATCACCGACGACGATGCCGCCGATCTCGCGCCGGTGTTCGACACAACGAGGATAGACAAGACCTACATCACCGACAGGAGAATCGTCCTGAAGTTGCCGGCCGCCACCGGCGGCAACGGCGTCCTGAGTTACCAGCTCCAGGGAACGCTGCCCCCCGGGCTGACCTACGATCGCCCCGCGCGCGCCCTGCACGGCTACCCGGGCGATGCCCCCGTCCCCGCAACCTTCACATTCACCTGGACGGCCATGGATGCGGACAGCAACGACGACCCCGGCGACGATGCGAATCTGGTACTCGTCCTGCGGTTTCTGGGAACCCCCGTCATCAGCATCGCCCGGGCGGTCGGCACGGGGGAGGGTGGGCAGTTGACGGAAGGCGAGGATGCCGTGTTCCCGCTGACCATCTCCCCGCCCCTCAGTGAGGCGGTCACGCTTCCCTTCTCCATCGGCTCCACTCCCGATCAGACTGACAAAGAAGCCGGGCCTGGCGACTACATCCTCCCGTCCCCCGCGACCGTGATCCTGGCCGTCGGCGCCACCAGTGGCGCAATCCGCATCCCCATCGTCGCCGACGACCATCCGGAATCGGCGACGCGCCCCGACAGGTTCAGCGTGACCATCGGCCCGCTTCCCGCCCCCTCTCCCGCTGTGGTGTCCAGCACGGCCGCCACGGTATCCGCCGGCATTCAGGACTCGGGCAACAGTGTCTCGGGCCGCAGTATCATCGTGGTCGGTTTTGAGAAAACCGCCTACGAAGTGGCCGAAGGCGACAATCTCACCGTCGCGGTCATCGTCACCAGTCCCGTTGCCGGTGCTGACTGGGAAGTGGATCCCGTGCAAATCATCGCGGGCCTCGTGATAGACGGAGGCTCGGCGACACAAGGCCTGGACTACGCGTTCCCCCCCGTGGCGTCTTTAGATCCCTTCAGCGACACAATCCGTCGGGTCACCTACACAATACCGATCACAGACGACGCCCTGCCGGAACTCGCTGAATCCTTTTCCCTGAGAGTGTCGAACGTGGACAATGCCATCCCCGCCGTCGACACCGATCCCACCGCGGGCGGAACCACGATCACCATTATCCCCAGCGACATGCCGCCCGGAATCGCCCTTCGTCCTGCCACCCTCAGCGTGCGTGAAGGCGGCATGACCACCTACACCGTCATGCTGCTCGCCGCCCCCACCGGCGGCGACGTGACCGTCACGTCGCGTGTCGCCCCCGCCGGGAGCGCGGTGCTCTCCCCCGCGGTCCTGACCTTCACCACCGCGACCTGGCACACCGCCCTGAGCGTGACCGTCACCGCCGGCCAGGACGAGAACGGTGTGACCGACATCGTGACCATCCATCACACCGCGGCCGGAGTGGACTACGGCGGCGTCACCGTCCGGGATCTCCCGCTCAGCATCACCGACGACGACACGCCCGGCATCACCATCTCCCCCGCCGCCTTCACCGTGGATGAAGGCGGCGCGGCCGTCTACACCATCGCACTGGACACCGCCCCCACCGGCGACGTCACCGTCACGCCGAGCGTCGGCCCCGGAGCCAGTCATGTCATGGTCGTCGGGGCCTTGACCTTCACCCCCGCGGCCTGGAGAGCGCAGACGGTCACCGTCACCGCCGGCCATGACGTCAACGCCACGGATGAAACCGCCACCATCGGCCATGCGGTGGCCGGAGCGGACTACAGCGCCGTCACGGTGGCCGGCGTGGCGGTCACCGTCGTCGACGATGACCCCGACACCATCCCGGGTTTCGGCACAACGACGATTGAGGATCGGACCTATAGCGCGGGGAGTGCGATTCCGACCCTCACGCTCCCGGCGGCCACCGGCGGCAACGGTGTCTTGACCTACACCCTGACCCCCATTCCGGACGGGCTGACCCTTGATGACACCGCGCGCACCCTGGCCGGCGCCCCGGCCAGCGTGGGCATGGCCACCCTGACCTGGGCGGTCCTGGATGCCGATGAATCACGCTCCAGCCTGAACTTCGTGGTCACGGTTCAGACCGACCTCCAGCCGGATTTCGGCGTGACAACACTCACCCCGCGGACGTATGTCATGGGAGTCGGGATTCCGGCATTGACGTTGCCAGCCGCCACCGGCGGCAACGGTGTCCTGTCCTACGCCCTGGCGCCGGCCCTGCCCAACGGATTGACCGTCGACCCGGACACAAACATCCTCGCCGGCACGCCGGCCGCCGTCGCCCTGGAGACCACCTACACCTGGATCGCCACCGACCGCGACACCGACACCGCCAGTCTCACGTTCACCATTGCCGTGCACGGAGACACCGTCTGTAGCCGCCACCCGGGGGTACGCGATGCCATCGTGTTCGTGGCCCCCGTGTCCACCTGCGCGGCCGTCACCCCGGCCCACCTGCGCGCGATCACCACTCTGAACACGGGCATCATCAACGGGCCACTCCCGACAGGGTCATTCGACAGGCTCAGCGCGTTGACGCTCCTGAATATGGGCGGCACGGGTATCACCACCCTGCCCTCGGGCGTCTTCGACGGACTTGGCGCGTTGGAGGAGCTGTATCTCGGTGGCAACGGACTCACCGCACTGCCCGGGGACATTTTCAACGAGCTGCGTGCGTTGAAGCGGCTGTCGTTGGACAGCAATGCGCTGGGCGCCCTGCCTGAGGGCGTGTTTGACGGGCTGGGCCCGCTGGAAAAATTCTACCTGTCAGGGAATCCCATCACCCCGTTCACGCTGACCATTGATCTCAAGCAACAGGGAGATGGCCGGGTGCGAGCGTACATTCCGGAAGCCACCCCGCTGACCGTCGAGCTAACCTGGACGGTTGCCGGCGGGACCACGGGCACCGCCACCATCCCGGCTGGCCGTCGCACCAGTGAAGTGTTTGGCGTGGCGGCGTCGTCGCCGGCAACCGTGCGGCTCAGCAACCCCAGGTTCCTGTTCCCCGCCGGCGTTCCCGAAGAAGCGACCAACGAACAGACGGCCGTGGGCGTGTATGCCGGCTTCCAACTGGCCGCGGCGACATCGGCCAGGGCCGAAGTGCGCCTCTCCACCACGACCCTCAACGTGTCCGAAGGCGACAGAGCCGACTACACCGTGGTGCTGAACACCGCCCCCGCCGGCATGGTCACGGTCACGCCGAGCGTCCCCGCCGGGAGCCTGGTGGAAATCTCCGATGCCCTGATCTTCACCACGGCAACCTGGCACATCGCCCAGACCATCGCCGTCAATATCGGCCGTGATGCGGACAACCTGGACAACATCGTCGTCATTCGCCACACCGTACAAGGCTACGGCGCCATTGCCGCGGACGACGTCACGGTCACAATCAATGACAGCGAGGCGGTGGATTTCGGCGCGGCGACGATCATGTCCCAGACATACTTCACCGGCGCCGATACGGCCTTGACCCTGCCGGCCGCCACCGGCGGCGTCAGCAATCTGCTCTACACGATCATCGGGCCTTTGCCCGCCGGTCTGACCCTCGATCCCGTCAGGCGCACCCTGACCGGCACCCCGACGGCCGTCTCCCCGCCGCGCGTCTACACCTGGGTCGCCTCCGACAGCGCCGGCGCCGCAAACCTCCTGTTCACCATCGGGGTGTATGCGGACACCGTCTGTTTCCGCAGCCTGCCAGTGCGCAACGCCATTCTGGCGAGGGTCACTCCCGACAACTGTGCGGAAGTCACCCCGGCCCACCTGAGCGGGATCGAATCGCTGAGCCTGTACAACTTCAGAGTCGACGCAATCCACAGCGGAGACTTCGCCGGGCTGACCGGGTTGACATTCCTGGGTCTGGCCAACAATCGGTTCACCAGTCTGCCCGAGGACATCTTCGAGGGGCTGACCGCGCTGACAGAACTGTCTCTGGAAGGCAATCGGCTCACCAGTCTGCCCGAAGACATTTTCGACGGGCTGACCGCGTTGGTAAGGCTGAGTCTGAGCAGCAATCAGCTCACCGTTCTGCCCGAAAACATCTTCGAGGGGCTGACCGCGCTGGACAGATTGCGTCTGAACGGCAATAGATTCGCCGCCCTGCCCGGGAACCTCTTCGACGGGTTGACCGCGCTGACAGACCTGTCTCTGGACAGCAATCGGTTCACCAGTCTGCCCGAAGACACCTTCGACGCGCTGACCGGGTTGACATCCCTGGATCTGCAGCGCAATCAGCTCACCAGTCTGCCCGAAGACCTCTTCGACAAGCTGACCGGGTTGACATATCTGGAGCTACAGCGCAATCAGTTCGCCGCCCTGCCCGAAGACATCTTCGACGGGTTGACCGAGTTGACACACCTGTATCTGGATTGGAACGCCAATCAGCTCACCCTGCCCGAAGACCTCTTCGACGGGTTGACCAGGTTGACAGACCTGAGACTGAACAACAGTCGGTTCACCAGTTTGCCCGAGGGCATCTTCGAGGGGCTGACCTCACTGGAAGAATTGTTTCTGAACGACAATCGGCTCGCCAGTCTGCCTGAAGACCTCTTCGACGGGCTGGCCAGGTTGCAACACCTGAATTTGCTCGGCAATCAGCTCACCGTTCTGCCCGAAGACATCTTTGACGGGCTGGCCTCGCTGACCAGATTGCGTCTGACCCGCAATAATCTCGCCACCCTGCCCGGGAACCTCTTCGACGGGGTGACCGCATTGAAGCAACTGATTCTGGCCCGCAATCAGCTCACGACGTTGCCCGAGGGAATCTTTGATGGTCTGGGGTCATTGAAGCGGTTGCAGCTGAACGACAACCCCACCAGCCTGTTCACGCTGAACGTGGATCTTGAACAGCGCGGGAACGGACAGGTGCGGGCGCGCATTCTGGAGGCCGCCCCGCTGGCCATCACGGTCAGCTGGGCGTCCACGAGCGGGACCACGGGCACCACCACCATCAATGCGGGCCAGCGCACCAGTGCCGACTTTGGCGTGCCCGCGTCATCACCATCGTTCATCATGCTCACCGGCGCCATCTTCACCGGCCTGTCCGAGCCTACCCACGACGACAGAGGCGACTATACCGCGTTCCAACTGGCCACGGCATCCGTGGACGAGGTCATCCTCACTCCTGCCACACTGCTCGCCGTCCCCGACAGCACGACGGCCTACACCGTCATGCTGAACACCGCCCCCACCGGCGCCGTGACGGTCACACCCACCGTCGGCCCCGCCGGTAGCGCCATCACCGTCTCCGGCGCCCTGGCCTTTACCAGCACGAACTGGCACACATCCCAAACCGTCACGGTCACCGTGGGCCGGGAAGCCGCCCCCGGTGACACCGCCACCATCATCCATGCGTTGAGCGGCTACGGCGCCATCGAGGCTGGCCGCGTCGTGGTCACGGTCATCAACAGCGGTGAGCCGCGTTTTGCCCCGGTCCCGGTGGCGGCGCAACTCTACATCGCCGGCAACGCCATTCCGACCCTGTCCCTGCCGGCCGCCGTTGGCGGCGACGGTGCCATGAGCTACGCGCTCACCGGAACGTTGCCCGCCGGTCTGACCGTCAATACAGGCACCCGCACGCTGTTCGGCACACCGACCGCCGTCACCCTGGAGACCACCTACACCTGGACCGCCACCGACCGCGACTCCGACACCGACAGTGTCCTGTTCGCCATTGCCGTGCACGGCGACACCGTCTGTAGCCGCCACCCGGTGATACGCGATGCCATCGTGGCCGCGGCCCCCGTGTCCACCTGCGAGGCCGTCACCCCGGCCCACCTGCGCGCGATCACCAGTCTGAACGTGGCCGGCCAGGCCATCAGCGGGCCACTCCCGACAGGGTCATTCGACAGGCTCAGCGCGTTGACGCTCCTGAATCTGGGCGTCACGGGTATCACCGCCCTGCCTTCGGGCGTCTTCGACGGACTTGGCGCGTTGGATGCGCTGTATCTCTATGCCAACTTACTCACCGCACTGCCCGGGGACATTTTCAACGAGCTGCGCGCGTTGAAGCGGCTGTCGTTGGACGACAACTGGCTGGACTTCCTGCCTGAGGGCGTGTTTGATGGTCTGGGCCCGCTGGAGAAATTCTACCTGTCAGGGAATCCCGTCGCCCCGTTCACGCTGACCATTGATCTTGAGCAACAGGGGGATGGCCGGGTGCGGGCGCACATTCCGCAAGCCACCCCGCTGACCGTCGAGATGACCTGGACGGTTGCCGGCGGGACCACGGGCACCGCCACCATCCCGGCTGGCAGTCGCACCAGTGCAGTGTTTGGCGTGACGGCGTCGTCGCTGGCGAACATGCAGCTCAGCAACCCCAGGTTCCTGTTCCCCGCCGGCGTTGCCGCAGAAGCGACCAACGAACGGACGGCCGTGGGCGAGTATGCCGGCTTCCAACTGGCCGTGGCGACATCGGCCAGGGCCGGAGTGCGCCTCTCCACCACGACCCTCACCGTGTCCACAGGTGACAGCGCCGGCTACACCGTAGTGCTGAACGCCGCCCCCGCCGGCATGGTCACGGTCACGCCGAACGTCCCCGCCGGGAGCCTGGTGGACATCTCCGATGCCCTGGTCTTCACCACGGCAAACTGGCACATCGCCCAGGCCGTCACCGTCACTGTCGGCCGGGATGCGGACATCATGAACGACACCGTCGTCATTCGCCACACCGTACAAGGCTACGGCGCCATCGCCGCCGCCGACGTCACGGTGACAATCAACGACGATGGGCCGGATTTCGGCACGGCGACGATCATGCCCCAGACATACTTCGTCGGCGTCGCCCCGGCCTTGACCCTGCCGGCCGCCACCGGCGGCGTCAGCGATCTGCTCTACACGATCATCGGGCCTTTGCCCGCCGGGCTGACCCTTGATCCCGTCGGGCGCACCCTGACCGGTGCCCCGACGGCCGTCTCCCCGACGAGCGTCCACACCTGGGTGGCCTCCGACAGCGCCGGCAGCACCGCAAGCCGCCTGTTCACCATCTCGGTGTATGGAAGCTCCGTCTGTTTCCGCACCCCGGAAGTGCGCGACGCCATTGTGGCGGCGACCCCTCCCGACGACTGTGCGGAAGTCACCCCTGCCCAACTGAACGGTATCAGAGTGCTGAGCCTGTCCGGCAAGAAAATCAGCGCACTCCAAAGCGGAGACTTCGACGGGCTGACCGGGTTGAGCATCCTGGCTCTGGACAACAATCACCTCACCACCCTGCCCGAGGACATCTTC
This sequence comes from Nitrospirales bacterium, assembly GCA_963692935.1. Taxonomy (GTDB): domain Bacteria; phylum Nitrospirota; class Nitrospiria; order Nitrospirales; family UBA8639; genus Bin75. Next base: position 2,745,658 of record OY843588.1, read on the forward strand.
GACGAGCTACCCGTGTTGACACGCCTGATTCTGAACCACAACCGGCTCACCAGTCTGCCCGAAGACGTCTTCGCCGGGCTGACCAGTTTGATAATCCTGACTCTGAACATCAATCAGCTCGTCAGTCTGCCCGAAGACATCTTCGACGGGCTGACCAGGTTGCAAACCCTGGATCTGCACGGCAATAAGCTCACCGGTCTGCCCGAGGACATCTTCGACGGGCTGGCCGCGTTGACAGCCCTGGGTCTGCGCAACAATCAGCTCGTCAATCTGCCCGAAGACATCTTCGACGGGCTGACCTCGCTGACCATATTGCGTCTGCGTAACAATAATCTCCTCACCCTGCCCGGGAACCTCTTCAACGGGTTGACTGCGTTGAGGAACCTGTCTCTGAGCCGCAATCAGCTCACGACGTTGCCCGAAGGAATCTTTGATGGTCTGGGGCCATTGACGGATCTGAGGTTGCACGACAACACCGCCAGCCTGTTCACATTGCGCGTTGATCTTAAACAGCTTGGGAACGGACAGGTGCGGGCGCGCGTTCTGGAGGCCGCCCCGCTGGCCATCACGGTCAACTGGGCGTCCACGGGCGGGACCTCGGGCATACGCTCGGGCACCGCCACCATCGAGGCGGGCCAACGCACCAGCGCCGCGTTTGGCGTGCCCATGTCATCACCATCGTCCATCGTGATCACCGGCGTCGTCTTCACCGGCCTGTCCGAGGCCACCCACGACACCGAAGGCGCCTATACCGCGTTCCAACTGGCCACCACGCGGCCCAGGGCAGGACTGATCATTGACCCCCCCGTCATCGTCCTGCGCGAAAACAGCACAGCCACCTACACCGTGGTGTTGAACACCGCCCCCACTGCCTCTACGACGGTCACGCCGGACATCGGCGCCAACGATACCAGGATCAGACACTCCGGGCCTCTCATCTTCAGCCCCACGAACTGGCACATTGTCCAGACCGTAACTCTCGGCTGGGTAACGGCCTCCATCCCCACGAACCCGGGAATGTCCCCAATGGCCCTCCCCCCCGTCAGCGTCAGCCATTTCCTGAATGGCCAGCGTGGCGCCGCGAGCGCCACGGCCACAATCCAGCGTGATGTGGGTGGCGCTCAAGGTAGCAACGTTCCGGCTTTCGGCCCGGAGGACGTCGCGCCCCAGATGTATTCCGCAGGCCACAACATTCCCACCCTGGTCTTCCCGCCCGCCGTCGGCGGCGACCCCCCCCTGGTCTACTCTCTGACTGGCCCCATCCCCGACGGCCTGCGCTTCCTAAGCTTCAGCCGCCTCATGGTCGGCAGTCCCACCACCATCGCCCCGGCCGTCACGCTGACGTATACAGCCACGGATGCCGACGGCGATACGGCCGCGCTGACTTTTCCCGTAACGATCGTCCCGGTGAGGCCTGGCCTCGTCTTCGGCCCGGTCGGTTTCGTCCTGGAAGAAAACTCCACAGGCATCTACACCGTGGCCCTGGCCACCGCGCCCACCGCCGGCGATGTCGTGTTGGGGCCCCATGCCGCCACCGGCGGGGTCACCGTCAACACCGACGAACTGACCTTCACCGAATCGAACTGGTTCGTCCCGCAGAGGGTCAGCATCTTCGCTCTTTTCGACAGGGATGCCGACGAGAGCGTTGTCAGGGTCGGCCATTCAGTGATCGGCGACTACGGCGGCCTCACCGACATCGAACTGAACATCCCGGTCGTCGACAGATCCAGCGCCCCGGACTTCGACCAGGAGACCGTACCCGACCAGACATACAACCTGGGAATCCCCATCCCGGCGCTGACCCTGCCGGAAGGCGTCGGCGGCGATGGCGGCTTCGTCTACTCCGTAAGCGGCCTCCCCCCCGGCCTGACCTTCAATGCCGCCGACCGCACCCTGGTCGGCACCCCGAGCGTCCTTTCCCTGTTCGGCCCCATCGTGCGCTACACCGTTGCCGACAGGGACAGTCACACCGATGTCCTGGACACCACCACGGAGGCCTTTCGCGTGAATGGGTTTCCCAAAGTCACCGTCGCGCCGCGCGCTCTGACCGTGGTCGAAGGCGGTTCCGCCACCTACACCTTTCAGCTGGATGTCGAGCCACGTCTAATTGGAGAGCTATATGCTCGTGGGGTGTCATTCCTGATACACTTCACCCCCCCCCAGCTTGATTTCGGCGGCTCCAGAGACGAAATCGTCGTGACAGGCAGCCAGGAAGACATAGTCCTCAACAGCTTCACACTAATCTCAGGCAGTAATCTCCTTACGCCTACGGAATGGGCGAGACCCAGGACATACACCGTCGAAGTCAGGCATGACGACGATCAGGAAGACGACATGGCCACCATCCATCATATGGCGGTACCGATAGGTTCAACGTCTGGTGGGGTGGGTACGCAAGTCCATCCCTACGAAGGTGTGGTGGTCCCCGACATCCTTCTGCACATCATTGACGACGACAGGCCGGATCCCGCCATCATCCTCGCTCCCACCGCCCTCACCGTGGATAACGGCGGCATGGCCACCTACACCGTGGTGCTGGCCACCCAGCCCGTCGTCGACGTCACCGTGACGCCCGCCGCGACCGCCGAAGTCACCGTCACCGGCGCCCTGACCTTCAACCTGACGACCTGGAACATCGCGCAGACGGTCACCGTCGCCGACGCCACCGCCGCGGATGCCCCCGCCGCCACCGCCACGATCACCCATACCGTGGGTGGCTACGGCGGCATCACCGCCAACGATATCCCCGTCACCATCATCGGAGACAGCGCGCCGGCCTTCGACCCGCCGACGGCGCCCGACCAGACCTACGTCGTCAGGACCGCCATCGCGCCCCTGGCCTTGCCGGAAGCCACCGGCGGCAACGTCTCCCTGAGCTACGCCCTGACCGGCGCCATTCCCGCCGGCCTGACCTACAACGACGCCACCCGCACCCTGACCGGCACGCCCACCGCCATCGCCTCGGCCGTCACGCTGACCTGGACGGTCGCGGATGGCGACGCCAACACCGCCACCACCGATGAGGCCATGCTGACCTTCGCCGTCACCATCACCCCGATGCCCGCGGTCATCATCGCCCCAACCTCCCTCACCGTGGATGAAGGCGCCGAGACGACCTACACCGTGGTGCTGGCCACTGCGCCTGTCGGCGAGGTCACCGTGACGCCCGTCGCGCCCGCCGAGGTCACCGTCACCGGCGCCCTGACCTTCGACTCGGCGACCTGGCTCGCCGCGCAGACGGTCACCGTCACCGCCCTCACCGACGCGGACGACACCGACGACACCGCCACCATCACCCATGCCGTAGGTGGCTACGGCGGCGTCACCGACGCCGATGTCCCCGTCACCATCACCGACAGAGACAGCGCGCCGGTCTTCGACCCGTCGATGGTGCCCGACCAGACCTACGTCGCCAGGACCGCCATTCCGACCCTGACCCTGCCGGCCGCCACCGGCGGCGACGGCGCCCTGAGCTACGCCCTGACTCCCATGGCCGTCATTCCCGGCCTGACCTACACCGGCGCCAACCGCACCCTGACCGGCACACCCACCGACGCCGGACTCATCACCCTGACCTGGACGGCGACGGATGGCGACGCCAACACCGCCACCGCCGATGCGGCCAGGCTGACCTTCGCCGTCACCATCACCCCGGCGCCCGAGGTCCTCATCGCCCCAACCGCCCTCACCATGAATGAAGGCTCCGAGACGACCTACACCGTGGTGCTGGCCACCGACCCTGGCGGCGGCGTCAGGGTCACGCCCTTATCCTTATCCGGGGTCACCGTCACCGGCGCCCTGACCTTCAACTCGGCGACCTGGAACGCCGCGCAGACGGTCACCGTCACCGCCCTCACCGACGCGGACGACGCCGACGACACCGCCACCATCTCCCATAGCCTACTTGGCTACGGCGGCGTCGCCGACGTAGCCAATGTCATCGTCACCATTCTCGACACCGACAGCGCGCCGGTCTTCGACCCGTCGACAGTGCCCGACCAGAGCTACGTCACCAAGACCGCCATTGCGACCCTGACCTTGCCGGGAGCCACCGGCGGCGACGTCCCCCTGAGCTACGCCCTGACTCCCGATACCGCCATTCCCCCCGGCCTGACCTACAACGGTGCCAACCGCACCCTGACCGGCACGCCGACCGCCGCCGGATTCGTCACCCTGACCTGGACCGCCACGGATGGCGACGCCAACACCGCCCCCACCGATGAGGACAGGCTGACCTTCGCCGTGACCATCACCCTGTTGCCCGAGATCATCATCACCCCGGACAGGCTCACCGTGGATGAAGGCAGCAATACCACCTACACCGTGGTGCTGACCACCGATCCTGCCGGCGAGGTCACCGTCACGCTCACGCCCACCCCCCCCGTCAAGGTCACCGTCATCGGCGCCCTGACCTTCGACTCGGCAACCTGGAACGACGCGCAGACGGTCACCGTCACCGCCCTCGTTGACGCGGATGACGACGAAGACACCGTCACCATCAGCCATGCCGTAGATGGCTACGGGAGCGTCACCGCCGCCGATGTCATCGTCGCCATCGTCGACGGAGACAGCGCGCCGGTCTTCGTCCAGCCGATGGTGTCCGACCAGACCTACGTCGCCAGGGTCGCCATTGCGACCCTGACCTTGCCGCGAGCCGTCGGCGGCAACCGCCCCCTGACCTACACCCTGACTCCCGGTCCCGACATCCCCGCCGGCCTGACCTACAACAACCGCACCCTGACCGGCACGCCCACCACCGCCGCCCCGGCCGTCACGCTGACCTGGATGGCCACGGATAGCGACCCCAACACCACCCCCGCCGATGAGGCCAGGCTGACCTTCGCCGTGACCATCACCCCGACGCCCGAGGTCATCATCGCCCCAACCGCCCTCACCGTGGATGAAGGCGCCGAGACGACCTACACCGTGGTGCTGACCACCGAGCCTGCCGGCCTCGTCAGGGTCTCGCCTTTCCCCTCCTCCGGGGTCACCGTCACCGGCGCCCTGACCTTCGACACGGGAACCTGGAACGCCGCGCAGACCGTCACCGTCACCGGCGTCGAGGATGCTGATGCGACCGACGAAACCGCCACCATCACCCATCTGGTGGCCGGCTACAATGCGGTGACCATTGGCGAGGTCACCGTAACCGTGACCGACAACGACACCCCCGGCGTCACCCTTTCAGCGACCGCCCTGACCGTCACCGAAGGCGCCACGGGCACCTACACCATCGTGCTGGACACGGAGCCGGGCGCCGACGTGACGGTCACGCCAACCAGCGGCGCCCCGGCCGTCGCCACCGTCACCGGCGCGCTGACCTTCACCCCGGCGACCTGGAACATGGCGCAGACCGTCTCCGTCAACGGCGTCGAGGATGCTGATGCGACCGACGAAACCGCCACCATCACCCATCTGGTGGCCGGCTACAATGTGGCAAACATTGGCGAGGTCGCCGTGACCGTGCCCGACAACGACACCCCCGGCGTCACCCTGTCAGCGGCCGCCCTGACCGTCACCGAAGGCGCCACGGGCACCTACACCATCGTGCTGGACACGGAGCCGGGCGCCGACGTGACGGTCACGCCAACCAGCGGTGACCCGCCCGTCGCCACCGTCACCGGCGCGCTGACCTTCACCATGGCGAACTGGAACATGGCGCAGACCGTCACCGTCACCGGCGTCGAGGATGCTGATGCGAACGACGAAACCGCCACCATCACCCATCCGGTGGCCGGCTACAATGCGGCGAACGTTGGCGAGGTCGCCGTGACCGTGCCCGACAACGACACCCCCGGCGTCACCCTGTCGGCGACCGCCCTGACCGTCACCGAAGGCGCCACGGGTGCCTACACCATCGTGCTGGAAACGGATCCTGTCGTCGACGTGACGGTCACGCCGACCAGCAGTGACCCGGCCGCCGCCACCGTCACCGGCGCCCTGACCTTCACCTCGGCGACCTGGAACATCGCGCAGACCGTCACCGTCACCGGCGCCGAGGATGATGACTCATCCAATGAGCGTGCCACCATCCGCCACGCGGTGGCCGGGACGGGGGACTACGCCAGCCTGACCGCGGCCGATGTGGGTGTCTCTGTCGTAGACAACGACATTGATACCTCACCGAGCTTTCCGCCGTCGTTGAGTCTGCCCGACCAGACCTACACCATCGGTATCGCCATCCCCAACCTGACCCTGCCCCAGGCCAGCGGGGGCAACGGCACCATCCACATACTGGAGGCGTACGATATGGTCATACCACGGGATGTGAGCCTGGCCCTTCCCGGCCTGACCTTTGACAGCAACACGCGTGTCCTGAGCGGCACGCCAACCCGCGTGGTACCGACGATCGAACTGGGATACAGGGCCAGGGATGCGGACTTCCAACAGAGCAGGCTCCTGCGCTGGAATGTGACGGTGAACGTCGTGGCGGGCGTCACCGTTGCACCGACCAGGCTGGTTATAGACGAAGGCGCCGCCACCACCTACACCGCCGTGCTGAACACCAACCCTGGCGCCAACGTGACGGTCACGCCGATCAGCAGTGACCCTGGCGCCATCGGCTTCATCCTCCTCACCGGCAACCTGCGCTTCACCCCGGCGAACTGGAACACCCCGCAGACCGTCATCGTCGTCGCCGGCCAGGATACTGACGCGACCGACGAAACCGCCACCATCACCCATCAGGTGAGCGGCTACAACGCGGTGACCATTGGCGAGGTCGTCGTGAACGTCAACGACAACGACATCCCCGCCGTCACCCTTTCGGCGACCGCCCTCACGGTGCCCGAAGGCAGCACAACCATCTACACCGTGGTGCTGGACACCATGCCCGACGGCAACGTGACGATCACGCCAAACAACAGCGCCCCGGCCGTCGCCACCGTCACCGGCGCCCTGACCTTCGACCCGTCCACCTGGTCCTTCGCGCAGACCGTCACCGTCGCCGCCGTCACCGACGCGGACGCCGCCGACGCCGCCGCCACCATCACCCATGACGTCAATGGCTACGGGAGCGTCACCGCCGCCGATGTCTCCATCACCATCCCCGACACCGACAGCGCGCCGGCCTTCGACCAGCCGACGGTGCCCGACCAGAGCTACGTCGCCAGGACCGCCATTGCGACCCTGACCTTGCCGGGAGCCGTCGGCGGCGACGCCCCCCTGAACTACGCCCTGACTCCCACGTCCGACATTCCCCCCGGCCTGACCTACAACGACACCAACCGCACCCTGACCGGCACGCCGGCCGCCGCCGGACTCGTCACCCTGACCTGGACGGTCATGGATGGCGACACCAACACCGACGCCGCCGATGAGGACAGCCTGACCTTCACCGTGACCATCACCCCGGCGCCCGAAGTCATCATCATCCCAGCCGCCCTCACCGTGAATGGAGGCAGCACGGCCATCTACACCGTGGTGCTGGCCACCGATCCTGCCGGCGAGGTCACCGTCACGCCCGCCGCCCTCGGCGATGTCACCGTCACCGGCGTCCTGACCTTCGCTGCGGGAGCCTGGAACGTCGCGCAGACCGTCACCGTCACCGCCGCCGCCGACACCGACACGGACGCCAACGACGACACCGCCACCATCACCCATGCCGTTCATGGCTACGGGAGCGTCACCGGCGCCGATCTCCCCGTCACCATCCTCGACACCGACAGCGCGCCGGCCTTCGACCCGCCGGCGGTGCCCGACCAGGTCTACGTCGCCAGGACCGCCATTGCGACCCTGACCTTGCCGGGAGCCGTCGACGGCGACGGCGCCCTGAGCTACGCCCTGACTCCCCTGGCCGCCATTCCCGCCGGCCTGACCTACAACGCCAACCGCACCCTGACCGGCACGCCCACCGTCGTCACCCCGGCCGTCACGCTGACCTGGACGGCCACGGATGACGACGCCAACACCGCCGCCACCGATGAGGACAGCCTGACCTTCGCCGTGACCATCACCCCGGCGCCCGAGGTCATCATCGCCCCAACCGCCCTCACCGTGAATGAAGGCAACATGACCAACTACACCGTGGTGCTGACCACCGCGCCTGTCGGCGAAGTCACCGTCACGCCCGGCGCCCTCGCCGGGGTCACCGTCACCGGCGCCCTGACCTTCGATGCGGCAACCTGGAACGCCGCGCAGACGGTCACCGTCGCCGCCCTCATTGACGCGGACGCCAACGACGACACCGCCACCATCACCCATGCCGTTCATGGCTACGGGAGCGTCACCGCCCCCGATCTCCCCGTCACCATCATCGACACCGACAGCGCGCCGGTCTTCAACCCGCCGACGGTGCCCGACCAGACCTACGGCGTCGGCATCACCATCCCGGCGCTGACCTTGCCGGGATCCGTCAGTGGCGACGTCCCCCTGAGCTACGCCCTGACCGGCGCCATTCCCCCCGGCCTGACCTACAACACCAACCGCACCCTGACCGGCACGCCCACCACCGTCGCCTCGGCCGTCACGCTGACCTGGACGGCCACGGATGGCGACGCCAACACCGCCGCCGCCGACACCGCCATGCTGACCTTTCCCGTGTCGGTGGTCGCCCCCTCCATCAGCATTGGCCATCGGTCAATGAACTTTGCGCTGGAAGGCCAGGACTTGTTGTTCGACCTGATGGTCTCCGGTCCTCCCCTCAGCGCGGCGGTCACGCTCTCCTACACCGTCGCCGGCAGTGGCACGCGACCCGCCTCGCCCGGCGACTACACAGTCCCGACGCCCGCGACCGTCCTCCTGCCCGTGGGCGCAACCGTGGGCACCATCACCATCGGCCATGTTGACGATGGCATCCCGGAGCTTTCGAGCATCGAATTCGAAAGCTACACCGTCACCATCAGCCCGCTGTCCACTGCCGCCGCCAGCATCGCGACCCTGGGCACGGCGACCGCCATCGGTTTCATCCAGGACGCCCAGAATGGCCAGATCACCATCGGCTTTGGGTCTCAGGCCTACACCTTTGATGAAGACGACCCTGCCGTCGTCACAATCGTCGTCGTCAATCCCGGACCCACTGACCCCTGGGCCATCTCCGTCGCGTCGCTCGGGTCACGAATGCGATACAACATCAGAGGAATCGAAGCCACGGGCGGCACCGGCGCGAACTACCCGGTGGACTTCCGCTACCCGGCGAGTTCAGGAGGAGGCAACGGGATTGACATCCAGAGCGGGGTGTTCTTCAGTGATGCCGTGCGCGAGGTGAACGTGACGATACCCACCAACGATGACATCGTGACGGAAGGCGACGAACGGTTCACCCTGCTCATGAGGTCGCCCGGGGATGGCACCTTTGAGGAATGGTCTATCTCCGCCCGCCTTGCCCCCGGCTTGACCTTTACCACCGTGACCATCCGCGACAACGACACGCCCGGGGTCACCCTCGCGCCCGCCGCCCTGACCGTGGCGGAAGGCGCCACGGCCACCTACACCATCACGCTGGATGCCTTGCCCACCGGCAATGTCACGGTCACGCCCGATGCCGGCGCGGGCGGCGAACTCACCGTCACCGGCACCTTCACCTTCACCTCGACGACCTGGAACATCGCGCAGGCCGTCACCGTCGCCGCCGCCGTCGACTCGGACGCCCTCACCGACACCGCCACCATCACCCATGACGTGGACGGCTACGGGAGCGTCACCTCCGCCAATCTCCCCGTCACCATCCTCGACACCGACGGCGCGCCGGTCTTCGACCCGCCGGCAGTGCCCGACCAGACCTACGTCGCCAGAACCGCCATTGCGACCCTGGCCTTGCCGGGAGCCATCGGCGGCGCCGCCCCCCTGAGCTACACCCTGACCGGCGCCATTCCCGCCGGCCTGACCTACAACGACACCAACCGCACCCTGACCGGCACGCCCACCGTCGTCGCCCCGGCCGTCATCCTGACCTGGACCGCCATGGACAGCGACACCAACACCGACATCACCGATGCGGCCAGGCTGACCTTCGCCGTGACCATCACCCCGGCGCCCGAGGTCATCATCACCCCGGACGCCCTCACCGTGGCTGAAGGCAACATGACCAACTACACCGTGGTGCTGACCACCGACCCTGCCGGCGACGTCACCGTCACGCCCACCCCCTCCGCCGGGGTCACCGTCACCGGCGCCCTGACCTTCGACACGGCAACCTGGAACGCCGCGCAGACGGTCACCGTCACCGCCCTCACCGACGCGGACGACACCGACGACACCGCCACCATCACCCATCCCGTGGATGGCTACGGGAGCGTGACCGCCGCCGATGTCACCGTCACCATCACCGACGGAGACAGCGCGCCGGCCTTCGACCCGCCGGCGGTGCCCGACCAGACCTACGTCGCCAGGACCGCCATTGCGACCCTGACCTTGCCGGGAGCCGTCGGCGGCAACATTCCCCTGAGCTACGTCCTGACCGGCGCCATTCCCGCCGGCCTGACCTACAACGCCAACCGCACCCTGACCGGCACGCCCACCGCCGCCGCCCCTGCCGTCACGCTGACCTGGACGGCCACGGATAGCGACGCCAACACCGACGCCACCGATGAGGCCAGGCTGACCTTCGCCGTCACCATCACCCCGGCGCCCGGGGTCATCATCGCCCCAACCTCCCTCACCGTGGATGAAGGCGCCGAGACGACCTACACCGTGGTGCTGACCACCGACCCTGCCGGCGACGTCACCGTCACGCCCACCCCCTCCGCCGGGGTGACCGTCACCGGCGCCCTGACCTTCGACTCGATGACCTGGAACGCCGCGCAGACCGTCACCGTCTCCGCCCCCGAGGATCCGGACAGCGCCGACTCCACCGACACCATCACCCATGCGGTGGGCGGGTACGGCGGCGTGACCACCGCCGCCACTCTCCCGGTCACCGTCGTCGACAACGACACCAACAGCGTGCCGACCTTCGGCGCGGCCACGGTGGATGACATGACCTACACCACGGGCGACCCCATCGCCGCTCTGACCCTGCCCCCCGCCACCGGCGGCAACGCCCCCCTGAGCTACGCCCTGACTCCGGATGTCACCATGGTCATCCCCGGCCTGACCTTTGACAACGGCACGCGCATCCTGAGCGGCACGCCGTCCAGCGTGACCGCCGCCATCACGCTGACCTGGACAGCCACGGATGTGGACGGCGACACCGCCACCCTGGCCTTTGGCACGAAGGTGAACGGGGAACACCAGGTCACCATTAGTGCGTTCACCTTTGGCGGTCTCAGTCAGGATGTGGACCCGAGCACGCCTGGCCTTCAGGTCAACGAGGAATCAGGCCCGCAAGTCGCCTACCGCGTGGACATTTCCGCCCTTCCCGCCGGCGGGGAATCAATGACGGTAACCGTGGAACTTTCGGGCCAGGCTGCCAACGGCGACGACCTGAGGTCCCCTCCCGTGATGTCCGTCACGCACACCTTCCCTTCCAACCTGTTCGGCCAGCCACCCACTGCCGTTGTCCGTGTGGTGACCATAGTCAACGACAACCTGGCCGAGGGTGCGGAAGATCTCATCTTTACACTCACCACCCTCGGTGGCGGTGTCAGCAGCCACGAAATCAGCGCCACGAACAATGTGTTCACGGCCACCATTCTGCCGAGCGACCTGCCCGATGTCGCCCTCACGTCGCCGGGCGCTCCGGTCGCCGAAGGCACGGATGCGACCTTCTCCGCCTCGTTGACCCTGGCCCCGAATACCGACACATCGGCTCCGGTCACCTTCGCGTTCTCTGTGGCCGGTAGCGGCGCCAACCCGGCGGATGCCATGGATCACGGCGCCCCCGGCATGATGCCCATTGCCACCACCGAAACCAACGGCACGATCACCCTGCCGATCACCATAGACCGCACCACGGAGCCGGCGGAGCAACTCACCCTGGAACTGACCGAAATCATCTTCGGCAGCGGCGCCGGGGCATCCCGGGCGCCACTCACCGGCATCGGCGCCGACGCCACCATCATTGACCCCGGCCCCGGGGTCACCATCGCGCCCACCGCCCTCACCGTCATCGAAGGCGGGAGCGCCACCTACGCCGTGGTCCTGGAGACCGAGCCGACCGCCGGCTCGGTAACGGTCACGCCGAGCAGTAACAGCAGCAAGGCCACCGTCGCCGGTGCGCTGATCTTCACCGCCGCCAACTGGGGCATGGCGCAAACGGTCACCGTCTCCGCGGGCGCGGATATGGACAGCACAGACGACACCGCCCTGATCAGTCATACGGTGGGCGGCTACGACACCATGACCGCCGCCGATGTCCTCGTCACCATTCTCGACACCGACAGCATGCCGACCTTCGGCGCGACGATGGTGCCAGACATGACCTACGTCGCCGGGACCGCCATCCCGGCGCTGACCTTGCCGGAAGCCACCGACGGCAACCGCCCCCTGAGCTACGCCCTGACCGGCTCCATCCCCGACGGCCTGACCTTCACCCGCGCCGACCGCACCCTGGCCGGCACGCCCACCACCGCCGCCCCGGCCGTCATGCTGACCTGGACGGCCACGGATGCCGACGCCAACACCTCCGCCGCCGATGCGGCCACACAGACCTTTGCCGTCACCATCACGCCGGCGCCGGGCGTCACCCTCGACCCGGCCGCCCTCGCCGTGACTGAAGGCAGCACAACCATCTACACAGTCGTGCTGACCACCGTGCCCACCGGCGAAGTCACCGTCACGCCCGGCGCCACCGGCGGGATCACCGTCACCGGCGCCCTGACCTTCGGCACGGTAACCTGGAATGTGGCGCAGACCGTCACCGTCGCCGCCGCCACCGACGCGGACGACACCGACGACACCGCCACCATCACCCATATGGTAGACGGCTACGGCGCCGTGACCGCCGCCGCAATCCCCGTGACCATCACCGACACCGACAGCGCGCCGGCCTTCGACCCGGTAACAGTGTCCGACAGAACCTACACCGCCGAGGTTGCCATCCCCGCGCTGACGTTGCCGGAAGCCACCGGCGGCGACGCCCCCCTGAGCTACGCCCTGACCGGCTCCATCCCCGACGGCCTGACCTTCACCCGCGCCGACCGCACCCTGACCGGCACGCCCACCACCGCCGCCCCTGCCGTCACGCTGACCTGGACGGCCACTGATGCCGACGCCAACACCTCCGCCGCCGATGCGGCCATGCTGACCTTTGCCGTCACCATCACCACGGCGCCCGCGGTCACCCTCACCCCGGCCGCCCTCACCGTGAATGAAGGCAGCACGACCAACTACACAGTCGTGCTGACCACCGTGCCCACCGGCGCAGTCACCGTCACGCCCGACGCCACCGGCGGGATCACCGTCACCGGCGCCCTGACCTTCGGCACGGCGACCTGGAATGTGGCGCAGACCGTCACCGTCACCGCCGCCACCGACGCGGACGCCACCGACGACACCGCCACCATCACCCATATGGTAGACGGCTACGGCAGCGTGACCGCCGCCGCAATCCCCGTGACCATCACCGACACCGACAGCGCGCCGGTCTTCGACCCGGCGATGGTGCCCGACAGGACCTACACCGCCGAAGTTGCCATCCCCGCGCTGACGTTACCGGAAGCCACCGGTGGCGCCGCACCCCTGAGCTACGCCCTGACCGGCTCCATCCCCGACGGCCTGACCTTCACCCGCGCCGACCGCACCCTGACCGGCACGCCCACCACCGCCGCCCCGGCCGTCACGCTGACCTGGACGGCCACGGATGCCGACGCCAACACCTCCGCCGCCGATGCGGCCACGCTGACCTTTGCCGTCACCATCACCACGGCGCCCGCGGTCACCCTCACCCCGGCCGCCCTCACCGTGAATGAAGGCAGCACGACCAACTACACAGTCGTGCTGACCACCGTGCCCACCGGCGAGGTCACCGTCACGCCCGACGCCACCGACGGGATCACCGTCACCGGCGCCCTGACCTTCGGCACGGCGACCTGGAACGTGGCGCAGACCGTCACCGTCACCGCCGCCACCGACGCGGACGACGCCGACGACACCGCCACCATCACCCATATGGTGGACGGCTACGGCAGCGTGACCGCCGCCGCGATCCCCGTGACCATCACCGACACCGACAGCGCGCCGGCCTTCGACCCGGCGATGGTGCCCGACAGGACCTACACCGCCGAGGTTGCCATCCCCGCGCTGACGTTGCCGGAAGCCATCGGCGGCGCCGCCCCCCTGAGCTACGCCCTGACCGGCTCCATCCCCGACGGCCTGACCTTCACCCGCGCCGACCGCACCCTGGCCGGCACACCCACCACCGCCGCCCCGGCCGTCACGCTGACCTGGACGGCCACGGATGCCGACGCCAACACCTCCGCCGCCGATGCGGCCACGCTGACCTTTGCCGTGACCATCACCACGGCGCCCGCGGTCACCCTCACCCCGGCCGCCCTCACCGTGAATGAAGGCAGCACGACCAACTACACAGTCGTGCTGACCACCGAGCCGGCCGGCGCAGTCACCGTCACGCCCGGCGCCACCGACGGGATCACCGTCACCGGCGCCCTGACCTTCGGCCCCGGGAGCTGGAACGCCGCACAGACCGTCACCGTCACCGCCGCCACCGATGCGAACGGCACCGACGACACCGCCACCATCACCCATATGGTGGACGGCTACGGCAGCGTGACCGCCGCCGCGATCCCCGTCACCATCACCGACACCGACAGCGCGCCGGTCTTCGACCCTGCGATGGTGTCCGACAGGACCTACGCCGCCGAGGTTGCCATCCCGACGCTGACGTTGCCGGAAGCCTCCGGTGGCGCCGCCCCCCTGAGCTACACCCTGACCGGTTCCATCCCCGGCGGCCTGACCTTCACCCTCGCCACCCGCACCCTGGCCGGCACACCCACCACCGTCGCCCCGGCCGTCACGCTGACCTGGACGGCCACGGATGACGATGCCAACACCTCCGCCGCCGATGCGGCCACGCTGACCTTTGCCGTGACCATCACCACGGCGCCCGGCATCACGCTCATCCCGACCGCCCTGACCGTGGATGAAGGCGCCACGGGCACCTACACCGTGGTCCTGACCACCGTGCCCGCCGGCGACGTGACGGTCATGCCAACCAGCGGTGCCCAGGACGTCGCCACCGTGACCGGCGCCCTGACCTTCACCACGGCGACCTGGAACACCGCGCAGACCGTCACCGTCACCGGCGTCGAGGATGCTGATGCGACCGATGACACCGCCACCATCACCCATCCGGTAACCGGCTACACCCCGGCGAACGTTGGCGAGGTTGCCGTGACCGTCACCGACAACGACACCCCCGGCGTGACCCTTTCGGCGACCGCCCTGACCGTGGATGAAGGCGCCACCGGCACCTACACCGTCGTGCTGGACACGGAGCCGCTCGGCAACGTGACGGTCACGCCAGCCAGCGGTGACACCGCTGTCGCCACCGCCGCCGGCTTCGGTGTCCTGGTCTTCACCACGGCGAACTGGAACATCGTGCAGACCGTCGTCGTCACCGGCGTCGAGGACAGCGACAGCGTTGACGACGCCACCACCATCACCCACACGGTCAACGGCTATGGCTCCGTCGCCGCCGACCCGGTCGCCGTCACCGTCACCGACAACGACACCCCCGGCGTGACCCTTTCGCTCACCGCCCTGACCGTGGACGAAGGCGCCACCGGCGCCTACACCGTCGTGCTGGACACGGAGCCGGACGCCGACGTGACGGTCACGCCAAACAGCGGTAACACCGCCGTCGCCACCGTCGCCGGCGCCCTGATCTTCACCACGGCGAACTGGAACATCGTGCAGACCGTCGTCGTCACCGGCGTCGAGGATGCTGACACGACCGACGACACCGCCGCCATCACCCACGTGGTCAACGGCTACGGCTCTGTCACCACCGCCGACCCGGTGGCCGTCACAGTCACCGACAACGACACCCCCACCGCCCCCGGCGTCACCCTTTCGCCCACTGCCCTGACCGTAACCGAAGGCGCCACCGGCGCCTACACCGTCGTGCTGGACACGGAGCCGGCCGCCGACGTGACGGTCACGCCGGCCAGCGGTAACCCGGCCGCCGCCACCGTCACCGGCGCCCTGACCTTCACCACGGCGACCTGGAACACCGCGCAGACCGTCACCGTGACCGGCGTCGAGGATACCGACGCGACCGACGAAACCGCCACCATCACCCATCTGATTGACGGCTACAACGCGGCGAGCATTGGCGAGGTCGCCGTCACCGTCACCGACAACGACACCCCCGGCGTGACCCTTTCGCCCACCGCCCTGACCGTGGACGAAGGCGCCACCGGCGCCTACACCGTCGTGCTGGACACGGAGCCGGACGCCGACGTGACGGTCACGCCGGCCAGCGGTAACCCGGCCGCCGCCACCGTCACCGGCGCCCTGACCTTCACCACGGCGACCTGGAACATCGCGCAGGCCGTTACCGTCGCTGCCGCCATGGATGACGCCGATTTCGCCGACGACACCGCCACCATCACCCACATGGTGGGCGGCTACGGCGGCGTCGCCACCGCCGGCCCGGTCGTGGTCACGATCTCCGACAACGACACGGACACCCCGCCGGACTTCGACACGCTGATGGTATCCGACAGGACCTACTCCGCCTTCGCTCCCATTCCGACCCTGACCCTGCCCCAGGCCATCCGCGGGAATGGCGTCCTGAGCTACGCCCTGACCGGCGACATTCCCAACGGTCTGATCTACACCGGCGCCGACCGCACCCTGACCGGCACGCCCACCACCGAGACCTCTGCCGTCACGCTGACGTATACGGCCACCGATGAGGACGCCAACACCGACGCCACCGATGCCGACACGCTGACCTTTACCGTGACCATCACGCCGGTGTTGCCCCCCGCTGTCACATTCTCCGACGCCACCCTCGCCGTGCCTGAAGGTGGCTCGGTCATCTACACCGTGGCGCTGGCCTACGTGCCCATCGCTGACGTGACCGTCACGTCGAGCGTCAGCCCCGTCGGCGGCGATGTGACGGCCAGCCCCGACGCGTTGACCTTCACCACCGTGAACTGGAACACCGCGCAGACCGTCACCGTCGCCGCCGCCCAGGATATGGACGACGTAGACGACATAGCCACCATCAGCCATGCCGTGAACGCCTACGGCCTCATCGCCGCCGCCGCCGACATCGTGGCCACGGTGACCGACGACGAGGCCCCCGACACGACGCCGGACTTCGGCGCGGCGACGGTCGACGACATGACCTACGCCCTGGACACCCCCATCCCGACCCTGACGCTCCCGGCCGCCACCGCCGGCAACGGCCGGATACAGTATACCCTGACCGGCACCCTCCACGACGGCCTGATCGTGAACGAGCTTATGCGCACGCTGACCGGCACGCCCCGCCTTGCGACCCCGACCGTCACGCTGACCTGGACGGCCACGGATGTGCACGGCGACGAAACGGCCCTGACCTTCCGCGTGACGGTGCCGAAATACCAGATCAGCCTCGAGATTTCCTCTAGATTTTCGCCCCCTGACGCGGACCCGGGCACACCCGGCTATCAGGTCAACGAGGGCGCCAACGTCATCTTCATCGTGACCCTCTCAGGCCCCATCATCACCCGCAATGGTGGGCTTACAGTGCAAGCAACAGCTTCGGGGGTGGCTGGCAACGGCAACGACTTGGAAGTTCGTCGCATCTTTCCACGCCCCCCTGCGCCCCAGGAAATCTACTTTGTACACGGTAGCTCCCCGATGGGGGGCGTCCGCTACGCCGCCGTGGACGACGGCCTCGCCGAGGGCGAGGAAGATTTCACCGTGACCCTCACCGGCGTCACCGGCGACGACTACAATTTCGCATCCAGCACCAGCCCGATCCTCGATGGCCCCACCGGCACCAATTACGAAATCAGCCCCACGAACAATGCGGCCACGGTCATCATCCTGCCGAGTAACCTGCCCACGGTCACCCTCACGCCGCCGGGCGCTCCGGTCGCCGAAGGCACGGACGCCGACTTCGCCGCCTCGCTGGCGCTGGCCCCGGGGACGACCGGGCTGTCGGGTTCAGTCACCTTCGCCATCAATGTGGCCGGTAGCGGCGCCAATCCGGCGGATGCCTCGGATTACGGCACCCCCGCCATGTTGCCCATTGCCACCACCGCAACCAGCGGCGACATCACCCTGCCGATCACCCTCGACCGCACCACGGAGCCGGATGAGCAACTCACCCTGAGCCTGACCGAGATCATCTTCGGCAGCGGCGCCGGCGCATCCCGCGCCCCGCTTACCAACGTCGGCGCCGACGCCACCATCGTTGACCCCGACCCCGGGGTGACCATCACGCCCACCGCCCTCACCGTGGATGAAGGCGACAGCGCCATCTACACCGTGATCCTGGAAACCGAGCCGACCGGCGAGGTGACGGTCACGCCGAGCAGTAACAGCGGCGCGGTGACCGTGACCGGCGCGCTGACCTTCACCACGGGTGACTGGAACATGGCGCAGACCGTCACCGTCGCCGCCGTCATGGATGACGCCGATTTCACCAGCGACACCGCCACCATCACCCACATGGTGGGCGGCTACGGCGGCGTCGCCACCGCCGACCCGGTCGTGGTCACGACCTCCGACAACGACATGGACACTGCGCCGGACTTCGGCGCGCTGACGGTGTCCGACAGGACCTACGTCGCCTCCGCCGCCATTCCAACCCTGACCCTCCCGGCCGCCACCGGCGGGAATGGCATCCTGAGCTACGCCCTGACCGGCACCCTTCCCGCCGGCCTGACCTACACCGACACCGACCGCACCCTGACCGGCACGCCCACCACCGTCGCCCCGGCCGTCACGCTGACCTGGACGGCCACCGATGAGGACGCCAACACGGCCGCCGACGATGCCGGCACGCTGACCTTTGCCGTGACCATCACGACGGCGCCCGGCATCACGCTCGCCCCGACCGCCCTCACGGTGTCCGAAGGGAGCACGACCATCTACACCGCCGTGCTGACCACCGTGCCCACCGGCGACGTGACCGTCACGCCAGCCAGCGATGACACCGCCGTCGCCACCGTCACCGGCGCCCTGACCTTCACCACGGCGACCTGGAACACCGCGCAGACCGTCACCGTCACCGGCGTCGTCGATGCGGATGCGGACACCGACACCGCCACCATCACCCATGCCGTGGACGGCTACGGCGTCGTCGTCGACGAACTCCCCGTCACCGTCCTCGACACCGACAGCGCGCCGGCCTTCGATGCGGCGGCGATGGTGCCCGGCCAGACCTACGTCGACGGGACCACCATCCCGGCGCTGACGTTGCCGGAAGCCTCCGGCGGGAATGGCGCCCTGAGCTACGCCCTGACCGGCGACATTCCCGACGGCCTGACCATTGATACCAGCGCGCGCACCCTGACCGGCACGCCCACCACCGAGGCGCCGGCCGTCACGCTGACCTGGACGGCCACCGATGATGACGCCAACACGGCCGCCGACGATACAGCCGCGCTGACCTTTGCCGTGGTGATCACGGCGGCGCCCGGCATCACGCTCGCCCCGACCGCCCTCACGGTGTCCGAAGGGAGCACGACCATCTACACCGCCGTGCTGACCACCGTGCCCACCGGCGACGTGACGGTCACGCCAGCCAGCGATGACACCGCCGTCGCCACCGTCACCGGCGCCCTGACCTTCACCACGGCGACCTGGAACACCGCGCAGACCGTCACCGTCACCGGCGTCTTCGATGCGGATGCGGACACCGACACCGCCACCATCACCCATGCCGTGGACGGCTATGGCGTCGTCGTCGTCGAACTCCCCGTCACCGTCCTCGACACCGACAGCGCGCCGGCCTTCGATGCGGCGGCGATGGTGCCCGACCAGACCTACGTCGACGGGACCACCATCCCGGCGCTGACGTTGCCGGAAGCCTCCGGCGGGAATGGCGCCCTGAGCTACGCCCTGACCGGCGACATTCCCGCCGGCCTGAGCATTGATACCGGCGCGCGCACTCTGACCGGCACGCCCACCACCGAGGCGCCGGCCGTCACGCTGACCTGGACGGCCACCGATGATGACGCCAACACGGCCGCCGGCGATACAGCCGCGCTGACCTTTGCCGTGGTGATCACGACGGCGCCCGGCATCACGCTCGCCCCGACCGCCCTCACGGTGTCCGAAGGCAACACAGCCATCTACACCGCCGTGCTGACCACCGTGCCCACCGGCGACGTGACGGTCACGCCAGCCAGCGATGACACCGCCGTCGCCACCGTCACCGGCGCCCTGACCTTCACCACGGCGACCTGGAACACCGCGCAGACCGTCACCGTCACCGGCGTCGTTGATGCGGATGCGGACACCGACACCGCCACCATCACCCATGCCGTGGACGGCTACGGCGGCGGCGTCGTCGAACTCCCCGTCACCGTCCTCGACACCGACAGCGCGCCGGCCTTCGATGCGGCGGCGATGGTGCCCGACCAGACCTACGTCGGCGAGACCGCCATCCCGGCGCTGACGTTGCCGGAAGCCACCGGCGGGAATGGCGTCCTGAGCTACGCCCTGACCGGCGACATTCCCGCCGGCCTGACCATTGATACCGGCGCGCGCACCCTGACCGGCACGCCCACCACCGAGGCGCCTGCCGTCACGCTGACCTGGACGGCCACCGATGAGGACGCCAACACGGCCGCCGGCGATACAGCCGCGCTGACCTTTGCCGTGGTGATCACGACGGCGCCCGGCATCACGCTCGCCCCGACCGCCCTCACGGTGTCCGAAGGCACCATGACCATCTACACCGCCGTGCTGACCACCGTGCCCGCCGGCGACGTGACCGTCACGCCAGCCAGCGATGACCCCGCCGTCGCCACCGTCACCGGCGCCCTGACCTTCACCACGGCGACCTGGAACACCGCGCAGACCGTCACCGTCACCGGCGTCTTCGATGCGGACGCGGACACCGACACCGCCACCATCACCCATGCCGTGGACGGCTACGGCGTCGTCGTCGACGAACTCCCCGTCACCGTCCTCGACACCGACAGCGCGCCGGCCTTCGATGCGGCGGCGATGGTGCCCGAGCAGAGCTACGTCGACGGGACCACCATCCCGGCGCTGACGTTGCCGGAAGCCACCGGCGGGAATGGCGCCCTGAGCTACGCCCTGACCGGCAACATTCCCGCCGGCCTGACCTTCACCGACACCGACCGCACCCTGGCCGGCACGCCCACCGCCGTCACCTCCACCGTCACGCTGACGTATACGGCCACGGATGACGACGCCAACATGGCCGACGCCGACACCGCCACGCTGACCTTCCCCGTGACGGTGCTGGTGGCGCCCGCGGTCATCCTCTCCGACTTCGCCATCGGCGTGCCCGAAGAAGGCACGGCCACCTACTCCATGGTGCTGACCACCGTGCCCACCGGTGAGGTGACGGTCACGCCGAGCGTCGCCCCCGGCGGCGATGTGACGACCCTCACCAGTGCGGTCACCTTCGATTCTTCCAACTGGAACATTGCCATGACCGTCACCGTCGCCGCCGCCAACGATGTGGACGCCATAGACGACGTCGCCACCATCAGCCATGCCGTGGGCGGCTACGGCGACGTCGTCACCGCCGACAATGTCGTGGTCACGGTGACCGACGACGAAGCCTTCGACACGACGCCGGACTTCGGCGGGGCCACGGTGGATGACATGACCTACGCCGTCACCGTCGACATCCCGACCCTGACGCTCCCGGCCGCCACCGCCGGCAATGGCCTGGTGCGGTACGCCCTGACCGGCGGCGTCCCCGCCGGCCTGACCTTCAACGCCAACGGCCGCACGCTGACCGGCGCGCCCCTCGTCGCGGCCCCGGCCGTCACGCTGACCTACACGGCCACGGATGCGGACAGCGACGCAACAGCCACAACCTTCGGCGTGGTGGTGCGGAAAAACGTGATCAGCATCGCGATAGCCGGCTTCATATCAAGCCCCGACGCCGACACAACCATGCCCGGCCTTCAATTCAACGAGGACAGCACAAGCGTGCTTGTCTACGGGATCAGCATCACCGCCCCCTCCAGCGCGGGGATCGTGCTGACGGCGACCGTGACGGCTTCGGGCACGGCTGCCAACGGCGATGACTTTATGGACGCCACGTTGGGCGGCTTTGACCAGACCGTAATGTGGTTCTTCAATCTCGGCACCGTGGGCAGAGTCAGCCCGAACTACACAGTAGTGGACGACCGCATCGCCGAGGGCGCGGAAAGCATCACCTTCACCATCACCGACATCAGCAACACCGACCACTACGAAATCAGCCCCACGGCAAACTCCATCACGGCCACCATCCTGCCGAACGACCTGCCCACCGTCACCCTCGCGCCGCCGGGCAGTGCCGTCGCCGAAGGCACAGACGCCGTCTTCACCGCCTCGCTGGCGCTGGTCCCGGGGACGGCGGACAATCCCGCCGGGCTGTCCGGGCCGGTCACCTTCGACCTCGCCATAGCCGGCAGTGGCGCCAACCCCGCGTCTGATGCGGATTACGGCGCCCCCGTCATGTTACCCATTGCCACCACCGCAACCAGCGGCGACATTGAACTGCCGATTACCCTCGACCGCACCACGGAATCGGCGGAGCAACTCACCCTGCGCCTGAACGAGATCATCTTCGGCAGTGGCGCCACGGAATCCCGCGCGCCGCTCACCGGCCTCAGCGCCGATGCCACCATCGTGGACCCCGACCCCTCGGTCACCCTCACACCCGCCGCCCTCACCGTGGACGAAGGCGGCACCGCCACCTACACCGTGGTCCTGGAGACCGAGCCAGCCGGCCCGGTCACGGTCGAGCCGAGCAGTAACAGCGGCCTTGTCGTCATCACCGGCGCCCTGACCTTCACCACCGCCGACTGGAGCATCGAGCAGACGTTCACCCTCACCGCCGGCGAGGATGTGAATAACACCGACGACACCGCCACCATCAGCCATGCGGTGAGCGGCTACGGCGCCGTGCCCGCCGCCATCCTGCCGGTCACGGTCACCGACCTCAGGAGCGCCCCGACCTTTGATGCGACCGTGGTGCCCGACATGACCTACGACGTCGACAGGGCCATTCCTGTGCTGACGTTGCCCGCCGCCACCGCCGGCGACGGCGCCCTGAGCTACGCCCTGACCGGCTCCATCCCCGACGGTCTCACCTTTGCCCCCGGCACGCGCACGCTGACCGGTACACCCACCACGGTGGCCCCGGCCGTCACGCTGACCTACACGGCCACCGATTCGGACACCGACACGACCGACGCCGATACGGCCACGCGGACCTTTGCCGTCACCATCGCGGAGCTGGTGCCCGGGGTCATCATCGTCCCGACCGCCCTGACCGTGACTGAAGGCGGCTCGGCCACCTACACCGCCGTGCTGAACACCATGCCCGCCGGCGATGTGACCGTCACACCCGGCGCCGGCGGCCTGCTCACCGTTTCCGGCGCCCTGACCTTCACCACGGGAACCTGGAACACCGCGCAGACCGTCACCGTCGACGCCGCCATGGATGACGCCGATTTCGCCGGTGACACCGCCACCATCACCCACATGGTGGGCGGCTACGGCGGCGTCGCCACCGCCGACCCGGTTGTGGTCACGATTCCCGACAACGACATGGACACCGCGCCGGACTTCGGCGTGCTGACGGTGTCCGACAGGACCTACGTCGCCTCCGCCGCCATTCCAACCCTGACCCTCCCCGAAGCCGCCGGCGGGAATGGCGTCCTGAGCTACGCCCTGACCGGCGCCCTTCCCGACGGTCTGACCTACACCGGCGCCGACCGCACCCTGACCGGCACGCCCACCACCGCCGCCGCGGCCGTCACGCTGACGTATACGGCCACCGATGAAGACGCCAACACTGACGCCGCCGATGCCGACACGCGGACCTTTGCCGTCACGATCACGACGGCGCCCGGCATCACGCTCATCCCGACCGCCCTCACGGTGACCGAAGGCGGCACGACCATCTACACCGTGGAGCTGACCACCATGCCCGCCGGCAACGTGACGGTCACGCCGACCAGCGGTGACCAGGCCGTCGCCACCGTGACCGGCGCCCTGACCTTCGACATGGGGACCTGGAACACCGCGCAGACCGTCACCGTCACCGGCGTCGAGGATGCTGATGCGACCGACGACACCGCCACCATCACCCATCCGGCAACCGGCTACACCCCGGCGAACGTTGGCGAGGTTGCCGTGACCGTCACCGACAACGACACCCCCGGCGTCACTCTTTCGGCGACCGCCCTGACCGTGGATGAAGGCGCCACCGGCACCTACACCGTCGTGCTGGACACGGAGCCGGGCGCCGACGTGACGGTCACGCCGGCCAGCGGTGACCCGGCCGTCGCCACCGTCGCTGGCGCGCTGACCTTCACCACGGCGACCTGGAACACCGCGCAGACCGTCACCGTGACCGGCGTCGAGGATGCTGATGCGACCGACGACACCGCCGCCATCACCCATCTGGTGGACGGCTACAACGTGGCGAGCGTTGGCGAGGTCGCCGTGACCGTCACCGACAACGACACCCCCGGCGTGACCCTTTCGCCCACCGCCCTGACCGTGGACGAAGGCGCCACCGGCACCTACACCGTCGTGCTGGACACGGAGCCGGGCGCCGACGTGACGGTCACGCCAAACAGCGGTAACACCGCCGTCGCCACCGTCGCCGGCGCCCTGACCTTCACCACGGCGACCTGGAACACCGCGCAGACCGTCACCGTCACCGGCGTCGAGGATGCTGATGCGACCGACGACACCGCCGCCATCACCCATCTGGTGGACGGCTACAACGTGGCGAGCGTTGGCGAGGTCGCCGTGACCGTCACCGACAACGACACCCCCACCGCCCCCGGCGTCACCCTTTCGCCCACTGCCCTGACCGTAACCGAAGGCGCCACCGGCGCCTACACCGTCGTGCTGGACACGGACCCGGGCGCCGACGTGACGGTCACGCCGGCCAGCGGTAACCCGGCCGCCGCCACCGTCACCGGCGCCCTGACCTTTACCACGGTAACCTGGAACACCGCGCAGACCGTCACCGTCACCGGCGTCGTTGATGCGGATGCGGACACCGACACCGCCACCATCACCCATGCCGTGGACGGCTACGGCGGCGTCGTCGTCGAACTCCCCGTCACCGTCCTCGACACCGACAGCGCGCCGGCCTTCGATGCGGCGGCGATGGTGCCCGACCAGACCTACGTCGACGGGACCACCATCCCGGCGCTGACGTTGCCGGAAGCCTCCGGCGGGAATGGCGCCCTGAGCTACGCCCTGACCGGCGACATTCCCGACGGCCTGACCATTGATACCAGCGCGCGCACCCTGACCGGCACGCCCACCACCGGGGCACCGGCCGTCACGCTGACCTGGACGGCCACCGATGAGGACGCCAACACGGCCGCCGACGATACAGCCGCGCTGACCTTTGCCGTGGTGATCACGGCGGCGCCCGGCATCACGCTCGCCCCGACCGCCCTCACGGTGTCCGAAGGCAACACAGCCATCTACACCGCCGTGCTGACCACCGTGCCCACCGGCGACGTGACGGTCACGCCAGCCAGCGATGACCCCGCCGTCGCCACCGTCACCGGCGCCCTGACCTTTACCACGGTAACCTGGAACACCGCGCAGACCGTCACCGTCACCGGCGTCGTTGATGCGGATGCGGACACCGACACCGCCACCATCACCCATGCCGTGGACGGCTACGGCGTCGTCGTCGTCGAACTCCCCGTCACCGTCCTCGACACCGACAGCGCGCCGGCCTTCGATGCGGCGGCGATGGTGCCCGGCCAGACCTACGTCGACGGGACCACCATCCCGGCGCTGACGTTGCCGGAAGCCTCCGGCGGGAATGGCGCCCTGAGCTACGCCCTGACCGGCGACATTCCCGACGGCCTGACCATTGATCCCGGCGCGCGCACTCTGACCGGCACGCCCACCACCGAGGCGCCGGCCGTCACGCTGACCTGGACGGCCACCGATGCGGACGCCAACACGGCCGCCGGCGATACAGCCGCGCTGACCTTTGCCGTGGTGATCACGGCGGCGCCCGGCATCACGCTCGCCCCGACCGCCCTCACGGTGTCCGAAGGCGGCACAGCCATCTACACCGCCGTGCTGACCACCGTGCCCACCGGCGACGTGACGGTCACGCCGGCCAGCGATGACACCGCCGTCGTCACCGTCACCGGCGCCCTGACCTTCACCACGGTAACCTGGAACACCGCGCAGACCGTCACCGTCACCGGCGTCGTCGATGCGGATGCGGACACCGACACCGCCACCATCACCCATGCCGTGGACGGCTACGGCGTCGTCGTCGTCGAACTCCCCGTCACCGTCCTCGACACCGACAGCGCGCCGGCCTTCGATGCGGCGGCGATGGTGCCCGACCAGACCTACGTCGGCGAGACCACCATCCCGGCGCTGACGTTGCCGGAAGCCACCGGCGGGAATGGCGCCCTGAGCTACGCCCTGACCGGCAACATTCCCGCCGGCCTGGCCATTGATACCGGCGCGCGCACCCTGACCGGCACGCCCACCACCGAGGCGCCGGCCGTCACGCTGACCTGGACGGCCACCGATGCGGACGCCAACACGGCCGCCGGCGATACAGCCGCGCTGACCTTTGCCGTGGTGATCACGACGGCGCCCGGCATCACGCTCGCCCCGACCGCCCTCACGGTGTCCGAAGGCACCATGACCATCTACACCGCCGTGCTGACCACCGTGCCCGCCGGCGACGTGACGGTCACGCCGGCCAGCGATGACACCGCTGTCGCCACCGTCACCGGCGTCCTGACCTTCACCACGGCGACCTGGAACACCGCGCAGACCGTCACCGTCACCGGCGTCTTCGATGCGGATGCGGACACCGACACCGCCACCATCACCCATGCCGTGGACGGCTACGGCGGCGGCGCCGACGAACTCTCCGTCACCGTCCTCGACACCGACAGCGCGCCGGCCTTCGATGCGGCGGCGATGGTGCCCGAGCAGAGCTACGTCGACGGGACCACCATCCCGGCGCTGACGTTGCCGGAAGCCACCGGCGGGAATGGCGCCCTGAGCTACGCCCTGACCGGCCGCATTCCCGCCGGCCTGACCTTCACCGACACCGACCGCACCCTGACCGGCACGCCCACCGCCGTCACCTCCACCGTCACGCTGACGTATACGGCCACGGATGACGACGCCAACATGGCCGGCGCCGACTCCGCCACGCTGACCTTCCCCGTGACGGTGCTGGTGGCGCCCGCGGTCATCCTCTCCGACTTCGCCATCGGCGTGCCTGAAGGCGGCACGGCCACCTACTCCATGGTGCTGACCACCGTGCCCACCGGTGAGGTGACGGTCACGCCGAGCGTCGCCCCCGGCGGCGATGTGACGATCCTCACCAGTGCGGTCACCTTCGACAACTCAAACTGGAACATGGCCATGACCGTTACCGTCGCCGCCGCCCATGATGGGGACAACGTGGACGACATCGCCACCATCAGCCATGCCGTGGGCGGCTACGGCGACGTCGTCACCGCCGACAATATCGTGGTCACGGTGACCGACGACGAAGCCTCCGACACGACGCCGGACTTCGGCGGGGCCACGGTGGATGACATGACCTACGCCGTCACCGTCGACATCCCGGCCCTGACGCTCCCGGCCGCCACCGCCGGCAATGGCCTGGTGCGGTACACCCTGACCGGCGGCGTCCCCGCCGGCCTGACCTTCAACGCCAACGGCCGCACGCTGACCGGCGCGCCCCTCACCGCGGCCCCGGCCGTCACGCTGACCTACACGGCCACGGATGCGGACAGCGACGAAACAGCCACGACCTTCGGCGTGGTGGTGCGGAAAAACGTGATCAGCATCGCGATAGCCGGCTTCTTATCAAGCCCCGACGCCGACACAAACACGCCCGGCCTTGAATTCAACGAGGATGGCGCAAGCGTGCTGGTCTACGGGATCAACATCACCGCCCCTCCAGCGCGGGGATCGTGCTGACGGCGACCGTGACGGCTTCGGGCACGGCTGCCAACGGCGATGACTTTATGGACGCCACGTTGGGTGGCTTTGAACAGACCGTAATGTGGTTCTTCAATCTCAGCACCGTGGGCAGACTCAGCCCGAACTACACAGTAGTGGACGACCGCATCGCCGAGGGCGCGGAAAGCATCACCTTCACCATCACCGACATCAGCAACACCGACCACTACGAAATCAGCCCCACGGCAAACTCCATCACGGTCACCATCCTGCCGAACGACCTGCCCACCGTCACCCTCACGCCGCCGGGCAGTGCCGTCGCCGAAGGCACAGACGCCGTCTTCACCGCCTCGCTGGCGCTGGCCCCGGGGACGGCGGACAATCCCGCCGGGCTGTCCGCGCCGGTCACCTTCGACCTCGCCATAGCCGGCAGTGGCGCCAGCCCCGCGTCTGATGCGGATTACGGCGCCCCCGTCATGTTACCCATTGCCACCACCGCAACCAGCGGCGACATTGAACTGCCGATTACCCTCGACCGCACCACGGAATCGGCGGAGCAACTCACCCTGCGTCTGAACGAGATCATCTTCGGCAGTGGCGCCACGGAATCCCGCGCGCCGCTCACTGGCCTCAGCGCCGATGCCACCATCGTGGACCCCGACCCCTCGGTCACCCTCACGCCCGCCGCCCTCACCGTGGACGAAGGCGGCTCCGCCACCTACACCGTGGTCCTGGAGACCGAGCCAGTCGGCCCGGTCACGGTCGAGCCGAGCAGTAACAGCGGCCTTGTCGTCATCACCGGCGCCCTGACCTTCACCGCCGCCGACTGGAGCATCGAGCAGACGTTCACCCTCACCGCCGGCGAGGATGTGAATAACACCGACGACACCGCCACCATCAGCCATGCGGTGAGCGGCTACGGCGCCGTGCCCGCCGCCATCCTGCCGGTCACGGTCACCGACCTCAGAAGCGCCCCGACCTTTGATGCGACCGTGGTGCCCGACATGACCTACGACGTCGACAGGGCCATCCCGACGCTGACGTTGCCCGCCGCCACCGCCGGCGACGGCGCCCTGAGCTATGCCCTGACCGGCTCCATCCCCGACGGTCTCACCTTTGCCCCCGGCGCGCGCACGCTGACCGGTACACCCACCACGGTGGCCCCGGCCGTCACGCTGACCTACACGGCCACCGATTCGGACACCGACACGACCGCCAACGATACGGCCATGCGGACCTTTGCCGTCACCATCGCGGAGCCGGTGCCCGGAGTCATCATCGTCCCGACCGCCCTGACCGTGACTGAAGGCGGCTCGGCCACCTACACCGCCGTGCTGAACACCATGCCCGCCGGCGATGTGACCGTCACACCCGACGACGCCGGCACCGGCGGCCTGCTCACCGTGTCCGGCGCCCTGACCTTCAGCATGGGAACCTGGAACACCGCGCAGACCGTCACCGTCGACGCCGCCATGGATGACGCCGATTTCGCCGGTGACACCGCCACCATCACCCACAGGGTGGGCGGCTACGGCGGCGTCGCCACCGCCGACCCGGTTGTGGTCACGATTCCCGACAACGACATGGACACCGCGCCGGACTTCGGCGTGCTGACGGTGTCCGACAGGACCTACGCCGCCTCCGCCGCCATTCCAACCCTGACCCTCCCCGAAGCCGCCGGCGGGAATGGCGTCCTGAGCTACGCCCTGACCGGCGCCCTTCCCGACGGTCTGACCTACACCGGCGCCGACCGCACCCTGACCGGCACGCCCACCACCGCCGCCGCGGCCGTCACGCTGACGTATACGGCCACCGATGAAGACGCCAACACTGACGCCGCCGATGCCGACACGCGGACCTTTGCCGTCACGATCACGACGGCGCCCGGCATCACGCTCATCCCGACCGCCCTCACGGTGACCGAAGGCGGCACGACCATCTACACCGTGGAGCTGACCACCGTGCCCGACGGCGACGTGACGGTCATGCCAACCAGCGGTGACCCGGCCGTCGCCACCGTCACCGGCGTCCTGACCTTCACCACGGCGACCTGGAACACCGCGCAGACCGTCACCGTCACCGGCGCCGAGGATGCTGATGCGACCGACGACACCGCCACCATCACCCATCCGGTAACCGGCTACACCCCGGCGAACGTTGGCGAGGTTGCCGTGACCGTCACCGACAACGACACCCCCGGCGTCACCCTTTCGCCCACCGCCCTGACCGTAACCGAAGGCGCCACCGGCACCTACACCGTCGTGCTGGACACGGAGCCGGGCGCCGACGTGACGGTCACGCCGGCCAGCGGTGACCAGGCCGTCGCCACCGTCGCCGGCGCCCTGACCTTCACCACGGCGACCTGGAACACCGCGCAGACCGTCACCGTGACCGGCGCCGAGGATGCTGACACGACCGACGACACCGCCGCTATCACCCATCTGGTGGACGGCTACAACGCGGCGAGCGTTGGCGAGGTTGCCGTGACCGTCACCGACGACGACACCCCCGGCGTGACCTTTTCGCCCACCGCCCTGACCGTGGACGAAGGCGCCACCGGCACCTACACCGTGGCGCTGACCACCCTGCCCGCCGGCGACGTGACGGTCACGCCGACCAGCGATGACCCGGCCGTCGTCACCGTCACCGGCGCGCTGACCTTCACCACGGCGACCTGGAACACCGCGCAGTCCGTCACCGTCACCGCCTCCGAGGATGACCTCAATTTTGTCAATGACACCGCCACCATCACCCATGAGGTGACCGGCTACGGCAGCGTGACCACCGCCGCGGTCCCGGTCACGGTCAACGACAACGACACCGACGACCGGCCATCCTTCGCGACGACGTTGCCTGACAGGGCCTACCCCGTCACCTTCCCCATTCCAACCCTGACCCTCCCGACCGCCACCGGCGGGAATGGCGACCTGAGCTACGCCCTGACCGGCGACATTCCCGACGGCCTGACCTACGACGACACCAACCGCGCCCTGACCGGCACGCCCGTCACCGAGGCGCCTGCCGTCACGCTGACCTGGACGGCTGCCGATGAAGACGCCAACACGGCCGCCGGTGATGCGGCCATGCTGCCCTTTGCCGTGACGATCACGCCGCCGCCCGGCATCACCCTCGTCCCGACCGCCCTGACCGTACTCGAAGGCGCCACCGTCACCTACACCGTGGCGCTGACCACCGTGCCCAACGGCGACGTGACGGTCACGCCGACCAGCGGTGACACGGACGTCGCCACCGTCGCCGGCGCCCTGACCTTCACCATGGCGACCTGGAACACCGCGCAGACCGTCACCGTGACCGGCGCCGAGGATGCTGACACGACCGACGACACCGCCGCCATCACCCATCTGGTGGACGGCTACAACGCGGCGAGCGTTGGCGAGGTCGCCGTGACCGTCACCGACAACGACACCCCCGGCGTGACCTTTTCGCCCACCGCCCTGACCGTCACCGAAGGCGCCACCGGCGCCTACACCGTGGCGCTGACCACCCTGCCCGCCGGCGACGTGACGGTCACGCCGACCAGCGATGACACGGCCGTCGTCACCGTCACCGGCGCGCTGACCTTCACCACGGCGACCTGGAACACCGCGCAGTCCGTCACCGTCACCGCCGCCGAGGATGACCTCAATTTTGTCAATGACACCGCCACCATCACCCATGAGGTGACCGGCTACGGCAGCGTGACCACCGCCGCGGTCCCGGTCACGGTCAACGACAACGACACCGACGACCGGCCATCCTTCGACACGACGTTGCCTGACAGGGCCTACCCCGTCACCTTCCCCATTCCAACCCTGACCCTCCCGGCCGCCACCGGCGGGAATGGCGACCTGAGCTACGCCCTGACCGGCGTCCTTCCCGACGGCCTGACCTACGACGACACCAACCGCACCCTGACCGGCACGCCCGTCACCGAGGCCCCGGCCGTCACGCTGACCTGGACGGCTGCCGATGAAGACGCCAACACGGCCGCCGGTGATGCGGCCATGTTGCCCTTTGCCGTGACGATCACGCCGCCGCCCGGCATCACCCTCGTCCCGACCGCCCTCACCGTGACCGAAGGCAGCACGACCATCTACACCGTGGCGCTGACCACCGTGCCCATCGGCGAGGTGACGGTCACGCCAGACAGCGGTGACACCGACGTCGCCACCGTCGCCGGCGCCCTGACCTTCACCACGGCAACCTGGAACACCGCGCAGACCGTCACCGTGACCGGCGCCGAGGATGATGATGCGACCGACGAAACCACCCGCATCACCCATCTGGTGACCGGGTACAATGCGGTGACCGTTGGCGAGGTGGCTGTGACCGTCGTCGACGACGAGACCGTCGGCGTGACCATTACCCGGATGTCCCTGACCGTGATTGACACCAGTGCATTCGAGGACCCGATGGCCCTGGCCGTGATCGAAGGTGTCAGTGCCACCTACACGGTGGCGCTGACGTCCGAGCCGACCGGCGACGTCACCATCACACGGAATGTCACCCCGGCCTCCCACGACCTGACGCTGACGCCGGGCGGCGCGCTGACCTTCACCCCCGTCAACTGGAACATCGCGCAGACGATGACCGTCGACGCCCCCGTGGATCTGGCCCGCATGCCCGACGGAGTCGTCAACGCCACTATCGCCCACGAGGTGGGTGGCGCGGACTACGACGCCGTCACCGCCGCCGCGTTGCCGGTGACAATCGTCCCTCGTGCCATCGTGGGCTTTGAGAATCTCGAGTACGTTGAGCTGGAGGATGTGGGGCAGTTCCAGGTGTGCGTGGAGGTGACCCGTCCGACGTTGTCTCAACCGCAAGACTACCCCTTCAGCCTGGAAGTGAATACAGCCGATGGCACCGCCACCGCCGGTAACGACTACGTCCGGATCTCCAATCAGACAGCCGGCCCGTTCAGCGACCCCCGACGGCGCGAGTGCTTCGCTGTTGGTGTGTCCGAAGACCTGATTGACGAGGGCACCGAGACCCTCACACTCAGGCTGACCGAACAGGGCGGGGGGCCGTCCCTCGTGACGATTGACCCCGCCGAAGCCACCGTCACGATCACCGACAACGACACCGACGGGGTCGACATTTCGCCGACCACGCTGGGTGTGAACGAAGGCGCCTCCGGCACCTACACCGTGGTGCTGACCGCCGTGCCGACTGGCACGGTGACGGTCACGCCGAGCCTCCCGGTATCCGGCCACGTGTTGTCACTGTCGCCGAGCGGCGCCCTGACCTTCACCACCACCGACTGGAACACCGCGCAGACGGTCACCGTCGTCGACGCCGGGGATGGGGACGCCGACGACGCCGACGACACCACCGCCATCAGCCATGCGGTAGACGGCTACGGCAGCGTGACCGCCGCCGATGTTGTGGTCATCGTCTTCGACCCCCATGCCCCCGA
Organism: Nitrospirales bacterium; assembly: GCA_963692935.1. Lineage (GTDB taxonomy): Bacteria > Nitrospirota > Nitrospiria > Nitrospirales > UBA8639 > Bin75. The sequence continues at coordinate 2,779,049 of OY843588.1, forward strand.
TGTGGCGCCGGGCTTCGTCACGATGACGGTGCCCGACCAGACCTACGTTGCCAGAACCGCCATTCCAACCCTGACCCTCCCGGCCGCCACCAGCGGGAATGGCGCCCCGACCTACGCCCTGACCGGCGACATCCCCGACGGCCTGACCTACACCGACAATGACCGCACCCTGACCGGCACGCCCACCACCGCCGCCCCGGCCGTCACGCTGACGTATACGGTCACCGATTCGGACACCGTCATGACCGACGCCGATATGGACATGCTGACCTTCCCCGTGACGATCACGCCGGCGCCCGAGGTCATCATCGACCCGACCGCCCTGACCGTCACCGAAGGCACCGACGGCGCCTACACCGTGGCGCTGACCACCGTGCCCGACGGCGACGTGACGGTCACGCCGGCCAGCGGTAACATGGCTGTCGCCACCGTCACCGGCGCCCTGACCTTCACCCCGGCAACCTGGAACACGGCGCAGACCGTCACCGTCACCACCGCCGAGGATGACCTTGATTTTGCCAATGGCACCGCCACCATCACCCATGCGGTGACCGGCTACGGCGGCGTGACCGCCGGCGAGGTCACGGTCACGGTCGACGACAACGACACCGACGCCCCGCCATTCTTCAGCGTGCCGATGTTGCCTGACAGGGCCTACCCCGCCGCCGTCGCCATTCCAACCCTGACCTTCCCGGCCGCCACCGGCGGGAATGGCGACCTGAGCTACGCCCTGACCGGCGGCATTCCCGACGGCCTGACCTACGACGACACCAACCGCACCCTGACCGGCACGCCCACCACCGAGGCCCCGGCCGTCACGCTGACCTGGACGGCTACCGATGAAGACACCAGCACGGGCGCCGCCGATGCGGCCATGCTGCCCTTTGCCGTGACGATCACGACGACGCCCGGCATCACCCTCGACCCGACCGCCCTCACCGTGACCGAAGGCAGCACGACCATCTACACCGTGGCGCTGATCACCGTGCCCGACGGCGACGTGACGGTCACGCCGACCAGCGGTAACACCGCCGTCGCCACCGTCGCCGGCGCCCTGACCTTCACCACGGCGACCTGGAACACCGCGCAGACCGTCACCGTCACCGGCGCCGAGGATGCCGACGCGACCGGCGACACCGCCACCATCACCCATATGGTGACCGGTTACAATGCGGTGACCGTTGGCGAGGTCACGGTGACCGTCGTCGACAACGACACCCCCGGCATCACCCTGTCGCCGACCGCCCTGACCGTGACCGAAGGCGCCACCCGCGCCTACACCGTGGCGCTGATGACCGAGCCGGCCGGCGACGTCTCCATCACACCGGATATCACCACGCCCGGCCACAACCTGACGCTGACGCCGGCCGGCGCGCTGACCTTCACCCCCGGCAACTGGAACATGGCGCAGACGGTGACCGTCGCCGCCGCCAGAGATGCGACCGTCTTCGCCACCACCATCAGCCATGCGGCGAGTGGCGCGGACTACGACGCCGTGACCGCCGCGTTGCCGGTGTCAGTCCGCGAGTACGTCTCCGTGGGCTTTAATCCGACCGCCTATTCGGTGTCGGAGGGCGCGGGGTTTGTGGCGGTGTGCCTGGCCGTGACCATGCCGGCACTCGGCGCGACGGTTGACGGTGTGTTTGCCGTGGAAGTGACCACGGCCGACGGCGCCGCCACCGCCCCCCGGGACTACGGGAGTCTGAGCGATTTTGTCGTGACCGCAACAGGCACTGTGGATGGTGACCCACGGACCGGGTGCTTCGCCATTTCGATTGGTGATGACATCATAGTCGAGGGTACGGAGACCTTCACGGTCGGGATTAGTCATATTGCGAATGCGAATACCGTTCAGGATCTGGCGATTGATTCCGCCGTCGCCACCGCCACCATCACCATCGCCGACAACGACGTCTTGCCAGGCGTGACCCTTTCGCCGACCGCCCTGACCGTCACCGAAGGCGCCACCGGCTCCTACACCGTGGCGCTGGCCACCGTGCCCACCGGCGACGTGACGGTCACGCCGGCCAGCGATGACCTGGACGTCGCCACCGTCACCGGCGTCCTGACCTTCACCACGGCGACCTGGAACACGGCGCAGACGGTCATCGTCGCCACCACCGAGGATGACCTTGATTTTGTCAATAACACCGCCACCATCACCCATGCGGTGACCGGCTACGGCACCGTGACCGCCGCCGCGGTCCCGGTCACGGTCGACGACAACGACACCGACGACCGGCCATCCTTCGGCGGGATGACGTTGCCTGACAGGGCCTACCCCGCCGCCGTCGCCATTCCAACCCTGACCTTCCCGGCCGCCACCAGCGGGAATGGCGCCCTGAGCTACGCCCTGACCGGCGACATCCCCGACGGTCTGACCTACACCAACGCCGGCCGCACCCTGACCGGCACGCCCACCACCGTCGCCCCGGCCGTCACACTGACCTGGACGGCGACCGATGAAGACGCCAACACGACCGTCGGCGATGCGGCCATGCTGACCTTTGCCGTGACGATCACGACGACGCCCCGCATCACCCTCATCCCGACCGCCCTCACGGTGACCGAAGGCAGCACGACCATCTACACCATGGCGCTGACCACCATGCCCGCCGGCGACGTGACGGTCACGCCAGCCAGCGTTGACACGGCCGTCGCCACCGTGACCGGCGCCCTGACCTTCACCCCGGCGACCTGGAACGCCGCGCAGACCGTCACCGTCACCGGCGCCGAGGATGCCGATGCGACCGACGGCGCCACCCGCATCACCCATAATATGGTGGACGGCTACAACGCGGTGGACGTTGGCGAGGTGGCGGTGACCGTCGTCGACGACGACACCCCCGGCATCACCATTGTCCCGGCGTCCCTGACCACGACCGAAGGCATCAGTACCACCTACACCGTGGCGCTGACGACCGAGCCGGCCGGCGACGTCACCATCGCCCCGGATGTCACCCCGTCCTCCCACGACCTGACGCTGATGCCGGTCGGCGCGCTGACCTTCGCCCCCGGCAACTGGAACATCGGGCAGACGATGACCGTCATCGCCGCCGTGGATGCGGACCGCGTCTCCGACGACGTCGCCGACGCCACCATCACCCATGCGGCGAGTGGCGCGGACTACGACGCCGTCACCGCCGCGTTGCCGGTGACCATCCTCAATCGTGTCATCGTGGGCTTTGAGAATCCCGAGTACGTTGCGCGGGAGGATGAGGGGCAGTTCCAGGTGTGCGTGGACATGACCAGCCCGCCGCCGGATCAACCGTTTTTCGGCAGCCTCTTCCTCCTGGGGGCGAATTCAACCAATGGCACCGCCACCAGCGGTGAAGACTACGTCAGTCTCGCCACCATTGAAGGCGACACGGTCGTCGGCCCGTACAACAACGCCCAACGGAGCCAGTGCTTCAATGTGACGGTGCTCGACGACCGGATTGACGAGGGCGCCGAGGAGACCTTCACGCTCAGGCTGAACGGGCCGTCCACGGTGACGATTGACCCCGCCGAAGCCACCGTCAGGATCACCGACGACGACACCAACGGGGTCGACGTTTCGCCGACCACGCTGGGTGTGGACGAAGGCGGCTCCGGCACCTACACCGTGGCGCTGACCGCCGTGCCGACTGGCGATGTGACGGTCACGCCGAACCTCCCGGCATCCGGCCACGAGTTGTCACTGTCGCCGGTCGGCGCCCTGACCTTCACCACCGCCGACTGGAACACCGGGCAGACGGTCACCGTCACCGACGCCGGGGATGGGGACGCCGACAGCGCCGACGACACCGGCACCATCAGCCATGCGGTAGACGGCTACGGCAGCGTCACCGCCGCCGATGTTGTGGTCATCGTCGCCGACTCCGCCGCCCCCAATGTGGCGCCGGACTTCGTCGCGCTGACGGTGCCCGACAGGAGCTACGCCGCCGCCATCGCCATTCCAACCCTGACCCTCCCGGCCGCCACCAGCGGGAATGGCGCCCTGGACTACGACCTGACCGGCGACATTCCCGCCGGCCTGACCTACACCGACGCCGACCGCACCCTGACCGGCACGCCCACCACCGTCGCCCCGGCCGTCACGCTGACGTATACGGTCGCCGATTCGGACACCGACATGGACGTGACCGATACGGCCATGCGGACCTTTACCGTGACGATCACGACGACGCCCGCCGTGACCATTGCCCCGACCACGCTCTCCATCCTCGAAGACGGCGCCGACATCTACACCGTGGTCCTGACCACCGACCCCGGCGGCACGGTCTCCGTCACGCCGGGCATTGCGCAGGGCGGCCACGACTTGACGCTGACGCCGGCCGCCGGCACGGCGTTGACCTTCACCGCCAGCACATGGAACCAGCCGCAGACGGTCACCGTGGCGGCCGCCATGGATAGCGACACAACCAACGAGACCGTCACCATCACCCATGCGATAGCCGGGTACCCCGACGTCGCCACCGCCCCGTCGGTCACGGTGAACGCCGACGAGCGGCTGGCTTTTGGCCTTGTGCAGACGGCGTATACGGTGGCGGAGAATGCGGGCATGGCCTCGGTGTGCGTGGAGACACGGGCGGGGCCGCCGGACGCCAGATTTGTCGCCAGCAACCTGCTGATGAACAGCGATGACGCCACCGCCACCGCAGGCGCTGACTATACTGCCCTCAGCGACAGCCTGGTCACGTTTGACAGTCACGGGCAACAGTGCGTGGATGTCCCCGTCATAGACGACAACATTGACGAGGCCGACGAGACGTTCACCGTATCGCTGACCCTGGCGCCCGCAACACGGGCGCAGGACCCGCTGATACTGGTTGACCCCGACCTCGCCACCGTCACCATCACCGACGACGACATCCCCGGCGTCTCCCTTTCGGCGACCGCCCTCACCGTCACCGAAGGCAGCACGACCATCTACACCGTGGCGCTGACCACCGTGCCCACCGGCGAGGTGACCGTCACGCCGGCCAGCGATGACACGGCCGTCGCCACCGTCACCGGCGCCCTGACCTTCACCACGGCGACCTGGAACACGGCGCAGACCGTCACCGTCGCCACCGCCGAGGATGACCTCAATTTTGCCAATGACACCGCCACCATCACCCATGAGGTGAACGGCTACGGCAGCGTGACCGCCCTCGCGGTCCCGGTCACGGTCGTCGACGACGACACCGACGACCGGCCATCCTTCGGCGTGATGTTGCCTGACAGGGCCTACACCGCCGCCTTCGCCATTCCAACCCTGACCCTCCCGACCGCCAACGGCGGGAATGGCGACCTGAGCTACGCCCTGACCGGCGTCCTTCCCGACGGTCTGACCTACGACGACACCAACCGCACCCTGACCGGCACGCCCACCACCGAGGCCCCGGCCGTCATGCTGACCTGGACGGCCACCGATGAAGACGCCAACACGGCCGCCACCGATGCGGCCATGCTGCCCTTTGCCGTGACGATCACGCCGACGCCCGGCATCACCATCGTCCCGACCGCCCTCACCGTCACCGAAGGCAGCACGACCATCTACACCGTGGCGCTGACCACCGTGCCCGCCGGCGAGGTGACGGTCACGCCAGCCAGCGATGCCCCCGCCGTCGCCACCGTCGCCGGCGCCCTGACCTTCACCACGGCGACCTGGAACACCGCGCAGACCGTCACCGTCACCGCCGCCGAGGATGATGATGCGGTCGACGAAACCACCCGCATCACCCATCTGGTGGCCGGGTACAATGCGGTGAACGTTGGCGCGGTGACGGTGACCGTCGACGACACCGACACCCCCGGCGTCACCATTACCCAGATGTCCCTGACCGTGATCGAAACCGCTCGACTCGATGACCCGATGTCCCTGGCCGTGATCGAAGACGTCAGCGCCATCTACACGGTGGTGCTGGCGTCCGAACCGACCGCCGATGTCACCATCACACGGAATGTCACCCCGCCCGGCCACGGCCTGACGCTGACGCCGGGCGGCGCGCTGACCTTCACCCCCGGCAACTGGAACATCGCGCAGACGATGACCGTCGACGCCCCCGTGGATATGGCCCGCGTCGCCGACAACCTCGTCGACGCCACCATCGCCCATGCGGCGAGTGGCGCGGACTACGCCGCCGTCACCGCCGTCGCGTTGCCGGTCACCATCCTCTATCGTGCCGTCCTGGGCTTTGAGACTATCGCGTACGTTGAGCCGGAGGATGTGGGGCAGTTCCAGTTGGCCGCGCTGGTGACCCGTCCGACGTTGTCTGAACCGCTTTTCTACTCCTTCGACCTGGAAGTGAGTACAGACGATGGCACCGCCACCGCCGGTAACGACTACGTCCGGATCTCCAATCAGGTACTCGGCACGTTCGACCAGGACCGACGGCGCGAGGGCTTCGCTCTTGGTATCTCCGACGACCGGATTGACGAGGGCGACGAGACCCTCACACTCAGGCTGACCGAACCGGGCGGGGGGCCGTCCATCGTGACGCTTGACCCCGCCGTCGCCACCGTCACGATCACCGACAACGACACCGACGGGGTCGCCATTTCGCCGACCACGCTGGGTGTGAACGAAGACGCCACCGGCACCTACACCGTGGTGCTGACCGCCGTGCCGACTGGCACGGTGACGGTCACGCCGAGCCTCCCGGCATCCGGCCACGAGTTGTCACTGTCGCCGGTCGGCGCCCTGACCTTCACCACCGCCGACTGGAACACCGCGCAGACGGTGACCGTCACCGACGCCGGGGATGTAGACAGCGACGACGACGCCGCCACCATCAGCCATGCGGTAGACGGCTACGGCAGCGTGACCGCCGCCGATGTTGTGGTCGTCGTCGCCGACGGCACGGCTCCCCCCGTGGCGCCGGACTTCGGCGCGATGACGGTGTCCGACAGGAGCTACGCCGCCACCGTCGCCATTCCAACCCTGACCCTCCCGACCGCCACCAGCGGGAATGGCGCCCTGGACTACGACCTGACCGGCGACATCCCCGACGGCCTGACCTACACCGACGCCGACCGCACCCTGACCGGCACGCCCACCACCGTCGCCCCGGCCGTCGCGCTGACCTGGACGGTCACCGATTCGGACACCGACATGGACGCCGCCGATACGGATATGCGGACCTTTACCGTGACGATCACGACGGCGCCCGCCGTCACCATTGCCCCGACCACGCTCTCCATCCTCGAAGACGGCGCCGACATCTACACCGTGGTCCTGACCACCGACCCCGGCGGCACGGTCTCCGTCACGCCGGGCATTGCGCCGGGCAGCCACGACTTGACGCTGACGCCGGCCGCCGGCACGGCGTTGACCTTCACCACCAGCACCTGGAACCAGCCGCAGACGGTCACCGTGGCGGCCGCCATGGATAGCGACACAACCAACGAGACCGTCACCATCGCCCATTCGATAACCGGGTACCCCAACGTCGCCACCGCCCCGTCGGTCACGGTGAACGCCGACGAGCGGCTGGATTTTGGCGTTGTGCAGACGGCGTATACGGTGGCGGAGAATGCCGGCATGGCCTCGGTGTGCGTGGAGACACTGGCGGGGCCGCCGGACGCCAGATTTGTCGCCAGCAGTCTGCTGTTGAACAGCAGTGACGGCACCGCCACCGCAGGCGCTGACTATACGGCCATCAGTGACAGCGAGATCACGTTTGACAGTCATGGGCAACGTTGCGTGGACATCCCCGTCATAGACGACAACATTGACGAGGCCGATGAGACGTTCCACGTATCGCTGACCATATCGCCCTTAACAAGGGCGCTGGACGCGCTGATACTGGTTGACCCCGACCTCACCACCGTCACCATCACCGACGACGACATCCCCGGTGTCTCCCTTTCGGCGACCGCCCTGACCGTGGACGAAGGCGCCACCGGCGCCTACACCGTGGCGCTGACCACCGTGCCCACCGGCGACGTGACCGTCACGCCGGCCAGCGATGACATGGCCGTCGCCACCGTGACCGGCGCGCTGACCTTCACCATGGCAACCTGGAACACCGCGCAGACCGTTACCGTGACCGGCGCCGAGGATGCTGACACGACCGACGACACCGCCACCATCACCCATCTTGTGGCCGGCTACAATGCGGTGAACATTGGCGGGGTGACAGCGACCGTCGTCGACGACGACACCCCCGGCGTGACCCTTTCGGCGACCGCCCTGACCGTGGACGAAGGCGCCACCGGCACCTACACCGTGGCGCTGACGACCGAGCCGGCCGGCGACGTGACCATCACGCCGGATGTTGCCCCGACCGGCCACAACCTGACGCTGGCGCCGGGCGGCGCCCTGACCTTCACCACGGCCAACTGGAACATGGCGCAGACGGTGTCCGTCGGCGCGGCCGAGGATGCTGACGCGACCGACGAAACCGCCACCATCACCCATGCGGTCGCCGGCGCCGAATACGGCGGCGTGACCGTCGCCCCGTTGACGGTCACAATCCCCGACACCCTCGGGTTGCCGGCCTTCAGCATATCCACGGTGGATGACCAGACCTACACCCTGGGCGTGACCATCCCCAACCTGACCCTGCCCCAGGCCACCGGGGGCGGAGACCCATTGAGCTACACGCTGAATCCCGGTGTGGCCATGGCCATCCCCGGCCTGGCCTTTGACGGCGACACGCGTATCCTGAGCGGCACGCCCATCGCCGCGCCCCGGGACGTCATGCTGACCTACACGGTCACCGACAGGAACGGCGCGACCGCCACCCTGGCCTTGAGGGTGATAGTGGTAGTGGCGCCGGCCGTCATCATTGCGCCGGGCAGCCTGCTCCTGGCCGAAGGCACATCCGCCACCTACACCGTGGTACTGTCCACCGCCCCCACCGCCACTGTTGCGATCACGAGGAGCATCACGCCGGCAGACCACGACCTGAGGCTCACGCCGGATAACGTGTTGTTCTTCGGCCCCGCGAACTGGAACACCGCGCAGACGATCATCGTCGCCGCCGACAAGGATGCGACCCCGGAGGATGACCGTGCCACCATCCACCACGCTGTGGCAGGGATGGGGGACTACGCCAGCGTGACCGCGGCCGATTTGGGTGTCTTTGTCGTGGACACCGATGCCGATACCAGACCGAGCTACTCGATGCCTGTTTTGATCACCCAGACCTACACCGTCGGTGTCACCATCCCCAACCTGACCCTGCCCCAGGCCTCCGGGGGCAACGGCGTCGTAACCTACCGACTGAGGACGGGGGGGCCGGATGCTGACATGCCGACGGATGTGAGCGTGGCCATTCCCGGCCTGACCTTTGACGGCAACACGCGTGTCCTGAGCGGCACGCCATCCAGTGCGGTAGGGACGATCATGCTGCGATACGTCGCCGTTGACGAGGACGGCGACATGACCGGGCCCCAGCAGCTGAATGTGACGGTGAACATGGCGCCGGCCGTCACCGTTGCCCCGACCATGCTGGCTGTGGACGAAGGCGACAGCGCCATCTACACCGTGGTGCTGGCCACCCTGCCCGACGGCGACGTGACGGTCACGCCAACCAGCGGTCACACCGCCGTCGCCACCGTCACCGGCGCCCTGACCTTTACCACGGCGACCTGGAACACCGGGCAGACCGTTACCGTGACCGGCGCCGAGGATGCTGACGCGACCGACGATGCCACCACCATCACCCATCTGGTGGCCGGCTACGACGCGTTGAGCGTTGGCGAGGTGGCGGTGACCGTCGCCGACGACGACACCCCCGGCGTCACACTTTCGGCGACCGCCCTGACCGTGACCGAAGGCGCCACCGGCACCTACACCGTGGTGCTGGCCACCCTGCCCGACGGCGACGTGACGGTCACGCCAGCCAGCGTTGACCCTGCCGTCGCCGACGTCACCGGCGCCCTGACCTTCACCACGGTGACCTGGAACACCGTGCGGACCGTCACCGTGACCCCCACCGATGATGCCGATGCGACCGGCGAAACCACCCGCATCACCCATCTGGTGACCGGGTACAACACGGTGACCGCTGGCGATGTGGCGGTGACCGTCGTCGACGACGAGACCGTCGGCGTGACCATTACCCCGACATCCCTGACCGTGATTGAAGGCGTCAGTACCACCTACACGGTGGCGCTGACGTCCGAGCCGACCGGCGACGTCACCATCACACGGAATGTCACCCCGTCCTCCCACGACCTGACGCTGACGCCGGCGCCGCGCGCCGCGCTGACCTTCACCGCCGGCAACTGGAACATTGAGCAGACGATGACCGTCGCCGCCGCCGTGGATGCGGACCGCATCTCCGACGTCGTCATTGACGCCACCATCACCCATGCGGTGAGTGGCGCGGACTACGACGCCGTCACCGCCGCCGCGTTGCCGGTGACAATCCTCAATCGTGCCGTCATCGGCTTTGCGGATCCCGAGTACGTCAGGCTGGAGAATGAGGGGCAGTTCAATGTGTGCGTGGAGGTGACCAATCTGGATACGAGTGATCTGCTTCTCTACACCTTCACCCTGGACGTGAGTACCGCCGATGGCACCGCCACCGCCGGTAACGACTACGTCCGGATCTCCAGTCAGACAGTCGGCCCGTTCAACGAATTACAACGGAGCGAGTGCTTCTCGGTTGGTGTGCTCGACGACCTGATTGACGAGGGCGCCGGGGAGACCTTCACGCTCAGGCTGACCGGGCCGTCCACGGTGACGATTGACCCCGCCGAAGCCACCGTCACGATCACCGACAACGACACCGACGGGGTCGACATTTCGCCGACCACGCTGGGGGTGAACGAAGGCGCCACCGGCACCTACACCGTGGTGCTGACCGCCGTGCCGACTGGCACGGTGACGGTCACGCCGAGCCTCCCGGTATCCGGCCACCTGTTGTCACTGTCGCCGAGCGGCGCCCTGACCTTCACCACCGCCGACTGGAACACCGGGCGGACGGTGACCGTCGTCGACGCCGGGGATGGGGACGCCGACGACGCCGACGACACCACCGCCATCAGCCATGCGGTAGACGGCTACGGCAGCGTGACCGCCGCCGATGTTGTGGTCATCGTCTTCGACCCCCATGCCCCCGATGTGGCGCCGGGCTTCGTCACGATGACGGTGCCCGACCAGACCTACGTGGCCAGGACCGCCATTCCAACCCTGACCCTCCCGGCCGCCACCAGCGGGAATGGCGCCCCGACCTACGCCCTGACCGGCGGCATCCCCGACGGCCTGACCTACACCGACAACGACCGCACCCTGACCGGCACGCCCACCACCGCCGCCCCGGCCGTCACGCTGACGTATACGGTCACCGATTCGGACACCGTCATGACCGACGCCGATATGGATATGCTGACCTTCCCCGTGACGATCACGCCGGCGCCCGAGGTCATCATCGTCCCGACCGCCCTCACCGTGGATGAAGGGAACGCGACCAGCTACACCGTGGTGCTGACCACCATGCCCGACGGCAATGCGACCGTGACGCCGGACGTGACCGCCGATGTCACCGTCACCGGCGCCCTGACCTTCACCGGCGCCAACTGGAACGTCGAGCAGACGGTCACCGTCACCGCCACCGAGGATGACCTTGATTTCACCACCGACACCGCCACCGTCAGCCACACGGTGAGCGGTTACGGCGGTGTGACCGCCGGCGAGGTGACCGTCACCGTCACCAACAACGACACCGACACCCCGCCGGACTTCGGCACGGCCATGGTGTCTGACAGGCTCTACACCGCCGACCTTGCCATTCCAACCCTGACCCTCCCGGCCGCCACCAGCGGGAATGGCGCCCTGAGCTACGCCCTGACCGGCACCCTCCCCGCCGGCCTGACCTACACCACCGCCGACCGCACCCTGACCGGTACGCCCACCACCGCCGCCGCCGCCGTCACGCTGACCTGGACGGCTTCGGACAGCGACCCCAACATGGACGCCACCGATGAAGTCAGCCAGACCTTTGCCGTGACGATACGGGCGGTGACCATCGGATTTGAGAGGGTCGAATACTTCGAGCGGGAGGATGTGGGTCAGTTCCAGGTCTGCGTGGCGGTAAAGACCCCGGCGTTGAGCGAGCCATTGCCGCCGGGCAATACGCAGGTGACGATCACCTCCGCCATCCGCACCGGCGACAGAGCCGAAGCGGGTGATTTCACGCCAGTCAACATCATGCAGACTCTCAATGACGCGACGCGGCGCCAATGTTTCGCCGTGGCGATCACCAACGATGCGATTCGCGAGGATGCGCAGACCTTTACCCTCGAGTTGTCAACGGCCAGTGCCGACTTCGATGTGGCGCCTGACCCTGCTACCGATACCGCACGGGTGACCATTGAAGATGACGACCGCATACAGGTGCAATGGTCCGCCGCCACCTACGAGACCAGCGAGACCGAGGGCACCGCGACATTCACCGTCACGTTGGATCTCCCGGAGGATGAGACCCTCGAGCGGTCCGATTTCACGGTGGGCGTCACGACCAGTGTCGCGAGTGGTCAAACGGCCACTGCGGGGGCCGATTTCATCGGGCTGCTCAATCTGGAGCTGGGTCCCTTCGGGAACACGATCCGCAGCCAGACGGTCACCGTGAGGATTATCAACGACACCGAGACCGAGCCGGCGGAGACCTTCACCATAGGGCTGAACTTCCTGCCGGGGAGGCCGGTCCCGCCGAACACGACGTTAGGCTCGGATGCCATCGTCACCATCGCCGCCAGCGACCGGCCCGGGGTCACCATCGCCCCGACCGCCGTCACCGTGGATGAAGGCGTGACGGCCACCTATACCCTGGTACTGGACCTGGCGCCCACCGGCGACGTGACGGTCACGCCCGGCATCGCCGCTGGCAGCGATGTGACCGTCTCCGGCGCCCTGACCTTCACCACCGTGACCTGGAACACGGCGCAGACGGTCACGGTCACCGCCGCCGAGGATGACCTTGATTTTGTCAATGACACCGCCACCATCACCCATGCGGTGGCCGGCTACGGCACCGTCACCGCCGCCGGGGTCCCGGTCCCGGTCACGGTCGTCGACAACGACACCGACGCCCCGCCATCCTTCGGCACGATAACGCAACCTGACAGGGCCTACCCCGCCGGCCTCGCCATTCCAACCCTGACCCTTCCGGCCGCCACCGGCGGGAATGGCGACCTGAGCTACGCCCTGACCGGCGACATTCCCGACGGCCTGGCCATTGATACCAACGCGCGCACCCTGACCGGCACGCCCACCACCGAGGCCCCGGCCGTCACGCTGACCTGGACGGCGACCGATGAAGACGCCAGCACGGACGCCACTGATTCGGCCATGCTGACCTTTGCCGTGACAATCACGATGGCGCCCGGCATCACCCTCGCCCCGACCGCCCTCACCGTGGCCGAAGGCAGTCCGACCTTCTACACCGTGGCGCTGGAGACCGTGCCCGCCGGCGACGTGACGGTCACGCCAGTCAGCGGTAACACCGGCGTCGCCACCGTCGCCGGCGCCCTGACCTTCACCATGGCGAACTGGAACACCGCGCAGACCGTCACCGTCACCGGCGCCGAGGATGCGAACGCGGTCGACGACACCGTCGGCATCACCCATAGGTTGGCCGGCTACACCGTGGTGAATGTTGGCGAGGTGACGGTGACCGTCACCGACAACGACACCCCCGGCGTGACCATTACCCCGATGTCCCTGACCGTGATTGACACCGATGACCTTGACCCGATGTCCCTGGGCGTGATCGAAGGCGTCAGTGCCACCTACACGGTGGTGCTGACGACCGAGCCGGCCGGCGACGTCACCATCACACGGACTGTCACCCCGGACGGCCACGACCTGATGCTGACGCCGAGTGGCGCGCTGACCTTCACCCCCGTCAACTGGAACATCGAGCAGACGATGACCGTCGACGCCCCCGTGGATATGGCCCGCATGCCCGACGCCACCGTCGACGCCACCATCACCCATGCGGTGAGTGGCGCGGACTACGACGCCGTCACCGCCGCCGCGTTGCCGGTGACAATCTTCCCTCGTGCCATCGTGGGCTTTGAGCGTCTCGAGTACGTTGAGCTGGAAAATGTGGGGCAGTTCCAGGTGTGCGTGGAGGTGACCCGTCCGGCGTTGGGTCAACCGCTTTCCTACTCCTTCAACCTGGAAGTGAGTACAGTCAATGGCACCGCCACCGCCGGTAACGACTACATCCAGATCTCCAATCAGACAGTCGGCCCGTTCAGAGACGCCCGACGGCGCGAGTGCTTCGCTGTTGGTGTGTCCGAAGACCTGATTGACGAGGGCGCCGAGGAGACCTTCACATTCAGGCTGACCGAACCGGGCGGGGGGCCGTCCCTCGTGACGATTGACCCCGTCACCACCACCGGCACGATCACCGACAACGACACCGCCGGAGTCGTCGTGTCGCCGACCACGCTGGGCATAAACGAAGGCGACACCGGCGCCTACACCGTGGAGCTGGCCACCGAGCCAACCGGCGGTGTGACCGTGATGCCCGACGCCACCGGCACCAGCGGCGTGCTCACCGTCACCGGCGCCCTGACCTTCAGCGCGACGAACTGGCACACCGCGCAGACGGTGACCGTCACCTCCGTCTTCGTCGGGGATACGGACAGCGACGACGACACCGCCACCATCAGCCATGTGGTGAGCGGCTATGGCAGCGTCACCGCCGAGGATGTTGTGGTCACCGTCGACGATGCCACGATCCCTGTGCCGGGCTTCGTTGCGATGGTGCCCGAACAGGTCTACCGCGTCGCCGTCGCCATTCCAACCCTGACCCTCCCGACCGCCACCGGCGGGAATGGTGCCCTGAACTACACCCTGACCGGCGACCTCCCCGACGGCCTGACCTTCACCCGCGCCAACCGCACCCTGACCGGCAGGCCCACCACCATTGCCCCGGCCGTCACGCTGACCTGGACGGCCGGCGATTCCGATGCCGACATGTCCGACGCCGATACGGACACGCTGACCTTTCCCGTGACGGTGGTGGCCTCCTCCATCAGCATCGGCTATCGGTCATTTGACATAGCGAGGGAAGGCCAGGACTTGTTGTTCGACCTGACCGTCTCCGGTCCTCCCCTCAGCGCGGCGGTCACGCTATCCTACACCGTCGTCGGCACGGGTGGCAGGATAGCCGCCTCACCCAGCGACTACCGCATCCCGACGCCCGCGACCGTCCTCCTGCCCCTGGGCGCAACCGTAGGCACCATCAGCATCCACCATGTTGACGATGGCGTACCGGAGCTTTCGAGCACCAAACCCGAACGCTACACCGTCACCATCAGCCCGTTTTCCTCTGCCGATGCTCGCATCGTGGCCCTGGGCACGGATACCATCAACGGTTTCATTGATGACCTCCAGCTTGGCAAGATCAGCGTCGGCTTTGATGCTGTGGCCTACACCTTTGATGAAAGCGAAAATGTCGTCTTCAGAATGATCGTCACAAGTCCGGCATCCGATCAACCATGGGAGATTAGCATCGCTTCGATCCCGGGACGAATGCGATACACCATCAAAGAACTCGAAGCCACGGGCGGCGCCGGCGTGGACTACCCGGCGGACTTCCGCTACCCGCCGGGCCGCTCAGCCGGCCGCGAGATTACCCTCCCAGAGGGGTTTGTCTTCAGTGATGCTGTACGCGAGACGAACGTGACGATACCCGTCAACGATGACCTCGTGACGGAAAACGACGAACGGTTCACCCTGTCCCTGGAGGAGCCTGATTCCGCTGAGACTCGCGATATCGCGCTTGACCCCGCCTTGACCTTTGCCACCGTTACCATTCGCGACAACGACACGCCCGGGGTCACCCTCGCGCCCACCGCCCTGACCGTGAATGAGGGAGACACCGGCGCCTATACCTTCGTGCTGACGACCCAGCCCCACGGCAATGTCACGGTCACGCCCGGTGCCGGCGCGGGCGGCGGACTCACCTTCGCCGGCGCGCTCACCTTCACCGGGGCGACATGGAACACGGCGCAGACGGCAACCGTCACCACCGGCATTGACGCGGACGCGGACACCGACACCGCCACCATCACCCATGTGGTGGACGGCTACCGTGACGTCGTCGTCGACGAACTCCTCGTCACCATCCCCGACACCGACAGCGCGCCGTTCTTCGACCCGGCGACGGTGCCCGGCCGGAACTACATCGTCGGGGTCGCCATCCCGACGTTGACGTTGCCGGAAGCCACCGGCGGCGAAGGCTCCCCACGGGACTATGCCCTGACCGGCGACATCCCCGACGGCCTGACCTTCAGCAACGCCGACCGCACCCTGACCGGCAGGCCCACCACTGTCGCCCCCGCCGTCACGCTGACGTATACGGCCGCGGATTCCGACGCCAACACGACCGCCGCCGATGAGGCCATGCTGACCTTTGCCGTGGCGGTGCGGGATGTGTCCACGATCATCCTCTCCACCCCCGTCCTCTCCGTGCCTGAAGGGGGCGCGGCCACCTACACCGTGGCGCTGGGCCTCGTGCCCCTGGAAGACGCAATCGTGATGTCGAGCATCAGCCCCGTCGGCGATGTCACGACCAGCCCCGGCGCGCTGACCTTCACCCCCGCAACCTGGAACATTGCGCAGGTCGTCACCGTGACCGCCGGCCCGGATTCGGACGACGTAGACGACGTGGCCACCATCAGCCATATCCTGCGCATCTACGGCGTCGTCCTCGGCGCCCCCGGCATCGTGGTCACGGTCACCGACGACGAGGCCACTCAAAGGGTGCCGGACTTCGGCGGGAGGATGGTGCCCGACCAGACCTACGCCACCGCCGTCGCCATTCCAACCCTGACCCTCCCGGCCGCCACCGGCGGGAATGGCGCCCTGAACTACGCCCTGACCGGCGGCATCCCCGACGGCCTGACCATTGATACCAACGCGCGCACCCTGACCGGCGCGCCCACCACCGCCGCCCCCGCCGTCATGCTGACCTGGACGGCGACCGATTCGGACACCGACACCGTCGCCGATTCCGACATGCGGACCTTTGCCGTGACCATCATACGGTCGCGCGGCATCGTCCTCGACCCGACCGCCCTCATCGTGGTTGAAAGCGACATGGCCACCTACACCGTGGTGCTGGCGACCGAGCCGTCCGGCGGCGTGACCGTCACCCCGGTTGTCACCCCGGGCGGCCACGACCTGATGCTGACGCCGAGTGGCGCGCTGACCTTCACCGTCGGCAACTGGAACATGGCGCAGACGGTGACCGTCGCCGCCTCCGTGGATACGGACAGCCTCACCGACGCCGCCACTATCGGCCACACGGCGACTGGCGCGGACTACGACGCCCTCACCGCCGCGTTGCCGGTGTCAGTCCGGGAGCGCGCCTTCCGGCTGGGCTTTGAGCCGGCCGCATATTCAGTGTCAGAGGGCGCGGATGCTGTGACGGTGTGCATGGCCGTGACCACGACGGCGGTCAACGGGATTGTTGTCGGTGCGTTCGCCGCGGAAGTGTCCACGGTCGACGGCACCGCCATCAACACCCAGGACTACGGGAGGGTGAACGGTTTAGCCGTGAGCGCGTCATCCTCTGTGGGTGGGGACCCACGGAGCGGGTGCTTCGCCGTTTCGATTGTTCGTGACAGCATGATCGAGGGTAACGAGACCTTCATGATCGGGATTGATAGTGTGACGAGTACGAATACCGTTCCGGGGCTGATGATTGATCCCGACGCCGCCACCGCCACCGTCACGATCATTGACAACGAAACCGTCGGCGTCACCGTCTCACCGACCGCCCTGACCGTGACCGAAGGCAGCCCGGCCTTCTACACCGTGGCGCTGGACATTGAGCCGGACAGCGACGTGACGGTCACGCCAGCCAGCGGTGACACCACCGTCGCCACCGTCACCGGCGCCCTGATCTTCACCACGGCGACCTGGAACACCGCGCAGACCGTCACCGTGACCGGCGCCGAGGATGATGACGCGACCGACGAGACCACCCGTATCACCCATCTGGTGACCGGGTACAATGCGGTGAACGTTGGCGAGGTGGCGGTGACCGTCGACGACGACGAGACCATCGGCGTGACCATTACCCGGATGTCCCTGACCGTGATTGACACCAGTCCATTCGAGGACCCGATGGCCCTGGCCGTGATCGAAGGTGTCAGTACCACCTACACGGTGGTGCTGACGTCCGAGCCGACCGGCGACGTCACCATCACACGGAATGTCACCCCGGCCTCCCACGACCTGACGCTGACGCCGAGCGGCGCGCTGACCTTCACCCCCGTCAACTGGAACATCGCGCAGACGATGACCGTCACCGCCCCCGTGGATCTGGCCCGCCTGCCCGACGGAGTCGTCAACGCCACTATCGCCCACGAGGGGGGTGGCGCGGACTACGACGCCGTCACCGCCGCCGCGTTGCCGGTGACAATCGTCCTTCGTGCCATCGTGGGCTTTGAGCGTCTCGAGTACGTTGAGCTGGAGGATGTGGGGCAGTTCCAGGTGTGCGTGGAGGTGACCCGTCCGGCGTTGTCTCAACCGCAAGACTACTCCTTCGCTCTGGAAGTGAGTACAGCCGATGGCACCGCCACCGCCGGTAACGACTACGTCCGGATCTCCAATCAGCCAGTCGGCCCGTTCGGCGACTTACGACGGCGCGAGTGCTTCGCTCTTGGTGTGTCCGAAGACCTGATTGACGAGGGCGCCGAGGAGACCCTCACACTCAGGCTGACCGAACAGGGCGGGGGGCCGTCCCTCGTGACGCTTGACCCCGAGGTCGCCACCGTCACGATCACCGACAACGACACCGCCGGGGTCGTCGTGTCGCCGACCACGCTGGGTGTGAACGAAGGCGCCACCGGCGCCTACACCGTGGAGCTGACCGCCGAGCCTACCGGCGGTGTGACCGTGACGCCCGACATCGGCACCAGCGGCGTGCTCACCGTCTCCGGCGCCCTGACCTTCAGCTCGACGAACTGGAACACCGCGCAGACGGTGACCGTCACCGCCGCCATGGATGCGGACAGCGACGACGAGACCGCCACCATCAGCCATGTGGTGGACGGCTATGGCAGCGTCACCGCCGCCGATGTTGTGGCCATCGTCGCCGACGCCACTCGCATCGGTCTGGTGCCGGACTTCGGCGCGATGACGGTGACCGACCGGACCTATTTCACCGGCATCGCCATTCCAACCCTGACCCTCCCGGCCGCCACCGGCGGGGATGACGACCTGAGCTACGCCCTGACCGGCGCCATTCCCGACGGCCTGACCTTCACCGACAACGACCGCATCCTGACCGGTACGCCCACCACCGCCGCCCCGGCCGTCACGCTGACCTGGACGGCCACCGATTCGGATGCCAACACGACCGCCGCCGATGCGGGCACGCTGACCTTTGCCATGACGATCATACAGTCACCCGCCGTCAGCATCGTCCCGACCGCCCTCACCGTGGATGAAGGCGACACGACCACCTACACCGTGGCGTTGCTCACCGTGCCCATCGGTGATGTCACGGTCACGCCCGACGCCAGTGGCGCCGGCGCCGCGCTCATGGTCTCCGGCGCCCTGACCTTCAGCACGACGACCTGGAACGTGGCACAGACGGTGACCGTCACCGCCCCCGTCGCCTTCGACGCGGACGACGCCGATAACACGGTCATCATCACCCATGCGGTGGACGGCTACGGCAGTGTGACCGCCGACTCTGTCACCGTCACGATCCCCGATACCGACGGCGCCCCGGACTTCGGCGGGCAGAGTGTGCCCGACGAGACCTACATGGCGAGAGCGCTCATCACGGTGCTGACGCTCCCCGCCGCCACCGCCGGCGACGGCATCCTGAGCTACACCCTGACTCCCGGCGCCGCCATTCCCGACGGCCTGACCTTTGATGCCAATACGCGCACGTTGAGCGGCGTTCCCACCACGGTGGCCCCGGCCGTGACGCTGACCTACACGGCCGCGGATACGGATACCAACACGACGGCCGCCGATACGGACACGCTGACCTTCGCCGTCACCATCACGGTGGCGGAGCCGGGGGTGACCATCGTCCCGATTGCCCTGACCGTGGATGAGGGCAACTCGGCCACCTACACCGCCTTCCTGGCCACCATGCCCGACGGTGATGTGACGGTGACAGCCGACGCCAGCGGCACCGTCGACAGGCTCACGTTCTCCGGGTCTCAGACCTTCGTCCTGACCTTCACCACGACGAACTGGAACACCGCGCAGACGGTCACCCTCACGGCCATGGAAGACACGGATGCCGCCACCGACACGGCCACCCTCACCCATATGGTGAGTGGCTACGGCGGTGTCACCACGGCTCCCGATGTGACCGTTACGATTCCCGACACCCGGAGCGCCCCGGACTTCGGCGGGCAGAATGTGTCCGACGAGACCTACTCGGCCTTTGCGCTCATCCCGGTGCTGACGCTCCCGGCCGCCACCGCCGGCGACGGTGCTCTGAGCTACACCCTGACTCCCGGCGCCGACATTCCCGACGGTCTGACCGTTGATGCCACCGCGCGCACGTTGAGCGGCATCCCCACCACGGAAGCCGCGGCCGTGACGCTGACCTGGACGGCCACCGATTCGGACGACAACGTGATGGCCAGCGATACGGCTGTGCTGACCTTCGCCGTCACCATCACGGCGGCGGAGCCTGGGGTGACCATCGTCCCGATTGCCCTGACCGTGGTTGAGGGCGGCACGGCTGTCTACACCGCCTTCCTGGCCACCGCGCCCGACGGTGATGTGACGGTCACGCCCGACGCCAGCGGCACCGGCGGCGCGCTCACCGTGTCCGGCGCCCTGACCTTCACCACGGCAAGCTGGAACACGGCGCAGACGGTCACCGTCACCGCCGCCGTCGACACGGATGCCGACACCGGCACGGCCACCCTCATCCATGCGGTGAACGGCTACGGCAGTGTCTCCACGGTTCCCGGCGTCACCGTCACGATCACCGACACCGACAGCGCCCCGACCTTCGGCGCGCAGACGGTGGATGACATGACCTATGTTGCCGGCACCCCGATTCCGACGCTGACGTTACCGTCCGCCACCAGCGGCGACGGCGCCCTGGGCTATGCGCTGACCGGCGGCACGCCCGCCGGCCTGACCTACACCGACACCGACCGCACCCTGACCGGCACGCCCACCTCCGTGGCCGCGGCCGTCACGCTGACCTGGCTGGCCACCGATTCGGACACCAACACGACGGCCGGCGATACGGCCATGTTGCCCTTTGCCGTGACCATCGTGCCGGCGCCCGGCGTGGCCTTCACCCCGACCGCTCTCACTGTGGATGAAGGCGGCATGACCGCCTACACCGTGGCGCTGACCACCGTGCCCCCCGGCGCGGTGACGGTAATGCCCGATGCCAGCGGTACGGGCAACGCGCTCACGGTGTCCGGCGCCCTGACCTTCACCACGGTGACCTGGAACGCGGCGCAGACGGTGAGCGTCGCCACCGCCGTCGACACCGACGACACCGACGACATTGCCACCATCACCCATGCGGTGAGCGGCTACGGCGGCGTGACCGCCGACCCGGTGCCCGTCACGATCACCGACCGCATGAGCGCCCCGGACTTCGATGCGCAGACGGTGGATGACCGGACTTACACGGTGAGAGCGCTCATCCCGGTGCTGACGTTGCCCGCCGCCACCGCCGGCGACGGCGCCCTGAGCTACACCCTGGCCGGCTCCATCCCCGACGGCCTGACCTTTGACATCAACGCGCGCACGTTGAGCGGCATTCCCACCACGGAAGCGGCGGCCGTGACGCTGACCTGGACGGCCACCGATTCGGATACCGACGTGGCGGCCACCGATATGGACAGGCTGACCTTTGCGGTGACGGTGACGGCGGCGGTGCCCGGGGTGACCATCGTCCCAATCGCCCTGACCGTGCTTGAAGACGGCGAGAACGTCTACACCGCCTTCCTGGCCACCGCGCCCACCGGTGATGTGACGGTGACGCCCGACGCCAACGGCGCCGGTGGCGCGCTCTCCGTTTCCGGCGCCCTGACCTTCACCACGACGAGCTGGAACACGGCGCAGACGGTGACCGTTACCGCCGCCCTCGACGCGGACACCAACGACGACACCGCCACCCTCGCCCATGTGGTGAACGGCTACGGCAATGTCCTCACGGGTCCCGACGTCACCGTCACGATCCCCGACACCAGGAGCGCCCCGGATTTCGGCGCGCAGACGGTGGATGACCGGACCTACACGGCAAGAGCGCTCATCCCGATGCTGACGCTCCCGACCGCCACCGCCGGCGACGGCGCCCTGAGCTACACCCTGACCGGTTCCATCCCGGACGGCCTGACCTTTGATGCCAACGCGCGCACGCTGAGCGGTGTTCCCACCACGGAAGCGGCGGCCGTCACGCTGACCTGGACGGCCACCGATTCGGATACCGACGTGGCGGCCACCGATATGGACAGGCTGACCTTTGCCGTCACCATCACGGAGGCGGCGCCGGGGGTGACCATCGTTCCGACCGCCCTGACCGTGAATGAGGGCAGCACGACCACCTACGCCGTCTTCCTGGCCACCGCGCCCACCGGTGATGTGACGGTCACATCCGACGCCAGAGGCACCGGCGGCAGGCTCACCGTTTCCGGCGCCCTGACCTTCACCACGACGAGCTGGAACACGGCGCAGATGGTCACCCTCACGGCCACGGAAGACACGGATGCCGCCACCGACACGGCCACCCTCACCCATACGATGAGCGGCTACGGCAATGTCCCCATGGTTCCCGACGTGACCGTCACCATCCTCGACACCAGGAGCGCCCCGGACTTCGGCGGGCAGATGGTGTCGGACCGGACCTACATGGCGAGAGCGCTCATCCCGATGCTGACGCTCCCGGCCGCCACCTCCGGCGACGGCACCCTGAGCTACGCCCTGACCGGCGCCATTCCCGCCGGTCTCACCTTTGCCCCCGGCGCGCGCACGCTGACCGGTATCCCCGCCACGGTGGCCATGGCCGTCACGCTGACGTACACGGCCACCGATTCGGACGACAATGTGAGGGCCAGCGATACGGATATGCTGACCTTCGCCGTCACCATCACGGCGGCGGAGCCAGGGGTGACCATCGTCCCGATTGCCCTGACCGTGGTTGAGGGTAGCGCGACCGTCTACACCGTCTTCCTGGCCACCGCGCCCGCCGGTGATGTCACGGTCACGCCCGGCGCCAGCGGCACACTCACCGTGTCCGGCGCCCTGACCTTCACCACGGCGAGCTGGAACACGGCGCAGATGGTCACCATCACCACCGCCATGGATGATGCCGATTTTGCCACCGACACCGCCACCATCACCCACATGGTGGGCGGCTACGGCGGCGTGGCCACCGCCGACCCTGTCGTGGTCACGATCCTCGACAACGACATGGACACCGCGCCGGACTTCGGCACGCTGATGGTGTCCGACAGGACCTACGCCGCCTCCGCCGCCATTCCAACCCTGACCCTGCCCGAAGCCATCGGCGGGAATGGCGTCCTGAGCTACGCCCTGACCGGCGCCCTTCCCGACGGCCTGACCTACACCGGCGCCGGCCGCACCCTGACCGGCACACCCACCACCGCCGCCGCGGCCGTCACGCTGACGTATACGGCCACCGATGAGGACGCCAACGCCGCCGCCGGCGATGCCGACACACGGACTTTCGCCGTCACCATCACGCCGCCGGTGCCCGGGGTGACCCTCTCCACCGCCACCCTTGCCGTGCCTGAAGGCGGCTCGGTCACCTACACCGTGGCGCTGACCCTCGCGCCCCTTGAAGACGTGACCGTCACGCCGGGCGTCAGCCCCGTCGGCGATGTCACGGCCGGCCCCGGCGCGCTGACCTTCACCGCCGCAAACTGGAACACCGCCATGACCGTGACCGTCACCGCCGCCGATGATGCGGATGACGTAGACGACACCGCCACCATCGGCCATGCCGTGAGCGTCTACGGCCTCGTCGTCGCCGCCGCCAGCGTCGTGGCCACGGTGACCGACGACGAGGCTCCCGACACGACGCCGGACTTCGGCGCGGCGACGGTCGACGACATGACCTACGCCCTGGACACCCCCATCCCGACCCTGACGCTCCCGGCCGCCACTGCCGGCAACGGCCGGATACAGTATGCCCTGACCGGCACCCTCCACGCCGGCCTGACCTTCACCGAGCGCACGCGCACGCTGACCGGCACGCCCCGCCTTGCGACCCCGCCTGTCATGCTGACCTTGACGGCCACGGATGTGCACGGCGACGAAACGGCCATGACCTTCCGCGTCACGGTGCCGAAATACCAGATCAGCATCTCGATTTTATCCGGCGTTTCGTCCCCTGACGCGGACCCGGGCACACCCGGCTATCAGCTCAACGAGGGCGACACCATCGCCTACCGCATAAGCCTCTCAGGCTCTATCCGCACCAGCGATGGCAGGCTTGATATAGACGCCACAGCTTCGGGTGTGGCTGGCAACGGCGACGACCTGGCAGAAGCTGATGGCAGCTTCCCACAGCCCACGGTCATCAGCGTGCTGGACTTGCCTGCTGGTTCCCCCGAGATGGGAACCTTATCCTACACAATCGTGAACGACGGCCTCGCCGAGGGCGGGGAAGAGTTCACCGTGACCCTCACCGGCTTCACCGGCACAGACGGCGTCGTCCCCAACACCATCACCGATGGCCCCACCGCCACCAACTACGAAATCAGCCCCACGAACAATGCCATCACGGCCACCATCCTGCCGAGTGACCTGCCCACGGTCATCCTCGCGCCGCCGGGCGCTCCGGTCGTCGAAGGCACGGACGCCGCCTTCACCGCCTCGCTGGAGCTGACCCCGGGGACGGAATCCAACCCCACCGGGCTGTCGGGTACGGTCACCTTCGTCATCACGGTGGCCGGAAGCGGCGCCAATCCGGCGGATGCCGCGGATTACGGCATCCCCGCCATGATGCCCATTGCCCCCAGCGCAGTCAGCGGCATGATCACCCTGCCGATCACCATTGACCGCACCACGGAGCCGGCGGAGCAACTCACCCTGAGCCTGACCGACATCATCTTCAGCAGCGACGACGGCGAATCCCGCGCCCCGCTTACCGGCATCAGCGCCGACGCCACCATCGTTGACCCCGGCCCCGGGGTGACCATCGCGCCCACCGCCCTCACCGTGGACGAAGGCGTCAGCGCCACCTATACCGTGGTCCTGGACGCCGAGCCGACCGGCGCGGTCACGGTCATGCCCGACGCCGGCACCGGCGGCGAACTCACCGTTTCCGGCGCCCTGACCTTCACCACGGCGAGTTGGAACACGGAGCAGACGGCGACCGTCCTGGCCATGGAAGACACGGATACCGCCACCGGCGCCGCCACCCTCACCCATACGGTGGGCGGCTACGGCGATGTCACCATGGCCGACCCTGTGGCCGTCACGATCAGCGATACCAGAAGCGCCCCGGACTTCGGCACGCAGACGGTGCTCGACGAGAGCTACCCGGCCCGGGCGCTCATCCCGGTGCTGACGCTCCCGGCCGCCACCGCCGGCGACGGCCCCCTGAGCTACGCCCTGACAGGCGACATTCCCAACGGCCTGACTTTTGATGCCACCATGCGCCTGTTGCGCGGCGTCCCCACCACGGGAGCGGCGGCCGTGACGCTGACCTGGACGGCCACCGATTCGGACGACAACGTGCTGGCCGGCGATACTGATACGCTGACCTTTGCCGTCACCATCACGGAGGCGGTGCCGGGGGTGACCATCGTCCCGATCGCCCTGACCGTGGATGAGGGCAACACGGCCACCTACACCGCCTTCCTGGCCACCGCGCCCACCGGTGATGTGACGGTCATGCCCGACGCCGGCGGCACCGGCGGCCTGCTCACCGTTTCCGGCGCCCTGACCTTCACCACGGCGAGCTGGAACGCGGCGCAGACGGTCACCGTCACCGCCGCCGTCGACGCGGACAACGCCGACAACACGGCCACCCTGACCCATGTGGTGAACGGCTACGGCAGTACCGCCATGGCTGCCGATGTGACCGTCACGATCTCCGACACCGACAGCGTCCCGACCTTCGGCGGGCAGACGGTGGATGACATGACCTACACCACCGGCGTCCCGATTCCGACGCTGACGTTACCGGCCGCCACCAGCGGCGAAGTCCCCCTGAGCTATGCGTTGACCGGCGATACCCCCGCCGGCCTGACCTACACCGACACCGACCGCACCCTGGCCGGCACGCCCACCACCGCCGCCGCGGCCGTCACGCTGACCTGGACGGTCACCGATTCGGACACCAACATGGAGGCCGGCGATGCGGCCGTGCTGACCTTTGCCGTGACCATCGCGGATCCGGTGCCCGGGGTCATCATCGTCCCGACCGCCCTGACCGTGACTGAAGGCGACGCGGCCACCTACACCGCCGTGCTGAACACCGTGCCCCCGGGCGATGTCACCGTGACGCCCGACGCCGCCGGCCCCGGCGGCCTGCTCACCGTTTCCGGCGCCCTGACCTTCAGCACGGCGAGCTGGAACACCGCGCAGACCGTCACCGTCGCCGCCGCCATGGATGACGCCGATTTCGCCGGCGACACCGCCACCATCACCCACATGGTGGTCGGCTACGGCGACGTCGCCACCGCCGACCCTGTTGTGGTCACGATCCCCGACAACGACATGGACACCGCGCCGGACTTCGGCGCGCTGACGGTGTCCGACAGGGTCTACGCCGCCTCCGCCGCCATTCCAACCCTGACCCTCCCGGAAGCCACCGGCGGGAATGGCGCCTTGAGCTACGCTCTGACCGGCGACATTCCCGACGGTCTGACCTTCACCGGCGCCGACCGCACCCTGACCGGCACACCCACCACCGTCGCCCCGGCCGTCACGCTGACGTATACGGCCACCGATGAGGACGCCAACACCGCCGCCGGCGATGCCGACACGCGGACCTTCGCCGTCATCATCACGCCGGTGCCCGGGGTCATCCTCTCCACCGCCACCCTCGCCGTGCCTGAAGGCGGCTCGGCCACCTACACCGTGGCGCTGACCCTCGCACCCCTTGAAGACGTGACCGTCACGCCGGGCGTCAGCCCCGTCGGCGATGTCTCGACCGGCCCCGGCGCGCTGACCTTCACCGCCGCAACCTGGAACACCGCCATGACCGTCACCGTCGCCGCCGCCGATGATGTGGACGCCATAGACGACATCGCCACCATCGGCCATGCCGTGAACGCCTACGGCCTCGTCGTCGCCGCCGCCAGCGTCGTGGCCACGGTGACCGACGACGATGCCCCCGATACGACGCCGGACTTCGGCGCGGCAATGGTCGACGACATGACCTATGCCCTGGATACCCCCATCCCGACCCTGACGCTCCCGGCCGCCACCGCCGGCAATGGCCTGTTGCGGTATGCCCTGACCGGCACCCTCCACGCCGGCCTGACCTTCACCGAGCGCACGCGCACGCTGACCGGCACGCCCATCCTTGCCACCCCGGCCGTCACGCTGACCTGGACGGCCACGGATGCGCACGGCGACGAAACGGCCATGACCTTCCGCGTCACGGTGCCGAAATACCAGATCAGCATCTCGATTTTATCCGGCGTTTCGGCCCCTGACGCGGACCCGGGCACACCCGGCTATCAGCTCAACGAGGGCGACACCATCGCCTACCGCATAAGCCTCTCAGGCTCTATCCGCACCAGCGATGGCAGGCTTGATATAGACGCCACAGCTTCGGGTGTGGCTGGCAACAGCGACGACCTGGCAGAAGCTGATGGCAGCTTCCCGCAACCCACGGTCATCAGCGTGCTGGACTTGCCTGCTGGTTCCCCCGAGATGGGAACCTTATCCTACACAATCGTGAACGACGGCCTCGCCGAGGGCGGGGAAGAGTTCACCGTGACCCTCACCGACTTCACCGGCACCGACGGCATCGTCCCCAACACCATCACCGACGGCCCCACCGGCACCAACTACGAAATCAGCCCCACGAACAATGCCATCACGGCCACCATCCTGCCGAGTGACCTGCCCACGGTGACCCTCATGCCGCCGGGCGCTCCGGTCGTCGAAGGCACGGACGCCGCCTTCATCGCCTCGCTGGCGCTGGCCCCGGGGACGGTATCCAACCCCGCCGGGCTGTCGGATACGGTCACCTTCGTCATCACGGTGGCCGGAAGCGGCGCCAATCCGGCGGATGCCGCGGATTACGGCGTCCCCGCCATGATGCCCATTGCCATCACCGCAACCAGCGGCACGATCACCCTGCCGATCAGCCTCGACCGCACCACGGAACCGGCGGAGCAACTCACGCTGAGCCTGACCGACATCATCTTCGGTAGCGGCGCCGGCGAATCCCGCGCCCCGCTCACCGGTGTCAGCGCCGAGGCCACCATCGTTGATGCCGCCGGGGTGACCATCACGCCCACCGCCCTCACCGTGAACGAAGGCGCCAGCGCCACCTATGCCGTGGTCCTGGAAGTCGAGCCGACCGGTGCGGTGACGGTGATGCCCGCCGCCGGCGGCGTGCTCACCGTTTCCGGCACCCTGACCTTCACCACGGCGAGTTGGAACACGGCGCAGACGGTGACGGTCACCGCCGCCGCCGTCTTCGACGCGGACGACACCGATGACACGGCCACCGTCACCCATGCGGTGGGCGGCTACGGCAGTGTGACCACCGCCGACTCTGTGACCGTCACGATCCCCGACACCGACAGCGCCCCGGACTTCGGCGCGCAGACTGTGGATGACCGGACCTACACGGCGAGAGCGCTCATCCCGATTCTGACGCTCCCGGCCGCCACCGCCGGCGACGGCGCCCTGAGCTACGCCCTGACGGGCGACATCCCCGACGGCCTGACCTTTGATGCCACGATGCGCACGCTGAGCGGCGTCCCCACCACGGAAGCGGCGGCCGTGACGCTGACCTGGACGGCCACGGATACGGACGACAACGTGATGGCCGGCGATACGGATGAGCTGACCTTTGCGGCGACGGTGGTGGCGGCGGTGTCCGGGGTGACCATCGTCCCGACCGCCCTGACCGTGGATGAAGGCGCCACGGCCACCTACACCGTCTTCCTGGCCACCGCGCCCACCGGTGATGTGACGGTGACGTCCGATGCCAGCGGCACCGCTGACGCGCTCACGTTTGCCGGCTCTCCGACCTTCAGCCTGACCTTCACCTCGACGAGCTGGAACACGGCGCAGATGGTGACCGTCACCGCTACCGTCGACGCGGATGACACCGACAACACGGCCACCCTCACCCATACGGTGAGCGGCTACGGCAATGTCCCCACGCCCGACCCGGTCACTGTCACGATCACGGACACCGACAGCGCCCCGACCTTCGGCGGGCAGACGGTGTCCGACCGGAGTTACCCGGCCCGGGCGCTCATCCCGGTGCTGACACTCCCGGCCGCCACCGCCGGCGACGGCGCCATAGACTACGCCCTGACGGGCGACATCCCCGCCGGCCTGACCCTTGATGCCATGATGCGCACGCTGAGCGGCATTCCCACCACGGAAGCGGCGGCCGTGACGCTGACCTGGACGGCCACCGATTCGGACGACAACGTGATGGCCAGCGATACTGATACGCTGACCTTCGCCGTCACCATCACGGAGGCGGAGCCTGGGGTGACCATCGTCCCGACCGCCCTGACCGTGAATGAAGGTAGCATGACCACCTACACCGCCTTCCTGGCCACCGCGCCCGACGGTGATGTTACGGTCATGCCCGACGCCGGCGGCACCAGCGGCGCGCTCACCGTTTCCGGCGCCCTGACCTTCACCACGGCAAGCTGGAACACGGCGCAGATGGTGACCGTCACCGCGACCGTCGACACGGATGACACCGACAACACGGCCACCCTCACCCATATGGTAGGCGGCTACGGCGGTGTCACCATGGCTGCCGATGTCACCGTCACGATTCCCGACACCGCCAGTGCCCCGACCTTCGGCGAGCAGATGGTGGATGACATGACCTACGTCGCCGCCGCCGCGATTCCGACGCTGACGTTGCCGGAAGCCACCGGCGGCGACGGCCCCTTGAGCTATGCGCTGACCGGCGACACGCCCGCCGGCCTGACCTACACGGACACCGACCGCACCCTGACCGGCACGCCCACCACCGCCGCCGCGGCCGTCACGCTGACCTGGACGGCCACCGATGCGGACACCAACACGGCGGCCGACGATACGGACACGCTGACCTTTGCCGTGACGATCACACCGGCGCCCGGCGTCACCCTCGTCCCGACCGCCCTCACTGTGGATGAAGGCGGCACGACCATCTACACCGTCGCGCTGACCACCGTGCCCCCCGGCGCGGTGACGGTCACGCCCGACGCCAGCGGCACCGGCGGCGCGCTCACGGTGTCCGGCGCCCTGACCTTCAGCGAGACGACCTGGAACACGGCGCAGACGGCAACCGTCACCGCCGCCGTCGACGCGGACACCACCGACGACACCGCCACCCTCGCCCATATGGTGAGTGGCTACGGCGGCGTGACCACCGCCGACCCGGTGCCCGTCACGATCACCGACCGCATGAGCGCCCCGGACTTCGGCGGGCAGGTGGTGACCGACCGGGCCTACATGGCGAGAGCGCTCATCCCGGTGCTGACATTGCCCACCGCCACCGCCGGCGACGGCGCCCTGAGCTACGCCCTGACCGGCGACATCCCCGACGGCCTGACCTTTGATACCAACGCGCGCACGTTGAGTGGCGTCCCCACCACGGTGGCCGCGGCCGTGACGCTGACCTGGACGGCCACCGATTCGGATACCGACATGGCGGACACCGATGCGGCCATGCTGACCTTTGCCGTCACCATCACGGATGCGGTGCCCGGTGTGACCATCGTCCCGACCGCCCTGACCGTGCTTGAAGGCGGCATGAACATCTATACCGCCTTCCTGGCCACCGCGCCCGACGGTGATGTGACGGTCACGTCCGACGCCAGCGGCACCAGCGGCGCGCTCACGTTGTCCGGTACTTCGACCTTTGTCCTGACCTTCAGCACGACAACCTGGAACACGGCGCAGACGGTGACCGTGACGGCCACGGAAGACCCGGATGCCACCACCGACACGGCCACCCTCACCCATACGGTGAGCGGCTACGGCAGTGTCTCCATGGTTCCCGAGGTGGTCGTCACGATCCCCGACACCAGCAGCGCCCCGGACTTTGGCGGGCAGACGGTGGATGACCGGACCTACATGGCGAGAGCGCTCATCCCGATGCTGACACTCCCGGCCGCCACCGCCGGCGACGGCACCCTGAGCTACGCCCTGGCCGGCGACATCCCCGACGGTCTGGCCTTTGATGCCAATGCGCGCACGCTGAGCGGCGTTCCCACCACGGAAGCGGCGGCCGTGACGCTGACCTGGACGGTCGCCGATTCGGACACCAACACGATGGCCGGCGATACGGATATGCTGACCTTTGCGGTGACGGTGGTGGCGGCGGCGCCCGGGGTGACCATCGTCCCGACCGCCCTGACCGTGGATGAAGGCGCCACGACCACCTACACCGTCTTCCTGGCCACCGCGCCCACCGGTGATGTGACGGTCACGTCCGACGCCAGCGGCACCGGTAACGCGCTCACGTTTGCCGGCTCTCCGACCTTCAGCCTGACCTTCACCTCGACGAGCTGGAACACGGCGCAGATGGTGACCGTCACCGCTGCCGTCGACGCGGATGACACCGACAACACGGCCACCCTCACCCATACTGTGAGCGGCTACGGCAATGTCGCCACGCCCGACCCTGTCACCGTCACGATCACGGACACCGACAGCGCCCCGACCTTCGGCGGGCAGACGGTGTCCGACCGGAGTTACCCGGCCCGGGCGCTCATCCCGGTGCTGACGCTTCCGGCCGCCACCGCCGGCGACGGCATCCTGAGCTACGCCCTGACGGGTGACATCCCCGCCGGCCTGACCCTTGATGCCATGATGCGCACGCTGAGCGGCATCCCCACCACGGAAGCGGCGGCTGTAACGCTGACCTGGACGGCCACCGATTCGGATGACAACGTGATGGCCGGCGATACGGATATGCTGACCTTCCCCGTCACCATCACGGAGGCGGAGCCCGGGGTGACCATCGTCCCGACCGCCCTGACCGTGAATGAAGGCGCCACGACCACCTACACCGCCTTCCTGGCCACCGCGCCCGCCGGTGATGTCACGGTGACGCCCGACGCCAGCGGCACCAGCGGCGCGCTCACCGTTTCCGGCGCCCTGACCTTCACCACAATGAACTGGAACGTGGCGCAGATGGTGATCGTTACCGCTACCGTCGACACGGATGACACCGACAACACGGCCACCCTCACCCATATGGCAGGCGGCTACGGCGGTGTCGCCACGGTTGCCGAGGTGACCGTCGCGATCACCGACACCGCCAGCGCCCCGACCTTCGGCGAGCAGATGGTGGATGACATGACCTATGTCGCCGACGCCCCGATTCCGACGCTGACGTTGCCGGAAGCCACCAGAGGCGACGTCACCCTGAGCTATGCCCTGACCGGCGACACGCCAGCCGGCCTGACCTACACGGCCACCGACCGCACCCTGACCGGCACGCCCACCACCGCCGCCGCGGCCGTCACGCTGACCTGGACGGTCACCGATGCGGACACCAACACGGCGGCCGACGATACGGACACGCTGACCTTTGCCGTGACGATCACACCGGCGCCCGGCGTCACCCTCGTCCCGACCGCTCTCACTGTGGATGAAGGCGGCACGACCATCTACACCGTGGCGCTGACCACCGTGCCCCCCGGCGCGGTGACGGTCACGCCCGACGCCAGCGGCGCGCTCACGGTGTCCGGCGCCCTGACCTTCAGCGAGACGACCTGGAACACGGCGCAGACGGCAACCGTCACCGCCGCCGTCGACGCGGACACCACCGACGACACCGCCACCCTCGCCCATATGGTGAGTGGCTACGGCGGCGTGACCACCGCCGACCCGGTGCCCGTCACGATCACCGACCGCATGAGCGCCCCGGACTTCGGCGGGCAGATGGTGACCGACCGGGCCTACATGGCGAGAGCGCTCATCCCGGTGCTGACGCTCCCCGCCGCCACCGCCGGCGACGGCGCCCTGAGCTACGCCCTGACCGGCGGCATCCCCGACGGTCTGACCTTTGATACCAACGCGCGCACGTTGAGTGGCGTCCCCACCACGGTGGCCGCGGCCGTGACGCTGACCTGGACGGCCACCGATTCGGATACCGACATGGCGGACACCGATGCGGCCATGCTGACCTTCGCCGTGACCATCACGGATGCGGTGCCCGGTGTGACCATCGTCCCGACCGCCCTGACCGTGAATGAGGGTGGCATGAGCACCTATACCGCCTTCCTGGCCACCGCGCCCACCGGCGAGGTGACGGTGACGCCCGATGCCAGCGGCACCAGCGGCGCGCTCACCGTTTCCGGCGCCCTGACCTTTACCACGGCAACCTGGAACATGGCGCAGACGGCAACCGTCACCGCCTCCGTCGACGCAAACGACGCCGACAACACGGTCACCCTCGCCCATATGGTGAGCGGCTACGGCAATGTCGCCGCGGGTGCCGGTGTGACCGTCACGATCCCCGACACCGACAGCGCCCCGGACTTCGGCGCGCAGATAGTGGATGGCATGACCTACGTCGCCGACGCCGCGATTCCGACGCTGACGTTGCCGGAAGCCATCGGCGGCGACGGTGACCTGAGCTATGCGCTGACCGGCAACGTCCCCGCCGGCCTGACCTACACCGACACCGGCCGCACCCTGACCGGCACGCCCACCACCGCCGCCCCGGCCGTCACGCTGACCTGGACGGCCTCCGATGCGGATGCCAACACGGCGGACGCCGATACGGCCATGCGGGCCTTTGCCGTGACCATCACGCCGGCGCCCGCGGTCACCATCATCCCGACCGCCCTCACCGTGGATGAAGGCAACACGACCACCTACACCGTGGAGCTGACCACCGTGCCCCCCGGCGCGGTGACGGTCATGCCCGACGCCAGTGGCACCAGCGGCGCGCTCACGGTCTCCGGCGCCCTGACCTTCAGCGAGACGACCTGGAACGTGGCACAGACGGTGACCGTCACCGCCCCCGTCGCCTTCGACGCGGACGCCACCGATAACACGGCCACCCTCACCCATGCGGTGGACGGCTACGACGGTGTGACCATCGCCGACTCTGTAACCGTCACGATCACCGACAACGACAGCGCCCCGGACTTCGGCGCGCAGATGGTGGCCGACGAGACCTACACGGCGAGAGCGCTCATCCCGGTGCTGACGCTGCCCGCCGCCACCTCCGGCGACAGCCCCCTGAGCTACGCCCTGACCGGCTCCATCCCCGACGGCCTGGCCTTTGATGCCAACACGCGCAGGCTGAGCGGCGTCCCCACCACGGAAGCGGCGGCCGTGACGCTGACCTACACGGTCATGGATGCGGACAGCAACGTGACGGTCGACGATACGGACACGCTGACCTTTGCGGTAACGGTGACGATGGCGGCGCCCGGGGTGACCATCGTCCCGACCGCCCTGACCGTGGATGAAGGCGCCACGGCCACCTACACCGTCTTCCTGGCCACCGCGCCCACCGGTGATGTGACGGTCACGTCCGACGCCAGCGGCACCAGTGACGCGCTCACGTTCTCCGGCTCTCCGACCTTCAGCCTGACCTTCACCACGACGAGCTGGAACACGGCGCAGATGGTGACCGTCACCGCTGCCGTCGACGCGGATGACACCGACAACACGGCCACCCTCACCCATACGGTGATCGGCTACGGCAGTGTCGCCACGCCCGACCCGGTCACTGTCACGATCACGGACACCGACAGCGCCCCGACCTTCGGCGGGCAGACGGTGTCCGACCGGAGCTACCCGGCCCGGGCGCTCATCCCGGTGCTGACGCTTCCGGCCGCCACCGCCGGCGACGGCATCCTGGGCTACGCCCTGACGGGCGACATCCCCGCCGGCCTGACCCTTGATGCCATGATGCGCACGCTGAGCGGCATTCCCACCACGGAAGCGGCGGCGGTGAGGCTGACCTGGACGGCCACCGATTCGGATGACAACGTGATGGCCGGCGATACGGATATGCTGACCTTCTCCGTCACCATCACGGCGGCGGAGCCTGGGGTGACCATCGTCCCGACCGCCCTGACCGTGAATGAGGGCAGCATGACCACCTACACCGCCTTCCTGGCCACCGCGCCCGACGGTGATGTCACGGTGACGCCCGACGCCGGCGGCACCAGCGGCGCACTCACCGTGTCCGGCGCCCTGACCTTCACCACGGCAAGCTGGAACACGGAGCAGACGGTGACCGTCACCGCGACCGTCGACACGGATGACACCGACAACACGGCCACCCTCACCCATATGGTAGGCGGCTACGGAGGTGTCGCCATGGCTGCCGATGTCACCGTCACGATCACGGACACCGACAGCGCCCCGACCTTCGGCGAGCAGATGGTGGATGACATGACCTACGTCGCCGGCACCCCGATTCCGACGCTGACGTTACCGGCCGCCACCAGCGGCGACGCCCCCTTGAGCTACGCCCTGACCGGCGACATTCCCGCCGGCCTGACCTACACGGACACCGACCGCACCCTGACCGGCACGCCCACCACCGCCGCCGCGGCCGTCACGCTGACCTGGACGGCCACCGATGCGGACACCAACACGGCGGCTGACGATACGGACACGCTGACCTTTGCCGTGACGATCACACCGGCGCCCGGCGTCACCCTCACCCCGACCGCTCTCACTGTGGATGAAGGCGGCACGACCACCTACACCGTCGCGCTGACCACCGTGCCCCCCGGTGCGGTGACGGTCACGCCCGACGCCAGCGGTACGGGCAACGCGCTCACGGTGTCCGGCGCCCTGACCTTCACCACAATGACCTGGAACGCGGCGCAGACGGTCACCGTCACCGCCGCCGTCGACGCGGATGCCACCGACGACACCGCCACCCTCGCCCATACGGTGAGTGGCTACGGCGGCGTGACCACCGCCGACCCGGTGCCCGTCACGATCACCGACCGCATGAGCGCCCCGGACTTCGGCGGGCAGATGGTGACCGACCGGGCCTACATGGCGAGAGCGCTCATCCCGGTGCTGACGCTCCCCACCGCCACCGCCGGCGACGGCGCCCTGAGCTACGCCCTGACCGGCGGCATCCCCGACGGCCTGACCTTTGATACCAACGCGCGCACGTTGAGTGGCGTCCCCACCACGGTGGCCGCGGCCGTGACGCTGACCTGGACGGCCACCGATTCGGATACCGACATGGCGGACACCGATGCGGCCATGCTGACCTTTGCCGTCACCATCACGGATGCGGTGCCCGGTGTGACCATCGTCCCGACCGCCCTGACCGTGCTTGAAGGCGGCATGAACATCTATACCGCCTTCCTGGCCACCGCGCCCGACGGTGATGTGACGGTCACGTCCGACGCCAGCGGCACCAGCGGCGCGCTCACGTTGTCCGGTGCGTTAACCTTCGCCCTGACCTTCACCACGGCGAACTGGAACACGGTGCAGACGGTGACCGTGACGGCCACGGAAGACCCGGATGCCACCGACGACACCGCCACCCTCATCCATACGGTGAGTGGCTACGACGGTGTCTCCACGGTTGCCGATGTGACCGTCACGATCCCCGACACCAGCAGCGCCCCGGACTTCGGCGGGCAGACGGTGGATGACCGGACCTACACGGCGAGAGCGCTCATCCCGATGCTGACACTCCCGGCCGCCACCGCCGGCGACGGCACCCTGAGCTACGCCCTGGCCGGCGACATCCCCGACGGTCTGGCCTTTGATGCCAACGCGCGCACGCTGAGCGGCGTTCCCACCACGGAAGCGGCGGCCGTGACGCTGACCTGGACGGTCGCCGATTCGGACACCAACACGATGGCCGGCGATACGGATATGCTGACCTTTGCGGTGACGGTGGTGGCGGCGGCGCCCGGGGTGACCATCGTCCCGACCGCCCTGACCGTGGATGAAGGCGCCACGACCACCTACACCGTCTTCCTGGCCACCGCGCCCACCGGTGATGTGACGGTCACGTCCGACGCCAGCGGCACCGGTAACGCGCTCACGTTGTCCGGTGCTCAAACCTTCATCCTGACCTTCACCACGGTGAACTGGAACACGGCGCAGATGGTGACCGTCACCGCTACCGTCGATGCGGATGACACCGACAACACGGCCACCCTCACCCATACGGTGATCGGCTACGGCAGTGTCGCCACGCCCGACCCGGTCACCGTCACGATCACGGACACCGACAGCGCCCCGACCTTCGGCGGGCAGACGGTGTCCGACCGGAGTTACCCGGC
Source organism: Nitrospirales bacterium (assembly GCA_963692935.1). GTDB lineage: Bacteria > Nitrospirota > Nitrospiria > Nitrospirales > UBA8639 > Bin75. Next base: position 2,816,402 of record OY843588.1, read on the forward strand.
CCGGGCGCTCATCCCGGTGCTGACGCTTCCGGCCGCCACCGCCGGCGACGGCATCCTGGGCTACGCCCTGACGGGCGACATCCCCGCCGGCCTGACCCTTGATGCCATGATGCGCACGCTGAGCGGCATCCCCACCACGGAAGCGGCGGCTGTAACGCTGACCTGGACGGCCACCGATTCGGACGACAACGAGCTGGCCAGCGATACGGATATGCTGACCTTCCCCGTCACCATCACGGCGGCGGTGCCCGGGGTGACCATCGTCCCGATCGCCCTGACCGTGAATGAAGGCGCCACGACCACCTACGCCGCCTTCCTGGCCACCGCGCCCGACGGTGATGTCACGGTCACGCCCGACGCCGGCGGCACCAGCGGCGCGCTCACCGTTTCCGGCGCCCTGACCTTCACCACAATGAACTGGAACGTGGCGCAGATGGTGATCGTTACCGCTACCGTCGACGCGGATGACACCGACAACACGGCCACCCTCACCCATATGGCAGGCGGCTACGGCAGTGTCTCCACGGTTCCCGACGTGACCGTCACGATCACCGACACCGCCAGCGTCCCGACCTTCGGCGCGCAGACGGTGGATGACATGACCTATGTCGCCGACGCCCCGATTCCGACGCTGACGTTGCCGGAAGCCACCAGAGGCGACGTCACCCTGAGCTACGCCCTGACCGGCGACATTCCCGCCGGCCTGACCTACACGGACACCGACCGCACCCTGACCGGCACGCCCACCACCGCCGCCGCGGCCGTCACGCTGACCTGGACGGCCACCGATGCGGACACCAACACGGCGGCTGACGATACGGACACGCTGACCTTTGCCGTGACGATCACACCGGCGCCCGGCGTCACCCTCACCCCGACCGCTCTCACTGTGGATGAAGGCGGCACGACCATCTACACCGTGGCGCTGACCACCGTGCCCCCCGGCGCGGTGACGGTCACGCCCGACGCCAGCGGCGCCAGCGGCGCGCTCACGGTGTCCGGCGCCCTGACCTTCAGCGAGACGACCTGGAACACGGCGCAGACGGCAACCGTCACCGCCGCCGTCGACGCGGACACCACCGACGACACCGCCACCCTCGCCCATATGGTGAGTGGCTACGGCGGCGTGACCACCGCCGACCCGGTGCCCGTCACGATCACCGACCGCATGAGCGCCCCGGACTTCGGCGGGCAGATGGTGACCGACCGGGCCTACATGGCGAGAGCGCTCATCCCGGTGCTGACGCTTCCCACCGCCACCGCCGGCGACGGCGCCCTGAGCTACGCCCTGACCGGCGGCATCCCCGACGGCCTGACCTTTGATACCAACGCGCGCACGTTGAGTGGCGTCCCCACCACGGTGGCCGCGGCCGTGACGCTGACTTGGACGGCCACCGATTCGGATACCGACATGGCGGACACCGATGCGGCCATGCTGACCTTTGCCGTCACCATCACGGATGCGGTGCCCGGTGTGACCATCGTCCCGACCGCCCTGACCGTGAATGAGGGCGGCATGAACATCTATACCGCCTTCCTGGCCACCGCGCCCGACGGTGATGTGACGGTCACGTCCGACGCCAGCGGCACCAACGGCGCGCTCACGTTGTCCGGTGCGTTAACCTTCGCCCTGACCTTCACCACGGCGAACTGGAACACGGTGCAGACGGTGACCGTGACGGCCACGGAAGACCCGGATGCCACCGACGACACCGCCACCCTCATCCATACGGTGAGTGGCTACGACGGTGTCTCCACGGTTGCCGATGTGACCGTCACGATCCCCGACACCAGCAGCGCCCCGGACTTCGGCGGGCAGACGGTGGATGACCGGACCTACACGGCGAGAGCGCTCATCCCGATGCTGACACTCCCGGCCGCCACCGCCGGCGACGGCACCCTGAGCTACGCCCTGACCGGTTCCATCCCCGATGGTCTGGCCTTTGATGCCAACGCGCGCACGCTGAGCGGCGTTCCCACCACGGAAGCGGCGGCCGTGACGCTGACCTACACGGTCACCGATTCAGACACCAACACGATGGCCGGCGATACGGATATGCTGACCTTTGCGGTGACGGTGGTGGCGGCGGCGCCCGGGGTGACCATCGTCCCGACCGCCCTGACCGTGGATGAAGGCGCCACGGCCACCTACACCGTCTTCCTGGCCACCGCGCCCACCGGTGATGTGACGGTCACGTCCGACGCCAGCGGCACCAGTGACGCGCTCACGTTCTCCGGCTCTCCGACCTTCAGCCTGACCTTCACCACGACGAGCTGGAACACGGCGCAGATGGTGACCGTCACCGCTACCGTCGATGCGGATGACACCGACAACACGGCCACCCTCACCCATACGACGGACGGCTACGGCAGTGTCGCCACGCCCGACCCGGTCACCGTCACGATCACGGACACCGACAGCGCCCCGACCTTCGGCGGGCAGACGGTGTCCGACCGGAGCTACCCGGCCCGGGCGCTCATCCCGGTGCTGACGCTTCCGGCCGCCACCGCCGGCGACGGTATCCTGGGCTACGCCCTGACGGGCGACATCCCCGCCGGCCTGACCCTTGATGCCATGATGCGCACGCTGAGCGGCATCCCCACCACGGAAGCGGCGGCCGTGACGCTGACCTGGACGGCCACCGATTCGGACGACAACGAGCTGGCCAGCGATACGGATATGCTGACCTTCCCCGTCACCATCACGGCGGCGGTGCCTGGGGTGACCATCGTCCCGATCGCCCTGACCGTGAATGAAGGCGCCACGACCACCTATGCCGCCTTCCTGGCCACCGCGCCCGACGGTGATGTGACGGTCACGCCCGACGCCGGCGGCACCAGCGGCGCGCTCACCGTTTCCGGCGCCCTGACCTTCACCACAATGAACTGGAACGTGGCGCAGATGGTGATCGTTACCGCTACCGTCGACGCGGATGACACCGACAACACGGCCACCCTCACCCATATGGCAGGCGGCTACGGCAGTGTCTCCACGGTTCCCGACGTGACCGCCACGATCACCGACACCGACAGCGCCCCGACCTTCGGCGCGCAGACGGTGGATGACATGACCTACACCACCGGCACCCCGATTCCGACGCTGACCCTGCCGGCCGCCACCGCCGGCGACGTCCCTCTGGGCTATGCGCTGACCGGCGACATTCCCGCCGGCCTGACCTACACCGACACCGACCGTACCCTGGCCGGCATACCCACCACCGCCGTCGTAGCCGTCACGCTGACTTACACGGCCACCGATGCGGATGCCAACACGGCGGCCGCCGATACGGCCATGCTGACCTTCGCCGTGACCATCACGGAGGCGGTGCCCGGAGTGACCATCGTCCCGACCGCCCTGACCGTGGATGAAGGCACCATGACCACCTACACCGCCTTCCTGGCCACCGCGCCCGCCGGTGATGTCACGGTGACGCCCGACGCCAGCGGCACCAGCGGCGCGCTCACCGTGTCCGGCGCCCTGACCTTCACCGCGACAAGCTGGAACACGGCGCAGACAGTCACCGTCACCGCCGCCGTCGACGCGGACGCCACCGACAACACGGCCACCCTCACCCATGCGGTAGGCGGCTACGGCAGTGTCTCCACGGCTGCCGAGGTGACCGTCACGATTACCGACACCGACAGCGCCCCGACCTTTGGCACGGAGATGGTGGATGACATGACCTACGTCGCCGACACCGCCATCGCGACCCTGACCTTGCCGGAAGCCATCGGTGGCGACGGAGGCCCGAACTACGCCCTGACTCCCAATGCCGCCATTCCCGCCGGCCTGACCTACACCGCCACCGACCGCACCCTGACCGGCACGCCCACCACCGCCGCCGCGGCCGTCACGCTGACCTGGACGGCCACCGATGAAGATGCCAACACGGCGGCCGCCGATACGGCCATGCTGACCTTTGCCGTGACCATCACGCAGGCGCCCGGGGTGACCATCACGCCCACCGCCCTCACCGTGAATGAAGGCAGCACGACCATCTACACCGTGGCGCTGACCACCGTGCCCCCCGGCGAGGTGACGGTAACGCCCGACGCCAGTGGCACCAGCGGCGCGCTCACGGTCTCCGGCGCCCTGACCTTCAGCACGACGAGTTGGAACACGGCACAGACGGTCACCGTCACCGCCGCCGTCGTCTTCGACGCGGACGCCACCGATAACACGGCCACCCTCACCCATGCGGTAGACGGCTACGGCAGTGTGACCGCCGACCCTGTCACCGTCACAATCCCCGACCCCGACAGCGCCCCGGACTTCGGCGGGCAGATGGTGACCGGCCGGACCTACATGGCCAGAGCGCTCATCACGACGCTGGTGCTCCCCGCCGCCACCGCCGGCGACGGCACCCTGAGCTACGCCCTGACGGGCGCCATTCCCGCCGGCCTGACCTTTGATGCCACCGCGCGCACGCTGAGCGGCGTTCCCACCACGGAAGCGTCGGCCGTGACGCTGACCTACACCGTCACGGATACGGACACCAACATGACGGCCGCCGATACGGCCATGCTGACCTTCGCCGTCACCATCACGGCGGCGGAGCCAGGGGTGACCATCGTCCCGATTGCCCTGAACGTGAATGAGGGTAGCTCGACCACCTACACCGCCTTCCTGGCCACCCTGCCCGACGGTGATGTGACGGTGACAGCCGACGCCAGCGGCACCGCCGGCAGGCTCACGGTGTCCGGCGCGTCGACCGTCGCCCTGACCTTCACCACGACGACCTGGAACACGGCGCAGACGGTGACCGTCACGGCCACGGAAGACACGGATGCCGACACCGACACGGCCACCCTCACCCATATGGTGAGCGGCTACGGCAGTGTCTCCATGGTTTCCGACGTGACCGTCACGATCCCCGACACCCGGAGCGCCCCGGACTTCGACGGGCAGATGGTGACCGACCGGACCTACATGGCGAGAGCGCTCATCACGGCGCTGACGTTGCCCGCCGCCGTTGACGGCGACGGCACCCTGAGCTACACCCTGACTCCCGGTGCCGACATTCCCGCCGGTCTGACCTTTGATGCCACCGCGCGCACGTTGAGCGGCGTTCCCACCACGGAAGCGGCGGCCGTGACGCTGACCTACACGGCCACCGATTCGGACGACAACGTGATGGCCAGCGATACGGATATGCTGACCTTCGCCGTGACCATCACGGCGGCGGTGCCCGGGGTGACCATCGTCCCGATTGCCCTGACCGTGAATGAGGGCGCCACGACCACCTACGCCGCCTTCCTGGCCACCGTGCCCGACGGTGATGTCACAGTGACGCCCGACGCCAGCGGCACCGGCGGCGCGCTCACCGTGTCCGGCGCCCTGACCTTCACCACGACGACCTGGAACACCGCGCAGACGGTCACCGTCACCGCTGCCGTCGACACGGATGCCGACACCGACACGGCCACCCTCACCCATGCGGTAGGCGGCTACGGCAGTGTCTCCATGGTTTCCGCCGTGACCGTCACGATCACCGACACCGACAGCGCCCCGACCTTCGGCGCGCAGACGGTGGATGACATGACCTACACCACCGACGCCGCGATTCCGACGCTGACCCTGCCGGCCGCCACCGACGGCGACGGCACCCTGGGCTATGCGCTGACCGGCGCCATTCCCGACGGCCTGACCTACACCGACACCGACCGTACCCTGACCGGCACACCCACCACCGCCGTCGCAGCCGTCACGCTGACCTGGACGGCCACCGATGCGGATGCCAACACGGCGGCCGACGATACGGCCACGCTGACCTTTGCCGTAACGGTGACGGTGCCGGTGGCGGTGCCCGGAGTGACCATCGTCCCGACCGCCCTGACCGTGGATGAAGGCACCATGACCACCTACACCGCCTTCCTGGCCACCGCGCCCGCCGGTGATGTCACGGTGACGCCCGACGCCAGCGGCACCAGCGGCGCGCTCACCGTGTCCGGCGCCCTGACCTTCACCGCGACAAGCTGGAACACGGCGCAGACGGTCACCGTCACCGCCGCCGTCGACGCGGACGACACCGACAACACGGCCACCCTCACCCATGCGGTAGGCGGCTACGGCAGTGTCTCCACGGTTCCCGCCGTAACCGTCACGATTACCGACACCGACAGCGCCCCGACCTTTGGCACGGAGATGGTGGATGACATGACCTACGTCACCGACACCGCCATCGCGGCCCTGACCTTGCCGGAAGCCATCGGTGGCGACGGAGGCCCGAACTACGCCCTGACTCCCAATGCCGCCATTCCCGCCGGCCTGACCTACACCGCCACCGACCGCACCCTGACCGGCACGCCCACCACCGCCGCCGCGGCCGTCACGCTGACCTGGACGGCCACCGATGAAGATGCCAACACGGCGGCCGCCGATACGGCCATGCTGACCTTTGCCGTGACCATCACGCAGGCGCCCGGGGTGACCATCACGCCCACCGCCCTCACCGTGAATGAAGGCAGCACGACCATCTACACCGTGGCGCTGACCACCGTGCCCCCCGGCGAGGTGACGGTAACGCCCGACGCCAGTGGCACCAGCGGCGCGCTCACGGTCTCCGGCGCCCTGACCTTCAGCACGACGAGTTGGAACACGGCACAGACGGTCACCGTCACCGCCGCCGTCGTCTTCGACGCGGACGCCACCGATAACACGGCCACCCTCACCCATGCGGTAGACGGCTACGGCAGTGTGACCGCCGACCCTGTCACCGTCACAATCCCCGACCCCGACAGCGCCCCGGACTTCGGCGGGCAGATGGTGACCGGCCGGACCTACATGGCCAGAGCGCTCATCACGACGCTGGTGCTCCCCGCCGCCACCGCCGGCGACGGCACCCTGAGCTACGCCCTGACGGGCGCCATTCCCGCCGGCCTGACCTTTGATGCCACCGCGCGCACGCTGAGCGGCGTTCCCACCACGGAAGCGTCGGCCGTGACGCTGACCTACACCGTCACGGATACGGACACCAACATGACGGCCGCCGATACGGCCATGCTGACCTTCGCCGTCACCATCACGGCGGCGGAGCCAGGGGTGACCATCGTCCCGATTGCCCTGAACGTGAATGAGGGTAGCTCGACCACCTACACCGCCTTCCTGGCCACCCTGCCCGACGGTGATGTGACGGTGACAGCCGACGCCAGCGGCACCGACGGCAGGCTTACCGTGTCCGGCGCCCTGACCTTCACCACGACGACCTGGAACACCGCGCAGACGGTGACTGTCACGGCCACGGAAGACACGGATGCCGACACCGACACGGCCACCCTCACCCATGCGGTGAACGGCTACGGCAGTGTCACCATGGTTCCCGCTGTAACCGTCACGATCCCCGACACCCGGAGCGCCCCGGACTTCGACGGGCAGATGGTGACCGACCGGACCTACATGGCGAGAGCGCTCATCACGGCGCTGACGTTGCCCGCCGCCTCTGCCGGCGACGGCACCCTGAGCTACACCCTGACTCCCGGTGCCGACATTCCCGACGGTCTGACCTTTGATGCCACCGCGCGCACGTTGAGCGGCATTCCCACCACGGAAGCGGCGGCCGTGACGCTGACCTACACGGCCACCGATTCGGACGACAACGTGATGGCCAGCGATACGGATATGCTGACCTTCGCCGTGACCATCACGGCGGCGGTGCCCGGGGTGACCATCGTCCCGATTGCCCTGACCGTGGATGAGGGCGGCACGGCTGTCTACACCGCCTTCCTGGCCACCGTGCCCGCCGGTGATGTGACGGTCACGCCCGACGCCAGCGGCACCGGCGGCGCGCTCACCGTGTCCGGCGCCCTGACCTTCACCACGGCGAGCTGGAACACGACGCAGACGGTGACCGTCACCGCCGCCGTCGACACGGATGCCGACACCGACACGGCCACCCTCACCCATACGGTAGGCGGCTACGGCAGTGTCTCCACGGTTCCTGACGTGACCGCCACGATCACCGACACCGACAGCGCCCCGACCTTCGGCGCGCAGACGGTGGATGACATGACCTACACCACCGACGCCCCGATTCCGACGCTGACCCTGCCGGCCGCCACCAGCGGCGACGGCACCCTGGGCTATGCGCTGACCGGCGACATTCCCGACGGCCTGACCTACACCGACACCGACCGTACCCTGACCGGCACACCCACCACCGCCGTCGCAGCCGTCACGCTGACCTGGACGGCCACCGATGCGGATGCCAACACGGCGGCCGACGATACGGCCACGCTGACCTTTGCCGTAACGGTGACGGTGCCGGTGGCGGTGCCCGGAGTGACCATCGTCCCGACCGCCCTGACCGTGGATGAAGGCACCATGACCACCTACACCGCCTTCCTGGCCACCGCGCCCGCCGGTGATGTCACGGTGACGCCCGACGCCAGCGGCACCAGCGGCGCGCTCACCGTGTCCGGCACCCTGACCTTCACCGCGACAAGCTGGAACACGGCGCAGACAGTCACCGTCACCGCCGCCGTCGACGCGGACGCCACCGACAACACCGCCACCCTCACCCATGCGGTAAGCGGCTACGGCAGTATCGTCACGGCTGCCGAGGTAACCGTCACGATTACCGACACCGACAGCGCCCCGACCTTTGTCACGGAGATGGTGGATGACATGACCTACGTCACCGACACCGCCATCGCGGCCCTGACCTTGCCGGAAGCCATCGGTGGCGACGGAGGCCCGAACTACGCCCTGACTCCCAATGCCGCCATCCCGGCCGGCCTGACCTACACCGCCACCGACCGCACCCTGACCGGCACGCCCACCACCGCCGCCGCGGCCGTCACGCTGACCTGGACAGCCACCGATGCGGATGCCAACACGGCGGCCGCCGATACGGCCATGCTGACCTTTGCCGTGACCATCACGCAGGCGCCCGGGGTGACCATCACGCCCACCGCCCTCACCGTGAATGAAGGCACCACGACCATCTACACCGTGGCGCTGACCACCGTGCCCCCCGGCGAGGTGACGGTGACGCCCGATGCCAGTGGCACCAGTGGCGCGCTCACGGTCTCCGGCGCCCTGACCTTCAGCACGACGAGTTGGAACACGGCACAGACGGTCACCGTCACCGCCGCCGTCGTCTTCGACGCGGACGCCACCGATAACACGGTCACCCTCACCCATGGGGTAGGCGGCTACGGCAGTGTGACCACCGCCGACCCTGTCACCGTCACGATCCCCGACCCCGACAGCGCCCCGGACTTCGGCGGGCAGATGGTGCCCGACGAGACCTACATAGCCAGAGCGCTCATCACGACGCTGGTGCTCCCCGCCGCCACCGCCGGCGACGGCACCCTGAGCTACACCCTGACCCCCGGTGCCGCCATTCCCGCCGGCCTGACCTTTGATGCCACCGCGCGCACGCTGAGCGGCGTTCCCACCACGGAAGCGATGGCCGTGACGCTGACCTACACCGTCACGGATACGGACACCAACACGACGGTCGCCGATACGGCCATGCTGACCTTCGCCGTCACCATCACGGCGGCGGAGCCAGGGGTGACCATCGTCCCGATTGCCCTGAACGTGAATGAGGGTAGCTCGACCACCTACACCGCCTTCCTGGCCACCATGCCCGACGGTGATGTGACGGTAACAGCCGACGCCAGCGGCACCGCCGGCAGGCTCACGGTGTCCGGCGCGTCGACCGTCGCCCTGACCTTCACCACGACGACCTGGAACACGGCGCAGACGGTGACCGTCACGGCCACGGAAGACACGGATGCCGACACCGACACGGCCACCCTCACCCATATGGTGAACGGCTACGGCAGTGTCTCCATGGTTTCCGACGTGACCGTCACGATCCCCGACACCCGGAGCGCCCCGGACTTCGACGGGCAGATGGTGACCGACCGGACCTACATGGCGAGAGCGCTCATCACGGCGCTGACGTTGCCCGCCGCCTCTGCCGGCGACGGCACCCTGAGCTACACCCTGACCGGCGCCATTCCCGCCGGTCTGACCTTTGATGCCACCGCGCGCACGTTGAGCGGCGTTCCCACCACGGAAGCGGCGGCCGTGACGCTGACCTACACGGCCACCGATTCGGACGACAACGTGATGGCCAGCGATACGGATATGCTGACCTTCGCCGTGACCATCACGGCGGCGGTGCCCGGGGTGACCATCGTCCCGATTGCCCTGACCGTGAATGAGGGCGCCACGACCACCTACGCCGCCTTCCTGGCCACCGTGCCCGACGGTGATGTCACAGTGACGCCCGACGCCAGCGGCACCGGCGGCGCGCTCACCGTGTCCGGCGCCCTGACCTTCACCACGACGACCTGGAACACGGCGCAGACGGTCACCGTCACCGCTACCGTCGACACGGATGCCGACACCGACACGGCCACCCTCACCCATGCGGTAGGCGGCTACGGCAGTGTCTCCATGGTTTCCGCCGTGACCGTCACGATCACCGACACCGACAGCGCCCCGACCTTCGGCGCGCAGACGGTGGATGACATGACCTACACCACCGACGCCGCGATTCCGACGCTGACCCTGCCGGCCGCCACCGACGGCGACGGCACCCTGGGCTATGCGCTGACCGGCGCCATTCCCGACGGCCTGACCTACACCGACACCGACCGTACCCTGACCGGCACACCCACCACCGCCGTCGCAGCCGTCACGCTGACCTGGACGGCCACCGATGCGGATGCCAACACGGCGGCCGACGATACGGCCACGCTGACCTTTGCCGTAACGGTGACGGTGCCGGTGGCGGTGCCCGGAGTGACCATCGTCCCGACCGCCCTGACCGTGGATGAAGGCACCATGACCACCTACACCGCCTTCCTGGCCACCGCGCCCGCCGGTGATGTCACGGTGACGCCCGACGCCAGCGGCACCAGCGGCGCGCTCACCGTGTCCGGCACCCTGACCTTCACCGCGACAAGCTGGAACACGGCGCAGACAGTCACCGTCACCGCCGCCGTCGACGCGGACGCCACCGACAACACCGCCACCCTCACCCATGCGGTAAGCGGCTACGGCAGTATCGTCACGGCTGCCGAGGTAACCGTCACGATTACCGACACCGACAGCGCCCCGACCTTTGTCACGGAGATGGTGGATGACATGACCTACGTCACCGACACCGCCATCGCGGCCCTGACCTTGCCGGAAGCCATCGGTGGCGACGGAGGCCCGAACTACGCCCTGACTCCCAATGCCGCCATCCCGGCCGGCCTGACCTACACCGCCACCGACCGCACCCTGACCGGCACGCCCACCACCGCCGCCGCGGCCGTCACGCTGACCTGGACAGCCACCGATGCGGATGCCAACACGGCGGCCGCCGATACGGCCATGCTGACCTTTGCCGTGACCATCACGCAGGCGCCCGGGGTGACCATCACGCCCACCGCCCTCACCGTGAATGAAGGCACCACGACCATCTACACCGTGGCGCTGACCACCGTGCCCCCCGGCGAGGTGACGGTGACGCCCGATGCCAGTGGCACCAGTGGCGCGCTCACGGTCTCCGGCGCCCTGACCTTCAGCACGACGAGTTGGAACACGGCACAGACGGTCACCGTCACCGCCGCCGTCGTCTTCGACGCGGACGCCACCGATAACACGGTCACCCTCACCCATGGGGTAGGCGGCTACGGCAGTGTGACCACCGCCGACCCTGTCACCGTCACGATCCCCGACCCCGACAGCGCCCCGGACTTCGGCGGGCAGATGGTGCCCGACGAGACCTACATAGCCAGAGCGCTCATCACGACGCTGGTGCTCCCCGCCGCCACCGCCGGCGACGGCACCCTGAGCTACACCCTGACCCCCGGTGCCGCCATTCCCGACGGTCTGACCTTTGATGCCACCGCGCGCACGCTGAGCGGCGTTCCCACCACGGAAGCGCCGGCCGTGACGCTGACCTACACCGTCACGGATACGGACACCAACACGACGGTCGCCGATACGGCCATGCTGACCTTCGCCGTCACCATCACGGCGGCGGAGCCAGGGGTGACCATCGTCCCGATTGCCCTGAACGTGAATGAGGGTAGCTCGACCACCTACACCGCCTTCCTGGCCACCCTGCCCGACGGTGATGTGACGGTGACAGCCGACGCCAGCGGCACCGCCGGCAGGCTCACCGTGTCCGGCGCCCTGACCTTCACCACGACGACCTGGAACACCGCGCAGACGGTGACTGTCACGGCCACGGAAGACACGGATGCCGACACCGACACGGCCACCCTCACCCATATGGTGAGCGGCTACGGCAGTGTCTCCATGGTTTCCGACGTGACCGTCACGATCCCCGACACCCGGAGCGCCCCGGACTTCGACGGGCAGATGGTGACCGACCGGACCTACATGGCGAGAGCGCTCATCACGGTGCTGACGTTGCCCGCCGCCGTTGACGGCGACGGCACCCTGAGCTACACCCTGACCGGCGCCATTCCCGACGGTCTGACCTTTGATGCCACCGCGCGCACGTTGAGCGGCATTCCCACCACGGAAGCGGCGGCCGTGACGCTGACCTACACGGCCACCGATTCGGACGACAACGTGATGGCCAGCGATACGGATATGCTGACCTTTGCCGTGACCATCACGGCGGCGGTGCCCGGGGTGACCATCGTCCCGATTGCCCTGACCGTGGATGAGGGCGGCACGGCTGTCTACACCGCCTTCCTGGCCACCGAGCCAGCCGGTGATGTGACGGTCACGCCCGACGCCAGCGGCACCGGCGGCGCGCTCACCGTGTCCGGCGCCCTGACCTTCACCACGACGAGCTGGAACACCGCGCAGACGGTGACCGTCACCGCTGCCGTCGACACGGATGCCGACACCGACACGGCCACCCTCACCCATGCGGTAGGCGGCTACGGCAGTGTCTCCATGGTTTCCGCCGTGACCGTCACGATCACCGACACCGCCAGCGCCCCGACCTTCGGCGCGCAGACGGTGGATGACATGACCTACACCACCGGCACCCCGATTCCGACGCTGACCCTGCCGGCCGCCACCGACGGCGACGGCACCCTGGGCTATGCGCTGACCGGCGCCATTCCCGACGGCCTGACCTACACCGACACCGACCGTACCCTGACCGGCACACCCACCACCGCCGTCGCAGCCGTCACGCTGACCTGGACGGCCACCGATGCGGATGCCAACACGGCGGCCGACGATACGGCCACGCTGACCTTTGCCGTGACGGTGACGGTGCCGGCGGCGGTGCCCGGGGTGACCATCGTCCCGACCGCCCTGACCGTGAATGAAGGCGCCACGACCACCTACACCGTTGTGCTGGACTCTGATCCGGCCGGCAACGTGACGGTCACGCCAACCAGCGGTGACACCGCCGTCGCCACCGCCGCCGGCTTCGGCGCCCTGGTCTTCACCTCGGCGAACTGGAACATCGTGCAGACCGTCGTCGTCACCGGCGTCGAGGACGGCGACGACGTTGACGACGCCACCACCATCACCCACGCGGTCAACGGCTACGGCTCTGTCACCGCCGACCCTGTGGCCGTTACAGTCACCGACGACGACGACCCCCCCGGCGTGACCCTTTCGGCGACGGCCCTCACCGTGACCGAAGGCGCCACCGGCATCTACACCGTCGTGTTGAACTCTGATCCGGCCGGCGACGTGACGGTCACACCAACCAGCGGTGACACGGCCGCCGCCACCGTCACCGGCGCCCTGATCTTCACCGTGGCGACCTGGAACACCGCGCAGACCGTCACCGTCACTGGCGTCGAGGACAGCGACAGCGTTGACGCCGCCACCACCATCACCCACGCGGTCAACGGCTACGGCTCCGTCACCGCCGACCCTGTGACCATCGCGATCACCGACAACGACGACACCCCCGGCGTGACCCTTTCGCCCACCGCCCTCACCGTGAATGAAGGCAGCACGACCATCTACACCGTGGCGCTGACCACCGTGCCCCCCGGCGAGGTGACGGTAACGCCCGATGCCAGTGGCACCAGTGGCGCGCTCACGGTCTCCGGCGCCCTGACCTTCAGCACGACGAGTTGGAACACGGCACAGACGGTCACCGTCACCGCCGCCGTCGTCTTCGACGCGGACGCCACCGATAACACGGTCACCCTCACCCATGGGGTAGGCGGCTACGGCAGTGTGACCACCGCCGACCCTGTCACCGTCACGATCCCCGACCCCGACAGCGCCCCGGACTTCGGCGGGCAGATGGTGACCGGCCGGACCTATATGGCCAGAGCGCTCATCACGACGCTGGTGCTCCCCGCCGCCACCGCCGGCGACGGCACCCTGAGCTACGCCCTGACCCCCGGTGCCGCCATTCCCGCCGGCCTGACCTTTGATGCCACCGCGCGCACGCTGAGCGGCGTTCCCACCACGGAAGCGATGGCCGTGACGCTGACCTACACCGTCACGGATACGGACACCAACACGACGGTCGCCGATACGGCCATGCTGACCTTCGCCGTCACCATCACGGCGGCGGAGCCAGGGGTGACCATCGTCCCGATTGCCCTGAACGTGAATGAGGGTAGCTCGACCACCTACACCGCCTTCCTGGCCACCATGCCCGACGGTGATGTGACGGTGACAGCCGACGCCAGCGGCACCGCCGGCAGGCTCACGGTGTCCGGCGCGTCGACCGTCGCCCTGACCTTCACCACGACGACCTGGAACACGGCGCAGACGGTGACCGTCACGGCCACGGAAGACACGGATGCCGACACCGACACGGCCACCCTCACCCATATGGTGAGCGGCTACGGCAGTGTCTCCATGGTTTCCGACGTGACCGTCACGATCCCCGACACCCGGAGCGCCCCGGACTTCGACGGGCAGATGGTGACCGACCGGACCTACATGGCGAGAGCGCTCATCACGGCGCTGACGTTGCCCGCCGCCTCTGCCGGCGACGGCACCCTGAGCTACACCCTGACCGGCGCCATTCCCGCCGGTCTGACCTTTGATGCCACCGCGCGCACGTTGAGCGGCGTTCCCACCACGGAAGCGGCGGCCGTGACGCTGACCTACACGGCCACCGATTCGGACGACAACGTGATGGCCAGCGATACGGATATGCTGACCTTCGCCGTGACCATCACGGCGGCGGTGCCCGGGGTGACCATCGTCCCGATTGCCCTGACCGTGAATGAGGGCGCCACGACCACCTACGCCGCCTTCCTGGCCACCGTGCCCGACGGTGATGTCACAGTGACGCCCGACGCCAGCGGCACCGGCGGCGCGCTCACCGTGTCCGGCGCCCTGACCTTCACCACGACGACCTGGAACACGGCGCAGACGGTCACCGTCACCGCTACCGTCGACACGGATGCCGACACCGACACGGCCACCCTCACCCATGCGGTAGGCGGCTACGGCAGTGTCTCCATGGTTTCCGCCGTGACCGTCACGATCACCGACACCGACAGCGCCCCGACCTTCGGCGCGCAGACGGTGGATGACATGACCTACACCACCGACGCCGCGATTCCGACGCTGACCCTGCCGGCCGCCACCGACGGCGACGGCACCCTGGGCTATGCGCTGACCGGCGCCATTCCCGACGGCCTGACCTACACCGACACCGACCGTACCCTGACCGGCACACCCACCACCGCCGTCGCAGCCGTCACGCTGACCTGGACGGCCACCGATGCGGATGCCAACACGGCGGCCGACGATACGGCCACGCTGACCTTTGCCGTGACGGTGACGGTGCCGGCGGCGGTGCCCGGAGTGACCATCGTCCCGACCGCCCTGACCGTGGATGAAGGCGCCACGACCACCTACACCGCCTTCCTGGCCACCGCGCCCGCCGGTGATGTCACGGTGACGCCCGACGCCAGCGGCACCAGCGGCGCGCTCACCGTGTCCGGCGCCCTGACCTTCACCGCGACAAGCTGGAACACGGCGCAGACGGTCACCGTCACCGCCGCCGTTGCCTTCGACGCGGACGACACCGACAACACCGCCACCCTCACCCATGCGGTAAGCGGCTACGGCAGTATCGTCACGGCTGCCGAGGTAACCGTCACGATTACCGACACCGACAGCGCCCCGACCTTTGTCACGGAGATGGTGGATGACATGACCTACGTCACCGACACCGCCATCGCGGCCCTGACCTTGCCGGAAGCCATCGGTGGCGACGGAGGCCCGAACTACGCCCTGACTCCCAATGCCGCCATTCCCGCCGGTCTGACCTACACCGCCACCGACCGCACCCTGACCGGCACGCCCACCACCGCCGCCGCGGCCGTCACGCTGACGTACACAGCCACCGATGAGGATGCCAACACGGCGGCCGCCGATACGGCCATGCTGACCTTTGCCGTGACCATCACGCAGGCGCCCGGCGTGACCATCACGCCCACCGCCCTCACCGTGAATGAAGGCACCACGACCATCTACACCGTGGCGCTGACCACCGTGCCCCCCGGCGAGGTGACGGTGACGCCCGATGCCAGTGGCACCAGTGGCGCGCTCACGGTCTCCGGCGCCCTGACCTTCAGCACGACGAGTTGGAACACGGCACAGACGGTCACCGTCACCGCCGCCGTCGTCTTCGACGCGGACGCCACCGATAACACGGTCACCCTCACCCATGGGGTAGGCGGCTACGGCAGTGTGACCACCGCCGACCCTGTCACCGTCACGATCCCCGACCCCGACAGCGCCCCGGACTTCGGCGGGCAGATGGTGACCGGCCGGACCTATATGGCCAGAGCGCTCATCACGACGCTGGTGCTCCCCGCCGCCACCGCCGGCGACGGCACCCTGAGCTACACCCTGACCCCCGGTGCCGCCATTCCCGCCGGCCTGACCTTTGATGCCACCGCGCGCACGCTGAGCGGCGTTCCCACCACGGAAGCGATGGCCGTGACGCTGACCTACACCGTCACGGATACGGACACCAACACGACGGTCGCCGATACGGCCATGCTGACCTTCGCCGTCACCATCACGGCGGCGGAGCCAGGGGTGACCATCGTCCCGATTGCCCTGAACGTGAATGAGGGTAGCTCGACCACCTACACCGCCTTCCTGGCCACCATGCCCGACGGTGATGTGACGGTGACAGCCGACGCCAGCGGCACCGCCGGCAGGCTCACGGTGTCCGGCGCGTCGACCGTCGCCCTGACCTTCACCACGACGACCTGGAACACGGCGCAGACGGTGACCGTCACGGCCACGGAAGACACGGATGCCGACACCGACACGGCCACCCTCACCCATATGGTGAGCGGCTACGGCAGTGTCTCCATGGTTTCCGACGTGACCGTCACGATCCCCGACACCCGGAGCGCCCCGGACTTCGACGGGCAGATGGTGACCGACCGGACCTATATGGCGAGAGCGCTCATCACGGCGCTGACGTTGCCCGCCGCCTCTGCCGGCGACGGCACCCTGAGCTACACCCTGACCGGCGCCATTCCCGCCGGTCTGACCTTTGATGCCACCGCGCGCACGTTGAGCGGCGTTCCCACCACGGAAGCGGCGGCCGTGACGCTGACCTACACGGCCACCGATTCGGACGACAACGTGATGGCCAGCGATACGGATATGCTGACCTTCGCCGTGACCATCACGGCGGCGGTGCCCGGGGTGACCATCGTCCCGATTGCCCTGACCGTGAATGAGGGCGCCACGACCACCTACGCCGCCTTCCTGGCCACCGTGCCCGACGGTGATGTCACAGTGACGCCCGACGCCAGCGGCACCGGCGGCGCGCTCACCGTGTCCGGCGCCCTGACCTTCACCACGACGACCTGGAACACGGCGCAGACGGTCACCGTCACCGCTACCGTCGACACGGATGCCGACACCGACACGGCCACCCTCACCCATGCGGTAGGCGGCTACGGCAGTGTCTCCATGGTTTCCGCCGTGACCGTCACGATCACCGACACCGACAGCGCCCCGACCTTCGGCGCGCAGACGGTGGATGACATGACCTACACCACCGACGCCGCGATTCCGACGCTGACCCTGCCGGCCGCCACCGACGGCGACGGCACCCTGGGCTATGCGCTGACCGGCGCCATTCCCGACGGCCTGACCTACACCGACACCGACCGTACCCTGACCGGCACACCCACCACCGCCGTCGCAGCCGTCACGCTGACCTGGACGGCCACCGATGCGGATGCCAACACGGCGGCCGACGATACGGCCACGCTGACCTTTGCCGTAACGGTGCCGGTGCCGGTGGCGGTGCCCGGAGTGACCATCGTCCCGACCGCCCTGACCGTGGATGAAGGCACCATGACCACCTACACCGCCTTCCTGGCCACCGCGCCCGCCGGTGATGTCACGGTGACGCCCGACGCCAGCGGCACCAGCGGCGCGCTCACCGTGTCCGGCGCCCTGACCTTCACCGCGACAAGCTGGAACACGGCGCAGACAGTCACCGTCACCGCCGCCGTCGACGCGGACGCCACCGACAACACCGCCACCCTCACCCATGCGGTAAGCGGCTACGGCAGTATCGTCACGGCTGCCGAGGTAACCGTCACGATTACCGACACCGACAGCGCCCCGACCTTTGGCACGGAGATGGTGGATGACATGACCTACGTCACCGACACCGCCATCGCGGCCCTGACCTTGCCGGAAGCCATCGGTGGCGACGGAGGCCCGAACTACGCCCTGACTCCCAATGCCGCCATCCCGGCCGGTCTGACCTACACCGCCACCGACCGCACCCTGACCGGCACGCCCACCACCGCCGCCGCGGCCGTCACGCTGACCTGGACGGCCACCGATGAAGATGCCAACACGGCGGCCGCCGATACGGCCATGCTGACCTTTGCCGTGACCATCACGCAGGCGCCCGGGGTGACCATCACGCCCACCGCCCTCACCGTGAATGAAGGCAGCACGACCATCTACACCGTGGCGCTGACCACCGTGCCCCCCGGCGAGGTGACGGTAACGCCCGACGCCAGTGGCACCAGTGGCGCGCTCACGGTCTCCGGCGCCCTGACCTTCAGCACGACGAGTTGGAACACGGCACAGACGGTCACCGTCACCGCCGCCGTCGTCTTCGACGCGGACGCCACCGATAACACGGTCACCCTCACCCATGCGGTAGACGGCTACGGCAGTGTGACCGCCGACCCTGTCACCGTCACAATCCCCGACACCGACAGCGCCCCGGACTTCGGCGGGCAGATGGTGACCGGCCGGACCTACATGGCCAGAGCGCTCATCACGACGCTGGTGCTCCCCGCCGCCACCGCCGGCGACGGCACCCTGAGCTACACCCTGACCCCCGGTGCCGCCATTCCCGCCGGCCTGACCTTTGATGCCACCGCGCGCACGCTGAGCGGCATTCCCACCACGGAAGCGACGGCCGTGACGCTGACCTACACCGTCACGGATACGGACACCAACATGACGGTCGCCGATACGGCCATGCTGACCTTCGCCGTCACCATCACGGCGGCGGAGCCAGGGGTGACCATCGTTCCGATTGCCCTGAACGTGAATGAGGGTAGCTCGACCACCTACACCGCCTTCCTGGCCACCCTGCCCGACGGTGATGTGACGGTGACAGCCGACGCCAGCGGCACCGACGGCAGGCTCACCGTGTCCGGCGCCCTGACCTTCACCACGACGACCTGGAACACCGCGCAGACGGTGACTGTCACGGCCACGGAAGACACGGATGCCGACACCGACACGGCCACCCTCACCCATATGGTGAGCGGCTACGGCAGTGTCTCCATGGTTTCCGACGTGACCGTCACGATCCCCGACACCCGGAGCGCCCCGGACTTCGACGGGCAGATGGTGACCGACCGGACCTACATGGCGAGAGCGCTCATCACGGCGCTGACGTTGCCCGCCGCCTCTGCCGGCGACGGCACCCTGAGCTACACCCTGACCGGCGCCATTCCCGCCGGTCTGACCTTTGATGCCACCGCGCGCACGTTGAGCGGCGTTCCCACCACGGAAGCCGCGGCCGTGACGCTGACCTACACGGCCACCGATTCGGACGACAACGTGATGGCCAGCGATACGGATATGCTGACCTTCGCCGTGACCATCACGGCGGCGGTGCCCGGGGTGACCATCGTCCCGATTGCCCTGACCGTGAATGAGGGCGCCACGACCACCTACGCCGCCTTCCTGGCCACCGTGCCCGACGGTGATGTCACAGTGACGCCCGACGCCAGCGGCACCGGCGGCGCGCTCACCGTGTCCGGCGCCCTGACCTTCACCACGACGACCTGGAACACGGCGCAGACGGTCACCGTCACCGCTACCGTCGACACGGATGCCGACACCGACACGGCCACCCTCACCCATGCGGTAGGCGGCTACGGCAGTGTCTCCATGGTTTCCGCCGTGACCGTCACGATCACCGACACCGACAGCGCCCCGACCTTCGGCGCGCAGACGGTGGATGACATGACCTACACCACCGACGCCGCGATTCCGACGCTGACCCTGCCGGCCGCCACCGACGGCGACGGCACCCTGGGCTATGCGCTGACCGGCGCCATTCCCGACGGCCTGACCTACACCGACACCGACCGTACCCTGACCGGCACACCCACCACCGCCGTCGCAGCCGTCACGCTGACCTGGACGGCCACCGATGCGGATGCCAACACGGCGGCCGACGATACGGCCACGCTGACCTTTGCCGTAACGGTGACGGTGCCGGTGGCGGTGCCCGGAGTGACCATCGTCCCGACCGCCCTGACCGTGGATGAAGGCACCATGACCACCTACACCGCCTTCCTGGCCACCGCGCCCGCCGGTGATGTCACGGTGACGCCCGACGCCAGCGGCACCAGCGGCGCGCTCACCGTGTCCGGCACCCTGACCTTCACCGCGACAAGCTGGAACACGGCGCAGACAGTCACCGTCACCGCCGCCGTCGACGCGGACGCCACCGACAACACCGCCACCCTCACCCATGCGGTAAGCGGCTACGGCAGTATCGTCACGGCTGCCGAGGTAACCGTCACGATTACCGACACCGACAGCGCCCCGACCTTTGTCACGGAGATGGTGGATGACATGACCTACGTCACCGACACCGCCATCGCGGCCCTGACCTTGCCGGAAGCCATCGGTGGCGACGGAGGCCCGAACTACGCCCTGACTCCCAATGCCGCCATCCCGGCCGGCCTGACCTACACCGCCACCGACCGCACCCTGACCGGCACGCCCACCACCGCCGCCGCGGCCGTCACGCTGACCTGGACAGCCACCGATGCGGATGCCAACACGGCGGCCGCCGATACGGCCATGCTGACCTTTGCCGTGACCATCACGCAGGCGCCCGGGGTGACCATCACGCCCACCGCCCTCACCGTGAATGAAGGCACCACGACCATCTACACCGTGGCGCTGACCACCGTGCCCCCCGGCGAGGTGACGGTGACGCCCGATGCCAGTGGCACCAGTGGCGCGCTCACGGTCTCCGGCGCCCTGACCTTCAGCACGACGAGTTGGAACACGGCACAGACGGTCACCGTCACCGCCGCCGTCGTCTTCGACGCGGACGCCACCGATAACACGGTCACCCTCACCCATGGGGTAGGCGGCTACGGCAGTGTGACCACCGCCGACCCTGTCACCGTCACGATCCCCGACCCCGACAGCGCCCCGGACTTCGGCGGGCAGATGGTGCCCGACGAGACCTACATAGCCAGAGCGCTCATCACGACGCTGGTGCTCCCCGCCGCCACCGCCGGCGACGGCACCCTGAGCTACACCCTGACCCCCGGTGCCGCCATTCCCGACGGTCTGACCTTTGATGCCACCGCGCGCACGCTGAGCGGCGTTCCCACCACGGAAGCGCCGGCCGTGACGCTGACCTACACCGTCACGGATACGGACACCAACACGACGGTCGCCGATACGGCCATGCTGACCTTCGCCGTCACCATCACGGCGGCGGAGCCAGGGGTGACCATCGTCCCGATTGCCCTGAACGTGAATGAGGGTAGCTCGACCACCTACACCGCCTTCCTGGCCACCCTGCCCGACGGTGATGTGACGGTGACAGCCGACGCCAGCGGCACCGCCGGCAGGCTCACCGTGTCCGGCGCCCTGACCTTCACCACGACGACCTGGAACACCGCGCAGACGGTGACTGTCACGGCCACGGAAGACACGGATGCCGACACCGACACGGCCACCCTCACCCATATGGTGAGCGGCTACGGCAGTGTCTCCATGGTTTCCGACGTGACCGTCACGATCCCCGACACCCGGAGCGCCCCGGACTTCGACGGGCAGATGGTGACCGACCGGACCTACATGGCGAGAGCGCTCATCACGGTGCTGACGTTGCCCGCCGCCGTTGACGGCGACGGCACCCTGAGCTACACCCTGACCGGCGCCATTCCCGACGGTCTGACCTTTGATGCCACCGCGCGCACGTTGAGCGGCATTCCCACCACGGAAGCGGCGGCCGTGACGCTGACCTACACGGCCACCGATTCGGACGACAACGTGATGGCCAGCGATACGGATATGCTGACCTTTGCCGTGACCATCACGGCGGCGGTGCCCGGGGTGACCATCGTCCCGATTGCCCTGACCGTGGATGAGGGCGGCACGGCTGTCTACACCGCCTTCCTGGCCACCGAGCCAGCCGGTGATGTGACGGTCACGCCCGACGCCAGCGGCACCGGCGGCGCGCTCACCGTGTCCGGCGCCCTGACCTTCACCACGACGAGCTGGAACACCGCGCAGACGGTGACCGTCACCGCTGCCGTCGACACGGATGCCGACACCGACACGGCCACCCTCACCCATGCGGTAGGCGGCTACGGCAGTGTCTCCATGGTTTCCGCCGTGACCGTCACGATCACCGACACCGCCAGCGCCCCGACCTTCGGCGCGCAGACGGTGGATGACATGACCTACACCACCGGCACCCCGATTCCGACGCTGACCCTGCCGGCCGCCACCGACGGCGACGGCACCCTGGGCTATGCGCTGACCGGCGCCATTCCCGACGGCCTGACCTACACCGACACCGACCGTACCCTGACCGGCACACCCACCACCGCCGTCGCAGCCGTCACGCTGACCTGGACGGCCACCGATGCGGATGCCAACACGGCGGCCGACGATACGGCCACGCTGACCTTTGCCGTGACGGTGACGGTGCCGGCGGCGGTGCCCGGGGTGACCATCGTCCCGACCGCCCTGACCGTGAATGAAGGCGCCACGACCACCTACACCGTTGTGCTGGACTCTGATCCGGCCGGCAACGTGACGGTCACGCCAACCAGCGGTGACACCGCCGTCGCCACCGCCGCCGGCTTCGGCGCCCTGGTCTTCACCTCGGCGAACTGGAACATCGTGCAGACCGTCGTCGTCACCGGCGTCGAGGACGGCGACGACGTTGACGACGCCACCACCATCACCCACGCGGTCAACGGCTACGGCTCTGTCACCGCCGACCCTGTGGCCGTTACAGTCACCGACGACGACGACCCCCCCGGCGTGACCCTTTCGGCGACGGCCCTCACCGTGACCGAAGGCGCCACCGGCATCTACACCGTCGTGTTGAACTCTGATCCGGCCGGCGACGTGACGGTCACACCAACCAGCGGTGACACGGCCGCCGCCACCGTCACCGGCGCCCTGATCTTCACCGTGGCGACCTGGAACACCGCGCAGACCGTCACCGTCACTGGCGTCGAGGACAGCGACAGCGTTGACGCCGCCACCACCATCACCCACGCGGTCAACGGCTACGGCTCCGTCACCGCCGACCCTGTGACCATCGCGATCACCGACAACGACGACACCCCCGGCGTGACCCTTTCGCCCACCGCCCTCACCGTGAATGAAGGCAGCACGACCATCTACACCGTGGCGCTGACCACCGTGCCCCCCGGCGAGGTGACGGTAACGCCCGATGCCAGTGGCACCAGTGGCGCGCTCACGGTCTCCGGCGCCCTGACCTTCAGCACGACGAGTTGGAACACGGCACAGACGGTCACCGTCACCGCCGCCGTCGTCTTCGACGCGGACGCCACCGATAACACGGTCACCCTCACCCATGGGGTAGGCGGCTACGGCAGTGTGACCACCGCCGACCCTGTCACCGTCACGATCCCCGACCCCGACAGCGCCCCGGACTTCGGCGGGCAGATGGTGACCGGCCGGACCTATATGGCCAGAGCGCTCATCACGACGCTGGTGCTCCCCGCCGCCACCGCCGGCGACGGCACCCTGAGCTACGCCCTGACCCCCGGTGCCGCCATTCCCGCCGGCCTGACCTTTGATGCCACCGCGCGCACGCTGAGCGGCGTTCCCACCACGGAAGCGATGGCCGTGACGCTGACCTACACCGTCACGGATACGGACACCAACACGACGGTCGCCGATACGGCCATGCTGACCTTCGCCGTCACCATCACGGCGGCGGAGCCAGGGGTGACCATCGTCCCGATTGCCCTGAACGTGAATGAGGGTAGCTCGACCACCTACACCGCCTTCCTGGCCACCATGCCCGACGGTGATGTGACGGTGACAGCCGACGCCAGCGGCACCGCCGGCAGGCTCACGGTGTCCGGCGCGTCGACCGTCGCCCTGACCTTCACCACGACGACCTGGAACACGGCGCAGACGGTGACCGTCACGGCCACGGAAGACACGGATGCCGACACCGACACGGCCACCCTCACCCATATGGTGAGCGGCTACGGCAGTGTCTCCATGGTTTCCGACGTGACCGTCACGATCCCCGACACCCGGAGCGCCCCGGACTTCGACGGGCAGATGGTGACCGACCGGACCTACATGGCGAGAGCGCTCATCACGGCGCTGACGTTGCCCGCCGCCTCTGCCGGCGACGGCACCCTGAGCTACACCCTGACCGGCGCCATTCCCGCCGGTCTGACCTTTGATGCCACCGCGCGCACGTTGAGCGGCGTTCCCACCACGGAAGCGGCGGCCGTGACGCTGACCTACACGGCCACCGATTCGGACGACAACGTGATGGCCAGCGATACGGATATGCTGACCTTCGCCGTGACCATCACGGCGGCGGTGCCCGGGGTGACCATCGTCCCGATTGCCCTGACCGTGAATGAGGGCGCCACGACCACCTACGCCGCCTTCCTGGCCACCGTGCCCGACGGTGATGTCACAGTGACGCCCGACGCCAGCGGCACCGGCGGCGCGCTCACCGTGTCCGGCGCCCTGACCTTCACCACGACGACCTGGAACACGGCGCAGACGGTCACCGTCACCGCTACCGTCGACACGGATGCCGACACCGACACGGCCACCCTCACCCATGCGGTAGGCGGCTACGGCAGTGTCTCCATGGTTTCCGCCGTGACCGTCACGATCACCGACACCGACAGCGCCCCGACCTTCGGCGCGCAGACGGTGGATGACATGACCTACACCACCGACGCCGCGATTCCGACGCTGACCCTGCCGGCCGCCACCGACGGCGACGGCACCCTGGGCTATGCGCTGACCGGCGCCATTCCCGACGGCCTGACCTACACCGACACCGACCGTACCCTGACCGGCACACCCACCACCGCCGTCGCAGCCGTCACGCTGACCTGGACGGCCACCGATGCGGATGCCAACACGGCGGCCGACGATACGGCCACGCTGACCTTTGCCGTGACGGTGACGGTGCCGGCGGCGGTGCCCGGAGTGACCATCGTCCCGACCGCCCTGACCGTGGATGAAGGCGCCACGACCACCTACACCGCCTTCCTGGCCACCGCGCCCGCCGGTGATGTCACGGTGACGCCCGACGCCAGCGGCACCAGCGGCGCGCTCACCGTGTCCGGCGCCCTGACCTTCACCGCGACAAGCTGGAACACGGCGCAGACGGTCACCGTCACCGCCGCCGTTGCCTTCGACGCGGACGACACCGACAACACCGCCACCCTCACCCATGCGGTAAGCGGCTACGGCAGTATCGTCACGGCTGCCGAGGTAACCGTCACGATTACCGACACCGACAGCGCCCCGACCTTTGTCACGGAGATGGTGGATGACATGACCTACGTCACCGACACCGCCATCGCGGCCCTGACCTTGCCGGAAGCCATCGGTGGCGACGGAGGCCCGAACTACGCCCTGACTCCCAATGCCGCCATTCCCGCCGGTCTGACCTACACCGCCACCGACCGCACCCTGACCGGCACGCCCACCACCGCCGCCGCGGCCGTCACGCTGACGTACACAGCCACCGATGAGGATGCCAACACGGCGGCCGCCGATACGGCCATGCTGACCTTTGCCGTGACCATCACGCAGGCGCCCGGCGTGACCATCACGCCCACCGCCCTCACCGTGAATGAAGGCACCACGACCATCTACACCGTGGCGCTGACCACCGTGCCCCCCGGCGAGGTGACGGTGACGCCCGATGCCAGTGGCACCAGTGGCGCGCTCACGGTCTCCGGCGCCCTGACCTTCAGCACGACGAGTTGGAACACGGCACAGACGGTCACCGTCACCGCCGCCGTCGTCTTCGACGCGGACGCCACCGATAACACGGTCACCCTCACCCATGGGGTAGGCGGCTACGGCAGTGTGACCACCGCCGACCCTGTCACCGTCACGATCCCCGACCCCGACAGCGCCCCGGACTTCGGCGGGCAGATGGTGACCGGCCGGACCTATATGGCCAGAGCGCTCATCACGACGCTGGTGCTCCCCGCCGCCACCGCCGGCGACGGCACCCTGAGCTACACCCTGACCCCCGGTGCCGCCATTCCCGCCGGCCTGACCTTTGATGCCACCGCGCGCACGCTGAGCGGCGTTCCCACCACGGAAGCGATGGCCGTGACGCTGACCTACACCGTCACGGATACGGACACCAACACGACGGTCGCCGATACGGCCATGCTGACCTTCGCCGTCACCATCACGGCGGCGGAGCCAGGGGTGACCATCGTCCCGATTGCCCTGAACGTGAATGAGGGTAGCTCGACCACCTACACCGCCTTCCTGGCCACCATGCCCGACGGTGATGTGACGGTGACAGCCGACGCCAGCGGCACCGCCGGCAGGCTCACGGTGTCCGGCGCGTCGACCGTCGCCCTGACCTTCACCACGACGACCTGGAACACGGCGCAGACGGTGACCGTCACGGCCACGGAAGACACGGATGCCGACACCGACACGGCCACCCTCACCCATATGGTGAGCGGCTACGGCAGTGTCTCCATGGTTTCCGACGTGACCGTCACGATCCCCGACACCCGGAGCGCCCCGGACTTCGACGGGCAGATGGTGACCGACCGGACCTATATGGCGAGAGCGCTCATCACGGCGCTGACGTTGCCCGCCGCCTCTGCCGGCGACGGCACCCTGAGCTACACCCTGACCGGCGCCATTCCCGCCGGTCTGACCTTTGATGCCACCGCGCGCACGTTGAGCGGCGTTCCCACCACGGAAGCGGCGGCCGTGACGCTGACCTACACGGCCACCGATTCGGACGACAACGTGATGGCCAGCGATACGGATATGCTGACCTTCGCCGTGACCATCACGGCGGCGGTGCCCGGGGTGACCATCGTCCCGATTGCCCTGACCGTGAATGAGGGCGCCACGACCACCTACGCCGCCTTCCTGGCCACCGTGCCCGACGGTGATGTCACAGTGACGCCCGACGCCAGCGGCACCGGCGGCGCGCTCACCGTGTCCGGCGCCCTGACCTTCACCACGACGACCTGGAACACGGCGCAGACGGTCACCGTCACCGCTACCGTCGACACGGATGCCGACACCGACACGGCCACCCTCACCCATGCGGTAGGCGGCTACGGCAGTGTCTCCATGGTTTCCGCCGTGACCGTCACGATCACCGACACCGACAGCGCCCCGACCTTCGGCGCGCAGACGGTGGATGACATGACCTACACCACCGACGCCGCGATTCCGACGCTGACCCTGCCGGCCGCCACCGACGGCGACGGCACCCTGGGCTATGCGCTGACCGGCGCCATTCCCGACGGCCTGACCTACACCGACACCGACCGTACCCTGACCGGCACACCCACCACCGCCGTCGCAGCCGTCACGCTGACCTGGACGGCCACCGATGCGGATGCCAACACGGCGGCCGACGATACGGCCACGCTGACCTTTGCCGTAACGGTGCCGGTGCCGGTGGCGGTGCCCGGAGTGACCATCGTCCCGACCGCCCTGACCGTGGATGAAGGCACCATGACCACCTACACCGCCTTCCTGGCCACCGCGCCCGCCGGTGATGTCACGGTGACGCCCGACGCCAGCGGCACCAGCGGCGCGCTCACCGTGTCCGGCGCCCTGACCTTCACCGCGACAAGCTGGAACACGGCGCAGACAGTCACCGTCACCGCCGCCGTCGACGCGGACGCCACCGACAACACCGCCACCCTCACCCATGCGGTAAGCGGCTACGGCAGTATCGTCACGGCTGCCGAGGTAACCGTCACGATTACCGACACCGACAGCGCCCCGACCTTTGGCACGGAGATGGTGGATGACATGACCTACGTCACCGACACCGCCATCGCGGCCCTGACCTTGCCGGAAGCCATCGGTGGCGACGGAGGCCCGAACTACGCCCTGACTCCCAATGCCGCCATCCCGGCCGGTCTGACCTACACCGCCACCGACCGCACCCTGACCGGCACGCCCACCACCGCCGCCGCGGCCGTCACGCTGACCTGGACGGCCACCGATGAAGATGCCAACACGGCGGCCGCCGATACGGCCATGCTGACCTTTGCCGTGACCATCACGCAGGCGCCCGGGGTGACCATCACGCCCACCGCCCTCACCGTGAATGAAGGCAGCACGACCATCTACACCGTGGCGCTGACCACCGTGCCCCCCGGCGAGGTGACGGTAACGCCCGACGCCAGTGGCACCAGTGGCGCGCTCACGGTCTCCGGCGCCCTGACCTTCAGCACGACGAGTTGGAACACGGCACAGACGGTCACCGTCACCGCCGCCGTCGTCTTCGACGCGGACGCCACCGATAACACGGTCACCCTCACCCATGCGGTAGACGGCTACGGCAGTGTGACCGCCGACCCTGTCACCGTCACAATCCCCGACACCGACAGCGCCCCGGACTTCGGCGGGCAGATGGTGACCGGCCGGACCTACATGGCCAGAGCGCTCATCACGACGCTGGTGCTCCCCGCCGCCACCGCCGGCGACGGCACCCTGAGCTACACCCTGACCCCCGGTGCCGCCATTCCCGCCGGCCTGACCTTTGATGCCACCGCGCGCACGCTGAGCGGCATTCCCACCACGGAAGCGACGGCCGTGACGCTGACCTACACCGTCACGGATACGGACACCAACATGACGGTCGCCGATACGGCCATGCTGACCTTCGCCGTCACCATC
This sequence comes from Nitrospirales bacterium, assembly GCA_963692935.1. Classification (GTDB taxonomy): domain Bacteria; phylum Nitrospirota; class Nitrospiria; order Nitrospirales; family UBA8639; genus Bin75. The sequence goes on from OY843588.1 coordinate 2,845,761, forward strand.
ACGGCGGCGGAGCCAGGGGTGACCATCGTTCCGATTGCCCTGAACGTGAATGAGGGTAGCTCGACCACCTACACCGCCTTCCTGGCCACCCTGCCCGACGGTGATGTGACGGTGACAGCCGACGCCAGCGGCACCGACGGCAGGCTCACCGTGTCCGGCGCCCTGACCTTCACCACGACGACCTGGAACACCGCGCAGACGGTGACTGTCACGGCCACGGAAGACACGGATGCCGACACCGACACGGCCACCCTCACCCATATGGTGAGCGGCTACGGCAGTGTCTCCATGGTTTCCGACGTGACCGTCACGATCCCCGACACCCGGAGCGCCCCGGACTTCGACGGGCAGATGGTGACCGACCGGACCTACATGGCGAGAGCGCTCATCACGGCGCTGACGTTGCCCGCCGCCTCTGCCGGCGACGGCACCCTGAGCTACACCCTGACCGGCGCCATTCCCGCCGGTCTGACCTTTGATGCCACCGCGCGCACGTTGAGCGGCGTTCCCACCACGGAAGCCGCGGCCGTGACGCTGACCTACACGGCCACCGATTCGGACGACAACGTGATGGCCAGCGATACGGATATGCTGACCTTCGCCGTGACCATCACGGCGGCGGTGCCCGGGGTGACCATCGTCCCGATTGCCCTGACCGTGAATGAGGGCGCCACGACCACCTACGCCGCCTTCCTGGCCACCGTGCCCGACGGTGATGTCACAGTGACGCCCGACGCCAGCGGCACCGGCGGCGCGCTCACCGTGTCCGGCGCCCTGACCTTCACCACGACGACCTGGAACACGGCGCAGACGGTCACCGTCACCGCTACCGTCGACACGGATGCCGACACCGACACGGCCACCCTCACCCATGCGGTAGGCGGCTACGGCAGTGTCTCCATGGTTTCCGCCGTGACCGTCACGATCACCGACACCGACAGCGCCCCGACCTTCGGCGCGCAGACGGTGGATGACATGACCTACACCACCGACGCCGCGATTCCGACGCTGACCCTGCCGGCCGCCACCGACGGCGACGGCACCCTGGGCTATGCGCTGACCGGCGCCATTCCCGACGGCCTGACCTACACCGACACCGACCGTACCCTGACCGGCACACCCACCACCGCCGTCGCAGCCGTCACGCTGACCTGGACGGCCACCGATGCGGATGCCAACACGGCGGCCGACGATACGGCCACGCTGACCTTTGCCGTAACGGTGACGGTGCCGGTGGCGGTGCCCGGAGTGACCATCGTCCCGACCGCCCTGACCGTGGATGAAGGCACCATGACCACCTACACCGCCTTCCTGGCCACCGCGCCCGCCGGTGATGTCACGGTGACGCCCGACGCCAGCGGCACCAGCGGCGCGCTCACCGTGTCCGGCACCCTGACCTTCACCGCGACAAGCTGGAACACGGCGCAGACAGTCACCGTCACCGCCGCCGTCGACGCGGACGCCACCGACAACACCGCCACCCTCACCCATGCGGTAAGCGGCTACGGCAGTATCGTCACGGCTGCCGAGGTAACCGTCACGATTACCGACACCGACAGCGCCCCGACCTTTGTCACGGAGATGGTGGATGACATGACCTACGTCACCGACACCGCCATCGCGGCCCTGACCTTGCCGGAAGCCATCGGTGGCGACGGAGGCCCGAACTACGCCCTGACTCCCAATGCCGCCATCCCGGCCGGCCTGACCTACACCGCCACCGACCGCACCCTGACCGGCACGCCCACCACCGCCGCCGCGGCCGTCACGCTGACCTGGACGGCCACCGATGCGGATGCCAACATGGCGGCCGCCGATACGGCCATGCTGACCTTTGCCGTGACCATCACGCAGGCGCCCGGGGTGACCATCACGCCCACCGCCCTCACCGTGAATGAAGGCACCACGACCATCTACACCGTGGCGCTGACCACCGTGCCCCCCGGCGAGGTGACGGTAACGCCCGATGCCAGTGGCACCAGTGGCGCGCTCACGGTCTCCGGCGCCCTGACCTTCAGCACGACGAGTTGGAACACGGCACAGACGGTCACCGTCACCGCCGCCGTCGTCTTCGACGCGGACGCCACCGATAACACGGTCACCCTCACCCATGGGGTAGGCGGCTACGGCAGTGTGACCACCGCCGACCCTGTCACCGTCACGATCCCCGACCCCGACAGCGCCCCGGACTTCGGCGGGCAGATGGTGCCCGACGAGACCTACATAGCCAGAGCGCTCATCACGACGCTGGTGCTCCCCGCCGCCACCGCCGGCGACGGCACCCTGAGCTACACCCTGACCCCCGGTGCCGCCATTCCCGCCGGCCTGACCTTTGATGCCACCGCGCGCACGCTGAGCGGCGTTCCCACCACGGAAGCGATGGCCGTGACGCTGACCTACACCGTCACGGATACGGACACCAACACGACGGTCGCCGATACGGCCATGCTGACCTTCGCCGTCACCATCACGGCGGCGGAGCCAGGGGTGACCATCGTCCCGATTGCCCTGAACGTGAATGAGGGTAGCTCGACCACCTACACCGCCTTCCTGGCCACCATGCCCGACGGTGATGTGACGGTGACAGCCGACGCCAGCGGCACCAGCAACAGGCTCACGGTGTCCGGCGCGTCGACCGTCGCCCTGACCTTCACCACGACGACCTGGAACACGGCGCAGACGGTGACCGTCACGGCCACGGAAGACACGGATGCCGACACCGACACGGCCACCCTCACCCATGCGGTGAACGGCTACGGCAGTGTCTCCATGGTTTCCGCTGTAACCGTCACGATCCCCGACACCCGAAGCGCCCCGGACTTCGGCGCGCAGATGGTGACCGACCGGACCTACATGGCGAGAGCGCTCATCACGGCGCTGACGTTGCCCGCCGCCTCTGCCGGCGACGGCACCCTGAGCTACACCCTGACTCCCGGTGCCGCCATTCCCGACGGTCTGACCTTTGATGCCACCGCGCGCACGTTGAGCGGCATTCCCACCACGGAAGCCGCGGCCGTGACGCTGACCTACATGGTCACCGATTCGGACGACAACGTGATGGCCAGCGATACGGATATGCTGACCTTCGCCGTGACCATCACGGCGGCGGAGCCAGGGGTGACCATCATCCCGATTGCCCTGACCGTGGATGAGGGCGGCACGACCACCTACGCCGCCTTCCTGGCCACCGTGCCCGACGGTGATGTCACAGTGACGCCCGACGCCAGCGGCACCGGCGGCGCGCTCACCGTGTCCGGCGCCCTGACCTTCACCACGACGACCTGGAACACGGCGCAGACGGTCACCGTCACCGCTACCGTCGACACGGATGCCGACACCGACACGGCCACCCTCACCCATGCGGTAGGCGGCTACGGCAGTGTCTCCATGGTTTCCGCCGTGACCGTCACGATCACCGACACCGACAGCGCCCCGACCTTCGGCGCGCAGACGGTGGATGACATGACCTACACCACCGACGCCGCGATTCCGACGCTGACCCTGCCGGCCGCCACCGACGGCGACGGCACCCTGGGCTATGCGCTGACCGGCGCCATTCCCGACGGCCTGACCTACACCGACACCGACCGTACCCTGACCGGCACACCCACCACCGCCGTCGCAGCCGTCACGCTGACCTGGACGGCCACCGATGCGGATGCCAACACGGCGGCCGACGATACGGCCACGCTGACCTTTGCCGTAACGGTGACGGTGCCGGTGGCGGTGCCCGGAGTGACCATCGTCCCGACCGCCCTGACCGTGGATGAAGGCACCATGACCACCTACACCGCCTTCCTGGCCACCGCGCCCGCCGGTGATGTCACGGTGACGCCCGACGCCAGCGGCACCAGCGGCGCGCTCACCGTGTCCGGCACCCTGACCTTCACCGCGACAAGCTGGAACACGGCGCAGACAGTCACCGTCACCGCCGCCGTCGACGCGGACGCCACCGACAACACCGCCACCCTCACCCATGCGGTAAGCGGCTACGGCAGTATCGTCACGGCTGCCGAGGTAACCGTCACGATTACCGACACCGACAGCGCCCCGACCTTTGTCACGGAGACGGTGGATGACATGACCTACGTCACCGACACCGCCATCGCGACCCTGACCTTGCCGGAAGCCATCGGTGGCGACGGAGGCCCGAACTACGCCCTGACTCCCAATGCCGCCATTCCCGCTGGTCTGACCTACACCGCCACCGACCGCACCCTGACCGGCACGCCCACCACCGCCGCCGCGGCCGTCACGCTGACGTACACGGCCACCGATGAGGATTCCAACATGGCGGCCGCCGATACGGCCATGCTGACCTTTGCCGTGACCATCACGCAGGCGCCCGGGGTGACCATCACGCCCACCGCCCTCACCGTGAATGAAGGCAGCACGACCATCTACACCGTGGCGCTGACCACCGTGCCCCCCGGCGAGGTGACGGTGACGCCCGACGCCAGTGGCACCAGCGGCGCGCTCACGGTCTCCGGCGCCCTGACCTTCAGCATGACGAGTTGGAACACGGCACAGACGGTCACCGTCACCGCCGCCGTCGTCTTCGACGCGGACGCCACCGATAACACGGCCACCCTCACCCATGCGGTAGACGGCTACGGCAGTGTGACCGCCGACCCTGTCACCGTCACAATCCCCGACCCCGACAGCGCCCCGGACTTCGGCGGGCAGATGGTGACCGGCCGGACCTACATGGCCAGAGCGCTCATCACGACGCTGGCGCTCCCCGCCGCCACCGCCGGCGACGGCACCCTGAGCTACACCCTGACCCCCGGCGCCGCCATTCCCGACGGTCTGACCTTTGATGCCACCGCGCGCACGCTGAGCGGCGTTCCCACCACGGAAGCCGCGGCCGTGACGTTGACCTACACAGTCACGGATACGGACACCAACATGACGGCCGCCGATACGGATATGCTGACCTTTGCCGTGACCATCACGGAGGCGGAGCCAGGGGTGACCATCGTCCCGATTGCCCTGACCGTGGATGAGGGCGGCACGGCTGTCTACACCGCCTTCCTGACCACCGTGCCCGACGGTGATGTGACGGTCACGCCCGACGCCAGCGGCACCAGCGGCGCGCTCACCGTGTCCGGCGCCCTGACCTTCACCACGGCGAGCTGGAACACGGCGCAGACGGTGACCGTCACCGCCGCCGTCGACACGGATGCCGACACCGGCACGGCCACCCTCACCCATGCGGTGAACGGCTACGGCAGTGTCTCCATGGTTTCCGCCGTGACCGTCACGATCACCGACACCGCCAGTGCCCCGACCTTCGGCGCGCAGACGGTGGATGACATGACCTACACCACCGACGCCGCGATTCCGACGCTGACCCTGCCGGCCGCCACCGACGGCGACGGCACCCTGGGCTATGCGCTGACCGGCGACATTCCCGACGGCCTGACCTACACCGACACCGACCGTACCCTGGCCGGCATGCCCACCACGGTGGCCGCGGCCGTCACGCTGACGTACACGGCCACCGATGCGGATGCCAACACGGCGGCCGACGATACGGCCACGCTGACCTTTGCCGTGACGGTGACGGTGCCGGTGGCGGTGCCCGGAGTGACCATCGTCCCGACCGCCCTGACCGTGGATGAAGGCGCCACGACCACCTACACAGCCTTCCTGGCCGCCGCGCCCGCCGGTGATGTCACGGTGACGCCCGACGCCGGCACCGGCGGCGCGCTCACCGTTTCCGGCGCCCTGACCTTCACCGCGACAAGCTGGAACACGGCGCAGACGGTCACCGTCACCGCCGCCGTCGACGCGGACGCCACCGACAACACGGCCACCCTCACCCATGCGGTAGGCGGCTACGGCGGTATCGCCACGGCTGCCGACGTGACCGTCACGATTACCGACACCGACAGCGCCCCGACCTTTGTCACGGAGATGGTGGATGACATGACCTACGTCACCGACACCGCCATCGCGACCCTGACCTTGCCGGAAGCCATCGGTGGCGACGGAGGCCCGAACTACGCCCTGACTCCCAATGCCGCCATTCCCGCCGGTCTGACCTACTCCGCCGCCAACCGCACCCTGACCGGCACGCCCACCACCGCCGCCGCGGCCGTCACGCTGACGTACACGGCCACCGATGAGGATGCCAACACGGAGGCCGCCGATACGGCCATGCTGACCTTTGCCGTGACCATCACGGCGGCGCCCGGGGTGACCATCACGCCCACCGCCCTCACCGTGAATGAAGGCACCACGACCATCTACACCGTGGCGCTGACCACCGTGCCCCCCGGCGAGGTGACGGTAACGCCCGACGCCAGTGGCACCAGCGGCGCGCTCACGGTCTCCGGCGCCCTGACCTTCAGCGCGACGAGTTGGAACACGGCACAGACGGTCACCGTCACCGCCGCCGTCGTCTTCGACGCGGACGCCACCGATAACACGGCCACCCTCACCCATGCGGTAGACGGCTACGGCAGTGTGACCGCCGACCCTGTCACCGTCACAATCCCCGACCCCGACAGCGCCCCGAACTTCGGCGGGCAGATGGTGACCGACGAAACCTACACGGCCAGAGCGATCATCACGACGCTGGTGCTCCCCGCCGCCGACGGCGGCGACGGCACCCTGAACTACGCCCTGACCCCCGGCGCCGCCATTCCCGACGGCCTGACCTTTGATGCCAACGCGCGCACGCTGAGCGGCGTTCCCACCACGGAAGCGACGGCCGTGACGCTGACCTACACAGTCACGGATACGGACACCAACATGACGGTCGCCGATACGGCCATGCTGACCTTCGCCGTCACCATCACGGCGGCGGAGCCAGGGGTGACCATCGTCCCGCTTGCCCTGACCGTGAATGAGGGCAGCATGACCACCTACACCGCCTTCCTGGCCACCCTGCCCGACGGTGATGTGACGGTGACAGCCGACGCCAGCGGCACCGATGGCAGGCTCACCGTGTCCGGCGCCCTGACCTTCACCGCGACGAACTGGAACACCGCGCAGACGGTCACCCTCACGGCCACGGAAGACACGGATGCCGACACCGACACGGCCACCCTCACCCATACGGTGAGCGGCTACGACGGTGTCTCCATGGTTCCCGCTGTGACCGTCACGATCCCCGACACCCGGAGCGCCCCGGACTTCGGCGCGCAGATGGTGACCGACCGGACCTACATGGCGAGAGTGCTCATCACGGCGCTGACGTTGCCCGCCGCCGATGCCGGCGACGGCACCCTGAGCTACACCCTGACTCCCGGTGCCGCCATTCCCGACGGTCTGACCTTTGATGCCACCGCGCGCACGTTGAGCGGCGTTCCCACCACGGAAGCCGCGGCCGTGACGCTGACCTACACGGCCACCGATTCGGACGACAACGTGATGGCCAGCGATACGGATATGCTGACCTTCGCCGTGACCATCACGGCGGCGGAGCCAGGGGTGACCATCGTCCCGATTGCCCTGACCGTGGATGAGGGCGGCACGGCTGTCTACACCGCCTTCCTGGCCACCGCGCCCGCCGGTGATGTGACGGTCACGCCCGACGCCAGCGGCACCGGCGGCGCGCTCACCGTGTCCGGCGCCCTGACCTTCACCGCGGCGAGTTGGAACACGGCGCAGACGGTCACCGTCACCGCCGCCGTTGACACGGATGCCGACACCGACACGGCCACCCTCACCCATGCGGTAGGCGGCTATGGCAGTGTCTCCATGGTTTCCGACGTGACCGTCACGATTACCGACACCGCCAGCGCCCCGACCTTCGGCGCGCAGACGGTGGATGACATGACCTACACCACCGGCGCCCCGATTCCGACGCTGACGTTACCGTCCGCCACCGCCGGCGACGGCACCCTGGGCTATGCGCTGACCGGCGACATTCCCGCCGGCCTGACCTTCACCGATACCACCCGCACCTTGACCGGCACGCCCACCACGATGGCCGCGGCCGTCATGCTGACCTACACGGCCACCGATGCGGATGCCAACACGGCGGCCGACGATACGGCCACGCTGACCTTTGCCGTGACGGTGACGGTGCCGGCGGCGGTGCCCGGAGTGACCATCGTCCCGACCGCCCTGACCGTGGATGAAGACAACACGACCACCTACACCGTGGTGCTGACCACCGTGCCCCCCGGCGCGGTCACGGTCACGCCCGACGCCAGCGGCGCCGGCGGCGCGTTCACGGTGTCCGGCGCCCTGACCTTCAGCGGGACGACCTGGAACACCGCGCAGACGGTCACCGTCACCGCCGTCGAGGATGACCTTGATTTCGCCGACGCCACCGCCACCATCAGCCACATGGTGGGTGGCTACGGCGCCGTCGCCAGCGCCGACCCGGTCGTGGTCACGGTGACCGACAACGACACCGACAGCGCGCCGACCTTCGGCGCGCAGACGGTGGATGACCAGACCTACACGGTCGCCGTCTCCATTCCCACGCTGACCCTGCCGGCCGCCATCGGCGGGAATGGCGACCGGGACTATGCCCTGACCGGCATCATCCCCGACGGCCTGACCTACACCGACACCGACCGCACCCTGACCGGCACACCCACCGCCGCCGCGGCCGTCACGCTGACCTGGACGGCCACCGATGAGGACACCAGCACGGCGGCCGGCGATACGGCCACGCTGACCTTTGCCGTGACCGTCACGCTGTCGGTGCCCGGGGTCACATTCTCCACGGCCACCCTCGCCGTGCCTGAAGGTGGCACGGCCACCTACACCGCCGTGCTGACCACCGTGCCCGCCGGCAACGTGACGGTGACGCCAACCAGCGGTGACACGGCCGTCGTGACCGTTTCCGGCATCCTGACCTTCACCACGATAACCTGGAACACGGCGCAGACGGTCACCGTCACCGCCGTCGAGGATGACCTTGATTTCGCCGACGCCACCGCCACCATCAGCCACATGGTGGGTGGCGACGGCGGCGTGACCACCGCCGACCCGGTTGTGGTCGCGGTGACCGACAACGACATGGACAGCGCGCCGGCCTTCGGCGCGCAGACGGTGGATGACCAGACCTACACCTCCACCGCCGCCATTTCCACGCTGACGTTGCCGGCCGCCATCGGCGGGAATGGCGACCCGAGCTACACCCTGACCGGCGCCATTCCCGACGGCCTGACCTTCACCGCCGCCGACCGCACCCTGACCGGCACGCCCACCACTGACGCCGCCGCCGTCACATTGACGTATACGGCCACCGATGCGGACGCCAACATGGCCGCCGCCGATGCGGTCGCGCTGACCTTTGCCGTCACCATCACGCCGACGCCCGGGGTGGACATCTCCACCGGAACCCTCTCCGTGCCGGAAGGCGGCATGGCCACCTACACCATGGTCCTGACCGCCATGCCCGACGGTAACGTGACGGTGGCGACGAATGTCTCCCCCGTCGACGATGTGACGACCACCCCCGGCGCGTTGACCTTCAGCCCCGCAGTCTGGAATACCGCCATGACCGTCACCGTCGCCGCCGCCCAGGATGTGGACGACACCGACGACATTGCCACCATCACCCATGCGGTGAGTGGCTACGGCGGCGTGACCACCGCCGACCCGGTTGTGGTCATCGTCACCGACGACGAGGCCGACGACACGGCGCCGGACTTCGGCGCGATGACGGTGCCCGAACAGTCCTACGCCGCCGCCCTCGCCATTCCAACCCTGACCCTCCCGGCCGCCATCGGCGGGAATGGCGCCCGGAACTATGAGCTGACCGGCAGTCTCCCCGACGGCCTGACCTACACCAACGCCGACCGCACCCTGACCGGCACGCCCACCACCGTCGCCCCGGCCGTCACGCTGACGTATACGGCCACCGATTCGGACGCCAGTACGACCGCCGCCGATACGGACACGCTGACCTTTGCCGTGACGATCACGCTGACGCCCGAGGTGACCGTCAACCCGACCGCCCTCACCGTGAATGAAGGCAGCCCGGCCACCTACACCGTGGCGCTGACCACCCTGCCCGCCGGCAACGTGACGGTCACGCCAGCCAGCGGTGACACGGCCGCCGCCACCGTGACCGGCGCCCTGACCTTCACCGTGGCGAACTGGAACACCGCGCAGACCGTCAGCGTGACCGGCGCCGAGGATGATGACGGGATTGACGACACCACCACCATCACCCATATGGTCACCGGCTACAACGCGGTGAACGTTGGCGAGGTAACGGTGACCGTCGACGACAACGACACCCCCGGCATCACCCTCAACCCGACCGCCCTCACCGTGAATGAAGGCAGCCCGGCCACCTACACCGTGGCGCTGACCACCCTGCCCGACGGCAACGTGACGGTCACGCCAGCCAGCGGTGACACGGCCGCCGCCACCGTGACCGGCGCCCTGACCTTCACCGTGGCGAACTGGAACACCGCGCAGACCGTCAGCGTGACCGGCGCCGAGGATGATGACGGGATTGACGACACCACCACCATCACCCATATGGTCACCGGCTACAACGCGGTGAACGTTGGCGAGGTAACGGTGACCGTCGACGACAACGACACCCCCGGCATCACCCTCAACCCGACCGCCCTCACCGTGAATGAAGGCAGCCCGGCCACCTACACCGTGGCGCTGGCCACCCTGCCCGCCGGCAACGTGACGGTCACGCCAGCCAGCGGTGACACGGCCGCCGCCACCGTGACCGGCGCCCTGACCTTCACCGTGGCGAACTGGAACACCGCGCAGACCGTCAGCGTGACCGGCGCCGAGGATGATGACGGGATTGACGACACCACCACCATCACCCATATGGTCACCGGCTACAACGCGGTGAACGTTGGCGAGGTGACGGTGACCGTCGACGACAACGACACCGACGGAGTCGACATTTCGCCGACCGCTCTGGCTGTGAGCGAAGACGCCACCAGCCCCTACACCATGGTCCTGACCACCCCGCCGAGTGGCAATGTGACGGTCACGCCGAGCCTCCCGTCATCCGGCCACGATTTGACACTGACGCCGGGCGGCGCCCTGACCTTCACCCCCGCCAACTGGAACACCGCGCAGACGGTGATCGTCGCCGCCGCCGATGATGCTGACACCATTGACGACATCACCACCATCACCCATGCGGTGGGTGGCTACGGCAGCGTGACCACCGCCGCCGGGGTTGTGGTCACCGTCACCGACGACGAGGCTCCCAACACGATGCCGGACTTCGGCGCGATGACGGTGTCCGGCCGGACCTACGTCGCCGCCGCCGCCATTCCAACCCTGACCCTCCCGGCCGCCACAGGCGGAAATGGCGCCCTGAACTATGCGCTGACCGGCGCCATCCCCGGCGGTCTGACCTTCACCGGCTCCGACCGCACCCTGACCGGCACGCCCGCCACCGCCGTCGCGGCCGTCACGCTGACCTACACGGCCACCGATTCGGACGCCGACAGGGATGCCACCGATGCGGCCACGCTGACCTTTACCGTCACGATCACCCCGGCGCCCGCTGTGAACATCGAACTGGACGACCTCGACGTGGGTGAAGGCGACACGGCCACCTATCCCATCGTGCTGGCCACCGCGCCCACCGGCGACGTGACCGTCACGCCAATGGCCGACGGCCCGGTGACCATCTCCGGCCCCCTGACCTTCACCCCGACGAACTGGAACGTACCGCAGACCGTCACCATCGCCACCATCCCCGACACGGACGACACCGACGACACCGCCACCATCACCCATATCGTGGACGGCTACGACGGTGTCACCACGGCTCCCGATGTGATCATCACGATCCCCGACACCACGAGCGCCCCGAACTTCGGCACACAGATGGTCGGTTCCCGGTCCTATCAGGCCGGATCGGCCATCACGCCGCTGACGTTGCCCGCCGCCAGCGCCGGCGACAGCGGCCTGAGCTACGCCCTGACCGGCCCCATCCCCGGCGGTCTGACCTTTAATCCCAACACGCGGATGCTGACCGGCACGCCCGCCACCGCCGCCCCTGCGGTCATGCTGACCTACACGGCCACCGATCTGGACGACGACATGGCCGCCGCCGATGCGGCCACGCTGACCTTTACCGTGACGGTAACGGCGGCGGTGCCCGGCATCATCATCACCCCAACCGCCCTGACCGTGTTTGAAGGCAGCATGGCAACCTACGCCGTCGTGCTACCAGTCGTGCCCGCCGGCGCGGTGGTGGTCACGCCAACCAGCGGTGATGCGGCCGTCGTGACCGTCTCCGGCGCCCTGACCTTCAGCGTGGCGACCTGGAACAGCGCGCAGTCGGTCACCGTCAGTGCCACGGCCAGTAGTGGCGCCACCACCATCACCCATGCCGTCACCGGCTACGGTAGCGTGGCCACCGCCGACTCTGTCACCGTGACCGTTGTCGCCGACACCGCCCCGACCTTTGCCGCCGGCACGACGCTGATGAACAGAACCTACATGGCCGACGACCCCATCGCCGCCCTGACCCTGCCCGAAGCCAACGGCGGCAACGGCGATCTGAGCTACACCCTGACCGGCCCCATCCCCGCCGGCCTGACCTTTGACCCCGCCACGCGCACGTTGAGCGGCACCCCCACCACGGCGGCGGATGTCACGTTGACCTACACGGCCTCCGATTCGGACGCCGACACCTCCGCCGGCGATGCGGCCACGCTGACCTTTACCGTGACGGTGACGGTGCCGGTGCCCGGAGTCACCATCACCCCGACCGCCCTGACCGTGTTGGAAGACAGCATGGCAACCTACACCGCCGTGCTGGCCACCATGCCCGCCGGCGAGGTGGTGGTCACGCCAACCAGCGGCGATGCGGCCGTCGCGACCGTCTCCGGCGCCCTGACCTTCAGCGCGGCGACCTGGAACAGCGCGCAGTCGGTCACCGTCAGCGCCACGGCCAGTAGTGGCGCCACCACCATCACCCATGCCGTCACCGGCTACGGTAGCGTGACCACCGCCGACCCGGTCACCGTGACCGTTGTCGCCGACATCGCCCCGACCTTTGACGCCGGCACGACGCTGGTGGACAGCACCTACACGGTCGGCGACCTCATCGCCCTGACCCTGCCCGAAGCCACCGGCGGCAACGGCGACCTGAGCTACACCCTGACCGGCCCCATCCCCAACGGCCTGGCCTTTGACCCCGACACGCGCACGTTGAGCGGCACCCCCACCACGGCGGCAACGGGCGTCACGTTGACCTACACGGCCTCCGATTCGGACGTCGACACCTCCGCCGACGATACGGTCTCGCTGACCTTTACCGTGACCATCATGGTGGCGCCCGAAGTCACCATCACCCCGACCGCCCTGACTGTGGATGAAGACAGCTCGGCAACCTACACCGTCGTGCTGACCACCATGCCCGCCGGCGCGGTGGTGGTCACGCCAACCAGCGGCGATGCGGCCGTCGTGACCGTCTCCGGCGCCCTGACCTTCAGCGCGGCGACTTGGAACAGCGCGCAATCGGTCACCGTCAGCGCCGCTGCCAGTGGCACCATCACCATCACCCATGCCGTGACCGGCTACGGTAGCGTGACCACCGCCGACCCTGTCACCGTGACCATCACGGCGCCGGACGGAGTCACCCTTCAGCTGGCGGATCTCAACCGCAGCATATTGCCGGAAATGGCGCGGGCATTGTCCGATCAGGGAATTGGCGTGATCACGCAACGCATTCGGGAGTCCCGATCCGGCGACGACGGCTCATCCCGGCGCCTCATCGTCGGCGGGCAATCCACGCTGGCCGGAGCGGTGACCACCCACGGGCGGACGATTGCCGAGGGCAATTTCGACCTGACGACGTTGCTGGGCAGCTCCAACTTTGTGTTGCCGCTGAACGCAAGCGGGTCAGGCTCCGCATCCCTGCTGTCCGGTGTCACGCTCTGGGGCGGAGGCAGCTACCGCGGCCTCTCCGGCAAGGATAGCTCGCTCGACTGGAGTGGCAACATGTTCGGCCTCCATCTGGGCGCCGATGTGCGACTGAACAAAGACCTGCTGGCCGGTCTGGCGCTGTCGTGGAACGAGGCGGATATGGACTATACCGACTCGACCAAGAACGCGCTCGGCCAGAAGGGCGATTATGAGGTTTCCCTGACCAGCATCAATCCCTATATCGGTTGGACGGCGCTGGGCGGGAAGCTGGATCTGTGGGCCGCGGCCGGCTACGGGTGGGGCGAGTTGGAGGTCACCACCGACAAGGTCGGGCCGTTGTCCAGCGATGTGACGACGAAGATGATAGGGGCCGGTGGAAGCGGGCAGGTGCTGGAGTACGGCGGGACCACGGTGCGGCTCAAGAGCGAGGCCGTGCACACGGCCATGGATGTCGCGGGCGGCGACGGGATCAATGACCTGGCCGTGCAGGCGAGGCGGATGCGGCTGGGCCTGGAGGCGAGCCATACCCACACGCTGACCGGCGGGGATGCACTGGTGCCCACCCTCGAAGTCGGGTTGCGGCATGACGCCGGCGACGGGCGGACCGGCACTGGCGCGGAAGTGGGCGGTGGATTGCGCTACACCAGCCCGGCCCGCGGGCTGACGGTGGAAAGTCACGGGCGGATCCTGCTGGGTCACACGGGAGACTATACGGACTGGGGTCTCGGCGGGACGGTGAAGCTGGAGACGGGCGCTGGCGGGCGGGGACTGTCGTTCAGTCTGGAACCCACATGGGGCGCCACGGGTAGCCGGGCGGGCCAGGTGTGGGCGCAAGAAGCCGCCGTCACGGTGCCGGGGACCGGCGCCGCCCAGCCGAAGAACGGGCGGATGAACATGAACCTGGGCTACGGGATGGGCTGGGACGAGATGCTGTTCACGCCCTACGGCCACCTGAGTCTGACGAACGGGCCGGCGCGGACATACCGGCTGGGTAGCCGGATGAATCTGGGCACCAGTCTGACACTCAACCTGGAAGGCACGCGGGACGAGACCGCCGCCCGTTTAGTGAACCATGGCCTCCGGTTGCAATTCGGGTTTGGCAACCATCTCAAGTTCAGTGTGGAAGGCACGCGGCAACAGACCAGCGCCCAGGCGTCGGCCGACAACATCAAACTACAAATCGGACTGGACTTCTAGCCTGTACTGACCGCTTCGTGCCCCGGGGCACGAGTGGTCGCGTGCTGTTGCAGGGAAGGGTGGGTAGGGGAGTGATGGTGTGCAGGGAACCAGTAGCCACCTTCCGTTGGCCAGGTTACCCGTTTGTGTTGCACCCCCCACACCTGGGATATGCGCAGGAAAAAATTTCATATGTTCAATGTCGAAGACACGGGGCAGACCAGCGAGCGGGCGTTGGCCGGCAACATCACACAGCAAATCGGGCTGGACTTCTAACCTGTACTGACCGCTTCGGGCACCCCACGGGGCACGAGAGGTCGTGTGCTGTGGCGGGGATGGGTGGGTAGGGGAGTATGATGTACAGGGAACCAGTAGCCACCTTCCACGGGCAAGGTTGTCCGTTTGTGCTACCCCCCCCCCCCCCCCGCTTAGGATATGCGCAGGAAAAAATTTCATATGTTCAATGTCGAAGACACGGGGCAGACCAGCGAGCAGGCGTTGGCCGGCAACATCACACAGCAAATCGGGCTGGACTTCTAACCTGTACTGACCGCTTCGGGTGCCCCCGGGGCACGAGTGGTCGTGTGCTGTTGCAGGGGAGGTAGGGGAATATGGCGTGCGGGGACCAGTAGCCACCTTCCACGGGCAAAGGTGTCCGTCTATGCTACCCCCCCCCCCCCCCTTGGATATGCACAGGAAAGAATTTCATATAGTGGGCGCGAATACCTGCCTCCATACCCGAAGCATCCCCCCGCATGGCTCGGCCATGGCCCGTATCCTGCGGTGTGCGGGATTGAATCCGTACCGCCGGGTGAACGCGGAACAGGCGTATGCGGGCAACGTGGCGCATGGCCGCTCTGGAGAGCGGCAGGAGCACATGACCGGAACCGGAACAGCCTCCCATCTCAGTCAGTCACCGCATGGCCGTGCGCGGTCGGCGCACCGCCCGCCACACGGGTCCGCCTTGAGAGCGCACGCTGTCCCGCCCGCCACCGCACGAAACGAACCGGCATCCGTGCAACCGCTTGCGGCACGCGCACGGCCTGTCCGGGCCACCCTCCGATCCCGTCTGTTACACGGTGTCCTGCTGGCCGCCTTGATGGTGTTGGGAGCGGAGAGCGCGTATGCTGTCAGCACCTTCACCGTCACCGGCGACGGCTATCTCGCCGAGGGCATCAGAGGCGCATACCAAATCCACGCCGACCCGCCAGTGAGTGTCCGAACCGTCGTCACCTGGAAGGTCAGCCACGTGACCACCGACGCCAACGACTTCTCGGCGTCGATCACGACCGGTACCGTAACCTTCGAGCCTGGAGTAGGTATGGTGAACTTTGGACTGCTATCCTTAGCAGGCGGCGGGACTGAGGGCGAGGAAACCTTCACGCTCGGCGCCGCCGCCGACGGCCACATATCAGGCGAAGACTTCCTCGTGAGGCTTGCGGAGCCTGCCACGCCGACTTTTAGCGGGGCGACGGTGGGAGCGCAGACCTTCACCACCGCCTTCGGCGGCATTGCCGCGTTGACCTTGCCGCCCGCCACCGGCGGCAATGGCCCGTTAAGCTACGCTCTGAGTGGCAATCTCCCCGCCGGCCTGGTCCTTGACCTGGGCGCCCGCACCATAAGCGGCAGGCCCACCACCGCCCGCCCCCCCGTCGCGCTGGTCTGGACGGTTCAAGACAGCGATCCCGACACGCGGGAATCCGATGGCGACAGCCTGAGCTTCACCATCAGGATTCGAGGCTCCGCGCCGAGTTTTGGCGGGGCGGTGGTGGGAGCGCAGGTCTTCAACACCGCCGCCGGCGGCATTGCCGCGTTGACCTTGCCGCTCGGCGGCGGCGGCGATGGCGCGCTGGAATACGCCCTGACGGGCGATCTCCCCGTCGGCCTGACCTTCAACCTCGCCACCCGCACCATCACCGGCAGGCCCACCACCGCCCACCCCCCCGTCAGTATGGCCTGGAGGGTTTTTGACAGCGATCCCAACAGGAACGCCTCCGATAGCACCGTCCTGAGATTCACCATCACGATTGAAGGCTCCGCGCCGACGTTTGGCGGGGCGGGGGTGGGAGCGCAGGTCTACGCCGTCGGCGTCGCCATTCCCACGTTGACCTTGCCGTCCGGCGCCGGCGGCGATCGTGCGTTGCACTACGCCCTGACGGACAATCTCCCCGCCGGCCTGACCGTTGACCGTGTCGCCCGCACCATCACCGGCACGCCCACCGGCCTCCCCACCACCGTCACTCTGGTCTGGAGGGTTTTGGACAGCGATCCCAACAGGAATGACTACGATACCGACACCCTGAGCTTCACCATCACGATTACAGGCTCCCCGCCGACTTTTGGCGGGGCGAGTGTGGGAGCGCAGATCTACACCACCGCCGCCGGTGGCATTCCCACGTTGACCTTGCCGCCAGCCACCGGCGGCAATGGCGCGTTGCGCTACGCCCTGACGGGCAATCTCCCCGCCGGCCTGACCGTTGACCGTGTCGCCCGCACCATAAGCGGCAGGCCCACCACCACCGCCGGCGCCGTCACGCTGGTCTGGACGGCTTCGGACAGCGATATTGACACGGGCGCCGCCGATGAAGCCAGCCTGTCCTTCACCATTGCGATTACAGGCTCCGCGCCGACTTTTGGCGGGACGATGGTCGAAAGGCAGACCTACACCACCAACATCACCATTCCCACGTTGACCTTGCCGCGCGCCGCCGGCGGCGATGGCACGCTGACCTACGCCCTGACGGGCAATCTCCCCGCCGGCCTGACCTACACCCGGGCCACCCGCACCGTCACCGGCACGCCCACCGCCACGCCCACCGCCACCGTTACCGTCACACTGGTCTTCACGGCTTCGGACAGCGATGCCGACACGGGCGCCACCGATGAAGCCCGCCTGACCTTCGCCATGACGATCAGGCGGAACCCCGTGCCGTATTTTGACGGGGCGATGGTGGAAGCGCAGACCTACACCTCCGGCGTCGTCATTCCCACGTTGACCCTGCCGCGCGCCGAGGGCGGCAATGGCACGCTGGCCTACGCCCTGACGGGCAATCTCCCCGCCGGCCTGACCGTTGACCGTGTCGCCCGCACCATCACCGGCAGGCCCACCACCACCGCCACCGCCACCGTCACGCTGGTCTGGACGGCTTCGGACAACGATTTCGACACGGGCGCCGCCGATGAAGCCAGCCTGACCTTCGCCATGACGATTCAGGAGAACCCCGTGCCGTTTTTTGTCACGACGACGGTGGGCGAGCAACGCTACACCGCCGGCATCACCATTCCCGTGTTGACCTTGCCGCGCGCCGCCGGCGGCAATGGCGCGCTGACCTACGCCCTGACGGGCGCCCTCCCCGCCGGCCTGACCGTTGACCTGGACGCGCGCACCCTGACCGGCACCCCTGTCGCCCCCGTCTCGCCCGTCACCCTGACCTGGACCGTCTCGGATCTCGACGCCGACACCGCCAGCCTGACCTTCCCCCTCACCGTCATCGCCGACACCGCGCCGGATTTCGGCACGGTGACCGTCCCGCCGCAACGCTACATTATCGGCACCCCCATCCCGACCCTGACCCTCCCGCCCGCCACCGGCGGCAACGGCGCCCCGCGCTACACCCTGACGGGCGATCTCCCCACCGGCCTGACCTACACCCGCGCCGCCCGCACCATCACCGGCAGGCCCACCGCCGCCGCCGCCGTCACGCTGACCTGGACAGCCCGGGACGCGGACAGCAACACGGGAGCCGGAGACCAGGCGACGCTGACCATCGTGATGACCGCGGACGAAGCCTTCACCATTGCGCCGCCCGCTCTCACCCTGTCCGAAGGCGGCATGAACGCCTACACCATCGTGCTGAACGCCGTCCCCGCCAGCGCCGTGATCGTCACCCCCCGCATCCGCCCCGCCGGCATCGCCGTGACCGTCACCGACGCCCTGACCTTCACCCCTCAGAACTGGAACATCGCGCAGACCGTCGCCGTCGCCGCCGGCGAAGACGACAACTCCGCAACAAACACCGCCACCGTCACGCACACCGCGAGCGGCGGTGGCGCCTACGACATGGCCGTCGCCAGCATCGTGTTGACCATCACCGACAACGACCCCGACATCGCCCCGAGTTTTGGCACAACGACCATCGCGCCGAGGACCTACCTCACCGGCCGCGTCATCCCCGTGTTGACGCTCCCCGCCGCCGCCACCGACGGCAACGGCGCCTCCTTCTACACCCTCGGCCCCCTCCCCCTCGGCCTGGCCCTGAACGCCGCCAACCGCACCCTGACGGGCATCCCCACCGCCGCCGCGACCATCACCCTGACCTGGACCGCCCTGGATGCGGATGCCGACAAAGCCATGCTGACCTTCATCCTGACGCTCATCGTCGACGCCCCGCCGCGTTTCATCGGAGCCGCCGTGCCGCCGCAGACCTACATCCAGGGCATCGCCATCCCGACGCTGACCCTGCCCGGCGCCATGGGCGGCAACGGCGCGCTCTCCTACACCCTGGCCCCGCGCCCCGCGCTCCCCGCCGGTCTGACCCTGGACACCGTGGCCCGCACCCTGACCGGCACCCCGGCCGTCCCGACCCCGGCCGTCACCCTGTCCTGGATCGTCGCGGACGCGGATCGCAACACGGACGCGACCGACCAGGACAGCCGCATCCTGACCATCACGATACAGGCCGACACCCCGCCGCGATTCCCCGTCACCACCGTGGAGCCGCAGACCTACACCGAACGCATCGCCATCCCGACGCTGACCCTGCCCGGCGCCATCGGCGGCAACGGCGCGCTCGCCTACACCCTGGCCCCGCGCTCCGCGCTCCCCGCCGGTCTGACCCTGGACACCGTGGCCCGCACCCTGGCCGGCACCCCGGCCGCCGCCGCCCCGGCCATTGCCCTGACCTGGATCGTCACGGACGCGGACGCCAACACAGCCACAACCGACCGGGACACGCTGACCCTGTCCCTCACGGTACAGGCCGACGCCTCCCCGGATTTTGGCGCGGCCAGCGTCCCCTCGTCTCTCTACCGCATTGGCGTCACCATCCCGACGCTGACCCTGCCCGCCGCCATGGGCGGCGACGGCGCGCTCACCTACGACCTGACCCCTCTCGTCTTCCCCGCCGGCCTCTCCTACGACGCCGGCGCGCGCACCCTGGCCGGCGCCCCGACCGCCGCCGCCCGGCAACGTCTCTACACCTGGAGCGCCACCGACGTCGACGGCGACACCGCCAGCCTCCGGTTCACCCTCGCGGTCGAGACCCCCTTCTGCGACCGCAGCCCCAATTTGCGCGCCGAAATCATCGGGCAACTGGACGGCGTGTCCACCTGTGCGGAGGTCACCCCGGCCCACCTGCAAGGGATCACCTTTGTGTTTCTGCTCACCGACCCCGACACCCAACTCAAGAGCGGAGACTTTGACGGGCTGAGCAATGTGGTGAGCCTGATCATGCCCGTTCACGCCACCCTGCCCGAGGACATTTTCGACGGGATGGTCAAGTTGGAGACACTGCAGATCACACAGGCGTACTCCCATGCGAACAGCGGATTGACGTCCCTGCCCCCGGGTATCTTCAATGATCAGAGCGAGTTGACGTACCTGGACATGGGCAGGAACCGGCTCACCACCATCCCCGCGGGCCTGTTCGACAATCAGAGCAAGTTGGAGACGCTGACGCTGCACTTCAACCGGCTCACCACCCTGCCTCCGGGCATCTTCGACAAGCTGAGCGCGTTGACCGATCTGAATCTGAGGAATAACAGTTTCACCACCCTGCCTCCGGGCATCTTCGACAAGCTGAGCGCGTTGACCGATCTGAATCTGAGGGATAACCAGCTCACCACCCTCCCCGCGGGCCTCTTCAATTCGGGCACGTTGACCACGCTGGAGTTGCAGAACAATCGGTTCCAGTCGCTACCCGAAGGGCTGTTTGACGGTCTGGTGAACGGCCTGACGGGCGGACTCAACCTGAGCGGGAACTCCGGCGGCATCTTCACACTGAACGTTGATCTGGAGCGGCAGGCAAACGGCCAGGTGCGGGCGCGCATCCTGGAAGCCGCCCCGCGGACCGTCGACGTCCCCTGGAGGGCCGCAAACGGAGCCACGGGCACCGCCACCATCGCGGCGGGCCGGCGCACCAGCGAGACATTCGGCGTGGCCATGTCCGAGCAGGCGGACATCACACTCGGCACGCCCGTCTTCCCCGGCCTCACCGAGCGCACCGATGACGCCGCCGGCGGCTACCAGGGCTTCCGACTGGCCGCCGTGTCTCCCAGGCCCGAAGTCTTCCTCGGCCCCGCCGCCCTCACCATCCTCGAAGGCGCCGCGGGCACCTACACCGTGGGGCTGAGCGCCGCCCCCGCCACCGCCGCCGTGACCGTCACGCCGGTCCTCGGCCCCGCCGGCGCCGCCCTCGTCACCCTCACTCCCCCGACCCTGCGCTTCCTCCCCACGGACTGGCGCACCATCCGCACCGTCACCGTCACCGCCAGCCAGGACGAAGACGGCACACCCGAAACCGTCACCATCAGCCACACCGTCAGCGGCGGCGACTTCCCCGTGCCCCCCGGCCTCACGCTCACCATCACCGACGACGACCCCAACACCACGCCCCGTTTCCGCGCCACGATCACCCCCCGGGTCTACCTGGCGGATGGCGTGCTCCCGGCCATTACCCTGCCGGCCGCCATCGGCGGCAACGGCGCCCTGGTCTACACCGTCGCCGGCGGGTTGCCCGGCGGGCTGACCCTGAACCCCGCCACCCGCGTCCTCGCCGGCATCCCGACGACCGCCACCCCGTCGACCGTCTACACCATGATCGCCACCGACCTCGATGCCGACACCGACCGCATCCCCTTCGCCATTGAAATCAGATCATCCGTCTGCGCCCGCACCCCGGCGGTGCGCGACGCCATTGCGGCCGCCGCCGGCGTCGCCATTTGCGCGGCCGTCACCCCGGCCCACCTGAGCCGGGTCACCACACTGACCCCGTCCGGCAACATCACAGGCGGACTCCAAAGCCAGGACTTCAACAACCTCCGCGCCCTGACGCGCCTGACGCTGAACAACAATGACCTGACCACCCTGCCCGCGGGCCTCTTCGACGACCTCCAGGCCCTGACGCACCTGACGCTGAACAACAACACCCTGACCGCCCTGCCCGCGGGCCTCTTCGACGACCTCCAGGCCCTGACGCGCCTGGAGCTGAACAACAACCGCCTGACCGCCCTGCCCGCGGGCCTCTTCGACAACCTCCGCGCCCTGACGCGCCTGGAGCTGAACAACAACCTCCTGACTACCCTCCCCGCGGGCCTCCTCGACACCCTCCGCGCCCTGACACACCTCGACCTGGGCGCCAATCGCCTGACCGCCCTGCCCGGCGCCTTCCTCCGCCCCTTCGACGCATTGACCACCCTGCGTCTGCCCGGCAACCGGCTCACCGCCCTGCCCACCGGGCTGTTCGACGGCGTGACCACCCTGGCATCGCTCATCCTGGACAGGAACTCCGCCAGCCCGATCACGCTGAACATCACCCTGGAGCAACCGGGCGACGGCCGGGTTCGCGCCCGGATCCGGGAAGCCGCCCCGTTCCCCATCACCATGACCTGGAGACGGCCCGACGGGGCCACGGGCCGGGCCACCATCGCGGCGGGCCAGCGCACCAGCGACCCCTTCGGCGCCACCACGTCGTTACCGACCACGACCACACTCGTCACCCTCGGCTTCGAAGGCATCACCGAATCCACCGTCGACAGCGTCGGCGAGCAGACGGGATACCGGCTCTTCGCCGCCCCCCCCGTGCCCGCCATATTCATCCCCGCCGCCCTGACCATGAGCGAAGGCGGCATCGCCACCTATCCCGTGACGCTCAACACCGATCCCGCCC
This sequence comes from Nitrospirales bacterium, assembly GCA_963692935.1. Lineage (GTDB taxonomy): Bacteria > Nitrospirota > Nitrospiria > Nitrospirales > UBA8639 > Bin75. The sequence goes on from OY843588.1 coordinate 2,868,665, forward strand.
GCATCGTCTCCGTCACGCCCGTCCTGCCCGCCGGCAGCGGCCTCACCGTCACCGACGTCCTCCTGTTTCTCCCCGGCAGATGGCACCTGGCGCAAACCGTCACCGTCGTCGCCGCCGACGACACCGACCTGGTGGACGAAACCGTGACCATCGGCCACACCGTCAGCGGCTACGGCTTCATCACGGGAAGCAGCCTCGCGGTGACGGTGCGGGACGCGGGCAACCGCGTGCCGGGTTTCGGCACGGCCATGGTGGCGCCCCTGACCTACACCGCCAACGACATCATTCCAACCCTCACCCTGCCGGCCGCCACCAGCGGCGACGGCGACCTGCGCTACACCCTGCTCCCCGCCAGCGCCATTCCCGCCGGGCTGGTCTTCGACCCCGTCGCGCGCACCCTGAGCGGCACCCTGCAGAACAACGCCCGCTCCGCCGTCCTGACCCTGACCGTCTCGGACGAAGACGAACGCACCACGCCGGGCGACAGCGGCAGCCTGATCGTCCCGATCACGGTGCTCACCGACCGCGTCCCGACGTTTGGCGGCGCGGCCGCCGCCTCGCAAGCCTACATCGTGGGGACCGTCCAGTCGCTGACCCTGCCGCCGGCCACCGGCGGCAACGGCGGCCTGGTCTACTCCCTGATCCCCAACATCCTGCCCCCCGGCCTGACCCTCGACCTCTCCACCCGCACCATCGCCGGGACCCCGGCGCGCGTCACACCGGAGACAACCTACGTCTGGAGCGTCGTCGACGCCGACGGCGACCAGGCGCTCGCCACCCGGTTCACCATCGTCATCCTGTCCTCCGTCTGCACCCGCACCCCGGCGGTGCGCGACATCATCGTGGCGTTGACCGGCGTCTCCGGTTGCGCGAACGTCACCCTGGCGCACCTGAACGGGATCACCCGGCTGTTCATCTTCACCCCCACCATCAGCGCGCTCCGTAGCGGGGACTTCGACGGGCTGAGCGCGTTGACACGCCTGGTCATCAACCGCACCCAGCTCACCACCCTGCCCGCGGGCCTCTTCACCGGGTTGGGCGCGTTGACCTATCTGTCGCTGCGCGACAATCGTCTCGCCACCCTGCCCGGGGGTCTCTTCGACGGGCTGGACGCGTTGACCTTCCTGTCGTTGCGCGACAATCGTCTCGCCACCCCGCCCGCGGGCCTCTTCGACGGGCTGGGCGCGTTGACCTCCCTGTCGCTGCGCGGCAATCAGATCGCCACCCTGCCCGCCGGCCTCTTCGACTCGCTCCGCGCCGTCACGACCCTGGATCTGCGTACCAACCGGCTCACCGCCCTGCACAAAGACCTCTTCGACAATCTGGGCGCCTTGACCAGCCTCTCCCTGCACGACAACCGGTTGGCCGCCCTGCCCGGGGACCTGTTCGCCGGGTCGAGCGCGCTGGTCTCGCTGTCGCTCCACGACAACCAGCTCGCCACCCTGCCCGCCGGACTGTTTGATGGCCTGAACCCGACAGGCGGGGTCACCCTCCACAACAACACGGGCAGCCCGTTCCCGCTGAACATTGATCGCATCCAGCGTGCCGACAACCAGTACCAGGCGCGTCTCCCGGAAGCCGCCCCCCTCGCCGTCACGCTGACCTGGAGCATCCCCGGCGTCAGCGCGGGCACCGCGACCATCGAGGCGGGCCGGCGCCTCAGCGAGCCATTCGGCCCGCGCGTGCCCACGTCGGTGGACGTCGCGCTCGGCAATCCCCGGCCTGTCGGCGTGACCGAGGACACCGCCGACACCACCGGCGCCTGGACCGGGTTCCGGCTGGCCATTCCCATGGTCAGGGCCGCCGTGCTCGTCGTGCCCGTCAGCCTCGACGTCCCCGAACGCGGCGCCGCCACCTATACCGTCAGGCTGAACTCCGTCCCCGCCGGCCCCGTCACCATCACGCCGGCCGTCATCCCCGTCGACGGCGACGTCAGCGTCTCCATGCCCCTGGTGTTCACCCCCGACACCTGGCACATCCTCCAGACCGTCACCGTCACGGCGCTCGAAGACGCCGACACCGCCGATGAACGCGCCACCATCCGCCACACCGTCGTCGGCTACGACGGCGCCACGGCGGCCGACGTCGCGGTGACGGTCCCCGACACCCTCAGCCCCGTCCCGTCCTTCGGCACGGCCACGATCGTGCCGCAAGTCTATGTCGAAGGCACGGCCATTCCCACCCTCACCCTGCCGGCGGCCTTCGGCGGGCGCGGCAGCTCGCGCTACACCCTCACCGGATCCCTGCCCGCCGGGCTGACGCTGGACACCGACATGCGCCTCCTCACCGGCACGCCCACCCGCGTCACGCCCGACAGCGTCTACACCTGGGTCGTCACCGCCCAGGACGGCGCCACCGCCGGCCTCCCGTTCACCCTCGTGGTCAGGACCTCCATCTGCAACCGCACCGCCATCGTGCGGGCCGCCATCGAGCAGGCCATCGGCGCCTCCTGCGAGCACATCATCCCGGCCCGGCTCAACGACATCACCAGTCTGATCCTGTCCAACAGCGGCATCTCCTCGCTCCAGAGCCACGACTTCGCCAACCTGGTCAATCTGACGCGCCTGGATCTGTCCGGCAACCAGCTCACCGCCCTGCCCGTGACCGTCTTCGAGGGGCTGGTCGCGCTGACGGATCTGGATCTGTCCGGCAATCGTCTCACCGCCCTGCCCGTGACCATCTTCGAGGTGCTGGTCGCGCTGACGGATCTGGATCTGTCCGGCAACCAGCTCACCGCCCCGCCCGCCGGATTGTTCGACGGTCTGGGCAGACTCGGCGCGCTGGCCCTGGATCTGTCCGGCAACCGTCTCGCCACCCTGCCCGCCGGATTGTTCGACGGTCTGGGCAGACTCGACGCGCTGGCCCTGGACGGCAACCCCGGCAGCCCGTTCACCCTGCGTATCACACTGGAGCGGCTGGACGACCCCCGTGCCCGTGTCAGCCTGCAGGAAGCCGCCCCGCTCGCCATCACCGTCGGCTGGACGGTTGGCGAGAGCGCCTCGGGCACCATCGCCATCGAGGCGGGCCGGCGCATCAGCAACATCTTCAGCCCAACCTCGCTGGCGTTTCTCAGGCTCAGCACCCTCACATTCACCGGCGTGACCGAACCGACCGCCGACCGCCTCGGCGTGTACAGGGGGTTCCAACTGGCGGTTGAGCCAGGCAGAGCCGCGGTGCGGATCACCCCCGCCCCCGTCACCTTCGCCCTCGCCGAAGGCGGCTCGGCCACCTACACCGTGGATCTGGACGCCCCCCCCGCCGGCAACGTGGTGGTCACACCCCGCCTCGACCCCCTCACCGACGATGTGGCCATCTCCGTGACCCCGATCTTCACCCCCGCCAACTGGCATCTCACCCGGACCGTCACCGTCACCGCCGTCCAGGACGGCAACAGTGCGGACATCCGCACCACCATCCGCCATACCGTGCGGGGGTACGGCAACATTACCACCGCCGCCAGCATTGCGGTCGAGGTGACCGACGACGACACGGACACCGTGCCGGACTTCGGCCTCGCGACGGTCTCGCCCCGGACCTACACCCTGCAGAGTCCGATTCCGGCCCTGACCCTGCCGCCCGTCACCGGCGGCAACGGCCTCCTGGACTACGCCTTCGACCCACCCCTGCCCGACGGCCTGAGCCTCGATGCCGCCACGCTCGTGCTGTCCGGCACGCCGGCCGCCTACGCGCCGATGCGCGTCTACACCCTGACCGTCACCGACCACGACAGCGACACCGCCAGCCTCCAGGTCCCCCTGGCCCTGAGGACCACGGTCTGCGGACGTTCCCCGAGGGCACGCCAGGCCATTGTGGCTGCGGTCCCGGGCGTGAACGACTGCGCGGCTGTCACCCCGGCCCACCTGCGCGGGATCAGCATTATCAGGATTGAATTTGGCAACACCACACTCCGAAGCGGAGATTTTGGAGGGCTGAGTGGGCTGACGGAACTGCGTATCAACGAAGCCCGATTGCCCGCGTTGCCTGCGGACATCTTCAGCGGGCTGAGTGCGTTGAGTCATCTGCAGTTGAGAGATAATGCGCTGACCACTCTGCCCTCGGGCCTCTTCAACGGACTGAGTGCGTTGAGGATAGTGCGTCTGGAAAGAAACAGGTTGCGCACCCTGCCCGATGGGCTGTTTGATGGTCTGAGCGCGCCACTGACTGGCCTCCGACTGCAGGGTAACAGCCTTGCATTGACGCTGAACATTGAACGTGAGCAACAGAGCGATGGCCTGGTGCGGGTGCGCATCAGGCAGGCGACCCCGTTGAATGTCTCAGTGGACTGGAGTCGTGGCGACGGGACCACAGGCACCGCCACCATCGCGGCGGGCCAGCGCACCAGCGCTCCGCTCGGCATGGTCGCGTCGGCGGCGAGCATCACACTCAGCAACCCCAGGTTCACCGGCGTGACAGAGCTCATCGGTGATGGGTTGGATCAGTTCAGGGGACTCGGTTTGGCCATTGCGAACGACGACAGGGTGCGCATCACCCCCGCCACCCTCGTCATTCCCGAAGGCGGCATGGCCACCTACGCCGTGTGGTTGAACACGGCGCCCGTCGGCAACGTGACGGTCACGCCGAGCGTTGGCTCCGCCGCCGGCGCGGTGACGGTCTCCGCGGCCCCGACCTTCACCACCGCGACCTGGCACCGTGCCCGGACCGTCACCGTCACCGCGGGCCAGGACGCCTACGGCACGGACGAGAGCGTGACCATCGGCCATGCCGTCAGCGGCTACGGCGACATCACCACGGCCGCCGTCGTCGCGGTCGAGGTCCGCGACGACGACCCCGCCATCAGTCTGGGATTCCGCTTCGAGAGGATCGCGCCGCAGGTCTATGCCGTTGGGGTCCCGCTCGCGGCCGTCACCATGCCGGAGGTCATCGGCGGGAGCGGCCCCCCGGTCTATGCCCTGTCCCCCGCGGCCCTGCCCGCCGGGCTGAGCGTGGATCCCGTCACGCGCACGCTGTTCGGCGTGCCGTCGCGCGTCGCCCCGGCGCGCTCCTACACCTGGGTCGCCACCGACCCCGCCGGCGCCACCGCCAGCCTCCCGTTCACCATCGAGATCCTGAACTCCGTCTGCAACCGGACCCCGGCCGTGCGCATCGCGCTGGCGGCGGCCATCGGGGCCACCTGCTCGGAGTTGACCACGACCCAGCTGAGCGGCATCACGCAACTGGACCTGAGCAACCGGGGGCTTGACGCGCTCCAGAGCGTCGACTTCGCCGGGCTGGACACGTTGCGGAGTCTGAATCTGAGCGGCAACCGGCTGACCACTCTGCCCGATGGTCTCTTCGACGGCCTCGCCCTGGCCGACCTGAACCTGTCCGGCAACCGGCTGACCACTCTGCCCGATGGCCTCTTCGACGGCCTCACCGCCCTGGCCGACCTGAATCTGTCCGGCAACCAGTTGGCCACCCTGCCCGCCAGCCTCTTCAACGGCCTCGCCGCCCTGGCCGACCTGAACCTGTCCGGCAACCAGTTGGCCACCCTGCCCGCCGGCCTCTTCGGCGGCCTCGCCGCCCTGGCCGACCTGAACCTGTCCGGCAACCAGTTGACCACTCTGCCCGCCGGCCTCTTCGGTGGCCTCGCCGCCCTGGCCGACCTGAACCTGTCCGGCAACCGGCTCGCCACTCTGCCCGCCGGCCTCTTCGGTGGCCTCGCCGTCCTGGCCGACCTGAACCTGTCCGGCAACCAGTTGGCCACTCTGCCCGCCGGCCTCTTCGGTGGCCTCGCCGTCCTGGCCGACCTGAACCTGTCCGGCAACCAGTTGGCCACTCTGCCCGCCGGCCTCTTCGGTGGCCTCGCCGTCCTGGCCGACCTGAACCTGTCCGGCAACCAGTTGGCCACTCTGCCCGCCGGCCTTTTCAACGGCCTTGCCGCCCTGGCCGACCTGAACCTGTCCGGCAACCGGCTTGCCACTCCGCCCGATGGCCTCTTCAACGGCCTCGCCGCCCTGGCCGACCTGAACCTGTCCGGCAACCAGTTGGCCACCCTGCCCGCCGGCCTCTTTGACGGACTGGATTCAACCTCCGTGGCACGGCTCGACCTGTCCGGCAATTCCGGCAGCCCGTTCAGGCTGATCGTCGCCCTGGAACAACTGGGCGATGGCCGGGCGCGGGCGCGCCTGATGCAGGCCACCCCGCTCCCCGTCACCGTCACCTGGACGGACGCGGACGGGGAGGCGACCACCACCATCGCACCGGGCCAGCGCACCAGCGCGCCGTTCGGCGCGGCCACCTCGATGATGTCATCCCTCGCGCTCGGCGCCGCCGGGTTCACCGGCATCTCCGAGCCGACCCACGACGACGTGGGCGACTACCGGGGCTTCTCGTTGAGCGCCGTCCCGGCCAGCGCCGGGATCATCATTGTCCCCGACACCGTCGTCATCCCCGAAGGCGCCGCCGCCACCTATACCGTGGGGCTGAACGCCGCGCCCACCGGCGACGTGACCCTCGTCCCCGCCATTGCCCCCGCCGATAGCGACGTGCCCGTCCCCGCGTCCCTGACCTTCACCCCCGCCAACTGGCACCTCGTCCGGACCGTCACCGTCACCGCCCCGCAGGATTCCGACAGCGACCACGCCGCCGCCACCATCACCTATGCGGTAAGCGGCTACGGCGGTATCACCGCCAACCCGGTCTCCGTCACGGTGCTTGACGACGAAGGCCTGCCGCAGTTCGGCGCGGCGGCGCTCGCGCCCCTGACCTACCTCGTCGGCGCCGCGAGGATACCCGTCACCCTGCCGACCGCCACCGGTGGCAACGGGATGCTGACCTACGCCCTCGCCGGCGTCCTGCCCGCCGGGCTGACCCTCGACCACGACACGCGCCTCCTCTCCGGCGTGCCGACGCGCGCCGCGCGGGAGAGTCTCTACACCTGGCTCGCCATTGACGGCGACGGCGACGCCACCGGCTTCGTGTTCTCCCTCACGGTGTATGAGACATCCGTCTGCCTCCGCACCCCGGCGGTGCGCGATGCCATCGTGGAAGCGGTGAGCGGCGTGTCCGACTGTGCGGACATCACCCCGGCGCACCTGGGCGGGATCACGGCGCTGAATCTGTCCAACCGGGACATCCGCGTGCTCCGCAGTGGAGAATTCGACGGGTTGCGCGCGTTGACGAGCCTGAATCTGAGCGCCAACCGGCTGGTCGCCCTGCCCGAGGATCTCCTCTCAGGGCTGAATCGGTTGACGACGCTGGATCTGAGCGCGAACCCGCTCACCGCCCTGCCCGAAGGTCTCTTCTCCGGGCTGGGCGCGTTGACGACGCTGACGCTGACCGGCAGCCCGCTCACCACGCTGCCCGTGGGGCTGTTCGACGGGCTGGGCGCGTTGACGACGCTGACGCTGGCCAGCAACCGGCTTGCCACGTTGCCCGTGGGGCTGTTCGACGGGCTGGGCGCGTTGACGACGCTGACGCTGACCGGCAACCAGCTCGCCACGTTCCCCGTGGAGCTGTTCAACGGGCTGGGCGCGTTGACGACGCTGACGCTGACCAGCAACCCGTTCACCACCCTGCCCGCGGGGCTGTTTGCCGGGCTGGACGCATTGACGAGCCTGCGGCTGGACAACGCCCGGCTCGCCACCCTGCCCGACGGCGTGTTTGACGGTGTGTCCCCGCTGTCGCGTCTCTCCCTGCACGGCAACCCGGGCACCCCGTTCACCCTGAGCCTTGAACCGGAGCAACAGGGCGATGGCCGGATACGGGTACTCCTCCGGCAGGCTGCCCCTGTGCGTATCCGGATCACAATCAACTCGCCGGGATTCACGAGCAGTGACCTCTTATTGAGTGGCGAGCGCGCCACGAGTGTGATCGGCCAGGTCTCGTCCTCGCCGGTGTCGTACACGATTTCCCAGAACCTGACATTCTTCCTTGTTGGTAGCGGACAGACTTCACTGGATGCACTGGGCGACTATACCGGCTTCAGTGTGGCCGTTGCGCCGGCCAGGGCCGGGGTGCTCATTGACCCCACCGCCATCGTGGTCCCCGAAGGCAGCAGCGCCACCTACGCCGTGAGGCTGAACACCGCCCCCGCCAGCAATGTGACCTTCGGCGTGCTCGCCATCCTGGCCCCCAGCGGCCCCCTCCGGGTCAACACCACCGACCTTGTCTTCACCCCCGCCAACTGGCACCTCTCCCAGACCATCACCGTCATCGCGGACCATGACGCCGATCCCTCGGACGGCACCGCGTTCATCCACCATTCGGTGACCGGGTACGGCAACGTGGACGCGCCCGCCATCGTGACCGTCACGGTGCTGGATGACGATGTCCTGGACATCCCCCCGGCGTTCGAGGCAACCGTGGCCCTCCTGACCTGGGTCAGGGTGAGGGCGATTCCTGCCCTGACCCTGCCGGCCGCCGTCGGCGGGAACGGCCCCCTGAGCTATACGCTGCAGACCAACTTTCCCTCCAGCTTCGGGGTGGTCTTCAACTCCGGCACGAATGTGCTGTCCGGCACCCCGTTGAACGGTGGCGCCTACACCCTGACCTGGACGGCCTCGGATTCCGATACCAACATCGCGGCCTCCGACACCGCCAGCCTGATCATCACGGCGACGGTGCAGCCCACCAACACCGTGCCGGATTTCAGCGCCGCGGCCGCCGTGTCCCGTTTCTACGAGTCGGGCGTCGCCATTCCGACCTTGACCCTGCCGGCCGCCGTTGGCGGCAACAGTCCCCTGTCCTATGCGCTCACCGGCGACCTGCCCGCCGGGCTGACCCTCGACCTCGGCACACGCACGCTGTCCGGGACGCCGGCCCCCGTGCCGGCGCGCACCTACACCTATACCTGGACCGCCACCGACGTTGATACCGAGACCGCCAGCTTCCCGTTCACCGTGGCGGTGCTGCCCACCTCCGTCTGCACCCGCACTCCCGCGGTGCGCGCCGCCATTGTGCTGGATGCCGGTGTGGCCGGTTGCGCGGCGGTCATGCCGGCCCACCTGCGCGGGATCGGCTCCCTGAACCTGTCCGGCGGGGGCATCGCCACACTCCAGAGCGGAGATTTCGACGGACTCAGCGGGTTGACGAGTCTGGACCTGAGCAACAATGGACTCACGGCCCTGCCCGAAGGTCTCTTCAACGGGCTGACAAATCTGTTGACCCTGAATCTGGGCGGGAACCAGCTTGCCACCCTGCCCGCGCGGATCCTCGACGGGCTTGCGAATCTGACCACCCTGCTTCTGGGCGGCAACCGCCTCACCGCGTTGCCGGGGGAGCTGGTGAACGGGAGTCCCGGCCTGCGCTCCCTGCAGGTACACAACAACCAGCTCACCGCCCTGCCCGAGGGGCTGTTTGACGGGCTGAGGGCGCTGGAGACGCTGTACCTGCAAGGCAACGCCGTCGACCCCATGGCGCTGAACGTTGATATGGTGCAGGAAGGCGACGGCCGGGCGCGGGTGCGCATCCGGGAGGCCGCCCCGTGGGACATCACATTCCTCTGGACCATCACGGACACGGCCACGGGCACGGTGGCCATTCCCAGGGGCCAGCGCGTCAGCCCCGTCTTCGGCCCGGCCTCGACCTCGGCGGCGGCCTTCACGCTCAGCCTCGTGGGGCTTGCCGGCTCCAGCGAGCCGACCGCCGACACCCTGGGCAACCGCAGGGGCTTCACCCTGCGCATCGTCTCGAACAGGGCCGGGATCAGCCTCCCCACCAGCGCCATAACCGTCCGCCGAGGCGAAGCGACCACCTATCCGGTGGCGTTGAACACCGCCCCCACCGGGACGGTCACGGTCACGCCGGGTGTCAGCCCCGCCGGTGGCGGCATCGGCGTCTCCGGCACCTTGACCTTCACCACCGCGAACTGGCACCGCGCCCAGCGTGTCACCGTGACCGCCGCCGATGTCGTCACCAGCGCCCTCACCGCCCTCACCCATACCGTGGCCGGCTACGGCGCGGTCGTCACGGGCGGCCGCGTGTCGGTGACCGTCTTCGGCGGCATCTCCGCGCCCGCGTTCGGCGTCACGTCGCTCGCGCCCCGAATCTACGCGGTCGGCCGCGCCATTGAGCCGCTGGCGTTGCCGGCGGCCACCGGCGGGGACGGCGCCACGGACTACACACTGACCCCCATCGGCGCCCTCCCCGCCGGGCTGAGCTACCATGACGCCACGCGAACCCTGCGCGGCACCCCCACCCGCGCGACCCCGGCCGTCACCCTGACCTGGACGGCCGCGGACGCCGATGCCGACACCAGGGCCGCCGATGAAGCCAGCCTGACCATCTCGGTCACGGTGATCGTCGACACCGTGCCCGCGTTCGGCGTCACCTCGTTCGCGCCCCTGTTCTTCCTCTCCGGCGCCCCGGCGCCGGCCGTCACGTTGCCGGCCGCCACCGGCGGCAACGGCCCCCCGCGCTACGCGCTCCACCCCGCCCTGCCCGCCGGCCTGACCCTCGACACCGTCACGCGCATGGTATCCGGCACGCCGAGCGGCGGCGCGCGGAGGACGCTCCACTCCTGGACCGCCACCGACCTGAACGGCGACACCGCCCGCCTCGTGTTCTTCATCGCGGTGCAGCGCACCACCGTCTGCACCCGCACCCCGGCGGTACGGGACGCCATTGTGGCGGCGGTCGCGGGCGTGACCGACTGCGCCCAGATTCTCCCGGCCCATCTGAGCGGGATCACGGCGCTGGACCTGGACAACCGGATGATAGACGCGCTGCGGAGCGGCGACTTCGCGGGGTTGGAGGCGCTGACGATTCTGCGGCTGGCCGGCAACCGGCTCACCACCCTGCCCGGAGACCTCTTCGACGGCCTCGCCGCGCTGATGCGCCTGCGGCTGTCCGGCAACCGGCTCACCGCCCTGCCCGAGGGCCTGTTGGACGGGCTGGACGCGCTGGTGCGCCTGCGGCTGTCCGGCAACCAGCTCACCGCCCTGCCCGATGGCCTGTTTGACGGGTTGGACGCGCTGACCCTGCTGCACCTCTCCGGCAACCCCGGAAGCCCCTTCTCTCTGCCCCTGGATCTCCAGCAGAGGGGCAATGGTCAAGTACAGGTGCGGATGGCGCACGCCGCTCCCCTGACCGTCAGAGTAAGCTGGAGACAAGGCCCGAGCAGTGGCATCGCCGACGTCCTGGCGGGCGCGCGCACCAGCAGCGTCTTCGGCCTGGTCACGACCGCCCCCATGTCCGTCACGCTCACCGGTCCCGTGTTCACGACGGACGAGCGCACCGACGACGACGCCGGGTTCTATACCGGATTCCAGCCAACCATTGCCGCGACCAGCCGGCCCGGGGTCTTCCTCGCCCCCGCCGCCCTCACCATCGCCGAAGGCGGCTCCGGCGTCTACACCGTGGGGCTGAACACCGCCCCCGCCGGCGAGGTGATCGTCACGCCGACGATCCGCCCCGGCGGCCCCGTCACCGTCACCGGCGCGCTGACCTTCTCCCGCGCGAACTGGCACATCGCGCAATCCGTCACCGTCACCGCCGGCCGGGACGACGATCTCACGTCCGCCGTTGCCACCATCGGCCACGTCATCGCCGGGTACGGCGGCGTCACGGTGGGCGACCTTGTGGTGACAGTTGACAATGCCGACCCCGACCGTGCGCCGATGTTCGCCGCCACGGCGATCCCGCCCCGCACCTACATTGCCGGCCGCGAGATTTCATCCGTCACGCTCCCGGAGGCCACCGGTGGCAACGGCATCATCACCTACGCGCTCATCCCCGACCCGCCCGCCGGCCTGCGCGTCGACGTCGCCACGCGCACGCTCTCCGGCACGCCGGCGGCCGGCGCGTCGCCACGGGACTACTCCTGGGTCGCCACCGACGTTGATGGCGACTCCACCCGGCTCCTGTTCCCCATCAGGGTCTATGGCTCCGACGTCTGCGAGCGGACACCGGCGGTCCAGGCCCGCATCCTGGCGGGGACGGGCGTGGCCACCTGCGGGGCGGTGACCGCCGCCGACCTGAGCGCGATCATCTTTCTGGACCTGTCCAGCCGGTCCATCTCCACGCTCCGGAGCGGCGACTTCGCCGGAATGGATGCGCTGCACACCCTGGAACTGTCCTCCAATTCGTTGACCACCCTGCCGGCGGACATCTTCGCCGGTCTGGGCGCGCTGGCACGCTTGCAGTTGCAATTCAACCAGCTCACCACCCTGCCGGCGGGCATCTTCAACGGGCTGAGCGAGTTACTCGAACTGCGGTTGCACTCCAACTCGATCACCACCCTGCCGGCGGGGTTGTTTGACGGCCTGGAACTGGTCATACTCTCGTTGAATGGCAACACGGGCGCTCCATTCGAGCTGAACCTTGAACTGGAGCAACAGGGGACGGGTCAGGTGCGGGTGTCCCTCCCGCAGGCCGCCCCCGCGTCCATTGAGATGACCTGGACCGCTTCCGGCGGGGCTACGGGCACGGGCGTCACCACCATTGCGTATGGCAGGCGTACCAGCGACGTCATCGGCCTGGCGGCGTCCTCGCCGGTGACCGTCACGCTCAGCGGCGCCAGGTTCATCTTCTCCAACCAATTCACCGGATTCTCCCTGGCCACCCCGTCGCCCATGGCCGCTGTGCATATCGCCCCCCGCGCCCTGCGCGTGCGGGAAGGCAACACGGCCACCTATACCGTCACGCTGAACAGCGCCCCCAACGGCGCGGTCACGGTCACGCCGTCCGTCGGCCCGCCCGGCGGCGAGGTCTCCTTCTCCGCGGCCCCGACCTTTACCACCGCGAACTGGCATCTCACGCAGACCGTCACCGTCCTCACCAGACACGACCGGGACATCGTGGACGACGCCGCCACCATCACCCATACGGTCGGCGGCTACGGCGGCATCATCGCGGCCGCCGCCGTTGATGTGGTGGTGAGCGATGACGAGGTGCCGAGTTTCGGCTCGGCCGCGATTGCGCCGCGAACCTACATTGTCGGCGCGGCCATTCCGACCCTGACCCTGCCGGCCGCCTTCGGCGGCACCGATGCCCTGGACTACCGGCTCACCGGGTCGCTGCCCGCCGGCCTGACCCTCGACCGCGTCGCGCGCACGCTGACCGGCACGCCGGGGGGCGTCATCCCGGCGAGCGTCTACACCTGGACCGCCACCGACCGCGACAACGTCTCCGGCTCTTTCCTGTTCACCGTCACGGTGCTGCACACCAACGTCTGCCTGCGGACCGAGAGGGTTCGCGCCGCCCTCGTGGTGGCGGCCGGGGTGACCGACTGTGTGGCGGTGACCCCGGCCCACCTGAGCGCGATCACGCAACTGAGCCTGCCCCGCCGTGCTCTCATCGTCCTCCGGGACGGAGACTTAGACGGCCTCGGCGCGTTGACGAGCCTGACGCTGAACAACAATTTGCTCACCACCCTGCCCGTGGGGCTGTTCGACGGCCTCGGCGCGTTGACGAGCCTGGCGCTGAACAACAACCGGCTCACCACCCTGCCCGTGGGGCTGTTCGACGGCCTCGGCGCGTTGACGAGCCTGACGCTGTACAGCAACCGGCTCACCACCCTGCCCGTGGGGCTGTTCGACGACCTCGGCGCGTTGACGAGCCTGGAGTTGTACAGCAACCAGCTCACCACCCTGCCCGCGGGCCTCTTCGACAGGCTCTCTGCCCTGGAGTCCCTGAACGTGACCGGCAACCCGTTCGACACCCTGCCCGCGGGCCTCTTCGACGCGTTGCGCGCGTTGAATTCCGTGACCATGAACCTCACCCGGCTGACAACCCTGCCCACGGGCTTCTTCGACAATCAGCGCGCGTTGACGAGCCTGTCGCTGGTATCCAACCGGTTCGCCACGCTCCCCACGGGCTTCTTTGACGGGTTGGAGTCGTTGACGCGGCTCAACCTGCACAGCAACACGGGCAGCCCGTTCACACTGAACCTTGACCTGGAGCGGCAGATTGACGGCCGGGTCCGGGCGCGCCTCCCGGAGGCCGCCCCGTTGACGGTGGCGGTCACCTGGACAGGCGGCGGAAGCACGGGCACCGCCACCATCGAGGCGGGCCGGCGCACCAGCGAGCCGTTCGGCCCGGCCATGGCCTCGCCGCCCGTCAGTCTCACCAACCCCACGTTCCCCGGCGTGACCGAAGCCACCGGCAACAACGGGGGCAGCTTCAGCGGATTCCAACTGGATGTGGCGGCGGCCAACAGGGCCAGCGTCGTCCTCGACCCCGCCACCCTTGCCCTGCGGGAAGGCGGCGCGGCGGCGACGTATGCCGTGAGGCTGAACACCAACCCGGCCGGCGCCGTCACGGTCACGCCGCGTGCCCCCGCCACGTTCACCGTCTCCGGCGCCCTGACCTTCACCGCCGGCACCTGGCAGGTCGCGCAAACGGTCTCCGTGACCGCCGGCCCGGACGGGAACGACACGGACGACACCGCCACCATCACCCACGACGTGGACGGCTACGGCGGCGTCACGGCCGGCCACGTCGTCGTCACAGTGGACGACGCCTCGGTGCCGAGATTCGACACGGCCACGGTTGTGCGAACCTACATCGTCGGCGCGGCCATTCCGACCCTGACCCTGCCGGCCTCCCTTGGCGGCATCGGCGCCCCGAACTACGCCCTGCTCCCCATCTCCGACATTCCCGCCGGGCTGACCCTGGACCTGGACCGCACCGCGCGCACCCTGAGCGGCACGCCGACCACCGCCGCCCCGGCCGTCACGCTGACCTGGACGGTGCGGGATGCGTCGGCCCAGGCGGCCAGCCTGTCCGTGATCGTGGCGGTGGGGGACAACCACGTGCCGTCGTTCGGAGCGGCGACGGTGGCGGACCGGCGCTACGTCGTCGGCCGCGCCATTCCGAGCCTGACGTTACCCGAGGCCATCGGCGGCAACGGCGGCCTGAGCTATACCCTCACCCCCGATGACCTGCCCGACGGGCTGACCGTGCACACCGGCACGCGCGTCCTGACCGGCGCGCCGACCACCGCCGCCCCGGCCGTCACGCTGACCTGGACGGCCTCGGATGCCGACGTCCACACGGGGGCCGCCGATGAAGCGAGCCGGACCTTCACCGTGACTGTGGCGTCTGACCGCGTCCCGGCGTTCGATGCGACGGGTATCCCGACCCGAACGTACAGCGCCGGCTTCCCCATTGCCGCGCTGACGTTGCCGGCGGCCACCGGTGGCAACGGCGCGCTGGACTACGCCCTGCTTCCCCGCATCGCCATTCCCCCCGGGCTGACCCTGGATGCCGGCACGCGCACCCTGGCCGGCACGCCGGTCGTCCCCATGAACACCACGCTGGCCTGGACGGCCTCGGATGCCGACAACCACACGGGGCCTGCGGATGAAGCGGCGTTGCCCGTCACCGTGATCGTGGAGCCGAACACCGGGCCGGATTTTGGCATGGCGCGTGTCGAGTCGCGCCTCTACGGCGCCGGCGACACCATTCTGCCGTTGCGCCTGCCGGCGGCCACCAGTGGCAACGGCATCCTGTCCTACACGCTGACCGGCGTCCTGCTTGACGGGCTGCGCCTGGACATCAACACGCGCACCATCACCGGGAGGCCGACCGCCCTCGCGCCGCCGGGTCTCTACACCTGGACCGCCACCGACCGCGATGCCGACGCCGCCAGCCTCACGTTCACCATTGAGGTGCAACAGACCTCCGTCTGCGCCCGCACCCCGGCGATACGCGATGTCATTGTGGCGGCGACCCCCGTCTCCACCTGCGGGAACGTCCTCCCGGCCCACCTGCGCGCGATCACCCGGCTGGACCTGCGGGGGACCCAGGTTACCGGCGCGTTGCAACCCGGTGACTTTGCCGGGTTGAGCCGGTTGACATACCTGGACCTGAGCTACAATCAGATCACCACCCTGCCGCCGGGGGTGTTTAGCGGGCTGGAGGCGGTCACGTCGCTGAATCTGGGCTTCAATACGTTCACCACCCTGTCGCCGGGGGTGTTTGACGGGCTGAGATCGTTGACGGTGCTGAGTCTGGACGCCAACCCTGTCACCACCCTGCCGCCGGGGCTGTTTGACGGGCTGAGGGCGTTGCAGCAACTGTCACTGTTCTTCTCGGATGTGACCACCCTGTCGCCGGGGGTGTTTGACGGGCTGGTGGCATTGCAACGCCTGGATCTGCGCAGCATGACGTCTCTCACCGTCCTGCCCAGGGGGGTCTTTGCCGGACTGCCCGCGTTGCGGGACGTGAATCTGCGCCTCAGCGGGCTGCAGACCCTCTCCCCCGGTGTCTTTGATGATCTGGCCCCGCTGACGGCGCTTGACCTGTCCAGCACCCCCGGCAGCCCGTTCACGCTGAACGTCGACCTGGAGTCTCAGGCGGATGGCCGGGTCCGTGCGCGCATCCTGGAGGCCGCCCCGTTTGATGTGACGGTGCCCTGGGCTGTCGGCGGGACCACGGGCGTCGCCACCATTCCGAGGGGCCGGCGCACCAGCGACACCTTCGCCCCGACCGTGGCCATGGTCACACTCGGCACCCCCGAATTTGCCGGCCTGAGCGAGGACACCGCCGACCAGGCCGGCCGCTACCGTGGCTTCCGGCTGGCCGCCGTGGCCCAGCGGGACTGGGTGAACGTGGTCCCCGCCAGTCTTGTCGTGCGGGAAGGCGGCAACGCCCCCTACACCGTGTGGCTGAACACCGCTCCCCCCGGCAATGTGACGGTCACGCCGCGCATCGTCCCCGACGGCGGCGGGGTGGCCGTCTCCCCGGCCCTGACCTTCACCCCCGTGTCCTGGGGCACCGCGCAGACCGCCACCGTGACCGCCGGCCGGGACGATGACACCGTGTCCCGTACCGTCGTCCTCCACCACACCGTCGAAGGCTACAACAACCTCACCGCGGCCGGAGAGGTGCCGGTCATGGTCGTCGACCCCGGGACGCCGAGTTTCGGTGTGGCGAGAGTCCCGCCCCAGGTCTACATAGCCGGCTTCGCCATTGCGCCTCTGATTCTGCCGGCGGCCACCGGCGGCGACGGCGCCCTGAGCTATGCCCTGCGCCCCCGCGCGGCCATTCCCACCGGACTGGTCGTCCTCGCCGGCATCCGCACCCTGGCCGGCACCCCGCCCGTCGCGTCCCCGCCCGTCACCCTGGACTGGACGGTGATGGATGCCGATGGCGATGAGGATTCCCTGCCCGTCACGGTGACAATCCAGCCCGACACCGCCCCGGCATTCGGCGTGGCGGGCATCGCGCCACAGGTGTACGCCCGGGGCACCGCCCCGCCGACCCTGACGTTGCCGGCGGCCGCCGGCGGGAACGGCGGCCTGAGCTACGCCCTGCTCCCCACCGGGGCCATTCCCGCCGGGCTGACCCTCGACCCCTTCCTGCGCACCCTGGGCGGCGTCCCGACCACCGCGACCCCGGCGGTCACCCTGACCTGGGTGGCCATGGACACGGACATCAACACCATGGCGGCCGATCGCGCCGCCCTGCCTGTCACGATTGCGGTCACGTCCAACGCCGTGCCGCGTTTCGACATCACGACGGTGGCGCCCCTGACCTACGTCGTGGGCGCCACCCTGCCGGCCATCACCTTGCCGGCGGCCACCGGCGGCAACGGCGCGTTGCGCTACGCCCTGCTCCCCGCCGGGGACATTCCCGCCGGGCTGACCCTCAATCGCGCCGCGCGCACCCTGGGTGGCGCCCCGACCACCGCGGCCCCGCCGGTCATCCTGACCTGGACCGTGACGGATACCGACGACAACACGGCGGCCACCGACGAAGCGAGCCTGACGGTGTCCGTGGTGGTGGAGGCCGACACCACGCCGGGGTTCGGAGCGGCGGTGATTGCGCCCCTGACCTACGTCGTGGACGTCGCCGTGCCGACCCTGACGTTGCCGGCGGCCTCCGGCGGCAACAGCCCGGGCTACGTCCTGGATCCCGTCCCCGCCGGGCTGACTCTGGATGCCGCCACGCGCACCCTCTTCGGCACGCCGATACGCATCACCCCGGCGAGCACCCACGCCTGGTTTGCCATTGACTACGACACCGACATTGCCAGAATCCCGTTCACCCTCGCGGTCCATGCCAGCTCCGTCTGTACCCGCACCACAGGGGTGCGCGCCGCCATTGTGGCGGCGGCCGGCGTGCCCTGCGAGTCGGTCACCCAGGGCCACCTGAGCCGGATCACCGCACTGGATATACGCAACCGGAACATTGCCGCGCTCCGTGCCGGAGACTTCGACGGACTGGATGCCCTGAGGGAGTTGTCGTTGAGCGGCAACCAGCTCACCACCCTGCCCGGGAGCCTGTTCAACGAGCTGGCGGTGTTGACGAGTCTGGATCTGAGCCAGAACCAGATCGCCACCCTGCCCGGGGACGTCTTCGCCGGGCTGGGCGCGTTGACGAGCCTGACCCTGTCCAGCAACCCGCTCACCGCCCTGCCCGCGGGCTTCTTTGACGGCCTGTCCTCCCTGGCCATCATCGCCCTGGGCAGCCACAACAATCTGGCGCATTCATTGGAGGTGTACATTGAGCAGGTGGGGAATGGCCAGGGCCGGGCGCACATACGGGAAGCCGCGCCGTTGCCCGTCACCGTCACCTGGATGATCCGGGGCGGGACCGCGAACACCGTTACCATCGAAGCGGGGCGGCGCACCAGCGACCCGTTCGGCATTCCCATGGCCTCGCCGCCGGCCTTCGCACTCGACTCCGCCGTGTTCACCGGCGTGACCGAGGCCACCGACGACATCACCGGCTCGTACCGGCTTTTCCGGCTGCTCACCGTGGATTCGCAGGCCGGGGTGGTCTTGAATCCCGTGAGCCTCGCCGTGCCCGAAGGCGGCATGGCCACGTATACCGTGAAGCTGAACACCGAACCCGCCGGCGCGGTGACGGTCACGCCGCGTGTCGTCCCCGCCGGTGGGGATGTGACCGTCACCGGGGCGGTCACCTTCTCCGCGACAGACTGGCACATGGCCCGCACCGTCACCGTGACCACCGTCCGGGATGCCGACCATGCGGATGACACCGCCGCCATTCACCACGACGTGGGCGGGTATGACGACGTCATGGCGGGCCGCGTCGCGGTTACGGTCGGCGATACCGATGTGCCGCGTTTCGCCTCGTCGAGGCTTGCGCCCATGGCCCTGATTACCGGCTCCGCCATGGCGCCCCTGACCCTGCCGACCGCCACCGGCGGCACCGGCGTCCTGCGCCACACCCTGACCCCCGCCGCCGCCATTCCCGCCGGGCTGACCTTCGCCGCCGGTACGCTGACCGGCACCCCCACCACCCCGGTCCCGTCCGTGATCCTGACCTGGACAGCGGAGGATGAAGACGGCGACACGGCCAACCTGTTCGTGTTGCTGGCGGTGGAGACCGACACCGCGCCGGCGTTCCCCGGGCCGCCGGTCGTGACTCAGCGCTACGTGACCGGCTCTCGTATTTCGACCCTGCGGTTGCCCGCCGCGAATCGTGGCAACGGCTTCCTGGACTACACACTGACCCCCGCCACCGCCATTCCCGCCGGCCTGACCGTCGACACGCGCCAGCGCATCCTGTTCGGCGCCCCGACCGCCGTCACGACCGTCACCCTGACCTGGACCGTCACGGATACCGACATCAACACGGCGCCCGGCGATGCCTCCAGCCAGACCTTCACCGTCATCGTGGAGATTGACACCAGTCCGACGTTCGACAGCGCGACCATTGGCCGCCTGATCTATGCCGGGGACGTCGGCATTGAGCCTCGGCCCCTGCCGGCGGCCAGGAACGGCAACGGCGCCTTGACCTACTCGCTCACCGGCGCCCTGCCCGCCGGGCTGAGCGTCGACACGCGCGCGCGCATCCTCTCCGGCATCCCGACCACCATCGCCCCCGCCGTCACCCTGACCTGGACGGCCACCGACGTTGACGCCGACTCCGCCAGCCTCCCGTTCACCATCGAGATCCATCCGACCAACCTCTGCGCCCGCACCCGGCAGGTGCGCGATGCCATCATCGCGTTGCTCACCGCAACCGACTGCGCCACGGTAACCACGGCCGGGCTGGAAGGGATCACCGGGCAACTGAGGCTGTCCCAGACGGGACTCACGTCGCTCGCCCGTGGCGACTTCGACAACCTGAGCGGGGTGTCCACCCTGTATCTGGTTGACAGAAATTTCACCACCCTGCCCGCGAACATCTTTGACGGGCTTGTCGGGTTGAGAAACCTGAGCATTATGAGCACCAACATGGCCACCCTGCCCGCGGGTCTCCTCGACGAGCTTCGCTTGCTTGAGTCGGTGGATTTGCGGGACAACGAGCTGACCACCCTGCCCGCGGGCCTCTTCGAAGGGCTGAGCCTCCCTCGGCTCCTGCTGAACTCAAACGCCGCCGACCCGATTGAGTTCAACCTGACCCTGGAGCGGCTGGCGACCGGCGGGTTCCGGGCGCGCATCCTGGAGGCCGCCCCGGTGAATGCGACCCTGATCTGGCGGCTGACGAACGGAGACACGGGCACCGCCACCATCGCGGCGGGCCAGTACACCAGCGCCCCGTTCGGCATGGCCGCGGCCTCGCCGGCGGCCATTTCGATCATCGGGTCCAGGTTCGTCGCGGGCGAGGACACCGCCGACCGCCTCGGCCAGTACAGCGGCTTCCGGCTGGCCGTCGTTGCGCCACGGGCCGGGGTCGTTCTCCCTCCCACCCTCGCCATGTTGGAAGGCGGCACGGCCATCTACACCGTGTCGCTGAACGCCGCCCCCGACGGCGGCGTGACCGTGACGCCGGAGGTTCGCTCCGGGAGCGGGTTGCGCGTCTCCGGCTCGTTGACGTTCACCTCCTCGACCTGGCGCACCGACCAGACCGTCACCGTGACCGCCGTCGAGGACATGAACGAAACCGACGACACCGCCACCATCTCGCACACCGTGGCGGGGTACGGCGTCGTCACCGCTGGGAGTGTGGCGGTCACGATCACCGACACCTCGCGGCCCACGTTCGGCACGACGACGGTGGAACCGCAGACCTGGGGCGTGAACATTGCCATTCCGGCCCTGACCCTGCCGGCCGCCAACAGCCTGCGCCCGTTGTCCTATGCGTTGACCCCCGAGGACGACATTCCCGACGGGCTGACCCTCGATGCCGTCGCGCGCACCCTGACCGGCACCCCGGTCACCGTCGCGGCGGCCGTCACCCTGACCTGGACGGCGCTGGACAGCGACGCCGGGGGGGCGGCCACCCTGCTCGTGACGATGACGGTGCAGGGCGACACCGCGCCGGATTTCGGCACGGCGATGGTGATGGATCAGACCTACATCGGCGGCATCGCCATTCCGACCCTGACCCTGCCGGCGGCCATGGTTGGCGACGGCCCCCCGACCTACACATTCACCGGCGCCCTGCCCGCCGGGCTGACCGCCGATGTCGACACGCGCCTGCTGACCGGCACCCCGACGGCCTTCGGGCCGGCCGGCGCCTACACCTGGACCGTCGCCGATCTCAACGCCGACACCGCCAGCCTCGAATTCACCATCTTCGTGAGCGAGACAAATGTCTGCGCCCGCACCCCGAGTGTCCGCGCCATCATCGAGGATGCGGCCGGCGTCACCTGCGCGGCCATGACCCAGGCCCACCTGAGCGCGATCACCTTTCTGAACCTGGCGGCCGCCATCTCCGGCGAGATCCGAACCGGCGACTTCGACGGGCTGGATGCGTTGAGGTTTCTGCTTCTGTCCGCCAACCGGTTCACCACCCTGCCCGCGGACATCTTCAACGGGCTGGACGCGCTGGAAGAGTTGGATGTGGGAGGCAACCTGTTCACCACCCTGCCCGCGGACATCTTCAACAGGCTGGGCGCGCTGAAAGTTCTGCACCTGTCCGGCAACCTGTTCACCACCCTGCCGGCGGGGCTGTTTGACGGGCTGAACCTGTCCGGTCTCAGGCTGGAGTTCAACCCGGGCAGTCCATTCGAGCTGAACCTTGAACTGGAGCCGGAGGGGACGACGGGCCTGGTGCGGGTGCGCCTCCGGCAGGCCGCCCCCGCGGACATTGAGATGACCTGGACCGCCACCGGCGGGGCCACGGGCACGGGCGTCGCGGCCATTCCGGCGGGCCAGCGCACCAGCGGCGTCATCGGCGTGGCGGCGTCCTCGCCGGTGACCATCACGCTCAGCGACATCGGGTTGGTCGGCGTGAACGAGTCTACCCGCGACACAATCGGCGACTATCGAGGCTTCGAACTGGTCGCGTTGACGGCCATGGCCGGGGTGAGGGTCGCTCCGTCCACCCTCACCGTGCGGGAACGCGGCATGGCGACGTATACAGTGGCGCTGCACACCGCGCCCACCGGCGAGGTCACGGTCACGCCGCGCGTCTCCACGGGCGACCGTGCGACGGTCTCCGGCGCCCTGACCTTCACCACCGCGAACTGGCACCTCACCCAACCCGTCACCGTCACCGCCACGGCGGACCTGGACAGAGAGGATGGGACCGCCGTCATCACCCATGACGTGGATGGCTACGGGACCATCACCTCGTCGGGCACGGTCACGGTCACGTTGGTCGACGGCGAGGGCTTTCGTTTTGACCCGGCCATGGTCGCGGCGCCGATCTACCTCGCGGGCATCGCCATTCCGACCCTGACCCTGCCCGAAGCCATCGGCTACGGCTCGCCGTTCTACGAACTGCTCCCCGTCACGGCCCTTCCCGCCGGGCTGACCCTGGACCTGGCCGCGCGCACCGTGACCGGCACCCCGGCCACCGCCTCGGCCGTCACCCTGACCTGGGTGGCCACGGATGGTGATGCCCGTATCATCCAGTTGCCCGTGGTCGTGGGGGTGCAGACCGACACCGTGCCATCATTCGGTGCGATGATCGGGGCGCGGTTCTACGCCACGGGCGTCTCCATTCCGCCCCTGAGGTTGCCGGCTGCCGTCGGTGGCAATGGCCCCCTGTCCTACACCCTGCGCCCCGTCGCCGGCATTCCCGCCGGCCTGACCTTCGACACGAGCCGGCGCACCCTGTTCGGCGCCCCGACCACCATCGCCGCCGCCGTCACCCTGACCTGGATCGCCATGGATGCCGACGTCAACACGGCGCCCGGCGATGCCGCCATCCAGCGTTTCACCGTGGTCATCCAGATTGACGTCGAGCCGGATTTCGGCGCCGCGACCATTGAGCCTCGGACCTATGTCGTGGGCGCCCCCCTCGCGCCCCTGACCCTGCCGGCCGCCACGAGCGGCAACGACCCCCTGGTCTACTCGCTGACCGGGCCCCTGCCCGCCGGGCTGGCCATTGACAGGCGCACGCGCATCCTCTCCGGCGCCCCGGCCACCGCCGCCGCCGCCGTCACCCTGACCTGGATCGCCGCCGACCTCGACGACGACCGTGTCAGCCTCCCGTTCCCCATCACGATCCATCCGACCAGCCTCTGCCTTCGCACCCCGGAGTTGCGCGATGCCCTCATGGCGGCGCTCAGCGCAACCGATTGCGCCACGGTGACCGTGGCCCAGCTGGAAGGGATCACCGGGACGCTGGACCTGTCCCGGCAGGACATCGCGGCGCTCGCCAGTGGCGACTTCGCCAACCTGACCGGGGTCACCAGCCTGGATCTGACCGGCAACCTGTTCACCGCCCTGCCCGTGAACGCCTTGACCGGGCTTGACGCGCTGGAGAGCCTGACCATACAGGAGACCGGCCTGGCCACCCTGCCCGCGGGCGTCTTCAACGGACTTGGCACGTTGACGAGTCTGTCTCTGGACAACAACGCGCTCACCACCCTGTCCGTGGGTTTCTTCGACAGGCTTCGCGCGCTCACGTCGCTGGAGATGCGCGACAACATGATCGCCACCCTGCCCGCGGGCCTCTTCGACGGGCTGAGATTCGACCGGCTCCGGCTGGCCGGCAACGCCGCCGACCCGTTCGTGTTCAACATGGCTCTGGAGCGGCTGGCGACCGGCGGGTTCCGGGCGCGCATCCCGGAGGCGGCCCCGTTGGATGTGACCCTGGTCTGGCGGATGATGAACGGAGCAACGGCCACCGCCGCCATTGCGGCGGGCCAGCGCACCAGCGCCCCGTTCGGCCTGGCCGTGTCCTCGCCGGCGGCCATTTCGATCATCGGGGCCAGGTTCGACGTGGACGAGGACACCGGCGACGCCCTCGGCAACTACGACGGCTTCCGGCTGGCCACCGTCGCGCCACGGGCCGGGGTCATTCACCCCTCCACCCTCGCCGTGGGCGAAGGCGGCACGGCCGTCTACCCCGTGGCGCTGAACACCGCCCCCACCGGCGACGTCACCGTCACGCCGGGCGTCCGCACCGGGAGCGGGTTGCGCGTCTCCGGCCCGCTGACCTTCACCCCCTCGACCTGGGACACCAGCCGGACCGTCACCGTGACCGCCGGCGAGGACATGAACGAGACCGACGACACCGCCACCATCACGCACACCGTGGACGGGTACGGCGCCGCCACCGCGGGCCGCGTGACGGTCACGATCACCGACACCCCGCCGCCCACGTTCGGCACGATGATGGTGGAGCCGCAGACCTGGGTCGTGGACGCCGCCATTCCGGCCCTGACCCTGCCGGCCGCCACCAGCCTGCACGGGTTGTCCTACGCATTGACCCCCGAAACCGACATTCCCGCCGGGCTGACCCTCGATGCCGGCGCGCGCACGCTGACCGGCGTCCCGACCACCGTTGCGGCGGCCGTCACCCTGACCTGGACGGCGTCGGGCGGCGACGCCGGGGCGGCCAGCCTGCTCGTGACGATGACGATCACCGACACCCCGCCGCCCACGTTCGGCACGATGACGGTGGAACCGCAGACCTGGGCCGTGGGCGTCGCCATTCCGGCCCTGACCCTGCCGGCCGCCACCAGCCTGCGTCCGTTGTCCTACGAGTTGACCCCCGAAACCGACATTCCCGCCGGGCTGGCCCTCGATGCCGTCGCGCGCACGCTGACCGGCGTCCCGTCCACCGTTGCGGCGGCCGTCACCCTGACCTGGACGGCGTCGGACGGCGACGGCGGGACGGCCAGCCTGCTCGTGAGGATGACGATCACCACCATCCCGCCGCCCACGTTCGGCGCGACGACTGTGAGGCCGCAGACCTGGGTCGTGGGCGTCGACATTCCGGCCCTGACCCTGCCGCCCGCCACCAGCCTGCGTCCGGTGTCCTACGGGTTGACCCCCGGGACCGACATTCCCGACGGGCTGGCCCTCGATGCCAACGCGCGCACGCTGACCGGCATCCCGTCCACCGTTGCGGCGGCCGTCACCCTGACCTGGACGGCGACGGGCAACGCCGGAATGGCCAGCCTGCTCGTGACGATGACGGTGCAGGCCGACACCGTGCCGGATTTCGGCACGGCGTCGGT
Source organism: Nitrospirales bacterium (assembly GCA_963692935.1). GTDB lineage: Bacteria > Nitrospirota > Nitrospiria > Nitrospirales > UBA8639 > Bin75. Next base: position 2,893,884 of record OY843588.1, read on the forward strand.
GATGGATCAGACCTACAACAGGGGCATCGCCATCCCGACCCTGACCCTGCCGGCGGCCGCTGGTGGCAACGCCCCGGCCTACACACTCACCGGCGCCCTGCCCGCCGGGCTGACCGCCGATGTCGACACGCGCCTGCTGACCGGCACCCCGGCCACCGTCGCCGCCCCCGTCACCCTGATCTGGACCGTCGCCGATCTCAACGCCGACACCGCCAGCCTCGAATTCACCATCGCCGTGAGCAGGACCGGTATCTGCGACCGCAGCCCGGCCGTCCGCGACGCCATCGTGGCGGAGGTCGGCGTGGCCTGCACGGACGTCACCCAGGCCCATCTGAGCACGATCACCAGTCTGGACCTGGCCGGCCGGCTCCTCTCCGTGCTCCGCGCCGACGACTTTGCCGGGCTGGATGTGTTGAGGGTCCTGGATCTGAACGGCAATGTGTTGACCACCCTGCCCGCGGCCATCTTCGCCGGGCTGGACGCGCTGGAAGAGCTGTCTCTGTTCGACAACCAGCTCGCCACCCTGCCGGAGGAGCTGTTCGACGGGCTGAGCACGCTGGAAGAGCTGTCCCTGTCCGGCAACCAGCTCGCCACCCTGCCGGCGGGGCTGTTCGACGGGCTGAGTATGCTGGAAGAGCTGACCCTGTCCAACAACCAGCTCACCACCCTGCCGGAGGGGCTGTTCAACGGGCTGGACGCGCTGGAATTGCTGTCTCTGTCCGGCAACGCGCTCACCGCTCTGCCGGAGGGCCTCTTCAACGGGCTGAGCGCCTTGACACGCTTGCAGTTGGAGGACAACGTGATCACCGCCCTGCCGGCGGGCCTCTTCAACGGGCTGAGTGCGTTGACACGCTTGCAGGTGAACGGCAACGGGCTGACCGCCCTGCCGGAGGGGCTGTTTGACGGCCTGAACCTGTCCATGCTCTTGCTGCACGGCAACATGGGCAGTCCGTTCGCGCTGAACCTTGAACTGGAGCAGGAGGGGACGGGCCAGGTGCGGGTGCGCCTCCGGCAGGCCGCCCCCGCGGCCATTGAAATGGCCTGGACCGCCGCCGGCGGGGCCACGGGCGCGGGCGCCGTCACCCTTGCGGCGGGCCGGCGCACCAGCGGCATCTTCGGCGTGACGGCGTCCTCGCCGGTCACCACCATGCTCAGCGACATTGGGCTTGCCGGCGTGACCGAGGCCACCAACGACTCCAGCGGCAACTATTCCGGCTTCCAACTGACCGCGTCGGCCATAGCCGGGGTGCGGGTCGCTCCGTCCGCCCTCATCGTGGTGGAAGGCGGCATGACGACCTATACCATGGTCCTGAACACCGTGCCCGCCGGGCCTGTCACGGTCACGCCGAGCGTCTCCCCGGCCGGCCCCGTCACGGTCTCCGCCGCCCCGACCTTCACCATGGCGAACTGGCACCTCGTCCAGACCGTCACCGTCACCGCCGGGACGGACATGGACATTGAGGATGAGACCGTCGTCCTCGCCCATGCCGTGAGTGGCTACGGGACCATCGCCTCGGCGGGCGATGTCGCGGTCACGGTGGTCGACGGCGAGAGGCTCCGTTTTGACACGATCACGTTCGCGGCGCCGGTCTACCTGACGGACTTCGCCATTCCGACCCTGACCCTGCCGGAGGCCATCAGAAGCCGAGGCTCGCTGGTCTACGACCTGCTCCCCGTCGCGGCCATTCCCGCCGGGCTGACCCTGGACAGGATCACGCGCACCGTCACCGGCACCCCGACCGCCGCCACAGCCGCCACCCTGACCTGGATGGTGACGGATGACAGCGCCTATACGGCGCGGCTGCCCGTGTTCCTGGATGTGCAGACCGACACCGCGCCATCATTCGGGACGGCGACGGTCGGGGAGCGGTTCTACGTCGAGAACGTCGCCATTCCGCCCCTGAGGTTGCCGGCCGCCGCCGGCGGCAACGGCGCCCTGTCCTACACCCTCTCCACCGCCGACATTCCCGCCGGCCTGACCTTCGACCGCCGCGCCGCGACCCTGACCGGCACCCTGGCCACCGTCGCCTCGGCCGTCACCCTGACCTGGACTGCCGTGGATGCCGACATCAACACGTCGCCCGGCGATGAAGCCGTCCAGCGTTTCACCATCACCGTGGAGGCCGACTCCCTGCCCTCGTTCGGCGGGGCCGTGGTGCCGCCGCAACAGTACGGCGTCGGTAGCGCCATTGCGGTCCTGACGTTGCCGGCCGCCATGAACGTCAACGGCATCCCGATGTACTCGCTCACCGGCGCCCTGCCCGCCGGGCTGACCGTCTCCCTGGCCGCGCGCACGCTGGCCGGCGTCCCGGTGACCGTCTCCCCGGCCGCCACCCTGACCTGGAGCGTCCTGGACCAGGACGCCGACACCGCCAGCGTCACGTTCACCGTCGCGGTGTATCCGACCACCGTCTGCGGCCGCACCCCCGCGGTGCGCGACGCCATTCGGGTGGCGGCCGGCCGGGCCACCTGTGAGGCCGTGATCCCGGCCGACCTGGGCACGATCAGCGCCCTGTCCATCAGCACAAACATTGGCAGCCCCCGGAGCGGAGACTTCGCCGGCCTGAGCGGTCTCACGTCCCTGAGGCTGGTCAACGCGGGCATCACCTCCCTGCCCGCGGACCTGTTCGACGGACTGGCCGCGCTGACCCTGCTGAATCTGAACGGCAACCAGCTCAGGACCCTGCCCCCGGACATTCTCAACGGGCTGGGCGCGTTGACGGCCCTGTATCTGTTCAACAATCGTCTGACCGCCCTGCCCCATGGACTGTTTGATGGTATCGGCCCGCTGTCCGTCGGTCTCACCCTGGACGGCAACGACGCCGGCCTGTTCACGCTGAGCGTCGACCTGGAGTTGGCGCCGAATGGTGTCCGGGTGCGGGTCCGGGAGGCGGCCCCGTTGAACATCCGGGTGCCCTGGACCGCCGGGGAGACCTCGGGCACCGCTGACATTCCGGCGGGCCGGCGCACCAGCGAGACGTTTGGCTCGGCCGCGCTCGCGCCGACGATCCAGCTGGGCCGCCCCGTGTTCCCCGACGTGACCGAAGACACCAGCGACGTCGTCCAGCTCTACACCGGGTTCCGCGTGGTCGCCATTTCGGCGCAGGCCGAAGTGAACATCGCCCCCGCCAGCCTCGTCGTGCCCGAAGAAGGCATGAACACCTACACCGTGAGTCTGAACACCTCCCCCGCCGGCGCGGTCACGGTCATGCCTCGTGTCAGCCCGACCGGCGGCCAGGTGAGTGTCTCCGGCGCCCTGACCTTTTCCCCCGCGTCCTGGTATCTCCCCCAGTCCGTCACCGTCCGCGCGGCCCACGACAACAACGTGGACGACGGGACGGCCACCGTCCATCATGCGGTGAGCGGCTACGGCGTCATCATGACGGCGGACAGCGTCGCCGTCATGGTGGTGGACAACGACCGGGTCACGTTCGGCGGGGTCACGGTGCCGGACCAGACCTATTATGTCGGCGCCCCCGTTTCGCCCCTGACGTTGCCGGCCGCCACCGGCGGCACCGGCAGCGGCAACCTCACGATTGCATTGACAGGAACGGCGGAGGAGAGGGCCAGGCTGGGGCTTGCATGGCTCGACCAGTCACTGACGACCCACTCCGACGGCAGCGCCACGATCACCGGCACGCCGACGATCGTCGTCCCGCCGACTCGCCTGACCTGGCACGTCGCAGACAGCAATGGCGACAGCGACCAGATCGAGTTCACCGTCACGGTGCTGGAGTCGTTTTGCGCCCGCACCCCCGAGGTGCGCGATGCCCTGGTGGCGGCCGTCCGTAGCGTGTCCGACTGCGCGGACCTGACCCTGCCCCTCGTGTCCGGGGTTTCCAGCCTGAGACTGCATGAAAAAAACCTCACCACACTCAAGCGTGGAGACTTTGCGGGGCTGAGCCTGGTAATTCTGCGTCTGGACACGAACCGGCTTACGACCCTGCCCGAGGGCCTCTTCGATGGGATGACCGTGCGGTTACTGACGCTGGACGGCAACAGGTTGACCACTCTGCCCGTGGGCCTCTTCGATGGGGTGAACGTGGAGGCCGTGTCGCTGGACAACAACCAGTTGGCCACTCTGCCCGAGGGCGCCTTCGCCGGGATGAGCCAGACGACCCTCCTGGGCCTCGACCGCAACCGGTTCACCACTCTGCCCAGTAACATCTTCGCCGGCCTGGTCGGTCTGCAAACATTGAGGCTCAACAATAACACTCTCACCGCCCTGCCCGAAGGCCTGTTCGACGGCTTGTCCAATCTGAACAGCCTGCCTCTGAACAATAATCAGCTCACCACCCTGCCCGAAGGCCTGTTCGACGGCTTGACCAAGCTGGCTACCGTGGATCTAAGCTCCAACCGGCTCGTCAACCTGCCCGACGGCCTGTTCGACAATAAGCCCAGCCTGTTTAGCGTGATCCTGAGTGGCAACCGGCTCACCACCCTGCCCGTCAGGCTGTTCAACGGCCGGGCCAATCTGACCATCATACGACTGGATGGCAACCAGCTCGACACCCTGCCCGCCGATCTGTTCGGCTCCCTGCCCAGACTGCAGATCCTGAATCTGTCCCACAACCGGTTCACCCAACTGCCCCCCAATCTGTTCTCCCTCATGCCCAGGCTGCTCGAACTGTATCTGAACAACAACCGGTTCACCACCCCGCCCGTCGGGCTGTTCACCGGTGTGAGCATACGGGGCAATCTACGCCTGGGTGGCAACCTGGTCAGCCCGCTCATACTGGGCGTTGCGGTGGAGTGGCAACGCGATGGCCGGTTCCGTGCCCATATGCCGTCGGCGGCTCCGTTGCGCGTTGTGGTGGAATGGGTGACGACCGACGGGGCCACGGGCACTGCGGTCATCCCGGCGGGCGGGGATACCAGCGGCGCGTTCGGGACGCCCATGCTGTTGCCGCCCGACATCAGTCTCAGCACTGTGCGGTTCCTCCGCGTGGGCGGCCTGGGAGTCGAACCCACCGCCGACAACCAGGGCAACCTCTCCGGGTTCGACGTGGGCATCGTCCCGGCCAGGAACAGGGTGTTCCTGTCCTCCGACGACCTCTCCGTGACCGAAGGCGAGACGGCGACGTATGCGGTGTGGCTGGCCACGGCCCCCGTCGGCGCGGCAGTCGTCACACCGAGCGTCGACGCCCCCGCCGGCGAGGTGCGCGTCTCCGGGGCGCTGACCTTCTTCCCCTCGGACTGGTTTCTCGCCCGGACCGTCACCGTCACCGCTGGAGATGACGATGACAGCCTCAACGAGGCCGCCACCATCAGCCATACGGTAGGCGGCTACGGCGCCGAGGCCGGGAGCATCGCGGTCGCGGTGCGCGACGACGCGGTGCCGCATTTCGCCTCGGAACTGGGGGCACAGCTCATGGTCGTCGGCTCCCGGTCGGTCGTGGCGTTGCCGCCCGCCGTCGAAGCCATCCCCCCCCTGACCTATGCGCTGATCCCCACGAGCGCCATTCCCGCCGGGCTGACGGTTAACCTCGGCACGCGCACCCTGGCCGGGACACCGACCACCCCGGTCACGAACGTCATGCTGACCTGGACATTCTCGGATGCGAACGCCGTGACGGTCGACCTGCCGTTCTCCGTCACGGTGGAGCCGGACTACGTTCCGCGTTTTGTCACGACACAGGTGCCCGTCCAGACCTATGTTGTGGGCCTGGCCATTCCGCCGCTGACCCTGCCGGCCGCCATCGGCGGCAACGGCGTCCTGACCTACGCCGTCGCCGACCCCCTGCCCGCCGGGCTGACCTTCGACCGCGACACGCGCGCGCTGACCGGCACGCCGACGCAACCGGCGCCGGAGCAGACCTACGGTTGGCGCGTCCACGACCTCGATGCCGATGTCATCCGCACCCCGTTCGCCTTCGAGGTGCTGTGGACGACCGTCTGTTTGCGCACCCCGACGATGCGCGACGTCATCGTGGACGCGGCCAACGTCGCCACCTGCCGGGACGTGACCCCCACCTTCCTGAGTGTGGTGACCGGGCTGGATGCGAGCAACCGGAGCATTGTCGCGATTGGGAACGGAGACCTGGACGGGCTGGACGCGCTGACGACGCTGGATCTGAGCCGCAACATGATCGCCGCCCTGAACGTGGACGCCTTCGACGGGCTGGACGCGTTGACGGCGCTGGATCTGAGCCACAACCGGCTCACCACCCTGCCCGGGAACAGCTTCGACGAGCTGGACGCGCTGACGACGCTGCGGCTGAACAACAACCGGCTCGCCGTGTTGCCCGACGGGCTGTTCGACGGGCTGGACCCGCTGGCGGCGCTGGCCTTGCACGGCAACACCACCGACCCGTTCATCCTGAACCTGGAGCTGGAGCAACATGGCAATGGCCAGGGCCGTCTGCGCCTCCGGCAGGCGGCTCCGAGGACTGTGCTGGTGTCCTGGACAGGCCCGGGCGGGGCCACGGGTGTCGCCACCATCCCGGTGGGCGCGCGCACAGGCGGGGTGTTCGGCGTGGCGTCGTCGTCGCCGTCGCTCCTCGCGTTCGGCATCCCCGTGCTCGACGGCGTGTCCGAAGTCACCTCCGACGACGCCGGCGAGTACAGTGGATTCCGGCTGTCGGCCGTGTCGGGCGCCGACGGGGTGGTGCTGGCCCCCTCCGCCCTCGCCATGGTTGAAGGCGACAGAGCCACCTATACCGTCACGCTGAACACCGTCCCCACCGGCAACGTGACGGTGGCGGCGCGCGTCCGCCCCGCCGGCGGCGATGTGACGGTCTCCCGCGCCCTGGTCTTTTCCCCCGCCATCTGGTACATCGCGCAGACCTTCACCGTCACCGCCGGCCATGATGCCGACCGGATGAACGAGGCCGCGACCATCGGCCACACCGTGAGTGGCTACGGCAATGTCTCCGCGTCCGATGTCGTGGTCACGGTCTTCGACGACGACAACTTCGATGTCCCCGATTTCGGCCCGGCGAGCGTGCCGCCCCAGGTCTATCTCCTCAATCGCGCCGTGCCTGTTCTGACCCTGCCGGCCGCCATTGGCGGCACCGGCCGCCTGGACTACTCGATCACCGGCTCCCTGCCCGCCGGGCTGACGGTGGATATCGCCAGTCGCCTGTTGTCCGGCGCGCCGGGGGGCGTCGCGCCGGTCACCGTCCTGACCTGGACCGTCACCGACAGCGACGGCGACACCGCCGACTTCACGTTCAGCATCCGCGTGCGCGGGACCACCGTGTGCAGCCGCCACCCGGATGTGCGCGACGCCCTCGTGAGCACGGCCGGCGTCGCCACCTGCGAGGAGATGAGGCCGGCCCACCTGCACGCGATCACCCAGCTGATGCTCAGCGCCCGGAACCTCAGAGGGCTTCGGAGCGGAGACTTCGACGGGCTGCGCCGGTTGACGACACTGGACCTGGCCCGGAACAATCTGATCGCCCCGCCCGATGACATCTTCGACGAGCTGGACTCGTTGCGCAGTCTGGATCTGACCGACAACGATTTGACCACCGCGAACTGGGTGGCTCCGCTCCGCGCGCTGCGGCTGCTGAGTCTGGCCAACAGTCAACTCAGGACCCTGCCGGAGGGCATGTTTGACGACCGGCCCATGATGGTACTCTTCCTGGACCGCAACCCCGGCAGCCCCTTCACGCTGAATGTGCAACTTGAGCGGGAGGGCAATGGCCAGGCGCGGGCCTCCATCCCGGAGGCGGCTCCGGTGACCGTGCAGGTATCCTGGACGGGCGACGACGGGAATACGGGCGTCGCCACCATCGCGGCGGGCCGGCGATCCAGCCAGGCGTTCGGTGCGGTGACGGGTTCGCCGGTGGCCTACAGTCTCAGCAACCCCGTCTTCCCCGGCGTGAGTGAGAGCACCGTCTTCAGCCCCGGCAGCTATAGTGGCTTCCAACTGGCCACGACGCCGGCCATGGCCAGGGTGACGCTCGCCCCGTCGGCCCTCACCGTGAGGGAAGGGGCCACGACGACCTATACCGTGGCGCTGAACACCGCGCCCACCGGCAACGTGACGGTCAGTCCGGCCATCCGCCCCGCCGGGCATCTGCTCCGCCTGTCCGCGAACAATCTGGTCTTCTCCGTCACAAACTGGCCCATGGCCCGAACCGTCACCGTGACCGCGCGGCAGGACTTCGGCAGCGACAATGAGATCGTTGACGTCGGCTATGCGGTGAGCGGCTACGGCGACGTGACAGGGTCCGACCGCCTCATGGTCACGGTCATAGACGACGAGAGGCCGTATTTCGGCGCGCCGGCGTCGTTTGAGCGGAGCTACGCCGTGGGCGAGGCCATTCCGACCCTGACCCTGCCGGCCGCCACGGGAGGGGGCGACCGCCTGGACTACACGCTGCTCGGCCGCCTCCCCGACGGGCTGGTTCGTGTCGCCGGCACGCGCACCCTGACCGGCACGCCGACGGCGTTCACCCCGCCTCGCCGCTATACCTGGACGGTGGCCGACGCCAACGCCAACACCGACGCCTTCGCGTTCTCCATCGAGGTGCAACGCACCAGCGTCTGCCGGCGCACCCCGGCGGTGCGCACCGCCATCCTGACGGCGGCCGGCATCTCCGACTGCCTGGCGTTGACCCCGGCCCACCTGAGCGCGATCACCGAACTGGACGTCTCCAGCCAGAGCATCATGTCGCTTCAGCGTGTGGACTTCAGCGGGCTGAGCGCGTTGACGAGACTGGTGTTGCACACCAATCTGTTGACCGCCCTGCCGGCGGGCCTCTTCGACGGGTTGCGGGCGTTGGAGCGCCTGGAGCTGCACAGCAACCGGATCGCCACCCTGCCGGCGGGCCTCTTCGACGAGCTGGACGCGCTGGAGTTCCTGAACCTGTCCGGCAACCAACTGGCCACCCTGCCCGCGGGCGTCTTCAACGCCCTCACCGCACTGGAGGAGCTGGCGTTGGAGAGCAACCGGCTCACCACGCTCCCCAGGGGCTTCTTTGACGGGCTGACCTCACTGACGGCGCTGAGACTGTCCGGAAACACCGGCGCCACGTTCACGCTGAACCTTGACCTGGAGCGGCAGGTTGACGGCCGGGTCCGGGCGCGTATTCCGGAGGCCGCCCCGTTGGAGGTGGCGGTCACCTGGACAGGCGGCGGGAGCGCGGGCACCGCCACCATCGAGGCGGGCCGGCGCACCAGCGAGCCGTTCGGCCCGGCCATGGCCTCGCCGCCCGTCAGTCTCACCGGCCCCGGGTTCCCCGGCGTGACCGAAAACACCGCCGACAGCGGGGGCAGTTTCTCCGGCTTCCGACTGGGCGTGGCGACGGTCAACGGGCCGGGGGTGATCATCGCCCCCGTCACCCTTGCCGTGCGGGAAGGCGGCGCGGCGACGTATGTCGTGGCGCTGAACGCCGCCCCCGCCGGCCCCGTGACCGTCACGCCGAGTGTCCGCCCCGCCGGCAGCGGGGTGACGGTCTCCGAGGCCCTGACGTTCTCCACCTCGACCTGGCGGAGCGCGCAGACCATCACCGTCGCCGCCGGCCATGACGATGATACGGCGGACGCGCGCGCCACCGTCGTCCATGCGGTGCGGGGCTACGGCAGTCTCACCGGGGCCGCCGATGTGGCGGTGGCGGTCGTCGACGACGATGTGCCACGGTTCAGCGTGGCGACGGTCGCGGCGCGGACCTACGTGACGGGCCTCGCCATTGCCCTGACCCTGCCGGCCGCCACCGGCGGCAACGGAGGCTTGAACTACGCGCTGATCCCCGCCGCCGACATTCCACGAGGGCTGACCTTCGACACCGGCGCCCGTATTCTGAGCGGGACCCCGACCGCCGCCGGGGCCGTCACCCTGACCTGGACGGCCTCGGACGAGGATGCCGATACGGCCAGCCTGCCCGTGTCCGTCACCGTGCTGGCCAATATCCGGCCGGCGTTCGGCCCGGCCACGACATTGACCCGGACCTGGGTTGTGGGAAGCGCCGTGGCCTTCACCCTGCCGGTGGCCGCCGGCGGCAACGGCGCCCTGTCCTATGATCTGGCCGGCGCCCTGCCCGACGGGCTGACCTTCGACCGGGGCACGCGCATCCTGGCCGGCACGCCGACCGCCGTCGTCGACACCGTCCTCCTGACCTGGACGGTCTCGGATGCGGATGACCACACGGGGGCCGGCGATGAAACCAGCCTGCTCATCACCGCGACCGTGCAGACGGAAAGCCTTCCGGTGTTCGGCGTGACGATGCTCGCGTCCATGACCTACATCGCGGATACCGCCATTCCGACCCTGACCCTGCCGGCCGCCACCGGCGGCAACGGCGCGCCGACCTACGTCCTGGCGCCCGTCACGGCCATTCCCGACGGGCTGATCTTCGACGACGACGCGCGCACCCTGACAGGGATGCCGACCACCGTCGCCGCGGCCGTCACCCTGACACTGGTGGTGACCGACACCAACGCCGACCAGGCCAGCCTCCCGTTCGCCATCACCGTGCACGGGACGACGCTCTGCAGCCGCACCCCGGCGGCGCGCGACCTGATTCTGGCCGCCGTGACCGGGGTGACCTGCGAGACCGCGACCCATGCCCAGCTGGGCGGGATCACCCGGTTGGAATTTCCCGTCAATGTCAGCGCCCTCCGGAGCGGGGACTTTGACGGGCTGAGCGGGTTGACCTTCATGCGACTGGACGGGCACACGATCACCGCCCTGCCCGGGGACATCTTCGACGGGTTGCGCGCGCTGGATGAGCTGGTCGTGGAAAACGGTCTGCTTGTCACCCTGCCCACGGGGGGCTTCAGCGAGCTGAGCGCCTTGAGACGCCTGAGTCTGAGAAACAACAGGATCGAGACCCTGCCCGCGGGGGCGTTTGACGGACTGCCGGCCCTGAGTAACGGACTCGACCTGGCCCGCAATACCGGGTCCCCGTTCACCCTGTTCGTTGACCTGGAGCGGCAGGTGAATAACCAGGTCCGGGCGCGTGTCCTGGAAGCCGCCCCGTTGGACATCACCGTCGACTGGACGGCCCCCGGCGGGTACGCGGGCGCCGTGACCATCCCGGCGGGCCGGCGCACCAGCGAGTCGTTCGGCCTGGCCGGGCCGTCGCCGCCGCCGGTCACGCTCAGCGACCCGACATTCCCGGACGCGGGGGAGGAGACCAATGACGACGCCGGCATCTACCGGGGCTTCCAACTGGACATCGCCGCGCAGTCCCGGCCCGGCATCGTGTTCAGCCCCGTCAGCCTCACCGTCTCCGAAGGCGGCATGGGGACCTACCTCGCCAGGATGAACACCGACCCCAACGGCGTGGTGATCGTCATGCCGAGTGTCAGCCCCGCCGGCGGGACGGTCACCGTCACCGGCGCCCTGACCTTTACCCCCGCGACCTGGCGCGCCGTCGGGATCGTGACCGTCCGCGCGGCCCACGACGCCGACCTGTCCGACGAGCTGGCCACCATCCGCCATGCGGTCAGCGGCTACGGGATCGTCACGACGGCGGCCGACGTGGCCGTCCGGGTCGTGGACGACGAGGAGAGGGGAGCGTTCGCGGTCACGGTGGCGGACCAGGTCTATCGTGTCGACGAGGCCATTCCGGTCCTGACCCTGCCGCCCGCCACCGGCCCCGCCGCTCTGTCATATGCGTTCACCGGGTCCCTGCCCGACGGGCTGGCCGTCGACATTGCCGCGCGCACCCTGACCGGCACGCCGACGAGCGTCACGCCGGCGGCGCAGTATACCTGGACGGTCTTCACCCGCGCGGTCGCCACCGACCGCCTCGCGTTCACCATCCGGGTGGCGCCGACCGCCGTCTGCGGCCGCACCCCGGCGGTGCGCGATGCCCTGGTGGCGGCGGCCGGCGTCGCCAACTGTGCGGATGTGGCGCCGTTCCTGGGCGCGATCAGCCGGCTTGATCTGAGCAACAGCACTATCGCCACCCTCCAGAGCGGCGACTTCGCCGGGCTGAGTGGGTTGCTGTCCCTGGATCTGAGCGACAACCAGCTCACCGTCCTGCCCGAAACGGTGTTCACCGGGTTGCCGGTCACGACCCTGGATCTGAGTGGCAACCCGCTTCGGACTCTGCGCGCGGATGTGTTTGCCGGGCTTCCGTTGACAACGCTGACGCTGGGAGGCCGGCGGCTCTCTCTGCCCACGGGTCTCTTCGCCGGTCTTGACAGGTTGACACAACTGGAGGCGAACGGCGTGGGGGTGTCCGCCCTGCACCCGGACATTTTCGACCGGCTTGGCGGGCTGGTGTCGCTGGACCTGCGCAACAACGGGCTGACCACCTTGCCCGAGGGGGTGTTTGACGGGCTGGACTCGCTGACCGTTCTCCGCCTGGCCGGCAACCCCTTTGGCGCGTACCGATTCAACATTGATCTGGAGCAACAGGCGAATGGCCAGGTCCGGGCGCGTCTGCTGGAGGCCGCCCCGTTGGCGGTCGAGGTTCGCTGGACGGCCGCCGACGGGAGCACGGGCGCCGCCACCATCGGGGCGGGCCGGCGTACCAGCGCCCCGTTCGGGATGCCCGCCCGGCAGGCGGTCACGCTCAGCGCGCCCGCGTTCCCCGGCGCGGGAGAGGCGACCGACGACGCCACCGGCTCCTACTCCGGCTTCCAGCTGGCCATCACGCCGAGCAGGGCCAGTGTGATCATCCCGCCCGCCCTCACCGTGCCCGAAGGCGGCATGGCCACGTATCCCCTGTTGCTGAATACCGCCCCCGGCGGCCCGGTGACGGTCACGCCGCGCGTCAGCCCCGCCGGCGGGACGGTGGCCGTCTCCGGCGCCCTGACCTTTACCCCCGCGACCTGGCGCACCGTCCGGACCGTCACCGTGACCGCGGGCAGGGACGCGGACAGGGAGAACGAGGTGGTCTCCATCAGCCATGCCGTCGGCGGCTACGGCGCCGTGACCGCCGGCGGCGTCGTGGTGGTCACCGTCGCCGACGCCTCGGACACCATTCCGCATTTCGGTGGCGCGACGGTGGCGCCCCTGATGTACATTGCCGGCTTCGCCATTCCGACCCTGACCCTGCCGGCCGCCACCGGCGACGGCCCCTTTGGCTACGCGCTCACGGGGGGGCTGCCCGCCGGGCTGACCATTGACCGCCTCGCGCGCACCCTGACCGGCACGCCGGTGCGAAGCCTGCCGGTGACGAGCTATGTCTGGAGCGCCACCGACCGCGATTTCGACAGCGTTCAACTCGCGTTCACCATCCAGGTGCCGACGACCGACGTCTGTACCCGCACCCCGGCGGTGCGCGACGCCATTATCGCGGCGGCCGGCGTCACGACCTGCGTGGAGGTCACCGCGACGCACCTGGACGGGATCACCGGGCTTGACCTGGCCAACAGGAGCATCGGCACACTCCGTGTTACCGACTTCATCGGTCTCGGCGCGGTCACGCGCCTGGAATTGAACGGCAACCGGCTGGCCACGCTGCCCGCGGGCGTCTTCGTCGGTCTCCGCGCGCTGACGCGCCTGGAGTTGAACGGCAACCGGCTGGCCACGCTGCCCGAGGGCGTCTTCGCCGGTCTCGGCGCGCTGACGCGCCTGGAGTTGAACAGCAACCGGCTGGCCACGCTGCCCGCGAATGTCTTCGCCGGTCTCGGCGCGCTGACGCGCCTGGAGTTGAGCGACAACCAGTTCTCCGCGCTGCCCGCGGGCCTCTTCACCGGTCTCGACGCCTTGACGCGCCTGGAGTTGAACAGCAACCGGCTGGCCACGCTGCCCGCGAATGTCTTCGCCGGTCTCGACGCCTTGACGCGCCTGGAGCTGGAAAGCAACCGGCTGGCCACGCTGCCCGCGGAGCCGTTCGCCGGTCTCGGCGCGCTGACCCATCTGCTCTTGCGTGCCAACCGGTTCGCCACCCTGCCCGCCGGGACCCTGGACGACCTGTCCGCATTGACGCACCTGTCTCTGCGCGACAACCTGCTCGCCGCGCTGCCCGCGGGCTTCTTCGCCGGGACGGGCGCGTTGACGAGTCTGGATCTGAACGGCAACCGGATGACCACCCTGCCCGCGACGCTCTTCGCGGGACTGGATGCGTTGACGGGTCTGTATCTGGACGGCAACCAACTGACCGCCCTGCCCGCGACGCTCTTCTCGGAACTGGACGCCTTGAGCGAGCTGTACCTGACCGGCAACCAACTGGCCGCGCTGCCCGCGACGCTCTTCGCGGAACTGGGCGCCTTGAGCGAGCTGTATCTGGCCGACAACCAACTGGCCGCGTTGCCCGTGGAGGTCTTCACCGGGCTGGCCTCCCTGACGCGGCTCCACCTGGCCGGCAACCCCGGCAGCCCGTTCGAGCTGCACATCTCTCTTGAGCGGCAGGGGAGTGCGCGGGTCCGGGCGCGGATGCTGGAAGCCACCCCGCTGACCGCCTCGGTGGGCTGGACACTCGCGGACGGCGCCACGGGTATCGCCACCGTCGGGGCGGGGCAACGCACAGGCGCCGCCGTCAGCCTGCGCGACTCGTCGCTGGGGTCCCTCGTGCTCCAGGCCCCCGGGTTCGCCGGCGTGCGCGAGGACACCGCCGATGCCGCCGGCGTCTACACCGGCTTCCGGCTGGTCACCGTGCCGGCCGGCGCCGGGGTCGTCATTGCCCCGCCCGGCACGGAGGCCCTCCGGAGCCAGACGGTTGCCTATACCACGGGCGCCGACAGAGGGCTGTTGCTCCGCCTGAGTCTGCTGGAAGGCAACACGGCCACCTATACCGTGAGGCTGAACGCCCCGCCCACCGGCGTGGTCATGGTCAGGCCGGGCGTCCGCCCTCCCGGCACGTTGACGTTCTCCGCCCCTCTGGTTCTGACCCCCGCCGACTGGCACCTCGCGCGAACCGTCACCGTCACCGCGGCCCACGACACCAACGACGTCGACAACGTCGTCACCCTCACCCATACGGTGACCGGGGCGAACTACGCCAGCGTGACGGTCGCCGGGATTCCCGTTGAGATCCGCGATGATGACCGCCCGCTCCCGGACCATCCGCCCGACATCAGCGTGCCGGATTTCGGCACGGCGACGGTGGCGGATCGGACCTACTCGGTGGGGAGCGCCATTACGCCCCTGGTGTTGCCGACCGCCGTCGGCGGCGACATTGCCCTGCTGTACCGGCTGACCCCCGCCACGGCCCTGCCCGCCGGGCTGACGTTGACGGGCAGCCCCGCCACCCTGACCGGCACCCCCCTCGCCGCGACCGTGGCCATGCTGACCTGGACGGCCTTCGATCTGGACGCCAACCAGCTCCCCGCCGATGAAGCCGCCCTGGCCTTTACCCTGACGGTGCGCTCCGCCGGTGTGCGCCTCGATCCCGCCATCCTGGCCGTCCCCGAAGGCGGCATGGCCACCTACACCGTGGAGTTGACGTCGGCCCCCGCCGGCAACGTGACGGTCACGCCGGACATCCGCCCCGCCGGCGAGCTGACCGCCTCCGGCCCCCTGACCTTTACCCCCGCGACCTGGCGCGCCATCCAGACCGTGACCGTGCGGGCGGGCCAGGATGCCGACCAACTCCACGACACCGCCACCATCGGCCATGCGGTCGGCGGCTACGGCGGCGTGGCCGCCGGCGCCGTCGCCGTCGTCGTGACCGACGACGAGGCCCCGCCCTCCGTCCCGGATTTCGGCGCGGCGGCGGTCATGCCCCTGCGCTACATCACCGGGACAGCCATTGTGCCCGTCACCCTGCCGCCGGCCGCCGGCGGCAACGGCCTCCTGCGCTACGCGCTCACCGGGCCGTTGCCCGCCGGGCTGGCGTTTGAGGCCGTGGCGCGCACGCTGACCGGCGTCCCCACCGCCGTGGCCCCGGCCGTCACGCTGACCCTGACGGCCATGGATGCCGACATGGACACGACGGCCGACGATTCGGCGCGTCTCTTCTTCACCGTGACGGTGAATGCCGACACCGCCCCGGATTTTGCCGGCGCCGGTATCGCCTCCCTCCGGTATATCGCCGGCGTGCCGCCCCCGGCCATCACGCTCCCGGCCGGCAACGGCGGCAACGGCGGCCTGAGTTACGCCCTGACCCCCGCCACGGCCCTGCCCGGCGGGCTGGTCCTCGACCTCGGCGCGCGCACCCTGAGCGGCGCCCCGGCCGCCGCCGGGAGCGTGACGCTGACCTGGACGGTCATGGATGCCGACGTCAACACGACGGCCGCCGATGCGGCGAGCCTGCTCTTCATCGTCACAGCGGAGGCCGACACGGCCCCGGATTTCAGCGCGACGCCGGTGGCGTCCCGGACCTACGCCGCCGACACCGCCATTCCGGCGCTGACCCTGCCGGCCACCGGCGGCAACGACCCCCTGCGCTATGCCTTTGACGGCGCCCTGCCCGACGGGCTGACCTTTACCCTCGCCACCGGCATCCTCTCCGGCACGCCCACCGCCACCGCGCCGCCGCGCGTCTACACCTGGACCGCCACCGACCGCAACGCCGACACCGCCAGCCTCCGGTTCACCCTTGCGGTGCAGCGCACCTCCGTCTGTGGCCGCACGCCGGCGGTGCGTGACGCCATTGTGTCCGCGGCCGGAGTCTCCTCCTGCGCGGCGGTGACCCCGGCCCACCTGCGCGGGATCACCGCGCTGGCCCTGCGCGCCGGCGCCATCGCCGCCCTGCGGAGTGGCGACTTCGCCGGGTTGAGCGCGCTGGCGCGGCTGGATCTGTCCGGCAACCGACTCGCCACCCTGCCCGTGGACATCTTCGACGGCCTCGGCGCGCTGACGCGGCTGGAGCTGTCCGGCAACCGGATCACGACCCTGCCCGGGGCGCTCTTCGACGGCCTCGGCGCGTTGACGCGCCTGTCGTTGCACAACAACCGGCTTGCCACCCTGCCCGCGGGGCTGTTTGATGGTCTGAGCGGGTTGCAGGCGCTGTCCCTGGTCGGCAACACCGGCAGCCCGTTCACGTTGCGCGTTGATCTTGAGCAGGAGGGCAATGGCCAGGCGCGGGCGCGCATCCGCGAGGCCGCGCCCCTGGCCATCACGGTCAACTGGGTGGTCTCCGGCGGCGCCACGGGCCGCGCCACCATCCCGGCGGGCCGGCGCACCGGCGCCGTGTTCGGCGCGCCGGTCTCCATGCCGGTCTCCATCTCGCTCGTGTCGCCGGTCTTCACCGGCGTGATTGAGGACACCACCGACAACCTCGGCGTCTACACCGGCTTCGGACTGGCCGCCGTGGCGGCCCGGCCCGAGGTGTTGCTTGTCCCGTCCGCGATCCTCATGTCCGAACACGGCCGGGCCGTGTATACAGTGCGGCTGAACACCGCCCCCGCCGGCGACGTGACGGTCACGCCGCGCGTCGAACCCGCCGGGAGCAGTCTCACCGTCTCCGGGCCTGTGCGTTTCGCCCCCCGGAACTGGCACCTGGCCCGCACCGTGACCGTCGTTGCCAGACCGGACGGGGACACGACGGACGACATCGTGACCATCCGCCACACCGTGAGCGGCTACGATGCCAACGACGCCGCCGTTGTGGTGACGATCACCGACCCCGTCCCTGAGTTTGTCACGACCATGATCGCGCCGCAGACCTATGTGACCGGCTCCGCGATTGCCGTCCTGACCTTGCCGGCCGCCACCGGCGGCGACGGCGTCCTGCGCTATGCCCTGACCCCCGCCACGGCCCTGCCCGCCGGGCTGGCCGTTGACCGCGCCGCGCGCACGCTGTCCGGCACGCCGAGCACCGCCACCGGGGACGTCGCCCTGGTCTGGACGGTGGTGGATGCGGACGCCGATGCCGCCACCCTGCCCCTGACCGTGACGGTGCAGACCAACACGGCGCCGGAGTTCGGCACGGCGGCGGTGGCGCCCCTGACGTATCTCACAGGGACGGCGATTGCGGCCCTGACGCTGCCATCCGGCGCCGGTGGCAACGGCGCCCCGCGCTATGCCCTGACCCCCGCCTCGGCTCTGCCCGCCGGGCTGACCGTCGACCTCGGCACGCGCATCCTGACCGGTACACCGCGTGCCGCCACCGCGGCCCTGACCCTGACCTGGACCGTCGTGGACGGGGACAACAACATGACGTTGGCCGACGGGGATACGCTCCCCGTCGTGATGACGGTGCTGGCCAACACCGTGCCGGATTTCGGCGGGGCGGCGGTGGCGCCCGTCACGTATGTGACCGGGACGGAGATTGAGGCCCTGACGTTGCCGGCCGGCATCGGCGGCAACGGCGACCCGCGCTACACCCTGACCCCCGCAACCCTGCCCGCCGGGTTGACCTTCGACACCAACGCGCGCGTCCTGACCGGCACGCCGGCCGCCGCCGGGAGCGTGACGCTGACCTGGATCGTCGCGGATACCGACATCAACACGCGGGCCGACGACGAAACCAGCCTGACCATCCCCGTGACGGTGCAGGCCGATGCCTCGCTGGCGTTCGGGACGACGATGGTGCCGCCCTCAATCTATACCGTGGGGCAGGGCGGGATTGCGGCCCTGACTCTCCCGGCCGCCACCGGCGGCAACGGCGACCCGCGCTACACCCTGACCCCCGCCCTGCCCGCCGGGCTGACCATTGACACCGGCACGCGCACGCTCTCCGGTGCGCCGGCGGCCGCCTCGCCGCTGACCACCTACACCTGGCGCGCCACCGACTTCGATGCCGATACCGTCAGCCTCGCGTTCGTCATCACGATCCAGGCCACCACCGTCTGCCAGCGCACCCCGGAGGTGCGCGACATCCTCGTGACGGCGGCTGGCGTGTCCGGTTGCGAGTTGCTCACCGCGGCCAACCTGTTTGCGCTTACCAGCCTGACTGTTACCGGCGGAGCGGGCCTCCGCGAGCTTCGCGGCGGCGATTTTGACGGGCTGTGGTCGTTGACGAGTCTGGAGCTGTCCGGCGCCGGGTTGACGTCGTTGCCCGCGGGCCTGTTCGACGAGCTGTGGGCCGTCACGAGTCTGGAGCTGTCCGGCACCGGGTTGACGACCCTGCCCGCGGGCCTGTTCGACGAGCTGAGGGCGGTAACGAGTCTGGAGCTGTCCGGCAACCGGCTGACGACGTTGCCCGCGGACCTGTTCGACGAGCTGGGGACGGTGACGAGTCTGGATCTGTCCGGCAACCGGCTGGCGACGCTGCCCGCGGACCTGTTCAACGGGCTGGAGGCGGTGACGAGTCTGGATCTGTCCGGCAACCGGCTGACGACCCTGCCCGAGGGGCTGTTTGACGGGCTGAACCTGACGGGGATGCTCCACCTGCACGGCAACTCCGCCGACCCGGTGGCGCTGAACATTGATCTCGTGCAGGGGGGGGATGGCCTGGGCCGGGCGCGGATTCTGGAATCCACTCCGCGCGCCATCACCGTCACCTGGACCATCCCCGGGCCGGGCGGGGGCACGGGCACCACCGTGATCCAGCGGGGCAGGCGCACCAGCGAGGCGCTTGGCATGGTCATGTCCTCGCCGGCATCCGTCATGCTCAGTATGCCCGTGCTGGCCGGGGTCGCCGAGAGCACCGACGACGCGCTCGGCGCCTATACCGGATTCCGACTGTCTATCGTGCCGCCCAGGGCCGGGGTGCTGGTCAACCCCGCGCGCTTCACCCGGTCCGAAGGCGGCACCACCGCCAACTACAACGTGTGGCTGAACACCGCCCCCACCGCTCCCGTGGTGGTCACGCCGCGGGCCGGCCCCGGCCCCCTGATGGTTTCCGGCGCCCTGACCTTCACCGTCGCGAACTGGCATCGCGCGCAGCCGGTCACCGTGCGTGCGGACACGGACGATGACAACACCGACGACACCGTGACCATTCGCCATGCGACCGACGGCTACGGCGGGGGGGGCGGCGCCGAGGTGGTGGTGACGATTGCCGATTCCCTGAGCGTGCCGTCCTTCGGCACATTCACGGTGGACGATCAGCATTACACCGCCGGCGCCCGCATCCCCTCGCTGACGTTGCCGCCCGCCACCGGCGGCAATGCTCCCCTGACCTATGCCCTGAACGGCGGCCGGCTCCCGGATCGGCTCGCCGGCCTGAACTTCAATTCAGGCACGCGGGTCCTGTCCGGCACGCTTGCCAACGTGCCCCCGCCGTCGGGGATGCCCCTGCAGGTGCTGACCATGGAGTATACGGTGACGGATGCGGACGGCGAGACCGATCAACGGCGCTTTGAGGTGGACATCGTGGTGTCGCCACAGGTGGCCCTCCTGCCGTCGCCCCTCGTCGTGGATGAGGGCCGCACGGCCACCTACACCGTGAGACTGGCCACCATGCCCCCCGCCGCCGAGGTCATCTTGACGCCGGCGGTGACCCCCGCCGGCCTGTTTGCCCTCGCGGCGCTGACCTTCACCCGCGACCGGAACGACCGCTTCTGGGGCAACGACCAGACCGTGACCGTGCCGACCATGGCCGACGATGACAACACCGACGTCACCGCCACCATCCGCTATACGGTGAGCGGCTACGGCGGTGTGACCACCGCCCGGCTACCCGTCACGATCCGCGACACGCGCGCGGTGCCGTCTTTCGGGACGGCCACGGTCGAGCCTCTGCATTACACCACCGTCCGGCCGGGTTCGCCGCTGACGTTGCCGGCGGCCGCCAGCGGCGACGGCGACCTGACCTACACGCTGACCCCGGCGCTACCCGCCGGGCTGACCTTCGACCGCGACACGCGCACGCTGTCCGGCGCCCCGCGCAATGCCGCGATCATCACGATGACCTACACGGCGACGGATTCCGACGCCAACATGGCGGAGACCGATACGGCCAGGCTGACCTTCCTCTTGACGGTGGCGCGACCCGGGCTTGTCTTTACTCCATCCTCCCCCCGCATACGGGAAGACTCCACGGGCACCTACACCGTGCGACTGGGCGTTGTCCCCGTCGGCAACGTGACGGTCTCGCTACTCAAGGAAATCAACGAACAATTCATCTTCAGTTTCAGCCCATCCCACCTGACGTTCACTCCCGGGAACTGGAACATGGCCCGGACGGTCACCGTGGTCCCCCAGTCGAATGCTCTCGTTGATGAATCCGTAGTCATCGTCCATTCTGTACGAGGGGGGTACTACGATGTCACCCTGGTGGATCTGAATATCGTGTTTCTTAATGTTGATATCCCCCCGTCTATCATCAGCAGGGCAGGCCCTTATGACCTCTTTGTTGGCCGTCCGTTTGCAGAAGATATCAGGTCTATCTTCCGTGAAGGCAGCGCCCCTCTTCTGACCTACGCGTACACGGGGAGTCCACTGCCCCCCGGGCTGTCCCCCCGCCCCACAGAGAACAGCGAACAGTTCGGCGTGTTCGGCACGCCGACGGAAGTCTCCCCGCAGACCAGCTATCCCGTAACCGCCACCGACAGCAGGGGGCGCAGCGTGACCGGGGAGGTCCAATTACGGGTCTGGCAGACCTCCGTCTGTTCCACGTTCAGGATCCGCCCCTTCCTTCTGGAGGCGGTCGGTGAGTCCGAATGCGAGGCGGTCACCCTGGCCCAACTGCGCCAGATCACCAGCCTGGACCTGTCCAACACGCAGATCAACGCCGTCAACTTCGCCGATCTCAATGATCTTGACGGGTTGGAGACCCTGAATCTGGCCAATGCGGAACTCGGCGCCCCCTACACTCACGATATATTGGGGCTTGTCTCGTCGTACGATCCCCTGTCCATTGAGTCCTTCGACGGGCTGGGTGCGTTGAAGACCTTGAATCTCAGCGGGAATGACCTCACCACGCTCCCCGCGGGCCTCTTCGACGATCTGGGCGCGTTGACGACGCTGGATCTCAGCGGGAATGACCTCACCACGCTCCCCTCGGGTATTTTCGACAATCTGGGCGCGTTGACGACGCTGGATCTCAGCGGGAATGACCTCACCGCGCTCCCCGAGGGCATTTTCGACAATCTGGGCGCGTTGACGACGCTGAATCTCAGCGGGAATGACCTCACCACGCTCCCCTCGGGCATTTTCGACAGGCTGGGATCGTTGACGACCCTGAATCTGCACGACAATCAGATCACCACCCTGCCCGTCGGGCTGTTTGACGGGATGCACCTGACGAACGGGCTGACCCTGCACGGCAACACGACCGACCCGTTCACGCTGATCGTTGATCCCGTGCAGGCGGGCAACGGCCAGGCGCAGGCGCGTATCATGGAAGCCGCCCCGTTGACGGTTGCCGTGTCCTGGTTGGCGGGAAGCGGGGTGACGGGCACGGCCACCATCCCGGGGGGCCGGCGCCTCGGCGAGGCCTTCGGCCAGGCGATGGACTCGGCGGCAGCCGTCGTGCTCAGCTCGCCCGTGTTCTCCGGCGCGGGAGAACCGACTGCCGACACGACGGGCCGCTACACCGGATTCCAACTGCGCGCCTCAAGCGCCCGCGCCATGCCCGAGGTGGTGGTCCCCTCCATCCTCACCGTGGGTGAAGGCGGCACGGCCTCCTATCCCGTGTTGCTGAACACCGTCCCCGCCGGCGCCGTGACGGTGACGCCGCGTGTCCTCACGGACCGGATCGCCGTCTCCGGCGCCCTGACCTTTACCACCGCAACCTGGCACCGGACGCAGCGCATCACCGTCACCGCGGGCCGGGACATGGACGACGTCGACGACTTCGCCATCATCCGCCATACGGTGAGCGGCTACGGCGCCGTGACCGCGGGCGACATCACGGTCACCATCCCCGACACCAGGCCGGATTTCGGCACGGCGACGGTGGCGTCAATGCGGTTGGTCACGGGGCGCGCGATTCCCACCGTGACCCTGCCGGCGGCCACCGGCGGCTACGCGCCGTTGCGCTATGCGATTGCCGGGCCGCTGCCCGCCGGGCTGACCCTGGACCGCGCCACGCGCATGCTGGTCGGGACGCCGACCGCCGCCGTCCCGGCACGCACCTACACCTGGAGCGTGACCGACACCGATCGGAACACCGCCCGCCTCACGTTCACGATCTCGGTCACACATTCCGTCTGCGGCCGCACGGCGCTGTTGCGCGATGCCATCGTGTCGGCGGCCGGCGTGTCCTCCTGCTCGGCGGTCACCCTGGCCCACCTGAGCCGGATCACCACGCTTGACCTGTCCGGCCAGACCATCCTGTACTTCCTGACCGGGGACTTCACGGGGTTGAGCGGGTTGACGGAGCTGAATCTGTCCAACACCGGGCTGAGACTCCTGGTACTCGACAGGGTCCCCGGCACGTTCACGGTGTCAGCGTTCGAGACCACGGACATCTTCGACGATCTTGTGGCGTTGCGCGTCCTGAATCTGAGCAACAATGCTCTGGCCTACTTGCCTCCCGGCATCTTCCGCAATCTGGGCGCGCTGAGGGAGCTGAATGTGTCCAACAACCACGGCCTGGGGGACAACAACGCCCTGTTCCCCGGGGTGTTTGACGGGGTGAACCTGACCGGCACGCCGGATCGTCCCGGGTCGCTCGTGATGACCCGTGACCCCTTCCCCGTGTTGTTCAGGTTGAACCTTGAACTGCGGCAGGCGGGGAATGGCCAGCTCCGGCCGGTGATCCCGGCCGCCACTCCGCTGGACGTTGAATTCACCTGGACGTTGAGCGGCGGGGCGACGGGCACGGGCACCGCCACCATTCCGGCGGGCCAGCGCACCGGCCCCGTGTTCGGGGTCGCCGCGACCTCGCCGGTCACGGTGACGACCACCGGCCTCCGGTTCAGCGGGGTGAGCGAGAGAACCGACGATGCCGCCGGCCGCTACCAGAGCTTCCAGTTGTTCTTCGCCTCGACCCGTCGTGAGGTGGTGGAGATTCCCGCCACGATCAACGTGCCCGAAGGCGGCAGGATCACCTACCCGGTGGTGCTGAACAACGACCCGGGCCGCACCGTGACGGTCACCCCGGGCCTCGAATCCGGCAGGGTGACCATCTCCGGCGCCCCGGTCTTTACCCCCGCGAACTGGTTCCTCGCTCAGAACATCACCGTCGTGGCGGGCGCGGACACGGACAGCCGGAATGGCGCCGCCCGCATCCGCCATACCATTCGCAACATCCGCAGACAGGGCGACATCATCACCCAATTCGTCAATGTCGTGATTGTCGACGACACCCCCGACACCAGTCCGGGCTTCGTCGTCCCGGTCGTGTCCCGGGTGTATGCCCTCGGGCGCGGGATTCCGGCCCTGACGTTGCCGGCATCCACCGCCGGCAACATCCCCCTGTCCTATGCGCTGACCGGGGCGCTGCCCGCCGGGCTGACGCTGGATCGCGCCACGCGCATCATCTCCGGCGCCCCGGAGGCGTTCTCGCCGACCCGCGTCCATACCTGGACCGTCACCGATTCCGACGGCGAAACCGACGCGCGCTCGTTCACACTCGCGGTCAATCAGACGACGCTCTGCGGGCGCACCCCGGCGGTGCGCGACGCCGTCCTGACGGAGCTTGGCCTGTCCGACTGCCTGGTGGTCACCCTGGCCGACCTGGGCGGGATCGGACGGCTTGACCTGGCCGGCGAGAACCTCCGCGCGCTCCGGATCGGAGACTTCGAGAGTCTGGGCGCGTTGACGAGTCTGGACCTGCGGAACAACCAGTTGGCCACCCTGCCCGCCGGATTATTCGACGGGCTGGCCGCGCTGACGGATCTGGATCTGCGGAACAACCAGTTGGCCACCCTGCCCGCCGGACTGTTCGCCGGGCTGGCCGCGCTGACGGAGCTGGAGATGCGGGACAACCGGCTCACCACCCTGCCCGCGGAGCTGTTCGCCGGACTGGGCGCGTTGACAAGCCTGAATCTGGCCACCAACCGGCTGGCCACCCTGCCCGAGGGACTGTTTGACGGGCTGAACCTGACGGGCCGGCTCCAACTGGCCGGCAACCCCGACGCCCCGTTCACGCTGAACCTTGATCTTGTGCAGCAGGGGAATGGCCAGGGCCGGGTGCGCATCCTGGAAGCCGCGCCGCGCGACATCACCGTGCCCTGGACGATCCCCGGCGCGAGCGGAGGCACGGGTACGGCCACCGTCGCGGCGGGCACGCGCGCCAGCGGCGTTGTGGGCATGGCCATGTCTTCGCCGGTCTCCTTCGTCCTTGGCGTGCCCGTGCTGGCCGGGGTGGCCGAGCCGACCGGCGACACAAGCGGCGCCTATACCGGATTCCAACTGGCCGCCGCGCCGGCCCGGGCGGATGTGCTGGTTGCTCCCGCGCGCCTCTCCCTGCTCGAAGGCGGCCGCGACACCTATGCCGTGTGGCTGAATACCGCCCCCGACGGCGATGTGGTCGTGACGCCCGTGGTCCGCCCCGCCGGCGACGTGACCGTCTCCGGGGCACTGACCTTCACCACCGGGACGTGGCACCTTGCCGGGACCGTCACCGTGACCGCCGCCAGCGACGATGACGACGTGAACGACACCGCGACCATCACCCATGAGGCGAGCGGGTATGGCGAGTTCACCGCCGGCGGCGCGGTGGCGGTGACGGTGACCGATACCAGCATCCCGCCGAGTTTCGGAGCGGTGGCGGCGGTCACGCTGGACTATATTGTGGATGCCGCCATTCCCGCCACGACGTTACCGGCGGCCACCGGCGGCAACGGGACCCTGGTCTACGCCCTGACCCCCACCGGGGCGCTGCCCGCCGGGCTGACCCTCGATACCGGCACGCGTGTCCTGACCGGCACCCCGACCGCCCTGGGCGTGGTCGTCCGGTTGACCTGGACGGTCTCGGATTCGGACGACAACAACAGCGCCACCGACCAGGATACGGTGACCGTGACCGTGGCGGTGGTGGCCGACACCGCGCCGGCGTTCGCCACGACGGTGGCGCCGACGGTCTTCAGCACCGACAGGGTCGCGTTCCTGAGGTTGCCGGCGGCCACCGGCGGCAACGGCGACCTGCGCTATGCCGTCACCGGCGCCCTGCCCGCCGGGCTGGTTCTGGATACCGACACGCGCGTCCTGAGCGGCATCCCGACCGCCGTGACCGTGGCCGCGCTGACCTGGACGGTCATGGATGCGGATACCAACACCGGGGCCACCGACGGGGACTCGCTGGTCGTGGTGGTGACGGTGCTGTTCAACTCCGTGCCGGATTTCGGCGCGGCCACAATCCCGCCCCTGTCGGTGTTCAACGGCGGCAACCTTCCGGCCGTCACGTTGCCGGCCGCCATCGGCGGGAACGGCAATCTGTCCTATGCGCTTGCCGGGTCCCTGCCCGCCGGGCTGACGTTCAACCGTGCCCCGCGCACCCTCTCCGGCGCCCCGACCGCCGTCGTCCCGAGTGCGGTCTATACCTGGACCGCCACGGATGTCGACGGTGACACCGCCTCCCTGACGTTCCCCCTGGCGGTGTGGTCACGGGTCTGTGACCGCACCGCTCCCGTGCGTCAGGGTATTCTGAATTTCTTGAACGCGAGCCGGTCTCCGGCTGAGAGACTGGCGTGCGGGGCGGTGACCGAGGCCCACCTGGCGGAGGTGGAGACCCTGAGCCTCGGGTCGGTGAGTACCCCTGTCACCTCGCTCGTACATGGAGACTTCGGCGGGCTGACCTCGGTGAACAGCCTGGCGCTGCGGGGCACACCCATGGTCACCCTGCCCGCGGGCATCTTCGGCGGGCTTCCACTGCGCACGCTGGATGTTGTGAATACCCGGTTCGAGACGTTGCCCGAGGGCCTCTTCGAAGGGCTGTCCCAACTGACAGGTGTGACCCTGTACTTCATCGAAGGCGCCCCGTTCACGCTGAACGTGATACTCCAGCGGCAGGAGAATGGCCAGTTCCGCGCCGTCATCCGGGAGGCGGCGCCGTTTCCTGTCCGTGTGTCCTGGGCCGGCCCGGCGGGGGCCTCCAGCGATGTCGTCATCCCGGCGGGTCGGCGCGCCAGCGAGGCGTTTGGCGCCGCCCTGTTCACTCGGAACTCCGTCACGCTCAGCGACCCCCGGTTCCTCAGCGGGAGTCATGCGGGCGCGCTCCAACTGGCCGTGGCGTCGGCTGGCACCCTGCCCGTGGTCGTCGTCGCCCCGACTGTCGTCCGCGTGCCCCGGGGCGGGACGGCCACGTATGCCCTGTCACTGAACATTGCCCCCACCGGCGACGTGACGGTGACGCCGGCCTCCGGCGCCGGCGCGGTCACCGTCTCCGGGGCGGTCACCTTTGCCCTCGCGACCTGGAATACCGCGCGCACCGTCATCGTGACCGCGGTCGGGTCTGTCGACAGTGACGACACCATCGGCCATACGGTGAGCGGCTACGGCGATGTCACCTCGGCCGGCGATGTCCGGGTCGGGATCACCGACCCGGCCGACCGCCCGCCGGTGCTGGACGCGGCGAGTCTCGCGGCACGGGTGTACGTGGCGAATCTTGCCATCCCGACCCTGACCCTGCCGGCGGCCACCGGCGGCGACGGTGTCCTGGACTATGCGCTGACCCCCGCCGGCGACATTCCCGACGGGCTGACGTTTGATGCCGGCACGCGCACCCTGACCGGCACCCCGACGGCCCCCGTCCCGATGGTGACCCTGTCCTATACGGTCTCGGATGCGGACACGAACCGGTTGGTCTCCGACCAGGCGATTCTGCCACTGACCATCACGGTGGAACCCGACCGGCCGCCCGATTTTGGCACGGCCACGGTGCCGGCCCAGAGCTATACCCAGGGGCGCGCGGTAACACTGGTCCTGCCGACGGCCACCGGCAACGGCGTCCTGCGCTACGACCTGACCCACACCGACGACATTCCCGCCGGGCTGACGTTCTCCCTTGCCACCCGCACCCTCGCCGGCACGCCGACCACGTTCGCCCCGGTGGTCACCTTGACCTGGACGGCCGTGGATGGGGATAGCAACATGGAGTTCGGCGATGAGACGAGACTGTTCTTTGCCGTGACCGTGCACCGGGCGCCGGGGGTCACGATTGCCCCGACCGCGCTCACGGTGCCGGAAGGCGGCACGAGTATCTATACCGTGACCCTGGACACCGTTCCCGGCGGCGCGGTGACGGTGAGCGCGAGCGCCGACCATGCCGATGACGAGGTGACGGTCTCCGGCGCGCTGACCTTCGACGATGCGGACTGGAATGTGGCGCAGACGGTGACGGTTGCCGCGGCCCGGGACGCGGACGCCATTCCCGACGGGATCGCCGTCGTCCGCCATGCGGTGACCGGCTACACGGATGTGCCGACCGCCGCCGGCGTGTCGGTCGTCATTCGTGAGACGGCGCGCCGTGGCCTGTCGGTGATTCCCGATTCCACCGCGCCGGATTTCGGCTCGGAGATGGTGCCGGATCGGCGGTATGCCGTGGGGATGGAGATTCCGCCCCTGAGATTGCCGACCGCCACCGGCGGCGACGGCGTCCTGTATTACCGCCTGTCTCCCGTGTCGGCTCTGCCGGCCGGACTGGTCATCGCCGGGGTCCCGGGCGCGCGGTTCCTGACCGGCGCCCCGACCGCCTCGACCGTGGCCACCATGACCTGGACGGTGGTGGATGGGGATGACAACCGGCTCCCCGCCGATCAGGATGCCCTGACCTTTACCGTGACGGTCACGCAAGCCGCGCTGACGGTGTCCAGGACCACCCTCTCCATTCCCGAAGACGGCATACAAACCTATACCGTGGCGCCGACCACCGTGCCCTCCGCGGCGCTGACGGTCACGCCGATGGTGGAAGGGTCCGACAGGGTGTTCGTCTCCGGCTCCCTGATCTTTACCCTTTCCAACTGGCGCGTGCCCCGGACGGTCACGGTGAGTGCGGACGAGGACGTGGATGCGGACGACGAGTCCGCCACCATCGTCCATGCGTTGAACGGCCACGCCACCATCGCCACCGCGGTGGCGCGGGTTGTCGTGACGGTGACCGACGACGAGGCCACCGACACCGCGCCCCGGTTTGTCTCCCCGGCGCCGGCCGGCCGGCTCTACCCGGTCGGGGTCGCCATTCCGCCCTTGAGGCTGCCGGCGGCCGCCGGCGGCAACGGCCTCGTGGCCTATGCGCTGACCGGCCCTCTGCCCGACGGGTTGCGGGTCATCATGGACACACGCACGCTGGTCGGGACACCGACGACCGCAGCCGCGGCCGTCACGCTGACCTGGACGGCGTCGGATGCGGATGCGGTGACGGCGCCCACCGATGAGGACACCCTGTTCTTCACCGTCGCCGTGCCGGCGGCGGCGCCGATGGTTCTCCTGTCCCACGTCAGATTCGGCGTGCTCGAAGGCGACACGGGCATCTACACCGCGAGGCTGACGACGGCGCCCCCCGGCTCCGTGACGGTCACGCCGCGGGTGGAGCCGCCCACCGATCACCATGGGGCTGTCTCTGGCGCGCTGACGTTCTCTCCCTCGGACTGGCGCATGGCACAGGCCGTCACCGTGACCGCGTTGCAGGATGAGGACGGCCGGGACGACGAGATTGTCATCAGCCATGCGGTGCGCGGCTACGGCGATGTGACAGGGGCCGGCCGCGTGACCGTCCTGGTGACCGACGATGAGGCGCCCGATACCGTGCCGATGTTCGATGCGACCCGGCTGGATCCGCGGACGTACACCGCCACCCGCACCATGGTGGCCCTGACGTTGCCGGCCGCCCGTGGCGGCAACGGCATTCTCAGCTACACGCTGCTCGGCGACCTGCCGTCCGGGCTGACTGTGGACGCCGGCGCGCGCAGGGTGACCGGCACCCCGACCGTCGCGGTCGCGGCTGTCGTCCTGACCTGGACGGTCTCGGATGCGGATACCGTGACGACGCCCGCCGACGAGGATACCCTGCTCGTGCCCCTGACGGTGCAGCCCAACAGCCGGCCGGATTTCGGCGGGACGGTGATTGCGCCCCGAACCTACCGCCTCTCCGGCGAGGCGATTGAGGCGCTGACCCTGCCGCCGGCCACCGGCGGCAACGGCGCCCTCCGCTACGCCGTCGCCGGGACTCTGCCGGCCGGGCTGTCGCTCGATGCCATGGCGCGCACGATTTCCGGTACACCGACGGCGCTGTCCCCGGCGCGCGTCTATACCTGGGTCGCCACCGATGACGACGCCGACACCGGCAGTGTGACGTTCTCCCTCACGGTGGCCCCCTCCGTCTGCGGGCGCACCCCGGCGGTGCGCGACGCCCTGTTGGCGGCGACTGGCGTGGTGTCCTGCGGGGACATTACCAACGCCCACCTGGGCGGGGTGACCGGTCTGGACCTGTCCGGCGCAGGACTCGACAGTCTCCGGGACGACGACTTTGGCGGGCTGAGCGCGTTGGAGAGTCTGGACCTGTCCGGCAACCGGCTCACCACCCTGCCGGCGGATCTGTTCGACGAGCTGGGGGCGTTGGTCACGTTGTCGTTGCACGATAACCTGCTCGCCGGCCTCCCCGCGGATCTGTTCGACGGGCTGGGGGCGTTGCGTGAACTGTCCCTGTATGACAACCGGCTCGCCATGTTGCACGGGACGCTCTTCAACGGGCTGGATTCACTGAGGAACCTGTATCTGTCCAACAACCTGCTGAGGACGTTGCCGGTGGGGATCTTTGACGGGCTGGATGCCCTGATGCGGCTCTACCTGCGCAACAACCCCGGCAGTCCGTTCTCGTTGCGCATTGGTCTGGTGCAACAGGGGAATGGCCAGGTACAGGGACGGCTGCAGGAGGCCGCTCCGTTGCGTGTGCAGGTGCCGTGGACGGATACCGGCGGGGGGGTGGGGACGGCCACCATCGAGGCGGGCCGGCGCACCAGCGGCCTGATTGGCCCGGCCATGGCCACGCCGGCGATGTTGCGGCTCGGGGCGCCCCGGTTCATGTTCGACGACGGCACGCGCGAGGAGACCGGCGACGGGTTCGGCAACTACAACGGGTTCCAACTGGCCACCATGGCGGCCGGCGCCGAGGTTCTGCTGGCGCCCACCACCATCACCCTGGAC
Source organism: Nitrospirales bacterium (assembly GCA_963692935.1). Classification (GTDB taxonomy): domain Bacteria; phylum Nitrospirota; class Nitrospiria; order Nitrospirales; family UBA8639; genus Bin75. The sequence goes on from OY843588.1 coordinate 2,924,590, forward strand.
GAAGGCGGCACGGCCACGTATACCGTGAGGCTGAACGCCGCCCCCACCGGCGACGTGACGGTGACCCCCGGCGTCGACGCCACCGGTCACGAGGTGACCGTCTCCGGCGCGCTGACCTTCACCACCGTGACCTGGCACCTTGCGCAGACCGTTACCGTCACCGCGGGCCAGGACGACGACGCCCTGCACGATACCCTCGCCATCAGCCATGTGGTGAGCGGCTACGGTGGCGTCACGGCCGGCGACATTGCCGTCGAGGTTACTGACGACGAGGCCGATGCCCCGCCCCGGTTCCTCCTGACGATGTTTGCGCCGCCGCCGTATGATGTGGGCTTTGCCGTCCCGGCTTCGACGTTGCCGGCGGCCATTGGCGGGAATGGCGCCCTGAGCTACACCCTCACCGGCCCGCTCCCCGACGGACTGACGTTCGACGCCGGCCGGCGCGCCCTGACCGGCACGCCGACCGCCGTGGTCGCGGCGGTGACGCTGACCCTGACGGCGTCGGATGCCGATGACAACCTGACGGAGACGGATGAGGCGAGCCTGCCCGTTGTGATAACGGTGCGGGGTGACACCGTGCCGGATTTCGGCGCCGCGACGGTTGTGCCGCAGGTGTATCTCACGGGGATCGCCATTCCGGCCTTGACCATCCCGGCCGCCACCAGCGGCAACGGCGTGGTGCGCTACCAGCTCACCCCGCCCGCCGGGCTGACCTTTGACCCCGACACGCGCACGCTGTCCGGATCGCCGACGGCCCGCTCCCCCCGCCCGCGCCCCTATACCGTGACTGCCACCGACGGCCACGGCGACACCGCCACCCTCACAATAGACATCACGGTGTTTCTATCCGTCTGCGACCGGAGTCGGACGATGCAACGACTGATTCTCTTCCTTTCGAATAAGGCGGGCTGTGCGAATGTCACCCTGGCCGACCTGCGCAACTTCAGGGACTTCAGGGTGGCAGGCGATAACTTCGGCGCACTGCAGAGTGGATCATTCGACGGGATGAGCGAGATGACACGAGTGGCAATGAGGGATAGTGAAATCACGTCGCTGTCCGTGGGTGTGTTCGAAGGGCTGTCCGCGCTGAGAGAACTGCATTTGCAGCAGAATCGGCTCACGACGTTGCCCGTGGGCGTGTTTGACGGGTTGTCCGCGCTGAGAGACCTGCGTTTGCATCAGAATCAGATCACGATGTTGCCCCCGGGCGTGTTTGACGGGTTGACCGCGCTGACAGTCCTGCGTCTGTACCTGAATCCGATCACGACGTTGCCCGTGGGCGTGTTTGACGGGTTGACCGCGCTGAATGACCTGCGTCTGGACCGGAACCAGCTCACGACGTTGCCCGTGGGCGTGTTTGACGGGTTGCCCGCGCTGGGCCACCTGCTTCTGGACGGTAACCGGTTCACGACCCTGCCGGCGGGCCTGTTTGACGGGTTGTCGTTGAATACTCTGGCTCTGCGCAACAATCGGTTCAGCGCGTTGCCCGAAGGTTTCTTTGATGGTGTGACACGGCTGGGAGGCATCTGGCTGCATGGGAACACGGTCGACCCGATCGTGCTGAACATTGATTTCGTGCAACAGGGAGATGGCCGGGCACGGGCGCGGATTCTGGAGGCCGCCCCGTTCCCCGTCTCGGTCACCTGGACCATCGGCGAGGCCACGGGCACCGTGACCATCCCGGTGGGCCAGCGCACCAGCCCCGCGTTCGGCATGACCATGTCCGAACCGGCGTCCGTCGTGCTCAGCAACCCCGGAACGCCCGGCATCACCGAGCCGACCGATGACAGTACCGGCTCTTACACGAGCGTCCGACTGGTCACGATTGGGGCCAGGCCCGCCGCGGTCTTCACCCACGCCACCCCCCTGACGGTGCCCGAAGGCGGCATGGCGACCTACACCGTGAGGCTGAACACCGCTCCCACCGGCATGGTCACGGTCACACCCGTCGCCCCCGCCGGCAGCGAGTTGACCTTCTCAGGCGCCCTGACCTTCACCGCCACGGACTGGTACAGCATTCCCCGGACCGTTACCGTGACCGCGGGCCAGGACGATGACAGCACGAACGACACCGAGGCCATCAGCCACAACGCAAGCGGCTACGGCGACATCGCCATGGTTGGCAACGTGGTGGTGACGGTGACCGATGACGATATGGACATTGCTCCGGATTTCGGCGCCGCGAGCGTCGAGCCGCAGCTGTATAGCGTGGGACGCGCGATTCCGGCCCTGACGTTGCCGGCCGCCACCGATGGCAACGGGGCCTCGGTCTACGCATTCACCGGCGACCTGCCCGCCGGGCTGACCGCCGATTCCACCACGCGCATCCTCGCGGGCACCCCGACCGCCACCGCGCCGCCGGCGGTCTACACCTGGACGGCCAGCGATGCCGAAGGGGACACGGCCAGTCTCCCGGTGACCATCGAGGTCCGGCCCGCCACCTGCTTCCGCACTCCGGCGGTGCTTGATGCCCTGCTGGCGGCGGCCGGGGTGTCTTCTTGCGGGGAGTTGACCGCGACGCTCCTGAGCGGGATCACCAGACTGGATGTCAGCGGGCAGAACCTTGTTTCCCTGCGCAGCGGCGACTTCGACGGGTTGAGCGGGTTGACGAGACTGGATCTGTACCGCAACCGGTTCACCACCCTGCCCTCGGACATTTTCGAGGGGTTGGGCGCGTTGGAGAGACTGGATCTGTACCGCAACCGGCTCACCACCCTGCCCGCGGACGTTTTCGACGGGTTGAGCGCGTTGACGTATCTGTCTCTGCTCGGGAACCGGTTCGCCAGCCTGCCCGCGGACATTTTCGACGGGCTGGGGGCGTTGACGATCCTGAGTCTGTCCGACAACCAGCTTGCGACCCTGCCCGAGGGGGTGTTTGACGGGCTGAATCTGGAGAGCTTTCTTTTCCTGGACGGCAACCCCGGTAGCCCGTTCGCATTGAACGTGATGGTGCAACAACAGGGGAATGGCCAGGCGCGGGCGCATCTCCCGGAGGCCGCTCCGCTGGATGTCCTGATGACCTGGACGCTGGCCGGCGTGGACGGGGCCACAGGCAGCGCCACCATCCCGGCGGGTCTGCGCACCAGCGAGGTGTTTGGCATGGCGATGCCCGAGCCGGCGAGCGTCGCGCTGAGCGAGGTGCGGTTGACCGGTGTGGAAGAGGCCACCGATGACACGACGGGCGCCTACAGGGGATTCCGCATAGGCACGGCGCCGGCGCGGGCCGAGGTGCTTCGTGCCCCCACCGCCCTCGTGGTGGGCAAGGGCGAGACGGGCGTCTATACGGTCTGGCTGAACGCCGCTCCCACCGGCGAGGTGACGGTGATGCCGGCTGTCACCCCCGGCGATGCCGGGGTCTCCGTCTCCAGGGCGCTGACGTTCTCCCCCTCACGCTGGCATGACAGGCGGACGGTGACTGTGACCGTGGTCGGGGAGGATGATGATACCGACACCGCCGCCACGATCATCCATGCGGTGAGCGGCTACGGCGATGTGGATATGGCCGCCCGCGTTGTCGTGACGGTGGTCAACGACACCATGCCCCGGTTTGTCGTGGCGGCGTTCGGGCCTCGGCTCTACAATGCGAATCATGCTGTTCCGGTCCTGACGCTGCCGGCTGCCGAACTGGGCAACAGACCCCTGCTTTACTCGCTGGCCGGCGACCTGCCGGACGGGCTGACGCTCGATACCGACTCCGACGCGCGCACGCTGACCGGCACGCCGACGCAGGCGGCGCCGGAGAGCACGTACACCTGGATGGCCACTGACCGCGACGGCGATTCCGCCGGCTTCCTGTTCACCATTATGGTGCGGCCGACCGATGTCTGCGACCGCACCCCGGCGGTGCGCGATGCCATTGTGGCGGCTGTGGACGGCGTGTCGACCTGCGAGGAGGTGACGACGACGCACCTGGGCGGGGTCACCCTGCTTGGGCTGAGCGGCGCGACGGCTGGCGCTCTGCGAAACGGCGATTTTGGCGGGCTGGATGCTCTGACCGGCCTGAATCTGTCCGACAACCAGCTTGCGACCCTGCCCGGGACGCTGTTCGCCGGGCTGGATGCCCTGACCAACCTGAATCTGTCCGACAACCAGCTTGCGACCCTGCCCGGGACGCTGTTCGCCGGGCTGGATGCCCTGACCGGCCTGAATCTGTCCGGCAACCAGCTTGCGACCCTGCCCGGGACTGTGTTCGCCGGGCTGGATGCCCTGACCGATCTGAATCTGTCCGGCAACCGGCTTGCGACCCTGCCCGGGACGCTGTTCGCCGGGCTGGAGGCGGTGACCGACCTGAATCTGTCCGGCAACCAGCTTGCCACCCTGCCCGGAACGCTGTTCGCCGGGCTGGGGGCGGTGACCGACCTGAATCTGTCCGGCAACCAGCTTGCGACCCTGCCCGGGACGCTGTTCGCCGGGCTGGATGCCCTGACCGATCTGAATCTGTCCGGCAACCGGCTTGCCTCCCTGCCCGAGGGGCTGTTTGATGGTCTGGGCGTCCTGGCGGTTCTCCAACTGGACGGCAACCCCGACAGCCCGTTCACGCTGACCATTGATACCGTGCTGGAGGGGAATGGCGAGATGCGGGCGCGTCTCCTGGAGGCGGCCCCGCTGGAGGTCATGGTGGTCTGGGAACTGGACGGTCAGGAGGGCACCGCCACGATCCCGGCGGGTCGGCGCACCAGCGCGGTGTTTGGCATGATGACCACACAGTCGCCGTCGGCCGTCATGCTCAGCGCGCCCGAGTTTGTCGGCGCCACCGAGCCGACGGCCGACGCGACTGGCGTCTTGACCGGCTTCCAACTGGCCACCACGAATGACCGGCGGGCCGGGGTCGTCGTTGCCGATTCCCTCAACGTGAACGAAGGCGGCATGGCGGCCTACACCATGTGGCTGAACACCGTTCCCACCGGCGCGGTGACGGTGACTCCGAGCGTCCCCGCCGGGGAGGTGAGTGTCTTCGGCGCGCTGACCTTCACCGCCAGTGACTGGTATCGCAGGCAGGAAGTGACCGTGAGCGCGGCCCACGACGCCGACGGCGTCCACGACCTTGCCACCATCAGCCATACGGTGGGCGGGTATGGCGAGGTGACGACGGCCGGCGACGTGGTCGTGACGGTCATTGACGATGAGGTGCTGAGTTTCGACACGGAGACCGTGAGGGCGCAGACCTACGTTGTCGCCATCCCGGTGGCCTTCACGTTGCCGGCCGCCTTCAATGACTCCGGGACTGTGAATTACTCGCTCGTCAGGGCGCTGCCCGCCGGGCTGACCCTTGATACCGCCATGCGCACGCTGACCGGCACCCCGACGGCCGCCGCGCCGGAGGCCAGTTATACCTGGAGAGCCGACGACAGCAGCGACGACCCCGTAATCTCCAGGCCGTTCACCATCAGGGTGGATGCGACGTCCGTCTGTCTCCGCACGCCGGCGGTGCGCGATGCGCTGGTGGCGGCAACCCCCGCGGCCGACTGCGCGGCGGTGACCCCGGCCCATCTGAACGCGATCACCAATCTGAACCTGACCAGCAAGGGCATCACCGCTCTCAAGAGTGGCGACTTCGACGGGCTTGGGGCGTTGGATGAACTGAATCTGAGCAACAATGCGCTGACCGGGTTGCCCGAGGACATCTTCGACGGGCTTGGGGCGTTGGCGAGGCTGGTGCTGAGTGGCAATATGCTGACCGAGTTGCCCTCGGACCTCTTCGACGGGCTTGGGGTGTTGCTTTCCCTGGTTCTGAGCGACAATGCGCTGGCCGGGTTGCCCGCGGACCTCTTCGACGGGCTTGGGGCGTTGGCGATCCTGGCGCTGGATGGCAACAGGCTGACCGAGTTGCCCGAGGGCCTCTTCGACGGGCTTGGGCCGTTGGATGTCGTGTTTCTGAACGGCAATACCAGCAGCCCGTTCCCACTGAACATTGATCTGGAGCAGCAGGGCAATGGCCAGGGCCGGGCGCGCATCCTGGAGGCCGCCCCGCTGGATGTCGAGGTGACCTGGACGATCCCCGGCGCCGGTGGCGCCACGGGCACCGCCACGATCCCGGCAGGCCGGCGCACCAGCGAGGTGTTCGGAGCGGCCATGCGTGCACCGGCGGTGATCGTGCTCAGCGCGCCCGTGTTCGCCGGCGTGGCCGAGGACACCGGCGACAACGGGGACAGCTACCGGGGCTTCCGGCTGAGCATTGTCCAGGCCCGGGCCGGGGTCGTTGTCGCGCCCACCGCCCTCACGATGGACGAAGGCGACATGGCGGTCTATACCGTGAGACTGAACACCGCCCCCACCGGCGATGTGACGGTGATGCCGAGCGTCGCCCCCGTTGGCGGCTCTGTGGGCGTCACCGGCGCGCTGACGTTCTCCGCCACGACCTGGCACCGCCTGCAGACGGTGACCGTGACCGCCGCCGAGGACGACGACACCAGAGATGACACCGCCACGGTCAGCCATACGGTGAGCGGCTACGACAGTGTGCTCGCGGTCGGTCGCGTCGCGGTGAGGGTCATTGACGACGAGGTGCCGAGTTTCGACAGGACGATGGTGGCCCTGACCTATGTCGCCGGCTTCTCGTTGCCGGCCCTGACTCTGCCGCCCGCCGTCGGCGGCGCCACCCCCCTGACCTACGCGCTGACCCCCGGCGCCGCCATTCCCGCCGGGCTGACGATTGACCGCGCGGCGCGCACGCTGACCGGCGCCCCGACCAGCGCCGGCCCGGCCGTCACGCTGACCTGGACGGCCGAGGATGCGAACGGGGCGACGGCAAGCCTGGCCGTGATCGTGATGGTGCAGGCCGACGCGACACCGGCGTTCGTCGCGAACATGGGGCCGGCACGGATCTACAGGGTGGGCGTGGCGATTGAGCCTCTGACGCTGCCGTTGCCGGAAAACACAGGCAACCTCCCTCTGCGCTTTGCGTTCACCAGGCCCCTGCCCGCGGGGCTGACGGTTGATCCCGGCAGTCGCACGCTGTCCGGCACGCCCACCGCCTATGTGCTGGCGACCGTCTACACCTGGAGAGCGACCGACCTCAATGCCGATTCCACCGACTACACGTTCTCCATTCTGGTGCAAGGGTCGACGGTCTGCTCCCGCACCACGGCGGTGCGCGATGCCATTGTGGCGGCGGTGGTCGGCGTGTCGACCTGCGAGGCGGTCACCGAGGCTCACCTGCGCGGGATTACCGAGCGCATCAACCTGAGCGGCATGCTCATTCCCGAGTTGCAGAGCGGCGACTTCGACGGGCTGGATGCGCTGACGCAACTGAGTCTGGGCGACAATTCGCTGACCACCCTGCCTTCGGATCTGTTCAACGGTCTCGGCGCGCTGACCCGGCTGGCGCTGGATGCCAACAGCCTGACCGCCCTGCCCGGGACCCTCTTCAACGGGCTGGAGGCGTTGACGAACCTGAACGTGTCCAACAATCAGCTCGCCACCTTGCCCGAGGGCATCTTTGACGGGCTGAGCAACCTGTCGTCGCTTCAACTGAACGGCAACACGGGCAGCCCGTTCCAGTTGGAGATTGATCTGGAGCGGCAGGCGGATGGCCGGGGCCGGGCGCGTATACTGGAGGCCGCCCCGTTCCCCGTCTCGGTCACCTGGACGGTGCTCGACGGGAGCATGGAAGGGCCTACGGCCACGGCCACCATCGCGGCGGGCCGGCGCACCAGCAACGCATTTGGTCCGGCGTACACGTCGTCGCCGTTGTCCTTCTCGTTCACCAATCCCCGTTTTCTCGCGGAGCCTGGCGCCCTGAATGGCGTGGAACTGGCCGTGGCGATGTCGGACAGGCCCGGGGTGTTGCTTGCTCCCGACACCATCACCATCTTCGAGGGCGGGACGGGCGCGTATACCGTGCGGCTGAATACCGTCCCCGGCGGCAATGTGACGGTCACGCCGTCCGTCAGCCCCGCCGGCGGCGAGGTCTCCGTCTCCGTGCCTCTGACGTTCTCCACCACCAACTGGTATGTCGTCCAGACCGTCACCGTGACCGCCGGCGAGGATAACGACTTCGTCAATGACGCCGCCACGATTGCCCATGAGGTGAGCGGCTACGGGAGCGTGACCGGGGCGGGCCGCGTCGAGGTTGTGGTTGCCGACAACGAGGTGCCGGGTTTCGGCGGGGCCGTGGTCATGCCCGTGACGTATGTCGCCAATGACACCATGCCGTCCGTCACACTGCCGTCCGCCACCGGCGGCGCCGGCACCCTGCGCTACGCGCTTGTCGGGGACTTGCCCGACGGGCTGACCCTCTCCCTCGCCACGCGCACCCTGACCGGCACGCCGATGGACGTGGTCCCGGCGACCACCTACGCCTGGACCGTCACCGATGCCAACGGCGCGACCGACAGCGTCCTGGTCGCCATTGAGGTGCAGAGGACATCCGTCTGCCTCCGCACCCCGGAGGTGCGCGATACCATTCTGAGGAGCGTCGGCGTGTCCGCCTGCGAGGATGTCACCCCGGCCGACCTGCCTGGGATTACGAATCTGCACATGAGCATGTCGGGCATTCTGGCGCTCAGGAATGGGGACTTCGCCGGTCTGCCCGAATTGACGAATCTGAATCTGTCCGGCAATCAGCTGACCAGTCTGCCCGGGGAGTTATTTGCGGGGCTGGGCAAGTTGACGAGTCTGGATCTGTCCGGCAATCAGCTGGCCAGTCTGCCCGTGGAGCTGTTTGCGGGGCTGGGCGCGTTGACGGATCTGAATCTGTCCGGCAATCGGCTGACCAGTCTGCCCGGGAAGGTGTTTGCGGGGCTGGGTGCGTTGACGAGTCTGAATCTGTCCGGCAACCGGCTGACCAGTCTGCCCGGGAAGTTGTTTGCGGGGCTGGGTGCGTTGATGAGTCTGAATCTGTCCGACAACCGGCTGACCAGTCTGCCCGGGGAGTTGTTTGCGGGGCTGGGCGCGTTGCCGAGTCTGGAGCTGAACAATAATCGACTGTCCAGCCTGCCCGAAGGGCTGTTTGATGGTCTGGGATCACTGACGACACTCAACCTGCACGGCAATACCACCGCCACGTTCACGCTGAATGTGGATCTCCGGCAGGAGGGGAACGGCCAGGTGCGGGCGCGCATCCGGGAGGCCGCTCCGTTGGCGGTAACGGTAACCTGGTCGGTGGCTGGAGGGACGAGCGCCACCGCCATGATTGAGGCGGGCCGGCGCACCAGCGATGTGTTCGGCATGGCGATGCTTTCGCTGTCGTCCATCGAACTCGGCACGGCCGCGTTCTCCGTCGCCGAGGACACCGACGATACGAGCGGTAGTTACTCGGGATTCCAACTGGGCACCATCGCGGCCCGGGCGGGGGTGGTCTTTCTCCCGACCGCCATTACTGTGCGCGAAGGCGGCATGATGACTTATACCGTGAGGCTGAACACCGCGCCCACCGCCGATGTGGGGGTGATACCGTGCGAACCGGCCTGCACCGGCATCAGTGTCTCCACGGATATGCCTCTGAAGTTCTCTCTCGCGGACTGGCATCGCGCGCGGGTGGTGACCGTGACGGCCGAGCATGATGCGGACGACATGGACGAGACCATCGTCATCAGCCATGCCGTGAGTGGCTACGGCACGGTCACGACTGGCAGCGTGGCGGTGACGGTTGCCGATGACGAGGTGCCGAGGTTTGAGGCGACGGTCGTGGCCCGGACCTACGTGACCGGTGTGGCTGTCCCTGCCCTGACTCTGCCGGCTGCCATCGGCGGCACCGGCGCCCTGACCTACGACCTGGTCCCCGTCACGGCCATTACCGCCGCCGGCTTGAGTTTCGATACCGGCACGCGCGTCCTGACCGGCACGCCCACCGTTGCCGGAGTTGTCGACCTGACCCTGGAGGTTGAGGATGCGGCGGCCCATACTGCCAGCTTGCCCGTAACCGTGACTGTGCTGGCCAATCTCGTGCCGGATTTCGGTCCGGCGTCGGTGTCGCCCCGGACCTATACCGTGGGCAGCATGATTCCGACCTTGACCCTGCCGGTGGCCGGTGGCGGCAACGGCGCCCTGAGTTATGCCCTGACGCCCACCGATGCCCTGCCCGACGGGCTGACGTTCGATGTCGACAGGCTGGCGCTGACTGGCACCCCGACCACCCCCGTGACCGTCATCCTGACCTGGACCGCTTCGGATGCCGACTACGATACGGCCGTTGCCGATGAAGACAGCCTGACTTTCTCCGTGACCGTGCGGGCCGACACCCCGCCGGCTTTCGCCGTGGCAACGGTGGCGCCCCGGACGTACGTCGCCGGGGTGGCCATTCCGACCCTGACCCTGCCCGCCGCCACGGGCGGCAACGGCACCCTGCGCTATGCCCTGACGCCCGCCCTGCCCGGGCTGACCGTTGATGGCAACGCCCGCACGCTGACCGGCGTCCCGACCAGCGCCGGCCCGGCCGTCACCCTGACGTGGACGGTCTCGGATGCCGACGCCAACACGATGACCGCCGATGAAGACAGCCTGACGTTCTCTGTGACCGTGTCCGGGGACAATGCCCCGGATTTCGGCGACGCGATGATTTCGGCGCGAACCTACGTCGTGGACACTCCCCTTGCCCTCACCCTGCCGGCCGCCACCAGCGGCAACCGCCCCTTGCGTTATGTCCTCATCGGGAGTCTGCCCGCCGGGCTGACCTTCGATGTCAACCTGCGCGGCTATGCCGGCACGCCGACGGCTTTGGCCCCGACCGGCACGTATACCTGGAGGGTTCTTGACCGCGACGACGACACCGACAGCCTCGTGTTCACGATTCAGGGGCAGAGGACCTCCGTCTGCTTGCGCACGCCGGTGGTGCGCGATGCCATTCTCGCGGCGGTCTCTGTGCAGGACTGCGCGGACGTGACCCCGACCCACTTGAGCGGGATCACCGAACTGAATTTGAGCGGCCGGACCATCGGCGTTCTCCAAAGCGGCTTCGCCGGGCTTGACGGACAAAGCGGCGACTTCGCCGGGCTTGACGGATTGACACGCCTGGAGCTGGGCAACAACACGCTCGCCGAACTGCCCGCGGACCTCTTCGCCGGGTTGGGCGCGTTGGCGTATCTGGATCTGGGCAGGAATATGCTGTCCACGTTGCCCGCGACGGTCTTTGACGGGCTTGTCGGGATGACGCGCCTGATTCTGTCCAGGAATGAGTTGACCACCCTGCCCGCGACGGTGTTCAACGGGTTGAGCGCGTTGGATGACCTGTCCCTGTCCGGTAATCGGTTGACCACCCTGCCCGCGACCCTCTTCGCCAGGCTGGGTACGTTGAGCGTCCTGTCTCTGTCCAACAATGAGATTACCGTTCTGCCCGCGGACATCTTCGCCGGGCTGGGCGGCTTGAGGCAGCTGTATCTGTCCGGCAACCAGCTCGCCACCCTGCCCGACGGGGTGTTTGACGGGTTGGATCTGGCGGCGACGCCGACTGACAGGCCGGATCTGGTGACGAGGCTGACGCTGCACGGCAACCCCGGCAGCGTGTTCCCGTTGAACATTGATCTTGAGCAGCAGGGGAACGGCCAGGTGCGGGCGCGCCTCATGGAGGCCGCTCCGCGGGATGTCACGGTCACCTGGATGGCCGAAGGCGGGACCCCGGACACCGTCACGATTGAGGGGGGCCGGCGCACCAGCGATGTGTTCGGTATGGCCATGTCCCTGCCGACGATCACGCTCGGCAACCCCGTGCTGGCCGGCGTCAGCGAGGCCACCAACGATGCGACCGGCGACTACACCGGCTTCCGACTGGCCATCGTCGGGAATCAGGCGGGGGTGCTCTTGCGGCCTTCCGCCATCACCATGATTGAAGGCAACACGACAACCTATGCCGTGGTGCTGAATACCGCCCCCACCGGCGAGGTGACGGTCACGCCGGTCATCAACGCCGGCGGGAGCCATGTCTCCGTCACCGGCGCCGTCATCTTCTCCACCACGAACTGGCACACCGCGCAGAGCGTGACCGTCACCGCCATCGAAGACGGTGACGAGACCGATGACACTGTCACCATCAGCCACACCGTGAACGGTTACGGCGGCGTCGAGGCGGGCGGTGTGGTGGTCGCGGTCTTCGATGACGATTTTACGAATATCGTGCCGGATTTCGGTGCGGCCACGGTGGAGGCCCGGACGTACCTTGCCGACTTCGCCATCCAGACGCTGACCCTGCCGGAAGCCACCGGCGGGAATCGCGCCCTGAGCTACACCCTGACCGGCGACATTCCCGACGGTCTGACCTACACCGACACCGACACCGACCGCACTCTGTCCGGCACGCCCACCACCGCGGCCGCGGCGGTCACCCTGACCTGGACGGTTGCGGATACGGATATCCACACGGACGCCACCGATGAAACCGCGCTGACCTTCGCGGTGACGGTGGTGACGGATAGCCGGCCGCATTTCGGCATGGCCACGGTGGAGGACCGGACCTATTTGGCCGGTAGAGCCACCGCCCTGACGCTGCCGGAGAGCACCGGCGGCAATGGCGTCCCGGTCTACGCCCTGGCCGGCAACCTCCCCGCCGGCCTGACGTACACCGACGATGCGCGTACGCTGTCCGGCACGCCCACCACCGTGACCGCGGCGGTCACCCTGACCTGGACGGTCTCGGATACGGATATCCACACGGGGGCCACCGATGAAACCGCGCTGACCTTCGCCGTGGCGGTGGTGACGGATAGCCGGCCGCATTTCGGCACGACCACGGTGGAGGACCGGACCTATTTGACCGGTAGAGCCACCGCCCTGACGCTGCCGGAGGGCACCGGCGGCAACGGCGTCCTGGTCTACGCCCTGGCCGGCAACCTCCCCGCCGGCCTGACGTACACCGACGATGCGCGTACGTTGTCCGGCACGCCCACCACCGTCGCCGCGGCCGTCACGCTGACCTGGACGGCTACGGATACCGATATCAACACGGCGGCCGACGATACGGCCACGCTGACCTTCACCGTGACGATCCTCCTTGCGCCCGAGGTCGCCATCGCCCCGACCGCCCTCACCGTGGAGGAAGGCAACGCAACCATCTACACCGTCATGCTGGCCACCGTGCCCACTGGCGATGTCACCGTGACGCCCGACGCGACCGCCGAGGTCAACGTCTCCGGCGCCCTGACCTTCAGCACGGCGACCTGGAACACGGCGCAGACGGTCACCGTCGACGCCGTCACCGACGCGGACGCCACCGAGGACACCGCCACGATCACCCATACCGTGAGCGGCTACGGCAGCGTTACCGCCGACAATGTCCTCGTCACCATCCCCGACACCGACAGCGCGCCGACATTCGACCCGTCGACAGGGACGGTGCCTGACCAGACCTACACAGTCGACGCCGCCATCCCGACGCTGACGTTACCGGAAGCCACCGGTGGCGACGTCGGCCTGAGCTACGCCCTGACCCCCGATGCCATCCCCGACGGCCTGACCTTCACCACCGCCGACCGCACCCTGGCCGGCACGCCCACCGCCGTCGCCGCGGCCGTCACGCTGACCTGGACGGCTACGGATACCGATACCAACACCGCCGCCGCCGATGCGGCCCCGCTGACCTTCACCGTGACGATCACCCCGATGCCCGCGGTCACCATCGTCCCGACCGCCCTGACCGTGGATGAAGGCAGCGCAACCATCTACACCGTGGCGCTGACCACCGTGCCCCCCGGCGCGGTCACCGTGACGCCCGACGCGACCGCCGAGGTCACCGTCACCGGCGCCCTGACCTTCAGCATGACGACCTGGAACACGGCGCAGACGGTGACCGTCACCGCCGCCGAGGATGACGCTGATTTCGCTAATGCCACCGCCACTATCAGCCACATGGTGGACGGCTACGGCGACGTCTCCGCCGCCCCGGTCACGGTGATGGTTGCCGACAACGACGTCCCCGACCACCTGATCTTCGATGCGGCGATGGTGCCCGCCCGGACCTACGCCGCCGGCATGATGATTCCGGCTCTGACCCTGCCCGAAGCCACCGGCGGCATCGCTCCTTTGAGCTACTCACTCACCGGGCTTCTGCCCACCGGCCTGACCGTCGACGTGGGCACGCGCATCCTGAGCGGGACGCCGACCGTGGCTGGCCCCACTGGCACCTACACCTGGATGGTCACCGACGGGGCCGCCACCACGGCCAGTCTCCCGTTCACCATCGCGGTCCATGCGACGACCACGTGCAGCCGCATTCCGGCGGTGCGCGACGCCATTGTGGCAAGGGTGGCCGGTGTCTCCACCTGCGCGGATGTGACCGCGGACAACCTGGACGCGATCACCGGTCTGGACCTGTCCAACATGAATCTCGGCGCCCTCCAAAGCGGCGACTTTGCGGGGCTTGGCGCGTTGACGAGCCTGGAACTTGGCAACAATCAGCTCACCATGTTGCCCGCGGGGGGCTTTGCGGGGCTTAGCGCATTGACACACCTGGGACTTGGCGATAATCAGATCGACACGCTGCCCGAGGGGATTTTTGATGGGATGGATTCCCTGACGAGTCTCACGCTGGCCGGCAATCCCGGCAGCCCGTTCATGCTGGCCATTGAGCTGGAGCGGTTGCCGAATGGTCAGTTCCGGGCGCATCTCATGGAGGCCGCCCCGCTGGCCGTCGAGGTGACCTGGGAGACGATTGTCAGGGGCGCGGACACAGACCCGGGGCTGCCCCGTGGCCAGCGCGGGATGACCGGGGATGCGATTGGCAGGGGAGCGGACACCGCGGTCGGTGGGGCCGCCGGTGAGGCCATGGGGACGGCCACCATCGCCGCGGGTCAGCGTACCAGCGCGGCCTTCGGCGAGGTGACCGCCTCGCCGCCGGTCACCAGACTCCGCGATCCCATGTTCACCGGCGTGGTGGAGGACACCGCCGACGATACCGGCTCGTACAGCGGCTTTCAACTGAGCCTGGATGACACGGCGGTCGGTGCCGGTGTGGACATCACCCCGACCGCCCTGACTGTGGCCGAAGGGAGCATGGCCACCTACACCGTGGTGTTGCGCACCACCCCCACCGGCCCCGTGACGGTGACGCCGGGCGTCAGCGGCGGCGCGGTCACCGTCTCCGGCGCCCTGACCTTCAGCGCGACGGCCTGGAACACGGAGCAGACGGTGACCGTGACCGCCGCCGATGACCCGGACAACACCAATGACACGGCCACCATCCGCCATGTTGTCGGCGGCTACGGCACCGTGGCCACGGCGGCCAGCGTCGCGGTCACGGTCATGGACGACGAGCTGATGGTGGACATTTCCCTCGCCACCCTCACCGTGCCCGAAGGCAGCACGGCCATCTACACCATGGTGCTGACCAGCGCGCCCACCAGCGCGGTCACCGTGACGCCCGCCGCCGCCACCGAGGTGACCGTTTCCGGCGCCCTGACCTTCAGCGGGACGTCCTGGAACACGGAGCAGACGGTGACCGTCACCGCCGTCACCGACGCGGACGCCACCGAGGACACCGCCACGATCACCCATACCGTGAGTGGCTACGGCAACATCATCGCCGCCGAGGTCATCGTCACCATCCCCGACACCGACAGCGCGCCGACCTTCGACCCGCCGACAGCGATGGTGCCCGCTCAGACCTACACCGTCGGCGCCGCCATCCCGACGCTGACGTTACCGGGAGCCATCGGCGGCGACGGCGGCCCGAACTACGCCCTGACTTCCGATTCCGCCATTCCCACCGGCCTGACCTTCACCGAGGCCACCCGCACCCTGGCCGGCACGCCCACCGCCATCGCCGCGGCCGTCACGCTGACCTACACAGCCACGGATACCGATACCAACACGGCTGCCGACGATGCGGCCACGCTGACCTTCGCCGTGACGATCATCCCGGTGCTCGTGGTCACCCTCGACCCGACCGCCCTCACCGTGGATGAAGGCAGCACGACCATCTACACCGTCATGCTGGCCACCGTGCCCACTGGCGATGTCACCGTCACGCCCGACGCTTCCGCCGAGGTCACCGTCACCGGCGCCCTGACCTTCAGCACGGCGACCTGGAACATGGCGCAGACGGTGACGGTCACCGCCGTCACCGACGCGGACGCCACCGAGGACACCGCCACGATCACCCATACCGTAAGCGGCCACGGTAGTGTCACCGGCACCGAGGTTATCGTCACCATCCCCGACACCGACAGCGCGCCGACCTTCGATCCGTCGACAGGGACGGTGCCTGACCAGACCTACACCGCCGGCGCCGCTATCCCGACGCTGACGTTACCAGAAGCCAGCGGTGGCGACGGCGACCTGAGCTACGCCCTGACCCCCGATGCCATCCCCGACGGCCTGACCTTCACCAACACCGACCGCACCCTGACCGGCACGCCCACCGCCGCCGCCTCGGCCGTCACGCTGACCTGGACGGCTACCGATGATGATGCCAACACGGCCGCCGCCGATGCGGCCCTGCTGACCTTCACCGTGACGATCATCATTGCGCCCGCGGTCACCCTCGACCCGACCGCCCTCACCGTGGATGAAGGCAGCACAACCATCTACACCGTGGCGCTGACCACCGTGCCCGCCGGCGACGTGACGGTCACGCCAACCAGCGATGACGCCGGCGTCACCGTCACCGGCGTCCTGACTTTCACCACGGCGACCTGGAACACCGCGCAGACGGTCACCGTCACCGGCGCCACCGATGCGGACGCCACCGAGGACACCGCCACAATCACCCATACCGTGGGCGGCTACGGCAGCGTCACCGGCACCGGCACCGAAGTTATCGTCACCATCCCCGACACCGACAGTGCGCCGACCTTCGACCCGTCGACAGGGACGGTGCCTGACCAGACCTACACCGCCGGCGCCGCCATCCCGACGCTGACGTTACCGGAAGCCTCCGGTGGCGACGGCGACCTGAGCTACGCCCTGACTCCCGATGCCATCCCCGACGGCCTGACCTTCACCAACGCCGACCGCACCCTGACCGGCACACCCACCGCCGCCGCCTCGGCGGTCACGCTGACCTGGACGGCGACCGATGATGACGCCAACACGGCCGCCGCCGATGCGGCCCTGCTACCCTTCACCGTGACGATCACCCCGGCGCCCGCCGTCACCATCGCCCCGACCGCCCTCACCGTGGATGAAGGCAGCACGGCCACCTACACCGTGGCGCTGACCACCGTGCCCGCCGGCGAGGTGACGGTCACGCCAACCAGCGGTGCCCCCGCCGTCGCCACCGTCACCGGCGTCCTGACTTTCACCACGGCGACCTGGAACACCGCGCAGACCGTCACCGTCACCGGCGCCACCGCCGCCCCCGACGCGGACGCCACCGATGCCACCGCCACGATCACCCATACCGTGGGCGGCTACGGTAGCGTCACCGCCGATGATGTCCTCGTCACCATCCCCGACACCGACAGCGCGCCGACCTTCGACCCGTCGACAGGGACGGTGCCTGACCAGACCTACATCGCCGACGCCGCCATCCCGACGCTGACGTTACCGGAAGCCAGCGGTGGCGACGGCGACCTGAGCTACGCCCTGACTCCCGATGCCATCCCCGACGGCCTGACCTTCACCAACGCCGACCGCACCCTGGCCGGTACACCCACCGCCGCCGCCTCGGCGGTCACGCTGACCTGGACGGCCACCGATGAGGACGCCAACACCGCCGTCGACGATGCGGCCACGCTGACCTTCACCGTGACGATCACCGTGGCGCCCGGAGTCACCCTCTCCACCGCCACCCTCTCCGTGGGTGAAGACAGCATGGCTACCTACACCATGGCGCTGACCACCGTGCCACCTGGTGACGTGACGGTGACGACGAGCGTCAACCCCGCCGGCAATGTGACGACCAGCCCCGTCGCGCTGACCTTCAGCACCGCAAACTGGAATACCGCCATGACCGTCACCGTCGCCGCCGCCGAGGACACTGATTCCATTGACGACGTCGCCACCATCAGCCATATGGTAAGCGGCTACGGCACCGTCACCGCCGCCGATGTTGTGGTCACGGTCACCGACAACGATGCCGACCCAACGGCGCCATCCTTCGGTGCGGAGACGGTGTCCGCCCTGACCTATGTCGCCGAGACCGCCATTTCAACCCTGACCCTCCCGACCGCCACCAGCGGGAATGGCGCCCTGAACTATGCGCTAACCGGCAGCCTCCCCGCCGGCCTGACCTACACCGACACCGCCCGCACCCTGACCGGCACGCCCCTCACCGCGGCCCCGGCCGTCACGCTGACCTGGACGGCCACCGATTCAGACGCCAACACAACCGCCGCCGATACAGACACGCTGACCTTCCCCGTGACAATCACCCCGGCGCCCGCGGTCACCCTCGCCCCGACCGCCCTCACCGTGAATGAAGGCAGTACGACCATCTACACCGTGGCGCTGACCACCGTGCCCGCCGGGGACGTGACGGTCACGCCAACCAGCGATAACCCGGACGCCGCCACCGTCACCGGCGCGCTGACCTTCAGCACGGCGACCTGGAACACCGAGCAGACCGTCACCGTCACCGGCGCCGAGGATGCTGACGCGACCGACGCCACCGCCCGCATCACCCATGTGGTGGCCGGCTACGACACGGTGAGCGCTGGCGATGTGACGGTGGCCGTCGACGACACCGACACCCCCGGCGTCACCCTTTCGGAGACCGCCCTCACCGTGAATGAAGGCAGCACAACCATCTACACCGTAGTGCTGACCACCTTGCCCGCCGGCGAGGTGACGGTCACGCCAACCAGCGATGACACCGCCGTCGCCACCGTCACCGGCGCCCTGACCTTCACCACGGTGACCTGGAACGCCGCACAGACGGTGACCGTCACCGGCGCCACCGACGCGGATGCCACCGAGGACACCGCCACGATCACCCATACCGTAGGTGGCTACGGCAGCGTCATCGGCACTGGCACCGAGGTCATCGTCACCGTCCCCGACACCGACAGCGCGCCGACCTTCGATCCGTCGACAGGGACGGTGCCTGCCCAGACCTACACCGCCGGCGCCGCCATTCCGACGCTGACGTTACCGGAAGCCACCGGTGGCAACGGCGACCTGAGCTACACCCTGACTCCCGATGCCATCCCCGACGGCCTGACCTTCACCAACGCCGATCGCACCCTGACCGGCACGCCCACCGCCGCCGCCACGGCCGTCACGCTGACCTGGACGGCTACCGATGGGGATGCCAACACGGCCACCACCGATGCGGCCCTGCTACCCTTCACCGTGACGATCACCCCGGCGCCCGCCGTCACCCTCGCCCCGACCGCCCTCACCGTGGATGAAGGCAGCACGGCCATCTACACCGTGGCGCTGACCACCGTGCCCGCCGGGGACGTGACGGTCACGCCAACCAGCGGTGACACCGACGTCGCCACCGTCACCGGCGCCCTGACCTTCGACTCGGCGACCTGGAACACCGCGCAGACCGTCACCGTCACCGGCGCCGGGGATGCTGACGAGACCGACGCCACCGTCGCCATCACCCATCAGGTGGACGGTTACAACGGGGTGATCGCTGGCGAGGTGACGGTGGCCGTTGCCGACACCGACACCCCCGGCGTCACCCTTTCGCCGATTGCCCTCACCGTGACCGAAGGCGCCACCGGCACTTACACCGTGGCGCTGACCACCGTGCCCGACGGCGACGTGACGGTCACGCCAACCAGCGGTGACACCGGCGTCACCGTCACCGGCGCGCTGACCTTCAGCACGACGACCTGGAACACCGAGCAGACGGTGACCGTCACCACTACCGAGGATGATGACGCGACCGATGCCACCGTCACCATCACCCATGAGGTAGGCGGCTACGGCAGTATCAACATGGCCGACCCGGTGACCGTCACGGTCACCGACACCGACGAAGCCGACACCGCCCCGGCCTTCGCCGACGGCGCTACGCCGCCCGACCAGACCTACACCACTGGCGCCGCCATCATTGCCCTGACCCTGCCCGAAGCCACCGGCGGGAATGGCGCCCTGAGCTACACCCTGACTCCCGATGCCATCCCTGACGGCCTGACCTTCACCAACGCCGACCGCACCCTGGCCGGCACGCCCACCGCCGCCGCCACGGCCGTCACGCTGACCTGGACGGCTACCGATGAGGATGCCAACACGGCCGCCGCCGATGAGGCCAGGCTGCCCTTCACCGTGACGATCACCCCGGCGCCTGCCGTCGCCCTCGACCCGACCGCCCTCACCGTGGATGAAGGCAGCACGGTCATCTACACCGTGGCGCTGACCACCGTGCCCGCCGGCGACGTGACGGTCACGCCAACCAGCGGTGACACCGACGTCGCCACCGTCATCGGCGCGCTGACCTTCGACTCGGCGACCTGGAACATCGCGCAGACCGTCACCGTCACCGCCGCCGGGGATGATGACGCGACCGACGAAACCGCCACCATCACCCATCAGGTGGACGGCTACAATGCGGTGATCGCTGACGAGGTGACGGTAACCGTTGCCGACACCGACACCCCCGGCGTCACCCTTTCGCCGACTGCCCTCACCGTGACCGAAGGCGCCACCGGCACCTACACCGTGGCGCTGACCACCGTGCCCGCCGGGGACGTGACGGTCACGCCAACCAGCGGTGACACCGGCGTCACCGTCACCGGCGCGCTGACCTTCAGCACGACGACCTGGAACACCGAGCAGACGGTGACCGTCACCACTACCGAGGATGCTGACGCCACCGACGCCACCGTCGCCATCACCCATCAGGTGGACGGCTACGACACGGTGAGCGGTGGCGAGGTGACGGTAATCGTTGCTGACACCGACACCCCCGGCGTCACCCTTTCGGAGACCGCCCTCACCGTGAATGAAGGCAGCACAACCATCTACACCGTGGTGCTGACCACCTTGCCCGCCGGCGACGTGACGGTCACGCCAACCAGCGATGACACCGACGTCGCCACCGTCACCGGCGCCCTGACCTTCACCACGGCGACCTGGAACACCGAGCAGACGGTCACCGTCACCGGCGCCACCGACGCGGATGCCACCGAGGACACCGCCACGATCACCCATACCGTGGGTGGCTACGGCAGCGTCATCGGCACTGGCACCGAGGTCATCGTCACCATCCCCGACACCGACAGCGCGCCGACCTTCGATCCGTCGACAGGGACGGTGCCTGACCAGACCTACACCGCCGACGCCGCCATCCCGACGCTGACGTTACCGGAAGCCACCGGCGGCAACGGCGACCTGAGCTACACCCTGACTCCCGATGCCATCCCCGACGGCCTGACCTTCACCAACGCCGACCGCACCCTGACCGGCACGCCCACCGCCGCCGCCACGGCCGTCACGCTGACCTGGACGGCCACTGATGCGGACGCCAACACCGCCGTCGACGATGCGGCCACGCTGACCTTTGCCGTGACGATCACCGTGGCGCCCGGAGTCACCCTCTCCGCCGCCACCCTCTCCGTGGGTGAAGGCAGCACGACCACCTACACCATGGTGCTGACCACCGTGCCACCCGGTGACGTGACGGTGACGACGAACGTCAACCCCGCCGGCAATGTGATGACCAGCCCCGTCGCGCTGACCTTCAGCACCGCAAACTGGAATACCGCCATGACCGTCTCCGTCGGCGCCGCCGAGGACCCTGATTCCATTGACGACGTCGCCACCATCAGCCATATGGTGAGCGGCTACGGCACCGTCACCGCCGCCGATGTTGTGGTCACGGTCACCGACAACGATGCCGCCGACACGATGCCATCCTTCGGTGCGGAGACGGTGTCCGACCTGACCTATGTCGCCGAGACCGCCATTTCAACCCTGACCCTCCCGACCGCCACCAGCGGGAATGGCGCCCTGAACTATGCGCTAACCGGCAGCCTCCCCGCCGGCCTGACCTACACCGACACCGCCCGCACCCTGACCGGCACGCCCCTCACCGCGGCCCCGGCGGTCACGCTGACCTGGACGGCCACCGATTCAGACGGCAACACAACCGCCGCCGATGCAGACACGCTGACCTTCCCCGTGACGATCACCCCGGCGCCCGCGGTCACCCTCGCCCCGACCGCCCTCACCGTGAATGAAGGCAGTACGACCATCTACACCGTGGCGCTGACCACCGTGCCCGCCGGGGACGTGACGGTCACGCCAACCAGCGATAACCCGGACGCCGCCACCGTCACCGGCGCCCTGACTTTCACCACGGCGACCTGGAACACCGAGCAGACCGTCACCGTCACCGGCGCCGAGGATGCTGACGCGACCGACGCCACCGCCCGCATCACCCATGTGGTGGCAGGCTACAACGCGGTGAGCGCTGGCGATGTGACGGTGGCCGTCGACGACACCGACACCCCCGGCATCACCCTTTCGGAGACCGCCCTCACCGTGAATGAAGGCAGCACAACCATCTACACCGTGGTGCTGACCACCTTGCCCGCCGGCGAGGTGACGGTCACGCCAACCAGCGGTGACCCCGGCGTCGCCACCGTCACCGGCGCGCTGACCTTCGACTCGACGACCTGGAACGCCGCACAGACGGTGACCGTCACCGGCGCCACCGACGCGGATGCCACCGAGGACACCGCCACGATCACCCATACCGTGGGTGGCTACGGCAGCGTCATCGGCACTGGCACCGAGGTCATCGTCACCATCCCCGACACCGACAGCGCGCCGACCTTCGATCCGTCGACAGGGACGGTGCCTGACCAGACCTACACCGCCGGCGCTGCCATCCCGACGCTGACGTTACCGGAAGCCACCGGTGGCAACGGCGACCTGAGCTACACACTGACTCCCGATGCCATCCCCGACGGCCTGACCTTCACCAACGCCGACCGCACCCTGACCGGCACGCCCACCACCGCCGCCACGGCCGTCACGCTGACCTGGACGGCTACCGATGGGGATGCCAACACGACCGCCGCCGATGCGGCCCTGCTACCCTTCACCGTGACGATCACCCCGGCGCCCGCCGTTACCCTCGCCCCGACCGCCCTCACCGTGGATGAAGGCAGCACGGCCATCTACACCGTGGCGCTGACCACCGTGCCCGACGGCGAAGTGACGGTCACGCCAACCAGCGGTGACACCGACGTCGCCACCGTCACCGGAGCGCTGACCTTCGACTCGGCGACCTGGAACATCGCGCAGACCGTCACCGTCACCGGCGCCGGGGATGATGACGCGACCGACGCCACCGTCGCCATCACCCATCAGGTGGACGGTTACAACGGGGTGAGCGCTGGCGAGGTGACGGTGGCCGTTGCCGACACCGACACCCCCGGCGTCACTCTTTCGCCGACTGCCCTCACCGTGACCGAAGGTGCCACCGGCACCTACACCGTGGCGCTGACCACCGTGCCCGCCGGGGACGTGACGGTCACGCCAACCAGCGGTGACACCGGCGTCACCGTCACCGGCGCGCTGACCTTCAGCACGACGACCTGGAACACCGAGCAGACGGTGACCGTCACCACTACCGAGGATGATGACGCCACCGACGCCACCGTCGCCATCACCCATCAGGTGGACGGCTACAATGCGGTGATCGCTGGCGAAGTGACGGTAACTGTTGCCGACACCGACACCCCCGGCGTCACCCTTTCGCCGACTGCCCTCACCGTGACCGAAGGCGCCACCGGCACCTACACCGTGGCGCTGACCACCGTGCCCGCCGGGGACGTGACGGTCACGCCAACCAGCGGTGACACCGGCGTCGCCACCGTCACCGGCGCGCTGACCTTCAGCACGACGACCTGGAACACCGAGCAGACGGTGACCGTCACCGGCGTCGAGGATGGTGACGCGACCGACGCCACCGTCGCCATCACCCATGAGGTAGGCGGCTACGGCAGTATCACCATGGCCGACCCGGTGACCGTCACGGTCACCGACACCGACGAAGCCGACACCGCCCCGGCTTTCGCCGACGGCGCTACGCCGCCCGACCAGACCTACACCGCCGCCGCCGCCATCCCGACGCTGACGTTACCGGAAGCCAGCGGTGGCGACGGCGACCTGAGCTATGCCCTGACTCCCGATGCCATCCCCGACGGCCTGACCTTCACCAACGCCGACCGCACCCTGACCGGCACGCCCACCACCGCCGACGCGGCCGTCACGCTGACCTGGACGGCCACCGATGAGGATGCCAACACGGCCGCCGACGATGCGGCCACGCTGACCTTCACCGTGACGATCACCGTGGCGCCCGGAGTCACCCTCTCCACCGCCACCCTCTCCGTGGGTGAAGACAGCATGGCCACCTACACCATGGTGCTGACCACCGTGCCACCCGGTGACGTGACGGTGACGACGAGCGTCAACCCCGTCGACAATGTGACGACCAGCCCCGTCGCGCTGACCTTCAGCACCGCAAACTGGAATACCGCCATGGCCGTCACCGTCGCCGCCGCCGAGGACACTGATTCCGTTGACGATGTCGCCACCATCAGCCATATGGTGAGCGGCTACGGCACCGTCACCGCCGCCGATGTTGTGGTCACGGTCACCGACAACGATGCCAACGACACGATGCCGGACTTCGGTGCGGAGATGGTGTCCGACCTGACCTATGTCGCCGAGACCGCCATTTCAACCCTGACCCTCCCGACCGCCACCAGCGGGAATGGCGCCCTGAACTATGCGCTAACCGGCAGCCTCCCCGCCGGCCTGACCTACACCGACACCGCCCGCACCCTGACCGGCACGCCCCTCACCGCGGCCCCGGCGGTCACGCTGACCTGGACGGCCACCGATTCAGACGGCAACACAACCGCCGCCGATGCAGACACGCTGACCTTCCCCGTGACGATCACCCCGGCGCCCGCGGTCACCCTCGCCCCGACCGCCCTCACTGTGAATGAAGGCAGTACGACCATCTACACCGTGGCGCTGACCACCGTGCCCGCCGGGGACGTGACGGTCACGCCAACCAGCGATAACCCGGACGCCGCCACCGTCACCGGCGCCCTGACTTTCACCACGGCGACCTGGAACACCGAGCAGACCGTCACCGTCACCGGCGCCGAGGATGCTGACGCGACCGACGCCACCGCCCGCATCACCCATGTGGTGGCCGGCTACAACGCGGTGAGCGCTGGCGATGTGACGGTGGCCGTCGACGACACCGACACCCCCGGCATCACCCTTTCGGAGACCGCCCTCACCGTGAATGAAGGCAGCACAACCATCTACACCGTGGTGCTGACCACCTTGCCCGCCGGCGAGGTGACGGTCACGCCAACCAGCGGTGACCCCGGCGTCGCCACCGTCACCGGCGCGCTGACCTTCGACTCGACGACCTGGAACGCCGCACAGACGGTGACCGTCACCGGCGCCACCGACGCGGATGCCACCGAGGACACCGCCACGATCACCCATACCGTGGGTGGCTACGGCAGCGTCATCGGCACTGGCACCGAGGTCATCGTCACCATCCCCGACACCGACAGCGCGCCGACCTTCGATCCGTCGACAGGGACGGTGCCTGACCAGACCTACACCGCCGGCGCTGCCATCCCGACGCTGACGTTACCGGAAGCCACCGGTGGCAACGGCGACCTGAGCTACACACTGACTCCCGATGCCATCCCCGACGGCCTGACCTTCACCAACGCCGACCGCACCATGACCGGCACGCCCACCACCGCCGCCACGGCCGTCACGCTGACCTGGACGGCTACCGATGGGGATGCCAACACGACCGCCGCCGATGCGGCCCTGCTACCCTTCACCGTGACGATCACCCCGGCGCCCGCCGTCACCATCGTCCCGACCGCCCTCACCGTGGATGAAGGCAGCACGGCCATCTACACCGTGGCGCTGACCACCGTGCCCGCCGGCGACGTGACGGTCACGCCAACCAGCGGTGACACCGACGTCGCCACCGTCACCGGCGCGCTGACCTTCGACTCGGCAACCTGGAACACCGCGCAGACTGTCACCGTCACCGGCGCCGGGGATGATGACGCGACCGACGAAACCGCCACCATCACCCATCAGGTGGACGGTTACAACGGGGTGATCGCTGGCGAGGTGACGGTGGCCGTTGCCGACACCGACACCCCCGGCGTCACCCTTTCGCCGATTGCCCTCACCGTGACCGAAGGCGCCACCGGCACCTACACCGTGGCGCTGACCACCGTGCCCGCCGGGGACGTGACGGTCACGCCAACCAGCGGTGACACCGGCGTCACCGTCACCGGCGCGCTGACCTTCAGCACGACGACCTGGAACACCGAGCAGACGGTGACCGTCACCACTACCGAGGATGCTGACGCCACCGACGCCACCGTCGCCATCACCCATCAGGTGGACGGCTACGACACGGTGAGCGCTGGCGAGGTGACGGTAATCGTTGCTGACACCGACACCCCCGGCGTCACCCTTTCGGAGACCGCCCTCACCGTGAATGAAGGCAGCACAACCATCTACACCGTGGTGCTGACCACCTTGCCCGCCGGGGAGGTGACGGTCACGCCAACCAGCGATGACCCCGGCGTCGCCACCGTCACCGGCGCCCTGACCTTCGACTCGGCAACCTGGAACGCCGCACAGACGGTGACCGTCACCGGCGCCACCGACGCGGATGCCACCGAGGACACCGCCACGATCACCCATACCGTAGGTGGCTACGGCAGCGTCATCGGCACTGGCACCGAGGTCATCGTCACCGTCCCCGACACCGACAGCGCGCCGACCTTCGATCCGTCGACAGGGACGGTGCCTGCCCAGACCTACACCGCCGGCGCCGCCATTCCGACGCTGACGTTACCGGAAGCCACCGGTGGCAACGGCGACCTGAGCTACACCCTGACTCCCGATGCCATCCCCGACGGCCTGACCTTCACCAACGCCGACCGCACCCTGACCGGCACGCCCACCGCCGCCGCCTCGGCCGTCACGCTGACCTGGACGGCTACCGATGAGGATGCCAACACGGCCACCACCGATGCGGCCCTGCTACCCTTCACCGTGACGATCACCCCGGCGCCCGCCGTCACCCTCGCCCCGACCGCCCTCACCGTGGATGAAGGCAGCACGGCCATCTACACCGTGGCGCTGACCACCGTGCCCGCCGGGGACGTGACGGTCACGCCAACCAGCGGTGACACCGACGTCGCCACCGTCACCGGCGCCCTGACCTTCGACTCGGCGACCTGGAACACCGCGCAGACCGTCACCGTCACCGGCGCCGGGGATGATGACGCGACCGACGCCACCGTCGCCATCACCCATCAGGTGGACGGTTACAACGGGGTGATCGCTGGCGAGGTGACGGTGGCCGTTGCCGACACCGACACCCCCGGCGTCACCCTTTCGCCGACTGCCCTCACCGTGACCGAAGGGGCCACCGGCACCTACACCGTGGCGCTGACCACCGTGCCCGCCGGGGACGTGACGGTCACGCCAACCAGCGGTGACACCGGCGTCACCGTCACCGGCGCGCTGACCTTCAGCACGACGACCTGGAACACCGAGCAGACGGTGACCGTCACCACTACCGAGGATGCTGACGCCACCGACGCCACCGTCGCCATCACCCATCAGGTGGACGGCTACGACGTGGTGAGCGGTGGCGAGGTGACGGTAATCGTTGCCGACACCGACACCCCCGGCGTCACCCTTTCGGAGACCGCCCTCACCGTGGATGAAGGCACCACAACCATCTACACCGTGGCGCTGACCACCGTGCCCGCCGGCGACGTGACGGTCACGCCAACCAGCGATGACCCCGGCGTCGCCACCGTCACCGGCGCGCTGACCTTCACCACGGCAACCTGGAACGCCGAGCAGACGGTGACCGTCACCGGCGCCACCGACGCGGATGCCACCGAGGACACCGCCACGATCACCCATACCGTAGGTGGCTACGGCAGCGTCATCGGCACTGGCACCGAGGTCATCGTCACCATCCCCGACACCGACAGCGCGCCGACCTTCGATCCGTCGACAGGGACGGTGCCTGACCAGACCTACACCGCCGGCGCTGCCATCCCGACGCTGACGTTACCGGAAGCCACCGGCGGGAATGGCGACCTGAGCTACACCCTGACCGGCCCCATCCCCAACGGCCTGACCTTCACCAACGCCGACCGCACCCTGACCGGCACGCCCACCGCCGCCGCCTCGGCCGTCACGCTGACCTGGACGGCTACCGATGGGGATGCCAACACGGCCGCCACCGATGCGGCCCTGCTACCCTTCACCGTGACGATCACCCCGGCGCCCGCCGTCACCCTCGACCCGACCGCCCTCACCGTGGATGAAGGCAGCACGGCCATCTACACCGTGGCGCTGACCACCGTACCCGCCGGCGACGTGACGGTCACGCCAACCAGCGGTGACACCGACGTCGCCACCGTCACCGGCGCGCTGACCTTCGACTCGGCAACCTGGAACACCGCGCAGACCGTCACCGTCACCGGCGCCGGGGATGATGACGCGACCGACGCCACCGTCGCCATCACCCATCAGGTGGACGGTTACAACGGGGTGATCGCTGGCGAGGTGACGGTAACCGTTGCCGACACCGACACCCCCGGCGTCACCCTTTCGCCGATTGCCCTCACCGTGACCGAAGGTGCCACCGGCACCTACACCGTGGCGCTGACCACCGTGCCCGCCGGGGACGTGACGGTCACGCCAACCAGCGGTGCCACCGGCGTCACCGTCACCGGCGCGCTGACCTTCAGCACGACGACCTGGAACACCGCGCAGATGGTGACCGTCACCACCATCGAGGATGCTGACGCCACCGACGCCACCGTCGCCATCACCCATCAGGTGGACGGCTACGACACGGTGAGCGCTGGCGAAGTGACGGTAATCGTTGCTGACACCGACACCCCCGGCGTCACCCTTTCGGAGACCGCCCTCACCGTGAATGAAGGCAGCACAACCATCTACACCGTGGCGCTGACCACCGTGCCCGCCGGCGACGTGACGGTCACGCCAACCAGCGATGACACCGGCGTCGCCACCGTCACCGGCGCCCTGACCTTCACCACGGCGACCTGGAACACGGCGCAGACGGTCACCGTCACCGGCGCCACCGACGCGGATGCCACCGAGGACACCGCCACGATCACCCATACCGTAGGTGGCTACGGCAGCGTCATCGGCACTGGCACCGAGGTCATCGTCACCATCCCCGACACCGACAGCGCGCCGACCTTCGACCCGTCGACAGGGACGGTGCCTGACCAGACCTACACCGCCGGCGCTGCCATCCCGACGCTGACGTTACCGGAAGCCACCGGTGGCAACGGCGACCTGAGCTACACCCTGACCGGCCCCATCCCCAACGGCCTGACCTTCACCAACGCCGACCGCACCCTGACCGGCACGCCCACCGCCGCCGCCATGGCCGTCACGCTGACCTGGACGGCTACCGATGAGGATGCCAACACGGCCGCCACCGATGCGGCCCTGCTACCCTTCACCGTGACGATCACCCCGGCGCCCGCCGTCACCCTCGACCCGACCGCCCTCACCGTGGATGAAGGCAGCACGGCCATCTACACCGTGGCGCTGACCACTGTGCCCGCCGGCGACGTGACGGTCACGCCAACCAGCGGTGACACCGACATCGCCACCGTCACCGGCGCCCTGACCTTCGACTCGGCAACCTGGAACACCGCGCAGACCGTCACCGTCACCGGCGCCGGGGATGCTGACGAGACCGACGCCACCGTCGCCATCACCCATCAGGTGGACGGTTACAACGGGGTGAGCGCTGGCGAGGTGACGGTAACCGTTGCCGACACCGACGCCCCCGGCGTCACCCTTTCGCCGACTGCCCTCACCGTGACCGAAGGTGCCACCGGCACCTACACCGTGGCGCTGACCACCGTGCCCGACGGCGACGTGACGGTCACGCCAACCAGCGATAACCCGGACGCCGCCACCGTCACCGGCGCGCTGACCTTCAGCACGACGACCTGGAACACCGAGCAGACGGTGACCGTCACCACCATTGAGGATGCTGACGCGACCGACGCCACCGTCACCATCACCCATGAGGTAGGCGGCTACGGCAGTATCAACATGGCCGACCCGGTGACCGTCACGGTCACCGACACCGACGAAGCCGACACCGCCCCGGCCTTCGCCGACGGCGCTACGCCGCCCGACCAGACCTACACCACTGGCGCCGCCATCATTGCCCTGACCCTGCCCGAAGCCACCGGTGGCAACGGCAACCTGAGCTACACCCTGACTCCCGATGCCATCCCCGACGGCCTGACCTTCACCAACGCCGACCGCACCCTGACCGGCACGCCCACCGCCGCCGCCATGGCCGTCACGCTGACCTGGACGGCTACCGATGAGGATGCCAACACTGCCACCTCCGATGCGGCCCTGCTGCCCTTCACCGTGACGATCACCCCGGCGCCCGCCGTCACCCTCGCCCCGACCGCCCTCACCGTGGATGAAGGCAGCACGGCCATCTACACCGTGGCGCTGACCACCGTACCCGCCGGTGACGTGACGGTCACGCCAACCAGCGGTGACACCGACGTCGTCACCGTCACCGGCGCGCTGACCTTCGACTCGGCAACCTGGAACACCGCGCAGACCGTCACCGTCACCGGCGCAGGGGATGCTGACGAGACCGACGCCACCGTCGCCATCACCCATCAGGTGGACGGTTACAACGGGGTGAGCGCTGGCGATGTGACGGTAACCGTTGCCGACACCGACACCCCCGGCGTCACCCTTTCGCCGACTGCCCTCACCGTGACCGAAGGCGCCACCGGCACCTACACCGTGGCGCTGACCACCGTGCCCGCCGGGGACGTGACAGTCACGCCAACCAGCGATAACCCGGACGCCGCCACCGTCACCGGCGCGCTGACCTTCAGCACGACGACCTGGAACACCGAGCAGACCGTCACCGTCACCGGCGCCGAGGATGCTGACGCGACCGACGCCACCGCCCGCATCACCCATGTGGTGGCCGGCTACAACGCGGTGAGCGCTGGCGATGTGACGGTGGCCGTCGACGACACCGACACCCCCGGCATCACCCTTTCGGAGACCGCCCTCACCGTGAATGAAGGCAGCACAGGCATCTACACCGTGGCGCTGACCACCTTGCCAGCCGGGGACGTGACGGTCATGCCAACCAGCGGTAACACCGGCGTCGCCACCGTCACCGGCGCCCTGACCTTCGACTCGGCGACATGGAACACCGCGCAGACGGTGACCGTCACCGGCGGCACCGACGCGGATGCCACCGAGGACACCGCCACGATCACCCATACCGTGGGTGGCTACGGCAGCGTCACCGGCACTGGCACCGAGGTCATCGTCACCGTTCCCGATACCGACAGCGCGCCGACCTTTGACCCGTTGACAGCGGTGGTGCCTGCCCAGACCTACACCGTCGACGCTGCCATCCCGACGCTGACGTTACCGGAAGCCACCGGCGGCGACGGCGACCTGAGCTACGCCCTGACTCCCATGGCCATCCCCGACGGCCTGACCTTCACCAACGCCGACCGCACCCTGACCGGCACGCCCACCGCCGTCGCCGCGGCCGTCACACTGACCTGGACGGCCACCGATGAGGATGCCAACATGGCCGCCACCGATGCGGCCCTGCTGCCCTTCACCGTGACGATCATCCCTGAGCCAGCGGTCACCCTCGCCCCGACTGCCCTCACCGTGGATGAAGGCAGCACGGCCATCTACACCGTGGCGCTGACCACCGTGCCCGCCGGGGACGTGACGGTCACGCCAACCAGCGGTGACACCGGCGTCGTCACCGTCACCGGTGCCCTGACTTTCGACTCGGCGACCTGGAACATGGCGCAGACGGTGACCGTCACCGCCGTCACCGACGCGGACGACACCGACGCCGCCGCCACGATCACCCATACCGTGAGTGGCTACGGTAGCGTCACCGCCGCCGATGTCCTCGTCACCATCCCCGACACCGACAGCGCGCCGACCTTCGACCCGATGATGGTGCCTGCCCAGACCTACACCGCCGGCGCCGCTATCCCGACGCTGACGTTACCGGTAGCCACTGGCGGCGACGGCGGTCCGAACTACACACTGACTCCCATGGCCGCCATCCCCGCCGGCCTGACCTTCACCAACGCCGACCGCACCCTGGCCGGTACGCCCACCAACGTGGCAGCGGCCGTCATGCTGACCTGGACGGCTACCGATGAGGATACCAACATGGCCGCCGACGATGCGGCCGCGCTGACCTTCGCCGTGACCATCACGCCGGCGCCCGGGGTGACCCTCTCCACCTCCAACCTCTCCGTGTCTGAAGGCGGCATCGCCACCTACACCATGGAGCTGACCACCGTGCCCCCCGGTGACGTGACGGTGATGGTGAGCGTCGCGCCCACCGGCGAGGTGACGACCACCCCCGGCGCGTTGACCTTCAGCCCCGCAACCTGGAATACCGCCCGGACCATCACCGTCGCCGCCGCCACCGATGGGGACACCACCGACGAGGTAGCCACCATCAGCCATGCCGTGAGCGGCTACGGCAGTGTCACCACCGCCGACCCTGTTGTGGTGACCGTCACCGACGCCGATGCCACCGACACGGCGCCAGACTTCGGCACGGCCATGGCGACTGACAGGACCTACACCGCCGAGGCCGCCATTCCGACGCTGACCCTCCCTGCCGCCACCGACGGGAATGGCGCCCTGAACTATGCGCTGACCGGCGACATCCCCGCCGGTCTGACCTTCACCGACACCGCCCGCACCCTGACCGGCACGCCCCGCACCGCGGCCCCGGCCGTCACCCTGACCTACACAGCCACCGATTCGGATGCCATCACGTCCGCCGCCGATACGGACATGCTGACCTTTGCCGTGACGATCACGCCGGCGCCGGCGGTCACCATCACCCCGACTGCCCTCACCGTGGTTGAAGGCACCATGACCATCTACACCGTGGCGCTGACCACCGTGCCCGCCGGCGACGTGACGGTCACGCCAAACAGCGGTAACACCGCAGTCGCCACCGTCTCCGGCGCGCTGACCTTCGACTCGGCGACCTGGAACATGGCGCAGACGGTGACCGTCACCGCCACCGAGGACGACGTTGATTTCGCTGACGCCATGGTCACCATCAGCCACACGGTAGGCGGCTACGGCGGCGTTACCGCCGACCCGGTCGTGGTCACGGTGACCGACAACGACACCGACAGCGCGCCGACCTTCAGCGCGACGGTGACGGACAGGACCTACACCGTCGCCGCCGCCATTCCGACGCTGACGTTGCCGGCCGCCGACGGCGGGAATGGCGACCTGAGCTACACCCTGACCGGTGACATCCCCGACGGCCTGACCTTCACCGACACCGCCCGCACCCTGACCGGCACGCCCACCACCGTCGCCGCGGCCGTCACGCTGACATACACGGCCACCGATGAGGATGCCATCAGGACCGCCGGCGATGCGGCCATGCTGACCTTTGCCGTGACGATCACGCCGGTGCCCGCGGTCACCCTCGACTCGACCGCCATCGCCGTGACTGAAGGCAGCACGGCCATCTATACCGTGGCGCTGACCACCTCGCCCGCCGGCAATGTGATGGTCACGCCAACCAGCGGTAACACCGCCGTCGCCACCGTCACCGGCGCGCTGACCTTCGGCCCGTCGACCTGGAACACGGCGCAGACGGTGACCGTTACCGCCACCGAGGATGACGCTGATTTCGCTGACGCCACCGTCACCATCACCCATATGGTGGGCGGCTACGGCGGCGTTACCGCCGACCCGGTCGTGGTCACGGTGACCGACAACGACACCGACAGCGCGCCGACCTTCAGCGCGACGGTGACGGACAGGACCTACCCCGTCGACGCCGCCATTCCGACGCTGACGTTGCCGGTCGCCGACGGCGGGAATGGCGACCTGAGCTATACTCTGACCGGCGACATCCCCGACGGGCTGACCTACACCGACACCGCCCGCACCCTGACCGGCACGCCCACCACCATCGCCACGGCCGTCACGCTGACATACACGGCCACCGATGAGGATGCCATCAGGACCACCGGCGATGCGGCCACGCTGACCTTTGCCGTGACCATCACGCCGGCGCCGGCGGTCACACTCGACCCGACCGCCATCGCCGTGACTGAAGGCAGCACGGCCATCTACACCGTGGCGCTGACCACCTCGCCCGCCGGCAATGTGATGGTCACGCCAACCAGCGGTAACACGGCAGTCGCCACCGTCACCGGCGCGCTGACCTTCGGCCCGTCGACCTGGAACACGGCGCAGACGGTGACCGTTACCGCCACCGAGGATGACGCTGATTTCGCTGACGCCACCGTCACCATCACCCATATGGTAAGCGGCTACGGCGGCGTCACCGCCGACCCGGTCGTGGTCACTGTTACCGACAACGACACCGACAGCGCGCCGACCTTCAGCGCGACGGTGACGGACAGGACCTACACCGTCGCCGCCGCCATTCCGACGCTGACGTTGCCGGTCGCCAATGGCGGGAATGGCGACCTGAGCTATACTCTGACCGGCGACATCCCCGACGGGCTGACCTTCACCGACACCACGCGCACCCTGACCGGCACGCCCACCGCCGTGGCTGTGGCCGTCACGCTGACCTGGACGGCCACCGATGAGGATGCCAACATGGCCGCCGACGATGCGGCCACGCTGACCTTTGCCGTGACCATCATGCCGGTGCCCGCGGTGACCCTCTCCACCGCCACCCTCTCCGTGCCTGAAGGCGGCATTGCCACCTACATCATGGCGCTGACCACCGTGCCCCCCGGTGACGTGATGGTGATGGTGAGCGTCACTCCCACCGGCGAGGTGACGACCACCCCCGGCGCGTTGACCTTCAGCCCCGCAACCTGGAATACCGCCCGGACCATCACCGTCACCGCCGCCGACGATGTGGACACCACCGACGAGATAGCCACCATCAGCCATGCCGTGAGCGGCTATGGCAGTGTCACCACCGCCGACCCGGTTGTGGTTATCGTCACCGACGACGATGCCGCCGACACGGCGCCGGACTTCGGCACGGCGACGGTGGATGACATGACCTACACCTCCGAGGCCGCCATTCCGACGCTGACCCTCCCGGCCGCCACCGGCGGGAATGGCGCCCTGAACTATGCGCTGACCGGCAGTCTCCCCGCCGGTCTGACCTTCACCCACACCGCCCGCACCCTGACCGGCACGCCCCGCACCGCGGCCCCGGCCGTCACCCTGACCTACACGGCTACCGATTCGGATACCATCACGTCCGCCGCCGATACGGACATGCTGACCTTTGCCGTGACGATCACGACGGCGCCGGCGGTCACCATCGCCCCGACCGCCCTCACTGTGACTGAAGGCACCATGACCATCTACACAGTGGCGCTGACCACCTCGCCCGGCGGCGATGTGATGGTCACGCCAACCAGCGGTAACACCGCCGTCGCCACCGTCACCGGCGCGCTGACCTTCGGCCCGTCGACCTGGAACATGGCGCAGACGGTGACCGTTACCGCCACCGAGGATGATGCTGATTTCGCTGACGCCACCGTCACCATCACCCATGCGGTGAGCGGCTACGGCGGCGTCACCGCCGACCCGGTCGTGGTCACGGTGACCGACAACGACACCGACAGCGCGCCGACCTTCAGCGAGACGGTGACTGACAGGACCTACCTCGTCGACGCCGCCATTCCGACGCTGACGTTGCCGGCCGCAGATGGCGGGAATGGCGACCTGAGCTATACCCTGACCGGTGACATCCCCGACGGGCTGACCTTCACCGACACTGCCCGCACCCTGACCGGCACGCCCACCACCGTCGCCACGGCCGTCACGCTGACCTGGACGGCCACCGATGAGGATACCAACATGGCCGCCGGCGATGCGGCCACGCTGACCTTTGCCGTGACCATCACGCCGGCGCCCGCGGTCACCATCACCCCGACCGCCCTCACCGTGGTTGAAGGCAACACGGCCATCTACACCGTGGCGCTGACCACCTCGCCCGCCGGCGCGGTCACGGTGACGCCCGATGTTGCCGGTGCGGTTACGGTCTCCGGCGCCCTGACCTTCGGCCCGTCGACCTGGAACACGGCGCAGACGGTGACCGTCACCGCCACCGAGGATGACGCTGATTTCACGGACGCCACCGCCACCATCACCCACATGGTGAGCGGCTACGACGGCATCACCACCGCCGACCCTGTCACGGTGACGGTCACCGACAACGACGTCGCCAGCCCCCTGACCTTCGGCACGGCGTCGGTGGCGGCCCGGACCTACACCAGCGGCACCGCGATTCCGGCTCTGACCCTGCCCGAAGCCACCGGCGGCATCGCTCCTCTGGCCTACTCACTCACCGGGCCTCTGCCCACCGGCCTGACGGTCGACACTGGCACGCGCATCCTGAGCGGGACGCCGACGGTGGCTGGCCCCACAGGCATCTACACCTGGATGGTCACCGACCGTGCCGCCAGCACTGCCAGCCTCCAGTTCACCATCGCGGTCCCTGCGACGACCACGTGCAGCCGCATTCCGGCGGTGCGCGACGCCATTGTGACGGCGGTGTCCGGTGTCTCCACCTGCGAGGATGTGACCCAGGACAGCCTGAGCGAGATCACCGATCTGGACATAGCCGGCATGGATCTCGGCGTACTCCAAAGCGACGATTTTGCGGGGCTTGGCGCGTTGACCAGCCTGGACCTTGGCGACAATCAGCTCGCCACGCTACCCGAGGGGGTTTTCGAGGGGCTTGACGCGTTGACCAGCCTGGATCTTAGCAATAATCAGCTCGCCACGCTGCCCGAGGGGATTTTTGATGGGATGGATTCCCTGACCAGTCTCGTGCTGGACGGCAATCCCGGCAGCCCGTTCATGCTGGCCCTTGAGCTGGAGCGGTTGCCGAATGGCCAGTTCCGGGCGAGTCTCATGGAGGCCGCCCCGCTACCCATCGAGATGACCTGGGAGACTGTCGGCGGGGGCGCGGACACCACAATCATTGCGGCCACCGCTGAGGCCAGGGGTACGGCCACCATCGCCGCGGGCCAGCGCACCAGCGCGGCCTTCGGCGAGGAGACCTCCTCGCCACCGGTCACCAGACTCCGCAATCCCATGTTCACCGGCGTGACGGAGGACACCGCCGACGATGCCGGCTCTTACAGAGGCTTCCAACTGGGCCTGGGTGATACGGCGGTCGGCGCCAGTGTGGACATCACCCCGACCGCCCTGACCGTGGACGAAGGCAGCATGACCACCTACACCGTGGTGCTGGGCACCGCCCCCAGTGGCTCCGTGACGGTGACGCCGAGCGTCAGTCCCCCCGGGGATGAGGTGGTCACCGTCTCCGGCGCCCTGACCTTCGGCCCGACGACATGGAACACCGCCCGAACCGTCACCGTCACCGCCGCCGATGACGCTGACAACACCGACGACACCGCCACCATCAGCCATGTTGTAAGCGGCTATGCCACCGTGATCGCGGCGACCGGCGTCGTGGTGACCGTCACGGACGGCGATCTGATGGTGGAGATCACCCCGACCGCCCTGACCGTGCCCGAAGGTAGCACGGAAACCTATACGGTGAAACTGGACACCGCCCCCAGCGGCCCTGTGACGGTGACGCCGAGCGTCAGCCCCGCCGGCGGGACGGTCACCGTCTCCGGCGCCCTGACCTTCAGCGTGACAGCCTGGAACATCGCCCAGACTGTCACCGTCACCGCCGCCGATGACGCTGACAGCGCCGACGACACCGCCGCCATCAGCCATGAGGTAAGCGGCTACGGCACCGCCATCACCGCCCCCAGCGTCGAGGTCACCGTCACCGACAACGCGAGGGGCAATCTGGACGCCATCAACCGTGCGGTGTTGCCGGAAGTGTCGCGGGCGCTGGCCGACCAACGGGTGAACGCGATTACGCAGCGCATCCAGCAGGCCCGGTCTGACTCCGCCAGTGCGGCCCGGAGTCTCACGGTCGGTGGCCAGTCCACGCTGTCCGGGGTGGTGACCACACATGGGAAGACCATCGCCGAAGGGAATTTCAACCTGAAGACCCTGCTGGGCGGCTCCGACTTTGTGTTGCCGTTGAACGCGCGCGAGGTGGCCCCGGGAACCGGCCTGTCCGCCCTGACGCTCTGGGGCAGCGGCGACTATCGCGCCCTCTCCGGCAAGGGCAGTGGGATAGATTGGAATGGCGACCTGTTCACCGCCCATCTGGGCGCCGACGCCCGCCTGAGCGATGACCTGCTGGCCGGGCTGGCGGTGTCGTGGAGCCGGGTGGATCTGGACTTCAGTGAGGCCGGCGGCACGCGGGGTGATTACGAACTGTCCCTCACCAGCGTCCATCCCTAT
Source organism: Nitrospirales bacterium (assembly GCA_963692935.1). Lineage (GTDB taxonomy): Bacteria > Nitrospirota > Nitrospiria > Nitrospirales > UBA8639 > Bin75. The sequence continues at coordinate 2,962,858 of OY843588.1, forward strand.
GTGGGCTGGACGGCGCTGGGCGGGAAGCTGGATCTGTGGGCCACGGCGGGCTACGGCTGGGGCGAGCTGGAGGCCATTGGCAACCCGACCATCGGGCAAAGATCCAGCGATGTGACGACGCAGACGATCGGGGCCGGTGGGAGCGGACAGGTGCTGGAGTACGGCGGGACCACGGTGCGGCTCAAGAGCGAAGCCTTGCACACGACCATGGACATTGATGGCGGCACGGGGATCACGGCCATGGTGGTGGAAGCGAGGCGGATGCGGCTGGGTCTGGAGGCGAGCCATACCCACACGCTGGCCGGCGGGGATCAACTGATTCCCACCCTTGATGTCGGGATGCGGCATGATGCCGGCGACGGGCGGACCGGCACCGGCGCCGAGGTGGGCGGCGGGTTGCGCTACACCAACGCGGCCCGCGGGCTGACGGTGGAAAGCCATGGGCGGATCCTGCTGGGGCACACCGGTGACTATACGGACTGGGGCCTCGGCGGGAGCGTGAAACTGGAGACGGGCGTTGGCGGGCAGGGGCTGTCGTTCAGCCTGGAACCCACGTGGGGCGCCACGGGTAGCCGGGCGGCCCAGGTGTGGGCGCAAGACGCCTCCGCCACGGTGCCGACGGCTGGCGCCGCCCAGCCGCGAAACGGGCAGGTGAACGTGAACCTGGGCTACGGGCTGGGCTGGGAAGAGATGCTGGTGACGCCCTACGGCAACATGACCCTGACGAACGGGCCGGCGCGGACGTACCGGCTGGGTAGCCGGATGAGTCTGGGTAGCCAGCTGACGCTCAGCCTGGAAGGCACACGGGATGAGACCGCCGCCCGCTTAGTGAACCATGGCCTCCGGTTGCAGGTCGGGTTGGGTAGCCAGCTGACATTCAGTGTGGAAGGCACGCGGCAGCAGACCAGCGCCCAGGTGTCGACCAACGGCATCAAGCTGCAAATCGGGCTGGACTTCTAACCCGCACCGACCACCATGGGCGCCAGGTCACGGGTGTCGCGTGCTGTTGCAGGGCGGGCAGGGGAGTATGAATGCGAAACGGTGGGCCGGGGCCAAACAGCTGTCTTCCGTCATACCCGTCCCGACGACTTTCCCACCCCCTTTTCCCCAGGAGCAACGCAACCAGGCCCCCGTGCACATGCAGAACCGGGCGGGGAGGGGAGCGCACGCGACCGGCTGGTCATGCATGTTCTCTCCGTCCTGCGTGTATCGGCCGGGCATGTGCTGTCTCTTTTTCCCGGGAACAGGATAACAGGCGACGGGCAGAACCAGGCGGGGAGGGGAGCACGCCACATTCTGGTCATGCGTGCCCCTTCCGCCTGTACGTATCGGCGGTCAGCCCGTCTGCGAAGCTGTGCGGAGGGACGGGGTTCGGCGTTCCCTCGTGGCATTGTTTGAGAAAGAAGCCTGTGAAGTGGTATGAAAAGCAACAAACAGGACACGGATCGGGAAAGAAAATCAGGGCAGGAGAGGGCTGTGTGTGAGACGAATGGACAGCGGGGAACAAGTCGCGGAGACGGGTCGCCCGTCGTCTGAACGCGAAGGCCGCGAGATGCCTGTACGGCAGCGGGTGTGGGGCGCGTCCTGTGCCGGCGCGGTCCTGCTTGTTTCGTTGACTGTGGGATGGGGAATGGGCGGGCCTGCGCCAACCTGGGCACAGGTGGCCGACCCCGTCCCGAGTTTCGGTGCCATGACGGTTTCGGCCCAGAGCTATGTCACCGGGGCCGCCATTCCAACCCTCACCCTGCCGGCGGCCACCGGCGGCGCGGGGCCTCTGGTCTATGCCTTGACCCCTGCCTCGGCTGTCCCCGCCGGGCTGGACGTCGACGTCTCCGCGCTCACACTCTCCGGCACGCCGGTGGCGGCCTCGCGGACGCGAACCTACACCTGGACCGCCACCGCCACCGACAGCGCCACCGCAAGCCTGCTGTTCACCATCACCGTGAGGGCCTCCGTCTGTTCCCGTACCGCGGTGGTGCGCGACGTCCTTGTGGATGCGTCCGGCGCCTCCGACTGCGGAGACGTCACCCCGGCCGACCTGCGCAGGATCACAAGACTGACGCTGTTCAACAGGGACATCGGCACCCTCCGCAACGGAGACTTCGACTGGCTCAGTGGGTTGACGTACCTGATCCTGTCCAACAATCGCTTCACCACCTTGCCCGACGGTCTCTTCGACGGGCTTGGGGCGCTGGAGACGTTGCATCTGGCCTTCACGCCGCTCACCGCCCTGCCCGCGGACATATTCAACAGTCTCGGCTCGTTGACGATCCTGAATCTGAGCGACAATCAACTCCGTACCCTGCCCGAGGGGATATTTGATGGCCTGGACTCACTGCGTGTGCTGGCTCTGCACGGCAACCCCGGCAGCCCGTTCGTGCTGAACGTTGATCCCGAGCGGCAGGCGAATGGTCAGGTCCGGGCACGCATCGGGGAGGCGGCCCCGCTGGCCCTCATGGTGACCTGGACATCCCCGGACGGGGGCACGGGTACGGCCACCATTGCGGCAGGCCAGCGCACCAGCGATGCGTTCGGTGTGCCCACGTCATCGCGGGTGCCTTTCGCGTTCAGCAACGCCACGTTCGCCGGCGTGACCACGCGCACCGACGCGAACAACCCCCCGTACAGCGGCTTCCAACTGGCCACACCGTCATCCGTGCCCAGGGTCATCATCGCCACCACCACCCTCGCCATCTCCGCAGACGACCCGGCGACCTATGCCGTGAGGCTGCGAACCGCCCCCATCGGTGAGGTGACCGTAACGCCGTCCGTCCACTCTGCCGGAAGCATGGTCTCGGTCTCCGGGGCACTGACCTTTACCTCCGCCAACTGGTCTGTCCTCCAGCCCGTCACCGTCACCACGGGCGAGGATGAGGACAGCAGGGACGCCACCGTCACCATCACCCATGCGGTGAGTGGCTACGGCAGCATCACCACGGCTGACTCCGTGACCGTCGTGGTCTCCGACCTGGACCTCGACACCGTGCCGATGTTCGGCGTCACGACGGTCGCGGCTCATCGGTACATCGTCGAAACCCCGCTGCCGATTGTCACCCTGCCAGCCGCGACCGGTGGCAACGGCTCCCCGCGCTACACATTGACCGGCGCTCTGCCCGACGGGCTGACCGTCGTCCCGGTCATACGCGGACTCATTGGCACGCCGACGGTTGCCGTGCCGGCGCGCATCTACACCTGGACCGCCACCGATCTCGATGGCGACGCGACGCATCTCACGTTCACCATCGCGGTGGTGCCGAAGAGCGCGGGCATCTGCCGCCGTCCCCAGGCGGTGCGCGACGCCATTGTGGCGGCAAGCGATGCCGCGCACTGTGCGGATGTCACCCCGGCCCACTTGAGCGGGGTCACGGCGCTTGACGTGAGCGACAGGAATATCCGCGCACTCTCACGCGGGGACTTCGACGGCCTCCGCGCGCTGACCACCCTGAATCTGTCCGGCAATCAGCTCACAACTCTGCCCGAGGGGATCTTCGATGGACTGGACGCATTGACCTCCCTGAACATTCAAGACAATCGGCTCACCACCTTGCCCGGGGACATCTTCGACGGCCTCCGCGAGTTGACCAGCTTGCGGCTGTGCACCAACCGTCTCGCCACCCTGCCCGGGGACATCTTCAATGGCCTCCACGATTTGGCCGTGCTGACTCTGTGCTACAACCGGCTCACCACGCTGCCGGAGGGGATATTTGATGGTCTGGGCCTGCTGAATAATCTCAATCTGTTGTTCAATCCAGGCTTCCCGTTCACGCTGAGCATTGATCTCGTGCGGGAGGAGAACGGCCAGGCCCGGGCGCGCCTTCGGGAGGCTGCCCCGCTGGCTGTCACGGTGGAATGGGTGGCGACGGGTGGGGGCAGGGGGATCGCCACCATCAAGGCGGGCCGGCGCACCAGCGATGTGTTTGGCATGGTCACGCCATCACCGGGGATCATCCGGCTCATCAACCCCGCGCCTGTGGACGTCTTCGCGGCTGCTACTGGCTATCCCGGAATCCTCCTGGCCACCAGACCGACGGCCAGGGCCGTGCACATCGCCCGCACCGCCCTCATCCTGCCCGAAGGTGGCGTGACCACCTACGCCGTGTGGCTGAACGCCATCCCCGCCGGCAACGTCACGGTGACGCCAACCGTCAGTCCCGTCGGGAGCGAGGTCGGGGTTTCCGGAGCGCTGACCTTTACTCCCGCGACCTGGTACAGCGCCCGGACCGTCACCGTCACCGCGAGCCAGGACGCCGACGCCCTGGATGACACCGCCACGATCGGCCATGCCGTGACCGGCTACGGTGACATCACCACGGCGTCTGGCGTGACGGTTGCCGTCACCGACGACGAGGCGCCGAGTTTCGTCAACACGCCGGTCGCGCCCCTGACATACACCGCCTGGACGACGATTCCGGTCCTGACCCTGCCCACCGCCATCGGCGGCGCCGGCCCCCTGGACTACGCGCTGACCCCTGTCCCTGCCCTGACCACGGGGTTGGTCTTTGACAGGGACGCGCGCACCATCTCCGGCCTGCCAACCATCGTCGCCCCGGCGCGCACCTACACCTGGACCGCCACTGGTCGCAACTACACCGCCAGCCTCCCGTTCACCATCACCATCGCGGAGTACCGGTCCGCCTTCTGCACCCGCACCCCGGCGGTGCGCGATGCCATCGTGGCGGCAGCCGGCCTGTCCGACTGCGCGGACGTCACCCCGGTCCATTTGCGCGGGATCACCCTGCTGTTTCTGAACAACCAGAACATCCGCGCACTCCACAGCGGGGACTTCGACGGCCTCAGTGCGTTGGATCGCCTGAGTCTGAGCCAGAATCGGCTCACCACCCTGCCCGAAGACCTTTTCGCCGGGTTGCATGCGTTGACGACCCTGCAGCTGGCCGGCAACCGGATCGGCGCCCTGCCCGAAGGCCTCTTCGCCGGGCTGCGCGCGTTGACGACCCTGGAACTGGCCGGGAATCGGCTCAACACCCTGTCTGAGAACCTCTTTGCCGGGCTTGGGACGTTGCAGCGACTGAATCTGAGCGGCAATCGTTTCGTCACCCTGCCTGAGAACCTCTTCGCCGGGCTTGGCGAGTTGCGCAGTCTGAGGCTGTCCGACAATGTGCTGGTGGGCCTGCCCGTGGGGCTGTTTGACGGGCTGGGCGCACTGAGGAGGATCGCCCTGCACGGCAATTTAGCCAGCCCGTTCACGTTGAACATGGATCTCGCGCAACAGGGGCATGGCCAGGTCCAGGCGCGCATCCCGGAAGCCGCCCCGCTGGCTGTCACCGTGACCTGGATGATCCCGGGCGGGGCCTCGAACACGGCCACCATCGAGGCCGGCCAGCGCACCAGCGAGGCCTTCGGCATGTCCATGCCGTCGACGGCGTCCATCATGCTCAGCGCACCCGCGTTCACCGGCGTGACCGAGGACACCGCCGACAACACTGGCTTCTATACCGGCTTCCGCCTGGGCCTCACGCCGTCCAGGCCCGGGGTGATTCTCGACTCCGCCACCCTCGCCGTGTCCGAAGGCCGCATGACGACCTACACCGTGGTGCTGAACACCGCCGTCACCAGCGACGTCATGGTCACGCCGACCATCAGCCCCGTCGAAAGCGGCGTTACCGTCTCCGCGCCCCTGACCTTTACTCCCGCGACCTGGCACACCGCCCGGACCGTCACCGTCACCGCGGGCCGGGATCCCGACGGCTTTGACGACACCGCCACCATCAGCCACACCGTCAGCGGCTACGGTCTCGTCACGACCGCCGACCGCATTGTCGTCACGGTCGCCGATGCCGAGGCCGCTTTCGCCCCGATGTTTGGCACGGCGACGGTGGCGGCCCGGACATACATCGCCGGCGCGGTCATGCCGTCCGTGACGCTCCCGGCCGCCACCGGCGGCAACGTCGCCCTGAGCTACGCGCTGACCGGCGCCCTGCCCGCCGGGCTTAGCCTCGATGCCAACACGCGCATCCTCTCCGGCACGCCGACCGTTGTCATGCCGGCGACCCGCTACACCTGGAGGGCCACCGACCGCGCCGCTGTCACCGCCAGCCTCACGTTCACCATCGCGGTGCATGGGACCTCCGTCTGTTTCCGCACCCCGGCGGTGCGCGACGCCCTTATGTCGGCGGTCGGCGCCCCCGACTGCCTGGTGGTCACCCCGTCCAGTCTGCGCGAGCTTACCGAGTTTCATGTGTACGACCAGTCCATCGGCGCACTCCACAGCGGAGACTTCGACGGTCTCAGCGCGTTGTCCGGGCTGTTTCTGTCCGTCAATCAGATCACCACCCTGCCCGCGGATCTCTTCGCCGGGCTTGGGACGTTGACGAGCCTGAGTCTGTCCACCAATCAGCTCACCACCCTGCCCGCACAACTTTTCGCCGGACTGGGAGCGTTGCAAGAGCTGAACATCAGTAGCAATCAGCTCACCACCCTGCCCGCGGACATCTTCGACGGGCTTGGCGCGTTGAGGCGCCTGTTTCTGCACAGCAATCGGCTCACCACCCTGCCCGCGGACATCTTCGACGGGCTTGGCAGGTTGCTCACGCTGTCCCTCGATAATAATGAGATCTCCACCCTGCCCGCGAACATCTTCACCGGGCTTCGTGCGTTGCAGATCCTGGAGATGTCGGGCAATCAGCTCACCACCCTGCCCGTGGGTCTCTTCGACGGGCTTGGCTCGTTGCGCTCGCTGTTGCTGTTCCGCAATCAACTGACCACCCTGCCCACGGGGATGTTTGACGGGTTGAGCCGGCTGATATCGGTCCACTTGTCCCGCAACCCCGTCGTCCCGTTGAGCCTGACCCTTGGGTTGCGTCGGCTGAGCAACGGCCAGTTTCAGGCACACATCAGAGAGGCCACCCCGCTGGACGTCGCCGTCCTCTGGATGGTGGCCGGCGAGGATGAGGCCCCGAACATCGTCATCATCCCGGCGGGCCAGCGCAACAGTCCCGCGTTCGGCACACCCACGTCATCCCCGCGGTCCATCGTGATCAACGACGCGTGGTTCCTCAACCTGGCCGAAGAAACCGCCGACAATGATGGCAATGTTGGCAGGTATTCCGGATTCCAACTGTCCTCTGGCACGGTGAGCCTTGACGAGGTGATCATTGCTCCCACCACCCTCGTCGTGTCCGAGGGCCACACACAGACCTATACCGTGCGGCTGACCAACGCCCCCGGCGGCACCGCCACGGTGACGCAGGACATTCGCCCCGCCGGCGGGGTCACCGTCTCCGGGGCGTTGACCTTTACTCCCACGAACTGGAGCACGGTCCAAACGGTCACCGTCACCGCGGACATGGACAGTAACAAGGTCGACGAAGCCGTGACCATCAGCCACACCGTGAGCGGCTACGGCAGCATCACCACGGCCGCCCGTGTCACCGTCATGGTCACCGACGACGATGCCGACGACACCCGGCCGGGGTTCGGCACGACGACGGTCGACCCCCAGACCTACGTCATGGTTCACGACATTCCGGCCCTGACGCTCCCGTCCGCCACTGGCGGCAACGGCGCGTTGCGCTACCGGCTCACCGGCAACCTGCCCACCGGGATGACCGTCAATGCCGACACACGCACGCTGACGGGTGTTCCCCTCCCGCTCTTTCTTGTTTCGAACGTCGGCCGGACGGTGGTCCCAACCTTGTCTCCCATCACCCTGACCTGGATTGCCTCGGATGCGGATGACAACATGGCGGAGTCTGATGAAGCGAGCCTGCCCTTTCGCGTGATGTTCCAGGCCGACGACGCGCCGCGTTTCGTCACAACGGCCGTTCCAACCCGGACATACCTCACTGGCGCCGCCATTCCGGCCCTGACGCTTCCGGCCGCCATCGGCGGCAACGTCACCCTGAGCTACCGGCTCATCGGCGCCCTGCCCGCCGGCCTCACCTTCGAGCACAACGCGCGCACCCTGGTCGGTACCCCGACCACCCCGGCCACCGCCACCCTGAGCTGGACCGTCTTCGATGTCGACGGCGACACGGCAAGCCTGCCCGTGACCATGACGGTGGAGACCGACACCGTCCCACGGTTCGATGCGACGATGAGTGTGAGCCGGACGTACACCGTGGGGACCGCGATTGCGGCGTTGACGCTCCCGGCCGCCACCGGCGGCAACGGCGTCCTGAGCTATGCCCTGACCCCCGCCATGGCCCTGCCCGCCGGGCTGACCCTGGATGCCGGCACACGCATCCTGGCCGGCACCCCGACCGCCCCGACCACGGCCATGCTGACCTGGACGGTCTCGGACGCGGTGACCTGGACGGTCCTGGACACGGACAGCGCCAGGGACACCCCCGATCAAGACACCCTGCCTGTCACCTTGAGAGTGGAACTGGGGCCAGCGGTCATCGTCGTCCCCACCACCCTGGGCCTGCGGGAAGGCGGCAATGCCACCTATACTGTGACGCTGCGCACCGCCCCCCTCGGCAACGTCACGGTCACGCTGGACAGCGGCTCCGCCGGGAGCCTGGTCGCCGTTCCCGGAACGTTGACCTATACCTCCACGACCTGGCACGTCGCCCGGACCGTCACCGTCACGGCGCCCCAGGACCAGGACGACATCCATGACATCACCACCATCCGCCATGCGGTGCACGGTTACGGCCGCGTCAACACGGCCGCCGATGTCACCGTCACGGTTGCCGACGACGAGGCGTCCAACACCGCGCCGGGGTTCCGCACGACGACGATTGCGGCCCGGACATACTACACGGGGATGGCCATTCCAGCCCTGCCCCTGCCGGCTGCCACCGGCGGCAACGGGGCCTCGCGCTATACGCTGACCCCCGTCACGGCCATTCCCGCCGGGCTGACCCTCGATATGGCCACGCGCACCCTGACCGGAATCCCGACCACCGCCACCACGGCCCTCCTGACCTGGACCGCATCGGATACCGATGACGACACGACGGAGACGGATCGCGTGAGTCTGCCCTTCCGCGTGGCGGTGCAGGCCGATACCGTCCCCAGCTTCGGTGCCACGACCGTCGGTCCCCTGTACTACTTCCTGCACCGCGGGATTGAGTCCCTCTCCCTGCCGAACGCCATTGGCGGCAACAGCCCGGTGCGTCACACATTCACCGGATCCCTGCCCGCGGGACTGGCCTTCGATACCCGCTCGGGCACGCTCTCCGGCACACCGACGGCCGTCGCACCAACGAGCGCCTACACCTGGACGGCCACCGACCGCAACGGCGACACCGCCAGCCTCCTGTTCACCATCGCGGTACGGGTATCCGTCTGCAGCCGTAGCCCGGCCGTACTCGAAATTCTTGTGAAAGCCAGCGAGGCGTTCGGTGCTTCCAGTTGCGATCAGGTCACCGGGGCCATGCTGAGCCGTATCACGGAGATCAACCTGGATGCCTGGGAGCCTGGGAACCCTAAAATCGAAGGGGGAATCCATGTCGGCGACTTCGACGGACTCATCAATTTGAGGTCCTTGAATCTGGCGCGGCAGGGGCTTCTCACCCTTCCCACGGGCATCTTCGACGGGCTTGGCAAGTTATCGCGGCTGGATCTGCGAAACAATATTTTCCCCGACGACCTGCTGCCCGCGGGCGCCTTCAGGGGGCTGACCGGGTTGACGTTTCTGGATCTTCGATTTACGCATATCTCAATGTTGCCCGCGGGCATTTTCAACAATCTTCCCGCGTTGCGCGAGCTGAACCTGTCCAGCTTTGAATCGAACAACCTGCCCAACCGCCTGCCCAGGGAGCTGTTCAAAGGGACCTCACTGGTGCGCCTGAATATGGGCCTTGACCTCGTCCTGCCCGAGGACATTTTCGACCATCTCCCCTTGTTGGAGACGCTGCAACTGGGGGTCAACGCCAACCTCTCCAGCCTGCCCGCGGGCTTTGGCAACAAACTCCCCAGGCTCTCGTCGCTGTGGCTGGAAAACACGGTTCTCAGTACCCTGCCCGAACAATTCTTTGCCGGTCTGCGTTTGCATAGAATCTGGTTGAGTGGCAATTCCGGCAGCCCGTTCACGCTGAACATTGATCTCGAACAGCAGGGGAACGGCCAGGTCCGGGCACGCATCCTGGAAGCCGCCCCGCTGGACATCCTGGTGGTCTGGAGTGCCCCGGGCGGCCCCGCGGGTGTGACCACCATTGAGCAGGGCCAGCGCACCAGCGATGTGTTCGCCATGCCCGTTCCCTCGCCGACGCCCAGGATCAGCGACGTCAGGTTCGCCGGCATGATCGAGGCCACCGACGACGGGAGCGGGCAATATAGAGGGTTCCGCCTGGGCGTGGTGACCAGATCCCATGCGATCATCTCCCCCACCACTCTCACCGTGCCCGAAGGCGGCATGACCACCTACACCGTGGGGCTGAACACCAGGCCCGGAGAAACGGTCACGGTGACGCCACACGTCACCCCCGCCGGAATCAACGTCACCGTCTCCGGGCCGCTGACCTTCACCCCCCAGACCTGGCGCGTCGCCCAGACGATCACGGTCACCGCGGGCGCGGACCCCGACAACACCGACGACACCGCCACTCTCATCCACAGGATCAGCGGCTACGGCCGCATCAACGCCGCCACCTCGGTCACCGTCACCGTCACCGACACCAACGGTGTACCGGATTTCGGCACGGCGACGGTTGCCGCCCAGACCTACACCGAAGGCGTCGCCATTCCGACGCTGACCTTGCCGGCCGCCACTGGTGGCGACGTCGGCCTGATCTACACCCTGACCGGCAACATCCCCGACGGTCTGACCTACATGGCCGCTGGTACCACCCACACCCTGACCGGCACACCGACCAGCGAGGCTGCGGCCGTCACGCTGACCTGGACGGTCACGGATATGGACAACAACATGGCGGCCGCCGATGCGACTGCCCTGACCTTTCCCGTGACGATACATACGGCGTCCGAAGTCATCATCACGCCGACCGCCCTGACCGTGGCTGAAGGCAACACAACCACCTACACCGCGACGCTGGCCACGGCACCCACCGGTGAGGTCATGGTAACGCCGACACACAGCACCGGCCCCGATGCTGGCGAAATCACCGTCTCTGGCGCGCTGACCTTCAGCACCGCGAACTGGAACGTTGCCCAGACCGTCACGGTCACCGCGGTCGCGGACTCTGACAACGCCGACGACACCGCCATTCTCACCCATGTGGTCAGCGGCTACGGCAGCATCACCACCGCCGCCGAGGTCACGGTCACCATCACCGACACCAACGGCGTACCGGATTTCGGCACGGCGACAGTGACCGCCCGGACCTACACCGAGGACGTCGCCATTCCGACGCTGACCTTGCCTGCCGCCACTGGTGGCGACGGCGGCCTGAGCTACACACTGACTCCCACTGACTCCATTCCCGCCGGCCTGACCTACACCAACGCCACCCGCACCCTGACCGGCACGCCCACCTCCGCCGTCCCGGCCGTCACGCTAACCTGGACGGCTACCGATTCGGATACCAACACCGCCGCCGCCGATGAGGCCGCGCTGACCTTCATCATGACGATCACCCCGGCGCCCGCCGTCACCCTCGACCCGACCGCCCTCACCGTGGATGAAGGCAGCACGACCATCTACACCGTGGCGCTGACCACCTTGCCCGACGGCGAAGTCACCGTAACGCCCGCCGCTTCCGCCGAGGTCACCGTCACCGGCGCCCTGACCTTCACCACGGCGACCTGGAACACCGCGCAGACGGTGACCGTTACCGGCGCCCCCGACGCGGATGCCACCGAGGACACCGCCACGATCACCCATACCGTGAACGGCTACGGCAGCGTCACCGCCGACGAGATCATCGTCACCATCCCCGACACCGACAGCGCGCCGACCTTCGACCCGTCGACAGGGACAGTGCCTGACCAGACCTACACCGCCGACGCCGCCATCCCGACGCTGACGTTACCGGAAGCCACCGGTGGCGACGGCGGCCTGAGCTACACCCTGACCACCAATGCCGCCATCCCCGCCGGCCTGACCTTCACCAACGCAGACCGCACCCTGGCCGGTACGCCCACCGACGCCGCCCCGGCCGTCACGCTGACCTGGACGGCCACGGATGACGACGCCAACACCGCCACCGACGATGCGGCCCTGCTGACCTTCACCGTGACGATCATCACTGCGCCCGCCGTCACCCTCGACCCGACCGCCCTCACCGTGGATGAAGGCAGCACGACCATCTACACCGTGGCGCTGACCACCGTGCCTGCCGGGGACGTGACGGTCACGCCAACCAGCGGTGACACCGGCGTCGCCACCGTCACCGGCGCCCTGACCTTCACCACGGCGACCTGGAACGCAGCACAGACGGTGACCGTTACCGGCGCCACCGACGCGGACGCCACCGAGGACACCGCCACGATCACCCATACCGTAGGCGGCTACGGCAGCGTCACCGGCACCGGCACCGAGGTCATCGTCACCATCCCCGACACCGACAGCGCGCCGACCTTTGACCCGTCGACAGGGACAGTGCCTGACCAGATCTACACCGCCGACGCCGCCATCCCGACGCTGACGTTACCGGAAGCCACCGGTGGCGACGGCGACCTGAGCTACGCCCTGACCCCCGATGCCATCCCCGCCGGCCTGACCTTCACCAACGCCGACCGCACCCTGGCCGGTACGCCCACCACCGCCGCCTCGGCCGTCACGCTGACCTGGACGGCTACGGATGACGACGCCAACACCGCCACCGACGATGCGGCCCTGCTGACCTTCACCGTGACGATCATCACTGCGCCCGCCGTCACCCTCGACCCGACCGCCCTCACCGTGGATGAAGGCAGCACGACCATCTACACCGTGGCGCTGACCACCGTGCCCGCCGGGGACGTGACGGTCACGCCAACCAGCGGTGACACCGGCGTCGCCACCGTCACCGGCGCCCTGACCTTCACCACGGCGACCTGGAACGCAGCACAGACGGTGACCGTCACCGGCGCCACCGACGCGGACGCCACCGAGGACACCGCCACGATCACCCATACCGTCGGCGGCTACGGCAGCGTCACCGGCACCGGCACCGAGGTCATCGTCACCATCCCCGACACCGACAGCGCGCCGACCTTTGACCCGTCGACAGGGACAGTGCCTGACCAGACCTACACCGCCGACGCCGCCATCCCGACGCTGACGTTACCGGAAGCCACCGGTGGCGACGGCGACCTGAGCTACGCCCTGACCACCAATGCCGCCATCCCCGCCGGCCTGACCTTCAACGACACCGCCCGCACCCTGACCGGCACACCCACCACCGCCGCCCCGGCCGTCACGCTGACCTGGACGGCCACGGATGACGACGCCAACACGGCCGCCGCCGATGCGGCCACGCTGACCTTCACCGTGACGATCATCACTGCGCCCGCCGTCACCCTCGACCCGACCGCCCTCACCGTGGATGAAGGCAGCACGACCATCTACACCGTGGCGCTGACCACCGTGCCTGCCGGGGACGTGACGGTCACGCCAACCAGCGGTAACACCGCCGTCGCCACCGTCACCGGCGCCCTGACCTTCACCACGGCGACCTGGAACGCAGCACAGACGGTGACCGTCACCGGCGCCACCGACGCGGACGCCACCGAGGACACCGTCACGATCACCCATACCGTGGGCGGCTACGGCAGCGTCACCGGCACCGGCACCGAGGTCATCGTCACCATCCCCGACACCGACAGCGCGCCGACCTTTGACCCGTCGACAGGGACGGTGCCTGACCAGATCTACACCGCCGCCGCCGCCATCCCGACGCTGACGTTACCGGAAGCCACCGGTGGCGACGGCGACCTGAGCTACGCCCTGACTACCGATTCTGCCATCCCCGCCGGCCTGACCTTCAACGACACCGCCCGCACCCTGACCGGCACGCCCACCGACGCCGCCTCGGCCGTCACGCTGACCTGGACGGCTACGGATAACGACGCCAACACCGCCGCCGCCGATGCGGCCCTGCTGACCTTCACCGTGACGATCACCCCGGCGCCCGCCGTCACCCTCGACCCGACCGCCCTCACCGTGGATGAAGGCAGCACGGCCATCTACGCCGTGGCGCTGACCACCGTGCCCGCCGGCGACGTGACGGTCACGCCAACCAGCGGTGACACCGGCGTCGCCACCGTCACCGGCGCCCTGACCTTCACCACGGTGACCTGGAACACCGCGCAGACGGTGACCGTCACCGGCGCCACCGACGCGGATGCCACCGAGGACACCGCCACGATCACCCATACCGTGGGCGGCTACGGCAGCGTTACCGGCACCGGCACCGAGGTTATCGTCACCATCCCCGACACCGACAGCGCGCCGACCTTCGACCCGTCGACAGGGACGGTGCCTGACCAGACCTACACCGCCGACGCCGCCATCCCGACGCTGACGTTACCGGAAGCCACCGGTGGCGACGCCCCCCTGAGCTACGCCCTGACTACCGATTCTGCCATCCCCGCCGGCCTGACCTTCAACGACACCGCCCGCACCCTGACCGGCACGCCCACCGACGCCGCCTCGGCCGTCACGCTGACCTGGACGGCTACGGATAACGACGCCAACACCGCCGCCGCCGATGCGGCCCTGCTGACCTTCACCGTGACGATCACCCCGGCGCCCGCCGTCACCCTCGACCCGACCGCCCTCACCGTGGATGAAGGCAGCACGGCCATCTACGCCGTGGCGCTGACCACCGTGCCCGCCGGCGACGTGACGGTCACGCCAACCAGCGGTGACACCGGCGTCGCCACCGTCACCGGCGCCCTGACCTTCACCACGGTGACCTGGAACACCGCGCAGACGGTGACCGTCACCGGCGCCACCGACGCGGATGCCACCGAGGACACCGCCACGATCACCCATACCGTGGGCGGCTACGGCAGCGTTACCGGCACCGGCACCGAGGTTATCGTCACCATCCCCGACACCGACAGCGCGCCGACCTTCGACCCGTCGACAGGGACGGTGCCTGACCAGACCTACACCGCCGACGCCGCCATCCCGACGCTGACGTTACCGGAAGCCACCGGTGGCGACGACGACCTGAGCTACACCCTGACTCCCGATTCTGCCATCCCCGCCGGCCTGACCTTCAACGACACCGCCCGCACCCTGACCGGCACGCCCACCGACGCCGCCCCGGCCGTCACGCTGACCTGGACGGCCACGGATGACGACGCCAACACCGCTGCCGCCGATGCGGCCCTGCTGACCTTCACCGTGACGATCACCGTGGCGCCCGGAGTCACCCTCTCCACCGCCACCCTCTCCGTGGGTGAAGGCAGCACGGCCACCTACACCATGGTGCTGACCACCGTGCCACCTGGTGACGTGACGGTGACGACGAGGGTCAACCCCGTCGACGATGTGACGACCAGCCCCGTCGCGCTGACCTTCAGCACCGCAAACTGGAATACCGCCATGACCGTCTCCGTCGTCGCCGCCGAGGATGACCTTGATTCCGCTGACGACGTCGCCACCATCAGCCATACGGTGAGCGGCTACGGCACCGTCACCGCCGCCGATGTTGTGGTCACGGTCACCGACAACGATGCTGCCGACACGATGCCATCCTTCGGCGCGGAGACGGTGTCCGACCTGACCTATGTCGCCGAGACCGCCATTCCAACCCTGACCCTCCCGGTTGCCACCAGTGGGAATGGCACCCTGAACTATGCGCTAACCGGCAGCCTCCCCGCCGGCCTGACCTACACCGACACCGACCGCACCCTGACCGGCACGCCCCTCACCGCGGCCCTGGCTGTCACGCTGACCTGGACGGCCACCGATTCAGACGGCGACACAACCGCCGACGATGCAGCCACGCTGACCTTCCCCGTGACGATCACCCCGGCGCCCGCGGTCACCCTCGCCCCGACCGCCCTCACCGTGGATGAAGGCAGCGCGGCCATCTACACCGTGGCGCTGACCACCGTGCCCGCCGGCGACGTGACGGTCACGCCAACCAGCGGTGACACCGGCGTCGCCACCGTCACCGGCGCGCTGACCTTCGACTCGGCAACCTGGAACACCGCGCAGACCGTCACCGTCACCGGCGCCGAGGATGATGACGCGACCGACGAAATCGCCACCATCACCCATCAGGTGGACGGCTACAATGCGGTGAGCGCTGGCGACGTGACGGTGGCCGTCGACGACACCGACACCCCCGGCGTCACCCTTTCGGCGACCGCCCTCACCGTGAATGAAGGCAGCACAACCCTCTACACCGTGGTGCTGACCACCTTGCCCGCCGGGGACGTGACGGTCACGCCAACCAGCGATGACACCGGCGTCGCCACCGTCACCGGCGCGCTGACCTTCACCACGGCGACCTGGAACGCCGAGCAGACGGTGACCGTCACCGGCGCCACCGATGCAGACGCCACCGAGGACACCGCCACGATCACCCATACCGTGGGTGGCTACGGCAGCGTCATCGGCACTGGCACCGAGGTCATCGTCACCATCCCCGACACCGACAGCGCGCCGACCTTTGACCCGGCGACAGGGACGGTGCCTGACCAGACCTACACCGCCGCCGCCGCCATCCCGACGCTGACGTTACCGGAAGCCACCGGTGGCGACGACAACCTGAGCTACGCCCTGACCGGCCCCATCCCCAACGGCCTGACCTTCACCAACGCCGACCGCACCCTGGCCGGCACGCCCACCGCCGCCGCCACGGCCGTCACGCTGACCTGGACGGCTACCGATGAGGATGCCAACACGACCGCCGCCGATGCGGCCCTGCTACCCTTCACCGTGACCATCACCCCGGCGCCCGCCGTCACCCTCGACCCGACCGCCCTCACCGTGGATGAAGGCGGCACGGCCATCTACACCGTGGCGCTGACCACCGTGCCCGTCGGCGACGTGACGGTCACGCCAACCAGCGGTGACACCGGCGTCGCCACCGTCACCGGCGCGCTGACCTTCGACTCGGCAACCTGGAACACCGCGCAGACCGTCACCGTCACCGGCGCCGGGGATGATGACGCGACCGACGAAACCGCCACCATCACCCATCAGGTGGACGGTTACAACGCGGTGAGCACTGGCGAGGTGACGGTGGCCGTTGCCGACACCGACACCCCCGGCGTCACCCTTTCGCCGATTGCCCTCACCGTGACCGAAGGCGCCACCGGCACCTACGCCGTGGCGCTGACCACCGTGCCCGCCGGTGACGTGACGGTCACGCCAACCAGCGATAACCCGGACGCCGCCACCGTCACCGGCGTGCTGACCTTCACCACTGCGACCTGGAACACCGCGCAGACGGTGACCGTCACCGGCGTCGAGGATGCTGACGCGACCGACGCCACCGTCACCATCACCCACGCGGTCAACGGCTACGGCTCCGTCATTGCCGACCCGGTGACCGTCACGGTTGCCGACACCGACGAAGCCGACACCGCCCCGGCCTTCGCCGACGGCGCTACGCCGCCCGACCAGACCTACACCACTGGCGCCGCCATCATTGCCCTGACCCTGCCCGAAGCCACCGGTGGGAATGGCGCCCTGAGCTACACCCTGACCGGCCCCATCCCCGACGGCCTGACCTTCACCAACGCCGACCGCACCCTGGCCGGCACGCCCACCGCCGCCGCCACGGCCGTCACGCTGACCTGGACGGCTACCGATGAGGATGCCAACACGACCGCCGCCGATGCGGCCCTGCTACCCTTCACCGTGACCATCACCCCGGCGCCCGCCGTCACCCTCGACCCGACCGCCCTCACCGTGGATGAAGGCGGCACGGCCATCTACACCGTGGCGCTGACCACCGTGCCCGTCGGCGACGTGACGGTCACGCCAACCAGCGGTGACACCGGCGTCGCCACCGTCACCGGCGCGCTGACCTTCGACTCGGCAACCTGGAACACCGCGCAGACCGTCACCGTCACCGGCGCCGGGGATGATGACGCGACCGACGAAACCGCCACCATCACCCATCAGGTGGACGGTTACAACGCGGTGAGCACTGGCGAGGTGACGGTGGCCGTTGCCGACACCGACACCCCCGGCGTCACCCTTTCGCCGATTGCCCTCACCGTGACCGAAGGCGCCACCGGCACCTACGCCGTGGCGCTGACCACCGTGCCCGCCGGTGACGTGACGGTCACGCCAACCAGCGATAACCCGGACGCCGCCACCGTCACCGGCGTGCTGACCTTCACCACTGCGACCTGGAACACCGCGCAGACGGTGACCGTCACCGGCGTCGAGGATGCTGACGCGACCGACGCCACCGTCACCATCACCCACGCGGTCAACGGCTACGGCTCCGTCATTGCCGACCCGGTGACCGTCACGGTTGCCGACACCGACGAAGCCGACACCGCCCCGGCCTTCGCCGACGGCGCTACGCCGCCCGACCAGACCTACACCACTGGCGCCGCCATCATTGCCCTGACCCTGCCCGAAGCCACCGGTGGGAATGGCGCCCTGAGCTACACCCTGACCGGCCCCATCCCCGACGGCCTGACCTTCACCAACGCCGCCCGCACCCTGGCCGGCACGCCCACCGCCGCCGCCACGGCCGTCACGCTGACCTGGACGGCTACCGATGAGGATGCCAACACGGCCACCTCCGATGCGGCCCTGCTACCCTTCACCGTGACGATCACCCCGGCGCCCGCCGTCACCCTCGCCCCGACCGCCCTCACCGTGGATGAAGGCGGCACGGCCATCTACACCGTGGCGCTGACCACTGAGCCTGCCGGCGACGTGACGGTCACGCCAACCAGCGGTGCCACCGCCGTCGCCACCGTCACTGGCGCCCTGACCTTCGACTCGGCAACCTGGAACACCGCGCAGACTGTCACCGTCACTGCTGCCGAGGATAATGACGCGACCGACGAAACCGCCACCATCACCCATCAGGTGGACGGTTACAACGCGGTGAGCACTGGCGAGGTGACGGTGGCCGTTGCCGACACCGACACCCCCGGCGTCACCCTTTCGCCGACTGCCCTCACCGTGACCGAAGGCGCCACCGACACCTACACCGTGGCGCTGACCACCGTGCCCGCCGGCGACGTGACGGTCACGCCAACCAGCGATAACCCGGACGCCGCCACCGTCACCGGCGTGCTGACCTTCACCACGGCGACCTGGAACACCGCGCAGATGGTGACCGTCACCGGCGTCGAGGATGCTGACGCGACCGACGCCACCGTCACCATCACCCATGAGGTGGGCGGCTACGGCAGTATCACCATGGCCGACCCTGTGACCGTCACGGTTGCCGACACCGACGAAGCCGACACCGCCCCGGCCTTCGCCGACGGCGCTACGCCACCCGACCAGACCTACACCACTGGCGCCGCCATCATTGCCCTGACCCTGCCCGAAGCCACCGGTGGGAATGGCGCCCTGAGCTACACCCTGACCGGCCCCATCCCCGCCGGCCTGACCTTCACCAACGCCGCCCGCACCCTGGCCGGCACACCCACCGCCGCCGCCTCGGCGGTCACGCTGACTTGGACGGCGACCGATGATGATGCCAACACGGCCGTCGACGATGCGGCCCTGCTACCCTTCACCGTGACGATCACCCCGGTGCCTGCCGTCACCCTCGACCCGACCGCCCTCACCGTGGATGAAGGCAGCACGGCCATCTACACCGTGGCGCTGACCACCGTGCCCGACGGCGACGTGACGGTCACGCCAACCAGCGGTGACACCGCCGTCGCCACCGTCACCGGCGCGCTGACTTTCGACTCGGCAACCTGGAACACCGCGCAGACCGTCACCGTCACCGGCGCCGAGGATAATGACGCGACCGACGAAACCGCCACCATCACCCATCAGGTGGACGGTTACAACGCGGTGAGCACTGGCGACGTGACGGTGGCCGTTGCCGACACCGACACCCCCGGCGTCACCCTTTCGCCGACTGCCCTCACCGTGACCGAAGGCGCCACCGACACCTACACCGTAGCGCTGACCACCGTGCCCGCCGGCGACGTGACGGTCACGCCAACCAGCGATAACCCGGACGTCGCCACCGTCACCGGTGTGCTGACCTTCACCACTGCAACCTGGAACACCGCGCAGATGGTGACCGTCACCACCATCGAGGATGCTGACGCGACCGACGCCACCGTCACCATCACCCACGCGGTCAACGGCTACGGCTCCGTCATTGCCGACCCGGTGACCGTCACGGTTGCCGACACCGACGAAGCCGACACCGCCCCGGCCTTCGCCGACGGCGCTACGCCGCCCGACCAGACCTACACCACTGGCGCCGCCATCATTGCCCTGACCCTGCCCGAAGCCACCGGCGGGAATGGCGCCCTGAGCTACACCCTGACCGGCCCCATCCCCAACGGCCTGACCTTCACCAACGCCGACCGCACCCTGGCCGGCACGCCCACCGCCGCCGCCACGGCGGTCACGCTGACCTGGACGGCTACCGATGAGGATGCCAACACGGCCACCTCCGATGCGGCCCTGCTACCCTTCACCGTGACCATCACCCCGGCGCCCGCCGTCACCCTCGCCCCGACCGCCCTCACCGTGGATGAAGGCGGCACGGCCATCTACACCGTGGCGCTGACCACCGTGCCCGCCGGCGACGTGACGGTCACGCCAACCAGCGGTGACACCGCCGTCGCCACCGTCACCGGCGCCCTGACCTTCGACTCGGCAACCTGGAACACCGCGCAGACCGTCACCGTCACCGGCGTCGAGGATGATGACGCGACCGACGAAACCGCCACCATCACCCATCAGGTGGACGGTTACAACGCGGTGATCGCTGGCGACGTGACGGTGGCCGTTGCCGACACCGACACCCCCGGCGTCACCCTTTCGCCGACTGCCCTCACCGTGACCGAAGGCGCCACCGACACCTACACCGTGGCGCTGACCACCGTGCCCGCCGGCGACGTGACGGTCACGCCAACCAGCGATAACCCGGACGCCGCCACCGTCACCGGTGTGCTGACCTTCACCACGGCGACCTGGAACACCGCGCAGACGGTGACCGTCACCGGCGTCGAGGATGGTGACGCGACCGACGCCACCGTCACCATCACCCACGCGGTCAACGGCTACGGCTCCGTCATTGCCGACCCGGTGACCGTCACGGTTGCCGACACCGACGAAGCCGACACCGCCCCGGCCTTCGCCGACGGCGCTACGCCGCCCGACCAGACCTACACCACTGGCGCCGCCATCATTGCCCTGACCCTGCCCGAAGCCACCGGCGGGAATGGCGCCCTGAGCTACACCCTGGCCGGCCCCATCCCCGACGGCCTGACCTTCACCAACGCCGACCGCACCCTGGCCGGCACACCCACCGCCGCAGCCTCGGCGGTCACGCTGACCTGGACGGCTACCGATGAGGATGCCAACACGGCCCCCACCGATGCGGACATGCTGACCTTTGCCGTGACGATCACCCTCCCGGCGCCCGCCGTCACCATCGTCCCGACCGCCCTCACCGTGGATGAAGGCAGCACGGCCACCTACACCGTAGCGCTGGCCACCGTGCCCGCCGGCGACGTGACGGTCACGCCAACCAGCGGTGACACCGACGTCGTCACCGTCACCGGCGCCCTGACTTTCACCACGGCGACCTGGAACGCCGAGCAAACGGTGACCGTTACCGGCGCCGGGGATGATGACGCGACCGACGCCACCGTCGCCATCACCCATCAGGTGGACGGCTACAATGCGGTGATCGCTGGCGAGGTGACGGTAACCGTTGTTGACACCGACACCCCCGGCGTCACCCTTTCGCCGACTGCCCTCACCGTGA
Organism: Nitrospirales bacterium; assembly: GCA_963692935.1. Classification (GTDB taxonomy): domain Bacteria; phylum Nitrospirota; class Nitrospiria; order Nitrospirales; family UBA8639; genus Bin75. The sequence continues at coordinate 2,984,613 of OY843588.1, forward strand.
CCGAAGGTGCCACCGGCACCTACACCGTGGCGCTGACCACCGTGCCCGCCGGGGACGTGACGGTCACGCCAACCAGCGGTGACACCGGCGTCACCGTCACCGGCGCGCTGACCTTCAGCACGACGACCTGGAACACCGAGCAGACGGTGACCGTCACCACTACCGAGGATGCTGACGCCACCGACGCCACCGTCGCCATCACCCATCAGGTGGACGGCTACGACACGGTGAGCGGTGGCGAGGTGACGGTAATCGTTGCTGACACCGACACCCCCGGCGTCACCCTTTCGGAGACCGCCCTCACCGTGAATGAAGGTAGCACAACCATCTACACCGTGGTGCTGACCACCTTGCCCGCCGGGGACGTGACGGTCACGCCAACCAGCGGTGACACCGGCGTCGTCACCGTCACCGGCGCGCTGACCTTCAGCACGACGACCTGGAACACCGAGCAGACGGTGACCGTCACCACCATCGAGGATGCTGACGCGACCGACGCCACCGTCACCATCACCCATGAGGTAGGCGGCTACGGCAGTATCGCCATGGCCGACCCGGTGACCGTCACGGTCACCGACACCGACGAAGCCGACACCGCCCCGGCCTTCGCCGATGACGCTACGCCGCCCGACCAGACCTACACCACTGGCGCCGCCATCATTGCCCTGACCCTGCCCGAAGCCACCGGCGGGAATGGCGCCCTGAGCTACACCCTGACCGGCCCCATCCCCAACGGCCTGACCTTCACCAACGCCGACCGCACCCTGGCCGGCACGCCCACCACCGCCGCCTCGGCGGTCACGCTGACCTGGACGGCTACCGATGAGGATGCCAACACGGCCCCCGCCGATGCGGCCCTGCTACCCTTCACCGTGACCATCACCCCGGCGCCCGCCGTCACCCTCGACCCGACCGCCCTCACCGTGGATGAAGGTAGCACGGCCATCTACACCGTGGCGCTGACTACCGTGCCCGACGGCGACGTGACGGTCACGCCAACCAGCGGTGACACCGACGTTGCCACCGTCACCGGCGCGCTGACCTTCGACTCGGCGACCTGGAACACCGCGCAGACCGTCACCGTCACCGGCGCCGGGGATGCTGACGAGACCGACGCCACCGTCGCCATCACCCATCAGGTGGACGGTTACAACGGGGTGAGCGCTGGCGAGGTGACGGTAACCGTTGCCGACACCGACACCCCCGGCGTCACCCTTTCGCCGACTGCCCTCACCGTGACCGAAGGTGCCACCGGCACCTACACCGTGGCGCTGACCACCGTGCCCGCCGGTGACGTGACGGTCACGCCAACCAGCGATAACCCGGACGCCGCCACCGTCACCGGCGCGCTGACCTTCAGCACGACGACCTGGAACACCGAGCAGACGGTGACCGTCACCACCGTCGAGGATGCTGACGCGACCGACGCCACCGTCACCATCACCCATGAGGTGGGCGGCTACGGCAGTATCACCATGGCCGACCCGGTGACCGTCACGGTCACCGACACCGACGAAGCCGACACCGCCCCGGCCTTCGCCGATGACGCTGCGCCGTCCGACCAAACCTACACCACGGACGCCGCCATCATTGCCCTGACCCTGCCCGAAGCCACCGGCGGGAATGGCGCCCTGAGCTACACCCTGACCGGCCCCATCCCCAACGGCCTGACCTTCACCAACGCCGACCGCACCCTGGCCGGCACGCCCACCGCCGCCGCCACGGCCGTCACGCTGACCTGGACGGCTACCGATGAGGATGCCAACACGGCCGCCGCCGATGCGGCCCTGCTACCCTTCACCGTGACGATCACCCCGGCGCCTGCCGTCACCCTCGCCCCGACCGCCATCACCGTGGATGAAGGCAGCACGGCCATCTACACCGTGGCGCTGACCACCGTGCCCGCCGGCGACGTGACGGTCACGCCAACCAGCGGTGACACCGCCGTCGCCACCGTCACCGGCGCGCTGACCTTCGACTCGGCAACCTGGAACACCGCGCAGACCGTCACCGTCACCGGCGCCGGGGATGATGACGCGACCGACGAAACCGCCACCATCACCCATCAGGTGGACGGCTACAATGCGGTGAGCGGTGGCGAGGTGACGGTGGCCGTTGCCGACACCGACACCCCCGGCGTCACCCTTTCGCCGATTGCCCTCACCGTGACCGAAGGCGCCACCGGCACCTACGCCGTGGCGCTGACCACCGTGCCCGCCGGTGACGTGACGGTCACGCCAACCAGCGATAACCCGGACGCCGCCACCGTCACCGGCGCGCTGACCTTCACCACGACGACCTGGAACACCGCGCAGACGGTGACCGTCACCACCATCGAGGATGCTGACGCGACCGACGCCACCGTCACCATCACCCACGCGGTCAACGGCTACGGCTCCGTCATTGCCGACCCGGTGACCGTCACGGTCACCGACACCGACACCCCCGGCGTCACCCTTTCGGCGCCTGCCCTCACCGTGAATGAAGGCAGCACGGCCATCTACACCGTGGCGCTGACCACCTTGCCCGCCGGGGACGTAACGGTCACGCCAACCAGCGATGACACCGGCGTCGCCACCGTCACCGGCGCGCTGACCTTCACCACGGCGACCTGGAACACCGAGCAGACGGTGACCGTCACCGGCGCCACCGACGCGGATGCCACCGAGGACACCGCCACGATCACCCATACCGTGGGCGGCTACGGTAGCGTCACCGGCACTGGCACCGAGGTCATCGTCACCGTCCCCGACACCGACAGCGCGCCGACCTTTGACCCGTCGACAGCGATGGTGCCTGCCCAGACCTACACCGTCGACGCCGCCATCCCGACGCTGACATTACCGGAAGCCACCGGCGGCGACGGCAACCTGAGCTACGCCCTGACCACCAATGCCACCATCCCCGACGGCCTGACCTACACCACCGCCGACCGCACCCTGACCGGCACGCCCACCGCCGTCGCCGCGGCCGTCACGCTGACCTGGACGGCCACCGATGAGGATGCCAACATGGCCGCCACCGATGCGGCCCTGCTGCCCTTCACCGTGACGATCATCCCTGAGCCAGCGGTCACCCTCGCCCCGACCGCCCTCACCGTGACCGAAGGCGCCACCGGCACCTACACCGTGGCGCTGACCACCGTGCCCGCCGGGGATGTGACGGTCACGCCAACCAGCGGTGACACCGGCGTCGTCACCGTCACCGGTGCCCTGACTTTCGACTCGGCGACCTGGAACATGGCGCAGACGGTGACCGTCACCGCCGTCACCGACGCGGATGACACCGACGCCGCCGCCACGATCACCCATACCGTGAGTGGCTACGGCAGCGTTACCGCCGACGATGTCCTCGTCACCATCCCCGACACCGACAGCGCGCCGACCTTCGACCCGATGATGGTGCCTGCCCAGACCTACACCGCCGGCGCCGCCATCCCGACGCTGACGTTACCGGTAGCCACTGGCGGCGACGGCGGTCCGAACTACACACTGACTCCCATGGCCGCCATCCCCGCCGGCCTGACCTTTACCAACGCCGACCGCACCCTGGCCGGTACGCCCACCAACGTGGCCGCGGCCGTCATGCTGACCTGGACGGCTACCGATGAGGATACCAACATGGCCGCCGACGATGCGGCCACGCTGACCTTCGCCGTGACCATCACGCCGGCGCCCGGGGTGACCCTCTCCACCGCCAACCTCTCCGTGTCTGAAGGCGGCATCGCCACCTACACCATGGAGCTGACCACCGTGCCCCCCGGTGACGTGACGGTGATGGTGAGCGTCGCGCCCACCGGCGAGGTGACGACCACCCCCGGCGCGTTGACCTTCAGCCCCGGAACCTGGAATACCGCCCGGACCATCACCGTCGCCGCCGCCACCGATGGGGACACCACCGACGAGGTGGCCACCATCAGCCATGCCGTGAGCGGCTATGGCAGTGTCACCACCGCCGACCCTGTTGTGGTGACCGTCACCGACGCCGATGCCACCGAGACGGCGCCAGACTTCGGCACGGCGACGGTGGATGACAGGACCTACACCGCCGAGGCCGCCATTCCGACGCTGACCCTCCCGGCCGCCACCGACGGGAATGGCGCCCTGAACTATGCGCTGACCGGCGACATCCCCGCCGGTCTGACCTTCACCCACACCGCCCGCACCCTGACCGGCACGCCCCTCACCGCGGCCCCGGCCGTCACCCTGACCTACACGGCCACCGATTCGGATGCCATCACGTCCGCCGCCGATACGGACACGCTGACCTTTGCCGTGACGATCACGCCGGCGCCGGCGGTCACCATCACCCCGACCGCCCTCACCGTGGTTGAAGACAACACGGCCACCTACACCGTGGCGCTGACCACTGTGCCTGACGGCGACGTGACGGTCACGCCAAACAGCGGTAACACCGCCGTCGCCACCGTCACCGGCACGCTGACCTTCGGCCCGTCGACCTGGAACACGGCGCAGACGGTGACCGTTACCGCCACCGAGGATGATGCTGATTTCGCTAACGCCACCGTC